>NZ_JCACRY010000002.1:0-43274 GCF_059073055.1 Psychrobacter sp. H29 | reverse complement strand
CACGCCCTTTATGCTTATGGGAAATTATCCTATCTTGATAATAATAACCCTGTTATTACTAATAAGCTATTTTGGCAAAGGTCTAACCACACTTAGAAGACGAGGGTAATAGTAAACTTAATCATAATAATTTAATCAGCGTAAGTTTTTTATTTTTTCTAGGTAACGTCCTAACGCACGTAAATATAAAAGTTTTAAACTATTGATCACATAAGAACTGATTGAAAAAATTATGTTGACATAAGGCACGCGCCTCATACTTAAAAAGAGATAGCTATATACGGTCTATCATCTTTTAGTTGATACTTTCATTTAATGCACGCGATTTTTGATTGTCATCTGCCTTAGTACCAAATTCAATAGTTGCATGTTGTATATTCTGATGCGCCAAATCTTCCTTGATGTTTTCTTTCATAGTAATAGTCTCTTCAAACGTTATATCGGTCTTCGGTACAATATGAACTGTAAGAGCATTCTCAGTGGTACTCAAAGCCCAGATATGTAAATGATGAAAGTTTTGAATAAAATTATAGCTCTCTAAGATAGCAGTGATTTTACTGAGATCAACATTTTGAGGTACTCCGTCGATAGCAAGCTTGATACTCTCTTTTAGTAGACCCCAAGTCGATAACAGTATAACGACTGAAATAATCAAGCTAACTAGAGGATCAACGATATTCCAACTTGTATAGTAAATAATAATGCCCGAGATAACGACACCTACAGAGACCAATGCATCTACCATTAGATGCAAGAAAGCACCTTTGACATTAATATCGTCTTTTTGACCTTTGTAGAATGCAAAAGCAGAAACAGTATTTATAAATACACCTATTAGAGCTGTAATAATAATAACTTTTCCTGCAACTTCCGGTATCGTATCAAATCGACCCAAGGCCTCATACGCAATACCTATAACGATTGTAACTAACAATATGGCGTTAATAAGAGACGCCATTATAGAAGCTTTTTTGTAGCCATAGGTATAAAGCGTAGTAGATGCTTTCTGTGCTAATTTCATTCCAATTAACGAGATTATTAAACTGGCAACATCACTTAAGTTGTGGCTAGCGTCTGCGATTAAAGCTAATGAATTAGTTGAGTAGCCCACTATAAACTCGATGAGCGTAAATGCAGAATTTAGACCAATCCCAATATAAAAAGCTTTATTCATATTTTTAGGGTCTGGAGCTTGATGACTGTGGTTATCTGAATTACTCATAATTTACCCTTGTTTAGGTTGCTGCATTTTATTAAAGGTAGAAAATAAGTTTATTGCATATTTTCTATATTGCACAGTCAATATTGCTCTAATACCGTAGACCCACTTATTTTTATCAATAAACTGAGCCACAACTTGATTGTGTGTCCTATCTCTCCTTGGGCGAAAAAAGCGGATTTTACTGTAATCTAACTGGCTTACGTAAGCTTCTTGTTCTCATGTTCAAGCTCTTTAGTATGTGTAGCTTAGTCTTGAATGTTGGTTAGTATAGTTTCATTAGTGTGCTTTTTATGACATGACCACATAAAGGTGTAATCGTTTAATGCTTCAATCAGCATACGAACGGCGCGTTCTTTAATCTCAGGAGTGTAGGTTTGTCTTTTCATTATCGTATTCTCTCAGAAAGATGATTTACCGCTTCTTAACAGCGCGTGTAAAACCTTGCATCTGACGACTAAGCCGGTCTTCATAGTAAACTATCCCAGTATTGTCAGAAACTTAACGTCTTGTGAGGATGTACTAAGTGCTAACTTCAAAATAATTGAAATGCTTACGCTAAATGACGACAAGAAAAGCCTAAGCAATCTAACGAAGAATCAGATATTAAAAACCTAATCTGTATGACAAATAAAAAAATGCCTCTGGGAGTTGACTCCCAGAGGCATTTAGTTTTAAATGTAGATAACGGTTACAGTGTGTTGACGCACCCTGTAACGAACAAATAAGCACACAGACTGCGTTATTTGAACAGCATTAAATGCCCGTATAGGTGCATTTTATCCAAAATCTGCTTTCATATCAACTCTATTTGCTATACATTTTAAAAACTGCTTGTTCGCTCGTTACATTTTCGTGCTGCTCTCTCTGTACCCGTTACCCGTCAAATGGGTGGCAGGCCTCGGTGACGACTGCGTTTGACATAAGGGTGAGCTCCCTACAGGGGTGACTAGACAAAGGATCAGAGCAACGCAATGAGTGGTTACTTGTGCATATCGTAGCGGTATATTGGGCGAACGCCCTTGCTAGCGTATGACAGCACAGTAGCGGTTATGAGCGTGTCTAGGCGGTGCTATCAGCCGTAATCATAACAGCCGTAGCTTGATACAGTGATACGGTCTTGATGACGCGATGGGCGATGAAGTCGGCATGACTAATCACATCAAATTCAAGGAATGCACTAAAGTGTTTGTGAGTATTTTTATTATACTCATAATTGCTTTAGGGTGAGTGTTCCTTGAAATCTGCTCAAGGCTCCAAAATCAGCATAAATTCACTTAGGCTAATTTAAGTAGTATATAGCCCACTAGGCTATATACTATGAGAGTTCAGAGAAAAATTTAGAATATTTATTATACAACCATCATTTATTCAGTGAGTCGATATTGTCATGGTGGATTCATAAGCTTAGTGTGAATAGAACGGGATTGACTTATTTATTGTTAATTGTCTCTCGCATCTTTTCAATCTCTGCAGTCAATGAGCTACTCTTTTCCTGTTCTGATTGATAGTTAATTGAAAGCTCATCATACTGCTCACTCAATGCAGTGTGCTCAGTACTAAGCAAAGTTCTCTCATGATTTAACGTGTCGTGTTGCTTAATCAGTAGCTGATGATCTGCTTCAATCTTAGCTTGCTTTTGAGTAAGCTGCTCATTAATCCCTGATAACTTATCACGTTCAGCGATTATGGCCTTTAACTCTCCTTTCACTTCTGCTGTAAGATTCGTTATCTCGTTGCGCTCAATAACGACTGTCTTTAGCTCATCCTTAGTTGCTGTCAGTTCTGTTTGCAGACGCGCGATCTCTGCTTTATCGCTATTAGCAGTGGCTTCAAGCGTGGCCACCTTCGATATGTTGGCACTCAGCTCTTTTGATTGCTGATCAAAACTGCTACGCAGGTCACCAAGTTGGGCCTGAGCTGCCACTGTTTTAGCTCGTTCAAGTTCTAGCTGGTGCTGAGTATCGCTGAGTGTCTGTGTCAGCACATCCCGTTCAGCAGTCACTTGAGCCGCGGTGATAGCCGTTGCCTCTGCAGTTGCTGTGACCTCATCGAGCTGTTCTAACAAATCAGCCTGCTCACTCTCTAGGGTCTTAACCGCTTCTTGAGCCTCATCTGTCTCAGCTTGCGACTTGGCCTTAATACTCTCTAGAGCCTCCCGTTCTTTAACCAGACGATCATTGGCAATATCAATGGCCGTCTGCCACATATCCGCACCAAGCGTTTGTAAGCGTTCAGTGATACCACTTGGTAGCTCAACCTGTCTTAGCTGCTCTTCTTGTTGGTTATCCTGACGCCAAGACTTCATAGCTTCACTGATGGTCGTGAATGATCCACCACCCAGCGCCTTACGCACTTCGGCTAAAGTAGGTTTGATACCTTGTTCGTGCAGTTGATCAGCAATAGCATGAATTTGCTGTGTAGTAATGGCCATAATTATTGTCCTTAATTTTGTATGAGTAAATATGTAGCGTTTGTAGTATTTTTTATATAGTATAATACAATATACAACATACTACAATATAAGGCTTAAAAAAACCTCAAGTAATCTTGAGGTCACAATCATTAGATTAGGGCTAACGATCAGTTAAGTACTCTTCTAGCGCATTACTATCATTTATTAATGATTAGCGCCTGTTTGCTTGGTTTTATCCTTAAATTTGGCAATGATACTGGCCTCAGTAAAGAACGCTTATGGTTTAATACTGCCACGGCTAACACCTGACCAGTCGGTGACTTCTGGAATGTCTGATAGATCAATGTCGTCATCATTAAGCGTTGCTAAATGCTCTAAATCTACTTGTTGCTTGGCCGTTAGTGGTGGTAGCTCGTCTATTTGATAACTAACTTTGTTCACACTGGCTCCCTTTCATTTTTTTGACACGTCTAGCTGAGATAATGCGTATAACCTCACCATTATCTATTTCTGTTTGCGTATGGGCTACCAATAGGACGGCGGTACCGTCTACTGTACCCAGCGCTTGCCACTGCTTTTCATCATTTTCATACCTGTCTTGCTGACGCAGGCATAAAAGGTCTAGAAAAACTCGGGCGGCTGCCTCAAATAATAAACGGTGCTTACGCTGATTGGTGTTTTTTTTGTTCATCCCATTCAAATCTAATACTTATCTGTTCTCTCTGTCAGTATGCTCTTTATAGATTAGCAATTCATCTTGACTGACAGCTGTTACTTTCTGGTATTCAAAAGATAGCGGTACTTGATTGGTTTGCGCCACTTGGGTCAAGAACAATTTAATCGCTTGAGACGGCGTTAGACCATAGCTTTCAAACACGGCAAAAGCATTTTCTTTTAGCTCTTGATCGAGCCTGATATTATAATTAGTTGTCGTCATGGCATTACAAATGGCTTATCTGTGTACATATAATATAAACCATTTGTATAGACAGTACCAGATTAATCACTCTTTTTTCTTTGCTATGATTTTTGCTTAGGGAACGTATAACCTACCGCCAGCAAATGCTTTTTATGGGTCTTTAAAAAAGCTTCATCTCTTAATTGAGTGTGTAACCAGCTGATCACTTCTTGGGTACTTTTTCCTGAAGGCGCATAGCTACCAAATGGGGCATAGTTAGCCAATAGAGGCGCAAAACGGTCGATCTGTTTGACTGTTAAGGATGGTATATCTCTATTCTCATTATTCTGATTTAAGTCCTCCAGACTTTTTTTCTTGGTGGGCTTAGCTTTTACATTAAATTTTAGTCCTGTGACGGTACGACCACGTTTGACGTTTTCATAGGTGATTTTAATATCTGACTTTTCTGTTATTTCTTCAACGCTTGGGTTGATGACTCGACTTTTTAGGTTGTTAATACGTTCGTAAGATTTAGAAAGAGCTAGCTCCTCTCTAATTTCTTCAAGTGACATTGTCCACGAGCTCATTGCCTCATGTTTTTTGGCCAGATGGTATATATCTATTGAATATTCACCCTTCAGTTTAAGTACATCTTCTTTTTTATATTTAGTGAATGGATTATTTTCATTAAAAACCTTCAACATCAGTAGCACTTCATCTGTAAAACATAGAGACACATAGCCATCTTCATATATTGATCTGATGACCCACTGTACATTGACACGGCTACCGCGTTCATTTCTATAGCTAAAAAATCGCCTCATCATCGTTTCACTAGCATCTTTTAATTGAGTATAAGCAGAATCCACTTGAATGTTGCAAGCCTCTGCAAATGCTTTCGCGGTTATCTCTATAGTGTCTTTTTCAGTGGCATCTATCAAACGCACTACTGAACTAGCAAGCAACAGCAACCGTTTTTCATCAAGTGTCATTTCATAAAACGCTTGTAGAATACGATTTTGCATAACAACCCAATTTGCAGGGTATTTCTTCTCATATAAACCAACTTGGTTAGTCATATCTACGCCTTAATACTCAAATCTATCTAATTGTAGCATAATACCTGCTGATTGTAGCTTTTAACCTAGCTGATTGTAGCATTAACCTAGCTGATTGTAGCATTAACCTAGCTGATTGTAGCTTTATAGATCTTGAAGCCCTTAACTGGTAAGGTCTGAGAGCTTCCTAAAAGTCTTTAAAAATCTTTAAAAGTAAAAAATATGTTTTTATATTAAATAATAGGAAAAAAGCTCAAGAACTGACGGATTTGAGATGATAATATGAGCGACCAATCACTTATAGAACTGTTCAGTAGCTCAAAACGCTATGGTCAATTTACTCGGTATCAATCTTTATTCTCATAGTTCGGATTAAGCTTTGATCTTTGAAAATCTTCAAAAGCACGGTCAAAGATATTTTGAATGTCTTCATCTGTCATTCTGGCCAACGCTGTTTTCATACTCTCAGTATCAGTCTCATTTTTTGTAGATAACTTGTCTTCATTTTCAATAGTCATTATCGACACATCTGTAAACACATCTTAAAGCATTGCTAAAACGCATAAAAAATACTCTTATATGCGTTCTACGCTCTGTTCGATACGATGGTAGCTAAAGCTATTTTAAAACGCTTAAAACGGCCAATAATAACCTCCTAACTTTTCGCTGATTAGCAGACGATTCATCTGTACTGCTAATAATCCAATTCCTAGCTACTACTGCTCCAATGAATCATCCTCAAACAATGAACCGTGCTTACTATTCTGACTGTCTTTAGGTGGTGTAAAGTTGCTTAGTGTTACCTTAGCCTCACCTTGCATCTTATGAGCAATTGACTTTAAAAACTCACGGTGCTTTTTCAAACGGACATACTTTTCATTATCGTGTGCGTCTAAAAAAATAGCTTGCAGTTCATGATTATCATCATCGTCTAATGCGTTGGCCAACCACTCCCCCAATATTTTATGTGCTTCAAGCCTGTCCTGATCAATCTCTTTTTTAAGAGCCTGTAATTGCTTAATCTTATTTGCAAATAGATCATCTGATATTACTGACATTACTTCATCTTTTTTTTAGCCAACTATGATAGAGTTGATCCTAGCAGTACATACACAGGTATGCAAGGTAGTAAAATACACAAGACCACATCGTTTCGTGGGCGCAGTAGTATTTTAACCCTCTGTTAAGAGCGAACTTAGGAGTTTATGTAAAAAATGCCCACAAGGGGCGCTATTTTTTTACATAAACTCCTAAGTTCGGCAGGGGGCGAACCCCCTACAACCCCCAAAAAATCATCTCTCAATATTGGGTTTTTTTGCTATGAATAATAAAGGGTTTCATCTGTCGGTTAGCGCCGTTAGTAAGGCGAAAAATCATAGTGTGGTGGCAAAGTCGGCTTATAATTCTGGCTCAAAACTGGTTGATGAGCAGTCAGGAGTCGTCCACGATTATACCAGTAAAGCTAAAGACAAAATCTTAAACTTAGTGGACAGTGATGGCACTAAATACACGCAAGTTATTGAGAAAAATGTGGTGCATACGGCGTTGTTAACGCCAACTCTTGCTGGGGATCTAGCAGTGACACGTGAGGGTTTTTGGAATGATATCGAACGCATTGAGACTCGTAAAAACGCGCAATTGGGTACTGAGATTGATGTGATGTTTCCTGATGGAATCACCGCTGATCAGCGTATAGTTCTGGCCGAGTGCTACGCTCAAACCTTATCTGATCGCTATAACGTGCTTGTCGATGTGGCCATTCATCGGCCCCACAGTCACGAGAAACATGTGGGGGAGGTTGAAGTGGTTGAGCTGACCAGTCGTAACTTTCATGCCCATATTTTACTCTCAAGCCGTGAGATAGTAGCGGATGTTAAGGGTTATGCTTTATCAGCACGCAAGAATTGGTTGCAGTGGTCAACGGAGGAGCGGTTATCTAAGGGGTTAAACGGGCGCGGCGATGAACTTAAATATCAACGCACCCTTTGGGCGGATATGGCCAATGAGCTACTGCCTGAGAATAAAACCATTAGTGAGAAATCCTACCGTGAGCTGGGCATCAGTCGTTTACCAAAAATGAAACTGGGTAAGTCACTATATAAGGATATTCTCAAAGGCAATCGTTCAGTGATTCATGAGTACAACGAGACGATTGATGAGATCAATGCTTACATTGAAAAAAATGGTCTGGTAATTGAGTATGACGACAAGGGACGTATTGACCTAGAAAGCAATGAACAAGAGGTTAACGGCGTCACAATACATTATAAAAAGCGTAAACCCTTTGCGCGAATTGAGCTCAGTAATATCCGCTTTGTAGATCCTGCCGCTGAACTTGAACCCGCTATTCCTAAAAATAAGAGTCAGACGCATAGTGATGCGGCCAATGATCACGCACTTGATGAGCTTTTAGCAATCTCAGCCAACTTTGTGAGTCAAAAAAAGATGGTACGCAGCGCCTTATTTTCAACCATTGATGCGCTGCATGAAGAGTTAGCGCACCAGTCTAAACAGATTATTACCATTGATAAAAACATTAAGAGTACCCAGCGGTTCACCGAGGAGGTGGGACAGGATTTTAGCGAGCCCCGCCAAAAAATGATTGAGCTTGCCCAGAAAATACATACGACAGAGCAAAGTGAGGCACTGAAAACGGCTTTAGTGTTGGTTGATCAATTTAGACAAGATGACACCCTACAAACAGGCCGCGCTGTTAGCCGCCTTGAAGAGCAGCTGTCACAGATTGATAAAACGATGCTGAACAATAAAACGGTTTTAAAAGAGCTTATTCCCCTTAACAATCGAGTTATTGATGATCATAAGGCGCTTAAGGCCACCCTAAAACCGTTTGCCGCAACGCTGAATAAGCTGGCTACTGACTTTAAATCGCTTGATGAGATTGATGTTGAAAAAACTGAGCTGCAGCAGCACTGGCGCGAGGCGTTTGAGGATTTGCAGGCGATCGAGGTAACGAGCAACCTTGACACCTATCATAAGTTCGCGGCACTGGCAGATCTTGATGTTGAGCGTTTTAAAGCGCTTGAGCAAGAGCGTGAGGCGCTGCGTGCTCTTAAAGCGGTAGAGATAGATGATACCGCTGAGGCACGTTTGCAGATGCTTGCATCTGATGTAAAGACATTTAAAACCGCCAATAATGAAGACATCAAACAATTAAAGCTGCAAATCAATACCAGTCAAAAAACCTATCAGCGCCTATCGCCGTTTTATGAGCAGCGTATTGCCCTTCTTGATCAAAGTGAAGCGGTGATTGTGCAAGATGATAACTTATACGATGAGATTACCCGTACCAAGACCACTCAATTGAACGCAGATCGGCTTGATGACTGGCGTACTCGTACCATGGCGCTCCAATACCAGCTCAACAAAGCGCGTGAGCAAGCCGAAACTGAGAACAAAGCTAGGCGTGAGCGAGAGGAAGCAGAGAAGCGGCGGCAAGAAAAACAACAAAAAGAGCAAGATGCTACTGCCCTTGCGCGTACCCGACAGGCAGAAGTCAAGGCGTATCAGAGCAGGTTTGATAATATGCTGGTACGGGTTAAATACCGTATTGATAAGATCGACTTTAAAGCGATTGATACTACTGCCACTGTGATAGAGGCGGCTGAAAAGTTAGCTGCTGAGGCCCTCGTTTTAAAAACGCTTCAGCATACTGATAACGTCACCGCGTTGCAAAAGCGTTTGCGAGACACGGATGCAGAACGGGTGATGATAGACAGAGATACGTCGGTACAGACACTATTACAAGCGCTCGGCACGCTTCCTAGCGACCGTCATAAAATTGATACTATAAACGCGCTTAATGAGCGTTTTGAGCAGGTTCCTGACATCCGCGTGGGCACGCAAAATTTAGCGCAAATCTTGGCCGCACAAGTGCTGGATATAGACAATGCTATTCAAGAAAAAGCGCGCCATTACTCGTCACCACGCCCATTTTAGTTGTGATGATTACAATAATGAGTACTTACTATGAATAAAAATGACCGCACTGAGCAAGACATACACGATCAACTTGTTAACCTAGTGACTTCATTGACTCCGGTCATTGGGGCCTTGCGTGAGCTGATTAAGCGAGCCGATGATGCGGTAGCGAGGCGGCTTGAGCGTTCGCTTAGCGGTATTGATAGCAAGGTGAATGAGGTGTCTTCTGCCATTGAAGAATTAGGTAGTAGCGCAAGCACGACTTCGCAGGCATTGAGTCAGTATCAAGAACTCGTGTTAAAGCAGCTACAAGCGGCAGTGACTGCTTTTACTGACAATGAGATGCCGCGTCGTTATGATGACAAAATAGCAGGCATCATCACCGATATGAAACAGCAGATTGATACGGCTGTAGAGTCGGTCGTTACTGCTAAAAACGACAGCATAGAGGTACAAGTGAGTACCATGCAAGCGGTGGCTGACAAGCTTGGCGCAAGCGCTGACAATCTAGCCCTATTCACCAATCAGTACCAAGCTGGTCATAAGCAGATTATTGAAGATATTGAGACCTTTGAGACCACCACCAAAACGCGGATTGAGCAGGTTGAGGGTAGAGCTAGTAAAGACTTGGACAAAATTCATAAGTCCATTGAGACTATGAGTATTAAAAGGATTGCAGCCGTTGTCGCAGCGGGTACGATGGCTGTGATAATAAGTTTGGTGGCCCTGGTATTTTGGTATGTGCCAAGCTTTGATGAGATTGCAGAGATGAGATACCAGCAAGCAGAGCTACAGCGCGGCATCGATGAGCTTGAAACGGGGTGGAAGCAGGCATTTGATAACGCTCAAAGTCAGCAGATTATTTTGGCTTGTGATGTTAATGAAGCGCAGCCTGATGCAATCAGCTGGTGCGTTAGAGCAGACAGCAAAAGTGTTTTGAGAGATGAGAGAGGCTTTGTTTATTATAAAATAGCTGGGGTGCCGCGTGCAGAGCCGACTGAGTAAAGGCATATGGTAACAGTAAGCCATATTGCCCAAAAGTGCGTCTTCTGAGACATATAAGACTGAAAAAAGCTTGTTTGATTGTCGTTATCTTTGTCTATATCAAGAAGCCAGATAATGACACTTTATCTGGCTTTAAGGATTATTGTTTCTTGTTAAACAAGAAGTCTGTAAATATAAGCTAAAGCCATTACGCTGCTTGGTCAGTGTGAGCTGTGACCAACTCTATAAAAGCAGTTTCAAGGGTGCTTAACGCATGATCGTCAACGATAAGACCGTCATCTAGCTGTCGTTGCACCCAGACATAAACCGCTTCATCATTATAAAGAATGGGGTCAACACCAAGTAGGGTTGCCAGCTGTAAGCCTTGCTGTATTTGTAAGCTTAATAACAGCTGAGAGGCTAACGTTTTAGTCTGTTCACTAAACCATGTGCAGCTATTGAGCCGAGATAGATTGTTATTCATTGGTATTCTCCTATAGACCATTATATGCATATAATAAATAAAATGACTTACTACAGGTCAAATTATACCTATATTTTAATCTATTGCAAGAGAAAATAACCTTCTGTAGGTCTTTTTATTCGTTTAAAGACAATCACAGCTCATGACAACGTTATTTATGCTGGTGACTCACTGCTGTCCTCATTTATGATTTCGTATAAATCACCAACATTGATTCTAAGATAAGTACATAAAGACTCGATGACATCTAGATCAACGCGGGTGGCTTCTTCATGATACATGCGAGTAATGGTGCCACGATTGATGCCAGTATCTCTTGAGATATCGGCAATTTTAAGGCGTCTTTCACCCATGATGGTCGATAAGTGACACTTCACCATAGTGGTTCCCTCATTCATATTAGTGGTTTTTGATTGGTGAGCGGATTATAACGAATATGAGCGGCTAAAGTATTGCTTTTAGTAGCTCATATTGATACTTGATAGCTACACTTTATATGTTAGCAGTCAGTTTACTGGGGCATCTCAGTCTTTGATAAATTTATGCATTTTTATGAATATTATTCACATAGAAATTCAGTCGATATCAAAGATATAGTTATTTTTTAAAAATGTTGCTATTCATCTAACTATTGAGTAAAGTCTTAATAATACTCAAATACTCAAATACTCAAATACTCAAATACTCAAATACTCAAATACTCAAACTTAGGATTGCTCTATGAAAGTCATTGCTGTGTTGAATCAAAAAGGAGGCAGTGGCAAGACAACTATTGCCACTCAATTAGCTCGTGGCTTGCAGCTGCAAGGACATAGTGTATTGCTAGTAGATAGTGATCAGCAGGGCAGTGCACGGGATTGGCGAGCTGTAGATGAAGATAATCCAGTACCAGTGATAGGTCTCGATAGACCTACGCTTGATAAAGATCTAAAAAACGTCTCTGATAAAGAGTATGTGGTGATTGATGGTTCACCACAAGCAACTAGTTTGGCTTTATCTGCAATTAAGGCGGCTGATTTTGTATTAATTCCTGTACAGCCTAGCCCATACGATGTCTGGGCGACTAGCGATTTAGTAGACTTAGTAAAGCAGCGTATAGAGATGACTGACGGTAAACTAAAAGCAGCCTTTGTAGTGTCTAGGGCAATTCAGAATACTAATATTGGTAAGGATGTGGCTTCAGTTTTACTAGAGTACGGTCTACCTGTGTTAGATAGTAGAATTATGCAACGTGTAAGTTATCCAAATAGCGCAGCATTAGGCAAGACCGTGTTTGATACTGAGTCAGTGAATAGTAATGCGGTACAAGAAATGACAGCATTGGTTAATGAAATTAAAACATTCTTTGATAAGGAGTAAATGATGAGCTTAGCAGCAGGTCGTCCCAGCAAGAAGGTAAAAGATGAGTTATCTTTGTCAGACGTGACCGATAGTCCTCAAAAAACGGCACGAGTAAACTTTAACATTGACAAAGATAAGTATATTGCATTCAAAAAGTTTGCGCTTGATAACCGAAAGACAGTGACTGAGCTATTAACTGAAATGATTGAAGAAAAGTTGGTTGAGCGATAGGCATAAAAAATCCGATTTTTTATGCCTATAAAAAGGATATGTATAAAAAACTCAAAAAACTATACATATTATCGGATTTTAGGGCTGATTTTTGACAACTCCCATTCAGCCAGAATTTTTCATAGTGACAGACTAATAACGAGTATTGTTACCCTTGATTTGTTACTGTTAATCTATACGTAGTTGCGCTATCTATGCGCTATTTAGAAACTATCTTTTACTGCCTAACCTGTAGAAAGATTGTACTTCTTACAGGTTAGATTTGTTTTAGTCCGATATTTCTACAGGTTAGCTTTATAAATACCTATTAAAACAACTGGCTAACTGAATTCAAACTTTAACTAATACTGCCCCTCAGAACATAGAGAACAAAAAAACATGGCTAAAACACCTGCAAATAAGAACGACACTATAAAAGACGGTCGCTTTGAAGAAGCCCTTTGGGATGCTGCCAACAAGCTACGAGGTAGTGTTGAATCCTCAGAATATAAGCATATCGTCCTTAGCCTGATTTTCTTAAAATTCATCAGTGATACTTTTGAGCAGCAGCGCCAAAAGCTTATTGATACGGGCTATGAAAAGCATATCGACATGGTGCAAGCCTATACCAAAGACAACGTATTCTATTTACCGGAGGAGAGTCGTTGGAGTTTTATCCAGCAGAATGCTAAGCAAGAAGACATCGCGCTTAAAATCGATACGGCGCTCAGTACCATTGAAAAGACCAATCAATCCCTCAAAGGTGCATTGCCTGACAACTACTTCTCGCGTCTTGGCTTAACAGCCAGTAAGCTTGCTGCCTTGATTGATGTGGTCAATAACATCGATACCATCGGCAATCCAGAAGAAGACACCGTAGGGCGCGTGTATGAGTATTTTTTAGGTAAGTTTGCCGCGACTGAAGGCAAGGGTGGCGGTGAGTTCTATACGCCTAAATCGGTGGTCAATCTGATTGCAGAAATGGTTGAGCCGTATCAAGGCAAAATCTATGATCCGTGCTGCGGTTCAGGCGGTATGTTCGTCCAGTCCATCAAGTTCATCGAGAGTCACCACGGCAATACCAAAGACGTGTCTATCTATGGGCAAGAGTACACCAGCACGACCTACAAGCTCGCCAAGATGAACCTTGCCATTCGTGGTATCTCTAGCAACTTGGGCGATGTGGCTGCCGATACCTTCTTTAAAGATCAGCACGAAGACCTAAAAGCCGACTTCATTATGGCAAACCCACCTTTTAACCAAAAGGATTGGCGCGCGCCTGATGAGCTGGTTGATGATCCACGTTGGGCAGGCTATCCAACACCACCTACGGGCAATGCCAACTATGCATGGATATTGCATATGATATCCAAGCTCTCTGAGCACGGTACAGCAGGTTTCGTATTGGCCAATGGTTCGATGTCTACCACTACTAGCGGTGAAGGTGATATACGCGAGCAAATCATCAAAAACGATCTGGTCGATTGTATGATTGCGCTGCCGGGTCAGCTGTTTTATACCACTCAAATTCCGGTGTGCTTATGGTTTATCAGTAAAGACAAACCTGCTAAATCCGCTGATAGCAAAGCACGTGGACTTCGCAATCGTAGCGGTGAGACGCTATTCATCGATGCGCGTAATATCGGGGCGATGATTGACCGTACTCATAAAGAGTTCTCTACTGATGATATCGAAGCGATTGCCAAGACGTATCATGCATGGCGCGGTGAGAAAGAAGCAGGTGGTTATGAAGCCTATGCAGATGAGGCAGGCTACTGTAAATCAGCAAGCCTAGCGGATATCGAAGCTAATGATTATGTACTGACTCCGGGGCGTTATGTAGGTGCAGCAGCGATTGAGGATGATGGCATACCGTTTGAGACTAAAATGTTAGAGCTAAGCCAAACGTTATATGCGCAGATGCAAGAGTCGCAAAAGCTAGACGCGACCATCCGTCAGAACTTGGAGGTGTTGGGTTATGGCGAGTGATTGGATAGTTGCAAAACTAGGGGATGTATTGGAAATTAAGTATGGCAAAGACCATAAAAAACTTAACGACGGTGACATTCCTTGTTTTGGTTCTGGTGGACTAATGCGCTATGTGGAAAACTCCATATACGAGAAAGAGTCAATTTTAATACCAAGAAAAGGCTCATTAAATAATATTTACTATGTAGACCAACCATTTTGGACAGTTGATACTTTATTTTGGACAAAGATAAATCTTGAAAACGTGTTTCCAAAGTTCCTTTTTTATCAATTAAGACTAACGGATTTTGTATCTCTTAATGTAGGTTCTGCTGTGCCAAGTTTGACTGTGCCAGTTCTTAATGACTTAAAGATTAAGCTACCACCACTTCCAGAACAAAAATCCATTGCCCATATCCTTGGCTCATTAGACGACAAAATCGAGCTAAACCGCCAAATGAACGAAACGCTAGAAGCGATGGCGCAGGCGTTGTTTAAAAGCTGGTTTGTTGACTTTGATCCCGTGATTGATAATGCGCTCGCAGCTGGTAATGCCATTCCTGATGAATTTATCGAACGTGCTGAGCAACGTAAAGGCATTGAGAAAAAAGACAATTCAGATATTCAGGCATTATTCCCTGATGAGTTTGAGTTTACGGAAGAGATGGGATGGATTCCGAAGGGGTGGAAGATAAGCACGTTAGGACAGGAAAGTGATTTTTCAAATGGTTATGCTTTTAAAAGTAAGGAGTTAACGGCAGCCCCTGAAGATGCTTTTTATGTATTTAAGATGGGGCATATTAAGCGGGGTGGCGGTTTTAATTACGATGGTACTAAGTCGTATTTTCCTATTGAATCTGCTAAGGACTTAGAGAGATATCTTCTAAAAAAGGGAGATTTACTTATGGCTATGACCGATATGAAGTCAAGTATGGCTCTTTTGGGACATACTGCTTTAATGCCAGAAGATGATAAGTTTTTGGTTAATCAGCGAGTTGGAAGGTTGAGTGTTAAAGAAGACGCTACTTTGAATTATCCATATATTTATATTTATTCAAACCTTGATACTACTATAAGTGAATTAAGAAGTAGGGCAAATAGTGGTGTTCAAGTGAATTTGTCCACTGCTGAGATAAAAGCGACAAATATTCTGGTTCCAAGTAAAAGCGTACATGACATCTTTGACGTAAAGGCAGTTAGCTTTTTTGAGAAGACCTTTCTTAATGACCAATTGAATAGGAAGTTAGCGGAAACTCGCGACACTCTTTTACCTAAGTTAATGTCAGGTGAATTACGCATCCCAGATGCTGCTGCGTTTGTGGATGAAGCTATATAGTTTTTGACAATAAACGTTTATCTCAAAAATATAATCATTAATGGAGTTTAAGATGAAGAAGCTTTTACTTAGTTTGGCACTTAGTTTAGGTGCTTTATCAGTAACTCCTGCAATGGCTGCCGCTCCTGCTTTCTCTGCTACTCAAATGTCTCAGGTTAAAATCAAAGACTTAAGCTTTAAAGAGGTCATGCGTGAGTTTTATAGTGGTCGTATGGGCTATGCTTCTGTCAATGATGAGTATGTTGAGTCGATGCCAAATATTGGTTTAGACAGCGTTAACAGCGATGGAGAGAGAACGATCGCTTTAATGCATCCGGTACTACCTTATGAGAATGTAACAGGTGAGCCACGTTATTTGGTTATCATCGAAAAAGTTCAGGTTAAAGATGGCTCGCTTGTATCTTGTCATGCATGTCAGGCAACAGCTGATCTGTATAGCTTTAAAAAACTAGATAATGGACTATTTCAAATGGTCAGCAAAACGCCAGAAAATGTAGAGTTTTCTAGCGGTTGGGGAAGAGTGAGTCTCAATCAAACAAGTATTCAAGAAGGCTTACAGCCATTGGGAAAAAACCTAATAGGTAGTGTGTTTATGAATAACTATATGTCTTTCGGTACGATAAGTAGCTGGTGGGACGTACTGCATTTGCCTGAAAGTAACTTTATCAATTTATATACATTAGGTGACGCTGGTGCAGAAAATAGCGGTCATTATGAGGAAGGTTCACCTTTACATTATGATTATAAAGTTGCTTTTAAAGTGCTACCTGAAAACGCTACGTACTATCCTATTATGTTGACCTATGAAGGTGAAAAGCCTACTGAGGATTACGACCGTATCAATAGTGTCAATTACAGCAAGATTGTGAAGTTCAATCCGGTGAAAAAGGCTTATGAATAATTTAGCTTTGGCTTAATATTAGACTTGCATAGCAGGTTTTGAACTAAATAATAGAAAACGATAAGAAAGGATGCATCATTGAAATTCACCGAAGACAGACTTGAACAAGCCATTGTCGAGCTACTAGCATCTGAGGGCTATCCACATACGGTTGGCGAAGCACTCGACCGTAATCCTGACGATGTGCTGATTAAGCCTGATCTTCGACAGTTTCTAGCCACCCGTTATAAAGATGACTTGATCACAGAATATGAGATTGAGTCCATCATTCATAAGCTTGAGTACCTTCCTGCATCTGATCTGTACGATACCAACAAAGCCATCATGAAGTTTGTCGCTGACGGGTTTTTCTTGAAGCGTGAGGACTATACCCAAAAAGACCTATACATCCAGCTCATCGATTATGAAGCACTCGATAACAATCGCTTTCGTATCGTCAATCAAATGGAGATACAAGGCTTTGAGCTGCGTATTCCTGATGGCATTCTTTATATCAACGGCTTACCACTGGTAGTGTTTGAGTTTAAGAGCAGCATTCGTGAAGATGCCACCATGTTTGATGCCTACACCCAGCTAACCACCCGTTATAAGCGCGATATTCCAGGGCTGTTTAAATACAATGCCCTATGTGTCATCAGTGATGGGGTCAACTCAAAGATGGGCTCGTTCTTTGCCCCGTATGAGTTCTACTACTCTTGGCGCAAAGTCACTGGCGATGAGAAATTAGAGAAAGACGGCATCCATTCCTTACTGAGCATGATGAGCGGATTATTTGATAAAGCGCGTTTGCTCGATGTCATCCGCAATTTTATCTATGTGCCTGACAAATCCAGCAAGGAAGAAAAAATCGTTTGTCGTTACCCGCAATATTATGCAGCCACCAAACTGTTTGATAATATTAAACGTCATATGAAAGTGCTTGATGCAAACGGCAAGTTTGACGAGAGCGATGCTTTACGAGATGGAAAGGGCGGTACGTACTTTGGCGCCACTGGCTGTGGTAAGAGCTATACCATGCTGTTTCTAGCGCGTCTGCTGATGCGCGACGTTGAGCTTGGCAGTCCAACCATTATTTTAATCACTGATCGCACTGATTTAGACGGTCAGCTGTCTGAAACCTTTACCAATGCTAAGACCTATATCGGTGATGAGAATATCATCAGTGTGGAAAGTCGAGCGCATCTACGCGAACAGTTAAAAGGTCGCAGAAGTGGCGGTGTGTTTTTGACCACCGTCCATAAGTTCACTGAAGATTTAGCGTTGCTGACTGAGCGTACCAACGTCATTTGTATCTCAGATGAAGCACACCGTAGCCAGATTAATCTTCAGCAGAAGATTACCGTCACTGAAGACGGTGTCAAGAAGAGCTACGGCTTCGCTAAGTACCTGCATGATTCATTGCCCAATGCCACTTACGTTGGCTTCACAGGTACGCCGATTGATGCCACCCTTGATGTCTTCGGCCCAGTCATTGATAGCTATACCATGGTTGAGTCGGTATTCGATGAAATCACGGTACGTATCGTCTATGAAGGCCGTGCGGCCAAAGTGCTACTCGATAGCAAGCAGCTTGATGAAGTCGAAAAATACTATAAAGAAAGTGCGGACGCTGGCACCAATGAGTACCAGATAGAGAAAAGCAAGAAAGCCATGGCGAGTATGTCCACCATTCTTGGTGATCCTGACCGCATCAGAGCCATTGCTGAAGACTTTGTTCAGCATTATGAGGCGCGAGTAGAAGAGGGCACGACGCAAAAAGGTAAGGCGATGTTTGTCTGTAGCAGCCGTGAAGCTGCTTATCAGCTCTATAAAGACATCATTGACCTGCGTCCTGAATGGAATGAAGTAAGAGCGTGTGAGGAAGGCTCAACCTTATCAGAGAGTGATAAGAAAAATGTCATGCCCATGGAGCGCGTCAAAATGATCATGACTCGTAACAAAGACGACGCAAAAGGCATGTGGGACAATCTCGGTAATAAAGACTATCGTAAAGAGCTCGACCGTCAGTTTAAAAACGGCAAATCTAACTTTAAGATCGCCATCGTTGTTGATATGTGGCTTACAGGCTTTGATGTACCCTTTCTTGATACCATCTACATTGATAAACCCCTACAAAAGCATAGCTTGATTCAGACCATATCACGGGTCAATCGTAAATTTGAAGGCAAGGAAAGCGGCTTAGTCGTTGATTACATCGGCATCAAAAAGCAGATGAATCTAGCGCTCTCGCATTACACTGGTGGTCAGGTTCAAAACCTAGACGATATCCAAAAGTCAGTCGTGGTGGTCAAAGACCATTTAAACCTACTGGATACCGTCTATCATAAGTTTGACTCTAGCCTTTACTTTAACGGCACGCCATTAGAGCAGCTCAATTGCTTAAATGCAGCAGCTGACTTTGCGCTACAATCTAAAAAGCTAGAAAAGCGCTTTATGGATTTAGCTAAACGTCTTAAGTCTGCCTATGATATTTGCGTAGGTAGTGAAGCACTCACCAAGACTCACAAAGACAAGATTCATTACTACCTAGCCATTCGTACCATCATCTTTAAAATAACCACTGGCGGCGCACCTGACGTTGAACAGATGAACCAAAAGGTACGTGATCTAGTGAAAGATGCGCTGATGAGTGATGGCGTAGAAGAGATCTTTAAGCTCGGCGATAATACCGACGGTGAGATTGATATCTTCGATGAAGACTACTTAGCCAAGCTTGAAGTAATCAAGCAGCCAAGTACCAAGCTAGAGCTACTACAACAGCTGCTCGCAAAAGCCATTGGTGAGCTTAAAAAGACCAATAAGGTGAAGGGCGTTGATTTTAGTAAGAAGATGAATGCTTTGGTCGAGAAGTATAATGACCGTGACGAGCAAGACATACTGCGCGCTGAGGTCATTGGTGATTTCTCCGATGAGATCATCAAGCTATATAACGAGCTACGGGTTGAGATGGCGTCGTTTGGTGAGATGGGTATCGACTTTGAAGAAAAAGCGTTTTATGACATTCTGCTATCATTGGCGCATAAGTACGATTTCACTTATCCAGAGGACAAGCTGATTGAGCTGTCTAAAGAAGTGAAAAAGCTCATCGATGAGAAGGCTAAATACACTGACTGGAACAAGCGTGATGACATCAAAGCTGAGCTACAGTTTGATTTGATGGTATTGCTCGATGAATGGGGCTATCCACCTGTAGATTCCAAAGAGGTCTACAAAGAGATATTTGAGCAGGCTGAGAACTTTAAGAGGCATCGGGTGGTTTAGTTATATTTACACGAATTTAGTATACTTTTATTTATCAAAATACACTAAGACCTTTCTATACGGATAGCGTTATGATCGAAAGTTTCCAAGTAAAAAATATTGCTACCTACAATGAGTCAGGCATTAGTTGTAATGATTTAGGTAAGATTAACTTTATATATGGAACCAATGGAAGTGGAAAAACCACTCTTTCTAATCTATTAAGAACTCGTTCTCCCAACTGTACAATAAGATGGTTGTCAGATAGACCCCTTGATATTCATGTTTATAATAAGGATTTTAAAGAGAAAAATATACTCAATAATGCCAGCTTGAACGGGGTGTTTACAATTGGTGAGGACGATATAGATAACGAAAAATTGATCTTAAAAAAACAAAATGAAGTTGAAGGTTTAGAAAAAGTAAGTTTCGGACTAGGAAAAAGCTTAGCAGATAAGAAAAAAGACTTACTAGATTTAAAGAAAGAGGTCGTTGATGCTGTCTGGTTTGATAGCGGAGAGTTGAGAAAAAATGCTTTAAAAAGCCCACTATCGGGATATCTTGGGAAGAAAGAGGATTTTTTTGCGAAAAGTTTGATCGAATTGGGTGGCACAGCAGCACTCCTAGATTTGAAGGAATTAGAAGAACAGTCAGAGACTCTTTATGGCAAGGCTCCTTCGTCTTTGCCAAAGATTATAAGCCCTTCATCAGGGCTAGATCAGGTAGAGAACAATGATATTTGGAAAGAGATCATTGTAGGAAAAGGTGACATTAACATATCAGCACTGATAGAAAGTTTGAATATCAGCTCTTGGGTACGTGAAGGATCGACCTATCTCCAAGATAATGTGGAAACATGTCCATTCTGTCAAAAGGACACAATAGACCATAATTTCAGAGAAGATATTCACAGTTATTTTGATAACAACTACACAATCAAAGAAAATCTATTAAAGTCTTTGCAAAATGCATATACCAGCTACTCAGATAAGTTGCTCAATTCATTCCAACAGATAGCCGACGCTCACAAAGTTAAAACCTCCTATGCTTTCGATTCGGTTTCGTTTGAACGGTTTATGGCTCAACTTAGAACTAAAATCCAATTAAATATAAACCTTATAGCTAGCAAGTTAGAGAAACCTAACAGGGTTATCGACATAGATGTCACTATGACTGAAATCGGGCAACTACAGAAAATTATTAATGAAGCAAATAGCCTGATTGATAAACAAAATGCATTGGTTTCAAGATTAGGTGCTTCAAAAGCAGAACTAGTTGAGCTATGCTGAAGAAACCGTACAAGTAAACTTGACCCCTGCCGTCAATCCCGTATATATAAACTTGGGAGATTTTGATTACGCAGCCTGACGATAATAATCAAACCACACCTGTCTTGGCGATTTATAGCCTAAACCCTTTTGAATCCTAGTCTGATTATAATATAACTCAATATATCCAATGATATCTCTGATAGCTGCAAACCTTGTTTTATAGTCTTGGTGATATACTAGCTCGTTCTTCAATATGCCCCAGAAGCTTTCTATGGGTGCGTTGTCAAAGCAGTTGCCTTTACCGCTCATTGAACCTGTAAACTGATGCTGCTTGATGATCTTGTGGTAAGCATGGCTACAGTACTGACTGCCTCTGTCAGAGTGAACGACTAGCCCTTTGCTTGGTTGTTTATTCTTGATGGCCATGTTCAATGCTTTGCATACTAGATCTGCGGTCATTCGCTTATTGATCGCATAGCCGACCAGCTCTTTGGTATATAAATCTTTGACTCCCGCTAAATACAACCAGCCCTCAAGCGTCCAAATATAGGTGATGTCACTGGCCCACGCTTGGTTAGGGCGACTGGCATCAAACTCTTGATCCAACACGTTTGGATAGACCAGTTTGTTGTGATTGGAGTCGGTGGTGACTTTAAAGTGTTTGTGGCGACGGCATTTGATGCTGTATTCCTCTTTGATGCTTCTGACCATGTAGGGACTGATGTTATGACCTTGCTCACTTAGATGCGCATGCAGACGCTCAACACCATAGCGCTCATGAGTTTCACTGTGAGCGGCTTTAACGAGTAGCTCACAATGGTTGCGATGTATCTGCTGCTCGCTGATATCGCGACTCAGCCAGTCGTAGTAACTTGAATGCTTAACCCTTAGCACGCGGCACATAGTGGTGATGGTAA
This sequence comes from Psychrobacter sp. H29, assembly GCF_059073055.1. Taxonomy (NCBI): domain Bacteria; kingdom Pseudomonadati; phylum Pseudomonadota; class Gammaproteobacteria; order Moraxellales; family Moraxellaceae; genus Psychrobacter; species Psychrobacter sp. H29. The sequence goes on along the minus strand of NZ_JCACRY010000002.1, from coordinate 21,092 downwards.
AGAAGTGCTGGTTATCTTTGATGAAGGCGTACCTGACTAGCTGTTTTTCGCGAAGTACGCCGTCGCCTTTTTTAATATCTCTCGCTCCTCTTCGGCTACTTTAAGCTGCCGCTTGAGCTGCTTTATTTCTTGAAGAGCACTCATGAGATCAGGATCATATTGCTCTGTGCCAATCAGCTTGCCTTGATTGGCTTTGTTGTTCCAGTTCGATAAGGTTTGCATGGCGATGCCAAGCTGCTTTGCAGTCGCTGAGATATTGCCATTATTGTCTGATATCTTCTTAACGGCTTCAGCTTTAAATTCTGTGCTATAGGTTCTTATTTTCTTGACCATGATAAACTCCGATTAATATGCTTAGTTTACCAAGTTTACTTGTACGGTTTCTTCAGCATAGCTCAACTTGGTAAACTAAGCATATTAATCGGAGTTTATCATGGTCAAGAAAATAAGAACCTATAGCACAGAATTTAAAGCTGAAGCCGTTAAGAAGATATCAGACAATAATGGCAATATCTCAGCGACTGCAAAGCAGCTTGGCATCGCCATGCAAACCTTATCGAACTGGAACAACAAAGCCAATCAAGGCAAGCTGATTGGCACAGAGCAATATGATCCTGATCTCATGAGTGCTCTTCAAGAAATAAAGCAGCTCAAGCGGCAGCTTAAAGTAGCCGAAGAGGAGCGAGAGATATTAAAAAAGGCGACGGCGTACTTCGCGAAAAACAGCTAGTCAGGTACGCCTTCATCAAAGATAACCAGCACTTCTTTACCATCACCACTATGTGCCGCGTGCTAAGGGTTAAGCATTCAAGTTACTACGACTGGCTGAGTCGCGATATCAGCGAGCAGCAGATACATCGCAACCATTGTGAGCTACTCGTTAAAGCCGCTCACAGTGAAACTCATGAGCGCTATGGTGTTGAGCGTCTGCATGCGCATCTAAGTGAGCAAGGTCATAACATCAGTCCCTACATGGTCAGAAGCATCAAAGAGGAATACAGCATCAAATGCCGTCGCCACAAACACTTTAAAGTCACCACCGACTCCAATCACAACAAACTGGTCTATCCAAACGTGTTGGATCAAGAGTTTGATGCCAGTCGCCCTAACCAAGCGTGGGCCAGTGACATCACCTATATTTGGACGCTTGAGGGCTGGTTGTATTTAGCGGGAGTCAAAGATTTATATACCAAAGAGCTGGTCGGCTATGCGATCAATAAGCGAATGACCGCAGATCTAGTATGCAAAGCATTGAACATGGCCATCAAGAATAAACAACCAAGCAAAGGGCTAGTCGTTCACTCTGACAGAGGCAGTCAGTACTGTAGCCATGCTTACCACAAGATCATCAAGCAGCATCAGTTTACAGGTTCAATGAGCGGTAAAGGCAACTGCTTTGACAACGCACCCATAGAAAGCTTCTGGGGCATATTGAAGAACGAGCTAGTATATCACCAAGACTATAAAACAAGGTTTGCAGCTATCAGAGATATCATTGGATATATTGAGTTATATTATAATCAGACTAGGATTCAAAAGGGTTTAGGCTATAAATCGCCAAGACAGGTGTGGTTTGATTATTATCGTCAGGCTGCGTAATCAAAATCTCCCAAGTTTATATATACGGGATTGACGGCAGGGGTCAAGTAAGAAATTCTTGGCGATACATAGCTGAACTAAATAAGGATAATCTAAAGAAATATAATAGGGAGAGTAAAAATGCTAATAGTGCTATTAGGAGTATTAATGAGCGTCTAGCGACGACGGAAGCTAACATTAAGAAAATAAATAGAGAGATAGCACAACTATCTCAGAAAAAGACGAATACTAAAAAAACAATTGATGATATAAACAGCTCTTTGACCCCTGCCGTCAATCCCGTATATATAAACTTGGGAGATTTTGATTACGCAGCCTGACGATAATAATCAAACCACACCTGTCTTGGCGATTTATAGCCTAAACCCTTTTGAATCCTAGTCTGATTATAATATAACTCAATATATCCAATGATATCTCTGATAGCTGCAAACCTTGTTTTATAGTCTTGGTGATATACTAGCTCGTTCTTCAATATGCCCCAGAAGCTTTCTATGGGTGCGTTGTCAAAGCAGTTGCCTTTACCGCTCATTGAACCTGTAAACTGATGCTGCTTGATGATCTTGTGGTAAGCATGGCTACAGTACTGACTGCCTCTGTCAGAGTGAACGACTAGCCCTTTGCTTGGTTGTTTATTCTTGATGGCCATGTTCAATGCTTTGCATACTAGATCTGCGGTCATTCGCTTATTGATCGCATAGCCGACCAGCTCTTTGGTATATAAATCTTTGACTCCCGCTAAATACAACCAGCCCTCAAGCGTCCAAATATAGGTGATGTCACTGGCCCACGCTTGGTTAGGGCGACTGGCATCAAACTCTTGATCCAACACGTTTGGATAGACCAGTTTGTTGTGATTGGAGTCGGTGGTGACTTTAAAGTGTTTGTGGCGACGGCATTTGATGCTGTATTCCTCTTTGATGCTTCTGACCATGTAGGGACTGATGTTATGACCTTGCTCACTTAGATGCGCATGCAGACGCTCAACACCATAGCGCTCATGAGTTTCACTGTGAGCGGCTTTAACGAGTAGCTCACAATGGTTGCGATGTATCTGCTGCTCGCTGATATCGCGACTCAGCCAGTCGTAGTAACTTGAATGCTTAACCCTTAGCACGCGGCACATAGTGGTGATGGTAAAGAAGTGCTGGTTATCTTTGATGAAGGCGTACCTGACTAGCTGTTTTTCGCGAAGTACGCCGTCGCCTTTTTTAATATCTCTCGCTCCTCTTCGGCTACTTTAAGCTGCCGCTTGAGCTGCTTTATTTCTTGAAGAGCACTCATGAGATCAGGATCATATTGCTCTGTGCCAATCAGCTTGCCTTGATTGGCTTTGTTGTTCCAGTTCGATAAGGTTTGCATGGCGATGCCAAGCTGCTTTGCAGTCGCTGAGATATTGCCATTATTGTCTGATATCTTCTTAACGGCTTCAGCTTTAAATTCTGTGCTATAGGTTCTTATTTTCTTGACCATGATAAACTCCGATTAATATGCTTAGTTTACCAAGTTTACTTGTACGGTTTCTTCAGCATAGCTCACTTTGAGTTACTTCGGGTTTACGGGATTTTCTATAGTGGAAAGTCCAGATAGTAACAAACACTATCAATTAAAGAGAAATGATGGTTCTATTGCTAATGAAACGTTGAGTGAAGGTGAAGTTTCTTTTATAACTTTTCTTTATTTTTATCATCTTTGCAAAGGTGGATCGACAGAAAGTACGATAAATTCAAACCGAGTGATCGTTATTGATGACCCTATATCAAGCTTAGATAGTAACATCCTATTTGTTGTTAGTAGCTTAGTAAAAGATATCATTTACGATATAAACAATGATAGCAACCACAAGATAAAACAACTAATAGTCCTGACTCATAATGTATATTTTCATAAAGAAATTTCCTATACAAGTAACAAACTAAAAGCCAGCTGTAGAGCTAACTTCTGGAATCTTAGAAAAGTTGGAAATGTTACGAGCATAAAAAACTATTATAATAAAAACCCTATAAAAAGCTCTTATGAGCTTTTATGGCAAGAGTTAAGAGAAGATTCAACGTCTCAAACAACACTTCAAAATTCTATGCGACGTATCATTGAAAATTATTTCAAGATCCTTGGAGGGATTGAGGATAATGACATTTTGGCATGCTTCTCATGTACTCACGAGCAATTGATTTGTAGATCTCTTATATGTTGGGTTAATGATGGATCTCACTGTATACCAGACGACTTGTACGTTGATGACCAAAGCTCAACTATAGATGAATACAAACGCATATTTAAAGATATCTTCAAGCATACTAACCATCTTGCACATTATGAAATGATGGTAAGAGAAAAATGAATTTGAGTATTTGAGTATTTGAGTATTTGAGTATTTGAGTATTTGAGTATTTGAGTATTTGAGTATTTGAGTATTTGAGTATTTGAGTATTTGAGTATTTGAGTATTTGAGTATCATTCCGTTTCTTTAGCTACAACAACTATCAGTTGACGCGAGCACTTAGCCGTAATTTGTATTTCAGAATAGCTATGCCCAAATTTTAGGAGACTAGCGATAATCTTACGCTTCCCGGTATCTTTCCTACGTCCTGAGTATTTACCCTCTGTCTTAACACGAGCAATACCTTGCATCTGACGGTTACGCCGATCTTTATAGTTCTTTCTAGCAATATCAACGAAAATATCAAGCACCATTGAGGTGATGGCTTGCAATACGCTAGTCATAAACTCAGTATTGTTTGCAGGCTACAAGGCCATATATGAAGTCGGCAGCTCTTTTGATACTACCGCTAGCTTTTTCCCAGACAGTATTTTTTAAGATGTCCCAGTCATACTGATTTAAAAGTGCTAAGCGGTCTACCATTAACCTATACCCAAAACATAAAACTTCTAAACGATAACCTATCTATCATTTGACTTTTATTTGATATTAAATGATAGTAATATCTTGCTATTATCAATGAACATCAATTATTAAGTCTAACTGATACAAAGAGGTATTATGACCGTTCGTATTTATGTGAGAGCCAGCACTAAGGATCAAGACGCTACTAGAGCATTAATAGATTTGGTTGCCTTCAGTAGCCGCTATGGTGATAGCTATGTTGATTACGTTGAGCACTTCAGTGGTACAAAGCTCGATAGACCAATCTTAGCTAAGTTGCTAAAGGACGCCGAGCAAGGCGATATTTTATTGGTTGAAAGCGTGGATAGATTAAGCAGACTATCTCAAGATGATTTTTCGATTCTAAAGCAGCGTATTAAAGATAAGGGCTTACGATTGGTGGTGGCTGATCTACCAACCACACATACGATGAGTGACGGTATGACAGGTGAGATCCTAAAAGTGATTAACGATATGCTGATCGATTTATTAGCGACCATGGCAAAGCTTGATAATGACAAGCGTAGAGAGCGCATTAAACAAGGATTGGCCAACAGTGGCTATAAACCCACTGGTAAGAAAGCCAATACCGCAAAACACAATCGTATTAAAGCATTGGCTAGTCAAAACAATATGACAAAAGAAGAGATCGCTAAGGCGGTTGGTGTTGGCGTAGCTACCGTTTATCGTGTCTTAAAGCAGGTCAATAGCTGAGGTATTTTAAATATCGACTCAACGTGACCTTTGGTCTTGATTTAAAGGCATCGCAACGTCATAAGAAAATCGTTTTAATGCAATAAGGCTTTATAATAATCATTATATTGCATTCATAATTGTTTTTGCGCAAAATGGCTTATCTATAATCGCTTGAGCCACTCATGATGAATACCCCTATCTCAGATCCTATTGGCGCAGCATGGCTTGTCCGTTATGCCAGCATAGAGCTGGTTTCGCCTTTATATGTCAGCAGTAGTATCGGTGGGCGCAGACAAACCTATAAAGACGGTGACGTCATTCATAACGCTTATCAGGAAACCGCACGTCCACTGGACACTATCATTGCGCACTTACAGTTTCACATGCGTCATGAAGTACTGAATTTAGAGTTACTGGTTCGTCTATTTGAGCAGATAGGGGCAAATGACGTGCAAGCATGGGTAAACGCTGAGCCGACAGGCAGCTATGCCCGTAGAATGGCTTTCTTGTATGAGTGGCTCATGGATAAGCATTTAGAGGTACCGAGTAATATAGGCGGTAACTATGTGGATGCTTTGGATACCAAGAAGTTGGTTACTTCAAGTCCTTCGCAGGTCATCAAGAACGCTCGCTGGCGTATCAATGACAATCTAGCAGGAACCCGTCATTTCTGTCCGATGCTGGTAAAAACAGAGGCCTTTACGCAAGCAGCTGCACTCGATATTGCCACAATGGTTGACAAACTTAACGATGAATTTGGGCAAGACTTACTGATGCGCGCCTCCGTATGGATGACCCTACGAGAGAGTAAAGCCAGCTTTACTATAGAAGGTGAGGGAAAAGAGTTAAAACGCATTGAACGTTTTGCCGATGTGATGGCACGGCGTACCGGCACCGGTGACATTCCGCTTGATCCTGAATCACTAGCAGAGTTGCAACAAGAGATACTCGGTAGCAAAACGGTTATCCAGCAGTATGGTGTCCGTCAATCACCAGTTTTTGTGTCGCATACTCAGGTCAATGGCTTTAAAGAAATTGTGCATTATATTGCTCCACCAGCTGATGACATTGCTGATAAGTTAGAAGGATTACAGGTATTTATGGAAAAGACTGAGGGACAATCAGCACTGATGCGTAGTGCGGTTGCCTCCTTTGCCTTTGTATATATTCATCCGCTGGCGGATGGCAATGGCCGTGTACATCGCTTTTTAATTAATGACGTCCTCAGGCGAGACCAGGTCATTCATGAGCCGATTATCCTACCTATATCACAAGCCATTGCCGAGCATCCCTCAGACCGGCATGCCTATGATAAGATTTTAGACCGTGTCTCTGTGCCGCTCATGAAGCAAATCCGTGATCATTACAGCTTTGATAAACAGGCAGTTACCTACCCTGATGGTATTCGCTCAAACTTAAATTTTGGAAATACTCACCTGATTCAACCTGCATGGCGCTTCATGGATCTAACGCCTCACGTTCAGTACTTATCAGGACTGATTGCTCATGTTATTGAAAAAGAGATGCATAACGAGTCACAGTACCTAAGAAAGCATGACCATGCACGACTGGCGATAAAAGAGATTGTTGAGATGCCCAACAGCTATGCCGATAGAATCATTCGCAGCATGCTACAAAATAAGGGTGCTAAAAGTAATAAGCTACTGAAGGATTATCCGTTTTTGGCAAATGATGAGGTTTGGGACGATATTTTCTCTATCGTTGTAGAGACCTTTAAAGATGAAGCAGATGGTTTGAATAGTTAGACGAACCCTGCTATACGCAGGAAAGTCTGCCTTGATAATCAAGCTCAAGCTAGTCTCAATATTATCGTTCCAATGATGATTCGTTTGTAAAACGATTCGGCGAAAATACCGTAGCCTGAAAAGTAATCAATATTTTTCTTGACCCTATTCAAGCTAATAAACTACTAAAAATAGAATATGTTAAAGGAACTTTGATAACAGATTACTTTTGTTTGACAAGAATTATTACAGCTCCTAAAATTTGAGTATTTGAGTATTTGAGTATTTGAGTATTTGAGTATTTGAGTATTTGAGTATTTGTTTAGCTATAACAGCTATCAGCTGACGCGAACACTTAGCTGTAGCTTGTATTTCAGAATAGCTATGCCCAGATTTTAGGAGGCTAGCAATAATCTTACGCTTTTCGGTATCTTTCCTACGCCCTAAATATTTACCTTCTGTCTTAGCATGAGCAATACCTTGCACCTGACGGTTATGTCGATCTTTATAGTCCTTTCTAGCAATAGCAGCGAGCATATCAAGCATCATCGAATTAATGGACTGTAATACGCTGCTCATAAATTCAGTGCTGCTCTCAGATTGAGGCGTCATATATGAGGTCGGTAGCTCTTTTGATACTACCCCAGATTCTTTTCTAATAGCATTCTTTTGAGAGTATCCCAATTAGCTTGGTTTAAACGTGCTAAGCGGTCAATCTGCTCTACCAAAATTATATCGCCTTCATAGGCATCATCGATCACTTACATTAACTGTGGACGTATTAAAGTTGCGCCTGATTCGTTTTCGACATAGAAGGCGGCAATTTTGTGATCATGATCAGTAGCAAACTGTATAAGCTCGTTTTTGGTACGCTTGGCATCTTATTCTTTGGTAGACGCTCGTAGACACGCTCTGATAAACATAAACACGTACAATAGTCTGTTATAAGTCGTCTATTAATCGGTTTTTGATGCCTTTTAGATGGTTCCCTTGGGGTATACCCTACGATAACAGGAAAGCCATCGCGAATGACAAAACCTGTTTAGCTTTTAAACAAGACGGGTTTGTCGATAGTATGTAAGATAAGTTCGAAAAGTAACTGGAGTGTGAGGCTATTCATACTTGGTCTGAATTAAAGTTTTATTGTGATTAATTTCTGCTCAATGTTATTCATTTGTCGCCATGATGAGTGATGGCGGCTTGTGATTTAGTTAGGAAAAATAATCTTGAGTAATAAGATACGTTTGTGGCATTTGTAGCAGAGCTTGTTCTAGGCTTCTTTACTTGCATTTTCCTGCAAGTTCTTTTTTAGTAAATGATCGAATATAAATGGGCCAAAAGGTAAGAGTGAGCCGAGTACGCCCGCAGGTATTGCCCAAAGAGGCATTTTTATTTTGATAGCTGAGCCTATAAGTATTATGATATAGGTAATAAACAACATACCGTGTGCCATACCGATGTATTTCACACCTTCTGGAATGTCCATCATATATTTTAGTGGCATGGCGATGAAGAGCAATAATAAGAAAGAGGTGCCTTCTAGATAGCCTATAAGGGTAAGACTTTTTAACGCTGTCTCTTGTTTTTTTCTAAGGCTGTGAATTTTTTCAATAGTTGGCTGAGCCTGTGACACTGTATTTTCCTTTTGTTATGATCAATAAAGAATTTATGGATTATTCAATGTCTCTATAATAATGGCTCTACGCAGAGCTTTTAAGTATTGAGTTTTAAGACCTAAAATGAGTGAGTACCTATACCAGTCATACATTATCTTCCAGTTCACATTTTATAAACATACTCAAGTATAAAAAGTATGTTTCCGTATAGAGTGACTACGACGCTAGTTCATTTTGTTTGTGATAATCGGCATCAATGTGCTTATTTATTACGCTTACTTTCTAAAAATATCATGTCAATTATAATCAATGCGACACCGACACAGACACCTATATCTGCAACATTGAAAATAGGATAATTCCATACATCAGCATAATGCACATGGATAAAGTCAACCACTTTACCAATTCTTAAACGATCGATTAAGTTGCCAATCGCACCACCAAGCATTAAGGCCAACCCCATAGATAATAGCTTGGCTGCACGTGGCGCTTTGATTAAATAAACCGTTAAAAAGATAGCCATTACAAAAGCTAAGCCTGAGAAAAACCATTTCTGCCAACCGCCAGCGTCGGCTAAAAAGCTAAATGCTGCCCCATAGTTATAAGCGAGTGTCCAGTTGAGAAATGGTTCAATGACCGGTACGGGGTCATTGAACGCTAATGTGGTTTGGGCCAACCACTTAGTCCATTGATCAAGTATTAATACCATTATCGCCAACAAATACCAGATAAAAGCGCGACTGCCATTGGCAACCATTTTTGGCATTTTGTCCAACTTACCTTTAGGTGTTATTGAGTTGCCTGAAGTCACGTACATAGCTTTAGGCGTATGATTCATGGTTTTAGAGTCAATCGATTGATGAGTACTACTCACAGCTATAGGTACTTTATTGTCAGCAATATTAGTACTAGCCGATTCAACGCTATTCAATTTAGTACTATCTAATCTGTCGGTAGATTCAGTCATAGTTGTTTTCTTTATCTATGTTTATACAATGAACAATGTTAAACGTATATGTTTTTGGTATACAATTATTAATCGCGCCACTTTCATAAACGGCTCCACTTACCGCTCTGGTTTTATGAAACTTACGGTAATAATTTTTTATTAGGGAATCTGTTGATTGATTTCAACATTAACCTGAGTCTGTTCAACGCTAATCATTATAGGATTACCCGATAAGTCGCCTGATTCTGCTATGGCATTACCGCTATGACTAATACGAGCAACGACTGCTAACTGAGTTTTGTCACTACGAGCTGAATTTAACGTGCGATCTGGCATCATCGCATCAAGATTACTTAAGCGGATACTAGCCTCACCTTGCTTGATAATACTAATGGGTAAACGTTTGGCGGCAAACGGTGGACCTCCTTTAACGTCACGTATCGCAACAAACAACACATCATCAGCTTTCACTAACGGTAATAAATTAGCGTTAATTTTCACTGTCACGTCAATACCTTCTAGCGCTTGCTTTTCTTGCGTGCTAACGTAGTTGCTTAACTCATCTAAGCTTGCTAAAGCTTTAGTATGATCACCTGGTTTGGCCACAATGCTGCCTTGTAAGCGTTTAATCCAACCTTGCGCTTGGGCAAAGTTACTACTACGAGTCTCACCCATTGCCATGAGCATTTGAGCCCGTTCATGCTGCGGATTCTTAGCTAATATAGCTTGTAATAGACGGCGAATATTGGCGTCTAACTGACCTTCATTAACAAAAAAACTAGTCTGAGCATAAGTAGTAGCAATCTCCTCGTTATCAGGTGCTAAACGATAGGCACGCGATAAGGCTTCTAACGCAGAGTCAGTCGCCTCCATCGATAAGAAAAGTTCAGATAGGCGCATCCAGCGATTAGGATCATCAGCGTTACGATGGACGTTGGTCTGCATAGCGCTAATCAACTGACGACCGTTTTCAGTCGCCCACTTTGGTGGCTTATCAATCTTAGCCGTCAATAGGTCATCAGCCACTTGTCCTACTTTGTCCTCGCTTGTCCACAAATCAAACACGGGCGTACGATTGCCTATTAGTAAGTACGCCATTGCAGCCAATATTGGGATCCAAGCTGCGACAATTAAACGGCTTTTGACATCAGGGGTGACCATAGGTGTTATCTGACGCTGCGCATCTAATAGCTGACGCTCCAGTTCCAGCTTTTGATTTTGATAATGGCTATTATTAATAGTACCGCTGTATTTATCTGTTTGTAGCTCAGCTAAACGTTCGCGAAATACTGCAACATTAATATCTAGCAGTTGATTGTCTATTGGTTTGGACTGCAAACGCGGTGCTCGTAGCCATGGCATAATAGCAATTAGCGCAAATATAAGAGCAATCAGCAAGCTTAGAGCTACAAATAAGCCAAAAGTAGAAAATAGAGTCATTTTTTGTCCTCTATGCTAGTAATATCGTGGTCGACATTCTCAGCTTGCGATAATAGACGATCAAGCTCAGCCTTTTCCGCAGAGGTCAAGGCAGCAGTACTGTTCACTGTAACGCCGTTTTGGCCACGGGCGACAACTTGGCGGCGTTTACTTTGCCAAAACCAACCAACAATTAAGACGAGCAATAATAGTGGTGGAAAAAACCATAGGATCCATGTCGATGGTCGCATAGGCGGCTTGTAGCTAATAAAGTCACCGTAGCGCTCTTGCATATAGGCGCGTATTTCAGCATCACTACGTCTATCTTTAATTAAATCATAGACTTTTTGCTTTAGATCCTGTGCAATCGGTGCATCAGAGGCTGCAAGGTTTTGATTTTGGCATTTTGGGCAGCGAAACTCTTCTATTAATCCACGATACTGAGCTTCTTGCTGTGGTGAATCAAAATCGTATACGTCAATAGCTGCGTTTGCCGTCATGTTAAGCAGACACGCTAGTATTAAGCTTGCTAGTTTTAAAATTATATTGAGTTTTATTTGAGGAGCTCTTATTCGAGTAACGTTCATTTGCACATCTCCTCAACCTGAATGAGATCAGGGCTATCGTTGTTCTTATTAGCCTCATTAAGTACGGTCAGGCACGGCTTAACACGCTGTTGCCAATTGGCTTCATTAATCTCACCAACAATATGCTGACGAATGATGCCATCTCCATCCACAACAAAGGTTTCGGGCGCACCAGTTATGCCTAAGTCTAGAGCAAACTGACCCAATGAATCCTGAATAGACATAGAAAATGGATCACCGCCTCGGTTTAAGTAACTGAGCGCATTACCAATCTCATCCTTATAATTCACACCAACGATATCAACGCCGCGCTCTTCTAGTTGCATTAAAAACGGATGCTCAATAACGCAAGTTGGACACCATGAGCCCCAAACATTAAGTAAGAACGGCTTATCCGGCAAATTATCATTGGTGATAGTACGGGTAGTATCTGCTAATACCGGCAGCTCAAAGGTAGGAACCGGACGCTCAAGAGCGGTATTGGTCACAATGTCTGTTGGTTTACCTAAGCGCATGTACAATATAACTACCAAACCAAAAAAGAGGATAAGCGGAACTAAGAACCATAGCTTCGTCTGCTTTTTTTTCATTGTCTTTGGGTTACGCTGCTTACTGTTTTGGCTATCTTTTTGCTCAGGAGTATTATTCGACATAGTCATTTATTTCTCCTTTAATGTCGACATCGTCGATGCTGAGATTGCCTGTTCAATAGCTACCTCATTGACTCCATCAGTAGCCAAACTACCAGTAACTAGCAACGGAGCTTTAACTTTTTTGATGCGGTATCGTTTATCAAGCATGCTAATTAATCCACCTAGAGCCATGATAATTGCCCCTAACCAAATCCAGCGAATTAATGGTTTTACATAAATCCTTAATGCCCATTGGTTACTACCATCGGCAATAGGTTCGCCCAGTGCGACATAAACATCGCGCATAAGACTGGGGTCAATAGCGGCTTCAGTCGTTGGCATCGTGCTGATAATATAAGTACGCTTTTCTGGAGTCAGTTTCGCCACTTCACGACCGTCTTTGGATACCACGACTTGCGCTTGCGTTGCATCAAAGTTACTACCCTTTATTTCAAAAAATTCAGTTACTTCAAAATCGTAACCTTGAACATTGACTGTATCGCCAATACCCATTGCTACGTCACGCTCAATACTCAGGCTACTAGTAAAGGCTATGCCAATGACAGCAACCAATACGCCAATATGAGCAGTCTGTTGACCCCAATAGCTCAGACGCAACTGCCGCAAACCGTTAAAAAGATTAGGCGCATTCTTAGTTTTATCTTTAAAATCAACTGCCATCCATAGCAGTGCCCAAAAGCTAACGGCTAAAGTCACACCAATATTAAGCATAGACGATGGATTAACAAAGTAAGTAATAATGGCAGCTAATACTAAGCTACTAACGGCGATGACCATGCCTATACCCAGTAGTGGACGGGTGTCTTTTTTCCAGCGAATATTTGAGCCCATACCCATAGCTATTAATAACAGCCACGTTAAAGGTACAAATAATGCATTAAAATAAGGAGGGCCAACGGACACTTGTCCTAAACCAAAGGCATCAGCGATAATAGGGTAAAGGGTGCCGAGCAGCACCACTAAGGTTGCAATCAAAATGATGGCGTTGTTGATCACTAAAAAGGACTCACGTGAAATCAGCTGATATTGACTTTCAACGGTTAAACGCCAACCTCGAACGGCAAACATTAATAGACCACTACCGATGATAATGCCAAGAATAGCTAAGATAACCAAACCACGCGTCGGATCAGCGGCAAACGAATGCACTGAGGTAAGGACTCCAGAGCGTACCAGGAACGTGCCAAGCAAGCTTAAGGCAAAGGCGAAAATAGCCAGCATAATGGTCCATGCTTTAAACACCCCGCGCTTTTCAGTGACTGCTAATGAATGCAGCAATGCTAAGCCGACAAGCCAAGGCATAAACGAGGCATTCTCTACCGGATCCCAAAACCACCAACCGCCCCAGCCAAGCTCGTAGTAGGCCCACCACGAGCCCAGTGCAATACCAATGGTCAAAAACCCCCAAGCCGCGAGCGCCCATGGACGTGACCAGCGTGTCCAAGCAGCATCTAAACGCCCTTCCCACAATGCCGCCATACAAAATGCAAAAGGTACTACCATACCCACATAGCCCATATATAACATGGGCGGATGAATAATCAGACCGAAATCTTGTAGGACAGGATTTAAATCAGCGCCATCGACCGCTAGATTGGGTAAGGTACGCTCAAACGGTGACGAGGTAAATATCAGCATCGTTAGCATCATTAACTGTACACCGGCCAAAATAACTAATACCCGCGCACGCATTGATAACGGCAAGCCGCGACTAAAGTATGATACCAGTGCACACCATGTGGCCATGATGGTCATCCATAGCAGCAAAGAGCCCTCGTGTCCGCCCCATGTCGCCGATAACTTATAGTACCAAGGCAACAGCGTATTGGAATGCTGCGCGACGTAACTGAGGCTAAAATCATTATAATAAAAACCTGCTATCAAAGCGCCAAATGACGTTATCATGGCGGCAAACTGTGCCCAAGCTAAGCTAGGGGCTAGTCGTTGCCAAGCAACTTGGTTATGAATAACACCAATAGTTGGCAGAATTACCTGCAATAACGCCAATACAAAAGCGGTAAGCAAGGCAAAATAGCCCAATTCTGTAATCAACATACGGTCTAACCTTATTTACTCTAATGCGGTTGCAGTTTACTGTGGCGGTGGAATTTTTATTATTAGAACCCACCCCCGAAATCTGCTGCTATCTCTAGTTTTTAATTGATTTCGAAGGGTTTTATTTAACTACTTTAGGCGGATTTACCAGTGGAGGCGCTCCCTTAAAGCGCAGTAAACGTAACGCATTAAGAGTAACGAGCACTGTTGCTCCAGCATCAGCTAGAACCGCAATCCATAGTCCAGTAATGCCGAATACGGTCGTGATCAGAAAGACGCCTTTGAGACCCAAAGCGAAAATGACGTTCTGATGAATGTTGCGCATGGTGGCACGTGAAAGTGCGATGAGATGAGCCATATCCGTAACACGACTTTTTAATAATGCGATATCGGCCGTCTCAATGGCCACATCGGTACCACCACCCATCGCGATGCCAACATCGGCAGTTGCTAGCGCTGGCGCATCGTTAATACCATCACCAACCATCGCTATTTTGCGGTTGTTCTTCATCTCGTTAAGCAGGCGCAGTTTGTCCTCAGGCAACAGCTCAGCTTCCCATTCCACGTCTAAATTACTGGCAAGTGCTTGAGCGGTTAAGCGGTTGTCGCCTGTTAGCATGACGGAGCGCACACCCATCGCTTTGAGCTGAGCCACACCTTCATGAGCGTCGTCTCGTAATTCGTCTCTTAGCGCGATTAATCCAAGCACTTCACGGTTTTGCTCATCGAAAAGAACAGAGACGGTCTTACCCTCATTTTGCAGCGCCTCAATTTGCGCCTGTTGTGTGGATGAAATCAATGCCTCATCGGCTGCGTAAACAGGCGAACCGATAGCTAGCGCGCGCTCCGCGACAGTTGCGTGTACCGCTTTACCCGCAGTAGCAGAAGCTTTGGAAGCCACAGGTATAACAACTTTAGCGGCTTCAGCATGGCTGACAATGGCTTCAGCAAGTGGGTGACTAGAACCAGTCTCCACACTGGCAAAAAGTGCCAATATCTCATCTTGACCTTGAGAATTCTGACCTTGAATACTTGAGTCCTCTTGTGTAAAGGCAACAACATCGGTCACGCGTGGTTTGCCTTCAGTTAAAGTGCCTGTCTTGTCAAAAGCGACCGTCTTCACTTGGCCGATAGTTTCTAAAGCACTACCGCCTTTGATCAGCAAGCCACGGCGCGCACCAACAGCAAGACCAGAGGCGATGGCAGCGGGTGTTGATAGTACAAGAGCACAGGGACAGGCAATCAGCAACAGTGCTAGACCGCGATACAACCAAGTCGACCAATCTCCACCCATGGCTAACGGTGGAATGATAATAATTAGGGCGGCAATAGCCATCACTGCCGGTGTGTAATAGCGACTGAATTTCTCAATAAAACGGGCAGTGGGTGCTTTGGAGGCTTGGGCTTGCTCTACCAGCTCAATAATGCGCGAAATGGTGTTATCGGCGGCTGTCTTTTCTACGCGCACTTGGAGCACACCATCGATGTTAATTGACCCTGCAAATACATTGTCACCCATCGTCTTGGCAACAGGAACAGACTCTCCCGTCACGGGCGAATCATCAAGGCTGGACGCACCTTGAACAATGGAACCATCAGCAGATACCCTATCTCCAGGACGCACCAGCACAAGGTCATTCACTTGTAATGAAGTCGCTGGAACGTTACGCTGCCCACCTTGAGCATCAAGTAAAATTGCACTTTTCGGAACCAGCGATGATAAGGCTCTGATGCCAGCGCGAGCGCGATCAGCAGCGATACTCTCAAACAGTTCACCGATTGAGAACAAAAAGACAACTGCTGCGGCCTCTTCAGCTTCACCAATGATAAGTGCGCCAAGCACGGCGACGGACATCAGCGTTTCAATTGAAAAGAATGAACCTGTTTTAGCCAGTGCTAAGGCTTTGCGCGCAAATGGAAAAACGCCTACAATCACAGCGATGGCAAACACCCATATCCCATAAGCGGGCAACAGTAGTGACAGTGCATAAGCGCTGCCCATCAAAATACCGAGGCCAACAACCTGTTTGCCTTTTTGAGTTTGCCACCATTGCTTATCCTGCGGAGCCATCTGATTGTCGCTGTCAATATCAATAGCCGATACAGTTTGTTGACCAGTATTGGCAGAGATGCCGAACCCTAGGCTTTTGATTGTTTTTTCGATATCACTAGCCTGAGTCGGCGCACCAGGGGCTAAATTTAGCTCTAGCGTTTCTGTAGCGAAATTCAGCTGAACATCAGAAACCCCAGGCATACGTTTCAAAGCTGTTTCAATCTTGCCGATGCAACTGGCACAGTCCATACCTTCAATATGATATTTCATAATAATTTACCCTTTGAATAATGATATTATGAACCCTATAGTGGCTTTAGAGTCAAGGTTATTTATCTACAGTTTCGTAATTTTAATTTCTCTAGCGCTAGTCTTTACAGCCACTTTAATTATTTAAATCATAGAGGTTGTTATGACAATCAAAATTGGTGAGCTCGCTAAACGCACAGGTGCCACAGTAGAAACCATTCGCTATTATGAAAAAGAGCGTTTATTACCCGAGCCTTCTCGTAGCGAAGGGAATTATCGTTTATATAATGAAGAGCACATTGAGCGTCTACAATTTATCCTACATTGCCGTACGCTCGATATGGCTTTAGATGATGTGCGAATCTTACTTGAATACTGGGAGTCGCCTGACAAGGACTGCGGCGATGTGAACTCATTACTAGATAAGCAAATTTATGCTGTAGAAATACGAATGGAAGAATTGATGCACTTAAAGCATCACTTGACCGTTTTGCGCCAGAAATGTGCAAGTAGTGCACCAGCGTCATCATGTGGCATTTTAAACGCGCTTGTCGATAACTCCTGTCATGAGTAATGATATCAGTAGTGTTCATTTCTGACGGATCAAATCATGAAAGGTTAAATACGCCCTGATGTTAAGCACAAAAAAACCCAGCAATGATATTAAGATCACTACTGGGTTGGAGGAAATAACAACTATGTTGTGCTGACTTAGAAAGTCTTATTTATCATTCATAGCAAGGTAGATATTACGATCTGATGCGGATGCGTCATCCACGTATTTTGAATCGCGCCATGTCGTATAAGCATAGACACCACTGTATGGGCTGATGCTGTTCTGACGGAAATCAGAAATCCAATTTTCGCCATCAAATATTTGGATATGGCCATGCGGGCGCTTTGATGAGCGATCATAGACAATAACATCACCTACTTGGGTTGGCATATCATTACTGATTTTGCTAAAACCTGCTTTATCAAGCGTGCCACGAGTGGCGTACTGATAGGCTGAAGGATTGGGTGTAAATTCATAACCAGCTGATTGTAGTGCTTTACGTACGTAACGGGCACAATATCCAGAGCTGCCAGATAAAGCCACTTTTGAGGCGCGAGCAGCAGCGATAGCGGGGGCTGAATTGCTGTCAGGAACCTTATTGACTTGCTGCTGTTGTTTTTCAGCGTATAAGCGGCTGTTTAATGATGAAAGCTGATTCTCTTTTTGCTTGGCCTGCGCACTTAGGTTGCTAATTGCTTGACTAATTTCATCATTATTAGAAACATAAGCACCACTTTTGGTGCTATAGATGTTTTTTGATGAACCGTAGTTTGATGCCACAGAAGTATTGGTGATGGTATTATTTGTTTGAGAGATTGTGATAGCAGCACCACTCGTTTGTGCTATGCCCATACCCAGTACTGACAAAATCAATAAAGCCTGTTTCATAAATCTAATACCTACGGTTAATTCAAAATCGTCTGTTATCAACAACAGCGCAGTCAATTAAATCTCAATAACTCAAGTATATATATGTCATAGTGACTGATACTTCTGCTGCATATTATTCATATAAAAAATGATTATTGGCGATCACAGCTCATTGAAGTCTTACGAAGCTGTTACAAATCAAGCTGCTGACCAAAACACAAAGCCGACTTTAGCATAGGCTGTTTAGCCTGTCATCCCCCTTAAAAACCCCAAAAATACTTTTTTGATGTCGAAAAAATTGCTAATATCCCACATTTTACAATGTAAGTTTGTGTAACATGTACAGAATATAGCTGACTAGATTGACCACAATTTCTACTGTTTTATAAGCAAAAAAACGTCTGAGGGTTAAATCTATAATTTAGATTTAACCCTCAGACGTTTTTCTATTGGATGAAGTAATTACCCTATATAGGGTCTAACTAATTATTAAGATAATATAATAATTTATAATATTGATATAGATGTTAATTCCCTACTGGCTTATTTAATATTACGTAATTGTTTCGATACATCCTGTATATTCTTGTATTAACCCTTAGTTATTTATCTATTTTAAGGGTTAATAACCGATAAATCCGCTTACATTGTCATCAAAAGTTACAAATTCAAAGTTATTTTTAATTTTAAAGTCGCAATAGCTAATGAATTTTTTGATGAAGAATCATTTTATAAGCAATAGAACAGTCTTATACTTGCTTCATTCGCTTTTAACGCTAACACTATAATCAAAGTATTCTTAACTGCTAACACACTATAATTGCTGCTCTACCGATTCAATATCAGCATAAACTTGGGTCGTCCCGTCTTTATTGAGTTGCATAACCTGATAGGGCATGAATTTATTTTGATACTCCATACCCGGGCTACCAACAGGCATGCCAGGTACGGCAAGACCCATAGCTTGTACTGGCGGATTTTCTAAAAACTGCGCCATATATTTAGCGGGTACATGACCTTCAAAGACGTAACCATCAGTAGTGACTACAGTATGGCAAGAACGCATTTCATTTGGAACGCTGTAGCGCTCTTTAAATACGGCTAAGTCCGCAACATCTTGCGCGGTTGCACTTAGACCATTATCTTCTGCATGACTTATCCATTCTTTACAGCAGCCGCAATTGGCATCTTTATAGACAGTGGCTGAGACGTTTTTTAGTAGGTCTGGTTTACTTACTGATGTCATCATAGGAGTATTTATAACGTTTGGTTCAGCTGTCTTCGGAACAGTCACTACATCTTCAGTTGATGCCGATGTTGTGCTTGCATCAGATACGCCACTACTCGGTTGGCTACAAGCAAATAGTGATGAGGCGGCAAGTAATACTAACGTACTACGCAACCCCTTAGACAGATAACGATTGAATATAAGACTGGATTTTATTTTTAAGGGGGTCATAGTGCTCTCTCATGTACTGTAGATATTGTGAGCTATAGAAGGTCAAGTAACACTTCATATCGTTTGGTAATGTAGCATAATAACCCATCAAACGGAGTACGTAAATTTATCCATTGAGCAGTGCGGACTGGTATCATAAGCAGTTTTCATTTTGAAATGCTGCCTGTAGTATTAACAGGTCTATCCGAGTTTTGGATTTTGACTAAAAATTCAAAACTCATAATTTTGGATAATTTGCGATGCGCCTGTCTACTATTAATCTACAAAAGCGTTTGAGTACTCACTCAAATCAATTACCGCTATGGTTTACGCTAGTAGCAGCATGGCTTGCAGGGGCTATTTTTTTATTTGCGCTAGCGCCTCATGGGTTCTGGCCGCTAGCAATAGTGTCACCAGCGATTTTATATGCGCTGTTGGTACCAAATATGAGTGGTCGTCGCGCTTTTATTATCGGTGAAGCTTACGGTATGGGGCTATGGTGCGTCGGCGGCTTTTGGCTCTATACTGCCATCCATGATTATAGCGATACTCCAACGTGGCTCGCATTGATTATGATTGGATTGATGGGTCTCGGTATGGGACTGTTTCATGGATTTTTAGCACTAGTCTTTAACCGTATGGTAGGCAAACAACCCTTTTCATTTGCTGCTCTTTGGGTGCTACAAGAATGGTTAAAAACTTGGTTATTCACAGGCTTTCCGTGGCTGTTTGTTGGTTATGCATTTACTGAAGAGTATTGGTTATCGTCCTTAGCACCCGTTGCTGGTGTTTTTGCCGTCTCTTTTGTTGCCATACTATTGGCTGCAAGTTTAGTAGAGCTACTGCTTCGACGCAGTAGTTATGCCGTCGTTTCTGTACTGTTATTAGCCATTAGCACATCATTATGGCTGGTCAATCCGCAATGGACAAAACCTAAGGGCACACCTGATCTGTCAGTGTCATTGATTCAAGGTAATATTTCACAAGATATAAAGTGGCTGACGCAATATCAAGTAGAAACGCTAAAGATTTATGCGAAGTTAACGCGCACTGAGTGGGGACGTGATGTGGTGGTGTGGCCTGAATCATCTATTCCGATGTTTCAGGATGAGGCTGCGGGCTTTATTAGTGAAATGATAGAAATGGCCAATGCGACCAATACGACATGGATAACTGGTATCCCTTATAAGGATAAAGCGGCATTCAATGCCAGTACGGATAAGTATCCCCCATTTTACAATAGCGTGATTGCTCGAGGTGTAGAAGCGGAAGGCCTATACAAGAAGCAGCGTCTAGTGCCTTTTGGAGAGTATATTCCATTTGAAGGCGTGCTCGATATTTTCCCAAGTTTGGCCGGTAGTCAGGATATTAAGAGCTATAGTCGTGGTAGTGATCAGCAGTCACCGCTAAAGGTGCGTGAACACAATATAGGGACGGCTATCTGTTATGAGGTAGCTTATCCAGATACCACGCGTAAAAATGCCATCGATACTGACTTTTTGTTGACCGTCTCTAACGATGCCTGGTTTGGCACTTCAGCAGGACCATTGCAACATTTGCAAATGGTACAAATGCGCGCGCTTGAGAACGGGCGCTGGTTTATTCGAGCGACCAATACTGGTGTTACCGCTATCATTAACCATAAAGGTCGTATTGTAAAACGCGCACCGCAGTTTGAGCGTACTGTACTACGTGGTGAGATACAGGCACGGGTTGGTAA
>NZ_JCACRY010000001.1:0-3153634 GCF_059073055.1 Psychrobacter sp. H29 | reverse complement strand
GTTGAGAGCTTGTCGGCGTATGCACGTCAGTTCCTCTCACAAATGGAAAAGCCTGAAGTCGATAGCATCGAGGGTCTCTCCCCTGCGATTGCCATCGAGCAAAAATCGACCAACCATAACCCGCGCTCTACGGTGGGTACGATTACTGAGATTTATGACTATCTGCGTCTACTCTATGCCCGTATCGGTACGCCGTACTGTCCTGAGCATGGCGAGCCAATGGTCGCGCAGTCGGTCACCGAGATGGTTGATCAAGTCATGGCATTACCAGAAGATACCAAACTCATGATCTTGGCACCGGTGATTCGCGAGCGTAAAGGTGAGCATACCGTGTTACTTGAGCAGCTGATTGGTCAGGGTTTTGTGCGCGTACGCGTCGATGGCGATGTCTATGACACCGATGAGCTGCCGACCCTCGATAAGAAGAAAAAGCACACTATCGAAGTGGTGGTCGATCGCTTTAAAGTCCGTGATGATTTGGGCAACCGTGTCGCTGAAAGTTTAGAGACGGCGCTACGTTTAGGTCAAGGACTGGTCACCCTGCACTTTATGGATGGCAATCCACAAGAAGGCGGTGACGACAACCAAGTCATGTCCGCCAAACACTCATGCCCTGTCTGTGATCGTGCGGTACCTGAGCTTGAACCGCGTATGTTCAGTTTCAATAACCCATACGGGGCGTGTCCAAGCTGTGATGGTCTGGGCAAACGCCAGTACTTCGCCGCTGAAAAACTCATTACCCATCATGAAAAATCGCTCAATCAAGGTGCTATTAATGGTTGGGACAAACGTCATGCCTACTATTTCGGTTTGCTTAGCACGGTCTGTAAGCATTTCAAAATCGATATGGATATGCCGTGGCAGGACCTTGCCAAAAAGCATCAAGACATCATCATGCATGGCTCTGGCAAAGAAAAGCTCACCTTTAACTTTACTGATGAGCGCGGTCGCAAAACCAACAAGACCGTACCATTCGAAGGCGTGCTGCCTTACCTAGAGCGCCGTTATGCTAAAACGCAAAGTAACCTCGTCCGTGATGAGCTGGCCAAATACTTAGCTGATACCACTTGTAATGTCTGCGATGGCGCGCGTCTCAATGAAATCTCTCGCAATGTGCGTGTTGACGACCAGACCATTGCTGACATCGTCAAGCTCTCTATTGGCGACTCTGCGGAATATTATAAAACGCTAAAGATCGGCGGTCATAAAGGCGAAGTCGCGGAAAAAATCTTTAAAGAAATCAATGAGCGCTTAAACTTCCTCGTCAGCGTTGGTCTTGATTATTTGACCCTTGCCCGCTCTGCCGAAACATTATCAGGCGGTGAAGCACAGCGTATCAGGCTTGCCAGCCAAATCGGTGCAGGTCTCATGGGCGTCATGTACGTACTTGATGAGCCGTCAATCGGTCTGCATCAGCGTGACAATGATCGTCTGCTAAAGACATTGACGCGCTTGCGTGATTTGGGCAATACCGTACTGGTCGTTGAGCATGACGAAGATGCCATTCGTCAAGCGGATCACGTGATCGATATCGGTATCGGTGCCGGCGTACACGGCGGTCATGTCATCGCTCAGGGTACGGTCGATGACATCATGGCAAACAAGGAATCGCTCACTGGACAATATATGTCTGGCAAAAAGCGCATCGAGATTCCAGCCGTGCGTCATAAAGCCAAAACCATGGATATGGAAGTCAAAGGTAAGGCTAAAGCTAAAAAAGTACCGATGACTATCGAGCTCAAAGGTGCATCAGGCAATAACTTGCATGACGTAGATCTGACCATCCCCGTCGGTATCATGACCTGTGTGACGGGCGTGTCAGGTTCGGGCAAGTCAACCTTGATCAACCGTACGCTTATGCCATTGGCAGCGACGCAGTTGAACAATGCTTCAACGCTGATTGCCGATAAGTTTGAAAGCATCAGTGGTCTTGAGCACTTGGACAAGATGGTCGATATCGATCAAAGTCCTATCGGTCGTACGCCACGCTCAAACCCAGCGACGTATACTGGTGTGTTTACTCCTGTACGCGAGATGTTTGCTCAAACGCAAGAAGCGCGCGCTCGTGGTTATAAGCCAGGTCGCTTTAGCTTCAATGTAAAAGGCGGACGTTGTGAGATGTGCCAAGGCGATGGTCTGATCAAAGTCGAGATGCATTTCTTGCCTGATATGTATGTGCCGTGTGATACCTGCGAAGGCAAACGCTATAACCGCGAAACCCTAGAGATTCACTATAAAGGTAAAAGTATCGCCGAAGTGTTAGAGATGACTGTCGAAGACGCGACTGAGTTCTTCTCAGCGATACCTGCGATCTATCGTCGTCTGCAAGCGCTCATGGATGTCGGTCTTGGCTATATTCGTCTCGGTCAGTCAGCACCAACGCTCTCTGGCGGTGAGGCACAGCGTGTCAAACTGGCGCGTGAGCTTGCCAAACGTGATACGGGACAGACGCTCTATATCTTGGATGAGCCAACCACAGGTTTACATTTCCATGATATCTATAAGCTGCTCCATATCCTGCATACCCTACGCAATAAGGGCAATACCATCGTGGTCATCGAGCATAACCTCGATGTCATCAAAACGGCGGATTGGGTGATTGATCTAGGCCCTGAAGGCGGTAAAGGTGGCGGACTGATCATCGCTGAAGGCACACCTGAGGAAATCGCAGAAGTGAAAGGCTCATATACGGGTGAGTTCTTAAAGCCAATGCTTGAGCAAGGCTTAAAAGACGTCAGCTAAGACAAATTAGTGAATAGTTGATAAAAGGCTACTCTTTAGAGAGTGGCCTTTTTTTGGCTGGTACAAAGTACTGTACACGCGCTGAGCTGCAATTCTAAATCGTTATATCTGTATTAGACCAACACCCATGTTGATTTGCTGCGTTACCTTTCTTAATCTTTATTAAAGATACTTAAACGTTGATTGTATTAATATTTAAATAGTTAAACATCATGCGCAAATGTACACGATATAGAAATATCTGATTAAGAACGATATAGCACGTACGAACTGATGCTATTTGCTCTTGTACAATCTCTAAACCCTTTAAGGACTCTTTATGAAAAAATTAATGTTTGTTATTTTGGCATCTACTGTTGGCGTTAGCGCCTGTGCGTCAAGCGGCACATCAAATGGCGCAAGCGAACGCAACCACCAAAGACCTAATATGTCAGCAGACATGAAACAAGCTATGGATGACTGTGCTAAACGCATGAATGTAAAAATGTCTCATGATAGTCGCCCAAGTAAAACTGATATGAAAAAAATGGAAGCGTGTATGAGTGCGAAAGGGTACGAGAAACCTGAAGGTCAAGGTCGTCGTCAATAACTGATAGTTTTTAGATGACTGATGATAAAAGGCTACTCTTTATAGGGTGGCCTTTTTTCTTGGGTGAGATTGGAATTAAGTGATAATATCGTTATTAATCTAAGAACATCTGTAAGGTAATAAGCAATGGCAAATGTAGCAAATCTTGAAAAAAAGCTTGTAGAGCTTATCAATACTGAAGACTCTTTTGCTATTGCTCTCACCGGTGAATGGGGCATTGGAAAAACATATTTCTGGAAAACTTTCTGTGAAAAATATCGTGAAAATTTTCAGGTTAATAAAGTTGCTTATGTATCCTTATTTGGCATTGATTCTTTAGATGCCTTAAAGTTCGAAATAGCTATTAAATCTTACTCTACATCACAGAGCAGTGATAACTTATCTGGAATAAAGAAAGTTTTTCAAAACACAATAGAGTCAGTTGATCTACCTAAGATTGAAGGCAGTGGTGTTGCTCTATCTCTTAGTAAAAGTATGATTACTAGCACTATATCTAATATGGTTAATGAAACCTTAATATGTATAGACGATATTGAACGCATATCAGACAAACTAGATATCAAAGACGTAATGGGGCTAGTTAATCATTTAAATTTAGAGAAAAAATGTAAAGTTATTGTTTTGCTGCATGAAGGAGAAGCTGATGAAAAATTTCATGAATATAAAGAAAAAGTATTCGATGAAGTCTTAACACTAAGTGAATCGATAACTATTATTAAGAAAGACATAGTTGATGATAATGATCTATTTCCCATATATGAGCTCTTCTATGAAACATTAAATATCAAGAACTTAAGATTTTATCAGCGTGTTCAGAGCACTTTCAATATTATAATAAATAACTCAGACAGTGAGTTGTCTTTCGCAAGTAAGAAGCAAATACTGGAGTTTCTTTTAGTAATTATGTTTGCGCATGATATGCCTAAATTGCTAGGTTCAGAGATAGATTTTGAATCGTTTATAACAATTCTCGATGAGAAAAATCCAGTTTTTTCAGATCGACTCATCGACTTAAAATCATCTTCCAGTGAAACATCATCTAAGAAAGAATTACACACTCTCAAACAGTTTGAAAAACTTAATGAAATTCGAGATATTATCGAACCATTCATTTCAAATTTTATTATTTCAGGTTGGGGTCACTTCGTTGTTTCATTGGTTAGGGATTTGGACCTAAACAGTGATATGGCAAAACTTCTAAATAATAAAGATACTATTAATGAAAGAAACTTAGAAGACAGCAGACTGAAGACCCAAGTGTTACAAGAATTTCATAACTTGGATATAAAACCGAAATTTCCCGAACGACTATACTATGTAGCTTGTAGCAGTCTATCTTCAGAACAATTAAGTAACTTAAGCTTTTACTGTGATATTCTCGAAACTAGCAATAGGTCAGACTTGGCTGCTCAACTTGAAGACCATATTAAAAGACATATCGAACAATCAATTAGGTCATCTAAAAGTCATATGTCTATAGATGACTTCTATTTTTTTGGAAGAAAACCTGAAGATCGCTTCTACAATTTTACTGTTAATTCAATAGCGAGCTTCAGAACTAACAGTTTTAGCTCTAATAAGATACTTTCAATATTTTTAGATTTTCATAAACATAGTCGTAGAGTACATTATCCCGATGATAAAGACCTCCTAAAGCTAATTGATAAAAATATTTTGAGACAGGTAATTTGGGCAGATATAGAAAGTAACCAAAGATACCGTAAGTTATTTATCCATTCAATTTTATTACATCCATGTCTAGGAGATATTAATGGTAAACGTGAAGAAATTAGGCTATGGATACTGGATCTACTGCGAGAAAACATTGTTTATAATCCGAACAACGAACCTTCTATAAAAATGTGGTTAGATAATACTAGTAATTTGACAGAAAACCTAACTTAGCTCGTAGGCTAGTCAAAGCTCACTACCTAAACAAACTCTCTTTCAACATTCATCACCCGCGCATCTACCGTACGTTCTAGCTTTTCCTCAATCTGGCTACACTGCGACTCGACCTCACGTTTTGATAGTCCAACGATCACAAACGTCCATTCGCTGGCATCATGCCGATCGCGGCCACCGCTTTCACATACCGCGATACTTGGCGTATTGCCAAAGCG
Source organism: Psychrobacter sp. H29 (assembly GCF_059073055.1). Classification (NCBI taxonomy): domain Bacteria; kingdom Pseudomonadati; phylum Pseudomonadota; class Gammaproteobacteria; order Moraxellales; family Moraxellaceae; genus Psychrobacter; species Psychrobacter sp. H29. The sequence continues at coordinate 3,148,180 of NZ_JCACRY010000001.1, read as the reverse complement.
CGCGTGCAAGCCACCCATGCGTTGGCGCTTTTCTTTTAGTGAGCCGCAGCCGGGCAACGAAAACGTCAGTGTCAAAATAGCGATATGCATTTTATACTCCTTGCCAAAAATTTTATGATAGTAGCCAACATAATATTCGATAATGACTCATATTGTCTGCGCGTCAGCATTTATACCCTTTATAATAACGTATCAATACCAACCAACCTGCGTATCTAACTCATGACCTCTATCAGCTACGTCAAGCAGCAGCGCATTACTCGATTATGTGTGCGCTGCGGACTACTCCTTATGCAGTATGGTGCTGAGTCTGCCGTGGTGGTGGACTTATCCAAACGCTTGGGACTTGCATTGGGGATGAACAGCGTCGAATGCTCGCTGAACTTTAACGCTATCACCCTAACGACCATCTGCGATGAGCGCTGTATTACCACCACCCGAGATACGATCAATCAGAGCATCAATGTCAATTTATTGGTGCAAATTCAGCAAATCATTAATAAAACTGAAGCCACTATAGATAGTACCGACTTGATTGACCGCACGACGATTGCCTTTGATGAGTTGGATAAGACCGTGTATCCAACATGGCTAGTAAGCATCTTTGTCGGTGCCTCATGTGCCGCGTTTGCTTATTTGAACGGCGGCAGCTGGTCGATTACAGCAGTGACCTTTATCGCAGGTATGGTAGCAATGTTTACTCGTATTTATTTATCCAAGCACCATTTCAACCCTTTTATCACGGTCATTGTGACGGCATTTATTGCCTCGCTCATTGGCGCGACGACCTACTATTTTGATATTGGCAATAATGCCGATATTGCGGTGGCCTCTAGCGTGTTACTACTGATTCCCAGCTTTCCGCTGATTAACTCGTTATCCGATATCCTAAAAGGCTATGTCAATATTGGCGTTGGGCGCGCGGTATTTACCTATATGCTCACTTTGTCTGCTTGTGTGGGCATCGTAATGGCGCTAGTGTTACTACGCATACAGCACTGGGGGTTTTAGATGTGGTTTATTGAAACCGTTGTGCTGTCTTGTATCATTACCCTTGGGTGGACGCTGATGTTTAGCGTACCCAAACGCTATATCTTGCCGTGTCTGCTGATGACAGCGTTGGGATTTGGGCTAAAAACGGCGCTTGTTTATCAGCATGTCCATCTGGTGATCGCGAGCTTTTTTGGGGCGATGCTCGCCAGTTTTTTGGGTGTATATTTTTCTAAGAAATATACCCTACCGCCCAAAGCTTTAATCTCGCCCAGCGTCATCTGTATGATGCCGGGTATCGCCGCTTATAAGGCAATGGTCAGTATGGTGCAGATTGGCTATTTTGGTTATTCAGACGAATTATTTAGCCAAATGATGGTGTATTTGTTTGAAGCGCTTTTTGTGACCTCCGCTTTGGTGCTAGGTTTGTCCATTCCGGGGCTATTGTTTTATAGACGGCGCCCCATTGTTTGATAAATGTGGTCAAGTATATAGACCCTAGCCTATTCCTAGTTATGTGCTGTCCGCATGTAGGCTATTTGCCATGCCTTCAGCACAAAAAACTTGTAAGATGGTTAGCACAGATAGCATGATCCGTTATGCTGGCATCCAAACCGACACGTACAATAACTCAGTAAAGAGACCTTATTATGACCAAACATTATGACTATATCGCCATTGGTGGCGGTAGCGGCGGTATTGCCTCAATCAACCGTGCAGCCAGCTATGGCAAAAAGTGCGCAATTATCGAAGCCGACCAGTTGGGCGGTACTTGTGTGAATTTGGGCTGCGTTCCCAAAAAAGTCATGTGGTATGGCGCGCAAGTTGCCGAAGCCATTCATAAATATGCACCAGATTATGGGTTTGATGTCGATGTCCGAGATTTTGACTTCCAAAAGCTGGTACAGAGTCGTCAACAGTATATCGAAAACATTCACCGCTCTTATGACAATAACTTGGCTAAAAACGGCGTAGAAGTCATCAAAGGCTTTGCTAAGTTTGTTGATACCAATACTGTAGAGGTCAATGGTGAGCTCATTACCGCTGATCATATCTTGATTGCGACTGGCGGTCATCCTATTCGCCCAGATATCAAAGGCGCAGAGTACGGCATCGATTCTGATGGCTTCTTTGCATTGAGGCATTTGCCAAAACGCGTGGCGATTGTGGGCGCTGGATATATCGCTGTCGAGATTGCAGGCGTGTTAAACAGTCTGGGCGCTGAAGTGCACCTGTATGTCCGTCAGCACTCACCGCTGCGTGCATTTGATCACAGTGTGGTAGAGGCTCTGCTCATAGAGATGGAGCAAGACGGTATACATTTGCATACCAACACCACGCTGACCGAGGTTCATAAAAACGAAGATGATAGCCTGACGTTATGTAGCAAAGACGGCAGCCTAGATACGACAGACTGTCTGATTTGGGCGATTGGACGCGCACCATCGACTGACAATATCAATTTGCAAGTGACTGGCGTTGCAACTACCGAGACTGGCAAGATCAAGGTCGATAAGTTCCAAAATACCAATGTTGAAAACATCTATGCCGTTGGCGATATTATCGAAGACAGTATCGATCTGACCCCAGTAGCGATTGCCGCTGGTCGCCGTCTATCCGAGCGTTTATTTAATAATAAACCTGATGAGCATTTGGACTATACGTTGATACCGACCGTGATCTTTACCCACCCTGCTATCGGTACGATTGGCTTGTCTGAGATTGACGCGATTGAGCATTATGGCAAAGAAAACATCAAATGCTACAAATCAACATTTACCTCTATGTATAGCGCAGTGACTCAGCATCGTCAAAAATGCATGATGAAACTGGTATGCTTGGGTGATGATGAGAGAGTTATTGGTCTACACGGTCTTGGGTTCGGTGTCGATGAGATGATTCAGGGTTTTGCCGTCGCGATCAAGATGGGCGCGACCAAAGCTGATTTTGACAATACAGTGGCTATTCACCCGACTGGTTCAGAAGAGTTTGTGACGATGCGTTGAGCGCTAAGCATTGAGCACTATTCCTCATAATCTTATTGAATATAAAAAAGGATGCCATTTGTGCATCCTTTTTTGATGTTATCAGTCGACACCTGTATTTTTAATATCAAAAAATACAGATAGTAAATACAAAAGAGTCACTTACTGACAGTACAATCCCAATACTGCTATGATGCGATGAATACTAACCGTTGAGAGATCACTGTGTGGCAGGTGTACTTATTTATATTGCCGATTGGCATCGGAATCATGACCTTAGCAGCGAGCCTATTGTTTTTGTTTGCTTATCTGATGTCTGATGACAATGCCACGCGCTTGCCAGCATTTAACTGGTTCAAGCGCTTGATCATTGTGGCATTTTTATTATTAAGTTTGGGGTTGTTTATGACCTTTGGACACTTTTGGGGTTAAATGAGACCTTGATATTATTGTCGTTTCAAGTGACTTGTTGCTAGACCTACATTTAGCTCACTATCTTTTCTAACTCCAACAGCTCTAAGTCTTCACGCTTGGGCTCGCCATTATTGCCATCGTTTGGAAACGGCATTTTATTACCATTGAACTGATAACCGCGGCGCTGATAGTATGCCAAGAGCTCAGGACGATGACTCAAGATAGACATGGTCAGACGGCTGGGCTGGTTCTGTGACTGCAAGTGACGATCTGCAAAAGTCTCTGCCGCTTGTAAGAGGACGTTCCCTATGCCCTGCCCTTGTAGCTTAGGATGTACCGCAAACATGCCGATATAGGCTTTTTTATTAGCGTCAGCATCTATTTTGATATCGACAGCGATACAACCAAGTAGCTCGCCCGTCTCTTCTGCCTCACGCTCGCCTGTTGTTGTTTTTGGATAAACAAAGTAATAGTGGTTAGGATCATTGATAACGGCAGCAAGCTCGGCTGACGTGGTTCTAATACCACCAATCAAATCTGCCTCATTGGTCCAGCCTGCTGTCTCTCGGTAGCAGCGATTTAATAAGCGCTCAAGTGCAGCGATATCATTCAATGTGGCTTCACGTAGAAATACAGATTCTTTATTGGAAGAGTCTATATGTATGTTACTGTCATTTATATTATTTTCGCTCATATTATAATTTTTCCTTTTTGCTCATATAAAAAAACTGGCTTAGCTCCCTAAGCCAGTCTAAATATTAATACGTATTGCTTTGTAGTACTAGCGCGATAATACCTGCGCTTGCTCAATAATATCAAACCCTGCATTGAGCTGCGCGCGCGTTGGCGCATGGCCACGGCGCAATAGCTCAGAGAAAGCGACCAATTCTTTGTCGCGTCCGAGCGTGCTCGCTGCGCTAGCTCTTGTGTTCTCGCTGTCGTCATCGAAGTAATATTCGATATAGTCGAGCGTATCTGGCGTGCCAAATAGGATATTGTGCTCTGGGGTCTCGGCATGACCACTATAGCGTAGGCTCTTGCCATACTGCATGGTCCAAAAGAAAGGAATGCGCGCCTCCAATGAGTCGACATTGTCATCACCTAATATAGCAGCTGCCGTGACCATGCCGTGCTGCAATGCTACACGCCAATGTTCGATACGCATACGACCCATTTGATTGCTAGCTTTGGCGATGTCGCCTAGCGCATATACCCCATCGCGCAGCTGTAGATGGTCATCGACCTGTACGCCATCTGGGTCATTAACCTCGTTCAGTATCTCTGTGCGCGGTGAGACGCCAGTACCCAAGACCACGATATCGGCATCAATGTGCTCACCACTCGCTAGCGTAACACCGCCCACATGTGAGAAAGCTCCGTTATCTTCGTCTTGGTCAGCTTGACGGTCAATCTTGGTAATTTCATTGACGGTGGCATCAAATACAAAGTTAATACCTTTTTCTTCATGCAATTTGATCAGTGCATTACTCACAGTCTCCGATACGATATTACCCATCACACGACTGTCTTGCCCAATTACCGTAATAGAAGCAGTCGTGCCTGCCTGCGCTAATGCAGAGGCAACCTCCATACCGATGAAGCCTGTACCAATGATTACCACGCGCTGATCATGACTGGCCGCTTTGATCAGTTTGGCATCTGCCATACTGCGCAACGTGTAGACGCCATCGATATCTGCCCCAGTAATGGGCGGAATGCTAGGTGATGCACCTGTCGCCACCACCAAGAAATCCGCAGTCTCTCGCTCGCTAGTGCCGTTTTCATTTTCTATGACGATGGTCTCCTCATTGGGCAATACTTCGCTGACCGTTTGATTAAGTCGCAACTCGATATCGTTGTCTTTGGCCCACGCTGCGCCGCCTAATAGCAGTTTATCTTCGGCCATATTGCCAGCTAAAAATGCTTTTGATAGTAAGGGGCGATTATAAGGTGCGGTATCTTCTTTGCTAATCAGTGTGATTTTGCCACCGTAGCCACCGTGACGTAACTGGTTGGCTGTCATAAATCCTGCACCGCCGCCACCGACGATAATGGTATGAGTATCTGTGAGCTGATCGTTATCTATCGATTTTTTTATCTGAGCTGAAGTATCAACGGTCACATTATCGCCGTCACTGGTGAGCTCATACTGAGTCAAACCTTCTGTTGCTATCGGCTCTAATAATGATCCGTCGCGGGTATCAAAACTTGCATGATGCCAAGGACAGACGACTCGGTTGCCGCAGCGCAGACCGTTGCCCAAATCTGCACCCGCATGCGGACACTTGCCATCAAATGCACGGAACTCATCGTCATCACGCGTGATTAAAATGATACTATCGTCTTCTTGTTTATAAGATTTCATGCCACCACTTGGAATATCAGCTTTACTAATGGTGACTGTGTTGATCATCGCCTTGGTCATAATGCTTCCTTAACAGTTATAATAATGTCCTAATAACAGCGCATTGAAAATGACCAGACCGAGCCTGACAGTTTCAACTTACTCTATTGTCTAAGTATGCTATGTACTGATAGTAGCAAGACCGCATCACACACGATGTTTTTTTGTATGTTACCTGCGTTGCAAAACGTAATTGCTCACCCGATTGCTTATGTTATCCCTCTTGCTTATCACCACAAAATAAAAGACCAGATTATGACTTCTCAAGATACCTCTACTGATATCAACAATACCCCTACCTCTGCCACTCAATCTGCTACAGTTAGCGATTCAATCGACCGTTTGGATCTCACGCTTATCGATATTGCAGCGATTACTGACACTGCGAAACTGCCGCAACCTAATCGCCCGCCGATACAACAAGCCACTTATAAAGCAAGTCCTGCAGATTTTGTGGTCAATGAGATACTGCCGCTAGAGTTTACAGGTGAAGGCGAGCACTTGTGGCTGCATGTAGAGAAGTCAGGTATGAACACCGCATATCTGGCAAAACTATTATCAGAGTGGGTAGACATCCCACTGCGCGATGTGGGTTACTCAGGACTGAAAGACCGTCATGCGTTGACGACCCAGTGGTTTAGTCTGCGCATACCCAAAAAACAATTACCGCCTACCGAGTTTGCACCGATAGACGTTGGCGAGCACGAATCCGTCACTATCCTTGCTCAGCACTGGCATAACAAAAAGCTTAACCGCGGTACCCACCGTGCCAACCACTTTATTATTACCTTACGTGATGTTCAATTCGCAACGTCTAATGAGGTCGATACAGTAGCGCCTGAGCAAGTACAGTCTGCTAAGCAGCGTGTCGAGCAGTATTTGCAGTGCATCAATGACAGCGGTGTGCCCAATTACTTTGGTCCGCAGCGTTTTGGTTGGCAAGGCAATAACATCAAAGAAGCATTGTCTCTGTTTGCCCGCCCACCGCGCGAGCATCGTCCGCAACCAAAAAAGAGTAAGCGTAAGCGTGCGCCGAGAGAACAAAACACTATGGAGCTATCTGCATCACGCAGCTTGATATTTAATGAGATACTGGCAGCGCGCGTACGTGATGAGAGCTGGAATAAAGGGCTAGCAGGTGAAGTGTTTAATCTGGACGGTTCAGGGTCTATATTTACCAGTGAGACCTTGGATGAGACGCTGCGTGCACGCCTTGATAGTGGCGATATACATCCCACTGCTGCCATGTGGGGCACCGACAATGATAAAGTCAGTAGTAGTGCCGCTGAGCAAGAAAAGAAAGTAATTCAGCACAGCGCATTACTCAAACAGCTAGCAACGGGATTAGAGCAGCGTGATATAAAAGCACAACGACGCGCGCTGAGACTACCTATTGAGCAGCTAAAATGGCAGTGGTCTGATGATCAGACGCTGGTATTGAATTTCACATTGACCACAGGTAGCTTTGCGACAAGTGTATTAGCAAGCGTGGTACAGCAGCTTGAGTCATGATTGACTGATGTGTAGCAAAATTTATCTGGCGGCTATTGACGTAGCCGCTATTTTTGTATAGTTGCTTTTTTATAGTAGCTACTAGCCATAACGTAACGACTAGCGTTTTCTATAGAGCGTGTGCGTCCCGCCAGTTGTGTCGTTGAGCATTTCATTGGCGCTGACGACTTGGTTGCGACCACGATGCTTGGCTTCATATAGGGCTTTATCCGCAGCACTGATAAGACGCTGACAGATGTCGCTTGGCAGTTTTTGCATGGATGCCATATTTTCAGCTCGCTGGGTCGCAATTGGTTTGATGAGTGGCACTGTCTCTGTTTGAGGCAATATTCTTTTTTGCAAAATGAATTTGTATGTTTTGGCGATACACGCTCTTTCTTCATGAGTCAAGGTATACAGACCAAAGCTTGCCGTTACATTGAATTCAAACATATTATTGAGACTAATCGCCTTGTCAGCGATGCTCAATCGCAACTGCTCAGCAATCACCATAGCGCTATCATGCTGTGTGTTTGGTAGTACAATCAAGAACTCTTCACCACCATATCGGCTAATGATTGCTTCATCCGATAACGACTGGGATAGCGTCTGAGATACTTCAATCAAAACCTGATCGCCCACATCATGACCATAGTTGTCATTGATCCGTTTGAACCAATCCAAATCTAACAGCATGACGCTCAAATCTTGATGTTCTTGTACCGTTGCCAAGGTATACTTCATCTTTTTTAGGCCGTAGCGGCGGTTTTTTAGCTGGGTAAGTCCGTCTTGATTGGCATGTTGCAAGGTTTCTTGTCGGCTATCATCTAGTACCAGTAGCAAAGCCCGAAACATATATACAATAAAAATTGCTTTGGGTAGCGCCAGATACAAATGCGTTGAACGCCAGAAGAAAGCTGATGAGCGCTGCACCTCACTGATGCTTTCCCACTCTAATATATTGTTTTCAAAAGCCGAAGCAGCGATGGCATTTTCAATCGCCATGAGCTCGTTGTAAGTCAGGTAGTTATGTGTATCTATCAGAGGATGGATAACTGTCAACTGGCGCAAATTGGGTAAACTAACACCAAAGTAAGGTACGATAATAGCCATTAGCATTAGGCTTATTTGTAGCCAAAACATCCGCCAGGCATAGCGACGCTTTATCAGCATCATCCCTAGCATCGCACCGCCGACCACTGAGACACCCGCAAACAAGCTACTGTAGCCTATGACGACAATGACGGTGGCAATATAGAAGGTATAGATCAAAACCAAGGCAATCTGCCACTCATCCAAAGCGTCGTTTTTATTCTCCGTATGGGGCAGATATTTGTACATGCACAAAAAAAACAAGCCCGTCAAACTGATGCCAAACCACAACGGATACAGATAATGTATATTGACATAGCTCTCAACGGCATCTTGTTGCAACCAAACCAACAAACACCACAGCCAATGTAGTGACACTTCCATGACAATAAATAGCGCCAACAATGACGTTCGATCCACCGCTTGCCACTCAAAAATCATTTGAGAGAGCTTTTTGTATCCAAGATGAGAGATCGATACAGCCATAAATGGGCTACCACAGAAAAATTAAACGCCCTGAATTCTTAGGCGTTGAGACCAAACTAAAAGTTGTAACATCCTTGATAAATTTTATAACCAACGCTTCAAGTGTTACAAGTTCTGTCTGCATTATCAATCTGTTTTATGCATTTATTTATCAATAATTGTTTTATGGTTGTAATAATGCCTAATTATAAGTATTGAGTCTTGCCAACTGCTTAATCAGCCACCTAAATAGCCAGAACCAGTATCTGACATTGTTCTAAAAAGACGATAAAAATAGAATATTTGTTGGATCAAGACAGCGTTTTAAATGACTCCCAAACGCCTTGCTGATCTGTATTTAATACAGGCACATCTCCCAAGCGTCGCCACGGCATATTGCTGCCATGAAAGTCACTACCGATTGAGGTGACAAGATTGTGCTCAGCAATACTACGATCAACCATTCTACGCGTACTTACCGGCTCACTGGTTGCTGGTAGCTCACAAGCATCACCGCCAAGCTGTGCAAACTCCTGTATCAGCTTACGGACTCGTGTGGCTGATAGCTGATAACGCGTGGGATGGGCAAGTACTGCTTTACCCCCACAAGCATGGATCAGATCAATACCATGCTGCATCGTCAATGCCTCGATTGCCACATAGGCAGGCTTGTTATCTGCCAAATACTTATCGAAGGCTTTTTGGACGGTTTTGACCTCGCCTCGCTCAAATAGCACTTGCCCAATATGAGCCCGTCCAACAGCTTGCGGATTACCACCTGCCTTATTGAGAATCGCTTGCCATAGCTCATCGAAGTCAATATCCAACAGCTCGCTGAGCTTTTCGGTAATACGCTGACCACGTGTCGCCCGACTGTCTTGTAATTGCTGCAAAGTCGCGTGCATTTTGTCGCGATCAGCGAAATCCAGCCCAAGCACATGAATGATCTTGTTAGTGGATTTGTTTTTACCGTAGCCGCCGCTCAGCGTATGTTCACAGCTGATTTCAACCCCATTGATCAGTTGCATATCATGGGCAGTAGCAGCGGCTCTTGCTTCGTCAATTCCTGCCAGCGTGTCATGGTCAGTTAATGCCAGAATATTGACACCCGCGGCGTGAGCGCGACTGACCACTTCAGTTGGCGCATAAGTCCCATCCGAGCAGGTACTGTGGCAATGTAAATCGTATTTCATAAGTTGAGCCTTAATTTTTCTGAGTACTATGATTTGTTTGAATACTATGTTTTTTTGAATGCTATAAAGTTCAAGGTAAGTTCAGTGGCAAACGTCACTGCTGCTATCACTAATTACTATTGTTATTATTGTTACAAATAACGCCTCGGACAGCTGCTAAACGTGAGAGTTATCATTGCCGTATTTAATCGTTATGTCTAACTTATGACGTTATATTTGCCCAGTCGCTTATTTCCTAGCTGCAAGTACTGGTCATAAGTCATTAGCCACCGTAAGAAAGGGGTACTCGATAGGTTGCTTATATCGAAGTATTATCATGCTGATTGCTTTTTTTTGGTGCGGTAGACGTGTAAACTACCCCATACGTTTTTGTTGGACACCATCTTTGCTATGAAAGCATTATTAGACTTTATCCCCTTGATCGCCTTTTTTATCGCTGCTCGTTACAGTGGTATCCTGGCAGCGGCAGGGGCTTTGCTCATCGCCACTATCATCGTTTATGCCATTCACTTTATTCGCCAAAAAGGCAAATTTGATAAGCAGCAATGGGTCGTCCTATTATTAACGATTTTATTTTGCGGTGGTACGTTGCTGCTGCGTGACGACATCTATCTGCGTTGGAAGTCGCCTATTATCAACGGTATCTTTGCGTTAACGCTATTTGTTAGTGCTGCTATTAATAAGCCCTTGATGCAGCTTGCAATGAAAGAGGTATTTACCCTGACACTCAGCGGTTGGAAAAAGCTGACCGTCGCTTGGGCATTGTTTTTTGCGCTTATGGCTGTATTACATTATATCACAGCGTTCACAATGTCAGATGAAGCGTGGATTAACTTCAAAACTTATGGCTGGATTCCAATCATGCTGGTGTTCGTCGTGGCTCAGTTTGCTGTACTGAAAAAACACCTAAACCCTGCATTGACGGATAAAGCCACCAAATAACACAGGTTGTCTTATAATGACAATCAAGCTACCGCTAAATATCAATAGTAAAAAACCTTTAGCGTTGTAAAATGTCTTTTGCATCAATTATCATGCTCTATTACTCACTAAGGAAGTCTCATGTCTTTATTTGTCATTATTGGTCATGATGTGGCCAACAGCAGCGCGCAACGTCTGATTACTCGCACAGAGCATATTGAGCGGTTGCAGGCTTTGAGTCGTGAAGACCGTTTGGTTATTGCAGGTCCAACGCCTATTGAACATGGAAAAAACGACATGTCAGGCAGCCTTATTATTGCTAATTTTGACTCTATCGAAGCGGCGCAGGCATGGGCAAATGATGAGCCCTACTTACGTGATGGCGTGTATAGTCATGTGGATATCAAACCTTTTATCCAAGCACTGCCAGCACCAACTGACAAAGTAGCTGCATCGTGAGTCGAAGAGTCCCTTATTTGAACAATCGATTCTCAAAAAACAGCGTGGCCAGCTTATTGCTATTGGCAGCTGCCTCAGCGCATGCCGCGCCAATAGTGACTGAAACTAATGTCACGGAACAAGCAGCGACGCCGATGACAACCCAACCTGCAGCGGGCACTGGCGTAACCAAAAACTCTGCGCTAGATATCAATGATACATTGGCTGCACAACTGCAACCGTCCTCGAAAGCACTGTCAGCTGCCAATCAAGAGTTACTCAGCCGTAACGCGCAATTGCAGCGTCAAGTGAACGACTTACAGACCCAAGCGAACGTCTTAGTGTACGAGAGTAAAGGTCAGCTGTTTTTGTATGGTGCGTTTACGGTATTGATCAGCTTGTTGGTCGGTATTTTTATCTCGTGGTTGGTATTTGTGCGCCGTGAGCGCTGGTAGGCTAGTTGCTGCTGATAAGCTAATTGCTATACGTGACTGTCATAACTTTAGCTTTTGATTATCTTTTTCTGCTATACCATACTGTACTTTGATATATCAGCTCTATCGCCAACAATACCCCGACTATACAACCACTGCAGCTAAGAACCTTCCATGTCTATTGCTAACCCTCAAAATGCTAAGCCCTCAAACGTTATTACGCCTGCCAAGATTGATTGGCAAATGGATGATACTGGCAATATGGTGCCGGTATCTGGTGAGTTTGGGGATGTGTATTTTTCGCATGCGGATGGTCTAGCAGAGACACGTCATGTGTTTTTGGCACACAATCAGTTGTCAGAACGTTTGACCCGCCTTGCACCAAAACAATGCTTTACGATTGCGGAATTGGGATTTGGTACTGGGCTAAACTTACTGGCAACTTGGCAGTTATGGCGACAGCTGCGCGACACTCATCCACACCTAGCAGACGCGCGTCTACACTTTATTACCACTGAGAAATTCCCCATACCACTTGCCGATCTGACTCATATACTTGCTTTGTGGCGTCAGCGTGCCCCTGAGCTCTCAAGATTTATTGAACCCCTTTTGGCAGCATACCCGCCACTTATTGCAGGTTGTCATCGCTTAAATTTTTCTTATGACAATTTAACCGTCGATATGTGGTTTGGGGATGCCGCGGATAGCCTTAACAAGCTGGCTGTCAGTCATCAGCACTCGCCTGTGCCTCATATCGATGCTTGGTTTTTGGATGGCTTTGCTCCTTCTTGCAATAGCACCTTGTGGGCTGACAGTATCTTTACACAGATGAAGCGTCTATCAGGCCCGTACACTACTGCCGCCACTTATAGCTGTGCCGGCATCGTCAAACGCGGACTGAAAGAACACGGTTTTCACATCAAAAAAGTAAAAGGCTTTGGACGAAAACGTGAGATGCTCACGGCTGTGATGATAGATGCAGACGGTTTTGATGCTAGTCATTACAATGTTAATGTTAATATTGATCAAGATATTGATCGTGACGATAAATATCAAAAAACGACCCGCACTATATTCGATCACACCGTCGTCATTGGGTCTGGTGTCTCAGGGCTACTCACGGCTTGGGCTCTTGCCAATCGCGGCATCACTGTCACCTTATTAGATAAATCAGCACCCTTAGCAGGAGCTTCAGGCAATCCGCGCGCATTACTTGCGCCCAAAATGACACCGATTCATCACGTCGATGAACACCTGCACACTATCGGTTATCTGTATAGCAATAGACTCTATCGAGACTTCAACCAGAAAGCCATGCAGATTGATACCGTGCCAGTACTGGAACCAACTGGTGCACTCGATTTATTGATAAAGTCTAATGTCGGTACCGAGCAGATTGCAGACTATCCTAATGAGATGGCAACCACCCTGCCCGCTAAACAGGCACAGGATCTTACTACGCTAAAAAATCAGAACTTATCAGATAATCTATATTTGCCTGAATCCGGCTTGGTCAACCCGCAAGCGTTAAAGAACATCATACTGACGCATCCACTCATCCGCTTTCAGCAGTTAGAAGTGAATAAAATTACCGAAACTGAGCAGCAAGTTCGTATCGAAGGCATTGATAAAAATCATGACACTATCATTGCTGATAATGTCGTCATTTGCGCGGCGTTTGAGAGTCATCAATTGGATGAGCGAATATTTGATTGTCGTAAGATTCGGGGGCAATTGTCTTGGTTTATACCTACCGTAGAGCAAGTAGCAAACCTGCCCAAAATACCGCTGAAATATAGCGGTTACTGTGCGCTATTTAACGCACAATTAGGCGATGGTGAGCTGAACACTGTCATCGCTGGCGAGCCCTATCTATTACTAGGTGCAAGCTTTATACGTAACGATACGGATACTAATGTAAGAGATGAAGAGCATCAGATTAGCCGAGACAAGCTGATCACTGCTATTCCCGAGATGGCGTCTATTGTCCCAGTAGATACTAGTAAGTGGCAAGGACGTGCTGGTATTCGCACTCAGACGCCTGACTATCATCCAATCGTAGGGCAGCTGGCAGACAGTCAGCGAATTTGGACCATGAGCGCGATGGGCGCAAAAGGCTATGCATTAGCACCTATATGCGCTGAAGCATTAGCAGATATGATGCTAGGATCATTTGTACCGCTATCTGAGGCGATGCTCGCACGCCTATCTCCCAATCGTACACGCTTACAAACACCGCTCGTTTGAGGTAACCTAACATGATATCTACGTAAAGACCGTACTATTCACGGTTCATACTGTCTTGTGGTATCTTTACTCAACGTTGGTTCCAACAATGAGACACTATCCTATGAGCTATCACCAAACGACCATCACGCTACCCGCCTATGCCCGTGGTATTCATATCATCACGCCTATTATCGAAGATGCAATTACTCAGCTGATACCTCGCACTGCCAAGGTAGGGCTGGTTCATTTATTTCTACCGCACACATCAGCCAGTCTCACTATCAATGAAAATGCTGATCCAGATGTCAGATTAGACACTGAAGAGTGGCTCAATAAAATTGCACCGGAGAATCAGCCACAGTATCGTCACACCTTGGAGGGCTCTGATGATCTACCAGCTCACCTCAAAAGCATGATGCTGGGCGTCAGTTTAACCATCCCACTCATCGACGGTAGGTTAGGACTGGGTATGTGGCAAGGGATCTATCTATGTGAGCATAGGAACATGACTGGATATGGCGGACAGCGCAAGCTGGTTATTACCATCAATACGTAATAATATACGGTGAGTAAATAGCAGGTTAATGCTTGCATATTACCTCATTGACATCGCCCGCTAACGGATAAACCCGATTATGATAGCTTTTATATTAAGATCTCTAGGCTTTGCAAACGCTAAACCTGATTACTTTAAGACCACTGCTGTTGTTTTGAGTGTACTGCTATTGACTGCCTGCCAAGAAACGCCAGAACCTGATACATCAAATGAGCCTGTCGCTGAGACATCAACACAAACCGCGCCTGTCACGACAAATATCAATGTAGATGAATCTGACGATAACGGCGTGAACAAACCCCAAGACCAAGTACAGACTGACACTGATTCAGAGCGCGATATGAGTTTGGCTGAACTAGAACAAAACCTAGAAGGCACCGCCCCTGCTACGAACAGTGCTGCTGCACCTAATCCAGAGCAAGCCATTAAAGGCGCTCAAATCACCGATGTCCGTTATAAAAATGACGCGGGCGATAGCTTATCGGTCGTCTTTGAGACCTCAGCTGCAGGACTACTCAACGCGATTGTCACCCGTCCTAACCAACCGAAAATTACGCTCAGCGCGCCAGAAGGTCAAGGGAACAATCCCACTTATCGCTCAACTGACGGCAGTATCCAACTAGTGAGTCATGCAGGTGGTGGCACCATTGATTTTATCCAAAACGATACCGTGACCAGTTTTGATGCTATCAGTGCTGAAGCCGAAGTCATCACTGAGTAACGCTTCATACTCTCTTTTGTTCAGTGCTTGATTTTTTTGTTCAACCCTTTATTTTGAACCAAAAAAAAGGCGGCAAACGCTACTATCGTTGCCGCCTTTTCTATGGTTACTTATTCATAACTGCTCATTAGTCTTTATTGATACGACTCAATTTTCTATTACATGATTATAGTTAACCGAGCTTAGTCAGTTTAATAAAAACAGTCAGTTTAATAAAAACAGTCAATTAACTAAAACCAGCCGATTAACTAAAGAGTCCGACCAGCCAACTTATTATCGTCCATACACCCCAGCCGATGAATACAAGCACGATTAGCCCCAGCATATCAGGGATATGCAAGTACAGCCAAGCCATGATAGGATTGCGCCAAAAAGCGCCGAAGCGGCTATGCTGCTGTTTGTCCTCTAGTGACTGATGCAAAAAAGGCCGATCCATATGCATGGTTTCAGTAATACCATACTCATGGTGTAAATGCTCGTGCACGATACCCAGCGTCTTGCGACTAGGACGAATAAAAACATCTAGTAGCGTACCGATACCTGGCACGATACCCACGACCATATCAATCAGTGCCAATCTAACAGCGGGCGTCATTTTATGGGCAGGCACACCCAACTGGCGACCTAATATAAAAGCATAGCTGGTCAATGCTAAACCCGCCAAATCACCTGCGAGAGGAATGGTTGAGAGCGCCGCATCTGCTCCCATGCCCTGTTTTGTAAAAGGTACACGTACTAGCGAATCCATCGTATTGGCAAACTTTGCTAATTTGCGCTCAGTGGCAATCGCTTGCTCGCGCGTCAGTCCATGCTCAGCAAGTTTTTCCTGATAATCTATGACTGACTTGTTCGCCCCAGATGTTTTTTTTGCTTTAAATCTCGGCAATTTATTGAATTTATCCATTTAGCGTCGTCCATATACACGTCACTGCTACAAGCGCAAAAACATAACGCCCTACCCAAATATTGGCTAAGAATGCCTGAAAACAAGCCTGTGCATGACGACTGGCACACGCGCTATTCTGTTTGGCAAACATCATCGCCACCAATGCCAATCCGAATATTGGCGTAATACCTAGCGTGGTTGGCGCAAAATAGTGCCACATCACCGTACCCATAATGAGTAAAAATAGCATTTGAAGTATTGAGATGATAATCACATCATAGCGACCGAATAATATTGCTGTTGATTTAACTCCTATCTTAAGATCATCTTCGCGATCTGCCATGGCGTACTGCGTGTCATACGCTACTGTCCAGCACATATATGCTAAAAATAACAACCAACACCATATATCAGGAGCACCTTGCACTGCCACATAAGCCATTGGTATTGCCCATCCAAAAGCCGCCGCCAAAAATACCTGCGGCAAATACGTATAGCGCTTCATAAATGGATAAATGAACGCCAATATGACCGCGCCAAGCGACCAATAAAATACAGCAATCGGTAAGAAAAATAGCAAACTGGCGCTCAGCAACACCAATACCAAAAACGCAGCAATGGCTTCTTTACCAGATAAGCGTCCATCTGCTAATGGACGACCTTTAGTACGGGTTACATGACCATCTACTTTGCGATCAGCAAAATCATTAATCGCACAGCCAGCGGCGCGCATAAAAATCGCCCCAAGCGCAAATATCGTAAATATCTTGAGGCTTGGCAAACCTGCTGTCATTCCTTGCTGCTGCGCCTGCCCCATCGCTGCTAACATCACGCCCCATAACGTTGGCCACAGCAATAGCTCAATACCCACTGGCTTATCAAAGCGTGTCAGCTGCATATAAGCGTAAAGCTTGTCCTTGAGCGTCATGGAAGAGCTGGTTTGTGTCATAGTATGATGGTCTCTATACCTGTCGCTTTGATTGGTCTACGTCGACTAAAGCTTGAATGGTAATAATGCTTCATTGATACGATATTTTTATTTCGAATGCTTTGACGTTCATGTTAAGTGCTTTTGGGTACTGTAATGCTAAATATTTTAATTCTAAGCACTTGAATGCTAAGTACTTTGATGGCTGTTGCTTTAATATTAAACCCTATAACATTAAAGGCGGTAATTTTAAGCCATTCAGCAAATGGCATATGGAACAAAGTCTTGGTTAAACGAAATACCCATCAAAGCGTACGGCTTCATTATGCCAGCTTTCACTAGCAGGCTGTTCAGCAAGCAATGGTGCAAATTGAGGACGCTTTACGACCACGCGACCCTGCCCTGACAAGTTTCGACTCACCACTGTCTGCGCACCATTTAGCAGTTGTCGCTCTTCATCGGGCGTTGGTGGATGAGCCAATCGATGTAGCGCTTGCATATGCTTACCTACTTTTGCACCTTTGCCTGTTTTGGTATCTTGATAGCTATCCTCTGGAAACATAGGGTCTAGGTATACCACATCAATTGCAGTCGTATCATCTACTGCCAACTCAGTATCCAGTCTGACAAAATAACTGAGTGCATCGGTATTAATAATCTGTAGACGCCCCATAAGCTTCTGCCAATTGGGTGACGCACTCATACGCTGCTGCTCTGCAAGTAAAAGTAGCGCCATCAAAGGTTGCTGCTCGAGCATCGTCACGCGTGCACCCGTACTGCCCAATATCAAACTGTCATGACCAAAGCCAGCCGTTGCATCGATAACCTGACTGTCTGCTGTGATTTTTGCCGCTTGTAATAGCAGTTCAGACTTCCGGCCAGCACTGACTACGCGGCGCTGCAACTTGTCCCATTCAGGTGCCACACTAAGTCCATCACTGAGCCATGATAGCTTGTCTTTCTCATCGAGCAATAATATAGGCTTAGAGGTTGTTTCGCTCAATTGCTGCCGACGCTTTTGCGTGAGTTTATCTGTGGAGAGTTGAGTGTCCAAGACAATTGGTAGTTTGTGTTCGTCTATTAACGACAGCAGATGCTCAATTTGTGCTTGCTGACTATCATTGACATAGAACAGTTGGCAATGTACTACAGCATACGTTTTGCTATGTGTTTGAGGCAGAGCTGTCATAACCATCATCCTTTTTGCTACTGATTTTATCTGTACTGCCTGACACCGTCATGCACCTCTAGCCTGCCATTTGATAACCAAAGCCCCAAGCCGCTACCAATACGATGACACCTGTGATGATGCGTAACCAAGCAAAAATAGTAAAATCACGACGGCTCACCCATGCTACCAGTAAGCGAATACAGAGTAATGCTACTACGAATGATACGATAGTTCCGATACCTAGTACCAACCAGTCTTCACTATTGCTCAAAACATCGCCATGCTTGAGCAAATCTAATAATGCCGCGCCTACAATGACAGGAATACCCAAAAAGAAAGAAAACTCAGCAGAAGCCTTACGTGAGACACCTAACCACAGCGCACCAATAATAGTAGCACCTGAGCGTGATGTCCCTGGTATAAGAGCTAAACATTGGAACAAACCAATCATCAACGCAGTTTTTATGCTGACATCTTCCGCTTCTTCTGCAATGACCGTTTTAGGACGCTTTTCCACGTAAAATATCAACAGACCACCGATTATAAGCATGATGGCCACGACGATAGGATTGAATAGATACGCTTTGATTTCATCGGCAAAGGTAAAGCCCACTATCATGACAGGGATGGTCGCAACGATCAGGCTCAGTCCCAGCTGTCTTGGATTGGTCATGCCGTCTGCTTTACCTGTTATGAGGCCCATTAGCGCTTGCCACAGTCTACCCCAATAGTCATATATCACCGCCAAAATAGCGCCAAGCTGTACGACGACCACAAACAGATCAACTTTTTCTTTGGTCCAAAACCCCATGACATCTGCTGATAAAATCAAGTAGCCCGTGCTAGAGATGGGTAAAAACTCAGTGATACCCTCAACGATACCCATGATGACAGCTTGAATTAATAAAATGATATCCACGGTGACTTTCCTAAAAATAGAGGAGCCCAAAAACAGGCTGAGCTAAGAACAGACCGATTGGCTGTCCTATGTTGACGTTGGTCTTATAGTAATTGATATTTTTCCACAGTAAGATCTATGCTTTACCTTGCTCTTTTAGTGTTTTCCAAGCTTGATTACGTAGATATTTTGGTAGAGCCTGTGCAGCCTCAGTACCACCAGACTTTGCAAACTGGGCTATACCAAGCTGTCCGATAATGACCGCATCTGGCCAGACATCTTCATGGCAAGCTTGCTGGTCATGTAGCGCTAATAGCGTCGCACCATTACCCGCAATAGGTAGGTTTAGTGCGGTTTGGCGATCATAATCTAATAGCTGTTCTGTACTGTCGCTACTATCATCCAATACTGGCTGCATGATACCGTGATCTGACTGATCATCTACAGCTACTTCATACTGTCCAAAATAGACCTGCTGCATACGCGCATCAAGGGCGCTGTATATATGTGTTAGACCGTATTTCTGATACGCACATTGTGCAATCGCTTGTAGACTAGAGACGCCCACACAAGGCAAATCATGTGCGACCGATAGTGCCTGCACAACTGCCGTATTGATACGGATACCGCTAAACGCACCCGGCCCCCGATTAAATATCAGCGTTTGCATATCTGAAAGTCGCAACTGCGCCTCAGACAATGCCGCATCAATCATCGGTAAAATCTGCTGAGTCTGTTGACGCTTACCTGTTTCGGTGTGGCTCGATAATACCTGCCCGCTCGAATCTAAAATCGCGATCGAACACTGATCGAACACGGTATCCATTGCTAAAAACATCACAACCTCGGCTTATACTTTTGGCATTCTAAATGGGTTTGTCAGATTTCGATGATTATCAATAACCATTATGAATCGACACTGTTAATCAATGTACTGCAAAATTCCTGACAGGGTAAAACAGCGCCTATCATAGCATTTAGGCCACACAAGTTTTATTACTTTCTACGTTTTCCACATTTTATTCATCGGTTATTATTCGTTGGTCATAATTTAAGGCTAGCAATGAAAAAACCCCAAAGCTTAATTGGCTTTGAGGCTTTAGGTTTTCGAATAAGCGACTTAAAAATAAAAAATGCTAATTTAGAAACGTGTTTTGAACTTTTTTGGCGCTTGGTTTTGCATCTCTTGCATTTGCTTTTGCATCTCTTCAGTGCTCGGCATATTGTTTGGGTCAAGCCCCATCTGTTTTGCCATCTGCTCTGGGTTCACGTCTTTAGCGCCGCCTTGCTGACCGCCGCCAAATAATGGACCGCCGCCACCGCCAGCGTTGCCGCCACCCATAAGCCCTTGCATAGACTTCATCATTTTACTGATACCTTCAGGCTTTGAGATCATTTTCATCATTTTTGCCATTTGCTTATGCTGCTTGAGCAAACGGTTGACATCTTGGATTTCACGACCTGAACCTGCAGCAATACGACGCTTACGACTTGGGTTAATTTTGTCAGGGTTTTTGCGCTCAAATGGCGTCATTGAATTGATCAATGCTTCCATCTCGCGCACTTTTTCTTCTGGCTTGGCGTCTTCAACGGCCTTTTGCATATCCGAGCCACCCATACCAGGCATCTTATCTAAAAAGCCTGCCATGCCGCCCATGCTCTTCATTTGCTGGAACTGGGTCAATAGATCCTCAAGGTCGAAATCACCGCCCTTTTGCATCTTTTTCGCCATTTTTTCGGCTTTATCACGGTCAATTTTTTGCTCAACTTCTTCGACCAAGCTCAGTACATCACCCATACCAAGGATACGCTGCGCAATACGCTCAGGGTGGAACAGCTCTAGCTCGTCTAGTTTCTCGCCGCGACCCAAGAACTTAATGGGCTTACCTGTAATAGCACGTACAGATAGCGCTGCACCGCCGCGCGCATCGCCGTCAGTCTTGGTTAAGATAACACCCGTCAGTGGCAACGCGTCGTTGAAGGCTTTTGCGGTATTTGCCGCATCTTGACCCGTCATTGCATCGACGACGAATAGCGTTTCAGAGGGGTTGACCGCAGCAGTTAGCGCCTTAATCTCATCCATCATAGTATCGTCGATATGTAGACGACCTGCGGTATCGATGATAAGGATATCTTGATACTGGATCTTGGCTTCTTCAATCGCACGCTTTGCGATATCGATTGGATTCTCATCCGTGCTTGAGTTCACAAATTTAGCATTCACCTGACCTGCGACTTGCTCAAGCTGTTTGATCGCTGCTGGACGATAGACGTCAGCCGATACCAGCATGACTTTTTTCTTTTGGCGTTCTTGTAGATACTTGGCCAATTTACCAGCTGTGGTTGTTTTACCCGCACCTTGCAAACCCGCTAGTAAATAAACAACAGGCGGTTTACCTGTCATCTCTAGCTGCTGGTTGGCACTACCCATCATTTCGGTCAGCTCATCGTGGACGATTTTGACAAACGCTTGACCGGGTGCTAGCTCTTTGAGCACTTCAGCACCTAGTGCTTGCTCTTTGACGCGTTTTACAAAGTCACGAGTGACAGGCAGTGCCACGTCAGCTTCTAACAGCGCCATACGTACTTCACGTAGGGTGTCTTTTATATTGTCTTCGGTCAATTGTCCCGTGCCTACGATATTGCGTAGACTCGACGACAAGCGTTCTGTTAAGGTATCAAACATAAGTAACTCTCAATTAAAATAGTTTTCAATTAAATAAAACGTCATTAAAATAATGCTAAATCAAACCAATCAAATGGTTCGTAAATACTATTGGGATAGATTATAAAATACTGGGACACTCTGTAATAACAAATCAGATAAAAATCACATTATCAATACTATAGCATCAACATGATGCAAAAATTATAGTCGTTTCGCAAAAGGCTCGACTCTTATTAGTTTTAGGTAACTGGTTTATATAGTCGGTTCAGTATAATTTGGATACAAGGAAGGCAAGTGAAAGTACTACAAGTCGTAGACTAAGCGAGCCTGACACCGTATCCGATTTATAGGAGATTGACTATACTTTGCTTAGGGTGTCTTATATGATGATGTATCAGGAATAAGAAAGATGGCGCTCAACTGGCACCCATTTTATGATAAATTGGACGATTATTCTAATCATTCTGATAATACCACTTTAGCAATACATTGAGCAGTCAGTTTACGCTCAGTTCAAGACGAGGCTTTTTATCTGTGCACCTTGCATTTTTACTTGCTAGCATGGCTTATGTCTTAGTCAGCCTTCACATTAGTTGGGCGCTGACTCAGGATAAACCTATCCATAAAAGCGTCAGTTTGGGTCTATTACTGGTCGGCATGGCTGCACACGCAATATTGCTCTATCCGTATGTCGTGACCCTGTATGGTCTGAATTTTAATTTATTCAATATTATCAGCCTGACCAGTTTGTTCTTTTTATTCTTTTATCTGCTGTTCTGTTTGTACCGACCTATCCTTAGTCTTGGTATCTTGGCTGCACCCACAGCACTCATAGGTATGACCGTCGGCTATATTGGCCGCGCACCCTATCAGCCGCTTACTGACGTCAGTGTCGGTCTTGAAGCTCATATCTTATTATCGTTAGCGGCCTATTGTGTGCTGTTGATGGCTGCGGTTCAAGCGCTATTTTTGCGTCTGCAAATACGCGAGCTCAAGCATCATACCATTCACCGCTTTTGGGTCAATAAACTGCCCTCATTGCAGAGCATGGAGAGTTTATTGTTCGATATGCTTTTGGTCGGGTTTGTATTGCTCAGTATTGCGCTAGGAATTGGATTTATATACGTAGAAGATTTGATGGCACAGCACATCGTACACAAGACTGTCTTTAGCCTGCTGTCATGGTTATTATTTGGTACGTTGCTGTTTGGCAATTGGCGCGCAGGATGGCGAGGCAAACGTGCCGCCAACATCACCATTTACGCTTTTATTCTGTTAGCGATTGGCTTTGTGGGTAGTAAGTTTGTTTTGGAGATGCTGATATAACACTGACATAAAATGTCATGTTATAAGAAAGGCGGTCAGTCATTGTTGCGACTGGTCGCCTTTTTTGTTTTCTAATTTAGATATTTTTAGTTAAAAACCACTGTCTTGTTGCCCGCCACAATCACACGATTCTGCACATGCCAATTGACAGCGCGAGCCAATACGTTGCGCTCTATGTCGCGTCCAATAGCGCGTAGCTCTACCACACCTTGGCGATGCGTCACGCGGTGTACATCTTGCTCAATGATAGGCCCTTGATCAAGCTCAGCTGTGACATAGTGCGCAGTTGCGCCGATAAGCTTAACGCCTTTATCGTAAGCTTGACGATAAGGATCTGCACCCACAAACGCAGGTAAGAACGAATGATGAATATTAATCACTTGCATTGGCCAGCGTTTGACAAAATCTGACGATAATATCTGCATATAACGCGCCAATACTAGTAAGTCATTACCTGCCATCAGCTTATGGATTTGCTCTTCTGCATCGGCCTTATTTTCTTTGGTCACGGGTACATGATGAAAGCTGATGCTGAAGTTTTCGACCGCTTGCTGTAAATCAGGATGGTTACTGACCACGCAAGTGATCTCGCAGTCCAGCAAGCCGCGCTGATGGCGCCATAACAAATCTAACAACGCATGATCAAACTTTGAAACCAAGATACCAACTTTGGTCTTGGTGGCATTATTATGTAAACGCCAGTCCATATCATGTCTCTTGGCAACAGTATGGGCAAAGCTGGCTTCAAAATTATCGATGATATCGCTCAAGCCTGCTAAAGCGAACTCCAAACGCATAAAGTACTGACCACCTTCATGTGCCGTTGAGTACTGATCTAATGTGATGATGTTGGCACCATAACGATGAATAAATTCTGATACTGCTTGGACGATACCCGCCTGATCTTTGCATTTGATGAGTAGCGTTGCTGTATCGATAGCACTAGGAATCTGCTTACTCTGAGAAGCGATGTTTGATGGTGAAACTGTTTTGGTGTTGTCTGACATAATACGCCCAATATAAAAAATGATGACTGATCGCTGAGAATGGCTGTCAGCGTAGTAAACCGGTTATTTTAATCTTTTTTGTGATATTTTGCTGAGCGAGTTAGTTGTTTTTGGTTATTTAGGATGATTTAATTGTTTAGAAGAATAAAGCAAAAACCCCCAACGTAGGGTTGGGGGTTTTTAGTTCTAATTTATCTAATTTTATATAAATCTGATAGGCTTTGTAAAGGTATTAGCAGATGGGGAAGGTGTTGTCACAGTTAATTTTAGCTGGTCGTTAGGACGGCAACCACTATAAGTGAATGTATAACTAACCTCACTGTCTCGTACTTTACCAAAGTTACCGTTTCCTATCGGTACACCAGCCCCTAAATCAACAATAGAGGGTACAGTCAAACTCCCGAATAGTTCAGCTTCGCATGTTGAGCTAGTGTCTGCTACAGTCAAAGAGGCATCTTCTGGCAAATTACCGCTAGAAGTCGAACCTATGCCATTTGAACCAATGGTTACATTGAATGAAGAAGAGCCTGACATTACAATAGCGATTGTATTGGGTTCAGCATTTGATACTTGAATTCTGTTACCCGCTAAGACTGCTGTAGGAGAATAGCTCGTTTTGTCTTCAGCTGCGATACTGATACTTGTCCCTGATGGCATGCTAACTGTTTGAGCACCATTACCATACATTTTGAAGTCCACTTCAACAGGTGAGTCCACATCACTTAATGGGTTAGCTGGTAGTGTCTTTCCTAAGCTTGGAAATAAAGGCACATTTGAAGCTAAACCTAATACAACTTGCGAACGCAAGATAGCATCTAATTTGTCATCACACGTTCCGTCAATGTTAGGATAACTAAATGATGAAATACCACACGTTAGATTAGAAGCATTTCGGCGATAGACAAATTCACCTAGATTATCATCATACTGGTTATTCTCATTATCATCACGGAAAAAGTCGCCAATATTACGGGTTAGTATATCTCCAGCACCAAACTGGTTATCTCCATCTTTGTCTATGTAGCTTTTGTCTCCTTCTACATATGCCGTAACAGAAATACGATCATCTACAGGACGCGGGTTTTGTGTACTAAACTCAACACTACATTGACCATTAGCAGTTGCACAACTCGGAATAATTCTGCCACCTTCACTAATAAAACTTACAACTGTACCATTAGGAACAGGGTTACCCACTCTATCTACTAGTCTTGCTGTTACAGTAGCGACATCACCATCAACCCCAACCGCTAACACGTTTTTACTTAATGAAATACTAAAGCCATTTTGTGTGGCGCGTCCTGTCGCTACAGAAACGTTTTTAGATAAAGCAAATACACTATTATTTGATACCAAAGTTGCTTTTATTTCAATTGGTCCAGGTAACGCTCCAGGATATAGGTTAACTGTCACTCTACCCTGAGAGTCACTAGTGACTGTTTCAGGATCTCGATTACCTAGTCTCACAAAACTAAAGTCAGTAGGTGCGAATACCTTGCTTATTTGAACTTGTTGATTTGCAGCGGGCCTACCATTTGAATAGACAGTGAATTCTACATTTCCTGATCTTGATGAACCACTATTGCTTGCGCCTAATTGCACATCATCGGTAGTGGTATAGACTATTGAGCTGGCTTCTACACCTTCGATATTGACTGTTATCGTTTGGCTATTAGCAGGGTTACTAACAGGTGCTACCGTGATAGTTTGCTCACCTTCACATAGATTACCATTGTCGTCAATGGCTTGATAGGTGACAGAGACATCACCTTGGTTACTTGAAACCATGCTGTCATTATCAAAAGTGCCACAACTCGTATCAAACGTAACTGAGATACTATTCTGATTAGTATTACTAATAGAATCTCTTGTCTTCAAAGTGATATTCGTATTGCCACCTGACTCTAAGCTATTCGCAGATAAAGCAACATCGGTTAGTACTACTTTTAATGTTTGTAAAGAGAAATTATAGTTTGGCGTAGTTGCAGTTAAATCCTCATAACTAGCAGTCGCTCTAAGCTGATAGCTACCTGTAGTCATATTGTCCAAAGGTTTAACAGATATATTTGCCTCCCCACTCTCATTAGTTAATATAGCAGCATTACTCGTGCCAAATACTACATTTTCTCCTTCAAAAGTGACCAAGGCATTACTAACAGGATCGCCATTACTATCACTTACTACCACCTTCGCATTAGCTCCAGCAGAAGTTATAGTACGAGTGACAATACCACTAGTATCTGTCAATATTATAGATGTAATATTGAGCTCACCTACTTCTTGTTCTCCTCCGTTAGTCTCACCCGTATCAGGCTGTTCTACACCCAAATCAGGCGCCGGTGCAATCGTATCAGTGCCATCACCGCCGC
The DNA here is from genome assembly GCF_059073055.1 of Psychrobacter sp. H29. Taxonomy (NCBI): domain Bacteria; kingdom Pseudomonadati; phylum Pseudomonadota; class Gammaproteobacteria; order Moraxellales; family Moraxellaceae; genus Psychrobacter; species Psychrobacter sp. H29. The sequence continues at coordinate 3,121,594 of NZ_JCACRY010000001.1, read as the reverse complement.
CACAACCTGCCAGGGCTAATGATAATGTGAGCGCTGTCAGTTGAAATAGCTTAGAAGTAGGTAGCGAGTGGTATGACATGGTTTTAACTCCGCATGAGCAGTGATTTATCAAACAAATAGGCAATAATCATTACACAGAATCAAGAGAGACTGTTGATGATACATGGTTTTACAGTAATGCCAGTGTATTAACAGATTGTATTAAATATATAACAGCAACTTTACTGACTTTTGTTATAACTTACAACTAAAAATTAATCTTTGCTATTAGATAATCAACAACATAGCGCGCTCATTTCAGGGTATAATAGCCATCCTTTAAACCAACGTTTATCATAAAAATATTTGAGTATTCATCTATTTTATGGTATAAATGTCGGCTTTAAAATTTTCTGAATTGGTCAGCCTGTTATTTGCCTTTAGATAACAGCAAAACCAGCTCAACCTTCATATAGTTTTGTTTGGTGCAAAGCTGCCGCTTGCTGTGTCCATGCCGCAAAAACGTGCAACTTGCCCAGACTGGTATGAGAAAAACTCATACCTCATAGATTAGGAGTTCGCCATGTCTCGAGTTTGCCAAGTGACTGGAAAGCGCCCTATGGTGGGTAATAATGTTTCGCATGCAAACAACAAAACCCGTCGTCGCTTTCTACCAAACCTTCACAACCATCGTTTTTGGGTAGAGTCTGAAAACCGCTTTGTACGTCTACGTGTGTCTACCAAAGGTATGCGCATCATTGACAAACTTGGTATCGATAAAGTGTTAGCGGATCTACGCGCACAAGGTCAAAAAGTTTAAGTTAAAAATAGCAGTCAATTGATGACTCTCATTACTTGACTGCCGTTTTGCTACATTATAGTTAGCGACTTGCCTTTTCGACACGTACCTATCGTTTGAAGACCCCTCATTTACAGGAAAGCTATCATGAGAGATAAAATTAAATTAGTATCAACAGCTGGTACTGGCTATTACTACACCACTACCAAAAACAAGCGCACTATGCCTGGTAAAATGGAAATCAAAAAGTTTGATCCAAAAGTACGCCAGCATGTGATCTTTAAAGAAGCTAAAATCAAATAATCTCCATTTTATAAATGGTAATATTTGAACAAAAAAAGGGTTTATCAATTGATAAACCCTTTTTTTATGGCTGCAGCTTGGTGTATCACTTGATAATACCTGAAAGCCTCAATCAGTATCGAGAGATAACTAAAGATCAGCTATAGTGTGTTGGTTCTTTATCATACACGTGAGCATGCCACTTACTCATCTGCTTTTGCATAATAACCTGAATCGCTGCATGAATCATATGCTGACCAACAGCCTGAGTATCGCTACCAAGTAATTCTTTGAGTTTATCAGAAAAATCAATAGTCATTAAGGGTTCTTCGTCTTGTTCTGCATCACGTAACAACAATCTACCATCTTCAGATTCCACCAGCTCTAATGTGGTCTCTTTAGCAAACCCTGTAAATTGATCGCTACCATCGTTGTCTACTTCTATATCATTATCGATATCATATGTCATTAACTGCTTCCTTATTATCCCGCTTATGATTTGCAAAAATTAAAACTTGCAAACGAACTATTCATTGCAAATAAGCTACTCACTACAGACGTGGCACTTAAGAAATGGCACTCGGCAAATCTATTTTCTTACAGTAACGCGGGTAAATCTGTCTTACTTATACAATGGACGCTTTGATAGTTAAATTCAAGGGTTGTCATACAAGTCTTTGACATCAGTGCCGTTTTGGTATGACAGAGCTTGCCTCCAGTTAACGCCAGTAGCGCAGCTTTGCTAGCGTAAATAAGAAAGCCACAAACATACCTAAGTAATAGACAAGCTTGAGCTCAAGCGTGGGATCACGATATTTGAAAGGTAGTGCAACGGTGGCCGTCGCGGTGGGCAGTATCAGTAGCATAAGTAGCCAGTTTTCAATAACATTTAGCCAGCCCTGTAGATCTGTTCCATTACGCAATGACGCTAGCCCCATTAAAAGGCAAGCTATAATTAAACTGGTAAACAAGCCATTTGGTAAGTCTTTAGGATAGATAATATTAGCAATACTGGCTGGTACGATTCGCATATAAAATTCCAGCCATACTTATAGAATATGGCTTAATGATTAAAAATTATAAAAGACAGCTTATAAGGGTTTTGCAACGCAATATCTAGAGGCAATCGTTGCTGTAGCCTGTTCAGCTATAAGTACCCATCAACCATAGCATCGATACACAAGCCGTCAACCAGCCAAGTGTTAATGCGTTTCTGGTCTCAATATGCATACCTTTGACTTTGTTCAATACCCGCGAGCCAACCCAAAAAAACAACGGTATGCCCAGTACAAAGGTAGGTACAATCACAGCAGCATGACGTAGTACTGTACCTACATCATCACCAATCATCAGACGAAAACCATAACCTGCCAGACTCAATACAAGTGCAAACGCAGCCAAGCCAATGGTAATGCCTTTTGGCACTAAGCTACGTCTCGGAAGATCGTTTTGAACTGGCAGCTCACTGCCTGTTGCTGAATTAGGCGATGTTGATGACTTAACGGGTCTTTGCGTGTCCATATCTCACCTTTGCATGGTTTGTCGTTACCATTATACAGCCTGTCTTAGGCTACTTAACTGACTTTATTCGTTGCCGTTGGCCAGTGCTAGCTCTGCGCGCATGGCATCAATCGCTTCTTTATAATCTGGCTGATTAAATATCGCAGAACCCGCGACAAACATGTCTGCACCTGCTTCAGCAACCGCACGGATGTTGTTGGCTTTGATACCGCCGTCCACTTCTAGTCGGATATCGCGACCACTGGTGATGATACGTTGACGTACCTGACGTACCTTATCTAGGGTGCTATCGATAAATGACTGTCCACCATATCCAGGATTCACGCTCATCAATAAAATCTGATCTACTTTATCCATGACATAATCAAGATAATGTAGCGGTGTTGCTGGGTTCAATACCAGACCACACTCAGCACCGCCGTCTTTGATCAGTTGCAGCGATCGATCGATATGAGCGCTGGCTTCTGGATGAAAGGTGATGATACTAGCACCTGCCTCCAAAAACTGCTCAATCATGCTATCAACAGGCGAGACCATCAGATGCACATCAATTGGCGCTTCCACACCATAGTCTCGTAGCGCTTTACAAATCATGCTGCCAAACGTCAAGTTGGGTACGTAATGATTGTCCATCACATCAAAATGAATCACATCGGCACCCGACTCCAATACGCGCTCGACCTCTTCACCCAAACGTGCAAAGTCAGCTGAGAGTATCGATGGGGCAATAAGATAAGGTTTAGCAGGACTGATCATAGTAGGGCTACCTAATTTGTGTTTATATCAAATGTAAATCAATTAAAAAAATCGTATTAATGGGCTTGTTGTTACTCTATACCTTTCACATACTCAGTTAATCAGCGCGGCTTGTATTGTGTCTTGCAATAGGCACGGCCCACGTCAAAAGATCGCTTTGCCTCATGCTTGGTAGCGCGATTACTTACTCGCTGACGCCATAGACGAAAAGACGATGGCTTGAGCTCTTGACGCATAAGCTTGATAACGCCTGTTTCATCGAGACCGTAGCTATGCTCTATCGCACCGAATGGTGTTCTATCTTCCCACGCCATCTCTATCACACGCGATATTTGTGTCTCATCAAGTACTCTATCGCCTGCATCATTGAGCGTTTTTGCGATCAGCTCGTCTGACTTATCTTGAGTCACTTGATCATCGTTACTGCGCTGTTTATGTTTTAGGGCAGCATCCATATCGGACTGCATTATTGCCTTTGTAGCGTCAGTATCTACTGACTTTTCTTGTCCATTGGAAGCTGTCAAATCTTGATAACTTGCCATAAAAATCACCTTTTGGGCATGAATGAGAGAGCAAAAAACGTATCACGTAAGTTGGTATGGCACCTTAGCTCAATTGCGCCATATGCCAGTGATGTTCGATATGATCATTGATCACTGTCTGAATAAAATAATAGCTGTGGTCATGCCCCGCCTGATAACGCAATGTTAAGGGCTGTTTGGCTTTTGCACAAGCCTCTTGTAGTTTGGAAGTCTGCAGCTGTCCTTCCTCTAAAAAATTATCAGCCGCGCCTTGGTCAACCAAAATACTTGCATATTGCTGACCGACCTTTTCGATCATCTGTGCTGCATCTGCTTGAGACCATAGAGCCTTATCATCACCGAAATACTCTGTATAAGCAGCCTGCCCCCAAGCAGACTCGCTAGCGGCACATACTGGCGATAAGGCGGATACACTGACAAACTTGCTCGGATACTTAAATCCCAATAGCAGCGCGCCATGACCACCCATAGAGTGCCCTGTGACACCAATGCTGTCTATTGGGAACTCTGAGCGTAATAAGTCATATAGCTCATCAACAATGTAGCTTTGCATATTGAAGTTGTCTGACCACGGTGCTTGGGTCGCATCAACATAGTAGCTTGCGCCCTGCCCGACAAAATAGCGCTCGTCGTTTGGCACCTCAATATCATCACTACTGCGAGGTGAGGTGTCGGGTGCAATCAGTATCATACCAAGCTCACTGCATTTCTGCTGAAAGTGCGCTTTGTGAGTGACGTTATCGGCATTGCACGTCAGTCCTGATAAGTACAGTATGGCAGGACAACGACGCCCAGCCAATGCTTCATCAGGTAGATAAATACTAAACGTCATCGCCGTCTTGGTCGATGTCGACTCGTGACTATAATAATGCTGCTCACCGTTAAAGCAACGATTCACACTTTTTTGGGTCATCTGCTTGTTGTTGGACAAACTACGACTATAAGCATTGTGCATGAGTGATATCCTTTTTATTCAAAATAAAACCAACGGTGATAGATAGCGATGATAAATAATAAACGCTCGTGATTTGATATTATATTCACAAGATTTTGAGTTGCGCTGTATCTGTATTTAATCGCTCTATTAACTTCATTTACGGACTGGTTGGCACACTATCAGGTACAGTATCAATAGTAGCAGAAGCCGCGTTACTCGTTATACTAGCAACTGATGGACGTGCTTTATCAAACAATACTTGCTCAAACGCCGGTAGTGCCGTCTCCATCAAACTACCAATCACCATTTGTGGTTCTGATGGCTCAAATCCCATATAAAGCTCACGCTCTTGTACACGGTAAGCCGCATCTTTAAAAGCAGATTCAAAGCTGCTGTTTTCACGTAGACTCTCAGCAAAAAAAGCTTGACCAAAATAAGTCATCTCAGCTGTATTGGTACAGCCAAACGATGCCTTATCAGTGGCTGAGGCCGTAATCACTACGGTAGTCGGCGATGCCAACTCATCGATGAACGACCCTGAATAGCACGCAGATATCACAATCACACGCCAGCGAATACCTGATGCATCCAGTGTCTCGCGTAACCATGTGGCATCTAGATTGTCCATCGCGAGTGGCGAATTTTCTAATTGAACAATATCTTCGTTGCCATGTGACGACAGTGTCAAGAACAATACATCTTCATCAGCGTTCATTTGCTGACCGATCTTCTTCAACCCACGTGCAATACTAGTTTTGGTAGCGATTGGCTCGTCCAGCCAACTGTAGGTATTATTGATCAAGGCCAGTGAGTGCCCGCTGGTACCAAAACGCACATCGAACAGCTCACGTACTTTATTAATTTCAGAACGGAAGACGTTCTGACCAGAGAACCCAGCCACACCCATGAAGTACCAGTCCGTTTTGCCATCGATACTCGGGTCAATACTGCTTAGCGCCTGCTGCAATAGACGCGGCTGCTCATATAATGCCGCCTCTTCTAATACAGGCTCTACTGGGATTTGCTTAAAAATAGGCTGGTCAGCGACATTACGTTGCCAGATAGTCAGTAACGCTACCGCACCTACCAGTATGATAATGCGCTCCCACCACGGTATACGCAAACGACGAGAAAAAATCCATAATAAAGCAAGCGTCTGCCATAGGAACAATACCAAAAATAGTACAGGTAAAAACGAATAACTCCACTCAGGCAACCAACCATAGCTACCAGAAAACTGTACTAAGCTTTGTAATAAAGCGGATAGCGTATCAGCAACTAACCATAGTACGACTGGTACAAATACCAGCGATTGGTTGCTCGCTCGCCTTGCTAAAATAATACCGCTGAGCAAAATAATCATTGGCCAAATCAAATAACTGACCAATCCTTGCTCATTAAATATGCTACCACTTTCAGCAGCCAACCACGAAAACAAAACATTACTGCTGAGTGCCAATATAGCGAATACAGCAAACTGTATAAACGTAGGCTTGACCCAAGAAAATGCTCGTGTCGAGCCCACTAGCATCCACAAGGTTGCAATAATATTGGCAGCAAAGTTGAGCGAAAAACGCTGGAGCGATACGGTTTTTAACGACGTAAGTGACAAAGACGTAGACCTCTAGCCAGCCGAGAAAAATAAAATGACCCAATGATAACTATTCTAGTGTAGCTGCCGTCTTACGCAATCGTCTTACGATTCTGTTACAGCTCTAGACATCGATTTATATTGAATTCACGATGAAATATTTACAGAAGACGACTAGCACTTCCTAATAGTCTAGCTCGCTAATCTATCGCGATTGTAACGGATTGTCGGTCAAGACGATAAGCATGATTTGTAAAACTCGCCTAAATTTAGAGATCACCGAAACATGACTATAAATACTGATAAAAAAAGGAGGCCTTGCTAACAAGGCCTCCCTTTATATTAACGACCAGATACTATCTCATCAACAGCTCGTTGACGCGCTTTAGATAAGCAGCTGGATCTTCTAACTGACCGCCATCTGCTAATAAGGCTTGATCAAAGATCACTTGCGCCAAATCATCAAACTGCTCGCTACCTTCTAACTTTTTGATGAGCGGATGATCAGGGTTGACCTCAAGGGTTGGCTTGCTCGCTGGTACGTCTTGACCCATTTGCTGTAGCATCTGAATCATTTGTGGTGACAGCTCACCTTCTCCAACGACTAGGCAGGCTGGGCTATCAACCAAACGCGTTGATACTTTGACGTCTTTAGCACGCTCACCTAGCGCAGTTTTAAGCTTATCAACAACAGGCTTTAACGTTTCTTCTGCTTTCTCTGCTTCGGCTTTTTCAGCTTCGTCCTGCAAGTCACCCAAATCTACCGCACCTTTGGCGATGTTTTGTAGCGGTGTCTCGTCAAATGACGTCAAGAAGTTCATCGCCCATTCGTCGACACGGCCAGTCATCAAGATAACTTCGATGCCTTTTTTCTTAAACAGCTCAAGTTGTGGGCTGTTTTTTGCTGCTGCTAAATTATCAGCGGTGAGGTAGTAGATGGCTTTTTGCCCATCTTTCATGCGAGCTTTGTAATCTTCAAAGCTGGTCTCGAGTCCATCTTGCGTGCTGGTTGCATAACGCAATAGCTTGGCAATACGTTCTTGATTACCTGCATCCTCGCCTAGACCTTCTTTGATCACATCACCGAACTCTGCATAGAACTTAGTAAATTTCTCTTGCTTGTCGCTGTCTTCACTGTTGGCAAGGCTTGCGAGCAAGGTCAAGATACGACGTGCGTTACCATCACGGATAGATTTCACATCACGTGACTCTTGAAGTAGCTCACGGCTCACATTCAAAGGTAGGTCTGCTGAATCGATAACCCCTTTCACAAAACGCAAGTACATCGGTAGCAGTTGCTCAGCTTCATCCATGATAAAGACACGCTTCACATAGAGCTTGAGACCATGCTGCTGCTCACGAGTATATAAATCAGCTGGTGCTTTTTCAGGGATATACAATAGCTGCGTATACTGTACTCGGCCCTCTACACGGTTATGCGTCCAAGCAAGTGGATCAGTCATGTCATAAGAGATATTTTTATAAAAGTCGACATACTCATCGTCTTCGATCTCAGAGCTTGAGCGCGTCCATAATGCACTGGCCTTGTTGATGGTTTCCCACTCATCAGTGAGTACCATCTCGCCGCCGGCAGGCACCTGATCATCAGAGCTGTCATTTTCGTCTTCTTTTACGTCTTCTTGCCAGATTTCTTTGCGCATCTGAATCGGTAGACTGATATGGTCAGAGTATTTATTCACGAGACGCTTAATCTTACCGCGGTCTAGGTAGTTGTCTTCACCCTCGCTATATTCTTCTTTTAGATGCAGGGTGATCGCCGTACCGCGCGTGTCCTTGGTAATAGGCTCAACAGTAAAGCTACCTGTACCATCTGACACCCAGCGCACGCCTTTATCCGCAGGCTCGCCCGCTTTGCGTGACTCGACACTAATAGTGTCTGCAACGATAAAGCCTGAATAAAAACCAACACCAAACTGACCGATCAGTTGACCGTCTTGTTTTTGTGACTCAGACAGTTTGTCCAAAAATGCCTTGGTGCCTGATTTGGCAATCGTACCTAAATTTTCGATAGCATCCGTTTCGTTCATACCAATACCGTTATCGGTAAAGGTAATGGTTTTCGCGGCTTCATCAACAGCAATGCGGATTTTCAGCTCGCCGTCATCTTCATAAAGGCTGTCATCATTGGTCGCTTCAAAACGCAATTTGTCACAAGCGTCGGATGCATTAGAGACGAGCTCACGGACAAAAATATCCGCATTAGAATATAATGAATGCGTTACCAAGTGCAGTAGTTGCGCCACTTCTGCTTCAAACGTATGTTTTTTTAGTTCTGGATTCAGACCTTCAGCTTGAGTTGCTTCACTCATAAAAACTCCTTTAAATTCTATGAAAGACCTATTATCAAATAACTGACTATAGCTGCTCTAACAATGCTCACAGTTTAGCTCACAGCTTGCCGTGTGCATTACCGTTAGACTGTCTATACTAATAGGGGCAGCAAAAAAAAATTCAAGCACAGAAGTCTTATTCAATAAAAAACACCGCCCATATTTATCAAGGCGGTGTTCTGCTTGTTTATCAAAACGCTGTTTAAAAACTATCTGCTCACGCAAGTGCCCGTATGTAGACACAAGTCGTGCAGATACAAGTTACTATTCTGAATAAGCTTCTATCAATAAATCCCAAATCGTCGTTAGTTTTTTTGAAAACTGAATATGCGTGTTCATAGCACCCTCCCTGTCGATTAATATCGTTTTCTTGGATACTATTAAAACGGGTTTTCAATTATTTGTATAATTAATTGATTGTATATTATCGTTTCGTTTTACAAATTATATGGTCCATATCTTTGACAAAAGATGAGCTTGTACTGGTGCTTTTATTTGTAAACCGACTACACAGTTATCTAAAAAATTATCTAACGGTTAGCGCGGTATCGGACGAATAGTGAGTATTTGCTCACTGCGACCAAAAGGTCCATACACGTCGTGTAATACTGCACTGGTAAGACCAATACCATCATCACCGTATTGCTGTACTGCTTCGATACCCAACCAGCGTCCTTTGGGTTCGCGATGCATGTGTATTTGTAAGTCAGTATTAGGAAACATCCATTCTAGTTTAGACAGTCCTAGACCCAATCTAGGGACAACACCATTCGCAGTATCCACCATACCCAATAGATGCACCACATCATCGGTTGGCGCATCTTCTACCATCTGCACGTCATTGGTGATCCATACCATACCGCGTCCAGGACGACGATCTTCTGTGGTTACTAGGCGTACGCTTTCGATAAAGCCGCCTGGCCAGCCTTTCATCTCGTCCCAAACGGGCAAATCCTCAGGCTGATGCACTGAAACTTGATCCTCTAGTCCTGCTATCTCACTGGTGTCTTGAGTCAGGAGTCGCCATGCTCGTGCAATGATAGCATCACGACCACGACTGCTCATTACCGCCTCTATCAGCTCAATGGTTTTGCCCGGTCGAATACAGCGAGTGGTAATGGTAAAGTCATCAAGCGGTATCAAGCCCAATATATCCAGACTTACGCGAGCTATGCGAGTATTGGGCTGCGGTGCAAAACCTTTGAGCTCAGCAGTCAGGAGACCTGTCGCTGGCGCCATGTGCTGCTCATGCTCATTCCAGGCACCTTGTGCATGCTCGGTTGGCTGATAGTGCGCCACACTGGTACCATTTTCTTGTTGTTCACGTTTGATAAATTTGTAATAAGCAGTCATAGCTATCCTATATTTAACACTTTCTTGTAAAACTTTTATTTATGGGTCAGCTCTTGTTTTCTTGACAAAAGAATACCGCGAGCTTTTTGTATAAAGAACAATAAACAGATCATAACGACTGCAAGTGCCGCATAAAAAAAGCTCTTTTCTGCCATGAATTTTATAATATTCATGAACAGTACAAACACCACCGCAACCGTCACGAGCATGTTGAGCTTTAATTGCTTATTGACGTCAGCGAGCGTGGCTTCTGCCAATACAAATTTGCCTTTGGGTTCTTTCATGCGGCCTTATCCATATCAATAATATTTCACGCAAATACTTGTTGTTTAACGACTGACTATTTACCAACTTGGGTAACAGGAATGCGCAAGGCCTTTGGCAAACTAAACGTTACGTTCTCCTCAATACCGGATAGCTCACTAGGAAGATCGCCACCCCAGTCTTGCAGCTGCTGCAGCACTTCTTGAATGAGCACCTCTGGCGCTGACGCACCAGCAGTAACACCGATACTCTGCACACCATCTAACCAACTGCGATTCATTTCACTGGCATTATCGATTAAATAAGCACGGCAATTCATACGCTCAGCCAGCTCACGCAAACGATTGGAATTTGAAGAGTTTGGCGAACCCACAACCAAGACCACTTCGCAGCGACTGGCAAGATCTTTTACCGCATCTTGGCGGTTTTGCGTGGCATAACATATATCGTCTTTTCGAGGTCCTTGGATACTCGGGAACTTGTCACGCAGCGCATCAATCACGCGAGCAGTATCATCCATCGATAGCGTCGTTTGAGTTACAAATGCCAAGCGTTTGGCGTCTTGTACAGTTAAAGCTGCAACGTCGCTTTCATCTTCGACAAGATGGATCTGCCCACCATTTTTTGCATTGAACCTGCCCATAGTGCCTTCTACTTCTGGGTGTCCAGCGTGTCCTATCAAAACCGCGTCCATGCCATCTTGGGCAAACTTGGCCACTTCAATATGTACCTTTGTCACCAAGGGGCAAGTCGCGTCAAATACAGTGATATCACGGCGACCTGCTTCATCTTCCACCGCTTTAGAGACCCCATGCGCAGAGAAAATAACCACCGAACCATCTGGCACTTCGTGAAGCTCTTCGACGAATACTGCGCCCCGATTGGCTAAATCTGATACGACAAATTTATTATGTACGACTTCATGACGGACGTAGATGGGCGGCTCAAAACGGGTCAACGCTTCGTTAACAATCGCGATCGCACGGTCTACACCAGCACAAAACCCACGAGGATTGGCAAGATAAATTTGCATAAGAAGGCCTATCATTGGATAATTTATATGTAAAGCTTATGCATCAAAGCTTTCATTCAAAAGTTGGGGCAATTTCAATACTCTACTTTAGCATAATTTGCTTTTATTGCCCTCAAAAATAGCAGTACACTCATCGCAATATTTTAGTTATAAATATCGACATACTGATCGCATATTGCAAAACTCGCTTTCACTCACACAAAAGCCGTTTATAATGAGACAACTATTATGATTTATATCGCCATACATGATGGCGGTTTTTCTTTTTTCCAGCCTTTTCTGCTGACTGGAATATTTTTAGTCTGTGATTAGCACATTTTTTTATTTTATTAACACATTCCATTTGTTAGCACATATTCTATTGGGACAAATTGTATGACAGGTTCATTATTTATTATTACTGCCGCTTCGGGTACAGGTAAAACCTCGCTGGTGAAGCAACTACTGGCGACCACTAACGACTTAACCGTCAGTATCTCGCACACGACTCGCAGCCCGCGCCCAGGTGAGATTGATGGACATCACTATCATTTCACAGATGTGGATAGTTTCGTACAAGCTATTGGCGAAAATAAATTTTTAGAGCATGCAGAAGTATTCGGAAACTACTATGGCACCTCAGAGCAGAGCGTACGCTCCCAGCTTGCGGCAGGTATCGATGTGGTTTTGGAGATTGACTGGCAAGGCGCCACCCAAGTCAAAAAAATATTCCCTGATGCGACGACTGTTTTTATCTTGCCGCCTAGTATTGATACCTTGCGTCAGCGCCTATCAACTCGCGCACAAGATACCAGCGAAGTTATAGAACGACGTCTGGCTGGTGCTGTTCATGAAATGGCACAGTACGTCAATTCTGATTTTGTGATTATTAATGATAATTTTGAAGTGGCTTTGGCTGAGCTAAAAGCACTTATTATCGCTGATAGGCAAACGCTTGCTCGTCAGCAGCAGCGTTATCATCGTACGATTAGCAACTTGCTAAACAAGCCTGCAGCGGAGTAAACTTAGCAGCAGCGACTAAAGCTGCTTGTCCAATAAGATCATATAAAAAGCAACTACGCAGCTTAGCAAAAAATGCTATAATATGTAGCTATCCCCCTTTATGTATTTGATATTATTTTTATTGAGTGGCGGTCAAAGTCCGTGACTAATAAAAACAACCGAGGTAGCTATTTATGGCACGAGTAACGATTGAAGATTGTTTGGATAATGTTGATAATCGCTTTGAGCTAATTTTGGTCGCAAGCAAGCGTGCCCGTCAATTGGCAAAGGGCATTTCTGAGCCATTGGTAGATGTTGACAATGACAAGCCTACCGTATTGGCGCTACGTGAAATTGCCGCTGGCAAAATCACCCGTGATATTCTAAATCAGCCAGAGCATAATTTTGCTACTAGCTCATTAGATTTAGCATTGTCAGGCGATCATAGCTTTTAGGATTGTAGCTTCTAAATAAGACAGCTATATATCTTGATCAGCAATAGAGACCACAGCATAGGCTGTGGTTTTTTGGTTGTGACTCTATTGTATTCGCGATTTTGGTAACCATTTATCTTCTAGAATAGACCACTAAGTGAAAATTTTTGGATTTTTATCTTGCCTACTCGCTTATCAGTTGACATTGAATGCAATTTGCGATTAATTAGAGAGTGGCCTACTTTTATTTACGATTCATACGGTAGGTCGATATTTCATCATCATTTGCTTCGAGAAATGGTCAAATAAGTAGGTAATGGAAAATAGGATTGTTATTTTATGAGTCAAACCCTACCCAAACTCAGTCATCATCTCGTTGATGATGCTCAATATAACCTGCTACGTTCAGTAGGTTATCTCACTGCCGCTGAGCGCCGTGACATTATTGATGCCTGTGAGTTCGGTGATATTGCGCATATCAAAGACAAGCGTAAATCAGGGGAACCTTATATCACTCACCCCATCGCAGTGGCTGAGATATTGGCAGGCTTTCGCTTAGATAGAGACACCATCATCGCCGCAATCTTGCATGACACGGTCGAAGATACTGACGTGAGTGACGAACAAATCGAGCAGCGCTACGGCAAGATAGTAGCGAGACTGGTCGATGGCGTGACCAAGCTCAAATCATCCTCTCACAACAAGCAACAAAATAAAGCGGCCACTTTTCATAAAATATTGACCGCGACGCTTGCTGACCCACGTGTACTGATTATCAAGCTTGCTGATCGCTTACATAATATGTCTACACTTGATGCGGTACGCCCTGAAAAGCAGCGCACAACCGCACAAGAAACCTTGGACTTTTATGTCCCATTTGCACGATTAATGGGTCTCAATGATATTGCCGACTATATCGAGGTGCTGTGCTACCGTAATCTTGATTCTGGTATGTATAACAAACTGTCTGATAAGCTCTTACAGCATGGACTTGGACGTAATTTTCAAAGAGAAGCCATTCACCGCTATTTAAGTATCGTCCTCAACAACTTAGACCTTAACGGGCTGGTCAAAGTTTTGGACAATCGTGTGGTGATATATCGTCAGTTTTTCCGCAACCGCGGTGAGATCAATACCCTACTACGTCACTATGCGTTTGAGATTGTCCTCGATAATATCGAAGCCTGTGACAAGCTGGCTTATTATTTGATTAAAAAGTATCAAATCGACGATACGCACATTGCTGATAATATTCGTAGGCCGCTACCGGGTGGTAATCAATCGCTTACGCTTATCTATGAGCGCGATAACGATGTCGTCAAAGTCACTATCTTGACCAAGCAAATGCAAAGCGCAGCAAGGCTTGGTGTTATTGGTGCAGAGCACGCCTCCGACGTCAGCCAGTCGGTTATCCAAGCTTCTTTACGTAATATGAAAGACTTGGTCGATGAAGACAGCTTGAACGAAAACAGTCCCAATTTCTCAGCAGCAGTCTCCACTATTAATGACTTAATGGATTATCTACATTCTAGTAAGATCATTTGTTATAGTCCAAAAGGCCGAGCTTACGAGCTATCACAAGGTGCAACCGCACTTGATTTTGCTTATGCCGTCGGGCCTATGATCGGTAACGTCGCTGTTGGTGCCAATATCGACGGTAAACCTGCAAAACTCGGTACGGTGGTAAAAAACGGACAAGCGGTTGAAATCGAAGTCAACAGCCATTCTGAACCAAAAGCAGAGTGGCTAGGGTTTGTGGTCACCAATAAAGCACGCGAAGAGATTTTACGTTGGTTCAAAGACTTGTCTGCCGCTGACAAACAGCACCACGGTCGTCAAGCGTTAGATCGTGCCCTCAAAACCTATCAAAAAACACTCGATGATTTGACAGACAATGACTGGAAAGATTTGACGGAATGGCGCGGACTAACCGAAAAGAACGCTCTATTTGAACAAATCAGCTCTGGCACATTACTGCCGCAACTGGTCGTCACTCGCCTATTTAGCGACGAAGTGAGCAGCCTGCAAGCTCAAGCGCACAACGATGATATGACTCAGCCGCAACAATTGATTGCCAATGCATCTGGGGTCGAACTTGATTTTGCTAACTGCTGCCATCCGATTTATGGTGACCCGATCGTTGGGCATTTATCACGCCACGGTTTGGTGGTTCATAGACACAAGTGCTTCTCGCTTGATGACATTCGTAAAGACAATCCTTATCAGGTTATCCAGCTGCGCTGGCGCAATGATACCGCGGTAATGCAGGGAGATACAGATGATAGTGATATACAAAATAGTGGCAAAATTCGTTTCCCTGCTTATCTAAAACTCTCTATCGCGCTCAGTGATGAGCAAATTAGTGAAGTCATTTATCATTTACGTCAATTAAATATGGGTGTTGAAACCGTTGACGTACGTAATAGCGATACTATCGTCCATATCGTTGTACGTAGTCGCAACCATCTGGCTCAAGGTATTCGTGAACTGCGCTCATTGCTCGGCTTCCCTAACATCATACGCCTATATCAATTATAATAGTCAAGTCTATCTATCGATACTATTTTTCAGATACTTGTTAGAGAAATATTGTTGGATACTCGCTAGATAGACATGAACGCCTAACATTGAGCCTTTAGCATCTTCTAAAATAATCATACGTGATGCTACTGCGCTTTTAGCAGCAAACCCATAAAATATTAAAAGGACATCATATGACTCGTCAAACCATTCAAACAGACAACGCACCTGCAGCAGTAGGTACTTATTCACAAGCGGTTAAGGTCGGTAACACCGTTTATATCTCAGGTCAGCTTGGTTTTGACCCTGAGACTATGGAATTAAGAGAAGGCTTCAAGGCACAGGCGGAGCAAGTGTTTGAGAATATCAAAGCAATCTGTGAAGCGGCTGGTGGTAGCTTAAATGATGTGGTCAAATTCAACGTCTCTTTGACTGACTTAAGTGATTTTGCGGTTTTAAATGAAGTGTTTATGGCTAACCTAAGCGAGCCTTATCCTGCCCGCGCTGCTGTACAGGTCGCTGCCCTACCAAAAGGTGGTGTGGTCGAAATCGAGTCTATCCTATATATTGACTAATAGTGAATATCAAACAGTGCTCAATATTAAACAGCGCTGATGCAGATTCTACCTAATTAGCACGCCATAAATCGTTCCATAATAAGCTTAGCATCATGCTAAGCTTATTAGTCTCTGCCGTTTATCCCCCATTAACCTGACAATATTGCGAAACCGTTTATGTTGGTCCAAGTTGCTCTACCCGTACCCCTTTATCGGGTGTTTGACTACAGCCTGCCAGCAGATATGCTTGCGTCACCAGACAGTTCGTTACCGCAAATCGGTAGCCGCGTTGAAGTGTCATTTGGTCGTCAGACCTTGATTGGTATCGTCATTGCCCATGTCTCTGAGGACAAAAGCAGTGTGCCGGTTAGCAAAATCAAGGCTATCAATAAGTGTTTGGATACGGAGTCTATTTTAGATCCCAGTATGCTCAAGCTGGCCTATTGGCTTGCACGCTACTATCACTATCCACTTGGTGATGTCTTAGCCGTTATTTTGCCAAGTCTCGTTCGTCAGGGTAAGCCACTAGATTTACTGATTACCCATTGGCGCATTTTGCCGCATATTACTGATGATGACTTTCATGCCAATGCAAAAAAACAAAAACAGCAGTTTGATATGCTCAAGCTACATGGTCAGCATGGGGCAAGTGAAGACGTATTGCTATTAGAAGGTATGCAGCGGGCATTTTTAAAGACGCTAGAAGACAAGGGACTTATCGAGCGCTATATTCAGCCAAAAAAGCCCCCTTCCCCTGTTAAATTAGCCAAGATGCCACTTGATCTAAATGACGAGCAAAAACTTGCCGTCGATGCTATTGTTGCAGCCCATGAGTCTGAGACTTATACTGGGTTTTTGTTGAATGGTATCACCGGTAGCGGCAAAACTGAAGTCTACCTACAAGCAATGCAAGCGGTATTAGAAGCAGGCAAGCAAGTGCTTATTTTGGTGCCTGAGATTGGACTCACACCGCAGACACGTGCACGTTTTGCCAGTCGCTTTGCCGCTCATATTGTTTTATTACATTCAGGTATGACCAATACGCATCGTCTCCAAGGTTGGCAAGATTGCCGCACAGGTCATGCACAAATCATTATCGGTACGCGATCAGCGGTGCTATATCCATTTGCAGCGCTGGGGCTTATTGTCGTTGATGAGGCACATGATGGCTCGTACAAGCAGCAAGACACTTTGCGCTATCATGCTGCTGATGTCGCCCTCTATCGTGGCCTACAAAACAAAATTCCAGTCATACTCGGTACAGCAACGCCCTCTCTTGAGCATCTGAAATTGGTTGATGCGGGCAAGCTGACAGAGTATCAGTTGCTCACTCGTCCTGGTAATGCCAAGCCTGCAACCATGCAACTGATCGATGCGCGCCTGCAAAGCACGCATCAGCAAGCCCAAGATGATGGTGCGCGCTATGATACAGGACTGACAGACGCCATGATTGGTGCCATCAGGCAAACGCTAGAAGCGGGCGATCAGGTACTGATATTTTTAAATCGCCGCGGCTATGCTCCTGTTTTGTTATGCGAGGCTTGTGGTTGGCAGGCAGACTGCCCTCGCTGCGATGCGCATCTAACCGTCCATTATAATAGTCAGTCTCAGCACAGTAGCTATGCAGCTAGCTCTTATCTAAAGTGCCACCACTGTGACTGGCAAGCTTATATCCCAACGACATGCCCTGATTGCGGCAGTCAAAACTTAGATGCTAAAGGTATGGGTACGACAAGGCTGAGCGAAAACCTACATGCCATCTTTGCCAATCCTCAAACCAGTAAAGAGCTCTATCCGATTATCCAAATCGACCGTGATACCACAAGGCGAAAAGACAGCTGGGAGAATATCTACGAGCAAATCAATAAAGGTAACCCTGCCATATTGGTAGGGACACAAATGGTCGCCAAAGGTCATCACTTTCCCAACGTCACCCTAGTTTGCTTACCGAATGCTGATCGCGGATTTCTATCGGCAGACTTTCGCTCACCAGAGCATACCGCACAGCTCATGATACAAGTGGCAGGGCGTGCTGGTCGTGGTGATAAAGCTGGTCGCGTCTTGATTCAGACCTTGCAACCTGACAATGAGCTTTTATTAAAGCTGGTAAAAGATGGTTATCTATCATTTGCTCGTGAGCTATTGCAAGAGCGCAAAATGATGGGGCTACCTCCTCATAGTCATGCTGCACTGATACGCTGTGAAGGCAAAACTCTGGCAGCCACTACTCAAGCCCTCAAAGATGCCATTGCGCATCTGCCCAGTGCGCACAATCTCGCTGTTCTTGGTCCTATTGATGCGCCAATGAGTAAAAAAAACAGTCGCTATCATGCACAGCTATTGCTCTTGGCTGAAGACCGGCAACAGTTGCACCGTGTATTAAACCAGTGGTGGCAGCCTGTACTGACGCTACCGAGTGTGAAATACCTCAAATTAACGTTAGATATCGATCCCGTCGGCTGGTAACCTCAAACATTATGGTGTTGTCTATTTATCAGGCAGCATCGTGGAGCCTCCCTCTATCTACATTGTTTTTCTGCCTTTTCCACTGTGTTTACGTCGTCGTAACAGATTCCAATACATAGCTATGTTAAATTTATAATAGTTATTAGACGGTCTGCGATAGAAACCCCACACCTGCTTGATCTACAGTTGATACTGTTCATTTAACCTAAATTCTAGTTAATTTGAGTGTTGCTATGAGTCAGAATAGTCCTGAAGTGCATAATCACAATGACGATGAAAATCACGACAATAATGACAACCATCAACACCGTCACGACCATGATGCCCGCTTAGAGCAAAGACCAACATCGCAAGATACCAAAGGCTATCAACGCACCTTACTGTTTAGCTTTATTATCATTACTGGCTATATGTTCATCGAAGCTATTGGTGGCTGGCTCACTGGGAGCTTGGCGCTACTATCCGATGCAGGTCATATGCTGAGTGACGCGATAGCACTTGGCGCTACTCTTATAGCATTCAAAATCGGTGAAAAAGCAGCCACCCATCAAAAAACTTTTGGCTATAAACGTTTTGAAATACTAGTCGCTACCTTTAATGGCGCCACCCTCGTTATTATTGCTTTGATGATTTTTTACGAGGCAATCAAACGCTTTAACTCACCGCCAGAAATTGCAACCCAAGGCATGCTGATCATAGCTACCATAGGGATGTTGATTAATATTTTAGTTGCATGGCTGATGCATCGCGGTAGCCATGGTGAAGCGTCACATGGGCACAGCCACAAGAGCAATGATGCCAATATTACAGATGCCACAGATACCAAAATTACAGATACCAAGGCAAAACCAGCTGATCATAAAAAACCAGTTAATCTCAATATGCAAAGTGCGTATCTGCATGTATTGAGCGATTTATTAGGTTCTGTCGCTGCCATTATTGCAGCGCTACTAATGATGGGTTTTGGATGGGTATGGGCAGATGCCGCAGCATCCATAATCGTCGCTCTCCTTATATTAATTAGTGGTTACCGCGTCGTACGTGACTCTGTACATATATTGATGGAAGGCACTCCTGCCAACATCTCACTAGTCGATGTCGAACAAAAACTACTCGCACATCCTCAAGTACAAAAAGTACATGATTTACACGTCTGGAGCATTACTAGTGGCTTAAATGCTTTATCTTGCCATGTCGTGGTCGATGGAGAAATGAGCATTCATGAGTCGAGCATCTTGATTGCTAGTCTTGAGACAAGCTTATCGACACTTGGTATTCATCATGCGACCATTCAAGTAGAGAGCTCATCACATCCACAAAACAGCTCACATAGTGAAGCACTCGTGTGCGATATATCGGGACGATCACCTACTGGTAACAGTCATATTGGTCATAATCACTAACAGCATAACTTATTCACTTTCATTCAGATCTAATTCATTAAGTTAGGTCTGGTCTCTAAGCTACTAGTCTCTATGCTACTGGTTTCGTCTGATCCAGCGACAACAAAAGCGTTGCAGGTGTAAAGTCAACCAAGCCCTGATACTGCCACTGTCACTAGCCAAAGACTGATACCCACTATGAGCAGCGTCATCCTAATCCAAATATCTAAACAACCATTACAGATATTGGGTAGATAACCTGACCCCATATTTGACATCATCAGCAACCAAAACCTAACTGAAAGTATTAATCCCATGCAAAAGATGCTGATGGATATTTTGCTAATAGTATGTAATGGATTACGCCGCTTAGGAGACATATCCGAGCCTGCTAGGTACTTACGCATAAACAGCAGTCGCGATAATTTGCTTGACCAGATTTGCTTGATTAGGTAGTAATATTTATCGTTTTGTAAGATATTAAAAATAAAAACATATGAAGCAATAAAAATTATATCTCACTTAAATTTCCAACCAGCCTACGCTTCTATTAAGCTGGTGTTTCTATAAAATTTGACTCTATGATTGTAATGGCATGTTAAAAGCGATGAAAAACTCTGTCTTGCAACCATATTTTTGATATAAATTCTGTATACTTAAGACTGAAAACCTTATTCACGATCAATTGATGATACAACATTATGTCTAGACGCTCAGCACCCTTTGTCGCCCCAGACTATATCGATGATCCCACGTCAAAAGACGGCAAAAAACACGCCAAAGTTTTGTTATCGACGTTGCAAGAAGACATTGCCAATTTTCGTCATGAGCAGTTTCCGCCTGATATTTTGCGGCAGATTCGTGACATGCCTATCTATGAAGGTAATTTAGCCGAGGTACAAGCTTATCAGCAGCGCTGGCAAAACCTACTTGAACGCGCCAAGGATTTTTATCCCGCAGCCAATATGCCACCTGATTATCTACCGCTACCAGCCAGCCTTGAGATACCGCAGTTTATCTATCATGTTCAGCGCCTTCATTTAACCAAAACGCGTGCCAAAGAGTCCAAAAGCTTTGGCTCAGTCGGTGCACTTACAGATAAGTGTGGACCCTATACTGATGATGAAGTTGCCCGCATGACAGCGGTGCTAGATAACGACGATGAAGCACGTTTAGTCGCTCATCGTGAATTTATCGATCTGCGTGCTTATGTTTTTTGCCGCGACAGTAAAGGTGAGATGTTAGAGCCTGAACGCGTACGTTTTTATCGTACTGGTCTTATCGTCCATGCCCTGCCTGATTTTAAGATTGTCGATAGCAGGCAAACACCGCGTAAACGTCGCAATGATGCTTATAACAACCCGCTTGCAGACAATGGTGTGTGGAAAATTTACCGTAAAAAACAATAGTGTCGATAGTGTTTCGCGACTTATTGCCAACTACGCCCGTTTTAAATTGCTTATTTTGTCCTAATTTCTGAGGATTCCAGATGTTCGCTGCCGCCGCCGGCTCACCAAACTTAATGTTACAAGCCACTATCTTCTTAGGAGCAGCGCTGCTCTTTGTCCCCCTTGGTAAACGCTTTGGTATAGCAACGGTCTTAGGTTACCTCATCACAGGACTCATATTGGGTCCCAGTGGATTGGATGTGGCGGGTGATGCTGAGAGCTTGTTGCACTTTTCAGAGTTTGGCGTGGTCATGCTGTTGTTCATTATCGGACTCGAGCTGCAACCTTCACGGCTTTGGGCACTACGCCGCTCTATATTTGTCCTTGGTGGTCTACAGGTTGGGCTGACTGGTACGTTGTTGATGGGACTATTGCATCACTTTTTCTCATTACAGCTAGATACTGCCTTTATCGTTGGTTTTGGTTTAGCGCTCTCTTCTACTGCATTTGTACTACAGATACTGACTGAAAAACAGCAGCTATCAAGCACCCATGGCCGAGAAGCCTTTACTATTCTATTGTTCCAAGATATCGCCGTTATCCCATTATTGGCAGTGATTCCGTTTTTGTCAGGGGTGCGTGAGCAGAGCTACGATTTGCTTTATTTTGGCAAAGTATTTGCGGTGTTTGCTGGTCTTATTTTTGCCAGTCGCTATGTCGTTCGACCTTTCTTTAAATTTGTAGCATCAAGTGGTGCAACAGAGTTACTCACAGCGGTCGCATTATTTATCGTCATGGGTGTGTCTATCTTGATGGGGCAGA
This sequence comes from Psychrobacter sp. H29, assembly GCF_059073055.1. Classification (NCBI taxonomy): domain Bacteria; kingdom Pseudomonadati; phylum Pseudomonadota; class Gammaproteobacteria; order Moraxellales; family Moraxellaceae; genus Psychrobacter; species Psychrobacter sp. H29. The sequence continues at coordinate 3,099,636 of NZ_JCACRY010000001.1, read as the reverse complement.
TTGGTCTATCAATGGCGTTAGGTGCATTTTTGACAGGTGTATTGCTGGCTGACTCTGAGTATCGTCACGAGTTAGAAGCCAGTATCGAGCCTTTTAAAGGTCTACTACTGGGGCTATTTTTTATGTCGGTCGGTATGTTGACTGACGTCAAACTTATTTTGGCCAAGCCCATATTTATCATTGGCTGTGCGCTTGCCTTGATGTTTATCAAATTTGCCGTGATTGCAGCTATCGCAAAAATATCAGGTAACCGCTGGCCCACCAGTATCAGACTGGGTGTGACTCTCGCCCAAGGCGGTGAATTTGCTTTTGTGCTATTCAGCGTTGCCACGGCCCAAAATGTCTTACGTCCTGAGCTGGCCAATACCTTAAATCTTGTAGTAACCATCTCGATGGCACTCACTCCGCTAGCGTTTTTGTTATTAGAAAAAATAGGTGAGCCATTATTTGCTAAAAGCAAACCTAGTCGCGAATACGACACCATCCCTGATCATGAGCACCAAGTGATTATTGCAGGCTTTGGCCGAGTCGGTCAGATCATTGGTCGCGTACTTCGTATGCACAATATTGAGTTTACCGCCATTGAACGCTCTGCAAACCGAGTCGATTTTGTACGAAAATTCGGTAACCAGGTCTATTATGGTGATCCAAAAAACCCTGAGATTCTACGAGCGGCAGGTATTCAAAAAGCGCGTGTATTTATTTTGGCGATTGATGATCTGGAGCGCTCTATCACCACTGCTCAATATTTACGCAAGAACTACCCTGAGTTGATTATATTGGCAAGAGCGCGCGATCGTCAGCACTACTACCGCTTACGCGAAGTGGGTGTGCGTCACATTTGGCGTGAGACTTATCTGTCATCTCTTGACATGTCACGTGAATCACTGCAGCTGCTCGGCATCTCTCCCGAAAAAGCACGAGAAACCGTAAGAACGTTCCGTGATTATGATGATGACTTGATTGAGCGTCAGCAAGCGATCTATGATGACGAAGCCAGTATGATTGAATCAGCACAATCGGCGATGGCAGAGCTGGAGAGCTTGTTTGATGAAGATATTGGCAAAGCGCGTAAAATGGATCTGACAGATTTTTACGAGGCATTAAAGAGTCAGGCGACACCAGTTGATAAATCAGACGATATCGCAACTGACTCTAAATAGTAGCGATGTTCAGTTCCTAGTCAGACGTACAGCTTTTGGGGGCTTGTTTCTTGTTCAGTGAACTTGTGCAGCCCCAATTATCGCTGTCTGGGATATGATAAAAGACCAATGTCTGTTCGTTCAGGTAACGTATAGGAAACCTTACGTTTTGAATCGTCGCCGTCACTGCACAGTCGGTATCCAGCACACCAGCAGCTCGATTATCGACACTCATGCGCACTTGTTGATCGTCAGTACTCAGCGGCAAACCTATTGGACATTGCCCTGTCTGCTGATAAATCAGTGCCACGCGGTTTTGGGCAGTTTTGGCAATGTCGTAAGCCTCAAATAGCACCTCATTCTCTTTTGGCTTGGCGATAATAGGCAAAAACTGTACTTTAATTACCAGCAATGCAAAGGCGAAAAAACCGAACCCTAATGCTAAGCCAAATAAACTAACCCCGCCCTCTTTTTTTAGATGCGCTTTTTGTGTAGCATCGTCTCGCGGATGGTCGTTAATCGCATCAGCAATCTCACGCCGCGCCATTCGGTAATAGTATGCATCCGTCCAGCGCGCCACCATCGCAGACCAGAACAGCCAAATAACGGCTGCAATGCCAATACGGGTGGCCATTTGATAAGCATCTGGTACATAAGACATCGCTACAAATTCAAATGCCACGAGCACAATAGCCACATTAAGCTGAATGAACGACCACCCTGCCACACTATAGACAATCGCATCCATGTAGCGTTTACGATATAACAACCAAGGAAAAGTGATAAAGAACGCAGCCCAATGCCATTTTGGTGATAGGTATCCTTGCTGATCGAACTGCTCAAAACGTTTGAGATAATAGCGCTGAGTGCGACTACCGATGTACCATTTATCTAGCTGCTTACGCTTAGCAGGTGTCAATGAATCTTGGTAAAACGGTGGCGGTGAATCCGTCTCAATAAATAGCATAACGATACGCTCTACTTATTCTAAAAAATTATCTATCAACGATAGCTCTATAATAACGCCAAAACCCACGTATAAGATAGAAAAACTGGTTAACCAAACAGTGAATGCGCTAAAGTCGCATTGCACATTCACAGTTGTATAGATTTAACTTATAATAAGCAGACACTACCCACCTAATTAAGCCCTAGTAACCCTATGAGTCAACATTCTGATATCAACGACACCATCAATAGTACCGATACTACTGATGAGCACACTCTGAATAGCACCAGCGATTCTATCAATACTGATACAAGTGCTCACCAAGAGGCAGAGCCTACTTCTGACAAACATATCCGCATCGTCAATACATTTATGAAGCGTCGCACGCACATGAATAAAAATGCCGAGCTGGCTCTGACTGCACCAGAATTTTCTAAATATCTGGTTAATAACAGTTTTGGTGATGGCGACCTTACCGGTATAGATGACTTGCGAGCGCTGTTCGCTGATAGTCCAAACGGTACTGACGCACCGCTTACTTTAGAGATTGGTTTTGGCTTGGGTGATTCATTTATTGAAATGGCAGCAGCAGAACCTACTCGCAATTTTGTCGGTATCGAAGTGCATGAGCCTGGTATTGGTAAATGTGCCTACATGGCAGGCACACAAGACTTGAGCAATGTCAAAATCATCAATGGCGATGCTATTCAACTGCTCAAACAACTGCCAGAAAACCATATTGATCGTATTCAGCTTTATTTCCCAGATCCATGGCAAAAGAAACGCCATTACAAACGCCGTTTTGTCAGTCCTGAGCGCATGACTATTCTGACACGCAGTCTAAAGCAAGGCGGTTGGTTCCATACGGCAACTGATTGGGAGCATTATGCCTTTTGGATGGTTGAGGTGCTAGATGGTTTTTCAGGGTTAACCAATAAAGCAGGCGTCGGTAATTTCACCGACCGTCCTGACTTTCGCCCAATGACCAAATTCGAGCGACGTGGTCTCGAGCGCGGTCATGGTGTTTGGGATTTGATCTATATCAAAGACTAATACAAATCATCTGATCTAGTGATGTCCAAAAAAGCGGCTACGTTATTTAGCCGCTTTTTTATGTCTGTTTATAAGCTTGCCATCATACCTATAAGTATGCTTAATAGTTTATTAATCGGCTTTACCGAGTCACACCGCTGACTTTAAAGGCCTATAGTATGATAGTACGTGAAAAAAGATAAATTATTATTATGTGAAACATATCACTTAAGACATAGGCTACTACTGAAAAACAGTCTTTGTTGATTCTTAATAGATACGATTGAGCGCTTTTAAAATATTGTCTATTCACGCAAGCATAGATACTATAAGGGCTTGGAGAGTTCTCCCCATAAGCTGTGGATAACCCTGTGTATAAGTCACCACTTGACAAGTTTATAGCTAGATAACTTAAAGGATAAGATAAAATCGTTCACTTTTTGTACAATTTTAAAATCATTTAAAATCAACAACTTAAATTAAATATAAAGGCATAAAAAATTATTTTAAATATTTTTAAAAAAATTTTAGTTATTTATAATGTTTCACAATCAATAAAAATAAGCGCATTATTTGTTGTGGACAACTCGTTGGTCTATTGACAAGTATGGCTTTTATCAGGTCCAAAATCATTTTACATCAGGAACTGTTTTTATAAATATTTATCTCTACTCACACGACATATAGTGTCGTATAGCATTGCTCACGCCTCAATATACTGCTTAAATTTTGTTATAATTACTCTATCAAATCAGTAGCACTACAGCGTCTTCTACAATGGCTAATAGCTATAATACAGCTTAAAAATTACTGTAGCGCTCGTAATTACAAACTTATTTTTACTTCTCTCGTTATTTAATTTTACTGTATAGTAGAGCGATATCTTCGATATTACTACTCATACCATGCGTGTGACAACCTATTTATTTTGCTAGATACCCAAACACTGATGACTGTGTATACCCCTCATTAGTGACATAGAATGCACACTGATTATAGTGCTCAACCCTATAAGTGTTTTATCTATAGCGTCAAATCAATTATCGAAAACAAGGAATCCAATATGGACGACAATAAAGCCAAAGCCCTCAAAGCGGCATTAGGTCAAATTGAAAAGCAATTTGGTAAAAACACCATTATGCATCTGGGTGATGAATCAGCCATTCTTGATGCTGATGTGGTATCGACAGGTTCTCTTGGTTTAGATATCGCGCTTGGTATAGGTGGATTACCAAAAGGTCGTATCGTTGAAATTTATGGTCCTGAAAGCTCAGGTAAGACCACGATGACCCTACAAGCTATTGCAGAGTGTCAAAAACAAGGCGGCACTTGTGCTTTTATCGATGCTGAGCACGCGCTTGACCCTGTTTATGCACGTAAGCTTGGGGTAAATACTGATGACCTACTATTATCGCAACCTGATAATGGTGAGCAGGCGCTTGAAATCACTGATATGCTGGTACGTTCAGGGGCGATCGATATGATTGTTATTGACTCAGTAGCTGCTTTGACTCCGCGCGCGGAGATTGAAGGCGAGATGGGCGACTCACATATGGGTCTACAAGCACGTCTGATGAGCCAAGCACTGCGCAAAATTACGGGTAATGCTAAACGCTCTAATTGCATGGTAGTATTTATTAACCAGATTCGTATGAAAATTGGTGTGATGTTTGGTAGCCCAGAAACCACGACTGGTGGTAATGCCCTTAAGTTCTACGCTTCTGTCCGTATGGATATTCGCCGTATTGGTGCAGTCAAAAACGGTGATGAGATCATCGGTAACCAAACCCGTGTCAAAGTTATCAAAAATAAAATGGCACCGCCGTTCCGCCAAGCAGAATTTGAGATTACTTATGGCGAAGGTACCAATCATTTGGCCGAAGTCATTGATTTGGGTGTCGAGATTGGTGCTGTTGGCAAAGCAGGCTCATGGTATAGTTACGGCGATGAAAAAATCGGTCAAGGTAAAGCCAATTCTGTACTGTTCTTGAAAGAAAACCCTGCTATCGCCGAAGAAATCGAAGATAAGATTCGTGATGAAAAACTCGGTAAGAAAAAAAGCAGTGAAACAAAGGATGCGGAGCCGGCTCCTGAGCCCGTACAATAACGGTCTAACCATTATCGGTAACTGCTATAAATAGTTATGATTGATTATGAAAATTAAAACATTGGCTGATATTCTAACTGAGTCGGACTCCGACTCAGTTGGCTCTACCGAGAGCAAACGAAAAAAACCAATCAAGTATACTGCTAAAAACTTACCTAAAAAGCCAAGCAAATCTAGCAAGCGCTCTACCTATTCAAAGATAGACAGCTCATCTCTCGATGACTCTACTATCGATAACGCTTTTTTCGAAGCGCCCTCCTCTAGTACAACAAAAATCTCCAAATCTAAAAAACGTAAAAAGCGTTTCCATCCAGCAGCTAATTTTACTGCTGAGCCAAGTGATGCCCCCGCTTATCAACCGCCTGAAGCGCAAACGATTAAGGAGATGCTAGCAGAAGTTAAGTATAGCGTTCATAATGATGAAACCAATAACCGCTCTGCTATAGATAACAACGTTGAGCTATCCTCAAACGTTTTAGAGGATAAGAACGAATTATACCCTTCAAACAATAGCGAAACGGACAGTCAAAACGACAATATACCAGCTGCACTTAAGGCTTATTTACGTACACCTGAACAAAAACAAGCAGAAATCGATGCGATCAAAGCGGAAAGCCGATTGCGTTGGCTGGCATTTTATTATTTATCGCGCCGCGAATATGGCAAAGCTGAACTCAAGCAGAAACTGATCGATAAGGAGCAAAATCCAGAAGAAGTCGATGCCCTACTCGATGAGTTTGAAGAGAAAGGCTATCAGAGTGATTACCGCACCACCCTTATGCTCATACGTGAAAATATCCGCAAAGGTCGAGGGCGCGGACGCATCAAGCAAGAATTCTACCGCAAGAAAATCGCTATGCCAGGCAATATCGATGAGCTGATCGATATTGCAAATGCAGAATCGGATGAGTTTAGCGAGTTTGTAGAGGACAGTGAAGACAATATAGTCGATGGAATAGATTGGCTCAAACTGGCTGTCATCGCACGTACCAAAAAATACGGTGACAACGTCCCTACTGAGCAAAAGGAAAAAGCAAAACAACTGCGATTTTTGCAATATAGAGGGTTCAATACCGATGTCTGTTTCGCAGCACTCAACTACACAATAGATACTTTGGCTGAACGCTTTTGATTAATTCTCTATGACCTATCGTTAATTATCATATTGGTAATACGCTCTAAATAAAAAAAGAGCACATCATTAGATGTGCTCTATAGTCATGGTTTAAAAATTTACCGCTTAAGTAGTTCTAATGTCGTTAATTACTTCAGCGTGCCAAGACGGTTAGACAGTTGACCAATGATTTGATCGATTTCTTCATTTGCTTCCGCTTCATTGTCCAGGTTGCCATTAGGGGTTAGCTGGTTCATTACTTCAGGTAATAATTCAGCAAGTCCTTGACGTACTTCTGTTTCGTTGGCACCTGTACGAGCGGCCACTTGCTGGATTTCGCTTTCGTCAAACAAGCGATTGATTTCATTTGGGTCTAGATTGTCGTTGGCCTCGTTCGTACTCATCCAAGAGCGTGCTTGAGCGCCGTGTCCCATACCAGTGATTTTTGATAGTGCACCGCCTATACCACCATTACGCTTGATCCAGCTTAGTACCATCGGCATAAGAACAGCGATAAGCATTCCTTTACCACCAAAACCGCTGCTACTACGTTGACCACCTAATACACTACCCAAGATGTCGCCTAACCCACCAGCGCCTGAGCTCACACTACCACGTTGGTTACCGCCTGCCAAACCACCTATAATGTCATCTAAACCAAGACCATTATCTGGCTTGCGGTCATATTGCTGCGGATTATAACCACCAGCCTGGCTACTACCGCCAAGCACACTGCCTAATATATCACCTAAGCCACCTGTACGACGTGGTTCGACACGCTGGTTTACCGGATTACGCTGAGCGTCATCTGGGTTCATCGCGCTACGGGCAACTTGACTCACTAAATTCCCTAATAAACTCATTTTTTATTCCTCTTTGTCATATTAATTATAATAAAAAACCACCACCTAAGCCGACAGATACGTGCTTTTTACATGTATAAAATCTGCGACGTCGAGTGGTTGGTTTATATGCTTTATGCTTGTTTATTAATATAGCAAATGTCTTGGAACAGCAAGATAGGTGTTTTGTTATGACATGTAGGTGTTCGTAAGTTCATGGATATGAGGGTCAAGTTGACGTAAAAATTTGATAAAGCCCTATGAAGTTTACTCCATAACGGTATTGGCTATAACATTGAGCGCCCTCCAGTTCTCACTATTTACTTGGTCACGGAAGACTGTTATCGATAAAGGCTTTCGATAAGGCTCTGTTATTTTAAAATTAATAATAATTACCCATGGGTAGCGATGTACAGTGAGTAATTGAGCATGCCACAACTCATCACCTCGACCCGTGCGAATCAACAGCTGCCACTGTTTATCAAGATGTTGTCTTAGCGGCGGCTGGCTGATGCGTAACGGTGTCGGACGGGACATAACGAGATAACTGGCAACGGCTACTGAGACTACCAAAATAAGTACATACTGCCACAATACCAAAGATGCCAGCCATGCCAATACCATCATTAAGACGATTAGGCTGGCATAAAGTAACCACCGTAAACGGCTGGCAGTTTGAATAGCGGTATCAATGCGTAGTGAGGTTACCAGCGTCATATGAGTATGCTATGTAAAACGTCAAATATTAGAGTCATCAGTTGCGCTACTTCTACACCAAATCTTTGGTATGGCGCCAAGTTTTTATCTTATTCACTAACGCCCAGATATCATCCTCTTCTGGTCGATTCTGATTGGTAAAATAATCGAGCAAGTCAGGATCTTCATGCGTGAGCATCTGAGCGAAGGTCTCTTGCTCAGTAGCGTCTGCTGTTAGGTACAGCTCTTTAACATAAGGATCGATATAAAAATCTAATTCTTTTAAACCGCGGCGAGCCTGGTAGATAATACGGCGCTGCTCATTGGTTGGTTCTGGTTGGATAATATTGGTCATACAGATACTCTCATATTTTAAGTGGTTTTTAATAATCGGTTCAATAGTCAGTAAGAGATAGATTTTAGATATAGTATATAAATATTTATCACAGTAGCACACCTTATCCATCGTCTCGGCTTATCGGGCGACGCTAGTGAGGATATTCTGATAGTTGACTCCACAATGCCACTGCTTGCTGCATCATTCCTACATTATGCGTACGGATGATACTTGCTCCCTGTTGTAACGCAAATATCCCAGCAGCCATACCGACCGCATCACGTTCGATTGCGGTAGTCGTTTGTACTGCTTGGGCACCACTGTTAGTCAACACTTCTGCTAAGAAGCGCTTACGTGAGATGCCAAACATCATGGGTAACTGTAACGCCTGCAGTTTACCTAATTGACTCAATAATGCACAGTGGTGCTCATAATCTTTGGCAAAACCAAAGCCTGGGTCTATAATAATGTTATCTTTGTTGACACCAGAGCTTATCACTTCGTGAATGCGAGCAGTCAATTCTGCACTCACCTCACCTATCACATCGTCATACTGTGCCAGATTATTCATTGTGGTTGGCTCACCGCGCATATGCATTAGCATAACAGGTATATCAAGAGTCGCTGCCAACTCTGCTGCACCAGTACGTTTTAGTGCTCTGACGTCATTCCAAATATCAGCGCCAGCATCAAAAGCTGCCTGCATGACCTTTGGATTACTGGTATCGATAGATAGCCAGATACTATCACCGCAGTGCTGCCGGATTGCGTGAACCACTGGCACGACTCGCTGTAGCTCCTCAGTAGTCGCGACAGTGTCTGCATGGGGACGAGTAGACTCACCGCCAATATCAATAATAGTCGCGCCCTCTTCTATCATCTGCTGACAATGCGCAACAGCCTTATCTACACCGTTAAATTGCCCACCATCTGAAAATGAGTCTGGTGTGACGTTGAGGATACCCATGATATGAGGCTGCGACAAATTCAGTGTTTTGTCGCGACTGGTGATTTTATAGCTGGGTAAAGGCTGAAATAATGACATGACCGATCTCTAATTAATAATCTTTTTTAGCTGCTTTTGTCTGTGCTTATGATACCAGTAAATCTTATGCTGTCCTAAAACCTGTATAAAATGATGACAATAAAAAAAGCCCTTTATCATAAAGGGCTTTTTTGTCAAATACAGAGTAGCTTACATTTACATCGCTGGTAGTGGTGGCGGTGTAGTCCCAGTAGTTTTGATATCGTTCTTCGACAAGTTCACTTCGTTATGCTGATACACTCTAGGTGGACGTGGATCTTCTCCTGCTAAAATGTCCTGCAGTTGATCACGATCAATAGTTTCCCAGTTCATCAATGCATCAACCATCGCATGCATTTTATCTTGGTTACCTTCAATCAATTCACGAGCAATGTCATATTGCTCTTCTAGCATACGGCGTACTTCGTCATCAACCTTTTGCTGCGTGGCTTCTGAGATCGTACGGCCACCGCCACCAAAGTATCCTTGTGAATTGTCATCATCTTCATAAACCATGATACCAAGTGCGTCAGACATACCGTACTTCGTTACCATTGCACGCGCCATTTTGGTTGCACGTTCAAAGTCATTTGAAGCGCCCGTTGACATCTGGTTGATAAAGACTTCCTCGGCGATACGACCACCAAATAAAATAGCAATGTCACTTAGCATTTTTGATTTATACATGCTGGTTTGGTCATGTTCAGGCAGCTGCCAAGTCACACCGAGGGCAAAACCACGCGGCATAATAGTAACCTTATGCACAGGATCTGTCCCTGGCAACAGCTCCGCAACCAAAGCATGACCCGCTTCATGATAAGCGGTAGCACGGCGCTCTTCTTCGCGTATTACCATAGACTTGCGTTCAGGGCCCATGTATAGCTTGTCTTTGGCATCTTCGAAGTCATTCATGTCGACGCTGGTCTTGTTGCGACGTGCTGCGAATAATGCCGCCTCGTTTACAAGGTTGGCAAGCTGTGCACCACTGAATCCTGGTGTACCACGAGCAAGAGAACTGGCGTCTACACTGATGGTGTTCGGCAACTTTCTTAAGTGTACTTTCAAGATTTGCTCACGACCTTTGATATCTGGCAAGCCCACTTGAACCTGACGGTCAAAACGACCTGGACGCAATAATGCTTTATCAAGCACATCAGCACGGTTGGTTGCAGCAATAACGATAACGCCTTCATTGCCTTCAAAACCATCCATCTCAACCAATAATTGGTTCAATGTCTGCTCACGCTCGTCGTTACCGCCGCCCATGCCAGAGCCACGATGACGACCGACTGCATCAATCTCATCGATAAAGATGATACAAGGTGCACTCTTTTTCGCTTGTTCGAACATATCGCGTACACGTGATGCACCAACACCTACGAACATCTCAACGAAATCAGAACCTGAAATTGAGAAAAACGGTACTTTGGCTTCACCAGCGATGGCTCTTGCTAGCAACGTTTTACCCGTACCTGGTGGACCCACCATCAAGATACCACGAGGAATCGTCGCACCAAGCTTAGTAAATTTATCTGGATCACGTAAGAAATCGACCACTTCAACGACTTCTTCTTTGGCTTCTTCACAACCAGCCACGTCTTCGAAGTTCACGTTGATTTGGTCTTCAGTCAGCATTTTCGCTTTTGATTTACCAAAGCTCATCGGACCGCCGCCTTTACCGCCTGCACCGCCCTGCATATTACGCATAAAGAATAAAAACAGACCAATAATCAGTAAAATTGGGAAACTGGCTATCAGTAGTTGCATCAATACGCTTTGGCGCTTTGGTGCGGTCCCTTGGACTTCGACTTGGTTCTCACGTAGCATTGGCATCAACTGGTCATCTGACACAGCCGGTCTAATGGTCTCAAAAGATGAGCCATTTTTCTTTTCGCCGGTGATCTGTTCGCCGTCAATTTCGACACTGGCTACTTGGTTTTCTGACACAGCGGTCACAAACTCAGAGTAGTTAAGGTTATCTGGCTCAGATGATTGATCAAAGCCGCTAAACACCAGCACTAAAACGCCGATTACCACCAGCCACAATAAGGTATTTTTTACCATGTCGCTCACTAGTTATTCCCATCCCTTACTTATTGGTGTGTTTACTAAACACGTGACGTCTATAAACGTATTGCTCATTTTTGATAAACTTCCTGATACCAAAAACCTTGACTTAAATTTTGGTACTTAAAGAACAGCTTAAATACGGTTCTCATAGATACTCAATATAAGATGAACACTAATCTATCGCAGATGAGCCCATAAGACGCTTATTATCAGACGACTTTGTCTAAAACGTATGCTAAAAACAAAGGTAATATACCATGATATATGGCGCTAACCTGCATAATTCAAGCAGGTTTCACGATTATTCAGTTAATGAATGTAGCGCTTTTTATACGACCATAATGATAGTTTATGGTGACTGATTAACTCGCTTACAATAGTAGCAACTCATTGATGTTAAAACTATTTAATCGCTATCCAAAACATCTCTTTTGATCGCGGTCGCGAAGCCCCTGGCTTTATACTACGAATCTTACTAAAATCCTGCTGCATCTGCTTGCGTAATTCTTGTGTACCTTGACCCTGAAACACTTTCATAATAAGTGCGCCACCTTTTGGTAAGGTTGATAAAGCAAAGTCCACTGCCAGCTCGCATAAATACATCATACGCGGCTGATCGATAGCGCTATTCCCAGCCGTATTGGGTGCCATATCAGACAATACCAAGTCGACTTGCCTATCGCCTACTTCTGCCATAATGGCGTCAAACACTTCAGCTTCACGAAAATCACCTTGAATAAAGGTAACATTAGGCAAAGCATCCATCGCCAGAATATCAGAGGCAATCAAGATACCGTCGTCACCAACCAACTGTCCCGCTACTTGAGACCAACTGCCAGGCGCACTACCTAAATCTACAACCGTCATGCCTTTTTTAATCAGGTTGGTTTTTTCGTTAATCTCTAATAATTTATAAGCGGCACGGGCACGGTAGCCATCTTTTTGAGCCTTTTGTACATAATGATCGTCGATATGTTCTTTCATCCAAGCACTGCTGCTCTTTGACAGTTTTTTGTTTTCGATACGCGTGGCCAAAATACCTGCTCCTATGACTTGGCAAACTCAAATATACTCTTTTCAATTACGTTATGACTAGCAATCTAAACTCAATAAGACGTTGATTATTTTAAATGTATCATCGATTAAGCCATTTATTCATGATTGGTGACAAACTGACTAAATTCTATTGGTTAAAACACTGTTTTATAAGGCAGTAGCGTTTATAATATAACCAAACATTCAGTTTAACATTTCCGTCACGTAAAATCGTGCAAAATCCTGCGGATCTCATGCAAGACGGTCTCATATTATCTATAATGATCAATAACTGTTTCTGACAGTACCCTTTTTATTTTTACCAACACCTAGGAATTCTATGCAACTCGATAACGCTACTATCAAACGCTTAAAAGGCATCGGTCACGAGCTAAAGCCTATCGTTATGATTGGCAACAAAGGTATCACACCGACCATTACTGAAGAGATTGATCGCGCTTTATCAGATCATGAACTTATCAAAGTAAAACTGCCTGCTGGTACCAAAGAAGAACGTGACGTCGTTGGTGCTCAGCTCGCCAAAGCAGCCAATGCGTCTTTGGTTCACTCTATTGGCCGTATGGCACTACTGCTACGTCAAAACCCAAATGCAAACCCAAAACTGTCTAACTTAGCACGTCATGCGCAATAAGATGATGAGCTGATAACTAGGGTGTGTTCTCATTTTGAAAATATCAAAATACGCTCGAAATAATGACAGCAAATATAAAAGCCGCGATGTATCTTGCTCGCGGCTTTTATATTTGCTGGTAGCTGAAGACTTAATTGGCACCTGATACTAATGCTTAGTAGCCGTCATTTTCATTACTCTTTTATAATTACTATCGAGTTTTATAGACAATGAATCAATCTTTTACTCTCTGTATAGCGACAGAGTCATTAGAGCAAGATGCACAGCTGCTAGGCGTAACTACTGATGATCTGCAGCGTATCGATATCAAAGTAATCGCTGATATTATTAATCAGCCCGTACTACAATTACGCTTAACTTATCAAATCACCTTACCCAGTCACGTATTAGCAAGTCAATTGGCGTGGCCAGTTTGGCAGCAAGCCCGAGTAAAATTTACTGACTATCTATGGGAAGAGACCTGCCTTGAGTGTTTTATTACTGGCAGCTCCATCAGTGGTAAAGAGTCAACGATACGTCAGCAAACAGCGCCTTATATTGAAGTCAATGCCAGTCCTGATGGTCGCTATGCACTCTATAAGTTTAAAGGCTATCGTAACCCTGCTACCTTACCACCAACACCGCTATACGATACTGACGGACTCACACGCGTAGCTATCAACTGGTCTGATAGTGTCAGTCAGCCAGAAACATCTATAAAGAGCGAGCTATCACTAGTAAATTCGTCTTATCAATATGAACGTCGCTTTTCTATTCCTATAACTGAATTACCTAACCATAAATACAGCGTTGCCAATATAACCGTTGAGCAGATACATCCTTGTGTTATTTTGCAGTTTGGTGAGCACAGTTTATATTTTGCCTCTCAGCACGCCTCTCCACCTGATTTTCATAACCATGACTATTGGTCAAAATTTAAGCTTTAACGTGATGATGCTATGGGTTGTACTCACTCAGACACACTTATTACTAGATACATTTATCCTTAGGTGCACTTATTTAAAGCACAAAAAAAACTCAGCAATGTCATAAAGAGCATTACTGAGTTTGGAGAAAACTTTAGATCTGTTTAACCGATATTTATTTATCAGCCATCGCAAGGTAGATACCACGGTTAGATGCGTCATCGACATACTGCGAATCACGCCATGTCGTGTAGCTATAATTACCGCTGTATGGGCTGATGCTGTTTTGACGGAAGTCAGATACCCAGTCATTACCATCAAAAATCTGAATATGGCCATGTGGACGACTTGACGTACGGTTGTAGACAACCACATCGCCAACTTGAGGTGCCATATCATTACTGATTTTGGTAAATCCTGCTTGGGCTAGCGTGCCACGAGAGGCATACTGATACGCTGAAGGGTTCGGCGTAAACTCATAGCCTGCTGACTGTAATGCTTTACGTACATAGCGAGCACAATAGCCAGAGCTTCTAGATAGGGCTACTCTTGACGCATTTGCCGCTGCGATAGCAGGAGCAGAGTTGCGATCAGGAACGCGACTCGCTTGCTGCTGACGCTGCTCGTAAGACAAACGACTCGTCAATGAGGCAAGCTGATATTCTTTTTGTTTAGCATGAGCGCTTAGGTTATCAATGGCTTGACTGATCTCATCGTTGCTATATACATGAGCACCGCTATTAGTGCTATAGATGTTGCGACTAGAACCGTAGTTCGCAGAAGTAGAGATATTTGTGATGGTATGACTCAAGGTATTATTTGGTTGAAAGGTTGTTTCGGCAGCACCACTCGTCTGTGCTATGCCCATTCCCAATACTGACAAAATTAATAAAGCTTGTTTCATAAATTTACTACCTATTGTTAATACAAGTCTGCTCGTCATCCGTGACAAAGCATCGATTAATTTAGAGGATATAATTATCAGATAAACGTGATAAAATCCTGATCACAACAGCTCGTTCTTTTATAGTGACTAATACCAGTACCTTGCTTAGTCAACTGTCTCATAAACCCTATGCTATATACTGCTTCTAGCATGTCTGTTCTGAATATCGAATTTGTCACCTAATAGATGAGTCATTGCGATGTCAAAAAAACAGCCTAATCGGCTTGCCCAGCTTATAGATCATCAAGCTTTTGCTGGTAGCGCACTACCTCAAACTCTTGCTGATAACATGCGGCTGTATATAGAGGCGACCAATGAGGTAAAAGAGCTGCTGGTAGACTGTTTACCTGAGGAAATCCTCAATACCTGTTGGGTCGTAGGCTTAACCTCTGAGCAGTTAATACTCAGTGTAGGCTCAATGACAGCGGCCAATCATATTCGCTATTTACAAAACGCTTATTTGCAAGTGTTAACAGAGCAGTCAATTACATTTAAACAACTCAAGCAAATCCGCGTTGTAGTAGCTAAAATATCTACTGATAATCGTTCCTCTAAACAAGCATCAGTGTTATCAGCAACCTTATCAAAACCTTGTAAAGCCAATGAAAATCAGGCTCTTAGCCAAAACACAAGAAGGACTATATCACAGGCTGCAGAGCATGTCACCACTGATAAAAACCTCAAAAAAGCGCTTTTGCGTTTGATAAATGAGTAAAAATATAAATATTACAATGTAAAGTTATGTAAACAAAAACGCATAATGGCATGGATAACGCTGGGTTTTTGTAATCTATTACACAAAAAAAATCATCTGCCAGTTCCACTTATATCTAAAAGGGAACCAACAGATGATTTTTTATTTGCCTACAGCTTTTGTATACAGTGCCTTAGAAAGAAAACTAAAAAATTATCTAGACTATATATTCAAAATATGACATATTATATCAATGTAATCATAACGTCACTATGTAATATTACGTAAATGTTTCGATACTTCGTGTATATTCCTGTATTTATCCTTCAACCGCTAAACCATTCAGCGGTAAATACTCTATCGGGCATGTTACATTGTCATCAAAAGTTACAATTTCAAAGTTATCTTCATCAGATAATATCTCACGTACTAGCAAATTGTTTAATGCATGACCAGACTTATAGGCATTAAAACGTCCTATAATCGGATAACCAATCAAATATAAGTCCCCTAATGCATCTAAAATCTTGTGACGAACAAACTCGTCGTTAAAACGTAGGCCCTCTTCGTTAAGAATATTCATGTCATCAATAACGATAGCATTGTCCATACTGCCACCTAGAGCCAGATTGTTTTGGCGCATGGCTTCTATATCACGCAAAAAGCCAAAAGTACGGGCTTCACTCAATTGCTCAATGAAGTTCTGTGTAGAAAACTGTAGCTGTGCGTGTTGGAAGTTTTTATCGATAGCAGGATGATCAAAGTCAATCTCAAAATTCAATTCAAACCCGTCATAAGGGCGCAGCTCTGCCCACTTATCATCTACTTTTACGCGGACTGGACGGATGATTTTGATAAACTTCTTTGAAGCTTCTTGCTCACAAAACCCTGCATCAAGTAATAAGGCAACAAAAGGCGCTGCACTGCCGTCCATGATAGGTATCTCAGAGGCAGAAACACGAACGAGTAAATTATCTACCCCAAGTCCAGCAATCGCGCTAAGCAAGTGCTCTACGGTACCTACTCGCGTCCCACCGAATACTAGATTCGAGGACATCATAGTATCGTGTACCAAAAATGCATCTGCTGGGATAGGCTCGCTACCTACAATATCGGAGCGCTCGAAAACAATACCAGTATCAACCGGCTGTGGATGGAACTCTAAGTCAACAGGCTGACCACTATGTAGACCAGTACCTGTAACGGCTATCGCTGTTTTTATGGTTCTTTGGTTCATGGCTGTTTTCTCACATATTTTGTTACAATTGACATAGTGTACCATTACCTACGCCTAATTCGCTACAAATAAAAAGCGTTAATTTCCTTATCTCCTTGATTGATAACACTTATCGTCCCTATTACTATCCTTGTTGTAGCTCTATTCCTATAACTTTTATGTGCAATTTAAGGATTTAAGGTAATAGTTTTTGGACATACTTTTATAGTTTGAAACATTTTATCGTACGACGACCTTTATTATCGTTCCCTTATATACGAGTCCTTATATATAGGCACAAAAAAGCCAGCGTCTAAACGCTGGCTTCTTTGTATGAGGTTAAGACTATTTATTTTGTTGGCGCTTCAGATAGTCTTGGATACTATTGGTCTTCGTCTTTGTTTGCTCTTGAGGCGTACTTGGACGAGGAGCAGTATCCTGATGCATCTGAGCTTGCGAGTGCTTCTGGCTGTTCAATGCACTGGTATGCACATTAGGATCGACAGGCTGCGTGCTATTTACAGAAGGTACCGGTTGCTCAACCACTTCTGGCTCTTGACCTGCATTTTCATCCAAAGTCAAACCTGTTGCAATGACGGTGACATGCAAGTCATCGCCCATTTTTTCATCAATCACAGAACCATAGAAAATATGAGCGTCATCGATATCAGTGATTTCTTCAACGATGATACTAATTTTGCTCATCTCATCCAATGATAATGACTCGGAAGAAATGACGTTAACCAGTAGGCCTTTGGCATTTTCTAGACGTAAATCGTCAAGTAATGGTGATCTAATGGCTTTTTCAGTGGCTTGACGTGCACGATCATCACCACTAGCACGGCCGATACCCATCATTGCATGACCTTTAGCAGTCATTGCTGTGCGAATATCGTTAAAGTCAATATTAATCATACCTTCGCTAGCGATCGTCTCTGCAATACCTTGCACAGCATGCAACAACACATCATCTGCTTTTTTGAAGGCATCTTGCATAGAGATGTTACCGTACACGCTCATCAACTTATCATTTGGAATAGTGATAATTGAATCAACGAAATTAGTAAGCTGTTCAATACCTGCTTTAGCAGCTTTAATGCGCTTACCGCCTTCAAACTTAAATGGTGTGGTTACGACAGCTACTGTCAACACTTCCATTTCTTTTGCAATACGTGCAACAACTGGCGCTGCACCTGTACCAGTACCGCCGCCCATACCAGCGGTGATGAACACCATATCTGAATGTTCGAGCAATGCGCGGATAGATTCTTCTTCACTTTCAGCAGCTTCACGACCCACTTCTGGATTTGCCCCTGCACCTAGACCACGGTTTGTTTTGGCACCAAGCTGTAGCTTGTGCGGTGCAGTTAGACGATCTAGCGCTTGCTTATCTGTATTAGCACAGACGAACGTTACACCTCTAATTCCTTGTTGTACCATATGTTCAACTGCATTACCGCCGCCGCCGCCAACACCGAATACAGTGAAGCTTGCTTGGCCGTTGTTTTGAAGCTGATTATCATCTGGCATGGTGTATTTTGACATAAAAAAGATTCTCCAGTTGCAGATAGCGTATAGGTCGATACGTATTGACGCACTCATATGGCGCGCTATCGACATACTATATATAAATGTATTTAAATAGAACAGGGCTATAGATCAAATAGTTCAGCATAGACAATAATATGTCATTACCTCAAGGTATTACTTTTCTTGCTTAGCGTATTATTATCAGTATCACTTTAATCTTTTCTCAAGTTACTCATTGATGTCTTGTGAGCTGCTTAAACACTAAATAACTCATAAAACAGGACTATATTCAGAATACTACTATAGTATTTTTTTCAACACGTTAGCGAAGCGTTGCCCTGCGCTTTGAAAGACACCTGTGACTCGATTTTTTTGGATCGTATCAGGCTCGCTTTTTTCACTGCGGCGAAACTGCTCGCTTTGACTATATAATAGTGTACCAAAAGCCGTTTGATAAGCACGGTCGTTCACCTGACTATTAAGCTGCTTAAATGATTCATCATTATCAAAATGGTTATAGGCACTGATAGCAGGATGAGTATTGGTCAATACGACTGGCATTTTTAGCAGTCTTTTGGCAAAAGGTATCATGCCTTTGATTGTACTACCGCCACCCGTTAGTACGATGCCCTTATCTATATAGCCTATCAAACCCGCTTCATGTAACTGACGGGCCACTTCTGTAAATATCTGCACATAACGTGCTTCGATAATGCGTGCTAGATTATAGATACCGATATTGATTTCATCACTAGACCCTTGCGGCTTAAACAAGAAGAAAGCGCTAGGGTCAACGCTGGTAGCGTCAGCAGTTCCGTGAGATTTTTTCAACCGTTCAGCTTCGATCATTGATATGCCAAAATCAGCTGAGATATCCATCGTTACTTCGTGACTGCCAGTAGCAATACAATGGGTAAAGATTAATTTATTTTCTTTATAAACACAGATACTGGTCGTGCTGGCACCAATATCCACCAAGCACACGCCTTGCTGACGCTCTTCACTCATCAAGCTATATTCAGCACTGGTCACCGCATCAAATACAATGTGGTCGATACCGACGTCGCAACTTTGCAATAATTTTTGGATGTTTTGGCGGCTAGCGACTGGCATCATCATCATGTGATACATCACAGTAATGTTGTGTGCCATCATCTCAATGACGTCATCGACCATAAAATCTTGATCGTCGACGTAGATACCTTGCTGGCAACAATGCATAAGGTAGTAATCAGATGGTAGATCGCGTGATTTGGCATTAGACAATGCCTGTACCATATCGTTGGCGCGCACGACGTCATCTTCTACCCTAACTTCCCCTGCGCTGTTTTTACTAGATAATTCAGGCGTCGCTAAGGTTAACCACACACTATGCACGCGGCAGTTAGCAGTATCTTCAGCTTCTTGGATAGCTTGCTTGATAGCACCTTGTAGACGTTCACGATGCTTTATTTGACCTTGATAAAAATCGCTGTTCTTAACTTTCCCCACGCCCAAAATACGAATGTCTTTTGCAGAGACAACATTGCCAATAACGACATATACTGCCGTGGCACTTAAATGGACAACAACCAGATTTTCATTATTTTTCATGGTACCAGACAAATTATCGCTAGACAGGAGCACATACTATGTCCTCCTGTTGAATCGTTAAAAAAAGCGTTATTAACACGCTATGATGTTGTACATATATTATTCGTTTAAGACAAATAGTTTCAAATCAGGTCATAACCTCTCATTGATCCTACTATTGCTTTGCTTAGTGCTACTGTGGTTGTTCTGATTCCTCAACAGGTGATGCTGACATATCCCAAGCTATGGTAAAGCCGTTTTTATAACGTAAATCTACAGACTGTATCTCATCACGGCGTCCGCTTAACTGATTGCCAAGTAGCTGGCTTAGATTCAGTAACTTCTGCGCCGTGTTTTCATTATCAACAATAACGCGTAAGCCATTATCAAAACGAATCAACCACGTCATTCTTGGTGATAAGATAATATCGGCAACTTGCATATCAAGTGGTGTATACCAATCGTTGACCTGCTGCATTTGTTGCATAATAACTGGTGCTTGAGTCATCTCACCTTGTAAGGTAGCAAAACGTTCCTGAGTCAAATCGTTACTATCAGCGGGAACAAAAACAGCGCCCTTTGCATCGACCAGACGTTCTGTACCAAAGTTGGCGACCGCTTGCTTCGGTAAAGCGGTAACAACAATACCGCGTTGCCAGTCACGAGAGATACTCACTTGATCAACCCAGGCCAAACCCGTCGTAATATCTCGCAACACTTGTAGATCGGAAGTAAAAAAACTACTGACCTTTTGCTGATCCATCACCGTTTGCAACGAGTTATATTGGGCGCTAGACAATCCTTGGTTACTGACATGAATCTCAGCTGGCGGTGCATCACGCAGTGCTTTGCCACCCATTATCAATATCAGTACTAGCAATCCTATTACCAATATCATAAAAAGATATCTGACCGAATTCGGTATCTGGATTTTAGATACTGGGCGACCGGCTTTATCACTCATCAAGTCAGTTACCTCGTTGACAGTTTGAGCCATAACGACCTTTGTCCCTATATTTGCATAAAACTGATCATGCTCATTATTGATATAAATCTGCATACACTTTGCAGAAGCCTATTCATTCGATATATTATCAAAGTCTGTCAATAAAACGACTCGTACACTGCAATTATTCTTATTTAAACGTAACATTTTTCTTAGGTTATGAATAACTTATGAGTTATCTCTATCACAGAGATAAATATTATTAAACTAAATCCATTCTTGCAATATTAACGTATTTCATAGTCAAACAATAGCCTAACACTCGTTAGCAGCCTTGAATTTACACAAGTTTACATGAAGCTATGATATAGCAGCTTTAGCAACACGTTGAACACGCTAATAACGGTTAGTAGTATGGGATAAAAACACGACTATATAACTACAACTAACTATAGAACCGCAAATGACTTAAACAGCGAATAACTATACTGTCTGCGATAGTATGTGCCAGCACAATGTATCAAAGTCCATGCCGCGTGCTTTGGCTGCCATCGGGACCAAGCTATGGCTAGTCATACCAGGCACTGTGTTAATCTCTAGTAGCCAGAAATTGCCTGCTTCATCTTGCATGGCATCAATACGCCCCCAACCTTTTGCATCCACTGCACGAAATGCAGCAAGACTTAAATCTTGTAGATGCTTTTCGTCGGCAGCAGTCAATCCGCAAGGAATATAGTAGCTGGTATCATTGCGATTGTACTTTGCTTCAAAATCATAGAAGTTGGTAATGTCGGCAGGCTCAAGGCGGATGACAGGATAAGCTTCGTCATCGATGATCACGATCGTAAACTCACGACCCGTGATCCAGCGCTCAGCCATCACTGCATCACCGCACTGTACTGCGGTGGCATAAGCAGCAGGCAACTCATCTAAATGGTTGACCTTTGTCATACCAATGCTTGAGCCTTCGTGAACGGGTTTGATGATAAGCGGTAGCCCCAGCATGTTGACCACTTGCTGCCAGTCCGTATCGGCCGTCAATAATGAGAAAGGTGCAGTCGATAAACCACAACCTTGCCATAGCTGCTTGGTACGGACTTTATCCATGCCCAATGCCGATGCCAAAATACCTGAACCTGTCTGCGGTATATCAAACCATTGCAGTACACCTTGCAACAGACCATCTTCGCCGCCGCGACCATGTAACACGTTGAACACGCGATCGTACTCACGTAATTCTGTGATATCTTGATGCTTTGGATCGAAGTGAGTCACATCGACGCCTTGATTCTGAAGTGCTTGCAGGACAGCAGCGCCACTATCCAAAGACACACTGCGCTCATTGCTACTGCCACCATAAATGACGGCAACCTTTCCAAACTGCTTAGCGTCTTTTACGTGGCTGGTTACTGCGGCGACAGAAGTTTTATTGTCTGTTTCGTTTGGCGTAGTATCAACGTTATCTTGTTTTACTTGTGCAGCTGCGGCTAGCGCCATCTCTGGATTGATAATGGCTTGATTATGATTGCTTGTATTGTCTTTATTATTAGTCGTCATGAGGACAGCTCCTAAGTATTAGCTTACTTGATATAAAGGTTATTAGCGGCCAAGTCGACAGCGATCTGTCCCACGTTACCTGCACCTTGCGTGATAAGCATATCATCGGCTTTTAATAAACGCTGCATAACAGGGGCTAGATTGTCTTTGTCAATAATCGTTGGCTCAACTTCACCGCGCAGACGAATACTGCGTGCCAATGACTTGGTATCAGCGCCTGTGATCGGACTCTCACCTGCTGAATAAACATCCAATAGTAGTAGCTCATCCACACTTGATAACACATCAACAAAGTCATCATAGCAATCGCGAGTACGGCTATAACGATGCGGCTGAAACAACATCACTAAACGACGATCAGGAAAGCTCTGACGAGCGGCTTTGATAGTGGCGTCGACTTCTTTTGGATGATGACCATAATCATCAATCAATAAGACATTGCCATCATCGATATCTACAGAAGCATGCTGTTCAAAACGACGACCTACCCCTTCAAACTTCTGTAGCGCACGTTCAATCGCTGCATCATCTACCCCTTCATCAGTTGCCATCGTGATAGCGGCAAGCGCGTTGTAGACGTTGTGCGTACCAGGAATATTCAGCGTCAAACGCAACGGCTCACGGTCACGGCGCAATACAGTGAAGTGCGTTTTGGTGCCTTCAGTTACCAAATCGATGGCTTGTACGTCGTTAAAGGGCTCAAGTCCAAAAGTCAATACAGGGCGACCAATATCATCGATCATCGCATACAACTCAGGATCATCACCGCATACCACTGCTAAGCCATAAAATGGCATATTCTGCAAAAACTGAATGTAGGCGGCTTTTAGTTTATCAAAGCTGTTTTCATAAGTTTCCATGTGATCTTGGTCAATGTTAGTCACGATCGCGGCCATCGGGCGCAATGATAAAAATGACGCATCAGACTCATCAGCTTCTGCTACTAAGAAACGGCTGCTACCTAACGCTGCATTCTTACCAGAAGCATTTAGCTTACCGCCAATCACATAAGTAGGATCTAACTGCCCTTCTGCCATCATCGTAGTCAATAGGCTAGTCGTTGTCGTTTTACCATGAGCGCCTGCAACTGCAATACCATGACGATAACGCATCAGCTCACCAAGCATATCGGCACGGCGTACTACCGGTAGACGCGCTTCAAGCGCTGCCTTCACTTCAGGGTTGCTGCGATCAATTGCTGATGAGACGACAATCACATCAGCGTTGGCGATGTTTTTGGAATCATGGCCAATTGATATCTCGATACCAATCTGCTGTAGACGCTTAGTGACTAAGCTCTCTGCAATATCAGAACCACTGACTTGATAGCCTTGGTTCTTCATTACCTCAGCGATACCGCACATACCTGAGCCACCAATACCAATAAAATGTAAATGCTGAATACGGCGCATTTCTGGTATTTCAATCAAACGCTTAGGCAAGGCTTTGGCAGAGGTAGACATAAAATTTTCTCTTTATTAAAGGATAATAAAAATTAAAGAACAGTAGAAGGTGGTAAATGAAAAACAACGAGTGGCAAGGCGTAAACTACAGCGCTTGCCAAATAATATCAGCGACTTGCTGACTTGCGCTACGATTGGCTAAGGCATGACCCTTTTTTGCCATTGTTAGGCAGTTGTCGCGATTGAGTACCGCAAGCTCATCATGCAAACGCGCCGCGGTCAGCTCAGACTGCGGTAATAAGATTGCCGCATCATGTGAGGTCAACGTGCGAGCATTCGCCGTTTGATGGTCATCAACGGCATGCGGCAGTGGTACAAATATAGCGGCAATACCGACATTTTGGATTTCGGTCACTGTCAATGCACCAGCACGGCAAACGATGACATCTGCCCAGTTGTAGGCTGCGGCCATATCATTGATAAAAGGCTGTACAGTAAATTGATGCTTGCTTAAATCTTGTTCGCTATAAGCCTCCTGCGTGGCAGCTTCGTTGTTGCGTCCACATTGATGAAGGACTTCGAAGGGCTTATCTAGTAAAGCCAGCGCTTTCGGTACCGTATCATTTAATACTTGCGCACCAAGTGAGCCGCCCACAACTAATAGTTTAAGCGGTGCATTATCAGTCACATCGTAGCGTACTACCGGTTCTGCAACCCCAGTGATAGCATTACGCACAGGGTTACCAACGGTCTCAAGCTTAGCATCCTGCTCACTATTGGCAAAGGTGTTTTCAAAGGCTTGCAGTGTCTTTGCAGACAGCTTAGACAGGTAGCGATTGCTCATACCAGCAATAGCGTTTTGTTCATGGATAATCAACGGCGTACTGGTCAGACGTGCAGCCAGACCACCCGGTGCACTCACATAACCACCGAACCCAACGACCACGTCGATTTGATTACTGCGAATTATTTTTACAGCAGCCATCGTCGCTGATAGCAGAGTGACAGGTAGCTTTAATATTCGGCCAACGCCTTTACCGCGTAGTCCCTGCATATTGATGGCATGAAAAGGATAACCTGTCGGTTCAACCAAACCATTTTCCATGCCATTTGGGGTGCCTAACCAATGAATCACCGCGCCGCGACGGGTCAACTCATCACTTACTGCAAGCGCTGGAAAAACATGCCCGCCAGTACCAGCTGCCATCATCAATATCTGCGGTGTTTTCATGAACGCCTGCCTATCTTTGCTTTATTTATATGAAGAGTTTATCTTGCTGCTACGATGCCACTAACCAGAAATAATGACATGGCAAAAGCCCGCATAGTATAGAGGAAATCATTGGCTTGTATACAGTACTTTGTGCAGCAAAAACAACAAAAACCTCAGTCGTGAGCTTGCACGACTGAGTACTATATATTACTGATGAACCATCAAGAAGCAATGACTGGTTCCACCCCAAAACATGGATGCTATATCGTCAGAATACGTCTTGAACTGGAGGCAACTATACCGTAAATTTATTCTCAATCGCCATGATAAAGTCGGTTGCGATATCTGTACCGCATTGGTCGTCGATCTCACGTACACATGTTGGACTAGTGACGTTAATCTCAGTGATGCGCCCACCAATTAAGTCTAAACCAACAAACATCAGACCTTTTTCTTTGACAATCGGTGCCACAACTTCTGCCACTTGGCGCTCGATATCAGTCAATGGCATGGCCACACCGCTACCACCCGCTGCTAGGTTGCCTCGCGTCTCGCCTTTGCTTGGAATACGTGCCAAGCTATAATCGACCACGACCCCATCAACGATTAGCACACGCTTGTCACCGTCTTTGATCTCAGGTAGATAACGCTGCGCCATAATTGGCAACGTCTCAAGCTCCGTTAGCACCTCAATCGTTACGCCAATATTAGGACTATCGGCAGTTAGACGAAAGATACCGGTACCGCCCATACCATCTAATGGCTTGACGATGACATCCTGCTGTTCAGCGATAAACTGACGAATATGCGCCTGCTTGCTGGTCACAATCGTTGGGCTCATATATTCACTAAACCATGTCGCAAATAGCTTCTCATTACAATCACGGATGGCTTGTGGATCATTGACCACGAGCACGCCTGCCGCTTTTGCATGATCAAGCATATAAGTGGCGTAGATAAAGCGCATGTCAAACGGTGGATCTTTACGCATCAAAATCACATCGTAATCACTGACCGGACCTGTTGCTTTATCACCTAATGTATAAAAATCTGTAGGATCGCGCTTCACGGTAAGCGGCTGCGTGTCGATCATCAACTGCCCCCGGTCCAACCACAAGTCATGAATCTGACAGTAACCAAGTTGATGTCCACGGTCCTGAGCTGCCCACATCATAGCGAGACTGGTGTCTTTTTTATAATTGACCCGCTCGATAGGATCCATAATAACGAGGATCTTTAGCGGTTTCTTCTGGTTTTGTTGGTTCATTGCTTGACTCATAGTAAGGCTCACTTACGTTATATTGTTGATATGAAATAAACTCAGTGCTCAACTATACGCCGTACTGCTCACGATAATGTTGCATTTTAGCTAATTGGGTCGCGTCTTTATGCTGGCTTTTATCACTTGCCAAATAACTGATCAAGTCATCGATATCAACCAATGCACGTACAGGCACTTCTAGTGTCGCCGCAAGCTCTTGGATAGCAGAGTGTTCAGCTTGACCTTTTTCTTTGCGATCAAGCGCAACGATAATACCCGCAACACTCGCTCCTGCCTGCTCCAAGATCTCGACCACTTCACGCATGGCTGTGCCTGCTGTAATGACATCATCGAGTACCCATACCGCTTTGCCAGTCACATCTGCACCCACTAAATTACCACCTTCACCATGGGTTTTGGCTTCTTTGCGGTTATAACCCCATTTGGCGTTGATACCATGGTGTAGCCACAACGCTTGCGCGGTCGCCGCGACAAAAGGAATACCTTTGTAAGCCGCACCAAAGATGACCAACTCTTGCTCATCGTTTTTGTCATCTACTGCACGCACTTGCTCTGCTAGCGCGTCTGCGTAACCACGTGCTAGCAGCGACAACATCTCGCCAGTCGCAAGCAGACCTGCATTAAAAAAATACGGGCTGATGCGACCAGATTTGAGGACAAACTCACCAAACTTTAGCACATGGTTATCTAAAGCCAACTGAATAAATTGATGAGATGAAAACATGGTATCTTGCTGGTATGGTGCGTGAGGCATTATTACATTCCTATCAGTAAAAAGAGGGGCAAAAAACTGGCATTATTGTACGCATTATTGGTCAACTTGACCAACCGTTGATTTCATAATCCTGCATATTGGCATAGCGAGTTAGTAAACCACTACGCGACGAGAGGTTAAAGTAGCTCTGACCATCTGCGCGTACTTGTATCTCCCAGCCCAAATGATATGCAGCAGCAATGATGTGTCCTGCAAATATTCGAATCTGGCGGTATGCATGTTGCTGCGCAGGCTCACAGACGATTTGACTAAGCAAATAACTGCGCACGTATTGGCAGATTTGCGCGGCACTATAACTGTGATTGATACTTTTGCGAGTAGTGCATTGCTTGAGCACATGGACAGCGACGCTACATGCCATAATATCCGTGACCAAGCTGCCCTCACCTGTCTCAAACTGCTGTGGATGCAAAATCACTTGCCAGTCATCTGCATACATACTACTCAACAGCTCATCAGGATTGTAACGCTTCACCAACGCTCGTAGAGAGGCTGAAGGCTCATTAGCGCTGCTATCGTTATCTGGCTCAGTCTTTGCGGCACTATCAATAGGTGCAAACCCATAGCGATGCAGCTTTGGATAGGCGCGAATGGCCTGCTGAATGTCTGACATATCTAGTAATGTTATACCCGATAACGGTGATACTAATGGCTGCTCACTGTGATTCTGATAAAAACTATCAGGTAGCTCGATGAGCTGTGCTGCACTAAGTAGTGACAAATGCTCGGCCAACGCTTCTGACGCTATTAGCTCCCACTTCGACAAGCTGGACTCAGTCGGCTGATAAAAACGCGTCGAGTTACCATAAAGCCGACGCAGTTGACCATCTAGGCGACGCGCAGGCTCAGGAATATCACTTAGGGGGCGAGCAGGGTCAAGGGGCGATCGTTTGGGATCAAAGTTGGGATGGACAATCGCAGGCTGCTGCGAGTCAGCTAGCAGGGACGATTGCTCAGCCTTTTTTTGGACATGACCTTCTGCAAGCTTACCGCCTTCTGCTGCACTATTAGCATTAGATAAGCGGTTATCAGAAGTAGAAGGCTGGGTCATGAAATCTCCATAGACTATAAAATATAAAACAAGTAAGAGCGAGTGAACAAAACGGCTATATTATATTTGAAAGCATTCAAATGTCCTTAAGAACTTACTGTTGATGATCCAAAATATCACGATACCCTATCTGCCAGTCAGCGTACTCAAGCCAAGCTAACGGAATATTGCTGTGCAAGCGTTTTCCTGTCACTGATGACTTTTTATCATCAACAGCAGGTGCTGTTTCGCCGATTTGCTCACTCAGCCAAACGCCAAGCTCAAAGGTAGTCACAGGCCGATAGTCTGTCGCAATATAAAGCGGCTTTGGCGCGTCTATCTTCAATACATTGGAGATAATAGTGACCAAATCACGGTCCATAATACGGTTACTCCAGTGCGCGGCGGCTACTGGCTCTTTTTGTGGTTCGCGAGCTTTGCGTAGACGCATAAGTCGCGCGCGCCCATAGATACCACTTGGACGGATAATAATCGCCTTATCATCAAAGCCCTGCTGCAGTGCTTGCTCTGCTTGCAATATAACCTTTGATGCATCGCGCGCAGGCGTGATGGGTACAGTATGCTCATCAATCCACTCACCACTATCCTGTCCATAGACACCAGTAGAGGAAATAAATACCACACGCTCAAGGTTGACTAGTTTTGAGGCAAAGGTTGCCAGATGCTGGTTAATCGCCAAATAGCTATCGTGATAGCCGCTAGCTGAATACTCATCGGGGGTGACAATAATAGCAATGTGGGTAAATGGGTCTAACTGCTCCGCGGTTAAAGTCAATGCATCCGCTTGCAAAAAATTAGCGCTATCCACCAAATCATAATGCTGACGCTCACTGCGCGCAAGTCCCGTCACAGACAAACCTTCTCGTGCAAGGGCATTAGTGACTGGTAGGCCGATATCACCCTGTCCAATAATTAGTAAATTGTGCGTGCTCATGCAGCGTTTTCCTTTTAGTGTAACCCTTACCAATATAACCACTACAGCGCTTGGAATTGACTTTTTTTATATCAATACTTAACTAACCTAAAGTTTAAAAGTATCGTCTGTACGACAGTTGTATGTCATCATTAGCATCGACGCGCTCCTGCCAGTCGTAGTTGGCATTGATACGTAAGGCTTGTTTTTTATCGATATCGTATTGTAGCCCAAGGCTTGATATCGGCTGCCAGTAATGACCTCGAACGTCAGACTCAGCGCTGTTGCCATGATACCAATATGGTAATTGTAATTCAGCTTGTGCACGTAACTGATTGTTAATCTGATAACGACAGCCTGCATTGACACCAGCCCCTACGCGAAAGCCTTTATTAAGACCTCGCCCTGCTTGCGCGGTACCCGCCAAAAACGTATAGCATAGCTGCGGCGGCATCTCACCAGTACCCGTGCTAGGTGTGCCAAATGCCCAAGACCAACCTGTCTCATAACCCACACTACCAACCAAATGGTCCGTGCCCGCATCTTGTGACCCATCATTCACTCGTGTCGCCTCGATACTTGCGCCCCAAGTCTTGCCTTTTTTGGCAGAATTGACAGGATTAAAAGAGCGTCCTCGAATCAAAGTGGCATTTTGTAGAACCACACGCTCTGGTTGGTTGGGCTTGTTATCATCGGTGTCATATAGACGCACTGTCGCCGCCAAACCTTCTAAATTAAAAAACTGCGGATACCCTGAAGCACGGTCAAGCGTATCATGAAACCCAGCTCTAAACCCAATATCAACATAGTCGTCATCGCCGCGTTGCCCTATACCGATAGTGCCAAGCTGTAGTGGATGCCTATCTATTGGATTATTATCCGATGGCTCGATTTGACGCTTGAGTAATGCCTGATTGTCGTCTGACATACTCGATATAGCATTGAGCTCTGCAGACTTTATTTGGTCAAGCATTTGCTTGGCGTTGTCTTGATAGCCTAATTGCCTAGAACTTAAGTTTTTCTTATTGATCTGCGCTTGTCGCAAGGTATTATCGGCAGGTGTGTACATGGTACTTGCCAAAAGGTTTTGCTTATCCAATAGTTGAACCACATCGGAGGGAACGACAACATAAGCCATTTGGCTCAATAGACTCTGCTGCGGGCGAACCACGTCGATAAGTCGTAAAATCTCAGAGGAACAGTTGTCCGTAGTAAAGTAATACGGCATTTTTAGCCCTTTGGTTTCCCACACATGGCGCATGATCTGTTGTACTTCACTAGGCGTGAGGTTCAATTGATACGTCCACGTATCACGCTCATCGTCTTGTAGATACTTTGCCAATTTTTCTGGATAATGATCAATTTCTATAGCACTGTCATAACGACCTATCATAGATTTGGTCGCATAAACTGGAAAGCTATCATCTGGATCACCATCAACCGTATAGTTGAGTGCATACGCCTGACTGATCTGATTGGGGTCTGCTACGCTCGACTTTGAATCGATACGCAGTAGCGTGTGACCAAAAGCAGAGAGTGGGTTGTCCAAATACTCCTCAGCAAATACAATAGATAGCTGCTCAGGTGCCAGTGTCGACATCCAATCATCCAGCTCTGGACACTCAGCCGATAGACGCGCATCATCAATAACCAACGTTTCTTTTAGCCATGCCACTCGCGCTGGAAAACGGCACAGAATAGAATCGTTATTCGCTTGAATATGAGTTTCAGTAGTGACTTGGTTACTATGGATAGGAGATGTCGTTTCTTTTGCAAGAGCTACGAGCGTAGCATCTAGCTCTGCTGCTGCATCTTGCTGACCGCGCGTGCTCAAAAAGAAGCTTGGATCATCAACCATACTCTTCGTTTGCTTTTTTGCAAAAATGCGGTTTTGGTCATCATAGAAGTACAACATACGTCGCCATGTTGTATGCTGTGCTAAATTGTCAGTTTTTACCTGCTTACGCCATGTTGAAAGTAGCTGCTCTGTCGTTGTATTGGAACCAGAGTTAATGTCATTTTGAGCACCCTGCACAGCCTCATCCGGATATGCCATCTGGATAGGTACAGTAGCATTTGAGTCAGTAGTGGGTAATTCAGATGACTGTAGATCTTCCTCTATGACAGATAAAGGCGTTGGCAAAAATGCCTGTGCGGGTGCAGAGAGTAGTAACGCTACTACTGCCAAGGATAATGGTGCTCGCGGGTTAAGTCTCATCAGATTATAGTCTCCAAACACGAACGTTAGTTCTATGGATATGAGGTAAGCCCTCATACGTTATTACTTAGACGCCATTATTTACACGTTATTAGCGTGCCTAAGATCTACTGGCTGAGGAATGCCGATAATATATATAGCCGACTATCATCTAAGCCAACTGGATAAAAAGATATCTGACGGCTATTCGATAGGTCATCTATCACACTACTATGAATACTATTACAAAAAGAGAGCGTCATGCCCACCTTATCAAACGCCACATCATCTACGCCGCCAATGACTATCAAAGATGGGTTATTATCCGCAGCAACGTGGCTGACTTCACCGAACTACAATAGTCGACCACAAGATGTCAATGTCGATGCAATTATCATTCACAATATCAGCCTACCACCGAACGAATTTGGGGTTTGTGACTCTAATGACTTACATTATGTAAAAGCGTTGTTTACCAATCAACTAGACTGGGATGCGCACCCTTACTTTCAGACGATTAAAGGGGCAGAAGTATCAGCACACCTGTTTATCGAACGTGATGGCGCTATCACCCAGTTTGTCAATTTCAACGAACGTGCGTGGCATGCTGGACGGTCGAGTTACTTGGGACGACCTGAATGTAATGATTATAGCATTGGCATCGAGCTTGAAGGGTCAGATTTTGTGCCCTTCACTTCTACTCAATATGAGACGCTTGCAATGGTAGTCGCGACTATCTATAACGCCTACCCAAAAACACAGCGACATTTGACAGGTCATAGTGATATTGCGCCGGGACGCAAAACGGATCCTGGTGATTATTTTGAATGGGTAAGGTTGCGGCAGCTGGTTGCCGAATCACCTTAAAGCAGTGTCCCCCTGTGATAAGAATGATTTCCATACCCAATCCATTTATCTCAGTGATGAAAGTGCTATAATTCGTCAGTTTTTGCAGTAGCAAATCAGTATACAACCTCGTACACAACCCTATAAACACATTGGCAAGATAGGTTCTCATGGCAAAAAGTCGGTTATTTCGTTCAACCATGGTGGTCAGTAGCATGACCATGTTGTCTCGTATTTTGGGTTTGGTACGCGATATTGTATTGTTAGGCGTTTTTGGGGCTGGTGGGTTGATGGATGCCTTTTTGGTCGCCTTCAAAATCCCAAACTTTTTGCGACGACTGTTTGCCGAAGGAGCTTTTAGCCAAGCGTTTGTACCTGTACTGTCTGAGTACAAAGAAAAATACAGCTTACAACAGGTACAGATTTTAGTCAGTCGCACCTCAGGCGCACTACTGATGGTGTTGTCGATGCTGACAGTAGTGGTCATCTTGATCGCGCCTTGGGTAGTCACATTGTTTGCCCCTGGATTTGCTGATCAGCCCGACAAGTTTGCTATCACTGCTGAATTACTTCGCCTCACCTTTCCCTATTTGCTATTCATCTCTATGACGGCTTTTGCGAGTGGTATTTTGCAAAGTTATGGCCGTTTTGCAGCACCTGCCTTTGCCCCTGTGCTATTGAATTTATGTATGATCGGTGCTGCGCTGATTTTTGCGCCCATGTTTGATACCCCCATTATGGCGCTTGGATATGCTGTGGCAATCGCAGGTTTACTCCAATTCTTGATACAACTGCCGCAGCTCTGGCAACAAAAACTACTGGTCGCGCCCAAGATTGACTTTCAGCACGAAGGCGTTCGTCGTATTTTGAAATTGATGCTGCCCGCTATCTTTGGTGTGTCGGTTACCCAGATTAACTTATTATTAAACACGGTTTTTGCATCGTTAATGATTGGTGGGTCGGTCTCTTGGCTCTACGCTGCCGAGCGTATGAGCGAGTTACCATTGGGATTAATTGGCGTAGCGATTGGTACGGTCATACTACCGAGTCTATCCAAAAGCGAAGCACAAAAAGACGATGTCAATTTCAAAAAGACCATCGACTGGGCAGCTCGCCTAATCATCTTGGTAGGTATTCCAGCTTCGGCTGCACTATTTGTGCTCGCAGATGTATTGATGCAGGCGCTATTCTTACGCGGTGAGTTTACCTTACGTGATGCACAGATGAGCTCGCTCGCCCTACGTAGCATGGCAGGTGGTATATTAGGATTCATGTTGATCAAAATCTTTGCGCCGGCTTTCTTTGCACGTCAAGACACCAGAACCCCCGTAAAAATCGGCATCATCTCTGTCATTGCCAATATGGTCTTTAGTGTGATCTTTATTGGGATATTTTACTTTTTAGAGATACCATTACATGGTGGCTTAGCGCTAGCTACGACTGGTGCTGCGTTCGTAAACGCAGGTTTGTTGTATTACTTCTTACACAAACGCAATATTTTCCGTTTTGGACCTCATTGGAAAAAACTGTTTACACAGTTTGCCATTGCGACCGCCTCTATGATTGGCGTCCTTTATCTCATGCTACCCTACTTCCCCACCGATGATGCTCAGTGGCAACGTATCATTGCCCTCATAGTTATGTGTGTCGTGGGAGCGCTCGTCTATGGCGTGGTATTGTTGGCAACAGGCTTCCGCCCTCGCCAGCTAAAACATGGATAGGCCACCGTGCATATAAACCAAACTCCAGACAAGTTGATAATTGGCTTACCAAACCAAAACAAGCCTCTCATGAGAAATGACAATGCGTGCGACGGTTAGTTGTCATAATTGGTTATTGATAAATAAACGACACTTGAGGTTTGATATGACAACAAAACAGCCTATTCAGCGCTTACCGTTTTTACTGATCACTGGCGTGCTGAGCGCTGGACTACTGCTGGGCGGTTGTAGTAATAATGACTCTGCCGACGTAAATACTACTAACAATACTGAAACCGCTACAGATAGCGAAGAGATAGCGACTGCCGCAGATACTTCAGATACTTCAGACGAGAGCATGACTGAACAAGAAGATACAGTGGGTAGTGCTAGCGATACGGCAGTAGTATCAGATGATGCTGAAAATGAAACCATGATCGATGATGACAATATTAACCCAGTTACTGCTTCAACCGCACAAAAAAGCCTAGTAACCAATCCGACTCAAGCGGGCACGCCAGAGGACACGGTCAAAAAAGCATTGAACAGTTTGTATTATGGTGAGGTAAAAGATGCCGTATCATACTACCAAGTCGATATGGCAAATTTTGAGGAAGAGCTTGCCAATACTCAATCAGCATTTCAGCAAACTGTTGAAGGCGTTACTATCACGGACACCCAATATAATGACGACAAAACTCGTGCTACTATCACAGGTGAGCTGATGCTAAAAGGACAGAGCGAACCTGCGCCATTGACCTACCAGCTACAAAAGATAGAAGGCCAATGGAAGATTTTGGGTTAAGGCGATTCAGGCTTTTTACACATTGTCATCTGAGGTTACTTTTTTGCCAAGCATCACAACATCAGCGATAAACCCATCCATATCGCACACTTCTGGCATATATCCCCATTGCTCAAAGCCAAGTTTATGGAACAGTCCTAAACTTGGCTTATTATGAGCGAAAACAAGCGCAACGATATTGTTAATCCCCAAACTTGGCGCTTGCGTCAACATCCAGTGTGTCAATAGACTACCCAACCCTTTGCCCTGGTAGTCTTTATTCAGATAAATACTGATTTCAGTGCTAATATGATACGCAGTACGCGCATACAAATCACTAAAGCTACCCCATGCAACTATGGGTGGTTTTGCACTCTCTTCCTGATGATTTCGTTCAGCCAATGCCTTTACTACATAAATCGGTCTTGTCCAACTCTGTAAATGCTCATCAAACCAGGCTGTACGCTCATCGAGCGTTACTAATGCTAAGTTTGCCGTGGCCTGCTTACCAGGGATACTTTGATTATAGATTGCTAAGACTTCTGCTAGATCTTCTCTACTCGCACGCTGCACAACAAACTGATCGGTTAGCTGATGTATTGATAAATCAGTTGTAGTAGCGTTCAAGGCAACATCAGACATAAGATCTCCATATTTATTTATATTTTTTGGCATTACTCATCACAGTCACACGGGTAACACAAAAAGGTGCAGACCTTTAGACTCATAGAAAACAGGCGTTCTAGGTAGGCCATACTTGCATTATCCATAGACTATAGGATGTTAGTGTGGCTATTTTACTTTATAATGGCTAGTTTTAGACACATCGATTTTGAGCATAGATGTGTTTTTTCGTTTTTTATCTGGCCTTATCATAGCTGAAAACTTATGAAAACCTATTTTCTTGAGCAACTGATTGCCTCACCAAGCGCCGCATCTACTGGCGATAGCTCAGTAGAGTTGCCGCCTTGTGTACTCAGTATCGGTAATTTTGATGGCGTCCACCTTGGTCATCAAGCGATGCTGGCACAAACGCGTGATATCGCAAGCACTAAAAACCTTACCGCAGCAGTCATGATATTTGAGCCGCAACCGCGTGAGTTTTTTGCGCCGGCCAAAGCCCCTGCACGTCTGACCAATCTAGCAGAAAAACAGGCACTACTAGCAGAGTATGGGGTTGAGACCTTGATTGTGGCAGGGTTTGATACCGATTTTCGCTCACTCTCAGCGCAGGCATTCGCAGATATACTGGCCAAGCGTCTCAATGTAAAAGCATTGGTATTGGGTGACGACTTTCGCTTCGGACATGATCGTACTGGTGATAGTCAGTTTTTGCGTGGTTATGGTTTGGATGTGACTAACTTGCATACGGTCACTGATAGCAGTACTGACAGCAGCGATATTGATAGTAAGAGCGATGACGATGTACGGATAAGCTCTACGCGTGTTCGTGACTTGTTATTAGCAGGCGATATTCATACTGCAAACAGATTGCTTGGGCGTGATTACGCTATTACAGGGCTGATTGTTCGTGGTGACCAAATCGGTCGAACGATCGACTTCCCTACAGCAAATATCGATTTGCAGCGACTAAAACCTGCACTGCACGGGATTTTTGCAGTGGATGTTGTGAGCTTGGATGACAATGGTGATGTCATACCTGATGGTCTCGCTACTCTTGCCACTGATGGTAATGCAGGTGTAGCAGGCTTACGTCCACATAGCTTATTTGGCACGGCCAATATAGGCAAAAGGCCTTCGGTTGATAAAGGTGATGACTGGCGACTAGAAGTACATTTTCCAGAGTTGCAGGCTGATCTATACGGACTGCGTGTAGAAGTGCGCTTTTTGCACTTTTTGCATGGTGAGCGTCGCTACGATGGCTTGGAAGCACTGAAAAATGGTATTAACCAAGATGTCGCTGATTTACTTGAATGGCGTAATCATCAAATATAATATTTGATGATACTTTATCTACGAAAAAACCCCACAATACTATCCGTATCGTGGGGTTCTTTATATTGATTCTATGCGTTATTAAGCATCAGGGTGCAGACGAACATTTAATTCATCAATTGTCTCTACCCATACCGCATCTTTGCTCCATTCTTCTTGCAAAAACATGCGTTGGTTGTCATTCCAAATATCAGATTCTGTTAACTTTTCTTCTTTTGCTAATTGATTATCTTCGATAAACTTATCAATTGCTTCATCAGAGCTCTCTAAACCTAACTGAGCAAATAGCTCATTCATATT
Source organism: Psychrobacter sp. H29 (assembly GCF_059073055.1). NCBI lineage: Bacteria > Pseudomonadati > Pseudomonadota > Gammaproteobacteria > Moraxellales > Moraxellaceae > Psychrobacter > Psychrobacter sp. H29. The sequence goes on along the minus strand of NZ_JCACRY010000001.1, from coordinate 3,062,850 downwards.
ATATTCTGGTTCACCCAACATACTTTTCTCCTTAAATGGTACGTGTAAAATCATAGTTATTATTCAAATTAACACGTTTATTGTAGCAAGCTTTGATCTAATAGCTGTTAATCCACGTTTATCTAACGTTATCAATTGTATTAACGGTAATCAGCACATGGCCATTTGAAATTGTAGACGAGGTTACCCACACTTATCCTATTGCCATTTGGCTTAATATTACAAGCACAAAAAAAGCCCTCATATCTAAGAGGGCTTTTTTATGTTTTTTCTACTTATCACCTAGCTTGAGCTAGCAATATAAAGGCTACATCTTATGGTAGTAGATGTGCTACTGCATCACGCTCTTCGCTAAGCTCTTGCTCAGTGGCAGCCATTTTCTCTTTAGAGAAATCTGATGATACATCAACACCGTCTACGATAGACCAATCGCCGTTAGTACAAGTACAAGGGAATGAGTAGATAAGGCCTTCAGCGATACCATATTCGCCATTTGAGTAAACACCCATAGATACCCAATCGTTCTCATCAGTGCCTAGTGCCCATGTACGCATGTGTGCGATAGCAGCATTGGCAGCAGAGGCCGCAGATGATGCACCGCGAGCTTTAATGATTGCTGCACCGCGCTGCTGTACTTCTGGGATATAAGTACCTTCGTACCAGTCACGATCAACAAGATCTAGCGCAGGCTTACCATTTACAGTACAAGCCGTTAGATCTGGATACTGAGTTGATGAGTGGTTACCCCAGATGATCATTTTTTTCACGTCATTAACCGTGCTGTCAGTCTTACCAGCCAACTGTGCCATAGCACGGTTGTGATCTAGACGAGTCATTGCCGTAAAGTTACGTGGATCAAGATCTGGTGCATTGCGCTGAGCGATAAGTGCGTTAGTGTTGGCAGGGTTACCTACTACCAATACTTTTACGTCACGGCTAGCAACTTCGTTCAATGCTTTACCTTGTGCTGAGAAAATCGCAGCGTTGGCTTCTAGCAGATCTTTACGCTCCATACCTGGACCACGAGGACGTGCACCAACTAACAAAGCATAATCGATATCTTTGAATGCAACATTCGCATCATCAGTTTGAACAATACCCGCCAATAGTGGGAATGCGCAATCTTCTAGCTCCATAACCACACCTTTTAGGGCGTCAAGCGCTGGCGTGATTTCAAGTAATTGCAAAATAACTGGCTGATCTTTACCTAGCATCTCGCCAGATGCAATACGAAATAGCATCGCGTAGCTGATGTTACCAGCGGCACCAGTGACGGCAACACGTAAAGGCTGTTTCATTGACATTGAATACTCCCTAATTAATGATTATGTAGCTTATGATTCTAATTGATGATTATCGTTTTAGATATCGACTTGTTCGCTGCAGAACAGCATGTATAAACCGAGAGCTAGTGTAGCACTTCAGCCTATTGACCGTCTAGATACAGTAATAGACCCACCAGGGACTATATTGTTACATTTTATACGGAAGGAATCTGATATAGGCTTAGCGCCTATGGATAAAGGGTTGTAGCACTACGAAGTACGTTTTATCGTTGCTCGATGAGATGATATTTCGACAAAAACAGACGTTTAATATTGCCAAACATGATCGAGCAGCAATGGGAATGAGACTAAAAAATGCATATAAGAAATGGACAAAAAAAGCCTATCTGCCCCCTGAAATGATAAATTGGCTACCGCAATTATCTACAACATTTTGACAAGAGTCAAAACGGCTACCTTCATAACAGACATGTATATCAGTCAGGATTGACTGACGACGACTGCCTTCTTGGCAGATAAGATCAACGCTACTCGATGACATGCCACTGTTCAGACGTGTCATTTGACTGATAAACCGTGATTTAGAAACCGTATAGCTGTTACCCGTATTTAGCTCATTGGGTAACTTTAACCCGCCTGCATAATTGGTGATTTGACGAAAATAACTGCTCGCACTGAGCGGACTACAAGCACCGTAACGCTGCCATGTCTGGCTGCGTACTGTCGTATCGGGCATGATACGATTGACGACTTTTAGTTGTAGAGGGGTCAAACGCGGCTCGCTACCGTTGCCACAGCGCTCGCCATACCCCATATCTAAACCTGACACTGTCAATGAGTATCCTTCTAAGCACTGACGCATGCGAGCTCTTGTGGGCTGCATGCTACATAATGCTGGCGTCATCTCAATCATCAATACGCGCTGACCTGTTTTATTCGTGCTAGCAGCATGTGCTGGCATCAGCATAAGGCCTTGTATAAGTAATAAGGCACCGAAGCTCGCAGTCGTATTAATGTTATTCATGTGTTGCCTGCCTATCAAATTCGTACGAAACTGCTCTAAGGAATTGGATGTTTTAACTTTTGCGTTTGTTTTTGCTCTCATATGTAATAACGGCTGCGCTTGAGTCGGTAATGAATAGTTAGCTCTCGACGATACGGACAGTTTGAAAAAATCTTTGATCATAAGACTGAAGGTAATTAGCAGTGGTAAAACATAGAATACTACTCGAATCACCGTGTCTAAAACATCAAACATAGCACAACTTCAGAGTAAGGCTGAAAAAATATGGACACTAACTAAAGTAATGTTAACAAAACGTCTTTTTTAATCTATAGCAGAAACGTAAACGTTGTCGCCTTCGTCAAGAATTGCGCGCTGATCAGATAGGTATTTGTCAGATGACTATGTATGAAACAACTGATAAACGACTACATATAAAATAACAGTCTATAAAGTCATTCATCACTGGTCAAACAATCTAGTGTACAAAAATAAACCACTAACAAAAAATTATTAGTGGTTTATTGTTTATAACATCACTGGCTAAAATGAAGCAGGCACTGTACCCATACGCTGACTGATTGGCTGACTACGACCTAAAAGGCTACTATAGATAGTGGCGTTTTCCATCACATGCTTGACGTAGTTGCGCGTTTCAGGAAATGCAATCGACTCAACGTACTGATCTGCGGCGATAGAGCCATAGAGCGGCTGCCAGCGTTTGGCGTTGTTGGGACCGGCATTGTAACCTGCCGTTGCCAATACTGGCTGATAGTTGAGCTTGCCTAAGATATCACCCATGTACCATGTGCCATAACGGATATTGGTATCACCGCTATTGGCACGGCTCGCACTATAAGTCTCGCCCAGATTACGAGCGATGTATTTTGCGGTATCAGGCATAACCTGCATCAAGCCACTAGCGCCAACGTTTGAGCGCGCAGAGGTCACAAAACGACTCTCTTGGCGCATGATGCCATAAGCCCACGCTGGATCAATGCCCGCTGACTCGCTATAACGTACCACTGCACTCTGATGCGGCATTGGATGCGAAAGCGCTAAGCTATCGACTCTATCGGTATTGTCCACCGCATAGATCGCTCGATCAAGCCAGCCCATATCATAAGCCTGACGAGCAGCAGCTATGATTAAGTTGTCATCACGCTTATCACGTGCTTGTTTCACTGCCCAGTTCCATTCGCGGTTGGCATACCCTCGGCTAGCATCAGAATTGTACAAGGCAAAAGCTCGAGCAAAGTTACCATCTTGCATGACACGAGCGCGGTCAGCGGTACTGACTTTAGGCAGGTTACTACCACCGAGACGGCTAGCATCGAAACGTTGACCGATTCTATCTTTTGCCATTAGGCCATAGTAATCGTTACTTTTTGCGATATTTTGATACATTTTTTTGGCAGTATTGCGCTTGCTACTATCGCTTGATTGCTCATAAGCACGAGCCAACCAATACTGCCACTGCGCCTCTTTCTGAGTCTCTCCATCCATTTTTGAGATGGACTCTACGACGTCATCCCAGCGACCGAAACGAATCGCCGCCATGGCATAGTCTTCTGCTTCTTCAAAATTAAAATCATTGTCTAAGCTATTGCGAAACCACTCCACTGCTTCAGCATTAAAGCCATCATCTGTATTGTGGTTCATGCGCTTGACGCCAAGCGTACGATACGCATAGCGACGGGTTTCGTCATTTAATAGTCTAACTGAGCGCTGATTGTCTTGTCTAATATCAAACTCTAACTGGATCGCCGCCTCGCGATAAGATTTGTCAGCGACTCGGCCGATTGCGTATAAATACAGGTATTGATTGGTCTGGCTGGCAGGTTCACGGCCAAATCGACTAAAAAATGATGATGGATTGAGCTGAATTTCGCTCAGCGCAGAATAAGCAATCGGAGTACCTAGGCGTGAGGACAATGCCATGATATCGCCTGTTTTGCCAGTGCGTAGCATACGCTTGAGACGAGAGGCGCGATCCTGATTGCTAATCAGCGCATTATTATTCATCTCCATCGCTAACTGATCGCACAATGCGGGCTGCTTTTTGGTAGTCAGCCAGACATCAGACTTGGCTGCCATAGCGCGCATGGTATCACCGCCATTGTTGAACCCAAGCGCAACCGCACAGCGCTCGCTTGCGTCTGCATTGGTGATGAGATTCGCCACTTGTCTGACCGAGGCATAATCATTAGAACCAGCCTTAGTTTCAGCATAGTCAGCCACTAATTTTTCAGCCATCACTGTATTTGGATACTGACGCACAAACTGTGAAACGGCCGCTGAGCTTTGTGAGTTCAAGTCTAGATTCATACGCCAGTAAGTAGGATACATGGCAAATAAACCACCGCTCATGACTTGCTCATAGTTATAGAGCTCACTCACGTCACCGCGGTCTGCAGCGATTGCGGCACCCATAAATGAATCAATACTGGTGTCTTGCTGATAATCTTGCTGGTAGTTACTTTCTTGTTGGTAACCCTCGTTATCACCCCACGTCAGCTCCGCGCAGGCAACTTGCGATACACCAAGCGCGCTCACTGCGGTCGCCACGCTGAGTGCACTCATGCGTAACGTCCCCACTGTAAGTCGTTTTGACATTTGTTTTTGACTGGTAGATTCTTCATCCTTGATGCTATGAGCAACACGCAACTTTGTCATACTGACTCTCTTTATTGTCTCTCTACGAGTATTTGAATAACGGTTCGCTAAGTACCGCCAAGGGTATAGCAGTCATCATACTATACTCATTGTGCTTTCAACTATCTCCTTTACCTTTTGTTAATAAATAGGACAGCACGGTGTAACATAGAAGTGATAAAGAGTATTTATTTCGGTAAACACCCTCATTCGTAGTAGTAAATAATTGATACTACTGTGAATTATTTGTCTTATTGACGACTGATAGGCGATGCTAATTTTTCACATTGGTACCAGGTTGTGATAAAATACGCCACCTGTCAATCGGCTACTCCGCTATATTTTTGGTCAATCATGGACTTATCCTTATGAGTGTTACTGTATTCAATCCCCGCATCGATGACGATGCTGTTGCTGAGACGACTGTCACTGCACGTGCTGTCACCGCACTCAAAGAGCAAAGTTCAGCCCAAGCACCCGTCGAAAAATCAACGACCAAAAAAGTCTTCGTCACTACCCAAGGCTGCCAGATGAATGTCTATGACTCTGGCAAAATGCTAGACGTGCTAGGCGACTCACATGGTATGGAAGTCACTCATGATATCGATGAGGCCGACGTGCTACTGATGAATACCTGCTCTATCCGCGAAAAAGCGCAAGAAAAAGTCTTTTCAGAATTGGGTCGCTGGCGCAAGCTAAAAGAAAAACGTCCTGACCTTGTCATTGGCGTCGGTGGCTGCGTAGCCTCACAAGAAGGTGATAACATTCAAAAACGTGCGCCTTACGTCGATATGGTATTTGGCCCGCAAACCTTGCACCGCCTGCCAGAGCTATATGATCAATCACATGAGCAACGTGAGATCGCGCCCAAAAACCGCATTGGCACGATCGATGTGTCATTCCCTAGCATCGAAAAGTTTGACTTTTTGCCTGAGCCAAGAGTAGAAGGCTACAAAGCTTTTGTCTCTATTATGGAAGGCTGCTCAAAATACTGCTCATTTTGCGTCGTGCCTTATACGCGCGGTGAAGAATTATCACGTCCACTCGATGACGTCTTGGCTGAGATTGACAGCCTTGCCGCTCAGGGTATCCGTGAAATCAACCTATTGGGTCAAAACGTCAACGGCTATCGCGGCGAAAAAGACGACGGCAGCATTTGCCGTTTCGCTGAGCTGTTGCATTATGTCTCGCATGTCGATGGTGTCGAGCGTATTCGTTATACGACCAGTCATCCACTTGAGTTTACCGATGACATCATCGACGCTTATGCACAATTGCCAGAGCTGGTATCGCACTTGCACCTACCAGTTCAGAGTGGCTCAAACGCTATCTTGGCAGCGATGAAGCGCAACCATACCATTGATGTTTATATCAATCAGATTAATAAGCTCAAAGCCATTCGTCCCGATATTCACTTGTCGAGCGACTTTATTATTGGCTTCCCGGGTGAGACGGAACAAGACTTCCAAGATACCTTGAACTTGGCAAAAACATTGAACTTCGATCACTCTTATAGCTTTATCTACTCTAAGCGTCCAGGCACTCCAGCCGCTGAGTTACCAGATGATGTCAGTTTCAAAACTAAGAAAGAGCGCTTGGCTGAATTTCAAAAAGTCATCATTGACTCAACGCTTGCGAAAACGCATGAGATGGTCGGGACCACGACTCGCGTCTTGGTTGAACAAGTTGCCAATCGCCACCCTGATTGCTTAATCGGCACGGCGGATAACACTCGTACCGTCATGTTCCCTCATGATGTTGAGAAAATGAATGAGCTGTTGGGTAAACTTGTGAGCGTACGTATTACCGATTTCGTCAGCCCGCACATGGTGAAAGGTGAGCTAATCGAAGTATTGGCATAGTGGTTAAGGTAACAATGGTTAAATTATAAATCTGAGTAAGAATAAAAAAGCCGTTCACTATATATAATAGCGAACGGCTTTTTTGTGAGTGAATGTTAATCACCATTATTTTGATAACCAATCTGTCTGCCGTAGCTCCTGTTTGGTCTCACGGCGGCGTTTTTTGCGGACGAGATCGATGTCTTCTTTTTCGTGAATACCACCTTTTCTTAATAATGGATCAAGCGCTAGATAATTACGCGGCTTGACTGTGCCTAGCGAGTGTTGCACACCTGTCACAGCTTGCTGCTCTAACCGCCTCTCAATTTGTTTGGCCTTTTTTAAGGTTTGTTTTAAGCTCATATTGTTACCTGTATTTTAATAACTCTAAATCTATTTTATATATTCGAGTGACCCCATAGTGAAGTCACGACTAGGAAGTCGAGCGCAAATAGTATACTTAATACATTTAGCTCGATTGACACCGTCGTGACTCGCTATGGTTTTACTTGTTAGCCTTTAATACACATGACCTGTTTAAGCGTATGCACCACTTCGACCAAGTCAGCTTGGTTGGCCATCACTTCATCGATGTCTTTATAAGCGCCAGGTATCTCATCGATGACGCCTTTGTCTTTGCGACACTCGACTCCATCCGTCTGCGCCTTTAGCTCATCGATAGTGAACGCTCGTATGGCTTTACCACGGCTCATCTGTCGTCCTGCCCCATGTGAACATGAGCAAAAAGATTCTGCCTCGCCTAGACCACGTACGATAAAAGACTTTGCGCCCATAGAGCCCGGAATAATACCAAGCTCACCTGCATAAGCACTGATCGCGCCTTTACGGGTCACATAGACTTGCTCACCAAAATGCACTTCTTCATTGACATAGTTATGATGACAATTAATGGCTTCTTTGGTCAGCTTAAATCGTGGCAATCCTGCTTGTGGCGACTGTAATGACTTAATGACGAGACGCATCATCTCGCGGCGGTTTTCAAGCGCGTAGTCCTGCGCCCAGCCTACCGCTTCAACATAATCAGCAAAGCTATCAGACCCTTCGGCAAAGTAAGACAAATCTCGATCTGGCACATGACCAAAGCGCGATTGACGCTCTTTTTTTGCAAGATTAATAAAGTACTGACCGATACAATTACCGATGCCGCGGCTGCCAGAATGCAGCATCACCCAGACATCATTGTTCTCATCCAAGCACAGCTCAATGAAATGATTGCCACCGCCGAGTGTTCCCAGCTGCTTCGCCCAAGTACGCTCAAAACCTTTAAGCATTTTAAGCAAACCTGGGTGTTTATCAGTAATCGGTTTTAGGCGTTTACCCAATGGATCAAGCGTTGAGTTTTTGGCTTGGATTTGCTTGTGCATATTGAAGCCGACTGGCACTTGTTGCTCAACGATCGATCGCAATGACCTTAAGTTATCAGGCAGATCACTTGCCGTCAGGGACAAACGTACTGCGTTCATACCGCAGCCAATGTCTACCCCAACTGCGGCAGGAATGATGGCTGACTTGGTCGGAATCACGCTACCGACTGTCGCACCTTTGCCAACGTGCACATCGGGCATCACTGCAATGTGTGAATGCACAAACTCTAGCTGGGCTAAATTGCGTAACTGCTGCATGGCACCTTGCTCAACATCGGTGGTGTAAATCTTGACTGGTACGCCGTGTTTCCGATTTTCGTTTAATACTAATTGAATGCTCATAATTTGTTATTTCCATTTTATTATTTTAATAACCATACATTTTTTATCATTACCAGTTTTTATAATTTTTAGATATTACTTATCTATCTCAATTAAACAAAAAGTTTAATAATAAATAAAATTAATAAATTATAAAATTTAGGCAATAAAAAACCGTGTTCTTATTAATTAAAAAATCAATAAAAATTCATGGTTAATTTATTATAGACATTTTAAAGAAAGATAATATAGATCAGAACCGTCGGCCACAGCGTAAATATTATACGCATAGAAAAGCTTTAGCTAAATCATAGCCTGAGTCGCTTTATTAGCAATAACGGTAAAGAAAAATGTTAGGCAAACAGATAACAGCAAGCGCAATATGGCTTAGCACAATCGCAGAGCAAATTTGGCACAGTAGACTTAGAAAAGAGATAGCGCAAGTAGATACAGAAAGCTATTCGTTGATATCGATAGATGGAATATCACTCAATAGCTTATATAAAAATTTAGCCAAACCTTTTCGAAGGTGTCATTGCTGTCATGTGGTTTACACATTCAATCTTTAAAAACGTCTTGGTAGTTATATAGGACACGATGATTCCCCCATAGGTTGTGGCTAATGTCATGGCGACAATAGCAGGTTAATTGAAACGATTTATCGCTTATGAAAGATAAGCAGTATAAATCAATGAGCTAATAATAACGATTTAAAAATTAAAGTCAATAATTAACTTGGCTTGTATAGAAAATAATTTAATAAACGTGTGTTTAATTAATCACTTTAATTTAGAATCTTACCAGTATTTTTTAAGCTATAAAGCTATTGATTACTTCAGCTAATAAAGCAGCTGCAATAATGATAAATATTACTCCGCAACCACGATTGAGCCAAGCTAGGCGATTACCCACATCGAGCCAACTTGCCAGCTTTTTGCCGCCTAGCGTATATACGATCTGCCAAATCGTTTCGCTTAAAAACAAGCCGATGGTCAATAGGACATATTGCGGCCATAGTGGTGCGCTGAAATTGATAAACTTAGGGAAAAATGCCGCAAAGAATAAGATAGCTTTTGGGTTAGATAAAGAGACCCAGACACCAGTACGAAACAAGGTTGTGTTACTAGGTGCGATTTTAGTAGCTGCACTAGAGAGCGAACGCGGCTTTGGCACATCAACTCTATCTTCTGAGGTAGCATAGTCCGCCTCTACCTCCGCACTCAACTCTTTGGCATCGCTCATCAAACTGCCATCGCCTGCATCACGCCATGAGCTGATACCCAGGTAGATTAGGTATATCGCACCCACGGCTTTGATAATGGTCAGTAGCCACGGTGACTGACGACTGATCACATCCAGTCCCAGCAGCGTTGATAGCAATAATACAAACAAACCAAGGCTCAGCCCTGCCAACGTCCATAGCGTCCGCTTCACGCCATAGTTCATGCCATACTGGAATGCCAGTAACATATTGGGACCTGGCGTCGCGGAAATCAAAAACGTACTTGCGAAAAATACTGCAAACAGATGCCAAGACATCAACCCACCTCTACTGTTTATATATCAGCGGCTCTGATGCGATCCGCTACACTGCCAAAAAATAAATACCGCCATTTAGGCGGTATTATTTGTACTTGCTCATATTATATACATATGTTTAGTATTTTCATACATTATTTACTTGTGCAGCTCGTTAGTAGTTTTTGCAAAAAAGCATCACAGCGTTCGATTTCGATGAGTTCGACATATTCATCCGCTTTGTGCGCTTGCTCAATACTACCAGGACCACAGATGATCGTTGGAATACCTGCATTGGTAAACTGTCCGCCTTCTGTGGCATAAGCGACTTTATGACGCTCGTCATCCCCTGTCAGCGCAGCGATTAACGATTGTAATTCAGCGCTATCGCTATCGGTCATGGCAGGGACGCTTTCTTCTTGCATCAGCTCGATACCCGTCTCAGGCGCACGTGCTTGCATTTGAGCATTTAGCTCAGCAACTTTTGCTTGAATAGGCTCGAGTATATCGTCTTGTGTCATGTGCGGCAGATTACGATAGTCAAAGGTGAACTCGCACAGATTGGGGACAATATTGGTAGCTGTGCCGCCGTGTATCGTCCCTACTGATAAGGTAGAATAAGGCACGGTAAACAATGCATCCCCGTCTTCCAAAGCGTCGTTACGAGCGCTCAGCTCTTCAGCTAGCGTATCGACATAGCCTACCAATTTGCTGGCATAGCTGATTGCATTGACCCCTTGAGCAATCAAAGACGAATGCGCTGATTTGCCATGAACACGGCAACGATAAACCGCAATACCTTTATGTGCGACTACCATCGCCATATTGGTGGGTTCACCAACGATACAGTAATCAGGCGTGATGCCACGCGCTTTTAGGTCTGCCAAAATCAATGGTGCGCCCAAGCAGCCTACCTCTTCATCGAACGACAGTGCCAAATGCAACGGACGTCGCAACTGACCGCTATTCGATAACTGCACGGCTTGTGGCAATATCGTCAGCGCACAAGCGATAAAGCCTTTCATATCACACGCACCGCGTCCGTATAGCTTGTCACCACGTATCGTCGCGGTAAATGGCTCTGATGTCCAGTCTTGACCATCGACTGGCACCACATCAGTGTGACCAGACAGCACAAGACCATTGTTTACTTGGTCAGCATTTTCGCCAGCGGGTACGGTCACAAACAAGTTAGCCTTGGTTTTTGCCTCGTTAAAGGTCAAATCCACCGCCAAACCCAACTGCTCACAGTACGCTTGCACGTCTTCAATCAATGCTAAGTTGGAATGTCGACTGACCGTGTCAAAGGCGATCAAGCGCGTTAGCCAATCAAGGCTATTACTCGGGTGTGTAGCATGGCTTAACTGTTCGTCATTGCTAGCATTGACATTAGTATCTTGGATCATAAAATATCCTTATTACGATTTTTAAGAGCTATTTCTCACAAACTACTTCTTAAAAACTAATTCTCACAAACTATGATTGATCAGATTCGTCCTATGATGGATTATTCTGATTCATCACGTCAAGCACTGGTGGCATCGGTTTTGGCAACTTGCCTTCTGCTTGTAGCTCTTTGGTGGTTTTAGCATCGATAGACAGTCCAGCAATCAACGCAATGTCTTTCACATGCTTGCGTTTACGCGTCGCAAAACTCACTGGCACCATACGGGCAAACTCGTAAATATAAAGATAAGACTCCTCCCCACCTTCGAAGTCTTCGTCTTCCTCTAAACGAATCGCCCCAATCTTAGCCAAATCTGAGAGCATCTCGTTCTCTTCACTAGTCAAACCACAATCGGTAATACCAAAACCTGTCATAAACCCGTTCGACCACTGTTTCAATGCCATCACGCGCTCGTACAAATCATGTTCATCATCAGGGATGAGTGGCATGTACGCATAGGCATCATCTTTGTCTTTTAACTGAAATACGGTGTCCTCTGCTTCTTCTGCCAACAAGGTCAATGCAGCCTCTGGTAATGGTGCAAAGCTCAGCTCTTCGAACACCTTTGCCCATGTCGATTCGTCAGGTGCATTACAAGCGGTCATAAGCCCTGTCATCAAGCCATGCACTTCGCTGATGGACACATCAGTCCAATCATCAAAAGCAGTCAGCCAAGTATTCCAGCCAGAAATATTATCGTTCATAACAGATGTCCTAGTAATTGAGTATGACTCATAAAATAACAAGAAACTCGATAAAATGTCGGGGACAGATTACCGGTAAATAAAAGTAAAAAGACCAAATCTCGTGCTTGTAATTACTTTGTTGATATAGATATTATGCGGTCACCTATGGCATTATTAAATGCAGCGAACAAAATTCATTCACGCTTACTTGTTAAGGATAAAAACTGACTATGTATGATCAACTTAGAATATTAGAAAAAATGGTACTAGACATCAAAAAACAGTATCAGCTTGTCAGTGCTGAACTTAGCAGCCTAAAACAAAACCCTGTTACCGATGCAAAAGAAGTCACCGCCCTACAGACTCAGCTTGATAGTAGCCATAGCGAACGTGATGGTGCCAAAAAACAACTGAACGACCTCGACAAACGCTATCAGAGTCTCGCTGAAGCGCATCATATGATCGGTGAAGAGCAAGACAAACTGCAAAAACAGATCAGCCAACTACAACAACAAAACAGCGAGCTGCAAAAACATAATAATGAACTAAAGCAGCAGTACAGCGATATCAAACATCAAAACAGTGAGCTGCAAAAGAAAAATCAGCTAGCAGCTGAGCGCACGCAAGTGGTATTACAACGCCTAACCCGTATCGATCAGGCAGAAGGCTAACTCACCCTCTAGTAAAGGTAGCATGCAAAGAGATACGGTTTGTCAAACTGCCACTTGTTATATCTCACATCACTCATTTCACTGACCAGACATTGTAGGATTTATCATGACCGATGACCAAAACAAATCGATAGAAAAACAGCCAAAAAACAATACAGCACCGTATTCTCAAGCATCAAGTAAAGGATTGCCAGCGCAAAAGTCAGCTCAAGCAGGGTCCACCGCCTCAAGTACAGTTGCAAAAGCCAATACCAAGACAACAAATACACCTGAACCACAAATCAAAAAAGTAGATATCGCGATTGCAGGGGTTACCTACCCTATTTTTTGTCCTGTACATGAGCAAGAAGAGCTACTATCAGCGGTTTCTTATATAAACAACTATGCACTCGATCTAAAAAGAGAAGCGCCAAGCTTGAGTCAAGAAAGCATACTGGTACTGTGCTGCTTGAACTTATACGAAAAAATTCATGCCAATCAGAGAAGTGATGAAGATCGCCTGCAACAAGAAAAACAATCACAAGCATTGCTAAATAAAATTATGAAAGATGCACACTCGATCTTATAAACTGATAAGTAATGTAGAGCAGCGCTTAGGTCACAACGACTAAGCGCTTTTTTTGCGATCAAGCATTGCTCTGTCATACCTCTAATTATGAGTAAGGCTTATAGGTTTTGCCTGCGTGAAAGTCTGCTTGATGCTCATAATTGCAGAAAAACAATTCTTGATTGGCGTCGATAGGGTTGTCACTATTGGCAGCTATATTTGGCTTGGTTTCAAGGACACCGCGATACTCAGCCAAGCTGTTGCCACAAAAATTACACTGACGCGGTGTGATGATATCACCTTCTTTTGGCATCATGCTTCTAGGCGGACGTGGGTACATAAACTTATAAAAAGCCCACATTGAAGCCCAAATAATGAGAATGACAATAATAACGGCAAACACGGCTGTGCTCCTTTGATTACGGATAAACGTGATGGCTATCAAAAGCCACCAAGCTAATAGCTGTACAAAAACTGGCTACGCTAATGACTGTTTCATACGCTTTGATAACGTAAATTTTACCGTCAATAATGGTAATGGCACAATGCCTTTACCGTTTAATTACCATTGACCGTAGGTAACAACCCATGACAATAGAAAATGACGCTGGTCTATAGCAACAAAAAACTGGCCACATTGAGCCAGTTTTTATCAAAATCTACGGTTAAAGATTGACCGCTACAGCTGTAGCTCACTGATATCAGCCACAGTCAAGAACAGAGCGCGAACCTGCTTTAGCAGTGCCAAGCGGTTATTCTTCAATGCCACGTCGTCGCTATTGACCATCACGTTATCAAAGAACTGTGTCAGTGGCTCATCTAAGCTTGCTAATGTCTGCAATACTTGGGTATAGTCTGCTTGCTCAAGCAACGGTTGTACCCTCGTCTGTGCTTGCTTCACATTTGCATATAGATTTTGCTCAGCAGGCTCAGACAATAGCGCTTCATCAACCGTGTCAGCAACACTGGTTTCTGACTTGGCCAATATGTTGGCTACCCGCTTATTAGAGTCAGCCAACATCGACGCTTGTGACATCTCGCCAAATGCTTGTACGGCACGGATACGCTGCTCAAAATCGAGCGGCATATGTGGATTAATCGCTTGCACTGCCTGAATCGTATCAACGCTGACACCTTGCTCTGTATACATCGCACGATAGCGCGAGTTCAAGAACGCCATGACCTGAGTAAAGGTGTCGCCCATTTTAGCAATCTTGCTGCCCTCGGCATTGCTATAGCCTTTGATCGCCTGCTCAACGAGCGCTACCAAATTAATCGGCAACTGCTTTTCAATCAAAATACGCAAAATACCAATGGCAGAACGACGTAAGCTAAACGGATCTTTTGAGCCCGTTGGTGCTTGGTCAATGGCAAAAATACCAACCAATGTATCTAAGCGATCAGCCAATGCTAAGCAAATACCAATTGGTGTTTGCGGCAGCACATCACCACTGAACTTAGGCAGGTATTGCTCTTCTAAGCTTGCCGCAACTGCTTCAGATTCCTCATTCAAACGCGCGTAATACGTGCCCGCGATACCTTGCAATTCAGGATATTCACCAACGAGCGAGCTGGCCAAATCTGCTTTGGACAAAATACCAGCGCGTACGGTGTCATCAACATTGATGTCGTGACCTTGCTGCTGCATCAAAGTAGCAATAAATGCTGCAAGCTTAGCAATACGCTCAGATTTCTCCCAAATCGTACCCAATTTGTCTTGGAATACGCGCGTTTTCAGGCTTTCTGTGAGCGCAAATAATGGCTGCTTTTGATCTTGTAAGAAGAAAAACTCAGCATCAGCCAAACGTGGACGCACAACTTTTTCGTTGCCTTCAATGATCTGGTTAGGATCTTTTGATTCAATGTTAGTGATAAAGATAAAGTACGGCTGCAGCTTACCTGCTTTGTCGGTCAAGCAAAAATACTTTTGATCAGCCTGCATAGTCGAGATAAGCGCTTCTTGCGGCACTTGTAAAAAACGCGCTTCAAAGCTCGCTCTTAGTGCAATGGGAAAATCAACCAACGCGGTCACTTCGTCCAGCAAGTCCTGCGGTACGATAGCGTCCGCATTGACCTCACCTGCCAATGCTTTGACTTGGTTGTTGATCAGCATTTGGCGTTTATCAAAATCTACTACAACCTTTAGACTATCTAGCAATTGCTCATATTCATTGGCATGAACGATGTTATGGTAGTCAGGGCTGTGGAAACGGTGGCCACGAGTTTGCGAGCCTGTTTGGTGCCCTTGAATAGTCGCATCAATAACAGCAGCATCCTGCATCAATACTGCCCACTGTACGGGACGGACAAACTCATTGCGGCTGCTACCTGAGCGCATACGCTTGGCTATCGGTAGGCTATCTAATGCTGTCTGAAACATAGCTGGCAGTAGCTCCGTAGTCGCTTGACCGGTAATGGTCTGCTCAAAGCCGACATAGTCACCTTTATCAGTGTTAATCGTCGTAAGCTCGCTGGCGTCAATGCCTAAGCCTTTGGCAAAACCCATCGCCGCACGTGTTGGATTACCCTCTGCATCAAAAGCGGCTTTGATTGCTGGTCCGCGTTTTTGCTCAGTACGATCAGGCTGCTTGTCGCTAATGCCCTCGATTTGAATCGCTAAACGGCGCGGCGCGGCAAAGGCTTTGATGCTGTCAAAGCTGATATCAGCGTCAGTCAGCTGCTGGGTGACACTGGCTTGTAAGGCATCACGTAATGGCTTTAGGCTTTTTGGAGGTAGCTCTTCACACCCCAGTTCAAATAGAATAGTACTCATGGGATGCTCCTATTTTTTATTAGTAGATTGATTGTTGTCAGTGTCTGCTGCTTCTTTTGGTAGATACTTCTCAAGTGCTTCGGCACGGTGTGCTTCATCTGCCAATGGGAAACCCAATTTGGCACGAGCTTCGACATAACCGATGGCAACTTTGCGCGCAAGGGTACGCACACGCAGAATAAAGCGCTGACGTTCAGTGACTGAAATCGCACCGCGTGCATCCAGCAAATTAAAGGCATGAGAGGCTTTTAATACCATCTCGTAAGCAGGCAATGGCAAGCCAGCTTCGACTAACTTGTCGGCTTGCTGTTCATAAAAGTCAAACATCTCGCCCATCATTGGCACATCAGCATGCTCAAAGTTGTAGGTCGACTGCTCAACTTCGTTTTGATGGAACACATCACCATAAGTGACGCGGCCAAACTCACCATCTGCCCATACCAAATCATAAACGCTATCAACGCCTTGCACATACATAGCTAGACGCTCAAGACCATAGGTAATCTCACCTGTCACTGGGAAGCATTCAATACCGCCAACTTGCTGGAAGTACGTGAACTGCGTCACTTCCATACCGTTCAGCCAAATCTCCCAGCCCAAGCCCCAAGCGCCTAGCGTCGGTGATTCCCAGTTGTCTTCCACAAAACGCACATCGTGCACCAACGGGTCAATACCAATGGCACGTAGTGAGTCTAGATATAGCTCTTGAATGTTAGGTGGATTTGGCTTTAGCACCACCTGAAACTGATAATAATGCTGCAAGCGGTTTGGGTTGTCACCATAGCGCCCATCGGTAGGACGACGTGATGGCTGTACATAAGCTGCGTTCCAACGCTCAGGACCTAACGAGCGCAAAAACGTTGCCGTATGAAAGGTGCCTGCGCCGACTTCCATATCATAAGGCTGCAATATAACGCAGCCCTTGTCAGCCCAATAATTCTGTAAGGTTAGGATTAAGTCTTGAAAGGTCATCGGTTGAGAGTTTTTATCTTGTGTCATTGGGGTTGTCGCTTCGGATGTCATAGTTTGGGTATTCATAGTAAAGCCACTGTGAAATGAGTATTATTAACTAAATCTCTGATAGCACTCGCCACGCATTTTGGCAACGACTCTATTTGCCTGCTCACCTTACTAAAAATTGACTATTTTATCCATATTTACGTCAACTAAATTTGCATTGTGAACACAAACACGTCGCTATACGACTGTTTTTTGGTCGAATAATCATGAAAGGCAAATCATCATTAAAAGACGTGGTGAGAGATATGGTTAAGATAGACAAAAAAATACCCAAATGCGTGAGCATTCGGGCAGGAGGAAAATTGTATCTTGGGCATCCTGATTATTCAGGCTTTTTATTTTTAAGGTACTGCTGTTCTTTTAACTGCGTTTACAACTTAGCTCTTTAACTTAGCGCTTTTAAATTCTAATTTCAAAACTTATCAAAGCGTAATCACTGATAAGACCCACTATTGGCTTTTGGCATGATTATCCACAGTATGATGTAAATCAAGATACCAGGTACTGCTGCACTCAACGATGAGATAATCACAAAAAGTAATCTAACCCACGTTGGAGACCAACCAACATACTCTGCGATCCCGCCCATTACGCCCGCTATCATACGATTGTTTTGTGAGCGATGTAACTTTGCTAACTTAGCCAAACTAAATACCTCTCTAATGTTTGTTTTTATATATTTATTCTTTTTTTGCTTTTTTCTATATGTCAAAAAAACTTTGTGTTGCTAACTTATGAATAAGTATATCAACTCTTTAGTATTTATCTGTTGACGCTGTAGACGTACTTTGTGAGTTTATGATACCTAAGCTTACCCTAATCTGTCATAACTGCGCGCAAACCCCTGATTTTAAATAGTTATTTCAAAATGTTTCAAAATTACCTTTGTTGCTTAATCCTTACAACAACACCTTCCAATTCTTATTATTTTTTAATTTAATCAAAGAGATAAACAGTAATTTGATAACGCTAGTAACCACCAAAAATTATCAAAAAACCTTCGGCTGCTCAATTATCAGTTACCAATAAATTACCGATAAGCCACGCCTAATTTGTCATTGATAAATTCAATAAACTATCCGTTCAAAATAGCCAGCTGAATATAGAATAATGTGCAAAAAAGTCAGATATAAGTCAGGGTTACAATAACCTACCTGCAAATCCACCCAAACCTTTATACCATGCTGATAAACAACTCAGACTTTAGAAAACTCATCACAAAAACTGAGACAGAATATAAAGATAAAACAAAAATAAGGACGACCATGTACGATACGGGATTGATGATTGGACATTTTGAGCCACTACATTTGGGGCAAATGCGCAGCATATTAGAAGCAGCAGGACAGGCAAAAACCTTACACATTGTCATTATGGCGCATCCTTCACCGCATCCAGATTTTGCTATTACGTTACAAGACAAAGCGCGCTGGCTACAGATGGCCTGTGCAGACCTGCCATTTATTCATATTCATACGACTCATGAGCTCGAGTTGCCTCTTCATGAGCATCTTTATGATAGTAGTGAGGATATCCGTATTGATGTGGCTGCTAGCAACGCTAAATTGCAGCGTTTGATGGACGCACTAGCACTACCTGCAGAGACAGCATTGTTTATGGCTGATAACCACCCGCTAACGCAGAGTGATGTACAAGAGCAGTTGATTTTGCAAGTGGTCACGACAGCGCTACAGCCTGAGTTTGACTCGTATGCGATTGCTCGTGATCCAGTCACTCACTGGTCAGCGATTCATCCAGAGGCCCGCGCTAACTATACCAAGACCGTCGCTATCGTTGGTGGTGAAAGTTCAGGTAAGACGACACTGGTACATAAGCTGGCTAATTATTACGGTGCCAGCTTTGCACTAGAGATGGGTCGTTTGTATGTCGGCACAGACTTGGGTGGTAGTGAGGTTGGACTGCAATATAGCGATTATGGCCCTATCTCTCTCGACCATGCGCAAGCGATACGAGAGGCCAAAGCCCATGCGACTGCGCCTGTCACCATCGTTGATACTGACTTTGTGACCACGCAGGCATTTTGTGAAGAGTACGAGGGTCGCACCCATCCTTTTGTGGCTGCCTGTATTGATGAGTTTCGTGTAGACCACACCATTATGCTGGATAACAATACGCCGTGGATCGATGATGGCATGCGCTCTTTGGGTACGCCTGAGGCACGTGGACGGTTTGAACAGCGTCTGGTAGATATTTTTGCACGTCACGATATCATGCCGCATATGATAGACCAGCCTGATTATGATGCTCGTTATCAACAAGCGTTATTGTTTATCGATCAACATGTCTACGGCAAAAAGCCATAAAAAATTCAGAGTATATTTATAATAACTTATTCACTAGCGCATGTTATTCAGCTAGCGCATGACAGTTAGCAACATATTGATATCAGTATTTATTTTAGAGGAAAAAATTATGCGTATTCAACTATTGGACAACATTACCGGAAAATGGGCAATGCAATGGATTGTCATCTGGTTTATTTGCGGGGTCATTGCCTTGTCCGCAGGGTTTTGGCTCACAACAGACCATACCACGCTCGATTGGTTTTATTTGGCTGTCTCATTTATTGGCTTGGTTTGCGTGGTCTCACTATCATTTCGCAAAAACGTCATGGGCAATGGTTTTGGGATGGGGGCAACCGCAGGTGAGGTTATCGTACAGGCAACGTCTGGCGCAGTGGGCTTAATGCTGGCACCACTTTTTAACTTTTTTACCCATGTCTATGGTATCTTTTATTGGTCCAAGCACACGGATCCTGATGGCGATATGATCCCCAAGTCAGCGAGCAAAGCGGTTTGGTTGATCACTGCAACTTTTATCATCATTGGTCTTGCGCTATTCCCTACTATCAACGATCTGCTAACCAGCTATGGATATGCGGTCGTAGAAGATGACAACAGTAAATTTTTAGGGTTTATCTCCTTTTTTTGGATCAACGTCATTGCATTTGTACTGTCTATTACTGCACAGGCTGCCATGATTTTGCGTTACTCGTTCAACTGGTGGCTATGGATCATCGTGAACTTTGTCTGGCTCATTGTGAATCTCATGTCTGGTAACTATATTTTT
Source organism: Psychrobacter sp. H29 (assembly GCF_059073055.1). Taxonomy (NCBI): domain Bacteria; kingdom Pseudomonadati; phylum Pseudomonadota; class Gammaproteobacteria; order Moraxellales; family Moraxellaceae; genus Psychrobacter; species Psychrobacter sp. H29. The sequence goes on along the minus strand of NZ_JCACRY010000001.1, from coordinate 3,042,607 downwards.
GCTATTCAAACCATGGTTTATCAGGTCAATGCATTTGTCGGTCTGTACGAGTGGCATCGTAGCGAACGTGGTTAATAACATCAGCTACAAAAAACTGTATGAGACTTTAAGACACATAAGATTTGGAAACATATAGGACATTGAGACAACTGTTGCCAACATGACATTAGCAACCTGTCCAAATTTGACTGTGCCGTCTATGAGATAAAATGGTAGATACACGCGATTAATGCTACAACTGATATCAAACATCATATTGATATTTGAGTGAGTGGCAAATATCAGCCCTTTATTTCAATCACTAACAGGGAGGTTAGTATGTCACGTCATCAACCCAAAATGTCTAAGCGTACGCTTGAGCAATGGCTTAGTGAGTACTCTGTCAGTCATCAGAACTTGGTCAATAAGAAAATCCATTGGCTATGTGTACCAACGATTTTTGTCAGCCTGTTAGGTATGGGCATGTCACTGTCTGTTTGGTTTACCTTGGTGCTCAGCGCCTTAGTGTTATTGTTCTATATGCGCTTATCGACGCCGCTGTTTTTAGCGATGGGTATGTTCATTCTGATCTGTTTGTCAGTCATGGCAGCCATGCCTTGGAGATTTAAAGCATGGGCAGCTGTCTTTGTCGTCGCTTGGATTGGGCAGTTCATCGGTCATAAAATCGAAGGGAAAAAACCTTCATTCTTTAAAGATCTACAATTCTTGATGATCGGTCCAGCATGGGTAGCCGATAGTTTAATGCAGCGCAAATAGCTATTATTCTGGCTGATGAATTTCGTAAATACCAAATTTTGCAAATATTCAGTATCGCTGCGCTATCTTTGACCTTTATCATCAATAAAAAAAGCGCCACCTGACAATCAGGTGGCGCTTTTTTTTATGTACTTAATCTAGGACATTTTTTAAGTAAAAACAATAACGCCCTATATTTTAAGCACCAAAAACTTTTAGACGTTCGTCAACTGGCTTGAACGCTTTGTCGCCTGCTGGCTGCTCGATTTTACCAAATACCAACTGGGCTTTGAGCTCCCAGTCTTCATCGATGTTCCAAGTGCTTGCAACTTTTTGATCAATCACTGGATTGTAGTGCTGTAAGTTTGCGCCAACCTCAATACTTGCAAGCGCCGTCCAAATAACGTACTGGTGCATTGCATTGGTCTGGGTTGACCAAATCGGAAAATTATCAGCATATAAAGGTGCCGCTTCTTGCATGCCTCTGACGACAGCCTGATCTTCAAAGAACAACACCGTACCAGCACCCGCTCTAAAACCAGCAATTTTATCTTTGGTAGATTTGAATGCTTCCTCGTCACCGACGATTACGCGCAATGCATCTTCAGTCATGTCCCACAATTTATGATGGTCATCACCGAATAACACCACAATGCGTGTTGACTGTGAGTTGAACGATGATGGTGTATGCAAGATAGCATGCTCCACTACTTTTACAACTTCATCATTAGATACTGGTAGCTGGTCGCTAAGGGCATAGATTGAACGGCGTTTTTCTGCTAACTGCTGTAATGTTTTTAGGTCTGACATAGTGTTGCTCCACGTTGTTGATATTAATAGTTGTTGGTATAAGTTATCGTTTTTTCTTTATTATAGGCTTAATGGTATTAAACCCATATGTCGTTTTTATCAAAAAAAATTATGAGTGTTCGTTGGATGGAAACTATCATTCGTGACGTTATCCTTTGAACCCTTCAGGCAATTCTGGCGCCACAAGACGGTTCATATCAGAATCGATCTCACCAAAGCGTTCATGACCATTGTTCCAATCGCTAATCGATTGCTTGAGCGCTTCTTTATTGTCAGCGACAAAATTCCACCATAGCAGTACCTTATTATTCAAAGGCTCACCGCCAATAAACATCAGACGTGTGCCTTTTTTTGCTACCAATCTTATGCTGGTACTATTGGCGACATCTGTACGATGAAAACGTAACAGCTGGTTTTTTTGATAGACCTTACCTTCGGACTCCAGCTCACCAATAATAACCAAAACACCGTACTCGAAGCTGGCTTCTAAATCCAGTGTCACATCCCCATCTTCTAGGAAATGCACATCGATACCGACCATCTTAGAGTACTGCAATGTTGGTGCTTGATAGCACTTGCCCGAGGCAGCTGTATAGTTACCTGTAGTCAGAATCAGCTCAACATTGTTTTCAGTCCATGTTGGCAGCTCTGGATAATGATTGAAACTGCGTTCAATCTGTTGGTTAGTAGGTAGGGCTATCCACAGCTGTACCATGTTCATATTGCGTGTAGCTGTGCTTGAGTCAGCAGCGCCTACATCATCATGCAAAAATACACTTTGTTCTGTGTGACTGATGCCTTGAGTCAGTCCAGTACCTGCCGTCATGACATTAACTTGGTGTTTGGTGATGATTTGCTCACTACCTAGGCTATCTTTGTGTAATATCTCACCCTCTATCATCCAACTAAAGGTCTGTAGATTGGTGTGCGGATGACGTCCAACTTGTACCCCTGAATCATCTGGCGCGAATTCGACCGGACCTGCATGATCCAAAAAGCACCAAGCACCGATGGGTTGTTTGCCTTTGTTCGGTAGCAATCGAGCGATAGGAACGCCGCCAACATCTGTCAATCGTGGCTCTAAAGTGCTAATAGTCATGGCCCACCTCTTGGTATCTATAACATCAATACGGTTATTAATAATGAGTTGTTGATCGCTATCGTTTCTCTATAAAAAAGCAGTACTTCTTATAAAAAAAGCGGTACTTCCATCACCAATACTGTTGCAGCTGCTGGCACATCCATCGTAAAACTCTCAGTATCCCAAATACCCAAACCATCTCGACTGGCCAGAACATTATTATCTATCACGACTTGACCACTGATAACAAAAACATAGACACCGTTGCTAGGGTTTTTTAGTTGATAACTGCTCATCACCCCTTTATCAAATTCCCCCATGCTAAACCAAGCATCTTGATGAATCCAAACGCCTGCATCGTCAGCATTAGGCGACAGCACTTGATTGAACGCATTGGGCTGCATGATATCGCCCATAGGTATTTGCTGATATCGAGGGGCCACACTCATTTTATTTGGGATTACCCAAATTTGTAGAAACGCCATGGCCTCTTCATTATTACCATTCATTTCACTATGAGTAATGCCCGTACCTGCTGACATGACTTGGATCTCACCAGTCTCGATCATGCCTTCATTGCCGATATTGTCTTTGTGTGCAAGCTTGCCAGATAAAGGAATGCTGATGATCTCCATGTCACGGTGCGAATGCCTACCAAACCCATGACCACCAATGACAAAGTCATCATTGAGGACACGTAAAGCACCAAACCCCATACGCTCCCGGTTATGATAGTTAGCAAAGCTAAAGCTATGACGGCTTTTGAGCCAGCCATGATTGGCGTCACCACGTGAGTCTGCTGCATGATAGATCGTTTTCATAATTTATCCTTAGCTATCAACACGTTTATCAGCTATGTATTTATTATTAATTAACGTCATTGAACAATAGACTTATTATAATTGTTGACTACAAAGAGATAAACAAGGATAAATGCAATTAACTATTCTCACTTTTAGAACAATCATAAGGTACCGATAATGGGACAACTAGAAGATATGGCGATGTTTGTACGCATTGTCGAAGCAGGTAGCATTACCAAAGCGGCTGAGCAGTTGAATATTGCAAAGTCAGCCGTGAGCCGTCGTCTCAAAGAATTAGAAGCACGTCTAGGCAGTCAATTGATCAGCCGTACCACTCGCCACTCTAAATTGACTCAAGCAGGTGAACAGTATTATCAGCAGGTAAATCATATCTTGCGCGCAGTCGATGCGGTCAATGAGCGTACCAGCGATGCACCTATGCGTGTCGAAGGCACGCTCAAAATGACAGCACCATTATCATTTGGAGTCAGGCATCTGAATGATGTGATTGATGAGTATGCCAGTCAGCACCCCAACCTGAGATTCGATCTAGATTTTTCTGACCGGCGTATCGACTTGATTGAAGAAGGCTACGAGTTGGCAATTCGCATTGGCGATCTGCGTGACTCTAGCTATCAGGCAAAACAGTTGGCATTGATACGCTGTGTGATTTGTGCCAGTCCTGACTATCTGGCAAGGATGGGTGTACCCGAAACCCTAGATGATTTAGACAATCATGAGCTGTTGCAATATAGCCTTGGTCAAACGAGCAGTATAGAGCTGGTGGACGCTGAGGGCAAAAGACATCACCGTACTATCGATGCCAAAATAAAAGCCACTAATGGCGAGTTCTTAGTTGATTTGGCGGTAAAGGGACACGGCATTACCTTCGTGCCCACGTTTATTGCCTACAATGAACTGGCACGAGGTGAACTTGTACCTGTCTTCCAGCAGTACCAGTTGCCTGTATTAAAAGCATATGCCGTTTATCCAAAGAATCGTTTTTTATCGCAGCGTTGTCGTTATTTGATTGACTTTATCGCAGAGCGATTCGGCGATCATCCCTATTGGGATGAGTATTGATAGCTTGATTTAAAAGAGCTATAAAGGTTACGCTTTGGCAACTCTCCCCTCTTTCACCCGACTAATCGTCAGTCCCGTAAAGCCAAACAGCAGCGTCAGTAACAGTGACAAATAACAGAAGAACGCATAAGGTAGATACTCTAATACTGGCACCCCTAGTGCCTGACTGATAAACACCCCGCATACACTCCAAGGCACCAGTGGATTAATCACCGTTCCTGCATCCTCAATCGTCCGCGACAAATTCTTAGGTTGCAGTTGCAAACGCTCAAACGTCGACCGAAACGCCGTACCTGATAACAGAATACTTAAATACTGCTCACCAATCAGCACATTGATGCTCAGTGCCGACATTGCCGCCGCAAAGATCGCTCGTCCTGACGTCGTCAGCGTGTCTTTGATGCCAGATAGCAGTGCAGGCAGAATACCTAACGCCGTCAGCAAACCGCCCAGACTCAGTGCCAGTATCACAATCGCTTGAGTAAAGAACATACTCTGTACACCGCCGCGCGACAGCATACCGCCTACCTCACCCAGCTCCAATGTCTCAGCGGGGGCATAGCCGGCAAACAAATACCCACCCAACTGACCAAAGCTTGGTGAGCTATGGATATAAGTAATAATCAGAGCCATAGCAATCGTACAGATAATCGTATAAATCGCATTGACCCGAAACAGTGCCAATCCAACTAGTATTACAAAAGGCAGTACCGAATACCCATGTACCAAACCACTGTCTATCAGCTGTCCTTGTAGTATAGTCACTTGACTCAGATCAGCACTGGTCGTCTGTCCTGAGAACATCCAGAACAGAATTACCGTCAGTATCCATGCTGGTACTGTCGTATACATCATATTGCGTATGTGCTCAAACAGATCGATACCCACTACTGAGGACGCAATGGTACAGGTATCAGACAAGGGCGACATCTTATCACCGAAGAACGCGCCTGATACCACTGCCCCAGCCGCTATCGCCACATTGGCATCAAACGCGTTACTCATACCAATAAAGGCCACACCAAGCGTTGCAGCAGTTGTCAAACTACTGCCCAAGGCAATACCAATAATAGAGGTCAAGACAAAGGCAGAGATATAGTAGTACTCAGGTGAGATAAGCTGAAAGCCTACATACATCAAAGTGGGAATCGCCCCTGACATCATCAGAGCCGCCACCATAAGACCAATAAAGAAGAATAGGTAGATGGCACCGATACCGCGCATGACCCCTGAGGCCATTTGCGCTTGCATGTCGTCAAAGCTAAGTCCTTTAACCATACCAATAGCCAGTAGTACACAGATGGCAAGGATAAGAGACAGGTGCGGCACCCAGCCAAAGCCGATCATGGTGATGCCCATGATACCGATGACGATGGCGGAGATGATAAAGGCGAGCTTGGCGCTGATCTCGGTAAGTGGTTTTGGTGGCATGAGGTGCCCTTATGTTGCCTACAGGTTTAAACTACGTAGATGTCTAGGTTTATACGCCTGATCTGTCGCGATCATGACGGCTACTCTCTTTTGCTCTGTAGAAATTCCATTTTGACTTGCTATGTCTCTACTAGCTGCTTAGCTTATTTTTCAAGACAAATTTTAAGCATAAAAAAAAGCCTCACTATGAAGTGAGGCTTTTTGCGCTTTTTCAAGCCATATTTGGAGCGGGAAAAGAGATTCGAACTCTCGACCCCAACCTTGGCAAGGTTATGCTCTACCACTGAGCTATTCCCGCTTATTATCAAATCGTCGTGTTGTTAACAACTACTTCGTCTCGATAGGCTGGCTATTCTAGCAAATATTCTGTATGTGTCAACACCTTTTTTAAAATTTATATCTAATATTATCAACTAAGCCCCCTATATTTTAGGTGAATAGATACAAACAATTGATTTAACAAAATAATTTATTTTTAGAATAATATAAATTATTTCGCATCAAATATCGCATATTACAGTCCCACTCTTCTGATCTGATGCTTTCTACTATTGCAACCTTTCACTTACCTAGTATTTTTCGTTTATATGTACTAATAAAAATCTCATAGAGAAAAAGAAGCAAAGCCAAACCTTATTTATAGCAATATCTTACTCACTTACAATCATAGGCTCTATTGTTACTTTTTCTACCTTGGTTTTAGTCAGTTAACATTATTATACTTATCTACAATAAGAGTTCAGGTAGACTTTCACTATCTATATGGATGAACAAACGTCAATAAAAGAGCAACAACAAACAGCGTTGTCATCTATTTTACTGTTATTTATTTTGTATGATTTTAATTTTACCGCTTATCGAGAGGATATTTTTATGAAAAAATTATTGACCACCACAGTGATGGCGGCTTCGTTGTCGGCACTGACATTGACCGGTTGTACCAGCACCACCAATACGGGTGCCGTTGGTGTTGATCGCCAGCAGTTATTATTGGTCTCTAGCGAGCAGGTGCTACAGCTATCAGCACAGAGCTACGCGCAGACATTACAAGAAGCAAGATCAAAAGGCGTGTTAGATACCAACACGGCTCAGCTCAACCGTCTAAAGAACATCGCGAATCGTTTGGTTGGTCAAGTAGGTGTTTATCGTACAGATGCGGCAAAATGGCAGTGGGAAGTCCATACAATCAAATCTGATCAGCTAAACGCCTTTGTAATGCCAGGCGGTAAGGTTATGTTTTATTCAGGTATTATCGATCGTCTAAATCTGACCGATGACGAGATTGCCGCCATCATGGGTCACGAAATCTCTCATGCGTTACGCGAGCACTCACGTGAACGTATATCACGCGAGTATGCCACTCAGACAGGTATCGGTGTGGCTGCTAGTATCTTCGGTCTATCACAAGGTCAAGCTCAGATCGCAAGCGTAGCTGGTGATCTAGGGTTGAGCCGTCCGCACAGCCGTACTCAAGAAAGCGAAGCCGACCAAATCGGTCTTGAGCTAATGGCACGCGCAGGCTATAACCCGCAGGCTGCTATTACACTATGGCAAAAAATGCAGCGTGCCAGCCAAGGCGAGCCACCTCAATTTTTGAGCACTCACCCAACGAGCAGCAGCCGTATCTCTGAGCTACAGTCGTTGATGCCAAAGGTTACGCCGCTGTACCAACAATCGCGTCGTTAATACCCGACCGATTAATTACTCTGATACATACTTAAGAGGCAAAGCTTAAGAGATGAAGCTCAAGAAGCTAAACTTAAGAAGCTAAGTGTATAGAATCTATAAAAGCAAAGTACAGCCAGTGCGCCGTGCTTTGCTTTTTTACTTGGCGCTAGGCATTGTATGATTTCTAATCGTACGCTATACCGACTGCTGTCTCTGCTATAATGCCAGTAGATATCATTTGCAGATTGCCAATAGACTTGGGCAATATATATTGAAGGATTGTTATGAGTACCACACCTACCGCCGATGCACTTCATACTGAACTACAAGCGCTAGCGCCGCAGTATATCGAGCTAATCAATGAGTCGATGTCCCATGCTGGCTACTTCGAAGGCAAAGAGAGCCACTTCAAACTGACTATCGTCAGTGATGCTTTTGAAGGTAAACGATTGGTCGGGCGTCACCAGCTGATATATGGGTTAGTCAATTCCCTATTGACATCACAAGGCGGTCAGGTACATGCGCTAGCCATTCACGCCTATACGCCAACAGAGTGGCAAGGTCAAAGCCCAGAGAGTCCATTATGTGCGGGTCAAAACAAATAGCACGATGCACGTTTATAAAAATCAAACAGTTTAAATATGCCCGCATATCATAATGCTGAAGGGAGCAAGATTCGATGAAACATCTACACATGTTAATGGCAGCGCTGACCGTTATATTATTTCTATACCAAAGTTACTTGGTACTGGGCGCTGACAGGCGTGCACCGCGTGTGGTCAAAATAGCCACTCATATTATCTACGCTGTGCTCATCTTGTCAGGTGCCATAATGCTGATGCAGTTAATGAGTGCTAATGCCCCTGTACAGTGGGTGTTTGCTAAGATTATTTTGCTTGTTGCTGCTATTAGCTCTAGCATTAAAGCCTTTAACGCTAACGCAACCCCTGTTCAGAGAAAAACAGGCATTCTTATTGCTGCGGTTGCCTATCTTGGCATCGTGATACTTGCCTTTGCCAAACCAGCAAATTTATTCTGATTGTCCCTACCCTTTTAGTGAGTATTCGATATTTTTTAATATCTTAATGATGCGGTATTTGTTATCTTAAATAGACATAAATACAATCACTTAGCCTAATGGAGCCCTCATGAAAACGTTTACGACAGCGACCCTACTGGCAGCAGCTGGCATCTTTGCGCTCTCAGGCTGTGCTTCTACTGGTAATGTCACACCGCAATATGTCCCGCCAAGCACTTATCAAAATTATAATTGCCAAGCACTCAGTCAAGAGTACGCGCGCGTCAACCGTTATGTTGAAGCCGCTCGCAGTGAGCAATCTACCTTGTCAACTTCAGGCGTGGGTGTGGGCATTTCTGCAGGACGTTGGGGTATCTCTCCTAATATCAGCTTTGGTGTTGGCAAAAGCAACAACACCAAAGCACGCGATGCAAAACTCTCGCGTCTCTATGGTGAGCGTGATGCGATTGTCCAATCTGCTCGTATTCAGCGCTGTAGCTTTGCCAATGGTATCAAAATTTATGGTGAATAAAATCAAGCAAAAGCTCTCTACATAATTGAGACAGTGCGTAACACAAGAAAAAAGCCAATACGCGATCCGCATATTGGCTTTTTTCTTGTGTTACGCACTGTCCTAATTTGACGCATACTGCTTTACTAAGCGCTACGCCTGCAAGCTTTGCACCCACTGCACTATTTGATGGCTTGGCAGTGCGCCTGATTGACGCGCAATCTCCTTGCCATGCCTAAAGGCCACCATCGTTGGCAGGCTGCGAATATTATAAGGAGCAGCAGCTTGCTCGTATTTATCCGTTTGCACTTTGGCAAAGACCACTTGCGGCAATTGACCAGCAGCCGCTTTGAATTCTGGTGCCATCATAATACATGGCTGGCACCAGCTCGCCCAAAAGTCTACGATGGTTAATACGTCATTTTTTTGAATGACTTTACTGGTCGTTTGCGCGTTCAGCTCATGTGGACTGGCGGTCAATAATAGCTGGCTACATTTACCACATTTTGGTGCAGCACTTAGCCGTGCGGCAGGTACACGGTTAGTCGCTTGACACTGCGGGCATACTACATGAAAACTTTGTTCGCTCATTATCTGATTCCTATTTTAATTATTCTAATCACTTTACTTTTTATAAGTTCGATATTGGTATTTATAACCCAAGCTCAACGCATAGTCTACGCAGATAAATAATTTTAGCACAGTTCACTATTTTCCTTCTCTATGCTATTTGCTGTGCCACGCCGCTATAGACATAGCTCATCGGTCGTGGACCAGGCAAATACGCTTCGCTCAATTCATCAATAGTAAACCCACCTGCTCTGATCAATGCTGGGATATCACGGTCTAAGTGACAACCGCCTGCTATTGGTTTCCAAAAAGGCGTTAATCGATGCTGCCAACGCTCAACAGTCAGGTCTGGAGCTAGCCCATGCTCACAGAATAACAAGCGTCCATTAGGTTTTAGCACGCGTGCCATTTCTTGAAGTGCAGCTACTGGATCGTCGATACTACACAGAGTAAAAGTCATCACAATAGTATCAAATTGATCTGTTTTGGCATGGATACCTTGTACATCGACGGCTATTATCTCAACTGAAATATCAATGTTAGCTGCACGCTCACGGGCAAGCGACTGCATTTGAGCCGCTGGATCGACACCGACAATAGCAGAGACTTTTTTGGTATCGTAGAACTGTAGATTCAGACCGCTACCAATGCCAATCTCCAACACCTCGCCAAACGCTTGCGGAACAATTTTGGAACGCGCTTTCATCACATTGCCTGTACTACAAGCGACATCTATCATTTTTGGTAGTACATAGCGCTCATACAGATTCACTGCCCTCTCCCTTTATCAACGCCTTTAGCGCTTATAAGCATCTATACCAAACATAGTATACCGCGGACAAAAGCGGATTCGTCTTGTTGCTAACGGTTACACATAACCCTGTCTGGCTTACTCACCAAGCACATTAATCGGTACTTTTAGATAACGCGTACCGTTGTCTTCTGGCTCTGGAAAATGCCCTGCATCTATATTCACTTGTACTGCAGGAATGATCAGGCGCGGCATATCCAAAGTCGCATCACGGCGCTCACGCATATCTACAAACTCTGCTTCGTTGATGCTGTCTTTGACATGGATATTTTCTAGTTTCTGGACCGCAACAGTGGTGGTTGGACAATGCTGACGCCCCTTGCTTGGATAATCATGACACAAATACATCACCGTATCTTCGGGAAGTGCCAATAGCTTTTGAATAGAGTGATAAAGCGTTTTGGCATCACCGCCTGGGAAGTCACAACGAGCAGTACCCACATCAGGCGCGAACAAGGTATCGCCAACAAAGACCACTGTTTTTTCTTTATCAGCGGCCATGTACGCCATATCGGCACGGGTATGGCCGGGTACGTACAGTGCAGTAATAGTAATACTACCCAGCGCTAATGTCTGACCATCATCTGTCAAAATATCAAACTGACCAGCATCAGTACGGAAGCTGTTGTCGAAATTAAATATTTGCTTAAATATTTTTTGTACTTCGGTAATATGCTGACCGATGACCAGCTCTCCGCCGAGACTTTCTTTGACATGAATCGCAGCGGATAGGTGATCAGCATGGGCATGCGTCTCAATGATGTACTTGAGTGTCCAGCCATGCTCGCGCACGAATTCAATGACTTCATCAGCACTGCTGGTATTGGTCTTACCCGACTTTGCATCAAAGTTTAGGACTGGGTCGACAATGGCGCACAGTTGCTGCTCGACATCAGCGAGCACATGAGTATAGGTTTCTGTATCACTGTCTAAGAAAGAATGAACTTGCATGGTTACCTCTTTACTTATCTATGGAGTGTTTTCGTTATAGGGCGTTTATTATCTTTAATTAACCCTTAAGTATGATATTGAGTCGTATATAATGCTTGTTTGAATCTACAACTTATCTGTTATCACCAATATAACAACTGCAATACACTTTATCAATTTATATAATGTAAATAATGATATCTTGATATGCGGCGTGATATCATTGATAATCAAACATATATTATTGAAAATAATACGGTAGTCACTACCCTATTATATAAGGAGCTCACTCTGGCTACTTCACATACAGCAGCGGATATGTCTGCTCATAGCGCTAATGATGATATGTCATCTGATAACGCAGATTTTGCCTCTATTGATCTTGCCAAACAAATGCAACAAGCATCGATGCAAGCAAGTCAGTTGTTAAAATCACTCTCACACCCTGATCGACTGTTACTACTTTGTCAGTTGACTCAAGGCGAGTACTGTGTCGGTGAGCTTGAAGGCTTAGTCGGTGTTGGACAGCCAAGCTTGTCGCAGCAACTGGGTATCTTGCGTAAAGACCAGCTGGTAGCGACACGGCGCGAGGGCAAGCAGATTTACTATAGCATTGCAAGTGATGATGCCTTGGCTGTATTAGAGCTGCTTTATCAAAGATTTTGTGCCAAAGCGGAATAATGCCGTACTCGCCTAGCTGTCTTATGATGATTTTTATTTTGGTGATGTACTGATATGTCTTCTATCACTGACCGTCTTATTCCTACTTGGCTGCGCCAATACCAGCTAACCGCATTGCCGACTGACCTTGTCGCAGGACTCGTGGTAGGCGTATTGGTGATACCGCAGAGCTTAGGCTATGCGGTACTTGCAGGGCTGCCACCTGTGTATGGTCTGTATGCAGCGATCGTACCTGTAATCGTCTATGCATGGCTTGGCTCTAGCAACGTACAGGCTGTCGGACCTGTCGCTATTACCGCTATTATGACGGCGAGCGGTCTGCTACCTTACGCTGAGCAAGGCTCAGAGCAGTACGCACTGATGGCAAGTCTACTGGCATTGATGGTAGGCGCACTACTATGGATTGCTGGACGACTGAAGCTTGGCTGGATCATGCAGTTTATTAGTCGCGGCGTTTCGGCAGGGTTTGTAAGCGGAGCTGCAGTACTGATCTTTGTCAGCCAACTCAAGTACCTGATGGCAATTCCCATCACTGGTAACAGCTTGGTTGGTTATTTATCTACCATGCAGCGCTATGCCAGTCAGTTACATCCTTTGACTTTGGTTATTGGTGTTGTTGCTTTTGCGCTATTGGTTGCTAATCGCTACGCCAGTGAGTGGGTATGGCGAACGTGGCTATCGGCATCATATGCCAAATGGGCAGAGCGTCTATTTCCACTCGTCTTACTTGGCTTTGCCATCGTTCTGAGCATCGTAATGCATTGGAGCTCACTGGGTGTTGCCACTATTGGTCGTATTCCGCAAGGATTACCGAGCTTTACGCTGCCCCATGTGACAGACTTACAAGAAGCGCTCAAGCTCTTGCCAACAGCAGGCTTGATGGCGCTGATCGTATTTGTATCTAGTAGCTCAGTGGCCAGTACCTATGCACGCTTACGGGGAGAGCGGTTTGACGCCAATCGTGAGCTGACTGGCCTTGGTCTGGCCAATCTATCTGGCGGACTGTTTCAAAGCTTTGCTATTGCAGGCGGTTTCTCACGTACGGCTATCAACGCAGACTCGGGAGCCAAAACGCCGCTTGCCAGCCTAGTGACGGTACTGGTGATGATTGCGGCCCTGATAGCCTTTAGCAATGCGCTTGCCCCTCTGCCCTACGCGCTACTGGGTGCCACTATTATGGCATCCATCATTGGTCTGATAGATATTACGACTCTGAAGTCTGCTTGGCAGCGTGATCGCTTAGATGGCGCCAGTTTTTTGGCAGCGTTCATTGGTGTACTGATATTTGGACTCAATACAGGTCTGGTCATTGGGCTGATGGTGTCGTTTGCGAGCCTTATATGGCAATCAAGTAAGCCGCATGTGGCTATCGTTGGACAGTTGGGTGGTAGCGGACACTTTCGTAATATCAATCGTCATGATGTGGTGACTTTTGATAATTTACTGATGCTACGTATCGACGAGAGTCTATTCTTTGGTAATAGTGAGTCCGTACATCGTCGTATTCTAAATGCTATGCAGCAGTATCCAGCAGCACACGAGGTGGTGTTGATTATGGCGGCGGTCAACCATATCGACCTGACCGCGCAAGAAATGCTCAGTACCCTAAACCAAGAGCTTGCACTACAAGATAAGCGCTTACATTTTAGCTTTATCAAAGGGCCTGTCATGGATGTTATCGGTCAAACGCCACTGATTAGTGAGTTATCAGGGCAGGTCTATCTGAGTACCTTAGATGCCGTCGATGCTTTGAAAAACATTTGACGATGACATGATGTGCATCTTCTTTAGAATGTGTGTGTCTTTTAGAGCATAACTGGCCATAGCATCCATCGCACAATATCGCTACGATAGAGCCTGTGTTATGCTATACCGACTATACAGAGCTCACAGTACACAGTTAACCATACACAGACAGCTACTGGCTCACAGCTTTAGTCTCAACGAGACTGACTTGTCTTTTGATTGTCATGAACCATCCTTTAATACTATAACTATCCACAACAATAATTGACGCGACTTATGACCGACGACTTAACGATTTACAAGCAGATATATCCAAGCCAATGTATCAAAATTGCCGAGCTTGGCTACCGCTCAGTGCTCAATATACGTCCAGATGCTGAGATTGAGACACAACCTGATAGCTGTGATTTGGCAACTGCGACCAAGGAAGCAAACCTAACTTATCATCATCTCCCCTTTGATGATGAGCGCCTAAGTATGCTGACCGTAGAACAGTTTGCTGACTTTTATCACGCAATGCCAAAACCTATATTGATGTTTTGCGGTACTGGGGCGCGTGCCAAACTACTGTACCAAAGCGCATTGATGCAGGGTTTGATATAACCCTGCATATCGCCCAGCCGTATCATTAATCTATTTATAGTATCAACCAAACCCATAAAAAAGGAGCTCCTATGAGCCATGAAGTTAGCTTTGCCGGACAGATCACCCCTGATCAAGTGCCTATGATTGCCGAGAACGGTTTTAAAACCATTATCAATAATCGTCCAGATGGTGAAGAGCCGGGTCAGCCTACCAGTGCAGAGATTGAAGCCGCGGCTAAAGAAGCGGGGCTCGCGTATAAAGAAGTATCATTCGCTGGTAGCGAGCTCAATCAAAACCATGTCGAAGAATTCGCTGATTTCTTTAACCAAGCTGAGCAGCCAATGCTCATCTTTTGCCGTACGGGCAATCGCTCAACGGGTATCTATGAAGCCGCGAAACGTATGGATTTGTTAGATGACTAGAGCCATAAGAATCTTAGGTGATTGAAATATTTAGCCCACAAAACCTTGTGGGCTTTTTATTATGCTTAAAAACGCATTACACGCAGACAGCGTAAGAGACCCTTGATACTATTTAAGAACCATCATAGTCACAACAAGTGGGTTACTAAGTAAGTCTAATAGAGCTATTATCATTCAAAGCACTTAATCTCTTTGAGTGATTAAGACAACTAAGTATGTCATTAGCATTAGAATCAGCTTTTTTATATTTAAATATCTATGTCACTCAATATCTGGACAATCAGTTGTTTAAAAACATGGAATGTGAGTAGCTGCATAGGGGGACCGTGCCCTCCCGCTACTATTGATTCTCAACGAGCCATCTTTATATGGCACTTTAGTTTTACAAGGAATGTTTAATGAATAATACTGCGCTAGCATTACTCCCACTAGCACTTGCCTATATTATGTTTACTCTAGGAGCAGGGTTAAAACTTAGTGATTTTAAAGTCATTGCTAAATATCCAAAAGCGTTCTTTGTCGGCTTGATCAATCAAGTTGTGCTGGTACCTTTGGTTGCATTAGCAGTCGTATTAGTGATGACGCCGCCGCCCGCCATTGCTTTTGGGATTATGCTTATTAGTTTTTGTCCAGGCGGCGTCACCAGCAATATGCTGACCTATTATGCCAAAGGCAATGTCGCACTCTCTATCGCATTGACAGGAGTGGTCAGCATATTGTCTGTGATTACGCTCCCTATTTTAATCACGTTGGCTTTCGATCATTTTATGCAAGACCAAGCGAACTCTATTAGCGCCATCAAGATTGGTCTAGTCATGTTCTTATTAACCACATTACCAGTGACGCTTGGTATGCTCGCTCGCTACAAATTTACTGATTTTATGGTACGTCGCAGCAGCCTTCTTAATGGTCTAGCTAGTGTGTTTTTTGTATTGATTGTCTTTGCTGCTATTGCCTCTAACTGGCAATTACTACAGTCACAGTTCACCCAAATTGGGTTAGAGCTGGTCTTTATGATTGCTATTTTATTTGCTATTAGTATCCTAATCTCTAGAATCCTAAAGCTCAGCTGGTTTGATACAAAAACCATCTCGATAGAGACCAGTATTCAGAACAGTACAACCGCGATTACTTTAGCGCCTATTATTATGGGTGTAAGTACTCTGCCAGTAATTGCACTGCCCGCTGCCTTATATGGTGTTCTGATGTATGTGGTTGCGCTTCCTATCATTGCTTTAATCAAAAATAAAAACTGATGATAACGTACATAGAAAACACAGAGCGCTCACCTTAGTATTGGATGGGCGTTTTTTATCATCGTATAACTTAAATAATCTAAGTAATGATATGAATATTACTCAGATTATAGACTGGTCAACCCTTGATATTGAGCACATAATGACACTCTCTACTATGACCTGATAGGACGATATGATGCAAAAACCAATACTAATCATCGGCAATAAAAACTACTCGTCTTGGTCACTACGGGCCTGGCTACTCTTAAAAGCATTTGATATCGATTTTGAAGAGCAGCTAATCGAGCTATTTGATTCATCAGCACGTCCAGTATTGGAGGCGCACTCACCAACGGGAAAAGTTCCTATATTGGTCTATGGTGAGGGGGACAAACAAGTAACTGTCTGGGATACGCTGGCCATTGCGATACAGGTTGATGAGTATTTTACGGATATTAATATTTGGACGGGTGTCAATAAATCTAGCGCTAACACATACGATACTCAAAATAGAATAAACAGTGCTTATTGCCAGAGCATCATTGCTGAGATGCATTCAGGGTTGTCAGGTATACGTAATGAGATGCCGATGAATATCAGAGCAATCGCTAAGATACAACCGAGTGCTGCTTGCCTAGCCGATATTGCTCGTATTGAGGGTATTTTTGCAGATTGTTTACAAGGACGTTCAGAGGACAGCTATTTGTTCGGACACTTTACAGCAGCTGATGTGTTTTTTGCCCCGGTAGTGCTGCGATTACAGACCTATGCCGACGCGTCCAATATTATCTTGCAGCCGCTTACTAAGCAGTACTGTCACACGATGATGAATCACCCAAATATAGAGACTTGGGTTCAGGCAGCCTTACAAGAGACGCGAATCATTGAAGAAGATGAAGCGGGTGAGATTGTCTCGTTATCAGGTATTTTGGCAAATAGCGAGCATATGAGCGAATAACCGTCATTTCGGGCACAATCATTTTGGGAATAGAAAGTATCTTGCACAAAAAAACCACTTCAGCTAGGCTAAAGTGGTTTTTACTTTCATAAGACATTAAGCGCATACGTACTACTGTTTTTGATCTAACGCTTCTTTTACCGCTTTTTTACCCCATGCACTCATATCGAGATCTAACTTTTCGTACTCTTGTGCATCGAATAATGGCTCTTTGACCCCTGATTTCAATTGACTTGCAAAATCATCAAGTAAACGTTTAGCTCGCGGAAATAGCATAATCAAGGCCAATAAGTTGGCCAGTGCTAGTACACCCATTAACGGATCAGCGAAGAAGAATACCGCGGTTGCCGTAGGGGCTACTGCGCCCAAGAACAATATCGCAATCACGACAATTCGTAAAACCAAAGTCGCTTTTTTAATGTTCTTTTTAACCAAAAAGTTAATCGCGTTTTCGCCCATATAGTAGTTATACATAATAGAACTAAGTGCAAATAGCAGTAGCGATATGGTCAGAATATACTGTGCCCAATCCCCAAGCTGAGTCGTTAGCGCCTGCTGAGCAAGTACGATACCATCGACCTCGGCTCCTGGTTGATAGACCCCGCTTAACAAAATCATAAATGCTGTGGCACTACACACAACTAACGTATCAATAAATACAGATAGTGATTGTGAGATACCTTGACTCACAGGGTGCGTGGCGTAAGCGGTAGCTGCAATATTAGGAGCAGAACCCAAACCGGCTTCGTTAGAGAACAATCCGCGCTTCATACCCTGCTCAATTGCGACACCGATACCACCACCTACGACAGATTCAATACCAAACGCATTTTTGACAATCATTACCATCAATGCAGGTATCTCTGTGAAGTTGAGTGCGATAATAATAAGCGCCATCCCAAGATAGATCAGTGCCATTACCGGGATGACAACGTCGGCTACTTTGGCAATGCGCTGGATACCGCCAAAGACGATGAACCCACCTGCAATGACTAATACTACCCCTGACATCCAGCGTTCGATCCCAAAGCTCTCAAGCGCAGAACCTGCCACCGTGTTGCCTTGGAACGCCACAAAGCCGATAGAGAAAGACAGTAGTAGAGAAACAGCATAAATAACAGCAAGCCAGCGATAGTCTTTACCTAGACCATGTAGGATATAGGTTGCAGGACCACCGCGAAAGTTACCATCATTGTCTCTACGCTTGTAAAGCTGAGCCAAACTACACTCAACAATACTGGTCATCATTCCAATGAGTGCGACAACCCACATCCAGAAGACCGCACCGGGGCCACCTAACGAGATTGCAACCGCAACACCAGCAATGTTACCACCGCCCACACGTCCACCGATAGAAACGAGCAACGCCTGACGGGCAGAAATCCCATCTTCTCCTACTTCATCCGTTTTAAACACACGGAACATACGTTTAAAATATCTAAACTGGGCGAATCTGCCCACGATGGTGAATAATAAACCAAAAATAACCAACATAGGCACGAGTGCCCAGCCCCACGTTAAATCCCCGATTAGGGCAAAAAAATCTTCAATATATTCCATGCCTACTTTCCTTATAGTTCATGATGCTTTGAAAGGTTCTATTGAGCTCATTATTGCATCAACAACGCGAATTTGTAATGCGAATGACAAATTTGTAACGTAAATGTTGATATTTTCTAGGAATGACTACTTTATTAGCGCACTCAAACGTTTATTTTCTATTTATTAAACTCTACTTTGTAGAGAACGGTTTATACAACGCCATAAAAAAGCCACCTCAAACAAGGTGGCTTTTTATTTTTAATCTACAATTTAATGGTCTATTGCATGACCCGCTTACTGCATAACCCGCTTATTGCATGACTAAGTATTCAAACGCTGACAACGCAGCTTTACTACCTTCGCCCATCGCGATATTGATCTGCTTGAACGGTACGGTCGTGACGTCACCACAAGCAAAAATACCTTTACGATCTGTATGGCAGCGCTCGTCGATTTCAATCTCTCCAAAACGGTTTAGATCAACAAAACCTTTAATAAACCCAGTATTTGGTACTAGACCGATCTGTACAAATACCCCTGACAAGTCACGCTCATGAGTTTCACCTGTGCTACGGTCTTGGTACACGATAGAAGAAACTTTGCCATCAGTTGCTTTGATTTCTTGAGTCGCGGCACCTGTAATGAACTCAATATTGGCTTTTTCTTTGGCTTTATTAATCAATACTTGGTCAGCCTTTAGTTCATCAGCAAACTCCAGTACAGTCACGTGTTTGACGATACCTGCCAAATCTAGTGCTGCTTCAACGCCTGAGTTACCACCACCGATAACTGAGATATCCTTACCCTTGAAGAACGGGCCATCACAGTGAGCACAGAACGCCACGCCTTTACCGATGTTTTCTTCCTCACCTGGTACGCCAAGCTTGCGCCACTGGGCACCTGTTGCCAAGATAATACTACGCGTCTCAAAGGTCTCACCAGTGTTTAAATTGATACTATAGTTCTCTTCTTCGGTCTCGCCAATGTCTTTTACGCTGACATGCTCTTTTAGCGTGATATTGTACTCGGCCAAGTGCTTAACAAAATTACCAGACAGGTCGGTACCATTCGTCAAGGGTACAGAGATAAGGTTTTCGATATCTTGTGTGTCTTTAACCTGACCGCCGATACGGTCAGCAACCATCGTCACTTTCAGACCTTTACGAGCAGTATAAATAGCAGCCGCTACACCTGCAGGACCCGCACCGATGATAGTGACGTCTTGCTGCTCTAGTTGCTCAGCATCATCTTCTACCTCTGACAACAAGTCAGGGAACTGCTCTTGTAACTTACCGATTAGTTTTGCAGTATCTATTAGACCATTGGCAAATGGCTTGCCGTTCAAGAATACCGCTGGTACGCCTTGGATCTTGTTTGCGTCTACTTGTTCTTGGAACAGTGCACCATCGATCATCTCATTGCTGATGCCGTCATTCAATAGCGCAAACTGGTTCAATGCCTGAACGACTTCTGGACAGCTATGGCATGACAACGACACATAGGTCTGGAACTGTAATGGCTTGTTGAAGCGCTTAACCAGCTTTTGAATACCTTCATCCAGTTTTAGCGTGTGACCACCGGCTTGCAATATTGCAAGGATCAGTGAGGTAAACTCATGACCGCCTGGAATACCGCTGAATACAATACCAGTATCTTCTGACGCACCATCTACGTGACTGACTACCTTAAAGCTGATTGCGCTTGGTAAGCTATCATCAGTTGATTCAGCACTGAAATTGATTTTGTCAGTGGTACCAGCAATTTTAGTCAAAAAATCGATCAGTTCTGCACGCTTACTGTGTTCGCCACTACCCAATACAAAGGTAATTGGACGTGTCATATTTTCACTATAGCTCTTAACGGCATCTAATAAATTTTGGTCTATCATGTTTGTTCCTCATTATGGCTGAATATGTAACGGCAACGGTCATGTTGCACGTACAAATATAAGATTTTAGAATTAATAATTTTATGTAAAACGTTATATGTACTGGGTGCTTACCCTGGAATGTCCCTATTATCATGCGTTTGAGTAAATTCAGCAAGCTGAGAAACTCAAATATAAAGTTTTATAAAACCAATCATAAATAGTTTTATTGTATTAAATATAAATACACTGGTAGATAATAGTCATGGTGCCTGTCTGGTTTTTTCGTTACAATCGAGAATAGTTCTTAAGTTAAGCCGTTTTTTAAAACAATTCGCGACTATGTGTAGCAAGGTTGCGTTTAATGACAAGGATGAACACATGAGAAAAACAGACACGCTCCACGACAACAGAGAGATCATCGCCGAGCTCAAACTCAAAGACAGTCATTTTGCGAGTATTTTTGAGGAGCATACTCAGCTTGATCAAAAAATTAACTATCTCGAAAAAGACCTAGTGAAGCATGCTAGCCGCGAAGAAGAGATAGAACAAATGAAGCGCCATAAACTACACCTTAAAGATGAGATTTATAAGATTATCGATAAGAATAAAGAAGACTCTCCTATTTAGTAGTATGTTTACTGTCAATCTATACAGATTCTGTAGACTAGTAGAAATGTCATCAATAAATTAAGCTTTAACTCATATAAAAAAAGACCCCATCAACATACGTTAATGGGGTCTTTATATATAGCACTGATTCAAACTGACAGCGTAAGATTCAGTGCTATTGTTATCTAAGTAATGAAATAACTACTTAGATTTTACCAACTAGGTCAAGACTTGGCTTCAATGTATCGCCTCCTTGTTCCCAAGCTGCTGGGCATACTTCACCGTCGTTTTCACGAACGTACTGTGCTGCTTTTACTTTACGTAGCATATCTTTTGCACTACGGCCGATACCACCTGCATGGATTTCAGCAACTTGAATCAAACCATCAGGATCTACTAAGAACGTACCACGTTCAGCAAGACCAGCTTCTTCAATCATAACGTTAAAGCCACGAGTGATCTTACCAGTAGGATCGCCAATCATTGGGTATTGTACTTTGCCGATAGCATCTGAAGAATCATGCCATGCTTTGTGCGTGAAATGCGTGTCAGTTGATACTGAATATACTTCAACACCAAGACCTTTTAGCTCTTCGTAATGACCTGCCATGTCTTCAAGTTCAGTTGGGCAGACAAACGTAAAGTCAGCTGGGTAGAATAAGAAAATTGCCCAGTTACCTTTTACGTCTTCTGAAGTAACAGTTTTGAACTCACCGTTTACGTATGCATCTGCTGAAAATTCTGGGATTTCTTGATTGATGATAGACGCCATGGTTGGCTCCTCTATAATTAATTAGATTAAAAGTTATTTGTATGGTTTTTCGACTAACCCTTTATCTTTCTGGGCTACCCGACAAACTATACGCGAATTCTATGGTTAATCTAGTTAAAAGTTTTTAATGTGATGTTTTGTTTTATTAAACTTGTTAAACTATTATCTCTAGAGCTTATCATTGGTTCAAAATTGGTAATTTGCTGCCCCATAAAGGTTGACGACACATAATAAATTGCATGAAAAACCCACTAAAAGAGAGGTTTTATGATTACTTTACGACAACTTGAGTTTGCTTTGGCTGTAGCCAAACATCGCCACTTCAAACGTGCTGCTGAAGACTGCAATATTTCACAGTCTGCGCTGAGCTTAGGTATTGCAGAATTAGAGAAACAGCTGGATACTCAGATTTTTGAGCGTAATAATAAACAAGTGCTGATCACGCCTATCGGTCAAGATATCCTTACGCGCGCACAACGCGTGTTTTCTGAAGTGAGTGACTTGACCACGCGTGCGCAAAGTCACCAGACGCCACTTGCCTATCCTATGACGGTCGGTATCATCCCAACGATTGCGCCTTATTTGCTACCAAAGGTATTGCCTGCGCTACGTGCTCAATATCCAGAGTTTCGTATGACGATCGTTGAGCAACAGACCGAGCGCCTGCTTGAACAAGTCCGTTATGGTCATATTGATACCGCTATTATTGCACTACCTTATGCGGTCGATGGTCTGCACAGTTTTGAGTTCTGGAGTGAAGACTTCTTTGCTGTATTCCCAAAAGATGACATACATGCCAAACTCGAAACCATCAACGCTGATGAGCTGGCCACTGCCAACCTTATGCTACTTGGTGAAGGGCACTGTTTGACCGATCAGACACTATCGGTCTGTCATTTCGACCGCTCGCAAATGAAATCGAGCTTTTCGGATGCCAGCTTAAACACCCTAATTCAAATGGCGCTTGCCAATATGGGCACAACGCTAGTACCTGAAATGGCATTGGATCAGCTGCACCTGCAAAATCAAAACGCGGTTGCAGTACCATTGGCTGAAGACGGACCACACCGCCGTATTGCTTTTGTCACTCGCTTGAATTATGCGCGTGTCGATGATGTGAGCTTGCTTGGGGACGTCTTTAACAAAGCATTTAAAGATGCCGTGGCTAACGACGAAGACTAGTTGCACCACATTTAGCATAGCAATAGTGAACAGTGATAGATGGCTGACTTTTTATATAGGCATGATGATCTTGGTAAATGCTTTGCACAGCACTTATCATCCATCGGTAACAATATCTTGCCGCAGCAGATAGAGTTGCTGTGGCAAGATATCGCTGTACGCTATACTGAGCCACAGCGCGCTTATCATACGCTTGATCATATCGAGCAATTAATGATGCAGCTTGAAAATATCAAACCCTCTCTATCTGAGCCAAATACGATAGCGCTGGCACTGTATTATCATGACATCGTGTATGACCCAACACGTTCAGACAATGAGCAAAAAAGTGCTGAATACGCGGTAGAGGCGTTGAGCCCCTACTTGAGTTCAACGCGATGCCAAGATATCTACGCACTTATTATGATAACAGCCAGTCATCAAATAGATGAGTCGATAAACAGTGTTAAATACAACGACGCAGCCTATCTGTTAGACATGGATTTGAGTATTTTGGGTATATCTTGGCCCCTATACGAGCAGTATACACAAGCAGTACGTCAAGAGTATGCTCATGTGACAGACGTGGATTATCGTCATGGTCGCACTGCAATATTACAAGGATTACTAGCCCATCCAAGACTGTATTTGACTGACTACTATTACGAGCGACTAGAAGCACAAGCTCGGCACAACATCGAACGTGAGATTATTTTGCTCGCAGCTTTATAAACAGCTCGCTACCCTGCCGTGCAGGATATGAATTGTAGCTAGGCGCCATGGTCTCAATATCAAAATAGCTTTGAAAACGCTGCTGATATTCTTCCTTAGTACCACCAAATGGTGGCTCTTCTCGTCCAAAGTCTGTATCAAATAACAAACCCACCAGTTTGCCTTGAGGCTTTAGTAGTCTTGCCATCTGCTGCACGTACTCATCACGGCGCGCGGGATTAATCGCACAAAAAAACGTCTGCTCCAATATCCAATCAAATTGATATTGCTGCTCTGACAAACTAAAAAAGTCTGCGCAGATCAAATGCTCAGAGGGGAAATCAGGATAACGCGCTGCAAACGCTTCAATCGGTGCTGGCGCAAAATCAACCAGCGTGACATTGGTAAATCCTTGCTCATATAGATAGCCTACTTCATAGGCATTACCTGCACCTGCTACCAACACTGCTTGGTTTTTGGCGCTGTCAGGTAGCTGGTCAATATAAGCTTTGAGTGGTGGCGATACCTGTCCCATATCCCAGCCGATGCTGTTTTTTTCATAGCGCTGCTGCCAAAATTCTGCCTGATTGACATTTTCCATGTGACATCCCTGTATAGTTCTATTTAAACGACACGATTTGTACCGTTATGACTTATCATATCAGGCTTATGAAGGCGTGTCCTTATGTCAATCATGCCAATAAAGCTCAGTCCGAGTTATCTTTCTTTAATATAAAAAAAAGATGCGTAGGCAAAAACTGCTATGAAGGCACTGATTTAGATAGCTAAAATCACTAACTGTTGAACTCAATCCAATTGACCCGTCTTGCCTGCCAGCAAATTGTGCCACTGCTGATAATCCGGCATTGCCGCCTCAACGGTTTGCCAAAACGCGCGACTATGATTGGCATGATGTAAATGACAGAGCTCATGAACGATAACATACTCGGTGCATTCGATAGGATAAGCAGGAAGATAGACCGAGAGCCAGATGCGGCGAGCGCGAGTATTACAGCTACCCCAGCGCGTGTGCATTTTCTTTAATCGCACTTCATTGGCATAAGCGCCGACGATGGGCTGCCATTTCTCAAATAGCGAAGGCATGATATTGGAGAGCTGCTGTCGATAGTAAGCCATTGTTTCATCATGGCTCAACGTCAATGCTTGTACTTTGCCCCATAGATAGATGGGCTGATCAGCATCTGAGGAATCTACCGAAGCGCTGGGTTTGCGATGGTGTTGCGCCAGTACTTGCGGGTGATGAGCAATCGCCCAAGACACTCGTCTGGCTACAGCATACAGTGTTTGCGAGGCAGTGATACGCAGTGGTACAGAGACCATTAATAAATAAGGCTTTAAGCGAAAGTTGATATTTTTGACACGTTTTTTACTGATGCACAGCTCGATACCTGCCTGTGCGAGCTGCTGTCTCACAGTATCCAAACTGATATTTGAGCTGATGCGCTGTCTCCTTTTTATATGGTCATAGCAGCTATAAGCTGCATCGCTGACGTCACGGACGCAAAAGTTATGGATGTAAAAGCTATAAACATAACCGTGTGAATCATTGCTCCTGACTACTGGTGCGCTTATAACATTTACAAAATCTACAACGCTTGCAAATGGTTGTCAAAGGACATCATATGCAGTTTACTGTCCTTTATAATACGCTCACAGTGCTCAGCAATTTTTGCTTTTGACTTTGTTTCTGGCATAGGAGTGATTCTCAATGCCGTTAATTGTCCTTGACCGTCACTAACGATAAATCCTGAAGCCATAGGATCACTGGCTCTGTGAGTTGATATATTGGAGTCAGCTAGCACTGACGCCCCTGCACAGTCTGGTAAGCTTACATCATCAATTAATGCTCGAGTATGCAAGTCATAAATCGCTGCACAGCCACCAATTGGTGTGGTCACACAAAGTAAATTACGGTCGCTATCGACAGCTACGCTCGCAATATATTGATGAAAACGTTGCCATTGATTGTTTGGCATGGTCAATGGTGTGAAATGGCTATCACCGCGCTTGTGGGTCAATACCAATGGTACATTGATATGCTTTTCACCTTGGAACTGAATACCGATCATCACTGAGCCATCCTTGTGCATCGCTAAATGACGCACGCTCATCTGGTTATGTTCAGGAGTCACTTGCTCAATTAATGACCCGTCATGACGGTTTAGATAAGTTAGCGAGGGTCGCATGCTATCTAGATTTAACTCTTCACGCGAGGCTTGCTCGGTCTTGATACCACCATTTGCGATCACTAATGTATCACCATCTGGATGCATAATCAGCTCATGTGGGCCGATACCATGCGAGTCAAACTCTGCTATTTTTTTATAAGCATTATTAGCATCATAGATACCGATTTTACCTGCCAAGCTGACAGTGTCATTTTCAGTCACATAGAGCAAATTACCATCTAAACTATAGCAAGCATGACCATAAAAATGGCGGTTTACGTCAGCTTTGATCGCATGCTGGACCTGTCCACTTGCTGTACTCAGCACCCAGAATTTTTCGCTGGGGCGACGACCCATTACGATAACATGCTGACCTTGGTGGTCATTGCTATGCTGAGCTTGCTCTTCAGGTACATTGACGGATACAGGTTGAACGACGATATCATGAACACGTTCAGGCATAGTGGTCTGCCACACCATTTGTCTATCAGCATCGATACCCACCACACCAAAATCATGCTCGTTTTGGTTCAGTGATATGTGGTTTTTTGGCATGGATGCAACACCGCTGACCCAGCTAACTGGTCGTGCTAGCAACGTCGTCGTATGCATATCAGCAAAACTGGGAGTATCATACTGATCAGCATTATCTATAGTATGATGATAAGCCTGCCGCCATGTCGCCGCCCCTTGCTGACAAGCATAGCGCAAGCGCGTGAGCATTGGTGTTGTCTCATCAGCCGATTGCGATACCCGTAACTGCGTGCGGAGACCTGTCATATAATCTTGCAGGCTAGCATTGGGGTTCTGCTGTTTGCGGTAACGATGGTGTAGCCCAACAAGTGCTGTCGTGCCAATTATAGACAGCACCGACGTCGTCAGCAGCTCATGGCTTGCTGATCTTGCTCCTGACTTATATGCTTGATCGCGCGCTTTGGGCATTGACGCTATTGTGTTCCTATTAATAGTAGACATTGTCTAATCGCCATCAGTGCTATTGAATCCCACACGGATACCAAGTGCTGGGATTAACTCGCGTTTGATTAGGCGAGTGATGGTGGTCAGATGATCATAGAGCGCCTGCTGGTCATCTTTATCTGCCGCTGATATATCTTCTGGCATCTGTGCTAGTAGTGTCGTCGCTTCGGCAAGCGCAGTCGATAGGTTATCAGCAACTGTATTTTCATCATTACTACCAAGAATCGCTGTCAATACGGGGTCAGTCATGGCTTTATTAATCGCATCTAGTTTTGCATTGATAATAGCGCGGCTTTGACCCGCGGTAGCAGCTGGCAGGTGACCTTTTGCTTTGCCCGTCAGACCCAGTGGCTGATCGATCGCATTGGACTTCATCGTTTCGATTAACGACAGTAAAGAGTTAAACCATTGGTTTAAACCTTGGTCGCTCTCCCCTGTCTTATCTATTGCCAATAAGTTAGTCGCGTTCTGCTGCCAATTGTCCTCGATGGCTTTTAGACGTGTGCTCAGAGCACTACTGGCACTGATCACATAAGCACATTGACCAGCATCCAAACTCTCATTGGCAAAAAGCGCTTCTTCTAATCCTGGTACACCCTGCACAATCGCACTCTCACCGGCGAGCTGCTCTGGCGTTAGCTTTGGATTAGCAGCGATTAGGTCGGCGACACCGCTATGCACCAGACCGCGCTCGTCGGGATAGTAATTGATATATAAGTTACTCATACTGGCAGTAGCGGGACCAAAGTTGACCATTTCAGCACTTGACCATGCTTGTGCTAGTACCAGCCACTGCTCGCGCAATGCTTGCAACTCATCGCCGCTCACTGGTGATTGTTGACAATATTTCTGCGCCAATTCATTTAGCAGATCGCTTTGTTTTGCTGCATCGGCATACGCTGGAATCACGATATCCTCTGCCACATGCGTCAAGTATGTCTTTTGGGTCTCAGGACTGATATCTACAGCAACGATCTGCTCAGCGGCTTCAGTACTGCTTTCTGCTGAGTTATTAGTAGCGCTATTCTCTTGCACAACTTCTTGGCTGTCCGCTTCTGCCGCTTTGTTTTCGTCGGCAGGTTTAACACAGCTGATTAGCAGTCCAGCACTTAATGCAGATAGTGCCATTGCCAAAGCGTGGTTCATTTTCATAGGGTTCTCGGTAATTTTATAGGTAGTAATTTATATCGTTGTTGCATGATTATTCAAAACAGGTGGCGCACGATAGTACGCAGTAAAATCACGCTATAGTGACTTTAAGAATGCATTGAGCTCTGTACGACCTTGCTTGTCTAGTTTCAATACCTGTTGTTGCTGCTTTTTGGCTTCTCCGCCATGCCATAGTACGGCTTCCATCAGCGTGCGCGCGCGACCATCATGCAAGAACGTCGCTTGCGGATCAACCGTTTGAGCAAGCCCGACACCCCATAAGGGCGGTGTGCGCCACTCATAAGAGTTGGCTAAAAATTCAACTTGAGCATCTTTTGATGGTAGCTTACCGGCAACTGTACGATCAGCAAGCTCATCACCCATATCATGTAGTAGCAAATCTGTGTAAGGGTAAATCACTTGACCGTGCTGCTCAAGACGATCATCGTCGGTTTTTGGCAACTGATATCTTGGGGTATGACAGCTTTGACACCCCATGTCATAGAAATGCTTTTTGCCAGCCAGCACCAACTCATTATCCGCGTCACGGCGATGTGGCACTGCCAAATTACGGGTATAAAACTCTACGAATTTTGCCACGTCATCGTTCACTTCGACAGGAGGCTTGCCATTCCCTTGCTCATCAGCGCCAGTAGTCGCATTTAGGCAGGCAGTCTGCGTGGGCATGCAAGACTCATGTGGACGAATATTTGACGTCAAACCCATGTCTTCATTAAACGCACTTTGGTTCTGAGTCAGCAGCCTCGTTTGACCTGCTTTCCACCCAAAACGTCCAAGCGCACGCTTACCGGTTTGTGGATCCATAACCCAATTGAACTTACCACTGATATCACTATTGTTCTTGGCTTGTTTTTTAATATCATCGTCAGATATTTGTTCTAGCAATCCGAGTCCAATCATCGGCGGTGCCACTCGCGGCGATACCATCATCGCCTCATCAAGAGCACCGTATCCAGGGGTGGTCAAATTAAATGTGGGTGCGCGCAGCGTCTCAACATGTCCGTCAGCAAAAGTGACTGGTTTATCAGTCCACTGTACTGCTATTCTCGCTTCAGCAGGGACGCCCTGAATACCTCGATCTTGCAGTTGCCCACCATACATCGGGTGAACGACTTTTTCAATGAGCGAGTCCTGCAACTGCTTACGCTGCTCATCGGTCGTCGCTGGCATAGACAGACGTACCAGCAAGCTGTCCGCATTATCATCGGCATCCATCGGTGCATGACCACGTCCATCTTTGATGTGGCAAGACTGACAAGCCGCAACGTTAAACAGCGCACCCAGTCCATCACGGCTATCTGTACTAGCAGGAGCTACAACCCAAGGCTGACGAAAGAACGCATTACCAATAAAAAACATGCCTTTACGTGAAGCCGCCAAGTTTGATGACGGCTTTGAATAGCTCTCAGCACTCGTGATGCTGATCCCGGTGTCACCGCCCTGTTTAATCTCTTGTGGATCAAAGCTGACAAGCTGTTGCATGGGCATGCCAGCAAGTGCCTCAATATTTTGAGCACGTTCAGAGGTTATTGGTTGGGAACTCTCACTAGTAGCGGTCGCGCTTTGACTGTCCGAAGTATCACTTGGCGTACTATCGGTTGGTTGACAAGCACTTAGTGCAACCGTACTCATTATGATGAGCGGCAAACTGCGCATGAATATAGAAGACAAACGAAAAGATGGGATATCAATGGCTTTCATAAAAATTGTGTGCCTTGGTTTTAGAGTAGAACCACTGTAATCGATACCTATAATATGATAGGTATCCATATACGGATTCAGAAGACCGATGTATCTGGTCTATTTTAGTACTTACAAACTTGATATTTACAGGCTTAGTGATTACAAACTTAGTGACTACAAACTTAGTTCTTACAAAAATACGTTGCCGACTGTGATCGACAACGTACGTATAAAATCCAATCTGCATTTTTATAGCAGTAGGTTTACTCACTTACCACTATGATATGGATACCATCAATAGAATAAAAAGACCTTAATCGCTAAAAATAAAATTAAAACTGCGATCCTGCATCCGCATCTAAGTTATCGATACCGACTGCTTTTGCCGCATTTTCGATACCAGCCGTCAATTCTTGCAAGCTGTTGATACCAGCCTCAACCCAACCGCGACGAATATTTTGCTCTTCAGCAGAGATACCTTCTTGACTGGCTTGACCAACAGTGGCAATCATTTGGTCAATCTTAATCCCTTCTTTCTCGCCTTTGTTAGCGATAACATTGAACGCACCTTCAACTTTACTGAATTCAGCGGCCAGTTTTTCGGCTTCTTCTACATGCCCATTATCAACGAGATACTCTTTGATGCCGTAGCCGCCGACAGTCTTTCCAGTGACAGTCTGATAGCTACCATTAAAGACATTTTGGATACCGCGTGCATTATTGGCATAGCTCAAATGCGTCAAATCACTAAAGCATTCGTGCTCATCTTCAGTAGATCCTGTGACAAAAGCGACCTGCATACGCTCAGAAGCCAACTCGCCTAACGCTAAGCTGCCCATTTGGTACATAATCTGACGTAGACTATTATCGTATTTACGCGCTAGCAAATCGCTACGTAAAGTATTATCGGTTTCAGGTTGCCACTGAGCTTCCATCGCTGTCAGGTCATCAACCAATAGCTGGGTCGCAGCTTTTAAGAACTCACCACGGCGCTCACAAATACTAGCATCTTCATTGACCGTATCACCACTAGTACATTCACCAGCTTCCGTGATGTAATCTGTCACTGGGCGATTGCCCGCGCCTTCTTTTACCCCGTTGGTATCTTGACCCCATAGCATAAACTCAATCGCATGATAACCAGTCGTTACGTTGGCTTCGCTACCACCGATCTCGTTCATTTCTGCAAGTAGCTGAGGCGTAATAGTACTGGTGTCTTGATTAATACTACCGACTGTCACGCTATCACTGTTGATGATGTTTTCTTGGCTGTTGTACTCACCTTCATAATCATCATTGACATAGTCAATGAGCGCTTCATCTAGTGGCCAAGCATTGATCTGACCTTCCCAGCTATCTATGCTGTTGATCGCGCGCTTGTCATTTGCGGTCACAAACCCTTCATCAAAACGGAAAATCTCGGTTTGTGAATACGGCTGGCGCGCTGCTTTGTAGGCAGCTTTTGCCGCATCAAGATTGGCTTGTGTTGGCGTCGCAACGTATGTATCTACCGCTGTTTGTAGTTCTTTGGCGGTATCCAACGAGTCTTTGTAAGCGGCGTGAGCCATATTGGCATAGCTGATAGCCAGTCTGTCAATATGTGCTTTTTCGGCAGCTGACATCTCAGTACTATCGCCCGCTTCTGCACTAACAACCTCTGTCTGTACTTCAGCAGTAGCCGTATCTTCATCGGTTTTTTTGGTACAGCCCGACACCATTAACAATCCTGCAAGGGCAACAGCTAACGTAGTTGGTAGAATCTTACGGTTTGTTACTGTGGTAATCGTCATACATATCCTCAAAAATATAGCAAAAAGTTTGTTTGGTTAGGGGGCGTTGTTGCCTCGATAAGCAGGCCATATATAGCAAGCTGTTATGGTCGTACACTTTTATCATTTATCACATACAATGATGCATATGATCTTATGGCGATAAAATATTGATAAATTATAGTGTTATTGATAATCATTATCAATACTTAATTTTATATTAATAATAATTAATTTGTGGTAGATATTTATGATGCCATAAGATTTTTGCCATATATCGCTGTGTTGTCATGACCCTCGTGGATTTCCATTTTTAACTTTTTCCTATCAAATAAAACACAAAAAAAGAGCCAGCATATTGCTGACTCTTTTTGGAAACACATTTGAGAATGTGTATACGATACCTAAATCAGATTACTGATTAGTTTACGCTTTGCGGTGCATTAACCGTTAGTTCAACACGGCGGTTTTGCTGACGACCATAATCAGTATTGTTATCTGCAACTGGGCGTGACTCGCCATAAGCAACGACATTGATACGGTTAGACGCAACACCGCGAGCGGTCAAGTAGTTAGCAACTGAGTAAGCACGGTCACGTGACAGACCCATATTATAAGAGGCTGTACCTTTGCTATCAGTATGACCAGCGATGGTAATCGTGTTTTGATTGTACTGGTTCATCGTTGAAGCAAGCTTGTCTAGTGTTGGCTTGAATGAAGAGCTAAGTGTTGCATCATCAAACGAGAAAGTGATGCTACCTGGCATTACAAGATCAATGTTACCAGTTGTTGGATTTTGCTCAACCGTTACGCCTGTGCCAGCCATTTGCTGTTCAAGCTGACGAGCTTGACGCTCCATGTAATAACCAACGCCTGCACCTAGTGCTGCGCCAATTGCTGCATCACGACCAGTTTTGTCGCCACCAGTTGCTTTTGAGATAGTTGCGCCGCCTGCTGCACCAACCAAACCACCTAAAGCGGCTTTGTTCAAACGTTGCTGTCCAGTGTTTGGATCAGTAGTACAACCGCTCAATGCTAGACCTGACGCTACTGCTGCAATCATTAATGTATTACGCATAGTATTTCCTCTTAAATTCAAAAATGTTATAAATCGTGCTTTTTATAAAGATTGTCCATTAATCTTCTATAAGTACTTATTTACTTTCGTCATTATTATGGCAATTCCAATCTAACTGTGTGTAATATTTTGTCACACCTATGTATGAGAAGTGCAGGTTGTCTTGCAACCAGCTGTAGGAGCTTTTGCTGCCTTATAGTAATCATTTGCTATATAGCAACGACTTGCTATCGCTAGTCACGTTTACAGTCGTACACTACCAATTGTTTCTGCTAAAATTATCTAGGCGAATTTATCATGACTAAACGGCTCGTACATCAGGTGTCGACTGACTGTATGCCTCTAACAATAATCATCGAATTGTAGGCATAGAATCATAGACATTGAATGACCGTTTACATAACGTTAGCTTTTGTCTGACTACTATTTAGTTGACTGCTATCAGTCGTCAATCATGAAAATAGATTCGGTAGAACCCAAATACATTGACACCCACAATGTAAGATTCATTTATTAATTAGATTGAACAAGAGGATCAAGCATGCGCCTGACATCTACCATTCGAAAAATGCATAAACGTACTCCTAAGCTGGGTAAGGCTGTGTCATTAGCCACGGCTACGGGCGTCATCGCTGCTAATAGCTTTGGTGGTAGTATTCCCTTATGGTTAATGGGTGTTGGCAAGGTCATTACTGGTGCTCCCATCGCGGACAAAGCCGTTATCAAGATTGCTACCTACTGGATCAGCAGCAATAGCGCTCTGATTGATGACATGTTACCTCGTAAAGACTGGCGCATTAGCCTACCTGATGATATCCATACTGAGGGCAAATACCTCTTGGTTAGCAATCATCAATCATGGGTCGACACCAGCATCGTGCAGTATATAGGCGAAAAGCGCCTGCCACTCACGCGTTTCTTTACCAAGTTTGAGCTGATTTATATTCCTATCGTTGGACAGGCTTTCTACTTTTTAGACTTCCCTATGATGCGTCGGCACTCCAAAGAAGCCATCGCCAAAAACCCTGCACTAAAAGGTAAAGATATTGAAGAGGCAAAACGTGCCTGTGCGCTATTAAAGGACAAGCCTTTTACTTTGCTCAACTACTTGGAAGGAACACGCTTTACCAAAGCCAAACACGCAAAGCAGCACTCTCCATATACTCATTTGCTAAAACCACGTGCAGGTGGCTTGTCATTGGCAATCAGTGCGTTAGGAGAAGACATTGACGGCATATTGGATGTGACCATTGTCTATCCAGACGGTGTCCCAAGCTATGGTGATCTATGGAAAGGTAACATCAAGCGTTTGGGGGTAGATCTAAGATATATCGATATACCGGATACTTTGTTCGATGGTATCAAAAAAGGTGGTTACGAAAATGATGATGATATAAAAGCGCAGATGTTTGATTGGGTTGAAAAAATCTGGCGCCAAAAAGATCAGCGTATCACCGACATGTTGGCTGATTTTGAAACCAATCCTGAGCCTCAAAACGCTAAATAAACCATCACTTGGCAACGTGATAGGCATTTTCTATGGGGGTATTGGTTCCTATAAGGGTATTACCTCTATAAAAATACTGTAACTTAGAGTGATATAGATAATTAAAATCAGCCATCTAGTAATACGCTATCCACAGTGGTTGCAGACCATTCCAATGTGACGACGTACGTTTTTTATTGATGAGACATATTTGTTTCCTATAATTGTATAAAACATCTTTAACTAGGATACGTAAATTTTAATCATAGATGGGTTGTTTTTTGGTCTTATTCATTGATAATGTGACTATTCGTGAACTGATAAATTTTCGATAATTGTTTTTAGTCATTATCGAAAATTTGCTCACTCTTTGTGTCATTTATCACTTATAAGGTATGACTGTGCCCGCCTCTCCTACTAGCCCGCCTCTTGCAGCACCGGTTTCGCCTCACCTAACACATAGCGAGCCACCAAGGCCAAATCGTCCAAAGCCAAGCCGCTTGAAGCTTACCTACGACATCGTGATGCTCATCGTAATCAGTATTGATCTATTACTAATCAGTATTGATGCGGTATTGATGAGCGATTTTAGTAACAACGCTGCACAGTGGCTGTCTGTGAGTGATGGACTGAACTGGTATCAAACCACTTTGCATGAGCCGCTGCGTACTGCTGGTGGGTTTTTTACTATCTTTTTGATTGCCGAGCTGTTATTACGCTGGGCTATCGCCATCAAAAACAAAGTCTACTACCGCTGGTTCTTTTTTCCTTTTGTCCACTGGTATGAAGTATTAGGTTGTTTTCCGCAATTACGTGCATTACGGTTGTTCCGAGCAGTCATTATCGGGCGCCGACTCTATCAGCTTGGCTATCAAGTGCTACCACAGCTCTGGATCAATCGTATTAAGTTCTATATCGATTTACTGCTAGAGGAGCTATCTGATCGTGTCATCTTAACAACCATCCAAAACTTTAGACAGCAACTGACCGATCCCAAAGCACATAAATCATTTATCGAATCGGCCATCACGCGCAACCGTGCTGAAATCGAAGCTGCCGTGCTGTCAATGCTACGCTCGGAGCTTGCCCCAAAATTACAAGAGCTCACCGCTTCATCAGGTGGTGGTAGTATATTAGCCGATGAGATGGGCAATGCTATTGAAGAAGGGTTGGCCAATACCCCTGAGCTACGACGCTATTTGCGTATGATCCCTATCGCTGGCAGCTTAATTGAATCGCAATTACAGACTATCGGGCACAACGTCGGCACCAATGTCGTTTACGCGTTAAATCAGCGTTTGCTTGACCCTGAGCGCCTCGACTCATTGATGGTTGCTATTGCTAGCGGTATTGCGCAAATAGATACCAATAATACTGCGCTCGATACTCTGATTTCGAGTATCATTGATGACAGTTTGACTGAATTTGAAGCGCAAGTAAAAGTACAGCAATGGAAGCATCAAGATATGCTAAATCTGTAGTATATCTATCGACTCGCATGACGCAATTATAAAAATGACGCTGTGGATACAGCGATAGAATTATTCTTAAGGGTTTATATATGACAGTTTCAGATAATAATAACCAAACAACAAACACAGCCCCTGCCTTAGCCTTGTATGGCAAAATGCTGACTTTTTCACGTTTACAGTTCAGTACAGATGACCTAAGTGCTATCGAAGCCCAGCTGGCTGACACGCTAAGCAACAAGTCGAGTAATATCCCCATCCTTATTGATAGTGACGTTGAGCAAGACTTATCTGCATTGGTAGAGTTGCTATGGGCATGGGGACTACAGCCTATCGGTGTGGTCACAGGTGTACTCGATGACCAAGCTCGCGAACAGCGCTTGGCTATATTTCCAGCAGATGGCAAACGCATTGAGCGTATCATACCTAGTAAGAAAGCACCTGCGACGCCCAATAAGCCAGCAGAAGACAGCAACAAAGACTCAGCTAGCGACGATAATGTAAAAGACGTTACAGCGACCAATGAACGAGAGACCAAAACGACTGTATCTGAGATGCCAGCTGATACCCTTACTAGCGCTCAACATATTACCAGTTTGATCTATGACCAGATGCTACGCTCAGGGCAGAGCTTAAACCACGTCGGTGGTGACTTGATTTTGACAAACAGTGTCAATAGCGGTGCTGAAGCGATTACTGATAACAGCTTGCACGTATATGGCCGCGCTCAAGGTCGCTTGGTGGCAGGCGCAACAGGTGACAAAGACGCGCGTATTTTTTGTCAGGTTTTTAATCCTTCGCTGGTTTCTGTAGCAGGCACTTATTGCTTGCGGGACAACCTACCTGAGCACGTGATTGACAAGCCTGTACAAGTAAAGTTTATAGAAGGTGAAGGCTTGGTATTTACTGTAATGGATGAGGCTTAGAATTTAATACTGTTAAAAACAATACACGATTAAGTGATGGTTTAGAAAAGTAAACTGAGTAAGGTAGGTGTGCTTGATTAAGCTATAGTATAAGACGCGCGAGGTACATAGAATCAATTATTATAGTTGGTCTATTATCAGCTGCTATTTTTGCTATTATTTTTAGTGCCATTATAGATTTATGAAGCGAATAGAAATTAACACTATTAGCGGTGTATTTTTTAAGCAGAAACCCTTTATAGCTTATATCTCAGTTGTTTTCCTGCTTTAGTACAGACTTGCTATAAATGTTTGTTTATTTATGCTAGGCTAGCTTCGCAGATAGTACATATATAGTAGATAAATACCATGCAATTGTGCTATTTATATAACAGATATCCCATTGATTCATAGGAGTGTGCCATTGTGGCGAAGATAGTTGTAATCACTTCAGGTAAAGGCGGTGTGGGAAAAACCACGACAAGTGCCTCTTTTGCCGCTGGTTTAGCATTGCGTGGCTATAAGACGGTAGTGATCGATTTTGATGTAGGTCTACGTAATCTAGACTTGATCATGGGTTGTGAAAACCGAATTGTTTATGATTTTGTCGATGTCATTACTGGTAGCGCACGCTTGTCACAAGCACTTGTCAAAGACAAGCAGCTTGAGAACTTGTATATCCTTCCTGCTAGCCAAACGCGTGATAAAGACGCGCTAACAGACGAAGGCGTATCAGAGGTTATGGCTGAGCTGTCTAAACAGTTTGACTATATCATCTGCGACTCACCTGCTGGTATCGAGCGCGGTGCGCAGCTGGCTATGTATCACGCTGATGAAGCCATTATCGTCACTAACCCTGAAATCTCTTCAGTACGTGACTCAGATCGCATCATTGGTATCTTGCAGAGCCAAACCAAAAAAGTTGAAGAGAACCAAGGCTCTGTACGTGAGCATCTGGTGATCACTCGTTACAATGCAGAGCGCGCCGCTGCAAACGAGATGATGGACATCGATACCATCTCGAATGATATCTTAAAAGTACCACTGCTCGGCGTTGTGCCTGAGAGCCATTCAGTGCTCGAAGCGTCTAACCATGGCGAGCCTGTCATTCATTATAGCGACTCTGTGGCTGGTCAGTGTTATGATGATATCGTCGCTCGATTTTTGGGTGAAGAGCGTCCGTTACGTCATATCGATGTGAAAAAGAAAAGTTTACTGCAGCGCTGGTTTGGGGGTTAATGATGACTAAGAAAAAAGGATTTTGGAGTAGCTTATTTGGTACTGACGACAGCAGTAATGCTGGTAGTGCTAATTTAGCAACTGAGCGCCTCAAGGTTATCGTAGCTAGCGAAAACCGTCTGAATAACCGACTGACAGTTGATCGTATCGAAAAAATGAAACGTGAAATACTAGAAGTGGTTAATAAGTACGTCAACGGTGTACAGATTGATGATGTGAACATTAACCATCGTTCAGAAGACAGCCTAGATGTATTAGAGATGAATATTAATTTACCTGAACACAAAAAGTAAGTTTATGTATTCAGACCATTAACGTCTCAATTTATGTCTGATATAGAAAAGCCCTAAGTCATATACTTAGGGCTTTTTTTTGGCTGTATTTTCTTTATATAGATTGCTTTATATGAGCGTCTTTGTATAAGTTTATCAATATATTTTTACATATCTATGTGCATATTAGAAAAATGAGTAACGATAATGGCTTATTTCATACGCGCTATTAGATTGTCTTTTTTGATAAATTGATGATATAGGGCTGCACCAATATGAAGTGCCGTAAAACCAATAATCATAGGCCAGATGATATCAGTATGTATATCATTATAAAAACGCGCCAAGCTTCTATCAGGAGTCACAAAAACAGGTATCTGAAATAGCCCAAAGATATCAACTGGACGACCACCGTACACAGACATGAGTAGACCGGCAAGCGGCATGGCGATCAGAATAGCATAGAGGGCAAAGTGAGAAAGCTTGGAGATCAGAGACTGCCACTTTGGCATTGGCACTGATGGTGGTGCTTTAACAAACATACGATTGATGACTCGTGCAATCATCCAAAATAATAAACTTATCCCGAACGATTTGTGAAGCCCGATGTATAAACTGCCATCGAGATTCTCGTATAGCAGCATCATAATCCACGTGACCAACAGCAAAATCGCACTGCTCCAATGAAATATACGACTACTAAGAGACCATTTTGATACGTTAGAATTATTCATGAGCGGCTCTATTGTCTTTATCTTTATTATAAGTTATCACTACTCAACATTATAAATAGGATCGCTACCCCTCACAAGACAAAAAACAACCGATATGCCAAGCTGTAGCGCTAAAATGATAAACACCTTAACGCTAAAAGAGCATTTAACTGTCTGGATTAGCCAAGTTATGCGCGATTTTATCTAAATCTGGTACTAGGTACGTCTTATCACCAATCATGACCGTTTGATATAAATAAGAGAGCACGATGTCTTCATCAGACTGCCCCTCCAAGACGTCAGTACTGCTATTCAACATCTGCTTAGGAATATCAACATCTTTAACATCAGAGATACGAGCTTGTAAATGCTGCAGCTCACCTGCTGTTTGTAGTGCAAATCGATGTTCAGCTGTATTGCCTTCTAACACAATAATTCGCTCCGGTACCTCATCTTTCGACAACAAATGAAACACAGGCAGCGCCTGCTGTTGCCAGTCATACATAGTGGTGCGTTCTTGATAATCCTCTACGCTCAAAATTAGAGCGCTTGGAATAATCCAGTCAGGCTGGTTAGATGCTGGCACGATAGTGACTTCAAGCATACCATTATTCGTGGTCAGTAGACTTACCGCTTCGAACGAATGTTTTAAAATTTGTTTCATACGTCGCTCACAATCAGTTAGCGTGAATGGCTTGCTGCCTTTCACCAATATAATCAGTCAGTTTTTGTGCCAACTCTTTGGGGCTGCCAATAAAGCTACAGTATCCTGAGTCAATAATGGCTTGGGGTTGGCTTGGACACGCACTTAAAGCAGGATCTTGTGCCCATAGCTGGCTATTATTATCTTGAATCAGGTCGAGATACTGAGAACCATCGTCACCCATACCCGAAAAGACAATATTTATCAGCTCATTACCATAAGCATCGCTAGCATTTTTGATAAGCTGACCAATGGCAGGTTTATATTCACCGCTCCACCCCTGCTCTAGTAGTATCACCCGACCTGTCGAGTCGCAGACAATCTGCTTATCAATAGGGGCTATAAGGCACTGCCCTGCTCTCAAACGTTGTGAGGAAGCAATTACCTCACAGCCCCAATCATTATGGCGATTGAGTATGCGGGGTAATGTACCAATCATCGTCTGATTAAAGTGATGCGCCAATAAGATACAAACTGGTAGCGTGGCTGGTACATTATCCAAAAACTCTTTTACCGCGCTAGGTCCACCCATAGAGGCTCCCAGAAACACGACGTACTGCCAGTCTATTTCGGTGACGTCACTTTTACGGACTGGCTTATCTAATAGTGCCGGTAATGCCAGTAGTTGTGCAAACTTACGTTTTAGTTTTCGTTGCCATTTGGCATATTGCTGTGCCTCATTGAGATAAGGCGCTTGACTAAAGCCCACCAGCACAGCTGCTGGTTTAGATACTAACGTTGCTGTTGCGACACTATCATCGTAGTCACTATCTATCAGCCAAATATCAACAGGTATATTAGACAGCTCGCTTTTTTCTTGCCACTGCATTCGTGACACACATCCTATGAGTGTGAAACCGCAACTACGCACGGTATCTGAAAAAGCCACACGCTGGCGATGATCTTCTGCCACCACCAGCACTTTGATATCACTTTTGTTTTTCTCTCGCAGTGCTAAAACACGTGCATTATCCTTCATTAGTCAGGCGTGCCTCTTTACCTAGCAATTTCTGTATTTTTTCAAGCAGCTCTTTTTCTTGGAATGGCTTACCCATATAGTCATTCACACCAATTTCTAATGCACGCTCACGATGCTTTTCACCCGTACGTGATGTGATCATTATAATTGGAATATGCTGCAATCGACCATTGTGTCTGACTTGGGTTGCAACCTCAAAACCATCCATGCGCGGCATTTCAATATCTAGCAAGATCATATCTGGCGTCGTGTCTTGTAGTATCTCAAGCGCATCAATACCATCTTTTGCGACTGCCACATTGAAGCCTTGACGCTCTAAGAAGCGTGAGGTCACTTTGCGTACGGTAACAGAGTCATCGACTACTAGAACAGTCGATTTAGACTCTATGCGTCCTCGCTTAGCATTCGCGGACTTTAAGGTGTTTTTGCCCAATTGTGCATTACGCATTAAAGCAATCAAATCTAAGATAAGCATCACTGAGCCATCGCCCATAATTGTAGCGGCCGAGATACCTGGTATATTCGATAATTGCTGTCCTAAAGGTTTCACAACCACTTCTATACGTGACCCTGCAATCTGATCAACCTGTAGAGCAATATTTTGTCCTGTACGGTTTTTGATGATGATCAGCGGTAGGCTGGTATTGGTATTCACCACCAGCTCATTTAGCTTATTGCCTGATAGAATCTCATTTAAATAACGTACTCGGTAATCAGTATCTTCAAAGTTTAGCG
Source organism: Psychrobacter sp. H29 (assembly GCF_059073055.1). NCBI lineage: Bacteria > Pseudomonadati > Pseudomonadota > Gammaproteobacteria > Moraxellales > Moraxellaceae > Psychrobacter > Psychrobacter sp. H29. Next base: position 3,001,493 of record NZ_JCACRY010000001.1, on the reverse strand, counting down.
TCGCATCATTTGATTGATAGTAATCATAGAGCTTTTCTGGGTTGACACGTACCACACGCTCGATCTGTACCAATGGTATGGCATAGTAACGATCTGCTGCACGTACCACCAATGCATCAGATACTGCCACCGTCAATGGTAAGCGCATTGTAAAGCTAGAACCTTTACCAAGATCCGATACCACTGAAACCGAACCGCCCAGTTGGCGAATTTCACTGATTACAACATCCATGCCAACACCGCGACCAGAGATCTGTGTCACTTGCTTACTAGTACTTAAGCCTGCATTAAAGATGTATTGCATGATATCTAGATCAGAGAGACTGTCATCGTCTGCATCGATAAGACCTTGAGAGATTGCTTTATTGCGGACTGCCTCTACATCGATGCCGCGACCATCATCTAATAGCTGAATAACGATCTCGCCACCTTCTCGGTGTACCTCGAGAGTAATACGTCCACTACGCTCCTTGCCTGCTTTCAATCGCGTCGACGTCGTTTCAATACCGTGATCGACCGCATTTCGTAGCATGTGCTCAAGTGGCGAGGTAATACGCTCTAGAATGGTTCTGTCCATCTCGTCATCAGCATTGATGATCGTTAGATCGACGGATTTGTTCAACTCATTGGCTGTCTGACGGACGATACGCTCAAGACGAGGTGTCAAACGCGTAAATGGAACCATACGCGAATTCATCAATCCATCTTGTAATTCGGTCTGTGTTCGTGAAAGCTGTAGCAACAGACCTTCACTATCACGGGTCTTTTCTAATAGTGTATGGTTAATGTCCACCAAATCCGAAGCCGACTCTGTCAAAGATTTAGACAGCTGGTTCAATGATGAGTACTGATCCATTTCTAGAGGATCAAAGTCTTCATTGTTAATCAACTCCTCATCTATCTGCGACAAAATTTGAGCTTCAAGCTCGATCTCCATACGGCGTAACTGATCTGCCAGTCGCTGTACTGTGGTACCCATCTCTTCGATACTATTGGTTAAGCTACTGATGCCCATATCAATACGCGCACGGTTAATCGCTGACTCACCAGATAAGTTAATCATGTGCTCGATCAGCCCGCCTGAGATACGAATCATCTCATTGTTATTGGCGTTTTCATCTTCGTCGTTAGTACTTCTAAGCATAGAAGGCATTTCGCCGATATCTTTGGCAAGATACTGAGAGTCTTGGTTTTCTTTAGCAATCAAAATTGCTTCGCGCTGAGACTGTAGTGACTCTTTAGGTATTTGTTTGAGACTATCAGGGTTTTTACCGAACTGCTCTAATGCCCCAATCAGCAATGTAGGCGTTGGTGGATTGACCTGTTGTTGAAGAATAAATACGGCATCAGCGAGCCAGTCATGACTGGCTACTAAGAGCTCTAGGACTTTTTTGGTCGCTGGACGGCGATTACTGACAAAGTCTGTATACACTGATTCCATCTCGTGAGCTAAATCTGCGATACCAGAGGCTGTCACCATTCGCGCACCGCCCTTGATGGTATGCAAATCACGCTGGAGTGCTTGTAACGCTATAGTATTGCCTGTATCTTTTAAGAACAAATGCAGATACTTATTTCGATTGGTTAGCTCTTCAGCTTCTTCCAAGAATACTGCTAGTATATCTGGATCAGGTAGCCCATTAGCCCATGACTGCTTAATCATCGTCTCTAGACTTACGGTCTCTAACACTTCGGTACCAGTATCAACATCAACCACTGGAGCGGCAGCAGCTGGCTCAAAATGATTATTTGGAACTGGTATGATTAGCTCCACTGTTTCTGGTAAGCTTGGTGCTTTTTCAAATGCTCTTAATTGCTCAATGAGCTCTGAGGTAAAGAAAGATTTTTTGTGACTGACGATATGCATGACCTGCAATGACATCGTGTCTTGCACCATTTGCATAATCTCAAGCCACTGTGCAGTCGGCGCTCGTCTGTTTTCTACAAAAGACTCATACACACTTTCTGCTTCGTGGGTAAGATCGCCAATACTACGGATACCCGCCATACGTGCCCCACCTTTGATGGTGTGCAAGTGACGCTGCAAGACTTTGAGTGCGTTGATATTGGTGATATCGTCACGCCACTTATTAAAGCTTTCATCTAGCGCATTATCAAGCTCCTGCGCCTCTTCTAAGAATATCTCTAATAGCTCAATGTCGGTATCAATTGTCTCAAACTGTAGCTCAGGCGCTGCAGTAGTACGGACTGTAAAGCTACTATCTGCATCTTCGAGACTATTATCACTTTGATAGATACTCTGTAGCTCGTCGATGACCTGCTGGTCGATCTTCAATGAAGTACTACCAGCCAAGGCATCAAATAGCCCTACTAGCTGAGCATGACCAGCATGCAGCGTCGCCTGAATATCTTTGTCACATGCTCTATCGATATTGTCATTTAGATAGCTATACACATTACCCAGCTCATTTAGAACCGTCACAAACTTCGGAAATGCCTGCGCCTTATTAGAGAGAGCGTCTATCTGTAAAATTTGCTGAGCTATGTAGTCTTGAGTATGCGCGACTTCTGTATGATTTAAAGCATCATCTAATTCCCACTCAGCATCCAATAGCGTGTCAATATTGCTATCCAGCAACTCTTCTATCGTTGGTTTATCATCAGAAATCACTGCCGTATCACTGATAATGTATTGCTCACCAAGCATGGCTTGCAATGATGCTATGTCTTGCTGACTTTGCGAGTCTTCTACGGCCACGCTATGCTGTTCTAGGTTCTGTTTGTAACTATTTAAGTACCCATCTATCAATGTAGAAGATTGGGCCAACGCTTCTAGATGCTGAGTATTCATAGGAATATCTTGCTGTTGTAACAGCTCTAGACTATGCTCTATCGTTGCACCCACTTCACTGATGGCCGCTAAAGCACTTGAGCCAGAAGCACCGCGTAGGGTATGGAATGCACGTACGATATCGTCTGTTATCTCAATGCGGTGCTGATCTTGATTGTCGCTGACAAACTGATCGATATGATGAAGTAGCTCTTCTGCTTCATCAATAAATATCTTACAAAATGCTCTTTCCTCTTCACTTTGAGGCGTTAGAACGACAGCGGCTTCTGCCATTTTTTCGTTGACAGAATTGATCGTCTGTAGCGTGGTATCCATCGCGCCATCATTATCATCAACATTATAGTGAACAGTGGTTTCATCTGAGTCCGATACCATTATCGGCTCTTGAGTTGCTTCAGTTTTCAGACTCTCATCTGCTTGTTCAGGACTCGTAGTTACCGTCGTCATTTGCTCATACAAATTAGAATAGCTGAATTCATCGCCATGCTGCTTACTATAGGCGTTAGCACAAGCAATCCACAACGGTGTTACGGCTGGATAACTTTGGCTATTATCTTCAAAGGCGGTTAGCATCACAGGATACGTACTCAACACATCTGAAATCAGCTGACGCATCTCACCTGAGGCGACAATACTATGATCCAGTACTCGATTGAGCATATTTTCTATTGCCCACGCCAGCTCAGCAGTATAGTTCGCCCCTACCATGCGACCAGACCCTTTTAGGGTATGGAAGCCGCGACGGATATCTTTTAAGCCATCTAAATCAGATAACGATAGCTGCCATTGTTCGTATAGTGGGACAATTTCCTCTAATACTTCATTGGCTTCTTCTAAGAATATTTCTTTGATGTCAGGATCTGCATCATTTGCATCAGCTGGTAGCTGCGTCGTCTCTTGCATGAATGGGATAAGTATGGGCGGAATCTCTAAATCAGATAATGATGTCAGCATATTATTATTTTCAGAGCTCGATAGTTCGTCATTACCGCCTATCGAGAGTAACGTATCCAGCTCTACATCATCCATCATAGCAGAGTTGTTTATATCAGATTCAGCTTCTGTTTCAGTGCTTTCTATCTTGGCACTCTCTATCTCAGTAGCTTCTGTTTTAACTTCTGCCTCAAACACAGTAAGACCTGCATTGATAGGCTGCTGCGTCATCAAATTACTACTTTGTAGAATCGTAATCGCAGGATCGTAACTTGGCGGTTGTTGATCTTCAAAATCGGTTACTAAAGCTGGTAGACGTTTTGCAGTATCAATGACTAAATTGACGACCTCATCTGTTACAGGCAAGGTCTTATCTAACAGACGATTGAGTAGATTTTCGATTGACCATGCCATCTCACTAATACTAAAGGCGCCAACCATACGACCAGACCCTTTTAGAGTATGGAACCCGCGACGCACTTCAGTTAATGGTGTTAAGTCTTGTGAGTCTTGCTGCCAGATAGGAAGGAAGTCTTCTAGATCGGCAATTACCTCTGTGACTTCTTCAATAAAAATATCACGAATATCTGCATCGATATCAAAGTTATCAGGCTTGACCTGCTCACGAGCATGTAGCAATGCATCACTACTCTCTGTATCAGCAGTGGCATTTGCACTGGTATCCACTATAGCCTGTGCTAACACTGGCTCATCATTTTCATCAGCAGGCGCAATCTCACCACTATCATCATAACGAACAACATCCATTGCTACTGATGCTTGCATTGGCCACGTCTCACTGACTGTGTCTGGCGCTTCTATGTGAGCATTCAAAAGCTGAGTGGCTCTCATCGTATACTCATTAGCTTGTGTCAGCAGCTTTTGATCAAAGACTTGCTGCGCTAGGTAATCTAGCAAGAGCTCAATAGAAGTCAAACCCTCAGCCAATGCTTGAGTCAAGTCCCAGCTAAGTACTGTGACATCGCCGGTGCGTAATTGCGCAAATATACGACCTATATCATTAATAGTCTGTCTAACGTCTGACAACCCCATCTTCTCGAAAGCTTGAGCGATACTGTCAAACTCAGCAATCTCTGGCAATAACTGAACCGTTTGACGTTGTAGGTACTCATTGAATTTTTGCTTGATATTTTCAACGGCAATACGTAGCTCACGTAATTCACTATCGGTAGAGACCGATTTAGGTTCGCCCTCTAACTGCTTCTCGGTACTGTAAAGCGATTCAGGCACTGTAGTAAAAGAAGCAGTGTCACCGATTTTGAGCGATATGGTCTGTTCAATATCATAGATATCGTTATACAACTCTTGTAGCTTACGCTCAATTTGTAATTGTTCTTGCGCAGCATCTGTCTCTGAAAAGATAACTTGTTCTAAATCGGCAATGATTGATTCGACTTGCGTGACATACTGCGTCCAACCTCGACTCTCAAGCTGGTTCTTCATATATTTTATAGGGTTTATTAGAGTAACTGGCTGGTCCAAATCAAAAATGAGCGTCTCAAGCTCACTGAGCAATTGCGGTAAGAAGCGTGATATCGGCGGTATGCTCTGTGATACATTATCAAGAACAGACTGAGTGCGATCGCTACTCGTTACTAAGTAGCTGAGCTCAATGTAGACAGTCGTAATTAAGCTTTTGACAAAGCTTGAGGATAAAGTCACTGATTGACCATAAGACTCTATAACATGATCCAACTGACTGAGAAGTTGTGCATAACTTTCAGGTAATGGCGTGTCGTTGTGCGCAAGATCGTTTAGCCACAATTGAGTCAAGTACCAAAGACGTTGTAGCTCTCTATCTTGAGTCGTCTGCCAGAGATATTGAACTACTTTTTCTAGAACGCTTAGTACTGATGGCTGATTCACATTAGCAGTCAATAACTTCTGTACTTGCTGTCGCCATACTAACAACAGTTGCTGATATTGCTGATCAACTAAACGGGTTGTAACTTCAGTAATGGGTACTGTCACTTCAATACTTTTGATAATACTGTCGTCAATATCACCATTACCTAAATATTCATGCTGAGCATCAGTATCATCGACAATGAGCTCTGTTGCTATACCTCTTTGAGACAGTACCTGCGTCAGCTCATAAGCAGCTTTGTCTATTACAGCAACGTGATAATTGCCTGTACGCGTATAGTAATTCAACTCACGCTGCAGCAGCTTATGAGAAAATTGTCCTATCCGACAGTCTTTACTAGAGAAGCTGTCATCGTCTCCTAAGCTCGCAAGCAAACCCAGCTTATTAGCAAGACCTGCTAATAGAGGAAGACGAACCATAATCAATGCACCACTTATCTGATGATAGTACGATATCATCTGCTCATAGCTAGCGATATCAGCCTCTAATTGCCAGCCATCAGATATCTGTGATAACTGCTGATCAAACAGTGGCAACAACCACTCAAGCGTCACTATGTCATTGGGCTGGTTTTTCATAGGTTTATCCTAACTCGTCTAGGCACTAATTTAGGCACTGATTTTTTGCCACACATTAACCTGTGGGTGCGCAATACGGCGCATATTTGAAGGACGCCAAAACAACGCCTCACCTGGAGCCAATATAATATAACCCGCTAACGCACACTGCTCTGAGAGCCGTGCCAAAATATCACGCTGATCAAACTTACGAAAATATAGCAGCATATTTTGACAGATGATCACATTTTGAAGATACGAAGTGGGAGATTGTTGTTCAATGATGTTATGCACAGCAAAATTAACATACGGTTTTAAGACTGATGCTATCTGCCAGCTGGACTGGGTACTATTTGACATGTTTGACTGATTAGCTATGTCACCTGCGTTTGGCCTACGACTTATACTCTTAGTGGTTATAGGCTGAACGAACTGCTGACACCGCTCAGGTATTAAAGACTGCTGCCGTTTGTCATATTGTGCTAAACGTGCGTCTATAATCGCCTGTTCACTCACGTCGGTTCCCAATATACAATAGTTTGACAACTGTTCTGCTGACAGACTCATGGCTAAAGACCATGCTTCTTGTCCACTTGCACAGCCAACGCTCCAAATACGAAATGGGCTATCTACTTCATTTGCACTTTGATGCTGTAATGCATATTTTGTGACAAAATCTATGGAAGGCTTGTGCCGAAAAAATCGACTTTCGTGAATCAAAACTTTGTCTAAAAATTGCTGACGCAGTTCACTATTTTTTGGCAGCTGAATCCATAGCTGCTCGAGGGTCAGTCCATTTGATATTGCCGTACATTCAATTGCATTAATCAACCACTGCAGCTGCATGTCTGGGAGTACAAAGCCAATCTCGTGCTCTATGTACTTTTGCCATTGACCCGCATCAAAACGACCTGATTGCCTCAGAGCATCGCTCAATGCAAATTCAGCGTTATTGACTGGAGCTCTGTCTGGTTGAGTACGATTGTTCACGTCACCTGCTATGATTGCTGCTGTACACCATCATAGCCTGTACAGCATTTTAGTTAATAGTTTCATCGAGGGAGCGCTATATGAAGCAGCGACGCTCTAATACTAACAACAAATGATTAAACAGTTTCTGATAATACTTCTTCAGAATTCATCATGTCATCATCTAACAATGCATCATCATCTGATACTTTAAAACCAGTAACCGATTCCTGTAGGGCTGCAGCCATTTCACTCAACTCACCAATAGAACGTGCGGTTGCCATCGTACCAGACGATGTTTGTGAGGTGATGTCCTGAATAATATTCATGGTGTGAGAGATGTGTCCAGCAGACTCAGCCTGCTGTAATGCAGCGTTTGAGATACTTTGAATCAAGTCAGCCAACGTATTAGAAACGCTCTGTACTTCTTCTAGTGCCTCACCTGCATCTTTTGCAAGACGTGCACCGCGTACTACTTCAGAAGTTGTTGATTCCATCGACATAACAGCTTCGTTGGTATCTGCCTGAATGGTTTTTACCAATGTTTCGATCTGTTTGGTAGCGTTTGCTGAACGCTCAGCCAGACGCTGAACCTCATCAGCAACAACAGCGAAACCTCGTCCTGCTTCCCCTGCCATCGATGCCTGAATGGCAGCATTCAATGCCAAAACGTTGGTCTGATCTGCAATATCGTTGATTAGACCAACGATATCACCAATCTCTTGTGAAGACTCACCCAAACGTTTGATACGTTTTGATGTTTCTTGAATCTGATCACGAATAACGTTCATACCTTCAATCGAACGCTGTACAACCGCAGCTCCATTATGCGAGATAGCAACTGAACGCTGAGCAACGGTTGCAGACTCTGCAGCGTTGTTCGAAACTTGGTCAATTGATACGGTCATCTCGTTAATCGCAGCTGATACACCTGCAATCTCTTGCGCTTGATGCTCAGAGGCTTCGGCCAACTCAACCGCATTCATCTGGGTTTGATCTGAGGATTGTGATACACGATCAGCGGTACTGTTAATAACCAAGACCAATTGGCGTAGTTGGTCAATTGCAAAGTTTACCGAATCAGCAATGGCGCCAGTAAAATCTTCTGATACCGTAGCATTAACAGTCAAATCACCCTCTGCCAAGTCACCCAATTCATCAAGTAGACGTAGAATAGCAATCTGGTTACGTTCGTTTTCTTCTTGAATCTGACGAGCGCGTTCAGACTCTGCTTCTGCTTCTTGACGACGACGTAACGTCTCTTTTTCAATAAGCAAACGCTCTGACCCACCGCGCTGCTTAAGCAACTGATACGAGGCAAACATAATACCTAGGGCACCAACCGCAAATATCACGGCTGGTAAGATAACAGACTGATTAAAGCTACCAAAATACTGACTCACTGATGATAGCGAATTGATCAGCCAGATCAGGCAGGCTATGCTCAATAAAACGAAAAACCCTAATAACAGCTTCCATGTATTATTAGCATCTTTACCGTCCGCTGTTGTATTATTCATACCAGCTACAGGTTTTCTTATAACATCACTCATCTTGCATATTCCTTTCAAACAATCGTCAAAGTCTTATCGTGACTGACTTTGACAATCTTATTGTTATCAAAACAATGATTAGCAAAGCCTGTATAAATGCTGACATTTCACTAAATCGTGTCAGTCGCTATTAATCTGCCATTACTTCACAGACAGGTATTCTATTGTCGATTACTATATTGCAGCATCTGAATATTGTAGATCCTGTGCAAGCAAGCTTGGCATGAAAACATACCACTCTTGCTCTTCTTTCAAAAACTTACCATGGTTATAAGGTGCAAATGGTGAATTAGGATCAATCGCTTCTGGGCGGTACTGATCCTGAGTAAACTGCTCGATACCGAGCACTTGATCGACCAGTAGTCCTGAAAAACTATTATCATGGTCAATAACCATAACTTTTCGCTGGCTTAACTGAGACAGTCGACTCGGAACTTGCAAAAAATGTGACAAATCCGTGAGCGGTAACAAACGTCCACGGATATTGGCAATACCTAGCATCCAAGGCTTTACTAGAGGTAAGCTTGTGTATTCTGGCATGGACAACACCTCTGATACCTGACCCATAGGGGCAACCAAGCGTTGCCCACCAATTTCAAATACCACACCCTGCCAATCAAACGCTTGACCACCGCGGCGACCACTTTTACGCGCACGTGCCAAATCTGCTATACGCAGAAGCTCAATAAATCCTCTAGAAGCCACAAGTTACTCCATCACTTTGCGAATCATATTGACCAATCCATTTTCGTCAACTGGTTTACTCATATACTCTTTAGCGCCTTGGCGTTTGCCCCAAACTCTATCGGTTTCCTGATTTTTGGTACTGATCATAATGACGGGAATATGCGCAGTTGTTTTGCCACGAGTAATCTTTCGCGTGGCTTGAAAGCCGTTCATCTCAGGCATAACCACATCCATCAAAATAACATCTGGCAAATGATCAGCAGCCATTTGACAGCCTTGCTCGCCATTTGAAGCTTCTAGTACTTGAAAATTATTTTTGGCAAGCATGTCGCGAAATTTCGCCATTTCTGATGGCGAGTCGTCAATGACTAAAACTGTAGCCATAGGGATTTCCTTTATTTCTAAGATATCCATGAGGATATATTGTTGAAGTAAAACGATTGAAAACAATACCCAAAATTTATTGGCGGTATATTTTTTATCATAATTACTCAAAAATTGAGCAATCACTTCCAATCTTAACAATCATTACGGTTAAGTCTAGCTATACCTGACTAGCGGTACTGATTGATAGCATCAAAAAGCTCATCTTTACTAAATGGTTTGGTCAAATACTCGTCAGACCCGACAATACGACCACGTGCTTTATCAAACAAACCATCTTTAGACGACAACATAATTACAGGCTTATTGGCGTAATCTGGGTTGTTTTTTATCAATGCGCAAGTCTGATAACCATCCAAACGAGGCATCATAATATCGACGAAAATAATGTCTGGATTGTTATCAACAATTTTTGCTAAAGCATCGAAACCATCTATAGCGGTTACTACTTCACAGCCTGCCTTTTGTAGCAAGGTTTCTGCGGTACGGCGAATGGTTTTTGAGTCATCAATTACCATTACCTTTAGACCATCAAAATTATTTTCCATTATCATTATCCTATGAACGACTATTTGTACGTAACGCCCTTCTGTCTATATAAAGTCTTGACTATTAATCTCAAACCGTAACGACAGTCAGCATTAAAACGATATAGAAGATTAAACATTTATCAAAACTTATTTTGACAGTGACTATCTTTTATCAGTGTCTGCCCATCAAACACAGCGTCAACATTGGTTACTATACGCACTTTGCAATTAATAAGCTCACAAAATCGAGCGTTATTCTTAGTATATTGGGCTTGTCACCCTACTCTTGTTTGTGGATATCAATCAAACTCATGTGAGCGCTGAAGACACTTGGACATATTTTTAGGCATATTTTAAAATCAATCATCGCCAAAGCAAAGTAATCAAATCAATGTAGTAAACAAATTTACGATACTTTTGCATTATATAGAATCAATAGCCACATTGCTGAATAATTTGCATTTGTGATAAAAATGTATCAGTGTATTTTATTATGTTTGTTTTAGCACAGTTATTGACCCTTTTCCAGTTATTCACGAATTAATATTCAAACTGTTGAGTATCAAAAACGACTGTTCTTATCTGACAAATCAATGACTTCTGTTGCTAATCTGGCGACAGGGCCTAACCTACTTAAGTTTGGCAAGTAGGTTGTACTCATTCCACCGCGTGACAATTCACTATATAATTAAGGTAATGACTATAATGGTAACTGCTATGACAGCCTATAAACATTCGAAAAAAAGCCTGTACTTGCTTGGTGCTTTATTGCTCGCTGCCTGCCAGCCGTCACCATCCAATAGTGAGTCAGCCGTTGCTGAAAACGAAGCCGCTATAGATACGCCGCTTGTCATTACCAGTGATAGCGTCACCATGACACCAGATCATATACTCAGTGTAAAACCTTCACGATATCAGCCAAGTCTTGGTCTGCAAGGCAATATCGAACCTATTAAACAGACCTCGTTTGTAGCAGTACATCCTATAACCATCGAAAAAACCTTGGTCAGTGAAGGACAATGGGTAGAGAAAGGGGCACCGCTGCTTGTTTTTAGGCGTTTAGGTACTGCTAACGATGTAGCATCTACAGACAATGATACGGCAGCCAATGCAATCAAAGACCCAACGCTAGCAGACAAACAGCAGGTAAATACTAACTCAAATACCAAAGCTGTACAGCCAACTAAAGACAAAGATATTGCGGTCGCAAAAGAAACCACCAATAACGTAAAGTCACCAGCGACAGACTCAATAACAGTAAAGGCTGACGATATCGCTAATAGCAATGACGCTGACAGCAATAACGCTAACAACAGCGGATCTATCAACAATGAATCCGATAGCAACAGCGTAGACGATAGCGCCGCAACACCAAGTGGACAATACAACCTGATTACCATACATGCTAGTTTTTCAGGTCGCGTAGAAAACCTAAATGCTAAAGCTGGTCAAAAAATGATAGCGCGCGCCTCGTTATTGCAACTTAGTGATGAAACCAAACTGCATTTTGTAGCGACCCTACCTATACAAGCAGAGCCACAGCTTTCAGTGGGTCAAACCGTTAATTTTACGGTCGAGAGTATGACTGATAAATTTACAGGACAAGTCAGTAAACTGGTTCCAACCAGCCAACCAAAAAAACTCTTGGTTTATGTCAATGTCATTGACAATGAAGCCAGCCGTGACAAGCTACTGCCAGAGATGAAAGTCACTGGGCGAGTCAACTACGGACAAATAGATGTCGGTACAATCGTACCCAAGCGCGCGTTGCATGATGTTGACTTAACAGAGTTACAGAAACCGCCATATATGCCACTTAGACCGTTGGCTGCTAATGTTTGGGTTATTGGGCAAGATCAGCGCTTGACACGTCAGCCTATCGAAGTTGTTGAGTACGATCCGACCACTCAGCAGTATTTGATCGCTGGGGTGAGTAACGATAGTTTAATTTGTTTGGCTGATTTACCTGTTGATTCTGAAGGGAAAAGAGTCATCGTGTCGTAGCAGCTTATCGCGTCAGTTACATTATGTAGAAACATTAACAAAGCCTCTCTTGTTTTGTAACAGCATAATTAGGCACTATGACGTACCTTATATAGCGTTAACCGAGTATTTTAGATAGCCTTTACATGATGGCTTAGTCTTTTAGACATTTGAAAACTTAGAGGCTCGCCTGTTTAATTATTTTGTCTGTTTAATTGTATTGATGATTTAACTGCTTTAGAACAAAAGTCATTAGAGCAATTATCATAATTAAGCAATTAGCGCATATTAGAGTTTTAGCAGATCATAACAACAACTAGAGGATATCCCATGAGCAAGCAGATTTTATTGATTGAAGACGATCCAGATTTAGCAGAGCTGATTAGTGACTATTTGACCATGAACTACTATGACGTACATCATGCTGGTCTTGGTCAAGAAGGTCTCGATCTATTAGATACCAAAGAGCGTGATATTGATTTGGTCGTACTGGACTTGATGCTGCCTGATATGGATGGTATGCAAGTGTGCCAAAAAATCCGTGGCAACAAAAACAATATGACCAACAAAGTACCTATCATCATGCTAACTGCGAAAGGTGATACCACTGACCGTGTACTAGGTCTGGAGATGGGTGCTGATGATTATATCGCCAAGCCTTTTGAGCCACGCGAGCTTCTCGCTCGTATTCGTGCTGTCATTCGTCGTCACGAACAGCCAAATCAGGCAGACAGCCAGTCAGATAGCCTAACTTTTGGTCGTTTAAGTGTGTTCCCTGATAGCCATGAAGTGACTATCGATGATGAGCCTGTACGTCTGACAACGCATCAGTTCCAACTGCTGCATTATTTTGCCACTCACTCTGGCAAGGTATTAAATCGCGAGCAGCTATGGCAGGCAATGCCAAATGATGACAGCTCAGACAATATCGACCGTGCTATTGACGTCCATATCTCGCGTCTGCGCGCTCTGATTGAAGACAATCCGCGTCAACCAAAACGCATCATCACGGTACGCGGCGTTGGCTATCAATTTGCTACTGATCAAGTTTGATCTAATACAGTGGATCAATCAGTAACTTGTTAAGCTCAGACGTACCAGTCCACATCAGCGTCCGATAGTAGAGATTGTTTAATGCAGCAATTGGGTTTTCGTTCCGTATTTGCCAAGTTATTTGCCAGCGTCATGCTGGCACTTACTTTGTTTGCCGTAGCGATGGTGTTGTTGACCCAATTGGTCCATGACAAAGATGCAGGCATACGGTCGGAGATATTAGCGACGCAGATCTTAGGACAAATCGATCCATTTTTACATGAATTAAATATCTCTATTAGTAAAGACAACCGTCTACAGTCGCGGTTCATGCTCGCTGTTGTCAAAAAAAGCTTTGATATTTTTGATGAGTCTCTTCAAGCAAAAATGGGCTTGTACGACAGTGAAGGTCGGATGCTCATGCAGACTGACAACAGTGACTTACCACTAGAATTACCGCCTACGCCTTCTTTGTTTTCACGTGTTTTTCCTTCGTTCGCAGATACTCCGCCTACCAAACAGGCGCAAGTATATAGTAGTACGGGCTATACGCTACTGTATGAATCACGTTTGCCACCCAAAAAACCTGTGTTGTCTGCTGCGCTAAATCTGTTTACTGGTACTCTATTACTGCTCATCATTATGGCAGGTGTTCTCTGGCTCATAGCCCGTACCATGACCTGGCGCATCGATCAGTTGAGCCAGCAGATGACTCAACTGGGTGATGGCGATTTTACGGTTCGCGTGAATGCTCGGGGTAATGATGAAATCGCTTCACTCGCACGAGGCTTCAACCAAGCAGCGCAAAAAATTGAGCATCTTGTCGATGCCAATAACTTATTACTGGCACATGCCTCCCATGAGTTACGTACACCCATCACGCGTATTCGCTTACAGATCGAAATGATGGACATGTTAGCTGGTGCGTTGCCAACTGATACCAAAGCCAAATTTGATAAGCGCGCTCATGCCATCACTCGAGACTTATCGGGGCTCAATGACTTGGTAGAGAGTATCTTATTGGTCAGTCGTCTAGATGCGGGCCATGCCTTGCAACAGATTGAAGATTTAGACTTATATGACCTTATCAATCAAGAGCGTCAACACTATCCTGAAGCGACCTTGATTGGTGAGCACATTATGATTGATGGTCAATCATCAATGTTGACTCACCTCATCCGTAATCTATTGACCAATGCTATGCTGCATGGCAAGCCGCCTGTCACTGTGCTTCTTTATGGGGTTCAAACTATCGAAGACGCTGGAGTAGTCCCTGATTATCTGTTGCAAACGGTACTCGCCAACAGTTTCACTGATTATAATAGCTTGGAATTTGATTCTTATGACAATCAGACTGATGTCACTGCGAACCATCAAAATAATCCAAGTGAACATGATGGCTATGATAATTATGAGCGAAACGATACTGATAAACCTGAATCAGTCGACCTCATAGATAAGTTACCAGCACCGCCGATATATATGAACGGTGAAAACGTGCTCGTTAGTGAAGACATAGATACTCATATAGATACCAATACAACGACTAGCGATAGTACAGATACTACTCTGACAGAAGATAATACTGATACTAGTAGAGGCTCAGCAAACCATTTAGGTATGCCAAAATCGGTTAATGACTCGTCATTACTTGCGAACTACCATAGCTTCACCAATGAGTTGACTGATAGAGTCAAAAAAGTAATGTGGAAAGCTGTTCCTGACTCTGACTCCGAAGCAACTACTAAAAATACTGACCACCCTATTCCTAATGGTACACTCCAGCCTACAGATAACAAAACATTCATTAGCAAAGACTCTCTCGAGAGTCACCGTCAGCAGAACACTGAAAATATGCTCAATGAAACAGCTAACACTAAAAATGCCAGTAAAGACAGCGCTAAAACTAATACTAAAAACAGCAATGGCATATCAGCGCCGCCGCGCAAAGAAGGACTTTTTGCCAAGCATATGAAAAAGGCAAAAGCGGAACCTGTACGCCCGCTACCTAAATATGCAGTACTGGCAGTGATTGATGAAGGGACAGGTATCCCTGAAGAGAAACGCGAGGAAGTGTTTAGCCCATTCGTACGCTTACAGCAGAAGAACAAAGGTTCTGGCTTAGGTTTATCGCTGGTTTCACAAATTGTCACCGCACATCAAGGTCGCATCACTACCGATACGCTAAATGGTCATACTCGGTTCTTGGTTGCTATACCTGTCAAGCACGATCCTCATTATCATCAGCATGATTGATCACTTATATTAAGAGTATAACGATTTTCATTGTATTACTGCCCCTTCTACCTTCCAAACGCCCTATCCTTAATAGCTATTCATCATAAGCTGGACACGGATGTGCATATCCAAAGTGCCAGATAATATGCTATATTACCGCCCCTTATTATACGGTTATTGGCCGTCGTTGTTTTAGTTAGGCTCCTCGCATAGCGATAGAGCCATAACGACGCATAATAATCACAAAAAATTTATTAAATTTTGAGCCCTCCATGAACGACATGATTGTCTTAAACGATGTGACCAAAAGTTTTTTAAGCGACCGCTCAATCAAAGACAAAGACGGCAAACCGCATTGGTTTACTGCTGTTGAGCCGACGTCTCTAAAGATCAAGCAAGGCGAAATTTTTGGTCTAATGGGTTATTCAGGTGCAGGCAAATCGACCTTATTGCGTCTCATCAATATGCTTGAACGTCCAGACTCAGGTCAAGTCATGATAGATGGTACTGACTTGACCACGTTATCTGCTAGTGAACTGCGTATTGCCCGTCATAATATTGGTATGATTTTTCAGCAGTTCAATTTGATGTCTAATCATACTGTCTTTGACAATGTCGCATTTAATTTGAGAGTGTCAGGCTATCCTAGTCGTGATATTCATAAGCGCGTCATGGACTGTCTTGAAATCGTAGATTTGACTGATCGAGCAGGTCATTACCCTGCTCAACTATCAGGTGGACAAAAACAACGTGTCGGTATTGCCCGTGCAATTGCCCCGAGCCCAAAAGTACTATTGGCCGATGAGCCAACCAGTGCACTAGATCCTGCAACGACTCGCAGTCTACTCACCTGTTTGCGCGATATCAATGAGCAACTTGGCGTGACTATCGTTATCGTAACTCATGAGATGAGTGTGATACGCCGGCTTTGCGATCGTGCCGCATTATTGCATCAAGGTCAGTTGTTAGAAGTAGCCGATGTACAAGATGGTCTGATTCAGGCAACCACCCCAATTGGCAAAGGTTTAGTCATTGAGGACTAATGAGGCAGGAGAAATAGATATGTTAACTGGTACTGAATTATCCGCCTCTATAGACAAGCTGCTTGTTCTACGTAAAGAGATTATGAACGCGTTCGTTGATACCTTTATCATGCTTGGTATCTCGACCACGGTAGCCATCATCATCGGTGGACTGTTTGGCGTATTCTTGTTTTTGTCTAGTGATCGACAGTTTTTGCAAAACAAGACACTGTACGGTGTACTTGGTGGTATCACCAACTTTATGCGTGCCTTCCCATTTGTAATTTTGATGATTGCGATGAGTCCGTTTACCAAGGCTATTGTTGGCACAGGTATTGGTCCTATTGCGGCATCATTGGTACTGGCAATTGCAGGATCGTTTTATTTTGCGCGCTTGGTCGAGCAAAACCTACGTGAAGTGCCGCGCGGTATCATTGAAGCCACTGAGTCGATGGGCGCCAGGCCTTTTACTATTATCAAAGTATTGCTCAATGAAGCACGCTCAGGCTTAGTACTGTCAGTGACTATTCTTTGTATCAGCTTGCTGTCTTATTCGGCGGCGGCAGGTATGATCGGCGGCGGTGGTTTGGGTGACTTGGCCATTCGTTATGGCTATTATCGCTATCAAACCGAAGTCATGATTTTTATTGTGATTGTACTATCGATCATGGTCATATCAATTCAAGCCTCTGGTAACTGGCTTGCCAATCGTTTGGACAAACGTTAAACCGCTTTAGAGAATACTTGACATTACGAGCGACTAGGTTTATTTTTGGCAACACTCAATCCCATCTCAGCGCTCATAAAAAGCAGCATTACTATTTATAATGTTGCTTTTTTAATGTTTAGACAATAAACATTTTATTTAATCCCATTCATTATTAAGGACATATTATGAAATTAACAGATATCAGCCGTCAGTTGGCCAGCGCATTTGCCGCTCTTGGTGTATCAGGTTTGGTCTTGGTTGGTTGCAGCAATTCATCAGCGCCAGAAGCGACCAAAGAACCAGTCACCGAAGGATCAACTGCTGAAACTGCCGCTAGCGATATCGATCCTGAACATACCAAAATCGTTATCGGTACCACTGAAGGCGATTTTGCTGATATGGTTCGTAACCAAGTGAAAGGTACACTTGAAGCACAAGGTTATGAAGTTGAGCTAATTGCATTTACTGACTATGTGCGTCCTAACCTTGCATTGGCTGAAGGCGATTTGGATATCAACATCTTCCAGCACAAGCCGTACCTCGATACCTTCAAGACAGAGAACAATCTTGATCTCGTCGAAGTGTTCCAAGTACCAACTGCACCACTTGGCATCTACTCTGGTAAAAAAGACAGCCTTGATGCTGCATTTAAAGGCATGAGTGTTTCTGCGCCTAACGATCCAAGCAACTTTGCCCGTGCGTTGGTCATGATGGATGATCTTGGCTGGATTACACTCAAAGACGATATCGATCCGCTAACTGCATCAAAAGCAGATATCGCTGACAACAGCAAATACGATATTGAAATCGTTGAGCTAGAAGCAGCCCAGCTGCCACGTGCACGTGACGAAGTAGACTTTGCAGTAATCAACGGCAACTATGCTACTGACTCTGGTATCGAGCTGACTGAAGCATTGTTCCAAGAGCCAAGCTTTGCTTATGTCAACTGGTCAGCAATCAAATCTGCTGATACTGGTAAGAAATGGGTTGAGGATGTTACCAATGCTTATAACTCAGAAGCTTTTAAAAAGTACGCTCACGAAACGTTCCCTGGCTACAAGTACCCAAAAATATGGGGCACTGATCACAGCGCACATATGAGCACTGCCGAAACTGAAAGCGCTGACGCTCCAGAAGCAGCTGCTCAGTAAGACTTAGACTGCATATCCAAATCGTAAGTACTTAGGCTTTAAGTGCTTGGGTGCATTTATGATTATGAACGTCCCTCACTTGATAGTGATGGACGTTTTTTTATGTCAATAACTATTAAACTTTTTTATTATTGTATAGCTAGTATGGACCCATCTGATTGTTAAAAGTCACGTTACAGCCTGTTTGCCCTTTGTAGGGTTGCGTCACTCGACCTTCCACTTTGTGCTCGTTTTTCTTATAGTGGACGAGACTGATTAGTGAAGCATCGACAATTAAATATCGACTTTTTAGAAATGATGATCGAACAAACTTTTTATCGCTTTAACTAAGCCTATCAAATAATACCGATTGCCTTACTATCAGTAATTACATCGAAATTAATCAATAACAATAGAAACTACAAATAGAACAAGGATAATAATATGAGTGCTAAAAGCTATAATATTCGTACCGCTGGACAAGCAAACATTCCCGTTCTAGGATTGGGCACGTGGCAGTCAACAGGACAAGACTGTATCGATGTGGTCAAAAAAGGCCTACAGATGGGTTACGAGCATATCGATACCGCCCAAGCTTACGACAATGAAAAAGAAGTAGGTGAAGGTATCAAACAATCAGGGGTGGCTCGCGATAAATTCTTTTTGACTACCAAGATTTTTCCTGACGATATGAAGTTTGAGCCAGAGAAGCTAAAGGCTGCTGCGCAAAAATCATTAGAAAATCTGGGCGTAGACTATGTCGATCTATTGCTACTACACTGGCCTGACGACCGCGTACCATTGTCTGAAACTATTCCTGCGTTGTGCGAGTTACAAAAGCAGGGTTTGACACGTCACATCGGTGTCTCAAACTTTAATATTGCCAATATTATTGAAGCCAAAAAACATGCTGATGTGCCTATCGTAGTGAACCAAGTAGAGTTTCATCCGTTCATTAAGCAAGACATACTACAAACCTTTTTGAATAATCACCATATCTTGCTAGAAGCCTACTCACCATTAGCGCGTGGTGATGTGTTTGACAACGATATTATCAAAGAGATTGCTGACAACCACGATGTAACACCAGCGCAAATATCGTTGGCATGGATACTATCAGACAAGCACCGCGTTGCTATCCCAAAAACCTCGAATCCTGATCACTTGCAAGGCAATTTAGATGCTACCAAGGTAGAGCTGAGTGCAGACGAGCTAGAAAAAATTGGTAAGCTTGCAAGCTCTGATGGTCGTAAGATTGAGCATCCTGATTATACTCCTGTATGGGATGACTAATATGGCGAGTACTTCGTTAATTGGTTGAATGTAAAACAAAAAAAGCCACCGATCATCGGTGGCTTTTTTTTTTACATATTGTATATTTTATATACTCTATAGCTTAAATGCATACAGCCACTACTGTTGTAGCGTGTCAGTCTCGTGAATTTTTACGGCAGGGTTATATTGCTCAGAGGAAGGCACTGCCCCGCTACGATTGTTTTCTTTCATAGACTTGGCAACTTCTGGTGGCATGTAATTTTCGTCATGCTTAGCCAATACTTCACCTGCCACAAAGGTTTCGCCTTGCATTTTGCCAGTGGCGACCACGCCTGAGTTTTCAGCAAACAAATCTGGCAAAATACCTTGATAAGTCACGGGTACTGTCGATTGAAAATCAGTGATCGCAAACTCGACATTTAGAGGATTATCCGCTGCGCGCTGCACACTACCTGCAACCACCATACCACCAGCACGAATACGTTTGTCTTGAGGCGCTTCACCTTGAGCAATGGCAGTCGCATCAAAGTAGTAGTCAGTTTGCTGCCCGATAGCATAAATAACCAACATAACAGCTACGGCCGCACCTGCCAGCGTAAACATAACCCACGTCAGTTTTTTCCTACGAACTGCATTCATACCACTACCCCATCAACGAGTCGCTGTTTTATAAACCATAATCCGTCTATCAAACAGAAAAATTTGAAGAAACTACCATTAGAAAAACGTTCTGAAAATGTCTTTCTAATCGTACTTATCTAATCGCTATATGGTAGCATTTTTCAGACAAATCAATAAGCCTCATCATTGCCTATAAAGTCATATTTTTGTCAGTTTAAGGATACGGTGCCTTACAGTAAAACCATGATATTAAAATAATTTTTTATTCAGAGCCCTTTTTATTAAGATCTCTTTTTATTCAAAATTTTTGGTAGCAGGTGTTTGTGTTTTGGTAGTGCGTTGTGCCTGGCGCGCTTGTTGGATAGTGAGCTGTTTGATGAGCGCTTGACGTTGTCTACGACTGTAGATGATAAAAGCCAATATTACACCGACGGTAATCGCCCAGCATGTCCATACAAAAACTCCATGCTTACCCATGGCAATGAACTCAGATATGCTATAAAAGTAGGGCTGCATAGTATATTCCTAACCGTTACTTGTGTTGACTACGAATGTATTCTTTGACCCATGCCTTGCCTTGATCACGGTTTAAAATCAGCGTATTGGTACGATAAATCGCTAATGTCGCAACCAGTAAATAGCTGCCGATAATCATTAGTAGTAGCGGCATCCACATATCTGCCGACATTTTGGGTGCTGCCGTCAAACTAAAGGTCGCCCCTTGATGCAAAGTGTTCCACCACTCCACTGAGTACTTGATAATAGGCAGGTTCACTGCGCCTACGATGGATAGTATTGCGGCTGCTTTACCACGATTGGCGGTATGTTCAAAAGCAGCAAATAGCGCCATGACGCCCGCGTATAAAAACGCTAATATGAGCATCGACGTAAGGCGTGCATCCCATACCCAATAGGTGCCCCATGTCGGCTTTGCCCAAATAGAACCTGTGAGTAAACTGATAACGCATAGCAAAAACCCCATCGGAGCAAGCGCCTGCGCGACTAAGCTGGCAGTCTTAATCTTCCATACCAAATAAATCACTCCCAGAACCGCAAGAGAAAAATAGATAGAAATAGCAAGACTGGCCGCTGGCACATGGATAAAGATAATGCGATAGCTATTACCCTGAAGATAATCAGGCGGCGCAAAAGCAAGGCCCCATACACTACCAATGAGCAAACAGATACTGGCTAATATCGCAAGCCACTTGACCCAAGGGCCAAAAATACGAAAAAACTGCTTGGTGCCTACAGTGGTCAAGAAACCCTGCCAAATGCGCTGCCACAAGCTAGGAGATGAGACGTTATTCAGGTTGGGCATGAGAATAAACCTATTACACAGCTTACTGGTTTTGACCGATATAGTGCAAAAAAGCACTCCTATTGGCTCACCTGCTGGCGTTAAACACTGGATAGAATCTACAAAGATCTGTGTACGTATTCAATAGACTATTATAGCAAAATTGCCCGTTTTCAACACGATGTTAATACGCTGGATTTGGACTACGGGGTTTTGGACATTCTAGTTAATTGAGCCATGACATTTTGAGGGTTGTTGCAATCACCCAAGGCATCACCAATACTGAGATAATGCTTCCTGCCAATAGTAGTGCTAATATGGGCAAACCGTTAAGTCCCGTGGCAAATAAGTCGACCGCGCCTGTCGCAAAAATCAATACGGGTAACTGCATAGGCAACGCAATCAAAGGCACCAGCACTGCACCATTCTTTAGTGATAGTGTCAGGCTACTGGCGACTGCTGATAGCATCAACAGCATCGGACTGCCTGTCACGATAGATGCCATCAACACCCATGCCTCAAACCAGCTCAGCTGAAACAAAGGCACCGCAAGCAAGCTCAGCATTGCCACAATACCACTACTAAATATCCAGTGAATGACCAGACGTATCAGCACCCATAACGGTAGTGACGCTTTGGCGACGACCAATTGCGCAAGCGTACCATTATCAAGCGCAGGCTTAAATAAACCATCAACACCCATGACCAGTGACAATAATGCCGCGATCCAGACTGCCGATACACCAAGGCGCTGTAACAGCGCAGGCTCACTACCCACCGCTAGCGGAAATAAAGTAATAATCACTAAAAACAAGACTAGCGGATACAACCATTGCACCGCTCCTTGCTGCTTAACTTGCCATTCGCGGCGCCACAGCTGACCAAACCCAATCCCACGCGGTGTGGTGACGATACTCACGGGTTTTTTGCTTGCCACTGCAGCTGAGTTTGCTTGCGTTGGACTGTCTGTCATTATTCGTCCTTTTACTTATACTGATAGTACTGCTAGCAGTCCCATTTAGACCATATAATCTGACAAATCGAGTACCTGATTGGCCACACCGACCGTCTGATGACTGGTCATGAGTATCGACCCGCCAGCCTGTGCAAAGTCACATAGCCGCGTCTCCATTCTCGCCACCATATCCACATCCAGCGCTGTAAAAGGCTCATCAAGCAGCCATAATGGCGTCACATCAGGGGTTAATAAATATAAGCGGGCAAGCGTGATACGCCGCGTTTGTCCCGCAGACAGATGACTTGAGCTGATCGTCTCAAACCCTTGTAGACCTACCCAAGTGAGCGCATCATCGATATCGGATGCGCTTGGGCCGATACCATACAAGTTCAGTAAGAACGTCAGATTTTGCGCGACGGTTAGATTAGGATGAATACCCAACTGATGCGAGACATAAAGAGGCTGGATAGGCAAGCTCGATTGATGCTGATAAGCAACTCCACCTACCAGAACTGGCAACAATCCTGCTAACTGCATGAGCAACGTCGTTTTTCCCGTACCATTTGCCCCAATAAGATGACAGATACTACCAGCAGATAAATGCAATGAGACCCCTTCACACAGCGGTATCTCACCGCGCTGAACCGTCAGCTCGTCAAGTGTAAGTAAAGGCGTATCCAAAACCGTCATCCAAACCTCTGGTTATTTATCAAGTGGCAGTCAACATTCCTCACAAATAAAGGTAATGTTCGTGGCATAATACCCTATGACCACCACAAACACACAGTATAACAAATTGTCGATTACTCTGACTTTAAAAAGTACAACCTCAAAAAATACGACCTCAAAATATGACTTTGAAACCTATGCAGACTTTACCAGATAGCCAAAACGACACGACTAATACCTCACCAACCAGCCATTTAACAGTAGATAGCTTGATTGATGCTCAGATTGATTTTATGCAGCAATGGCTGCATCAGCAGGCTGAACCTCTAGCGATGGAGGCGTGGCAATGGTTTGGAGCGCAGCCCTTGAGCAAATATATTAAACGCGAGCATTTACAACATGTGATGAAGGACTGGTTATTAAATCAGCCGATGACTGAGGTAATGCGCAAAGATATACGTGATATTTTGCACACCCTCATTTATCACCCAGTCAATGACAACGTGCCTTTGTCTGAATTGGTCGATGATGTACAAGTTGAAACCCTTGCTAATTACATCGGTAGCCATGAACAGCAGCGTAACGTATTGATTCATACGCTAGTCGGCAACGAAACCTTTGCAGACCTACTGACCCAAACGCTCTATCATGCTATCAATGACTTTATGGATACCACACTTGATAAAGCAGGCGGCGTCGGTAAATTAATGAAGCTTGGACGCAGCTCTTTTGAGAAGGCAACCAATAGAAACCTCGATGAAAAGCTGCAGACGTATTTGCATCGTAATATTAAAGATTTGACACGAAAAGCCGAAGTTAATGCACAAGAACACTTATCGAATAAAGAGGTGGCGCGTCTAATGGTCATGGGCTGGGATCGTATCAAAGATCAACCGATCAGCGAGCTGCAAACCTATCTAAGCGATGAGCCTGGCGATAGTAGTATTGATCATATCGAAGCCAGTATTCAGCAAAGCTACAACCGTCTCAGAGTATCACCGTATTTGCACAGCTTGGTGTCAGCAAGTATCGACACATGGTATGCCAACCATCAGTCTGACACGATGGCGACTATCGCTGCGGGTCTGCACATTGATGACGATGCGATGCGTCAATGTAGTGCTGCGCTACTGCCTATCGTCAACGATGCTATTGATACGCCTTGGTTTACCGCTCATCTACGTGACATGCTAGAAGCATTTTATGCGCAGCCTACTATTAAAGAAGGACTCGCGCTGAACCAAGATTAAGCTGTCGTTTTGCTTGTTTGCTATTTTAACTTCACTTACTTGTCAGCATACTATTATGAGTCAACGCAACAAACTCAGCCTGTGGCAAAAAATCAAACGGTTACTGACTGCATCCGCGCCGCAGTCGGTCATCGATGGTACAGGTGAGCAAGCAGCTTTATCACTCGCTGATAGTAACGCTGACCACCATGCTAACACTGCTAACGATAAAACTGATATATCCACTAATGTCATTGCCCGTAGTTCTGAGACTACTGATAATAACTCCTCTGCCGCTACCTCTGAACCAGATGCCAGCCAAGTCCGTGAGCAAATAAACTCCTCTCGTCTAAAGCCTGATCATTCAGTAGCAGAAACACAGCGCCCCAGTGACACGCCCATTGTCGACTGCTTAAAACAATATTTCAGCGATAAGCAATGGCACTATACACATTATCGACCCAAGACGAATGATAGCCAGCAATCACATCACTTATCCTTGAGAATGCGCCACAAACAGGTCAATTGTGGTTATCTGTTTCGTGTGCAAGAAAAAAATAAGCTGCTGGCCGTTTATGGTATCTTGCCATTTTTGATACCAGAGAGTCATCAAAACGCGGCACTACTACTCATCACCCAGATCAATTATGACATGCTGATCGGTAATTTAGAGATGGATATCAATGATGGGGAGATTCGCTACAAAAACGCTATCGACGTTGAAGCCGTCGGTATTGATAATGATATCATTGAGCATTTGCTGCAAAGCGTGGTCGCGATGACTACCGTTGCCAATGAGCTGTTTGATAACCTAATCAACAATCAAGATCCTGCTGAAGATATGCAAACGCTGCTTATCGAGCTACGCCAGCAGTCAGATGCACGTACATTCTTCTTGCCGACCCAGTTCGTTCAATAGCTCAGTTTATTCGACAAGCCAGTTTTTTCAGCAAACTGGTTGTTTATCAAGCGATAATTAACGATAGCTCGCCTCTGTCTTTATGCTTATCTATCTAAAATAATCACCCTATCTACAACAACCCTCAATATGAAGCTAGAATTTTTATGCTAAAAATTGCCTATTCTGACGTCTTTCGTTATTCTGTGCCCGAAAAACATCGCTTCCCCATGCAAAAGTACATCTTGATTCCTGAGCGCCTACTGGCAGAAGGAACTATCACCCAAGACAATTTCTTTGCCCCTGCCCGCTTAAGCGAAGCTGAGATTCTGACCACACATACTCCAGAATACTGGTATCAGCTCAAAACGCAAACCCTACCACGAAAGGCTGCGCGAGCTATTGGGTTTGAGATGACGCCGCAGCTGGTGGAGCGTGGCCGCTATATTGCTCATGCCACCTATGAGTGCGCACTCTATGCTCAGCAATATGGCGTATCCATGAATGTCGCAGGTGGTACTCATCATTCTTTTGCCGGTCATGGAGAAGGGTTTTGTGTCTTTAATGATGTCTGTATTGCCAGCAACTTATTATTAAATCGCGGACAGGCACAAAAGATTTTGATTGTAGATTTGGATGTTCATCAAGGCAATGGTAACGCCAGTATCATGACGGATGAGCCACGCGTCTTTGTCTTTAGTATGCACGGTGCCAAGAACTATCCATTTCGTAAGCAAGTGTCCGATCTAGATATCGAGCTGGACAACGATGCAGGTGATGAAGCGTATTTGCAGATATTAGAGGAGACGTTACCTCGTTTAATTGCTGAAGTTGCGCCAGATATGATTTTTTATCAGTCTGCCGTTGATGTGCTTGCAACAGATAAGCTTGGCAAACTTGGTTTGACACCAGCAGGTTGCAAAGCACGTGATGAATACGTCTTGCAACAAGCAAAAGCTGCCAGCATTCCTGTTGCTATCGTGATGGGCGGTGGCTATTCAGAAGATATCGAAGATGTGGTCGAAGCGCACTGTAATACTTTTCGTTTGGCACAGCAGATATATTTTAGTAAGACTGTTCAACTTACAAAGACATAAGGCAAAGTTTATATGGCGAAACTATTGATAGGCGTAGGTATTGTGTTGATTATTATCGGTATTATCTGGTTGCTGTTTCCAAGTGCTTTTTCTTGGATAGGTAATATGCCAGGCGATATCAAACATACTTCAGGCAATACGCGAGTGTATTTCCCAGTAGTGACTATGATAGTGATTAGTGTCGTCGCGACTATTCTCTTAAATATGTTTAACCGTTAAACCATATTGAGAGACTCGATTGTGCCGACTAAACCAACTCTTGCAATCTCAGTAGCCTTGGTAACTTCAGCGAGCTTTTGAGCTAGCCTTTGAGCTGACCATTGTTATGTTGAGCGTACCTCCTATATTGGCTCTGACTTAACATAGTGTATCAAGACAACGATACTACAATAGTGCTGTGATCCCCTGCCAGCCAACGCGTACGCCAAGCACGATTAAGATCAATAGGATAAGCTGACGAAAACGTGCTTGTGGCAAATAACGACGTAAACGAATACCAATCAAAAGCGTGGCTATAGACAATATACTCAAAAAAGCAATTAACTGCCACTCGCCGCTGCTAAGCGCCATGATAGGCTCGCGTAAGACGATAATTTGGGCGATTTTTCCTAAGAAGTAGCACATGTTGCCCACTTTGGCGATAGTGTTTTTATCATCACTTGCAGACAATAGATACATCATCAAGATGGTGGACATGGCATTGGTCGAACCGCCGATAACGCCTGCACTAAAGCCAACAGCAATCAGTACCGGCTTGGTATCTGGTAGACGGATTTGTTTTCCGAGTAGACTACTCACCACATAAAAGGCTATCACCGCCGCCAATAGCAATAAAATATAAGCGCTATTGATCCATAGCAACAGCTTAGCGCCCAAAATACTACCGAGTAAGCTGGTGAGCGCAAGCAGCCAATAGCGCCTGCCGTAATAGATAAAGTTTTGCCAAATAGTGCGCTCACCACCTGCCAACCATGTCATTGCATTTAGTAGTAAAGAGGGGAAAATAACCAAGACAATGGCGTGTGGCAACGGGTAAATACTGGCAAGCGCCGTGGTCGTCACCAAGGTCACACCCAGCCCACTAATACCATGTAACAGCGATGCCAGCGCAAAAATAATCGTTAGCACTAGCATCTGAGTGCTATCGTTACCAGCCATATCTATCATATCGGTCACACCATTTTAGGCTCTGCGCTCGTGTCTACTGGTTGTAAGCCTGTACCTTTAGCCGTTTTTGCGTTGACCGATTACTTCACCGATGATGCCAGCCAACTGCTCAGCGATTTTGTCTTTGCTGGTCTTTTCTAGTGCTATCGCATCACGTGCATAATACTCTGAGAAGAATACCTGCATTGCATTATCGTCGCTGGCAAAACCAATATCTGCGCGTGAGACATCATTACAAGCAATCATATCAAGATCTTTTGCGACCAATTTACCACGTGCATAATGCTCAACATCTTGCGTTTCTGCGGCAAAGCCAACGACAAACAGCTCTGGATGCGCAAGAGAAATGGTCGCTAAAATATCAGGGTTTTTAACCAGGCTGAGTGTCATCGCATCTTGCGTTTTTTTGATTTTTTGCGGTGCGGCTTCTTCAGTACGATAATCGGCAACTGCTGCAGTCGCGATAAAGACATCTGCTTTTGTGACTGGGTTGTGATCATGAGAATGTAGCGAGTCGTCATAGTCGTGATTATGATTGCCATCTTCACCGCAACCACAATCGCTATGATGATGTTCTTTGGAGTGAGTATGAGAATGATCGTGCGTATGCTCATGAGAATGGTCGTGTTCTTCTTCAAAAACCAGTTGAAGCTCACTGTGCGTACCCTCTACACACTGCTGTGCAGCAATCAGCATATCTTCGGCAGACAGCACATCGATACGTGTGACATTGAGCGGTGTTGGCAGAGCGACTTTGCCGCCTGCAATCAAGACGACATCTGCACCAGCTGCAACGCAGGCTCGCGCTAAAGCAAAGCCCATTTTTCCTGAAGAGTGGTTGGACAAGTAGCGTACAGGGTCAATTGCCTCTACCGTTGGACCTGCAGTAATAACGACCCTTTTACCTGCTAATAGCTGGGGTGTCGTTTGCATTGCATTAAATAGCAATACTTCGGCTAATAACTGCTCAGGCTCAGGCAATCGCCCTGCGCCTACATCACCGCACGCTTGCTCGCCGCTGGCTGGTTGGATAATTTGATAATTCATATCCCGTAGGGTTTCTACATTTAAGTTTACCGCTGGATGCGCCCACATCTGCTGATTCATCGCAGGAGCAACAATGACAGGTGCTGTAGTGGCAAGGCACACTGTGGTCAATAGATCATCTGCCATACCCATGGCCAGACGTGCGAGCGTATTGGCAGAGGCAGGTGCGATGACAACCAAATCAGCCCATTTAGCCAGCTCAATGTGACCCATGCCAGCCTCTGCTTGCTCATCAAGCAATGAGACATGCACTTCGTTACCTGTCAACGCTTGTAGGGTTAGCGGCGTGATAAAAGCTTGTGCGCCTGTCGTCATAATGACGCGCACATCAAAGCCTGATTTGATTAATAAACGGGCAAATATGGCAGATTTATAAGCGGCGATACCGCCAGTAATAGCAAGCACAATATTGGACATAAGCGTGGCATCAACAAAAAAGTAAAAAGATAAAATTGCGCTTATAGTAACAACTATGAGATAAATTGGGTAAGATTTTCCGTATTTACCTCGTTATAGTCCACACGCAATAAGACAATACAAGAAATTGAGTATCAGTGGCACATGAGTCTGGCTTGCTATATTGATGCCGCCACCGAGTTATTGACCGTGTTATTGTAAGTAGGCTACAAGCAGTATCAATCCATTTTCAAGGAGTGACAATGGCAATCAAAGACTGGCATGAAGACGACAGACCACGCGAAAAACTACTGAAATTTGGCGCAGCTCATTTATCCGATGCTGAGATATTGGCTATATTTTTGCGGACAGGGACTCAGTCTCTATCAGCGATTGAGCTGGCGCGTCAATTAATCGATCAATTTGGCAGCTTAGCTGAGCTATTGTCTGCGCCGCAACAGACCGTTCTCGCCTGTCACGGGATTGGGCCTGCGAAATACGCTCAGATACTGGCATCGCTTGAGATGGGCACACGCTATCTAGATAGCAAGCTCAAAACAGGTCAGGCGCTTGGACGCTCGCAGGTGGTCAAAGATTATATCAGTACCCAGTTGCGCGGCGAGCACCGTGAAGTGTTTGCCGTACTTTGTCTCGATAATGCATTGAACCTTTTGAACTTTGAGATACTGTTTACTGGCGGTATCTCATCTTGTTCTGTCTGTATCAAGCATGTATTGCGACATGCCCTGAGCCACGCTACCAGTCAGTTGATTATTGCTCATAACCACCCTCATACTGACGCAAAGCCATCAAATGCGGATAACATACTGACTTATGAGCTAAAAAAAGCGTGTGACTTATTAGACATCTCACTTGTCGATCATATTATTGTTGGTCGTAATGAAACCTTATCCTATGCCGAAAGCTGTCTTGTGCCTTTTGGCTAGTCTATAACGCTAGTTGCTTAGCAAGTCGCCATATTTTAGTCACTCTTAAGGCTTTACCCATCAGAGCCTAATAGCTATACACTGCTTGATACATATTGTCGACACAGCGTAGCATTTTGGGTCTTGATAGTCATCGACAACTGTTTCATATTAGTGGCCATTCTTGTTATTTATTTATCAATCACTTGCTAGACCGTTAATACTGGCATTTAAAAAATGTAGAACCGAGCATTTAGTAATTAGAAAATCATTCGATTTATTTATAAAACAGTAAGTGGTAAGACATAACAATAATTACAGTTACCTGTTTCACTCACATACTTTTCACGCTTTTTATCCAGCATTTCAAAGGAGATAGTCATGGCAATTGGCTTGTTCATTTTGGCAGTCATCATTCAATTAGCCGTGGTCTTGGCCATCTTTTTGTTGTCCTTATCACGGGTTACTGGCAGTATCGTCGCTCTAATAACGGTCATCGTTACGGCAGTTATTAGTCCTTGGTCGCTCATCTTGGGCATACCAATGGCGCTGCTGTGCTTGGTCTTACTCGTTGCACCACTGCGCCAATCCTTGATTACAAAGCCTGTCTATAAGGCACTCGGCGGTGCCATGCCAAGTATGAGTGATACCGAGCGTGAAGCGCTTGATGCGGGTACTAGCTGGTGGGAAAAAGAGCTGTTCATGGGGGCGCCAAACTGGGATACTTTTGCCAGCTACCCTTATCCGAAACTATCAGAAGAAGAGCAAAGCTTCATTGATAATGAAGTAGAGGCCTTGTGTACCATGCTCGATGAATGGCAAATTCAGCACAAAGACAAAGAGCTGTCACCTGAAGCATGGCAATTTATCAAAGACAACGGCTTTTTAGGTTTGATTATTCCAAAAGAGTTCGGTGGTCTAGAATTTAGCTCTTATGCACAAAGCCGTGTGATGAGTAAGATTGCGTCGCGCTCACCGACTGCTGCTGTGACCTGTATGGTTCCCAACTCGCTCGGCCCTGGTGAGCTACTAATGCACTATGGTACAGATGAGCAAAAACAGCGCTGGCTACCAGGTCTTGCCAAAGGCGATGAAGTGCCTTGCTTTGGTCTGACTGGTCCTGAGGCAGGATCTGATGCAGGTGCGATTCCTGATACTGGCGTGGTCTGCTATGGCATGCATGAAGGCGAGCAAGTACTCGGCCTACGTATGAACTTTTCTAAGCGCTGGATTACCTTGGCGCCTATCGCCACTGTAGTAGGTCTGGCATTCAAAATGCACGACCCAGAAGGACTGCTTGGTAATCCTGAAAAAACTGATTATGGTATTACCTGTGCGCTTGTTCCTGCTAGCCACGAAGGCGTCGTAACAGGCCCACGTCATAGTCCAATAGGCTCGCCATTTATGAATGGTACGGTCGATGGTAAAGATGTCTTTATCCCGTTAGATTACATCATCGGCGGTGTCGAAAACGCTGGTCGCGGCTGGCGTATGCTGATGGAATGTCTCGGCGTAGGCCGTGGTATTTCTTTACCAGCTCTATCGACATCAGCCAGTGAAATGACGTATTTGTCTGTCGGTGCCTTCGCAAAAGTTCGTGAACAGTTTAAGATATCCGTAGGTAAGTTCGAAGGTGTGCAAGATGCTACTAGCCGTATGGCAAGTAACACTTATATGTTAGAAGCGTTTCGTCATTTGGTGACTTGCGGGCTAAACCAAGGTGGTACGCCGTCAGTCATGACTGCTATGGCAAAATACTACGCGACTGAAACCATGCGCAGTGTGGTCAACGACGGTATGGATGTGGTCGGTGGTCGTGCTGTGCAAATGGGTCCACGTAACTTTTTGGCGACGCCTTATCAAGCGATCCCTGTATCTATCACCGTTGAGGGCGCCAATATCTTGACGCGCTCATTGATGATTTTTGGTCAAGGCGCGATGCGCTGTCATCCATATCTATTTGACGAGCTGCAACTGCTACAAAGCGAAGATAAAGCTTCGGCGACCCAAGAGTTCGATACTCTTTTCTTTAAGCATTTGGGCTATACATTCAATCGCGGTGCAAAAGCGTTTGTGGCAGGTTACGTTGGTGGTAGTAATGATGCACCAAGTTTTGCTGACGCTTTCACTCGTCCTTATTACAAGCATATCAACCGTTTAAGCGCGAGCTTTGCACTAACTGCGGATATGGCGTTAGGTTTGCTAGCAGGTGATCTAAAACGCAAAGAGATGCTGTCTGGTCGCTTAGCAGACATTCACAGTCACTTATTCATTGCGACTGCCATCTTGCAGTTTTATGAGTATGGTAGTAAATCAGAGTCTGAGCGCTTACATGCCGAAGTTGCGCTACAAAATAGCTTATATACGGCTCAAGAAGCCTTTGTCTCTTTCTTTGCCAACTTCCCGAACCGTATGGCAGCCAATGTGGTTAGCTTTGTGACCTTCCCTAGCGGGCGTATTTTTACGCCAGCGAGTGATGAGCTCAAGCGTCAATTGGGCGATACGTTCATGGATGATTTTGCGGCAAACCCATTTCGTGATTATCTGAAAACCATGGTCTATTACAATACCGATGTAGACGATGTGACTGGTCGTATGGAACATGCTTATCAGACGTTAGTTGAAATTGAACCGTTGTGGCAGAAGTTTAAAAAAGCAGAACATCAAGACAGCTTTGAAGGACTGACGTTTGAGGATCATGTGGTACATGCCAGCCAAAACGGTGGGATTACTGAAGAAGAAGCGGAAGTACTGATTCAATATAATGCCATGCGCTTTGACTCGTTATTGACCGATACATTTGACGAGCATCTATCAGAAGCGCTAGAGCGTGACAATCCACACGCTCTTGAAAACGCGGTTCATCAACTGACGGACTACGCTCAGTTAAAACAACAGGCTCAAAGCAAACGCGGTATGTCTGACGATATTGATACGGCAGCGGATACTGATGCTCCAGCTACCGATGCTCCGGCTACTGGTAAGCTAAATGATACTTCAAATACAGACACAAAAACGGGTGACGAAAACCCCAATCACGGTTACGAGAGTGATGGTGACGTAGAGATGGTAAGCGAACAGGATACTGCCGAAGAAGTAACCTCACAGACAGATTTTAAGAAATCAAAACCGCAAGCAGAAGCATTAGATCATCGTTACCGTGATGCTGAGTCACATCTCAGTGAGCGTATGAGTAACAATCACAGTCGCCACATTGATCCACCCGATGAGGCTCATGATAGTGCTGAAGCGAATACCCTCAAGCATTCGGAGCAGCCAGTGCATGTACCACACGAGGATGATAAAGTATAAATAAGCATTTATTGTAGATAGCGCCACTATTACGCTTAGTACTTATAGTGCTATCTACCCTCAAAGAGCCAGACTGTCCCTATGCGACCGCTTGGCTTTTTTTATTGCTAAAATTTAGGAGCATTTAAAGTTGATATTGAGTCTGTTGTATTAGGTTCGTCCGATATCCGATATAAAAGCTCGATGTTTAGCCAGCCTCAAAACTCTTTCATAAATATTTTGTTTCATATGAGAAACAAACGGTTTAGAATAAATAATGATTATTTTATGGGCACATCGTTGTGAAAATTATCATCGTCTCAGAATAAAATGGTAAAAAAATCTTGCAGTGCCCTTAACTATTCTTTTATATTGTCCCCGAAAACGTGACATCAAGCGACAATCATAATAACTTAATAGTCATAACACGCATTATAGTTAGGTAAATAAACACGATCATGAGCTCTGAGTGATTGCTGACTATAGCGCTGTTGTGCACACAAAGGATATGAATTATGTGGAAGAATTTGGGACTGACGGGCAAGATTATTGTTGCCATGGTGCTTGGTATTGCACTGGGTTTATTTTTAAACTATTCGGGATTGAATGGCGAAGGTGGGTTTGTTAATACCTATATCACTAATGGCTTTCTTGCCATTATCGGTAAGCTATTTGTTAACTCACTAAAAATGTTGGTCGTACCATTGGTACTTATCTCACTGATCTGCGGTGTGTGCGGTATTGGTGATATTCGTCTATTAGGACGTATCGGTACCAAAACATTTATGATCTATATGTTCACCACCGCGCTTGCGATTGCAACAGCGATTGGACTGGGTTCACTATTTGGTATTGGTAAAGGCATGAACATTGGTACTGATGCGACTTTTGAAGCCGCGTCAGCACCGCCTTTACTTGATGTATTCTCAAACATTGTCCCATCGAACCCTATCAGTGCGATGGCCAATGGTGACATGTTATCGATTATCTTCTTTGCGATTTTGATCGGTGTGAGCATCTTGATGGTTGGCAAGCCTGCCAAAGGTTTGGTTCAGAGCCTAGAGCTTATTAATGAAGTCATCTTGAAGATGGTGACGATCATTATGAACCTAGCACCTTATGGTGTGTTTGCACTATTGACCAAAGCAATGGCAGAGCTGGGACTAGACTTGATCTGGTCACTACTTGGTTATGTTGCGGTATTGGTTGGCTCATTAGCATTCCACTTTTTCATCACAATGATGATTGTACTCAAAGTCGCATCAGGTCTATCTATCAAGACCTTTTTGGCAAAAATGCGTGAAGTACAGATCTTTGCTTTTAGTACGTCAAGCTCGAACGCGACGATTCCTATTACGCTGCGTACCGTTACCAAGCGTATGGGTGTTAATAACTCAGTTGCGTCGTTTACCGTTCCTTTTGGTGCCACCATCAACATGGATGGTACTGCCATTATGCAAGGTACTGCGACCATTTTCATTGCCAATATTTATGGTATTGATCTGGGCGTGACTGAATATCTAACCGTTATTTTAATGTCGGTTCTTGCTTCTGTTGGTACAGCTGGTGTGCCTGGTGTTGGTCTCATCATGCTGTCTATGGTATTTGCTCAGGTTGGTCTACCAATCGAAGGTATTGGTCTGATCTTGGGTGTGGATCGTATCCTTGATATGTTACGTACCGCTGTAAACGTCGGCGGCGATGCTGCTGTTACGACTATCGTAGCAAAATCAGAAGGCAAAATGGATTTGGCTATCTACAATGATCCTAATGCTGGTGCAAAAGACGTATTCGATGGTCATATCGACGAAAACAACGAGCGTGAATTCTCTGAAGTATTCAGCGATGGCATCATGGGTAGTGAGTACGATGACGTAGATCGTCGCCGCTAATCACACCTATTGGATAAATAATGTCATAAAAAAACCTCAGTCACCCATGCACATGGACTGAGGTTTTTTTGTGATAGATAGATTTATTATTTTTATTTAGCCAAAAACATACTTGGTCAGCATGGCCAAACATACCACGACAATCATCGGACGAATGAGCTTGCTGCCGCCCTTTACCACCATATGTGAGCCAAAATACGCACCAATAGTTTGACCTACCATCATCGCCAGTCCTACTTTCCACAGGACATTACCGCCCAAAATAAAGAATATGAGTGAGCCGATATTGGTAGATAAATTCAATACTTTTGCGGTACCTGTCGCCTCGATAATCTGTCGCCCACGCAGTGCTACATTGCCAAGCGCAAAAAACATCCCTGTACCTGGACCAATATAGCCATCATAAAAACCAATGAGTGGCGCCACAATCTTTTGCCATTTACCCTCTGAGATGCGCGGTGCGGCTTCTACTTCCCCAAGCCTAGGCGCAAACAACGTATAAATACCGATAGCCGCAATCAAAAAAGGAATCAGTTTTTCGAGTAAATCTGGTGGCGACATCTGCACCGCGATGGTACCTATGACTGACCCGATAAAAGCGGCAATAATCGCCACTTTTATACGCTGTGGTTTAACGACTCCTTTTTTGATCATGGTAATAGAAGCTGCAAGCGCACCTGAGGCCGCTTGGAGCTTGTTTGTGCCTAGCGTGAGTACCGGCGGGATGTTAGCCAGTAGCATGGCAGGTATGGTCAGTAGTCCACCGCCCCCAGCAATAGCATCAATAAATCCTGCCAATGCTGCCACCGCAGTGAGCATCAAAATGATCTCTAATGAGAATGTTAAATCCATAACGCTGACCTGCAAAATATCGTAAGAAAAAAGTGAGCTTGAAAGATGAGGCTAGTATGTCACTGATGTGAGGCTACTAGAAGTCAGACAATTGAATAGTTGAAATCGACAAGGGAGCCGGGACAACCTCGTAAAGCGTCGATCATTATAGAGATAAAACTGCAAAAAAAGCCAAAAACCTACCAAAGTCTGCTAAATTTGTTTAATAACGACTGGGGTATCCTTTATAAAAGACCTTTTGTTAAAAAGATTTAACGACTTACAACTATGTTGCTCAGCGTATCACCTTTATAATGTCACTATAATGAGTACAACAAAGTGGGCTAGCAGGTTTGTTTGGGCGTATTTTGTTGTCTATATCGATAAGAGTATGAGAAACTGTTGCTGTCTATTTGCTACCCTCGCATTGTTGGTAGCGCAGACATTGATGGATATTTGAGGTTATTTAGTAAATTGTATTTAGCGAATGAGGATGATATGGCAATACGAAGGATTAAGGCATTTTTTGAATTTGAGGCAGCGGGCGGTATCGTCTTAGCATTGGCTGCCGTTGCTGCAATGATCATTGCCAACTCCCCTCTTCATGTGTGGTACGAAAGTTTTATTCACGCGCCCGTTGCGATTCAGATTGGTGATTTTGCTATTGCCAAAGATGCGCACCACTGGATCAATGACGGTCTTATGGCGGTTTTCTTTTTCTTAGTTGGACTTGAGCTCAAGCGTGAAGTACTCATCGGTGAGCTGTCTAACGTCAAGCAAATCATCTTGCCAGCTGGTGCAGCATTAGGTGGCATGATCATGCCGGCGGCGGTGTACATACTTTTTAATCTCAATGAGCCTGAGTACTGGAAGGGCTGGGCAATTCCTGCTGCGACCGATATTGCCTTTGCCCTGGGTATTCTGAGTCTATTAGGTAGCCGTGTACCCAACTCCCTAAAGGTGTTCTTGGTCTCTATCGCTATTTTTGATGATATTGGTGCGATTTTAATCATTGCTCTATTTTATACTAGTGAGCTGTCATTGGAGTCATTGGCAGTAGCCGGTCTATGTCTGCCATTCTTGTATCTGCTCAATCGTCGCAATGTGACCAGTATTACGCCTTATCTGCTTATCGGTATCGTTATGTGGATTGCGGTACTCAAATCAGGTATCCATGCCACATTGGCAGGCGTGGTTTTGGCCTTATTTATCCCTATGTTTGACCGTACTGATCCTGAGCACTCTCCATTAGAGGAGCTAGAGCACGATCTCCATAACTCTGTTGCCTTTGGTATTTTGCCAATATTTGCTTTTGCCAACTCGGGGATATCACTCGAAGGCGCAGGTCTTGCTGAGCTATTCCACTCAGTGCCGCTAGGTATCGCTGCAGGCCTGTTCATCGGCAAACAAGTGGGTGTTATGGTCATGTGCTGGTTAATCTTCAAGCTTGGTCTATCAACCATGCCAAAAGGGATGGACTATAAGCAAATATATGGCGCTGCATTATTGTGCGGCGTTGGCTTTACCATGAGCTTATTCATTGGCGGCTTGGCGTTTGCTGGTGATACAACGATGTTTGATGAGCGCTTGGGTATCATCATGGGTTCTATCGTCTCTGGTATCGCAGGTTATATCATGCTCAAAGTGAGCTTAAAAGACAATGCCAGCGGCACGTCGGTCGACTTGACCCGCTCTCATTAATATCAAAACGAGCGACTTATGAGCCTTTAGCTTATAAGTCGTTTTTTATTATGTACAGGTCGCTTGTTATCGTGGATAGATATACTGCAACCAGCTGACTCATAAAACCTCAGTAACTATCTATTAAATGGCTATCTATTAAACGATAAATTTAACAGCGGTCAAAGGCTTGTTAAGGATTATCATACAGAAATCGATAAGCTAAAAAATGGCTCGAATTTCGGTCTTGCTAGCTAAAAAACGCTTGTGCAACACTGCTATCACTATTGGATGAAAGGCACTATACCAAATATCGTATCAAACACCATATTAAGCAGACGCAAAGACAGCTGGATGCATCAATTCGGTTTTATGAGGGATCGCTATAGACGGATTTGATGTTGCAGATATTAGATCTATAGCTAAATCAAGCTATAACTTAATCATAAAGGCACTTGATCATATGAGTAAGAAAACCACCAATACTGCAAGTATCTCTACACAACCTCATCATCAATCAAAAGAATCCTATCAGCGTCATGGGCGCACCACCGCCATCAATGATCATAGTGATTTACAGGTTTTAAAGCGGATCAAACGGTATCTATTACCGAAAGATTTTAAAATCTCGCCTACCCTACTTGATGAAATAGTTGCCGGCTACGATATTGGTGACCCGCTTGCAGATGCACTAGCCGCTGAGAACATTCGTTTTGCAAAGCCTTTGCAGCAGGCTATTCTTGGTGACGATATATCTGGTGATCACTTAGCCCATCCCTCATTTAGTACATTAGCCGAGCAGTTCAGTACACATCCTGACTGGTTCGACCCCAAACTTGCTCAGATTGGTGCAGTTGCTTACAGACGCTATCCATTGATGCTCATTTGGCTACTGCGTAATGTGGCACTCATGGCAGGCTATAGTATTCCCGCCCTATCATTGCCACTGATTCAGACTGGCGCACTGATGCACGATGCACTGCCGCGACTCATGCGCACCTATGCCTATATCTTGGCCGTGTCTGAGCATCCGCAGTTAGATGTGAGTACGCGTAATCATCATAACGCTATTGATCAAGTATTGGCCATCGGCTCTGAGGGCTGGCGACAGTCCATCAAAGTACGTCAAATTCATACTTTGGTACGTCAGAACTTACTCAAAGGTAAGGGCAATGCCGCGACAGGTGTGATACCAAATGCTGACCAGCATCATAATCCTGATGGCAGCTGGAACACCGATTATTGGGGCGTGCCCATCAATCAAACCGATATGATTGCCACACACTTACAGTTTTCTCTATTGATTATGCGCGGTCTACGTCTGCTGGGTGCCCGTATCAGCACCGAAGAAGCAGAAGGTATATTACATTTATGGAATCTTGCCAGCTATTGGATGGGCGTTGATTTAGATCGTCTGCCAAAAGATGAAGCAGCCTGCTGGGAATGGCTCTATACCTACCTATCCATTCAGCAGCTTGATTTTAAGATGGGGCAGCCACTCGCAAAAGCCTTGCATGATTTACCCCGTCAGCTCATGGGCGAGGACAATCGTCGTGGGCGGTTTGTGGAGATGGTCAACGCCAGTGTGACTCGTACCTTAGTCGGTGATGATATTGGCGATGGCTTAGATTTACCAAAATCAAAAATACGTTTTGGCGTATTGTCTTCAGTGCCTATTTTGTTTGCTCTAGATACCGCGCGAGGACACAACAAAAACATTGCCAATAAGTTAGAGGCGTTCCGTGCCAAACGTCAAGATAATATGAACTGGTGGCTCAAGAAAAACGACGATTACTATAAATAAAGCGGTCTATAAAACTCTAAATGATTTATCACATATAGCAGCCGTACTTATATAGTATCCGTACTTATATAGTAGCATTTAGATAGTAGTACTTAGATAAGCAGCCCTATTTAAGTAAACACTCGTGAAGGAATGCTTTTGATGCTATAAATCTAAATGTTATATTATCGGTTGTTGTCCACGCGGTAATACCACTCTAACTGTCGATCGAACCCTGTCTCTAGCAGGTTAGCTATGACACGTCCTGTCAGCCCCCACACCGTCTCACCATCGACTTGCCAGCTCGGCGTCAATAAAGTCGCTATTTGATCTTGCATTTTATACTCTACCGCATACTCTACTGTGGGCTGAGTGACCAACGACTCAAAGTCCGCCCAAAAAATACGTGATATCTCTCCCACTTCGGGTACCAGTACCAAGCCTGGCGCAATAAGCGCAACGATAGGGCGTACACTCATACCGCTTTTGGACGTTTGGATAGGCAACTGTCCAAGCAGTTGGACTTTGTTGGGTGGTAGTGCTGTTTCTTCACAGGCTTCACGCAGTGCTGTGACGACATTGTTACCATCGCCTCGATCATGTTTACCACCCACGCAAGACACCTCACCCGCATGACTGTTCATATGGGCGGCGCGGCGTGTTAATAGCAGTTTTGGTTTACGCTCATGAGTGATCGCGACCAGTATTGAGGCGTCAGCAATCGGTGTCTGGTACAAGCTATCTAAAATGCGCGTGCTGTGCGAGGTGTTGTGCGCTTCATACATCGCTGGGCTGGTCAGCGTGTTTAGGGTCTCATGTTGCACACGCTCAGCCAATTTTCTGAGTGTGGGATGTCGTATAAAGCTCGGTACAGCGACTGATAGGTTATTGAAGTTTACAGTCTCTGGAGAAAGTAACATTATAATTGCCTTGTTTTTTATCGTAATTTCGCTTTATCAAAAGCGTTTTCGCTTGTTTAATTCTAGCTTATCGCTGACTATCACTAATCAAAAACATAATTAGTGGCTATCGATACATCTGTTTCACAGTCCAAAAATAGCAGCTAAGAACATTTATACCAGACTACAGCATACTTATCAGTGAAATGATGCGTTACTGTTATCTTGATTCTGTATGCTAATAATATGTGCTATCTTAAGATCACAGCTGTTTCTTAAAATAATATCTTACAGCATCTCAAAATATAGGCCTTACAACCTACAAAAATCACTATGCATCATAACTTTTCTAATAAGGTAGTCGATATGAGCTATTGTCTCCAATGCGGTCATAAAGCAGAACGAAAAATCCCACCTACAGACAATATGCCGCGCTTGGTGTGCCCTAATTGCCATTATATCCACTATGAAAACCCAAAAGTTATCTGCGGCTCACTAGTGGTACATGAAGATAAAGTACTGCTATGCAGGCGAGCGATTGAACCTCAATATGGCTTATGGACCATACCTGCAGGTTTTATGGAAAATGGCGAAACCATGGCTGAGGGTGCAGCACGCGAGAGCTACGAAGAAGCTGATGCCACCGTGATACATCCGCATCTATACTGTGTTTACGACCTGCCAGATATTGGACAGATTTACTCGATTTATTTGGGAAATCTAAAAGACGGTGCTTATGGTACTGGTTCAGAGAGCCTTGAATGTGCGCTATTTAGTGAAGAAGAGATTCCATGGGACGAGCTAGCTTTTGAAGCCATCCGCCGCACCCTAAAGAGCTATTTTGCTGATCGCAAGCAGTTCGACGAATGGTCCGACTTCCCAGTTCACCAAGAAAAAATTGGTAAGGATTTGAGTATCAAGCGCTATTAATTCATATACTAAATCACAAAAAGCCAAGCATGATGCTTGGCTTTTTTGTTATTGATTAAAGCATTGCTGATTTAGCTCTTAATTTTGCAAACCTCAAAGCCTAGACCTTTTACCGTCTCTTCTTTGTCATAAGGGGCTAGCACTGCACGTACGTGATTTTGACCCTGCAGATATTGCTTGGCAACCCGCTGCAAATCATCAATGGTCACGGCTAAAATCGCAGCACGCATCTTACGCTGCCAGTCAGCACCGCGATGATGTAAGTTGGCAAAGCATGCTTTGATTGCTTCCCCTGCAGGAGAGCCTGGCTTATCCATACCTGAGATAATCCCTAAGATTGCCTCTTCTAACTGCTCATCAGTTTGTGGCTCGTTTAGTACCCACTCGATACTGGCCTCAAAGTGCTCAAAAGTCTCTGCACACTGCGGATCGCGGTAACTAAAGAACTTGAACGCACATGCATTGGCGTCATAGCCTGCACCGCCGCCATACGCACCGCCACGCTCACGAATCGCACTGTGCAAGTAGCCGTTACGTAGATAAGGTGCTAATACCATCAGAGCCGCAGTATCAGGATGATCAGCCGCTGGTACCGTATAGGCGCTAGCATTATGATAGA
Organism: Psychrobacter sp. H29; assembly: GCF_059073055.1. Classification (NCBI taxonomy): domain Bacteria; kingdom Pseudomonadati; phylum Pseudomonadota; class Gammaproteobacteria; order Moraxellales; family Moraxellaceae; genus Psychrobacter; species Psychrobacter sp. H29. Next base: position 2,959,558 of record NZ_JCACRY010000001.1, on the reverse strand, counting down.
CGTTGGTTGGCACCAGCCACGCTAGATCTGCAACATCGAGCACATCGTTTTTAACATCATCGCCACTCTCTAATGCCTTGACTGCGTCAGTCTCACCATTTAAAGCGGTAGCTAACTGCAGATTTGCAAACTCACTAGGAATATTTGCTTCAGTATCAGTTACTTTTGCAGCAGACATTGCTGCTTGGCTATCTGTCCAGCTATCGATGATCAAGCTGCTCAAACGTTCTGTTTGCTCGGCTTCACAGATAATAACGGCATGCTTAGGCAAGCTGATTAAGCGTTGATGTAAGTCCATCAAGCTGGTTGCCAACTGATCCCACTGCGCATCATCCGTACTCGCGTGCGTCAAGAAATCTTTGAGCGCATTTAGTGCTGGTAGACCACTACGCACATACTCTAGCTGCGCTTGACGACTCATACCGCGACTGGCAATTTGCATCGCATACGAGTGACCAGAGCCTGCTAGGTTTGACTGCCAGCTGGCTTGACGCTGCTGTAGAATCTCTTTGATGCGGTCATGCTCAGTAAAGATACTGTGCTCCATGACTTCTTTGAGCAAATCAATCGCTTCAGGTTTGCGATTGAGCGCACGTGTTGCGACCACAAAGTAGCTACCGATGGACTGACTGTCATCAACATGGGTTCGTTGACTGATACGTGCTGTCACACCTGATGAGTGCGCAGCTTGCTTGGCTTGCATTTCATGGGCACTGAGCGAGTCAGTCCCTAGCTCAGACAGCAAACTTAGATAGATCGGCAGCAATGGATGATTGATGACATCATTCACTGGTAGCTCATCGGCGCTCGCGTTACCAATCGCCTCAGTCAACGGTACGATCACTTGGTAATAATACAGACCATTGGTGCCTGCTTCGTACTCAAATAAAGTACTGTCTTGCCCACTCAGGCGCACTTGTTTTTGTTTGCCTTCTTTAAAGCTAATATCCGCTGGTACGTCTTCTAGACCTACCTTTGGTAACAGGCTCAAATCATCGGGCGCGGCTTGACGCGCAGCCAAATCCAAGGCTTGTTGCTTCAAGATAGCCTTGTCATCAGCAGTCAAATCCATCGCTATGGTATCAAGGCGAGTCTGTTCAGCTGCTGCTAGACGGGCGGTTTTTTCGCTGTCAGGGGTCATCGTCACACGGACTCGATGCTGATTGTCTAGTAGATGCGTTTTGATCAAATTCGGTAGCCACTGCGGATCGACGACTTGCGCGCGTAGCCACTGTAGATGCTCGTCTACTTCCCATACATCGATAGGATTGCCATCGTGGATAGCGGTGCTAAAGCCTTCTAGCATAAGGTTTAGACCATAAGGCACGCTATCACCACCAATATGGCGCTGATCAATCTCAATCTGATGGAGGATGGTTTCGATGGTCTCATCATCGACTGGCGTGCTTGCCACTTCGGTCAGTAGATCGATGATACCTTGCTCTACCGCTTCGGCATGCTCAGGGTTAGAACCACGCAGACCGGTATAAAAGACCATTTCGTAATGGCTGTCATCAAGTCCCAACAACGGACTTGGGGCTTTACCCAGTGGGTGACTGTCAAGATAAGCACGTAGTGGTGAGCCTGAATGCTCAATCAACACGCCTTCCAGCAGACGTAATGCCAAGCGCTGCTTTGGATCGGTAATCGATGGTAATAACCAAGCGACCACGTGATGGGTCTGATCTGGACCGGCTTCGTCAGCAGTATAAGTATCGACCGCACTGATTGGCGCAGACAAACGCTGCTCTGGGCGTGATACGTGCTTTTTGCCTGCTTCGAACTGAGTCAATGCGTCGTCATGTATTTTTGCTTGTGTCTCGGCGACAGGGATATTACCAAAGCTCATGATGACACTATTTGACGGATGATAGTGACTCTGATGGAACTCGGTCAGCTCAGTGTGCGTCAAGTCAGGAATCTGGGCAGGATCACCACCTGAATTATAGTGGTACGTCGTCGTTGGGAATACATGATGCGCCACCGTATGATAGAGCTGATCAATCTCGCCACTCATAGCACCTTTCATCTCATTAAAGACAATGCCTTTGAACTGCGGTTTATCGTCTTCGTCCAGCTCTACACGGATGCCTTCTTGGGCAAAGTCGAGCGGATGAATGTTAGGAAAAAAGGACGCATCAAGGTATACAGACAGCAAATTAAAGTAGTCGTTTTTATTTTGCGTGGCATAGGGATAGGCTGTCCAATCTGCCGCGGTCATCGCATTCATAAACGTGTTCAATGAACGTTTTATCATTGAAAAGAACGGATCACGTACTGGGAATTTCTTAGAACCACATAATGCGACGTGCTCTAAAATATGCGCCTCGCCTTTTGAATCCATTGGCTGAGTACGAAAGCCGACTAAAAACGCATTTTCGTCACTTGGATGCGCGAGATGATAATGCATCGCGCCTGTTTTTACATGCTGACTGATCAGCACATCCATCGATAGCGCCTCAATGTGGCGATGCTCGAGCAGCTCAAATGCTGGATGCAGCGTTAAATCCGCAGTAAATGGGGTATCAGTCATAGTTATCCTTATCGCTTACAATGCGTATAGTGCCCTGACTATCAGGGTAAATAAAATGGTAATAATTATCGATATATCAGTTATAAAAAGTGGCTAAAAAAGTATTGGCTTAGCGCTATTAGTGGGGCTGCGGCATCGATAAGTCAAGTCGACTATCACGCAATAATCTATGAGATCGAACTCAGCAATCCTCTACATATTAAAACAGCCCTAGCAAAACACAAAGGCAACAATAACTATAGATAAACAATGGTTGAGTCGCTTAACAAAAATAGCCTGTACTGCTACTATAAAAGTGGCTATTAGAAAGTGACTATTAGAAAGTAAACACCAAAAGGAGCCACTTATGAGCTATCAACACATTTTACTGGTGACTGACTTATTATCTGATGCCGACAAGGTCGCTCTAAAAACCAAACGTATCCTTGCAGGCTCGCCTGAGGCTAGGTTATCTGTTCTGCATATTGTTGAAGATGATATGGTGCGCTTCGGTTACGAGCTTGTACCTTCATCTAGTCTTTCGGGCGATTTCGATGGCGAAAAATGGCAAGAAGCACGCGCTAAACTGGCACGCTTCCTTGAGTACAATGAGTTAGAAGCCGCCAACTCTGAAGTGACCGCTGCTATCTCTAACAGTAAAGGTATCGTTAACTACTGCAATAAAAAAGAGGTCGACTTACTCATTATCGGGCGGCATGACCGTCAAGGTATCGCCGCTTGGTTGGTGCGCGCGACCGCCGATAGTATATTGCCAAACATCTCTTGCGACAGTTTGGTTGTCAAACTGAGCGAACCCGTATCGGAATAAGCAGTGTATTGAGCCTTTGGTTTGATAAATATTAATACACCTGAACTCATATTACGGAGAGCCTCAAAGATAGACAAGCACCACTTAACAGCGCTCTATAGTAGTGCTATAGTAAATACTATCTGACATGAGGAAGACGCTATGAGTTACGAACATATACTACTGGTCACTGACTTACTCTCTGATGCGGATATCGTCGCGCAAAAAGCCAAGCGTATCGTTGAAAACCGCCCAGGATCTAAGCTATCGGTGCTACACATCGTAAAAGATACGATGGTTGGTTTTGGTTACGAGCTGGTACCCGCCTCCAGCCTATATGATGAGATTGACGATGAGCGTTGCCAAGAAGCACGCGCTAAGCTAGCACAATTTTTAGAACGCAATCAGCTGAACGCGGCAACGTCAGAAGTTACTACGGCGATCTCTAGTAGTGAAGGTATCGTCAGTTACTGCCACAAACACGATGTAGACCTATTGGTCATCGGTCGTCATAAGCGCACTGGTATCGCGGCATGGATCAGTGGCGCGACAGCAGATAATATCTTGCCCAATGTGCCTTGCGATAGTTTTGTGGTGAGACTAGACAAGCCTGTCTCGGCATAGCGTTGAGCCACAATACTCTGATATGAGGGGCATCTATAATTAAAAGCGCAGCGTTGAGATAGACGCTGCGCTTTTTTATGGTTTACTTTCTCTTATTCACCTCTGCTGAATAATATCTATAAAGGTTTGCCAAATGGGACTTTGATGTCTTGCCTTGTGCCAGACCAGCCACCACGTCCGTGACAAATCGATCCCTGTAACATCGACTCTTACGAGCGCCCCTGTCACAAGTTCTGTCTCAATCACATGCTGCGATAGACAGCCAAGTCCAATATCTGCACTCACCATATGTTTGATGGCCTCTGACTGATGTATGGCCTTAACCACTTCGGCATTGGGCAGATATTTTAGCAGCTGCTCATCGATAATCTGCCGTGTGCCCGATCCTGCCTCACGTACCAATAACGGCAACTGCTCGAGCTGCTCAATAGTCAGATTATAGCAATCCTCATCTTGGTGATATATGGCGATATCCTTTAGCCACTTGCTATCACGTTTGGCAAATATCATCAGCGTATCTGTTCGCCATTCGCGCAGCTCAATGGCTTTCATATCTATCGGTCGCGGCATCCCTTCTACTAGCGCAATGTCAATATTTAACTGCTCAACCTCACCCACGACCTCTTGTGTATTGGCAATATACATATCGACATTGGCATCTGGCAGCGCCTCATAGAGCTTACCAAGCAATGACGGCAGTACATAGTTACCGATTGTGGTACTCGCCCCAATATGAATCTGTCCTGCTTGGTACTGATGATAATGCTCAAGCGTGAGTGACTGCCCTAGGATGGCTTGCGCCTGTACATAAATAGGATGCGCATTGGGGTGTTGATTGAGTCTGCGACCAACCCGCTCAAACAATGGCATCTGTAGTCTAGACTCAAGCTCTGTCAGCGCACTACTGACCGCTGACTGTGATAGATGTAATGCTTCACTGGCGCGGCTGGTACTCCCTGTCTGATAAATACTGACAAAAACCGCGAGCTGCTTGAGCGTAATCTTTGGTAATGTTTGCACAGATTTTTTCATAACATCGATGGCCTTGCGTCAGTTTTTGAATGCTCTTATAGGCTAAGTATATTTAGTGTGTAGCAGCAGCCTTTTATCAATACTTTTGAAATTCAACACTCTCAACATTCAATACTAAAAATACTGTAACCTAAAAAATCGATAGTTTATATCTTATTAATCTGTTTTTATTATAAATGTAGTGGGCATATACTGTCTACTCATAAGCTCATGCTTGTCTTACTATCAGTAATAGGGTGCAGCATCATGCATACACTGCTCCAATTCATCAGCAGCTCAGCTCATAACTACGTCCCGAGCCAACGTCACTTGGCAGGTTTGGCTGTGGTATTGATCGGTAGTTTGTTCTGCTTATGGTTGGATAGCAGTTTAGATGTGTGGTCGAACGGGCGCATTATTGGCTTGTCATCCTTAATGCTTGCGATATTGCTTGGTATGGTATTAGGCAATACTATCTACCCCAAATTCACTGAACGTTTAAACGGCGGCGTATGCTTTGCAAAAGGTCAGATATTGCGACTGGCCATCATGTTTTATGGGTTTAAGCTGACCATGACACAAGTAGCAAGCGTTGGTATGCCAGCGATTGCGACCGATGCGCTGGTACTGACGTCTACGTTTTTATTAACCTACTGGCTAGGTACTAGATGGCTAAAAGTCGATAAAGAAACCGTAATTCTGATTGGCTCAGGGGCAAGTATTTGCGGCGCCGCTGCCGTCATTGCAGCAGAGCCAGTCGTCAATGCCCAAGCACACAAAGTCACTATCGCCGTGGCAACGGTAGTGGTTTTTGGTACTATCGCGATGCTACTCTACCCTTTTCTCTATCATCTTGGCTGGTTACAACCTTGGCTGAGTGCCCAGCAGTACGGGATGTACACTGGCTCTACTGTACACGAGGTGGCACAGGTCGTGGTCGCTGGCAATGCCATCAACACCGAGATTGGTGACACTGCTGTTGTGACCAAGATGATACGCGTCATGATGCTCGCGCCTTTCTTACTCGTGTTGTCTTTTGCGCTAACCAAAGATCGCACCGTAGATAATGCCACTACAGAAGATAAGAGCAATAAGAACGAGACAGCATCATTTATAACCCGCGTCAAACAAGTCAAAGTGCCATGGTTTGCGTTTATATTCATTGGTATTGTATTGATACATACGTGGGTACCGATGCCTGAGAGTATCGTGCGCAGTATGGTGATGCTAGATGATGTATTACTGACGATGGCGATGTTTGCGTTAGGTCTGACCACACATCTAAGCGCGATTAAGCAAGCTGGTGTCAAACCTCTAGTCTTAGGCGCAGTGATGTTTGGTTGGTTGTTGCTGGGCGGCGGTCTGATCAATATCGGTATCAGCTTAATATAAGAAGTCGATTTTATATTTTAGCGGCTGATATTACTTTCTATATCACAGCCCAAAAACAACACCGCCAACTATTCACACAGTTGGCGGTGTTGTTATATCTGTCATTTGATATCAAACAGCAGACGAAAAAAAACGAACCCGAAGGTCCGCTTTTCTACATCTATTCATCTATCTGTCTATAAAGACAAATTAGATAGCAACGATGTTATGTGCTTGTGGGCCTTTTTGGCCTTGAGTTACAGTGAACTCAACTTCTTGGCCTTCAGCCAAAGTTTTGAAACCTGAACCAGTGATTTCGCTGTAATGAGCAAAAACGTCTGCGCCAGTTTCTGGAGCGATAAAACCGAAACCTTTAGCTTCGTTGAACCACTTAACTGTACCTTTTTGAACGTCTGACATAGTATAATCCTACTTTTAAATTTATTAATGGTCTAGTGACCGGTAACGCTTGCAAATAGCTACTGAACGATAAATATTAAAACGAAGGATTATAACTAATACTACGAGGTAATGATTTGGTGCAGAACTGCTCTTAAGCTTGGGCGTATTATAAGGGGTACATCCTAGTATCGCAAGCCTTATCTCATCTTTCGTGTAACTAGCGCCATATTTGGTACAAATTGCAACAATTTTAGGCGTTTGGCAGACGGAATAAATATATCGCGACCCCGCTACAGACAGCGGCTACCAGCCATGCTATCCACATCATATCCGTAGGCAAGCGATAAAATAACATAGCGGTTGATGCTGCCATCATGACCGTTGCCAGACACTTGGCATATAGAGGAACGGCATGGCTCTCCTCCCAATCGCGTACAAACTTACCAAAATACTTGTGATTGATCAGCCAAAAATGAAAGCGCTTAGAACTACGCGCCCAACAGCCTGCTGCTAGTAGTATGAATGGTGCTGTCGGCATAACCGGCAATAAGATACCGATAATGCCTAAAACAAAAAATATCCAGCCGAGCGTCACAAACGTCCAACGCATCATTGGGCTTTTGGATTGATTGGTCTTTGGCCTATGATAAAACGCTTTTTTATTATTGCTCATGACAGCCGTATCGTATGGTTAGCAGGTGAAATACAAAGAACGACATCAATCAACGCGATCATCTATCAGCGCTATCGATATCAATCTAGATGAGCATTCATCATGCCTTAGACACTATAGGCACACAAGATTACTTTTGCGTCTTTAGTTTGTCTTTTGTTTCATATACCGAGTCGTTTTCAGAAAAAACCGTTAATGAGCTCATTAACCGTAAAAACCGCTCACCATTGAATGATGAGCGGTTTTTTATGTCTAAAGGGCGATTACTTTTATAAGATCGAATGCGTCTCAATGCTCGAATATCTGTAAGATTGTATTATCTGCCCTCGTACGGGCCGATCCTTTATATTTTCCTTAATTGACACTCTGATTCACATATCTCAAAATCCAAATTATACCGCCCTCTTAACAGCTCGATCCCCTTTCGTCTGAGGGTCGCATCGTCTGTCGGCGATATGATCACTTTGGTAATGCTCTTTAGATCGATATGGACAGGAATATACGGAACAATCACGCCTGATTTTGAGCGAAACTTAATCGATTTGTCATGCTGATTAATTACCGTCAGTATCAGTCTTTTTTCTTTCTCATCAGAGAATTGTGGGTTCCTTATCAGCGCAAACTCTGTTAGCGCCTCAAGTATAGAAGAGAACAGTAAGTCAGCGGTCGCATTATATCTATACTCCGTGCCTGTCTTTCTGACCGCACTATGCTCCCTAATACTGCGCACGTTATTGACCAGTGCTTGTTTTCTATTTAAGAACACCTCTCTTATTTTATGCTTATCAAAATACCTTTTTATACTATTGGAGTAACTATAGATAATACTATCGAACCTGTGATGCGCTTGAGAATGCCGATTGAATTTATTGTATTTAAAACCATCTGACAGTACGTGCTCATCGAACTCTATACAGATACCGTCATTGTGTTCACAATAAGAAGTCCACTGTCTCAGATAGTCTTTGTTATGTGTAAAAGAGGTGATATAAAACTGCTGACTGAGCCCCACCAGCATCTCTAGCAGATAGTTGGTGAGCGACATCTCTACATCCTCATCCAGACTGTAGTGGTCGGTAGATATCTCCTGCAATCTTTCGATAATTTTTTGATAGTCCTGCGACATGGACTCAAATAACTTTTCGTCTTTTAGATTCTTTCTGACGTAATCAATACCTTTTTTCATTTCTTGATAATCATTCAAAAAAAAGATATTGGTCGCCCATATGCTTGAGTCATTGACTATACCCAAAAATCCAGCGGTACTCGTATAGTGATAGACTTTACTCATAACTTAACTCATTAGGTCTCACGTATAGATGACAGAGCATTTCTAGCTGTAATAATAAATACAGACAAACCTTGTCGTTATATTCGACTTCAGTTTACTAATCATACCTTTTTTTGCCAATATTTTCGATCGCTTATCAAAGGCATAACATATAACAACTGCACAAAACATACCAACTCATGACTCAATCCAACACCTTGCATTACCGCTCATAGGTCGTCTATGATGAGGCAATAGCTATATGGTAATAACCATCAGTAGTAGCTATTTGGTAAAAGCTATCTACAGTAGCCATTAGCGGTACTGATTCAGTAGCGCCACTACTTAAGAATACTGTAATACCACTCAATCTTGTCGGGGTGCTTTGATTTTGACGTTTTAATGCCGTCAAAACCATCGCTGAGAGACACCCGTGAACCTGAAGCAGTTAGCACTGACGTAGGAAACAAGCATGACATACCTTATCGTCTATGGATAAGGAACGTAAATAAGGAACGCAGATAAGCGATATGGATAAATGAGGTACCAATCAATACCCATACGCCTATCATATGTAGATTTTGCTTTTCTTGTTTCGCCTTTCATGTTGTATTTGAACAGCATCAGTCTGATTGTTTTCTATCATTAAAAAGGAAACAACCATGCAATCGACCACCAAACTGACCCTCACTCTCGAATGGTTCTTAAACCCTGATCACCTGCCCTTTATCGCTGGTGTGACCACGGGCGCATACGAGCAGGCAGGGCTAGATATCACTATTATCGAGCCTGATGACCATTATGATGGCTTCGCTGAATTGCAGAACCAAAGTATCGATCTGCATGTGAACGAGCCTATCCATCTGTTTGAACATTACGCACCTAATCTGCGAGCACTAGGCTGCTTTTTTGAGACCGATGGTGGCATATTGATGCAACAGTCAAGCATGGATAAGCTAAAAAACAATCAGCCTATTCGCATCTGTACCCCTGCGGCTGAGGAAAAAACCAATCTTATTGGCTTTGAGATATTAGCGCGCTATGCCAAGAAAAACGGCTTTAACATCAGCCGTGATAATGTGAGCTTTGTGCAAAAAGACTTTTATCATATAAAAAACCTGCAAGAAGACCCAAGCCTAGATGGTGCATGGCTATGCTTTTATAACTTTGAAGGCGTTGAGGCGACTCATGAAGGGTTGGACTTTACGTTTATCGATCAGCATCTGTCACCTTATCCGAACTTTTCGGCGTTAGAAATCCTCACGACGGATGAGATCTATAGCGCGAAAAAGGACGCGATAAATACCTTTATCCAAGTGACTAATCAGATGACGGAACTGTGCAAAAACGAGCCAGCCACAGCCCACCGTATGTATTACGACTATAGTAAAACCGAGGCCGATACGTTGATGGATGCGATCATTGATAATACGCTGGGCAGATTGATCACGCCAATCAAACCAAGTACGAGTAAGTGGGAAGAGCTACGCGAGATGCTGGCAGAGATCGATATCGTAACCTTGACTGATGAGCAGTATCAATCGCTGTGGGCGCTGTAGAGGTTAAACGATTTTGATGAATAAAAAACCGCCATGGTTTTGCTGTGGTGGTTTTTTAGGTTTTAAATAAGAGCAACGTTAAACTAATATAAGAAGCTGATATCCATCTCTATCTTACTTTGGCGAGTGAACTTGAGCGTGATGGGTGCGGTGTCGTCAATAGCAAGGTTGCTTAAAGGCGCGCGTTGTCCGACGGTGAGATGGTTCATGGTGCTCCTTACGTTAGCGTATTATTCCTTTAAAGATAATAGACTAATTACTGACATTAAAAAACCGCTAAAGCCTGTGCGGAAGCGGTTTTTTACTTTAGCTAAGCAGGCAACTTAATGCTATTTACTAAGAATGAATAACCATCTAATCAAAAATACTTTAGAGATATTATGCGAATTTGCACAATACTTTATTTCCATATTAGATAACTAATTAGCCAGAATGTTTCTTTTTCATCCAATAATAACCTATTCCAAACCTAACTTCATGAGCATGACAAATATAAACAGTCTGGCATAGCGTACATCGACATTCATAGTTAGTTTCAGGATAAGAAACATGCTGGACTTTCTGTAATATTTCTATCAGCCCCAGACTTTCTTGCCCTTCTGGTGTAGGTTTAACATATCCATATTTTGAACATCGACAAGCACCTTCAGCAATATCATTTAGAAAAGTATTAAGCTTATCCATTGAACCTAAGACGTATTGCCTTGAACTATCTTTTGGCCACGTTTCAGTCTTTTGAAGAATCTCAAATTTATTAATATGTTTTGCTATCTCTTTTAGAACACTCATATCTGAGATATTTATTATCTCATAAGCATTTATCTCACTAGGAATAAGTAATTTATCATCAAATGTTTTATTTTTTATGGATTGTATAATGTCATCAGTTTTCATAATTAGCTCTACTGCTTACACAGCTACCTAGTTAATATTAACGCTCATTCATTTTTCGTCAACTAATTATATTGTAAGGTCGGCTGATTATAAAACACCATGTAATCATCATTGATCAATTTGCCCGCTGCATCTAACGCAAAGCAGCTGATGTTTATCTCTATTGGGCTCTGACATGTGAATTTGAGCGTGATTGGCGCGCTGTCGTCAATAGCAAGGTTGCTTAGAGGCGCGCGTTTTCCGATGGTGAGATGATTCATGGTGTTCCTTACGTTAGAATAGAATTCTTTAGAAAAAATATAACGTGTTTTTTTATATAAAGAAACCGCTAAAAACTAGATTATTAGCGGTTTCTCTATATAAACTAAATTATAGGTAATGATGAATTGCGTTCACACCTTTAGTATAAATCTTAACTACTAACACTCAGATTTTTCATCATCCCTAAAGAATGCAATTTTTTGTATAACTCAAAATATTCAAAATTATTAATAGAAAAAGAAATCCTTAAACTACTCTCCAACTTATCAGAATTATGATTTTTTCCTTCAAAACATTTTGATTCTTTTAGAAAAATAGCTAATAATTTTGTAAAGTCGTGCCCACAACATACTTGCTCTAACTGGAATTTTTCATCTTCCATCTCTAATATTTCTGTTCTGAATACTTCTATACTCACTTTACCATTTTCTGATCGCTGTATTAGCTTATGTAATAAGATATCTAAATCTAGAACCAGACTTTCATTTTTAAATGTAATACAATCATCATAGCTTATGTTTTTAAATTTGAGATCATAACTATTTACGTAGTTCAGATATCTAATTTTACCTAATTCTTTACAGACCTCAAAAATTACTGACTTCAGTTTATTAATATTCATCGAGTCATTTTCAATTGAATGATCTCTGTATTCATTAAACAGTCTATCGAAAGATTTTGATAGTATCATCATAATTTCCATATCGTGAAAGTCTGTAATATAGATATTATTTCTTTCTCTTTCATCTTTTTTATCAAGAATATGATCAAAATCAGCATCTGCTACAGCATGCATAAAATGCTTGTTACTCACTTGAAATCCGTTCATTACCTTTAATACATTATCTTTACCTGTGACAGACCTAACCTTAACTTGTTCTTCATTGATAAAATTTTTAAGTAATTTAATATCTGTTTTGCCTTCGATAATTAAATTTTTTCTTTTTCCATCTGGGTGATTGAAACTCATTAGAATAGAATTTATAATATTTCTAGGCTTATTCGATGCTTCTTTGATTGAACTCATTTTTATGTCCTACAAGCCAAATTTTCTAATTTCTTCTAAATCTATAACTAGATCCCAGTAGTCGCCAATAATTTGCGGCGAATGTGTGGCAATTATTGCTTTAGCCTTATTCATTTCAGTAATCATTTTTAAGTCATCAAGAAATTGCTCTTGCCATACAACATGTAAAGAAATCTCAGGTTCATCTATTAAAACTATACTATCTTCTTTCGTATTGAAAATAAGTTCGTAAATAAGTACAACTTGATGCTGTTCTCCTGAGGATAGCTGAGATAAATTTAATATATGCTCTTCTTCATAATCAATATTGCTTTCAATCTGTCGAATAAAATAAAAACCTTTTTCTGAATCAATTTTAATCTTCTTGAAATATAATTTAGTATTCAAAATATTAGAAAATAAATTTATTTTTTTATATATATCATCAAATTTCTGTAACTTTAATTTCGTATCATTTAAATATAAATTTAGAACAGATACGTATATATCATCAATATTTTTCGCTGTAATTAAGCTATCAACACTAGTATTTTTTGGAAGAATATCAAATTTCTTTAATTTTTCACGATTTCCTTGGACTTTATTTAGCTCTTCAACAATTTTTTCCTTGCTAACATTTTTATTGCTATTATCCTTAGATAGTAGCCTTTGTGGAAAAGTTGAATCTAAATCCTGAGAAATTACTGAGAAGTCCAGACTAGATTGGAGCAAATGATTCTTTAACTCTTTTGCATAGGTATCAATTGCTTGTACATAAGAGTTGAGATTTTTATGAGGTGACTTATTTATACGTTTTAATAGCCTTTGGTCTTGAATAAAATAGCTCGTGTGACCTGTAGAGAAGTTACCTAGCCATTCAGGTAAGAAGTTTCTAATTGGTTTTGTTAAATCGAGTTCCTTAATTAACTGTTCAAACCCTGATATTTCTCTAGTTTTAATATTTATCCACTCATTGCGTCCTGCTTTACGTAAATTAGATATTTCGGACAAAATGCTTATGAGTTGTCTCTTAAACTTACTCTCACTCAAGATATGTTCATACCCTTCAAAATTAAATCTTAAATTAAACGGCCTGTAATTCTCATCAGCTTCATTATTTTCATTATTTTCATTATTTTCATTATTTTCATTATTTTCAATAATTATGTGATCTTCAAAATAGAAAAATTCTTCGTCTAATGAATTTTTTTAGGTAAATCTCTTTTTTTTATTGACTTCTTCTTTAAAAATATCTTTAGATATTTTAAGAGTGCCAGACTCTGTCTCAAATATAATTTCAGAAAAATCTAGACTAAAATAGTATAGGTAGTCATAAGTAAATAGCGAATGTATTATTTTAAGACATATAGTTTTACCATATCCATTTGGTGCAGTAATAATATTAATTTCATCTTTAAAATCAAGATTATAGTCAAATAATCCAAACAGTTTTTTAATGCTGATACTTTTAATAAACATACTCTATCACCTTCTATATTCCGTCGAGAATATCTTACTGTTGCATTATATTTGATCAAAAAGCACACTCTGAAACACTATAATAATAGCACACAAATATTCAGTTATACTTTAAACGTAAGAAAAAGAACTAACCAGTAGACAATAAAAAACGCCATCACAATTGTGACGGCGTTTTTTATTCATACAGCTATTGTTATAGCAATTACAGGTTCTTTAACTCTTCCATCTGCGCCGTCATCGCCGTCAACTGCCCTTCTAACTCAGCCAGTTTCGCCTTCTCAGCATCGACCACTTCCGCAGGTGCTTTACTGACAAAGCCTTCATTACCGAGCTTACGGGCGATACCATCGGCTTGCTTTTGTAGCTTTTCATGCGCTTTGCCCAGACGTGCTAGCTCAGCCGTAGGATCAATTAGCCCTTTCATCGGTACGAGTACCCGTAGCTGACCGACCATACTTGATGATGACAGTGGCACATCATCGCCTTCTTTTACGATCTCTAGGCTCTCGACTTTGGCAAGCGCTTTGAACTGGTTTTTGATACGTGATAGACGCGCTTCTTCATCATGAGAGACATTTTGTAGGAGCACGGGCAGACGTACCGCATTGCCCAGTTTCATCTCACCACGGATGTTACGGACGCTCGCGATTAGCTCCTGTAGCCACGCCATATCCGCTTCAGTCTGCTCGCTGATTTGGCTGGCATCGGTTTGTGGATAGTCAGCGACCACGATGCTGTCGGTGTTTTTGCGACCCAGTAGCGGCGCGATGGTCTGCCAGATTTGCTCAGTCAGATACGGCATGATTGGATGCGTGAAGCGTAGTGCCGTCTCTAGCACGTGCAGTAGTACATAGCGGATTTGCGCTTTACGCTCGTCTGACACCGAGTCATCATTTAGGCTGGCTTTGGCAAGCTCAACGTACCAATCACAGTACTCATTCCAGATAAACTCATAGATATCTTGGCTGACCATATCGAGACGATACTGGGCAAAATGCTGATGGATATCGGCAACAGTAGAGTTCAGACGACTCACGATCCATTTTTCTGGTAATTCCCAAACGTCAGGGTTTGCCACTTGGTCGATAGGCTTGGCATTGCTGTCACCATCGACACAGTTCATGAGTACAAAACGACTGGCGTTCCAGATTTTATTACAGAAGTTACGATAGCCCTCGACACGCTTTAGATCAAAGTTGATATCGCGACCCGTACTGGCAAGGGATGTAAAGGTAAAGCGCAGCGCATCGGTGCCATACGCTGGGATGCCTTCTGGGAACTCTTTACGCGTTTGCTTCTCAATCTTGGCCGCGTCTTTTGGGTTCATCATATTGCTGGTGCGTTTTTCTACCAGCGCTTCTAGCTCAATACCGTCAATGAGATCAATCGGATCTAAGACATTACCCTTTGATTTTGACATTTTTTGACCATTGCCATCACGTACCAGACCATGCACATAGACGGTCTTAAACGGTACTTGCGGCGTGCCATCTTCATTTTTCACGAAGTGCATGGTCATCATGATCATGCGCGCCACCCAAAAGAAAATAATGTCAAAACCGGTCACCAATACGCTGGTTGGGTGAAAGGTGTCCATCACGCGCGGGTCAGCGTTGACGTCTGCCCAGTCAAGCGTACTAAACGTCCATAGACCCGAGCTGAACCATGTATCGAGTACGTCATCGTCTTGGCGCAGTTTTACATCATCGCTTAGGTTGTATTTAGTACGCACTTCGGCTTCGTCACGAGCGACATAGATCTCACCTGTCGCATCGTCATACCATGCAGGGATACGATGTCCCCACCACAGCTGACGACTGATGCACCAGTCTTGTAGATCGGTCATCCACGCCATATACATGTTTTTGTACTGCGCAGGGACGAACTCAATGCTGCCGTCTTCTACCGCGTCAATCGCAGGCTTGGCAAGTTCTTTCACAGCGACATACCACTGATCGGTCAACCATGGCTCAACAATCGTACCGCCACGCTCAGCACGTGGGGCTTTGAGTGCGTAGTCCTCGATATCTTCTAGCCAGCCCTGCTCGCCTGCTTGCGCTACAAGGAATTTACGCGCGGCAAAACGCTCAAGTCCTGCATACTCGCTTGGCGTGGTCTCTAGCTCTGGCTCACGTGTCTGCAGATCAGGATAAACTTCCATCGCTGGCAAGATATTAGCGCGCTCATCTAAGATATTAATCAATGGCAAGCTATGACGACGACCCAATTCATAATCGTTAAAGTCATGCGCTGGGGTGATTTTGACACAGCCTGTCCCAAAGTCACTCTCGACATAATCATCAGCGACGATAGGCACAACACGACCAGTGATTGGCAAGGTAATGGTTTTGCCGACTAAATGCGCATAACGCTCATCGCTAGGATTGACTGCGACAGCGGTATCACCAAGGAGTGTCTCAGGACGGGTGGTGGCGACGACCAGATAGTTTTTACCATCTTGCGTGGTTAGGTCTGCATCCGTGAAATGATAGCGGAAATGCCACAGGCTACCTTTTTCGTCGTGGTTTTCTACTTCCAGATCAGACAGCGCGGTTTGGAACTTTGGATCCCAGTTGACCAAACGCTTACCACGGTAGATCAAGCCATCGTCAAACAGACGAACGAACACTTCTTTTACCGCGTTAGACAGACCATCATCCATGGTAAAGCGCTCACGCGACCAATCAACCGAGCTACCTAGACGACGAATTTGGCTGGTGATATTTCCGCCCGACTCTTCTTTCCATTCCCATACTTTATCGATGAAATCTGCACGAGTCATATCACGGCGCTTGATACCTTGCGCCTCCAGACGACGCTCAACAACCATCTGGGTGGCGATACCCGCATGATCCGTACCTGGTTGCCACAGCGTATTGTCACCGTCCATGCGGTGATAGCGGGTGAGCGCATCCATGATGGCGTTGTTAAAACCATGTCCCATATGCAGCGAGCCTGTGACATTCGGCGGTGGCAGCGCGATAGAAAACGACTCGGCTTTGTCAAACGTCGGCTGAAAATAGCCACTTTCTTCCCAGCCTTGATACATACCTGCTTCAACTTGTGCAGGATTATAGGCGTTTTCTAGTTGGCTTAGCGCCGCTTGGATAGATTGCGTGAGGGTCTGGTTACTCATAATAGGGTGATCTTATTGTTGGTAATGAATGTGGTCAAACTGAGATAGCACAGAATGCTATAAAAACAGAGAAAATTATCAATAGTGTGATTTTAACGCAGATAGGCATATTTTGTTAGATGGTAAGGCAATTTATAGGACGTGAACCGCATTTATTCCTCAATTAACAACCCCAGTCAGCCAAATGCGCAACAGAATATCTTATCCTCATACGATAAAATATGGATGATAGCTGTATTTGAGCATACTAAAAATTAAAAGTACCAAGCCTGAAACGTACTAAAACACTATATAACCAACAGTGAGCTGACCGTGTCCCAAGATACCGAGCAACCCCCTAACACTCAGAGCAACTTGCCAAACAATGAGCCTCTGCGCACGAGTACCACAAGTCACGTAAATTCAGATGACGATGCGCTGAATGGCAATCACGAAAATAACAGTATGGAGCACAGTCATACCCTACAGCACAGCCACGCTGTAGAAGATAGCCACACCGTAGAAGACAGCTCTGATGTGGACAGTCATCACTCAGATGACCACATAAAAGCCACCGAAGAACTGGACAATGATGATTTGCCAGAAGAAATCAGCGACGAAGACAAAGAGACCATCAAGAAAGTCGCCAGTGATGACAATCTGAGCCAAGCAAAAAGCTACGCCAGTATTTTGGTAGAGCAAGTCATCCATGCCAAAGAAACCTTTCAGCGCTCACTTGGTTCGTTATTTACCAGTGCCTTTACCGCTGGGCTAGAGATTGGTATCAGTTTTTTTGTGATTTTATCCGCGTTTGCACTAATGAATGACGTATTGCCAAGTCGCTATGCGATGGTACTGTCGTCCCTGCTCTATCCGATTGGCTTTATTATCGTAGTGATCGGTCAGTCGTTATTATTTACTGAGCAGACATCTCTACTCAGTCTGCCTGTGCTCAATAAAATCGAACCACTGCATAAATTGCTCAGGCTGTGGGGCATCGTTATCGCTGGTAATATCGTGGGCGGTTGTATATTTGCAGCCCTTATGATCGGTCTGGGGCTACACATGCACTTGTTTACAGATCATGCTATTGACGCCTATGCCGAGCATATTTTGGGGTTTGAGTGGTGGGTTATCTTTGGCAGTGCAGTGCTGGCAGGCTGGATGATGGGCGTCGCCGCATGGCTAGTGACTTCTGCCCGTGACACTCTGAGCCGTATCGTCTTGGTCACCCTCATCACTGGTAGTATTGGGTTCTTGGGATTGCACCATAGTATCGTGGGCAACATCGAGGTATTTTCAGCACTGCTATATGGCAATACCGTCAGCCTTTGGCACTATTTAGTATTTTTAGTCGTGGTACTAGCGGGCAATACGGTGGGCGGCGTGGTATTCGTTGCCGTACTCAAAAACCGTACGTTCTTATTTGAAATCGAAAAGGTCAAAGAGCAAACTGCCGAGGCAAGAGCAAAAATGGACAGACGAAGATTTTAGATTTGAGATGAAAAAAGGTACTACACACAAAAGCCCGCAACGCACTTCCTTATACGAAGCGTGTTGCGGGCTTTTTTTGTTGCGCCATACATTGCTACTTTTTTGCCAAGTACTGTCTCAACTGGCGCAATCATACATTATTACGGTTATCTTAAACACCTTACATTCTACGCGCTGCCAATACGCTGTTTTCTATCTCGGTTTTCTTGGCTTTATTGTGCTGAGCTGTGAATACTCTAACCATGATACCAGCGGTCAAGAACATAATTAGTGTGTAGATAGCTGGCGTCAACGACATCTTATAATTAGCGAGCAGCGTCAATGCCATAAACATCGATAGCGTACTGTTTTGTAGACCGACTTCCATGGTGATTGATCTTCTCTGTTCAGGATTGAGACCAAACCATTTACTCGTATAATACCCAAGTGCCATCGTTGATACGTTTAATATGAGCGACACAGGACCAGTAGCAATTAGGGCCTCTACGATGATGTCTCGTTGCACATAGCTCAAGAAAAGCACCAAGAAGCTCAAAAAGATCACCCCAAAACGGGATACCATAACCTGTGCTCTATCAGCAAAGTTAGGCTTATAGTTTTTGATCAGCATCCCGATACTAACCGGCAAGATAGTCAGTGCAATCAGGCTAATCATGGTCTTGGCGACTGGCAGTTGAAACTCGCTGCCCGCTCCCATGAAGTAGACGAGCGAAAAGCTAAGTACGATAGGAATGGTAAATACAGTAATGACGCTGGCAATAGCGGTCATTGTAACCGACAGTGCGACATCGCCTTTGGCAAGATAAGTGAACAGGTTTGATGTGGTGCCACCAGGACACAGTACCAGCAACATAACCCCAACCGCATACTCAGGCTCTAATGACATAGACGCCGCTAAAGCAAAACCAACCAGTGGTAAAAATATAAGCTGATTGGTGAGACCTATACCGACGGCCTTGGGGTACTTGACGACTCGTTTAAAGTCATTGGTAACTAGGGACAGTCCCATTCCCATCATAATCAAAAAAATACTGATAGGAATAACTTTTGAATTTACAAACGTGACTAACTCCACACCTTCCATAACTACATCCTTGTAGATAGAGCCCTTACACGGGCAAGTTTATGACAACGTTGTGATGCTCAATCAGCCAATCCTGCTGATATCTGGGGTAACAGCCATCGATGTTGTCAGCTCTTTATATAATCTTGATTCACACAACTGTGTGCTTAGAACGACAATTTTTTGATGATACTCATCTTTTACGGTATTAATTCTTTGTGGTACTGGTTTTTTACGGTATTGGTTTTTATAGTACGAGTACTTGTAGTACTGATTCTTGTAGTACTAATTTTTGGCAATAACGATTTTTAGTCCATACGAACCGAAATAATAACGGAACGGCAAAATTCAGTATATCGTTGTAAAAGTGTATGTATTTGATCTTTTTGACTACTCGTCAGTCAACTATCAGTTTATATGTCTGAGACTGAGGTAAAAACGATTTAGACGGGTATCACGTGAGGTGTAGCAGATGTATGGTCAGTACTGATTACCGCTGTACCATAGGCTATGGCTTCTACCATACTGCCCAATTGGTTGACATTAGTCACTTCTAAGCGCAAACCATAGATATGTGTGTAGCCTTTGGCTTTTGCTTGGGTGCGCATACGGACGATCGCCTCACGGCGCGCGCGATCTAATAATGTCTCGTAGGTGGTTAGGTTTTTGCCAAAGACACTCAGTACACGGGCGATAATCATTTTAAAATAGTCTTGCGCGATGACGACACTACCCAGTACCAGCTCACCCTCACTACCAGTCGCCAGCAGGGGACGATAAAAGCGTTCACTTGAGACGGTAATATCACCTAATGCTTGCTCTGCTACTCTTAGCTGCGCCAAATGCTGACGCTCGTGACGCGAGCCAAAAAACCAACCAGCAGCGAAGAGAAAGACAAACGGCCCATAATTGATAAGCACTTGCATCAGTGAGTCATTCATGGCACGTCTCTCATCATAAAAAGCACTACAGCTTTTAGCATTATATAATTAACCAAAATGAATTAATCAAACAAAATTAACCAAAGGGATTGAAACGCGGTAAATCATCGGGCGCGGTTGGGGTTTGAGGATTCGTATGTTGAGCTGAGTGATGGTGGCTATCACTTGGCGGGTTTTGGAATTGTTGCTGCGGTACCGCTTTGACAGCCGTACCATAGACAAACAGCTCTGAGGCACCCTGTGCGATACTAGAAGTTGAAAAACGTAGTCCTACAATTGCATCAGCACCCAGCGCTTCTGCCTTGACTATCATACGATCTATCGCCTCTTGACGTGACTCTTCTAACAGCTCGGTATAAGCCGTCAGCTCACCACCGACGATGTTTTTTAGCCCAGCAAACAAGTCTTTACCGACGTGCTTTGAACGTACTGTGCTGCCGTATACCACATCTAGGCGCTCGGTGATTTGATAATTGGGCAGGTGTTCGAGGTTGGAGAGTTGCACAGCCATAACAAGACCTTATCAGTGACTTATAACGTATCTAAGAAAATGACCAAAACCACATGGGGCAGCTTTAATATAAGTAAAGAGACTATGCTATTATGCTAGTGCGTGCCGCTATATGCCGCTATATGCCGCTAGTAGTACCACACAGTAGCACAGCCTCCCAGAGTAACGACTAGTCATTGGTATGGAACAATAAGAACAGCTCGGTCAAATTACCCTCGATGCTATTGGCCATTTGTACCATCTTATCTTCATCTTTACGCATTTCAGACAGCTCTGGATCTTCATCATCGATGCCGCTTAGTACGATC
This sequence comes from Psychrobacter sp. H29, assembly GCF_059073055.1. Classification (NCBI taxonomy): domain Bacteria; kingdom Pseudomonadati; phylum Pseudomonadota; class Gammaproteobacteria; order Moraxellales; family Moraxellaceae; genus Psychrobacter; species Psychrobacter sp. H29. The sequence continues at coordinate 2,938,253 of NZ_JCACRY010000001.1, read as the reverse complement.
ATTGGCAAGGTCAGTACAGCAACGTCTTCCGCTGTCTCTTCATCTTCGAACCAATCGCTCGCCTCATCGCCATACATCGCATCGACAAAGCCAATCGACCAAGCCACGATATCCGACTCATCTGAAAAATCAACTGCTACCTCTTCGTCACCAGCATCTTCACCAAATGGTAACTCAATTGGCGTCTCGTTTTTTAGCTCAGCCATGATCGAGTCACGCCAGCGTTTGATGCCATCGATGACATTGTCTGGAATCTCACTCACATGCCCTTCAAAAAGCGCGTCCATCCAGTTAGGCAGTGGACGACCGATGACAGTCGCTGTCAAAAAGCCATGCGCCGCCACACTATCGAGCACGAACTGGCTCTCTTGGTTATCCAAATAATCTAGTAATTCATCAAAACTTAGTTGGTTACTCATGGTTTGGTAGTCCTTGAAAGATAGGTGTCATCAACCGCAGCGATTGATCCGTTGTATGCAAGATGGTAGATGGTTTGAAAACAAAGGCTGCTTGAATCACTAAAACCAAGCAGCCTTTATGAAGTACGTATCATCAGATAGAAACGACTGCGAGTAACTGTAAATAACAACAAACAGCGAGTACTCTATATCAACAATTGAATAGTAATGTGACGGTCGATCATTAAAGCACTTTAGTCAGCTTAGACGATCAAAGCCTACAAATTAAAAGTCATCATCGTCCCAGTCATCGCCGTCTTCATCGAAATTATCTATATCATCTAGATCGTCTTTTAATTCTTTAGCCAAACGCTTTTCTTCTAGCAAATTATCGATCAATCGACGCTTCTCAAGACTACTTAAGCGCGTACGTACGCTCGTCTCAGCTTCTTCGACCATCTTTGCATCATCATCGTCGACAAAATCATCATCAAAATCGTCGTCAATATCAGCGTCACTCATGACAAACTCCTATCATTTTTAGGCAAGGGTGTTGAATATACATCAATATATATATGCCTTATAAAGTCTCTGTTGAATGTTGTCAATGCTTTTTCTTAATATGTCACATTTCGGCCTCAGTGCCAAGACCGTGATATAGGTAATATAGCGGACAATTGTAATATAAATAATGCCTTTAAATAGAAGACTCATCATCGTCTTCAATCATCAGCACCGCATTACGAACGTCTGCCAATCGCTGAATCAGTGAGTCATTACCACCATCGAATATTGCACATTCTCGCTCATAAACAGTCGTTGGGCGCATGATGCTATGTACTTGTACATGATTGCTTATCTGTTTGAGACCTGCATTAGGTAATAGTATCAACAGCTGCTCTTTTTTGCCGATACTCTGTAGCAGATGCGTCATTGCTTCTGCTTGCGCCTCATCGCTGACACCTGCTTTTGCTGGTAAGGCAAAACGTGACAGCTCAATGTGCTTATCATGAATAATTTTGTTAAGCATCAAGTACAATTTGGCGAGCATCACACCAGCCAGCGCCACTTTTGCATGGCTATTGTCCGCCTTTAATACCACGCTTGCGCCATCGTCCTCGAAACGTGCCTCATTGGTCGCACTGACGCCAAGCAATAGTGGCTGTTTGAGTAGCTCGGTCACTGCCTGATTGAGCAGTTGCGTACACAGCGCCAGATAAGGTAGGCGCTGAGCTGGTGCTAAACGCTCCAGCATATTGAACTCATCATGAAAGACGATTTGGACTCGTACGCTATCAACGTTTCGTGTCGCAGACAGCTTACCTGTTTGACTGCTGAGCTGAGCGTCGCTCATCCCTGCTGTGTCAACGACACTATCCTCAGTCGTGGCGGTCAGGTCGCTCGCGTCGTCATTGACGCCTTGGTTTTGCTGCGTTCTGAGGTACTCGTTGACTTCGTTATGTACATTGAACGTACGTGTGTTCGTTGTGTCTTCGGTCAGCGCTTGTTCGGGAGCGGCGCTAGATGCTTTACTATTAGTGTCTGTGCGGCGCTCAAGATCACGATTGTAGCCTCGCTGGTCGACCTGATTATATTGCTCGCGGTACAGCTCTTGAATACTGCGACTTAGTGCGCTGATTTGCTCCTTGGTAGGGCGTGCAAGATAACCATAAATTAACCATAACAATAAATGCAGTAGCATTGTGCCGATCACGAACGGCCATTGCATGGTAATGATTTCGCCCTTACTGACATCTTTTAGGGTCAGTGCGACGCTACCAATCACCGCGTCACCGTTGGTTGCGATTTGGCGAATCGTATCCCCTTGTTGCATCGGCGCGTTACCTACTGGCACTAGGATCTCGTCGGTGTTGTCTTTGATAAGTATCCGTGTCACATCTTGCTCGCTGGTATAGCGATTAGCAATAACGCTAAGACTGACTCGGTCTTTGTTTTCTAAAGACAACCTTGCTTCATCAATCAGCTGGGCGACCATCTGCTCGCCTTTTAACGCACGACTTTTGCTCAGCTGTTGGTCGGTACTGATGACCAACAACAGCGTCTGCAAACAAAAACTAACCAGAAGAATAATGGCAAACAACCCTTGCCGCGGCGCTAAATACGTCATGATATGGTAAACTTTTTTGGAGAAAAGAAATTAAAAAACGAGGCTATTGCTCATTTTTTGGCTATTTTTTAGAAAATGTTGATGCGGGCATACTGATGCAACTTCACTGAGGTTTATCAGCACATAGGTTCTGATGTCTTTAGCTTAGCGTTACTACCTATTGCTCAGTTTATCTTGTCTACTATATCACCATAACAAACCTTATAGCGTGAGTCGCTTTATAAATTTATCATAATAATAGCAATGCTATTTTTATCGCGTCTTACACCATAAGATCTGTTTTTGAGCATCATTTCTGTTTTTAAACATCATTGTTACTTTGCGCGTCATCTATAGGCGCTGCTCAGGAAAACTGTTATTATTCCCAATCTTATATGAGCATACAAGGGACAAATGAGCCATGCCAAAAAATACCTCTTATTCGTTACCAAAAGACAGCAAAGCATGGCAGCAAGCCGTCGATTCTATTGCGACATTATTGCCTGATGATACCAATCTGCAAGATTTTGATGCGCTACAATCGCTACCTGTTTTTGCACTTATCGTCGTGCTACCGACTCAAGTGTCAGCAATCGATATTCATCAATACATTCAGTCTTGGGTAGATGAACAGCCAAGCTGGCATTTGGTGACTGTCGCAGAAGATACGGATGCCAGTTTTGTCAATATCACAGTATCTGATACGGAGCCGACGGCGGCAGATGAACAGCGCCTCCCTTTTACCAATGCTCAAGTGTACCGCTATTTGCTAGTACCCGTGACTGACACTCTAATGCATCCCGGCAAAAAGACTGCCGCCGCCCACATCATCGATGATCAGCTGACCACTCGCCTGCGTCATGATTTGTCTGAACAATACAACACTGCTAGTGCAGACAGTGCTGTCGACCTAAATGTTGTCGATTGTCATATTTTGTCTGTCGGTCATATGCTGCGCACCCATAAACTTGCTTGCTTTGACATGGATTCGACTTTGATTGAACAAGAAGTCATCGTAGAACTGGCAAAAACGGCTGGTATTGGTGAAGAAGTCGAAGCCATCACTGAAGCTGCTATGCGCGGTGAGATTGATTTTGATGAGTCATTTGCTCAGCGCGTGGCGCTGCTAAAAGGCACCTCTACTGATGTACTTGATGATATTTGTAGCCGCTTAACATTGTCAGTTGGTGCACGCACTACTATTAGTGCGCTAAAAGCATTGGGCTATCATACAGTGCTGGTCTCAGGTGGTTTCACTTATTTTGCTCGCTATATCGCTGAGCAGCTAGGTATCGATGAAGTCCATGCTAATGCCTTGGACATCGAAGACAATGAAGTGACTGGTCATGTGCAGTTTCCTATTGTTAATGGTGCCAAAAAAGCCGCTATCGTCGAGCATACTGCTGAGCGCTTGGGCATCAAGATGTCACAAGTGGTCTGTATCGGAGATGGTGCCAATGACCTCCCGATGATGGCGCTTGCTGATCTAGGGGTTGCCTACCATGCTAAGTCAATCGTGCAAGCACGTGCAGATGCCGCTATTAATGTAACTGGGCTTGAGGGTACGCTTTATGCACTCGGCTATCCAGCGCTTGCGCCTACTGAGTAATCACTAAACATTCTAGAGCCTCTGCTAAGCTGGATTGATGTTTTTTTCATTGATCCAGCTTTTATGCGTTAGTGCATGCCTTATGAGATGGTTTTACTTAGATGGTTTAATATCTTAGTAGTACCCACCACTTATACTTTTCATTGCTTATTAGTCATTCATGCTTAGATGACACTTACTCTCAAACCATACTCACTTCCAAAAAATAAAGGACTGTTCATGACGGCACCACAATCTCCGCGGCAAAACCAGCCGTCAGCAGCGCAGCCACTTGATACTAGCACTGATGCTGTACGCAACGACAACCCAAAACAGCTTTTGGGGGTTTATCTCAAAGGAATGGCTATGGGAGCCGCTGATATCGTACCTGGTGTTTCTGGTGGCACCATTGCACTGATTGCCGGTATCTATGAGCGCTTGATTAATGCACTTGGTAGCATTGGTCCCAATTTGTGGCAGATATTTCGCCAAGAAGGCGGCATTAAAGGATTCGCTGCGGTTTGGCGCCATGTTGATGCGACATTTTTGTTGTGCTTACTACTTGGTATTGTCACAAGTTTTGCTACGCTAGCTGGTATCATCAAGCATCTACTGGACAACCAACCGCTCCTCATTTGGTCGTTCTTTTTTGGGCTGGTTGTCGCGACCGTATTTATCTTATTGAGTGAAATCAAGCACTGGAACATAGGCCGTGTGGCATTGTTTACTATTGGATTAATCACTGCTGTGGGCGTTAGTAGCCTGCCACTACTCGCAGCTACACCCAGTCTGCCCTATTTATTTTTTGCGGGGGCAATCGCTATTTGTGCCATGATCCTGCCAGGTATATCAGGGTCTTTTATTTTGCTACTACTAGGCGCTTATGATGCGGTACTAGAAGCAGTCGACACGATGAATCTAAGCGTCATCCTAACTGTCGTCGCAGGTATGGCGACTGGATTGTTGTTATTTACTCGCGCATTAAAGTGGTTATTGTCCCGCTACTATCAAGCAACATTGGCACTGCTGACAGGGTTTATCGCAGGCTCTCTAGTAAAAGTCTGGCCGTGGAAAGTAGATGTTTCGGGTGCGCTTAACAGCGAGGCAATCAATAACGTCATGCCATGGCAATATCCTACTGGTCCACACTGGGTCACCACAATTGGTCTTATGCTGATCGGCGCTATTTTGGTGTCCTTACTATCGTGGTGGGGCAATCGTACCAATAGAGTCTAAGTACTTAGCAGACTGTCAATTCTAAAACTGACAATCATATTAGCGAACTTACCAGCTAACAGATGACCTTCCAAGCAAACAAAACCATTTCCGTATCACTCAAAATAAGCGCCAATCCTCACGGCGCTTAGCCTAAAACCTAGCCATCAAATATCTTAAAAACAAACCAAAAAAATCAAACGTCAACGGTTGTCGCAAAGTCGCCTATACCCTCTTTAGCTTTGTCCGACAACCTTTCATAATAGCTTCATTGGAGTTCACCTTATGAATAGCGAGATGAATGATGGTAATGACGGTTTTTTCTTTTATTGGTGTAGAGGCATGGAGTAGCACAGCTTGGCTGGGCTATGGCTTGCTGGTAGGGATGATTGTGGCACTCGCCTTATCATCACAGCGTTGGCTTTTATGGTATCTGTTTGGCGGGATGGCTTATTGGCTGAGCGTTGAGGTTATCCAGAATATCTTGGCAGGTCGCTCGATGTTATCTGCACTGTCGGAATGGCACAGCTATGTCATTGCCATGGGTATCAGCTGGTTGCCTTTGGTAGGTTGGGTGTTGTATCGAGCTTTGCGTTATGACGATCTGAGCCAGTCAGTGAGTCAGCAGCGCGAGCTGGAAGCGGCACGTTATGTTGAGCATACACCTGTTTACGATGATGATTACCATCCACGCTTTCACTAATCCTGTCTTATATATGCCGCTGTCTCATTCATAATACTGACATCGAATGTTACAAGATACTTAACGCACTCTACTTAACTCCTAAAGAGTTCAAAGCATCTGATAGTTTATAATCTAATTATATATTTATCATAAAAACTGGTATAAAGTACGTTTTATTTTTATGCCCCATCCTTTAGGAGTTCCACTATGTTTACTATTCCTGTATTAGATATCAAATCTGACCTATTAGATGCATTGCTGGCAGTCGTTGGCTACCGTCTATCTATGCTAGCTGATAGCGACAACGAAGATGTCAAAGCATTGTTTGCTGATCGCAACGTCACCATTGAGTTTGCCAGTACCGAATCTGATATCGCTCGTTCTTTTAGCTTTGATAACGGACAGTTTAGTCAACAAAGTGGTCATGCAAAAGACGCAGATCTTACTATCACTTTCAAAGACTCTATGACTGGTGTAAAGCTACTAACCAAAGGCAGCTTACCTGCATTTATGACAGCTGTTCAAGAAGGTAATCTGAGCATTGAAGGCGACTATAGCCTAATGATGTGGTTCAATAAGCTGGCTAAACATATCGTGCCAGCCGTACCAGAAGAGTGCAAACCATATCTCCAAAAAGCCAAGCCTTATGCTTATAAAGCACAGCAGCTTGCTGGGCACTGGGTTGGGGTTGCTAAGCATAAATTGGGTAAATAAATAGTCGTGAGTCAGGTCAAATAAGTCAGAGATCGGATATAAAACGGGTCATGTATTAGATAATAGTGATTGGCTAGATGTCTGCTATGGCATTGAGTAAAGTACAAACCCTTACTACTTATATGCGCTACTGTGACATTTATCCCTACTCTCTAGCAGGATTCTGATTTTCCAAAAAGGTTGCGGTATACTATACTGCAACCTTTTTTGTTACCTTATAAATGACAACAGATAACAATATTGATTTTACCTAATGCCACCTCATATTTATAAAAGGACTTACCTTATGGCAGGATTGCTTAGCATCTCTGAACCAAACGCCGATAGCCCAATCGATGATAGCCTAATCAATGATAGTACTTCGACCATATATAGTCGTGACGATATCGCTCAGTTGTTCGATCTTCCATTAATGGATTTGCTGCTACAAGCGCAAACCATTCATAGAGAGCACTTTAAAGCCAATGAAGTACAAATCAGTACGTTACTGTCTATTAAGACGGGTAACTGTCCTGAAGATTGTGGTTATTGCTCGCAATCAGGTCACCACCGCGACACGACCAAGCTACAAGCAGAAAAACGCATAGAAGTAGACAAGGTCATCGCTGCAGCAAAACGCGCTAAAGCAACTGGCTCTTCACGTTTCTGTATGGGTGCGGCTTGGAAGCATCCAAGCGCCAAAGATATGCCTTATGTGGTAGAGCTCGTTAAGGAAGTCAAAGCATTGGGGCTTGAGACCTGTATGACGCTAGGTATGCTCGATACCAATCAAGCAACACAGCTCGCCGATGCAGGACTGGACTATTACAATCATAACTTAGATACTTCGCGTAGCTATTATGAGCAAGTAGTCAGCACACGCAGCTATGACGAGCGCTTGGATACGATAGAAAACGTGCGCAACTCTGGCATAAATGTCTGTAGTGGCAACATCGTTGGAATGGGTGAGAGCCGTGATGACCGTATTGATTGGGTTCACGAGCTACTCAAGATGCCAAAAGCCCCTGAATCTATCCCTGTGAACTTGTTGGTTCCTATTGCTGGGACACCAATTGGTGATAAAGTGTTGGCGGAGGGCCAATTGTCGGTACTTGAGTGGATTCGTACCATTGCTGTGGCGCGTATTTGCTGTCCAACCAGTTACGTGCGTTTGTCTGCTGGTCGTGAGAGTCTATCAGACTCTGAGCAAGCCTTAGCCTTTATGGCAGGTGCCAACTCTTTCTTTTATGGCGACAAGTTACTGACGACCGGAAACGCAAGTCAATCAGGCGACGACAGGCTCATGCGTGAGCTTGGTCTAACCAAGCAGTTTGCCGCCCCAAGAGCACCTAGAGTATTGCCTGTAATGGATGCAATGAACGGTCATCAAACCCAAGTGGTATTGGCAGATTAATGTGGCCATGTGCAGTTGCTATGCATTAACAACATGCATCAGTAACCTGCATCCATAATCTGCATTTGACGTATCAACAGTTAGCCCTAACAGACAGTATATGAAAATAAGCCTAGGGCGTTTCCCTATTTTAAAAATGGAGATAGAAATAAGATAAATCGCAGGCAAACAAGGAAAATGGTACAGACAATATCGAGATATTGACCAGCTATTTGACGCCGTTTGTCAAAGATTTAACCATTTTTAGACCACTTAGTGATAAAAGTTTGAATTAGGAACACGCCCTAGTATCACATGGCTAATAACAAGAGATTAAGTAATGGCAGATTATTTTAACTGGATCAAAGCGGCTCATATTATTTCGATGGTTTGCTGGTTTGCGGCGATCTTCTACTTGCCGCGCCTGTTTGTTTATCATGCAATGAGTGATGACACCATTAGCCAAGAGCGTTTTTCTATTATGGAGCGCAAGCTATATCGCGGTATCATGACCCCATCGATGATAGCGACATGGGTTTTTGGTCTATGGATGTTAGGACTAGGCTGGGATGTCTACAAAACCCAGGGCTGGTTACACGTCAAATTGCTATTAGTAGTGCTGCTGTCAGGCTATCATGGCGCTTGCGGTTTTTATCGTAAGAAGCTGATCAATAATCCACATTATAAAACGCATAAATTCTGGCGTTGGTTCAATGAAGTGCCTGTTTTTGCCTTAGTGATTATCGTGATTTTGGTCGTGGTAAAACCGTTCTAAACACCTGTCAAAACATGCTTGTTAGTCGCGACAAACACGACTGATGAGCTATGATAAAAAAGCGTCCTTCACTATTTAGAGTGAAGGACGCTTTTTTGTTAATCCACTATAACAAACTAAAAATACTAAATAGTGCTCATGGTGTTCTTCTTCTTTACTACTTTTTTCAGCTTTGCTACTAAAACCCGAGTTCATACATTGCTCTTAAATACTGAGCTTAAACGTTGTTCTTAGACACTAGGACGCATGATCTGATACACATTGCTCAAGTCATAAACACGGTAGCGCGCAGGCTCACGGCGGTTTTCGCCAGCGTAGCTGAGTATCAATGCTTGCTTCGCCCGCTCATCGACCCAGCCAACGAAAAGCCCGCTGTGCTCGACACCATTGTAGCCATGATTGATGTAGTAGAGCCAGTCACCCGCCTCAATGTCACTGCTGCTGGCATAAGGGCCTTGCGCATACGTGCCTTTATGGATAGTGTTGCGGGTCACCCCTGCCCGATTAAACACCGCATTCAGATAGTCCCAGCAGCCCCCTTTGATAATCGTCCGCTCGTTGAGCGCCATTTTGCGGGCCGTACTCACCACCTCACGCGCAGCCATACTACTTTGCGTTTCAGCACTACTTAGTAGCGGCAAATACTCGCTATCGACGTTGTCATAATTCCCTGATAAAAACGCGGGCAATACTTGAGGTGCCTGACGCTGCATTCCAGGGTACTGATATGTCGGGCTCATAGAATAGTTATTGTTGTATGTAGGCAATACTTCGGTAGAGCGTCGAGGTAAGCTTGCACGTTGAATGGTAGAGTGTGTACTTACTTTGACAGCAGGGACTACTGGATAGGATGATGTATATCGTGTATGGGTATCAGACTGAACTGACTTTTGAGCGATAAGTGTGCTCATACTATCTGCATGGGCCTGTCCGGTGATACTATAGGTAAATAACAACAAACTGCACGACGCTGCGACTGACGGTATAGGCAAACGCGACATGACTAACTCCTGGTCAAAAAAGTATCAATGACAGTATAAGTAATAGTAGGATTAATGTTTATACGCTTACTTATAAACCATTTAGACAGGCGTCTGCAAGCACTATTCGCTTTGTATGGGCGATAGACGGTACAGATATAATGATGGATGGCACTATTGGGAAGGTGCGCAGAGTGAGATTTAAAATGACACTTGGGTTAGGAGTTTAGATGATACGAGGATAATAGCTATGATTTCGCACCGTATGAGAGTGAGCGATCATATCAGTTACTTTTCATTTTGATATTTACGTGACGTTTGGTCAGCGCCTGCCCTTCTAATATAGCTTTCGTTGCTTTTACTTCTTGAATACTTTCAAAACCTGCAATATGGTATTTACGGACGTCACTATCATCAACAATCTGTAGGGTGTCACCATTTATCATGATTTTGTCATTGTCAGTGAGATGGATATGCTCACGCTTGCCTAGATTGTCATGAACCAACTCACCAGCTCGCACCCACAATGTACCACTGCTGATCACACCGCTCATGGCTTTCTTATGCTGCTGGCGTTTTTTGTTAAACACAAAGCTACCGATGATAAGTAGTGCCAGCGCACCAATCGCCAATCGTTCAGACAGTAGAATCATTGCCATAGCCACCGCGACCGCACCTATCAGTAGCGCAGACCCAAACCAGAACATACCATTGTCAGCAGTACTTGGCTGACCGTGTAAGGTGATTTTGGCGCCATCGTCAGTCAGCTTAAGCATGCATTTTTACCTATTAATAGATACAGGAGATATTTTTTAATAAAAAACTGCCTATCAGAAGCTAACAGGCAGTTATTGAAACCAAAGATAAAGACAACGTACTATATGATAACTGGACTACCAGCCAAGCGCTGTCTGTTGCATCTTAATCAATTCAGCGATGCCTTTTTCTGCCATTGATAGCATAGCGTCTGCTTGTGCACGAGTGAACGGCTTTTCTTCAGCAGTTCCTTGCAGCTCAATAAACTCGCCTTTTTGAGTCATAACCACGTTCAAATCAGTGTCACAACTAGAGTCTTCTTCGTAGTTCAAATCTAGATAAGCTTCGCCATCTTTCATACCGACAGAGACCGCAGCGACCAATCCGATGAGTGGATCTGCTTTGAGTTTTTTGCTCTTCTGGATGGTTTCTAACGCATCAATCAGTGCAATTGCCGCACCAGTGATACTGGCTGTACGAGTACCACCATCTGCCTGTAATACATCACAATCAAGATAAATGGTGTTTTCACCAAGCTTACTCAAATCAATCATGGCACGTAAGCTACGACCGATCAAACGCTGAATCTCTTGGGTACGACCTGACTGCTTACCACGAGCCGCTTCTCGCTGATTACGGGTATTGGTTGCACGTGGCAGCATGCCGTATTCAGCGGTAATCCAGCCTTTGCCTTTACCCTTGAGCCAGCGCGGCACGCCAGATTCGACACTAGCCGTACAGAGTACTTTGGTATCGCCAAAACTGACCAGTACGGACCCTTCAGCATGCTTAGTATAGTGGCGCTCAAAGCTGATAGAGCGAAGTTGGTCAAGTTCACGATTCTCAATACGCATAAAAATTCCTAGTACGATGTTGTAAAAGCAGTGTCATAAAAACGCACTATATAATAGCTAATAAACCAATTAATAGGTGCGTGGCTGACTAAAATCTTAAGATATCCTAACGTGGCAGCTGCGCAATAGCAAGATTTGCACCGGCTATTGCTCCATTCATTAGGGGATAATCGACGTTGAGAGCTATTCTAAGCCTTCCATCTTACGCAATTCTTTACGTAGGATTTTGCCAACGTTCGACTTTGGTAATTCATCAACGAACTGTATGTGACGTGGACGCTTGTAACCAGTCAGCTGTTTTTTGCCGTAATCGAGCAGCTCTTTTTCGGTGACCTCGCCTTTTTTGACCACGAACAGCTTTGGCTCTTCGCCGCGTTCATCATTTGGCACACCGATAGCACCGCACTCCACTACAGCTGGATGCTCGCTCATAGCTTCTTCGATCTCATTTGGATAGACATTAAAGCCAGATACCAAAATCATGTCTTTTTTGCGATCGACAATTTTGATAAAACCTTTTTCATCCATGATACCGATGTCACCTGTTTTCAAGTAGCCACTAGCAGTGAAGGATTCGGCTGTCTCTTGCGGGCGGTTCTGATAGCCAATCATGACCTGTGGACCTTTGACACAGATCTCACCGCGATCCCCCATAGCCACTACATTTTCTTCTTCATCGATTAGCACAACATCAGTACTGGGCGCAGGGATACCGATCTTTCCCGTGAACTCTGCTATAGTCATCGGATTGAAAGCGACGACTGGTGAGGTCTCAGACAAACCATAGCCTTCAACAATCGGCAGACCAGTGATTTTGTGCCACTCTTTGGCGACGCTCGGCAATACAGACATACCGCCGCCGATAGAAGCTTTTAGATTAGAAAAATCTAAGTCGGCAAAACTTTCTTTATGTACCAGACCATTAAATAATGTATTAACAGCAGGAATAAAAGACGGCTTGTATTTCCCCATTTCTTTGATAAGACCATCAAGATCACGCGGGTTAGGAATGAGCAGACCAGCATAACCTTGGTACATGCTGCATATGCCGCACACCATAAAGGAGAATACATGGTATAGCGGTAGCGCCGTCAAGATCACATCTCTGCCATCCACATCATCATCAAATGCGCTATTCATCAATGCGCTGACCTGTAGCATATTGGCGACTAGGTTGCCATGTGACAACATCGCACCTTTAGCCACACCTGTCGTACCACCGGTATACTGTAGCAACGCCACATCATCCAAGTTCAATTCAGGACGCTCATACTTACTGGCAGATACCGCACCTAATGCGTGCTTAAAACTTACGCTATTTGGGATACTATAAGGAGGAATCATTTTTTTGATATGGCGAGCCACAAGATTGACCACGGTCCCTTTTACTGTGCCCAGCATGTCACCAACTTTACAGACGACGACATGCTCAACTTGACCTTTGTCTTCTGCGTCTTGGTAGGTTTTTGCAAAATTTTCAACAATAAACAATGCTTTGGCACCGCTGTCATGCAACTGATGCGACAGCTCGCGACTGGTGTACAGCGGGTTTACATTGACCAGTATCATACCGGCGCGAATAACGCCCAAAGCCACGACTGGATACTGCAAGATATTGGGCATCATGACCCCAACTTTATCGCCCTTGACCAGACCTAACGACTGCAAGTAACTCGCAATCTGGCGACTATATAGATCTAACTGCTTAAAACTAATAGACGCGCCCATGCAGATATAGGCTGTTTTTTGCCCATAACGGCTAAAGTTGCGCTCGAATACATCAAGTAAAGAGGTGTTGTCCTCTGGCATATCGATGGTCGCATCGATGCTATAGCGCTCATACGCGCTCAGCCACGGACTGTCATTGGCGATCGTAGGCATAGTAGGAAATGCGTTATCCTGATAAATATATTCAGATGCACTGCCTGTGCCATTGGTCTCAGCGTTGTTGCCTGTCGTCTCTTTATTGATGTTATCCGTCATAATTTTCCCTAAATGTTACCGTTGAAGACATAGAATATTCTATATAAAAACACCATTTTTTATAATTGATTTATGATAATACGCTCGTAGATAAACAGCAGTTTGTCGCAAGCTATTTACCATTCATAAGCGGCATCATGCGTAAGCTTTGTAGATCGAAAAACATCACTTAGCGCATAATAAATGACCTTAAGCCTCGGTAGGGCAAAGTCATAATAATCATAGTCGTTTTGCAAGTCATACTAAGTAAAATCAATACTCTGTTGTAAATAAATACAAAAATATATCGGTGGGCACTATAGCAGTTTTGCCACAAATTCTCTATCTATACCGCTTGAGCATGAGTGTTCACAAAGATTACGAATACAAAAAATGATAAGGCAGCATAGAGCAACCTTATCATTTTGATTATAACGGCATTGATCATTCTAGTATTTTATAAGTAAACGTTACTAATAACTGTACTCATAAATTAACTACCTGACACTGAGCGTTGGTAGACTAGCCGTTGTTTTTCTCTTCGAGCGCACGTAGGTCTTTACGTAGGATTTTACCGACGTTAGATTTTGGTAGCTCATCGATAAACTCAACATGGCGAGGACGCTTGTAGCCGGTTAGGTTCTCTTTACCGTAAGCGATGACTTCATCAGCTGTTAGGCTATCGTCACTACGTACCACATAAATCTTTGGCACCTCACCGCTCTTCTCATCATCAATACCGATAACACCACACTCCAAAATTTTTGGATGTATCGACATTGCATCTTCTACTTCGTTTGGATAGACGTTAAAGCCAGACACCAAGATCATGTCTTTTTTGCGATCGACAATCTTAAAGTAGCCTTCCTCATCCATAACCCCAATATCACCAGTACGGAAGAAACCATCCGAGGTCATAACCTCAGCAGTCGCATCTTCGCGTTTCCAGTAGCCTTTCATTACCTGAGGACCACGGATACTAATCTCACCGCGCTCACCTAGAGCAACTTCATTGCCTTCTTCATCCAAGATTGCCATATCAGTTGCAGGCATCGGCAGACCGATGTTGCCTGAAAACTCGCCTGTACCATGTGGGTTTGCTGACGCCACTGGCGAAGTCTCTGACAGACCATAACCCTGAACGATGACGTTACCCGTTACTTGTTCCCACTTGGTCGCAGTGTCTTTTAGTACTGCCATACCGCCGCCCATAGACATCTCAAGCTTACTATGATTTAACGACTGAAACTCTTCGTTGTTAGCAAGCGCGGTAAACAATGTATTTACTGCTGGGAAAAACGCTGGCGGATAATCTTTGTATGCTTTGATCAAGCTTGGTAGATCACGCGGGTTTGGTACGAGTAGACCAATACAACCACGATATAAGCCATACATACCACAAACGGTAAACGAGAAAATATGATATAGCGGTAGAGCAGTCATAATAACCGGCTGCTCGTTACCCTTCTCAAACTTCTCAAAAGCATCACCTAGATACGTATCGCTCTGAATCAGGTTGGCCACCAAGTTACCATGCGTTAGCATCGCGCCTTTGGCGACACCAGTAGTACCACCGGTATACTGAAGTACAGCGACATCATCGAGACCGATATTATTGGGACGCTTATAGTTTGCAGCAGAAAAGCGGTTCATTGCTTTTTTGAACTTAACACTGCCTTTGATATGATAGTCAGGTACCATTTTTTTGACATGACGTACAACAGCATTAACAATAAATCCTTTGAGCGGACTCATCATATCGCCCATTGAAGCCACAACAACATGGTCAACCAAGTCCTGACCGATGTCTTCATAAGTTTTGGCAAAGTTCTCAAGTAAGATCAGAGCTTTGGTATCTGAATCTGTTAACTGATGGGACAGCTCTTTAGTCGTGTAGAGTGGATTGACATTGACCAATGTCATGCCAGCACGCAGCACGCCCAGTACAGCAACAGGCAGCTGTAAAATGTTGGGCATCATCACCGCAACTTTATCGCCTTTTTGCAATCCTAGTGACTGTAGATAGGCGGCGACTTGTTTACTATAGAGATCCAACTCTTCGTAAGACAGCTTTACATCCATACAGACAAATGCTGTCTTTCCAGCATAGTTGATGAAGTTTTGCTCAATGATATCGATGAGAGACGTATTGGCTGGTGGCATATCGATATCATACTGAATGCCTAGCTTTTCATACGTTTTTACCCATACTTTGTCGTCACGACGAGTCATGTTACCTTGATTTTCCATAATCTTTTCTCTCCTAGTAATAAACATTACCGTCCACTCATGCAAATCGCAATATGATACCTATGCGAAAAATCAGAGCACAAGCTTGCCATCATAATGGTCAGCGAGACTAAGATATAATCATACGATGATAAGCGGACAATATAGTGGTAAGTAGCCCTTTGTTCATTAACATACACACTTTGTACAGACTACTCAATATAAAAGATTGCTACACGAGTTCTCAAACTGGCTTGACTGCTACTATTGACATAAATATCAAATACTTACATAGTTATTAGCCAATCGCATCCCCCAAATCGAGCATAGTGTGTTTTTTACTTTTAGTAATACTTTTGGCATGGTACAGGCCTGTTATCGAGTACTCTCAAGCGCACCGGCCAGCTCAGTCAATGTCAAAAAGTTGCGACGAATACCATCTTTGTCGCTACTTGCTCTAGCGTCGATGGTGTTCTGTACGAGCTTGGCACTATCATCATATTGCCAATTGTTTATATAATCGCTCTGGTTTAAACGCTGACCAAACCCTGCTACAGCTATCGCAAATTGGGTGTCCACATTGGCTTTGGTAAGTACCTGAGTAGCGTTCATAATCGGCTGGTTGATCAGTTTTGAGCGGCTGCCCGTAGGATCCTTATAACGTATCTTTAGATAACCAAGCTCATTGGTTCTTTGACCTTTATTGATACTGGCATTCATCTCTTTATCACTACTCGTACCATAACGCCTATCACTATATAAGCCTTTTTGTCCTGTTGGTGTCACTTCAAAAAGCGCAATGACCGCTTTGCCAGCGCCCAGTTCGCCTGCATCGACTTTGTCATTGTTAAATTCTTGCTCATCAAGCACACGGTTTTCGTAACCAATCAAGCGCCACTCACTCACCACATTAGGGTTGAACTCTACTTGTACTTTGACGTCTTTGGCAACGGTATTGAATGTCGCTGCTAGCTCATCACCAAAGACTTTTTTGGCCTCTGTTAAACTATCGATATAGCTATAATTGCCATTGCCGTTATCTGCCATTTGCTCCATCATATAGTCGTTTAGATTACCGCGACCAAAGCCGACAGTAGATAACGAGATACCACGGTCACGATTGGCTTTGACCACATCTAGCATGTCATCGACATCACTAATACCAACATTAAAATCGCCATCGGTTAGCATGACAATACGGTTAATACCACTATTATTCATTGCTTGTTCAGCTTGTCTATAAGCCAGCTTTAGAGCGTCTTCGCCGTTGGTTGACCCTGCCGCACTCAAGCTATCAATTGCAGCAAGTATTTTTGCTTTTTGGTCACCCGTAGTCGCAGACAATGCCACATTGGTACTGCCTGAATACGTCACAATACTAATGCTGTCTTGAGCACGCATCTGCTCTGTCAGCAGCTTAAGCGAGGATTGCGCTAGTGGCAACTTGTCACGCGACGACATAGAGCCTGAGACATCGACTAAGAATACGAGGTTGGCAGGTGGCATAGACTGCGTGTCAGTCTTATAAGACCCATTTTTCTCAACGGCTTTGATACCGATCTTGACTATTCTATTGTTCTGGTCGGCGCTATCCCATGGCGACTCAACAACTTCAGTTGCCACAACAAATGGCGCGTTGCCGATGCGCTTAGCATCATCAAATTGATAATTGAAATAGTTAATCAACTCCTCTACCCGTACAGCATCAACTGGAGGAAGCTGACCTTCGTTTAGGTAGCGGCGCACGTTGGCATAGCTGCCTGTATCTGTATCAATAGACAGTGTCGATACTGCCATATCGGTCGTACGGTGCACAGGGTTGGCGGTGTTTTCTTGATAGTTGTCTCTTGTTTTTGGCTGTATTGCTATACTAGGCAAAGGACGAATACCCAACTGAGGCGCAGCACGTATCATCATCTGTGAGGCATTGGTTACACTCATCTTGTTTGGCGCAATCATCATAGACTCTGATACCACGACTGTGTCCTGACCGACGGAGCTACTGGTCACAGTTGACACGGAGCTGTCTCTCTGCGATGAGCTGCAGGCTACAAGTCCTAAACTGGCGATAGTGGCAATAGTGACTGTTAAGAATGTGCTTTTAGGTAAGTTCTTAGGTGAGCTTTTGACTATATGCCTGGTCGTGTTTTTCGCAGCGTTACGTATTGGTATTGATGATAAATGGTCAGATGACATAGCAGATTTTCCTTATTGTAAATAGGTCAATGGCGACGTGTCCTTGTCGATAGTATAAACTTGCCAGCTAATAAATTTTTATAGCCAATATAATGAGATATTTATTAATAACTTAAAAAAATATTAGATTTACTATACTCAACTTAACGGGCGAAAGCTACGTTTCAAAACACCACACTGGAAGTCTATAAAGGTAAGTCATAAGCACGTCACGAGCTGTCGTATATTCTGACATATGCCTTTTTAATTGGCTAAATATCCTTTACGATAGCACTATCTTAATTTTAAGTGGATATTGCGCCGAACCCAATAGACACTGCGGCGCCTATTCACGCTATGCATCACTATATAAACCATACTAATTAAAAATCTATAAGCGAAATCTATTTTATGTCTGATGTTATTGATAATACGATTGCTCCACCCATTGCTAATGAACCAATGGATACTCGCTCAGTTGCAGAATTCACTGAGCAGGCGTATCTCAACTACGCCATGTACGTCATCATGGATCGGGCACTACCCAATATCGCCGACGGTCTAAAACCTGTTCAGCGCCGCATCGTCTACGCTATGAGCGAGCTTGGCCTAAAGTCCTCTGCTAAAGCAAAAAAATCAGCACGTACTGTCGGTGATGTTCTGGGTAAGTACCATCCGCATGGGGATAGCGCTTGTTATGAGGCCATGGTACTGATGGCACAGCCGTTCAGCTATCGCTATCCGCTCATCACAGGTCAAGGCAACTGGGGTAGCCCAGATGATCCTAAATCCTTTGCGGCTATGCGTTATACCGAAGCAAAAATGTCAGCTTATGCCAATACCTTGCTTGCAGAACTCGGTCAAGGCACCGTTGATTGGCAAGATAACTTTGACGGCACTATGCAGGAGCCAACCACCCTACCCGCTCGCTTGCCTAATATCCTTTTGAATGGCACGACAGGTATTGCCGTCGGTATGGCTACTGACATACCGCCGCATAATCTCAATGAAGTGGTGCGCGCAGCGATTCGTTTATTAAAAAATCCTGAGCTGTCGGTAAAGCAGCTCACGCAATCGATACCAGCACCTGACTTACCAACCCCAGCTGAGATCATCACTAGCAAAAAAGACTTGCAGGCGATGTACGAGACGGGTCGTGGCAGCTATAAAATGCGTGCCACGTTCCATATCGATAGCAAAGAAAAGAATCTCGTCATCATTGATGCGCTGCCCTACCAAGTCTCAGGCAATAAAATCCAAGAGCAAATCGCCAAGCTTATGACGGACAAAAAGCTGCCTTGGATTACCGATATTCATGATGAGTCGGATCACGAGAATGCCTGCCGTATCGTATTGGAACTACGCTCGACGCGGGTCGATGTCGAGCGTGTCATGAGTCACTTGTTTGCCAGTACAGACCTAGAAAGCAATTACCGCGTCAATATGAATATGATTGGCCTCAATGGTAAACCTCAGGTCAAAAACCTAAAAGAAGTGTTGGAAGAATGGCTCATCTGTCGCCGCTCAGTGGTCACGCGCCGTTTGCAGTATCGTCTTGATAAAATCGATAAGCGCTTGCACATTCTGGCAGGTTTGCTGATTGCATATCTTAATATCGACGAAGTCATTCGCATCATTCGTGAAGAAGACGATCCAAAAGCGACACTGATGCAGGACTATGACTTAACTGATATTCAAGCCAATGCAATCTTGGATATTCGTCTGCGTCAGTTAGCAAAGCTAGAGGAAATTGAGCTGCGCCGCGAGCAAGATGAATTGGCTGCCGAGCGTGCCATTATTCAAGAGTACTTGGATAATCCAGACAGTCTGACCAATCTGATGATTGATGAGCTGACTGCCGATATGAAAGAGCATGGCAACGAGCGCGTATCACCATTAGCAGAACGTGAAGAAGCACAAGCCTTAAAAGAGTCTGATCTGGTGCCGAGTGAGCCTATTACTGCCATCTTATCAAAAGCAGGCTGGATTCGTGCTGCCAAGGGTCATGACGTAGACGCCGCTGGTATGAGCTATCGTTCAGGTGACAGCTATCAAGCCCATGTGCGCGGTAAATCCAATGAAAAAATCTACGTACTTGACAGTACTGGACGCAGCTACAGTATCGATGCGCACAACCTCGCCTCAGCGCGCGGTCAAGGTGATCCACTGACCAGTGTATTGAAGCCGCCAGCAGGTGCCAGCTTTGAGCAGCTATTGACGGGTGCTGACGATCAACGCATCATTCTTGCCAGCTCGCAGGGCTATGGTTTTATCAACACTCTTGGTAATTTAGACAGCAATCAAAAGGCAGGTAAAAATGTCATTAATCTAGCTGCTGATAGCCGTCTGCTGTCTGTTGCTCGTATCGATGCACCAGTAAAAATGACGGATAGTACTGATGACGAGACCACCAAGCTAGATATAAGTCCTGATCATGTCGCTGTGGTAACCAATGCCGGATATTTACTGATATTTGCCCTCGATGATTTGCCTGAACAGGCTCGCGGTAAAGGAAATAAGCTGATCAAGTTAAAAGATGGCGAAGAGGTACTCGCCATCACGCCACTAAGTAAACAAGATAGCCTTGTCATCACCGCTGGTAAACGCCATGTGACACTAAAGCCGAATGATTTGGCTAACTATACCGGTAGTCGCGGCAACCGGGGTGGACAGCTGCCAAGAGGTTTTCAGAACGTAACGAGTGTTGAGATTGGGTAGTTTTAGTCTCTCAAGTTTAACCAAGCTGAGTTGAAAACCCAGTTATCACCCATTAAAAAGCCGCCTATAAATCTAATATAGGCGGCTTTTTTGTGCTACTAGAGATTTGTATTGCCAAAACAAGAACTTGTACTACGGGAGGGAAGTAGCTGACCATATCGAATATTAAAGCTATGAGCTACTGACACTAGAAGCTATTAAAACTAAAATGGCAAAATACCACTTCAACGAACACATACACTCAGTTTAAATTTCACTAAGCTGCTTATCTGTAAAAAGTGCATCCATAAAGCTTATGATGCGATCCTTTGACATAAGATAGGGATTGAAATCAGTTCCTGCCGAAAAATGTTTGAGGGTATGCACTTCGTATTCAGGACCTGACGTTAAATATCTAATCAAAAAGCCGTCCCATTTACGTACTTCCACTTCTTTAATTTCTACTACATGAATTGATAAATGCGGACGTTCTGTGATGATTCTGGTTATCAGCTCGTTGACATCAAGTCTTGAACCTTCAATATTTTGAATAATGTAGTTATCATTGATGGCAAGTGCTGAAGTTATACCGCTTTGCTCGTTGTTTCTTCTTGCTATCTCAAACGTACGAGCCATTTTGACACCATTGTCTTTTTCGCGGTTTTTACCGATATACGTCAAGCTGGTGAGAATGTGAGCACCATTTTTATTTCTCTCGTCTGAAATCATTCCCTTCTCTCTTCTGAATTAGAATTCAATAAATCTACACATAAGATATCTAATTAAAAAATCCATTTAACTTAAGATACTATTTAAGAATCAACCTAATCAATAGCCTCTTAGTTTTTTTGTTATATGACTGTTAATTGATAACCTTAAGTTATTAATTATCGAAAATCCAGCTTGTATTTTTATTCAATTGCAGCTTATTAAACTCTAAAAACAGCACTTACAATATCCCTTTCTAGGAGCTCTGTAGCGAGAACAACTCATCAACTCTCCTTCACAACCCTTTTTGGTCGTTAGATTGTTATGTCATCATAAAGTTTTTTGGTCTGCGAAAATCTCGTGCAAGAAGCTCTCAATCTGACTACTTCTCATAAGATAAGGGTTATAGTCAGAGCCTGCCGAGAAGCTTTTTAAGGCATACAATTCATCTTCATTACTTGACGTTAAATGTTTGATCAAAAAACCGTCCCATTGACGTGATTCTATTTCTTCTATGTTGATAATATTAGGAAAGATAGTTGAATGCTCATCGAATATCTTATGTAAGGCAGTGCTGATGGCAGGCCTTGTTCCTTGAAAACTTTGGACAAAATAGCCTTCACTAATAACCAACGCTGAAACGATACCGTTTTCTTCAAAATATCTCCTCCAATACTCAAGTGCACGAGTCAATTCAATGCCTGAGTCTAGATCGACATTTCTGGCGATGTATGTCATGTTGATAAGGATATGTTCGCCATTTCTTTTTTTGTTTTCTGGAACATGGCTTATAATAGAAGACATAAAATACCTCATTTATAAAAATGATAATCTAAATTAAGATACATTTTGAAGTTAAATACAATCAATAAAAATTTTTAGCTTTTGATGATTTTGAAATTATAGCTTAAACATTTTAACACGATACCATACCAAGATTCGTCATAGTAAAATAACACTACAACTCTTGGCATCACTAGGGCGATAGCATTATTCTAATCGGTTAAAAGTTTAATCCATATTTCTTTATGACACTAATTCAATCCCAAAATAGCACTAGCTGGGTTTTTATTGTTGAGTTGATGACGTTTTAGTATCTGTTTATTAATTTTTCCACCATTTACTGTCATATACTTAACACATACAGCTAGATTGCATTGATCAAAAACCTGCTTATAAACGATGTATAAAAAACTCTTTGTATTTAATTTTAAATTATCTATATATCAATAGCGACCCATTTCAACGGTTGTCTCAGCGAGTATCGTATCACCTTGCCATGCCTGCACATCCACCGTATAGAGGTGGTTTTTGCCACCTGAGCAAGGTGGTTTGTAGGCACCGCGAATATCGCCCTTACGGCTACGATACTCTGCTATCATCTCAATACCGACTGGCACTTCATAAGTATGCCCGAACACACGTGGTACTTTGGCATTCATTGCGCCTTCTGGTAGCGCAAACTCTACGATACCATGTCCACCACTTTGCATACGCTTATTGCTGACGTCGTTATAAACGAACACCAAGCTCTCTGCACCTGTTGGAATATTTGAGACAGTCATACTGGGTGTGGCTGGACTTTTGCCATCATAGTTCAAACATTGCTGCCCTTCAGGTATTGTTTTACCATTCCAAATAACATCGTCAAATGTAACATCCATCGCAAAAACATGCGTAGATAAGGCTAACGTTGTACAAACCATAAGCGTTTTTGTGGTGAGTGACTTTATAGTAGAAAGATTAATAATAGTAGAAACGTTCATATTTATTCCTTTAAATAGCCGATGCGTTAGCGACGTACCATTATTAGTATATTGCTAACTGTTGGCGGTGGTTTGGTACTAACCTACTAGTTAAACTGCCCTATTAGTAAAACTACGCTATTCAGTGACCGATATCGTTGGGGGTTTTGTTACATTTTTGGACAAACGTCAGTCAATCTCAACACTATAGCATCGAGCACTTGATTGTCAGATGACTTTGCAACATCACAGGTTACGCTATGAGTATTTATCTCTTTAGCGCTGTTGTAGTAGTATTTGAATCATGAGTATCTAAACGACCAAAAACAATAGGATCATCATGTTTATCGAAGATAAAATTGCCAAAGAAAATATAACCACTAAGACCCCAGCGCCCAAAATCATATTTTTTGATATTGATGATACTTTGAGTCGTGGCGGTATCATTGCTGCACACAATAAAACCACCCTTGAACAGCTAGCAGACACTGATATTAAATTGGTGATTTCGACTGGTCGCTCCAAAGCTATACTGCCCGAAGATATTCTGGGTCTGCTTGATGTCGGCGTATTGGACGCTATTATTTGTATGAATGGACAATATAGCTTCGATAAAAACGGCCGAATCAGCCACTATCCATTGACGGATGAGCAAGCGGAAAAAATCGTGCGTCTTTGTGAGCAGAGCCAGCTCATTCATAAGTTTGACTCCGCCACTCATATCGCATGGTCGGGTGAAAACGATCGATTACGTCAGTTCAATGCGATAACGCCCAATTCTATCGTTGACCCTGAGTACTATCAATCAAACACCATCTATCAGTGTTCTGTATTTTTTAATAACCAGCAAGAAAAGATGCAGAATATTGACTTTGCACAGTACGACCTAAAGCTGGTTCACTGGCATCAAATTGGCGCAGATATCTTACCCGCGGATGCCTCTAAAGCCCGCGGAATAAAAGATGTATGTGCATATTATGGCGTAGAGGCAAGCGACTGCATGGCGTTTGGTGATGGGTTTAATGACCTTGAGATGTTTGATTTGGTTGGATTCGCCGTGGCGATGGGCGATGCACAACCTGATCTGATAGAGCGTGCTGATTTCGTCACGGGGACAATCGAAGAGTATGGTATACAAGCAATATTAGAGCCATTTTATGCGGTGCCCGTAGCTAAATAAACCGTAGCCAAATACAAGCATCGCGCTTATTGATTTGGCTACTTTGACTCGCATTAATCATACAATCTAAGGCATAGTCAGACCGCCATCAACAGCAATTGATTGTCCAGTAATAGCCATACTCAAATCAGATGCCATAAGTAATACGGAGTTGGCAAAGTCAGCTACCGAAGTTGCTTGACGCAGCGGCGTGGTGATCGCGATATAATCGAACACGTCTTCAGTCGTCAAGCTACTCGCATCGGTTGTCTTTAATAACCCGCCTGCCAGTAAGTTCACACGAATACCATATTGCCCAAGCTCGCTTGCTAAATTACGCGTCAAGCCAATCAGTGCAGATTTTGCCGTAGTATAGTCGTAATAAGTGACGACAGGGTTGTAGACAAGGTTGGTTGAGATATTGATAATTTTACCCATCTGCTGTGTTTTCATCTGTGGCAATACGGCTTGTGTTGTATTGACTGCGCCTTTGACAATACCATCCATCTGCTGCGAGAAATGCGACCACTTGACGGTTTCAATACTGGTGTATTCAGCACTTGGGTCAAACTTGTAATACGGTAAGGCATTGTTTACCAATATATCGATATGACCATAACGGCTGACGACCTCAGCAGCCATTGCTTGTACTTGCTCAAGCTCAGTAACATCTGCCTGATAAGCAAAGGCCTGTCCGCCCGCCCCTATGATATCAGCAACTACCGCATTAGCGGCGTCTACGCTGCTTAGATAGTTGACACAGACAATGGCGCCTGCTGCTGCCATTTGCTGGGCAATCTGTGCACCAAGCCCGCGACTAGCGCCAGTGACAATTGCAACCTTATTGGTGAGTAGCGCTGGTATAACAGAGGTGTGTTCAGACATCGTATTGCATCCTTTACTATTGTGGTGTGTTTAATATTCTACAGGTTCGGCTGTGAGACTATGCTGGTCTTTATACTGCTTCCTATACCCATTGTAGTATGGTTATATACTATCATCACTCAGCTTATCATTGGCAATGACCTAAAAAACCTGCTCAGCACGCGTTACCTCTACACTTAATGTATAAGCCTATTCGATGAGCAATATTCACTGTTTTTATTAGTATGACTCCGCACTGTCTTGGTAATTGCCCTTTAAATCGCATGGAATAATAACCATAATAGTGTTATTGGTGACGCCGGTCATCTATCGTTTTGCTGTTTTCATTTGCTTTTTAATTTATATTGTCTTTATTCAGGAGAGCTATTTTGACTCATTTATCATCGTTTCACCCAGACAACCCAACCCCTATCGGACGTATCGTACCAAAGGCACTGCTAGCAGCAGCGATTGGCTTGGCACTAGCCAGCTGTAGCAATTCTGACAATTCAACAGACGGTAGCGCAGCGGCGAGCAATGAGACGCTCAACTTGTACAACTGGTCAGAGTATATGCCGCAAGAGATTTTGGATGGATTTGAA
The DNA here is from genome assembly GCF_059073055.1 of Psychrobacter sp. H29. Classification (NCBI taxonomy): domain Bacteria; kingdom Pseudomonadati; phylum Pseudomonadota; class Gammaproteobacteria; order Moraxellales; family Moraxellaceae; genus Psychrobacter; species Psychrobacter sp. H29. The sequence continues at coordinate 2,912,668 of NZ_JCACRY010000001.1, read as the reverse complement.
GAAGAGACTGGTATCTCAGTCAATTACACCACGTTTGACTCTAATGAAGCGATGTACGCCAAACTCAAACTGCTTGATGACTCTAGTCAATACGATCTGGCAATACCCTCAACGTATTATGTCGAAAAAATGGCGAAAGAAGGACTGTTGCAAGAGCTAGATAAGTCTAAATTAAGCAACTTTAAAAACCTCGATACGTCATTTACTAACACCAAAGTCGATCCTGAAAATAAGTACTCTATCCCTTATATGTGGGGTAGCACCGGTCTTGCGATAAATGGTGATAGTGTCGATCCTGCGACTGTAAATAGCTGGAATGACTTATGGGATCCTAAGTACAAAGGTCAGGTGATGCTGACCAACGATGTACGTGAAGTGTTTGGTATGGCTTTGCTGACGCTTGGCTACTCGGGTAACAGTAGCAACCCTGACGAGATCGAAGCGGCTTATGATAAGCTGACTGCCTTGATGCCAAACGTCAAGACCTTTAACTCTGATGCAACACGTATGCCCTATATTGAGGGTGAAACGTCGCTTGGTATGACTTGGAATGGCGAGGCTGTCATGGCAAATGACGAGGGTCTGACCAGCTTGGTTTATAAATACCCAAGTGAAGGCGCGATATTGTGGATGGATAACTTTGTTATTCCAAAAAACGCCAAACAAGTTGATGCAGCACACAAATTTATCGATTATCTGCTGCGTCCTGAAAACGCCAAGATCGTTAGTGAAGAGATCGGTTATGCCTCACCAAACATGGCTGCGCGTGAGCTGATGGACGACAGTGTTCAGAACAACCCGACAATTTATCCTTCTAAAGAAGTCCTTGCACAAGCTGAGTTCCAAGAAGATGTAGGCGACGAAGCGTTGCAGGTATATCAGCAGTACTGGGATAAACTAAAAACTGGTCGTTAATAGCCATAGCTTAGTAACGATTTAGAGTCTTAGAAATAAAGTAAGTCTTTAAGAGCAAAACGCTGATCCTAAATGGTCAGCGTTTTTTGTGCGCTATAAGTGTAAATCTGTCTCACCGCCCTGCTCTTTCATCCGGCGCTGCTCACGGCGCTGATAGCCCAAACCTGACGCTGCAAACCAGTGAGGCTTACAGGTCTGTAGCAAATCACTCAACTGCTGCAGCTGCGTCTGCAAAGTCTGCGTCAACCAAAAATATCCCTGCCATTCAAACGCCAAGTGCTGCACGCTTGGGTACTCCGATACAGCAATGCGAGTAATAGGACGAAACACTTCATCACTGGGGCTACGTAGCACCGCTGCGATGTGTTGCATGGCTTGCGTCAGCTCATGCTGATAATGTATTAATAGCACATGGTTTTCTTCATCTATTTCGATATTGGCCAAGCGCGGTGCAGCACTCAACAATAAATCAATCGTACCAATGATATTGCGATGCGTGCGTTGAATCGTCTCTAGCGTCTCTTTTTCAATCCCTGACTCACTTGCTGTTGCGGCGATATGAGGGCGTACGGCTAGCAGGCGTTTATTGATTTGCTGTAACGCGGTGACTAGTGCTCGATCGACAGGCACCTCCTCTACAGGAAAAGCTACTGGGTTTACCTTTTGGACAGAATCATCCACTACCCCATCTGCTGCATCAATATGATGACCTACGCCCGCGTAGAGACTGCTACAGGCGTCGAGATTGCTGCTCAACAAGAACCGCCACATCAAAGTCGATTTCAGTGGCAAAATAAGCGTAACCGCAACGGCAACACCTGTACCCAACAAAATATTTAGAGCACGGTAAATACCATCTTGACCAATACTGTTATTGCCCAAGTCAGAGACAATCATCAGCATGGTAATACCCGTCAGCAGTCCTGTATATCCAAGCTTTCTGACAGCTAAATAGCCAATGATACCGCTTAGCAGACCGATGAGCGCATAGTCTACCCATAGCCATGCGCCTGCATTTTGATTGAACCATAGTACGCCAAGGGCAGCAGCAATACCGAATAGCGTACCTAATATGCGCTCTTTTGCCTTAGTATAGATCGCACCTTGATACTGCAATAAACCAAGAATGATAAAAACCGTAATGGTCGTCCACTCTCCATGTGGTAAACCGGTGAGTTTGTTGACCAAAAAAGCCAATATCACGGCCGCACCCAAGCGAATAGCGTGCAAAACATCTGCATGCTGATAGCGGACATAAGGTTCAGTAAATGGAGCAGTAATACGCTGGTAAAGGGTTGGTTTCACGCAAGGCTACTCTTTTTAGTTGATAAGCGAGATAAATGACTATTAAAACAGATCATACAGCTCATAGATTGCTCACAAACATGCTAGCAGTTGAACCTCCATTTACAAAGCATTAATCAAAAAAAACGCCTTTTGCCTATTAAAGACAAAAGACGTTCAATTATAAACTAAAGCCATAAGTGGCTAAGCTTAGGTAAATATAACTACACTTCCAAAAAGTCTAGGATACCTTCCGCTGCCTGACGACCTTCCCAAATCGCCGTGACGACCAAATCAGAACCGCGAACCATATCTCCACCAGCAAAGATCTTTGGATTTTTGGTCTGGAACTTGTAAGGCTGCTCTTCAAGAGCCAATACAAGACCATTGAGATCCATTTCAACCTCATAACCTTCAAACCAATCAGCAGGGCTCGGTCTAAAGCCGAATGCCATAATGACCGCATCACATGGGATAATCTCTTCAGAGTTAGGAATGGGCTCAGGACGCCTACGACCGCGGTTATCTGGCTCACCTAAGTGAGTCGTCACGACCTTAACCCCATTAACCTTACCATTTAAGCCAATGATTTCGGTAGGCTGACGGTTGAATAAAAACTCAACGCCTTCTTCCCGTGCATTGACTACTTCGCGGCGTGAGCCAGGCATATTTTCTTCATCACGGCGATAGGCACAGACCACTTGTTCAGCACCTTGGCGAATACTGGTACGGTTACAGTCCATCGCTGTATCGCCGCCGCCTAGTACCACCACTCTTTTGCCCTTGAAGTCAATATACTCTTCGGCATCTTTTTCCCAGTCATTGCAACGGTTTACATTGGCAATCAAGTAATCTAGCGCATCATAAACGCCTGTCAGCTCTTCACCTGCAAAGCCGCCACGCATATACGTGTATGTCCCCATACCCATAAAGACCGCGTCATACTCAGCCAATAGCTCGTCAATAGTGACATCAGTACCGATCTCAGTCTCTAAGCGGAACTCCATACCCATGTCTTCAAAAATCACACGGCGATTGCGCATGACGTCTTTTTCCATTTTGAACTCAGGAATACCGAAAGTCAGCAAGCCACCAATCTCAGGGCGCTTATCAAAGACAACAGGCTTGACACCGTTTCTGACCAAAATGTCTGCACAGCCAAGACCTGCTGGTCCTGCGCCAATGATCGCGACTTTTTTGTCTGTCCAAACGACTTCAGACATATCTGGACGCCAGCCCAATGCAAATGCAGTATCGTTAATGTATTTTTCTACATTGCCGATAGTCACGGCACCAAAGCCATCATTCAGCGTACAAGCGCCTTCACACAAACGATCTTGAGGGCAAACACGACCACAAACTTCAGGCAACGTATTGGTACGGTGGCAGAGTTCAGCTGCTTGAAAGATCTGTCCTTCGGTAGCCAGTTTTAACCAGTTAGGGATATAGTTATGGACTGGACATTTCCACTCACAGTAAGGGTTACCACATTCAAGGCAACGATGCGACTGCTGTGCAACGGCTTCGTTCTCGAACGGCTTATAGATTTCGACAAACTCTGTTGAACGTGTGGCAATGTCTTTTTTGGTGGGATCAAAACGAGGTACATCTAAAAACTGAAAATTATTTTCTAAGCGTTTTGCCATGGTGCTATCTCTTTTATCTAAGGTTCTTTTATAGTGAGCGGCGACCATCAGCAATGTCTCATTTATCTGCTACCTTATTTGGGTTAACACTGAGACTTATGATGTACTGTGGTCGCTTATCTGCTAAAAACCTGTGAGTTAAACGTCTCTAAAAACGGAACGCTGGCTAACCTAATCAAAACTATCGATACTCTATACCTACCAAGTAGCGATCATAAAGTCATAAATAGCAAATGATCGTTACTGTGTAAGCATTACAGATCGACTACTGAGGATCTGCCATAGTGGTTTTGAGGAGGCTTGCGATATTTGCCGCTTTTGGCTTCACCAAATAGAACTTACGAACGTAATGTTCAAAGTCATCTAGTATGGTCTGGCCCCATGCGCTACCTGTTTTTTCTACGTGAGTCTCAATCACTTGTTGCAAGTGAATACGATGCTCTTCGGTTTGCTCGCTTGAGATACGGTTGAGATCGATCAGCTCATGGTTACAGCGATCAAAGAAATCTCCTTCCATATCGAGTACATAAGCAAAACCACCGGTCATACCAGCACCAAAGTTGAGGCCAGTACGTCCAAGGATAGTCACGATACCGCCTGTCATGTATTCACAGCAATGATCGCCTGTGCCTTCGATGACAGCATGCGTACCTGAGTTACGTACCCCAAAACGCTCACCTGCTGTACCAGCAGCATATAGCTTACCGCCTGTTGCCCCGTATAGGCAGGTATTACCAATGATGGCGGTTTCTTGTGCTGTAAAGTTCGAATTTTTTGGCGGGTAAATAACAATCTCACCACCTGCCATACCTTTACCGACATAGTCATTGGCATCGCCTTCAAGCTCAATATTCAGACCGCCCGCATTCCACACACCCAAGCTCTGACCTGCTGTACCAGTAAGACGAAGCTTGATCGGCATATCACTCATGCCAAGGTTGCCCCATACTTGTGCAATCTCACCAGAGATACGAGCACCGATAGAGCGGTCACAGTTACCAACGAAATAGTTGTAATCACCACCTGAACCTTGGCGAATATTCACAATCATATCGCTAATCATCTGTTCAGCAAGTAACCCTTTATCAAATGGCTCGTTACGCTCCACTTGACACGTCTGGGCTTTGCCCACGCTAGCTGGATGACTAAATAGCAATGGGGTCAAATCAAGATGGCGCTGCTTTTCAGTATTGCCTTCTAAAATATCGAGCAAGTCAGTACGACCGACCAGCTCTTCCATGCTGCGAACCCCTAGGGCTGCTAACCATTCGCGTGTTTCGGTCGCCACAAACTTAAAGAAGTTAATCAGCATTTCTGCTTCGCCAATGAAATGCTCGTCACGCAGTTTGGCTTTTTGGGTAGCGACGCCTGTTGGGCAGTTATTTAAATGACAGATACGTAGGTATTTACAACCAACCGCAATCATCGGCGTGGTACCAAAACCAAAGCTTTCTGCACCAAGAATAGCGGCCTTGACGACATCCAGTCCTGTTTTTAAGCCACCATCAGTCTGAACACGTACCTTATCACGTAATCCATTCACTCGTAGAGACTGATGAGTCTCAGCCAGACCCAGCTCCCATGGTGAGCCTGCATGGTGGATAGACGATAGCGGAGACGCTGCTGTACCACCATCATAACCTGAGATAGTAATCAGATCGGCATAGGCTTTTGCAACGCCCGTTGCGATTGTTCCCACACCTGGACGCGACACCAATTTAACTGATACTAATGCGTCTGGATTGACTTGTTTTAAATCAAAAATCAACTGCGCCAAATCTTCGATAGAGTAAATATCGTGATGCGGCGGCGGTGAAATCAGTGTCACTCCTGGCACCGAATAACGTAAACGTGCAATCAGCGCGTTTACTTTACCACCAGGCAGCTGTCCACCTTCACCTGGCTTAGCACCTTGAGCAACTTTAATCTGCATCACCTCAGCTGAGCGTAGATAGGCAGGCGTCACGCCAAAACGACCAGAGGCAACTTGCTTGATTTTTGAGTTGCGCAGCGTACCGTAACGCGCAGGATCTTCGCCGCCTTCACCAGAGTTTGAGCGCCCACCGATGGTATTCATAGCCATTGCGATTGACTCGTGCGCTTCAGGAGATAGCGCGCCTAACGACATACCAGCTGAATCAAAACGCGTCAAAATCTCAGAGATATCCTCTACATCATTGACATCAATACTGTTGTCAGTTTTGAGTTGCAACAAATCACGTAACGTCGCAACCGGACGGCTATTGACCAGATTGGCATAATTCTGATAATTCTCATAATCACCCGTACGTACTGCTGTATGTAGGCTGTTGATTACGTCAGGGTTAAAGGCATGGTACTCCTTATTGAAAACAAACTTGAGCAAGCCGCCCTGATCTAGTGGTGCACGGCGCTTAAATGCATTGGCAGCCAGTTGCGCTTGGTCAGCGGCAAGATCTGCAAAGGTAGCGCCTTTGATACGGCTTTGTACGCCTTTAAAGCATAGGTTTACCACTTCTTCTGATAGACCAACTGCTTCAAACAGCTGTGCCCCGCGATAAGAAACAATGGTAGAGATACCCATTTTTGAGAGGATTTTTAGTAAGCCTTTATCCAAGCCTTTACGGAAATTGACGCGCGCTTGGATCGGATCACCAAGCAGCTCACCAGTAGCAACCAAGTCATCAATGACATCATATGCTAGGTATGGATACACACAGGTTGCACCAAAGCCAATCAATACTGCTATTTGATGCGAGTCACGAGCAAGACCTGTCTCAATCACTAAGTTGGCATCGGTACGAATACCCTGCGCGATAAGATAATGGTGTACGGCACCAGTAACCATAATAGCGTTGGCTGGTATTTTGTCTGCATCGATATCTCTATCAGATAGGACAATCAATGTATTACCTGAGCGGATGTTATCTGCCACTTCCTCGCAGATAGCGACGATAGCATCAGATAGCTCCAGAGTACGGTCATAGTTTAGATCAATACGGGCCATCTTAAACGCTGGATCATCCAGTTTTTCAAGCTGCTGCATCTTGCTGGCTGACAAAACTGGTGACGACAAGATAATACGGTGCGCGTCTCTCGCTGAGGGTGCAAATACGTTAGTCTCAGCACCTAAGCATGTCTGCAATGACATCACAATAGATTCACGGAGTGGATCGATTGGTGGGTTGGTTACCTGAGCAAACTGCTGACGGAAAAAATCACCGACATGGCGAATTTGCTGTGACAACACTGCCATTGGCGTGTCATCACCCATCGAGCCAACTGGCTCCTGACCGTTTTCGGCATTAGGGCGAATGATTTCTGTACGCTCTTCATTGGTGATGTGGTACATCTTCTGTAAGGCTTTTAACTTGTCACCGCGGCACGATTGCGTGGCCAAAGTTTCTTCTAAGCGCTCATCATCACGAACACGCGTCGCCTCTTCACGTAACCACTTACGGTACGGATGTGCGTTTTTCAGTAAGTTTGCAATGGCTGTGGTATCCATCACTTGACCTGTTAGCGTATCGATTACTAGCATCTGACCAGGCCCAACACGGCCTTTTGCCAATACGTCCGTTGGCTCATAATCCCAAACGCCAACCTCTGAGGCAACAGTAATATAGCCATTCTTGGTGGTTACCCAACGTGACGGACGTAGACCGTTTCTATCAAGCATACAAACGGCATAACGACCATCTTGAATCACGAGTCCTGCTGGACCATCCCACGCTTCCATATGCTGCGAGTAAAACTCATAAAACGCGCGCAAGTCCATGTCCATACTATCGACATTCTGCCATGCAGGGGGCACCAAAATCGACATTGCATGGAACAGATTCATACCACCAGACATTAGCACTTCAAGCATATTGTCTAAGCTTGATGAGTCAGAGCCTGTACTATTTACAAGTGGTGTCAGCTCATTCAAGTTAGGCAGTTTATCTGATTTGAGCTTTGGCGTACGTGCTTTAGACCAGTTGCGGTTACCTGTGATGGTGTTCAATTCGCCATTATGGGCAAGGTAACGGAATGGCTGTGCCAATGGCCAGCGCGGCAATGTATTGGTGGAGAAACGCTGATGGAACACAACAATATGTGAGGCCAGGCGCTCATCTTGTAGATCTAAAAAAAATGCTGGTAGATCTGAAGGCATCACCAGACCTTTATAGATAATTGTCTGGCAACTCAATGAACAGACATAAAACAGCTCGTCGTCAGCCAAGCGCTGCTCTGCTTTTTTGCGTGCGACAAACAGCTTACGATTAAAGTCATCCGCAGCCAAATCATCTGGCGCGTTGACGAATACTTGCTTAAAGTCTGGCAAAGTCTCACGGCCAATATCACCGACGATGCTCAAATCAAGTGGCACATCGCGCCAGCCAGCTACTTCTAATCCTTGAGCAGTAATTTCATCGCTTAGCACTTGCTGGCTATGTTTGGCTTTATCATCATTCAAATTGACGAACACCATACCAACAGCAAAATTATCTGTGATTGCAAATTGCTGCTCATGGGCAATCTGTTTAAAAAAGTCGGTAGGCGTTGCTAACAGCAGGCCACAACCATCACCAGTTCTACCATCAGCTGCTACACCGCCGCGGTGTGTCATACAACTTAAACTATGAATGGCGGTTTTTACCAAGTCATGGCTGGCTTGACCTTCAATATGAGCAATCAGACCAAAACCGCAATTATCAGAAAAATCATCTGGCGTGGCCAGGTGTGTTTGCGAGGAAATCATCGACATAGCTTGTCCTTTTAAGTAGACGGGCAACTTACACCTCCAATGCGGAATATAAGCTGGTACCCGTAGGCAGAACGGGCTGATAATGGATATTCGGGTTTTCTCGAATTAGTAAATGGCGCGAGGCTCAATAGACATCATGCTCTAGCAGCAAGTAAACCCCTGACCCTCCTGGTCATTAGATAATGTCGTGACATATGCTTCATATATTAATAGATAGTAAGTAGCAGCCCTTGGCAACGGGGTAACTTATACTCCTAAATGCCAGTTACTTACTCATTAATATCTTATGTCATTCGTTTAAGCATCGTTTGTTATGTTGTCATGTCTGGCAATGAAGGCTGGACATCTGACCATTTAATAACCGTGCATTTGGTTCGTTTTGAATATCTGACGCTCTGTATTCAAGCGCTTTATTCACCCTAAAAAGAGTGATAATAAGAGAGGTTGCGTCACTTACGATAACTTTATTGTAGATGGCAAGTAGCCGCGCTTGAGACAACAAATTATAGTTACAAAACCAAAAAACCTTGGATTTGTAACTAAATTATTGTTTAATAAACAGTTTTTACGATAACTATACAGAACGTCGCCCACAGTTATATTAGTTAATGATTCACAAAAAATCTAGTCTTTTCTGTCGATTCATCAGCCATAATTTGTAAGAAGACTTATTACTATTGGTTATAGGATAGACAACAACGCTATTAAAAATTTAATATAATAAGACCATATAAGGCTTCGCTGCGTTGATATATAACAGTTTATCTCCGTTGATATCTCTTTTAAATTATTCAGACCTACTATTAGCAACCTAGAAAATAGTACAAAAAAACCCACTAGCTATTTGGCTAGTGGGTTCTATAAGCAACGAGAAATAAAGATCAGTTGCTTTTATCTTCTATCAGTGTCTTTATGCTATCACTGTTATTTTTAGGTGCGTTTGTGCTAGCAGGTTTATTGGTAGCGTTTGAGCTGTTACTGGTGCCAGTATTAGCTGTGCTTGGTGGTTTTGGTGCAGGTACGACTGGTGGTTTTTTACTAGTCGTATTGTTTTCAGGTGCTGGTGTTACTGGCTTTTTGTTGTCCTGTTTTGGTTTATTGGCATCATTTTCAGTTTTTGCTGGTGCTTCAGGAGTAGACTGTGGCTCTCCTCCAACGGTACGCTCTTCAGTAACGGATAGCGTGGCTGAGGTATCGACTGACTGGCGGATGCTTTCTTCTGTACTGCGACTACTACTAGCGGTACTCTGACTGCTTTGACTAGACCCGCTATCGGTAGCTTGATTGTTACTAGTATTATTGACTGCTTGAGCCTGCTGACGTGCTGGTACTTCACGTTTAGTCGGCTTAAGATTCACAGCCCGCGTACGCTTGGTACTCAAGTCTTTTACTGGATCAGGACGTTCGTAGTTATCGATAATACTGACATATCGATTGATCTCTTCTGGCAGCACTCGCACATTAGCAGGTAGCTTAAAATCTACCAATTTCGATGCGCCTGCCGCTTCTTGTGGACTACTCATCAGTCCATAAGTCAACATATAGCGGACTTGTTTTTCTTCATCAAGGTAGCGAAAATAAGCAAACTTATCACGATCCGCACGGCCTTCAAGATAGCTGACAATCACATCATTCTCAGCAACGTTCATCACCTGCACGGTCCACTTGCCTTTATTAGCGAGTAAGTAACGCTTATCCTTGAACTCATCAGGATAGTTACGTAAATCACGGACAGTTGCATCAAAACTGATTGGCTGCACATCCGTATCAAGCTCATGTAGCGACTCGATCTGCAATGGCTGCTCAAACTCTTCTGCTAGCATTTGCGGCGCTGATACCGGCTCGTTTTCGATTTTGGCACCCATTGCTGGTGTCTGACTGAGCATCCACACTAGGGCGGTAACAACGCCCAACAGTAGCGTCACTACTAGCCAAATCAATGCTTGACGACTGTGTGACTGCCCAGCGGTACGCGTCGTCGATTTTGATGCTGCCATGGAGATATCCTTGGTAAAAACACATTTAAGAGCAGTGTAGAAATACTCATTCTAGCAGAGGTGCCGTTAGTAACCTTAATAACCTTAGTACTTATCAAAAATGCTCATCAAAAGTGTTTACCAACGCTCGATATAAACAACTGATCGCTAAGATTTTGATAAACTATGCGCTATGTTGTGATAACACTTCAGATAACAGTGCCGAATCGAAATCATCAGTTAACACCGCACTACCTATTGATTTTAACAAAATCAGCCTGATTTGTCCGTGTTTGACTTTTTTGTCGTGACCCATTAAATTCAGAGCCGTTTGTGCATCAATTGCAGGCGGCGTAATTGGCAAATTACCTAGAATTAGAACGCGTCTAATGCGTGCAACATCATCATGGGTCAACCAACCGATTCTTTGGGATAATTCAGCAGCTTGCATCATGCCAGCGGCTACTGCCTCACCGTGTAACCAATTGCCATAACCTTGATGAGTCTCTATCACATGACCAAAGGTATGTCCAAAGTTGAGCAATGCACGTACACCGGATTCTCTTTCATCTTGCGCTACGACATCTGCTTTGTATTGGCAGCAGCGCTTCACGGCTTCACCAAGCACAGCCAAATCTAGCGCCATCATCGCTGGCAAATTCTCTTCAAGCCATACCAAAAATGCATCGTCCATAATAAGCGCATATTTGATGATTTCAGCAACGCCTGCCGATAGCTCACGCGCAGGTAAGGTTTTGAGCGTACTCATGTCTGCAAGCACCATCTGCGGCTGCCAGAACGCGCCAATCATGTTTTTACCTTGTGCATGATTGATACCCGTCTTACCCCCGACACTAGAATCAACTTGTGATAATAGTGTTGTTGGAATTTGGATAAAGTTCACTCCTCGCATAAAACTGGCTGCAGCAAAACCTGTCATATCACCAATCACGCCGCCGCCAAGCGCAATAAGTGTGACGTCACGATTGAAGTGCTCTGTCATTAGTGCATCATAGATCTTATCAATGCTTTGCTGGTTCTTGTATTGCTCACCATCTGGCAACACACAAACCTTTACTGTGAATTGCTCTGCCAGCTCGTCTTCCAATGCTTTTAGGTACAGGGGGGCGACCGTATCATTGGTGACAATTAATACTTGGCGACCACTGATATAAGGGGCAATCTGTTTTGCCATACTACTGTTTTCTGCCTCAGAATCTTCAGTAATAACAATTGGATAGTCATGGCTCTGAGCGTGAACAGTTAGGCGATCATGAAATAGTGATGCTGTCATGAGACACTCCTTAAGCATTTTTATTGGGGTAAAAGTAACTGGGTTGGCAGGTCAACACTATTGTTAGAAGTTAAAGTTATTAAAAGTTAAAATCTATAGTGTCGACCTATTACTCATCATCTGTCAGCAATGCATCAGTACCGTCAAAAAACGTGGTTAGCTGCTGCAATAACTGATTGACCATATGGCGCGGATAGGTGTGACCAGTAGGCATAATAATATGTGAAACCTGACGGTATAATGGATCACGAATGCTATATAGCTCTTGCAATATTTTTCTAGGATTGGGCTGTTGTAGGAGTGGTCGCGACTTGTCTTTAGCAGTGCGTGCCATTTGTACATCAACGGGTGCATTTAGATAAACCACAATGCCACGTTGTTTTAAAAACGCTCGGTTTTCGGCACACATCACTGCGCCACCGCCTGTCGCTAGTACGATTTGGGGCGTCTGAGTCAATTCATCGATGGCACGTGTTTCACGCTCACGGAAACCTGCTTCGCCCTCTTTGGCAAATATCCAAGCAATATCGGCACCTGTTTGCGATTCTATGTACCAATCACTATCTACAAAAGTTCGACCCAGTTGCTTGGCAAGCAATTTACCAATTGTCGTCTTACCCGCTCCCATCGGTCCCACTAAAAACACCGACGGCAATTCCTGCACCATAATACTCACTCAGCTAAATTAGCTATGATACAACGTCATTGATATTCTGGCTAGTAATGCGCCATGATTATTGTCAGTAATATTTATCGCACCTTACCCATTAGTCAATGTAGGTATAACACGCTCTTAGAGATATTTGATTCATGCACAAAAAAAGCAAGCACTATGGCTTGCTTTTCAACGAAGGCGGAATAGAGAGACGACTAGTTCAGACGGCTAGTGCCATCATTGATCAGTTTTGGTGTGATAAAGATGAGTAACTCTTCCTTGTTGTTATTACGAACATCTCTACGGAATGCGCGACCGATGTATGGTAAATCACCTAAGAAAGGTACCTTGTCTACGTTATTGTTGGTACGGTTTCTAAATATTCCGCCCAGCACGACCGTTTGACCATCTTCGATAGTCACGTTGGTTGATATAGAATCTTCATTGATAGCAACGATGCCATTAGTGAACACTGGCGTGCCGTTGGTGATAAGTAGCTGCAGGCCAATCTTACCATCAGGCGTGATATTCGGCGTTGCCTCCAAGCTTAGCGCTGCTTCTCTAAAGCTGGTCGTGGTTGCACCACTGGCTGAGGCCTCCTGATAAGGAATCTGTGTGCCAGAAGAGACTTTCGCGGTTTGCTTATCAGCGGTTAAGACTTTCGGTGTAGAGATGACCTCTCCGCGATTGTCTGCTTGCAAGGCGGACAGTTCAAGGTCGAGCATGTAATCAGAAATATTTAGTAAGCCAAAGGCAATGCTGCCAGCCGCATTATCAATACCCAAATCCACATTGAGGTTGTCAGGACTAGTGATGTCATAAGAAGGGTAAGAAACCGTTTGTCCGTTAATTGTCGTGGTTTCTATATCAAAATCTTTAAGATCTGCTAACGTCTGATTACTACCACCAACCAATAAGTTACGGTTAGTAGCTGCGCCACTAGACAAGATACCCCAGCTTACGCCGATCTCTTTACTGAAAGTATCAGTGGCGCTCACGATACGCGCTTCAATCATGACTTGTCGAACAGGAATATCGATTTTACTGATTAATTTGTGGATATTCTCAATGCTATCCGCCACGTCTTTAATGATGAGTGTGTTGGTACGCTCATCAATCGTTACCGTGCCACGACTGGATAATAACGTATTGTTGTCATCTACTCGATTTGACAGACCGCTGTTGTTATTCGATGCGCCGCTGCCTTGAGAAATAAGTGTTAAGACATCTTGTGCTTTTGCATAGCTCAGACGAATATATTCAGTACGGAGCGGTGCATAAGATTGAACCGCTTGTTGTGCTTCTAGCTCACGAGCTTCTTGCTCTGCAAGCTCTGTAGAAGGCGCGACCAAAATAACATTACCGTTTTCGCGCTTACCTAAATTTTTACTTTTTAAGATAATATCAAGCGCTTGATCCCAAGGAACATTGATCAGACGCAACGTAATATTACCAGCGACTGAATCGCTAGCCACAACATTCATCTCAGTAAACTGCGCTAAGATATCTAGAACACTACGAATTTCAACGTCTTGAAACTCCATAGACAATGGCTCGCCGCTATATACTCTTTCTTCAAGCGTCGGCTCACGTAGCAGCTCAGGCCTATTGATACTGATATTTAATTGATTGCCTGACTGGTAAGCTTGATATTCGTAGTCCTCAGTCATGTTAATAGTGACAACACCATTTTGACCTTGGTTTTTTGTATCAATACTACTAACCAGACCGCTATTAATATTTAATCGACGCAACAGGTTTCTAGGAACGGTACTGCCCGTTAGGCGTACCACAAGCTTGTTACCCTGACGCTGTACGTCCACTGGAATGGCTTCATTGGCGAGTACCATACTGACGTTGCCACCACCGTCACTACCTGCCGAAAAATTGACCGCGCTTAGACCGTCATAACTGTACTGTCTACTTACTTGTGAGGAAGCGAGCTGCGGATTTAGTAGTGGATTAACTCTTACTACCATCGTGTCGGCTGGCACTTCATTTTTTACTACTGTGGTACTGGTTGTTTGGACAGCCGCCACAGGAGTAGCACTCGTCTCGATAATTGGTGTCACGACTGCCGTGGTGGTTATACCATTGTTGTTATTAAGGACATCTTGTATAGGATCGCTAGTAATCACTGGGCGGTTGGGATCAGTAATCGTCAATAGCAGATCATTACCCTCAATCGCTGTTGTGTAATTTCCTGACTGTTTGAGACCAACGATAAGGCGCGTTGTGCTATCGCTACTCAACGTGGTGACATCGTTAACCATACCAATATTGTATTCGTTAAAGCGACTAGTAAGACCGTTTTGCACTTGTTCAAAATCTAGTACCAAGCGGCTAGGATCATCAAGTTGGTAGGCTGCCGGCAATACAGGTAGTCCTGCAAACCCCAAACGCATTTGTGTCACTGCTGGTGCCGTTTGTACCACAGAGACACTATTGATACGCTGAGCCGCATGAGCGCTATTGCTTACTGCTACCATGCTCACTGCCAATGCTGAAATGGCAAAAGCAGAAGAAACGCGGTTACTCATCGTCATTACCTTGTTATTGCGTACTGTCATTATTTATTCCTCAAAAAATCTGCCGACTTAGCTTATGGGGGATACCAGCGACTGGGGTTTTTCAACAAACCCTGCGCGGCTGTCTGGCACAATTTCAATCAAGTTAATCTGGGTCGGCGTGATTTCAACAATACGGCCGTCATTCAATCCAAGATAATCACCTACCTTCACACTAGCAACTGAACCATCAGGGCGTTGTACCAATGCGTATCGCTGTCCTTCGGGTGAAACCACGACTCCTCGAAAGATCAGTTGCGATAACTCATATTGCTCAAGTGGTTCTTTGACCCTTGTAATGTCTGGGCGGACGCCATCAATAGACGTCGTAGGACCTTGTACATTGACCAAGCTTGGCGGTAGAAAAGGACTACGCTGCGCGCTGGCACTATAGACAAAATCTTCTACCAGTTCAGCTTGAGGCGGTGGTTCGATAGGCTGTGCTGGCTGGTTACGAATATCAGTCATCGCTTGCTCTGCCATTCCGATACGGTCAGCACAGCCAGCCATAGATACAGCTGAGACACTCAAAGCCAACAACATGGGTAATTTTTGTATACTCATTAGTTGCCTCCTGCGTTTGCATCAGTAGCGACTGCTGCTTCATCTTCAGGAGCAGCTTCTTTGGAACGATAAGTCTTCGTTTGCAGTACCAAATTCAGTTCTGGTAAAACATCCAAACTCGGCTGCGGGTTACTCACTTCAAAATCATGCATAGTAATGATTCGAGGTAATGCAGCAAGACCACTGATAAAGCTACCAAATTGATGATACTCACCCAAAGCCGCGATACGGATCGGCTGCTCAATAAAGAATTCGTTTTCAATCTCAGGCTCTACTGATATATCTTGGAAACGAATATTACTACCGACGCCTGTCATATTGATACCTTCTACCAATTCTGACACACGGGTATCTTTTGGCAACTGATCTAACAAGGTATTAAATTCAGTTTCCATTTGCACAACTTGCGCTTGATAAGCTTCTAAGTGACGCGCACGTGACTCTTTTTCACGGTAGCTGTCAAGCAAGGTCTGTTGCTGACTCTCAGCTGCCTTGATCTCATCTATTTTGCTGCTAATTGGTAGCGCCCATGACAGTGCTGCGATAAAGGTAATAATAAGACCAATTACCGTTACCTTTACTGGTAATGGCCAGCTGCCATAGTTCTCAGAATCCAACGATTCAAAGCTGCGGCGGAATTCATTTAAGTCAAACTGCTTTTTCGGTTTTAACGCCGTTTTCTTAGTTTTGACTAGGCTTTTCTTGCGGACAAGCTTCATAACTCCCCTCCCACACCATCTTCAGCAGGAACAGGTGTCTCAGATTGTACTTTAGTCGTTATCACAAACTGCACATAACTGTCTTCAGGGTATACAGGGCGTGGTTGTTCGCCAGTAGCGACAGTGTTATTAAGTACTGGAGCTGCTTCATAAGCACTGATATTCTGCTGAATATTACTCACTGCCGAGTTACCCATCCACTTACTACTATCTAAGTTACGAATCAAGCTCGACACAATGTTTGGGTTATCTGCAAGGCCTGTCAAAGTCAAAACATCGCCTTCGCGTTTTAGGTTGTTCAAATATAGTGCTGGTGGAATGGCACGAGCCAAGTCATCCCATAAGCGTACAGGAACCGGACGGCGACCCTGCAAGTCCTGAATAACCTGCATACGCGAGATAATATCTTCACGGCGCTGCTCTAAACTGTCAATTTCAGTGAGTGCCGTATCTAAGCGTGCGTTTTCTTGTTCAATTAATGCATTGGCATCAAGCTGCTCATCGAGCTCATTATTGAAATAGCTCCATGAAGCAAATGCAGCCAGTAAAGTGAGTAGAGTCACTGCGACTACCAGAGTCATAAACTCTTTGTTGCGACGGTCACGCTCTTCTTGTCGCCAAGGTAAAAGGTTAATACGAGCCATTAGTCAAAGCTCCTTAACGCAAGACCGCATGCAGCCATTAGGCTTGGTGCATCAATGGTCAATTGCTCATTATCAATATTAGGCGCAATGGTCATATTGGTAAATGGATTGGCCACACTAACACTCACCCCGAGTTTTTGTTGTGCCAATCCAGCGAGACCTGCGATAGAGCTACTACCGCCTGCAAGTACTACATGGTCAATACTGCTGTACTGACTAGAAGAGAAATAAAACTGCAAAGAACGAGTGATTTGTTGAATGGTACTTTCTATAAAGGGGGTCAAGATTTCAGGATAGTAATCATCAGGTAAAGTACGTTCACGCTTGCTCAGTGTTGCTTCTTCAAACGATAATCCGTAGCGATTCTGGATGGCTTCTGTCAGTTGCACACCGCCAAATAACTGCTCACGACTATAAATAAACTCGCCATTTTTTGCGATATACAAGGTAGTTTGATTATGACCAATATCTACCAATGCAACCAACTCTGGCATGTTTGGCAGATTGTCTACCATCAACCCAAAAGCGCGTTCAATAGCATGTGACTCAATATCCATGACCTTGGCTTGCATACCACCAAATGTGAGGGCATCAACACGTTGGTCGACGTTTTCTGAGCGAGAGGCTGCGAGCAACACTTGCACCATATTGTCATCAACTAAAGACGGACCTAGCACCTCAAAGTCGAGATTGACGTCTTCTAGTGGATAAGGCACATACTGGTCAGCATCCAAACGTATCTGTGCTTCGCGCTCAACATCGTTTAGCACCATATCCATGTCAATGATTTTGGTAATGACAGCAGATCCTGACACGGCTGTTGCCGCATTACTGCCCGCTACCTGGCAACGTCTCGCTAGACTGGCTATAATGTTGCCAACCGCTTCTGTGTCTACTAAGAGTTTGTCAACGACTATACCTTCCGGTATTCTCTCGATACCATAAGATTTGAGATGGAACATGCCTTGTTGGCGCTGTATGTCAACCAACTTCACTGAAGTGGCACAAATATCCACACCAATCAAATGTCGACTTTTAGAAGTAAATAGCCTCACAAACTCTATACCTTATATTAAGTGTACAATCTGATAGTTATTTGTAATAATTGAATACAATACTTTACTTAATTGATAGATTCAAGCGTTTAAAAATATATTAAGGCCTACTTACACATTTATTATGACCTGCTTATTTTGTTCAAGGTATAATGAGTTATCCGCTACAAACTCTAATTAATAAGTCTTATTATGGCCAAAAAAAATGCTACCGCTCGTCTCATTCACTTTTTGGTGGGGCTTTTTGTCGCTTGCCTAGCATTGGCAGTCATCTTAGCACTTGCTGTGCCCATTGGTTTTTATGGCATGGCGATGTATTTATCGCCGACTCTGCCTAGCACTCAAGAAATCAAAACTGCCAACTTAGAAATGCCATTGCAGATTTATAGTAGCGATGACAAATTGATTGGTCAATATGGTAACCGTTTATCATTGCCAGTCACTTTTGATGAAATACCAAAAGATTTGACTCATGCTTTTTTAGCAGCAGAAGATGCTTCTTTTTTTCAGCATAGTGGTATTAGTATCAAAGGGCTTGGGCGCGCAGTTACTGAAGTTGTGACTGATGACGATAGTCAAACTGGTGGATCTACTATCACCATGCAGGTCGCCAAAAATTACTTTTTGAGTCCAGAGCGTACCTTAAATCGTAAACTGACGGAATTATTTTTAGCACGTAAAATCGAAGACGAGCTGAGTAAAAATGATATTTTAACTCTATATGTCAATAAGATTTATTTGGGCGAAGGCGCTTATGGCATTCGCGCTGCTGCCAAAAAGTATTACAGTAAGTCATTAGACAGTTTAAGTATTGCTGAGATGGCAATGCTTGCCGGTCTGCCGAAAGCCCCTTCGAAATACAATCCTGTTGCCAATCCTACGCGGGCTTTGACTCGCCGCAACTGGATTATTGGCCGTATGCATGAGCTTGGCTACATTACCAAGGCTCAACATGATGAAGCCGTCAACTCACCTGTGGGCATCAAACTATATCAAGAAAAGCTTGATGTAAATATGCCTTATTTAGCAGAAATGACGCGTGCTACCTTAGTTGAACGCTACGGTGAGCAAGTCATGCATGGCGGTTGGCGCGTACGTCTCACGGTCGATAGCAAAGCACAAACAGATGCAGAAGCTGCCATACTAACAGGCTTAGTGGCCTATGAGCACCGTCATGGTTGGCGCGGTGCTGAAGCAAATGACGAGCCTCTCGAAAATTTCCAGCGCTATAGCAATATGTCCCCTGCTAAAGTTACCAAAGTCAACGCTCGTAGTTTTGAAGCGACCTTGAAGTCAGGTGAAAACGTAACAGTCAACTGGTCTGGTATGCGCTGGGCACGTAAATATATCTCTGCCAACCGTATCGGTTACTACCCTGATAATGCCAGCCAAGTGGTCAGCAAAAATGATATCGTTCGCGTAATACCTACTAACAATGGCAGTTGGCAACTGGGTCAAATACCTGAAGTACAAGGTAGCTTGGTTTCTTTGAATCCAGAAACTGGTGCTGTCAATGCCTTGGTAGGCGGCTTTGACTTTAACCACAGTAAATTTAACCGAGCCTTACAAGGCTGGCGTCAACCTGGTTCAACCATTAAACCGCTTGTCTACACCGCTGCTTTAGAAAAAGGCTATCGTCCAGATAGTATTATCTCAGATCGTCCTATACAAGTAGGGGACTGGAAACCTAAAAACTCGGACGAACGTTTCTTGGGCGATATCACCTTGCGCCGTGGTTTGTACCTGTCTCGCAACTTGGTTTCTATCCGCTTACTACAGGCCATTGGTATCTCCGATGCCCGTAACTTACTAGATGAGTTTGGCTTAGACAAAGAAAAACTACCAACGACTTTATCGCTAGCACTCGGCGCAGGACAAGCAACTCCTTTACAAATGGCAACGGCCTATTCGACTTTTGCCAACGGTGGTCATCGTGTACAGCCCTACTTTATTGAGCAAATCTATAATTATAAGAACGAGCTACTATTCCAAGCCAACCCTCTCCAAGCCTGTGCATTATGTTTCAACGAGCAACTCGAAGAGGTCAATAAAACGCTATTAGAGGAATACAATCAATCACTCGAAGATGAGACTAGCACCACCGATGAGTCGACTACTGAAGAGTTAGAGAGTGATGGAGAGACTGAAGAAGAAGAAGCTACTACTGTTGCTGATGATACGATCTACAACGCAGGTCCACAGTCAGATCGCTTAAAAGCGCCTGCTGTACAGTACATAATGGCCAAACAAGCACCGCGAATACTAAAACCTAGAGTCGCATTTGAGATGGCAGATATCCTACGTGATGTCGTGCAGCGCGGTACTGCAGTACGAGCAAAAGCTTTGGGACGTGATGATATTGGCGGCAAAACTGGTACCACCAATGAAGCTAAAGACGCCTGGTTTGCAGGATTTCATCCTACCAATGCAACAGTAGTATGGATGGGCTTTGATCAACCGACATCTATGGGTCGCCGTGAGTACGGTGGCGTGGCCGCCCTGCCCGTTTGGATAGACTTCATGAAAGCACAGCTCGAAGACACACCAAATCAGTGGGTGTCTATTAATAATCGCTCAAAATCTAAAAAGCAACAACAGCAAATTATAGAAATGACTGATGATGGCATTGTCTCTAACGCTGTTGAAGATGATGAGTTGTCCAATACCAATCAACCCGCAAAACCGGTTGAAACTCAAACCCAGCAGCGCAAACCAACTGCCCCTGAACCTATCGAAAACTCAAGCATTTCACAGACACAGGCATCGGGCAACAGTCGGAGTACTGACGGATCATCACAGAACGCTTTGTCAGCAACACCCGTTCAGCGTATGCCACCAATGCCAGAATAGTTTTTATGAATTTATAGCACGTATTTAGCGCAAAGAGACCTGTTTAGTAATCACTGAACAAGTCTTTTTTTATGCTATTAGTTATTAATGTTTCTTACCCCATACTTCCAAGCAGTTTTTTATATAGTTCTATGAGTACGGGTTTATTCAATCAGTTTTATTAGAACTCAACCATCCCTGCACGCAACTGCTCAATCAACTCTAAAAGCTGTTGACGCCATTCGCGTATCGTGGCCTCATCAGGTAGCCACTGATTCGATAGAGTAACAACATTAACAATAAGATCTGGTGATACTGAGTTGTCGTTTGGTGTGTTGTCTACAACAGTATCTGGTGGTACCGCATAGAGACAGCGTTGATAGGCACGTTCTATATTTGCCACAAAACCTTGCTGCTGCAATTGCTGTAAGCGCTGAATCTCAGGAGATACCTGCGTGCGCGCGCTTAATGCTTGCTCAATATCGAGCAACGTTGGTGCCGTCATATTTAAACTATAGAAATGACCCAGTTCTTGAATAAATGCTAATAGCGCGCCATGCAAATGGAAAATAGCGGTTTCACAATGTGCTTGGTATAACTGCTTGTCATTGGAACCGCCTGCTGCTTGGCAAGATAGACGACAAAAATATAGCTTTTGATTGGTTCGATCTGCTTGGTATTTAGCGACGCGTGTTTTGCCTGCCATTTGCTAATTGTCCTTTTATAAATAGTGATTAGAGCCTATTTCCCAGTGTACTATTTTTTTAGATGATAGCACCATGTCTTTCTCAGTTTTTTACACGCACAAAAAAGCCAGCAACTTAGGCTGGCTTTTTTATCAAATTAAGAATGAATCAAGATACTTAATGCGATTAGTTGTCTTGATTTAACTCTTGAGCAAATGCTTCATCAAAGCTAGCGAAGTCTTTGCTATCCGTGCTTGCAGTCATATCAAACGCTGCATTAAGATCTTTATCTTGTAGCTTCTGATCTGCTGCTTCTTTACGTGCCTTGTGGTAAGCGAGCCCCGTACCTGCAGGAATCAAGCGACCAACAACCACGTTTTCTTTCAGACCACGTAGCTCATCCACTTTACCAGTCACAGCAGCCGCAGTTAGTACACGGGTTGTTTCCTGGAATGACGCCGCTGAGATAAAGCTTTCAGTTGCAAGACTTGCTTTGGTGATACCTAACAATTGACGCTCAAACTGTACTGGGAATTTATCTTCCGCTTCTAGCTTCGCATTCAATGCTTTGATATCTGCATACTCGACCTGATCACCTTTGAAGTGACTTGAATCGCCGCCGTCAGTGATTTCAACTTTACGCAGCATCTGACGAATGATAACTTCGATGTGCTTGTCGTTGATTTTTACACCCTGCAAGCGATATACGTCCTGTACTTCGTTAACGATATAATCAGCAAGTGCAGTCTGACCTTTCAGGCGCAATATATCATGTGGGTTCTGTGGACCATCAGCGATCACTTCACCACGTGCTACCGTCTCGTTTTCAAAGACGTTGATTTGACGCCATTTCGGGATTAGCTCTTCATGTACTTCACCATCTTCATTAGTAATAATAAAGCGGTTTTTACCCTTGGTCTCTTTACCGAAGCTTACCACACCAGTCATTTCTGCCATGATGGCGTGATCTTTTGGACGACGTGCTTCGAACAAGTCAGCAACACGTGGCAGACCACCAGTAATATCTTTTGTACCAGAAGACGCTTGTGGTACACGGCCTAGAATCGAACCTGCTGCTACTTTTTCACCGTCGCTTACGCGGATGATCGTTTCAGCTGGTAAGAAGTAAACCACTTCTTTACCTTCGTCAGTGTTCAAGATAATCGCAGGACGTAAGTCTTTGGCTGAGCTTGAACGATCGCGCGTGGCTAGAATCTCAAATGAGCTCATACCTGTTGCATCATCAACTTTTACTGTCGCAGTCATACCATCAGTGATGTCACTGAAGCGTGCTGTACCAGCAAATTCTGTGATGATTGGATGCGTATGCGGATCCCATTTAGCGATAGTTTGACCGCCTTCAACCTGCTCTTCGTCTTTCACAAGTACGCTTGAACCGTATGGTACTTTATAACGCTCACGCTCACGGCCAAGCTCATCGGTCAATGCGATTTCAGCTGAACGCGATACGATGACTAAGTGACCATCAGTATGCTGTACTGTTTTCATGTTCTCAAAGTGCGCTTGACCAGCATTACGTACAGAGATGCTGTTGTCTACAGAAGCTGAGCTCGCGGCCCCGCCCACGTGGAAAGTACGCATGGTTAACTGAGTACCCGGCTCACCGATAGACTGAGCAGCCATAACACCAACTGACTCACCAATGTTCACTTTATGACCACGAGCAAGGTCGCGACCATAACACTGTGAACACACGCCATGTTCGATATTACAAGTAATCACTGAGCGTACCCAGATATCATCGATTGCGTTGTTATCTAGAACGTTAACCCAGTACTCATCAATCAATGTACCCGCTGGAATCAAGATCTTATCAGCATCATCATTGTACGCAACATCGCGTGCAGTAACACGGCCCAGTACTAGCTCACCTAGCTTCTCAATGATTTCACCACCTTGGATATGTGGTTTCATGAGTAGGCCTTCTTCGGTACCACAATCATCGCTAGTGATAACCAAATCTTGCGCCACATCAACCAGACGACGAGTTAGGTAACCCGAGTTAGCTGTTTTCAGTGCGGTATCCGCTAGACCTTTACGTGCACCGTGAGTTGAGATGAAGTACTGTAGTACGGTCAAACCTTCACGGAAGTTAGCTTTAATCGGTGTCTCAATGATTGAGCCATCTGGTTTCGCCATCAGACCACGCATACCTGCCAACTGACGAATCTGTGCCGCACTACCACGAGCACCAGAATCCGACATGATGAAGATAGAGTTGAATGACTTCTGCTCGTCCTCTTCACCTTGTGCATTAATAACTTTATCTGTTGCCAAGTTGTCCATCATCGCCTTAGCGACTTTGTCATTAGTACGTGACCAAATATCAACGACTTTGTTATAACGCTCACCAGCAGTTACGAAACCTTGCTCGAACTGATCTTCAATTTCGCGTACTTCGCCTTCTGCCACTTCGATAATATTCTTTTTCAGAGGTGGAATGACCATGTCATCGATACCGATAGACACACCAGATAGCGTTGCTTGAGCAAAACCAAGATACATCAATTGGTCAGCAAACATAACACTTTCTTTGACGCCAACTTTACGGTAGCAAGAGTTAATCAAACGAGAGATGTTTTTCTTCGTCATCTCTTGGTTACACTCATCAAACGTCATACCTTTAGGCATGATGTTCCAGATAAGTAGACGACCAGCGACCGTATCTTTGATACTGATCTCTTTGGTCTCTTTACCGTCTTCGTCAATTTGCGTCTCAGTAACACGCACTTTGATCTTAGCGTTTACATGCAGATCGTTTGAACCAATTGCACGCAATGCTTCATTAACGGTAGCAAAAATCATGCTCTCGCCTTTGGCATTGATAGACGAGCGACTGATGTAATATAGAC
Organism: Psychrobacter sp. H29; assembly: GCF_059073055.1. NCBI lineage: Bacteria > Pseudomonadati > Pseudomonadota > Gammaproteobacteria > Moraxellales > Moraxellaceae > Psychrobacter > Psychrobacter sp. H29. The sequence goes on along the minus strand of NZ_JCACRY010000001.1, from coordinate 2,888,232 downwards.
CTAGTACAACATCCTGAGATGGTACGATGATCGGATCACCATTCGCAGGTGACAAGATGTTGTTAGTAGACATCATTAGTGCACGTGATTCAAGCTGCGCTTCTAGGGTCAATGGCACGTGAACGGCCATTTGGTCACCATCGAAATCGGCGTTGAATGCAGTACAAACAAGCGGATGCAGCTGGATTGCTTTACCTTCGATCAATACTGGCTCAAATGCTTGCAAGCCCAAACGGTGAAGTGTTGGTGCACGGTTAAGAAGTACTGGATGCTCACGGATAACCATGGCCAGCATATCCCACACTTGTGGCTCTTCACGCTCTACCATCTTTTTGGCAGCTTTAATCGTTGTTGCTAGACCATGAGACAATAATTTGTTATAAGTAAATGGCTTGAATAATTCTAGTGCCATTTTCTTCGGTAGACCACACTGATGTAGACGTAGTGTTGGACCTACAACGATAACCGAACGACCAGAGTAATCGACACGCTTACCAAGTAAGTTCTGACGGAAACGACCTTGCTTACCTTTGATCATATCTGCCAAAGATTTCAATGGACGCTTGTTACTACCAGTGATGGCACGACCGCGACGACCGTTATCAAGCAACGCATCTACTGACTCTTGCAACATACGCTTTTCGTTACGTACGATGATATCAGGTGCGCTTAGCTCAAGTAGACGCTTAAGACGGTTGTTACGGTTGATCACGCGGCGATATAGATCGTTTAGATCTGATGTCGCAAAGCGGCCACCTTCTAGCGGTACTAGAGGACGCAAATCTGGTGGTAGTACTGGCAAGATATTCATTACCATCCACTCAGGCTTATTATTAGAATCACGGAATGCTTCTAATAATTTGAGACGCTTAGACATCTTCTTAAGCTTAGTCTCAGAACCAGTTTGTGGAATCGCTTCACGTAGCTCATCAATTTCAAGATCGATATCGATGTCTTTTAATAGGTCTTGAACGGCTTCAGCACCCATCTTGGCTGTGAATTCGTCACCAAACTCTTCAAGCGCTTTGTAATAATCTTCGTCATCAAGCAACTGGTACTTTTCTAAGCTAGTTAGACCAGGCTCAGTTACGATGTAGCTTTCAAAATATAGAACACGCTCGATATCACGTAGCGTCATGTCTAGCAATAGACCGATGCGGCTTGGTAATGACTTTAGGAACCAGATATGCGCGACTGGACTGGCTAGGTCGATATGACCCATGCGATCACGACGAACTTTAGCAGTGGTAACTTCGACACCACATTTTTCGCAGATAACGCCTTGGAACTTACGGCGCTTATATTTACCACATAAACATTCGAAATCTTTTACTGGGCCAAAGATTTTGGCACAAAAAAGACCATCACGCTCAGGCTTGAACGTACGATAGTTAATGGTTTCAGGCTTTTTTACTTCGCCGTGCGACCATGACTTGATGACGTCAGGTGAGGCTAAAGTAATTTGAATGCTATCAAACTCTTGGTTACCGTTGCCGGTAGGGCTTTGCATGATATCGAGTAAATCTTTCAAGTTGCTTCTCCGTTATCTTTATAATCATCTGACAGCGTACTATAGACGCGGATAAGATGAATGAAGGCAATGAATAGGGTTGAGACAAATCACTAAAAGCAGCAGCAACAAAGCAGACTGCCTTTAGTGGACAACTAAGTTAAACAACGGGCTAGTTGCTTTGTTTTAACTCAATATTGATACCCAGTGATTTGATTTCTTTGGTCAGTACGTTGAACGACTCAGGCATGCCTGGATCCATATACTGCTCACCATCAACGATGTTTTTGTACATACGAGTACGGCCTTCAACATCATCCGACTTCACCGTTAGCATTTCTTGCAACGTGTACGTCGCGCCATAAGCTTCTAGTGCCCATACTTCCATCTCACCAAAGCGCTGACCACCAAACTGAGCTTTACCGCCGAGTGGCTGCTGCGTCACTAGAGAGTAAGAACCTGTTGAACGCGCATGCATTTTGTCATCAACCAAATGGTTCAATTTGAGCATGTACATATAACCAACGGTTACTTTACGGTCAAACTTCTGACCAGTACGACCATCATACAATGTCTGCTGACCATCGCGATCCATACCAGCAAGCTCAAGCAGATCTTTGACTTGGCTTTCTCTTGCGCCATCAAATACCGCTGTACCCATTGGGACACCGCCACGTAAGTTAGCTGCTAGCGCCATGATGTCGTCATCATTCAAGCTATCAAGATCAACTTGCTCACCGCCAACTTGGTTGTAGATTTTATCCAAGAAGTCGCGTAGCTCTTTGATTGCTGCTTGAGATTTGAGCATACCATCAATCTTCTCGCCCAACCCTTTCGCTGCCATACCCAAATGCGTCTCTAGAACCTGACCGATGTTCATACGAGATGGTACACCAAGCGGGTTCAATACGATGTCAACGGTATTACCATTTTCATCATAAGGCATGTCTTCAACTGGCATGATGCGCGAGACAACACCTTTGTTACCATGACGACCAGCCATCTTATCACCAGGCTGAATACGACGCTTAACCGCTAGATATACTTTAACGATTTTTTGTACGCCATGTTGCAGGTCATCACCAGCAGTCAATTTGCGTTTTTTCTCAGCAAATTTCACATCGATATCTTTTTGCTTATCAACCAAGTAATCAGAAATCTGGGTCAAACGCTCAGAGATTTCTTCTTCTACTGGTTGGATATCAAGCAATGTCTCAAGGTTCATGTCTTTCATGTCAGCCAAAGCCATTACCGTACCCGCTTTTAGACCAGCACCGCCGCTGACTTTTTGGCCATCTAATAGATTACCAATACGACCACGAGCTGCTTCTTCAAAGATACGTAGCTCTTCTTTCAAATCTTTGCGATAGCTATCAAGCTGCGATTTTTCAATCGCTCTTGCGCGTGCATCTTTTTCAACGCCATCACGAGTGAAGACCTGTACATCGATGACCGTACCTTTACTAGAAGTCGGTACACGTAGCGACGTATCTTTCACATCCGCCGCTTTTTCGCCAAAGATAGCCCGTAGTAGTTTCTCTTCTGGCGTCAGTTGTGTTTCACCTTTTGGCGTCACTTTACCCACTAGAATATCACCAGCGTCAACTTCAGCACCAATATAGACGATACCTGCTTCGTCAAGGCTTGATAACGCTGCTTCACCAACGTTTGGAATATCAGCAGTGATCTCTTCTGTACCTAGCTTGGTATCACGAGCCACACAAGTCAATTCTTGGATATGAATAGTAGTGAAGCGATCTTCTTTCACGACTTTTTCAGATAGCAAGATTGAATCTTCGAAGTTGTAACCATTCCACGGCATAAATGCGATGCGAATGTTCTGACCAAGTGCTAGCTCACCAAGATCCGTTGAAGGGCCATCAGCCAAGATATCACCCAAAGCAATCTCATCACCTTGGTTAACGATAATACGTTGGTTGATACAGGTGTTCTGGTTAGAGCGCGTGTATTTGATCAAGTTATAGATATCGATACCCGCTTCACCAGCAGTCATCTCGTCTTCGTTCACACGAACCACGATACGTGAGGCATCAACATCTTCGATCACACCGCCACGCTTAGCAATAACACAAACACCAGAGTCACGAGCAACATGACGCTCCATACCGGTACCCACTAGCGGCTTATCAGCACGTAGCGTAGGAACCGCCTGACGCTGCATGTTCGAGCCCATTAAGGCACGGTTAGCATCATCATGCTCTAGGAACGGAATCAAACCTGCTGCAACCGATACTACCTGACTTGGCGACACATCCATATGCGTCACTTTTTCTGGTGGCATACGAACAAACTCACCATAGCTACGAACACTGACCATCTCGTCAGATAACGCGCCTTCTGGAGTTATTGGTGAATCAGCCTGTGCAATGACCGTACCGACTTCTTCAATAGCTGATAGATACTCAATAACGTCAGTCACTTTACCATCAACCACACGGCGATAAGGTGTCTCTAGGAAACCAAAGCTGTTGGTTTTAGCAAAGGTCGCTAGTGAGTTGATCAGACCAATGTTTGGACCTTCAGGAGTCTCAATAGGACATACACGGCCATAATGGGTATCATGTACGTCACGTACTTCAAAGCCTGCACGTTCACGAGTAAGACCACCAGGTCCTAATGCTGATACACGGCGCTTATGAGTAACTTCAGACAACGGGTTGTTCTGATCCATAAACTGTGACAACTGGCTTGAACCAAAGAATTCTTTCACTGCAGCCGCAACTGGCTTAGAGTTGATCAAATCTTGTGGTGACAAGTTATCAGATTCCGCTGAGCTTAAACGCTCTTTTACCGCACGCTCAACACGTACTAAACCAACACGGAACTGGTTTTCTGCCATTTCGCCAACTGAACGAATACGACGGTTACCTAAGTGATCGATATCATCGACATCACCACGACCATTACGAATCTCAATAAGTTCTTTTAGAACGTTAACGATATCGTCATTGGTCAACACGCTACGTTCACGCTGGACATCAGGATCATCAGTATTATCAAACTCTAAACCGAGACGACGGTTGAACTTCATACGACCAACGTTTGATAAGTCATAACGATCAGCGTTGAAGAACATGCTTTCAAATAACTTTTCGGCAGTTTCAACCGTTGGTGGCTCACCTGGACGCATGACTTTGTAGATTTCGATCAACGCTTCTTCACGACTTGAGGTGCTATCAGCACGTAGCGTATCGGCAATATAACTACCTTGGTCGATATCATTCGTGAACAGAATGCTGAACTCTTTGATGGCACCACTGGCTTCAAATGAGTTCAATTTAACCAATAACTCATGGTCAATTGGCGTGTTTGCTTTAGCGATGACTTCGTCATTAACAACGATATCTTCTGCTAAGATACGCTCATATAGATACTCATCAGGCACAGCAATCTTCGTCATACCTGCTTCTTCAAGCTGACGGATGCGGCGTGCATTGATACGTTTACCCTGCTCTACGATAACGTCACCTTCAGGTGATACGATATCAAACTGCGCCATTTCGCCACGCAAGCGATCAGCGACTAGATCAATTTCGAACGTCTCTTCGGCTTTATAAACAGCAACTTTATCAAAGAACAAATCTAAGATTTCAGAAGTGGTCAGACCAAGTGCACGCAGAATGATCGATGCAAGCAGCTTACGGCGACGGTCAATACGAGCAAATACTAAGTCTTTTGCATCAAATTCAAAATCTAACCATGAACCACGGTAAGGGATGATACGTGCGTTATAAAGCACTTTACCACTTGAATGCGACTTACCTTTATCATGATCAAAGAAGACGCCAGGTGAACGATGTAGCTGAGAGACGATAACACGCTCAGTACCATTGATAATAAAGGTACCGTTCGCAGTCATCAAAGGCATCTCGCCCATATAGACGCTTTGCTCACGGATATCTTTGATAGCGGCTTTGCTATCTTTGTCTTTGCTGTCTTTGTCTTTGATGATCAAACGGATTTTGACACGCATTGGCGCAGCAAACGTTGAACCACGTAAGATACACTCACGCTCATCAAATTCAGGCGTGCCTAAATAGTACTCAACAAATTGCAACTCAGCGTTACCAGAGTGACTCTCAATTGGGAAAATAGAGGAATACGCAGCTTGCAAACCAGTATTCTCACGAGCTTTTGGCTTTTTGTGCTCTTGCAAAAATTGCTCGTAAGAATCTACTTGAATAGACAGTAAATAGGGAACGTCCATTACAGTGGGCAATTCAGCAAAACTTTTGCGAATACGCTTTTTTTCAGTATAAGAATATGCCATCGAGAGTCCTTACAGTAAACGTGGAAACAAATTAAAAGCGCGGCTAGTATGCATAAATAAGATGCACACTTAGCGACGTAAACGATAATATAAAACGGGTCTTCGTGTTCAGTTCATGTCTTTTCTGTCAATTACTACTTTACTCATCAGTGCTTACTTAGTACATTTCACTTAATCTCATTGTTGATTGCTATATTCATGGTAGGTGAATCAGTCTATATGACTGTTGCGACCAAGAAATTCAACATCATATAATATCTTACCTATCAGGCTAAACTTACAAATACTTTGCTAGAAATAAAGTCAGCTGAGATTGCATATAAACTACTTGCCATCTAAACTACTTCTAAATAAGCTACTTACTACCAAACCATGACCCTACACGTATAAGCGGTCTATGAATCTAAATGCCGACAATAATGCCACACCAAGTAGGCACCTTGAGATCAACAGCTTTTTTCAGAATTAAGAATCGGGGTAACTATAACTTTTAGAATCAGTATAAACTATAGTGTTGATAGGAAAGCATGCAGACACAAAAAAATGCCAAACATCTACGGACGTTTAGCTCATATTAACTGATTTCAAAAACTGGTATGTGTGCTTGCATGTATATCGTCTGTCCTTTTGATGGGTATCCACCGTGATGTTGCATACGTATGTTGGCAGACACAAAAGGTCAAGCTACGAATTATAATAAAAAAAAGCTGGCAATGCAAGGCATTACCAGCTTTTTTTCGTACAGTGTTAAACTTATTTTAGTTCAACAGTTGCACCAGCTTCTTCAAGCTTCTTCTTCAACTCTTCAGCTTCAGCTTTAGATGCAGCTTCTTTGATTGGAGCTGGAGCGCTTTCAACCAAATCTTTTGCTTCTTTCAAGCCAAGGCCAGTCGCTTCACGTACAGCTTTAATTACAGCTACTTTCTTCTCACCAAAGCTAGCAAGAACTACGTCAAACTCGTCTTTTTCTTCAGCAGCAGCAGCAGGACCAGCAGCAGCAGGTGCAGCAGCGGCAACAGCAGCTGTTACGCCGAATTTTTCTTCCATGTCGCTGATTAGCTCAACGATATCCATTACTGACATTTCAGCGATTGCATTTAACACGTCATCTTTAGATAGTGCCATGAGAACTCTCCGTTATCTGATAAAAATTAATTGATTCTAATATCGCTTTGACCGCTTGCCACCATTTCAAATAGGTGTGGCAATAAAATGCAATCAAGGTTAGCGATGTTAAAGTTACGTTAAAACAAGCAATTAAGCAGCTTCTTTTGCGTCTTTGATTGCCGCTACAGTGCGAACGAACTTGCCAGGAACAGCGTTCATAGTCTGGACAAGCTTGGTCACTGGTGCATTCATAGTAGCCATCAAGATAGAGATTGCTTCGTCGCGAGTTGGTAGCTTCGATACGCGCTCTAGCTCTTCTGGACCATAAACTTCACCACCGACTGATACTAATTTGGTCTCTAAAGCTTTGTTATCTTTGCTAAAGTCGAAAACGACTCGAGCGGCAGATCCCAAATCTTCCATAGAGAAAGCCAAAAGTAGTGGACCAGTCATACGGTCTGACATGCTCTCAAACTTAGTGCCTTCAAAAGCGCGTTTTGCTAGTGTATTTTTTACCACTTTCAAAACAACGCCTTTATCACGGGCTTGTTCGCGCAGCTTAGTAAGCTGTGCAACACCAATTCCATGATACTCGGCAGCTACTGCTGAGTAAGCATTAGCAGCAACTTCAGACACTTCAGCCACAACTTGTTGTTTTTGTTCTAGCGTTAATGCCATAAGTTGACTCCTTTAATCTTATCAATCTACTAATAGTAAAAATGCTAAAAACCGAAGTTTATCTGCCTTTGGACTAAAAGCTACGACTGACTTGATACGACACATTACCAACTGATTCGATTAATAAAAAAAGTATCAACTGGTAACGACTGATTACGGCACCGTTATCAGAATGACGTTGAGTGATAGTTTGGAGATCGTATAAACAATCATACCGCCCTATTGCCTCGTGTCTTAAACTGTGTGGGCCACCGTCTGCGTAGGACAACTAAGATTTTCATCTGTCGTCGATTAACAAAAGTGACTCATTGTCATAAGCAACTATCCTAAGATCATTACTCATGACGTTAAACCACTCTCTACCTACGGTCTTAGACAGCGTAGCAAATGCTACGCTGACCTAATTCTTTAAAAATTCTTTGTTCTCATCATTCAAAATATTCGACGTGCAAATATTAAAAGATAGAGACTCTAATTATTTTGCAGTGCGATAAGGTACTGGATCGATCGTTAGACCTGGACCCATAGTGCTAGACAAAGTAATTTTCTTGATGAAAGTACCTTTAGACGTAGCAGGCTTAGCACGCTTAAGATCTGAGATTAGTGCTTGAGCATTTTGGATAACTTGCTCAGCAGTGAAACCTACTTGACCGATAGTGGTATGGATGATACCAGCTTTATCAACACGATACTGCGCTTGACCCGCTTTTGCGTTAGTCACAGCTTCAGCAACGTTTGGCGTTACCGTACCAACTTTTGGGTTAGGCATTAGGCCACGTGGACCTAGGATCGTACCCAATTGTCCAACAACACGCATTGCATCAGGAGCGGCGATAACAACATCAAAGTCCATGTTACCGGCTTTGATTTCTTCTGCTAGGTCTTCAAAACCAACGATGTCTGCACCAGCTTCTTTAGCGGCTTCAGCAGCAGCGCCTTGAGCGAATACAGCAACGCGTTTGGTTTTACCAGTACCAGCAGGTAGATTGGTTGCGCCACGAACCACTTGATCAGATTTACGTGGGTCAACACCCAAGTTTACTGCGATATCAATAGATTCTTTGAATTTTAGCGCTGGCAAATCGTTTAGGATTTGAACCGCTTCTTCAAGCGTGTATTGCTTTTCGTTATCAATACGGCTTTGAATTTCTTTTTGACGTTTGGTTAGCTTGCTCATTTACACACCCTCCACGGTAATACCCATTGAACGTGCAGTACCAGCAATGGTACGGACAGCAGCGTCAAGATCAGCAGCAGTCAAATCTGCGTTTTTGGTCTTAACGATTTCTTCTAGTTGTGCACGGTCAACTTTACCAACTTTAGCTGTGTTCGGTGTACCTGAACCTTTAGCAATACCAGCAGCCTTACGTAGTAAGTATGCAGCAGGTGGTGACTTCATGATGAAGGTAAAAGACTTATCGCTGTATACCGTGATCTCAGTTGGGATCGGTAGACCTGGCTCTTGGCCTGAGGTCGCAGCGTTAAATTCTTTACAGAACGCCATGATGTTCACGCCCTTTTGACCCAAAGCTGGACCAATAGGTGGTGAAGGATTAGCTTTGCCTGCAGGCACTTGCAGTTTGATGTAACCATCAATCTTCTTAGCCATGATACTCTCCTAAATGGGTGATAACGCCAAGCCAAATCATTATCTGATGTGACGGAAGGCTCCCCGGTTGATGAAATTTTTGCTGAATTAGTCTAGTTTTTCAACTTTACTAAACTCAAGCTCAACCTGTGTAGGTCGATTAAATACGTTTACCGTTAGATGTAGCTTAGATTTTTCGTAATCGACCTTTTCAACCATTCCTTTGAAATCAGTGAATGGACCGTCGATAACCAATAACTCTTCGCCCGGCTCAAATAGCGTCTTAGGACGTGGGTCAGTTTCAGTCTGGTTCAAACGGTTTAAAATGCGGTCAGCTTCTACTTGCGTAATCGGTGCAGGCATCTCAGGCGTACCACCGATGAAGCCCATAATACGAGGACAGTCTTTTACGATGTGCCACGTATTATCGTTCATTTCCATCTGGATCAATACATATCCTGGAAAGAACTTACGCTCGCTTTTACGTTTTTTGCCGTCTTTCATTTCGACGACTTCTTCAGTAGGAACCAATACATCACCGAATGACTCTGTAAAGTCACTACGGTTAATACGATCAGTTAATGAACGTTGTACTTGTTTTTCATATCCTGAAAACGCTTGGACAATATACCAACGCATATCACGCTCCTGATCGTTATAAATAAGTTGTTGTGAGTAAATGTCTCGCTAATGGTCACTAATACGCGCCATTAACCGATAAAGATACCAACGAACCAATTAAAGAAATTATCTAATAACCAAATAAAAAACCCAACAATCCCGATCACGACAATAACTTGCCATGTGTATTGAAAGGTTTCGTCTTTACCTGGCCATGTTACTCGGCGAAGCTCAACAGCCGCATCTTTTAATAATATTTTAAAAGCGCGACCTTGATGCGTTAATGCCAAGCATACTAATGCAAATACAATAAGTGCCACAATGATACCAATACGTACCCAAACATCATTAGCTGGTTGCCAATAGCCTGGTAAGTATTGATTAACGAGAGTCGCACCGATCAAAACAGCTGCAGCAAGTAGCCACAAAATCAAATCTTTTATTGAGCCAGTCTTAGCCACTTCAACAGCAGTAGTACCGCTCGCTGAGATGTGCTTATCTTTAGACAGCATTCCACCAGCAACCGCCTTGGCATCAGATAACTTAGTCTCGAGGTTATCTTGATCATTGCTCATAAAGAACTCGCTTCGGAGATGGTGGGGTACAACAAAGATGAGATAAGAAGATGGCAGGCGATGTAGGACTCGAACCTACAACCCTCGGTTTTGGAGACCGATGCTCTACCAATTGAGCCAATCGCCTATGGGTGTAAAGGACAGCATTATACAATATTTAGCATAGAATGCAAGCCTTTAGCGGTAAAATTATTAGTTTTACCTGATTTGTCACTTAACTAACAGAATTATCGTACTAACAGTGCTTTAACTTTCGCTAAAAGTAGATACTCGTTTTAAGTGCAGCGCTAATATAACAATCTATGAGATAGATTACAATACATTGTATAGTAAATAAGTGACTGGTCTCATCGGCTAAACTAACGATTCTATATCTCAGTTAAGCTATTACTTCATTCAACTACGACATCACACACAACGCAACCCACAAAAAGAGCCACCCTAAATAGGGTGGCTCTTTTATGACTAGCTCATAAGCTCATTACTGATACTTGATGATTAGTTCAATACGTTAGCAACAACACCAGCGCCTACAGTACGGCCGCCTTCACGAATAGCGAAGCGTAGACCTTTGTCCATAGCGATTGGGTGGATAAGCTCTACGCCCATCTCAACGTTATCACCAGGCATTACCATTTCAGTACCGTCTTGTAATTGGATTGCGCCAGTTACGTCAGTAGTACGGAAGTAGAACTGTGGACGATAGCCGTTTAGGAATGGTGTGTGACGACCACCCTCTTCTTTTGACAATACATATACTTCAGCGTCAAACTTGGTATGCGGAGTGATTGAACCTGGCTTAGCTAGTACTTGGCCACGTTGTACGTCTTCACGCTTAGTACCACGTAGTAGTACGCCACAGTTTTCGCCTGCACGACCTTCGTCAAGCAGTTTACGGAACATCTCTACACCAGTACAGGTGGTTTTTTGAGTGTCACGGATACCAACGATTTCGATCTCGTCACCAACTTTAACGATACCAGATTCAACACGGCCGGTTACTACGGTACCACGACCTGAGATTGAGAATACGTCTTCGATTGGCATTAGGAATGCTTTGTCGATGTCACGCTCTGGCTCTGGGATGTAGGTGTCTAGTACGTTTAGTAGTTCTACTACGGCTGGTTGGCCATATTTGTCTTCTGAGCCTTTTAGGGCTTCAGTAGCTGAACCTTTAACGATAGGCGTGTCGTCGCCTGGGAAGTCATAGTCGTTCAATAGTTCACGAACTTCCATTTCTACTAGTTCTAGTAGTTCTTCGTCATCAACCATGTCACATTTGTTCATGAATACGATGATGTACGGTACGCCAACCTGACGTGAAAGCAGGATGTGCTCACGTGTTTGTGGCATAGGGCCGTCAGTTGCAGATACGACTAGGATTGCGCCGTCCATCTGAGCAGCACCAGTGATCATGTTTTTAACATAATCGGCGTGACCTGGGCAATCTACGTGAGCATAGTGACGGCTGTCTGTGTCATATTCTACGTGTGAGGTGTTGATGGTGATACCACGTGCTTTTTCTTCTGGTGCTGAGTCAATAGACGCGTAGTCTTTTGCTTCGCCGCCAGAGGTAATTGCAGCTACGGTTGCGATTGCAGCGGTAAGGGTAGTTTTACCATGGTCAACGTGTCCGATGGTTCCGACGTTGACGTGTGGCTTGTTACGTTCAAACTTGGCCTTTGCCATGGGTATTTCCTCTTTTTTTGGGGTCCAAGGCTCAACTCATATAAATATGATGATTGAGGTGTTCTTGACCACATTAAGATAATTGTTAAAAGGTTACACATACTAATGTGCAGATATTATAAGAAAATTGCGACCAATAACAAGTCTTTTAACAAGTTATTGGTCTATTCTTTAATGACAATACACAGATATACTCTATATTGTCACCTTTAGTAAGCTTTATTTACTCGTCATCATCTTTAGAGTTGAACTTAGAGATGATTTCAGCAGCAACTGATTTTGGAATTTCAGCGTACTTTTGGAATTCCATAGAGTAAGTTGCACGGCCTTGTGACATAGAGCGCATTTGAGTGGCATAGCCAAACATTTCCGCTAATGGTACTTCAGCACGGATCTGCTTAGTACCACCAGGTAGATCTTCCATACCCTGTACTAGACCACGACGACGGTTAAGATCGCCCATGATGTCACCCATGTAATCTTCAGGCGTTTCAACTTCTACTTTCATTACTGGCTCAAGTAGAGCTGGGTCAGCTGCCATGAAACCTTTTCTGAAGGCCATAGAACCTGCCATTTTGAACGACAATTCATCAGAATCGACGTCATGGTAAGAACCATCATACAAGGTCGCTTTTACGCCAACTACTGGGTAACCAGCAAGTACGCCGTTTTTCATGCGCTCTTGGATACCTTTATCAACGGCACCGTGGAATTCTTTTGGTACTGTACCACCAACAACTTCTTCAGCGAATTCGTATTCAGTGTCACCAGCTGGATCAAGTGGCTCAAGACGTAGCCAAACGTGACCGAACTTACCACGACCACCAGTCTGACGTACAAATTTACCTTCTTGTTCAACCGTGTTACGAATCGTCTCACGATAAGCAACCTGCGGCGCACCGATGTTTGCTTCAACGTTGAACTCACGCTTCATACGGTCAACTAGAATCTCTAGATGTAGCTCACCCATACCACTGATGATCGTCTGGCCAGATTCTTCGTCAGTGTGTACACGGAACGAAGGATCTTCTTTTGCCAAACGGCCAAGCGCGATTGACATTTTTTCTTGGTCAGCTTTGGTTTTTGGCTCAACTGCTAGAGAGATAACTGGATCTGGGAATTCCATACGCTCAAGTGTGATCACGTTTTGCTCATCACATAGCGTATCACCAGTAGTCACATCTTTCATGCCGACTAGAGCTGCGATATCACCAGTACGGATTTCTGGAAGCTCTTCTTGAGAGTTTGCCATCATCTGTACGATACGGCCAACACGCTCACGCTTCATTTTAACTGGGTTATAAACACTGCTACCCTGCTTCATGACACCAGAATAAACACGTACGAAGGTTAAGTTACCAACGAATTTGTCATTCATGATTTTGAATGCTAGAGCTGAGAAAGGTGCTTCATCTGATGCTTCACGGCTGCCTTCGCTTTCGTCTTTGTCATCAAGAATACCTTTAATAGCAGGTACGTCGATTGGTGCTGGTAGATACTGAATAACAGCATCCAACATCTTCTGTACACCTTTGTTTTTAAAGGCAGTACCACAAAGAAGTGGGATGATTTCGTTATCGATAGTCAACTGACGAATAGCGGTATGAATTTGCTCTACGCTCAATTCACCGTTTTCTAGATATTCGTTCATCAACTCTTCGTTGGCTTCAGCAGCGCTTTCTACAAGATGTTCACGGTACTCGTCCGCTTTGTCTTGTAGTTCAGTTGGGATATCACGCTCTTCGTAGTTCATACCTTGAGATGCTTCATCCCAATAGATGGCTTTCATAGTAACTAAGTCAACAACACCTTCGAAGTCATCTTCTTTACCAATTGGGATAACCAATGGTACCGGGTTACCACCCAAACGAGTTTTGATCTGTTCGATAACACGATAGAAATCAGCACCAACACGATCCATTTTGTTTACAAATGCAAGACGTGGTACCTTATATTTGTTTGCCTGACGCCATACGGTCTCAGACTGTGGCTGAACGCCGCCTACTGCACAGTAAACCATGCAAGCGCCATCAAGTACACGCATAGAACGTTCAACTTCGATCGTGAAGTCAACGTGACCTGGGGTATCGATGATGTTAATACGGTGTTCGTCAAACTGCTTGGCCATACCTGACCAAAAACAAGTTGTTGCGGCTGAGGTAATAGTAATACCACGCTCTTGTTCTTGCTCCATCCAGTCCATGGTGGCTGCGCCATCATGTACTTCGCCAATTTTGTGGCTAACACCGGTATAGAATAAAACACGCTCAGTAGTGGTTGTCTTACCAGCATCGATATGCGCTGAGATACCAATATTGCGATAGCGTTTTAGGGGAGTTTTACGAGCCATAGTGTTTTCCTAGGAAAAGTCGTGTATATAATAATGTATTGTGTCTCTACCTCATACTCTATGACAAAGCGTTCAGCTTCGTAATATTACTGACTGATTATTGAGCCTAATGCGGACAAAAACAGAGCAAATACTAAGAATAGTGTGGCATCAAATTCGGGATGCTCTCTAATAAAAATTTTATTTTCAAAAGAAACATCTTGATAGATGTCCGCCATCTCAGTTAATAAATGAACTTACTATACAACTGCATAAATGATGGCGGCAATCAGTAGAATAAACAACAATGTAGGACTAGTTGACCTGAGCCACTAGTCTCAAACTACTATTAAAAAGTAGCTTAGAAACGGTAATGAGAGAACGCTTTGTTAGCATCTGCCATGCGGTGAACTTCGTCACGCTTCTTCATAGCAGCGCCTTTACCATCAGCGGCGTCATTCAATTCGCCAGCTAAACGCAAAGCCATTGATTTTTCAGAACGCTTAGCAGCAGCTTCAGCTAACCAACGCATAGCCAAGGCAGTACGACGGGAGGGGCGTACTTCCATTGGTACTTGATAGGTTGCACCGCCGACGCGGCGAGCTTTTACTTCTACCATTGGGCGTACATTTTCAAGCACTTCTTCGAAGAAAGATACTGGATCTTCAACTTTACGCTTCTCACTTACTGTCTCAAGTGCACCATAAACGATACGCTCAGCAGTAGATTTTTTACCATCACTCATTACATGGTTGATGAATTTTGCAACAGTTTGGCTACCAAACTTAGGATCCGGTAGGATCTCACGGGCAGCAACGACGCGACGTCTTGGCATAATAAATTTCCTTGTCTTCAGGAGTGTCTAACATTCATAACATCAACTATGTTTCTTAATAACAAATAGCGAGTTATCAGTTAGCCTTACTGCATGGTGGTATGTTTCGAGCATACACGACTTATATAAAAGTAATGTGACTACTGACACCAAACCCATGCACAGTTATTGGGTAGTGCAAAAAGCTTATTTAATAACGTTTAATTATTAAACTTTAGGCTTCTTAGCACCGTACTTAGAGCGACCTTGCTTACGGTCTTTAACGCCTGCGCAATCTAGTGCACCGCGAACAGTGTGATAACGTACACCTGGTAGATCTTTTACACGACCACCGCGGATAAGAACAACACTGTGCTCTTGTAGGTTATGACCTTCGCCACCGATGTAGCTTGATACTTCATAGCCTGAAGTCAAACGTACACGACATACTTTACGCATGGCAGAGTTAGGTTTTTTTGGCGTGGTAGTATATACACGAGTACATACACCGCGACGCTGTGGGCACGCTTCCAACGCAGGAACTTTTGACTTTTCCTTGATGGTTTTGCGACCTTTACGAATCAATTGGTTAGTTGTTGCCATAAGGCATCCTTCTCCCGTTTGGTATAAAACAAAAAAATGGGCCAATGCACCATCTATCTGACAATATTTGCAGATTTCGGGGCACCCATTTTTAGGACAGTGTATTATAAAGAGTTGTTGCTGCTATTTCAACCACTTATCTATGGTTTAACTTTACAACATTTGATAGATATGCATCCAGCCTGACGCTATACCATTTTATAAATTTTTAACTAAAAAATAACTCAATAAATAAAGCAGATAGGTCAGTCTCAAGCTGGATTTACAGAAGATATTAAAAACTGCTCGATAACGCATATGTTGTGATGGTTGCTCTAGTTTTCAAGTTTTTTATGAAATCTAAACAAGTACCAATGTGAATACTGATATTTATGCAAGCAGATTGCTTATTATAGATAATACGTTATGGATACTATAGTGATGATTCCATGCTGACTGGGTATGTAACCAATATCAGCATGGATATTGATACTTACTTGGTCTTTTTATCAGATGTTTGCTTATCCGATAGCTTATCATCACTATTGTCTTTATCACTATCTGTTTCAGTTTCACCCTTCGTATTTTGCTCTCCAGTGTTGTCACTATCGCTTGCTTTTTTTACTTCAGCTTCGCTACTGCTATCATCAGTAATGGCGCGATTGGCCATTTTCGCTTCTGGTGCAAAAGTCGCTTGAGCAACGCCGATAACCTCGTCGATTAATTGACTATTGTAATGCACCCCTACCGCTAC
Source organism: Psychrobacter sp. H29 (assembly GCF_059073055.1). Taxonomy (NCBI): domain Bacteria; kingdom Pseudomonadati; phylum Pseudomonadota; class Gammaproteobacteria; order Moraxellales; family Moraxellaceae; genus Psychrobacter; species Psychrobacter sp. H29. Next base: position 2,871,694 of record NZ_JCACRY010000001.1, on the reverse strand, counting down.
TGCAGTGATAGGAATAAAGCGGCGAACCCATGATAGGTCGATCTGGTCAAGATCAATGCCTACTTGACTGGCAATGCTATCTATTTGCTCGGCATAATAGTTCACATTCTTATTTTTTAGACCTAAGTTTTTGAGTTCACTATGTAATCCACTGCTTTGAGCATTATCAAGTAAACCTTTACCAATACCCATACCTGCTAGCAATGCTTGTTTTTCTTGCATTTTGCTCAGGTCTGCGCTGGAAAGTAGCTCATAAGCCATTTTTACGCCTTGCTTACCTGTTAATGGCTTATTGTACACAGATGCGATTTGATAAACCGTACGTAACGAGACCAACAATAACCATAATGTATCAGCAAGCAATCCTGGCAATCCAGCCAGACCAGTTATGCCGCCAATTGCTGCAAGCGCACGGTTTTGGTTAGCGATATCTGTCGCTAGCGCATAGCGCTCTTCGTCATCTAAGGTCGCAATATTGGCAAATCGATGCTCATCCGGTAGATCTAACTGGCTCCAGCTTGATGCAAGATTGGCTACCTGAGCAAATGCACTATCAACTGTCGACTGGAAAAAACTATTTGGTACCACTTTTTTGGCGTACTTGCCATACATAGCAAAGCGTGGTCCTAATAACTGTTGCGTTGCTTTTAGAGTCTGTTCACGAAACAAGTCTTGTTGATAGTCTTCATCCCCTAAATCTACCGCTTTATATTGACGCGGCTTGCCTGTTTTGGCATTGACGTTATCAATCATAGCGCCCATACGCTCTAGGTTATTCCGAGCAAAAGAGCCAATAGTATTGATGCTTTTAGAAAGAGTACTACGCTTTGCCATCGTGATGTCCTTAATATGATGAATATGGTAATTGGTTTTGTTTTAATAATAGTCAAGCTGTCATTCTAGCCAACCGCTGTAACCTTTGTCAGTGCGAACAATGTTATCGCGGTCACAAATTTTGTATCTAAAAGTATAATTGAATTTTTTATCACTTAGCCATAGCTTTTGATTCATTTATAATACGCTCGCTAATTTCAGTTAAGCGCCAATAGATCTATCTAGCAAAAACCGTCTGTGAACATGTATTGGTTAATAAGCCTTAACGACAATGGGCGATTAGGCGTTTTTTTACATTTGCTCAAAGATTTTCAGCGCTTGATACGTTATCATGTGCCGTAATTGAGAGCATAATTGTACACTGAGTTTATATTACCTTTAATAGACTGTTAATAGAGTCTAGTTACCTAAATTCGTGCTATCGTTATCTCTTCTACATAAACTACTTTTTACTATAATGCTCACATTAATTCATCGTTAAATATCATATATAGATTTGCAACGATTATTGCAACCAACTGCTAGCAAGTCGTTACTTATAAGGAATAGCATATGCGCCGCGTCGTTATCACTGGAGCAGGGATTGTCTCTTGTATCGGACATGATTTAGCCACCGTTACCACTGCTCTTAAAGAAGGACAGTCTGGCATTACATTTAATGAGGCTCATGCCGAGCATGAATTCAAGTCACACGTGAGTGGTAGTATTAATCAATCAGACTTAGATACCAGTGGTATCGACCGCAAACTCAAGCGCTTCTTTAGCGATGCCAGTTTGTATGCTTATGTCAGTGCCTTGAATGCTATTGAGCATTCAGGGTTATCACTTGAGACTATTAACAATAACCCACGCGTAGGTGTTGTCGCCAGCTCAGGTGGCGCATCAACAGAAAACATCGTAAACGCCGTAGACGCTATGCGCGAAAAAGGTTTACGCGGTGTTGGTGCGATGGCCGTACCCAAAACTATGGGTAGCTCAGTATCAGCAGCCTTAGCCACAGGTCTAAAAATCCAAGGGGTCTCTTACTCGCTTTCTTCTGCTTGTGCGACCTCGACCCACTGTATCGGTCATGCTGCTGAGCTTATTCAATTGGGTAAAGCTGACGTCATACTGGCTGGTGGTAGCGAAGCTGAACACTGGACGCAGTCTTGTATGTTTGATGCGATGGGCGCAGTCAGTACACAATACAACGACACGCCAACACTTGCTTCAAGAGCTTATGACAAAGATCGTGATGGCTTTGTCATTGCTGCTGGTGGTGCAATGGTGGTGGTTGAGAGTTTAGAGCACGCACAAGCGCGCGGTGCCAATATCTTAGCTGAAATCGTCGGCTACGGTGCTAGCTCTGATGGTGCAGAAATGGTTGCCCCAAGTGGTGAAGGTGCCGTGCGCTGTATGCAACAAGCCCTAGCCGAAGCTGGTCTAGAAAGCGTTGATTATATCAACAGCCACGGTACGAGCACACCGCTAGGCGATATCACAGAACTAAAAGCAATTGCCAAAGTCTTTGATAATGACATCAGTAAAGTACCTGCTATCAGCTCTACCAAATCCATGACAGGTCACAGCTTAGGTGCTGTCGGTGCTCAAGAACTTATTTATTGCTTATTGATGCTACAAGAGAGCTTTATCGCACCAAGTATCAATGTCGATAACCTAGATCCTGCAGCTGAAGGCTTCGATATTGTCACCCAGATGCGTGAAACTGACCTTGATACCTTGATGAGTAATAGCTTTGGCTTTGGTGGTACTAATGCTACGCTAATCATAAAAAAATTCGACGGTTAAATGATGCCTGTACCAAATCAAAATATAACCAGCCAGATAGACTCTGCCCCATCGCCAGCTATTAACTCTAGCTGGCGTTTTGGTGATTTATCTGCTGCCGAGTTGATGACCCATCTACAACACCATTTGCTCAATCAAGATAATGAAGCCAATTGGCAGCTTGTTTGGCTAAATAACCATAAGCAACCAGTCATTGGTCTGTTACCGAAAGTCAGCTGGTCTGTGTATCCTACTGATAAACAGCGCTCTAGCAATCTCTACAAAGTGGTTAAAATCTGGCGTGGCGATGGCCCTAACACTAGCAAATCTATCACGGCGTCTTATATAAGCTATCTAGACTGGCAAGATGAGCTGATTGCTTACAGCAAAACTTATGATGTCGATAGCGACAATTCAAAAAACATAAATGTAGAAAATTCGAATTTAGAAAATACAAATCCCAGCTATCATCACGGTTTGATAGGTTTTATTGGTTACGATATTGCCGCTCATGAATTAAGCCCTATAGATAGTATAGAATTGGCGCAGCAGCCTTGTGCCTCATTAGGTCATTATGATATTTATCTCACCCATATAGCTGATACAGGTTGGGAGCTCACGAGTCATCAAACCAATAAGTACTCGGATGACACTACCGACAATGAAGCACAGCAGAAGCTTTTGACTGCTATTGTATCTTCTCTAAACGAGTTAGATCACAGGTTGGCTGAAAAACATCTTTCTCAAACACTATCTGAAACCGCATCTAAGGTAGAGCCTATTGTTCTAACTGCACAATGGAGCAAGCGTGACTATCAGCAAGCATTTGATCGTACTCAAGACTACCTACAGCAAGGCGACTGCTATCAGATCAATCTGACGCAAAAGTGGTCTGGCAAACTACCATATAATAATGACACCAACCAACCAATAGCCGCGCTTATCGATTATCTCCCTGCACTACATCGCAATACAAAAGCACCTTTTGCAGGCTACCTGAGCGTCGATAACTATACTACCAAACACTTAAGTGAAAGTGGCAGCGATGCTACAGGTGATAACCGTTTTGAATTACTAAGCTGCTCACCTGAATTATTTTTTACCTTTACAAGAGACAGCGATACTGGCAAACATCATATCTTAACCAAGCCTATCAAGGGCACCATGCCGCGTAGCCTCGATCAAGACCAAGATGACGCACACAAACAACAACTGATCGATAGTGAAAAGGACCGTGCCGAAAACGTCATGATCGTGGATTTACTGCGTAATGATCTGGGCAAGTATGCCAAGATCGGCAGTGTAAAAGTACCACAGCTATTCGCGATTGAGAGCTTTAGTAATGTTCATCACATGGTAAGCACGATCATCGCTGAGCTAAAAGCGAATACTCATCCGCTGGCAGTGTTGTTCGGTAGTTTGCCTGCTGGCTCCATCACAGGTACACCCAAAAAGCGCGCTGTTGAAATCATCTCTGAACTAGAGGCCGCACCGCGCGGTGCCTATTGCGGTACGATGGGTTATATGAATTTTGATGGTAGTGGTCAATGGAATGTGCTCATTCGTACGCTACAGGCCAATGCATTGTGGAATGATGAGGCTGTCAGCGAAAGACATCTCAACCTATGGGCTGGTGGCGGCATCACGGTTGCATCAGATTGCGATGCCGAATACCAAGAGTGCTTGGACAAGGTAGGTAATCTGCTAGCAGTACTGGCTACAAAACATAAATAATTGTACTGCGCTTTTTCTTATGATTCAAAAAAGCCTGCTCACGTTGCGTTAGCAGGCTTTTTCGATACTTCTTAACACATCTATTACTTCTTAGTACATCTGTCTCATCATTGCGCTGTGCTCGTTGATATAAATATTGAAAGCGTTGTGTTAATCACTAGTAACGCTGTTATCGGCATACAACACTGTCAAAGCCTCAATCAAACGGCTGTTCTGCTCTGCTGTACCAACCGTAATACGCAAGTACTCATTGATACGCGGTTTGTCAAAATGACGAACGATAATGCCTTGCTCACGTAACGCACTTGCCACTCCACTAGCATCACCGTCTTTTGGGCGGACAAAGACAAAGTTGGCATGTGACGGCAATACGTCATAGCCCAACGTTATCAGCGCTTCTGTTAATGACGTACGTAGGTCGATGACTTGCTGACGAGTCTGTTCGAAGTAATCCACGTCTAGCACACTCGCCGTCGCTCCAGCTTGTGCCAGCTTATCTAATGGGTAGCTATTAAAACTGTTCTTCATACGCGTCAATGCTTCAATCAATGACGCATTGGCAAAGGCCATACCGACACGTAGACCAGCTAATGAGCGTGACTTTGAGAAGGTTTGTGTCACAATAATATTGTCACACTCATTGATCAGACTTACTGCTGATACTTGAGTCTCTGACTCTCTCTGAGAAAAATCAATATAAGCCTCATCGATGACAATGACGGCATTGGAGTGTTCGCTGGCAAGCTTACGAATATCAGCAAGCGATAATAGCAAACCAGTTGGTGCATTTGGGTTGGCGATGATGATACCGCTACAAGGCTGACGGTACGCATCAGGGTCGATACTAAAATCTTCTTCTAGAGGTATCTTGACAAGATGTACACCAAAGGTCTGTGCATAGACGGGATAAAAGCTATAGCTGATATCAGGTGACAACAGTGGACGCTCTTTTAGGAAGAAGCTGGCAAATATAAGTGCCAACACCTCATCTGAACCATTACCAACAAACACTTGGTTGATATCTAACTCATATGACTGTGCCAATGCCGCACGCAAATCATTAGACTCGGGCGCTGGATACAAGCGCAGCTCTTCTGCTTGCTGCGTCAATACCTTGGCAATTGCCTCCCCTACCTTTGGCGACGGTGGAAACGGGTTTTCATTGGTGTTCAGTTTGCACAAATTGTCATGCTGTGGCTGCTCGCCCGGTACGTAAGGTGACAAATTGCGTGCTTTAGATGACCAAAGTCTGGTATCTATCTTTGACTCACTCATAAATTATCCTGCTAATTAGTCAGACAGACTATTAAATACATATTAAAAGTAAATAAGAAAACGCTCAAATATATTTTACTGGTAACGATAACGTGCTGAGCGTGCATGGGCTTCTAAGTCCTCACGCTGCGCTAAAATATCAGCCGTCTCAGCCAATGGCTTGCTGCCAGCTTGGGTACAATAAATAATAGATGATTTCTTTTGAAAGTCATAGACACCTAACGGCGAAGAAAAACGCGCTGTACCAGACGTCGGTAACACATGGTTCGGACCTGCACAATAATCTCCGATAGCCTCAGGCGTGTGACGTCCCATAAAGATAGCACCGGCATGAAGAATATCATCTAATAGCGCATCAGGGTTATCAACAGAGAGCTCCAAATGCTCAGGAGCAATACGATTGATCAGTGCCATGCCTTCACTACGGTCTTTTACTAAAATAAGCGCACCGCGGTTCTGTAACGAATCGCGTGCGATATCTGCTTTTGGCAGCTCAGCCAGTGCTTTTTCGATCTCCATTGCCACTTCTTTAAGCTGATCTTCGCTAGTGGTCACAAAGATAGCTTGAGCAATGCGATCATGCTCTGCTTGTGACAATAAATCCATCGCAAGCCAATCAGCACGATCTTGTGCTTCACCCTCTGCGTATACCAGCACCTCTGAGGGCCCAGCAATCATATCAATACCCACCTGACCAAATACCGCGCGTTTGGCTGCTGCGACATACTTGTTACCTGGGCCTGTGATTTTGTCCACGGCTGGAATGGTTTGGGTACCATAAGCCAACGCTGCGACTGCTTGTGCGCCACCAATAGTAAAAACACGGTCAACTTGTGACAAATGTGCCGCCGCCAACACTAGAGGATTAAGCACGCCCTTGGGTGCTGGTACGACCATGATAACTTCGTTGACGCCAGCGACCTTGGCAGGGATAGCATTCATCAATACCGACGAAGGATAGGATGCCAAGCCACCTGGGACATAAATACCGACACGATCAAGTGGCGTAACCTTTTGACCCAAACGGTTACCCAGCTCATCCTCATACTGCCACGTTTCTTGTACTTGGCGCTCATGGAATGTCTGCACTCGAGTCGCAGCTGTAGTCAGTGCTGCCTTTACTTTATCATCGAGAGTGGCAAATGCATCAGCAAGTGATTCTTTAGAAAGCTCTAGCTCGTGCATCGCTGTTGCTGGGTGCTGATCAAATTTCTGGGTTAGCGCCAATACGACGTTATCGCCATCAGCACGTACTTGAGCGATGATATCATCAACGGTATGTAGTAATTCAGAGTCGTTAACCGTTTCAAAAGCAAGCAATTGTGTCAACTGACTGTCAAAATCGGCATCTTGGGTACTTAACTGGCGCATGACCTAATCCTATATCTGAGCATAAAATACTGCTAAAAATAAATGAGGTAAACATAACTAATGTATGCTTGATCTTTATAAAATTATGGCTTATTCGCTGTCTTCTAATGTAGAGTTTACTTATATTTTATTTTTTGGCAAGCCAAGACAACAAAACCAGTTTAGCACGCTATATCTATCATAGAGCGCCAAACTGGTTTAAAAATTCGTATAACCGTGCTTTATATTACCAATGATCAACACCGGTCTATTAGGCATTTGCAATACTGTCTTTAAAGCTATCTAAAATTGGTTCTAGCAGGGCAAATTTGCGCTTGTAGCTGACCTGATTAACAATAAGACGTGATGAGACATCACAGATATGGTCGCGGGCTTCGAGCCCATTCGCACGCAAAGTATTACCAGTATCTACCACATCAACAATCAAATCACCCAGACCCACCAACGGTGCAAGCTCCATCGAGCCATACAGCTTGATAACATCGACTTGCTGACCTTGGCTTGCAAAATAAGCGCGTGCCACATTCACATATTTGGTCGCGATGCGTAGGCGACGATTGGGTAGTGGCGCATCTTTCACACCAGCAGTCATCAGCTTGCACTGAGCAATTTTTAGATCAAGTAGCTCATAAACATGATTGGCACCATGCTCAAGCAACACGTCTTTACCCGCCACACCAAAATCAGCTGCCCCGTGCTCGACATAGGTCGGCACGTCACTGGCACGCAAGATTAATACACGCACATTTGGGTTTGATGTCGGAAAAATAAGTTTGCGAGAGGCTTCAGGGTCTTCTAGTAAGTCAACGCCAGCTGCACGTAACAGTGGCATAGTTTCTTCTAGAATACGGCCTTTTGACAACGCTAAGGTTAGACCTGAAAACTCATCGTTTACTTCGTTTAATAAACCACTGGCTGGTAAAGGTTTGCTTGTCTCAGTCATAATGACATCATGTCCATGTACGGTTGATACCTCCCCCCAATTAAAAGTAGTAAGAAGGTAAGGAGGTTTTGATTTATAGCGTAATGTGCCCAAAAGTTAGCATCAATCTAGTGATACTAATCGTTGGTATTCACACGCTGAATATTGACACCCAGGCTGCGTAGCTTTTCTTCGACATGCTCATAACCGCGATCAATATGATAAATACGGTCGATTAAGCTCTCGCCTTCTGCAGTTGCAGCCGCCATCACAAGTGACATAGAAGCACGTAAATCTGTTGCCATAACAGGCGCCGCAGTGAAGTTCTCGACGCCTCTGATCACTGCAGTATGACCATCAACTTGGATAGATGCACCTAAGCGGTTAAGCTCAGGTACATGCATGTAGCGGTTCTCAAAGATGTTTTCGATAATGGTGCTGGTACCATCAGCCAGACAGCAAATCGCCATCAACTGGGCTTGCATATCTGTTGGAAAACCTGGATGTGGCTGAGTGCGAATATCGACCGGCTTTGGACGGCCTTTCATCTGCGCGCGAATCCAGTCATCACCTGTCGTAATCACTGCGCCCATCGCTTCAAACTTCTCAAGTACAGGATGTAATAACGACGCTGTAGTATTTTTAGTCAATACATCACCACGCGTCATTAACGCACCAGCAAGGTATGAACCGGTCTCAATGCGATCAGGTACGACTGAATACTCACAACCGTGCAAGCGCTCAACGCCTTCGATGGTCATGGTTGAGGTACCGATACCGCTAATCTTAGCACCCATAGCGACCAGCATATTGGCCAAATCAACCACTTCTGGCTCTAATGCACAGTTGCCTAGCACTGTTGTGCCGTTGGCCAGTGCCGCTGCCATGATGACGTTCTCAGTACCGCCAACGGTAACCATGTCAAATGAGAAGTTACAGCCCAAAAGCTTACCGCCTTTAGGTGCTTGTGCCTTTACATAACCATTTTCTACGCTAATGACTGCACCCATCGCTTCAAATGCTTTTAGATGTTGATCAACAGGACGTGAGCCAATCGCGCAGCCACCTGGCAATGATACTTCGGCTTCACCAAAACGTGCCAGCAATGGACCTAACACCAATATCGAAGCACGCATGGTTTTTACTAAGTCATACGGCGCATAAAAATTATCAATGCTTTTTGTATCGCAAGTGACGGTATCATCTTGCTTTTGGATATCGATACCCATACCACCGATCAATTCAATCAATGTTCGCACGTCTTTTAGTGACGGTACATTATGCAATGTCGTTGGCGTCTCAGCCAGTATCATAGCGGCAAGTAACGGCAAAGCGGCATTTTTGGCGCCTGAGATAGTGACTTCCCCTGCGATACGACTACTACCAGTGATTAAAAATTGATCCATAAAGGTGACAACCTAGCAATGAGTATAAGAAATTATGAAAACCAAATTTATGAAAAGCGTCTATTAAAAAGAGGCATTCTATAATACTTGGTCATGTATACAGCTATTTAATTAGCCTTTTGACTGAGCGTCCCACTCAGCAGGCGTTAGCGCTTGGATATTGAGGGCATGAATATCGCCACTCGCAATCTTATCATTGACTAGCGCATAGATAGCTTGCTGGCGTTGAACTGCGCGTTTGCCTTCAAAGCTGGCATCAACCACGCGTACATCAAACTTATTACCTTGGTTGGCAGCTTGAATAAAAGCGTCTGGGAAGTGAGTCTGTAAAAATGCGATCAAATCGTCAGCGTTCATGCTCATAAATATTCTGCCTTAAAATTTAGAATAGGGTGTAGATTTAAAGTGGTGACATTATAACAAGAGTTTGCATGTCTTACAGCACTGTCTTGCTCAAGTACATTGCAGTGCTCGAGCAAGACAATAGAGATGAGGTTGCACGTAACTATTGACACCGACTGCGTCTATATAGACTATTTGAGCGTTTTGTCTAAATACGCTAACACTTGCGCACGCACATCATTGACCCAGCGCAGCGGCGGCGCCATTGCGCCAATACTGGTTGCATGACTTGCGCCTTCGATTTCACCAGTCTCGACCGTGACACCTGCTTCTTTGAGTGCTGCTGTCATCTTGGTCGTATTGCTTTCATAGACTATTTTGTCTTTTTCTGCTGTCAATAACAGATATGGCGGCTGAGCACCTTTAATCTGACGATCCGGCATCACTTGATCTGGTGTGGCATCTGGAGCAAAGGCTGTCGCACTATCGAACTTACGAAAGTCATAGCTATAAGGACCTGCAATACCAACCACCGCTGCTATGTCTGTGGGCTTCATACCGTAAGGTGCCAAGAAGTCTTCATTGGCAATGGCGACAACCGCATTGAACGCGCCAGCAGAGTGACCCATGACAGCGACACGTGATGGATCAGCATGTAAGCTTTCGGCGTTTTTTACACTCCAAGCAATTGCTTGGGCTGCATCTTTGACATAATCAGGATAAACATGCTCAGGGGCTTTGCGGTAATTGATTACTGCGGTGACATAGCCTGCTTGCGCCAAGCTTTGACCGACAAAGGCATATTGCTCTTTGTTGCCACTCTCCCATGAACCACCATGCACAAACACCACCATAGGGTAGTTATTGCTAATAGTGCTTTGTTCTTTCATGGCTTTTGCCAGAGGCTTAGGATAGTAAATATCCAAGTCTTGTAATGGCTGATCACCATATAAGATGTCTTTGCTAACACTGACACCGCCACTAGAGGTAATGCCGTTGACGATAGCCAGCGGTGAAAATGCCTGTGCATTTTGTGTGGCTAGCGCAATGCTACCGAACGCTACTATCATCGCCCCGCCAAATTTTAGTGTGCGACCTTTATTGCTAGCGACATGACCATACGTATCTGTATCACTAAACGTATCTCTACTGGTGCTATCACTCTGTCGTGTGTGGTTTTTTGAATCCTTCATTGCCAGTATCCTATTATATTTATTAATAATGCGTAACGTCATCGCAGCTATTGTTTTATCCATTGTCTAAGAATGGGTTGCTACTCAAATATATCAGCAACCAATATGCTGCCTATGCTACTTTTTACTATGAATATAGTACCTACTGACCCAATATTTCTCGTGCTCTTACTGTTATCTCTATTTAGGCTTATTGTGATTAAATTAAAAAATCTATTAGCAATACGAAGTTATCAGCAATACATAGAGCTATTGACAACAGATACAGACAACCTGTTTTTATATGTTCGTTTTTAGCCACTCATCGCTATGACTGAGCAGCATGCGGTAAAATATTGCTCGGTAGCTTTGTAGCTTTAGCGTTTTTACTGATTCTTGTAGAGCTCAATATAAGGACTCGATGAGGGTTGAGTAACAGTATTCCCATCTTCTGTGACGACTATAGGCGTTGCCGTGCTGACCGCCGTATCTACAATCACTGGTGTGGTAGTAGGATTGGCTAGATTGTTTTCATACATAATATCGTCGTTATTTATTTTTACACCTGTATTGTCGACCACCGTCGTTAGCAATACCAGTTCGGTGACACCAACCGTACTGTTGGCAACATCAATTAGATTACTCTGCTGAGTGGGTGTCATCCGCCCCATGATATAAACCACACCATTATTGGTAACGGCTTTGATCTGCGATGCTTTCACGCCATCACTAGCAGCTACCTTTGCCAGTAGCTTTGAGGTGATGTAACCATCATGCACAGTTGAGCTGTAGCCCTTTGACGCACTTACTTCCATCTCGTTGTAGACACGGCGCACATCTGGCATAGAGCTGATGACTTTTTCTACTTCTACTTTGAGCGCTTCAGTAGGTACTTCACCTGTGAGGAGCACTTCACTGTTAAAGCTATCAATACCCATGCGACTGGTCTGCTGCAAGTCTTCTTTTAGACCATAGACATTGATCTTGGCGGTGTGTTCGATACTACGATCGAGTAGCCGCTGCGGAATCGTGCGCTCAGTCATTGGTACACCATAGGTACCCTCTGTACTGTTGGTCAGATAGTTTGTGGCACAGCCCGTACTAGCAACACAGGCAGCAACCATAATACCTGTCATGATACGACGTGAGGAACCAAAAATAGCCGTGCGCAAATGCATCCGTGTCATTACTTACCTCTTAGAACCTGATGGTATAAATTCAATAAATTTATATTTAGTGGTGATGTGCTAAATTTTTTCGGTAGGCACCCTACTTAAGCTACCCTACTTAAATAGCTACTTTACTTAATTTTAATGATGAGCGGTTAGGTTTTTAGTAACGAGTATTGCTCGTAAAATACGGCCCAAGCTCAGTAAATTCTGGGCTTATGATTCTCTAGCCTTACATCTAACGCTTGTATGCTTATGCTTAACTACCATGCAGTAGCCGCAAAAGCGCCTTTTAACCACTCAGGTTGGCTGTTTGTACGACCTTCTTTTACTGTATTATAAGCAATAACATCAAATCGGCAATCATAATGGCTATACTCAGGGTGCTGCTGCAAAAAACATTGCGCTGTTTTGATCACTTTGCGTTGTTTACTGGGCGTCACACTGAGTACTGCATCGCCATAAACCGAGCGCCGTCTTTGACGAACTTCCACAAATACCAGCGTCGACCATGCAGGTCCTGCCTCTATCATAACCAGATCCAACTCACCTACCGCTGGCTGTTGCCAGTTCTGTGCAAGTAAGTCCATCCCCTGCTCTTGCAAAAACTCACGGGCACGCTGCTCAAACCAACTTCCTTGGCGTTGTCTTGGCGAGGTGAGCATTAACGGTTTATGATTGGTCATAAGAGTAATGTGTCTAATCAACATTTGAGAATTATCATAGCACAACATGCTAAACTAGCCACTTCTGCGCCGCCCACTCTCGATATCTATACGTTTATTCATTCATTATTTGATTGAAGCGCGCCATAAATAGCGACTGTGCATAGTGGCGCACTATTACTTTTTAACGACCCGAGGTTTTCATGTCTACTCTCACTACGATGCCGGCTTGTCTCTATATCGTTGCCACGCCGATTGGTAACTTGACTGACATGACCCCACACGCCATTGATGTGTTAAAACAAGTCGCCATTATTGCCTGTGAAGACACCCGTACCTCAGGTAAGCTGTTATCGCATTTTGGCATTGATACCAAAGGCAGTAAAGCTGACGAGGCAAAAGACACTGAGACTCATACTGCTAAAAGTAACGCTGACAGTGATGACACGACCACCAAGCAAAAAGGTCACAATAAGCTATGGGCCTATCATGAGCATAATAGCGCGATTCAAACGCCTAAGATTATTGAGATGATCGAACAAGGTCACTCGGTTGCCTTGATTAGTGACGCGGGTACGCCACTGGTTAGTGATCCAGGCTATCAGCTGGTGCAGGCTGCGCATGATGCGGGCGTGACGGTATCACCTATCGTTGGTGCGTCTGCTGCCATTGGTGCCTTGTCAGTGGCAGGTCTGCCATCGGATCGATTTAGCTTTATTGGGTTTTTGCCAGCCAAGACCCACGGTCGTCAAAAACAGCTGAGTACACTGGTATCATGTACCGAAACCTTGATATTTTATGAAGCACCGCATCGCATCGTATCTAGCCTAGAAGATATGGCAACAATATTTGGAGCAGATCGCGCAGTGACGTTTTGTCGTGAACTGACCAAAACTTTTGAAACGGTACATAAGAGCACCCTTGGCGAGTTGGTCGAGTTTGTCAAAGCGGATGACAATCAACAACGCGGTGAGATCGTCGTGGTCGTTGCGGGTGTCAATGTAGCAAAAGATAGCGACGATATCAGTACTCATGATAAGTTACTGCAGCGGTTGTTGGAGGATCTGTCAGTCAAAAAAGCGGCGACGTTAGCGGCTGACATCACTGGGGTAAAAAAGAATGCGCTCTATCAGCGTTTGCTAGAATTACAAGCTGAATAAGTCATAGGCTGAATAATTTCAACGATATAAATCGATCATAGTTATAAACATATCAAAGAGAGGTAAGCAATGTACGACGTAATGGCAATAGGTAATGCGTTGGTTGATCACGAGTATGTGTTATCAGATGCCGCACTAGAAGAAACCGAGCTGACTAAAGGCAATATGACCCTAGCAGAATTTGAAGAGCAACAGCAGCTCCTAGCATACTTCCAGCTTGCCAACATTGCACCGTCAAAGCAGGCGGGCGGCGGTTCAGCAGCCAATACGATGTATGCCTTTGCAAGCCTAGGCGGCAAACCGTTCTATGCCTGCCGCGTGGGTGATGACGATCAAGGGGCATTTTACCTCAGAGATCTGCACAAAGCAGGCGTCGCCACTTCAGAAAAATCCATCCATGCAGGCGGTGTGACTGGCTCATGTGTGGTCGCTGTCACAGAAGACGGTGAGCGTACTATGCAAACCTATCTTGGCACCTCAAGCGAGATCGCTGCGGACAACGTCGACTTCGATGCCTTGACGCAAGCGGACTGGCTATACCTCGAAGGATATCTAGCGATGTCTGAGAGCATTCAGCCAGCGATGACGCAGCTGCGTCAGCAAGCAGGTATTCATAATGCAAAAATCGCGGTGAGTTTTGCTGATCCTGCCGTGGTGAAGTTCGCCAAAGATGGCCTACTTAATATGCTGGGTAATAAAGTCGCGGTGATATTCTGCAACAGCGAAGAAGCCAAGCTATTTACAGATAAAAAACAGGTGAAAGCAGCAGCGCGTGCCCTACTTGAGTACTGTCAGACAGCGGTCGTGACTGATGGTGCTAATGGCGCCATTATCGTATACAAACCAAATGACGAGGCAGAGATTGAGGTTTATGACGTTGCAACGCCAGTAGTGGCTAATGTTATCGATACCAATGGCGCAGGTGATAACTATGCTGGTGCCTTCTTATATGCCTTGTCGCAACAATTTAGCTTACCAGAATGCGGACGTCTTGCCAGCGAGATATCAGCGCAAGTGATTCAACAGTTTGGACCACGCCTGACCTCGCAAGATTATAGAGACATCGCGCAGCGCATACTGTAGTTCAGTACATTTGATAGCTAGCCTTATACTGATAAAATACAGTTTCAGACGCGCCTTTATATATCTAAGCTGATCATCTCTACTTTATCACTGAACATATTTAGATAAAAAAGCCCATATCAGACAGATATGGGCTTTTTTGTATTTGAATGAGCACCATTCAATTACGTTGCTTTTGCTTCTATGTTGCTTAAAAAAGCAAGCAGTTGCTGATGTTATGCAGCAGCCAGTGCCTGTGCAAGATCCGCTTTGATGTCTTCAATATGCTCAATACCAATCGACAATCGCACCATATCTTCACTCACGCCAGCTTGCTCAAGCTCTTGTCCATTCAACTGACGATGAGTCGTCGTTGCTGGATGACAGGCCAGTGATTTGGCGTCGCCAATATTGACTAATCGAGTAATCAGCTGTAACGCATCGATAAAACGCGCGCCTGCTTCAAGACCGCCTTTTACCCCAAAGGTCAAAATAGCAGAAGGTGTGCCATTCATATATTTTTTAGCAAGCTCATGTTCAGGATGATCAGACAGACCTGCGTACTTCACCCAAGCGACTTTGTCATGATCATGCAAATATTCTGCGGCAGCTTGTGCATTCTGTACATGACGCTCCATGCGCAGACTCAACGTCTGCATTCCTTGTAAGATACTAAATGCGTTCAGTGGGCTAAGCGCGGCGCCCGTATTGCGTAATGGTGCGACACGTGCGCGAGCGATAAAAGCAGGCGCGCCCACGTCTTTTACAAAATTCACGCCATGATAGCTATGGTCTGGGGTGTTCAATAGCGGAAAGCGCTCTGGATAGTCGCCCCAAGCAAACGTACCGCTATCGACAATTGCACCACCAATTGATGTTCCTGTACCACTCATATATTTGGTCAATGAATGAATCACGATATCTGCCCCAAACTCAAACGGGCGACATAGCGCAGGCGTTGCCACTGTATTATCAATCACCACTGGCACACCATATTCATGAGCGATATCACTGAGCGCCTGAATATCCACGATATTACCTAGCGGGTTACCGATACTCTCTGCAAACACCATCTTGGTCTTATCATCGATCAAACCCCGAATCGCTTCTGGGTCTTTGTGATCAAAAAACCGCACTTCGATACCCTGACGCGGTAGTGCGTGCGCAAACAGATTATAAGTACCGCCATATAGCGTCGATACAGCGACGATGTT
This sequence comes from Psychrobacter sp. H29, assembly GCF_059073055.1. Classification (NCBI taxonomy): domain Bacteria; kingdom Pseudomonadati; phylum Pseudomonadota; class Gammaproteobacteria; order Moraxellales; family Moraxellaceae; genus Psychrobacter; species Psychrobacter sp. H29. The sequence continues at coordinate 2,855,601 of NZ_JCACRY010000001.1, read as the reverse complement.
ATCACCTGCTTCACAGATAGTCTGAATGGCATAAGTGATGGCTGCCATACCAGAAGCGACTGCAAGCGCACCGATACCACCTTCAAGCGCTGCAACACGCTCTTCTAGTACCGCGTTGGTCGGATTCATGATACGCGTATAAATATTTCCAGCGACTTTGAGATCAAAAAGATCAGCACCATGCTGCGTATTATCAAACGCGTATGAGCTGGTGTGATAGATAGGTACGGCTACGGCCTTGGTTGTTTGTTCAACACTATAGCCAGCATGAATGGCTAGTGTCTCCAGACGCTGGTTGCTCTCTAGGTCTTGCTGCTGGGCTGCTTGTTCGTCACTCATAGTACATTCCCTTGTGTGCATAAAATGTATAGATCAAAAGTTAATGTTTAACAATTACTGATTGAAAACTACTGCTCGAAAGTCAGCGTTTCAATACGGTCTTAAAAAGCTATCTACCAAATCATAGCAATAAAAAAAGCCAAGTTCATTAGAACTCGACTTTTTTATTAAATATAATACCAAAGCTATTGTTTAACCATTCAGATTTTATATGGCTAACAAGCTTTTATTTATAATAAGCATTCTCTGTGCGCGTATGGTCAGTATCATCAACCACTTGCGTCAGCTCTGGTATTTGCTGCTTAAGCTGTACTTCAACGCCTTGACGCAGCGTCATATCAACAGCTGAGCACCCTTGACAACCACCGCCGAATTTTAAGACCGCCGTCAGACCAATGCCTTCTTCGTCAATCAATTCAAGCAATTGTACGTCACCACCATGCGCCGCCAAGCCTGGGTTAATCTCAGACTGCAATACATAGTTGATGCGCTCTTCGACGCTAGCATCAGCGCCCACTTTAGGCACCTTAGAATTCGGCGCGCGGAAGGTCAGCTGACCACCAAAACGGTCTTTATTATAATCAATGACCGCGTCTTCTAGATAAGGTACTGACGCCGCTTCAATAAAGGCAGAAAAGTCATCGTAAGTAAAACGCAAATCGGCGCTGTCTTCTTCGCCCGGCTGGTTATAAGCCATGCAGCACTCTGCACGCGGCGTACCAGGATGCTCAACAAAGATGCGTACACCAATACCATCGGTGTCTTGCTTAGACAACAAATCTGCCAAGTATCCTTGAGCAGATTCAGTGATCGTGATATTACTTTTTGCTTCAGCTTGCTCGGTATCTAATGCTGATTCGTAATCGGTAGACTGATCTGGTTGGTTTAGCTCACTCATAATATTTCCTATGCGTTATGACACAAATGCGATATCTATTATGGCTACTGTGTCGTGAATTTGGATCTTTAATTTCTAGCGTTTATATTGGTTGGCAAGTCATCAGTGACTGAAGTTTATTATTGTATGACACTGATTACTATATTTATGAAAGGACCACAATGTTTGTGAAATTTAATCCGTTTATGGTGGTCATTATACCTGAATCAAGCCGCAATTCCGACTGCGCTACTGTGAATTGCACAGTAACCACGACAAATGGTTGCCATTGGTTTTTTTAATGGTGATAACAATCCATTTAGGTCATGTTGGTACGATGATTTATACGCTACCCTCTATATAAAGACAGACTAGTCACTTATCAAGCATTCATTGCTTTTCTAGCAGGTCACAGGTTTTATTCTTGTCACTCTACATTGCTACATAATCATCAGTATGGTTTTCATCGCTACCCTATAAATAAATTAAACTACCCTGCAAATAAATTAATGCATACGCCGCAATGATTGAGCCTATACCGAGCAAACGATTTAGTTTTGACGTACTATTAACGATTTGGACAATTTGATGTGCTGTTTTTATGAACCATGGATGGCGGTATATCAGTCGTGCGTATGCTTAAGATAGGATCACTTTTATGATGACACGGACGTTGCACTTAGTAACTACCAAAGATGATGAAGAAATTGCCGTTTGGAAGGTGGTCGATACGGCAGCAAGCGCTACTACGACAGAGGGTTTAGCCAATACTGGTTCTGACGTTACCGCACAAAATGTGTTTTTGACACATGGTACGTTTTCAGACAAACAAACCTGTCTAAAAATCGCTGAGTATTTTGCGGGTTTGGGACATCATTGCTATATCATGGAATGGCGTGGTCATGGTGACAGCTCACAGCCAAAAGAGTCGTTTAACTTTGAAACTGTTGCCACTTACGACTACGAAGCGACTTTTCGTTATTTCTTTGAAGAATTAAAACTCAATAACCTGCACTGCGTTACTCATAGCGGTGGCGGTGTTGGTTTGACCATGTTTCTTGTCCAAAACCCCAGCTATATCGATAAGGTCAACAGCATCAGTATGTTTGCCTGCCAAGCTTTTGGAGCGACGCTAAATTCAACAAGCTACGCGAAAATCCTCGCCGCCAAACTCGTCACAAGGCTAATTGGTTTTATTCCTGCCAAATCACTCAACATGGGGCCTTTTAATGAAAGCTATCATACGATGACCCAGTGGTATGATTGGAATTTGCGCAAAAACTTCAAGAGCAGCTTTTTGAATGCGGCAAGTTTTAGCCAAGGCGCTGCGCATGCAGACAGTATGAACGAGCCTATGCACCACTCAAAAAACGCTAGTAACGACTTTATCGACTATCGACAGTATATGCCACAAATCACGACCCCTATTTATTCTATCAGTGCTAAAGGAGATAATTTTATCTCCCCTACTCGCGGTTGCCAGTTGTTTTTTGATGGTTTTAAAAACTCGCAGAATGTCTTTCGAGAATACTCGCTCAGTAATGGCAATTTAGATGACTACACACACAGTCGCATTATGATCAGTCGCAACGCAGCCACAGAGATTTGGCCAACCGTAACAGCATGGATAGAGAAGCATGCGGGAACTCAGGATAAATCATGACCTCTTTAATACTGATTATCTTTGTTGTTTTCACTATCGCTATGGCAATTGTCTATCATTACTACTTTACTGTGACCAAGCAGATAATGAATCGTTACAACAAGGCGCCCTATGTGCTCATCTCGTTTTATAATCCCTCATATCATGTAATCTTTTATGCGGATCATAAAAGCGACCTAACGCCCAAAGAAGCAAATGCCTTTAAATGCTACTTCTCAATATATACTGTCATAATTATTTTGTTTATCACTCTATTCCTTATAGGAAATACACTCATCTATCTAAATACAACCTAGCTAATAGATCTAACAAAACATCTTTGTACTTGTCAGAAAGTCACAGGCTGTGTCAGTATTAGCGTCATCAATTTTTAATCAATAAAAATAAGTCGTAGGAAGTTGGCGTCTATGAGTGAATTATCAGAGCAACAGTCAGATAAGCAAAACCTGGATCAGAAAGGCAATAAACACTATCGTTATTTGGTTTTTATCGGACGTTTCCAGCCGTTTCATGCTGGACACAAGGCCGTTATTGATGAGGCATTAAAACGCTCAGACGATGTGATTATGCTGATTGGCTCTGCTAATCTACCACGCAGCTTACGTAATCCGTTTAGCGTCGCTGAGCGTGCTGCAATGATCAAAGGCGCTTACTCAGCAGAGGATGCTGCACGTATCCACTGTGTTGGTCTAGACGATGCACTATATAACGACACACGCTGGCTCCAGTATGTCCAAGCAGGCGTGAAATCTGTCACTGGTGACTTGCAGACAGATATTGGCTTGATTGGTCATTCAAAAGACAGCTCATCGTATTACCTATCGCTATTCCCTAACTGGGACTCTGTGTCAGTGCCCAATTATCAGAACCTATCTGCCACGCCGATTCGCGACAGCTACCTAATGGGTGCTACGCCGACGCCCGAGCGTACGCCTGAGTCGACACGTAACGTCCTCGACGAGTTCAAGCAAACCGAAGACTATCAGCAGCTGCACGAAGAAGCGGACTTCATCGATAAATACAAAAGACAATGGGAGTCAGCACCCTACCCGCCGACCTTTATGACGGCTGACGCGCTGATTGTACAGTCGGGACATATTCTATTGGTTGAGCGACGCAGTATGCCAGGGCGTGGGCTTTGGGCACTGCCGGGCGGGTTTTTGGACCCAAAAGAGACGCTATTCGATGCGTGTATCCGCGAGCTGCGTGAAGAGACACGCCTCAAGGTCCCTGAGCCTGTACTGCGCGGCTCTTGCCACAGTCAGCATACCTTTGACGACCCGTATCGTTCAGCGCGTGGTCGCACCATTACCCAAGCCTTTTATTTTCAACTCAAAAACGATCCAAAAGGATTGCCAAAAGTAAAAGGCGGCGATGATGCAACCAAAGCATTTTGGTTGCCACTCGCTGAGCTTGATGCCAAGATGATGTTTGAAGACCACTATGCGATTATTACCAAGATGGTTGGGTTGTAGCCTGTTTTTAGACATAGCTTGTCTTAGTGACTGGTTGAGAGAATAACTGCTAATTCAACCATCATTAGCGAGCGCACCATTCGTCCTCAAAATTTTATACCAGTGCCGATAGACGGCACTTAACCGCCGCTACTGCTTTCTAATTGTTTTTTTATTAAAGCAGCTGCGGCATCTCAAAGCAGAGGAGTTCTGTGATGTACACCAGCAATCTAAACAATTTAATCTTAAACAGCGACAGCTATAAGACCTCACATTGGGTGCAATACCCAAGCGGTAGTGAGTATCTGTCAAGTTACATTGAAGCGCGCAAAGGCGACTACGATGTGGTGTTTTTTGGCTTGCAAGCCTTTATCAAAGAATACCTAAGTACCCCTATCACCCATCAAGATATCGATGAAGCCGAAAAAGTGATTCAAGCACATGGGCTAACCTTTAATCGTGCTGGCTGGGAACACTTGATCGAAAAACACAATGGCTACTTGCCACTGCGTATCGAGGCCATACCCGAAGGCAGCATCGTGCCTGTGTCTAACGTGGTCTGTCAGGTTATCAATACCGACCCTGAGTTCTATTGGTTACCCAGTTATATTGAAACGGCACTATTACGCGCGATTTGGTACCCGTCAACGGTTGCTAGTGTCTCTCGCTACTGCAAAGACATTATCCGTCAAGCGTTAGAAAAGTCAGCGGACAACACAGAGTCGCTCCCGTTTCGCTTGCATGACTTTGGCGCACGCGGTGCCTCTAGTCAAGAGACCGTTGCGCTGGGTAGTTTGGCACATTTGGTCAACTTTGCTGGGACGGACTCGATGACAGCATTGGTTGCTGCCAGCCGCTGGTATCAGATGGGTGAGGACATGCCTGCATTCTCTATCCCAGCAGCTGAGCACAGTACGATGACCGCATGGGGACGCGATGGTGAGACCGCTGCTTTTCACAACATGATTGATCAGTTTGGCGGTGAAGATAAAGCGCTCTCAGTCGTATCTGATAGCTATGACTTGTGGAATGCAATCGACAATATCTGGGGTGATACTTTAAAGGATGACGTCAAAAATATGGGCGGCACCTTAGTCATTCGACCAGATAGCGGTGAGCCGACCAAAGTTGTTCGAGAAGCGTTAGAGCGTTTGGCTGTGAAATTTGGTACGACGACAAACAGCAAAGGCTACAAAGTGCTGCCCGATTATGTGCGTATCATCCAAGGGGATGGCATCAGTGCCCAGAGCTTGAGCAAAATTATTGATGTGGTGACGAAAGCAGGCTTTAGCGCCGAAAACGTGACTTTTGGTATGGGCGGCGGTCTACTACAACAAGTCAATCGCGACACTATGAGCTGGGCAATGAAGTCTAGCGCCATCTGTATCAATGGCGTATGGAAAGACATTTACAAAGACCCCGTCACTAGCCGCTCAAAACGCTCAAAAAAAGGGCGACTGGCGTTAGTAAAAAACGAAAGCGGTCAGATAGAAACCATAAAAGAACAAGACATAAGTGCCACAGCTGACAACCTATTACGTGATGTCTATGTGGACGGTCAACTACTAATCGAAGATAGCCTGACAACTATTAGGGAACGTGCGGGATGGTAGATACCAACAAACTAACAGCGGTTGCAAAAGACGTACTATTTGCCCCTGTATACTTTTATCAAGGTCGTAAAATCAAGCGTGATACGGTTCGTCTGCCTGAGCCACACGGTGAAAGGCATGGTGTGGTTAAATTGCCGAAAGCAGATGGGTCGTCATCTGAAATAAATACCACACTCAACCTAATGGTCGTCGGTGACTCGGCAGCAGCAGGTGTCGGCAGCCAAACTCAGCAAGAGGCGCTGGTTGGCAAACTCATACCGATATTGGAGCAGCATCAGGTTATTCGGGCCAACTTTGCTCAGCTTAATTGGTCATTGCAGGCGACCACAGGTCATACCAGTTTTGATATTTTGCGCAGATTGTATGTCCTACCTGCTCCTGAGCAGCCTATTGATGTGATGTTGCTGAGTGTCGGCGTCAATGATACGACTTCTAATGTCTCTGTACAAAAATGGCAGCAGCAGATCGAAGACATTATTAATATTGCACAGCGTAAATTCGGTGTCCGTGAGTTAATATTTTTGAGTTTACCACCAATGGCGCAAATGCCTGCAATCCCTGCGCCGCTCAATAATTTTGTGGGTGCAAAAGCCTCATTGCTTGATGAGATATTACAGCAAGTGTGCACAGCTCATAATGGTGTCCACTACATGGCAACTGACTTTGCCCGTATGATAGAGGAGCATGCAAATGGTGACCCTATCGATATCGCTGTGATGTTCGCGAGTGATGGCTTTCATCCGAGTAGCCTGATGTATGGCTACTGGGCGCAGCAGATTGTAGAGACGATGACTCAGTTATTAGACTCATCTACCGCTTAGACTGACTGCTAAGCACACCTAAGAACGAAAGGTTTAAAACAAAAAAAACCGCTGAATAGTCAGCGGTTTTTTATTGCTTGGCAGTATATATTTACACCATAAGGGTAAATTACTCAGCAGCGTCAGCAGCTTTCTTGCTACGGCCACCAAATGCACCAAAGCGTTTGTTGAAGCTTGCAACACGGCCTTCAGTAGACGTTTTACGTTGCTCACCAGTATAGAATGGATGCGACGCACTTGAGATATCAAGTGGGTAGTATGGGTATTCTTTACCTTCGTATTCACGAGTCGCTTTAGTCTTAGCCGTTGAGCGAGTCAAAAAGAACACGTCAGCGTTAGTGTCGTGGAATAAAACTTCTTGATAGTTAGGATGGATATCTTTACGCATAATATACTCTCTAGGTCCGATGTATGTAGGGCAGTGTCAATCAACATCATAAATGATGTCTCAAACAAGCGAACACATACGTAACTGAGGCACTAAGGACATTACAAGTATGGCAACTGCATCACTGGCTTATTCCAGCACCCAATACCACGCCTCTGCTCACTTAGCCTTTCCCCAGCGGGAAAATTAAACCGCGATTTTAACGCTTTTTTGACGCGGACGCAAGCTGCAGTTGTGATAGAGATATGTGATAAGTTGTCAATAATATAGCTACGGTCTTGAGATAATCAATGTAATTCAGTACAATTATTTAGTTAGTAAAATTAATCTGTAGTATAAAATATTGTAGTTTATCTAAACATATATGCTGTGACTATGTCATTTATACTTAGCATATTAAACTACACAACTATGCGGTATTGATCAGGTCTACAGGAAGTATCGCTCTACTCATTTATAGACAAGCTTAGATTCATAATCAAGCATGGAAAACAAATACTCAATAAGGACTATTCAATGATAAACACGACAATGAAAACTACTGCTAAAGCGTTATTCGTCAGCTCAGCGCTTGCTATCACTACTATGGCAAGTGCGGCACTACCAACTCAGTGGGAATTAGATGATTCACATACTCGTGTTGGATTTTCTGTGAGCCATATGGGATTCTCAACCACAATGGGTCATTTTAGTGATGTCGAGGGCGTGGTGAATTATGATATGAAAGCACCAAATCAAGCCAGCATGGAATTTACTATTGCAACTGATAGTATCGATACCAATTGGGATGCTCGTGATAAACATCTAAAAACCGATGAGTTTTTTAATGTCGAAAAGTACCCAACCATGACGTTCAAATCGACCCAAGTTAAATTTATCAACCCACAGCAAGCTAAAGTAACTGGCGACTTTACTTTACTCGGTCAGACCAAACCGCTGACATTGGATGTTACGTTAAATAAAATCGATAACAGCCCACTGACTAAAGAGCCCGTTGCTGGTTTTCGCGCTACTGGTACGATTGATCGCGCCGCTTATGGTATGACTGCTTATGCTAGCGGTATTACGACCAACGTCCCTATCCAAATCGACGGTGAACTGGTAGAGAAAAAATAAAGACAGACTTTGCTGAATATCTACGTTCGTCCTAAATATCAATTTTTATTCGACGGTAACAAAAAAGCAGCGCCTATATAGGTGCTGCTTTTTTATGTCTATATCAAACTATCGTAGATTATTTTGTTGGGATCACGTGCCAAACGTCAAGCTTATCGTCGCCATCTTTATCACCCATTTTGGTGTCATTGGCGTAAAAGTATAAAGGTTTACCATTCATGGCCCACTGATACTTACCATCTTCACGCTTGAATGCAGCAAACTGACCAGAAGCTTTGGCATTGCTTGGAGCTTGAAATATTGGCCACACAACTTGGCAGGCGGTGCCGCAAGCTGACATGTTCATTGAATCTTTGTCAAAAGTATATAGTGTCATGTGATTGGTTGCGTCGACCAATACGCCGTTTTTACTAGCGACTGGTGCAGTATTATTGCTAGTGGCTTGCACCTCATGTGTACCTGACATGTCATTACCGACGACGCTCTTTAGTGTCGTACAGCCTGTCAGAGCCAAAACACCTGTTAGAGCAGATAACATCATGATATTTTTCATAGTAACTTCCTTGTCATTTTGATAATTGTAATAATAAATTTTATGAGCCGTTTTTGTTTTCTGATATAAAAACTGGGCTTTAACCTCACTTGAGCGAAATAAATATAGCACACAGCTTTTCGCTATAACGGTCATCCATATACAAACTTACAAAAGTGGCTGAACTTTACAAAATGATTAAGTACGAGCATTTTCACTTAGCACCTTAACTCTACTATCTTGCTTCTTACTTCGCTCTTCTGTCAAAAACCAATCTGCGGTTATGGCACCTCGTTGACAAAACTCATGCATCTACTTACGTATTTGTCATCATATTATCTACAGTTCTTCGTAAAATAGTCTTATGGAAGTGAAGCATGTCTACACAATAGACTATGACACAATAGACAACATGCTCACTGCAACTCATACATGAATGTTGAACTTAGCGCCTTTCGCACGCATATCAATAGTTATAAGACATTACACGATTACACCGAGCATAGCCTGATGCAAATGCTACTAAGGATACAACGACGACAATGACTCAGTCTTCTAATAAAAATCGCGCTCACCTTATCAAACAAGACTCTGCCAAACAGGGTTCTGCTGTTGACTTGATGTCTCATGGAGGCAAAAACGTATCGCCTACAAAACGCGTTGGTATCTTGGGCGGCGGTACTGCAGGGTCAACGATAGCTATTCGCTTAGCAGCGCTAGGACTTGAAACTTACTTGTTTGAAAAGAAAAAATCACTTATTGATGGTCCACCAATGTGCCATTTGCATGCAGGTGGTAACTTATACCGTGAGATACCTGATGAGGATTGTGTGGCACTTCTTAAACAATGTATCGATATATTACGCCTCTATCCTCATACCATCGACGTTCGCCCCACGGTATTTGCGGTGCCAACACGCGACGAAGGGTTTCCTGAAGACTTGCTACCGCGCTTGGATACGTTGACAGACGCTTATCAAGAACTGATCGAGCAAGACGCTAACAATAAAGTATTGGGCGAGCCTGAAGACTACTATCAACTCTATAGTCATGAACAGCTGCTAGAGCTCTCTAAACGTGAGCAAGTTGCCGTACCGAGCACAGTTGATGAATGGGTAATACCTGTTGCCAAATACCTAGACTTAAACAAAGTAAAATTTCCGCTGATTGTTGTACAAGAGTACGGCTGGAATATATTTCGTTTGGCGGCCTCTGCGCAGTTAGCGCTTGAAGAGTATGACCATGCCCATGTCTTCACCGATACTACGGTACAAAAAGTAGTTCCGGTAGATTGTGAGAACTGCACCAACGCCGATCATCATGTTACTAAATGGCGTATTGACTATCAGCAAGCTCACAACCAAGCTCAAAAACAAGAGAACGCCTCTCAAACTGAGTCTATCGAAGTTGATTATCTAATCAATGCGTGCGGTTTTCGCACTGGCGTCATCGACGATATGGTCGGTGTAGAAGTCACGCGTATGGTAGAGTTCAAATCTTCTTATGTTACTCACTGGGGCGATGCAGGTGGACAGATACCTGAGATTATTGTTTATGGTCAACGAGGTACGCCCGAGGGCATGGCACAGCTAACCCCTTACCCTGGTGGCTACTTCCAAATACATGGGATGAGTAAAGCGATCACTTTATTCGATGATGGTTTGGTCGCCTCTAATACGGATAGCGCTCAGCCCAAGCTACCACAGCAGTATGTGCACTATATCGAAGATGGTTGGGACAAGGCACCATTACAAGCGCGTAGTCAGCAAGCGATTGAATATGTGGCTGAGTTTGTACCAACATTTAATAGTGCACGTACCATCGGTAACGCGCTATATGGTGGGCAGCAAATCCCTGGAGAGGATGATACATTGCGAGTGGCTGATGTCAGCCTATACTCTAATATACGCTACGCCCGTGCAGAAAATGTCAAAGCGTCTTCAACCCTGATCGCTGCTGATCAGATAGTCAATGAGTTGACAGAACTTGGACTAGTAGATAACGATACACCGATGAATCGTGGTCGTTATGCGCACGAATGGTCATATCTGACACACAACGATGGTGTGTCTGTCGATAAGGTGGCTCGCGTACTCGCTGAGCAGCGCGGTTTTCCAATAGCGATGGCAGATGTCAATCATAGTGTCCGCGAAGCCGTTTTGGACGATTTGTCACCGGCTGGTGCGTAGCCGTTATCGTTCATTGATAAGTTGTTACTTTGTCCCTACGTAGAAAAAAGAGCAGACAACCTATATAGGGTTATCTGCTACTTTTTTGTGCTCACTTGCAGTGTGCTTGCTTTCAATGTACTAACGATGATTGCCATCATTTCAGATTGATAAGCATATTTAGGTTATATACTGACAACCCTAGCGGTTACTGCCTGCCATTTTTTCTGTATCGACATCGTCTTTGATAGTCACGACGGTCTGTAACATGTCGATTGCCTCATCAATAGTATTGCATACTACTAGACGGTCTAAATCTTGCTGCTTCATAAAACCTTGCTCAGTCGTATATTTTAAATGCTCGATCATACGGTCATAAAAACCATTGATATTTAAAATAATCATTGGCTTTTCGTGTTGGTACAACTGACGCCATGTAGCGATTTCCATGATTTCTTCTAGTGTACCTAGTCCGCCCGGCAAGGTAATAAAAGCGTCCGCGTACTCTGCCATGACGGTCTTACGAGTATGCATCGTATCAGTCAAATGCAAGCGAGTTAGCTGCTCATGAGCAATTTCGTGCTTGAGCATGAAAGTTGGGATAACACCCACGGCCTCGGCACCACCTATGATGACTTCATCTGCCACAGCACCCATGAGACCGATACTGGCTCCGCCATACACCAACCCCATACCATTATTTGCCAACGCACTGCCCAATTCACGCGCCGCCTGCTCATAGACATCACTGTTGCCCAAGCGCGAGCCGCAATATACCGCGACCAATGGCATCGTCAATGCTGATTTATCCACTGCTTTTTCTATGTTTGTGATGTCCTTACTCGTGATTACATCGTAAGTATCGTCATTTATTTTCATTTGCATACAGCGTCCTTAATTTTTATATCAGGTTTTATTGAGTGCTTGTTATTGATGAAGGTCAAACACCGACACCCTTCGATTGTATTATCATGCACATTGTTTATAAAACGCGCTCAGCCAAGGGATACAAAACTTGGAAGTCATATTTGAGCAACCGTCTCACCAGCATTTATCTTAACATAAGCAATGCTATCACACAGTCACAGGGATTTATCACTACGCAAAAACTACACTTTAAAGACATGTATTTGTGACACATCATAGTTTAATAATTATTATCTACCAATAAAAAAACACTAAGGTATAACGATGGATAATCGCAACGCTTCTTTGGCCACAGACCACCCAAACTCTATCATCGACAACAATCTGATCAACGCCAACAGCATAGACAGCACTACTGATATCGACACATACTCGCTAAGCATCATGACCGATCGCAATCAAGTACTGGCAGCTACAGTCTATCGTCCTAAAGAGGCGCCAACAAAAGCCATTATGATAGCACCCGCTACCGGCATCAAGCGCCGTTTTTATCATAACTTTGCGACATATTTGGCACAGAGTGGCTTTGGTGTCCTGACCTTTGACAATGAAGGTATCGGCGAGTCATTGTCGACTGAGCTGGCAAAATGTAGTGCTTCTTTAATCAGCTGGGGTCGCCATGATATGCCAGCCGTACTTGATGCGCTACAAGATCAGTTCCCTAACGCGTCTTACCATCTCATCGGCCACAGCGCAGGTGGACAGCTCATTGGGTTAATGCCGAACCATGACGCCATCTCTTCAGTGTTCAATGTCGCCTGCTCATCAGGGCAGATCAAAAACATGGGTATGCCCTATAAGCTCAAAGCGATGTGGTTTATGGACGTTTTTATACCGACCACCAATCTAGCATTGGGTTATACCCCCGCAGACAAGATCGGTATGGGCGAGCCGCTACCACGCGGTGTGGCGCGCCAGTGGCGTGAGTGGTGCAATGGCGCAGGCTATATCAAAACCGCGTTTGGAAAAAGCATTCATACGCATTTTTATGATGAGCTCAGCATGCCAGCACTATGGTTAGGCTTTAGTGATGATGATATCGCCAACAGTGAAAATATGGACGATATGATACGCGTATTTACCAAGATGCCTGTAGAAAAGCGCTTCTTGGACCCTGATGATTTTGGACTAAATCAAGTCGGTCATATGCTCTATTTTAGTGGTAAAACCAATGCTAAAGCACCAGAGCTTTGGCAAATGGCAGTAGATTGGCTGAGCAAAGGTGAATAGGCTTTAATTATTCACCTTCTTGAGTTTTCTCTGCTTCAATACGCTTCTTTAGGGCGGAGTATAGTGACGGCTGCATATTATGAATATTGCCTATCATCCATTTTACATAGCTGATAGGCACCTCTTTGATTGGTTTGCCTTTATGCTTACCAAACGGCATCTTACTCACAGGAGTCGCTTTGTTAGAAATCGCATGTGCCGCTGCAAAATCTGTCGGGGCAATCTCCAGTCGCTCACAGCATGCCTGATAAAGCAGATAGCACATTCGTGCGTCACCTAACGCGTCATGAGCGGCAATCGTCATGGCACCCGCCTCGCTCTTGCCCAACAACTGCTCAATGCACTTTGACTGACCATACGCGCGCCATTCTGGAAAAGCGGCGCGCGCCAGTCTCACGGTACAGATGAGCTTAGCAGAGGGACTACCAATCACTCGCCAATCAAAGCGTACGTTATGTCCGATCAAATACTCTGGTAGCTCAAATTGATCTAATTCAAAGCGCTCAAGACCAGCGACGTCAGCATCCGTAATACCATGCACCTTGATAACCACAGGTGATATCGAACGACCACTGTTGAAGTATTTCATCCACTCATATCCAGTTGTCACATTGATCGTCGCCACTTGAATCGGCCTCGGATCACGGCCTTGATCAGTTTCAGTATCGATGACAAGCGCCGTCTCAGCCATAGTAGAGATATCAGCCGTGTTAAAAGCATCATTCATAAGAAGTTAACCATCCATAGCACCGTCATCGCTCAACAACAGTGTTAAGTAGATAACGTTATATTTGCTGTGCTTGTATTTAATGACACCTGTATTTATGGGGATAAAATCTATAGATAACAATGCTATACACACCTTTGTATACAGGGCTTTTATAATACTTTATATCGTATAAAACAGATAAGAGACCTCAATGCTAGTAGATGAAAAAAACAAACAACCCAAGCCTTCTATTTTTGGGCGCGTGTTGAGCGTACTGATTAGAGCAGTGGTATTGCTGGGGCTGTTATTTGTGTTTGATAAGCTGCTGCCCGATATCAGCCAACAGACCCAATCATTTGTGGTCGCCAAATGGCAACAGATGAGTTTGCTGCAGCAAGAACTGCCGACAGAAGATAGCTTACCCAGCCCACTACCAGGGCAAAACCTGACGGATACGTGGGGCGCAGCACGCAGTCAAGGGCGCTCACATGAAGGTATCGATATCTTTGCAGAACGAGGAACACCCATACAGTCAACCACGCAGGGTATCGTGAGCAAGGTTGGCGAAAATACTTTAGGTGGCCTCGTGGTCGTCGTAGTAGGACCGGGCGGTGCAGGACATTATTATGCTCATCTAGAGGACTATGCTGATATCTCTCCCAATGATTGGGTCAATAAAGGCGATACTATTGGCTACGTGGGTGATAGCGGCAATGCAAAAGGGACACCGCCGCATGTACATTATGGTATTTATATTAACGGCAGTGCTGTGAACCCCTACCCGCTTTTACAAAAGAATTAAGCATAATGTATAAAAAGCTCTAATAACTTATATCAAGAGAGGTGCTAGGGCGTGTCCCTATTTTAAAAATGGCGATAAAAATGAAATAAATCGCAAGCTAACAAGGAAAATAGTGCAGACAATATCGAGATATTGATCAGCTATTTGACGCCGCTTGCCAAAGATTTAGCCATTTTTAGCCCATTTAGTGATAAGCGTTTAAATTAGGGACACGCCCTAGTTTGCGGTGACTGTACGCACATAAGTGGCTGGAAATACCACACTAAATGTCGAACCCTCACCCTCTATTGATTCAATCTGTAGCTGCGCTTCGTGTTGATGCAGTACATGCTTTACGATAGCTAACCCCAGACCTGTACCACCTGTGGCACGGCTGCGACCTTTATCAACACGGTAGAAGCGCTCCGTCAAACGAACAATATGCTCTGGTGCTATCCCCAATCCGTCGTCTTCGACTGCAAACCGGCATCCATCTGATGTTCGCGTCCAACTGATAGTAATATTGCCACCTTTTGGTGTATATTTAATCGCATTAATCACCAGATTAGACAATGCACTGTTTAAGTACATCTCTGACCCATATAGCCCATCATATGTATCGATATCTAGGTGAATGGTATGCTTGTAAGCTTGGTTATAGGCTTGTGCATCATCATAGATATGGGTGAGTAGTTTGGTCATATCTATAACGTTGAATTCATGCGTCTCTTCGATCTCAATTCTAGATAAAAGCAGCAAGTCATTTACGATTCTATTCATAC
Organism: Psychrobacter sp. H29; assembly: GCF_059073055.1. Taxonomy (NCBI): domain Bacteria; kingdom Pseudomonadati; phylum Pseudomonadota; class Gammaproteobacteria; order Moraxellales; family Moraxellaceae; genus Psychrobacter; species Psychrobacter sp. H29. The sequence goes on along the minus strand of NZ_JCACRY010000001.1, from coordinate 2,840,201 downwards.
GGGCTGTTTGCTGAGTCATGAGCTCAAAACCACGGCGCCAATGAGGCGGCATATCTGGCTGATCCGTGAAGTTTTCTAAGTAACCTGTCATTACGGTCAATGGTGTGCGTAGCTCATGAGAGACATTTGCCACAAAGTCTTTACGCATCTGCTCTAGGTGCTTTAAGCGCGTCACATCATAAATAAATAGGAGCTTTTCATCACCAAAAGATGTGAGCTCAAATTTTAGGTAGCGGCTAGGATCGCGCCATGACTCTATGTAGATGCCGTCATTAGGCAGCGTGGTGTCTTCATAATTGGGCAGCGTGGTGTCTTCATAATACTGGTGAAACTCTGGTATGGTAATAAAATCAAAGACACTCTTCCCTTTATCATCTTGCTGTAAAGACAATAGATCCTGCGCCGCCTGATTCCACCATCCTAAACAATCATTCTCATCGATTAAAATCACCGCGTCTCGTAGTGCTCGCAGTGCGCTTCTGATTTTTTGTAGCTGCTCTGCTTCATGCTGGGCAGAGGTGTTTTCTGGGGTATCTTGCTGATGGCTGTTACGGGTTTTTTTGTGTTGTGCTGGCACTGTCTTGTCCATTTCTTATCCTTACCACTATCCGCTATTTTAGTATTCCAGCGACCTTATGTATGCAAGACTAGCTTGGCTCAATAAGACTAGAGAATCGATAGCCTGTACCGCGTACCGTCTGTATCAATGTATCACAGTCATGAGGACGCAAGAGTTTACGCAGACGCTTAATATGTACGTCGATGGTGCGATCTTCGATGTATACGTTGCCGCCCCAAACCTGATCGAGGAGCTGCGTTCGTGTATAAGCGCGCTCTGGATGACTCATAAAAAACGCCAATAGACGATACTCTGTTGGGCCTACATCGATGACCTTTCCGGCGGCGGTCACACGCTGGCTTTTGGTATCTAGACTCAACTGACCGATTTCAATAGGCTTGTCACTACTCATCGCACTACTACGGCGCAATACCGCTTTGATTCTAGAGATCAACTCACGGGTTGAAAAAGGCTTGGTCATGTAGTCATCTGCACCCGCATCGAGTCCATAAACCTTGCTGTCCTCTTCACTTTTCGCTGTCAACATAATGACTGGTATCTCAGAGAGCAGCTCATCGTTCTTTAGCATACGGCAAAAATCAACGCCGCTTTTGTCTCCCGGTAGCATCCAATCTAACAAGATCAGCGACGGTCTATGATCGACCACTTGCTGGTGCGCCTCTGAGACGTCAGCGGCTTGCAGGCTCTCAAATCCAGCCATTTCTAGCGTCATCACAACCATTTCACGAATCGCAGGTTCATCTTCAACAATCAAAATTTGCTCGTTATACATATGACATTCTCAGTGTTAGAGGGCAAAATTTAGCATGTAAAAAGGCGATAAATACTCACCAGTCTTTATCTATTAAACGGATTAATTATGACAGCTTGATGACACTCTAGTGTCAGATCTCCAGTAGAAAATTTAGGGGTCCGTCATTGACACTATCGACTTGCATGTCAGCGCCAAACTGACCAGTGGCGACGTTTGGGTACTGTGTTTTTGCATAGTCTATAAGTTGCTCAAACAGTATTTGAGCCGCATCAGGTGCCATTGCACCACCAAAATCAGGACGGCGACCTTTGTCTGTTTTTGCCATCAAAGTGAACTGCGACACCAATAACAAACCACCGCCTGCCTGCTGGACATCTTTATCCAGTTTACCAAATTTTGTGGGATCTTCATTATTTTCAAAAATACGATACGTGAGAATTTTATCAATCATTCGCTGAGCCGTGCTCAGACTATCCTCATGCCCCAAACCAATATAAGCCAGTATTCCATGATCTATTTTGCCAACACAATGCTCATCGATAGTCACACTAGCCCGCCTAACTCGTTGTATAAGTGCCTTCATTTACTCATTCCTTAACAGATTATGCTCAGACAATAATGGGCTGTCCATGATAAAATACGGTCATTAACTTGCACATGCAATAATGACATCATCTCTTATTTTGGTAGCCGTATTATGAATGTATTTACCACCTTACAACAGCTGGTACCACAGCAGCAGCTCAGTAAAGTCGCTGGACGTTTGGCCGCCAGCCGCCATCCTTATGTTAAACGTACCTTTATTCGTAGTTTTGCAAAAGCCTATAACATCAGCCTAGACGACTATGAGCGCCAGAGTCTCAACGCATACGAGAGCTTTAATGATTTTTTCACTCGTGAATTAAAAGAAGACGCTCGTATCATCGATACCACTGACAACGGTATCGTCAGCCCTGCTGATGGTATTATCTCTCAGCTCGGACAAATCCAAGACCATAAGCTATTGCAAGCCAAGGGTCGTCACTATGATGTCGGACAGCTGCTGGCTGATAGCGAAGATGGCAGTTACTTTGCGGATGGCAGTTTTGCGACGATCTACCTAGCACCTAGCAACTATCACCGTGTCCATGTGCCGTTTACAGGTACGTTGACCAAGACTCGCTACGTACCTGGCACGTTGTTTTCGGTTAATAACACTACGGCCGCTAACGTACCAGATTTATTTGCTCGTAATGAGCGTCTGGTTTGCATGTTCGATACCAAGTACGGCAAAGCAGCCGTTGTCATGGTAGGCGCTATGATCGTCGCTGGTATCGAAACCGTCGCAACGGGCAAAATAACTCGTACTGACGACATCCAAGAAGCTGATCATGACATGCCGTTTGCCGCAGGGGATGAACTTGGACGTTTTTATTTAGGCTCAACGGCTATCGTGGTACTACCAAAAGCAGCAAAAGCTGACTGGTTGGATAGCATGCAAGCCAACAGCGTCGTGCAAATGGGTCAACTGCTAGGGATGGCAAATACTCAATAATACGACTGTATAAAAACGCTCAAAATATCAGCTCAGTTAGGTATGTTAATGCATACTTAACTGAGCTTTTTCATGCCTGTCACTCATATAAAGTTATGCATCGATCAGCCATCCTTGCTGGGTCGCATAGTCGATATTTTTGGTAAGCCAATCATGAATGGTTGGAAAGCTGTCTTTGATAAAAGCAAGGGTATAAGCTACCTGCGAACGTGTTACTTGGGCTTCGACCCACGTTTTTCCCTCAGTATTAAGATTGAGTAAAAATGGCAATAAGCGGTCAACCACCCTAAGCAACTGGCTTTCTTTGCTGCTACCCGTTTCTTGCGCCTCCCAAACCTCACTTAAAGCTGCGATACCATTACCGCGCTCTGCTTGTAGTCGAGCAATACCAGCGCGCTCTTCAACGTGCGCATCGCTACGGCTGTTTGCGAATAAAAACGTATCGCCAGCGTCAATCTCACCCAAATCATGTACCAGTGCCATCTTTAGCAGTCGCTCATGATTGACATCTAATTCAAACGCTTCAGCAATCGACCAACACGCCATAGCCAAGTGCCAAGAGTGCTCGGCAGAGTTTTCGCGGCGAGTGGTTTTTGTCACATAGCTGCGGCGGTTGATACGCTTGAGGGCATCTAGCTCTAATAAGAAGTGAGTAACATCATCTATGTCGATGTTTGCAGCAGACTTTGGGTTGGTCAATGACATAGTTGTGTTTGAGGACATGTTTCTCTCTAATTTTTTGATGATTTTGCGAATTATGATGTTGCTAACAGCAAGATAGCGCTGATGTTATCAAGCGCTATCTCTTATAAATGTTTCAGTTAAATGACTGAGCACCCTATTATATGATTGTCTACTTTATCAAATTAATAATGGTTTTGAACGCAGGATCTTCACTACTACGACACAGCTCAAACAATATCGACTCAACGGTACTGATCACTCCGCCCGCACGGCGGATACGGCGAATCGCTTGTTTTTTATCGTAAGGGAAACGAGAGCCAACCGCATCGCCAATGATGACAGGTTGCATGCCGTTGTCTAATAAATCTAATGCTGTCTGCATAATACAGACATGCGCTTCAGCACCAAATAGCAGCACGGTACTACGGTTCTGCTGTGCCAAATGATGCCACGTGTCATTGTTATCACAAGCGCTAAAGGTAACTTTCTCGAAGCTTTTGGCATTATCTCCTTCAAGCACGTCGCGTAACTCTGGTAAGGTATCCCCCAATCCCTTTTTGTATTGTTCGTTCAGCATAATTGGGATATTGAGTGCTTGCAGCCCTTTGATTAGAGTAACGGTTTTTTTGATGATGTTTTCGTGGTCATAGATATGCGGTGTTAGGCGCTCTTGTACATCAATAATCATTGCCTGGGTGTTCTCACGAGCGATTCGATAGGTGCGATCATTAATCATGGTAGACATAGTACACTCCTTGTACGGCTGACAGTTATTATCAAAAGCTATTTTAGAATTATCATTAATAGTGCCATGGTTTATCTCACTCTTATTTAGTCACAGTTTTTTGGATGCGTCAATGGAGATAATTTGCAAACGCACCGCAAGTTTTGTTTCTGTGCATGTGGCTCGTTTATTTATGCCATAAAAAACCCCCAGTCATGGTGGCTGGGGGTTTTATTTATGAGCAAATAGCTGTTTTTGCGTGTTCAGATAATCTTATTTATATAGACTAGATTAAACGCGCTCAATAACAGTAGCAATACCTTGGCCAAGACCGATACACATCGTCGCTAGACCGATTTCAGTATCTGACTGCTCCATTGCGTTTAGTAAGGTTACGGTGATACGAGCACCTGAACATCCTAGTGGATGACCTAGAGCGATTGCACCACCGTTGATGTTAACGATGTCTTGCTTGTCAGACAGGTTCAGTCCTTTCAATACAGACAGACCCTGAGCTGCAAATGCTTCGTTTAGCTCAATGGTTTGCATGTCATCGATGCTCATACCAGCACGCTTTAGTGCTTTGTTGGTAGCAGGTACAGGACCATAGCCCATGATAGCCGCATCACAACCAGCAACGGCCATACTACGAATACGAGCACGCGGCTTTAGACCAAGATCTTTGGCTTTTTGTGCGCTCATGACTAGCATGGCTGACGCACCATCAGACAAGGCAGATGACGTTGCTGCTGTAACCGTACCGCCTTTTGGATCAAACGCTGGACGTAGGTTGCGCATTTGCTCCATCGTCGCATCTGGGCGAATCACTTCATCCACAGTACATAATTGCAAGCGACCAGCCGCATCATGACCTTCGATGCCGATGATTTCATTGTCAAAACGACCTTCGGTAGTCGCAGCCCATGCACGGCGATGTGACTCAAGACCAAAAGCGTCCTGCTCTTCACGTGTAATGCCATTCATGCGGCCTAGCATCTCAGCGGTCAAGCCCATCATGTTTGAAGCTTTTGCATAATGCTTAGAGGCAGCTGGGTTCAAATCAACACCGTGCATCATGCCGACGTGGCCCATGTGCTCAACACCACCAATGATGAATACATCACCTTGGTTGGTCATGATTTGCGCAGCAGCAGTATGTAGCGCTTGCATAGAAGAGCCACATAGACGGTTGACCGTTTGGCCACCAGCAGTTTTTGGAATACCAGCTAGCAGACCGATATTACGACCGATATTTAGACCTTGCTCTAGAGTCTGGTTAACACAGCCCCAGATAATATCTTCGATGTCATTGGTATCAAAGTCATTACGTTCTACCAAAGCACGTACCAGTTCAGCTGAAATACTGTCAGCACGTACATGGCGGAACATACCGTTTTTGGTTTTGCCCATTGCCGAGCGTACGCCATCTACGATGACCACATCTTTTGGACTTAAAGTTGTCATACTATCTTCCTTTTCAATTTTTATTGTCAGTGTAGGCAGTTCACTTCAGCGCTATGGTTTACTGGTCTTGCACAAAGCACCGTATGCTATGTACGTCGATGATTAATCTCATCTATCAGTTCTGAAGTAAATCTACTAAAACAGTACGTCTGCAATCAAAGAGTATTAATAAATCCATTGTTATCTCTCTTTTGCCAGACGTACCACACTTATCCTAATACGGTATGTTCATTAAGCGACCGAGTAAAAAGTCTCGCCAGCTGCTGCCATATCGCGAATCTTTTGCGGCGCTTCATAGGCTTTGCCAAGGTGTGCATACTTTTCACACAGTGCTAAATAGTTATCTAGACCCATTTGGTCAACATAACGGCAAGGGCCACCGCGGAATGGTGGGAAACCTACGCCCATAATCATTGCCATGTCGGCCTCGGCAGGCGTGCTTACGATGTTGTCTTCTAGGCAGCGAACCGTTTCGTTGCAAAACGCAATCATAGTACGGTCGATGATCGCTTGATCATCAAATTCTTGCTTGTCGCTGTCAGTCGTGGTTTTGAGTAACTCGTAAGTAGCTTCGTCAGCAACTTTCTTTGGCTTACCGCGCTTGTCAGTTTCATACTTATAGAAACCAATGCCGTTTTTCTGACCCAGACGCTCATTCTCATATAGATGCTGAATGGCACCTTTGTAGTCAGGCTTCATACGATCAGGGAAACCATCAGCCATTACTGCTGCGCCATGTACACCTGTATCTAGACCGACGACGTCGATTAGGTATGCAGGGCCCATTGGCCAACCGAATTTTTCCATGACTTTATCGACATGAGCAAAATCAGCACCTTGCTTGAGTAGTAAGTCAAACGCGCCAAAGTATGGGAACAAGACACGGTTTACAAGGAAACCTGGGCAGTCGTTGACTACAACAGGGACTTTACCCATTTTAGAGGCTAGTGCAACAGTCGTCGCCACGGCTTCCTCAGATGATTTCTCACCGCGGATAACTTCTACCAGTGGCATACGATGTACTGGGTTAAAGAAATGCATACCCACGAAGTTTTCTGGACGCTCAAGCGCTTCTGCTAGATAAGTAATAGAGATCGTTGAGGTGTTTGACGCTAGGATGCAATCGTCTTTTACCAGGCCTTCTACTTCTTTTAGTACCGCACGTTTTACGTTTGGATTTTCTACGACCGCTTCGATTACGATATCAGTCTCAGAAAAGTCACCATAGTTCAAAGTAGGACGAATACGGCTCAACGTTTCACCCATTTTCGCTGGGGTCATTTTCTTACGTTCAACCATTTTGCCAAGCAGTTTGCTGGCTTCGCCCATACCAAGGTCTAATTGCTCAGACTTGATATCTTTCATGATGATTGGCAGGCCTTTGCTGGCTGCTTGATACGCGATACCGCCGCCCATGATGCCAGCGCCTAGTACAGCAGCTTCATTGATTTCATGTGCTTGTTTGCTGTGTTGTTTCGCTAGCTTTTTAACCAATTGATCATTTAAGAATAGACCAACCAAGCTCTCTGCTTGTGGGGTTTTAGCCGCTTTAGCAAAACCAGCCGCTTCTACTTCGATTGCCTTGTCACGTGGTAGATTGACGTGCTTCTCAATCGCTTCGATTGCTAGCGCTGGCGCTGGGTATTGTTTAGGGTTGGCTTTAGCAAAAATAGCACCTTTGGCACTGTTGAACGCCATGGCTTGCTCAAGCTGGTTTAGCTTAACTGGAGCTAGTTTTTCTTCACGTTTTGCTTTCCAATCAAGCTCACCTGAGATACATTTTTTGACTAGGTCAATTGCAGCATCCTGTAAGTCATCAGCAGGTACGGTTGCATCAACTAAGCCAAGTTTAAGAGCAGCAAGTGGTTTTTTCGGGCTACCAGTAGCGATAAGCTCAAGCGCATTGTCGATACCGATCACACGTGTACTACGAACTGTACCACCAAATCCTGGGAAAATACCAAGTTGAGTTTCTGGTAGACCGATGATTGCTTTGTCGCTCATGACGCGGTATTCACAGACCAATGTCATCTCACAACCACCGCCCATCGCAGCGCCATTGATGGCAGCAACTTTCGGGAATGGTAGGTCTTCAAAACGGTTGAAAGCGTCATTGACATGAACGACCCAATCTTTGATCTCGCTTTCTGATTTTTTGAAAGAACCGACAAATTCTGTGATATCAGCACCAGCGATAAACACGCCTTTGGCTGAAGTTACAATAAGACCTTTTACGTCGTCAGCTTTTTCTAACGCGCTAACGGCTTCACCAAACTGCTTGTTGGTCTCAGCATCAAACTTGTTCACGCTCTCATTTTCGGCGTTGTACTGCATGTTGGCGATGCCATCCTCTAGCATTGTCACCGTGATGCGATTTCCTTGGTATACCATTTGAAACTCCTTTCTATATAACGAAAGCTACGTTTTGAATTAAATAAATAGCCAGTTATTGTTAGTAAAATGGGTAATAGCACTCCACGCATGCTACGTCTTAGAGATAAACACATAGCTTACGCACGAGTGAAGATGTCTTTATTATCCAGCGCTCATGATGGGATACTTGTGTTGACACTTGCATCACATCACACGGCGCTTCATTTATATGTTACAACCACTGAGATTAAAATACTGACTGAGACATGCTCCAATACAGATGATCGACCACACTGAGCAAAACTCAATACGATCACTATCGGACCATTTTCACGTCAATTAGTGTAGGGGATTATGCCCCTAGCTGTCACAAGCTAATACCATACTCGCAAGTCACTCTTAAATCACCCGTAGGCATTTACCTTATGCGCAAAGTGTTTTAGTGAATGACTGTATACTGAGTCACTGTTTTGATATTAATTTATCTGGCTTGCCTATGCTGTCTACCACCACAAGGATGATAAACCGTTGCTGTGCTCAACAAATATGACTTACTTAGATTGCACCTTTATCAAAGCATATTCAACCAGCGAGTGACACCATCCATACGTAACAAAATCTTGTCGCTGTATTTCAGATCAGCATGGCTTGTTTTGGGATCTACACTCATTGTGAGAGTCGTGATAAAAAAATGCAAAAAACAATCAATTGATACGGTGTCTCACAAAAGCTGTATAACCTATCATGCTACACTAATACTGTTTTTACCTTATCTCTGATAAGTCTCTACTGTACTCCTAATAAATGGTTGGATTATGACTGTTTCCCTTACTTCTGGCACTACTACTTCTTCTGATATCACCTCTTTTGACTTTATCTCTTTTCAAAGCACTGAGCAGTTTCATGGTGCTGTGCGCGAACAATTGGCGCAAGACATCGAGGTATTGTTTGCTTATGCCAAGCTTCCTAGTCCACTGGTCGATGCTTGCCGTTATGTGATGACTGGACAAGGCAAACTGGTAAGACCACTCATGGTTGCCAGTGCTTTTGCCAGTATCAACAGCAGTAAGAGTAATCGTGAAGACGAGCGCAATGATGTCGATATGCTCAACGCTGATCTGGACTCATTACTCGAGAACGACTCAGACTATGATATGTCGCGCCGTGCTGCACTGGCTGTGGAGCTACTGCATACCTACTCGCTAGTACATGATGATCTACCCTGTATGGATGATGATGAGCTACGCCGCGGCCAGCCAACGGCTCATATTGCTTTTGATGAAGCGACGGCGCTGCTGGCAGGAGATGTGCTGCAGACGCTAGCATTTGAAGTACTCACTGCAGAGCTGCCAACCTTTGCGCCATTCAATGCGGACATTGCAAGCCAGCTATTGGCAATTTTTGCTCCGCGCGCACGGCGCATGGTGTCGGGTCAAATGCTAGATCTTAATGCCGAAGCCAGTACCAGTATCGCGCAGGACGACTTAGAAGCCATCCACCGCGACAAGACAGGGGCGTTGATCGAGGCAGCTATGCTTATGGGCAGCGTTTGTGCTGGTGCAACAGCCCCGCAGCGCATGGCACTGCAAGAGTGCGCACAACACATCGGGCTTGCCTTCCAAGTCCAAGATGATGTGTTGGACGTCACCATGACGACAGACACACTCGGCAAACCAGCGGGGAGCGATGAAAAGCTGGACAAGTCTACCTATGTAAAACTGATGGGTGTCGATAATGCGACCAGCTACGCGCAATCTCTTTTTAATGACGGACGCGCAGCAATCAGTCGTGAGCTTGGCGGTAACAAAGACAACATTGGCAAAAACAATGATGCTCTACTGGCGTTGATTGAATGGCTCTGGTCGCGTAAAAAGTAGCTTGTCGAATAGCAGTCGAAAGCAGATATCGTAGTACATTTTATTACCCAAAACGGCAGTGAGTGGTCAACATGGACAGTCCCCCTACCCCGCGTATCTATCTTGGTACTGGTGGCTATAGCGATACTGACTTACTCGGTACGCTATATCCAAAAGGCACCAAGAAAACAGATTTCCTACGTGAATACGCCAAGCAGTACGGCGCGGTAGAGGTAAACAGCACATTCTATGCACCCATCGGGCAAAAAGCCTTTGCGGGGATGGTTGATAAGGCCTACGCCCAAGCAGGTAGTCAGCTCAAATTTTCTGTAAAATTGCATCAAGACTTTACCCACGCTCGCAAAGGCACTGCCGAACACGCACAAGCATTTCTAAACGCTCTATCACCGCTTATCGAAGCGGATGCGTTAGCACCGTTATTACTCCAGTTCCCACACGGTTTTGATCGTACCCGCACGCATCGCCTCTATCTGGCAGAGCTTGTCAGTTGGTTTAAAGATTATCCACTTGCTATCGAGTTCCGCCATAACGGCTGGCACACACCACAAGTGGTCGATAGTTTCCAGCAGCAAGGTCTCATTTGGTGCAGCGTCGACTATCCAAAAGTCGGTGGGTTGCCACCATCACGATTGATATTCACTGAGCGCACTGGCTATCTGCGTATGCATGGCAATAATACGGGCTGGTGGGATGCGATGAGCGCAGCTGACCGTCATGATTATCGTTATAGCGAAGCTGAGATGCAGGGCTGGGCACAAGCGATTGCCAATCAGCGTCAGCATTTTGACACGCTGTATATTTTCTTTCAAAACACCGTCAATGCGCACGCCTACTATAATATTGCGATGCTGCGTGAAGCGTTGATGACGCATCACTTTGTGGTTCTCTAAATAAAAATGTGCTGATAAACGCACTGATATAACGCACAATCCTTATTCGATAATCAACAAGTAGATAACTATGGACTCACTCAGTCAGATTGTCTTAGGTGCTAGTGTACAAGGTGCGATACTGGGAAAATACCAAGGTCGCAAAGCCTACCTATACGGGGCTATGCTAGGTACATTACCTGATTTGGATGTGCTGGTTCATTATCCTGACCCCATCAGTGACATGACTTACCATCGCGGTTTTAGCCACTCACTGATCGTCCTGACTGCAGTGGGTATCATGGGCGCTTGGCTAATTAGCCGTTACCATCAATGGCGCAATATGCCATTGCCCTACTCCAAAGCTCGCTTAATGCTAGCCATGACATTGGCGCTGACGACTCATCCGATTTTAGACAGCTTTACCGTCTATGGCACTCAATTACTGTGGCCGCTACAGGAGTCTTTATCGCTGACACCTTTTAGCATTGCGTCAATGTTCATCATTGATCCGCTATATACCTTGCCATTGTTTATAGCACTACTTCTGGGACTTATTAAGGGTAGCAAACTTGCGGTATTCAAAGCAGGACTGCTAATCAACTGTCAACGCTTTACTCTATGGATGCTGCTGCTTAGTAGTAGTTACTTACTGCTTAGCTTAGGATTAAAATACCATGCACAGTCTCAAGCTGAGCAAACTTTGGCAGCGGCTAATATCCATACCACGCGCCTCAAAACCATGCCTGCCCTGCCGACAGTGCTTATGTGGCGTACAGTCGCTGAAGACGATAAAAATAGATTGATTGAAGTACGCGGTAGCGTTTTAGACAGTCGCTTACCTGAGTATCGCTACCTGACGCAGTATGACAACTCGCAGACGCTACGCGCAAACTTACCAATAGCGAGCCAGTCCTATGCACACAGGCTAGACTGGTTCTCTGGTGATTGGACAGGCTACCGCGTCCAAATGCTACCCGCCTCTTCTACCACTAGCGATGCAGCCGAACAGCTGGTCGTTGATGACCTACGTATGATGGCAGGCGACACGGCATTCTTTAGTTTTTTATTGGCAAATAAAGCAGGACAAAGGGCTCTATGGCAATCGATTACGCCTATAGAAGCACCCGTTATCAAAGCGGATGGCGAACCCGAAGTATCACGCATTGAATTGGTCAAACAAGGATTTGTGAGAGTGTTTGATGAGTCGGTTGTGGATAGAGGTACCGGATGGAAGGTAGTTGAATGAAGATATAAATTGGGAAGTGTCATGTGTGCAATCTAACACTTGACGTATTAACATAGCGTTTCTAGTGAAAGACTACACACTATTATAAAAAAAATCGTAATTATTATAATGATAATCCTCATAGTTACTTCAATTTATTTCTTAATAACCCCTTATTATGAGGTAAGGTGGAGGCATGTTACATACGATACTGACAACCAACACCTTACTGTTGCCGACAATTTAGACAATAAAGTAAAGTTTGATTTCTGGTATAACGGTGATTTCGAAAAATCTTATAACTTAGAGAATCACAAACTGGGAAATAATTGGTCACTTGTATTCAAAGATGAAAGCAGAAATATTGAGGAAGTACAGCTTAACAGCCTCAGTTTGATAGTTGATGGAGAGATTTTAAAAGTTAGATATAAAAAGGATCCTTTAAAATTTGAATTGAATGACATATATGAGGGCATCACTGCTGCTCAAACTATAAGTCTAAAAAAAATTCCTAAAAAAGATTCTATTATAAAAGTCACAGGTATTTTAACTACTAAATATGGAGAAGTATTACCTTTCTCATATACTCGAAAAGGTGAAGTTCACTTAATGTCTAATTATTACTCTGGTTTTTACCTGTTAACGCCTACTGTGTAATACCTTCTTTCTAATCTAGAAATTGAGACTAATAAACCCGTAAAAATCTGACAGCAGCCATAACCTATAAACCAAAAAAAAGACACCTCACCGTGTCCTTTTTTTCATCCAAACCCTTAGCAACTCAAAATTTTTATCTTTCAAACCTATAGAAACCCAGCTCATACATTTATCTAAAAACAAGCCTACAGAATCGCTCTACTTATTGGTTTTGCACACTGGTAACTTATATCCTACTAATCAAGAGACATCAGTCAAAACATAATATAAGCGTACTGATATTCACTCATAATATTGGAGAAAGTATCGATGACAACACTAAAAAATAAAGTCGCGATTGTAACTGGTTCATCAAAAGGTATCGGCGCACAGATAGCTATATTGCTTGCAGAGGCAGGAGCTAAAACCGTCATTAATTATGCAAACGATGACGCAGCAGCAAATGATATCGTGAGCCAGATTAAATCAGCAGGCGGTGAAGCTATCGCTGTGCAAGCAGATGTCAGTAATACCAAGCAAGTGGCTACGCTGTTTGACACCACTATCAGCGCATTTGGTAAGCCAGATATTTTGGTCAATAGCGCAGGTATAATGATTAATAAACCCATTGCAGAAACTACTGATGAAGATTTTGATCGTATATTTTCTATAAATGTAAAGGGCACGTTTAACACGCTACGTGAGGCAGCGACTAAACTCAACAATGACGGTCGTATTGTTAACCTTTCAAGCACGACCACTCGCATGATGCTGCCTGCCTATGGCACATACTGTGCAACCAAAGGTGCGGTAGAGCAGCTAACTAGAATCTTTTCTAAAGAAGTTGGCGAGCGCAACATCACTGTCAATGCAGTCTCTCCTGGCCCTACTGACACTGAGTTATTCAATCAAGGTAAAGCTGACGAGACTATCGAAAATCTCGCTGGTTTGTCACCATTTAATCGTATCGGTGAACCAATTGATATCGCCCGCATAGTGGCATTTTTAGTGAGCGAAGAAGCGGCTTGGGTGACAGGACAAAATATCGGTGCAAACGGCGGTATAGCGTAATAGCATTTTTCTACTGAAAGTGATTAAACAAAAAAAAGGACGCCTTTCGGTGTCCTTTTCTATCAATCAAATACTTAGCTATTAAAGATTATGCTTCAACGCCAGCATCTTGACCTTTATATTTTGCATTTGCGTAGTCCCAGTTCACTAGCTTGTCTAGGAACGTATCAACATAGTCAGGACGACGGTTACGGTAATCTACATAGTACGCGTGCTCCCATACATCACAAGTCAATACCGCAACTTGGTCGTGTGCAAGTGGCGTATCAGCGTTAGCAGTTTTGGCGATTGACAATTTGCCACCGACTTTATCAGCCACTAGCCATGCCCAACCTGAACCAAACTGAGTCAATGCTGCGTTCTTGAACTCTTCACGGAACTTGTCATAGCTACCGAAGTCTTCTTCGATTTTTGCTTTTAAATCGCCAGTAGGTTCGCCGCCGCCGTTCGTTGGGGTCATGCAGTTCCAATAGAACGTGTGATTCCATACTTGAGCTGCTTGGTTGAATAGGTTTTGAGTGCTTTCGCTCTCGGAAGCTGCTTTGATAATTTCTGGCAATGTTTTGTCTTCTAGACCAGAACCTGGTAGCAAGTCTTTTAGCTTATTTACGTAAGCAGCATGATGCTTATCATGATGGTATTCTAGCGTCTCGGCACTGATATGTGGCTCTAGTGCGTCTTTTGCATATGGTAGGTCTGGCAATGTAATGTTTGACATAATTATTTTATCCTTGCTTATTTGGCCACTCATACTGTTTATATCTCGAAAATATATCATCAAAGTTAGTATTTCTGTCGATAGGCAAGCCTAAAAACAGAAATACCCTAAGAAGATGCGTACTAAAGACATAAACAATATCGAGCTAAATTGGCTGAGTTTATTGTTTGAAATGAATTTGATCGTTTAATACACGTTATTGCTTAACACAGTATCACGTATTATTATGAGTCCAAAATTAATCTAGCTATTACTTATTGCTATTATTCTTTGTCTAAAGCCTAAGTGTCTAACCCTATAGACTTTTATTAACTTAATGTTCACAAGCTATAAGATTTTATTCACTGTAGCTTAGAAACCATTATAGCAACAGTAGCCAATAATATCAGTTACCAAATGTTATAGCCCGCATAATTTGCATAGCAATTGGTTATTCATTTAATGATAATCACCACCATCATATAGCCATACGCTATCAAGCATAATACAGTCACAACATAGCTATCAAGGTCGATCAAATCATCGCTACTCACCTAACGGAATGTCTATATGAGCACCACTGACCCCTCTTTACTTTCTACTGAGTCGACCTCCGATGACCAATGGGTACTCGCCAGTAATAATAAAGGCAAATTGGCTGAATTCAAAAGGCTATTTGCAGAAGCAAATTTAAACGTAACGATTGTTCCGCAAGGTCAACTCGATATCGAGGATGCTGTTGAGGATGGCTTGAGCTTTGTAGAGAACGCCATTATCAAAGCCCGTCACGCCAGCCGTATAAGCGGGCTGCCTGCTATTGCTGATGACTCAGGACTGTGTGTACCTGTGTTGGGCAACGCGCCAGGTATCTACTCTGCTCGCTACGCTGGTGAGCACGGCAACGATAGTAAAAATAACGCCAAGCTCATCGCCGACTTACAGCCTATCCGCGCAGTAGAGCCAGATGCTCCGATCAAAGGTATGTTTGTATGCGTACTGGCAATGGTGCGTCATGCTGATGATCCGCTACCGATTGTCGCCCAAGGATTATGGCATGGCGAAATTTCAGAGACAGCGCATGGTGACGGCGGCTTTGGCTATGATCCATTGTTTTGGTTACCTGACTTGCAAGCCAGTGCGGCTAGTCTAAGCGCTGCTGATAAAAACAGCATCAGCCATCGTGGTCAGGCAATCCAGCAGCTATTGGCGCAGCTACCTTTATAAGTACTTTACAGCTGTTCTATCCATAACTATCCGTAAGCGCGCTTAATGCTCATAGTGCGCTTACGACCTTATCGCTGTTTCTTATCCGTTATCTTATTTATTGAATGCGAATCTGGCTAACTCTTTATACAAGATTAAGCCATAAAATATCAAGCAACATAAGGAAACATGCTGTCAAAGAGATAATTTTTACTTTAATAAACAGATAGATTATACTGTTCTACTTTTAAAATTTTGTTGAAATCCGTTATTTGGCTGTATAATTCACCAAAAAGCGTTATTATGCGGTGCATTAACGGTTTATTATCGATATTTGATAGCATGGACAACCTCAGCAGGTTCACCTTTTAGTATCAGCGGCGATTGCTACTGGCACTGAATTTGACGTTGTGCGCTATCGCTATCCCCTATTTATTTCAACGGCAGCCCGTCGTACATGCCCGTAATTTGAGGCGCGGTCTGTCTATTACAATTTAACCCTAAGTACTATTTCATTAATCAAACGTACTACTTAATCCTAAAGGTGTAATTAACATGGCTACAGATTTACAAGTCACAACCAACAAGCTATCTAATAAAGAAACCCAGCTAACGGTTAAAGTGCCCGTTGAAAAAATTCAAAACAAAGTTGAAGGCCGTATTCGCCAAGTTGCGAAAACTGCCAAGATTGACGGTTTCCGTAAAGGTAACGTCCCTATGTCACACATCCGCTCTCAGTACGGTGCTGGCATTCAACAAGAAGTTATCAACGATGTCATCCGTGATACTGTGTTTGAAGCGATCAAGTCTGAAGACATCCGCGCTGTTGGCATGCCTAACATCGACGACGTAAAACTTGAAGACGATTTCTTGGTATATCAGGCCACTGTTGAAATCTTCCCAGAAGTTGACGTACAAGGTATCGATGAGATCGAAGTTGAGCGTCACACTGCACAAGTGAGTGAAGAAGACGTTGACACTATGATCGAAAACCTACAAAAGCAACGTGAAGAATTCGTTGAGAAAAAGGGCATGGCTGCGAAAGACAACCAAGTGACTTTTGACTTTGAAGGCTCTATCGACGGCGAAAAATTCGAAGGCGGCTCTAGCGAGGACTTCAAATTGGTTATCGGTAGCAACCAAATGATTCCAGGTTTTGAAGCTGGTATCAAAGGCATGAAAGCTGGCGAAGAAAAAATCATCGACGTAACTTTCCCAGAAGATTACCAAGCTGAGAACTTAGCTGGTAAAGAAGCTCAGTTCAAAATCAATGTAAAATTGGTTGAAAAATCTAAGCTACCTGAAATTGATGATGCGTTCCTTGAGCTATTCGGCGTAAAAGAAGGCGGCGTTGAGAAACTAAAAGAAGACGTACGCAAAAACATGGAACGCGAAATCAAAAACGCTGCGCGTAGCCAAGTTAAGCAAGCGACTTTTGACGCATTGCTAGAAAAGAACGAGTTTGATGTACCAAACGCGATGCTAGAGCAAGAAATCGAGCGTCAACGCAACATGATGATGCAACGTTTCTCTCAGCAGTTCGGCGCAAATGCTGATAGCTTCGATAAAGACATGCTGCCAAACGAGCTATTTGAAGAGCAAGCGCTACGTGCTGCCCGTCTTGGCATCATCGTTGCCCGTGTTATCGATACTAAAGGCCTAGAAGTAGATCAAGAGCGTGTTGAAACCTTCATCAAAGAAGCCGCTGAAAACTACGAAGATCCAGCAGAAGTTATTGAGTACTACACCAATGACAAGCAGCAGCGCGCTAACATTGAGTCTGTTGTACTAGAAGACCAAGTAGTAGATTACTTGATCGCACAAGGTAAAGTAACTGACAAAGAAGTTAGCTACCAAGACTTGCTAGCCGCTCAGCAACAACAGCAGCAAGCAATGTAATTGATACGACAGGCTGTCTTTTTAGATATGCTGTAGTCGGTTATCAAAACTAAAATGCGCCCCCGACCTTTTGATCGGGGGCGCATTTTTTGTGGCATTCGTTAACTAGATGAAATTAGTCGCAACTATCGAACCTACAAGCATCGTACTTGTACTATAAAACGTGCCTTATACCAAAACAGGCGCAAATACGGCGCTCAACCCTAGCAGTACTACCCCGCGCTGTAACCATAAGCTATCGCTAAATCGTTGCTGCAACTGTTGACTAACTAGCGTACCAACTGCATATAGCGCTAGCATCGTGACCATCATCCCTGCATAAAAACCCAGCTGACCGCTCACACCAACATTCGCTGGCACTTCAAGCGCATGTGCCAACCCGTGAAAGACTGCTAGACCACCAAAGCCAAACAGTGACAACTGCTGGATGTTTGGCGTACGTGCTATCTGCGTCTTTGCAGAGAATGCTTCTTGTCTGCTTTTTTGGCTCATCAAAACCATTGCCAATACGACTACCGATAACGATATGGCGACTTCGATCAATCCAGATGACGCAGCAAACCCAACACCGCCTATCAAGACACCAATCGTGCCCAATATTGCACCCAATGACAATCCTGCCGTCAACGACATCATACCTAGGCGCTGCTTTTGTAGTCCATAAAACAACATGCCCATGCCGACTGCCAAAAACAGATGATCAAGGCCAGTTACTGGATGCATCAGTCCTGCTTGCAACGTACCTAAGAACGATGGCGCTTGCGCAGTAGTCGAATGAATATGCCCTGAGTGTGCTTGTGCCAGCGACGGCACCACAGACAACATTGCCAGTGTCGATGAACCAACTACGAGACTACGAGTAGACAACCTCTGTGAAAATTTAGCATTTTTGACATCAAGCTCTTTTGTATATCGTGTCATGTGGTTTGTTCCTTTTTATTCATGTTGTATTTTCGATGGTGAAGGATTTGGACTAAGGATATGCCTAAGCTACGCAAGCATGCCGTGCTCTTTGATAAAGGCAATAATCTCATCCAGACCGTCACCTGTTTTCATATTGCTAAAGACAAAAGGTTTGTCACCGCGCATTTTTTTGGCATCGCGCTCCATTACCTCAAGCGACGCACCAACCATAGGCGCAAGATCGGTCTTATTGATAATCAGTAGATCAGACTTAGTAATACCGGGGCCACCTTTACGCGGTATCTTGTCGCCTGCAGAGACATCAATGACATATAAGGTCAAATCAGACAGTTCTGGGCTGAAGGTCGCGGCCAAGTTATCCCCACCTGACTCGATGATGATCATCTCCAAGCCGTCAAAGGTCGCTTGCAGCTCAGCAATGGTAGTCAGATTGATAGACGCATCTTCGCGAATGGCTGTGTGCGGGCAGCCACCTGTCTCAACGCCGCGGATACGCTCAGCTGGCATGGCGTTATTACGGGTCAAAAACTGTGAATCTTCTTTGGTGTAAATATCGTTAGTGACAACTGCCATATTGATCGTATCACGCAGGTTTTGACATAGTCTCAAGGTCAAAGCAGTTTTACCACTGCCGACTGGCCCGCCAATACCAAGGCGTAAACACGATAAAGCAGGCTGATGTGAGCTCTCACTATCAATAGCTGAGTCAGGTATGGCTTGAGTATTTTTTGGTTTTATTGGGGTTAGAGACATCGTAAGCTCCTTAGAGGATTCATATAGGAATAATTGTAAATAGAAACAAATGTAAAACTATGAGCGGAACAACCGGCTGTATTGCTCCTCATGCCTACTCGAGAGGATAGCTAGACTAGGCAAGTTGTTAGAGATGTTGAGTCTCTCATAGAGATCTTGACACAGTTTTTGACAAACCTGTTCTTCATTCATATCTAAAACGTGAGTAGCGTTTGCTGACGTGATTACATCATCAAAGACTTGCTGTACGTCACCGCTCAACGCATCAACTTGAACGCCGAGATCGTTTTGTAATTGCCATAAAATACGCTGACCTGCCATCTGTCCTAGCGGTACGGTCTTTACAGCGGCAAGCACCATATTCTCTAATTGCGCAAATCCATAGGTAGTCATTGACTGCGCTAGTGGTAGTTGCCAATGCTGAGCAATATGAGCGAAAAGTGGCAAAAAGCCATCTTCAGGTAGCTCTGTAGGTACACCCAGATTTAAAACTTCATTAAGCCAAGATACCATCGCCTGTGCCAACTGCTGGGACTCAAGCACAAACTCTTTACTCTCTAAGCTGGCATGGTAGTCATGTGCTAGCTCGTTTGCCAGCGCCTCATGTCCTCCACCGAGCGCACACATTATTAGCCCTAATAGTGGTAGCTCGTAGCCAATCACTGCAAGCTCTAAATAATCCTGCATAAATGCAAGTGTGCTGGCTTCGTCAGAGATAACCCCTGACTCAATCGCTGACTCTACACCTTGCGAATAGGTATAGCTCCCGATTGGCAAATTACTTGATGCCAGCATCAATAGCTGTCCCAGTTGGACGGATTGAGTAGATTGCGTGCTGGTATTAGCCATCATGTGAATGACCTACAGATGCCTCATCATGGTTATGGGAATGACTGTGTGAGTCGCTACTCGAATGAGAGTGGCTGCTTGCATGCGAATGAGAGTGTGAGTGAGAATGGCTATGTGCATGCCCTTGTCCTGTTTGATAGGCACCTGTCTCAGGCTCGAACGGTACGGACGTAGACTCAGTATGTAACCCTAAGTTTTCGAGCATTTGAGCCAGCACATGATCGTTTTCAAAATACAGCGCATAGCCTGCATCACCCTGATCAAAACTGTGCTCAAACATCAACGGTACATGACGATTGCCCAAATGATAAGCGCCTTTCATGAGTAAAAAATCATCGTTAGCCGCCGTCACTTTGGTCACTGCTTGCGGTTTGGCGATGATTTGTATCAAGTCTCCTGCTGCATTACTAAGCACATCATTTCCTTTCAACACCCCTGTACGAGGCAGATCAATACCAACAGCTGTGCCTGCTGCAGTAACTGCTCTAAAGCGTGTATGCTGGCGCGTGTCAAAGTCCAGTAGCAGGTAATCATCCGCTTGATACTGTACTGTTAGTTGCGCTTGTTGTGTGTCGTTAGGTGCGCTTAAACGGGTATTAAATATTTTCATAAATATAAGGCTCTGTTTACTGTTGCTCAAACTATCGGTCTATAACTTGAATGGTAAAAGTGGTGGCAATAAAGGCAAGATCACACTCAAAACACCCCCTAACCATTGGCTTACATGGTCTATGGTTCGCTCTTTTAAAAATCCTAAAAACGTGCGTCATAAGGACTAAAATAAAAAGTAACGCTGTGCCATGGGTAGTACCTCAGCTGGCTCACAAGTAAGTGTCTTACCATCAGCGCGCACCTCATAGGTCTCAGGATTGATGTCCATATCTGGGCAGTAGCTGTTGAAGCGCATGTCGCTTTTGCGAATCTCACGAATACCGTGTACAGGCTGAATAACTTTGGTTAACCCGAGTTGCTTATCTACTTGTTTGTCGATAGCGGCTTGCGACATAAAGGTAATACTGGTTTGGGCAACCGATTTTGGATACGACGCGAACATAGGACGATAATGTACGGGCTGAGGCGTAGGAATAGAGGCATTAATATCACCCATCGGCACCGCAGCGATAAGTCCACCTTTGATGATGCACTCAGGTTTTACTCCAAAAAACTTAGGCGACCACAGCACCATATCTGCCCACTTACCCACTTCGATGGAGCCAACCATATCGCTGATACCATGCGTAATTGCAGGATTGATCGTATATTTTGCGATATAACGTTTGATACGGAAGTTATCGTTGTCCGCGCGTTGGTCATAATCTGTCAAAGTAATGTACTGTTGCTCATCTTCAATGATGGCCGTTGCATCTGGTGCTAGATGGCCACGTTGCACTTTCATTTTGTGTGCGGTTTGCCATGTACGGATGACTACTTCACCCACTCGCCCCATGGCTTGTGAGTCACTACTCATCATTGAAATCGCACCCAAATCGTGCAAGATATCTTCAGCCGCGATGGTTTCTTGACGAATACGGCTTTCGGCAAAGGCCACGTCTTCTGCGATAGCAGGACTTAAATGATGACAAACCATCAGCATATCGAGATGCTCATCAATGGTGTTGACGGTATATGGACGCGTTGGGTTGGTTGAGGATGGCAGCACATGCGACTCGCCAATCGCCTTTAGAATATCGGGTGCATGACCACCACCCGCGCCTTCGGTATGAAAGGTATGAATACAGCGGTTTTTAAACGCGCCTAGCGTGCTCTCAAGATAGCCACTTTCGTTTAGCGTATCGGTATGGATGGCGACCTGCACGTCATAGTCGTCAGCGACGCTCAAACAGTTATCGATGGCTTGCGGCGTCGTACCCCAATCCTCATGGAGTTTCAGTCCGACCGCCCCTGCTTCGATTTGCTCAGCAATCGGTTTGGGTACACTTACATTACCTTTACCCAATAGCCCAATATTCATAGGGATACTATCAGTAGACTTTAGCATTGAGGCAATATGATATGCTCCTGGCGTACAGGTGGTAGCGAGTGTTCCTTGGGCAGGGCCTGTACCACCGCCCAGCATCGTGGTCACTCCCGACATCAGCGCCGTCTCACACTGCTGGGGCGCGATGAAATGAATATGACTATCAACGCCCCCTGCAGTGAGAATCTTTCCTTCACCAGCGATGATCTCAGTCGCGCCGCCAATAGGGATATCGATAGCAGGCTGAATGTCAGGATTGCCCGCTTTACCAATAGCACTGATACGACCATCTTTAATACCAATATCGGCTTTATAAATGCCTGTATAGTCCACAACTAATGCGTTGGTAATCACTGTGTCAGCAACTTCTGCCCCTAACAACTGCCCTTGCCCCATACCATCACGGATGACTTTACCACCGCCAAACTTGACTTCCTCACCCTTGATCTCTGTGGTTTTGCTAATACCCTCATCGCTTTGCGACGTCTGCGTTTGATCCATATCTGTGTGACTGGTCAAGTCCGCCTCAACCTGTAACCAAAGCTCCGTGTCAGCAAGGCGTACTTTATCACCAGTGGTCGGACCGAAATGCTCAGCATAAATCTGCCGGCTTACTCGCTTTTGCGAAGTGGTTACTGGTGCTTTGTCGTGAGACGTATCTGATTCTTCATTTGGCTGTGCATTACCCATGACGCGACCCGCAAAACCGTAGACTTCCTGCTTGCCAGCATAAGCCACCAACTCTACTTCTCGCGACTGCCCTGGCTCAAAACGAACTGCTGTCCCAGAGATAATATTAAGGCGATATCCACGGGTCGACTCTCTATCAAAACTCAGCGCATCATTGACCTCGTAGAAATGATAATGTGAGCCAATTTGGATAGGTCTATCCCCAGTGTTGCTGACACTGATCGTCTGAACCTGTCGCCCCTGGTTTAAGATAATATCGCCATCTTTTATATTGTATTCGCCTGCTTGCATGGGAGCCGCCTTATTTTATAGTTATCATTTCAGTGATACAGTGATATAAGTGGTTGATGAACGCTACTATACGATGGGGTTATGCACCGTAACCAGCTTGGTACCATCAGGGAATGTCGCCTCGATTTGCACCTCATCGACCATCTCTGCCACCCCTTCCATAACGTCATCGGCAGATAGATAGGTTGCCCCTTCACTCATCAATTCAGCAACTCGCTTACCATCTCGAGCCCCTTCCATCAGTAGCATACTGATATAAGCGATGGCTTCTGGATAGTTCAGCTTAACACCGCGATTTTTGCGGCGCTCAGCGACCATACCGGCCGTAAACAGCATGAGCTTATCTTTTTCTGTTGGCGTCAGATGCATGGCAGATCCTTGTTATATTTGTGATTATTATTTATAGCAGACTAGAGATTAGACAACATTGCATACTGCCCAAAACAGACTTAGCACCACTTAGCCTCAGTAATTAGCTTCAGTATTCTTCAACTTTGGTGACAGTAAATGCAAGCTTAGGTGTCCCAAATACGCGGGCGACAACGCTCAAGCTGCCACCAGTGCTCACGTAAAGCCTCTCTGAGCTGATAAAACGCTTCAAAACAGTCGCGCACATCTGAGCCAATATAACGGATATTAACCGCTTGACTATTATGAGTGCAATAGACGGGCAGTTCAGCTTGAGCAATGACTTGACGTAATGCTGCTATGGTGTGGTCTAGATAGCGCGTTAATGCTTGTTTGGTAGCTGCTTGTGCCGTCTCGTCTGATTGCGTTAGCTGAGAGGCAGACAATGTAGGATTATCATGGACATCGCTCAAACTTGGCACTGCCCAAAATGAACCATAAATATGATGGCTCGCTAGTCCCAAGTTTGAGGTAAACCAACGACTTTGGGCAGACTGATCTACACGTTCAGCAACGACGACTTTACCTTCTCGGTAAATGCGTAAGCCAGTATGATAACGCCCTTGTAGGAACTGTTCATCATACGCTTGTCGCCCAAACACGCTGATCTCCCAGGTTAGCAAGCTAGAGGAGTCAGCTAAATCAAAGCGACTCGTCGCATGCATATTGGCTTCATTATAAATGATACTCTCTTGGGGCAGCCACTCCAAACGAGTATCTGCTGCAAGTCTGGCCTGTACATCCTGACTGGCATAGGTAGCCATCTCGTCTTTCACTGTACTAGCTGGCAACTTACTGTCTTTGCCGTACCATTTACCGGCGCCTGGAGTGGTGATAACAGCATGGCTGCCCTGATCTAAACGTAAGTCTATCGTCAGGGTATCACCGCCTGCAATACCTGCTGGTGGATATAGCATCAATATATGACAAATACCTTGTTGTACACTCGGTTCAGGATAAAGCGCACGCTGTACCATAAGCGCGCCTGTGTGCTTCCGGTGATACAGCCGCGTCTTATCAATAGATGCGCCTTGGGTAGTCGTACGTTTAACAGCGTCAAAACTCAATGCTAAGGAGGAAGCCCAACTCATCTTATATACTCATTAAATATGATCTAGCGTCTCACATAACCATCATCATTTAGCCATTGTAACTAAAGCGCTATCGACATAAAAACTAGGTTACATAACGTAAAAAACCATCAATACTACTATTTATACAATCATTGTGCCAACTTGTATCGGCCTAGTGCTGTAAAAATCAGCCTATCTATCCAACACCGTGATTTTGCGTTGGTTTTTATTGTATGTATTCGCTTAAAAAAACAGTCACATTAGTTTGGCTATTTTCTCACCTGATTTTGGGACTCGTTATACATGGACAGTTAGCTATATTTGCACCAAACCATGGCGCTCTAATGAGTATATGCACCATTTTTCAGCAGAGATAGTATCCTATATATCATATGGATACTTGCTATTACTTGGACATATCCTATTCGTTCTTCACGCCACACTAGGCATATTTAATTACAAAGTCGAACGGAAGACTATAAAGATATTTGCCCACTCATAAAATCGACTAGGGCGTGTCCTTGTTTTAAAAATGGTGATAAAAGTTTGAATTAGAGACGCGCCTTAGCAAGATAGGTAGATTGTCATGCTGTTAATCAGGTATTCTATGTTAAAAGTAGGCTGGCATGAGACTCAGGATATCTGTATCAAGGCGAAATACTATAGTAATCATTTGAGTCAAACATTGTGAAAAACGCTGTAAAAAACACTTAAGCCACTACTGACTTTATTCACATATTTTTTATCAAAAAGTTCTTTTTTAGTTCATACAGAAAATATAAAAACAGAGGATAGTTATTTTTTCCTCTATTTTGTGCACAAACCGTTTTTATAGGCTTGAATAGTGGGCACAGACCCCCTATAAACTATCCATTAGTTCAAAACCTACTAGACAATAAAATTACTCAAACCATTTTTATTTTATACTTTTATCGATAGGACCTCTCTATGACAGATTATGATCGCATCACTGCTAACCCACATTTTGACATGCTCATGAGTGCGCACAATGAAGTACAAAGCGCGCAAAACACTCAAAGCGCTTTAGTACCAATGGTGGTTGAGCAGTCTTCGCGCGGTGAACGCTCGTTTGATATCTTCTCACGCCTATTACGTGAGCGCGTTATCTTTTTGACTGGTCAGGTCGAAGATAACATGGCAAACCTTATCGTCGCACAGCTACTATTCTTAGAAGCTGAAAACCCTGACAAAGATATTCATTTATATATCAACTCACCAGGTGGCTCAGTAAGTGCAGGCCTAGCAATTTTTGATACCATGAACTTTATCAAACCTGAAGTATCGACTATCTGTATGGGCGGTGCCTATAGCATGGGTTCATTCCTATTGGCCGCAGGTCAAAAAGGTAAGCGTTACTCACTTGCTAATGCGCGTGTCATGATTCACCAGCCATCAGGCGGTGCGCAAGGTCAAGCGACTGATATTGAAATCAATGCTCGTGAGATCCTTAAGACTCGTGCCCGTCTAAACAAAATCTTAGCCGAGCGTACTGGTCAGCCAATCGAAAAAATCGAAAAAGATGTTGAGCGTGACTATTGGTTAGATGCTGATGAAGCAAAAGAATACGGATTGGTTGACGAAGTGTTAGAGCGTCGCCCTGAATCTTTGTAATCTAGCGATAAGTATTATGCCCCTCAAACGAGTGTGCAATCATAAGAAAAGTTATAGTCTGTTTGCAGTATGGTAGATCAATACGTCGCTCATACCTGATAGATAGTAAGCAGGTATGAGCGTTTAACCAATATAGCCATCGATGTGACGCAAATGGACTAACCAGTTTTAAACTTTAGGAGCGCCTTTTATGGCAGAAGATAATACCCCGCAGTGTTCGTTTTGCGGTAAAGCCAAAAGTGATGTACAGCAGCTGATTGCTGCCGACGATGCCAATATCTGTAATGAATGTATTGAACTATGTACGGATCTAATCGCCGACAGCGCAGAATATAGCGATGACGATAGTGAAGTAGATACCTCGTGGGTCAATAAAAAGCTACCAACGCCAAAAGAGCTGCGTGCCAAGCTTGATGAGTACGTCATCGGTCAGGACGCTGCCAAAAAAGCCTTGTCTGTTGCTGTTTACAACCATTACAAACGTCTAAAAGTTAGCCAAACACTCGCTAATGACAGCAAAAAAGCCAAAATTGGTGCTGATGACGCTATGGTAGAGTTGGCGAAAAGTAACATCTTGCTGATAGGGCCAACGGGTTCTGGTAAGACATTGCTAGCCCAAACGTTAGCTCGTCTACTTGATGTACCATTTGCGATGGCTGATGCCACGACTTTGACCGAAGCTGGTTATGTCGGTGAAGACGTTGAGAACATCGTACAAAAGCTATTGCAAGCGTCTGATTATGATGTGGCCAAAGCTGAGCAAGGTATCATCTATATTGATGAGATTGATAAGATCAGCAAAAAAGGTGACAACCCATCGATTACCCGTGATGTATCAGGTGAAGGCGTACAGCAAGCACTGCTAAAGCTGATCGAAGGTACGGTTGCTGCGATTCCACCACACGGTGGTCGTAAGCATCCACAGCAAGAGCTGATCCAAGTTGATACCAGCAACATCCTAATCATCGTGGGCGGCGCATTTGCTGGACTGGATAAAGTTATTCAGCAGCGTACCGAAAAAGGCGGTATCGGCTTCAACGCTGATGTCAGCTCAAAAGATGACAGTCGCCGCAGCTCAGACTTGCTACAAGAAGTTGAGCCAGAGGATTTGATCAAGTTTGGTCTTATCCCCGAGCTGATCGGTCGTTTACCTGTACTTGCGGCACTAAAAGAGCTTGATGAAGAAGCACTGGTACAAATCTTGACCGAACCTAAGAACGCACTGGTCAAACAGTATAAGTACTTGTTCGATATGGAAGGGGCTGATATTAGCTTTACGCAAGAAGCGCTTGATGCCATTGCCAAAAAAGCCATGGAGCGTAAAACTGGCGCGCGCGGTCTACGTTCTATCGTAGAAAACGCTTTGCTTGAGACTATGTATGAGTTGCCTTCTATGGAAAATGCCAAAACCGTTATGGTTGATGCAGAAGTTATCAACGAAGGCAAAATTCCTAAAATTGCTTAATGCATAATGAGACTTAGATGACTCATTATTAGTAATGAGTTATTCAAAAAGCGCCTGGCTAAATAAGCTGAGGCGCTTTTTTTATGCCTATTTATCATCTGAATTATCTGAAAAACTCTCAATTGGGCTTCATGTCGTAATAAGACGTAGCGACATCATATTTTAGAGATAATGGACCATCTCTCACACAATGACAGCCGCGTTTATCAATCGCAAGTAGACCTCATCATGAATCATGCTAATGTAGATAGTCTATTTCGACCTTTATTCTATTGCTGCGCTTCAATATTTGTAGTAACTACGAATACTCGTTATTAATAATACAAAGGACTGTTTATTATGCTCACTCATGTGACCACTATGGCGACATCATTGCGCCAGCACCTGCCATTTTCCTCCCACACAGACTCACTAGATGATGCTGATATTGCTGCTTATTATCGTAATCATGTCGCTGCCATCACGGGCGCAGGGTCTGGTATGGGACGTGAGCTGGCGATTCATCTAGCAAAAATGGGCTGTCATGTCGCGCTATCAGATATCAATCCTGAACAGCTGGCAGAGACCAAACAGTTACTCAGCGGTTATGATGTCAACATTACGATGACTGTACTCGATGTATCAGATAATAAAGCTGTAGAAACGTGGGCTGATAGTGTCATGAGCGATCATGGCAAAGTGAATTTTATCTTTAATAACGCAGGTGTAGCGCTTTACTCTACGGTCGAAGGTAGCAGTATCAGTGAGCTTGAATGGGTAATGAATATCAACTTTTGGGGCGTGGTCTATGGTACCAAAGCCTTTTTACCTTTGATAAAAAACAGTGTGCAGCAGAGTCAGTTAAAAGAGCACGGTCATATTATCAATATCTCAAGTCTATTTGGGCTGACAGCGCAGCCGTCACAATCTGCCTATAATTCTAGTAAGTTTGCGGTACGCGGCTTCACAGAGAGCTTGCGCCAAGAGTTAAACATCCAGCGCTGCGGGGTATCAGCAACCTGTATTCACCCAGGTGGCATCAAGACCAATATTGCTAATAGTGCGCGCGGTAACGAGAGCATCCATGATATTGGCATGAGCACTGGACCCAAAGCCATCAGAAGCTTTAATAAGTTCTTAAAATTCGATGCCAGTGAAGCCGCTTGGATTATTTTGCATGCAGCAGCGACCAATCAGCAGCGCTGCTTAATTGGTAATGATGCCAAAATGATTGACGCCATTCAGCGGGTATTTCCATCGCACTACAGTCAAATCCTAACTGAATTTCATCAGCTCTCTCTCAAGCTAAAGCCCCGTCGCCATAAGAAGCTCAAAGCAGTTGAGTAATAGGCTATGAGCATCGTTTTTAACATGACAGTTGCATAACCCTGCATACAAAAAGCCCAGTTACGATAATAGCTGGGCTTTTTGAGAGTTATTAACTGCAGACCAAAAGGCGCTTTGATACTGCCAGTAATATCTTAATTCAACATTTTGAGTATTAAGGCAGCTTCATATCTCCAGCAATCAACCAGCCCATACGGCGCATAATATAAGCAACCACACCTGCGATCACCGCAGGTAATACAAACATTAATAGAATAATCGCCGTCCAAAGCTGACCAGTACTCATGAATTCTTGTGATGCTTCAATGACTCCAAATACCCCGACCAAACCAGCCGTACCCATGCCCGCTCCTGTCGCGGTACAAGCCAGCTCAAAACCGACAGTCGCGATAGGACCTACGATGGCACTCGCAATGACAGCAGGCAGTAGAATTAATGGCTTTTTTAGTACATTGGGAATCTGCAACATACTGGTGCCCAGACCCTGAGATATCACACCGCTAACGCCATTATCCTTAAAACTAGCGACAGCAAAACCAATCATATGCGCTGCGCAGCCAACCACGGCAGCACCGCCTGCCAAACCACCAAGACCGATCGCGATACAAATGGCAGCACTCGATGTCGGTAAGGTCAATAGGATACCGACCACAACGGCAATGACAATACCCATTAGTAATGGCTGTAATTCAGTTGCCGCATGAATACCCTGTCCGATAGCCGCAACCCCTGCCACGATAGGTGGGTTGAGTAGCGCACAAACCAATAACGCAACGCCGCACACCACTAAAGGCACCAATAAAATATCAAGCTTGGTCTTACCAGCGATCCAAGTACCAGCGCGATAGGCAAACACCGAGGTCAAATATGCTCCTATTGGATTACCCGGTAATGCCACAAAGGTAGCAGGCCCAACCTCTTGCGGCGTAAATAGCGTCCCTGCCATCAATGCCTCAGAATGCGCACCCAGCATACCTGCTACGAGGCAACTAAGCATCACAAGTGTAGGTGCTTTTAAGTAGTAAGCGATACCGACACCGATACCTGCCCCCATCAATATCGAAGCCAGTTTACCGACAGCGACCAGTGCTGGCAGATCCAACCAACCACCGATTTGGGAGATAATTAGACCAGCAATTAAGGTGACAAACAACCCTAACGCCATACCAGTAAAGGCGTCGATAAAATACTTTTGAAAGAATGCTCTGATAATGCCGATTTGCGGTGCTGCTGGGTGAGATACTGCCATAACCGTACTCTTTGTAAACGTTGCGATTGGATAAAATCGTTATGATGGTTTGATAAAATAAAGAGATAAAAAAAGCGTCATTATGACGCTTTTTTATTTACAGATTCACCTGATACGTATTGCTTAGCCTACATTTAGCGGCGCTGTTCAACGATAATAGAATCAATACCATTGTTTTGTAGGCGCTGCTGTGCTGTTGTCACTGCTTGACGGTTATTTAACGGACGCGAGATTACCTGATAGATCGGTAAGCCATTACCTGTGGTGTTTTTGATTACTCTAGCATCAACACCTGCCATCAGAACTTGGGCGCGGCGGCGATCCGCTTCATCTGCATCACTAAAACTATTGATCTGCAAGATATAAGTCGCAGCAGGCTTAGCCGCTTGGATACTTGCCGTACCTGCTCCTGCAGTGTTGTTTCGAGTTGTAGGATTACTACTAGCTGGCGGCGTTCCGTCATAAGTCGCATCTTCTTCAACAATTACAATATCATCGTTCGCGGCATCATTACCACTATCACCTGCAGCATTGTCGGCACTACCAAAGCTACCAGAACCATCTACGCCATTGGTCGATGTGCCCTCTGGTTGAGTCACCACCACATCTGGTTCGAACTCGTCGATATCCCCTATTTGATCGTTATCGATTTCTGCGATATCTTCATCAGGGATGGTTGCCATCTCTTGATTGGGCAAAATATCATAGAACTCATAATCACCATTATCAGTATCAGTATCCACGCGTGGCTGTACTTGTCTGTCAGGATCGTTCTCAGCACTACTATCCGCGGGGCTAAAGTTAAATAATGGTGAGAGGTAGATAAACACCCCTATCATAAGGGTCAATACAGCCCCAACAAACATCCACAATAAGCCTGATACGCTACTTGATTTGCGCTTTTCTGTTGCGCCTTTGGGTTTTTTGGCTAGCATGGATCTCGTTCTCCCTACTGAATTTAACTATCATCATCGAATTAATGCTATCAGCTGTCTACACTTATTTCACGTAGTAAAAAGTTATTACATAGCAGAGGGTGCAGACAAGCCTAGCAGACCAAGGCCGTTCGCTAATACTTGTCTAACAGCTTTGGACAAACGCAAACGCGCTTGCATTAAGTCCAGCTCGTCAGCACTTGGCGTCTCACCTGATGTGACACTGACCGGCAAGATACGATTGGTGTCGTACCAGCCGTGGAATAATGCAGCAAGCTCTTTTAGATAATTAGTCAAGACGTGTGGTTCATAGCCTGTCGCTGCACGTAATAGCGTTGCTGGATAGCCTGCCAATAGCTTAATCAGCTCATCTTCATTGGGCGCATTAAGCAGGTCTTGCTGCGCTAAACCAACGGTATCATCTACCGCAAGACCATTGCTTTGTAGCTTTTCTAATACGCGGCAGACGCGCGCATGAGCATACTGAATGTAATACACTTGGTTGTCTTTACTCTGTGATTTGGCAAGCTCTAGATCAAAATCAATATGCACTTCAGGCTTACGGGCAACATAGTAAAAACGCGCTGCATCATTGCCGACTTCTGCGCGCAGATCGCGTAAGGTAACAAACTGCCCTGAGCGTGAAGACATTTGTACTTTTTCACTGCCGCGCCACAACGCCACAAATTGCACTAATACGACATCAAGGCGCTCTGCATCAATACCTAACGCGAGCAGCGCCGCTTTTACGCGTGGCACATAACCATGGTGGTCAGCGCCCCACACATTAATCACTTTATCAAAACCGCGATCGAACTTGTTTTTGTGATAAGCAATGTCAGAAGCAAAGTACGTCGATTGACCATTGGCACGGCGCACCACGCGGTCTTTCTCATCACCAAAGTCAGTCGACTTGAACCAGATATTGCCGTCTTTTTCGTATAAGTAGCCTTTGTCATCAAGTATCTGAAGCACAGGCTCAATCTCACTATCGATAGAGCGCTCACTGAACCAGCACTCATAGCTCACACCAAAGTCATTTAAGTCATCTTTGATATCCGCCAAAATACTGCTCAATGCGGCATTCAAGAACAGCGCATAGCTGTCACCAAGTAGTGCCTTGCTATTCGCAATCAAACCATCAATATGTGCTTCTTTATCACCTGAGATGAGCGTTTTTTCGCCATCAGCATTGATCTTAAACTTGGCATCTTCTGGTGCGTCCTTGGCAACTTGTGTAAAATCATGTACGTAACTATCGCCATGTTGCGTTTTTAACGTCTGCGCGATATCGCTGACATAGTCACCTTGGTAGCCATTGACTGGGAACGTGATTTGCTCACCATTTAACTCCAGATAACGCAAATAGGTACTGGTCGCCAAAATGTCCATTTGACGACCAGCGTCGTTGACATAATACTCGCGTGTGACGTCGTAACCGATTGCTTCTAGCAGGTTAGATACGCTCATACCAAACGCAGCACCGCGCCCATGACCGACATGCAGGCTTGAGGTTGGATTCGCGGATACAAACTCGACTTGTACCTTTTGACCATCAAACTGGTCACTCAAACCAAAGCGTTCTTGCAAGCTAAAGATATCGTCTAGTACTGAAAACTTAGCTTCTGAATTTAGAAATACGTTGATAAACCCTGGGCCTGCGATTTCTACTTGGCGGATATCTTGATTCTCAGGCAACGCGCTGACAATTTTTTCAGCGAGTTGGCGCGGATTGGCTTTGGCAGCCTTTGCTGCAGTGAGCGCGATGTTACTGGCAAAGTCGCCATGACTAAGATCTTTAGTACGGGTGATTTGGCTGTTGTTTTGCCAATCACTTGGTAGCGTACCATCTGCTTGTAGGGTTTGAATCGCATCATTAAATAGGGATGCAAGCGTATCAATTTGGGCTTGTGACATAGGGATCTGAACTCAATTAAATAGACAACAAAAGCGGTGCAAATACGAGCGATTAATAACGGTTTATAGTAATAGCGACCGACATTGCAGGGATAAAATAACGTAAAAAGATAAGTAACCTGTAAATATAACAATCTTTACGATGTATTGCACCATTTGCACTAAAATTAGCACCAAAATCTTACTGTTATGACAGCTACGACTGATAATTGATGACAATAAAAAATTGGTCACGTACTCGCTTATACTTAACGACGCAAAGTTGATATCACGCACATACAGCAACTCAGCGAATGGCACGCTCAATTGTAGCGTTCCTGTTGCCCAACACTGGGCAGTCGTTTATACCTATCTGCTTCCACGTTATAATAGCGGTTTGTACGGCTCTTCTAAAATATAGGAGATGCGTTACTACTTCATAGGATTACGCCATGTTTGCTATTGCTGCCAGTACGGTCACCAGTTGGGGACTGTACGTCTTACTGCCGATTTTCATCGCTTTTTTATTCTTTATTATGTGGGATATCTCCAAAAAATCTGACGCTGGGCGCGCAGGTACATTCTGGATATTTTTGGCACTAGGGGCAGGCTCTGTGGGATTCATACTTAAGATAGTCATGGAAGTCGCTTTCAAAAAATGGCTGATGTAAAAGGTCATTTTTTATGTGTTGATTATGCAGCAAACACATATAGCGCATAACCAATATGGTCAATAAGATATCAGGTATTCGTCTTAAACAGCTATCTAGTGAGCATTCCTATTATTTTCTACGACCTTACTCACATAAGTTGGCAGATCCCATGCTCCACCAGCAAAGCCTCGACACATTCCCGTACTCGACTCTTCGCTCTTAGCAAGCGTTTGACCATTCCACGTCCATACAGCGCGATTCCAACAGTCACTAATACCTTATTCTGCCTAGTATTGTCCAGTACGGTACCTGCTATCTTTTTGCGATCAAAGTCGCACGCATAGGCGCAGGATAGCCCTCGATAGTCTTTGCGGCATCGTTAGGGTCTAAAAAATCTGCTAATGAATGGTATGTCATCCACTCCGTTTTTCGTTGTTCCTCAGTTGAGGTGACGGCGACATCCACGCAGCGTACATCGACAAATCCTGCTTTTTCTAGCCAGCCTGTCA
The DNA here is from genome assembly GCF_059073055.1 of Psychrobacter sp. H29. Lineage (NCBI taxonomy): Bacteria > Pseudomonadati > Pseudomonadota > Gammaproteobacteria > Moraxellales > Moraxellaceae > Psychrobacter > Psychrobacter sp. H29. The sequence goes on along the minus strand of NZ_JCACRY010000001.1, from coordinate 2,805,977 downwards.
ATGCCGCCACTGACGGTAAAAAGTACACATTATTCATCTGCGCATAGCGATCATGTGGTACCAGTACTGTATTGGCATCGCCCTCTATGACCAACGTCTCAAGCACCAGTTCGCCACCTTTTACGAGCTGGCCTCTAAGCTGCTGTAAATGCTCGAATGGTGACTGACGATGATAGAGCACACCCATACTAAATACGGTGTCAAATAACTGACTGTGCTCAGGCAACGCTTCAAGCGGTACAGGAATATAATGCGTGCGGTAACGACCTGTCTCATGCGCATCCGCGCTACCCACAAAATGACGAATCGCCATGAATTGATGGTAAAACAAGCAAGAGGGATCGATGATAATAACGGTATCTGCCCCTGCGCCTGCCATACGCCAACCATGATAGCCAGAGCCGCCGCCGACATCCAGTACACGGCGACCGTCAAGCCTACTCAAATGCGGCGCGACGCGTTGCCACTTCCAATCACTGTGCCATTCGGTGTCAATCTTAATACCTGATTCATCATTACCAATCTGAAATGGGCCTTTGCGCCATGGCATCAGCTGCTTTAATAACGCGGTGGTTTGTTTATATTGAGATTGATTAAGACTTGCATCAATCGTCAGTACATCACTATTGAGATCGACATGATTAACCGTCAAATTTGGTAAACGAGCGACTGACGCTTGGTAAGCAGGTGCGTGCGCATAGTTGGCTTTGTCTTTGATAGCATTTAACCATGTTGGTAATTGCTTAAGCCATTCATAAGCGCTTGGGTACTGCTGAGCCAGCTCTAATAGGGTTAGATATAATTCGCGTTCGGCGTGCGTGATGGTGTCGTTGAGCATAAGAACAGGTTACCGTATTGATTAAGAAATAACTGTGTTAAAAGTAAGGTTTATTTAAACGCCACAATAGAGACAAAGTTCAAAAACTGAAACCACGTCAGATGACGTTTAAAGCCAACTTGATCTAACCGTGCATGATGCTCATCTAGCGTATCGGTAATCAGGACGTTTTCTAGCGCATTACGTTTGCCGCTAATCTCCATCTCGGTATAGCCATTAGCGCGTTTAAAATCATAATAACGCTCAACCAACCATGCATCATACTGCTCATCAAAAGCATGGGTTTTTTCGGTTAATACCAGTATGCCGCCTGCGCTTAATGCCGCGTAAATCTTCTCTAATACCGCGACTCTATCGGCGGCTGGTAAAAACTGTAGCGTTAGATTTAAAATCACCATGTCGCATGGCTCAAGCTCAACATCGCGAATGTCTGCAGTGATCACCTCGATATCATGCTCAGGATAGTTATCACTCAATAACGTCGTCGCTTCCGTCGTCATCGCAGGGGAGATATCAATTGCTTTAATCTGCAGGTCTTGCGGCTCAAACTCGCCTGCCAGCGTCATACTGGCGGCACCCAATGAGCAGCCCAAATCATAAATTCGACTAACGCGCTGACCACTATCGCTCTGCTGACGATACTTGCAATGACGACGGGCAAATATTGGTAGCATCGCTAAAACTTGACCATAACCAGGCACGCTACGACGAATCATATCGGGAAAACAAGCCACCACTTGCTCATCAAAGGAAAAACGCGCTGCTTTATCCAGCGGCGTGGTAAACGGTTTGTCAAATAGGGTGTCATGTTTGATAGCAGGCTGCGATTGGCTCATGGGGCGACTCATTTTTTAATAATAGAACTTACGTTAGGCGTTACTTGATGAATTTTGCTTGTCACTGTCAGTTGATAAATAAGCAAGATAGCAAAAGCTCATTATAACATTACTGTTTGTTACTTATTGCCTTTGGCTTGCCTGCTAAGCTGAATAAATAGCGCTAGGACTAATGAGGCATTGAAAAATGAGAACATTACAACCAAATACAGTGCTTAATCCATATTTATAATAATAGGAAAAAACTATGCAAACAATCGTATTAGGCGGCGGCTGCTTTTGGTGCACTGAGTCGGTATTTTTGTCCGTGAAAGGCGTACAATCTGTTGTCTCAGGCTATATGGGCGGTGATGCAGTGTCTGCCAATTATGAAGCAGTATGTAGCGGTACAACTGGTCACGTCGAAGTTATCAAAGTCGAGTTTGATGAGACGACTGTTCCACTAGAAGTCATCCTCGACGTCTTCTTTGCCACGCATGATCCCACCACGATGGATCGTCAGGGCAATGATGTTGGCAGTCAGTATCGCAGCGTGGTCTTTTATACCGAAGAAGACCAAAAACCTACGGTCGATCGCACGATCAATAAGCTACGCGATATGGGCGTCAATGTCGTCACAGAAGTACACCCTGCGGTTGAGTTTTATCAAGCAGAAGATGCGCATCAAGACTTCTTTAACCGCAATCCAGGACAGGCTTATTGCAACTTTGCGATACCACCAAAACTGGCTAAATTGCGTAAAGAGTTTAGCAAGTACATGGTAAGTTGATTTTAATTAAAGAAATTGAGCATCGTATTGTTCAAAAAACCGAGTACGATGCGAGCAAAATACCTAAGCCAAACACTTATATGATAGGTGTTTGGCTTTTTATTATCGTTGACTATATCCACAGTTAATATTTATAGTAAACGCTCCCTCCACATACACCATACCTGTTAGAGATCTCACATATGAACCCTGAGTTTTGGTACAAACGCTGGCAAGAAAAACGCATTGGTTTTAATCAGTCGGCTGCTAATTCATTGCTAGTTAAATATATTGACCGCTTAGATTTAGCAGCGGGCAGCCGTATTTTTGTTCCGCTGTGTGGTAAGTCTATTGATATGGCTTGGCTAGCTGCACAAGGGTATGATGTGGTTGGTGTTGAGCTAGTAGAGTCAGCGGTGCAGGATTTCTTTGTTGAACAAAATATCCAGCCTGTTGTGTCTCGGCATGTAGAGAACCCAGCTATCACATGCTATCAAGGTCAACTGATAGAAGGTGAAGAGCGGCGAACTATTACATTATGGGTCGCCGATATTTTTACGCTTACCCCTACAGATGTTGGTCCTATCGATGCAGTATATGACAAAGCGGCATTGATTGCCCTACCAGTTGATATGCGAACAAAATATAGTGAGCAGATACGACAGCTTAGTGGTAATGTAAGCAAATCTGTCAGCGTCGATAGCATTGACAATAACGTCGCACCGCAGCTTTTAATGACATTGAATTATGATCAAAGCAAGAAAAATGGACCGCCATTCTCTATCAGTGAAGAACAACTACAGCAGTACTATGGCAGTCACTCTCAAATATGTGAACTGGCAAATGTGCCTACTGTTATAGGGTCTGCACCTGATCTAAAAGTTACAGAGCATGCTTGGCTATTAAGTCATAAATAAACCAGTTTGCGCAGCGACTAATCAGTACTAAATCACAAGGAAAAAGCGGAATGAAAATATTCGTTAGTCTGATAAGTTTAATCGCCGTCTTACTGGTCGCGCTCGCAGGCCCACTCTACAAATTTGGCATGATTGAGTTAGCGACTGCCTTTGCAGGGTTTAAGTTTGGCGTGTTTGCGGGTATTGCAGCTTTAATACTGTTAGTTATACAGCTTTTGTTTAAACGAAACACAGCGAGCGCTGGTAGCGCGTTAATATCAGCATTACTTGCGATAACCGCCATTGCCATACCGCTTAACATGATGAATACTGCCAAAAAAGTACCACCCATTCATGATATCTCTACTGATTTGGTAAATCCGCCTGCATTTGTGGCTATTGCCCCACTGCGTGCTGACGCGCCTAATCCAGCTGCTTACGCTGGTATCGAGGCAGCAGAGCAACAGCGCGAGGCATATCCTGACCTACAAACATTACGTTATGATCAAACTCAACCTGAATTGATTAGGGCAACCAAACAAGCTGTTGAGAACTTAGGCTGGAAATTGGTTAATATGGATGTAGATAATGGCATCATCGAAGCGACGGATACGACTGCTTGGTTTGGCTTTAAAGACGATATTATCGTGCGCATCACTGATAACGATAGCGCGCGCCTAGTAGATATACGCAGCAAGTCGCGGGTTGGTGGTAGCGATTTGGGCAAAAACGCGGCGCGAATTGGTACATTTATCAATGAATTAGATAGTGTATTGGCTGAGTAATTAAATTATATCTACCAAAAACAATTAGATGTTATTTGACTCTTGACGTTCTGGTAAAGCTAAACCCTCTCCCAACCTCACGCCATCGTCAATTTATCGTAACCATTTATAATCTTGGTACTTCGGCAGCTTTTCTTTACTGTTTAGATTGGTTACTCTACGTTAATATCGCGTTTTACCTTTTGTTATCTGCCTTTTGGTAACCACTTTGACGTTTATAGGATATTTTCATGCGTTTCACTCCCTTTTCTACCATGTCACTGCTTAGTGTTGCAGTTGGCATTAGTCTCGCAAGCACCGCTCAAGCCGCTCAGCCACCAGCACCAGATTTATCTAATAGCGAGTTTCAGCAGTGTTTGGATGGTCTAAAAAATTCAAGTAAATTTAGTGGCGTGAATAGCTACACTTTTAATAACTATCGCCCAAACCAGCCTGATCCAAGCGTCATTCAGTCGCTTAACTACCAGCCAGAGTTTCAAAAAGATGTCTGGGACTATCTATCATCGCTAGTAGACAAAGAGCGTGTCGAAGATGGCATCCGAGCCAAGCGTCAATGGGGCTCAACGCTTCGCCAAATTGAGGCACGCTACGGTGTAAAAGCCGAACACGTACTGGGTGTGTGGGGCGTAGAGTCTAACTTTGGTCAGACATTGGGTAAAAAGCCATTGTTCGAATCATTGGCGACATTGTCTTGCTTCGATCGTCGTCAAAGCTACTTCCAAGGTGAGTACGCCAATGCCCTAAAAATTGTGCAAAATGGTGATATCGCACCCAGTGACATGACGGGATCATGGGCAGGTGCTTTTGGACAGACGCAGTTTATGCCCAGCACCTTTTTGGAGCTGGCAGTAGATTTCGATGGTGACGGGCGCCGAGATTTGGTCAATAGTGTTCCTGATGCGCTCGCTTCTACCGCAAACTTCTTAGATAATCGTGGCTATCGCACGGGCGAGCCTTGGGGTTACGAAGTCAAGTTGCCTGATGGATTTTGGGCAGCCTCAAATCGTAAAGATAAAAAATCTATCAGCCACTGGCGCAATCAAGGTCTGACCCTCGCCAACGGTAGCCCGCTACCTTATGATTTAAGTAGTGCTGGCTTATTGCTACCTGCTGGTATCGATGGTCCTGCGTTTCTAGTCGGCAAAAACTTCGATACGTTTTACTCTTATAACGCCTCAGAAAACTATGCGTTGGCTATCGCGCACTTATCAGATTTGATTACTCGTGAAGACAGTAGTAAAACCGACTTTATAACTGCTTGGCCGACAGATGATCCTGGTATCAGTCGCCAACAGGCGAAAGATATCCAACAAGCATTGCTCAATGCTGGTTATGATATTGGCGGCGTTGATGGCATCATCGGCGACAACACCCGTACCGCTATTCAACAATATCAATCTAGCCGTGGTATTTTTCCAGCTGACGGACGCGCAGGCCAAAAATTCTATCGCGCTATCGTTGGCAGTTCAGCACCAAGCCAAACTCAGTACGGGCAACCAATAAACAGTCGACCATTAAACCCTGCACCAGCCGATCGTATGGGGCAACTGATTCAGCAACAAACAACGCCCAATAGCTATTCGTCTCAACCATCGATCAGTCCATCACCCTCTAGCAATGCACGCTATCGCCGCACCACTAGTGCCGATGGTACGATTAAGCTGGTTCGTATTGACGAAGGGTTATAACAACGTACTGAACCGCTTTATCTTAGAGCACTAAAAAAGCCACGCTAATCATAGCGTGGCTTTTTTCACTTCTTATGTATCAATGCGGGTCTGTCATTGTGAGTTTGTATTAACTACATTAGTCATTACAGATCTAGACAATAGGTGGTGGGTTTGGCTTACCGTTATCACCATCCCAATTTTCACGAGCATTGTCATCTAGATCAGCAGCAGTTTTCGGTTCCCACTTACCGTTTTCTTTCCAAGTGGCATCGCCCCAGTCTTCGTCTTCTGCTTTTCTATCCAAATCTTTGTAGGCTTGGCTTGGATCAATGCCGCGACGCTTCATGTCTGCCACTTGCTCTTCTAACGTGTGAAACTGATCGGCGTCATGCATGCTTTTTTCTAGACCATCAATCTCGCTTAACAGTTTGTCATTTTTATCGTTACTCATTATGTGTTCTCCTTAATAGATCAATGTTGTTTTGCATTTTATGTATTTTTAATTGCTACAAGTTTTAATAAAGATAAGATCGTTATCTGATGGTTCTTATTATCACGAGTCCTGAGTCGATTCACAACCAGTGACGCGTATGCTTTGTATTACAAAACGTAGCCATAGACAGAAGTGGTGTTTTTTCGGATATTTTATTGAATGTCACAAGGTTAGTGTACGCCAAGAACTGGCTTTACTCGTGTGTTTGGGAGGAATTACTTACTAGTAAATTTTTTGCATAAAAAGTGAGCTTCCAAAGCTCTTGTGATAGCCGCGTACCATAGGTCGTCAGCTGTATCCAATTTGCGCTTACCAGTTGACGCTGTAAGTTGTTTAAGTCATCTTGAGCGATTTGGCAACGTGAGACAGCGTGAACATTTGGCATATCATTCTTGATGTCTATCTCAGCTTTTGGTGCGATTAGACGGTTGATAGCGTTTTGTAGACCGTAGCTAGAAAACGTAGAAGGTATTTTTACTAGAGCAACCAATATCTCTTGCCAAGATAAGGTAATTTCGCGAGTCACGTCTTTTAGATTACCACCTTCATAGGCTTGAGCGGTGTATTTCACAGTGAAAGTCTCTGTCAATACAATGGGCTGGCTGACATTGTCATCCGCAAAGTTATCCTCTACAGGGGCTTGTTTTTTTGTATTCTTATTAATTGCCAAAATATCAGCAAATCTTTCAGCAACAGTCTGATTGCTAAATTTGATAATCTCTTCAGTGGCTCTTATCCAGCCACCCTCTACTCTATTACTCGCCAATGTGTTGTAGTAGGCTTGGACGAGTAGCGGCTCGATATCATCTTCTGATTCATAATAATATATTTGATTGTCTTGCTTAGATACCGTTTTGATAAGCTCTTGTAATTGCCGGCTAACATCCAGTTCATGATGGTGTTTCTTTGCCAAGATTAATAATGGTTTGAGCTTGGCTTTGGCATTTAGATAACTCAGATGCATCTGACTGACACCATTCTTTTGCACAGTTCCGTAGCTGTCTCCAATAATCATCAACGCATAATCACAGGAATCTATGCATTGACGACCATATAAAGAGGCTTTGGGGAGCTTGCTAGACACATCATAAGTCAAAAATGCACGTGCTTGAAAAAATATCGCTAAGCTATCCAAGACTAACGATTGATCGTTGTCAGCGCATATAACATGAATATGGTGATAGCGGCGGTTTGGCACAATTACCTCTGAGCTTAGGTGATGGCATAAATAGGTGTAAGATGAAATAGAGCACAAATATCTTGTTCTGCGCAGCCTAGCATATTCTAACAAAACTGCACTCAGCTTGTTTCAAATAAATCAACAAAATGAGTAAGGATTAGCTTGAATAGTACTATCAGCACTTACTCAGTGTGGTATTGCAGCACAGTCTCTCTACCAAGCAAACGCACAACTAAAGCGCCTAGTCTATCACTATATTTGGTAGCATGAAAAGTTAATGGATAACTAATATCAACTTTTGTTTTACTAATCACTTCTGAATGATAATCTTTTGTTTTACTATCTAAGCTTGCAGACATCTGATTTGCTACCAGTAACTGCTTGACTCGCTCAGCAATCGCTTGCCCAGAGTCAACCACTTGTATCGATAGCTGCTGTCGTACAATCTCATCAAGCAAAAACGCTTTGAAAAATGGGTAATGCGTACAACCTAACACCAGCTGATCCACGCCATCATCAGCAAATGCTTGTATCTGTTGACGCAATCGCTGTGCGGTTTCGTCTTGCACTGGCATTCCAGACTCTACCCAAGGCACCAATTGTGGATCAAAATATTTGGTAACCAATGTGCCATTAGGGTCAGCCACATTGCTAATGACATCATTGAGCAATGTACCATTCAAAGTGGCTTTGGTAGCCAGTACTGCAACATGTCCACTCTTGCTGGCCAATACAGCAGGCTTTAGTGCAGGTACTAAGCCGACAATAGGCAGCTCTGGGTAGCAACGTCTTGCTCTGTCTAAAGCATAAGCGGACGCGCTATTACAAGCAATAACGATCAACTTGCAACCTTGCTGATACAGCCACTCCACCGCATTCAATGTCAACGTCTCAATGTCCTCGCTATCGCGGTTGCCATAGGGGACATTGAGGGTATCAGCGTAATATATATAATGTTCAGCGGGTAGTTGTTGAGCTAAATGTAGATAAACAGATAAACCACCAACGCCAGAATCAAACAATCCTATTGGCGCATGACGCGCTTTACAATTAGCAGCCATATTGTTTTCACCGATACTGCTTTTACCAATACTGTTTTTGACAATATTGTTTTTACTGATATCAGCTTTATCGATCCTAGCGTCTTTAACAGAATTACCGTCTAAAGTGTTTACGCGCGCTAGAGAATTTGCTTGCACAGGCTCCACTATCATGATGTTATTTGCGGTAGTATCCATGTCTACTCTACCGCCAGTTTTGTATGCATGTGATTATCTTCATGTTATGTATGTTTTCATCACTCAATTAAACGTCTTAAACTTTGTGTGATTCCAGTGTTTGGTCATGATCCAAAGACAGCTTAATTGTACGACGAATCTCAACGTAGCAAGCCATTATCAGACCACTATAATTTGTAAAAGCTATAAACCTATAACATTCGCCATCAGATAGCAATCAATAGAAGTCTCTCTGTTGATTGCTATCTATTACATTATTGCAGCTTAATAGCTCAATTAGCTGGCATAGATAATGAGTAAGCCTGTCCACCACTCTGTAAAGTCAATATGGTCTCACCATTACGTTCTGTCAATTCACCAATCTCTGCCAAATGGTAAAAGGTATTGCGTCCAATAAGCGCGGTCAAGCCATTTCTAACCAACATATAAGGGCGTACTGGCTCATCGGTCGTAACGTTTTTACTTTGATCCGTATTTTCACTCTTGAGGCTTTCACTAAAATTTTCATTCTCAAGGTCGTTGTACTCAATGTCTGATGAGTGATCTGCAGGCGCCGCTTTATCATTATTTTTAGGATTATACGCCTGTAGTGTGATTTGATGCTCATCATCCAAACGCACTACATCACCAGTTGTCGTCGTAAACTCCAGCCAACTCACATCGTCTTCATGGACGATACCAACATCGTTAATTAGAAGCGGGGCATCCTCGACTTGAATCCGTATTTTTTGTACTGGCGTCTTCAGAAAATACTCAGTAACGCCGTTATTTTCTTCTTTCCACAAAATAGTCGCAAACAAACTGACCAATGACTCACGGGTCATTTGTCCACCTTCATGCCACCACTCACCGTTTGCTTTTATGACCAGATCCATATCGGCAATATCTTCAGGATGCCATTTGTCGAGTGGTGGTATCGCACGCCCTTCACGCGCCCCAGCAGCAGACTTGAGATATTGACTTAATGCATCTACATTATTCATGCTAGAGGCCTTGTCAGTTGGGGCTTCAGCACTGTAATTTACATCTTCATTAGTCTTGTTATTATCATTGCTCATCGCTCAATCCTTTATTTAGTATTCAAAGTTTGGCAAATCTATTATTACTATAAATTTTTGTTTCGGGTATGATGAAACGATATTGTTCAAGCACACTCGTTTATTCAATATAACCTTAACACCTATACTCATAAATGCGTATCGTGTTTGTAGGACTTTTCTTTTATAATGAGTAACGATTTTTTATTGAGATGGTCAAGCGGTCATTATGTTAATGACATAATTTACGTTATGTGTTGATATCCTTGAATAAATTATTCACGACACCGATGTATTAACTGATACCGCAAAGACAGTTTTATCGGGCAGCCATATGTCTGAGTGACGTTAGCGCCGCAAGTCTATTATTCAGTTGTTAAGCTAATGATGCCCTGAGATAAGCCACTAAAGTTTAGGAGTAGGTATGCAAGAGCAAGACAATCAAGCGCCAGTCGTTGATGACAACACTGTGAATGCTGATGCGCCAGTAGCAACAGAGACAGCAGCTCCAGTTGTAGAGCCTGTGGCAGCGGAACCTGAAATCGAGCGCGAATCAATGGAATTCGACGTTATCATCGTTGGTGGTGGACCTGCAGGTCTGTCTGCTGCTATTCGTTTACGCCAGCTCGCTATCGAAGCAGGTAACGACGAGTTTATGGTATGTGTGGTCGAAAAAGGCTCAGAGTTTGGTGCTCATACGTTATCTGGCGCCGTTATCGAGCCACGTGCGCTCAATGAGCTGATTCCAGACTGGAAAGAAAAAGGCGCGCCGCTTAATGTGCCAGCGACAGAAGACCGTTTTTATTATCTGAACTCTGCCACACGCTCAACCAAAGTGCCTCACTCGTTGATTCCAGGACCTATGCACAATGATGGCAACTACATCGTGTCATTGGGTAATGTGGTTCGCTGGTTAGCGGTACAAGCAGAAGAGCTTGAAGTCATGATGTTCCCAGGCTTCCCTGCCGATGATATTTTATATAATGACGATGGCTCGGTACGAGGTGTGTTGACGGGTGACATGGGTGTGGCCGCTAATGGCGAAGCCAAGCCTAGCTTTGAGCCGGGTTACGAGCTGCTTGCCAAATACACTATCTTTGCTGAAGGTAGTCGTGGTCACTTGGGTAAGCGTTTGATCAGCCGTTTTGATCTAGACAAAGACTCTGATGCTCAGCACTATGGTATTGGTCTAAAAGAGCTGTGGGACGTCGACCCTGAGAAGCACGAGCAAGGCGTTGTCATGCATGGTCTTGGCTGGCCATTGACTGAAACTGGCTCAACTGGTGGCTGGTGGTTATACTTTGATGAAAACAATCAAGTAAGTTTTGGTCTTGTGGCTGATTTGTCTTACCACAACCCTTATATGTCTCCCTTTGATGAAATGCAGCGTTTGAAAACACATCCTGTTATCAAGAATGTATTAGAAGGCGGCAAGCGTATCTCTTATGGCGCCCGTGCGTTGACCAAAGGTGGTCTTAACTCACTGCCGAAGTTTACCTTCCCAGGCGGCGTATTAGTGGGTGATGATGCAGGTTTCTTGAACCCAGCAAAAATCAAAGGTACTCATACTTCGATGAAGTCAGGTATGCTCGCAGCCGAAGCGATCTTTGAGGCGCTACAAGCAGATCGTCAGCATGATGAAGTGGTTGCTTATAGCACCATGTACAAAGAATCTTGGTTATATCAGGACAACTATGAGTCGCGTAACTTCTCACCAGCGATGCATCGTATGGGGCAGTTCATGGGCGGTGCTTTTATCTTTATCGAGCACAATTTGCTAAAAGGTAAGATGCCATTAACCATACATGACAACACTCCAGACTATGATCAGTTAGAGCGTGCTAACCACGCTTATCAGCCTACTTACCTCAAGCCTGATGGTAAACTGGTATTTGATAAGTTGTCGTCGGTGTTTATCTCTAATACCAACCATGCAGAAGATCAACCAACGCATCTAAAATTGACTGATCCAACGGTGCCTGTTTCGATCAACTTACCATTGTATGCTGAGCCTGCACGTCTATACTGCCCAGCGGGTGTATATGAAGTGGTCAAAGATGCTGAAGGTGCTAAGTTTGTCATCAATGCGCAGAACTGTGTACATTGTAAGACCTGTGATATCAAAGATCCTTCACAGAACATCACTTGGGTAACACCAGAAGGTGGCGGTGGTCCAAACTATCCAAACATGTAAATCAGAGTAATTCTGGTTCACGCTGGTGCAGTTAAGATCATTAAAACTGCACTCTAATAAAAACCGCCCTTCTCTTCGTAGGAGAAAGGCGGTTTTTTAATGCCTAGAACAAACCATTTTCGTTGATCAATGCTACTTAATCTGTCCACGCATCACGGTTGGCTTCATTTTTGAGTTTTACGAAATTATCAGGGTTAAATTTAATCTGATCGCCTGTTTTACCTTCTTTTACCTGACGCTCGTAGTCACGCAAGATTCGCAGCGCTACAGGAGATAGCATTAAAATAGCTACCAAGTTAACCAGTGCCATCAGCCCCATAGACAAGTCAGCAAAGTTCCATATGGCAGGTAGGCTGGCAACAGCACCAACAAACACCATACCAAGCACTAAAAAGCGAAAAATCATAATCATCACTTTGGCGTTTTTCGCACCAGAGATAAACTCAAGATTTGACTCGCCGTAGCTATAGTTAGCAATGATAGAGGTGAATGAGAAGAAGAAAATAGCAATCGCGACAAATATCACACCCAAGTCACCCACATATTGCGACAGCGCTAACTGGGTTAACTGAATACCTTCTTGCTCGACATTGGGATCGACCACGCCAGATAGAATGATGATTGATGCTGTTGCAGTACAAATAATAAGCGTATCCATAAATACGCCTAGCATCTGCATAAACCCTTGTACTGCTGGGTGATCCGGATGACTCTTTGCCGTTGCCGCAGCATTCGGTGCTGAGCCCATCCCTGCTTCGTTAGAGAACAGACCACGTTTGATACCGTTAATCATGGCCTGTGCAATACCATAACCGATCACACCGCCTGCCGCTTGTTCAAAACCAAATGCTGATTTTATAATCAATGCGATTGCGGCTGGGAATTGACTAAAGTTGGTGACGATAATGAATAGTGCTAGCAAAATATACAAGATCGCCATAACGGGTACGATCTTGCCTGCGATACGAGCCACTGAACGTAACCCACCGAATACCACTGGCGCTACCAATACTACCAATATCAATCCTGTCATCCACGTTGGGATACCAAACGCTTCATTGGTAGCTTGGGCAATGGTATTGGACTGTACGCCATTGAATGCCAAACCAAACGCCACTAACAAACACAACGAGAAAAATACCGCAAGCCAGCGCTTGCCCAGACCTTTTTCGATATAGTAAGCAGGGCCACCGCGGTACACATTATCATTATGCGGTACTTTATATGCTTGCGCCAAAGTTGATTCGATAAAGCTTGTCGACATACCGACAAGTGCCGTCATCCACATCCAGAACACAGCACCTGGTCCACCTAAATAGATGGCAATTGCCACACCTGCCAAGTTACCAGTACCCACGCGCGCTGCCAGTGACGTCATCAATGCTTCAAATGAGCTGATACCGCCATCTTTGCGTCCTTGGTTAGATACACGCAGCAACTTCCACATATGACCGAAGTGCCGAAACTGGATAAATCGTGTAGCAACGGTGAAGTAAAGGCCCGCACCTATCAGTAAGAACATTAGTAGCCCGTACCAAGGGTTGCTCGCGACCAACCAATCGTTATTACCCCAAATAATGCCAACACCATAATTAACGATGCTATTAAACCAACCGATTATCCCTTCATTCATGCGGACTCCTTATTCACGCTTTATATACTTCATTTTAATTTTGCATTGATACCGTATTTTGCTTGATCAAAATCCTAACTAAACAACTCTGTCATATTGTCCGATACCAAAATGTCCTGTGCATGATATAGATATTCAGTCGCGTGCGACCATCACGTTTGGTTATTGGTTCCTTATTTTTATTTTTGAAATAAATAATCTTTGTAAATCATCTTATATAGAATATATTGAGTAACAAATTAAATGCATATACTGGATATTTGTTATACACTTTCAGTCATGCACTTGTTTATCGCTACCTTTTCCAAACTAATTTTTGGCAAAAATAACGATAAACATGATTTGTTGTTTGTAATCATATTTATTTAATCATGCTAAGATAACCCTACATTCGTTGGTAATATTTTATAATGATCAGTTTGTATTCGAGTTTAAAGCGTTAAAATTGTTAGAACTCTTGTCAGGAAGACGAGATTAAGAAAAAGACACCGGATAGTCCTACCCTTCTGTCTTCCTCGATAAATCCTATATTTGCTATTTGATAGTTGTATTCAAGGGTTCAATGTCGTGTCCGAAACTGTATTTATTTTGCTAAATAATTGCCGATAAATACATATGTGGCGGTGCATCGTCATTGGTACTATATAAAGTGGTCTCAGTCTATTTTTATGACGGTATTTATCATAAGAATGGCTCAAGACGTTTTATATAGTGGATATTTTAGAAGACAAAAGGAGTTGTCCTATGAAAGGTCATAACGATCCATCTGGATATTGGCGAGCCAATATCCGTCTCATTGCAGGTAGCCTAGTTATCTGGGCGCTATGTTCTTACGGCTTTGCCATCTTGCTACGTCCTCTCTTAGCCGGCATCAAGGTTGGTGGTACTGACTTGGGCTTTTGGTTCGCCCAGCAGGGATCCATCGTGGTGTTTATTATTTTAATTTTCTTCTACGCATGGCGTATGAATAAGTTAGATAAACAATATGGCGTAGACGAGGAATAGACCATGAGCCAGTATGTCATTAATATTATTTTTGTGGGTCTATCATTCGCTTTATACTTCGGTATTGCGATTTGGGCTCGTGCAGGATCTACCAGTGAGTTTTATGTGGCCGGCGGCGGTGTTCACCCTGTTGTGAACGGTATGGCAACCGCAGCTGACTGGATGAGTGCCGCATCCTTTATTTCTATGGCAGGTTTACTTGCTGCTGGTGGCTATGGTGCATCCACCTACCTAATGGGTTGGACAGGTGGTTATGTCCTATTAGCCATGTTACTTGCGCCTTATTTACGTAAGTTTGGTAAATTTACCGTGCCTGATTTTATTGGTGATCGTTTTTATTCAAAAACAGCTGCCATGATTGCTGTTGTTTGTTTGATTATTGCCTCTACTACGTATGTTATCGGTCAGATGACGGGTGCTGGTGTTGCATTTTCACGATTCTTAGAGGTCGATAACGACACAGGTCTTATTATCGCGGCCGTCGTTGTTTTCTTTTACGCGGTTCTTGGAGGCATGAAAGGGATTACCTATACGCAGGTTGCGCAGTATGTGGTTCTGATCATTGCTTATACGATTCCTGCTGTCTTTATCTCACTTGAATTAACGGGCAACCCAATCCCAGGTTTGGGCTTGTTTTCGAACCATATCGAATCTGGTGTTCCTATCTTGACCAAGCTTGATCAAGTGGTCACTGATTTGGGCTTCACGGCATATACCGCTGACGTACCTAATAAGCTAAATATGGTGCTATTTACGTTATCACTTATGATTGGTACAGCGGGTCTACCACACGTTATTATTCGTTTCTTTACCGTTCCTAAAGTTGCCGATGCTCGCTGGACAGCTGGTTGGACATTGGTATTTATCTCACTATTGTACTTTACGGCACCTGCCGTTGGTGCGATGGCACGTCTAAACCTTGTTGATACTATCTACCCACAAGGGGTTGCAGAGCCTGCTATCAACTATGATCAACGTCCTGACTGGATGAGAACATGGGAAGATACTGGTCTAATCAAATATACTGACCTTAACAACGATGGTCGTATTCAGATGTACAATGATAGTGGACTTGGTGCAGCAGAGATTGCACTGACCAACGCCCAAACCGAAGGCGGCGATATAGCTGCTGCGACGACTGCTGTCGAGACTGCACGTCTCGCCCACGATACAGAGGTTGATGGCCGCTTTGCCGATGCAGGCTGGGCCGGTAACGAGCTGGATGTCAATGCTGATATCTTGGTATTGGCCAATCCAGAAATTGCACAGCTACCACCTTGGGTAGTTGGTCTCATCGCCGCAGGTGGTCTTGCTGCTGCACTATCCACTGCCGCTGGTCTCTTACTTGCCATCTCATCAGCAATCAGTCATGACTTAATCAAACGAAACCTGAATCCAAACATTACTGATAAGGGAGAGCTACGAGTTGCGCGTATCACTATGGGTGTCGCGATTGTCATTGCGACCTATCTAGGAATGAATCCGCCAGGGTTTGCCGCGCAGGTCGTCGCACTCGCATTTGGTATCGCTGGTGCGTCCCTTTTCCCAGCCTTAATGATGGGTATCTTCTCAAAACGTATTAACAATATTGGCGCTATCGCTGGTATGTTGACAGGTTTGATTAGTATCTTGGTTTATATATTTGTGTTCAAAGGCTGGTTCTTTATTAGCGGTACTGCCAACTTCCCTGATACTGCAGAGTACTGGCTATTTGGTATCTCACCATTATCATTTGGTGCGGTTGGTGCATTGCTTAACTTTATCGTCGCATTCATTGTCTCTTATGCGACCAAAGCACCACCGCTACACATTCAAGATTTGGTTGAGAGTGTACGCTCACCACGCGGTGCTGGCGGTGCAGTCGATCATTAATTTGACGAATGATGCTATGCTTTCTGTTACTCTATCTCACTCACTAGCAGTCACTGCTGGTGAGTGATTTTTTGTCTGTTACTGATTAGAATAACTTTTAGACGGTACTTATACTGTTCAACACACCTGACGACTAGTGCATTAAGGAATACTTATGCTTTTTGAGTTTATCGCTACCATAACTGCCGCATTCGGTATGGCTGGGGTGGCGTTGATCATAGCGCATCTCAGTAAGCTGTCAGGTAAGCGCGCGCCAAGGTGGCTGGTGCCCTTGTTTGCTGCAATTGGTATTTTTGGATTTCAAATACATCAAGAGTACAACTGGTATGACCAACAAGTGAGTCAGTTGCCTGAAGGAGTCAATGTTGTCAAAACTGCCGAAAGTACAGAGTGGTTTCGACCCTGGTCTTATATTAAGCCGCAAGTATTACGGTTTATCGCGGCAGATACTGGCAATGCTAGCGTACAAGTAGATGACCCAAATATGCATCTGGTCAATTTGTATCTGTTTGAGAGGCGCAGAAGTGTGCAAAAGATCCTACAAGTGATCGACTGTGACACCCCTGCTCGGGCAGACTATGTGATACCGCAGAAAAACAGTAACCTTTCGATTGATGAACACGTCAAACAAACTACCGCATGGCGAGAACTGGCTACAGACGACCTTTTATTTATTAGGGTCTGTACTGATGCAAGCATCTGATTCAATAACGCCTAGTACGACGATACTGATTCATTAAACGCTGATAGTAAGTTGCTTTTATTAGCGCCGATCAGTTACTGAATACGTATGTTTGGAGTTAGCCCCCAATAGTAATCCGGCGCATAAACCACCGAAGTGTGCAGCAAACGAGATGCCTTGCTGCGGCATCAATCCTTGCTTGATGGTTAGCCAATAGCCAGCACCCATCACAATACAAGCAATCAGGTAACCCCAGCGCCTAGCAAACACAGCGCCGCCTATCATGTAACCGAACATGGCAAAGCACAATCCTGATGCGCCGACATGGATAGAAGACGGTGATCCAATCACCCAAGTGACCAATCCCGAAGCAATGATCAGCTTAATAATTGTCCGATAGGCATTCTTTTCAAATAACCCAAATAAAAATAAAATTTGTAATAATGTCACGGTATTGCCGGTCAAATGTGACAGGTTGCCATGCATGGTCCATGACGCAAATACCCCAATCATACTGCCTACATCCAACGTACGCGGTACAATACCAAAGATATTCCACAGACCAAATAACACCACTTCATTTAGAAAAAACATTCCCCACATCGGTATGAGTACAAAAGCATATAAGCCGATAACTTGTTTTATTCGTGTCACGATCAAGCTGAGCAACTGCTGCCAATCCATATCCCATCCTATGTTTTATATTTTACGCATCTATATGTGCTTTATTGATTTATAGCAAATAACGGGTGTACAGCAGGCTTGAACGACAGCAGTGATGCATCCTTACTGGCGGTTAAGTAACTATCCCCATGCAGCAACGATGTTGAATGATAGGGAACGAGTGCCGTAGGTATGAAACGACGTGCTGCATCAATATGCTTGATTGAGTCATCAAAGAAAATATGCGGTGCAAACGTTCTGAGCACCGCTGTTTTCTCAAGCCCTCCCAAAAAAAACGCCATATCCACATTGACGCCCCACTCTCGCAAGGTTTTTATGGCACGTAAGTCAGCTGGTGCATTACGAGCTGTCACTAGAGCAATTTTGATTGGAGAATATTTGAGTCCCGCTGGTAGACGCTCTTGTAAATTTGATAGTTTAATCAACAACTCAGCGTAAGGGCCTTTTTCGATTGGTAGATCACGCAGTTGCACCTCACGATCATGAAAGGCTCGCAATCCTTTTTGCTTGTACAGCAGCTCACCTGAATCATCAAACAGTACCGCGTCCCCATCAAAAGCAATACGTAGCTGCTGAGTATCCAATTCATAAGTGTTGACAGGCGTTGCGTCTAGTATGGCACAAGCACAGATATTGGCATCAGCCACCTGCTGGGCATCGTCACGGTTGGTGGTCAAAAACAGATCAACATTAAAGTCTTCTATATAGGGCGCTACAGGACTGCCTGAAATAAACGCCGAGCGTGAGATATTGATACCGCGTTCTAAAATTGCATTCAGCACTTGAATGCCTGTATCTGGGCTACTTTTTGAAACGATAACGACTTCTACTAAAGGCGTTTCCGTTTCTAAATCCTGCTTATTTTCACAATACTCATTCAAGTTTAGCAATGCTTTGATCAATGGATAGCCTGCACCACTATTTAGCGTATCGTTTTCACGCGCTGTCATATAATCTCGAAACTCTTTTATAGCGCTCTCAGGCCGCTCTTCTAATAACGCTAACAAATAGTTTTCCGACTCTGTTAAATCAAAAAGCGCCGTTGCAGAGATTGCGACAATGAGCGTATTACTAAAATCGACAGCCATAAATATGTGCTTCTATGATAAGTATTGAGAATTAGAGGATTTATTTTACTATATATAAAAGTATGCCGTGTAGCTACTCGTGTATATCGTAGTTCTACTAATGACCGTTTTTTGTGCAAAAAAAAGACTGCGATTGCAGTCTTTTTTATCTTTATCAACGTTTAGCTGATATCAGTACCATCATCGATGACAAAGCTTACAATCATAATGACATGATATTTACTGATTTTTCCATCAGTAACGCCTACTTTTTGCTCTTTTATCCAAGCACCTTCAACATTTTTGACTGTCTTAGAGATTCTTGCGATACCTTGTTGAATAGCATCTTCAAAGCTGGTTTCAGAAGTACTGCTGATCTCGATATTTTTAGCAATAGTCATAATATTTTTCGCATCCATATGATTTTAGAATGATTTTTATAAGACAGAATAATGATAAAAATGTCCATTTGGCTTTCTGTCTCTCAATCATTCTAGCGTTATACCCCGTATACAACAGTGTATCTATGTTACTTTATGTATGACTTACCCCAACAACACCAGCGATATTGCAGGGAATGCCACCAAGATTACCAATCGAATCACGTCAGAGACAATGAATGGAGCCACCCCGCGGAACATATCGGACAACTTAATGTGCGGTGCCATCGCCTTGATCACAAAGATATTCATCCCCATCGGCGGCGTGATCAAACCAAGCTCTACCGTCAATACTGCAATAATGCCAAACCAGACTGGATCAAACCCTAATGCTAATATAATTGGGTACACAACGGGAATGGTGATTACTAGCATTGCTAGCGCATCCATGAACAGTCCTAATAGGAAGTACATGAACAGGATACAGATCAGCACAATCATTGGACTAACAGCCAACCCACCAATCCAAGATGCTAACGAATATGATAAACGCGACACTGAGATAAAATAACCCAATGCCTCTGCACCTAATAGCATAAAGAACACCACGGCAGAGAGTGCTAACGTCTCAATCAATGACTGCTTGAGACCGTCTAAACGCATGCCTTTGGCAAAAGCATAAGCCCAAGAGACAAACGCTCCTACTGCGGCCCCTTCTGTTGGCGTAAATAATCCAAAGAAGATACCGGCAATAATCACAATAAAGATAAAGCTAAAAGGTATTAAGCCCGTCAAAGATAGTAGTTTGGCTTTCCAAGACGTTTTTTCGCCGCGCTGTGCCAAATGCGGTTTCCAGCGTACCATGATCATAACGGTGATAGAGTACATTACCATGCCCAGCATACCCGGTAAAAAACCTGCGATAAACATATCACCAACCGATTGCTGGGTTAAGATGGCATAGACAAGTAAAGCAATACTCGGTGGAATCATGATACCTAAAGTACCACCAGCGGCTAAGATACCGCAGGCAAATCCCGGCTGATAACCATACTTCTCCATTTGCGGTAGCGCCACTTTAGTCATAGTAGACGCAGTGGCGAGCGAGGAACCTGAGATAGAGGCAAAGATACCAGACGATCCTATACCTGCAATACCCAGACTACCTCTCACTCCACCAAATATGGTTCGAGTGGCTTCAAAAAGCTTACCTGCCATACCAGAGTGAGTGGCAAACACGCCCATTAGAATAAACAAGGGAATGGCACTAAAGTCATACTTTGCTAAGACATCAACAGGGATGTCTTTGAGCATTTGTAGTGCCCCACTGGGCGCGGTAACCGCACCGAAGCCTACCAAACCCACACCTAACATGGCAAGGGCAACGGGCACCCGTAGGATAACAAGCAGGATCATGACAACTAGGCCAATGGCTCCGATAATCTCTGGACTCATGCGCCTGTCTCCTCGGCGTCAAAGAATTCGCCTGTCTTAAAAATGTTAATGGATTCGATCAATGAGCGAATGGCAAGTAGTAAGCTTAAGAACGCGCTAATCATATAAATAGGCATCATAGACAGTCGAAGATCTTGGGTAACCTTACCGTACTCGACAGCATCAATGGCACTCTCGTAGAGACCCCATGCGAAAACGACACCGATGACAAAAAAACCCAGCATAAAGATGCCCATGAGGTAGCCTTTGATAGACTGCGGCATCTTTTGGGTAAAAACATCAACGATGATTTGCGAGCGCTCGACGAAAGCGGCAAAGGCGGCAAGCAATGCAAATAGCATGAAGTAAGAAACAATCTCGACGGAGCCTTTGACGGTGAATCCAAGCTCACCGCCGCTAAGCTTGAAGATATAGCGTGCAGTAACGTCTAGCATGGTGGTCAGCACGATAATAATAAGACTGACCCCGCCGATAAACTGACACAATCTAGAAATTAAGACACTGAGCTTGACTAAAAATGCCATGTGACACCTCCAATGGGTTATACCACTTTACAGGCGGCACTAGCAGCTTTGGCCTTTTCGTAGACACCATTTGCATCTAGACCTAAAGCATTAACATCATTTAAATATTTTTGTGTTCCTTTTTCGAGCGGTCCTTTCCAGTTTGGATCATTCAACGGATCAGGAATATCAACGATCTCATCACCTTTATCTTTGGCTGCTTGCATTGCCATCTGATCATGCTTATCAAAGACTTCACCAACTTTACTGGCTAGGGCCATGCCTGAGTTTTTGTCTAGGACTTGCTTTAAGTCATCAGGTAAATTTTCATACTTATCTTTGTTCATAGTGACCATGAGAGCTGAGCTGTAAAAAGGAATGTTGGTATGATATTTAGTAATTTCATCAATTTTAAAAGCTGTCACCGCTTCCCAAGGGAAACTCAAACCATCAACGACACCACGCTGTAGAGAGGTGTACATATCATTTGCAGGCAAACCTACAGGGGACGCACCAGCACTTTCGATAATATCACCAGCGACTGCAGAGGGCCGACGAATACGCATACCTTTCATATCCTCAGGTGTGCGAATCAGCTTATCTGTGGTATGAAGTGAACCAGGTCCCGCACCATACATAAACAATAGATGTGAGTCTTCATACTCACTAGCAAGAGTACCATCGTCATAAAGAGTTTGAAGCATACAGCCCATTTGAGTGGCTGAGTTAGATAGTCCTGGTAGCTCGGTGATCTGAGTTAAAGGAAAACGACCATTGGTATAACCGTGCGCTTGTGAGCCGATATCGATCGTACCTTTAGCAGCGGACTCATAGGTTACATCTGCTTTGGCAAGACCAGCCGAAGGATACAACTCTACCTTTAGGCGACCATCAGAATCTGTCTCTATTTGCTTAGCCCACGGTTCAAAGACTTCTTTGCTAATAGATGAAGTGGCTGGCCAAAAATGCGAAAAGCGCAAAACAGTAGTTTCTTGAGAAGTCGCTGATGAACCATCAGAGGTATCAGCAGATTGATTGGAGCAGCCGAAAAGACTAATAGCGGCTAAAGCGCCAATTGAAAAGAGAGGAGCTAACTTCATTATCAATTCCTTTTGATAATTATAAGAATGGGAGTAGAACATCACGAGTAAATAATCCGACTCAAACTAAATTGAACTACTTACAAGCTTTTATATATCTTTTACATCCTGGTAAGAAAAATATAGTCTAAAATTAACAGCTATAATGATATAAGTCAAATCATTTTGATAATATGCTAAATAATGAATTGAACCTTTGGGGCACTACTAGGCACTTATTTATAACTGATACAGCCGAATTAATATCGAGTAGATGAGTCGAATGAAAATAAAAAAACCCCTCAACTCGGTGTCAAGTTGAGGGATTTTCTGTCAGCTAGGAATAAACTAAAAATGGCTAAAGTAAATTACAAATGTAGGCAATGTAAATCTACTGTTCCATATGCCATCTGTCGTCTACCCACACCGCATCAGTATCGTCCACATGCACATGCCACTCTGCATCAGCTACTACGAGACGAATTTCAGTTAAGCACTGTAGCCAATGGTTTATGCTATACATTAGGACTTCGATATCAATACTAGAGGGTACTTTAGTCGCTCCTGCCAGTATCACATCTGACTCACTATCATCATATGCATAAAGGTCAAAAGATTCTGCATCTTCTATATACTTGAAGCTTTCATTGTACTTATCGACAATAGAAATGACATCTTCCTGCTCTTTTTCAGTCAAAAGCGTCGCGCACTCAGCTGTATAATAAATAGCGGTGCCCATAATACATTGCTCCAAGATACGATAGTGATAATAGTATAATATATTTTCGCCACACAAAGAAAATCCCCCGCCTAGATAACTAGTCGGGGGATATTTCAGAATAGAGAGCTGACGATGACCTACTCTCACATGGGCGAACCACACTACCATTGGCGCAACGATGTTTCACTTCTGAGTTCGGGAAGGGATCAGGTGGGGCCATCGCGCTATTGTCGTCAGCAAAGGGGGTTAGATATGAGTCTGTTGTTTTTATTGTTTGACTATAAATGTTTAGTCTATGGTCGATCAACTTGTAACCTAACTGAATCAAGGTCAAAGGTGATATCGAAATGTTCTGTCTATGACAGATTAATTAGACTTGTATACAAACCACTTGGGTGTTGTATGGTCAAGCCAAACGAGCAATTAGTACAGGTTAGCTACACACATCGCTGTGCTTCCACACCCTGCCTATCAACGTCCTAGTCTTGAACGGCTCTTTAGGGAAATCTAATCTTGAGGTGGGCTTCCCGCTTAGATGCTTTCAGCGGTTATCCCATCCGAACGTAGCTACCGGGCAATGCCATTGGCATGACAACCCGAACACCAGTGGTTCGTCCACTCTGGTCCTCTCGTACTAGGAGCAGATCCTCTCAAATTTCCAACGCCCACGGTAGATAGGGACCGAACTGTCTCACGACGTTCTAAACCCAGCTCGCGTACCTCTTTAAATGGCGAACAGCCATACCCTTAGGACCTGCTTCAGCCCTAGGATGAGATGAGCCGACATCGAGGTGCCAAACACCGCCGTCGATATGAACTCTTGGGCGGTATCAGCCTGTTATCCCCAGAGTACCTTTTATCCGTTGAGCGATGGCCCTTCCATACAGAACCACCGGATCACTAAGACCTACTTTCGTACCTGCTCGACTTGTGGGTCTCGCAGTTAAGCGCGCTTTTGCCTTTATACTCTACGACCGATTTCCGACCGGTCTGAGCGCACCTTCGTACTCCTCCGTTACTCTTTAGGAGGAGACCGCCCCAGTCAAACTACCCACCATACATTGTCCTCGGTATTGTTATACCTGAGTTAGAACCCCAACATGACCAGGGTGGTATTTCAAGATTGGCTCCACCAAGACTAGCGTCTCGGCTTCAAAGCCTCCCACCTATCCTGCACAAGTCAGGTCAAAGTTCAATGTAAAGCTGTAGTAAAGGTTCACGGGGTCTTTCCGTCTAGCCGCGGGTACACAGCATCTTCACTGCGATTTCGATTTCACTGAGTCTCTGCTGGAGACAGCGCTGCCATCATTATGTCATTCGTGCAGGTCGGAACTTACCCGACAAGGAATTTCGCTACCTTAGGACCGTTATAGTTACGGCCGCCGTTTACTGGGGCTTCGATCAAGAGCTTCGCTTACGCTAACCCCATCAATTAACCTTCCAGCACCGGGCAGACATCACACCCTATACGTCCACTTTCGTGTTTGCAGAGTGCTGTGTTTTTAATAAACAGTTGCAGCAGCCTGGTATCTGCGACTGCCAGCAGCTCAAGGAGCAAGTCCTATCACCACCAACAGCGTACCTTCTCCCGAAGTTACGGTACCATTTTGCCTAGTTCCTTCAGCAGAGTTCTCTCAAGCGCCTTGGTATTCTCTACCTGATCACCTGTGTCGGTTTAGGGTACGATTCGTTTATAACTATTGCTTAGAAGCTTTTCCTGGAAGCATGGTATTTGCCACTTCGCTGTACAAGTACAGCTTGCTATCAGATCTCGGTATAAAATAGCCCGGATTTACCTAAGCTATAAACCTACATCCTTTCACCTGGACAACCAACGCCAGGCTGACATAACCTTCTCCGTCCCTCCATCGCATTATAAACAAGTATCGGAATATTAACCGATTTCCCATCGACTACGCCTTTCGGCCTCGCCTTAGGGGTCGACTCACCCAGCCCCGATTAACGTTGGACTGGAACCCTTGATCTTCCGGCGTGCGAGCTTTTCACTCGCATTATCGTTACTCACGTCAGCATTCGCTCTTGTGATACCTCCAGCATGCTTTACAACACACCTTCACAGGCTTACACAACGCTCCCCTACCACTTGAAAACAAATTCAAATCCGCAGCTTCGGCTCCTAGTTTGAGCCCCGTTACATCTTCCGCGCGGGCCGACTCGACTAGTGAGCTATTACGCTTTCTTTAAAGGATGGCTGCTTCTAAGCCAACCTCCTAGCTGTCTATGCCTTCCCACCTCGTTTCCCACTTAACTAGGAATTTGGGGCCTTAGCTGGCGGTCTGGGTTGTTTCCCTCTCCACAATGGACGTTAGCACCCACTGTGTGTCTCCCGGATATCACTCATCGGTATTCGGAGTTTGCATCGGTTTGGTAAGTCGGTATGACCCCCTAGCCGAAACAGTGCTCTACCCCCAATGGTGTTCGTCCGAGGCGCTACCTAAATAGCTTTCGGGGAGAACCAGCTATCACCGAGTTTGATTAGCCTTTCACCCCTATCCACAAGTCATCCCCTGGCTTTTCAACGACAGTGGGTTCGGTCCTCCGGTGCCTGTTACGGCACTTTCAACCTGCTCATGGATAGATCACTCGGTTTCGGGTCTATGCCCTGCAACTAATCGCCCTATTAAGACTCGGTTTCCCTACGGCTCCCCTAAACGGTTAACCTTGCTACAGAACATAAGTCGCTGACCCATTATACAAAAGGTACGCGGTCACCTAACAAGTAGGCTCCCACTGCTTGTACGCACACGGTTTCAGGTTCTATTTCACTCCCCTCACAGGGGTTCTTTTCGCCTTTCCCTCACGGTACTGGTTCACTATCGGTCAGTCAGGAGTATTTAGCCTTGGAGGATGGTCCCCCCATCTTCAAACAGGATTTCTCGTGCCCCGCTCTACTTAATATGTTAATGCTAATGTTTCGAATACAGGACTATCACCTACTACGGTCAGCTTTCCCACGCTGTTCTTCTACATTAGTACTAATCGGCTTCTCCCCGTTCGCTCGCCGCTACTAGGGGAATCTCAATTGATGTCTATTCCTAAGGGTACTGAGATGTTTCACTTCCCCTCGTTCGCTTCCTAATAAATTAGGATAACTAGCTTATGCTAGCTGGGTTTCCCCATTCAGAAATCTCCGGATCACAGGATATTGCCGCCTCCCCGAAGCTTATCGCAGGCTGTCACGTCTTTCATCGCCTCTGACTGCCAAGGCATCCACCATGTGCGCTTCATTACTTGACCATACAACCCCAAGTAGTCTCTCGACTTCTAAGTGTCATACAATCTAATTATGATAACGATATCACCTATGTTTATACGCTTGATTCAGTTCTCTTTACTTTTTTAATAACTCACCCCTGGGATAACAACTGATGTCGTTAAGAGGTGAGTTATTAAGGTTAAGAAGTGCGCGTGAACACGCTCTTCCTAACCCAGACTCATATCTATGTTTTTAAATAGTCTCTATGCTCTCGTCGAGTCACAGATTCTGTATAAAACAGAAAGAAGTAATCTTAATAAATCACTTGTTTCTGTTTGATACCTATTTTTATTTAGCACTCTAAGCTTAACTAAAGTAGTGGTGGAGCCAAACGGAGTCGAACCGTTGACCTCCTGCGTGCAAGGCAGGCGCTCTACCAACTGAGCTATGGCCCCATTATATAAATGGTGGGTCTAAGTGGACTCGAACCACTGACCCCCGCGTTATCAACACGGTGCTCTAACCAGCTGAGCTACAGACCCTAATACGTCCTAAAACGTAAGCTTAAACTAAAGAACAACTTGTTGTGAATTCTTGCTGACCGAATGCCATCTATAAGGAGGTGATCCAGCCGCAGGTTCCCCTACGGCTACCTTGTTACGACTTCACCCCAGTCATCAACCACACCGTGGTGAACGCTCCCCCGAAGGTTAAGCTATCCACTTCTGGTGCAATCAACTCCCATGGTGTGACGGGCGGTGTGTACAAGGCCCGGGAACGTATTCACCGCGGCATTCTGATCCGCGATTACTAGCGATTCCTACTTCATGGAGTCGAGTTGCAGACTCCAATCTGGACTACGATAGGCTTTTTGAGATTCGCATCACATCGCTGTGTAGCTGCCCTCTGTACCTACCATTGTAGCACGTGTGTAGCCCTGGTCGTAAGGGCCATGATGACTTGACGTCGTCCCCGCCTTCCTCCAGTTTGTCACTGGCAGTATCCTTAGAGTTCCCGGCTTAACCCGCTGGTAACTAAGGACAAGGGTTGCGCTCGTTGCGGGACTTAACCCAACATCTCACGACACGAGCTGACGACAGCCATGCAGCACCTGTATTCTAATTCCCGAAGGCACTCCCGCATCTCTGCAGGATTCTAGATATGTCAAGACCAGGTAAGGTTCTTCGCGTTGCATCGAATTAAACCACATGCTCCACCGCTTGTGCGGGCCCCCGTCAATTCATTTGAGTTTTAACCTTGCGGCCGTACTCCCCAGGCGGTCTACTTATTGCGTTAGCTGCGTCACTAAGTCCTCAAGGGACCCAACGACTAGTAGACATCGTTTACGGCGTGGACTACCAGGGTATCTAATCCTGTTTGCTACCCACGCTTTCGAGCCTCAGTGTCAGTATGATGCCAGGAAGCTGCCTTCGCCATCGGTATTCCTTCAGATCTCTACGCATTTCACCGCTACACCTGAAATTCTACTTCCCTCTCACCTACTCTAGCCTAACAGTTTCAGATGCAGTTCCCAGGTTAAGCCCGGGGATTTCACATCTGACTTATCAAGCCACCTACGCTCGCTTTACGCCCAGTAATTCCGATTAACGCTTGCACCCTCTGTATTACCGCGGCTGCTGGCACAGAGTTAGCCGGTGCTTATTCTGCAGCTAATGTCATCGTCTCCGGGTATTAACCGAAGAGTCTTCTTCACTGCTTAAAGTGCTTTACAACCAAAAGGCCTTCTTCACACACGCGGCATGGCTGGATCAGGGTTTCCCCCATTGTCCAATATTCCCCACTGCTGCCTCCCGTAGGAGTCCGGGCCGTGTCTCAGTCCCGGTGTGGCTGATCATCCTCTCAGACCAGCTACAGATCGTCGCCATGGTAGGCCTTTACCCCACCATCTAGCTAATCCGACTTAGGCTCATCTAATAGCGAGAGCAACAAGTTGCCCCCTTTCTCCCGTAGGACGTATGCGGTATTAATACGAGTTTCCCCGTGCTATCCCCCACTACTAGGTAGATTCCTAAGTATTACTCACCCGTCCGCCGCTCGACGCCTGATAGCAAGCTATCATCGTTTCCGCTCGACTTGCATGTGTTAAGCCTGCCGCCAGCGTTCAATCTGAGCCATGATCAAACTCTTCAGTTTAATCTTGCTATGAAGCTCTTTAAAGAAGCTTCTAAACTTGGCTCATCTAATCTGGCAAAATCGCTAAAAATTATGTTCGTAATGAATTAACTTTGAGTTTTTCTGCTGTCTTAAATGATAATTTTTATAGTTAATAATCTTTCCGAAAAGAAAAGATAGTCAACTTTATTTTTTAGCATTCTGAATCAGCAAAAATCCACACAAGTTGTTCTTTAGTTATGCTTTTAAATAGTCTCAATCACTGTCGTCCAGTCATCGATATATAGGGTATTTCTTTTGCCATCTAGCCAATCCGTCTCCGGTTAAGCTATCTAGCGAGCCGACTATCTTATCATAATGATTTGATTTGTCAAGACTTTTTATAATTTGTTTCACCAGGTTAACTGCGTTATTAATATGTAATTTACATATTAGTCACCGCTAGTCCGTCCGATGAGGGCGTATTATAGAGAGTTTAATAACAGTGTCAACCAATTTTATACATGTTTTTAAACTTATTTTACAGCTACTTAAAATACTAAATAGTTTCAATAGGTTATGAATTGGTCGATTAGTGGGTATGGTAGAGGAATAGGTACGTGCTTCCCTTCTAGTAAGAATATTCCGTTTTAACAGATATAGATCCTTTACTATTTTTTAGATTTTTCCTTCTATTAGTACAACCTTACTTACCTTATAACTTGCCCATTTTTTCGAAAAACGCTCTATACGCAGCAACTTTCTTATCCAGCGATAACGGATAGGCTCGTGAAGTCGACGGTAACCTATGTAAGGTTAGATTATTTACATCAGCTTTCTGATTATCTTTACTCTGCCACTCGTAAGGATAATTGATACTTTGGTTGGTTTTAGGGTGCTTTGACTTGGCAAGTGGTTCATTCAATAGTTCGATCAGCACTTCGGTTGCCTTACCTCCCGTCGTGAACAACGTTTTTACCTTTGGTACTTGTGGCAAAATACTATCTAAATCAACGGGGGTGACTACCGTTAGGTTTTTATCCGAAGCATTACCTGTCTCGCGAATGGCTTGCTTTACTGTGGGACAAGAAGCGATACCGCGCTCAAACATAAAATCACGGATACGTTCAGGATCAAATCGCTTCTCATCACCTACTCTAAAATAATCAGCATCATCAAAGAATACTCGACCATATATGCGCCACATGTCATTATAAAAGTTAGGGTAATGAAAACTCATTGCCCATTTGTCAGCAGTCGGCGGAAAAGTACCCATCATCATGATAGTAGCGTTTGATGGCAACACAGGCTCGAAAGGATGAGTTTCAATTTCTGTAGCTCTGTTTTTAGGAGATGTAAGCGTTGTCTCTATATTTTGGGTCATTGGTGTTTTTATAGTCATGATATTCTTCATCAGAAAAGCGGTTTTTTTGGTATCATAGCAGGTCTAAACACTACCTCACTTGTCATTACGCTTATAGTCAACCTAAGTTCATTTGATTGGTTAACTTAAATAGCAAAATATCGACCTGCTTAGCCTAAATTGCTTAGGCTTTGACGGTAACTGTGAACGTGAATATTGTTATCGTCCTCAGCAGTCACTGCTGTGAGGCAGTAAACGTATTTGATAAGCATGATTGTGAGAGCTCTAACCTTACTATCTATATGCTAGGTATATGGTTAAAGTGCGGTAAGTGTTTGTATCTTTTATACTAATAGCAACCGCAGCAACTGCGCAAGCATCAGACAAGAAACCAAGAGAGATTCTATGAGTGACTTAAACAACGATTTGAACATTACGGTAATCGATCATCCGCTAGTCCGTCATAAACTCAGTCTCATGCGTGAAAAAGACTGTAGCACTTATAAGTTTCGCACATTGACCAAAGAACTTGCGCGCTTGATGGCATATGAAGCAAGTCGCGATTTTGAAATTGAGACGTTTCCAATGCAAGGCTGGTGCGGCGAGATCACTGGTGAGCAAATCATCGGTAAGACAGCAACTATCGTACCTATTTTGCGCGCAGGTATTGGCATGCTTGATGGCGTGCTCGATCTAATCCCTACTGCTAAAATTTCTGTTGTCGGCCTACAACGTGATGAAGAAACGCTACAGCCAGTACCGTTTTTTGAAAAATTCGTCAGCCACATGGACAAACGTCCTGCGCTGATCATTGACCCGATGCTAGCCACCGGCGGCTCAATGGTAGCCACCATCGAGATGCTCAAGAAAAATGGTTGTACGAATATCAAAGCATTGGTACTCGTGGCGGCACCTGAAGGCGTACGCTTGGTGAACGAAGCGCATCCTGACGTGACCATTTATACCGCTGCGCTAGACAGTCATTTGGATGAACATGGTTATATCATCCCAGGTTTGGGTGATGCGGGCGACAAGATTTTTGGTAAGCAGTTATCTAATAAATAGTACCAAAACAGACAAAGTCGTCATCAAGGTTGTAGCAAAAGTAGACAGCATCGATAATAAGGACAGATAATGAACGTATTGATTACAGGTGCAAGCGCAGGGTTTGGTAAAGCGCTAGCAGAGCGTTTGGTTGTAAACGGCCATCGCGTGATTGGTTGCGCCAGACGCCTTGATAAACTGAATGCGTTGGCAGATACCCTAGGCGATGCGTTTTTGCCCGTGGTTATGGATGTGAGTGAAACAGACTCTATCCCGCAAATCATTGCTGATCTGCCTGATGGTTTCAAGCAAATCGATGTGCTCGTAAATAATGCAGGATTAGCGCTCGGTACAGAGCCTGCACACAAAGCCAGTCTCGATGACTGGATGCGCATGAATGATACCAATGTCAAAGGTTTGATGGCGTTGACTCATGCAGTCTTGCCAGCGATGGTTGCGCGCGATAGTGGTTATATCATTAATGTTGGCTCAATCGCAGGTAACTGGCCTTATTTTGGTGGCAACGTTTACGGCGCAACCAAAGCATTTGTAAAACAATTCAGCCTAAACTTACGTGCCGATCTGCTTGGTACGCAAGTGCGTGTGACCAATCTTGAGCCAGGAGTAGTTGCGGGTACTGAGTTTTCAAACGTACGCTATCACGGTGATGATGACAAAGCGGCAAAGGTCTATGATGGTTTTAAGACCATGACGGGTGAAGACATTGGCGATATTTTGCTGTGGCTGATTGAGTCACCTGTGCATATCAATGTCAATCGCTTAGAAGTCATGCCAGTAGCCCAAACCTACAATGGCTTAACCGTTGCCAAGCAAGACAGTTAAGACAGGTCTAGCTTCTCGATATACTTATTAGCGTAACTCATACGACCGAAGCAATATAGAGCTCTCTATATTGCTTTTTTTTATGTCTTCAATCGTTATCTCATTGACCAGACGCAGGTCCTGAAAGTCCATAATCAACACTTCATTGCGCAGCCGCTCGCTCGTGCGTTTGTTGTGACGTATCGCAAATCCCAATACTTGCTTACCCGTGATGGTAATTTGGTTAATCACGACTCTTGATGCATTGGTGACTGATGTCTTAGATGATTTCTGAGCATTGACGATCGCAGTGGCTGGATTGACAGTAGTGGTAAGCAGTTTGGTCTGTCGCACACTTTTTGGCATATCTCCTGCAAAAAAAAGCACCTGTGTGAGCGGCAGATACTGCGTATGGCGCATTAGCTCCTGACGGAACAACGAAGGCATATCTATATTAAAACTGTCTTCTGTCTGCTGATAAAAGGCGGTGAAATTACGATGTAGATAACGCCCAAATACCGTGGTGTTAATCCATTCTTTATAAATATTATTCGCCAGTAGCTGCTTGGTAAAGGCGCTGGCATCAACCGTGACCTCATTATTTAACATCGACAATAAAAGTGCTTGTGGACTGGTAAAGGTCTGCTGCTCCCAGACTTGTGGATACAAGCTACTATCCAATAATGATAATATCGATTTGCCCATGCCCTTCTATCCTTGTCAGTTATTGCTACTGCTTTTACCACCCGCCAAATTTTGTGCTATGGTCAGATGACTGTTTAATATAGCAGCCTTTTATTCGCGGTATGAATACGTTTGTAAAAATACATCTTGACCACTCAACCAAGATGTCTTGATAACCAAAAGTGATGTCATTCTATGAAAAAAACTCTTCTTTCTCTACCCGCGTCCTATCAATTGCGGACAATCGATATAAAGACAACTGATGGTACGGCGCTACCCGTGTCTGTCATTGGGAATGGTAAACCCGTCATTATGATGCATGCTTATGGCATGGATGCACGTGAGTTTTTACCTTTTATACTGCCACTGATAGGTAAATATGAGTTTTACTTGCCACATTTTCGAGGTTTTGGTGCGGCAAAAAATGTTGAGTTGACTCAGTTTGACTTTGTACATCAGTATGCTGATGATATTGATATAGTGATTGAGCATGTCTGTCTTGCACGGCAGATAGAGTCATTACCCGTTGCCGCGATTTCAATGGGCGCGCTTGTGATGTGGTCTTATTTTGAGCGTTTTGGTTCATCACGGGTTAGTCGCTATCTGAATATCGATCAAAGCCCTGTGATTCACAATCAACCAAATTGGCAAGGCGGATTGTTTGGGGATCGACAAAAAGAGATGTTTGCCGTGTTTCAAGACATTGTCGATAGGACACTACCCTATGCGCAAGTTGAACACTTTACGCACTTGCCGTTTTCTCTCAAACGCCATGTGACCGATGTCGAAAGATTGTTTTCTTTACTCTCTGTCAGCCGTCCACGCTCGAAAGCTGTCGTACAAGCACTTACTCATCAAAACGATCATAAGCTGGCATTTTATAATCACCAAACATGGCAACATAAAATGCGCTGCCTGCAAGCGTATCTCGCGATACCCTATGATTTTCGTGCAGGTATAGCGAACGTCACCATCCCAGTGGTCAGTCTCATCGGTGGGCAGTCAAAACTTTATGATCCCAAGTGGCAGCAAGAAATCACACGTATGCTGCCCAATGCTCGTGATGTCATCCTGCCGCGCTCAGGACATGCCGTACCAATAGATGAGCCATTGCGATTTCATAAGATACTAAAAGAATTTCTACAAGATTGACTAGGATTTTACACAACCGCTTTATAATTACTACTATAACTTTACAACCTGTCGTAGCAATCAACTTGGGCTAATTCTATACTAAAAACCTGATGCAAACCCTTAACGACTCACTAAGAGTGACAGTCACTGATAAGCATCAATATAAAAATATATGAATATAATAATATCAAAAGGATAAAATCATGCCCTACGCTACCGTTGCGACTCAAGACGATCAACCAGTCGAACTCTATTATGAAACCCAAGGTACTGGTAAACCTGTCGTACTCATTCATGGCTGGCCACTTAGTGGACGCGCTTGGGAAGCACAGCTACCTGCGCTAGTCGAAGCAGGCTATCAAGTCATTACTTATGACAGACGCGGTTTTGGTCAATCGTCTAAACCATGGAATGGCTATGATTACGATACGCTAGCCGAAGACTTGAAAGGGTTGATGGAGGCGCTCGATCTACAAGACGCGACCATCGTTGGTTTCTCTATGGGCGGCGGTGAAGTGGCGCGTTATCTGGGCAAATACGGCTCCGAGCGTGTGAGCAAAGCGGTACTCGCGTCTGCGGTCCCACCGTATTTGTTTAAAGCAGATGACAATCCTGATGGTGGTCTCGAAGAGTCAGATATTCAAGGGTTTTTGAATGGCGTAAGCGATGATCGCATCGCTTTTTTGAATGATTTTACTAAGAACTTCTTTACACCAAAAGATGGTAAGTTGCTGGTCAGCAAGCCAATGCGCCTATACAATCGTGATATTGCCGCATTTGCTTCTGCTAAAGCGACACTTGATTGCGTTAAATCGTTCAGCTATACCGATTTTCGCGATGATTTAAAAGCGTTTGATGTACCAACCTTGGTCATACATGGCGATGCGGATCAAATCGTACCAATCGAAGCCAGTGGTGAACGCTCTCACGATATGATTGCAGACAGTAGATTACACGTCATTGAAGGTGGTCCACACGGTATCAATGTGACCCATAGCGAAGAGTTCAATAAAGCATTGATTGCATTTTTAAATAACTAACTACGTATCTATCTAAACCGTAGATATAGAACAAAAAAACGACCTGAATAGGTCGTTTTTTTTGGGTGAAATTTCTCGTGCGTGGTGGTTCAGTACTAATCATTCAATGGTTGAATCAACTCAAATCGTGGTACCTCTTTACCTTCAACGCTGACTGTTTCAGCAAACATCGCAAGCGGGCGTACCCACACCCCATACTCACCGTACAGACAACGATAGACTACGAGCGACTCTTCAGTCTCTGAGTGCCGCGCCGTATGCAGCACTTGATAAAGGCTGCCTTTATAGTGGCGGTAAATGCCTTGAATTATAGTGGCTCGATTTGTCATTATTACAGTTTACTCTTTATGTTTGGTTATTCACTCGCTATAACAGGTTGAGCAGTCACTTAAGCAACAATCACTTTTGCAACCGTCGCTTAAGCAACAGTCACTTTTGCATAGGCTTTCTTGCCCGCTTGAATCACGACCGTCTGACCTGAGGTTAGACTAAACCCACCATCAACCACTTCACCGTCGACTTTTACTGCGCCACGCTTGACCATATCTTTGGCAGCCGCACCGTTTTTGGCAAGCTCAGCTTGGTTTAGGATTTGCGCGATAAATAAGGCATCTTGTCCTTCTTCAAGCATTAATGTCACTTCTGGCAGATCAACGGGTAGCTCACCATCAGCTAAGACATTACCAGCAGATTTGTGCGCATTGGCAGCGGCATCCGCATCGTGGAAACGCTCAATCAACTCCTCGGCAAGGATACGTTTGATTTCTTGCGGATTGCGACCCGCTTCCATTTCCGCCATCAAGGCTTCGATCTGCTCCATCGGTTTGAAACTCAAAAACTCAAAGTAACGATGGATTAAGGTATCAGGCATCGATAGGATTTTTTGGTACATGGTACCTGGCGCATCATAGATGGCGACATAGTTATTTAGTGACTTGGACATTTTATTAACGCCGTCTAGCCCTTCCAAAATCGGTACCGTGATGCAGACTTGTTGCTCTTGATCATAGCGCCCTTGCAACGTGCGTCCCATTAACAAGTTGAAGGTTTGATCCGTACCGCCAAGCTCAACATCGGCTTTTAGCGCGATAGAATCATAGCCTTGCACTAATGGATACAAAAACTCATGGATTGAGATAGGCGTTTGCGAGGCATAGCGTTTCGAGAAGTCATCACGCTCAAGCATACGCGAGACCGTCTGCTGACTGGCAAGCTGAATCATGTCAGCGGCGCTCATGTCACTGAACCACTCAGAGTTAAAGACCACGCGAGTTTTTTCTTTGTCTAAGATTTTAAACACTTGCTCAGCATAGGTCGTTGCATTGGCTTTGATTTGCTCATCAGTCAATGGCGGACGCGTAGAGTTCTTACCAGAAGGGTCGCCAATCTTAGCCGTGTAGTCACCGATTAGAAAATAAATCTCATGACCCAAATCTTGAAAATGCTTGAGCTTATTGATCAGTACTGTGTGACCTAAATGCAGGTCGGGCGCAGTAGGATCAAAGCCTGCCTTGATACGTAGCGGGCGATTGAGTTTTAGCTTAGCCACCAAATCGTCTTCGGAGAGTATCTCTTGCGTACCGCGCTGAATAAGGGCCAGTTGTTCTTCTAGGGTGTAGGTTTTATCGGTCATGGTACTCTCTATATATTGCTGTCGTTAGGGTTTTTATAAGTGATTATTACCGGCTCGATACCTTA
Organism: Psychrobacter sp. H29; assembly: GCF_059073055.1. NCBI lineage: Bacteria > Pseudomonadati > Pseudomonadota > Gammaproteobacteria > Moraxellales > Moraxellaceae > Psychrobacter > Psychrobacter sp. H29. The sequence goes on along the minus strand of NZ_JCACRY010000001.1, from coordinate 2,769,867 downwards.
TGACGTTTAGAAGCTCAAAAGGTAAGAAAAAATGCTAGAATTTGACGGATATACTAGCGTTTTTTAAGGTAAATTGCCATGACCAACCCTTCATCAACTATTGATACTGACCATAATGCCCTTGCCGACTTGCTTATGAATAATGGTTTGGACGATAGTTCAGACGATATCGACGACTTAACCCATGATAATTCGAACTACGCCACCCTGACCGACGCTCTTGAGCAAACAGTGTTTGAAAGCTTTGATGATGGCTTATATATCGGCATGATGTCAGGTACTAGTTTGGATGGAATGGACGCGGTTCTTTGCCAGTTCAATAACGACATGGCTGATAAAGAAAATACCAACAAAGAAAACACCATTGATGAAGAGCATAGCCAACCAGCAATGCAACTGCTCGCGACGTATAGTCAAGATTTTCCACCAAGGCTGCGTGAAGTACTACTGGCGTTATGCCAGCCGAATGGTGTGAGTCAACTCGTACCGGAGGTCGATGAACCAAACAGTGAATTGGATTGGTTTGGCTGGGCAAGCCGCGCGTATGCGGAGTTCGCAAGCGAAGTAGTCAATACCTTATTGCAGCAATCCGATACCGACCCCGAATCAGTACTGGCTATTGGCTGTCATGGACAAACCGTCCGTCATCGCCCGCAGATGGGATTTAGTTTGCAACTGGTCGACGCCAATATCATCGCTGAGCGTACAGGCATCAGCGTGGTCAGTGATTTTCGTCGTCGTGACATGGCAGTTGGTGGTCAAGGTGCGCCTTTAGTACCTGCATTTCATCAAGCCTTATTTGCGATACCTGATAGCACACGCGTGCTCCTAAATTTGGGCGGTATTGCTAATATAACCGTCTTGCCAGCGTTAGCTAATAATGATGAAGACAGCAACACAGATAACGCAGATAATGTCATTGGCTATGATACTGGACCTGCTAATCTATTGTTAGATGCATGGACGGCGTTGCATACAGATAATGACTATGATGCAAAAGGCGCTTGGGCACAATCTGGCACAATCATCGAGCCGCTACTGAATCAGCTGTTGACCCATGCATTTTTTGCTCAGCCTCACCCCAAGAGTACTGGTCGTGAAGACTTTAATTTGGCATGGCTACAGGGTGAGCTACAGGCTTTTGAAAAAGCCAATGCCAACGTCAGTTATTCAGCAGCTGATGTACAAGCCACTTTGACTGAACTAACCGCTATCAGTGCGAGCACGCAAATCAGTATGTTTACAGATACGGATAAAAACAGCTCGGTGTACGTCTGTGGTGGCGGCGCACTAAATAATTATCTAATGACACGTCTACAAGCTCATCTACCTCGCTGCACAGTAAAAACCACTGATCATTTAGGGCTGGCACCAACGTGGGTAGAAGCCGTCGCTTTTGCGTGGTTAGCCCGTCAAACTATCATGGGTGAAACGGGTAATTTGCCAGCGGTAACTGGTGCCAATAAACGCGTGGTATTGGGTCAGGTCTGTTTTGCCTGACCAGTTATATTTTAGTTTACATACGTGCACCTATGTGTTTTATAATAACTTTTAAAACGCCATCCTCTTAGGACCCGTAAGTATAGGACATATCGTATGAGCCAACACAGCAGTTCACCTATTGACCAAGCCACCAATGATGACACAAACAATATGACCGCAGCACCTGTACATAAATCGCGTCAAAAACCACCACACTACGAGCGTTCTGATGAGACTCGCGTGGTAGTCACAGGGATGGGTGCCATCACACCGCTTGGTCTAGATGTTGATAGCTCATGGTCCAGATTGCTCAATGGTGATAGTGGTATCGCACCGATTACTCATTTCGATGCCACAGGCTACCGTGCTCAGATCGCAGGCGTGGTCAAAGACTTCGATGCCAAACAGTATATGAGCGCCAAAGATGCCCGCCGCTATGATGAGTTTATACATTATGGGATTGCAGCATCTTCTATGGCATTGAAGCATGCTGGGTTTATTGATGAGATCGGTGCTGCTGATGCGCCAGTACAGGGTGTGGAGCAAGATCGTTTTGGTATTATTTTGGGCTCAGGTATTGGTGGTATCCAAACCATCGAAAACAGCCGCGATACCCTACGTGAAAAAGGCGCAGCCAAGGTGTCGCCTTTCATCATTCCAGGATCTATTGTCAATATGGCGGCAGGATTGGTCGCGATTAAACACACCCTAAAAGGTCCGAACTTGGCGACATCAACCGCTTGTACCACTGCCACTCATGCTATGGGTCTGGCAGCACGTTTGATTGCTTACGGTGATGCTGATGTCATGCTGGCGGGTGGTAGTGAAAAAGGCTCAAGCCCGCTTGGTATATCAGGGTTTAGCGCCATGCACGCACTCTCAACGCGTAACGATGAGCCGACCAAAGCGTCGCGTCCATTCGATAAAGGTCGTGACGGTTTTGTACTTGGGGATGGTGCTGGCGTGGTCGTATTAGAAAGTCTTGCTCACGCCAAAGCTCGCGGCGCAACTATATTGGCAGAGCTTGTCGGGTTTGGTATGAGTGATGATGCCAGTCATATCACTGCACCACCAGAAGATGGTAGCGGCGCTGCAAAAGCGATGCGAAATGCACTAAATGATGCCGGTATTGAGCCATCAAGCGTGGGCTATGTCAATGCTCACGGCACCAGTACACCTGCGGGTGACGTGGCTGAGTCCATTGCTATCGAAACTGTGTTCTCACCCGTTAAAGACAGTATCTTGGTCAGCTCAACCAAATCAATGACGGGGCATTTGCTGGGTGCTGCTGGCGGGGTTGAAGCTATCTTTACTGTACTTGCCCTACAAAACCAGCATGTACCACCGACGATCAATCTAGATGATGTCGAAGACAATTGTAATCTCGATTATGTAGCTAATCAATCGCGTAAGGTCGATAACCTACAGTATGCTGTCTCTAATAGCTTTGGTTTTGGCGGTACCAATGGGTCTTTGGTATTTGCACGTTGGCCCATCAGCCAATAACGGCCACCTATCTATATCGCAGCGCATGGTAATGGATGCGTTGTAACGCTGGTGTCAGATTGGCTACGTTTGTCCACTTGCAGCCCCTTATCGTACTTGCGTATGATAAGGGGTAATTTTTGGAACATTTATGGAAGATACCATGTCAAGCTACTCATTTTCCCATCAGTTTTATCAGCGTTGGACGTGCGCACCTGAGCCGGTACGCGCAGCAATCACTCAAGAGCTCAAAGACATCACCACCCTACTACAAGCTGACACTCCATTTGAAAGCTTTGAATTTAATACGCATGATTTGGACGCTCATGTGGACGAGCTATATGACAACTATAATGCCGAACAAGCCATTGCCAAAGCGATCGCTGACAAACAGGAGCAAGCAAATGCAGCAGCCGAAAAACAGCGATTAGAAGAAGAACAAAAGAAAAAGGCTGAAGAAGCGACACTCCAAGCAGAATCCAAACTGGCTGAAGAAGCTCAAAAAGAACAAGAAAAAAATGAGCCGATAGCAGATAGCAATAACACTGATGAACAAGTTATCGCTACTAGCGTAGATAAAGCAAGTGCTGATAAAGACAGTCCAGTTACTGATAGCTCTATTGCAAAGACCGAAACAGCAGCATCAGAACCACAAAAGACTGAAAGTAGTGCTAGCGATAACAAAAATGCTGACCACAAAGCCATTAGCGAACAAACTCATGCTATTGGCGATAGTCATATTAAAGACATTCATCATAAAACCAGCACAGCGATTAACTTAGTCTTAAAAGACGCAAAATTAGACATAACGCATCAAGAGCTAATCCGCGAACTTGAAACGCAAGTCGATGACTACTTGAGTGAGCAAATGATGCTATTGTCTGAAAATCTAAAGTCTTGGCTGCGTGCTGAAGTCACCCAACATTTGAACGAACAGAATGATTCAACTATCAATAACGAAGCTGCTAAGAGCATCCATTAATTTTGCTCATTTTCTAATATTGGACTTGCCTTTAGAAATATCCGCTCAGCATTAAGTAACGAGCATTAAAAAGCCCCGTAAATCTTTACGGGGCTTTTTAATGTTTTTATTCAATGTTTTGAGCTCGGTATTAAATGGCTTTGGTACGTTCAGTCAACCATTCAAGCGCGGCGCATTCGACCCGATCTTTTAGCTCTGCATAGACTTGGCTATGATAGTCATTTAGCCAGTCTATCTCGGTTTGATCCAACAACGATGGTTCAATCAAACGCGTATCAATCGGGCAGTAAGTGATGGTCTCAAAGTTTAAGAAGTCACCAAACTCTGTCTCAGTAGGCTTAGCAACTGGCATATTTACCACCAAATTCTCGATACGGATACCCCATTTGCCTTCGCGGTACAGACCTGGCTCATTACTTGAAATCATACCGACTTTCATCGCGCGCTCTTTTGGCGTGCTGGCACTATAAGCGATAACTTGTGGGCCTTCGTGTACGTTTAAAAAATAACCAACGCCGTGACCGGTACCATGACCATAGTCCATCTGTGCTTGCCACAATGGCGCACGGCAAATCGCATCAATCAATGGTGAGGCGATGCCATCAGGGAAATGGGCACGGGCTAGTGCAATATGTGCTTTTAACACAATCGTAAAGTCACGTTTATGCTCGGTCGTGACTTGACCAATACCGACCACACGGGTGATATCTGTCGTGCCATTCTGGTACTGTGCACCTGAGTCTATCAGTAGCAATCCGCCCTCGCCTTCACTCACATCAAGGTAGCTAAAGCTCTCTGGCGTCGCGCGGTAATGCGGCAATGCGCCATTTTCGTTAAAACCTGCAATAGTCGGGAAGCTTGGCGACACATAATGCGGCTGACGACTACGTACCTTTATCAGCATACTATCGACATCCAGCTCACTTAGACGCTCGCCTGCCGCTAGACGCTGCTCAAACTCAGCAAAGAACTCACTCAATGCCGCACCATCTTGACGCATCGCTTCACGCACATGCTCGATATCTGCATCAGACTTCACAGACTTAAGCAGTGTGCTGGGTGCCATCTGCTCAATAAAACCAATATCATCCGCCATTTTTGAGAGTGTGCCAACGGCAACTTTGCTCGGATCTAATAGCAATAAATCGTCTGGCGTCAGTGCACCAAGTGCTTCTTGTACAGCCGAATAATCAGCCAAGGTGATACCGCTGTCTTTTAGACTCTGTGCTATGTCAGCACTGACTTTATCACTATCAACAAACAACGTCGCACGGTCTGCATCAATCAGCATATGTGATAAAAACACAGGATTGTAGTCAACATCAGCGCCGCGTAAGTTCGTCAACCAAGCGATGTCATCTAAGCTTGAAAGCAAATGATGGGTTGCTTCTGCCGCTGCCATACCTTCGCGTACTTCGGCAAGTTTTGAAGCAGCAGACTGGGCAAGGAACTGCTCATCATGTACGTATAGCTTGGCAGCTGGCAGGGCCGGGCGATCTGTCCAAACGCTCGTCAATACATCACGCTCAGTGATCAAAGTAATGTCATTTACATCAAGGGCCGTGAGCAATCGGTCTTGCTCAGCGATAGAGAGCACATTACCGTCTATTGCCACGCTATCCCCTTCTTGTAGATGTTCGGCTAACCAATCGATATGGTTTGGTTGGCCTGGCGCGAGCTTTTCTAAAGTGATACCTGTACCTGCTAACTGATCAGCGGCATGTACCCAGTAACGGCTATCCGTCCACAGACCAGCAAACTCAGCTGTCACAACCAGCGTACCAACAGAACCGGTAAATCCTGATAGCCATTGGCGGGTTTGCCAGTACTCTGGTAGATACTCAGACAAGTGAGGATCAGCAGAGGGCACGATGATTGCGGTGAGGTCTTGCTCTACTAAGCTCGCACGTAGGCTAGCTATCCGCTCGTGAATGGTTTGTTTTTTCATTGAATGTGTCCTTCTAGATGTTTTAAGAATATTATGATGGCGTGATTATTTACAATCGTCTTGTTCTAATAGTCATCTTTTTTGGGTTATTGATACCGCTTTAGTTTTAATAAAATATTTATTATCGATAGTAATTGTTTAAGTAAGCACTTTCTTTAAATGTGTTTGCTTGATAGTTGCTTCTGCTTATTGAGCATATTTGATTGAGGTTGATATTGCACCACTGATGTTTAGCGTGAGCTACTCTTAGATGTTTGGGCAGAGCGTAAGCTTTCAATGACTGATGCCAAATATCTCACCAAATAAAACAATAAGACGTGCTACCAGTAATGGTAACACGTCTTGTCATACGTCATTTATGCTGTTGTTATTCGCGGCTATACCGGTCACTCAGCTCCATAGACGTCGCTTACTGTTTGGCCAGCTGCTTCTCACGCTCACTATCTCTAAGCATTTTGTTGATAGGTTTAGCAAGTGCTAGCAAAAACAATGCTGTCACCACCAAGAAAATAGTCATGGTAGTAAACAGTCCTGGTAATCCTTCGATTTTGTCAGCAGATACATGACCACCGAAGAACGCAGCAACCAAGTTACCCATGGCAATAGAAGCGAAGAACAGCCCCATCATTTGACCTTGCATGCCCTCTGGTGCCAGCTTAGTCATTGCGGATAATCCAACAGGACTTAATGCCAACTCACCTAGCGTCAATAATAATAGACTACCTACCAACCATAGTGGCGATGCCAAGCCAGCACCAGGCGCTAAAATGCTTTTAGAGGCAAAAATCATCAAAGCAAAACCTGCAGCGGCAAGTAACATACCCAGCGCAAACTTCGCCATACTGCTTGGCTCAAGACCTCGGTTACCAAGCTTGACCCAGATAATGCTGACGATAGGTGCCAGTATCAAAATAAACAATGGGTTCAATGACTGGAACCAGATACTAGGAACGTCAAACCCTAAAACGTTTAGATCGGTATAACGATCGGCAAATAAGTTAAAAGATGTGGGCTGCTGCTCAAAACTTGACCAAAACAGCGTTGAGCCTATGATTAAGACAAAACAGATCAACAAGCGTAATTTGTCCGTCTTATCAAGGCGAGGTGAGATAAACATAATCGCAAAATATAAGATGACCACCGCAGCGATGATATAAGTCATGTACTCTGCGACCATCTCAGGATTGAACGATATCATGCCAGTAGACACTAATAGCACTACGGTGACTAACAACGCGACAAACCCACCAACCCAGCGTCCAATATTTTTATAGCGGTCATTGGAATGCTCCCATTCGGCAGAGATACCTTTGGCTGTGGCATAACGAGTCAGATTTTTTTGCGCGACAAAACGATAGATAAGCAAGGACACGAGCATCCCTAAACCACCGACGCCAAAGCCGACATGCCACATGCCTTTTTCTTTGAAGACACCAACGATCAGTGCCGCCAATAGCGCGCCGATATTGATACCCATATAAAACAAGGTAAAACCACCGTCACGACGAGAGTCCCCTTTAGGGTATAGCGCGCCAACCATGACTGAGATACAGGTCTTAAATAATCCTGAGCCCAAGACGATACAGATTAGACCTACGAAGAACAATGTCATGCCAAACATGGCAGAAAGCGCGATACATAAGTGACCAAGAGCAATCACAATACTGCCCCACCACAGCGCGCGCTCTTGACCAAGCCAGTTGTCAGCCAACCAACCCCCTGGTACCGCTGCTAAATACAATGAACCTGCAAAAATACCATAGATAGCAGAAGCCGTGACTTCACTAAAACCAAAACCGCCGCTACCCACAGTCGCAACCATAAATAGAACTAATAATGGACGGATACTATAGTAGGAGAACCGCTCCCACATTTCGGTAAAAAATAATGAGCGTAATGGCGCAGGATGTCCCATAAAGCCATTGTCTAGTGCTTGTAGCTCTGCTGCACTAGTACCTGTTTTTGATTCTGTACTCACAGCTTTATTCCTTTAAAGATTGTTTTTTTAATGACCAAATGCCCTATTATCCAGACAAGCGGTCATATAGGCGGAACATTGTTTCACTTGGCCATAATCAAGTAAAGAAATAATTGGTTAAAAATTACACAAATACCCATAAAAAAACCCGCTCTCAATGACTGAGAACGGGCTTTTTTATGGGTCTATCAACACATCTATCATATTGATGTTACTAACAATCAGTATTTATACGACTGCTAACTTATAAGGTATTTTGCAATGTAGCTATTTACCTATCGATGCGCTACAGCAAAAACTACTGTGCGGCGGCAGTATCGTCAGCGGTCGTGCCAGCATCTAAATCGCCATCTGCTTGCTCAGCGGTCAAGTCAGTATCGGCAACCGCGGCTTGGCTCACTGTACCAGAAGCTGTCGCTGTACCTGCTTCTGCACTAACAATTGCGCTATCAGCATCTGTCGCTGCTGCTGGTGTTACTGCTGCATCTGCAGCCGTATCAGGTGCTGCGGCATCTTCTGCAACCATCGCAGCATCTGTCTCAACAGCTGTGTCTTCAGTCGCAATGGCTTCTGCCTCGTCTGCCGCCGCTGATGCTTCCGTTGACTCAGCAGTGATATGCTCACCTGCTGGACGCAAAAATGCAGAAACACCAATGAGTAAGACAATGCCTAAGAACATGGCAATGCCACCCAGAGTAAACAACAGCTCTTTTTTTGGATTGTTATTGACGATACCTTCTGACATACCTTATCACCTTGCACAAAATATTTGAAATATTGACCTATTATATCGCAATTTATACTGATTTGTGAAAACCCTTAAGTATTTAAAGGGTTTATTATCAACAATTTTACTACTCATTTTTGGTATATATAGCCATCATTCACCCAATTACCTGATTATCATAGGCTATCACCATTGAGCGTGTATCGTTTTTACTTACCCAAACGTACTGGAGTCTTTGGACGCTTGCCCAAGTAACTCAGTATGAGTAATAGCGCCATAATAAATAAAATAGGATAATGACCAAAGCGCATGAATGGTGTGTTACCCACTCGTGCTTGCACCTCACCGCGTAATACCGTGCGCTCGAACTGTGGCGCGCGTTCTACGATACGACCTTTGTGATCGATGATAGCGGTCACCCCTGTATTGGTCGCACGCATAAACCAGCGACCGTTCTCTAGTGCGCGCATCTGTACCATTTGCAGATGTTGTAGTGGACCTGCTGACGTACCGAACCAAGCATCGTTTGAGATGGTTAATAAAAAGTCCGTACCAATCGCGTTTTTGCGCGTCGTATCTGGATACGCGACTTCATAGCAGATGGCAGCACCTAAGCTATGACCACGCACCTGTAACGGTGATTGTTGGTCACTGCCTCGGCTATAACTCATAATATCTTGACTACCAGCCAGATTGGGCAATACATCAAGCACACCTTGAAACGGGATGTATTCGCCAAACGGTACTAGACGCTGCTTTTTGTATAGACCCTCTGCCTGAGCACCAAGCGCCACCACACTATTATAAAACGGCGCATACTTGTCTGTACTGGCATCAAACGCGGCTTCGTCTTTGTACGGAATACCCGTCACCCATGTCGTATCCGTTTCCTTCGCCATCGCTACCATTTCATTGATGAAACCAACTGCTTCTGTCTGAAACATAGGAATCGATGACTCAGGCCACAAAACAAGATCACGGCCCCATTCGTCACGCGTCAAAGTAGCGTAGATTTTTAGGGTTTCAATCTGATACTCAGTGAGCCATTTTAGATCTTGCGGGATATTGCCTTGAATCAGCGACACTGACAGATCAGGTGTACCTTTGGGCTTGGTCCATTGCTGATTGACCAACCACAGCGTAGTACTAATAACCAGCAACGCAATAGATGGAATCATGTAACCGCCACGGCGACGCAGCAGCTCAACGATACTGGCAGCCAGTAATATCGCCACAAAGGAAACCGTGAAGACGCCAGCAACAGGAGCGAGCGATGACAGCCAATACTGCTCAGTAAAGGCATAACCGACAAACAACCAAGGAAAGCCTGTGAACAGCCATGTTTTCAGCCATTCTTGGAGTATCCAAAGCGCAGCAAAAGATAGCGGCTGCTTGCCAACCACGCGATTGAAAATCAATGCCAAAAACCCATGGAACAGTCCCATGCCAAGACCCATCAACGCAATCATAATCAGCGCAAGCCATGCAGGGGTCGAGCCGTAAACATGAATAGACGTATATAGCCAAAATGCCCCCACGCACCAAAGCCCTGTACCGTATGCCTGACCAATAACAAAGGCGCGGCGACCTGTCATCTCAGGCATCAATAGTGCATATAAGATAGCAGGTGATATCAGAGCCACTGGCCAAATACCATAAGGCGCGAGCGCAAGTATAAAAGCAGCCCCTGCCAACAAAGATATCAGTGCCGCCAATCCCAAATGTAAGCCTTTTGACTTCTCAGGGTTCAAGCGTTTTTGTAAATCAACAGTAGACAGGCGCATAGCAATTATCCAAGACTATATTTTTCAAATATTTCACAGCTCAGCACTGAAAAATTAAAGTAGAACTGAGGCAAAGCTGGCTGCATCATACGTCATGCAGAACCACAAATAAAACCCACCTATGATACCAGTCAAAACCCATCAATGGGTAAATTTGCGTAGCGAAACCTCAAACTAAAAAGTAAAAGCCAGAAAGCAAAAAAACACGATTTTTTATCGTGTTTTTTATTACATTTACTAGCGAAATTCATTGAGCACTCAGCTGCTAAGACATGACTAACAAACGATATGAATAAACTAATGGCTACCTATTAATATCTGCTGGTCTGCAGTGGTCTTGGTCAGCTCTAGGTTTTGGATAAATCGTCCTTCAACATCAGTGATGGTAATCTGCCAATCATCTATCAAAACGCTCTCGCCTTCTAGGTCGCCGACATAACCGAGTGCTTGCATGACCAATCCGCCCATCGTGTCGACATCGGTATCATCGAAACGGCTACCAAGCTCATCATTGCAGTCTTCGATGACGGTAGACGCTTGGACACGCCATGTGTTCGGCTTTTCTGGATCTGCAACGATGTTGTTGATGTCGCTGTCTTCATCAAAATCGTCATGCTCATCCACGATGTCACCGACGATTTCCTCAAGCAAGTCTTCCATGGTCACCACACCGCCAAAGTTACCAAACTCATCGACGACAATCGCCATATGAACTTGCGTCCGCTGCAAAGAGCGTAGCAAAGTATCTGAGCGCGCAGTCTCACTAATATAGAGCGGCTGACGTACTAGGTCTTTGAGACGTTTGCTATCGATTTTGTCTTCTTGGTTACGCACCATATGAACCAAAATAGGAATCAAATCTTTGGCCAGTAAGATACCAATAACGGCATCATCATCTTGACTGTCAAAAACAGGATAGCGCGAGTGCGTGGTCTCAAGAATAATGTCCATCACTTCAGCAAGGCTGGTGCTTTCGTGAATACCAATCACTTGCGGGCGTGGCGTCATGATTTCGCGCACTTGGGTTGCTGGTAAATCGAGTACGCCTTCTAGCATATCGACCGTATCAGGCTCTAAGAACTGGCGCGAGTCTTGTACCAGACGAATCAATTCGTCACGGGTCTCGGGGGCGGTCGATAGCCAGCGTTTTAAGCCGCGCATCGACCAACTACTCGGGCTGGGAGTGTCGTCAGACATGGTGGTGTGATTTAACCTCTTTAGTTAATGGCAATTAAAATAATCGTGAATAAAAACAAGTAGCGCCTAGATGGGGACAAAAGTAGCAAATAAAATGGCTGATTTATCATTAGTTGATGATTCAATCGTAAACATGCCAGCACAAATTAGCTTCACTTTATCGCAAGGCTCACCGACATTCAACGACAAATTCACTCAATTTGTATTGTCAGCGTGTTATAAACTTTGCTATGGTCAAAGCCTTTATTTAGCAAAACAAACCCTATGTCGCTACGTTCTCTTTTTTCTCTTTTTTCTCGCTTGCTCTCGTCGCGTTCACGCCGCCATCCTAAGGATCGTAGCGTGAGCGATGGCGTAGTAGATAGCAAACAGCCAAAATCCACATGGCGACATCGGCTCGTGTCTTTTTTGATTGCTATTACTCTGCTCCTATCGGCAGTATGGTTACTGCTAGCGATTTGGTACCAGTACGGGATAGGCTCTATAGTGACCTGGCTTTTCACCATTGTCATCACAAGTTTACTAGGAGCACTGCTGAGCACCCGCTATTGGCGTGCCGTCACAAAAATACTGTATCGCCATACCTCAGCTGACAACACAGTGACTAATAATAAAGCCACTGCCAATAAATGGCTCGTCGGACTATACGGCGTGATTTGGTTTATGGGTGTGGGCTGGTTTTTTTCTATTGAGCCCAAGCAGGATCGTGACTGGATGGCTGAGGTCGATCAGCAAGTCGCTTATAAGCGCGATGCGACCAATCCTAATTTGATTACGTTAACCAATGTCCGCAACTTTGATTGGCGTACAGATACAGAAGCAACCGCGCACTGGGATACTCGTACGATTGATTTGTCCAAACTCTCAGGCATCGATGTGACCAACTCTTATTGGATGGGACCACTCATCGCTCATACTTTGGTTAGCTTTCGTTTTGAAGACGATAGACCACTTGCCTTTTCCTTTGAGATTCGTAAAGAAGATGGTGAGTCGTTTTCAGCCCTTGCTGGGTTTTTTAGGCGTTATGAGCTGAGCCTGATTGCGGCAGAAGAGCGTGACATTATCTATACCCGTAGCAACGCGCGCGGTGAGCAGGTCTATCTATTTCCCATTAGCAACTTGCAGCAGCATGAAGTCAGATCGTTATTTGAGTCCTACCTGACTGCCATTGATGAGCTAAATAACAAGCCAGCTTGGTACAACACGTTGACGAGCAACTGTACCAATATTATCTTTTATATGGCGCGTATCGTCAGTGGCGATCGCTTGCCATGGGATTACCGGATTTGGGTCTCTGGGTGGTTACCCAACTATCTATACGATGTCGGTATGCTCGATGCAGCGCCCGAACAGCCCGATCAACCTTGGTCGATGGATACATGGTATGAGCGTACTCATATTAATCCAAAGTCGCTCGGTTTTGACAATCTGCACTCCACTGGCAATAGCCATGCGTTCTCACAGCAAATTCGTCAAGACATTCCACTACCGCCACTCGCCCACTCTCAATCTAGTGCCGAGGCAAAAGCTAAGTCTACTGCTCAGGCGTCTAACTAAGCATCACTCTACGAATAAATGAAGAAATAAAAGTAGCGTGGTATTTTGCTAAGGGTTAACCCAACTGACCACCCGTGTCTCCATCTCTTCATCAGACAGACTGGTTTCAGACACACAGCGCCCTGCAACGCCGACATTAGCAGCGCGCATCTCGTGTTGTGTTACCACTGCATCCTCAGTCAATAATAAATGCCAGCTTGGCAGATTCTGTCCTTTATATAACCGCTTGTAAGCACAGTGCGATGGTAGCCACATCATGTTGGGCAAGTTGTCCATGGTGAGCTGAATGCAATCTGGGACATAGTCTTGACGCGTCGCATAATGGCTACAATATCCGGTCGCACAGTCCATTAGCTGGCACGTGACATCGGTATATTCAACCAGCTCTTCGTCTACATTGCCATCCTCATCTTCATCGATGTATTTGATCAAACAGCAACTGCCGCAGCCATCACACAAGGCTTCCCATTCGCTATGATTCAGCTCGTTCAATGCAAATCGCGACCAAAACTGCACGCGCAGTGGCTTAGACTTAGAACCAACATTAGAGTCGACATCGCCGCTATCAGGAAACAAACTTATCGAGTGCATAGGCTTTGTATCTGAATCCAGACCTGAGTGCAAGTCTGGTTTGTCATCATTTTTGTTTAACAAATTTATAGTCATAAGGTCGCAGTAGCATTTTGATAAAGAGCGTTACAGTATTATAGCTGTTTTTGCTAGACATGGGCGTTAAGGTAGTACGAGTTAGGAACGCGAACCATCACAGTGACAATAATTAAAACTCATAACATAAAAAAGGACAATAATATGTCAATTAAGACTTTTGAATTAATCAGTACGACCGAAAACGGTATCGAACTTATCAGCTATGTTGCACTGCCAGAAAATGCTTCAGATGATAACCCAGCAGCAGGTATTTTGGTCGCACCAGAATGGTGGGGCGTGGTCGATCATCCAAAATCAGTAGTAGAGCGTTTGGCTGAAGCAGGCTACGCGGCAGTCGCTATGGACGTCTATGGCGAAGGCAAACTAACTACCGATGCTGCCATGGCCAACATGTGGATGGAGCAAGTATTGGCTGATCAAGACATGCTCATGTCACGCTGCCGTCTGATTTTGAACGACTTTAGCGATCAGCTATCAGTTGATGGTGACAATCTAGGCGCAATCGGTTACTGCTTCGGTGGTAAAGTTGTCCTTGATATGGCGCGCGAAGGCATGCCATTAAAAGCCGTTGCCACGTTCCATGGTAACCCAACCCCAAAACAGCCAGCAGACAAAAACTTTGCTGCAAAAGTACTGGTCGCTCATGGCCGTGATGATTCAATGGTATCGATGGATGCTATCGAAAGTCTAAAGTCAGAGCTGGATGCTGCTGATGTTGATTATACTATCGATGTCTATGACAACGCTAAGCACGGCTTTACCAACCCACACGCCGATGAGCGTGCTGCGAACAACGAAGTAGACCTTGGCTATAACGAAGCAGCTGCTAAGCAAAGCTGGGAAAATATGATTGAGTTTATGAAAGCAAACTTGGGATAAAAGCAGTTTGATATAAAACTTATCAAGAAGGGCAGTTTAACTATTTAAGCTGTCCTTTTATTTTGCGTGTGTTTTAGCCACTATTTTTGAGGAGCGTTATCAGACCAGTCTTGTACTTCTTGTCAAATCGCGTCATTATCATCTTACTATCCGTTGGCTTGAGTGACGAAGATGTTATATCTATTGGTGACCCAGCTCGGCTGGCTGGCTTTTACGATTCTATTGATTGTGGTAGTCGCGTTATACACTAGGACAACTCGAAAAATCGAGCATCTACGCCGTGATGTGACGAAACTACAAGCTGAGCTTACACAGCAAAAAGACCTCAGAAAGGACGATAGTATAAGTAGTATGACTGCCTCATCTACCGGTTTGGCTGATGACAGTGTTCATGTGCGCAGGTCTGTTGCTGAAGATATCGCAACTGAAAACAATGCACCTAAAAATAGCGCGACTGAGCCCTCTAATATCGTTGCGACAAACAACGCTAATAAGAGTACAACTTTTGATTCACAACATCAGTCAACAGCAGATACCTTATCATCCACATCATCATTTACGTCGTCATCCACGTTACCGCCACCATTGCCAACGATGGTACCGGCATCAACGTCAACGTCAACGTCAACGTCAGCCAAAAATAACATATCGGGCGTCGCTAATGATCACCCTATAGATAATCCTTACTCAAAAACAACTGCGTATCAAGTGCCCGTGCCGAGCGCACCAACTGCCCCAATTGAGCCTGATGAACGCTCACTACCTATCGTCACATCACTCATTCATTCCATCAAAAACTGGTTTTTCGGTGGTAATCTTGTTGTGCGTGTCGGGGTATTGGTACTCCTCATCGGCGTGGTATTGCTACTGCGCTTATTGAGTGAGTATATCGAGATTTCAATTGCCACAAAGCTGATAGCCGTCGGTCTCACAGGATTAGCACTGTCAGCACTTGGATTGAAGCTCACGGCAAAACGCTTCTCGTATGGCATTACGCTACAAGGCGCAGGCTTAGCGATTGCTTATTTGAGCACTTTTTTTGCCTATAGCGTCTATCAGATCATTCCAAGTGTACCGAGCTTTATCGGGCTAGGGTTATTGTCTGCGATTACGATTGCTTTAGCCGTACGCCAAAATGCCTTTCCTTTAGCGTTATTGGCATTGTCTGGTGGATTTTTTGCACCAATTCTGACCAGTGACGATACGGGGAGTTTAGTCACCTTATTCAGCTATTATCTATTGTTAAATGTCACGGTTGCCGTTATTGCTCATTATCGCCCATGGAAAATCCTAAATTTATTCGGTGCATCGGTGACGTTTGGCTTGGCCTACTACTGGGGTGTCAGTGAAAACCTGAGCGCTGTCATAGAGTCGCAGCGTTGGTCACTTGTGACACTGGTTGCGTTACATTGGCTGCTTTATTTATTTGTCGTCATTCGTTATGCGCAGCAAATCATTACTTACAATACGCTTAATGACCAGAGTCTTAACCATACAGATGATGCGAACACGCTAGGACATTTGGACAAAATACCTAAAAGTAATTACCCCTACCTATTCCCCATCGATACCGGGCTGCTGTTTTCAGTACCGATTCTAGCTTTTGGCTTATTTGCTGCCTTACTCGATGACATTCCCAATGCCCTAACCTTTACTAGTACAATTTTGGCAGCGGTGTATCTCGGACTAGGCTGGCTGTTTGTCCAGCGTAGTGGGCGCTATGCACTCATTACTGAAGGTATGCTGGCATTGGGTTTTGGGTTTTTAGCGCTGGTAATACCGCTGGCGCTGAATGCTGAGTGGATTGCTTTTGGGTGGTCAGTACAGGGGCTGGCATTGGTCTGGTTTGGCAGGCGCTCCTTACGGTCATGGTCCGTGTTATTTGGTTTGCTTTTACAGCTTGTTAGTATCGGCATGCTCTTGAACACCGCGATATTCTCTATCAAAGACTATCCCGTCTTAGCCTTTAGTATCTCAGCGATTGCTTATCTGGCGAGCGTCTTTATCTTACGAGTTAGCAACTCCCCTGTTATGCTCATGACTGGGCTCAATAATAGCAACACTGATGGCAACAGCAATAAGCATAACGCGGCAACTGCCTCAGAGTCGGTTACTCGTTACGCCCGTACGCTTGGTGTCAGCACCCAAGCTGCCCAGCAATTGCTAACCTCTATTGATAATCAAAGCCGCGCATTCAAGCTTGTTTGGCACAGTCCTAGACTAATAAAATTTCTGACAGTGACGGCCATGGCGTGGGTGTTACAAGTGCTTATGCTTGATCTTCATCATTGGTTTGATATTTGGCAGTTAGAGACCACAGTCATTGCACTAGCTGCACTCATTAGCCTAACGACCTATTGGATGATCAATCGCTATCGCCCATGGGCGGAGATCCGGCAGTTTAGTCGTGGATTGCTACTATTGTTTTGTCTCATGCTAGTGGTACAACTCCCACAAAAGTTTGAGCTCAATTTGACATGGACGACAACAGAGTGGCTGGTATTCGTAGGTTTGATAATCGGCTGGCTCATGATAGGTCAGCTATGGCTAAAATCATGGTCTGATATCTGCTCTGATACAGGGTCTAATAATAACAACGCCTCACGCTATACGGCTATTAGCTGGCTGGGCACTGGTATCTTACTGATTGCTGCCGCTGCGCATTATGGCCTACCAGACTCTGATGGCATCATGGCAGTATTGAGCTCAGCTGTACTCATTTTGACTGGGCTATGGCTCAGTCATCGTGATCTCAGTCATCGTGATCTCACTCAAAGCGAAAAAAATCCGTCAACCAATAAAGCTTCACAACAAGGGCTACTGTATTGGTTTGACTGGCAACAGGCACTACGAGGATGTGCTGCGATCTTTGCGCCCATTGCTTTATTCTGGATTGTCATGACCAATTGGTCTTATGACGGTGTAATTTGGGACATGTCTTATTTTCCATTATTCAACCTATACGACATTACCTCATGGTTGACGCTATTGGTTGGTTTTAGTCTTTATTATATAAACTGGCGACACCGAGACAAAGACCCTATCCAATCAGATACAGTCACCAAAACCAAGCAGATATTCAATGCTGGCAGTTTGCTAATAGTACTAGGGTTTATTAGCTTTTGGCTGATATCCAGTATGTTAGTTAGAACGCTGCATGCCTTTATCGGTACACCGCTCTGGGACGGTACTGGCACTCAAGGCGGTGCATGGCAAAGTGAGCAAGTGCAAACAGGACTGACGATTTTATGGACGCTCTTGGCATTGGTCGCCACCATTATGGCGAGTAGCTACTGGCAGCGTGCGCTTTGGTTTATGGGTATTAGTCTGTTAGGCGTCGTCGTGCTCAAGCTAGTCTTGGTAGATTTGTCACAGACTGAGGCAATTTGGCGCGTGATTTCCTTCCTTGGTGCGGGTAGCTTGATACTATTGATTGGTTATCTTGCGCCTTTACCACCAACCACCAAGGAAATAGAAAATAAGAATCAAGAGTAGTGGCGTACCTGGTCAAGCGAGCGGATCAAGTGAACTGGTCAGGCGAAATTGTCCCGTGAATACATAGGTTCTGTAGTAAACTGACGACTATGAATAAAGACAATGCCAAAAGTTACCAAAATCGAGCACTGTCTTTAATGCAATATTTTATGAATAAAAAGGTTATGAAAGACAATGGATAAGAGAACAAGCATTCAGTGGTTCCCTGGGCATATGAACAAAGCCCGTAACGAAATCAAAGAAATCATGCCGCAGATGGATTTGGTCATCGAGGTCATTGATGCGCGTATCCCTCATAGTAGTGAAAACCCGATGGTTGCAGCACTACGCGGCGAAAAGCCTGTCATCAAAATCCTGAATAAAGCCGATCTTGCCGATCCAGAATTGACCCAAGCGTGGATGGACCATCTTGAGCAGCAAAATGGTGTCAAGGCCATTGCTTGTGATACGGAGAAAGCAGATGACGTCAAACGCATCATCGCCATCTGTAAGCACCTCGTACCCAACAAAGTCGGTACTGGCCGTCAGATCAAAGCGATGATTATGGGCATCCCGAACGTCGGTAAATCAACACTGATCAATACGCTAGCAGGACGCGCCGTGGCAAAGACAGGTGACGAGCCAGCCGTGACCAAGTCGCAGCAGCTCATCAAGCTTGATGATGATATTATGCTCTACGATACCCCTGGTATGCTATGGCCAAAAGTTGAAAACGAAAACTCTGGCTATCGTCTAGCCGCAACGGGCGGTATCCGTGATACGGCGTTTGATTTCGCTGATGTGGCAAGCTATACCGCTGAGTACCTCATGCACGCCTATCCTGAACTGCTAAAGACTCGCTACAAAATTGAAGAACTGCCAAAAACCGATTGGGAGTTTTTTGAAGTAGCGGGTCGTAATCGCGGCTGTGTGCGCGCGGGCAACCAAGTCGATACGTACCGCATGTCTGAGATTCTCATCAATGAGCTGCGTAGCGCGAAGATTGGGCGTATGACGCTTGAAACCCCAGCCATGATTGAAGCGGAAGAAATTGTCGTCGCTGAACAGCGCATCGCTGCTGAAGAGAAGCGTAAAGCCCGCGAGGAAGAAAAACGCTTACGTCGTCTCAAAACGCGGAAGAATCGGAAGTAGATTTAATAAACGTAAGACCAATCATGTAGAAGTGAAAATTTTCCCGTCAGGCAAAGAAACCAACCCTAGCAAATAATAAAATACCAACCCATGTTTCTTTGCCAATGGTGCAATTACTCTAGCAGCTTCGTGCATGTTATTATCTGGCAGCGGCAGAGAGACAGCAAATGTATTCTGTAGCTGTGCATGAGCGACCGTTGCCCCAAATGCTAATGAAAGCTCAAATGATAAATCACCTTCCTGAGCCAGTTGTTGTAACTCAGTGGCGAATTTTAATATGTTTTCGCTATGAGCGCTGACTTCTACCTCTAGCAGCTGCGGTAGTAATACACCTGCACTATCGTAAGAGATAGGCAGATACTCATCGCCATCATCCAAACTTGCATCCCAAACATAAAACAAAGTATATTCATTCATAACTGGTTACTCCAATGGCTCTACGGTAGATAAAATCTCTAAAAGCATATCCCAGCGCTCATTCATTCTATTCTTAGCATACTCGTTTGGTGAGTTATCTATCAGATCACGATACTGGGTAACCAATTCATCAAAGTCCTCTCGACCCGCAAGTTTGGCTAAAATAAGGTGTTTATCCACACTCTCACCATAGCTGTGCCCTCTTGCAATCCTATCATGCAGTAACAAAAAAAGTTGATTATAGCTGTCTATTTTATCTGCTTCATCCAGTTTACTGGCAAACTCAGTATTGATAAATTCAGGAATCTGTTTTTGCTTATCTGTAAAGCTTCTATCGCATACATTAATATAATGTAGCTTTAAATAAGGAAACTGCTGTCTAAGTTCAGTTGGCGGCGATACTTTGTCATAAATCTCTTCAAACGCTGGTGA
Source organism: Psychrobacter sp. H29 (assembly GCF_059073055.1). NCBI lineage: Bacteria > Pseudomonadati > Pseudomonadota > Gammaproteobacteria > Moraxellales > Moraxellaceae > Psychrobacter > Psychrobacter sp. H29. The sequence continues at coordinate 2,749,704 of NZ_JCACRY010000001.1, read as the reverse complement.
TACAAAATACGCATGAATTTTTAATCTAAAATAGCCGTTCTTACCTTCCGCTCCTCCGGTTAGACGCACATGACCATAAGGCATGGCCTTGGTACAACCATCAACGTTGAGAGAGTCAATAACATTAGCGCTTGTTACTTGGCTACGCTGGTAACCATAACGTTCTAAACAATCATGCATGAATGGGTGCAGTATTTTTTCGAAATCTTCTCTATCTCTGGGAACGTCTATCTCTGGCTTATAGAGGTCGGCAGACTGTTTTGCCAGCGCCCGCTTTTCTTTTAGCAGTGCCATACCTCTTGCGATGTTAGGCGGATAGATCGCACCATTTGGATAGGCGACCATACCCCGAGTGTCATAAAACACTAGCCCTAATTCTTCACATAAAGGGGCGATAACATCTAACGCTTCACCGTGCAGTGCTTCAGGTGTGGGTATGACTACGCAAGCGGTCTTAGGATGCGCTTTCATCTCTAAATTTGTATTTGCGTAGGTTTCATAAAAAACTTCTGAATAATCCAAGGTGCTGGCTTCGTCCACGAGACGATCTGCCAGCTCAATGATATTTGGGCTGATAGTATCCACTGGCTGCTGGCGCAAAGCTTCAAAGTCGTGCGTTGCTTGTTCCCATGAGCTGTCTTTACTTGGTGTACAAGTAATTTGATGGATATCCCAAACGAAAAAGGTTTGTGCTGACAAGATACTATCTCCTAAACTATTAATGAAAACATTGGTTTTACTTATTATTAAACTGAAAGTGAAGAACACGTAATAACTAACTAATACTCTTCTTTAAAAACAACAGACCATTGCATAGCCAGCCAGCCCACCCCATAAATTAGTTAACCTTTTATGGTCTAATATTTTTTATTAATTGACAAGGATTATTCTTGCCTACTTTATTCTCTCAACCTGAGTCATCTCTAAACTCTTTCGCCCCGCGCCTTCTCGATTGGTTTAGTGATAACGGTCGCCATGATTTGCCGTGGCAACAGCACCAAACTGATACGCCCAATCCTTATATTGTCTGGTTATCCGAGGTCATGCTTCAGCAAACACAAGTCACCACCGTATTACCCTACTTTGCGCGTTTTATGGAGACGTTTCCGACCGTGCAAGATTTGGCTGCGGCAGACTGGGATGTGGTCGCTGAGCACTGGGCAGGGCTTGGCTACTATGCGCGCGCACGTAACTTGCATAAAGGTGCGAAGCAGTTGGTTGCAGTGATTGATGAAACGGGCGAGTTCCCGCAGACACTCGCAGGTTGGGAGGCGATTTCTGGCGTTGGACCATCAACCGCAGGCGCCATTATGGCGATGGGATTACACCGTTATGGCGTCATCTGCGATGGCAATGTCAAACGGGTATTGACGCGCTGGGCGGTCATCGATGGTGACATTACCAAATCTGCCACAACCAAAGAGTTATGGGCATTGGCAGAGCGACTGACACCTACAGAGAACTCAGGATTGTTTGCGCAAGCCATGATGGATATGGGCGCGACATTATGTACCCGTAGCAAGCCTGCGTGCCTGTTATGTCCATTGCAAGCCGACTGCCTAGCACATGCCGAGGGACGCGAAACTGATTACCCCGTCAAAGCAAAAAAGCAGCCCAAGCCAAGCAAATTTAGCAATGCATTGCTGATAGAAAGTGCAGATGGTGAAATATTATGGCTGCAACGTCCTGACAACGGTATTTGGGGTGGATTGTGGAGCTTACCATTACAGTTTGTAGAAAAAGTTGATGGTAAGACAAGTAGTAAAGCCACTGGTAAGACTGATGCTAAAAAACCAGTGAGCGATGATAAGCCAACTAATATACCAAGTGACATCCGTAGTCATGAAAAAGTATACGAAGCCGAATTCACCACGGCTGAGCAAATTATCAATGAATGGTTGACGAAGAATAAGCTAGCCGCACAATCAGTCAGTAAGTCATTGCTTGATGACGCTCCTATTAAGCACTCATTGACTCATTTTCATTGGTATTTGACCCCGCAAAAACTCACTGTGGATGCCGCGCAAATACTAGAGCTTAATGAGAAATTAGCAGCGGCCGAGATTGATTTTAAATGGCTCACCGAACAAATAGCGCAGGATAGTTTAGGACTGCCTCGTGCGATGATTAAGATCTTAGAGTAAAAATTGGTATAAAAAACTGAAATAAAAAAAAGCGACTCACTATAGACAGTGAGTCGCTTTTTTATGGTGGCAATGTAAAGGTAGCTGAAACTAAGAATCTTAAGACTTTGGCACACGCAAGCGCATTAGACCTTCTTGCTGCACGGTTGCGACCAGTTTGCCTTCTTGCCAAAACTGCCCATGGTTCAACCCTTTCGCATTAGAAGTGGTGTCACTCCACATGTCGTATAGCATCCATTTATTCAAATCAAACTCACGATGGAAATGCATCGAGTGATCGATACTAGCGGCTTGTAACCCACTGGTCATAAAGCTCACGCCATGTGACATCAGCCCCGTGCCAACCAAATAAAAATCCGACGAAAATGCCAATAGTGCTTGCTGAATCGCTACTGGCTGATTCCCAAGCTTATGAATACGTAGCCAGTTTGCCTGTTTGGGTTTCATAGGTTCTGGGCTAATCGGGTTACGCGGCTTAACGGGTTTTATCTCGACATGACGGCGGCGCATAAATCTTGCTTTGAGCGCTTCTGGTACCTTACCAACGTTCTCTTCTTTTAACTCTTGCTCGGTCAGCAAGTCTTCTGGCGGTGGATAAACAGGCATGTCCTCTTGGTACTCAAGCCCTTCCTCCATCGGTGAAAACGAGGCAATCATCGAAAATATCACTTGCTCAACAGGCGGCTTACCACGTACTTCTTTATACTGAATAGCCGTCACTTCGCGTGCAGAGAGGCTGCGACCATCACGCAGACGGCGCACTTGATAGATCACTGGTTGATTGATATCCCCGCCGCGCAAAAAGTACCCATGCAGTGAATGACAGGGCTTGTCTTGCTCCAAGGTATGCGCGGCTGCCATGATCGCTTGGGCAAGCACTTGTCCACCAAATATACGACTGCCCACATAGTCATGGCTTTTGCCTTCAAAGACATCAGGGGTAACTTCAATAAGTGCGATGGTAGCCAGCAGCTCATCGATCAGTTGTGAATTATTGGACATGACGATATGTTTCCTTATTTTTATCAACAACACCCAGCATTCGAAAATAAGCATCTAACCATATCGACGCGATATAACTGCTGCGCTTGCATGTAAAATAACATAAGATCACTTGCTAACAGACACAAGCGATACTGTAGAACGAACATACAACGGTAGCTAACAGAGCCATCGCTACATATTTATTTTCGATAGAAAAGGTAAACATCTTACCCAATATCTATAGCTTTGACTAGCTACTGTCGGCTTACTTGCGAGTGTTGCTTTGCTGTTTTTGCTCAACAAATAACGATTTATCAGTGTGTGTAAGTAGTATGAACCAAAAAAACGAGATGTCTGATAACATCTCGTTTTTTGATGGTTTCAACGATAATACTGCACTATCTATGGCTTGACGGCGACCAGCACACGAATAGAGTCCGGTACCAATGACAAGTTACCAAGCGCTTGCTCGCCTTGGGCCTTGAGCTGTTCTAGACGCTCAATCTCTTCAGGACGTACGTTTGGATTGATAGTTTGCAGATGCTTGAGACGTTTGATCTCGCGCGACCACTGCTGACTAAAGCGGCTACTGGCTTGCTCACCAATCTCAGCGATCTGCGCGCGTGCGATATCTTCAGCTTCATAGTAACGCTGCTCAATCACATCGCTGCGTACCTTGATGACTTGGCGGGCACGGTTTTTGTCCAAACGCTCAATATGCGGCATGATCATATCGGCACTAATACGAGCAGATAAGTCACTGCCTTGCTCACTGATAAAGACGCGGATGTTTTGTGTGGTCAATGTCGCAGGCAAGTTAAGCAGCTTTGGTGCGATGGCTTCAACGCGGAAGTTGACCTCTAGCAGTACCATGCCTTGCGGGACAGCAGCGCTTTTAAGCATAGCCACAGTGGTATTACCAAAGGTGCTAGTGCTCGCCAGCTCATAGATGGCGCGCATCAACGGATGCTCATGCGTGATAAAGTCGATATCTTCACGCTGCAGCGCTTGCTCACGCTCAAATGTCAATGTCATACCATCTTCATCGCCAAGCGGCAACCCGTCGATATAGTCACTAATCTCTGTGCTGTCGATAGGCGCGATAACCCACGAGCCATCACGCTGGATGTTATGATCGATATTGGCAGAGGCAAAGAAACGCTCAATGAAGTGCGGTAATAGATTGTTGCCATCAAAATCGCGCATAGCGTCAGCGATACGACCAGCGACACGCGGGCGACACGAGTTGTACTCTAACAGACGATCGCGACCCGCTTGCAACTGCGCTTCAAGCCCCAGTCGCGTTTGCAGCGCTTCATCGACAATGTCTTGTAAAATGACATTGTTTTCAGCGGTGTCAGCGCCTTCAAGCATAGGCTTAAGATCTTGAATATACTGCTCTTGTACGCTTTGTGCGGTTGGCGATATTTGGCTAAACATGTTCAGCGCATCGTTGTACCAGTGATACAGACGCTCTTGTGCCGTACCTTGTACGTAAGGGACATGCAGCATGATCTGCTGGGTTTGTCCAATACGATCTAGGCGACCAATACGCTGCTCTAGCGTATCTGGATTGGCAGGGAGATCCCATAGTACCAGTTGGCTTGCAAACTGGAAGTTGCGACCTTCTGAGCCAATCTCCGAGCACAATAGTATCTGTGCGCCTTCACTATCGGCAAAGAATGCGGCGGCTTGGTCACGCTCTAGTAGCGTCATCTGCTCAGTAAAGATAGCGGTTTTGATACCGGCATGTAGGCGCAATACCGCTTCTAGGCTCTCTACGGTTGCACCACTACGCGCGATCAACAGCACCTTTTGCTGCTTAAGCTCACCGCGTAGGATATCAATCAACCAAGAAACACGCGGGTCGTCCTCTAACCAGCCACCATCTGGTTGATTTTCTTCACCCCACAGCTGCTCACGCAATTTACCATTGGTTTGATAGCTGTCACGCCATGCTTCAGGCAATGGTAGTGGATGCGGCTGGCTACTACGGCCATAGAATCCCTTGACACTCTCACGCGTATTACGGAATAAAATACGACCCGTACCATGACGATCTAGTAGCTCGTTGAGCGCATGCGTACGTAGCTTGTCGTCATCGTTGATCGAAGCCAGCTCATCAATACTGATGTCCAATAGACTACTCAGAGCAGCGATTTGACCTTCATTTAGCGGCTTGTCTTCTATCAAGACACCAGCCACAGCTGCCGTCTCCTCAAAAGCAGCCTGACCATCGATGAACTCATCTAGATCATCGAAACGGTCTGGATCAAGTAGACGTAGACGGGCAAAGTGACTTTGCGCACCAAGCTGTTCTGGTGTTGCGGTCAGCAGCATAACCCCTGGGGTCTCTTCTGCAAAATCTGCCACCAGATCATATTGATCATTACCGCCCTGTGCTTCATCCCAATGCAGATGATGCGCCTCATCAACGACCAGTAGGTCAAACCCTGCATCCATCGCTTGATCATACAGATCAGGATGGTCTATCAATAGATCCATACCTGCGATGATGCATTGCTCAGTGGCAAAGACGTTTTGCTCAGGGTCATGTTCTTTGATAGCAGCCGTACGCACCAAATCAAACAGCGCAAAGTTTAGGTTAAATCGGCGTCGCAGCTCAATCATCCACTGATACTGCAAGCTATCTGGCACTAAAATGAGCACGCGCTCAGCCTTGCCTGTTAGTAGCTGCTGATGGATAATCATACCCGCTTCGATGGTTTTACCAAGCCCCACTTCATCAGCCAATAGGACGCGCGGCGCGATACGCTTACCGACTTCGTGCGCGATATAGAGCTGATGTTCGATGATATCGACGCGCGCACCCATGAGACCTTTTAGCGGATGACCTGCCAGTGCTGACTGCATACGCAAGATATCTTGGCGCAGCTCATACCAGTCACCACGTTCGATACGACCAGCAAGCAGACGCTCAAGCGGCTTAGCCAATGTGATATTGGCAGCCAAACGGGTCTCCATGATGCCTTTTTCGTGCTCATCAACGCCGTACTTGAGTACACCCATGACTTCATCGACAGCATTTACGGTGTAGCTTCTGCCATCTTGGTCATAGATGGTATCGCCCACTTTGAACACCACGCGCGATAGTGGCGCAGAGTTTTTTGCGTAGACGCGTGTCTCTTCACTTTGTGGAAATAAAATATGCACACATCGATCATCGACGTCGATAACCACACCTAAGCCAAGCTCAGATTCCGTATCAGATAAATAACGTTGGCCAACGGCGAATTCAGTACTGTGCAATGAAGCAATAGAGATAGTCATAGGGCGATGTCTTTTGTACTCAGATAATTAAAAATTAGATAGCAATGGTGGCTTTTGATAGCGATAAGATTACAAACCATGCACAGCATCAGTGAATGTGAATGCAATATTGTAATCTTGGTAAAACCAATCTTAAGAAAACCAATAGCTAAGCCATACCATTATATAACGTTAGCGGCTAGATGAGTGCGTTAAGTTGAATTTTCAAGAGGTCGATTGTGATACCCATAATTTTATGAAGACTTCAGACCAAATCAGCCTGGGTAGATCGGTTTATGATATAAATTACTTTGTTTTTAGCCGCTTATGTCTACGGCGATAGCATTTCACGAATTGGTTTTTGACTAAAAATATTAGCGTGCTACATTAAGCCGATAATGATTTATTTGATGAATGCTTATGTAAAGTGATTTGTTCGAGCATTGTCTATATAAGACTGACCTATATGACAACAATAAATAAGGAGCAACCATGCAAGCCGTTTTTTTAGACAAAGGTACTTTTTCTGACGGTATAGATCTGCCCGCACCAACAGGCGTGAGCGATTACGTCACTTATAATGACACACCAAAAGATACAGATGTCATCATCGAGCGCTGTAAAGATGCCGATATCATCATCACCAATAAAGTCCAAATCAGCGCTGAGGTAATAGCACAGCTCCCTAAGCTAAAGCTTATCCAGTTGACCGCTACTGGCATGAACAATGTCGATCGTGATGCTTGCGATAAACACGATGTGGCCCTTTATAATGTCGCAGGTTACGCGGTAAAAAGCGTCCCTGAGCACACCTTTATGCTGATGCTAACTGCCATGCGTGCCGGTATTCACTACCATCAAAAAGTCGCTGATGGTACATGGCTAGCAAACGGCAATTTTTGCCTGTTAGATATTCCGCTGATAGATTTGGAAGACAAGACGCTAGGCATTATTGGTATCGGTACGATTGGCAAGCGCGTAACCGAGATCGCACGTGCTTTTGGCATGACAGTATTATGGGCAGAGCATCAAGGGCGCCCGCCTCGTAGTGATGAGTACACGGCATTTGATGACGTGCTAGCACAGGCTGATGTGATAAGCCTGCATTGCCCGCTAAACGAGCAGACCGAGCATCTCATTAATAAAGACACTCTGGCAAAAATGAGCAAACAACCACTCATCGTAAATGTGGCTCGTGGCGGTGTGGTCGACAGTCAGGCATTGACCGACGCGATTAACAACGAACAAGTTATCGGTTATGCCAGTGACGTGTTCGAACAAGAGCCTATTGCTAAGGACGACCCACTGCTCAGTCTCAGTGACCATCCGCGTGTTATCTTTAGTCCGCACAATGCTTGGGGCAGTAAAAGCGCACAAGAGACTTTATGGCAGATGTTGAGCAAACAGGTGGCTGAATTTATTGACAGTCACCATTGAAAACGAACATCAATAGCGACTGTCATACACTGATCAGCTACTAATGACTAAACCGCAACCAGTCGTCTTTTATTTTGCGGTATTTAAGCATGACATGATCGCTAAGATAGTTATTGGTCACGTACCACGGGTAGCGATCGCCTTGCTTAGGCAGTCTGTCTTTTGCACGCCTGACATATCCAGATGACAGCGAGCCCATCACCGTGTCTGTCTGAGCACAGGCAGTAGCACTCGCTGTCTTTGCCTGTGGCAGCGCGACTTGGTAGCGGTTTTTATGCATGTAGCTCAGTAGCCTTACCAAATACTGACACGCCAAATCGATTTTCAGCGTCCACGAAGCATTGGTGTAACCAAATAAAGCCGCCATGTTAGGTATGCCCTCGATCATGACTGCCTTATACGTCATGCGCGTGCCGATATCGATAGCTTGACCATCGATAGATACCGCTGCGCCGCCCAGCATTTGCAGTTTCAAACCCGTTGCAGTGACAATGATATCAGCATCGAGATGCTCGCCTGATTGCAGCAGGATACCAGTCGTGGTAAAACGGTCGATCTGATCGGTCACCACCGCTGCACGTTTGCCTTGCAAAGACTCAAACAAATCACTGTCTGGTACGGCGCATACTCGTTGATCCCAAGGATCATAGTCAGGCATGAAATGCTCGACATCAATATCGCTACCTTTTAACTCTTTTTTCACGCCACTCTTGAGTACAGCTCTCATCAGCTTGGGCGCGTGAGTCGCTAATTTATATAACCCTTGCTGCCGTAGCACATTGCGTGCACGCAGCGCTGTATAAGCTTGCTCTTTTGACAAGGGTGAAAATTTACCTGATAGCCAATCCATAGCATAATCATCGCCTGGCACACTTGCCACATAAGTTGGCGTCCGCTGTAGCATCGTGACGTGGCGTGCACACTGATCACTATCTTCATCCACCATCGCAGGCAATAACGTCATGGCAGTCGCACCGCTACCGATGATGATTACTTTTTTGTCGTGATACTTTAGATCATTCCAGTGCTGTGGATGGACAATATGCCCACGGAAGTCCTCTTCGCCATCAAAATGAGGTCGATACCCTTGCTCATAGTCGTAGTAGCCCGTAGCACCCACGACGAACTTTGCTGTTTTGACAAATACCTCTCCGCTGGCATGATTTTTTATGGTTGCTGTCCATAACTGATCAATGCTCGACCATGCTATCTGCTGGACTTCATGCTCGTAGCGGATATGATCTGTAATACCAAACTCGCGCGCCGTATCAGCGATATAACGCTTAATATCGCCCCCTGCTGCCAACATTCTATAATCTAGCCACGGCCTAAAGTTATAGCCAAAGGTGAGCGCATCGGAGTCAGAACGAATACCAGGATAGGTAAATAAGTCCCACGTACCGCCAAGATCAGCACGTTTTTCTAGTACGACAAAGCGCTGCGAGGTCTTTTTCTTATCGACTGATTTGTTCTGCCTTTGCTTTTTTATGCTCTTGTGACCAAATAAATTTGTGTGCTGTAGTTGCTGTAAACGGCAAGCCATGCCAATACCAGCGATACCGGCGCCAATAATCATGACTTCATAATCGGCTGGCGCATTCAATTTTTTGCTTTTACGTCTAAGACGTTTTTTGATACCTTGTGCGGTGTTGTTAAGCATGTTCTCATCCTTGTGTGCATAACTGATACTCTGTGACTGACTTTGAGGCCATAGCTATTATGGCCTCTATTCATTTCCCTTTACAAAATCCAACGCCCTAAAACACAGAACCTAACGCCCTAAAACGGACATGGGCTTTCCCAATCCATCCAAGCACCCAATACTGGGTGTTTTAACCGTAATTGCTGCGCATGTAAGTTCAGCCTTGGTGCAATCTTGAGTGCCGCACCTTCAGCATAAATCGGATCACCAATCATCACGTGACCTGCATGAACCATATGTACGCGCAACTGATGACTGCGACCCGTCACCGGTTTGAGCATCACTCGAGTGACTGCTTCACCATTACACATTTCGTGCGCTATGACTTCATACAATGTTAATGCATGTTTTGACCAGTCGTGATCGACGATATGACGCGGTTTGGTAGTCGGCTCATAACGCACTGGTACGGATATCTTACCCGTTGCACCCACCTGCTCCCATTCGCCAAAGACCCGCGCTTGATACTTTTTTTGTGGTAGACGCTCAATAAACTGCTTACTGATATTGGTTTGGGCTTCTGCATTTTTTGCAAAAATAAGCAGTCCTGAGGTATCCATATCCAATCGATGAATCAGCTTGACCACTGGATTGGCACGCGCAAGCCGAGCGAGCAGACTTACCTTTAGCGTTTTGCCATCGACACTTAGCAGCCCTGCTGGTTTATCAACTACCCAAATATCATCGTCCTCATAAACAGTGATTTCTTGTGCGAAATTCTTGAAAAACTCGAGCGGATAAGCATTTTCTTGGGCGTTAAGGGCGTTGACTTCTTCATCGGTAAAAGGCATAAAATTAACTACTTATGTAAATTGGATTAAATATGTGATTTTGATTGATGTCGTTTTGATACGCTAGCGCTGTGGTTACTATTCTCAAAATATTATTGTTTGATACCGAAAGCAACCACTGCTAGATGATTGACAGGTGCTCAAAGAAATGCATTATTGTCACAATGGTGATAGTAAGTAACAGGGAAAACCTAAGCGGTATCATTCTGTCTTGATTTATTGTGCTAATCGTAATTGTTAAACAATTTAACCGGCCTGTATCTGTCAAGCATGAGCAAACATGTTAATATAATGGCACATTTTCACCCCTTCTAAACAATTCTTTAATCATCAATCGATTCATTATTAAACCAATATGCACGTCGATATGTGATGATAGAAGTTACAAAACAAGAGAGATAAATTATGTCAGACCTTATTGTACATACTACCGACACAGACTTTGATCAAGACGTTCTACAATCAGACGTACCTGTACTGGTAGACTTCTGGGCACCATGGTGTGGTCCTTGTAAAGCCATTGCCCCTATTTTAGAAGATCTAGCAACTGAGTACCAAGACAAAGTTAAAATCGTCAAAGTAGACGTGGACAACAACCCACAAGCAGCAAGCCGTTTCGGTATTCGCAATATCCCAACGCTATTTGTATTCAAAGACGGCGAAAAAGTTGATTCAGTAATGGGTCTACAACCAAAAGCTGAATTGGCTAAAGTTCTAGACAAGCATTTATAAGCCGAATGCAGTCGCTCTAAACTATTTGGGGCAAATAAGTAGAACACGTGAAAAGCCATTATCTGAATCAGATAATGGCTTTTTTGCTTGTTTTTTGTGCAAAAAACTTGATTATACGAATTTTTTGGCAAAAATTATTGACAATGCTATTGTGAAGACCGTATAGTCTGCTGACAAGAGAAAACCAACTGTTTTCCTAGTATCTTGTCGCTATTCTCCTCGTGTTTATCAACAAAAACACAATCGTCATTATAAACACCATTGCTGAACAAAATGACTAAACGCAATTACTGATATTGAGTTTTTGACGCAGACTCTTATGTAGCCTTTTTTATCCCTATTTCTTAAGACCTTGCATCTACCGATCGCAATGCGTCCATAAGCAGACATGCATAACCAAAACTACATAAACCACAGCGCTGTACAACTACCCTCTATCCTCATATTACTGTTATTTTAATCACTGTCGTGATTTGTGCTGCTAATGGCATCTCTCATCTGATCAATTGCTAATGACCTATCTATGAATCTAACTGAATTAAAGAAAAAATCAATCTCTGAGCTATTGGCTATCGCCAAAGAAATGGGTCTTGATAACATGGCGCGTAGCCGTAAACAAGACATTATCTTTGCTATCCTAAAAACTCACGCTCGTAACGGCGAGGCTATCTATGGCGATGGCGTACTTGAGGTTCTTCCTGATGGCTTTGGCTTTTTGCGCTCATCAGAAGGCTCTTATTTAGCAGGTCCTGATGATATCTATGTCAGCCCTAGCCAGATTCGTCGCTTCAGCCTAAAAACTGGTGACAGTATCGCTGGTACGATTCGCCCACCAAAAGATTCTGAGCGTTATTTTGCGCTTCTTAAAGTCGGCGAGATCAACTTTGATACACCAGACCGCTCACGTCATAAGCTGATCTTTGAGAACTTAACGCCCCTATTCCCAACTGAACAGCTAAAGCTTGAGCTGGGCAACGGTACTACTGAGGATTTGACGGGTCGTATCATTGACCTAATCGCTCCGATTGGTAAAGGTCAGCGCTCTATCATCGTTGCACCGCCAAAAGCGGGTAAAACGATGTTATTGCAATCTATTGCTCAGTCCATCACGCGCAATAATCCTGAATGCTACCTGATTGTACTTTTGATTGATGAACGTCCAGAAGAAGTGACCGAGATGGAGCGTACCGTGCGCGGTGAAGTGGTTGCCTCTACCTTTGATGAGCCGCCACAGCGTCACGTACAAGTGGCTGAAATGGTCATCGAAAAAGCCAAGCGTTTGGTTGAGCATAAACAAGATGTGGTCATTTTATTAGATTCGATTACTCGTCTGGCGCGAGCTTATAACACAGTCATACCGTCATCAGGTAAGGTCTTGACTGGTGGTTTGGATGCCAATGCTTTAGAACGCCCAAAACGTTTCTTCGGTGCTGCGCGTAACGTCGAGGAAGGCGGAAGCTTGACGATTATTGCCAGCGCATTGATCGACACTGGTAGTAAAATGGACAGTGTTATCTTTGAAGAATTTAAAGGAACGGGTAACCAAGAAATCACGCTTGAGCGCGACTTGGCCGAAAAACGCGTCTTCCCTGCGATTAATATTAAAAAATCTGGTACGCGCCGCGAAGAGCGTCTATTGGATGAAGATAAGCTGCGTAAGGTATGGATCTTGCGTAAACTACTACAGCCGATGGATGGTGTCCAAGCGACTGAGTTCTTATTAGATCGTCTAAAAGAAGCAAAAACCAATGACGAATTCTTTGAGCAAATGAAACGTAAATCACAGCATTAATTTGCATACACTTTGCTAGCGCTGTTTTTGTAGCCAACTCAGATTAAGACCACTACTAGGTGGTCTTTTTTTTGCTTATCTAAAACTCAGCGTACTCGCTATCATACTATTACGTCAGTTATGTCACCTAAGAAGGTATCAACACGATAAAGTGTCAATATAGAAAAACACTAATATAAATAGGTGCTCATACGTGTAAGTGCTAGCTTGATGATACAGTCTGGCAACATCGATTACATGTTATTTGCAAAGTTTAGCGTTTTTACTACGACCAATAAGTTGTTAACCGACTATTATGGCAGACAGTAGAAATATATTTGAAAATACGATGGGTACTGCTTTTTAAAAGTTCTGTATTCTAACTTGACGACTCAATAGGTGATAATATGAAATTTGCTAAAACAATCGCAATGACTGCAATTACTAGTTCAGCACTAATTATGACTGGCTGTAACTCATACGGTGGCATGAGCAACACTGCGAAAGGCGCAACTGCTGGTGCTGCTGCTGGCGCGCTTATCAGAAGTAAAGGCGACAGTAAAGATATCGCTCGTGGCGCGTTAGCTGGTGCAGCTATCGGCGGTGCTGGTGGTTATGTTCTTGATAACAACTAATAGTACTTTACTCTGATATTGTCTGACTATTAGGTTGGTAATATCAGATACAAGACATCAAAAAAGCCTGCAATTGATTGCAGGCTTTTTTAATGTCTTTATTTTAGTGTTATATGTGAGCTGTGGTTTTTACGAGTTAGTATATTTCGCTTTTAGCGCACGCTACTAATAGTCCTAAAGTGCACCACTAAAGGTATCGCAAGATTGTACGTTACCGCTCTCCAGACCACGAGTAAACCATTCCACACGTTGTTGGCTGGTACCGTGAGTGAAGTTATCAGGAACAACTGCCCCGCCGCTAGCTTGTGCCAGACGATCATCACCGATTTGACTGGCAGCATTCACAGCTTCATCAATATCACCTGCTTCTAAAAACTGTACGCGCTCTTGATTGCGCTGCGCCCATACACCAGCAAAGCAATCTGCCTGTAGCTCTTGTAATACTGATAATTTATTAGATTGTGCTTGCGTGACTTGCTGACGAGCTTCATTAACTTGCTGACTGATACCAAGTAGCGTTTGCACATGGTGACCGACTTCATGTGAGATGACGTAAGCCTGCGCAAAATCTCCTGCTTTGCCTTGGTTCTCTTGACTACCTGACCCTTGCTGATCTCCTGAGATACCAAGGTTCTGACGCATCTCTACAAAAAACGAGGTATCTAAATAGATTGTTTGATCGCCAGGGCAATAAAATGGACCTGTCGCCGAACTGGCACTACCGCAAGCTGAGCTGACTTGACCATTAAAAAGAATTAGCGAGGGCTCTTTATAAGTACTGCCTCCTTCATTGAATATCTGATGCCATACTTCTTCTGTATCCGCCAGTACCACTTTTACGAACTGTGTATCCCGATCAGTACTGGTCGCAGGCTCGGTAGAGGTCCCATTACTACCACCACCAGCAACCACCTGACCTGTTTGTAATGCGGTCATTGGATTGACGCCAAAGACTAGCCATAAAATTCCAGCAATAATAATACCGCCGATACCGCCGCCTATCATCTTACCGCCACCCTTACTGGATCGTACGTTAGAGCTACCTCGTCTGCCTTGCCATTTCATAGTTTGTTCCTCAAATATACGATATCTATAGTCATTCGTATTGGTTATTCATTATGTGATACAGTTTTTAGTACAAAGTTTCCAATTGGTTTTCTGTTCAGCCATCTGATATTTTCGTTAGATACTCTAAAACGAGCGATTCTAAAATACTTCAGCTGTCTTTGTCCCTCATAGTCTCAAGAACTGATATATTTTCTTATACTACTTATAGGTAAAACGCCAAGAATAATCAAAAACCATGGTGAATATTAAGCACCTAACACTTTCTTGAGTAGGCTGATGTCATTGATTATACGTCGATTAATTTTATTTGTTGTATTAAAAATACTATCAGTTAGACAAAGTAAAATATTATTGAAAATATTATTGTTACTTAATTGTACAGCCTATTCCTATTTACATAGAAAACATATAGAATGCGTGAAAGCTGAGTAGCTGTAACTGAGACTAGCTGGATTCTGAGAAATCTTAGAATTCAGCCTTTATTGCTGCTACTGCTCATTTCATTTTTCCGGAGAAAACCTTATGAAACTTAAATTACTTGCTCTAGCTGGTATCATGACTGCAACTATGGGCTTAACTGCTTGTGATAGCAGCACAGAAAACGCTGCTGAAGATCTATCTGACGCACAAGAAGAAGTGCAAGACGCATCTGAAGAGCTAAACGAAGCTGCTGCTGAAGGCGAAATGACTGCTGATGCTGAAGCTGCTGTTGCTGATGCTGAAGCTGACATCGCTGATGCACAAGCTGCTACTGCTACTGACGAAATGGACGCAGAAGTTCCTGTAGACGGAACTACTACTAGCATGGACGTAGCTAGCGAAACTGATACTGCTGCTGTTGAAGCTTCTGACGAAGTAGTAGTTGAAGAAGCTCAGTAATTTATTGTTCATACAATAGATACACTGTAGTAAAAAAAAGAGAGCATATGCTCTCTTTTTTTGTGCCTAAATTATGGTGTCAATATCGCTTGCTATATTTGGTCCTTTGCTACTATAGCGATATCAGAACTATATATTATAACACTGATATAAAAGACCACAGTAGATGCTCTATAAAGTAATAATAAACGCTACCAGAGCATCATTTGAGCTCCTACTAAACAACACATCAAGTATCAAATAAACGCTCATCGACTTTTTGGCGAAACTTTTGTCCCGTTTTAAAAGTAACAACGCGGCGAGCAGATACAGCAACTGGCTCCCCTGTCTTTGGGTTACGACCGGGACGGCTGTTCTTATCTTTAAGCTCAAAGTTGCCAAAGCCTGATAGCTTGACCTCTTTGCCATCAATCAAACTATCTGACAGCTCATCAAAAAAGTTCTCTACCAAACAGCGACCTTCTTGGCGTGTTAGGTTCAGGTGACTCATCAAGTGCTCAATCATGTCAGATTTGGTTAAGGTGCTCACAGTACGACTCCTATGCTATGTCGTGATGTCGAATATCATGGTTTAGCGGTATGAGGTTAAGAGTAGTCATTATAAAGGTTTTTTGACTGCTTTTTAACACAGTATGCATTAAAATCCTTTATTAATAACGACTTAACGTATTCTATAAACAAAAAAGGTTATAGATAATGGTTTTACCAATAACAATGCTCTATAGCCTAATAAGCAAAAGGCTATAGAGCACTGGGTATTTTAAGTACTAAAAATTAGCTATCGCGTAACTGCGCTGAGTGCTGCTCTGTTAATGCCTGTACAACATTGTTCGTAGCAGTCTTTACAGCGTCATCAGATAGGGTCTGAGTACTGTCTTGCCATATCAATGCAAACGCCAATGAACGCTGACCTGTTGGCACGTTGTCCCCCTGATACACATCGAACAGCCATAAATCAACCAACAAGTCCCCTGCCGCAGCTCGCACCGTTGACTCTAAGGTCTGCAAACTGATATCACTGTCAACTAAGATAGCGATATCACGGCGTACTTGTGGAAACTTACTTGGTGTGGTGATCGCATGCTGCTCACGAGCCATCGTTAATAGCGGTGCTAATGACAATTGAGCAACCCATGTCGTTGGCAAATCTAGTTGCTTTGCCGTACTTGGATGCAGCTGACCCAACCAACCGACGTATATATCATCGATATACAACTCAGCGCTTTGGCCAGGGTGCAAGAAGCTCAACGTGCTACGCTCGTAGCGGATACGGGCGCTATCGATTTGTGCTGGTAATAGCTGCTCAACATCATGCTTTAGGTCATAGAAATCTAAGGCTCGGTTTTGATACGCTTGCTCACTCCATATATCACCAACGGCAACTAAAGCAATGCTTGGCGTTTGTACCAGCTCGCTAATACTTTGCCCAACAAAGCTAAGACCTGTCTCAAAAAAACGTACACGCGGCTGCTGACGATTCAAGTTGTATTGCACGCAAGGCAGTAAGCTCGATAGTAACGTACGACGCATCACAGCCAAATCACTAGAGATAGGATTTGCAAGTGCTAACACCTCCCCTAGCGCCTCATCATCAAGTAATGCTTCTAGTTTTGCATCACTAAAGCTAAAGCTGATGGCTTCCATATAGCCATTATCAACCAATGCTAGCTTCATCTGATGCGTCAAATCTGCAGTATCGTCATAATCCATGCTGACCTGCAAATGCGGCAATACGCTTGGAATATTGTCATAGCCATAGATACGAGCGATTTCTTCGATTAAATCCTCACGGATACTCATATCAAAACGATAAGATGGCGGTGTGCAAACCAGTGCATCGCTCTGCTGCGTGACGTCAAAGCCCAATTGGGTTAAGATACGTACCATCTCTGATGGCTCGATATCAATACCAATGACATCACGAACTTTTGCGATTGGTAGTGTAATCGGCGCGCGTGCTGGTAGATGCTCGAGAGTCTCAACTGTTACTATTTGACCCGCTTCGCCGCCCGTGATGCTAGTGATCAGATCACAAGCACGTGCCAAGGCCAGCTGTGGTAATTCAAAGTCGACGCCGCGCTCAAAACGCTGCGAGGCATCAGTATGTAGACCAAAACGACGTGCGCGTGCAGCGATAGCAAGCTGATTAAAGAAAGCACTCTCTACAACGATGTTGGTGGTGCTATCCGTGACACTACTGCGCTGTCCACCCATGATGCCAGCCAGTGCCAAGGCACCTTTATCATCAGCAATGACAAGCTCATCACCCGTCAAGGTAACAGTTTGCTCATTAAGCAAAGTAATAGTCTCAGACGGCTGTGCTAGGCGTATGACAATATCACCTACGATAGTATCAGCATCAAACGCATGTAACGGTTGACCCAGCTCCATTAGTACATAGTTGGTCACATCGACCAAAAATCCATGTGAGCGTAGACCTGACTGTACCAACGCATCTCGCATCCATTTTGGAGTACCGATGCTACGATCGATATTGCTAATTGATTGCAACAGATAGCGAGGACACGCGTCTACTGCATCAACGGTTACCGCTGGTGTTGCGCCATTATCAGAAGCGACTAGGTTGTCAGGAATCGCAGGCGTTTGTACAGACAAATCATTGATGACTGAGATCTCGCGAGCGATACCGCGAACGCTAAAGCAATCGCCGCGGTTTGGCGTGATAGAGATGTCCAATATTTGGTTATCTAAACCTAGATATTCACGGATATCAGTACCGATTGGTGCATCTTCAGGCAACTCAAGCAAGCCATCGATGTCATCGACCAAGTCAATTTCAGAAGCGCCGCACAGCATGCCATTTGAGGCCACACCGCGTAGCTTGCTCTTTTTAATCTTAAAACCTTTGCTATCGTCACTTGGTAATACCGCACCGACAGTCGCAACGGGTACTTTCATACCGACGGTCACATTGGGCGCACCGCAGACGATTTGTAATGGCTCAGCAGCGCCGATATTTACCTGCGTCACACGCAATTTATCTGCATCTGGATGCGGCTCCACACTAATGACTTCACCGACAACCACACCGCTAAACTCACGGGCAACGGCATAACGATCATCAATCTCAAGCCCTGCCATGGTTAGCTGCTCGGCCAACTCTTCACTAGTATTGTTGGGATTTACCCATTGACGTAGCCACTGTTCGCTAATTTTCATAAATATCTCGGATCAGAATTTTATAATAAAGATGTTGGAGTAAAGCTTGGCAAATTAACTTGCTATATTAACAAGGGGCACTTTTATATCAACAAAAGCACTCTAGCCAAATTGCTTTAAGAAGCGCACGTCATTTTGGAAAAATAAACGTAAATCATCGATACCGTAATACAGCATCGCAAAGCGCTCGATACCCATACCAAAAGCAAAGCCAGTATATTTGTCGCTATCAATACCGCAATTGGTCAATACTTGTGGATGTACCATACCGCAACCCATCACTTCAAGCCACTTGCCATTATCATCTAAGATATCCACTTCTGCAGACGGCTCAGTGAATGGGAAAAACGACGGACGGAAACGTACGGTCAGCTCTTTGGCAAAGAACGCTTCTAGAAACTCACTAATCAAACCTTTTAGCTCAGCAAAAGTGCTCGACTCGGTGACCATAAGGCCTTCTAGCTGATGGAACATCGGCGAATGAGTTTGGTCTGAGTCGTTACGATAAACACGACCTGGGCAAATAATGCGAATCGGCGGCTCATTTTTTTCCATGGTACGAATCTGGACAGGACTGGTATGCGTACGCAATAGATAATGCGCATCAAAATAAAAGGTATCATGCATCGCGCGCGCAGGATGGTGCGACGGGATATTCAACGCTTCAAAATTATAGTAGTCACTCTCGACTTCAGGGCCAGTTGCGACATTGAAGCCCGCTTGAATAAAATACTGCTGCATACGCTGAGTAATCATGGTTACTGGATGCAGATGACCTTTTTGACCACCGCGAGCAGGCAAAGTGATATCAATGCTCTCGCTTTCTAGCTTGGCATTGAGCGCGGCGACTTCTAGTTGCTGCTGTTGATCGGTTAATGCTTGCTGAATGCGGCTACGTACTTGATGCAACCAGCCGCCATAAGTTTTCTTATCATCAGCATCGAGCTTGCCCATCTGCTTTGACCAGCCCGTTAACGGACTCTTTTTACCAGTCAATTGCACACGCAAATCTTGCAGTGTACGCGCATCATTTACTTGTAGGATTAGAGCTTCAGCAGCATTTGCAAATTCGGTAAGCTGAACTTCGTTAAGCTCATTAAGCTCTGAAGACAAGGTCGGTAGCGCCGACAAGTCGTTGGTGGCAGCAGGGTTAGTCATAAGACGCATTATTCCTGATTTGAACGAACTATTAATTGTAGGGATTTGACCAAATATTGCAAACCATTTATCCAGTTATATTCATATACAGAATATGCAGAGAGACTGGCTATTAGAATGGCTTGAATATTTGGTCGATGATAAGCGTATTTACTGTCGATACAGTCTCAACATCGATTGGGCATGGAATAATTTAATATAAAAAAAGCCACCGACCAGCGGTAGCTTCTATTAATATCATACTATTAATCAATATTAGTCCTATCCGTTTAGATAACTACTTATAAATAATTATTTAAAAGCATCACATCTAAAGGACAGTTAATATTTAGGCCAATTCCGCTTTTGCTTTTTCGACCAATGCTGTGAAAGTCGCTGCATCATGCATAGCGATGTCTGCTAGAACACGACGATCGATTGCGATGTTTGCTTTTTTCATACCATTGATAAAGCGGCTATAGCTTAAGCCATTTAAGCGTGCACCAGCATTGATACGTGCGATCCAAAGACGACGGAAAGTACGTTTCTTGTTGCGACGGTCACGATAAGCATATTGACCAGCTTTGGTCACTGCCTGTACCGCTACGCGGTAAACACGTGAACGGGCACCGTAGTAGCCTTTTGCGCGCTTTAAGATTTTTTTGTGACGGCGATTTGCCTGTACACCACGTTTTACACGGGCCATAATTTACTCCAAGATTTTTTTGATCACTGTTAAGCGAGTGATGATGTTGTCAAATGACAAACACCATTGTCAGATTGCAAAGTCAAATATCATTTCATCAGATAATTTCTGATTAGATATAGATGACGTTAGGCTGTTAGATGTATGGGCACATACGACGAACTGCTGCTTCGTCAGATTTATGCACTAACTTAAGACCACGCAACTGGCGAATACGCTTAGGTGATTTCTTGGTCAAAATATGGCTTTTGAATGCTTGCTTACGCTTGAAGCCATTCGCTGTTTTTTTGAAGCGTTTAGCTGCGCCGCTTCTGGTTTTCATCTTGTTTTTCATGATGATTTGCCTCTTTTTCTGTTTTAGAACCTGGTCGTCAAATAGTCATGCTGGCCAATTGTTATCATAAATAACAACCAAACCTCTATTTGCCTCGAGGTGGGAGGCGCTATTTTAGCAGATAGTGCGTTGTTTTGCCAAGTAAAGTTTTGGCTTGGCTCTAGTGAATAATAAAGACGGGTAGCCAATAGAATACAAGCCTTAACAGCACTGCCAAAAATTCCAATAAAATATCTAATTTGTCTCCAAATAGATTGAATGTCAGCTTAAGCTGTGCTTAAGTATGTACTGTATGTGTCCATGATACGCGTGCCATTGAAACAAGCGTATTTATCGCCTACATATAGCTGTACTATAAGGTCTTAATCACTGTAATACTACTCGCCTCTCGCATGATAGGTGGCGTAATCAATTACCATCACTTTAGGAGATAGTGTGTCAGAACAAGCGTTAGCATTTGAAGATGACTTATTTGTCTTTGAGACAGTGATGCGTGTGCGTCATACTGAGATTGATTTGGGACAGCATATGGCCATTGAGTCTCTAACAGCACTCCTGTCTGAGGCGCGTCTTAGATTCCTACAAGCCAAAGGTATTAAGGATATCAACGCAGAGCAACAGGGTTTGATTATTGATCAATTGCAGCTAGATATCATGAGCCGTATACGAGTGCGTGAAGAGCTTTTATTCGAAGTCGGTGTGGAGCCAATATATGACAATGGCGGTCACATAGTCATAAAGGTCACCCGTATGCATACTGGTGAAATCATGGCACAATCACGGCAGCACTTTGTCAATTATGACTTTAGCCTCAATAAAGTAGTCAAACTCGATAAGACGACCAAAGAAGCGCTGTATCCGCATTTATATAGACTGTAAAATAGTGGGCTATAGCGTACTTTTATTTTAATCAGTATTCATCTGATACAACTTGTCGAATCATCTCCTCGCATCCTTCATTACTTCACTCATAACATTGCTTCACTCATAAGTAGTATAATTGCTTATTGATCTTTTTCACCTTTTACCTATAAGACGATAGATTCATTATGACTTTACCCGCTTGGCTGACTGCCGTAACTTTTAACGATGATGGTTTGATTCCTGCGATTGCTCAAGATCACCAGTCAGGTCGTATCTTGATGATGGCTTGGATGAATAGCGACGCACTACAACTAACGGCGCAAACAAAGACCGCCGTTTATTTTTCGCGCTCGCGTGCCAAATTGTGGCACAAGGGAGAATCATCAGGTCATACGCAGACGGTGCATGATATTCGTCTAGACTGTGATGCAGACGTGATTGTACTTAGTGTCACGCAAGCGGGCGGTATTGCCTGTCATACTGGCCGTGAATCTTGCTTTTATCAGCGTCTAGATTTATCTGGTCCAACGCCAGAGTGGCAAACGGTTGATAAGGTACTAAAAGACCCTGCTGATATTTATCATGCTACAAAAACTACTAACGATATGCCTGAAGGCAAGAAAGATGGTGCCCATGCTGATTCTGCTACTAACCAAGAGTCAGTTGATAAAGCCTCTGTACTACAACAGCTCGATCAAGTCTTAGCAGAACGCAAACAAGCCGATGCTGACAGTTCATACGTAGCCAGTCTATATGCCAAAGGCTTAAATAAAATATTAGAAAAAGTCGGTGAAGAAAGTACAGAGAGCATCATCGCTGCTAAAGATTTTGCTCACTGTGATAAAAGTAGGGATAAGGCGCAGTATGATGAGGCGCGTCACGAGCTAATATATGAAGTGGCAGATGTCTGGTTTCACACCCTAGTTGGACTGGCATGGTTTGATATTGAGTCAGATGCTGTGTTGGGCGAACTGGGCAGACGTTTTGGGTTGTCAGGTATCGATGAAAAGGCTGCCAGATAGCACTTATGCAATAAGCATCACTTTTATTTGATTACTGTTGTTTTCATCTATTTGTAATAACTGCAGGTTATAATATATCTCTGTTTTATCTCGACTTATATATCGATGCTTTTTGTTTGATACGTAAACCTTATTTGATAAATAAACCTTTTATAACTGCAAAATATGCATATAAAGACTGAAAACTAAGTCACAAAACCAAGTCATAAGGATACCGTTATGGGTAGTTTTTCTATTACACATTGGCTAATACTACTGGTTGTTGTCGTTGTCGTTTTTGGCACTTCAAAACTTAGAAATGCTGGCAAAGATTTAGGCGGTGCGGTTAAAGGCTTTAAAGAAGCGGTCAAAGACGAAAATACAGAACACGCCAAAAAACACGTGGTGCTTGATCACGACGGCACAGCCCATACCGAAGAGCGCACAGCAACCACCAAGGTTGATGATAAGCATAATGTATAGCATTTAGACAGTGACATCGGACCATTATGTTTGATATTGGGTTTTCTGAACTACTCCTCTTTGGCGTTATCGCTCTCATTGTCTTGGGCCCAGAAAAACTGCCGCAGGCAGCGCGTACGGCTGGGCAATGGTATGCCAAAATTCGTCGCACCGTCTCGACCTTACAGTCCGAGATAGAAGCAGAGTTAGATCTGGCTGAGACACGCCAACAAATGCAAAAAGAGCTTGCCAAAATTCGCGAAACCGAAGCTGATATGAGACGTGAGATGGCTGAGATGCGTGGCAACATGAAAGCTTTCGAAAGCTCACATAGTCCATCTTCAATGTCTGATGACGTCACAAGTGATAGCAATAATGAAGAGAGTAAAGAAAACGGCACCCCTCATCGAAAATCAGCCACACCAAAAGCATTCGACTATCGTTATGCCACTGACACACACGAAGATACTTTAGACGATAATCAACTATCTAAGAGTGACCACAGCAGCGCTGAAAGCGATAGGGTCGTTCCAATTACTCAAGTCATAAATACCCGACCATGGGAAAACATGTGGTTTCGCCTCGGTGCTTATGACAAGGCAAGACGTTTACCGATGCCCCCATATGTACCAAATTATAAAGCCGATACTTTGCTAAATAACCCTATAGATATACAGACTTCTGACAACAAGCAGGAGACTGATTAATGCAATTATTCAAACGCAAAAAAAGCCGCCAAGAAAAAATCGCGCACTCAGACAGCCCTGCCAATATCACTGGTCAAGATACGGATACAGCAAACGATTCTAAAGACAAAGCAACAGACGATGATGTGCTGAGCTCGTTGGGCGACATGCCTATTACCGAGCATTTAATCGAGCTGCGCCGGCATTTGATCAAAATATGCGTGGCTGTTTTAATCATATTTTTGGCATTAGTCGGTTATTCACGTGAGCTTTATAATTTTTTGTCAGATCCGCTAGTTGCGCAGCTGCCCGCCAATTCAACGATGATTGCCACTGATATCACATCGAACTTTATGGCACCGATACGTCTGACGGTCTTCGTTGCTGCATTTTTGGCGATGCCCTATATCCTCTATCAAATTTGGTCATTTGTCGCGCCAGGCTTATACAAAAAAGAAAAGAAAATTGCTATTCCAGTCCTCCTGTCCTCGATATTTTTGTTTTATGCAGGTGTGGCCTTTTCTTATTTTATTGTCCTAAAAGGCGTCTTAAAATTCTTTATTTTGTTTGCCCCGCAAAACGTATTACCGATGACCGATATCGACAGTTATCTGAGTTTTGCCTTAAAACTATTTATGGTATTTGGCTTAACCTTTGAGATTCCAGTCGTCACTTTACTATTGATATTGGCTGGTATTGTCTCCATTCAAAGTCTAGAAGAAAAACGCCGTTACATCATTGTCGGCTGTTTTGCTGTGGCTGCCGTGGTTACGCCACCTGATGGAGTATCGATGTTGATGTTGGCTTTTCCAATGTGGCTGTTGTTTGAGCTTGGTTTATTTTTGGCAAAAATTCTAATAAAGGAAGAGCCAAGCCCTAATATGACATCAGCAGTCAAAAAATAGTCTCACCAGTGCCCTATTTGGATGTCCAATAGCTCCTAATTTAGATTAGAATGAGACTAGATACATAAAACTGTGCTGTAAACTGCTCACATATTTTCTTCTTGTCCCATCAGTAAGCTTAGCGCTTATTATCACGTTTTAGCACCATCATCATCTCTAAGCCATTGTTTATCCAGTGGCTTTTTTTGCCCCTTGTGTTTTAATCATTTTTTGTACTTTAGGTAATTTTATTATGTCCGCATCGATGCCAGCTTATATGAGCGACCCCACTGATGAGCAGCTTGCCGCGCTAAATATGGCGATGGATCACAAGTCATTTAAAGTGGTCGCTTATGCAGGTGCTGGTAAGACAACGACCCTCAAGCTAATTGGGGAACGTTTACGTGGGCGCGGTCTATATTTGGCGTTTAACAAAGCCATTGCTAATGATGCACGGCAGAAGTTTCCGCCGCATGTAGAATGCCGTACTTTTCACTCGCTGGCCTATCGCCATGTCGCTCGTGATATTACCGCAAAGCTGTCTTTGCCGCGCTTTTCGCCCAAACGTCTGGGTGACGACTTGGGACTGCAGCCTGTGCAAGTACGTCGGCAAATGGATGGGGTCAATAAATATATTACGCTCACGCCAGCACGGCTGTCTCGGTTCGTCAGCGACGCGGTCAGTAATTTCTGTAGTACACATGCCAGCTATCCTGCGCCAAGGCATATCCTGTTCCCCAGTTGGCTCGATGCATCAGATGCAGAGCAACTGCGTGAGATGCTCTACCCTGCTGTTGAGCAACGCTGGTTACAATCGATCGATGCGCGTCATCCTGCAGGTATCGGCCATGATATTTATCTCAAACTATGGGCGCTATCCAAGCCTAGTATCCCAGCTGATTTTATTTTGTTTGATGAAGCGCAAGATGCTGATCCCTTGATGATGGGCATCTTGACCCAGCAATCGAGACAAGTCATCTATGTGGGCGATGCGCATCAGCAGATTTACGAATGGCGCGGCGCGGTCAATGCCATGAAAAAACTACCCCTACCGCAGACATTACTGACACAGTCCTTTCGCTTTGGCGAGCCGATTGCAGAGGTAGCCAATACCTTATTAAAAGCCCTACAAGAGGACGTGCCACTAAAAGGCAATCCGAACAAACAGTCCTCTACCGATAAAGGCATGGTACATAGTAAAAAAGACGCTATTCTCTGTCGTACTAATGCTGCAGCGATGTCACAACTACTCACAGGGTTAAAGCACGGGCATCGCGTTGCGCTACAAGCAGATACCGACCGTATGCTTAAATTCTGTCAAGCAGCTGAGAACTTAAAAAATGGCAAATCGGCTTATGGTGTCCCTGAGCTAGCTTATTTTTATAATTGGGGCGATGTACAAGAGTACGCTGAAACCAATGAAGGCAGTGATCTAAAAACATTGGTCAAACTGGTCGATGACCACGGGACTAATGTACTCAGCCAAGCGGTCAATAGTCTCACCAGTATCGACAATGCGGACTATGTCATCTCTACCGCGCATAAAGCCAAAGGGCTCGAATGGGGTAAAGTACAACTAGATGATGATTTCTATTACGACGTGACAACCAATGCGGTCAAGATAAGCCCAGAAGAGTTACGTTTGCTCTATGTCGCCTGCACACGCGCCCAAAGCAATTTAGATATACATAACATTCAGGACTTGATATCGGGATTACAGACAGGGAAGAAGGTAGTTTTTGGTAACACTTAATTATCCTCCAAATTTGCCAATCACGAGTTTTATTCAACTTCTCTTATAACGACCCTTTAGCAGTGAATCACCAGCATGAATAATAGCCAGCAACTTCAAACGCGTCAAAATACTATTAATCAGTTATTTGCAGCTCCTGTCCGACTCCTCGCACCCATGGAGGGCCTAACCGATCCTTTAATGCGCCAAATTCTAACGCAGATTGCATCAGATTTAGGGCGTCCTTATGATTGGTCAGTGAGTGAGTTTATTCGTATTACTCAGCATGTCTTGCCTGCGCATGTTTTCTATAGGTACGTCCCCGAACTCCATCACGATGCCAAGACCGCCTCTGGCACGCCCATCCATGTGCAGATTTTGGGTAGCGACGCGCAGCTGATGGCAGAAAATGCTGCTTATGCTACCGAGCTTGGCGCGCCTGCAATTGATATCAATTTTGGATGTCCTGCAAAAACGGTTAATAGCCATCGTGGGGGTTCTGTATTGTTAGATGAACCTGAAACCATGTATCAGATTATCAGTGCAGTACGTCAGGCTGTGCCCGCACCTATTCCCGTATCAGCCAAGATTCGCTTGGGCTACACCGATACTAGCCGAATGGATGATATTCGCGGCGCGATTGCCGCAAGTGGCGCTGACTGGCTCACTATTCATGCCCGCACCAAGACCCAAGGCTATAAGCCACCTGCTTATTGGGACAAAATCCAAAGCTTTAATGCGCTTGATATTCCTGTGATTGCCAACGGCGAGATATGGACAGCAGCGCAAGCAAACGACTGTATGACGCAATCGGCAACTCAGCATTTGATGCTTGGGCGCGGTGCCGTCACGCGTCCTGATTTGGTGGCGAGTGTGGATGTGCATGATAACGACAACGCGCGCATCTTGTCTTGGCAAGCGCTTGTACCGCATCAAATTGCATTTTTGCAGGGTGAAGCCAAAAACGATGTGGTGTTGGTCGGTCGCTACAAGCAATGGTTAGGTATGCTTACCAAAGGCTATGCTGAGGCACAGATGGTGTGGGAAAGGATTAAAAGAGAAAAGAATAAAGCGGTGATTATTAGTGCATTACAAGCGAGTGTGCAAAAATAATCACCTAGTCATACGTGGTTTGCTTTATAAATAACAATGGGCAGTCCTATACGCTAACTCGTATCGCTAGATAAAACAGCATTAGACAGCATGCCATCGACAATACCCATAGGATAGAGCGAAATGTCGATAAGTTGGTAATATAAGCGGTGCAATAACCAATTCTAATCAACACATACAGCCAAGCCAGTAAATTAATAATAGACTGCGGTACAAAGAGCAGCATCGCTGTCAGTACGGCTGCTAAAAATACAGGTAAGGTTTCATAGCTGTTTTTTTGTGCGGCATCAGCGCGTGCGGCGATACCAGTCGTGCTTTGCATAAAGTCACGTGGATGCGCATTATTTCTGATTCTAAAGCCACCAGATATTTTTGCCACTACGGATACCGCCCATGGCAGTAAGCTTGCGGCTATCATCGCCCAGATGGCGGAGGCAACCTTATCAGAAACCAAGTCAAAGAATGCACTGATCATTGTATGAGTCCCTAACCTGCAATCACTTCAAAATCGTGGGTAATGTTGACCCCACCTGCGACCAGCATACGGCTGGCAGAGCAGTATTTTTCTGCTGATAAACTGATGGCTTTTTCGACTTGTTTCTCTTTGACATCTTGACCCGTGACAATGAAATGCATATGGATATCAGTATAGACTGCTGGTACGGTCTCAGCGCGCTGAGCAGTTAGCTCACAACGTACATCCGTCACTGCTTGGCGTGACTTCTGTAAAATCTCTACGACATCGTAACTGGCGCATCCTCCCAATCCTAGCAGGATAAGCTCCATCGGGCTTGAGCCTTTTTCTTTATCAGCATCGAGTTGCACGTTATGTCCTGATGGTGACACGCCCATAAAAGCTTTGTTTTCTTGCCATGTGACGCTTGCTTTTGACTCTGACATTGCAGATGCTCCTTACTTTGATTGGCATAGTGCCTATTTTTTATTGTTTGCATATATAACACTTGGCTAGTGTAGCATAAGCCAAAGCAAGATTTTATAGAGCCATTGTTTTGCTATCGTGTCACGACGAGTAAATACACTACTCTTATGCTTCGATTCTTGATAAAGCTGTCATTTGATAATCCTTTCGATTGTTTTAGAATCGTGCAGTTATCGGTACTCATTACCACGCCTACAAAATCATTATTTTATAAATATACAAAAGTTCATTTATAAATAATTGATTTTAAAAGGTAAAACTCGTGAAACATTTTATAGCAAAATACTGTTACACATTTTGCTTGTTTCTTGGTTTAATAACGGTAATGAAACTCGTTTTAGGCAGATGTCGATAACAATCACCTTATAATAATTACGATTGCTATCATGATTTGGATCTAGAACGAGCTATTTTTAGACAAATTAAAAGGTTTAGTCATGATAGATGCAGACGGCTTTCGCGCCAATGTCGGCATCATCTTGGCCAATACACAAGGGCAGGTTCTGTGGGCAAAACGGATTGGTCACAACGCTTGGCAATTTCCGCAGGGTGGTATCGACCGCGGGGAGACGCCGATGGATGCAATGTATCGCGAGCTCTGGGAAGAGGTCGGTTTACATCCGCGTCACGTGGACTTATTGGCAGTCACTCAAGACTGGCTGCGTTACCGCTTGCCAAAACGTTATGTACGTCATGGCCAGCACCCCTTGTGTATTGGGCAAAAACAAAAATGGTTTTTGCTACGCTTAGATGAGCCAAACACCCAACACATCCGCTTCGATGAAGGGAAGCCTGAATTTGACCATTGGCAATGGGTCAGCTACTGGTACCCACTCGGACAAGTGATTCATTTTAAACGAGGCGTTTATCGCCGTGCCTTACAAGAATTGGTACGCGAACTTCCTCTAAAACAAGAGCTAATCATTCCTGAGCAAAATAATCATCTGCTTATGTAATGAGTTACTCAATATCACGATGCAAGACACCCACGATAATAGCTAGAATGTTAGCCATTACCGTGGGTGTTTTTTTATGCTTCAAAACCTATACGCTCCAAAAACTATTTACGACGATTCTGAGTTACTGTCAAATTCTCTGCTGATGATGTGAGCAGTAATCTCTGAACTTTTTCCTTTTTCTTGTTTCAAGGTCAAAATACTCTGAGTCCTCGTACCGTAAGTGGGCTTATTGGTTTTAACATCACCAAAGGCCACTGGCTCAATATAAACAGATGACAAAGTCTGTTCAACCTCAGTGCTCATACCCGTCTCTGGCAGCTGATCGTCTGGTGCTTTGGTGATATCCGTTAGTACATCGAATGCCGCCGCTTGCCAGTATTCAGCCGAGCTGTCCTCAGCAATCAATGGCAATACCTCTTGGCGTAGCCTACCGCGCAGACGCTCTGTCTTAAACCAAGCTGATTCTGGCTGCCCGTTAGATATGACATGCAAACCTGCATGCAGTGGCGTAGGTGCATGACCGCGATTATTCACCAGCACGGCTTGCTTGTTATCACCAATAATCAGGTTAAAGCCTGCATAGTTTTGCAAATCAATCTGCCGTGCAAATGTCATCGGACTGAGCTCACTGGTCAAAAAATGGGTGACCAGCTCACCTCGTGAACGCTCATTAATACCTGCCTGCACACCATCACGAAAGTTCAATACCCCCGCCCAGCGTCCGTTCTGCTCATATATAACGCTTCCTTCTTTATCTGGCAGTGGCTGCTGATGCATGCCCAGCCAAGTCCCACCACTTTGCTTATCACGTCCTGCATAAATAGGCTGGTCGGCCCACTGATGTAGCGGATCCGTCGGACGCTGCAAAAACTCATCGCGATTGGACAATAGTACTAAAGGTAGTTCGTCAAATAACTGCCAAGCAATGGCAACAATACACATAGCATTCCTTTTATTATTTTCTGTTGGGCGCGAGATTTTCGGTAAAAATAAAAAACATCGCTTAAAACTGATTTACTAATCAAGCGGCGCTTATCGATTATCACTCAATATTTTATTGGCAGGATAACTGATTTGAGACGTTGAGCGTATCACCTGTGACTGTTTACTCGGCAAGTCAAACTCCCACGCCACCATGCCTTGATTGTCATTCCAATTACGCTCAGTGATAGGCGGCGTGTGGGTGACTGCAACTTTCAGACTATCATCGCGGCTGATAGGCTCGCTACCTAGTACTTGCAAGCGTACAGCGCGGTCATGCTGGTTGGTAAATTGATAGGCTTGGGTAGTCGTTAAGGTTTGTGTGCGGCTTAGCACGCCTTTTTCACCTTGCTTATCTTCGTTGATCAGCGCTTTCACGAGCATATTTGAATCACGGCCAAAACCAATCCCCTGCTCTTTTAGCATCTGATAGTTATAGCGCGACTGTCCGACATAGTTGTCATCACGGTACAGCTGTAATGAGCCATCCACCCACTCTGGCGTCAGAAATGGCGCTGACGCGTACCAGTATGCTGTCGTCTCAACGCTAGGGGTACTTCGAACCCACAGCTTACTACCGCCAGACTGCTCGCCAATAACTGTGCGTACCCGTCTACCATCACTAGGGATACTCACCAGCTGCGCTAACCGATACTCGATGATACCGTTTTTGTTCTGGCTACTGACCGTAAAGTTCGGTAGCGGCGCCATATTTGGCGAGCTAGAGTCGTCGCTATAGCTCTCTCTTGCAGACACGACTACAGGCGTGTTATCCACCATAGCTGATGCATACTGAGCATTTTGGTTTTCTTCATATAGCGATATGCGCGGCACATATGGCAGTTGTCCTGTCGCACTTTGATTGGGATTGGCGGTACTGAGAGTGACAGGTACGTTGGTCCAGTTCTCACCCGTTTGCTGTGCAATGATCGCCGAGGCGGTGATACTCAACTGATCACTACTGGTGTTGAGACGCGCCTGATACGTAGGCTCCCATCCTGCGCCTTGCACCTGATAGTGCAATTTAACGCTACTTGGCAAGCGACTGGCAGTGCGCACACTTACCTGTGTCACATCATTGGAGGTTGATGTTGCGCTGCTCGCTATCAGCTGATTCATTGCGTCTTGGGCGCGTGCTTGGCGCTGCTGAATGTCCAAAATCTTTTGGTTAATGCGGGTTGCTTGCGCTTCTATGTCGCGTGCGTTATTTGCAATCGTACTCGCTGTGTTGACTTGCGTGGCTTTGGTCAAATTTTGCAAGTAGGCTTTTGCCAAGCGCGCCGCTTCTAATTCAGCATTGATACTGGCTAGAGTGTTTTGCTGCGTCTGCACTTTAGTATCGCCTTGATATTGGCATTTGGCGGCTTGCTCTCCACTCAACGCTTCAATACTGATTTCACCAATATTGACATTACCTATTGCCTGTACGCTTAGACTTTCTTTATCTATATAAGGTGACAGGCAAGAGAATATCACGGTTTGCTCGCCACTCTCTGTGATAGGCAACGAACGTGTGACACTTGCCAGTCCCTGATAGATAGTCACTTGCTCGACGCTACTGATAGCTGCTTGTGCACTAGATATACCCCATACTGCACTGCCACCGCATATCACTGGCAGGACAGCGAGCCGTGTCATTCGAGCGAACGCAGACAATATATTGGTACGATCATTTGAGACAGACCAGTGTGTTAGGTGGACATTCATACGTCATTCCTCAAAATGAAATTATCATAGCGTCACCGTCAGTCTTATATCAGATAAGCGCATAAGAGAACCTCTATCTTAGCAAGATTACCGTAGCCGTTTTGACCGTTTTTAATAGAAACTTTTTTATCGCCTCAGGTCTTTGAATGAGAGCTTCTCTATTTCAGTGTACTGCTCTATACACTGCACCAACTTTTTATTCCTCTCCCCTTTATGGTGCACTTTTATTAACAATCGTGCACTAAATTAATGAAAACAACCAACAAGATTTAATTATTGCTCAATTATTACTCGATTACTGACTTTTTTGACTTGGCATAAAACTTGAAGTCTTAATTATTGTTCAGGAGCAGTATTTTTACTTTTTGTGTTTATTTAGGAGATGTCCATGTTTTCGTTACCAACTTTAGCCAATCCTCAGTGTGTTGACTCTCACTTACCCAGCAAAATCAAATCTCGCTTCTCACTATTAGCCATCGCTGTCGTTGGTAGCTTGAGCCTCGCTGGCTGTCAAAAACCTGCTGAAACGGCGACCTCTACAGAGACAACAACCGAAACCACTACAGAAACAACGACGACTCCTTCTGCTGATGGCGACACCATCAAAGTGGGCATTTTGCATTCACTATCTGGCACCATGGCCATCTCTGAAACCTCTCTAAAAGATACGGCACTCATGACCATTGATGAGATTAATGCCAGCGGCGGCGTACTCGGTAAACAGCTAGAACCTGTGGTCGTTGATCCTGCTTCTGATTGGCCGTTGTTTGCTGAAAAAGCCCGTCAACTACTCACTCAAGACAAAGTAGATGTTATTTTTGGTGGCTGGACATCAGTATCACGCAAGTCAGTATTACCAGTGGTTGAAGAGCTAAATGGCTTGATGTTCTATCCTGTGCAGTACGAAGGACAAGAGCAATCAGAAAACATCTTTTATACTGGCGCAGCGCCCAATCAACAAGCTATACCCGCGGTTGAATACTTAATGAGCGAAGAAGGTGGCGGCGCAGAGCGCTTTGTACTGTTAGGTACTGATTACGTCTACCCAAGAACCACCAACCAGATCTTAAAGGCATTCTTAAAGTCAAAAGGTATTGCTGATGAAGACATCATGGAAGAATACACGCCGTTCGGCTTCAGTAATTATCAAACCATCGTCTCCAATGTCAAAAAATTCTCAACAGGCAAAAAGACAGCCGTAATCTCTACCATCAATGGCGACTCAAATGTTCCGTTCTATCGTGAACTTGCCAACCAAGGTATCAACGCCTCAGACATTCCGGTTATGGCATTCTCAGTCGGTGAAGAAGAGCTACGCGGCATCGATACCAGTTTATTGCAAGGACATTTGGCGGCATGGAACTACTTTATGTCGATCAAAAACCCAACCAACAGCGACTTTACCAAACGCTATAAGCAGTATGCACTAGATCAAAAACTGCCAAATGCTGAAAAGGTTGTGACTAATGATCCGATGGAAGCCACCTATGTGGGCATCAATATGTGGAAACAAGCCGTTGAACAGGCAGGTACCACTGATGTCGATAAAGTACGCATTAGCATGGCTGGACAGACATTTGATGCGCCTTCAGGCTACACGCTAAAAATGGATGAGGAAAACCATCATTTATGGAAACCTGTCATGATTGGTCAAATTCGTGCCGATGGTCAATTTGATACGATTTTTAAGACGCCAGAAGTCATCCAAGCCCAGCCTTGGAACGAGTACATTCCTAAATAGATCGTATTTTTAATGACTGTATGCTGACAAATATATGGCTGGTGAGCCTATAACGCCTGAGCATAATCACGAATCAGCGCGCTCAACTGCCATAGCTATGTTTGACTTTATAGTTATGTTTGACCTTTTAAAACCCTTCAAACTTTATCAAACCTTTATCGCTTAAGACATGAGCGGTAGAGGCTGAAGGTTTGTTGTCTGTAAAACATAGGGAGCCGCATATGCAGCGCCACACTTTACGCCCATTTGCAGGGCAAATATCGTCCAAAAATGATAACGCTCAGCAAGCATCGTTAAGCGGGCTAATGACGCACGTCACTCGTTTTTCAGTGTGCACGATTTTGCGGCTACTTGCAGTCACCACGTTATTCATAACGACCTTGGCCACCACTGCACATGCTGATCACGGTGACCATGGTAATACAGAACATGCCCATGACCATGTGATTAAGGCCACTCAATCTGCGAACACCGTCGCTGCGACATCGGAGTCAATGACCGACGGTAATGACACATTACGCATAAACAATGATCAGTCATTGACCACACCTGCTAATGCCTCAACGCCTGCAAAATCTCCCACTGCTCATCCAGCAACGATTAGCCAACCAACTGTAGGCGATGCTATTCCCCAATTTGTGGCAGGAGACTTTAGTCAACGCCAAGCCATGCTAAGTGATTGGCCAGGATCGGTTGAGAGTTTGGACAGTTTGGTTGAGTTGATTGCAAATGACGAGCTATACCAAGGCAATGGTGGACAGACTTATTTGCTCAATGCAGAGGACCAGCTATTTACTTATCCCGACAAAAAAGAAACGTCAGACTGGCCCAGTGATTTATCACAAATAACGTTGACCAACACATTGCGCTCAGCGCTTATTTTTGGACAGGCAAAGGTAAAGCTCGAATCTGACAAGCCAGCTCAGCGCCTGCAAGCGGTAGAGATTTTGGCTAATAATATCGATCAAGTCGATCCAGCTATTATCACAGCAGCGGCCGCAAACGAAGACAATACCAAAGTCAAAAAGGCATTAGCTGCGTTGCAAGCTCGTATTGACTTCAAAAACGGTGACCTCCCCACTCAGATCGCCGCGGTCAATCTACTCGCCGATAGCGACAGCCCGCAGGTATTGGTTGATATCGAGTCCGCTCTTGCAGCCGATAACGTGGATCCTACGCTCGAAGCAGCGCTAGTTGATGCCAGAGATAGCGTGGCACGCCGTATTCAGATAAGCACATGGACGGGGCATATTTTCACTGGTATGAGTACGGCCAGTATTTTATTGCTAGCAGCGCTTGGTCTTGCAATTACCTTTGGGTTGCTTGGCGTCATTAATATGGCGCACGGTGAGCTAATCATGATTGGCGCTTATACCACCTATATGGTGCAAAACGCATTTCAAGCTTATATGCCAGACATGGCGGGCTGGTACTTGCTTGCAGCTATTCCCGCAGCATTTTTGGTCAGCGCCATCATCGGTATGATTATTGAGCGCATTGTCATTCGTCCGTTATATGGTCGTGAGCTAGAGACACTATTAGCGACCTTTGGCGTGAGTCTGATTCTCATGCAGCTGGTGCGGATGATTTTTGGCGCGCAAAACGTCGAAGTTAGTAACGTGGCGTGGCTCAGCGGTGCGTATCAAGTGTCCTCAAGCCTTGTACTGCCTTATAACCGTATCGCCATCATCGTGTTCACGGTCATCGTCGTGGCGCTACTGGTGTACTTGCTCAACAAGACTCGCTTTGGGTTATTTATACGCGCCGTCACTCAAAACCGTCAAATGGCGCGTGCCGTTGGTATCCCTTCGGCACGCATCGATATGATGGCATTCGGTCTAGGCTCTGGGCTGGCTGGTATGGCTGGTTGTGCACTGGCGCAAGTGGGCAACGTCGGCCCTGATCTGGGACAGACCTATATCATTGATACCTTTTTAGTCGTCGTTGTGGGCGGTGTCGGACAAGTGTGGGGCGCGGTATTGGCCGCCTTGGGATTGGGTGTCAGTGGTACCGTACTTGAGATTGGTATCGGTGCAGTATTGGCTAAGATTGTGTTGTTGGTTCTTGTGATTCTGTTTATTCAGAAGCGGCCACAAGGTTTATTTGCCCTCAAAGGCCGCTTTGTCGAATAAGGAGAGCTCTATGATACTGACCAAATTACTGTCTGACTCGCGGCGCAGTGCCATTTTAATCGGTTTATGTTTTGCCATACTTTTGATACTCCCTTGGCTACACCTGATGCCAGAGACCTCACCTTTTCATCTCTCAGCTTATTGGATCACGCTTATTGGTAAGATCATGGCACTAGCAATGGTGGCTTTGGCACTAGATCTGGTCTGGGGCTATGCTGGCATTCTAAGCTTGGGACATGGTCTATATTTTGCCTTAGGTGGTTATGCGTTTGGTATGTACTTAACGCGTGAGACTGCTGGCGATGGCCTGCCTGATTTTATGCGGTTTTTGAGCTGGACTGAGATGCCATGGTACTGGGCAGGTACGCAGCATTTTTGGTGGGCAGTCGCATTAGTAGTCTTAGTACCAGGACTGATTGCCTTTATCTTTGGTTTTTTTGCCTTTCGCTCCAAGATCAAAGGCGTGTATTTTTCTATCATCACCCAAGCGATGGTCTACGCAGCAGCGCTGCTATTCTTCCGTAATGAAACAGGATTTGGTGGTAATAATGGCTTTACTGGTTTCACTACCCTTTTAGGCTATGACATTACGGCTGCCTCAACCCGTGCGGTGCTATGCTTTGTCACTGCCTTGGCGCTGCTGATGTCTTATATGGGTCTACGTCATTTGATGAACCAGCCTTATGGACGCGTACTGGGTGCGATTCGCGATAGCGAAAACCGCTTGCAGTATTTGGGTTATCGTACCCTATGGTACAAGCTATCCGCTTGGGTACTATCCGCTGTCATTGCTGGTATCGCAGGCGCGCTCTATGTGCCGCAAGTCGGTATTATTAATCCGAGTGAAATGAACCCTGTGAACTCAATCGAGATGGCAGTCTGGGTCGCGACTGGCGGCCGAGGAAGTTTGATCGGTGCGATTTTAGGTACGGGTGTAGTGAACGCAGTAAAAACCTACTTTACGGTCGCCTACCCTGAGTTTTGGCTATTGATATTAGGCGGTCTATTCGTTGTGGTCACCTTGTTTTTACCCAATGGCATTATGGGCTTGTTTGACCGATTCAAAAAGGAGAAACAATAATGCTAAGTGATAAACCATCAACGACTGAGCAGCTTATCAATGAGTATGGGCGTACTCATGGCGGTACGGGACGCAGTCATCCAAAGCCATCAGGCGTCGATTTTAGCCATGGTATTGCGCTATACCTAGAAGATGTGAGCGTTTGGTTTGATTCGTTTCGAGCACTGAACAATCTGTCACTCTATATCGAGGAAGGCGAGCTACGCTGTATTATTGGCCCTAATGGTGCGGGTAAAACCACGCTTATGGATGTCATCACTGGTAAGACCCGCCCTACTGACGGTAGTGTGTTTTTTGGTCAAACGCATAACCTTGCCAGCCTATCTACCGAAGAAATCGCTGAAGCAGGTATCGGTCGTAAGTTTCAAAAGCCCACCGTATTCGAAAATTTTACTGTCATGGATAATTTGCTACTTGCCGCACCCAAGGACAAGCGCGTGGCCAAAAGTTTATTTAACAAACTCGATGCCGACACGCGCGATACCCTGGATGCGACCCTTGAGCAAATTCGTTTGACTGACAAAACCAACAAACCTGCTGGGCTGCTCTCTCACGGTCAAAAGCAATGGCTAGAGATTGGCATGTTACTGATGCAAAGTCCCAAGCTTATTTTGCTCGATGAGCCAGTAGCAGGCATGACCGATGCCGAAACAGAACATACTGCAGAGCTGTGCCTACGCCTCAAAAAGAACCATACTCTAGTGGTTGTCGAGCATGACATGACCTTTATCGATGCGATTAGTGAAAAAGTCACGGTATTGGCACAAGGGGCGATATTAGCCGAAGGTACTTTGGCGGAAGTGCAAGCCAATGAAGCAGTTATTGAGTCCTATTTGGGGCGATAATTGATCAATAGTTAGAGCGATAATCAAGTATATCTCGAGTAAATACACGGCTAGACCATATAGACATCAGAAAACAATGTAGAGGTTAGGAGACCGTCATGTTACAAGTCAATGGCATCAATCAATATTACGGCGGCAGTCATATTTTACGAGACGTCTCGTTCACAGCACCTATAGGTGCGTGCAGCGTAGTACTTGGGCGTAACGGCGTGGGCAAAACCACGTTGCTCAAATGCTTGATGGGCATATTACCTATCAAATCAGGGCAGATATTACTGAATGATAAAGACATCAGCAAGATGTCCCCAGAGCAACGCGTCCGAGCAGGTTTGGCTTATGTACCTCAAGGTCGAGATATCTTTTCGACACTGACGGTAGAAGAGAATATCTTGATTGGTATGGCAAAATTCTCACGCAGTAAAGCCAAGCAAGTACCCAAGCACTTATATGATATCTTTCCAGTGCTCGATGAGATGAAGCATCGTCGCGGCGGTGACCTGTCTGGTGGTCAGCAGCAGCAGCTTGCTATTGCTCGTGCGCTCGCCTCCGAGCCATCAGTGTTGATTTTGGATGAGCCAACCGAAGGTATACAGCCGTCTATTATCAAAGATATCGGCCGCGTGCTTCGCGACTTAGCAGACAAGGGTGATATGGCGATTGTGTTGGTCGAGCAGTTTTATGAGTTTGCCGAAGAGCTCGCTGATAACTATACAGTGCTATCACGGGGCAAGGTCGTGTCTCAAGGTGCAGGCGACACCATGGTCGATAACAACGTACAAGAACTGGTGGCTATCTAATTGTTTCAATCCTATCTACTTGGTAGTGGGCATCTTTTATGCGCTAAGAACGCCATACTTTTCTTAAAAAGTCCACTATCAAGAACCTCCTATTGTCACCTCAACCCCTTCTTCTATCACTGTGGCTATATCTGAGATCTAACGTTCTTTATCTCTCACACCCCTTGCCTAGCACTCTATCAACGACCCTCAACACCAATAGTAAATCTCCTAGCGCCCCCTAACTGGCGTCATAGCAATTATGTATGCTGGGCGCATGAAATTTGCTATTATAGTCAGCACTTTATTATCAATATTATGACACTCTTATGACGATTCACCCTCAGTACGATCCTGTCGCTTTAGCACTGGGACCTGTCGAAGTCCACTGGTATGGGCTGATGTATTTATTGGCATTTGCTGCCGCTTATGGTCTGGCATGGTATCGCAGTACCAAGCGTGAGGGCTGGACGACAGATATGGTCTCAGACTTAGTGTTCTTTGGTGCACTTGGCGTTATTTTAGGCGGCCGTGTCGGTTATGTGTTGTTTTATCAATTTAGCGAGCTGCTACAAAACCCTGCTTATCTGTTCAAAGTCTGGGAAGGCGGTATGTCATTCCATGGCGGTCTAATCGGTGTGATGCTAGGTATGCTGTACTTTGCTCGCAAGTATAAAAAGACACCGTTTCAAGTGCTCGATTTTATCGTACCCTGCGTACCGACGGGTTTGCTGTTTGGTCGCATCGGTAACTATATCAACGGCGAGCTATGGGGCCGCGTCTCTGATGGTGGCTATAACTGGCTCACCTACTTTCCCCAAGCGGCTGGGTTTGATATGCAGCAGCTACAGGCCAATCCGGCACTGCAAGACGTTATGACTGAGGTCAACGGTCAGTACCTACTACCTCGTCATCCGTCACAGCTATATGAGGCCTTTGCCGAAGGTCTGCTATTGTTCTTATTCCTTTGGTGGTATTCATCAAAACCTCGTCCACGCATGGCGGTGACTGGTGTCTTTATGCTGGGCTATGGCTTGAGCCGTTTCATCATTGAGTTCTTCCGTCAGCCAGACGTTGATCAAGGGTTTATCTTGCTCGGTTGGATGACCAAAGGTCAGATATTGAGCGCACCGATGATTATTATTGGTCTGTTCTTGATCGGTTACGCTTACAAGCGCGGCATCTACGACTGGGGCAAACAAGCGGCTTACTAAGGCTATGCTCCCCGTAGAGTGATGGATAACTTGAATAATAGGGTAAATGTCGCAGCACCTACCCTAGCAATACTTTTCATAATGACAGCGGCGGTATCGGTTATTCGTCTAGTCGGTAGCTACTGTCAGCAGTAACTAAAGAGCATTTTTATGATCAATGGTAACCACAGTAATAACGAGCAAGCGTATCTTGATTTGCTACGCCACGTCTTAGACAACGGTACCGAAAAAGGTGATCGTACGGGTACGGGTACGCTGAGTCACTTTGGTGCGCAGTTGCGTTTTGACTTAGCAGAAGGTTTTCCACTGCTAACCACCAAAAAGGTTCACTTCAAATCCATTGCTTACGAACTGCTATGGTTTTTGAGTGGTAGCACTCATGTTCAGTACCTACAAGACAATGGGGTGCGCATTTGGAATGAGTGGGCAACAGCGGAGCAAACCGCACGCTTCAATCGTCCGGAAGGTGATCTTGGCCCAGTATATGGTCATCAATGGCGCAACTATGGCGCGACCAAAAATGAAGACGCCAGTTATAATTCTGATGGCGTCGATCAAATTGCACAAGTGGTCGAACAAATAAAAACCAATCCTAACTCGCGCCGCTTGATTGTTTCAGGTTGGAATCCAGGTGAGGCAGAGCAAGTAGCACTGCCCCCTTGTCATACGTTGTTTCAGTTCTTTGTGGCAGACGGTAAGCTTTCTTGTCAGCTGTATCAGCGTTCGGCTGATCTTTTTTTGGGTGTGCCATTCAATATCGCCAGCTATGCGTTATTGACTCACATGGTGGCACAGGTTTGCGGTCTGGATGTCGGAGAGTTCGTTTGGACAGGCGGTGATTGCCACATTTACCAAAACCACCGCGAGCAAGCTGAGCTGCAACTGACACGTTCGCTTCATAAGCTGCCAACACTGTCATTGAATACGGATGTCAAAGATATATTTGCGTTTAAATATGAAGATATTAGCGTCAATGACTACGAGTCGCACCCTGCTATCAAGGCAAAAGTTGCCGTATAGAGCTAGTCTTAGTACTCGCTCCACCTAAGATCAATATTTAGAAATATAAACGTTTAAAAATATAATATAAAGGACACATTATGAGCTATGCCCACACTGAAGTCGCCCAGATCGCTGCCATAAGTAGCAATCGTTGTATCGGTAAAGACAATAAACTACCGTGGCACATCTCGGCAGATCTGCAACATTTCAAAAAAATGACCACACGCGATCCGCAAAATACTGCATCTAGTAGTGACATGCAGGGCATCGTCATCATGGGCCGTAAAACATTTGAGTCAATGGATAGCAAGCCACTACCCAAACGTGTGTGCTTCATCATCTCTACCCAGATGGACTATGCAGAGCAACAAGGGCTAGTCGGACATGACCATGTGCATGTGGTTCATAATTTGGACGATGCATTAACTCACGCGGCAAGTTTGGCACATGGGCTACACCTAGATACGATTTGGGTGATTGGCGGTGAGCGTGTATTCAGTGAAGCGCTGATGTATACCGATCGTATTGAACTGACCCACGTAGATACTGATATTGCCGATGGTGATGCGTTCTATCCTGAGCTACCTGCTCGCTTCAACGTAGCAGAAGAGTCTGAGCAGATGCATGATGAAAAAAGTGATTTAAGCTTTAAATTTACGACTTATAAAGTAGCATCTGCTGAATAATAGGGTTTAATAGTTCAAAAAATGGGGCGTTTTCAGATAATCTTATTTATCCGAACCCGCCCCATTTTTATTCATGATCTTTTTAATCATACAAAATCACTCGTGCAGTACTTTATAGACTGTTTTTGCCAGTACAGGTCCAATCCCCTGCACACCTGCCAGCTCTTGCTGTGACGCGCCAAGCAACTGCTGCATACCGCCGAAGTGGTTGAGCAAATCGCGGCGGCGCTTTTCACC
Source organism: Psychrobacter sp. H29 (assembly GCF_059073055.1). Lineage (NCBI taxonomy): Bacteria > Pseudomonadati > Pseudomonadota > Gammaproteobacteria > Moraxellales > Moraxellaceae > Psychrobacter > Psychrobacter sp. H29. The sequence continues at coordinate 2,707,891 of NZ_JCACRY010000001.1, read as the reverse complement.
AAGCCCTGGTATCACCTCTAACACCGACGAGGAGCGGCGCTTGTCGCGTTTTTTCCGGTGCGCAGTAATGGCAAACCGGTGCGCCTCATCACGAATATGCATCAATAAATGTAACGCCTTGCTATCCATCGGCAAATCAAGCGGCTCATGATCGATGAAATGTAGTACCTCAAGTCCCGCTTTACGTCCCTCGCCCTTTGCCACACTGATAAGCAAGGTATCACCTAGGATACCCAGTTCTGTTAGCACTTCTTTTGCGATACCAAGCTGTCCTTTCCCGCCGTCAACCAGCAATAGATCAGGCAATGGCTGCTTTTTGTAGCGTCTGGTCAGCACTTGCTTCATTGCGGCATAGTCATCACCGCCTTGGATATCATGAATGGCATACTGGCGGTAATCTCGCTTACGTGCGCCGCCCTGATCAAACACCACACAGCTACCAATGGTCGCCTCGCCCATGGTATGAGAGATATCGAAACACTCAATGCGATCAACAGTGCGGTCTGTCACATCAGCCAGTACGTCTTTTAGTGCGCCAAAGCGCGCATGTAGCTCTAAATAATCGCCCAACTTGGTTTTTAGCGCATTACTGGTGTTGAGCGTTGCCAAATCCAGCCATTCTGAGCGGTGCTCGCGCACATTGGTCTTAATGGTTACTTTACTGCCAAAATGCGTTGCCAGTGCTTCGCTCACTGCCACCTGATCGGGTATCTCATGACTCAAGATAATCTCGGCTGGTAGGTCATCGGTCACCTGAAAGTAAAATGATGTGATAAAAGCCGATAGATTATCTGCTAGCGACTCACTACTATCCACATCGGGGAAGTAGTTTTTGCCGCCTAACACGCGGCCACCGCGTACGGTCAGTACGTTGACGCAGGTCATGCCAGCCTGACTGGCAATCGCGATTACATCAGCCTCGCCTTGTACCGTATAGACTGCTTGTCTTGCCTGCACTTCGCGTAACATGGACAGCTGATCACGATAAAACACCGCCTTTTCAAAATCTAGCGCTTCAGCAGCCCCTTCCATTTTTTCAATTAGCGTATTGTGAATATCACCCGAGTCACCTTTCAAAAACCGAATAGTATTATTCACATCTTCCGCATATTCCTCTGGCGATACCAGACCGACACAGGGCGCACGGCAACGCTTAATCTGATACTCAAGACAAGGGCGCTGACGCTGCTTAAAAAAAGTATTGGTACATTGACGCATTTGAAACATTTTCTGCATCAATACCAGCGTTTCTTTTGCGGCGTGGGCGGATGGAAAGGGACCAAAAAAACGACCTTTTTGATGGTTGCCTTTGCCGCGTCCATATGCCAAACGTGGATAAGGCTTATCGGCTGAGATAAACACATAGAGGTATGATTTATCATCACGCAGCAGGACATTATAGGGTGGACGATGTTCTTTGATGAGGTTTTGTTCGAGCAGTAGTGCCTCGGTCTCACTACGCGTGATAATGGTCTCAATATTATGAATCCGAGCCACCAATGCGCGCGTCTTTGGATGATCAATCGTCTTGGCAAAGTAACTGTTCACACGGCTCTTTAACGATTTGGCTTTGCCCACATATAAAATATCGCCGTTTTTGCCCAGCATCTTATACACCCCTGGCAAGTTTGGCAGGCGTTTGATGAGATGTTTGAGACGGGCTTTTTTATCATCGACAGGGCTTGCTTCTGATACGTTGACCATAGACTTTTTTGCTCTTAAAACCTTAATTGATATAGCCAGTTATGGGGCGGGAATGTTCATTTTACAAGCGAGTAGATCGTGTATGATGACTCAAAAAAAAGCCAGCTTGATGCTGACTTCGTATGATTCATCTTATTTTAAGGTATGTTGACCGTTCAACTATGGCACTGATAGAGACAACTTTTTAGACGATTCAAAGGTGAAAATAGCGAGTATAGTTAATCTATACGTCTATGCTTATCAATGAAGCGACAAAGAAGACTCTATCCCCTGCTTTTATTATTGGCGGAAGTTTACCATCAATGCTGGGATACCAGGCAGCATACCAACGATAGCCATTACCCCTGTCAGCACCACAAACATAATACCTGGTATGATCCAGCGGCTCATTTTAGATAAGCCAGCACTGCGCTCTTTAGAGCCAATCAAGCCTAAATTATCGAGCAGTAATGTGAGTGACCAACCAAAAGCGGGATTGACCAGTGCAGAAGCAAACACCACGATAGCGGCAGACTGCGTGGTTTTACCTTCGCGCGTCATCTCCATACCCGCTTCTAGCAATGGAATAAACACCCCTACGATCAATGCCACACACATCACAGGCTGCCAGATGGCCAAATCCATCGGATAACCCCAAACCCCTGCGATAACGCAGAATAGTGCTGTCAATAACGCACCAGCCGGAATCGGACGCTTAGCAATCGCTGCTGGGACAATGTATGTGCCCCACGACGACGCAAAGTTGGCACCGCCCAGCACCGAACCCACTACTTGACGAAACGACGCACTGGTCATCGTATCATCAATGTCCATAAGTACTTTTTCAGTTCGTTTGGGATAGCTGATTTTTTGGAACACTTGATGACCCAAAAAATCTGGCGACCACATAGCAACGGCTAGGATGGCAAACGGTAGAACTACGATAAAGCTTTCAATCGTGGGCAGACCCAACATCCACCCTGTATTTTCGCCCCACCAGTACATCGGATTCATGTTTGGTAGACCTGGCGCGGTCTGAAACTCAAAAGGCGCGCCCAATGCAAATGCAAGACCGCCGCCCAGTACGCAGCTAAGCGGTACCGCAAGCCAGCGCTTTTGCCAATGCTCAAGTAAAGCATATAATAGAATAGTCGCTAAAATAATAAAGAAAGCAATGTGCGTCATACCAATACTTTCTGACCAGGCGAAGAGATTTTTGACCTGTGATGTCGTACCAATAAACCCTAAATAAATAAGTAGGCCACCGCAGACGCCTTTACTGGTCAAGTTAGCAAGCAAACTCCCTCCTTTACTAATAGCAAGGAGCAGACCAAAAGCACCGATAAGCAAACCAAATGCCATAGGGTGACCACCAGCGGCCACGACAATAGGAATCAATGGAATGAGTGGACCATGAGTACCAGCTAAGTTGGCAGTCGGTAATAAGAAACCAGAAAACAGTATAATAAAGAAGGAAACGATCAATAACTCATAGCGTACGTTTTCTAGAACAAAAGCATCGCCCAACCCTAGTGGTCCTGCAAACGTTGCTGCAATGGCGCCCACCATAACCACTTTGCCAATCGTTGCTGCCATCGCTGGGATCGTATCTTCATACTCAAAACGATAATCTCGAAACGGCAAATTAGGTCGCCAGCGCTTCGGCTGCATGATCTGTAGTTCATGGTTCAGATAAGCATCGCGATTATCAAAGCTTGAGCTTGGCTTGTGTAATTCTGGATAGCTACCCTCTCTGTTACTGTCATTATTATTGTCATGATCGGATAGGTTCGGCGTCGGATTAGACCCCGGAGAAGGGGTCTGAGGGTTACTCATCACATTTCCTTGTGTGGGTTACGTCTTTTGTCATTGCTAATACGCTGATCAAGTACTGGATCGATCAATGTGTCCATCGCAAACTGCAAACTATTGTATGCTATGCATTGGTGAAATGCGACCCAAAACTCATGTAAAGATACTGTGTGTCTCACTATAATACATAAATGAAAGTTTGCATTTGTAATGGTACAAAGCCCAATAGAACTTTGTAGATGCTCTATATTGACAATATATAAGTGCATACCAAATAAATATATTGTTTTTTTAGTTACGCTTTAGAGCTGGCGAGCGTAGCCGTTTTTCACTATGATAAATATTTTTTGACGATCTTCACCTGATCGTCAATACCGAAAAACAGTACTACTGGTAATATCAAAAAATTGAAAAAAGCAACAGGATAGAGCTATGAGTGTATTTCCCGCTAATTTTGAGACTTTAAAGCGTCGAGCAAAACAAAGTATCATGCCATTACTGACACCGCACCTTTTAAAGCTGCGACTCAATACTTATGCTCCATACATTGGCGCAGGTATCAAAATCGACCATATCAGCCTTGATCAGGGATTATGTGTGGTCAGCATGGGACTGACCACGCTAAACAAAAACATCGTTGGTACTCAATTTGGTGGTAGCTTATATTCGATGGTTGATCCCTTCTACATGCTCATGCTGATGCATCAACTGGGTAGCAACTACGTGGTATGGGACAAAAGCTCAAGTATTGACTTTGTCGCGCCCGGCAATAGCAAAGTCACTGCACGCATGAAAATACCCAGCTCTGAAGTCATTACGATTCAAGATCTAGCAAAAGATGGTGACGCTGTATTCCGCGAATACAAAGTCGATATCGTCGATGATCAACAAAAGCTCATCGCTACCGTCACTAAGACGCTATATATCCGACTACGAAAATACAGTAAATCTAAAGAGCAAGTCAGCCGTATTGAAACACCTGACAACGAATAGCTGCCAACTATTAATGTGAGGTTGATAGGTGATAAAATCTACATTTATAATGGCACACATACAAAAACCCCAATCTAGCATATGCATAGATTGGGGTTTCGTCTTTTTTGGTATGGCCCGCTTATTTATAAATAAACCTATGAATAAGGGCTTGTATCTACTATTACCTTATTTTGAGTCAACCCTAAAATAATACGATTAACTCAAAATGGCAAACTTGTGCTTAAATACCAGGTGCAGTATCAACGGCATCAGGTACGCCAGCATCAGTCTTTTTCTGAGCTGGACGTGGCGCAAGTTTTTCGCGGATACGTGCTGATTTACCAGAACGCTCACGTAAGTAGTACAGTTTCGCACGGCGAACAGCACCGCGGCGTTTCACTTCAATGCTATCGATGATTGGTGAGTGCAACTGGAATGCACGCTCAACACCAACGCCGCTCGAGATTTTACGTACGGTAAACGCTGAGTTTAGACCGCGGTTACGCTTAGCAATTACAACGCCTTCAAAAGCCTGTAAACGCTCACGCTCACCTTCACGTACTTTTACTTGTACCACGACGGTATCGCCGGGTGCAAAGCTTGGGCGCTCGATCAATTGAGCATTTTCGATGACCTGAACCAATGGATGCTTGTTGCTCATGAGAGTTATCTCCTCACATTAGATAATAGAGGCTTGACGCATATCACCTGTTTGTAATAATTAATTATATCTCTTTATAGTGAGACACAACGTAAATGGGTTATAACCAACGGCCACTATAGTGATGACTCGTTTTATTATTGCTCAAAATTCTGTCTTTTAACTGTTTATCAAACTTAAAAACGATAAAATCAAAGGTTAACACCCTACTTTTTATCTGCTTTTGCCAGTGCTTTTAGCCACTTCGCTTGCTCTGCCGTTGGGGTAAACGCTTGCCACAAATCTGGACGACGCGTTTGCGTACGACTGACTTGCTGAGCAAAACGCCACTTGGCGATATTGGCATGATGCCCTGACAGTAACACTTCAGGAACTGCCATGCCTGCAAACTCATGCGGCTTAGTATAATGTGGACAGTCAAGCAAGCCATCGACGAACGAGTCTTGCTCTGCTGACTTGTCATCACCCATGATATCGGGCAGACGACGTATCACACTATCCATCAGCACCATCGCTGGTAGCTCACCACCAGTCAATACGTAATCACCTAGTGACACTTCCATATCGACATACTGTGATAGCAAACGCTCATCAATACCTTCATAACGACCGCATAATAGAATCATGCCATCGTAATCAGTCATACCGACTACGCTACTCTCACTAAGCGTCTGTCCTTGCGGCGACATATAAATCACCGGACAGTGCTCGCTATCGACACGGCAGCCATATTGCTCAGCACGCAAACGGGCATCCTCAATGGCTTTCGATAATGGCTCAGCCATCATCACCATCCCAGGACCGCCACCATAAGGGCGCTCATCAATACGGCGATAGTTATCAGTGGTATAATCACGCGGATTAATGCATTCAATCGTAACTTGCTCTTGAGTCACTGCCCGTCCCGTGATTCCAAACTCACGAATCGTGGCAAACATCTCAGGAAAAATACTAATTACGGCAAAATACATCTGATGTCTACTTGCATTGAGGCTAAAACAATCGGTATGACTATCAATGAGATCTAACTAAAAGCTAGAGTCGCTATCAATAATCACTCGGCCATGCCACAAGTACTGTTTTTTCGGTCATGTTGACCTCCATCACAGTTTTCTTATGCCATGGAATTAGGCGCTCTTCATTATCCAAACTGTCTGAATTAGCCGCTACGCGCATGATGTCATGGGCACCGGTTTCAAACATTTCAGTGATATTGCCTAGATACTCATCCTGCTCGTTCATCACGCGCAGACTGACCAAATCCGACCAATAATATTCGTCTTCAGCTGTTTCAGGCAAGACGTTTTGTTCGACCCAAACGGTAACACCGTTCATAGTCTCAGCAACATTACGATCAGGAATCTGCTCAAATTGAGCCACAATTCCTGTTCCTTGCTCACGCCAAGCTTTCACAGTCAAAGGTTTCATACCAGTGGCAGTTTTCATCCACCACGGCTTCATATCGAATATCGCTGTACGATCATCCGTATCACTGAATACCCATAGCCAACCTTTGATGCCGTAAGGCTTCTTAAGCTGACCGATTTTCATAAGGGCACTAGCGTTTGGAGTGGATGACATAGCAGCTAACCTAACAATGATTACAACAGCAATTGCAAAAACAATTGTGTCAAAAGCGATAAACAGTTAATGGCGCACCCTGGTTAGACCAGTTACGCTATGTATTCTAAAGTCTACTGAATCAGCTTGTAGTCATACTATAAGTGGCTCAGTAACAACAAAAACTTAAGCAGTTGCTTCAGTTTGTGCTGCAGACTTGTTGTAAGCTTTTGCTAATGAAGCAACGCGATCTGAAGGTTGTGCACCTTTTGCGATCCACGCATTGTACGCTTCCATGTTTAGGCGTACTGCTTCTTCAGACTCTTTAGCGAGTGGGTTAAAAAAGCCGATGTTTTCAATATAGCGACCGTCACGCGCGCGGCGTTGATCAGCAACAACTACTTGATAAAATGGGCGTTTCTTGGCACCGCCCCGTGCTAAACGAATAACAACCATGTGAATTCTCTCTTTCGCAGGTATACCAAAAAGGGCATAATTATATCACAGTCTTTATTTGTTGAAAACATAAACTGTGCATATTTAATTATTTATTAACAATAGCTTAAATACCAGTCTGTGTAAAATATAATTGTCGATAGGCGTTTTTTAAATGCGCACAGTAGCCACTTCATACAAACAAATTAATTACGTATCAAACTGTCTTTAAACCAAACTAGGCATCAAGCGAATTATGCATAAGTGATTTTATTTTGATCTTAAGTATTTAATGGTTATCCTTGGTGAGTACTATAAAGGTACTATTCATCGGATGTGGTATTCTATAATTATTGTATCTTGCTTGGTTTTACACATATTCAAGGCATAAATTGGACTTTTTCAGTCACGATACAGCGGTTTAACCCCAGACCAAACCCAACACCATATCTCTCTCAATCTGCTGGATTTATATGATCACACCAAACTCAAAGCCACGTCGCAAAGGTTGGCTACCAAGCTCTTACTCCAATACTTGGCTGACGACCTTGATGGTCTCTTTTATTGTTCTTATCAGTGTGGGTTTATCGATTTTATTTTTTTGGCGCAGTCTATATCTACCAGAGCTCAAAAATCATGCCCGTTATTTGACGAGTGAGCTACGTTTAATCAATAGCGTGAATAAAGACTGGCAGTACCGCCCTGATATCCGTCAGTGGGTTTATCAGCACTCTCATGTTGTCGTCGTCAACAATCCCAGTGATTTCCCTGAAGTTGCTGATAAAGCGTTTGTCGGTTTCTTCACTGATGTACTTCAGCATGAGATCGGTGCACAGCTGGGTCGACCTGTCGAAGTGTACTTTAAATTTAAGCCAACGCCCCAGCTTTGGGTACAGGACAGCCGCGACGACAGTTTTTGGATTCGTGAGCCAGTAGTTTACTATTCACAGTACAGTCCGACATTGCTCGTACTGTTTTTGATTGGGTTGCCGATATTATCCCTACTGACCATTATTTTGCTTGCACGGCAACTCAATCGCCCGTTACGTTATTTGCAGCGTGCAGCGACCAATTACATTCGTTTAGGACACGCTACCACTTTACCTACGCAAAAGGGTCCTACTGAGATACGTCAAGTAAATATGGCTTTTAACCGTCTGTTTACAACATTAAACCAAGCGCAAAAAGAACGGACGATTATGCTTGCTGGTATCTCACACGACTTGCGTACGCCATTGACTCGTATGCGTTTGACTGCCGAGATGCTGCCAGATGATTTCTTTCGTGAAGGGTTGATTTACGATATTGAAGACATGGATGCCATTTTGGAGCAGTTCATCTCGTTTATGAAAGACGGCTCTGATGAGCCCGTCAGCTTAACCAATTTGGATACGATATTTAATGAAATCATGGTGCAGTTTGCTCCGATGAAATTTATATATCAATCAGAGTGTAATAAAGTCGTTCCGGTGCGCCCCTTATCTATCAAACGTCTGATTATCAATCTCATCAACAATGCCAATCGCTATGGTAAACCACCGATTTATCTTTCAGCCACAGTAATACCTACGTTTATAGAAACGGCTCCAGAAGAAGATAGCGATGTGGTCAGTGAGAACGTAGTCACCCAAGAGGCGCAAGAGCAATTGATGATTTGTGTGCGGGACTGCGGTAACGGGGTAGCAGAGGATCAGTTAGAGCGGATTATGCAACCGTTTGAGCGTGGGGAGACCGCACGTACGACGCAAGGTAGTGGGTTAGGACTGGCTATCGTCGATCGTATCGCAAGGTTACATCACGGTACGGTGGAGGCCATTAACCATCCTGATGGCGGGCTACAAGTATGCGTACGCATACCCCTACTCTCCAAAGTTACTGGAGATAATACCATCGCAGCTGATACGGTCGATACCTCTGCCACCGAGAATGCTACAGCAAATAAAGAAACGCGATAAAACTGTCGCCCATATAAATCGAGTGACAGCCGCTCAGTCTCTTGTACCAATAATAGGCGGGAGATACTCAGCACCATTGGTGAAGGTGAGTGGCTGGGTCATTTCCTCTTGTGCTGCCTTCAGCGTTTGGGTCGTTAAAGGCTGCTTTAAGAACAAATGATAACCCAACGTTATCGCGTTCAACAGCACTAGCCCTCCAAATAAATATGGCATCCTTTGCCCTCCTATATTATCAAGCTATTTTAGAAATATATGGTAAACGCATCATCTCATTGCCAAAGTGTCTGTAATCAAATCCGTTTAACCATAGTTCTTGTATTGCTCAACATGTTTACGAGGAGCAATTATTTAGTATCAAAATCGCGTTCGCTTCTCTCTTGCGTCAACTCATCAGCAGCAAGAATCTGGGTCAGCGGTTTGATAGGCCACGTCATCACAAATCTCGCACCACCAAGCGTATGGCTTTCATCGACTTTCATACTACCATTAAACCAAAAAGCAATGCGCGATACAATTGATAAGCCTAAGCCGTAACCACCAGACGCCCGTGTACGACTGTCATCTAAACGTGAAAACGGTATAAATACTTTTTCGCGATCCGCTTCAGAAATACCATGTCCATCATCCTCTACGCTGACAAATGCATTGCCTTTTTTGACGCCTGCACTAACGATGATGGTCGTCTCAGCATAGCGCAAAGCATTACCTGCAAGATTCTGAATCACGCGGTGCAAATAGCGGCGATCTGCGATGGCAGTGACTTTTGCACTTGGTAAGTTGGTCACGATTTTGATTGGCTTACCCAGTGCATTGGTCTCACGCTCGATCTGCTCTAGCAGCTCTTTGAGGTTTACTGGCTCCAAATCTAATTTTGGCGAGCCTTCCTCAAGCTTAGCATAAGTCAAAATCTCATCAATCAGCCCATTAAGTGATTCAATATCTTCATCGATATAATCACGTTGCATGAAGCGCGAGTCCTCATCGTCAGTATCAGCAAGCATATCTACGGCAAACCGAATACGTGCCACTGGCGTCCGAAGCTCGTGTGATACTGCTCGCGTCAGCTCTCGTTGCGACTCAATCAAACGCTTGATATGTGACGTCATGGCATTAAATGTCGCTGACAGACGCGCAATCTCATCTTGCCCAATGACCTGTACTTGAATATCAAGATTGCCTTTACTGACTTCGTTGACACCTACTTGAATCAGCTGTAGCTTACGCTCAAGCGGGAAAATAAGCGCATAAACACCCAAACTGATTAAGAACATACTAATCAGAATCATACTGATGATTAGGTTAAGTGGGAACCAGTTGAACAACGGTACAGGACCAATCAATATCGCCATATCATTGATTTCAGACGGTACCACTACTCTAATAGATGAGTTACTTTTGCTGCTATTAGTATCTTGCAATGAGATAACCACTTCGTCACGGCGCAAACGCGACATCTGATCTGAATCCAAATCGAGCGTATTGACAGCAGTAAACGCTAAAGGAAAAGAAAATTTCTCCTCTAACTCTGCTAGACGCGCACGCTTATCAGACAAGGTCATCTGATAGGACAAATCATCTAGTAAAAATATTGCGATAGCTCGTACTTGCTGCTCTGTGACTTGCGATATTCGCGCGGTCAACACGTTCTCATTGTCTGGCAGACGATAATACACATCTGCATAGACAGGTTGGCTCATATAACGAACCACTGTGGCATCGTTCTTAAAGCGTCTTAATTCACTGGCAGTAAAGTCTACCTCATCGATAGGGACAATCTTAAACGTTGAACCAAATAGACTACTGGCATCAGACAGCCAATACTCACGATCTTCTTTAGTATCTTGATGAGAGATGCCTTCACTTACTAAATGAAACGCCCCCATCGCCATACTCTCGCGATAGGACTGCACGCGTTCCTTATTGATGGTGTCCATCAATAACTGCGCAAACAATGCTACGCATAAACAGACTATAAGCAGTCCAGCATAGATACGAACAAAAATACTGTGTTTTAGAGAAGAGACTAATGACATACGTGCCGTGACCAACTTAATAGATAGAGAGTGCCGATATCATTCGCTACATAGTGAGCGCCATATACTGATATCGAGTATTATCAAATAGAGATAGACTTTGACTAATGCAGTCTAATTAATCTGCAATAATCGCCCAAATATAGATACAAGTCACCCATATTCGATCAGTGTCTATAATAATGGGTTAATTAAACCACATAACACTGCATTTAAGTTCAAAAGTTAAAATTTAGCCACAAAAAAACCAGCAAAGATGCTGGTTTTTTTCGAAAATGACTAATAATTAATCACTACGTAGATGCAGTAATCTTAGTTGCCTTCTTTCACAAACAGATAACCTTTACTACGTACGGTTTTGATACGCTTTGGATTTTCTGGATCATCACCGATTTTTGGACGAATACGTGAAATACGCACATCAATTGAACGATCCTGACCATCATACTCAATACCACGTAGACGCTCAAAGATATCTTCACGAGATAAAATGCGACCTGCGTTAGAAGCAAGTAACCACAATAGATCATATTCAGCGCTAGTAAAATCAACCAGCTCATCACCTAGATTGACTGAGCGACCACCGTTGTCAATGACTAACTCGCCAAACTCTAAACGCTGCGGCACATCTTCTGATGGTGCGTTTTCTGAACGACGTAATAAAGCACGGATACGAGCGAGCAATACGCGCGGCTGAGCAGGTTTGGCGACATAGTCATCAGCACCCATCTCTAGACCCAATACTTGATCCATATCTTCGGTACGCGCAGTCAGCATCAAAATAGGATTTTGATAGTGCGGGCGAACTTCACGGCAAACTGTCAATCCGTCGCTACCAGGTAGCATGACATCAAGTACGACCATATCTGGTTGTTCATTGACAATGCGGCGAATAGCACGGTTACCGTCAGTTTCAATTGCCACTTCTAAACCATTTTTGACCAAGTAATCTTGAGTCAACATGGCCAGACGCTCATCATCTTCAACAATCAGGATTCGGGGGGTGTTGTCTTCTTCAGTCGTTGTCATTGTTATATCCTCTAATACATCTAATTTAAAAGCAGTAAAAGTAAGAGCGGTAAAATTAATAGCACCATAAAGCGGTACAATTGATGTTCGTATAGCTGTTACAAACTTGGTAGCACAGTATACTATTAAACCTACAGCTTCCTATACTATAGCTGATAGTCGTTAACAAAACCTATAAACTACCTCTAATAAAACTTTAGTTTGCGTCCAAGAATAATCCTACCTATCTCAATAATAGGCAGTAATTTCGTTTTCGTTAAATACTTACAACCAGAGCGCATCTTAATAACCAATGTTAGTGTCTTACATCGCACAGACGCACCACAGTATCACTCCATACTTACGATATTTCATAGTCTAATATAACCACATATCACCCTTACTGCTAGTGGCATTTTAAGGAAATCCAATATTATCTTGTTCTCAAAAAATAATTAACGGAGGCTCATAAAATACTTATCTATCCAAACACTGATATAAGTAAAAGTAGCAGTCATAGCATTGGCAAATTCAAACTAACAGACATAAAAAAGCAGCCCATATAATGGACTGCTTTCTGTCTTCAACTACACTGTTAGCTTCAGATAACTATCTATCGCTAACAGTGATAACTATCACTAACAATGATAAATTACACACGATTTTTGTACTTGCGAATAGTCTGTAGCTGTCCTACTGACTCTGCAAGTGAGGCTAAAGCTGCATTAGTCTGTAGTGTATCAGACTGGTTTACTAGCATTTGCTCAGCTTTCTTGCGAGCTTCGACAATCTTACTTTCATCAAGATTGCTTGCACGCATAGCGGTGTCAGCCAATACGGTAACCATCTTAGGTTGTACTTCTAATACACCACCTGAGACATAAATTATTTCTTCTTCACCATTTGGTGTTTGCACTCGCATTGCACCTGGCTTTAACAAAGTAATAAGCGGTGTGTGACCTGGCAATACACCAATCTCGCCTTCGGTACCAGTAGCTATTAACATGCTAATTTCGCCTGAATACAACTCTTCACGAGCACTTACGACGCGACATTGTAACGTTGCCATACTTAATTCCTTACCATCAAAGCGCGATCAAAAAACAGTAAAACTGCGATGCGTTACTGAAGAGTAGACATAAAATCTATATTATATCTACTCGTTATTTCATGCTCATACAGCTTACGCTGCAGAAGACTTCATTTTTTCAGCTTTAGCGACTACTTCATCGATACTACCAGCCATGTAGAATGCCTGCTCTGGTAAGTCATCGTATTCACCAGCGATGATCGCTTTGAAGCTAGCAATAGTATCGCGTAATGGTACGTATTTACCAGGTGCACCAGTGAAGACTTCAGCAACGTGGAATGGCTGAGACAAGAAGCGCTGAATCTTACGAGCACGATAAACAACCAGTTTATCTTCTTCTGATAACTCGTCCATACCCAAGATAGCGATGATGTCTTTAAGCTCTTTATAACGCTGTAGAACTTCCTGAACACCACGAGCAACATTGTAATGCTCTTCGCCGATCACTTGTGGATCTAGCTGACGTGACGTTGAATCGAGCGGATCAACCGCAGGATAGATACCTTGTGATGCGATATCACGGCTTAGTACGACCGTTGCATCCAAGTGAGCAAACGTTGTAGCAGGTGATGGATCAGTCAAATCATCCGCTGGTACATATACCGCCTGAACTGACGTGATAGAACCTGACTGAGTTGACGTAATACGCTCTTGCAGCATACCCATCTCTTCAGCTAGTGTTGGCTGATAACCAACCGCTGATGGCATACGACCAAGCAGGGCTGATACTTCTGTACCGGCTAGTGTATAGCGGTAGATGTTATCAACAAACAATAATACGTCACGACCTTTACCAGTGGCAGGATCTTTGGTATCACGGAAGTACTCAGCCATGGTCAAACCAGACAGTGCAACACGTAAACGGTTACCCGGTGGCTCATTCATCTGGCCATATACCATTGCTACTTTAGACTTACTGAAGTCTTCAGTGTTTACAACGCCAGCTTCCTGCATTTCGTGATAGAAATCGTTACCTTCACGAGTACGCTCACCCACGCCCGCAAATACTGACAAACCTTCATGTTTTAGAGCGATGTTATTGATCAGCTCCATCATGTTAACGGTTTTACCAACACCTGCACCACCAAACAGACCAACTTTACCACCCTTAGCGAAAGGGCAAAGCAAATCGATAACTTTAATACCAGTCTCTAGTAGCTCAGTGCTATTTGACTGATCCGCATAGCTTGGCGCTTCACGGTGGATAGACCATTTTTCGTCAGCAGCAACAGGACCTTCTTCATCGATAGGACGACCAAGAACATCCATGATGCGACCTAGCGTACCAGTACCTACAGGCACAGAAATCGGTGCACCAGTGTTGGTAACGGGTAGGTTACGCTTTAAGCCTTCGGTTGAACCCATTGCAATAGTACGTACAATACCATCACCCAGCTGTTGCTGTACTTCTAGGGTGGTTTCGGTACCATCTACTTGCAAGGCATCAAAAATCTGAGGAACTTCATTACGGTTGAACTCAACGTCAAGAACCGCGCCAATAATCTGTACAATACGACCGCTACTCATTGCGTTCTCCTTGAACTTCTATATATAGGTGTAGTCAATTATGAAACAGCAGCAGCACCGCCAACGATTTCCGAGATTTCTCGGGTAATCGCCGCTTGACGCAGCTTGTTATAAACCAACTGTAAATCGTTAATAAGGTCACCAGCATTATCTGTTGCCGCTTTCATCGCAACCATACGTGAAGACTGCTCAGAGGCAATGTTTTCCATTACCGCTTGATAAACAATCGACTCAATATAGCGACCAAGCAATTCATCAATCAATGTCTTGATATCAGGCTCGTAGATATAATCCCAGCTAAGTTCTGTCTGTAGACCACTGTCTTCATCATCAAATGACTGCTCTGGTAGAGGAACCAACTGATTGACCGTTGGTTTCTGAGTCATCGCATTGACGAATCGGTTATAGACCACATAGATACGGTCAATATTGCCGTTACTATAGTCTTCAAGCATCGCTTGAACTGGTGCATTCAACTGCTCAAACGTCGGTTTATCGCCATAATCGGTCACAGCCGATGTGACTTTACCACCAAAATTTTTGAAGAAGCTCACACCTTTGGCACCGATGACTGCAAACTCAGCTTGTACTGACTGATCTTGATAATCTTGGATACTTTTAGATAAAGCTTTGAATAGGTTAATATTCAAGCCACCCGCTAGGCCACGGTCAGAGGTAATGACGATATAGCCAACCTTATTGACTGGACGCGATACCATATACGGATGTTTGTAGTCTGATGAGGCATGCACCAAATGTGAAATAACCCGGCGCATACTATCAGCATACGGGCGACCCACTTCCATGCGCTCTTGAGCACGGCGCATCTTACTTGCCGCTACCATTTGCATAGCACGAGTAATTTTCTGGGTGCTTTTAATACTGGTGACTTTGGCACGTATCTCTTTTAAGCTTGCCATAATGATTCCAATATAAGAGGGTTAAAAAGCATTGGCGCATGCGACAATCATTTGATATGCAACATCACTCTTATAGAATAACATTTTATATCTTGTGGCATTACGCGATCTAATACCGGTAATGGTTAAAACAGTGGCGCAAATATCTAGTCAGACAACGCGCCACTTTTCAAACGACAGTTATAACCATTTCGGCTTAACCCGTTAAATTAATAACTGTGATTTTGTTTAAAGGTCTCTAACGCTGACTTTAAACGACCTGCGATATCATCATTGTAGTTCGCAGTGTCATCAATCTCACGCATCAATTCACTTTGCTCATCATGCATATAGCGCAAGTATGCTTCTTCAAAAGAACCAATCTTTTCAACAGGAACGTCAGCTAAGAAGCCTTCGTTTGAAGCATAGATAACGGCTGCTTGCTCAGAGATTGACATCGGCTGGTATTGCTTCTGCTTCATCAATTCAGTTACACGCTCACCATGATCAAGCTGTTCGCGAGTTGCGTCATCAAGATCTGATGCAAACTGAGCAAATGCTGCTAGTTCGCGATATTGAGCTAGAGCAGTACGAATACCACCAGATAGCTTTTTGATGATCTTAGTCTGAGCGGCCCCGCCCACACGAGATACCGAGATACCAGCGTTGACTGCTGGACGGATACCTGAAGCGAATAAGCTGGACTCTAGGAAGATCTGACCATCAGTGATTGAGATCACGTTAGTCGGTACGAATGCAGAAACGTCACCGGCTTGGGTTTCAATAATAGGCAATGCGGTTAAAGAACCAGTTTTACCTTTCACTTCACCGTTAGTGAACTTTTCTACATAATCAGCGTTTACGCGTGATGCACGCTCAAGTAAACGTGAGTGTAAATAGAATACATCACCAGGATATGCTTCACGACCTGGCGGACGACGTAGCAATAGTGAAATCTGACGATAAGCAACCGCTTGCTTTGATAAGTCATCAAATACAATCAATGCATCTTCGCCACGATCACGGAAGTATTCGCCCATCGTACAACCTGAGTACGGTGCGATATACTGTAGTGCGGCAGGCTCTGATGCTGAAGCAACCACAACCGTGGTATATTCTAATGCGCCAGTTTGCTCAAGTTTACGTACCACGTTAGCGATGGTCGAACGTTTCTGACCGATAGCCACGTACACGCACTTAATGCCAGATGATTTCTGTGCGATGATCGCATCGATAGCCATTGCTGTTTTACCAGTCTGACGGTCACCAATGATAAGCTCACGCTGACCACGACCGATTGGAATCATGGTATCAACGGCTTTATAACCGGTCATTACTGGCTGATCTACTGACTGACGATCGATAACGCCTGGAGCGATCTTTTCGACTTTGTCAGTCATTTTGGCATCGATAGGACCTTTGCCATCAATAGGATTACCCAAAGCATCAACAACACGGCCTAGCAGCTCAGGACCTACGGGTACTTCAAGAATGCGACCAGTACAATAGGCTTTTTGACCTTCTTGTAACTTTAGGAAGTCACCTAGTACTACTGCACCAACAGAATCACGCTCTAAGTTAAGCGCCATTCCATAGACTTCACCTTCAAACTCAATCATTTCGCCGTACATGGCATCTTCAAGACCATGAATCTGCACGATACCGTCAGATACTTTGACAATCGTGCCTTCATTCTTTGCAGTTGCACCCGCATCAAGGTCTTGAATACGCTGCTTAATCAGGTTACTGATTTCCGCTGGATTCAATTGTTGCATTGCCTTGTTTCCTTTAATTTATGATAACCCGCCCACTGACTTAAATGCTCTTACTATCACGCAGATTGTATTATATGTCTGCGCCGATACATGGCATTAGGCAGTTAGCTGTGTTTTTAACTGTTGTAACTTGCCGCGCATCGAATCATCAATGACTTTATCACCGACTTTGATTGTAGCGCCTGCCAATAGGCTTGGATCAACTGTTTCGTGAATCACTACACTCGCATTTAGCGAGGTAGCAAGACGCGTTTGTAGCATTTGACGCTGTTCATCAGTCAATGGATAAGCAGAGGTCACATATGCGTCAAGCTGCTTTAAGCTTACTGCCTTATGACGGCGATAATGCTCATAAACTTCAGGAAGCAGCGCTAGACGCTCTTGTTCTGATAACTGTTTAACGAAATTGCTAAGTGCTACTGATACTTTTGGATAGCTGGCGTTGCTGCCAAGGTTATTACCTTGAGCATCATCTAATAACTGCTTAAGAGCAGAGTCATTAGCGCTAGCTACTTGCGTATCATAAAGATCGACCAAAGCAGCTGACTTATGCTCAGCAGAAACAGCTGGATTGTCTAGCCAAGTACTGAACGACTTGTCATCGACAACAGTGCTAGCAACAAGTAAGAAGTTTTCCCACTCATTTACTGCGCCGTTTTCGTTGGCATAGTCAAACGCGGCTTTAGCGTACGGTCGTGCTAAGGTTGATAAGTCAGCCATTATATCCTCACAATTACAGCTTCGCCGCCAGTTGGTCTAACATACTGGCATGTTTTTGCGCATCGACTTTGTCTTGCAAAATCTTTTCTGCACCAAGTACAGCCAGCTCAGCAACTTGAGCACGTAATGATTCACGTGCTTGATTGATTTCTTGATCAATAGATGCTTGAGCTTGTTGACGAATACGCTCGCCTTCCGCTTGGGCTTGCGATTTTGCATCTTCGACAAGCTGATTAGCACTTTTGTTGGCTTGCTCGATTAATGCAGCAGCCTTGGTCTTTGCAAGATCAAGTTCCTGCTGGACACTTTGCTCCGCGGTCGCCAAATCTGCTTTTGCTTTTTCTGCGGCATTTAAGCCATCTGCGATTTTACGCTGACGCTCATTGATGGCACCGATAAGTGGTGGCCACACGAATTTCATGCAAAAAACCACAAATATTGCAAAAGCAATGGCTTGACCGACGAGGGTAAAATTGATATTCACGTGATCACCTCTTTGTTAATGAAAAATCAGTTTCATTGATCATGTTTGGCAGTCAAATCTTGACTATATTTGATAGAAAATTCTTGAGTACCAAACATTTACAACTGAGCTTTCGGATTAACCTGCTAGAGGGTTAGCGAACAACAATAGCATAGCAATACCAACACCGATCATCGGAATAGCATCAAGAAGACCTGCTACGATGAACATACGAGTTTGCAACTGTGAGCCAAGCTCTGGTTGACGTGCAACACCTTCTAAGAATTTGCCACCTAGAATAGCAAAACCAATACCTGTGCCAAGTGCGCCAAGACCGATAAGTAGTGCTACTGCGATAACTGTGTAACCACCTAATACTGGATCCATTGATGTATCCTCATTTACCTATTGAATGTCTAATTAATGTTCAGTTGATGATGCAAGCGACATATAAACTATCGTCAGCATCATGAATACGAACGCTTGAAGTGTAATAACTAAGATGTGGAAGATAGCCCACGGTACCGATAACGCCCATTGAATCCAAAATGGCATTAGAGCAATCAGTATGAAAATCAATTCCCCAGCATACATGTTACCGAATAGACGTAGACCAAGTGATACAGGCTTAGCTATTAGAGTAACTGCTTCTAGGATGAAGTTGATCGGGATCAAAATCGCTTGTACGATTGGGTTTTTGGCACCAAACGGATGTAGTGTTAACTCACCGATAAAGCCGCCCAAACCTTTTTCTTTAATGCTATAAAAGATAATCAGTGCAAAGACAGAGAACGACATGCCAAGCGTAATGTTAGGGTCAGTCGTTGGAACAATCTTGAAGAAAACATGATGTGGATCATGGCCCATAGCGGCACCGATCTGTCCAGCTAGACCTGGAATAAAGTCAACCGGTATCAAATCCATCAAGTTCATCAAGAAGATCCAGACAAAAATAGTCAACGCCAGTGGCGCGATCAATTTTGAGGTACCACTGTAAGAATCACGAACGTTGTTATCAACAAACTCAACGATCATCTCAACCGCTGCTTGAGTTTTACCTGGTACGCCTGAGGTTACTTTTTTGGCAACCATCCAAAAGACGGCACAAAATAAGATACCTAGACCGATTGACCATAGCATAGAATCAAGGTGGATAGCGTTAAAGCCCATTAACCCTGCTTCTTCAGCATTGTAGGCAACTTTCCAACCTTCGCCCGGCAGGTAGCCGTACGTCCAGTTCGTTAAGTGGTGAGAGATATATTCTGATGATGTTTGCTCGGATGCCATAATGTAAGCTTCTTATTAATCAACGATTTAATCAACTACCAAAAATATGGTTGTCATCTGATGGGTTTAGCGTTTTTATTTGTGGTGCTATTAAGCAAGCAAATAAATCATACTAAAGCGCCCATGTAACCAATAACATCCAACCCATAGTTCTATTGCTAATGCTAATGCTATATCTGATAGCGTGACATAAATTTTAGCTATCAAAAAAGGGCTTATGATAACTCAGTAATAGCCCTTGCATTTTTATACGCAAAATTATTATACATGTGCTTGCCTATTGGCCGTTTTTACGACCGACGCTCAATGTAGCGTTTATAAGCAAAATATTTAGCTGCCTATATTAATGCAGCGTTGTATTCGTGTAAAGTCTATTATGATCTTATTATCCATTGTATGAATAAGTTAACTGACAACAACGATTGCTAATATAGCTTTTCGTTCATAATTAAACTGTAAAAAGTTCATTATTAATGACAGTTATGGCTGCGTCCGCCCTACCCTATCATTGTGTCGTTGCATACTGCGCCTAACGTAGAGGCTCATACTTCGGTCTTCATG
This sequence comes from Psychrobacter sp. H29, assembly GCF_059073055.1. Classification (NCBI taxonomy): domain Bacteria; kingdom Pseudomonadati; phylum Pseudomonadota; class Gammaproteobacteria; order Moraxellales; family Moraxellaceae; genus Psychrobacter; species Psychrobacter sp. H29. The sequence continues at coordinate 2,687,447 of NZ_JCACRY010000001.1, read as the reverse complement.
ATCATTAGTGCTGCCATAAGACAGTTTTGTACTTTGACTTTCCGAACTAGTCATAGAGAAGTTGGACGGCAGGGTGACTTGCCAGTACTATTAATAAATCATCTAATCATTTATTAGCGCTAGCGTATATGCCACAACATCCAACTGTGACTAATTTGCATTACCATAAAACCGATAAACAACGCAGGCGCAGATAGGGGTTGTACGGTAATAAAAATTAGTGCGAAACCAAACACGGTCAACAGCCACTTTGCCATCTGACCTCGATATAGCTGGCTAACGATATGTTGGCGCGCGCGATATCCTGTATACCAAAAGATAAAAAAAGCAAATACGGCTTGAGTCGTGAAACTGAGCAATGCCCCGATTGCGGCGCTTTTTGCTACTGTAAGCTCACTACGTAACCAAGTAGTATCTACCATCCAAGCAACAATGATAAAAATAAACAATATCCATGCTTGCCGTTTGATATAGATGCCAATCTTATCTTTTTGCGTGCGTTTGGCAGGCTTGGTCATCGATATTCCTATAGCCTTTCAGCATTGGGACAATATAGCATACTTGCCATATTTTTATCCGTGAATGACTTACTCTACAGGCATTACCTTTAAACCAAAATAAAACGCCACTTATTATAAGGAGACCATTACTATTAAGCAAGTAAAATATGACCTTTATCAGTCACCTAACTCACAGACTTACGACGATGGCGTGTTTTCATCTATCAAAATCAAATCACGCCATTACTTGAACATCTCTATATGATCCGTGGTGTAGTGTATATCACGTTTATGATGTTATACATTGATTGATTTGCTGGGCCATAGTTTGCCAACTGCTAACAAAATCTTCGCTGTTGTTGCTCATATCTTCGACTTGGATGGTTGTATTAACTGGCTGTAACTTAGCAAGCAAACCTTTTGAAACACTACCTTGGTTGACCATACACATTTGCTCAACAGGACGATTTTTATTTAACCAAAGTAGCTGGCTGGCTTTTGGAGAGATATGATGATCGGGGCTTAGACTACCTGCTAATTTTATATGCGCCGCTTTTTCAATATATTGATAAGCGTCATGATATACCCAGTAAGGGCGATCTGTCTGTGTGCCTTGCTGTACGTCAGCAACGGCTTTATCCATACGTTCAGCAAACTTTTTGACATTGGCTTGATAAGTACTTGCATGCTCTGGATTAGCATGGCTATGAATCACAGCTAGTGCACGGGTAATGGCTTTGGCATTTTCAGGATCGAGCCAAATGTGCGGATCTAGCGTACCTTCAATCGCCTCGCCTTTTACATCACGCAGCGGATAACGGTTAAAGGCATCAAACTCAAATAGAGCAATGGCGTTGGGTGCATTTTTCAAACTACCAGTCAGACTGTTCTCTAATGCAGGCCCAAACCAAACAACAAATTTACTGTCTTTAATAGCTTTCATATCACTTGGACTAACGCTACCATGATGCCCAACATCGCCTGCCTGTAGAATCCTATTGGCCGATGGTGTGCCATCAGTGACCGCTTCACTGAGTAAAAACATCGGATAGTTGCTCACACTGACCGTCGCAGCTTGCGCACTTAATGTAAAAGATCCTATCACTAGTCCTGTAATCAGTAAGCGTTGTAGCGTGATGATTGAGCGTCGAAAATAAGTAACAATAGCGTTCATAGCAAGCTCTTTGGTTGATGGGTCATTCTTTGTTGAAAGTCGATCTGTATTTAGTAAGTCACCACAATGCGAATCATCGTTTTTATTGTAAGGCGCCTTTTAAAAAGGAGACACGCATACAGGAACAGCGTGTCTGGCTGTCTGTAGCGGCTTTAAAACAGCTGATTCAGATCTGTAGTTATAGTTTCAACTATATTATGTTATACTATAACAATAAAAAACGCTATCATAAAAAACGTCATGCGATTACCATGCTATTTTTAGGAGCCTATACTATGTCTACTACTCCGTCACTCTGTGAGCATTTGCATGATGTGCAAGATTTGACTGCGCATGACGTTACTGAGCGATTGCTAGCCGCAAAGGAGCACTGCCACTTAAATGGGGCACGGTTTACGCCGCTACGCCAGCAGATATACCAGTTGGTACTAGAATCTGATCAACCTGTTGGCGCTTATGACTTAATCACTCAATTACAGCAAATGCGACTGTCTGAAACAGATGATATATCGAAGACGCCTGTGGACGAACCAGCTGTTAAGAAGCGCACCCCCAAAAACGTTGCGCCACCAACAGTTTATCGCAGCTTAGAGTTTTTGTTGAGCGAAGGGTTGATTCATCAGCTGACGTCTATCAACGCTTATGTTCCTTGCTGTCATCCCAGAGCACGGCATACGGCCGCCTTTTTAATATGCGATCAGTGTCAGCGGGTTCAAGAGTGTAGTAGTTTACCGGTACAAGAGATGATGAGCTTTGCTGAGCAAGATGTAGGCTTTGTCGTTGAGCGCAGCGTGATCGAACTCAGTGGCCGGTGTCAGGCTTGTCAGTAATATATAAATTCAGCGACCCGTCAATACTGCCTACCTTTCTTTTAATACTGTTCTATTGGTTCTTAACACTTATATTCTGGTTATCCCTCCCCTTTACTTATCTATTTGTTGTCATATTATGAGCCTGTCTATCCTACCCTCTAATCAGCCAGTTGCCCCTATTATGGATAAAAATATTGTGAACGATGCTAGTCAACTGCTGAGCCTACGCAATATCAGCTATTATATTGGGTCGCAACGTCTTCTCTCGAACATTGATATCGACATTGCAACCAACGAAACCGTGAGTCTCGTTGGGCCTAACGGGGCTGGAAAATCTACACTGGTCAAACTCATCTTAGGTTTAATCGACCCGACCAAAGGCAGCATCACGGCACACCAACCACTACAACTTGGCTACGTACCACAGCGATTTACCGTACCGCCAATATTGCCATTGCGAGTCAGCGACCTATTAGATCAAGCAGATAAAAAACGTCTTACCGCTGAGCAGCGCCAGTTTATCTTTGATAATTTGTCGTTAACACACTTATTATCGCGACAAATGTTGCATTTATCGGGCGGAGAGGCGCAGCGAGTGTTGCTTGCCCGAGCATTGTTAGACAAACCCAACTTATTGATTCTGGATGAACCTATGCAAGGGCTTGACCCTGATACAGAGGTTTGGCTGTATCAGTTTATCGATAAATTGCCAGATTTTTTACGTTGTGCCATGTTGGTTATATCCCATGATTTGCACTGGGTTATGAGAGGCAGTCGACGTGTTATCTGTCTCAATAAGCATATTTGCTGCGAAGGAAAACCCAGCGAGCTAGCCATCAGTACCGAGTTTAAAAAGTTGTTTGGTCATTATTATGAACAGCCTTACGTGCATCAGCCACATGCTTGCCAGCACCATGCACCAAACGAGCTCGAACTATAACCCTTAGCATCACATACTCTATAGCTTAGCTGTATTGGTTTCAATGTTTTGACATTTAGCAGTGCAGTATTAAGCTCTATAAAATTTCATGGATATTTATTATGACCTCATGGTTAGCTATTATCGCTCCTGCTTGGATCGCTGGCAGTATTTTAGCGCTACTATCGGCACCTTTAGGTTGTTTGGTATTGTGGCGACGTATGGCCTTTTTTGCTGATGCGTTAGCACATGGTACATTGCTGGGCGTAGCTCTAGCAGCTTGGTGGCAGATGCCAATGGGAATTGGCGTTGCGTTAGTCAGTATCGCAGTAGTGTTAGGGCTGGTTTTGATTGATGATGAGCGTTTGCCTGCTGATGCAGTGTTGGCCGTTGTTGCGGTGTCATTGCTGTGTTTGGGTTTGTTGACCTTGACCCAGCTGACAGACCAACAAGCCAATGTGCTTGGTTTTTTATTCGGTAATTTACTGGAGCTTGGTTGGGATGAGTTGCCCCTACTCGCAGGGTGCGTACTCGTAGGCTTAAGCCTGCTCAGTTATATTTGGCCTGCTCAAATCAAACTGGCCACCCACGAGGCATTGGCGCGTATCCAAGGTATTAATCCGACTCGTCAGCGGCTGTTTTTTATGGGCTTACTTGCAGGGTTTTGTGCCGTTGCTTTACAAGCCGTCGGTAGCTTATTAATCAGTGGGCTGCTAGTACTACCTGCCCTTACCGCACGTTTATGGTCATCATCGCCAAAACAAATGGTGATTATCGCATTTATCATCGCTCAGCTTGGAGTGACACTGGGTGTCTGGGGAAGCATTTGGTTAGATATTCAAACGGGTCTCTCTATTGTATTGATATTAGCTATATTATTTTTTATCGCTCTGATTTTTTCGAAGCTAACCAAAATAAAATTTCGTTCAGCACGCCATCAATAGTTCATTGACGTTCAGGCTATAATGAAGATTTTTAAAAACTTTGTTCAACTTTATTTCACCAATATTACTAGAGCTTTAACTGGCTTTATGTTATAAAATTGCTTTACCACTGCGCGTCGCGATTCACTATTATGACTCGTCACCAATCAGTGCTAATAACCGTTATAATAGGCGCATGTACCATTAAAAATAGTAGATCATTTATCCACACTCGTTCTCACAATGACCATTGTTTTGATTCGATAAGGGACTGACCCGATGCCAAGCTATCCTGTCAATAAGATCAGTACGCCCGATGAACAGATAAATATTTTACAAATCACTGATTTGCATTTATCCACGCCTGTCGCTGCTGATATTGATAGCAGTGGTTACAACGATGCTGGCAATTGTCAGCGCAGCTTTGAGACAGTACTCCAGCAAGCACTGAGTGCAGATATTCGCTGCGACTTGATCATTGTGACCGGCGATCTGGTGAATAAAGTAAGGCTGTCAACCTACGACCACATATTTGCTGTCCTACAAGCGACTCAAATCCCTTTTGTTTGTATCGCTGGCAATCATGATGTGACTGACGAGGATGGCGAACACCTACCGTTTTTTCAGAGGTCGCTCGTTGCCCAGCCAGCTGACTCACGTCTGCTCAGCCGGCATAGGATTGAGGGAGATCACTGGCAATTACTATTGCTAGACTCATCGATTACAGGCAAGGTAGCAGGTGAAGTAACAACCACTGACATTGATTGGCTGTGCGAATGTCTTGATGCCTGTGATAAGCCAGCGCTCATTGCTCTACACCACCACATCATACCAGTGGATTCTGACTGGATTGATACTCATATGGCAACAAACACGGAGAGTTTTTGGGAGCATATGGCGCCTTTTGAGCATCTACAAGTCATTATTAGTGGTCACACTCATCAAGAGCAAGTTCGTTATCGCCAAGGGGTTACCGTCTATAGCACACCGTCTACCTGCTACCAGTTCAAACCTTATTCGCACGATTTTGCTTATGATGAAAGTGGCCTACCAGGCTACCGCTGGTTGCAATTAGCCAACAATGGAAAGGTTGCAAGCTGGGTTGAAAGACTGGATACTTAATGGCCATATTTTTTACTACAGATAATAGCTCCACCCCTTGCCCACTATGAGCTTAGCCTATATTGGCCAAGATTGTACAAGTTAATGAATTAAGAAAAAACGAGATCAAAATAAAAAATAACTTCATTATTACTATAAACAATGATACAACTTGTAAAATGAAGCGAGGACGGTCTAATATTTAAAATTAGGCAATAGAATAATAGCTAGGATGGCCAAGAAACCACAAGCTAAGTGTTAATAGTCAATCATTTATAATACGATTTGAGCAGTGCTATTGAACTAAAGATTTGCATAGCAATATACCTGAGTCAGAGTATGCCGATATACTAAAATAACGATATTATTTGATCAGCTGTGTTACTTGTATCACCAAGTGGTAAAACGTTTGATAAAGGGACAACTTATAGCGTTTGTAAAACTGATAACGTCTTGTCTTTTGATACGTCGTTTTATTGAATTAATTTGAAAAAGTAGGATACCCATATGAGCACCGTGACCACGAATCCAAGTGAAGTCAAGTTTACTCCCTATGTGCCAGCCAAAGACGAAGAGTACATGTCTGATGCACAGTTAGAGCATTTTAAGTCAATTTTGTTGGAATGGAAAAACCAACTGATTGGTGAAGCGGATCGTACCAAAAACTACATCCAAGATGAGTCAAGTGCGATGCCTGACATCAATGACCGTGCAACTCAAGAAGAAGAGTTTGCGCTTGCCTTACGTACACGTGATCGTGAACGTAAGCTCATCCGCAAGATCGACAAGTCTATGTTAGAAATCGAAAATGATGACTATGGATTTTGTGAAACCTGTGGTGTAGAGATTGGTCTACGTCGCCTCGAAGCTCGTCCAACAGCCACGCAGTGTATCGACTGCAAAACCTTGTCAGAGATCAAAGAGCGCCAAAACCAAGGGGCTTAAGCGGTATACAGATAACCGTACGTAAGCAAAAGCGACCACATCATGGGTCGCTTTTTGCTTTTACAAGACTATCATTTTTCTTAACCACCACCCCTACTCCACTCTCAAATATATGATCGACGCACAGCTGCCATTACTAACAAAATAATTTCATTTAATAAATATCTTTTGATACCGATCTTTATTATTCTATCTCTATCATTTTTATCGATAGTTATTTATTTTGAAAAATATTTATACTGATATACCAACTGAACCCAGATTATCACAGCCTATTGGCCGTTTTGCGCCATCACCTACGGGTGAGCTGCATCTGGGTTCTTTTACCACGGCACTTGCTAGCTTCTGTCATATAAAATCGCTCGGTGGCCAATGGTTGCTGCGCATCGAGGACACCGATACTGCGCGCTGTGACAAGCAGTTCACTGAGCAGATTTTGATGGATCTAGAAATACTTGGATTGCACTGGGACGGTGACGTCATCTATCAGTCTGAACGTATCGATATTTACAGTGACTACCTGTCTTCATCGCTGCGCCCCTTAACCTACGGCTGCAGATGCTCACGTAAAGACCTAGAGCAATACTGGGCACAAGAAGATATCAATAGACATCACAGCCAGACCCATACTGCAACATCAGTCAATCAAAAACAGCCAAACCGGCAGCGCTATCCAAGGCGCTGTGTGGCAACTCATCTTGATAGGCAGCAGCATAAATTACGTATACAGCTACCAGACTATAAAATCGGTTTTAATGATGGTATTCAGGGTCAGCAATGGGATAATCCACAGCAGACACTAGGAGACATGGTAGCGCGTCGTCAAGATGGTATGATCAACTACATATTAGCCGCCAGTATCGACGATGGTCTACAACAGGTTACTCATATTATGCGCGGTTTGGATATCCTACCGATGACCACAGCGCAGATCAGTATTATGCAGGCGGCGGGTCTACCAACGATCGACCATTGGTACCACTTACCATTAATTAATAATGCAAATGGTCAAAAGCTCTCCAAGCAAAACCTCGCGCAGCCAATAGACACATCGGATCCAAGCCAACTTATCACTGATGGACTGGCACTCCTGCGGCAACCAAAAGTCGATGTCGACACGCCAACTAATATGCTCATCCAAGCCATTGCACAGTGGGACAATGCACCGCTACAAGGTATGCAGCAGCTAAATTTACTCTGTTGATGAGAACCAAGTAACCCTTAATAGCAGCAGACAGCAAAAAGCACCACTATTTGCGGCGCTTTTTTTAGGTCTTACTCATAAAGTGTATAAGCTAACTCAGATGTTTTACTAATTAAAATTTTTTAATAGTAGCGGCATTGGCTCTTTTCGATTTCAGGACTTTCCTTATATATTTTTAGTAGTAGTGCAACCATCACCAGGCTGATCAGCATCGAAGACCCACCATAACTAAAGAACGGCATAGTGAGGCCTTTGGTTGGAATGGCACCCATATTCATCGCCGCGTTAATAATTGTCTGCGCAATAAATACCACACCGATACCAAACGCCGTATAACTCATGCGCATTTGACGACGTTTGAGTGCGTTGTAACTGATGCGCATTGCACTACCAATGATCAGTGCTTCGAGTACCAACACCATGCTGACCCCGACAAAGCCCAACTCCTCACCCGTAATCGCCAACAAAAAGTCAGTATGAGCCTCAGGTAAATGCGATAGTTTTTGTACGCTTTCGCCATAGCCGACACCCGTGAACTGTCCACGCCCAAAAGCAATCAAACTACGCGCTAACTGGTAGTCAGTATCTTGCACATCATCAAATGGATCCATAAATGACATGACACGCACCAATCGGTACTCTGCCGTAGTCACCATCAGTACAGCACCGCCAATAGCCGCCGCACCCAATGCTAAGAAGTGCTTGTAAGGGGCACCAGCGATATAAAAAATCGCGAATAGTGTCCCTAAAATAACGACAAATGAGCCAAAATCAGGCTGTGATAAGAGCAGTATCGTGATTAGCGCTACCACCAGCATGATTCGCAAAAAACCATCGAGACCATTGCGCACCTCAAACGAGCGGCGCACCACAAAGTCAGAGACAAACACAATCATGACCAGCTTGGCCAACTCTGCGACCTGAAAATTGAAACCGCCTAGCGTGAGCCAACGCTTAGAACCATTGATAGGTGTACTAAATAGCGTTGCCACTAGCAACAGACCTGTGATACCCAGTAAAAGAAATTGGGTTTCAGTCTTATAAAGCGTTCGCAGCGACACACCATAATAAGGGATAACAGCGACGATCAAACCAATCATCATGTACAACAGCTGATTTTTGAAAAAATACAGCTCTGTCATACCGCGGCTGAGCGCAAAAGGAATAGAAGCAGATGCGACCATCAGCAAACTAAGCACCATCATGCAGCCTACGCTCGATAGTAAAATTGCACGTGCTGATGGCATAGAAAGCACACCATCTGTGCCAGAGGTTTGCTTGGTCTGAGACGAGGAACGAAAAAAAGAAGAGAGCGCCATAATTTTATATACACTAACGAACGAAGAAACACGGCGTCTATAAAACGCCACCGTTTAAAAAATGATAAAGTAAATCGTACCAGATAGAGGATGATAGGACAGTCATGAGCAACAAAAGATGCGTGAACTACCACCTATCTAAGCATCAAACCAGTTATGGTGACAGTAGCAGCAATCTATAAGCAAAACAATCGTTTATAAAGAAAATACCATCTACTACCACAACGACTGAGCTGACTGATCAGAGCGTTTGGCTGATCGAGACTTTTAGCTGATAATCGTGTTATCTGATTGTGCAGCACTTAACTGTTCGACCAATTTACTAAAGTGCTCGCCGCGAGCAGCATAGCCACTGTATTGATCAAAGCTGGCGCAGGCAGGTGACAGCAGCACCGCTTGCACTTGTGACAGACTGCTTGTCGTCACTTGCTGAACCGTTGCAAACGCGTTTTTTAGTGTCTGGCATTGATGTAATGCGACATCATCACTGAGTTTGGCCGCTCGCAAATGCTGCTCAATCTGTTGTCCATCTTCACCGATCAGTAGTACCTGACTCACGTATTGATTGATAAAAGGAGTTAACTCACCAAATTGCTGACCTTTACCTTGGCCACCTAAAATCAATAGCAGCTTGCCATCTTTTGGAGCATAAACCGCGCCCAATCCTTCGATAGCAGCCATCGTAGAACCGATATTGGTGCCTTTAGAATCATTAAAATAATAAATGCCAGCAGCATTAGCAACATATTGGCAACGATGCTCAAGTCCTGAGAACTGCTGCAGCGTATCCAGCATGCTTTCAATAGGCAACCCTGCAAGCTCGCCGAGCGCTAAAGCAGCCTGCGCGTTTAGCAGATTATGACGACCTTTAATCAACAGTTTGTCTGCCGATAGTAACCTTTCTGTACCGCGCGCCAGATAAGTCTGACCTTCCGTATCGGTAATAAGACCGTACTGTCCTTTATCAGGAGCGTGAATACCTGTGCTGATTCTTGGGAGGTTGTCTGCCACTAATGGACGGGTGAGCGCATCTTCACGATTAATGACTACTGATTTGGCGCCCTGAAAGATACGATGTTTGGCTTGATGATAACCAAGCATATCACCGTGACGATCTAAATGATCGGGCGACATATTGAGTACCGTCGCGACTTTTGCACCTAAATTAATAACGGTTTCTAGCTGAAAGCTAGACAACTCTAACACGGCCAACTCCATATCCGTATTATCAAGCAAAGTCAGTGCTGGCACGCCAATATTGCCACCGACACCCACATTAACGCCAGCATATGATGCCATTTGCCCAACTAAGGTAGTCACGGTACTTTTGGCATTAGAGCCTGTAATGGCTACTATCGGTACTGTACATGCGTCACAAAACAGTTGAATATCACTGACGACTGGAATATTAGCTCGGCGGGCTGCTGCCACGGCATCGGTTTCAAGCGAGATACCTGGGCTGATAATAATACGTGCTGCTTGCTGTAGTAGCTCTGCATCGATCGCCCCAAACTGACGAATTTCAATGTCAGCTGGCAGTTGATCCGCAAGCTTAGGCGCTGCTTGTGCATCTGTTACTGCTACTTGATAACCTTGCTTGGCAAGATAGTGCGCTACCGATAGTCCAGACTTTCCCAAACCGACCACGACCTGTAGACCGTTGCCCTTATGAATCAAGGTTTCTGTTGCGGTATTGGCGGTCATATCTATTCCTTCTGTTAGACGAACAAAGTAGTGTCAAGAAAAACAAGCGTGTAGCGACTTTATATGACACCCTCACGATGATAGGCATCATAACGGTATCGTTCAAATTTGGGTAATGATTTTTTATGACTTTATGCTATTATTCGCCTGTTTTTATATTTGGTAGCTAATGCTATAATGGCTGACTTGATTGGTATGTGACATTGTTATGCAATAAGGCGCTACGCCTGATTATTTTAGTTTAGCATGTTGTCACATTTATCGCGCTATTGTCACGTCTCTTTAGCACTGATTCGTGTGTGGTAACTTTATGTCAGGCAACACTCGTTGTGTGGCAAATTATTTATCACCCTCTACTACAGCAAATAATTGCTGATTCTATGCCTTATCTTGGGTGTTTTATTCAATAGCCTATTTTAAGCAACCCAGTCCAAACCATATTTTTAGGTCATCTTACTGTCTTCATCATATTTATTATTGATGAGCGTATACGCGATACCGAAAAAATGAGTAGACATACTTATTATTGACCTTGCACATTCCAACACAGCAACATGACCCAGTGCATGTTGACGTAAAAGACAAATGAATAGCTATTATTAGCGACGCGATCATTTTATAAATGAGTAATGATTACTTTTTTTGCCTCTAACCCTATGTAGTTTACTTATGACATCTTTTATTGATAACTTGCGTGACGAGTGGTTTTCCAATGTTCGCGGCGACGTTTTATCGGGCTTAGTCGTAGCCCTAGCACTGATTCCAGAAGCTATTGCCTTTTCTATTATCGCGGGTGTTGATCCAAAAGTTGGCTTGTATGCCTCATTTTGTATCGCCGTCGTGATCAGTTTTGTTGGTGGTCGTCCAGGGATGATTTCGGCGGCGACAGGGGCCATGGCTCTGGTCATGGTTGATTTGGTTGCTGATCATGGTTTGCAGTATTTGCTTGCTGCTACCTTATTATGCGGCGCCATTCAGGTTGTGATGGGCATTCTAAAGCTAGGCAATCTGATGCGTTTTGTCTCGCGCTCAGTGGTTATTGGCTTCGTCAACGCATTGGCGATATTGATATTCGCTGCGCAACTGCCTGAGCTAAACCCCATGACCGAACGTGTCGGTATGACGGTTTATATCATGACAGCCGTGGGTTTAGCAATTATTTACCTGTTCCCACTTATTCCTAAAATAGGTCGTGTGATTCCTTCTCCATTGATTTGTATCGTTGGATTGACCGCTGTTGCCATGTATATGAATCTTGATATTCGCAACGTTGGCAGCATGGGTGACTTGCCAGATTCATTGCCAGTATTTTTGCTGCCTGATATCCCATTGAATTTGACGACACTACTTATCATCGCGCCGTATTCTATTGCGCTTGCTATTGTTGGTTTATTAGAGTCTATGATGACAGCAACCATCGTCGATGAGTTGACGGATACACCCAGTGATAAAAACAAAGAATGCCGTGGTCAAGGTATGGCTAACGTGGTATCAGGGTTTTTCGGTGGTATGGCAGGCTGTGCGATGATTGGTCAGTCTATGATTAACGTAAAATCTGGTGGTCGTACGCGTCTGTCTACGTTGATGGCTGGTGTTGTCTTACTGATTATGGTGGTGTTTTTGAGTGAATGGGTCAGCCAAATTCCAATGGCTGCGCTAGTTGCCGTTATGATTATGGTATCGATTGGTACGTTTAACTGGCAATCTATTCGCGAATTCAAAACGCATCCTATGTCGTTCAATATTGTGATGCTGGCGACAGTATTGACTACGGTCTTTACTCATAACCTAGCTTATGGTGTTGGTGTTGGTGTGCTGCTATCTGCCTTGGCATTTGCCAATAAGATTGGACAGTTCTTGACCATCTTTAGCGAGTACGATGACAGTAGCAATACCCGTTACTACTATGTTCAAGGTCAAGTATTCTTTGCTTCTACGACACAGTTCTTAAATAGCTTCGATACCAAAGAAGCCGTAGATAGCATTCAGATTGATGTCAGCCAAGCACATTTTTGGGATGTGACAGCTGTGGATACTTTGGACAAACTGGTCATGCGCTTGCAACGTGAAGGTATTGATGTCAAAGTGGTAGGGCTCAACAATGCGAGTCGCACACTGATTGACCGCTTCTCTGTTCATGATCGCCGAGATATTGGCTTATTAGATTAAGCCAATATTTATCAGCCTTGCTATACGAATGCGTAACAAGGTTTGTGGTTTGATACATGGTGTGGATTGATACATGAATAGGCGGCCATAGTGGTAATCAGGGTTGAGTATGATGGTTATGCTTAGCCCCGAACTGAGTGGCTGATTTTTATTATTAAAATGATGTGGTCGTTTTATGAGTAACTTAAAACCAGATAGTGTGATTGCTTGCTTGGACTGTCCCGATCATGTTCAAGCGGTATTAGAGGCGAGTATGTGGGCTTCTACCCGTTTACAAGCACCTATTGGACTATTGCACTCTGCACCAAGCTTACAACAAAAAGCTGCGGTCAATTATTCTGGCTGTCTCAACATCGATGATGAGAATGCATTGCTTGAGCAGTTCACAAGTAAAGAGCATCTAAGCAACTGTGAGCTAAAGGCACAAGGCAGGCTGCTACTCTCTCAAGCGACCACTTATTGTGAACAGCAGCGCCGCAAGCTCAAAACGTATACCTTACATCGTCATGAACACCTAAACCAAAGTATCGATTACGTTGATGACAAAGCCCAATTGATCGTTATTGGTCATCATGTTACTTGCAAATCTACCCTAAGTCAGCTTATTAGAGTCAGTCACTGCCCCATTTTGGTGACACATGCACCATTTTTGACCCCTACTACGGCTTTATTTGCTTTTGATAACAGCCCAACGTGCCATAAACTACTCAATTGGCTATGTAAGACGCCACTTGTACGTGCCTTGACCGTACATATTGTTATGGTTGGTAGAGAAAATTCTGACAACTGTGATGCCCTGCGTGAAGCTTATGCAAAGCTCAAGCAAGCAGGTATTAAGTCTAAAAAGACACTACTCGACTGCCGTGATGTCGCAGCGGCCTTAAATTACTATCAAAATCAAAACGACATCGGTCTGCTCATGACAGGCGCCTTCGGTCAGTCTCGTCTGCGTGAATTACTACAAGGTAGCGATACCAAAAAACTGCTCGTCAGTACCAAAACGCCATATCTGCTATTCCCTAAAGCGTAAGTACACTGCTGCATACACCCCCATATATCTAAGCATAGAGCACCTGTTACCTTGCTGGCGCTCTGCTGCTTATATCTGTTTTATATTTATCTTCTGTTTATAGCTTCCTCGCAAAAATCCCTTTTGATTGCCAAACTCAAGTTAGCAAATCGTCACATGAAATACGGGGATAGCTTCCCCAAGCACTCAAAAAGTTGGTTATAATAAAGTTGTCATTAACCAAACGCTAAAGGTTGATTTACTTTTATTACGTCTATAATGAAGGCTCTCATTGTTGTACCGTCGGTTATATCCTCTATCGGAATGACGGTTATTTTTGAACGGACACGTCCAATTTACTTCCCCTTGAGTAAATTGGCACAGTTCTTGAATGACTTACCATAAGCAAGGCAGAGATACGACGATGCACCATAATGCCTCTATCAATCTGCAGCATCACACAAATAAGGAATTTTTTTATGAAGCTAATCACTGCGATCTTAAAACCGTTTAAGCTCGACGATGTGCGTGAAGCGCTTTCTGACATCGGTGTCAAAGGTGTTACTGTCACTGAAGTCAAAGGTTTCGGTCGTCAAAAAGGTCACACAGAGCTCTATCGCGGCGCAGAATACGTGGTGGACTTTTTACCTAAGGTAAAAGTTGAAGTTGCTGTGATCGACGAGATGGTCGACCCTGCTATCGAAGCCATCACTCGCATCGCTAGTACTGGCAAGATTGGTGACGGCAAAATCTTTGTTACTGCACTTGAGCAAGTCATTCGTATCCGTACAGGTGAAACCGGACCGGATGCTATCTAGATTTGAGGCCATATCTATAAAAGGAGATTTGTAGATATAGGTTCTTACAGCATTTTTATCTATCGGTCATACCGATATCTATATTGTAAATTCAAGGGGAATGTAAATGGAAAGTCAAATCTTTGAGCTCCAGTATGCGCTCGATACGTTTTACTTTTTGATCTGTGGGGCGTTGGTCATGTGGATGGCCGCTGGCTTCACTATGTTAGAGGCCGGACTGGTCCGATCAAAAAATACGGTCGAAATCTTAACTAAGAATGTCGCGTTATTTGCAACGGCCAGCATTATGTACATGGTATGTGGTTACGCTATTATGTATGGTGGCGATCTGTTCTTAAGCGGAATTGCAGGCGGTGACACCTTAGTAGAAGATGCGTTGGCAGCCTCTGCCGAAAATGGCTTTGGTGGCGACTCCGTTTACTCTGCAGCCTCAGACTTTTTCTTCCAAGTAGTGTTTGTAGCGACCTGTATGTCAATCGTTTCAGGTGCCGTTGCTGAACGTATGAAATTATGGGCTTTCTTATTGTTTGCAGTCGTCATGACTGGTGTTATCTATCCATTAGAAGGTAGCTGGACTTGGGGTGGTAACGATGTCTTTGGGTTATTTAACCTAGGTGACATGGGCTTCTCTGACTTTGCAGGCTCTGGTATCGTTCATATGGCAGGCGCTGCTGCAGCTCTAGCTGGCGTACTACTATTGGGCTCACGTAAAGGTAAATACGGTCCTAACGGTGAAATACGTGCCATTCCTGGTGCCAATCTACCACTTGCTGCACTTGGTACATTGATCTTGTGGATGGGTTGGTTCGGCTTCAACGGCGGCTCAGTACTTAAACTTGGTGATATCGCCAGTGCCAATGCTGTTGCCATGGTATTCTTAAACACTAATGCTGCTGCTGCTGGCGGTGCTGTTGGTGCCTTGATCTTAGCCCGCATCATCTTTGGTAAAGCGGATCTAACCATGCTCCTAAATGGTGCATTAGCAGGTCTAGTTGCCATTACTGCAGAGCCTTCAACCCCTTCTGCACTACAAGCCACTATCTTTGGTGTCATTGCTGGTATCATCGTCGTGTTATCAATCTTAGCTTTAGACAAAATCAAAATTGATGACCCAGTAGGTGCAATCTCAGTTCACGGTGTTGTTGGTCTATTTGGTTTGCTCATTGTACCGATCACTAACCCAGCATCTACCTTTATTGGTCAGATTGTAGGCGCCGCGACTATCTTTGCTTGGGTATTCATTGCTAGCCTAGTGGTCTGGGCAATCATAAAAGCAGTTATCGGTCTACGTATCTCTGAAGAAGACGAGTACGAAGGTGCTGACATCGCTGAATGTGGTATGGAAGCTTACCCCGAGTTTATCAGATAAGCTCTCTCACAAGCCAAATATGAGTCTTAAATGCGCTGATACTACCTACTGTAGTGTCAGCGTTTGTTCTTTTAATCGGTAAGAAAACTCCTCTATTAAACCTATAAAAAAGCACTTCTCATTGGACCTAGAAAATAAATCTAGAGTATAAAAAATCCCGCAACACCTTTCGGTGATGCGGGATTTTCTTATATCAAGTTAAGACTTGATGGCTAGATATTAATACTGGCTTATTTCTTTTTCCATTCTTGACTACGAGAGAATGGACCAATATAACCTCTTAGCTTCAATGTGTTGCCGCTTAAGTTTGCAGTCATACGGTAATCTTTACCTTTTTCAGGGTCAGTGATCGTACCACCGCTATATTTACCACCACCATCAGATTTCAGACCTTTGATAATAGTCGTACCAACGTGCTTTTTACCTTTGGCTGAATTAGTAGCAACAAGCGTACCGGTTAACACACCGTTTGACTCAGTGATTTTTACAGTACCTTTTGGCTTGCCTTCATCATATGTCTGCCAAGTCGTATTGGCAAGTGGATCAGCGGCAAAAGCCATGCTAGCGATACCAATACCAGCAACTGCTAAAGTGGTTTTTGTAAATAATTTCATAGATTGACTCCTTTCATACGATGATTGCTCGAAACATTATGTTTCCGATGTCCTATGCTTATCCTTTGCTAGAATCTTTTATTATGAGCTTTTGGATATTTACCTAATTGCTTGCGTCTTAATTGGATATTACCGCAATGACTCATAAGGTTTTGTTCAAAGATCTGAGCGACATAAGCGATGTCTTGATTCATTATAAGCAATTTTTTAAGTTTGCCTAGTAATTTTTTTATACTTTATTATTTCTGGAAAAATAAAACTATATCAAAGACTTACAGGAAAGGGTTGTCGATATCTTTGCCCAACTGGTCATCAATTTCTTTTGACTTACTGTCATTATTACTATAAAGGCTATTGACCTGAAATGCGTCAATAATCTTACTAGTTAGCTCATGTAACTGCTGGGCTTGCTCATATCCTGACGCATCTAAAGTCAGATCGATATCACCATAAATAACAATCTTGTCTTCTTGATTTTCAATAACCAGCTCGCCTATCTGCATGCTTTGGTGGTTGTTTGCGAATGGCTCAATCATGTATTCATCCTCACTATTAGTATGCTTTGGCGCAATTCTAATCTTTTATGCGTCGATATTTATAAAGCCTTTTACGCTTTTAGCTGTGCAATTAACCATTCTAAAATAGCCCATACAAATAACATCCAGTCAGGCTCTTCATCTGTAGTATCAGGTGTGTCTGAGCGCTCCCCTGCCTTTAGTGGTAAATCAAACGCTTGTGTTTTTGTTTGGATGTCTAACATTGGTAAGACATCGATACCCGTTTCAGCGGTTAACTCATCAATGCTAATAACTTCGATACGCTCTGATTCATCATTGGGTGCGTAGTACACCCCGGCTTGATTGGTTGCTGGAATATATACCGCTTTGAAAAAATGGCTAGGAACCAGTACGCGGTTCGCAAGTTGCTTGGTTTTGCTATTAGTGAATGCTACACCTGTGATGGTATAGACCTCACCGTATTGCTGCGTTAAATATCGAGTAGCCGATTCAATATTACGCCAGATATAACGATTGTTGCGCGGTGACTGCGGCGCGATATTGGCCAGACTGAAACTATCATATTGCTGACTACGCGTTGCCATGTCGGCATTGGGTGCGAGATGTCCGCGATCATAACCTGAACCTGAATAGTCAGATAATGACGCGCGTGCTGACTCCGGGAGCTTACTTTCTTCGTGAAAGCTGTCTTCACGGTCGATTTGTTTTGCTTGTTGTAGGCGTGTCCGATCTAGATACTCTGCTGACCATAGGGGTGTGCGTGATACACCAGAGTACATGACAGCAAAACCATCCATACATAGTGCTTGTGTCTGATTACTCAGTTTGGTATTGGTAAATTCAGGATAAATACCACCATAAAAAGATTGGCTACACTGGCTGAAGTCATCAGCATATGCCTGAGTAGACATACCTATCGTAACAGTCACTATCGCCGTCATCACGCTATGTTTAAGTCCACTTTTGGACTTACTGAAACTTATCATTCAACTCTCAACCATTTATACTTGCTATTACATACTTGCTATCCTAGCAGGCGGCCACCAATAAAGAAAGATAGTGCGCAAGTCGTGACATTTTAAATGGTATCCGCTATACTTAGGCGTTCAAAAAACGGTGAAGTGGGTGAGTGGCTGAAACCGCACGCCTGGAAAGTGTGTATACGTTCATAGCGTATCGAGGGTTCGAATCCCTCCTTCACCGCCAATCTTATCTATTTTGATAAAAGCCCCAGTTTTTCTGTTTTGTCTTACTCTATTCTAAATAAAATTCAAACACTTCAATAGTAAGACTGTCAGTCTATACTTGTCATTTGATGCTGCCTGAATCGTTATTATCTTATCTATCAAAAAAACCAACAATAAAGCATATTGCTGGCTCATACCATTCATCTATCGCTGCTAATATCCAAACCTACAGCTACTTACTGCCTATACATCTCTTCATTGCTTCTTTTTCACTGTCACTTAGATTCGTATATAACTTGTTCAGACCCAAATTGATGCGACATTCGCGTCTGATTTTTCGTATTTCAGCAGATACGACTGGTTTTGGAGTCGCGTCTACTGCTTCTGCAAAGGCAATACTCGGTACCATTGCATTGGCTGAGTAGCCTATTGCACTGAATAAAGTAGCAAATAGTATGAATAAGGTTTGTTTCATTGGCGCTCTCAGTCGATTTTTGAGATGATTATTTAGGACAATCAGTGGGTATTTGGCATCATTTTTTTGGTTGGAAAGCATTACTTTGAATAACTAGCGCACGTAGACGATGTTAATAATACTGTCCTTTATCATAGCTAGTCCCTATGTTAAGTAGCTTGATGAAAGTTTAAGAAAGGTAACGATTTTTGAGTTCAACCAGCGCTTACAGACATACAAGTACGCGGTAGTGACAAACGAGGAAGGATATCGATAGATAGCTTTTTATTTATAAATATATACTGAGAATAAGGATACGGCTTACAAATAAAACGTAACCGTTATACCACTGCCGCTCCAAGATAGATCTAAGATAGCTATTTTGGAGCGGCATTTATGATGGTCTTTTAAGTATTTGTTCAGCGTTTATAACGCATCTACGGTATAGCGTACGATAACTTCATTATCGAGTACGACATTGGTTGACCAAATGAATTGGGCATCTGCTTTTTCATTATCAAAAATATCTATGAAATTGGTATAAGCTTGTTTATTATCTACCCCAATGGTTTGGTTACTATAAGTAGTAGCGTTCGGCCAACTAGAGTCATCAAAGTCTGCTTGTTGCCAGTTGGTAGGCAATTCCCAATGCAGGCCATAATCTGCCGAACCGTCTTGCACATTAGCTGTGGTAACACAATTACTAGATAGGCGCTCGCTACCTGACTCACTAACACAGGATAAGTCTCTAATCGGCGCGGTATAAAAGGTTTGTGCTTTCCAGGTTTCATCGGTCTTAGCGATTATACTATTGTCTTTATCTTTGATCACAGCGACTAGACCGCCGTCTCCTGCATGAAACTCTGAGCCTTGATTACTCTCTGAACCAATGCCTAAGTTTTCTTCCCAATCTACCAAATGCATAGCAACGGTAAATGGTGCTTTTGCTTTGAAACGCACTATATTTGAATTGAACTGAGTAAATGGCACATTGTCACGTCCGACTGCCACACCATTTACATACATCTCAAAATAATTATCTGCAAAGACGTAAGCGGTATACACTTCACCATCTGCATCTATTTCAACGATGTCTGAACCATCAAGTTGAGCTAAAGCTTCACTGGCAGTGCGATAGTCGTTGCCCGTACAAGGGTTGTTTAAGTCAGACGCCACTGGGAAATCTGTATTGAGCAAATTGGTCGCTGCTGGTACTGTCCACGATTTACCGTCAGATGACTGGATACTGCCGATGTTGGTTTGACGACCACGGTCACATTCATAGGCATTTGTCACATCAGTCTGGGCAACACCTTGGGTTAAGCTAGCGGTGCCAGTATAGCTGCTGGCATCTGCACTACTTATTATTGATGCTGTCGCTTGCTCATTGGCATCGGTAGCCGCTGAGTCTATCTGAGTTTGACTACACGCTGCCAGCAATACAGCAGATACTGCCGTGGTTAGCAAAGCAGGTATTAAAATAGGTTTCATTAGGATTCCTTAGCATTATATAAGATGGTTTTTGAACTCAGCTTATTATCTCTATAACTGATCATTATCATTAGATACGTATTATTTTTTCTGTGTGTCATCAGTGCGTTTATAAGTCTGTACGGTCGTACCCTCTGGATCAATAAATTCAAAAGTATAAATATCTTTGGTCGCTTCAGTAGCGCCCCAACCATAGTTAAGCTTATGCTCTTGACCGTCATGGGTATACGTTAGACTGTATTGAGTCGGACTTATAATTTTATAATCTGTGATTTCAGCTCCGCGCAAAGGCGTCAGCGCTGGGCGAACGCCATGAGTATGTGCTTGCGGTGAAATTTCATTTTCTGGCGCTTTTGTATCTGGGTTTATAGTGACCTTACCGCGCAAACCTGCAATTAAATACGGAAACTCTGAGGTAGCATGGTATTCATAGCTGCCGTCTTCATTGAATTTGCCTAGATATTCATCAAGCTCATCATCCGTTTCACCATAGACAGGAAAGCCGTCTAGTGCATAAGCAATGGGCTTACCTGCGCCAACTTGTGACTGTAGATGGGTTGGTGCAAGATGATAGTGGTAATCATCAGCGCGTCCAGAATGCCCGCCCCAATTGTCTAATTCTCCGAATGCTTTGGCGTCCTCACCCCGATTGTTTAATGGGTTGAATATAGGAATGCCATTAGCTGCAATCGCGATGGCGCCTTTCATAAAATTGTCTTTGGCCATTAAAGGCTCATCGGCAAGCTCAGGCTGTAAGGGAATGACCCAACTGTTTTCATTGGTATAATCCTGGTCGATAGGTACTTGCTGTTGCCAACTGGTGATACCCGTCATCATTTCGTGGCTTGGAATACCATTTGATTCGATATACAGATATTTATCATCGTGATGAGTACTTACGTTATCAAATGAGCCAAATACTGACGCCATAAAATCAATATCATTGGCTGGTACTGGCAAGTGAGCGATCGCTTCTTTGGTCTTTTCACCGATATTTTGGACCGTCTCATTACTGCTACAAGCCACAAGCAAAGCAGCTGAACCCAATACACCAAAAACTGAATAAGCTACTTTTGAGGTTCGGTTTTTTTGGTGGCGTATGTTCAAAACATAAAGACAAACCAAACCACTCGCTAAGATCAAGCCGCCTAAGAGGTAGAAGAATAAAACAGAGCGCGTGTCACTGTTATCCGTTATAACAGACGTTGCCGTATTATCGGTAGCGGTAATACTAGTCTCATTTGGATTTTGGATAGCCGTCAGCTGATTGCTATCTACTAGCCTTTCAATCACTGCTAGCTGATTGATCGCTTGAACATGGGCGTTTTTTTCTAGAATATAAGCTTGATCCTCGGCTGAAAAATCCGCCAAAATAAAAGAGAGTAGCTGATGGCGACTATCGGTCAGATAAACCGTACTGTCTTCTAATTTGATAAAGTCAGCGGCGACACTAGGCTGGCCTGTGATCTGCCATTCTTTGGCAGGCAAAGTATGTGCACTAGGGTCGTGGGCGTAGGCAGAGGTCAGTGATGAAACTTGTATGGCAGTGACAATAGCAAGCAAGCTGAAAGCTTTAGCCGTTTCTGTGAGGTTCATAAAGCACTCTTGTAGGATGTAAGACCTGAAAGGCAGTAGTAGTGAAACAGGGAAAACTATCAGTTACCTGTTTAGACGTCGTAATTGTTGATATTTATTCAAAAATAAATCTCTTATATTGATTAGATAATATCAACTTTTACTTTATAGAAACTTTAAGAAGTGTTAAGTCCTATTGAGTTTTTACTATAAAAAGCACATAGAATATTCTTAGGCTCAGCGCCAAATATTATTTTGAAACCCCTAATAGCTAGACTTACCAGCTATATTTATGAAAACTCAAGTAAGATGTCGGGCAGTATATAAAACACATCATCATATTTGCACTTATCGTAAAAAGGGCAAAAAAACCGCCAGAATAATGCGTTATCTAGAAGGTGCTGAGCGTGGCGTTGATGTAAAACAGTAGCTGTTCTCTCACATATTTTCTGGTCACCAGTCCGTCAAATGGCTCAAAGCTATGTATCGATACTATATCTCCATGCATCAATACCATATTTCAGTACTCTCAATGATTATCACCTTTTGCTGAACTGTCCGTATAGATTCATAGTCTAACGTTGAGGTATGATCATAAGCATTAAATAAGCCCCTATCTTGAACAACGCTTAATTCGTCCTTACAAAAAAAATGACGCCTACTTGAGGCGTCATTTTTAGATAATCAGATATTACTTTTAAGAGCGATGTTTGTAATCATTTTTACTTTGTTTATCATTTTTATACTTGCTCTGGTATTTGTCTTGGTGCTTTTCTTGTGCTTTATGTTTGGCAGCCATTATTTTTGCTTTTTGCTGTGATACCTTTGCCTTGTTTTTGACAACCTTGTGTTTGCTATCTGCTTTTGTTTTAGCATCATGTTTTTGATGCTGTACTTGGGCGGCATGAGACTTTGAGTAATCAGGTGCCGCGTTGGCTTGACCAACCATAGACAAACAAGCGGTAGCGGCTAAAATTGAACTTACTATTATCTTTTTCATTTTATTTTCCCAGTTTCATTCATATTGATGAATAATAATTAAAGATACCTTATGACGTATCAAATAAGATATTGCGATGTCGCATCGCTCTATCGACAAAGAAAATGATAACTGATTCTAGTATTAAGTAGATTTATGAAACATGAAGAAAGGTTGCGATTGTTGCCGTTGTTTGGCACATTCAGACACTAAACTGTAGACAGCCAAACAGTTGTGCTACTAGTGTAAGTAAATAGATGGGCAGACCTAAAAGTATATATATGATGCTTTTGATTACTGTAGAGGCGGATGTAGCATTCAATGTTTAATATTTGACACTTATATAGACAGCGCGACTGATCTATCAGTGCTGACTGGAAAAACTTATGTTTGGGTTATTACGTATTGTATTGATAGCACTTGGACTCATACTTATCATCGACTGTATCGCACTGATAGCCATTGACAAGGTTAATTTTGGCACGGTGCTGCCTTTTTTGATAGGTGTGGTTTTTTTGGGTCATGGGCTGGGTGCGCCTATGATCGCTAGAGTGCTTGTCAAACATCCTGTACTGCGTCGTATCTGGTATGGGTTATGGTTAATATTTGGGTTATGGCTCATGAGCTTTTTGGTATTTGTTTACTCATTGCAGCAGCAGATTGCTCGTGGCAAACAAACGCTACCGCCCGTGGCCGCTATTATCGTGCTTGGTTCTGGTACCGTTGCGGGCAAACCCAGCGCCACCCTCGCCAATCGTCTGGATACGGCAGCAACGCTGATTGAGCAGCAACCACAAGCATTGATCATTACCAGTGGCGGTATCGGTCTGGGGCAGCCGCGCAGTGAGGCAAACATTATGGCAACTTACTTGCAGGACACGCACGACATTTCGCTAGATCGTATTTATCAAGAAGGCAAAAGCACCAGCACTGAGGAAAATTTGGCGTACAGTCAGGATATTTTTGCGCAGCATGGTATCAATAAAAACATGCCCATTGCGATTGTCACCAGTGATTTTCATACCATTCGTGCTGTAGCAATTGCAAAGCATCAGGGCTACCAGCAGCCTGTTGCACTCGCCAGCCCAACGCCGCTATCTATTCGCTATAACGCCTGGTTTAGAGAGTACTTTGCCTTTGGTAGTGGCTGGCTGCTAAAAGAATACTGATACTTGGAGCATCGAAGACATCGTTGCAGTACAGTGCAGTGCAGTACAGTGTATAACATCATACTATTTTGAGCGGTGCTATGCTGTCCTTTGTAGAACATAAACCACAAATTTTGCTTCTGTATCGAATGACGCTTTTTCTACCGCTGACAGCAATGCTTGTCTTTTCTCACTACGCGCTCGGTAGGCATAAGGTGTCATCGTCATTAGATCGGCTAAGTCCTCTGCGGATAAACTCATTTTCTTACTGACACGCTGAGTCTCGACCAACGTAAAATATGGCGCCAACTCTTGTAGGAACTTATCAGAGTCATGCTCACGCACACTATCGAATAAGGCTTCACGCAACGTCGCCAAATGTCCGACGTCTGGTTTGGCAATGATTAGGTAGCCATTATCAGCCAACACCTTAGCGAACGCTTCGGGCAAAATGGGACTGAAAATACTACTAATACCGGTAATACTATGAGGGCGTAGTGGTAGATGCGCCGCACTGGTCACTAGTGGATAGATTGCTGTCGACTTGGCAGTATCTTCTGTGCTCTGCTGATACCAGAGACGGTTCGTTACCTTACTTACTTTAGCCAGCTCAACCAATGCAGGCTTACTGATATCAGCGGCTATTAGCGTGTCTATGAGCGACGAGCCCATTTGTGCCATTGCCTGCGTATAATAACCCTCACCGCAACCGATATCAAGCCAATGAACAGAGTTGGTATCATGCTCACCGGTAGACTCATTTTTTGATAACAGCATTTCCATTGTTTGGCTGATCAGATCCTGCAGCGGTGCATAATGCCCTTGGTTCAAAAACCGTTTACGAGCATTGATAGACGCTTGACTGTCGCCAGGTGCTTTGGACTTTTTTTGTTGCACAGGCAGCAGATTGACGTAGCCTTGACGGGCAACATCAAAGGGGTGCGAAGTGTTTTTGGGGTGCAAACTACCATCACAGCGCCACGTGTCTGCAGCAGGCTGTAGTGGTGACTGGCAAAGTGGGCAAATAAATAAGGACACAGATATCTCAAAGTCATCGCAATATGACTCGCATTTTAACAAATTTCGTGTGCCTTGAACGATAAAAAGCCACCTCAATATTGTTTGAGATGGCTTTTAGAACGCTAGTATAAGTGTACTTACAATACGGTTTGAGGCTGACGTTTTAACGCAGCTTCAATGTCATCAGTCCAAGAATAACAAGTATGATAGCGATAATCCAAAATCTGGCTACTACTTGTGTTTCTTTCCAGCCAATCTCTTCGAAATGATGATGCAGCGGTGCCATACGGAAAACACGTTTTTTACGCAGTTTGTAAGAGCCCACTTGTAGCATGACTGATAGCGCCTCAGCAACAAACAAACCACCCATAATAGCAAAGGCAATCTCTTGTCTCGTCATCACCGCAATCGTACCTAGCATCGCACCGAGTGCCAGTGCGCCGACATCTCCCATGAATACCTGTGCTGGGTGAGCATTGAACCATAAGAAACCAAGTCCTGCCCCAACCATTGCGCCACAAACAATGAGAACTTCAGAGTTATAGGCAATATAAGGCACATGCAAGTAATCCGCAAAGCGCACATCACCCGACACATAAGCCATTGCGCCCAAACCTGCAGCAACCAAAACGACTGGCAAAATCGCCAAACCATCTAAACCGTCCGTGAGATTGACCGCATTGGAGGCGCCATTGATCACAAAGTAGGTGAAGATAATAAAACCAATACCAAAGGGCACTGCGGAAAATGGAATCATCCAGTCTTTGAATACGGGCAATAATAGGTCCTGCATCTCACGAGTGGTGTTGATGTCTGGCTGTAGTGTGGCGATATAGTACAACGAGACGCCGACGAACAATGCGCCCATCGACAACCAAAAATATTTCTTTCGTGCGATCAGACCTTTGGGGTCTTTATATTTAATTTTGAGCCAATCATCTGCCCAGCCTACCGCACCAAAAATAACCATAACAACGAGCAAAATCCAGACGTAAGGATTATTTAGGCGTGCCCATAGCAGCGTCGATATGCCAATAGCACTCAGAATGAGTACCCCGCCCATGGTAGGCGTACCTGTCTTGGCCAAATGCGATTGAGGCCCATCGTTCCGAATAGCCTGGCCGTATTTGAGCGAACGCAAATGCCTGATGACACGTCCGCCAAAAACCATGCTAAACATAAGCGCGGTGACGACCGCGAGCAGTGCTCTTAGCGTCAACGAAGAAACCGCAGAAAACGGCGTATAATACTGACCAAGCCAGCCAAACAACCAAACTAACACCGCCTACTCCTCTACTAATGCATGTATAAGTGTTTCCATTTTCATGGAGCGCGAGCCTTTGAACAACACAGTGCAAGGCTTAGCTTGTTGCGCTTGTAAATACGGCTGTAAATATTCTAATAAACTGTCTTTGTCTGCAAATGCATGCGCATTGATATCAGAAATCTCTTGCGCGCCGGCAACAGTATAAGCGGCATACTCACCTACACATAACAGTACATCAATACCTGTGGTCGAGATAGTACGGCCCAAGCTTTGATGCTCACTAACTGCCGCATCCCCAAGCTCACCGATATCCCCTAACACCATAACTTGCGTACCCGTTTGTGCAGCCAGCACTTTGGCAGCGGCACGTACCGAGTGAGGATTAGCATTATACGTATCATCAATCAGGCGATGCATACCCAGTATCTGACTGTTCAGGCGACCTTTTGCTGGACGCGCATTTTCTAGACCCACAACGATATCATTGACCTCAATATCTAGCGCGTATGCACAGGCGGCAGCAGCCAAAGCATTATTGACATTATGCTCGCCTGCTAATGGCAAATTGATATCATGAATTTGATTACCGATATGTAGCTTAAACTCACTACGCTCAGGTTCTACATCCAGATGACTTGCACTGACATCGGTATTACCGAACCCAATTACATGTGAAGTGTGCTTTTCAGCAATACGGCGCAACTGGTTGGTAAAATCATCCTTGTCAGGCACTATCGCATACTGTGCGTCCGTCAAAGTGTGATAAATCTCTGCTTTGGTTTGGCAAATCCCTTCACGGCTACCAAACTCGCCTAAATGGGCAGTACCGATATTTAGGATACAGGCCACGTCAGGGCGGACGATCTCAGTCGTATAAGCGATCTCACCAATATGATTGGCACCCAATTCTAAAATAGCATAGCGATGATGATCTGATAGCTCAAGCAGCATCATTGGCACGCCCAAATCATTATTGAGGTTGCCACGAGTAATCAATGTCGGCGCCAATCTACCAAAAATGCTACCCAGCATCTCTTTGCAGGTTGTTTTGCCACTCGAGCCTGTAATAGCAATCACGGTCAGGTCTGTGTGCTGCTGACGTCGATAGCTGGCCAATTGACCTAAAGCCAAACGGGTGTCACTTACCACCAACTGTGGGATAGTATTTGCGTCGGATGACGCGGTAGGACGAGACACGATAGCAGCAATTGCACCTTTTGATGCTGCCGTATCGATATAATCATGACCATCAAAATTCTCACCACTTAACGCCAAAAAGATATCACCTGGTTTTATCGTGCGAGTGTCGGTAGCGATACGCTTACTGGCTAGAGCGACTTCTCCTGCATTTGCATGGTCTTGTGGCAGTTGCCAATGACCATCGAGCGACGCTGTCGCAGCAAGCATATTATCCATTTGCCAGACATAAAGCCCTTGTGACTGGATGGTGTTATCGGTGTCGGCTGTCATAGTGGTTACCTTATATGATGACTACTTAATTTTTGTATTTAATGATCACTCTTGACTGTTTTATGCAGCGAGCGTCTATCGGCTATACACGGCCCGCTTGTTCTAATGCCTGTTGCAAAATAACACTGTCATCAAAGTCATAACGAACGTTGTTTATTTCTTGGTAAGTCTCATGGCCTTTGCCCGCAATGACGACGATGTCATCTGGACCCGCCTGACTGACGGCATACATAATTGCTTGTTGGCGCGCAGGCTCTATGTGAGTGTGTTGATATTGCTCAGCACTCATTCCAGCTTGCATGTCTTGCAAAATAGCAGTGGGGTCTTCGGTACGTGGATTGTCCGCAGTTAGGACAACTTTATCAGCACCTGCTAGACCTGCTTGTGCCATCAGCGGACGCTTACCTGCATCACGGTCGCCGCCGCAACCAAATACTGCCCACAATTGGCCCTTACAGTGGGTTTTCAAACTCGCTAACACCTGACTGAGTGCATCTGGTGTATGCGCATAATCAACGATAAAACAGCCATCATTAGATGGCACACGCTGCATACGCCCGACAGCGCCTTGTAACTGTGTCACTGCCTCTGCAATGCGATGAATACTTATATCTGAATGGGCAGCATTTAACTGAACATCATTTAACTGAGTTCTATTTGACTGGTTTTTATTTAACTGGGTATTCAGCGCCGTAGTAGCGGCTATCGCTGCAAGTAAATTCGCTACATTAAAACGGCCCAATAATGGACTAACAATATCTATAGTCGTGGCTTGCTCATCACCAAAATCTGTACGTAAGCTAATCTTGACCCCTTGCAGACTCGGCATGATATCAGCCGCGACAAAGGTAGCGGATGCTAACGGATCTAAACTGTAGGTCCATACCGTTAAATGACTAGCTCTCGCAGTATCTAGCATGACCTGAGCATGCTCATCATCAATATTGATAATGGCATGAGTCAAATCTGGAAAATGTGCCGTATCAAACAGCTTGGCTTTGGCGGTAGCGTATTCTGCCATATCGGCATGATAGTCTAAGTGATCACGGCTAAGATTGGTATAAATCGCCACAGAAACTGGCATACCTTGCAAGCGCTGCTGATCTAAACCGTGAGAGCTGGCTTCTAGTGCCAGTATTTCAGCATTCTCTGTCCCCATTTGATACAAAAACTGCTGTACAGCCAAGGCATCTCCTGTGGTATGACTCGCCTGTACTAACGCACCAAGCCTACCATTACCTGCTGTACCCATTACCGCGCTACTCATACCTGTCAATTGTGTAAGCTGCGCTACCAATTGACTGATAGTGGTCTTGCCATTGGTCCCAGTCACAGCCACTACTTTTGGCAAAGTCACTGGCTGCTGATACTGTAGATACGCTTGGATTAAGCTACCCAAAAAATCACGGATGTTAGGAACGTATAAGACTGGGCATGAGAGTGCTGCTAATTGCTGTGACGCATCGCTTTTACTATCTACCGCCGACGCATTACTAGTATCTGCAGAGCCGCTGATATCACTCATTAAGGTGATAGGATCAATTTCCGATAGCACAAAAGCCGCTTTTGAGGCGGCCTGAACCAGATAATCGCGGCTTTTTTGAATGTTCGGCGTGTGGCTGTTTAGAAGGATAAATACGTCATTATCAGACAGCTGACGACTGTCTAATTGAAACTGCCGGAAGGCGATATCAGCGACAGACTGAATCTGAGCTGAGACTGCCTGACTTGCCGCCTCTTGGGCCGATGTTGCCATCATTTCTGTCAATTGCTGCGCCAGCCTGCTATCGCTAGCATCGATAAGCTGTTGCAAAGTGACAGAGATAACAGGGGCGCCATTTGGCGATAATGTAGGCAGGGTCATGATCGATTCCTAAACAGTTAATACCAATCAGCACTTAAAAGAGCTGACTACTTAAAATAATTCAACGCCTACTGTGGTTCTGTTTTGAGCGGCTTATCCAAAGGCACATTGTACAATCGTAACGCCTCTTTCATCACGTTGTGGAAAACAGGTGCGACCGTTAGACCCGCATAAATCTGACCGCGCGGATCTTCAATAAGCATCACGCCTACCAGCTTTGGATTAGAGGCTGGTGCCATACCAGCAAACACATTACGATACTGATCAGTGTAATAGCCGCCTTCTGGATTGATGCGGCGCGAGGTACCTGTCTTACCGGCCACACGATAGCCATCAATAGCAGCGGCTTTAGCGGTACCGCCTGGCTCAGTCACACTCTCGAGCATTTGGACAATCGACATCGCTTGCTCACGCGCCATAATGCGTTTGCTGGGCTGCGGCTTGTCATTTTTGATCAAGGTCAATGGGTGCATTACCCCGCCTGCCGCTAGTGCTGAATAGGCCTGAGCCACTTGTGCTAGCGTTACTTGTAGACCGTAACCGTAACTGACCGTCGCACGGCGTGAGGTTTCTTTTTCTTTTGGTGTCACAATGAGACCACTGCCTTCACCTGGGAACTGTAGAGGGGTTTTTGTACCAAAACCAAACTGTTTTTGCATATTGGTAATGGCTTCAGGCGGTAGCGAGAGCGCAATCTTGGTGGAGGCAACGTTGCTGGATTTTTGTAGCAGCGTTGCCATATTGATCATGCCAAGATTGTTATGATCTCGAATGGTATAGCCGCGCACGCGAATTGAGCCAGGATTGGTATCAATTAAGGTAGTCGGTGTATATTTACCCGAGTCCAATGCAGCAGCAACGGTAAATGGTTTCATAACTGAACCTGGTTCGAACACATCTAACAGCGCACGGTTACGTTGGTTTTCGCCCGTCATCTCATTGAGATTATTCGAGTTGAATGAGGGCCATGTCGATAGTGCCAGTACCTCGCCTGTCTGCACATCGACGATCATACCTGTTGACCAGCGCGCTTTTTGCAAGCGTCCTGCTTTCTCCAGCTCTTTGTAGAGCAAATACTGCAAACGCGAATCAATCGTCAGTGCCACATCTTTACCTGGTATCTCAGGCTCGATTTGCTTGATCTCTTTTAGGCTATTTTGTTTGGCATCTTTTAAGACCAGTACCTTACCGTCATCACCTGCCAGCTCTTTTTCATGCTGACGCTCAATACCAGCACGGCCCTCATAACCGCCCTCGGGATCATTGGCATTCTGTCCCATAAATCCTAGTAGCTGCGCATTAGATTGTGGCTGCGGATAATAACGCTGAAAGAAGTTTTTCTCGTGGACACCAGGGAAGTCAAGAGAGCTAACGCTTTGAGCAATCTCTGGCGTTACTTTGTTGAGCAGCGGTAGATAATGCGAGCCTGCACCAGATGGCAGTGCCGCTTTGACAGCTTCCTCGTCAGTCACATCGAGACTGTCATCGATTGCGGTGACTTTTTTTAGCTCATCAACTGAAATATTAGCAGCCGTTGCTAGCGTCATCAGATCCATATTATCCAAGCGTTTTTGCATACGCGCCTGTAGTTGTGGACTACTAGGATTGGTCAAAATAATGCGTTTGAGCTCGTAATATTCACTTGCGTAGTCGTGCGGACTAAATGATACGGTCGCAAGCGGCGCACTGACTGCGAGCGGTAAGTTATTGCGATCTGTAATCATGCCTCGATAAGATTTTTGTGTGCGCTCACTGGTAATGAGCTCATTACCTTTGTCTTGATAAAACTGCGCATTAGCCACTTGGATATAATAAGCACGGCCAATCAATAACACTAATATTACCAGCGCCAAACCCCAAACAGTACGAAAACGGTTTTTGTCTTGCTCAAAACCGCCACGAGAAGAAGCGCCAGAGGCCTTACCTAAGAACCCTCGTTTGCTCTTTGAGTTTTTTCCAGCGTTATAAGCGCCTTTGGTATCGCTCTTTTTTATACGGCCAAATAGCTTTGCCTTACGATTGCCTGCCGCTTTATCACTCGCTTGGCCAGATTTGGCAGCGCTAGCACGGCGCAACGGCTTTGTTACCTTACCGCTGGCTGGTTTTTTGCCGGTGCTTTTTGCTGTAGGTTTGGTTTTTTTCTCACTCATTGTCCTGCCTCCATTGCCGGTTCTTCAGGAGAGATGTCGGTGGAAGCACGTGGGCCAGTAGCGTCAGTCAACTCTTCGTCTGAGTCATCAGAAACTACTGGCACCAACGCTGTCGCGACGCCAGGCTGGATAATAAGCTTGTCTTTTAGGGTTGGGGAGTACATGCCCAGTTCAGCAACGGCACGGCTGGCAATCTGAGGTGTTGCACTGAAAGTTTGCTGCTCAATCAATAGCCGTTGGTGCTCTACTTGTAGCTTACGCTCTTGTTTTTTCATGTCTTGCAAGGTTTTATAATCCTGATGATATTGCTGAACTTCTTCGGCAGTTTTGATACCACTCCAGACGATTGCGGCTGCCAATAGCAGCAGTACGACCACATAAATACTTACCACATTGAATCGGCGCACGAACAGCTCACCGATATCGGTGTTGGAGGGTACAGCGCGGCGATTTGCAGGTTTGTCAGATATTGCCATGACGATCTCAAAAAAGTGAACGTAAACGATAAAGTAAATAGTGAGTTGCAAACAACGAACTTAACATTGCCTAGCAGTACCATCAATAAAAATAAAACCAGAGATAACCATCGTATGACCGTAGCAGCCTGACTATAAAAGCCTATGACTATAGAGGTCTACAACTATTAATGTATCCTGTTAAAACCAGATCTACTGTCGTGCTAGATTAAATGAATGGACACTTAATTTTAGCTTAGAAGACGATCGATCCATGAGCCCATAAGTCTCATAGATCGTGAAACAGATAAAAATTATTTGCCGAGCCTAACAGACAATATTTACAGCTTTTTAACAGTGGCGTAGCGATTAAGACATTTGCACATCATTGAGATAGACAATGGTAACCATACGCGACCTGCTTAGTGACTTCATCCAAGATTTATGATGCGTCCGTTTGCTGATACGCTGTATCAGTACGAGTGGCCAGTCGCAACCAGGCGCTGCGCGCGCGCGGATTCTGACTGGTTTCAGCTTTGCTAGGGCCAACGCGTTTTGGCTTGCTAAAATAGCGCGGGCGATTCGGTGGCATCGGTAGATTTTCGTCTTCTGGGTACTGACCTTTACTATGACGCTGCAAAAACTGTTTGATACGGCGATCTTCTAATGAATGAAAGCTAATCACTGCCAGCTGACCACCTGACTTTAAGATAGGAATGCTTTGCGCTAAAAAGTCATCGACATCGCCCAGCTCATTATTAATAAAAATACGCATGGCCTGAAAGCTTTGTGTCGCTGGATGCTTACCGCGTTGCCAATTAGGATGCGCAACCTTAATCACTTCTGCCAACTCAAGCGTAGAGTCATAACTTTCCATCTGTTTGATAGCGCGGGCAATACGGCGACTGTGACGCTCTTCACCAAACTCATAGAGCACATTGGCCAACGTCTCATCATCGACTGTTTCAAGCCAC
The DNA here is from genome assembly GCF_059073055.1 of Psychrobacter sp. H29. Taxonomy (NCBI): domain Bacteria; kingdom Pseudomonadati; phylum Pseudomonadota; class Gammaproteobacteria; order Moraxellales; family Moraxellaceae; genus Psychrobacter; species Psychrobacter sp. H29. The sequence continues at coordinate 2,654,315 of NZ_JCACRY010000001.1, read as the reverse complement.
TCGGCAACGGACTGACCGCGGCTGGTATCCATACGCATGTCCACTGCCCCATCACGCATAAAGCTAAAGCCGCGACTACCATCATCAATCTGCGGTGATGAAATGCCCAAATCCGCCATCAAGCCATCAACTTCACTGATGCCCATAGCAGCTAGACTGTCAGTCAAGGTCGCAAAGCTATCATGAACCACACGCACGCGGCTGTCTTTACTTGCCAACTCTTGTGCTACGCTAATGGCCGTCGGGTCTTTGTCAAAGACAATCAGTGTGGCGTCATCGGCGAGTTGGCTCAGTAGTAGCCTGCTATGACCGCCACGACCAAAGGTAGCATCGACGTAGATTCCACTTATATCTAAGCTATCTTGGTTATTACCATCAGTTTGCTTGGGTAGAGATTTTACGCCCAGCACTGCAGCGACAGTCTCTTGTAGGAGCACCGCATCATGGACAAAACTTAATTCATCAGACGTGATAGCGCCCTCATGACGGGCGTGAGTAATATCCATATCGACATTTTGCGTAGACACATCACTTGTCAATGATGGGCTGGGCGCTGACTCAGAGAGATCAGTGGCAATAGAAGAACTGGCTTTCGATTTTGGCTTAGACTTTGATAGGGACACAAACAACTCAATAGATGACGACCATACTGGCCAGTAATTGGATGAAAATAAACAAGTTATGACTTGCCTAGCATTATTATCGCAAGGATACACGGCTAGTCAAGCACTAGAAGGGCTTTTCATTAAAAATATCACATGTCTCTGTTATACTAGCGCTATATTTTACGCTATTTCTTCACATCGACTTCATATCTTTCATCGCTATTTATACTAATAGCTTATATCGATAGCAAATTTTGAGACTTTTACCATGCAAACCTCTACTGACAGCACACGCCCTGTGCGCACGCGTATCGCCCCATCACCCACTGGTTTCCCACACGTAGGCACTGCCTATATTGCTCTATTTAACTTAGCATTTGCCAAAGCGCATGGCGGCGAGTTTATCTTACGTATCGAAGATACTGACCAGACGCGCTCGACTGAGCAATCAGAACAAATGATTTTGGACGCCTTACGTTGGGTCGGTCTAGATTGGGCGGAAGGTCCAGATATTGGTGGCCCACATGCGCCTTATCGTCAGAGCGAGCGTAGCGATATCTACAAAAAACACGCCGAGATACTCATAGAAAAAGATCATGCGTTTCGCTGTTTTTGTACCAGTGAAGAGTTAGATACCATGCGCGCTGAGCAAATGGCAAATGGCGAGACCCCTCGTTATGATGGTCGCTGTGCTCATCTTGCACCGGAAAAAACTGAGCAATTGGTAAGCGAGGGCAAGCCGCATGTGATTCGTATGCGTGTACCGACTGAAGGCATCTGTCACGTAAATGACATGCTGCGCGGCATCGTTGAGATTCCTTGGACACAAGTCGACATGCAAGTGCTGCTAAAAACAGACGGTATGCCAACCTATCATTTAGCCAACGTCGTTGATGATCATTTGATGGACATCACTCATGTGATGCGCGGTGAAGAGTGGCTGAACTCTGCGCCTAAACATCAGCTGCTTTATGAGTATTTTGGTTGGGAAATGCCGACGCTTTGCCATATGCCGCTGCTGCGTAACCCTGATAAATCAAAACTGTCTAAGCGTAAAAACCCAACGTCGATCACCTACTATCGTGATGCAGGCGTGCTGCCTGAAGCATTATTAAACTATCTCGGTCGTATGGGCTACTCAATGCCTAATGATGCTGAGCAGTTTACTTTGGATGAGATGATTGCCAGCTTTGATATTCAGCGTGTGTCGCTTGGCGGCCCAATTTTCGATATCGAAAAACTTAACTGGGTAAATAGCGAATGGCTGCGTGCGCTTAGCCCTGAAGAGCTAAAGAATAAAATTCTTGAATGGGCCAGCAACAGTGACAAACTGACTGCTATCGCAGCGGCGATTCAACCACGTATCGAGCTATTGTCTGATGCGGTTAATTGGGGTGGTTTTTACTTCCAAAACCTACCTGATATCAATGCTGAGAGCTTCACTCATAAGACGCTTGCACCTGAGCAAATTATCGAGATGCTGCAATTGGCGCTTTGGCAGCTTGAGACCCTACCAACGTGGTCGGAAGAAAACATCTATGCCACGTTAAAAGGCCTTGCTGCTCACCTGGATATCAAGATGCGCGACTTTATGGCGCCGTTCTTTATCGCTATCGCTGGTAGCACCTCATCGACGCCCGTTATGAACTCCATGGCGATTATCGGTGCTGATATGACATTGACTCGCTTGCGTCATGCGGTTGATGTACTAGGTGGTTTAGGTAAAAAGAAACTTAAAAAGCTTGAAAAACAAGCGGCAGAATTACCAGATTTCTTAGCCTCTGCTGAATAGTTCAGTTGCTGCATAGTTTATCGGCTAAACAGCCTAAATAGTTTCAGCCAATTAGCCAAACTTATCGAATGTAAAAGGGTCAGTCCATCTCTGACCCTTTTTTCGTTGTTATTAGCCACTACACCCTCAGATCGTTAGATGTCTTTTATTAAACCTTTTAATTGGAAACAAACATGGCCGCCAAAACCGTCACGATAGAAAGCAAAGACTACGTCTTCAATACTTTAAAAGAAGCACAGAAATATTATGATGCCCTCATAAAGGAGCTGTTTGATGCAACTTTAACCCTGACCAAGGGCCAAGACTTCGAAGATTTAAAATGGATATATACCGCTTACTGTGGTCACACCAAGCATAATCTAGATAAATTGAGTAAATATGACATCATTGGCGTCAAAGGTATAAGAACGATCCGAGAAAAAGGCGGTCAATATATGCCGACTGAATGCTGTGCGATTATTTTTTCTGATGGCAGCGAAGAAGACTTTTATACCGATAAAGCCATCAAAGAGATTGCGCTTAAGCAAAATCCACGCTAATTCGGACGTGTTTAGCCTTTAAAATAGGCCAAAACGCTTTTTTTTGCATATTTATGAATTATTTTTAAAATAGTTGTTGACAAGACTGCCGCTCTTACATAAAATACGCACACTCTTAGCGAGGGGCTATAGCTCAGTTGGTAGAGCACTTGCATGGCATGCAAGGGGTCAACGGTTCGACTCCGTTTAGCTCCACCATACTTATTTATAGCAACGCTCAGTATTACTGAAACGTAATAATAAATACTCGCTAGTAGGACGATATCAGCACCTAGGCAATGCTTGCTCTATTTATAGATAAGCTATCTGATATTGTGAAGTACCGTTGTAACCACTGGTTATAACACTCTATGCGTCCCCATCGTCTAGAGGCCTAGGACACCGCCCTTTCACGGCGGTAACGGGGGTTCGAATCCCCCTGGGGACGCCACTATTCGGCGTCACTTATTAGCACTTTTGCTTAGCATCAGATTAGACTAATAAGCGAACAATAAAAAAGCCCAATCATCATACGGTGACTGGGCTTTTTTATGCCTGTCGTTTCTCGAAATCCTTTATTCTGTTGTCGTTAGCTTATTATTAATAGCTCCCAGCTTACTGTTGATAGCGCTATTGCCAACCTATCTAATACTCGTTAACATCGAACTGATAAGCGTATTTACAAAGTGCAGCCACATACTACAAATGATGAGCGTAGCGTGATTGAAGGGAAGTGATTGCGATGTTTGGTATCGAGAATTATCTGGGGTTTATCTTGGCGGCTATTTTGTTAAACCTAACGCCAGGTACGGATAGCATGTACATCATCACCCGTAGTATCTCGCAGGGACAAACAGCAGGATTTCATTCGGTATTGGGTATCACCTCAGGAATTTTGGTACATACTCTATTAGCGGCGCTAGGATTGTCAGTATTGCTTGCCAACTCTCCTACAGCATTTATGGTCGTCAAATATATCGGTGCGACTTACTTATGCTACTTAGGTCTAAAAATGCTACTAAGCAAAAATTCAAATTCAATAGCGAATAGTTTAGCTGATGATCAAAACGTTGTCAGCAAACAGGGTAAAGAAGGTTGGCAAATCTATAAGCAAGGCGTGTTAACTAATGTACTTAATCCAAAGGTCGCTCTATTTTTCCTCGCGTTTTTTCCTCAGTTTATCGATTCTAGTTATGCTTATGGCATGCTGTCATTTTTAATGTTGGGACTGACCTTTGCTACCACTGGGTTTATATGGTGCTTATGTTTGGCACTATTAACAGCGCGGTTTAGTACACGCTTGCGTGAGAACCCCTATATTGAAACAATGCTCAATAGAATCAGCGGTGTGGTGTTTGTAGGCTTGGGGATTAAGTTGTTGACTGAAAAGGCTTGAAAAGTAAAGTAACAAGAATAAAAAACGTCTTTCATAAAAAAGCCCAATCCCCTACTTTGACGGAGATTGGGCTTTTTGTCATATAAAGCTTAACTAACTACTAGCCAGCTTCTTTGCTCTCAGCAGCCAATTGACGTAGTACATAGTGCAATACACCACCATGACGTACATATTCGCGCTCTTTTGGCGTTTGTAGACCGACATTGACTTCAAAGGTCTCGCTCGACCCATCAGCACGTGTAGCCGTGACTTTGGCGGTTTTGCTTTCACCATTATCCAGACCCGTGATGCTCAATACTTCAGAACCATCTAGTTTGTAGGTTTCTGCATTTTGACCGTCTTTAAACGTCAATGGCAACACACCCATACCGACGAGGTTTGAGCGGTGAATACGCTCAAACGAGCTGGTCAACACGGCTTTTACACCTAGCAAGATAGTACCTTTGGCTGCCCAATCACGGCTCGAACCAGAACCATACTCTGACCCACCAAGTACGACGAGCGGACGCTTGTCTTCTTTATACTTCATCGCTGCATTATAGATGGGCATTTCTTCACCATCTTGTAGCGTAGCGCTGTCATCTTTGAAGTAATAGGTACAACCGCCTTCCTTGCCACCCATCATGGTGTTTTTGATACGGATGTTGGCAAAAGTACCACGGGTCATGACTGCATCGTTACCACGGCGTGAACCATAGCTGTTGAAGTCTGCTTCCATCACGCCGCGCTCTTGCAAGTACTGTCCTGCTGGTGAGTCTGGGTCGATGTTACCCGCTGGTGAGATATGATCGGTGGTGATTGAATCACCGAACAGACCAAGGATACGTGCGCCTTCGATATCAGGGATACCTTCTGGCTCCATAGTCATACCATCAAAGAACGGTGGGTTTTTGATATAGGTCGAGCCTTCGTCCCACGGATACAGCTGGCTGTCCGCTGAGCTAATCGCATTCCACGCGGCACTACCGTCGAACACTTCGCCATAGTTTTTGCGGAACATATCAGCATCGATGTTATTGGCAATCAACTCGTTGATCTCTTCTGAAGTTGGCCAGATGTCTTTTAGATAGACATCGTTACCGTCTTGATCTTGTGCTAGTGGATGAGTAGTCAAGTCGATGTCGACCGTACCTGCCAACGCATAGGCAACTACTAGCGGCGGTGATGCCAAATAACTGGCCTTCACATGTGAGTGGATACGACCTTCAAAGTTACGGTTACCTGACAGTACTGCAGCAGCAACCAAATCATTCTCTTCAATACCTTTTTCAATCGCTTCAGGAAGTGGTCCTGAGTTACCGATACAGGTGGTGCAACCATAACCCACAAGATAGAAGCCTGTTTTTTCTAGCTCATCCATAAGGTTAGTTTTTTCTAAGTAATCAGTGACGACTTTAGAACCAGGAGCCAATGACGTTTTGACCCATGGCTTGGCTTTGAGTCCTTTGGCAGCGGCTTTTTTGGCCACTAGCCCGGCACCAATCATAACCGCTGGGTTTGAGGTGTTGGTACAAGAAGTAATGGCAGCGATGACCACAGAACCATCTCTTAATTTGTGCTGCTTATCATCAATACTGACATTTGAGAAGACGTTATTTGCCGGAGCATGCTTTAGATCATCGTCTCTTGTGTCAACTTCAATCTTTGGTTCAGCCGCTAGATCTTCTGCTTGCTCTTGCTCGCCGCCCTCTTGATCAAAGCGTATCTTACCGTCCACTTCTACTTTACGGTCTTTATTCATCTTCTCCAGCGTTTCGCCAAATTTTTCATGCATATCAGACAGATTGATACGCTGCTGCGGCAAATTAGGACCAGCCAGTGCTGGTTGTACTGACGACAGATCTAACTCTAGCTTGCTCGAGTATGTTGCTGCTGGTGTATCAGCATCGTGCCACAGACCCTGCGCCTTGGCATATTGCTCAACCAACTCAATTTGAGCTTCATCACGGCCTGACAGACGCAGATAATCAATTGCCATCTGATCAATTGGGAAGATACCACAAGTCGCGCCATACTCTGGTGACATATTAGCAATGGTAGCGCGGTCTGCTAGCGGCATACTGTGCAGGCCTTCACCATAAAACTCAACGAACTTACCGACCACGCCATGTGCACGTAGCATTTCTACCACACGTAATACTAAATCGGTCGCCGTGACACCCTCAGTTAGCTTGCCTTTGAGCTCAAACCCGACCACTTGCGGAATTAGCATCGAGGAAGGTTGGCCCAGCATCGCCGCTTCGGCTTCGATACCGCCCACACCCCAACCAAGCACACCGATACCATTAATCATCGTGGTGTGGCTGTCTGTACCAAATACGGTGTCTGGATAAGCCATCAGTTCGCCATCAACATCTGCTGCCATCACGACGCGAGCGAGATATTCGAGGTTTACCTGATGCACGATACCTGTCGCTGGTGGTACGACGACGAAGTTTTCAAAGGCTTGTTTGCCCCAATGCAAAAACTCATAGCGCTCATTGTTACGCTTAAATTCGATTTTTTCGTTGAGATCTAGTGCGTCCTCACGGCCATAAGCATCGACCTGTACAGAGTGATCAACGACCAGCTCACTAGGGATAAACGGATTGATTTGCTCAGCCTTACCGCCCAGCTCAACCACTGCATCACGCATCGCGGCCAAATCAACAACTGACGGCACACCAGTAAAATCTTGCAAGACCACACGCGCTGGCATAAAGGCGATTTCTTTTGATGCCTCAGCGCCTGCATCCCAGTTTGCCACCGCTTCGATATGGTTTTTACCGACTGACTGGCCGCCATCTTCGTTGCGCAATAGGTTTTCTAATACCACTTTCATACAAAATGGTAGGGTATTGATATGTTCGTAAGTTTCGGTCAGCTTTGGCAAACTATAAAAGGCATGTTCCTTGCCAGCGACTGAGAGGGTGTCTTTTACATTAAAAATATCACTCATGATAGCTTCCTTATCGTTGTTATAGATCCTAGACGTCAATTATTATGGGTGTAGGTATATGACTGGTGGCTGAATAAATGATCGAATTGATTTTGATAATCAAAAGGTGTCGTCGATTTATCTTATGACCGCTTCTGCTCGCAAAGAAAATAACGTTACTTTAACAATGCTATTTTAAAACGCTGCTTTGATAACGCTATTTGCTCGCTCAACAAAAGCTTCTTTTACCATAACAAACATGCAAGGCTTTGTTAACGTCTAGACGTTATTGAATCGTGGCACAATCGTAAACGTAACAAAGGCTTAATGAGCTATATACTAGCGACGGGAGCTATCACTTGCTGGGTTTTTGGCGTCTGCCATTACGGAACACGTAGCTGTCGTCATAAAACTCGGTCACGGCGTTTGCTGCCCAGAAATGCGGCACGCCTAAAATCGGTAGCGGCGCAAGCTGGTGTGGCTTGACATCATCATTTGATAATAACGTGTCCATGTATTTGGCAACCTTATCATCCAAATAGCTCATACGTTCAGCCAATGATAAGATAAAGAACTCTTGTGAAACATGAATGACAATACTATGCGCACATAATGGCTTGCGCGGTTGTATCAGTTGCTCAAGTAGTGCATGCCCAAAGATATAGACTGCTGCCTGAGCGCTGTTATCAGGTTGTGCTGGGTTGTCCCATTTAGCACGTGGCTTAACCAAACTTGCCTGCCAGTCAAAACTAACCAACGCCTCACCGATACTAACATCAGAAGTCACCAGCACGGCGCCATTCTCATCGAACACCGTAATGGTGTCACGTACCCGTCCTCGTCGCTCACTAACGCCTTGCTTGGCGATCTCCAGCATATGATAGTAGTTGAGCACTGCCTTGGTTTTTGGGAAAGTCAGCCAGATACTACCGTTAAATAAATCATGCAGATTGTCCCGCGTTGGGATATTGCCGCTCGTCCCGATGAAATGCTCATACGCCTCACCAACGGGTAATGCATTTTGAGAGACGAACTGTAGGATCTGCGGCTTGTTGTCACCAGCTGGTTTGGTCTGTGGTAAGGGTTGCTCCAAAGCCGCCGCTTGCCGCTCCATTGCTGCTTTTAATACCGTACCAACGACATCAGGTGTACGACCGACAGCTTTTGGTGTGCCCATACTGTCTACTTGGCGACTGGTATTGCTAAGGTGCTCGATGGTTGTGCTGAGGTAATTAAGCTGAGCAATATGAGACAGCCACGGTGCTTGCCAGTCAATATCGGCAAAGGACTTATCAAGTGTACCCTTTACGATAGAAGGGTCGTTGTTGTCTGTGTCGGGATTTGTTTTGGCGGGCAAGTTATTGGCGGGCATAAGGGCTATCTCTTAAGGTTTATCTCTGTTAGACGTATGGACGGTCTATGGTATCATGGTGCGCTTTTTTACAGCTAGATGAGCGATTCGAAAGGTCTTTTCGAGCGCGATGGATAAATGAGTTTTTATGGCAAATTTTAATACCCACTTAAACGTTGCATTTATGGTTAGCGGTGCCATGAGTCTGACCGTATATAAAGCTGGACTGATCGACGACTCAGGGTTTTTGATGTGTGTGGCACTTGGTACTATTGGCGGGTTGTTACCAGATTTAGATTCGGATAACTCAACACCGATTAAACTTGGTTTTAATATCACCTCTTTTGTCTTTGCCTTTGGTTTGGTCATGCACTGGCGCAGTGAGCTGAGCTTACTGTCACTGATAGCATTATGGCTGGCCGGCTACTGTTTTATGCGTTATGTCGTTTTTCATATTTTTACTACGATGACTGTGCATCGCGGCGTCATCCACTCTGTGCCATATATGGCGATACTGGGATTGGGTCTGACGTGTTTAAGTTATTACGGTCTACACCTACCACTGACGACCAGCTGGTTTTACGGTCTGTTTTTGTTTGGCGGGGCGATAGTGCACTTATCATTGGACGAGCTGTATAGCGTGAATCTGTCTAATATGAAAATGAAGCGCTCATCGGGCACGGCGATGAAGTTCTACCAACCAAAAGATAAATGGTGGTACTTGCTCTTATATACTATCCTTGTATTACTGGTGTATGTCGCTCCGCCTTTTGAGATGTTTTGGTCGCGACTAAGTGATCCTTCTGCATGGGCACAGCTAAGAGTTGGTATGCTGCCGACACTCCTAGAAAATATGCTACGGTAAACTATTACTGCCAATCATTAGAGTATGATATGTCACTTTTTATACCATCTACTACCCAAACCTGCCCTTGCCAAATCAATCCGTTATCAGAGACAGACTCGCCGCTCTCCTATCAAGACTGCTGCCAGCCTTATCATGATGCTTTTTATGATGGCGAAGTAGGTGGGCTAAAGGCTGAAACAGCCGAGCGGCTTATGCGGTCGCGCTATAGTGCATTTGTACTCGTCAAACCAGAGTATATCGTTAAGACCACGCTACCTACACAGCAGGCTTTGCTTGACGTCACATCGATTGAGAGTTGGGCAAAAGAGACGGACTGGGCAGGGTTAGAGATTGTGAAGCATACGCCAAAGCTGGGCAAAAGACATGCGCAGGTTGAGTTTAAGGCATATTTTAATACCAAAGATAATGCTCGTAATTTAGCAGGAAAAATACAAGCGCATCATGAGTTATCTACCTTTGTGAAAACAATAGACAAGTCTAGTAATGATGCGCGTTGGTACTTTTTAGACCCGACGGTTGCGATGAAGATGACACAAAAACAACCGTGTATTTGTGGTTCTGGTGAAAAATTTAAGCGGTGTTGTGGGATGTGTTTGTAGCCGACTGAACATCAATAAGCTCAAGGCCTTTGACGCTTTCAATAAAAGACACAATCTCATTGGTGGTTTGTTCAATCCATTGTGCTCTATTATCATTGTTAGTAATTTGATAAAGGCTTTCAGCTTCAAAGAAATTTAGAAGTTGGGTTGGTTTAAGATGACCTCCTAAGAACCATTTGTTACCATTATCAACCATCTCTATATTTGAGCTTTTAATTGTAGCTGCTAAACAATCTAATTCATTCACATACGGAATACGTTTGCTATTTTGAGAGATAGTTATACCGTAGTAAATGTTATGGTTCAACTGTATAAAAAAATGAACGCCATAGATACCAAAACTACCAAGTAAAGATTGTATGCCGTAGAATCTTGATGGTGTTCTAGATTTATAGTAGTTCTTAATTTTTTTATTTCTATCACACAATTGTAGATTCTTATCGCAAAAATTGAAATCATAGCCTTTCTTCTTTAATATTTCTTGTAACTCTTGCCAAAATTTCTTTTGCAAATCAATTTGAAAGCTGACAAGCGACTCACTCAGCTCATACGCCAGCTTAAAATTCTCTTTTTGATATAATAGTTCAATATGCGCTTGTTTCATTTTTGCCGACCTTGTATCACCTGTTAGTTTTCCCACCAGCCTTCTATACTGTAATAGTGTGTGCTCAATATGTGGATACGGTCTTGCCTCAACAATACAAGTATCTAACCAATTGGCAATATCCTCTTTATAGCTGATTTGCGCAAAATCACTCTCTTTTAAATTTCCTTTACTATAAACACTAACTGGATCGCCATATTTATTTAAATATAAGATATAGATATTTTCTGATGTGTAGCCTATATTTTTACAAGCTTCATAATAACGTTGAAGCTGTTCTTTTTGATCATAAGCATTGATCTTGTTTTCAATAACGATGATATTTTCTTTATTTTTTAAAACAATATCTATCCGACCAGAGTTTTTGATAGTTACTTCAGTTTGACACGTATAAGGCTGATTTGGACAAAGCGGCAGACGTTTTTCATCTTTATTTTCAAAAGCTACGTTCACTACTTGGTCGATAAATAGCTTTTGAAAGGCATCCATACCATGGCTACCTGTTGGATTTAAAAGCTCCGCTAAAAACTTAGAATGTAGACCCACTTCTTCATCATCTCTTCTTAAAATGGAAAATACATTAAAACCATATTTAGTATTAGATGCTTCTTCTATCCCTGCCTGATCAATTTCTTCTAAGGCTTGGAAAAGATTGTTGTAGACCATAGTTGCTCGTTACTTTTCATTGGTGTTAATGTTGACTGCTACGCTTATCCTAAACACTCGCCCCAACTTCTCTTGCAATCGCAATCCCTTCCTCGACTGTTAAAAACTTGCGCTGGCTTGGGCTGTCTTTATAAATGACGTCGCCATCTTGAAAGATTAAGCACTCATTGACGGCGAGCTGCTGCCATTTCTCATTTTCAGTGAGCGGCACGGTGACCAAGATCGTGACTTTATCTGTGTCTGTGGTCACATCACCGAAGTTAATCGCCAGATCGTCGTCTGATAATTTAGCCTCACCAAATGGTGCTTTTCGCGTTAGATAAAACAACAAACTGCCCGCATAAGCCAGTTGCCACTTGCCGTTCGATATCAAGCAGTTGAATAGACCATTTGCAGACAGATAGCGACACTGCGTGGTCAAAAAATTAAACAGTGTTTGGTCGTCAGGACGAGTTTTGAAGCTACTCTTTAAACGATTAATGAGATAGCAAAAGATCATTTCAGAGTCAGTGCTACCCACTGGCTGACAATGCGCGGCATTACCGTTGTCTTGCAGGCGTTGGCAGCGTTTAATAAACTCGCTATTCATCTGTCCATTGTGCGCAAACACCCACTGCTCGCCCCATACTTCACGGACGAACGGATGCGTATTTGCCAAGCAGTTCTGCCCTTGCGTCGCTTTACGAATATGAGCGATGACATTCATGGCTTTGATTGGGTAATTGTTCACCAAGTCAGCCACTGGTGACAGGTGGCTCGGTCTATTGTCATGAAATAGACGCAGGCCTGTTGAATCATTTACCGTGCCATCGTTAGTATTGTTATTATTGCTGCATTCGCTACGTTCAAAAAACGCAATACCAAAGCCGTCTTCGTGACTGTCTGTCATTCCGCCGCGTTTGCGAAAACCTGAAAAACTAAAGCCAATATCTGTTGGGGTATTGCAGTTCATTCCTAAGAGTTGACACATTTATAGTTCACCGTCTTTATAGTCTTGTTTGCCATGATTGTGCTCGGTTTCTGGCGTGATACCGAGCTCAGCATCGCTCATATTGGCGAGTAGATCAGCCCTAGCACTACTGTCTGTATCGATACCCTCTAAGATACGCTGGGCTGCTGCCAGCTCTGTACCCTCTACCCAAAGCACTATACCAGAGTTCATACCAGGGATAGCACTTAGCGGCTGTAGAGACACCGTGATGCCATTATTGCGTAGCAGGTTGGCATGCAGCTCGCCTTGCATATTGGTATCGAAACGTGCCAGTTTGTGCCAGTTATCAACTTGATCGGTCATGGGGTCGTCTCCAAAGTGCTGCTACTAGGATATCTACTGCTAGCATATTTGTTACTAGGGTAAATGGATAAGCAATGTTTAGGATACTTGATCTAGTGTATATTCTTTGACTGCAAACTCACTACTGTTAGTTAATTTTTCGTGTGCTTGCTCGGCTTGTGCCATGCTACTAAACACACCAGCAATGTGATTGTTCTGTGTGTTCGATAATACAAACACTGCGTTCTGCGCTTTTTCGACATGTGCCCAATGATAGGCGGCTAAACGCTTCATCAAGTCAGGGTTTTTGACCATGATGTTGTCACCCGTACGTCCTTCGGTACGGTTGTAATGAATCACGTTTAGACGCAGTAACCAGAATATCACTGCTGCTTTTGCTAGCATAACAGGTAGTGCACGTTTCTCATCAGTATTTAGTGGGCGTATCGATTCATAACCTTGTAAGAATGCCGCCATTTTATTGCGATCAAAGTTCACAGACTCGCCCTGCTCAGCGACGCCCCACGTGGTACAAAAATCATTGATAGTGATAGCAATATCCATCACATAGTGCTCGACACTGACTTCAGTGAAATCTAACAGACCCGTCAGACGCGCTTCCCCTTTTTGTAGATTCCACAATGTGTTGTCAGCAAACATATCTAAATGACATAAGCCATTTGGCAATGTGGTCAGCGGTAGATCGCGATAAGACTGCCAAATATCACTCATCAATTTGGCTTCGTCACCTGGCATAAACTGCATTTCGCGGTCACGTACATCCGCCCATGGATATAAAGGTACGCCATATTGCTCACTTGGCTGTAGTGCTTGCAGCGTCTCATGTAGCATGGCTAACGCCGCACCTATATCGTGACACATCGCTTGCGTGGTTTGCTCTGGATGCGATCCTGATAGGCATGGCACTAGGGTAATTGCCTTGTCTTCATAATGGATGACATAACGTTTATCATCATCTGTTTGAGAGCTACTCGATTCAATAACTGCCAATGGCGCGGCAACAGGCAGTTTACCGTCTAACTGATTTAGGATGACTGCCATTTTTTCGATATCAGCAGGTGGACGCTCTTCAAACAAGGTAAATACATAAGAGTATGCACCCTCTACATCGTCAGTCGTCTGAATAAACCAGTTTGAGTTTTTGATACCTTGAGTAATCGGAATCGCACGGACGAACGACACACCAAAGCTTTGGCAAAAGGCGGCAAACTGATCATCGGTTAACTGGGTATAGACGGACATGACATCTCACTTATGACGGTTAAATGGTAAAAGTAGTACGTGAAATAATAAATTCAATTTGGGTAATAATAAATGTGGCGGCAGACAATAATAGTGACCATTACGTCGCCCATAAGCAAACTTTAAGTATCGTTAGGATATTTTGTCAACCAGCTGCGCTCTACAATGTAGCTGATACTGGTACTGATAGCTACATAGTAAAATAGCAGCTCAATAAGACAGCTACTTAATAAAAGAATGACTTAATAAATCAGCTGACACATAGGCTAGCTAGTATATAGGCTAAGCATTTTTTGCAATCTTTAAACCCTCTTCAATCGACAAATAAACAGGGGACTTAGGGACATCTTGATAAACCATATGACCTTCTGCAAAAATAATGCACTCATCAACGGCCAGCTGTTGCCAGTTTTCATCACTAGTAAGCGGGGTGGTAGCGAGCACCGTCATGACATCGTCTGTCTCGTTGACGGTCTCAAAGTCCATCGTTACATCCACATCAATGAGAGCCGCTGAGCCAAATGGAGTTTGACGAGTCACATGAAACAATAACGTATTGGCATAGCCGAGCATCCACTCACCATTGGACATCACGCAATTGAACAGTCCATAATTTGCCAAAAAACGGCATTGCACGGTTAAAAACTCATACAGTGTCCGCGCATCGGGCTTATACTCAAATTGGTCTTTTAGTTGATTGAGTAAATAACAAAACGCAAACTCCGAATCGGTGTCCCCTACTGGGCAATAGTGATGTGATTTGCCTTGCTTGATAGGGTCACTATCGGACGCCTCTTTAATGGTCATTTTACCGTTATGAGAAAACACCCAAGCCTCGCCCCAAATCTCACGCGTAAAAGGATGAGCATTACTGAGTAACTGATCACCTGATTTGCGTATATGGACAATAGTATTGTCAGCTTTTACTCGAGTTTGACTGACCAACTCAGCAAGTGGGGAGTCCATCGCTGCGCGATTATCGCAGTACAAACGCAGTCCCGTCGGCTCAAAATAAGCAATACCAAAACCGTCAACATGATCATCTGTAAGCCCGCCGCGAGCCCGAAAACCAGCAAAAGAGAAACCGATATCAGCAGGATTTTTACTGTTCATGCCGAGCAGTTGACACATAAGCACCCTTTGCATTTGTTTTGTAAAATAGTTACGCGTATCATAGCATTTTATGTGATGTATCTTTGTATTCTTGCGCGAATTAATAGGCGGTTTTATGCTAGCGAAACGTATTATTCCCTGTCTTGACGTAGATAATGGCCGTGTGGTCAAAGGGGTTCAGTTTGTCGATATCAAAGACGCTGGCGACCCTGTCGAAGTCGCCCGACGCTACAACGAACAAGGCGCTGATGAGATTACCTTTTTGGACATCACCGCGACCAATGACGAGCGCGATACCACGTATCATACCGTTGAGCGCATGGCAGAAACGGTATTTGTGCCACTCACCGTCGGCGGCGGCGTGCGAAAAATCGCTGATATTCGCAATTTGCTCAATGCAGGTGCGGACAAAGTCGCAATCAACTCAGCAGCAGTATTCACCCCTGAGTTCGTTGGTGAAGCTGCCCAAAAATTTGGTAATCAATGTATCGTCGTTGCCATCGATGCCAAACGCGTCGCTGATATCAACGTCGATGGTATTACCGTGCCGCGTTGGGAGATTTTTACCCATGGTGGTCGTAAGCCAACCGGTATTGATGCCGTTGCTTGGGCGAGCAAAATGGCCGAGCTGGGCGCTGGTGAATTGCTAGTCACTTCGATGGACGGTGATGGCACCAAAAAAGGCTATGATTTGGCACTCATGCAGCAGATCACCAGCCGGGTCAATGTACCTGTTATTGCTTCAGGTGGCGTCGGCAACCTACAGCACTTGGCAGAAGGCGTGCTAGAAGGTGGCGTCGATGCGGTACTTGCCGCCAGTATTTTTCACTTCGGTGAGTACACCGTGTTGGAGGCCAAAGAATACATGGCAGCGCAAGGTATACAGATGCGTCTATAGCACGTTCGTAAAATACAAATAAAACCCAAAAAAATGCTATCATAGTGCTAACCATTTATTTTCGTTCAATTAACTATGACAACGCCAAAATAATAGGCGACCGAGTTGATTGAACGTATTTGTATATTTAGCTATTTATTTACGTCTATATCTCAATTGAACGCTTTATTAAGCAAAGGATTTTTTATGTCGAACTTACAACAGCAGCGCAGCGATGTGACCCATATCGATGGTAACTTGCATCAAAATGCTGACGCTCGCATTGGCATCGTCGTTGGTCGTTTTAATGGTTTTGTCGTCGAGTCACTAGTTGATGGCGCAATCGACGCCCTACTCCGTCATGGTGTATTGGGTAGCAACATTACCGTTGTCCGTGTTCCTGGTGCATTTGAGTTGCCACTTGTTGCTCAGCGTGCTGCTGAATCAGATCGCTTTGACGCGATTGTGGCATTGGGTGCAATCATCCGTGGCAGTACTCCACACTTTGATATTGTAGCCAGCGAGTCGGCCAAAGGTTTGAGCGCTGTGGCAATGGATTATAATATCCCTGTTGCCAACGGTATCATCACCACGGATAGCATCGAACAAGCTATTGAGCGCTCTGGTACTAAAGCAGGCAACAAAGGCTCTGAAGCTGCGATGGTTGTGCTAGAAATGATCGCTGTTTTGTCACAGCTTGATATTGATGATATCGATGAAGCTTAAGCTTTGAAGCTAGAGCTTACTGTTTCAACTGGTGCTGCTATTTGGTAATAGCAGCACCTTATAGCACGACGCCAGCTATCAACACACTGGCTATTTTTTGAATTTTCGCCGTATTTCTATACCCTTTATAAAATTGAATAAGCAAAGTAAGTACATATGCGTTCTGATAGCATTCTGTCTCAACACACTTGAATAAATGCTTTGCTGATTTGGTTTCTGACTGGGTATCATCTCAAAAATTTAGGTACAGACCCCCTATGACTGACCAACTCAAGCGCGCTATCAGCGCTGCGAAAACCGCACAAGCCAACGAAGCTGAAGCTACCCGTATAGCGAGCAGTAGTGCAGGTGATCAAACCTTCGATATGAGTGAGTCTTCTTACAAGACCAGTCACACTGCTATCCGTAAAGCGCGCCGCTTTGCGATGCAAGGACTATACGAGTGGCTCGTCACCGACCGCCGCTTTGATGTGGATGGCAAGCTTGGCTGGAAAGACAATGCTCCGCATGACATCGCTGCACGTACGCGTGCCACCAACGCCATGCATACTGTACATATCGGTTACTATCACGAAATGATGCGTGATATTCCAGAGCAAATTGAAGCGCTAGACGCCCTTATCAGTCAACATCTCGATCGTGAGATTGATAAGTTAGATACCGTTGAGCACGCTATTTTGCTGATTGGTGCCTATGAGCTGCAAAACCGTATGGAAATTCCTTACAAAGTTGTGCTTGATGAAGCGATGAAGCTTAACAATCACTTTGGCGCGACTGATGCTCACAAATTGATTAATGCGGTACTGGACAAAATGGCTGTTGAAGTGCGCGCGCTTGAAGTGCAAGCAGATACCAAAGCTAACCTACGTACCTCACAAAAAACAGCATCTAAGCAAGCTGAAACAGTGCTAGCAGACGATGTCGAATCAGCTACTCAAACTACAAACGCTGTCGATGAGGCACCAACCGCTTCAAACAAGCCGCGTATCAGTGCTAACAAGGCCAACGTCAAGCGCAGTAGTGCCAGTAAAGCCAGTGCCAATATCAGTGAATTTAAGGCAAATAAGAAAGCCACTGACGATGCCAAAAGCCAAGACTAGTCATGAACGAGTTTGAGCTGATTGAGCGTATATTTCTGCAAATGCAAGCTGACTATTTACCGTCAGATGCTATCAAAAAGGGTATCGAAAAAGGTATCGGTGATGATGCGGCGGTCATGTCATTGCCAGCAGGAGCGCGCCTCGTCAGCTGTATCGATACGCTGGTTCAAGGTCGCCATTTCCATGCTGATTTTGAGCAAGTAAATAAGCTTGCGTTTGAAATTGGCTACAAAGCCGTCGCAGTCAATGTTTCAGATATTGCAGCTATGGGTGCCACCCCGCACAGTATCTTACTGGCATTGGCCTTGCCTGAGCAATTGGCAAACAGCGACTGGCTCACTGTATTTGCCAAAGGTTTATTTCATGCGTGCCAGCTGTTTGGGGTCACGCTAATTGGCGGTGATACTACACGCAGCGAGCAATTGGTGATCAGTGTGAGTGCGCAAGGGTTACTTACCGCAGATACACCTGCCGTCTATCGCTTGGGGGCGCAGGTCGGTGACAAGGTCTATGTCTCAGGGACGCTTGGTGATGCTGCCTATGCATTAGAGTTCCCTGACAGCCCACAAGGCACAGAGCTGACGCATCGCTTGCACATGCCAACGCCTCGTATCACTTTGGGTGCGGCACTGGCAAGCGCGGGCGCAACGGCGATGATCGATATCTCTGATGGTCTATACCAAGACCTTGGGCATATTTGTCAGCAGAGCGGTGTGAGTATGCAGCTTAACCTTGAGCAACTTCCTACTAGTGACTCGTTACGTTCAGTAGACTTATCTGAGCGCTTGTTGTGTCAGCTGGCAGGTGGAGATGATTATGAGCTGGCTTTTACTTTGCCTGCGCATATTGAGCCACCAGCTGGCAACACGCCTATCACTTGTATCGGGAAAGTGATTGCGCTAACAGAGTCAACAGCAACAGATAAAAACACATCTACAGCGTTACGTCCTGAACTGTTCTATAGCAACCAGTTAGTGACGCCTACCCAACCTGCACCATTCTCTACATGGCCTAATATTACTGGCTACCAACACTTTACAGGCTAATCTATGACTGATCATGACCTATCTAAGCCTGATATCCGTAAATCAAATGACTGCCCACCACTGCCAGCGGGTGCCAGTATGCTTGATGCTATCGTTTATTGGCTTGGGCTAGGCTTAGGTAGCGGCCTGCCCCGCCGTGCCCCTGGTACGTGGGGCACCGTTGGTGGTCTGATTGTGGGCGTACCGCTCATGGCCTTGGGGTTTGTCCCTTTTTTAATATTAACTATTCTATCTTGTATTGTTGGTATCTGGATATGTGGACGGACGTCTGAATTGATGCAGGTACACGATGATCCACATATTGTGTGGGATGAGTGGTCTGGTATGTGGATTACCTTGCTACCCCTATCGTATATTTTGTCCTATGTATTTCCTCCTTCTGTAGATGCCTTATCGATGATGATGTTGCCGACGTTTTGGGGCTGGTTACCGGCAGCTTTTATCCTATTTCGTGTGTTTGATATTTTAAAGCCACCACCGATTGGCTGGGCAGACAAAAAAGTTGCTGGCGGTCTTGGGGTGATGTTAGACGACATCATTGCAGGCATCATGGCGGCCGTTATTTGGCTGATTATTTATACCGTTGCAGTCATGTTTTTTGCTTTTTGATAGCAGTATGTAGGAATATCTAGGATAGTCTTGGTATATTTACTGGTTTGATTTCGCTGAATTAAGCGAGGCATATTCGAGTTACAAAGCCTGCACGTCATATTTTATTTTCAAAAGGGATTTTGCGTTATAATCCAATATTATATTTTGTTACATTTGTAGGATTATTATGACATCTCCTCTTTCTGTGATTATTTTAGCGGCCGGTAAAGGCACGCGTATGCAGTCTGCAAAACCAAAGGTATTGCAAACGTTGGCTGGTAAATCATTATTGGGTCACGTACTAGACACTTGCCATCAGCTCACTGTCGATGAAACGATTATCGTCCATGGGTTTGGCGGTGAGCAAGTGAAGTCGGAAATCACCAATCAATATACACAGTCATCGATCACTTGGGTTGCTCAAACTGAGCAATTAGGTACTGGTCATGCCGTCAAAGTGACGCTCTCTGCTCTGCCACAATCAGGGCAAAGCCTTGTTCTATATGGCGATGTACCATTGGTAAGCTGTCAGACGTTAGCCGCATTGAAAATTGCCAACACTGACGGTATGTCTATGTTAACCCTTACTGTTGATAATCCGTTTGGACTCGGTCGTATCAAGCGTGACCAAGCAGGTAATATTGAAGCTATCGTTGAGCAAAAAGATGCCAGTGCCGATGAGCAAAGCATCAAAGAAATCAACAGCGGTATCTATTGCGTGGATAATGCGCTATTGCATAAATATTTACCTGACCTCTCTAACGATAACGCCCAAAAAGAATACTATCTGACTGATATTGTCAAGATGGCAGTCGCTGATGGTATTACTATTGCGGCGATTGAGCCTGAGCATACGTTTGAGATTGAAGGCGTGAATAATCGCCAACAACTTGCCAGCCTAGAACGTACGTGGCAGCGCAAGTTAGTCGCTGATTTACAAGAAGCAGGTGTACAGTTTGCTGATCCTACCCGTGTTGATATTCGTGGGTCTTTAACCGCTGGCCAAGATGTGTTTGTAGATGTTGGCGTGGTATTTGAGGGTAATTGCGTTTTAGGTAATAACGTCTATATCGAAGCTGGCTGTGTGATTAAACATGCCACTATCGGTAATGCCTGCCATATCAAACCTTACTGCGTGATCGATCACGCTGATATTGGTGCTGGTGTCGATGTAGGGCCTTTTGCCCATCTGCGTCCTGAGACGGTATTGTCTGATAATAGTAAAATCGGTAACTTTGTAGAAATTAAGAAATCGACCGTCGGTTACGGCAGTAAAGTAAACCATTTGAGTTACGTGGGTGATGCGACTGTTGGTACAGGCGTCAATATTGGTGCTGGTGTCATTACCTGTAATTATGATGGTGCTAATAAATCGCAGACCATTATCCAAGACAACGCTTTTATCGGTTCCAATGCTAGCTTGGTTGCGCCTGTAACGATTGGTGATACTGCGACCGTGGCGGCAGGTTCTGTGGTTACAAAAGATGTTGATAATAATGCTTTGGCATTTGGCCGCGCGCGTCAAGTGCAAAAAAACGACTTTCAGCGTCCGACCAAGAAGTAACCGGCTCGTTGCCAGCGTGATCAATGATCGTCACTCTTGAGCAACCCTAAGCAGTACTTCAATCTTTGTGGTACTGCTTCATCATATTTATAAACTGATGCGCTAATTGATGACCAGAGTGATGAATCAGTGGCTAGTCTTTTTATCTTGTACCATCCTATATTGAACTACTAAAAATTGAATTTAAGGAATAGCCATGTGTGGAATTGTAGGCGCAGTTGCTGAGAGAAATATTGCTAATATCTTACTTGAAGGCTTGAAGCGTTTAGAGTATAGAGGCTACGATTCAGCTGGTCTGACGGTTATTCGTGATGGTGAGCTACACCGTGAGCGTCAAGTAGGCAAAGTAAAGGCGCTAGTGGATGCTGTCGCCGTCAATCCAGAGTTCTTTGATGGCCATATCGGTATTGCTCATACACGCTGGGCCACCCACGGTGAGCCAGCACAGCGCAATGCACACCCACATGTATCAGGCAAAATTGCTGTTGTACATAACGGCATCGTCGAGAACTATGCTGAGCTAAAAGAAGAACTGCTGGCTAAAGGCTATGAGTTTACCTCGCAGACAGATACTGAAGTGGTGGCGCATTTAGTCCATGATATCTATAAAAAAACACCTGACTTGTTAGAAGCTGTCCGTACTATCATCCCATTACTGCATGGTGCCTTTGCTTTGGGTATCGTACATGTAGATTGCCCAGATGAGCTTATCACGGTACGTCTAGGCTCACCGTTGGTGATTGGCGTCGGTATTGGCGAGAATTTTATCGCCTCAGATCAGCTGGCTCTACTGCCAGTGACCAATCGCTTTATGTATCTAGAAGAAGGTGATATTGCTAGATTGACTCGCAGTAGCATTCAGGTTTATGCAGATGGTGTTGAAGTCCAACGTCAAGTACATGAAATTGATGCCACTCAGCACAACGCAGATAAAGGTGAGTTCAAGCACTACATGCTCAAAGAAATCTATGAGCAGCCAGATGCTGTCGGTCGTACTATTGAGATGGCCTTAGATAATGGCGAAACCACTAAACTACGCGATGATTTTTTGCAGCGTCATGAGACAAAGCTATCAGGTATCCGTAATGTCCAAGTCATCGCTTGTGGTACCAGTTATCATGCTGGTATGGTCGCAAAGTACTGGTTCGAGAGCCTTATTCGTATCCCTTGTTCAGTCGAAGTGGCAAGCGAGTTCCGTTACCGTAACCCTGTCGTCGTCGATAATACTCTGGTTATCTGTATCTCTCAGTCGGGTGAAACGGCTGATACCTTATCTGCACTACGCGATATCCAAAAGCAAGCGCCTGTAGGCTTAGTTAGCTTAGCGCTGTGCAACGTACCGACCTCATCACTGGTACGCGAGACAGATATATTCCTGCCGACACTAGCAGGTCCTGAAATTGGCGTTGCCTCAACCAAAGCATTTACCACGCAGCTGGTCGCACTGATGCTACTAATACTTAAAGTGGGTGCTACTCAGCAACGTATGACCGATGAGCACTTGAATACCCTACTTGGAGAGCTACAAAAGTTGCCAGGACAACTACACGCCAGTCTAAGTCTAGATGGTCCTATCCAAGCCATGAGCGAGCATTTTGAAGACAAGAAGAGCTGTCTGTTTTTGGGACGTGGTCTACAGTTCCCAATTGCTTTAGAGGGCGCGTTGAAACTAAAAGAGATCTCTTATATTCATGCCGAAGGCTATGCAGCAGGTGAGCTCAAGCACGGACCATTGGCACTGGTAGACAAAGACATGCCAATCGTCGTATTGGCACCCAAAGACAGTATGTTTGATAAATTAAAAGCCAACATGCAAGAAGTGCATGCGCGTCATGGTGAGCTATTCGTCTTTGCTAGTGAAGCCAGTCAAATGGTAGCAGAGGACAGACTGCATTTGGTAAATGTGCCTGACGTTTGCGAGGCTCTAGCCCCTATCGTCTACAGTGTACCCGTACAGTTGCTGTCGTACCATGTAGCAGTGATGCGTGGCACTGATGTCGATCAACCACGCAATTTGGCCAAGTCAGTGACGGTTGAGTAGTATAACCTATTGATTTTTAATTTATTGTATACGAGTAATAAAGATTCATACTGAGTAATAAAGATTCATACTGAGTAATAAAGTATCATACTGTTGACTCCATTATTACCCCCTGCTAAAGTTGATGTAACTTTAGCAGGGGTTTTTTATGCTCTCAAAAAAACAAGAGAAGTGGCTTAGAGAAGGCCGAGGTCAAGGTGAGCTTGCCGATTACAAACCTTGGATAAAAATCTCTGACATATCTTCTTCAGGTCGATCTCATAGAGTTTTCGGTCATAAAACCAAACGAATTCATCATCTACTCTCAGATTTAGAGTTAGCTACATTTTTAGTGCTTGAATGGAGTCCCACAGTTCTTGATATTAGAGAGCAATTCCCTCTTAACTATGACGATACCCTCAAAATCGCAGAAGATAAGCAAATTAAGCATTCGAGTTTCGGAGGTGATATGAACATCATGACCTCAGATTTTTATGTAATTAGTTCTAATACACATTCTAGTCAGTTTGCATTACAAGCTAAATACTCAACCAAGTTAGATGACATTCGAACCATAGAAAAGTTAGAAATTGAGCGTCATTATTGGCAGTCCAAATGTATTCCTTGGCAAATAATTACTGAGAAAGATATTCCTGTAGTTATCCAAAATAATATTAAGTGGCTATACCCAGAATCGAACAGTCGAGTCACTTTCAATATTGAAGAAAAGTTAGACTTCTATATTGATCAGTTCGGCCAATCTCCTTCGAAAAGTCTCATAGATTTATGTAAAGAGGTTGATAGGGTTTATTTTAGTGAATTAGGCGCTTCTTTAAACGAGATCCGGAAACTATTAGCACTTAGATTTTTTACTTTTGATATTTTTATAGATTTCAGAAGATTGAAGTGTAGCGATATCTATATCTCCAGTAGTAACGACTACAGCTTGATAGCTGAGGAGATTCTTTATGTTTCGAATCAATGATGTATACAACAACCAGGGGGAAAGATATAGGATTTTAAGTCTTTTATCTAAAAAGATTGTGTGGATTGATATCGATAAAGAATCTGCGTTACCTGCGTTAATCTCTTATGAAGAGCTAGCTAATCTTATTGAAGAAAACGTTTGCTATTTAGTTGATGATCCTTATCAAGACTTGATCTTACAAAACCCTGAAGATGCGAGTACTGCTCAGTTAAAACGTGATAGCAATTACGAGCTGATAAAACCTATAGTCAGTCATAGTTTATATTACCTTCCAGCAGAGCGAGCAAAGCCCATAAACGAAATTATTCAATCAAATAAAAGTACTAAACAAACTTTATATCGTTTGCTACGACGCTATTGGCAAAGAGGACAAACTCCTAATACATTATTACCAAGCTATAAAAATTCGGGTGCAAAAGGTAAAAAACGTACTGCCAAAAACAAAAAGCTAGGTAGACCAAGAGTTCATAAAGAAGGCTCTGGCGCAATAATTAATAGTGAAACGGAAAGGTTGTTCTTAAAAATCATCAGTAAATACTTACTAAGCGATAAACAACATACAATACTTTATGCTTATCGACAATTTAAAACTGTATATCGATCCCTCAATCCAGATGTTTATGAAGAAGACTTTCCTAGTATTTGGCAATTTAAATATTTCTACAATAAAGAGTTTACCTCTGTTCAGAAACTTAAATCTAGGCAAAATAAAATAATCTATAATAAAGATGTTAGACCAATGAATTCTACTGTTAATACTCAAGTGCTTGGACCTGGTTCACGCTACGAAATAGATGCCACCATTGCAGATGTTTATCTATTATCTGATTCAGATAGGCAGAGTATCGTAGGCCGTCCTATCATTTATTTCGTTGTTGATGTATTCAGTCGCATGATAGCGGGTTTCTATACTGGATTTGAAAACCCTTCATATGCCACTAGTATGCAAGCTTTGAAAATGGCAGTTACTGATAAGCAGGACTATTGCAAAGAATACGGGATTAATATCTCTACAGATGACTGGCCGTGTATAGGGCTGCCTGATGTACTCCTAGCCGATCGCGGCGAATTACTTGGTCATCAAATTGAAACCTTAGAAAAGAGCTTTTCCGTTCGAATAGAAACTACACCTCCATATCGTGGAGATTTGAAACCTGTCGTAGAAAGGTACTTTAGAACTATGCAAGCAAAGTTCAAACCATTTGCTCCAGGCGTTGTAACGGGTGTAAAAGAAAGAAAGAAAGGAGGGAAAGATTACCGTTTAGATGCTGCCTTGACTATTAAGGACTTCACTAAAATTATTCTTAATTCGGTTTTAAGGTATAACCAAACTCATCAATTAAGACATTATGATAGAGATAGCGACATGCCATTAGACTTACCAGCTGTTCCTCTTGAGTTATGGAATTGGGGGCTACAACATCGAACAGGTAAGTTACGTTCTGTGTCAGAACAGTCTTTACACATTGCATTATTACCTAGAAAAAAAGCAACATTGTCAAATTTAGGGATTAAGCTTTTTGGTAATTACTATACTTGTGCAGAAATGAGAGATCTAGGCTGGTTGCACAGAAAAAATTCAATGCACAGACCTAAATCGCTAGTAGTTGCTTATGACCTCCTTGATGCAAATACTATCTATATTTTTTATGAAAAAGATAGCCTAAAGTATTGGAAGGCTCATTTATCTGATCGATCTAGAGAGTTTAAAGGCTGCAGTTTTTGGGAAGTTTGGCAGATTCAACAAGAACAGAAAAAAACAGTTGCAGCACAAGAAGTGAAAAGTGATTTAGCATTAGAGAAGTTAGAACGAACAATCGAGAGCATTATACAGAATGCTGTAGCATCTAAATCCAAATCTTCTCAAACTAAGCAAGCTCAGCTAGCCAATATTAACGACAACAAAAAACTGGCTAAAGATGAAGAGCGTCAAAGCAGAAGAAATAAGGCTCAGAAAGGTCAGTTAATTCAACTGCCCAACACAATAACAAACGAACGCAATCAAAAAAAATTGAGCGATGAAGAGCTGGCACTAGAATATCCTATCTATCACCAGGCTTTATCTGATGATGACTAATCACAAGTAATTGAGGTCAACTATGGTTAACGCTATCTATCGGGAAAGTTTTGGCGCATACAAAGGTAATCCATTCATCGAAGCATTACCTGCAGTGCTCGAACCAGAACAAGTCTCTAAAAAGTTAAAGGGTTTTGTAGACTGTTATGATTCAGATAAGCAGGCGTCATCGTCAGTACGTGGACATCTTATATCTCAATTGATGAATCAGTTTTTCCAGCCAATTAATAGGCACATTGATCTTGAAAAAAAACTATCAATTATGATCCGTGAAGGCTATATAGGACGTAACCCCAATGATGGCTCATTGAGTACACACCTACAAAATGGGTATGAGAGGTTAATGTCAGGAGTAGACGATGCAATAAGATTTCCTTCGGTAACCTCTACAGCGCGTAGTCTAGCATTCATTGGTTGCTCAGGTAGTGGCAAGACCACTACTCTTAATAAAATATTATCGACTTATCCTCAAGTCGTTTACCATTCAGGATTTAATTTTACCCAAATTGTTTATTTGAGAATAGATTGTCCACATGATGGCTCATTAAAAAGTTTATGCCTGCATTTTTTTAGAGCGATTGACCAAGCACTAGCCTCTAACTACGAAAAGAAATATGCCTTGAAACGTCATGGCATTGAAACTTTGTTGAATTTGATGCGACAAATCTCTAATCATCATGCTATTGGATTATTGGTCATTGACGAAATTCAACATCTCAGCGTCAATAAGTCGGGTGGCGCTGAAAAAATGCTCAATTTCTTTGTAACTCTAGTAAATACTGTTGGTCTACCAGTTGTTATGGTAGGGACACCCAAAGCACGTTTCATTTTTGAAGGTGATTTACGATCTGCTCGGCGTGGCGCAGGTTTTGGGTCAATTTTTTGGGAACAAATGAAGCAAGATAGAAATATAGAGTTAAGTGATGGAAGGCTTATCAAATCAGAGTGGAATCGATTCACTGATAGTTTGTGGAAGCTTCAATGGCTTAGGAAAGCTGATATCACTTTAACAGACGAAATACGAGAATGTTGGTATGACCTATCTCAAGGAATCTTAGATATTGTCGTTAAAATATTCGTTCTAGCTCAATTACGAGCTATTGACTCAGGGTTAGAACGTATTACAGTCAAATTATTGCAAAAGACTTATGATGACGATCTCAAACCAGTCCATTTAATGATCGAAGCTCTACGTTCTGGACAAGTAGATAAAATCGAAAGATTTTCTGACCTAGTAGTTCCAGCTTTTGATAAAAAACTGTTACAGTTGCAATCTTTGTTAAATAAAAAGAAAATTGAATTTGATGAAGTTGCCGAGTATCAGGGCCATGAGATGAGCATCAGGCTACATCGCATGCTAGTCAATATGGAACAAAACTCTTCCCTATTAGTACCTACCGTTAAAAAAGCTATTCAAGAGTTACCTAACGCCTCGATATCAGATTTAATGTCTATAGTCTTAGAGTGGCTGAAAGATGAAGAGCGTAATAAAACCATCTCAACTGTAGAAACAAAGCATAGTAAAACAAAAACGAAAGCTACTCTTATTAAGCAAAAAGACTGGCATACGTTGGAAACAGAAGACTTACGGTTTCAGTTTACCCAAAAGGACACAGACGGGCTACTTTATGATCATTTAAAGAAATCGACTGCACTTATTTTTGATATCAATGATTGGCTACCTAAGGTAAGTTGAAATGCTTAACTTTCCCATGCTCTATGAAGACGAGTTGATTTATAGCGTCATTGCTAGAGCTGGTGTTAGAGCTGGCATCATGAGTCCTAAACAGCTACTTGATGAAGTTTTTGATAATCGAAAAGTTATCGCTACAATTGATTTACCTAATCAGATATCAGCTATCGTAAAGTTATATCATGGCCATCAATACAAAGTAGAAACCTTAATCTATAGCCATACCCTATTTCCTATTTACGCACCATTTATTCCTGAAGATAGACGTAGACAGTGCTTAGCGTGGATGAAAGGAGAGTCACGTGGTTCCGTACATCTAGCAGTGGGACTGAATGCATCAAGAGTACCCGCACCTAAAAAAGTACGCTACTGCCCCTCTTGTTTTAAAAGCCAATTGGATAGTTTAGGTGAGTTTTACTGGTCAAGACTGTGGCAAATACAAGGAGTAAATTGCTGCCTTGAACATGGATCTTTAATAGATTCTGAGCTTGATTTTCGTCCTATTGCACGGCATTCATACGTTTCGGCCAATTTTAAAAGTAATGTTGCCATTGTTCAACCGCATGCATCCGAAACAGATATTTTTGTCGCCCGTAAAGCCCTAGAGCTGTTAACCTTATCGCCTTTACCATCTCCTAGCTATGAACAATGGTCTCTGTTTTATAAAAACTTAGCCCTGTCGGCCAATTGTAATAGAGGCTCGGGACATATCGACTTTGATAGTATCGTAAATAAGGTATTAGATAGATGGAGTATCAGTAGTTTACATCGATTTAACTTGCATGATTTAGATGCAAATAATAGCTGGTTACGCTCAATATTTCGTAAACATCGAAAAAGTTTTAGCTACCTTCAGCATCTTATTGTCATTGAAGCATTTATTGGGAAGAACTGGGATTTTAAAAATATTATTTCACATGCAAGTGCGTTGAATATAAAAAAAGAAGATGAGGTACTAAAACCTAGCGAAAAGTCTACTTCAAACATCCAACTTAAACGCGACCAATGGCAAAACTTAGTAGTAGAGTGTCAGAAAAGCATCAAGCAAGCTCGACAAGAAGATGGTGGGTTATATGCTTGGCTCTACCGTCATGATAAACCATGGCTGCTTTCTTATAACAGGTCCCATCATAATAAACATATTGAAAACGGACTTAAACATGACTGGGGCAAGCGTGATAGATTGTATGTAAGGCAGCTAATAAACATCAAAAACATCCTAATATGGGATCTAGATAGCCCTAGAAGATCGAGTAACTGGTGGTTAAAGCAAGCCGAGACCTCTTCGACAGTTGAGAAGAATTTGGAAAAACTGTGAGCTATGCTGAAGAAACCGTACAAGTAAACTTGGTAAACTAAGCATATTAATCGGAGTTTATCATGGTCAAGAAAATAAGAACCTATAGCACAGAATTTAAAGCTGAAGCCGTTAAGAAGATATCAGACAATAATGGCAATATCTCAGCGACTGCAAAGCAGCTTGGCATCGCCATGCAAACCTTATCGAACTGGAACAACAAAGCCAATCAAGGCAAGCTGATTGGCACAGAGCAATATGATCCTGATCTCATGAGTGCTCTTCAAGAAATAAAGCAGCTCAAGCGGCAGCTTAAAGTAGCCGAAGAGGAGCGAGAGATATTAAAAAAGGCGACGGCGTACTTCGCGAAAAACAGCTAGTCAGGTACGCCTTCATCAAAGATAACCAGCACTTCTTTACCATCACCACTATGTGCCGCGTGCTAAGGGTTAAGCATTCAAGTTACTACGACTGGCTGAGTCGCGATATCAGCGAGCAGCAGATACATCGCAACCATTGTGAGCTACTCGTTAAAGCCGCTCACAGTGAAACTCATGAGCGCTATGGTGTTGAGCGTCTGCATGCGCATCTAAGTGAGCAAGGTCATAACATCAGTCCCTACATGGTCAGAAGCATCAAAGAGGAATACAGCATCAAATGCCGTCGCCACAAACACTTTAAAGTCACCACCGACTCCAATCACAACAAACTGGTCTATCCAAACGTGTTGGATCAAGAGTTTGATGCCAGTCGCCCTAACCAAGCGTGGGCCAGTGACATCACCTATATTTGGACGCTTGAGGGCTGGTTGTATTTAGCGGGAGTCAAAGATTTATATACCAAAGAGCTGGTCGGCTATGCGATCAATAAGCGAATGACCGCAGATCTAGTATGCAAAGCATTGAACATGGCCATCAAGAATAAACAACCAAGCAAAGGGCTAGTCGTTCACTCTGACAGAGGCAGTCAGTACTGTAGCCATGCTTACCACAAGATCATCAAGCAGCATCAGTTTACAGGTTCAATGAGCGGTAAAGGCAACTGCTTTGACAACGCACCCATAGAAAGCTTCTGGGGCATATTGAAGAACGAGCTAGTATATCACCAAGACTATAAAACAAGGTTTGCAGCTATCAGAGATATCATTGGATATATTGAGTTATATTATAATCAGACTAGGATTCAAAAGGGTTTAGGCTATAAATCGCCAAGACAGGTGTGGTTTGATTATTATCGTCAGGCTGCGTAATCAAAATCTCCCAAGTTTATATATACGGGATTGACGGCAGGGGTCAAACTGAATCCAGTTGCGTTTAGTATTATGTAGAAAACCTAACCCAAATGTACCTTTATGGGAATAGTCGGCTGTTTGGGCTGTACTTTTAACTAAGAAAAACTACGAAGAATTGATTTAACTATTTAGTATGAAAATATTCGATTTACTTGCTTGATGCCTGCTCTCACTTCAAATAACCTTCATGGCCTGAAAAATATCCCTTCAAAGTCATCCTGTCAAAACTATAAACATGGGCATGAGGTGCTTCTCTGCATCGACCAACCAACGGCTGCTTTTGATCAGGTTTACCATCAGCTAGTTCAATGGGTGCTGTGCATATTGGACAAATGGAAGTGAAGGCCGTTATTCTCGCTATTCTATAACCGTCAGCCCCCTTGTACATTTCAATATCAGCATTGTCTGTATTTATATTTGCAAATAACAAAGGCGCTTTACTGATGCGGTGAGTCATTAAGTGATGTAAGGGTTTAAAGAACCATATAAAATTCATATAAGCGAATGGTATGAACGCTAATATAATTAATGCTGTTATTAAGCTTAATGATGGCAAATCCTTTATGAATATAATAAATAAGACCGCGAACAAGACGATAAGTATATCTATAAGAAGACTAATAAGCATCAAAGCAGTCAACAGTAAGCCTTTAGGGCTGTACATCTTTAATTCACCATTCTTAAAAAAAATTCGAGTGAGAATTGAGGGTTTTATTGTCGAGTTATGCTCTCTCACATAAATTATCTTGCTATAGTCTTCAGGCGGATCTTCATCTTCTAATGCAACAGATGGTAGCAATAATTCGACAGGTTCAATATCCAACCAAAATGCCTTTTCATTACCTCGACCCCCTCGTGAAGACTCCACCTGGATCACAGGGGTATAGCCAACACGATTAAGTATTTCGGAGTCCATTTGAGTTCGAACAAAATCGGATAAATACTTTTGGATCTTCCTAATATTTATCTGCTGTTGGGCTTCTTTGCTATCGATATCATCTAGACTGACATTCTTATCAATGGCATAAATTATTTTACGAGTAATTTTGTCAGGCTCGTAAACATCACCTTCATTTTCTGGCAGGCTCTTTAGCCTACGCTCTAACATTATCTGTAAATAACGCTGGTTTTTAGTTTCGTTATGATACAAGTCAAGACGATTGCTTAAATTCTCAAATAACTCTAAGTATTTGTTTTTCATTAGTATTAAACCGACTCAAACCCGTTTGTTATCCCTTTTAAGGGTGTTTACGCAAAAATACTCAGCTCATACTAACCTCAGTTTTTACAAACCCTAAAGAGGATAGTAACCATGCTAATGAATATTGCTATTAATGATCTAGATCAACTGGTTAATATTAAACAAGTAGAAAGAGGACTCGCTTGTAACTGTCATTGTTTTGAATGTAGCGAACCCGTTGTTGCTAGAAAGGGAGAGAAAAACGAGCATCATTTCGCTCACTCTAGCAATAAAGAAAGTTGCCATATCAACCCTGAAAGTATCCTACACAAGTTTGCTAAGCAAGTTATTATGGAGAAAAAATGTGTGGTATTGCCACCCTTGCCAGAAACAGATGAGACTGAAGCAAAAAATTGGCAGTTCTCAAGCTTAGTAGCAGAGCAGGCTGTTGGCTCAATTCGGCCTGATTTATTAGCAAATATTGATAATGAGATGCTTTTTATCGAAGTTGCCGTGACATCATTTGTAGATACTCACAAACTTAATTTCATCAAACAACTAAATATCAAGACCATTGAGATAGACTTGCGAGAACTACTAAAGCGCAATGTCTGCATTCCCAGCGATGAAGCAGAACAGTTCATTCTAAAACAAGTAGATAATAAAAAATGGTTATACCCTGAGGCTAAGAAACCTGACGAGCCGTTGGCAGATTGGTTAAGTACGACGCCCTTACCTGAAATCAATACGAACCACGTTGCTGATGGTAGTGAAGAAGCTCAATCTAAGCTGCCCAACAATTATGTTAAACATCGCTTTATTATTAATAATGTATGGGTAGATGCATGGGTGTTTAACGATGGGGGTATTTCAGTAAAAACGGTCAGTTATAATCCAGAGATTATAGCTTTACTGAAGCAATGGAGCAAAGAAGGTGGTGGTAGATATACACCAAAATTCAAAGCTTGGAAGTATTGTAATCCTTTCTCTCATACGGTGTTACTACGTTTGCGAGAAATGGATACTACACCCAAGCTCTAATTTATTTGCGATGGATATATTAATACTGCTGCAATTTGGATGAAAAACACAATGAACATGAAAAGATTTACAAACCGCAAATTTAAATTTTGTTCTACTTGTAGCTCTAAACAGACAATTAGAGTGATCGAAAAAGATGACTGGAAGCTAGGTGCTTACCATTGTCTAAAGTGTAATGTCGATACTGTCGATAGCTTTGTACTTGTTGATTATTATGAAAATGGGTGCAGGATTGTCGCTAAGAAGATAAAAGCCTATGATTTATTTAATAGAAAGTAACGCTTTAGTAAACTACAGTGGAATTGTTGGAAACTCAACAATCTGAGAGGCAGATCCTAGTTCGATACCTGTATAACGCACCAACCCAATAATTAATGACGTGGTAATTACCGAACTGATTCAATCAGTTCGGTACCCTAGTGAGGACTTGAATGCTAGGCTCTAGGCTCATGATATAAATAGGTTGAGCTATTGAAATATTGGTAATGTACTTTTGAGTGTACAGAACATTAGCTTTTCGAGCTTAAGATCAGCTATTTTCTATATAGGTTAACCGTACTATCTAAAGTCACACTGTTACTGAAATCTTTAGTAATGCTTTAATTTAAATCACTATTTGGACTGATTCCAAACAGTCGTTTATATTCTCGGCTAAATTGGCTTGGGCTTTCATATCCTACTTGCATGGCAATTTGTGATATTTGCAAGTCGTTCATTTTAACCAGTCGTCTTGCCTCCATTAATCGCAAATTTTTCTGATACTGTAGCGGACTCAACTGAGTAATTTCTTTAAAATGTTGGTGAAATCCTGAAACACTCATACCGCAGCGGCTTGCTAAGTCTGCAATAACCACAGGTTCATCTAAATGCAATTTGAGCCAATCGATTGCTTGGGCAATACGATGGGTATGACTACCATTTGTTACCAGCTGTCGCAGCTTATCGCCTTGCTGTCCTGATAATAAGCGATAATAAATCTCTTGGTGAATCAAAGAAGATAAAAACTCAATGTTATTTGGATAATTGAGCAAGCCTATTAATCGTTCAAACGCTGCCATGATAGCGTCATCTAATTGCCATTTAATTCCTAAATAACGCTCGTCTGTATATTTTTTAGGTGGCATCTTAGCGAGTACCTCTCGAATCATGACAAGATTTAATTTCATAGATAGCACGATGACAGGATGTTCGGACGATGCCTTTTTAATGTGCATGCTCAATGGGGCGTCTATCGGACAAAACATCAGATCACTATTGTCAAACTTTTGGCACTTTTTTCCTAAGTAAATCTCGCGCTCACCTTGCAGAACGATACATAGACTTGGCTCTTGAATATAGCTGACCGTTTTATTTGGTCTATCAGCACAGTAAAAAAATAAGTCTGGAATAGCAGATTCGATCGTTTGATTTTTGGGTAATAGATTGAGTAACTGGCCAATGGTCTCTGTCTGCATAAAATTTTACTTATTTTGAATTTACTTAATAATATAATTTTTTGTAGAATTAGGCAATTTTTTTGTAGGACTGTTCTAATAAGTTTTTGATTACTCACTTATAATGATGGCATCACGACACATCAAGTCTGATTTTAATAATACTCAACAAATCCTATGAATCCAGATAAGGAATACATGATGAAAATTTTTTATAAAACTCGCGCAACAGCAACTGGAGGCCGTTCTGGACATACAGGTCTTGACGATGGCTCGTTAGGGTTTGATTTGGTATCTTTTCAAGAACGAGATAAAGAAGGTGTGAATCCAGAACAGCTGTTTGCGATGGGTTACGCCGCGTGTTTTGATAGTGCTTTGAATATGACAGCACAACAAATGAAACTACCAATAACTGGGTCAAAAACCTCTGCTCAAGTCGGTATTGGTATGAAGGCTGATAACAGCTATAACTTAGATATAGATTTATCTATCGAAGTGTCTGGTATTGACGAGTCACAAGCGCAAACTCTAATCGAAACCGCTCATCAAGTTTGTCCGTATTCAAATGCCACTCGTGGTAATGTTGATGTGCGCCTGCATGTTACTGTCGCTTAAAAAGCAGTGGTACTTATCTAATAAGTATAAAAAAACAACATAATAATTATAAACTTTATCATTGCTTGACTAACTCTACATGGTCAAGCAATTTTTTATACCTGAAAATATTTCTGCTTTTCCTATATTTGGGGCGTATTTCTAACAATTGGCCACTCAATAGCGTAGATCCTACCACTATGTATGGAGGCATTGAGATTGGCTATACTGATTATCCTTATTACCAAAAGTAAGCAATCCGTTTTTAGCTCTCAGAAACCTACAATCTTTCCTAAGTCAGATGGTGCAAGATTATGAAAAGTCAAATCAAAAACAAACTCAGACAGATATTAATTGGCTATATAGGTCTTTTTCCTACGCTGTTAATCGTGCTGAGTGTATTAAAGCCGGTTACTAAGGATTTGAGCTTTCCAGTGGTTGTACTGATAGAAACCATAATACTTGTGCCACTAACCCAGATGGTGTCTTTTCCATTGGCAGGTTGGTTATTTAATCGCATTAGAGGCGAGAAATAATGAGCCTTTCACAAAGTCTGAGGTATACAACATGCAGTCATAATATTTCAGCAACGGAATAAAATAAATAGATATTCTAAACGTGCTAGATGAGCTCAAGTATCCACAGGTTGAAAAAGGTGTAGTAAAGCTTGTAATAGTTATCGAATATTAATTCCATTAAAATGCTCCTATAAGCAATTTTTGTAATTATAGGAAGATATACGAGGGCTGCTATTATAATTCTCACTGCTACATAAGAATTGATCGAAGCGAGTATCACCATTTATATAACGCTGCATCCATGCGATACCAGGCTTACTGAGCAACATTTCGTGAAAACCGTAGCTTGCGCAAAAATGACTGCCATTGTTAACCTCAACTTTCATTTTAGGGCCAGCCGCATTGTTATAGAAAACGTTGGTATATTTATTATTGGGTGCAATACGGTCGTTCTCACAAGCAATGAATAAGGCTGGTGTGTTCATAGTGGCATAGCTAGTATCGTAATAGGGCGCTTGTGCAATAACGGCACGAACGGTACTACGATCAGTTGCCAATTTAAGCGCGCCACCGCCGCCCATTGACCAGCCGATAACGCCTAAGCGATCTCGATCTACAATGTTACCAACCGTACTATCGAGTAGAAGCTGATCCAATGCCGCACTGAGTTGAGTGGCTCTGCTATCTGGATTATCAGAGATATGGTTTGTATTGATAGTGATAACGACAAACCCCCAAGAAGCCAGACGCGGCCCCCACCATCTTATAGAGGATTCATAAGAGACATAGCCAGGAACTACGGCGATACCACCTAAAAGGCCACAGCCGCTAGCATTAGTCGGATAATATATAGTGCCGCCACCGAAGCCATCAGCTGACTGACGAGGTACGTGTTTGGTACTTACTGTAAAAGGACCCTTATCACGAGTATTTGAAAGGGCATCAGCAGTGATTGCGCTGTCGGAAATACAGTTTGACAGAGTCGGTGCTGGTAATGCTTCTAATGCTTCGTTTGGTATCACAACGGTAGTCTCAGATACTGTGATCTCAGCTAAAGTCGGCATAGCAAAAATAAGAGTACCCGCAACGATAACTACTCTCGAAAGTAAAAAATCTTTTATCATGATGAACAGCCTTTTATAGGGTGGTTGTGCTTATACTGATTTATTCTGTTCGTGATCGGTGCGCTATACAGGCATCGAACTGCTAGTATTGGACATGAACTTAATCACTATTAAATCCACAGCACAGGGTTATCGAGCTGTGTGATTAAAATCTCCCAAGTTAATTTCTATTAGATTAACTGCAGGGATCAGTATTTAGATACAAAGCAATCCACTAATCATTAAAATAACTATAGCGAGTGAATATGACGGACGATACTAATTTACCTAGCCCAACCTTGCAAACACTGCTTAAAAAAAGCCGTGTTGAAATGGTGCGAATTATACTAAAAAATAGCGATGGAAAGTTACCTTTAACTGCCAGTAAAGTGGGTGGTATGGGTTATTTGCCGATGGGCGAAACCTATCCCAGTCAGACAGACGGCAAACCATTGGCATTACTCGTGCAGATAAATTTTTCAAAGTTAAGTAACGCTGTGGATTTAACGCAACTACCGCAACCATTGCCTGATAATGGTATCTTACAGGTATATATTGGCAATACTGACTTATACGGTGCTGATTTTGATAATCCTTATCCTAGTGATACTTATCAAGTGCGTTATTGGGCGGATACAAACTTACCTGTTAATCAAGCCGATTTAGATGAGACTATGGCTAGTATCAAAGCAGTTTTTCTAGAAGAGGATTACGTATTGCCTTTTGGCGTGAAGGATGAATTTGCCCTCACATTCGAGAAAGCGGTACAGTCTTGTAACCTCTATGCTTACAACTCATCTGATACGAGCGAACTTTATGATGAAGATGCTATAGAAGCAGAGCTCAAAGCAAAAGGGTTGGATGATGTTGACCCTTACGATGTTATTGATAAATACCATGAACTGGCAGGCATTGGTGGTCATCAAATCCTAGGCTATTCTTATTTCACCCAAACTGACCCTCGTGAATATGAGGAATCATTAAGACAACATATTCTATTATTCCAACTTGATAGCGATGATGACGTGGATATCATGTGGGGTGATATGGGTGTAGCGAATTTCTTTATTACGCCTGAAGCACTTTTAGCACGAGATTTTAATCAGTTAGTATACAACTGGGATTGCGGTTGATTTATTATCTATAAGTGTCGTCAAGACAGTAAAGCAATTGCGATGGCATAATAGAACAGCACAACTCATAAGAGTTTCTCAAAGTCTTAAAGTCTTAAAAACGGTAATTTTTTAGACTCCTTTATTTTGCCTGTTTTATGTATAAATACTTGTCTATTAAACAGCGTGTAACGAACCATTTAATTATTCGCTTTAGACAAACAAGCCATATAGAGTAATTTAATTAGATTTTTAGGATATACTCTAAGGGAACCACCAAAAGGCTTCAAAAACCAATTAATAGACCACTTAAAGTAGACTGGTATAATGGAACCACTTCAAACAGACTATGAAAGTGCCTATGTTGATCAAAACATATTTGAAACAGACGACTAAGCAGCTATATACCTAACCTTAGGTATAATCTAATCAATCCCCAAAAGTATATAATTTCACGAAATCTAGTCTGAACCTTGGACTAGATCCCGTATCTCAACATCTAACGCATCACAGATTTCATAGACTTTCTTGAGCGTGACATTCTTCTCACCACGCTCAATATTTCCCATATAGCTTCGATCAATACCTGCCATCTCTGCCAGTCTCTCTTGAGATATTCCTTTGCCTTTTCGCACCTCACGAACACGCTTCCCGAAGGCAATCATGCGATCATCTGTTGTCATTTCATTAACCACTGCTAAAGATAGCAATACTCACAGTGGTAAGCTACAATATCCACGGGATATAGTCGGTATTGAGAGGTGAGCGTGAAAACTAAACTAGAGTATCAGTCAGATATAACAGAAACTAATAAGCTTATCTGTGAGAGGTACTGGCTAAGAGAAGGCGATAAACGAAGTGGTTTTATATATACCTGTAAAGAGATAGGTCAAGAGTTTGATGTTAAGCATCAGGATATACCTAGTATCGTTAAAATAAATGCTCATCTTGTCGTACTGGACTGTCAATGCATAGACTGCGGTAAAACTAAGATTTGCTATACTCGCTCACAGCTAACTCGATTGGATACTATTAGATGGCGGTGTGATGATTGCAGGGAGGCGCTTGAAAAAAGAATGGATCAAGAGTACTTAGAGTATCGTCTTAAACAAGACCGTTTAGCAGAGGGGAGAAGACAGACCGCTCTAGAGCATATCAATCAATGCAGAAGCATTCAATTAAGCAGTATTCCTTCAGTCACTGAGCTTAACGATGTGGATAGGCTGCTACTTGCAGCGACTATAGAGAGTATAGGAGCAGATAATTTAAAGAATACAGTTTCTCTACATGATAACTTATCACTACCTTTATCATCGTTCTCTAAATTAGATGAAAAGATACTACATCATCTCTTTAACCGAAATCTGCTCATACTAGCTCCTGAAAATAGCTACGAATACGTAACCATCAGCGAAGAACAGGAGTTAGAAATAGACTTCCATCAAGCG
Source organism: Psychrobacter sp. H29 (assembly GCF_059073055.1). Taxonomy (NCBI): domain Bacteria; kingdom Pseudomonadati; phylum Pseudomonadota; class Gammaproteobacteria; order Moraxellales; family Moraxellaceae; genus Psychrobacter; species Psychrobacter sp. H29. The sequence continues at coordinate 2,615,651 of NZ_JCACRY010000001.1, read as the reverse complement.
ATCTTTGAGTTTACTTATAGTATTGAGAATCTTACTAAAATCTTGATAAACGCTAAATCTAAAAAAAATGTCAGTGCTCTAGTAGCGGATAGTCAATTTAAGAGCTGGTGTGAACAGGTGCAACTAGGAGAATGTTTAAGCTACCTGATTACTAGGTCAAGACTGAACGATCTAGCACCGCCTATTGGCGACAAGCTAGTTAGCATTCTCAGATCATGTCTAGCTGAATGCGCTGTATCAACCATGCATTATGTCATTTGGAAATCTGTTGAAAATGCTGCTGCATACGTGCAAAAACCAAATATTACTCAAAGACATGCTTCAAATTCTGTTTCTGGTAATATAGAAAGGGTTTTCGGTAAAATACATAGTGGTAGTTGGAATCGCAATAAATCTTTTCGCGATGCTAGCCACCCTCAGTCTGCAATGGCCAAAATATTTTTTGATTATGTATTTGGAGTAGATGATGGTAGTTTTCACTACACTATTGATGAGTTATTTAGTCCATATAGGCCCCAGAAAGTTTTAGAGCCAATAAGTTATGCAACTTTAGGAGATACTAGAAGTACGAATTATTCAGTCACAATCGCTCTTGATATCAAACAATCATGCTCTACCTACGTCTAAATCATTAACACAACTAAATTAGCCAAATAAGGTATACCAGTAAGAGAAAGATTGTCTAGATAGAAGACTATATAATTTGCTGAGCAAATTTATTATTACTAATAGGAGCTAGTATGGAAGACTCTAAATTCGAAGAATCAATTACTGATGATCGTCCTATCCTCGTTAGCCAGCAAGAAATAGAAAAACGACGCCGTATTAGCGCTATTACTTCGGCCAGTTTCGCAGTAGACAACCTTCCTGTCAATCCAGATACTCAGCATATTTTCAAAGACTTTGTGGAAGGTAAAATTGCAACTAACGAAGAAGTAACAGCGCTACTACACGCTCACTATACTAAGGTAGCGCTTGAAGATAATTGACTACCATTTTTTCTTTTACGAAAGAATCAGTATGATACTTTATTACTCCAAAATACAACTCGGTGCTATGATTGAAGCTACTCAGTATGATACTTTATTATTTTTTACAATAAATTATATATAATAAAATCAATAATTTATAAAAAAATCAGTATGATACTTTATTACTCTCTGACATTTATTACTTAATAGTCACCTATTATACTGAAGTATTACCAACCATTCTATGATGCATCACTAAATCCTTCGCCATCTACTACTGACAAGATGACGAAGGGTTTTTTTTGAATAACGAAATAAGAAACTATGCATCATTTATATGACTATAGTTTCTACTATATAGGTACTGAACGCATGGATACTGAGAGTGAAAGCACTAACCAAATAGACATTATCTATGAAGATGAGCACCTAGTGGCAATTAACAAAGAAGCAGGGCTGCTAGTACATCGCAGCTGGCTGGATAAAGGCGAAACACGCTTTGCCATGCAGCTGACCCGTGATGCGGTCGGTTGCCATGTGTTTCCGGTGCATCGTTTAGACAAACCGACTTCGGGCGTGCTGTTGTTTGCCAAAAGCTCAGCCGTAGCGCGTACCTTGACCGAGGCGTTTACTGAACGCAAGGTTACCAAGCAATATATAGCCGTGGTACGCGGTTTTATGCCAGAGCACGGCACGATTGATTATGCGCTCAGCTTTAAGCCTGATGCCATCGCCGATAAGTTTGCCAATGTGGACAAACCCGCTCAAGAGGCGGTGACTCACTGGCAAAGTTTGGCACAGATTGAGCTGCCGTTTGCAGTGTCAAAAAAGCATCCCACCAGCCGCTATAGCCTTGTGCGCCTGACACCTGAGACGGGACGCAAGCATCAACTGCGTCGGCATATGAGACATGTATTCCATCATATCGTGGGTGATACCAGCCACGGTGATATACGGCACACACGATTTTTTCGCACTCAGTATGACTGTACGCGGATGCTGCTACATGCTCAGACGTTGGCGCTCAGTCATCCCGTCACTGGTGAGCCATTGCTGCTAAAGGCAGGAATGGACGATCAATGGATGCGCATCCTAGAAGCATTTTCTTGGGTGGAGCGTGCTGAGAATTAAGTTCCTAGTGCGGTATTACCATCAGTACTTTAACTCTATTCATATAACATCAGTGTACATAGCAGTGTAATTTTCAAAATAAAATGTCGCGTACGCCCCAAAAATTTAGAGTATGAATATGAAAAAATATTTTTTAATATTAGTAAGCTTATTAGTAGTCGGTTGTACGACAAACCCTGTGGCTGCCCCAGCTGAATATGTGGAAGTAACAAATCCTATTCAAAAGGTCATTGAACCTGCACCAAAGACTAGTATTTTTCGCTATTACACTGATCCCGTAACGCAGGCACAATCTATGGCATCTGTAGGATGAGTTTTCAAATGGCAGAAGGGTTGTCTCTACCTAATACACAAAGACGGTAGTTACATGACAGCTATGTTTCCTAAATATCCTGAAAATGCTGTTAAGTGGAATGAATATGATAAAACCTTAAGTTTGAATGGGTATGTTTTTAAAATGGGTGACTACATTAGAACCAATGGACGATATTCAAAATATTACCCCGATAATGATATAGAAGAATACGCAAAACAAGGAGATAAAAATTGCCTAACTCCTATGCTGGTAGAGATTGGCACTGTAGGTTTAAGAAAATAATTTTGAGTTCCAAGCTAGTAAACTACTAATAGTAGACCGCTAGCTTTGATACTTTAAACCATCCCTAATTAGAAACTTCTGAAACTGTGGAATATTTTTTTCAGGGGAGTAATCGTCTCAAGTTTCCATACTTTTGGATATTTATCTACTGGGCTGTTTACAGCCTACCTCAAAAAACTAGCCTGATACACCTGTAAACACATTGATAGACCACTCAAAATAGACCAAACCAATAAAATCACTTATAGCAGATCATTAAACTATCCATGGTTCTCAACACTAAGCATTACAAGGCGATTCGTGATTTTTATCCTTTAGATACATCACTTCAAACCCTCAAAACAATCCTTTATACAGAAAGTAAAGCCCTACAACAGTCAGCAGCACTGCAAAGCATTTTTTTAGTAGCGCTGGTGATAAGATATGCGCGACTTTTGCGCCCAGCTTGGCGGTAAAAAAGCTCATGATACTGATACCCAAAAAGGCATAGATATGCACAAAGCCAATCGCATTAGGTACATTGATATTGGCCTGCATCCCAAAAATCATAAAACCAAGCGCGCCTGCGATAGCGATTGGTAGACCGCAGGCAGCGGACGTGCCTACCGCTTTTTGCATCATCACACCGTAACGTGTCAGATAGGGCACCGTTAAACTGCCACCGCCAATACCAAAAATAGCGGAGGCAATACCAATACCCGCGCCTGCTGCCAGTTGCTTCGGTTTTGATGGCAACGCGGCAACGATATGCTGGGCGCTGTTGTTTGTTTTCTTTTTGCCGCCTATAAACATCTTATAGGCAACCCACAGCAAAAACACACCCACAATCAGCTGAAGGTACAATCCTGATATTTGCCCTGCAATCCCTGCCCCAAAAAAGCAGCCGATGGCTAAACCTGGGGTTAGGTTTTTGAAGACTGGCCACATGACGCCGCCTTTTTTGTTGTGCGCCATGAGCGAGCTGATAGAGGTGACGATAATGGTGGCAAGCGAGGTACCCAGCGCCAGATGCATCACGGTATCAGGACTGTAGTCCATTTGGGTAAAAACGATAAACAACAGCGGCACGATGATGGTGCCGCCGCCCACGCCGAACAGCCCCGCCGCAAAGCCTGCTAAGGCCCCAATGATTAAAAATATGATAAGTTCCACAGAATCGTTACTTTTGGTTAGAGGATAGAAGGGTACGGTTAAGCTATGTCTATTTGACGGACTTGACCGACTGGATGATAGCGACGGTTGAAATAGACCAGACTCTCGCCTGACCCATCTCCGCCCTCAGCATGTCTGTCAGTTTGGCTAATCGCGACGACGCGGCACATAAAGACGCTATGCGTACCCACCGCTTGTACTTGCTCAATCTCGCAATCAAAGCTGACCAGCGCATCGTCTAATACAGGCGCACCTGTGACCAAAGTATGCCATGCACCATGGGTGAAGCGCTCATCTGACTCAAGCTTTGAGGCAAATACATTAGACAGATGCTCATGCTGCGAGCCGAGCACGTTGACACTTAAGACGTTATTGTCCACAAAGTGCGTGTGCGAGCGCGAGGTTTGGTTCATACAGACCAGCAAGGTCGGTGGATTATCAGTAACACTGCAGACTGCTGAAGCAGTGAACCCGTGTATGCCTGCCGCGCCTGCGGTAGTGACCACGTTGACTGCCGTCGTCAGCAGTGACATGGCGTCTCTAAAATTGCTTGCTTCACTCATTACTCACACCCCAAATTTGGATTATTACTAATCTCTCGTTAGCCTACTAGTTCTTGACGAACGATGTCTGCGCCTGCGCTTAATGCTTGTAATTTGCCTTTTGCCACTTGGCGCGATAGTGGTGCCATGCCGCAGTTGGTTGAAGGATAGAGCTTGTCGGCATCGACAAATTGTAGCGCTTTACGTAAGGTATCCGCGACCGCTTCGGGCGTTTCAATGTCGTTGGTCGCCACATCAATCGCACCAACCATGACCTTTTTACCACGAATCAGTTCAATCAAGTCCATCGGTACGCGCGAATTTTGGCATTCCAAAGAAACGATATCGATTTTAGACTGCTGCAATTTGGGAAAGGCTTTTTCATATTGACGCCACTCTGAGCCGAGCGTTTTTTTCCAATCGTTATTGGCTTTGATGCCGTAGCCGTAGCAGATGTGTACCGCCGTTTCGCACTTTAGCCCTTCAATCGCGCGCTCAAGGGTGGCAATACCCCAGTCGTTGACATCATCGAAGAATACATTAAACGCAGGCTCATCAAACTGAATGATATCCACGCCCGCCGCTTCTAATTCTTTGGCTTCTTGATTAAGGATAGTGGCAAATTCCCATGCCAGCTTTTCGCGGCTCTTATAATGACTGTCGTACAACGTATCAATCATGGTCATCGGCCCAGGCAGCGCCCACTTGATCGGCTTGTCGGTGTGCTGACGTAAAAACTTGGCATCATCAACAAACACAGGTTTCTGGCGACTCACGGCACCGACGACTGACGGTACACTGGCATCATAGCGATTGCGGATACGCACGGTTTCGCGCTCATTAAAATCCACACCGTCTAAATGCTCAATAAAGGTAGTGACAAAGTGCTGACGGGTTTGCTCGCCATCACTGACGATATCAATCCCTGCCTGTACTTGCTCTTGTAGCGACACCAATAGCGAATCTTGCTTGGCTTGGACTAAATCCTCACCGTCCAGCTGCCATGGTGACCAAATTTTTTCAGGTTCCGCCAGCCAAGTGGGTTTGGGTAAGCTGCCAGCAGTTGAGGTTGGTAGTAATACTGTCATATTGCTTCTTCTTTTGTATTGGTCTTTTATAAATTTTTTCATGACATGATCAATTAGGCAGCATGCTGTTTAGGCAGTGCCTCTTTCACAGAGTAACTGGCCGCCCATGTCTCAAGAATATCCTGATAAGGCTTGATAAAATGTGTTTCAGTGAACTTGCCTTGGGTCACTGCCATTTGGCTACGCTCTGCACGGTCATATACGATCTGGGTCAATGAATAATCTTGGTAGTTCAAGCTTGGCTGATACACTTCCCCAGCGCTTGAGTTGGCATTATAAATCTCAGGGCGGTAGATCTTTTGAAAGGTCTCCATGGTACTGATCGCGCTGATGAGCTCAAGATCGGTATAGTCACTGAGTAAGTCACCTGCAAAATAAAACGCTAACGGCGCGACGCTACCTTCAGGCTTAAAATATCGCACAACTAAGCCCATTTTGTGAAAATAGTCGTCGGTGAGCGAGTATTCATCTTGCTTGTACTCGACACCCAATACCGGATGTTGATTGTTGGTACGATGATAGGTTTTGCTTGTCGACACACTCAGGCAAATCACAGGCTGCTTATCAAAATTGGCTTTATAGGCATCTGAGTTCAATAGGTACTGAAACAGCTTGCCATGCAAGTCACCAAAGTGCTCTGGTGGCGGTGACGTTGGATTTTTATCGAAATGATCTAATAGCACGACGCTAAAATCATAATCGCGCACATATGATGAAAAGCTATTACCAATCATACCGTTGATGCGTTTGTTTTCTTTGTGGTCAATAATCGTTGTTTTGAGTGTTTCAATGACAGGAAAAGCATCGCCATTGCCTTCGATATCCATATCTACAGAGACGATATCAATCTCAACAGAATAACGATCTGCCGTAGGATTGTCCCAATGCGCAAGGGTATTAAAACGATTGTTAATCATCGTCAACGTTTTGCGTAGGTTGTCCTCGCGCTGCTCTCCGCGTGCTAAGTTGGCAAAATTTGTCGTCAGTCGCGTATTGTCAGCAGGATGATAGTTTTCGTCAAATCGAATGCGCTTAATGGAACAGTTAAATTGTTTACTCATGATAACTCGCTACCTTAAAATTCTAGATAAACCATATTTGTATATGAGATAAATAATACCTGAGCTATTACATGAATAAAAACGATACTATTTTAATATAAAGTGAATTAAATTCATCTTTATATAGATTTGAAATTAAATATAGCTTGTCAAATGCAATTTTGACTACTGTTATAAAAAAATCGAGGTCTGCAAAAGACTGAGAAGTGAACGCTTTGACCAGTGAATAGAGCGAAGAATATAGGTTGAGACTTAATGAGAAGTGATATAGGCGATACGGCATTGTTTCATTCATTAAAACAATGTCATTAAAATATTGTTATTGAAATATTGTCATAAAAGTCAATTAACCCCGCTATTATTGGCTTAATAGCAGGGGCTTCATACTTTTAAAGTTTATGACTCTAAGATAGATTGGACCTAACTGACCTCTTTAGGCTTAGGTTTATTACTCGAATAAATAAAGTACAGCGCAATCGCCAAGCACACTAACGCACTGATGCGACTGCCTGACAAACTGATGGCTTCATTACCGAGCCAACCAAAATTATCGATCAATACGCTCATACTCAGCTGACCAAAGATCACCGCGACCGTGGCCACAGCGGTACCAATACGCTGTACGGCAACCACCATGATGACGATATAAGGCACACCGCACAGTGCACCAAGCAACTGCCACTTAGGGACATCCATCAACGTTACCGCATGATTGGGCTCAAAGAAGAAAATAAGCAATGCGGTCACGACTGCCCCAACAGAAAACGTCAGAAAGGCACTTTTGAACACGCCAACATTGCTACCCAGCCGACCATTCAATGCAGCCTGTACACTCAGGGTAGCACCGCCAATCACGGCCAGTACAATCATTAAAATAAGCATCATGTGGTCTACCCCTTTGCCATAAAAATAAGTGCTGCAATGATGAAACCTAATGCAATCACTCGTCTAATATCTATTTTGCGCTCCTCGGTTTCAAACAGCCCATAGTGATCGATGATCAAACTTTGAAATACCTGCCCTGCAAGTATGCCAATCATTGTCAGTGCAATCCCAATAACAGGTGTGACCACCGTTAACACTACCACGTAGACAGGTCCCAAAACGCCGCCAATTAGTAGTAACGGTGGCTGCGAGAAAAACGAGGGACTCTCTCGCGGACTAAAAAATAGCATCAAAAAAAACGTCAATGCCGCCCCAACACCAAAAATACTAAGCGTCGCCCAAAGTTCACCCACCTGACTGCCTAGCGGGCCGAGTAGCCCAGCCTCAACCGACAATCCCATACCACCTAAAACCACCACCAGTATCAATAAAATCTGCATAAAACGATCCTCAATGAGCAATGCGGCGTAGTTTACCGCAGCCCATACCTACGAAAAACGCTATAATGTAGAAATGACTTTTGCATAAGTTGCACAGATGAATAACGTCGACAACATCAGCATAAAAACCCTGCTATTTTTTATCAGCGTTTTTAATGCCCAGAGTTTCTCTGTCGTGGCACGAAAAGAAGGGGTTTCTGCCTCAAAAGTGTCTCGAATTATTAAGCAACTAGAGGACTCGCTAGGGCAGCAGCTCTTTTATCGTAATACCCGCGCCGTTATTCCTACTGAAGCGGGACGCGTATTTATGGGCTACGCGCATGCGATGACTGAAAGCATGAATGCGGCGCAAAAGGAGTTGCAAGACAGGACTTTAGAACCGGGTGGGTTGTTAAGAATTAACGCCCCGGTATTTTTTGGTCAACGGCATATCGCACCTTGGATACCAGCACTCAGTACTCGCTATCCCAAATTACAAATAGACTTAACGCTCACTGATGATTTTGTGGATCCCCATCATTATGCAACCGACGTTATTTTTCGGATTGGCACATTGAATGATTCGTCCTTTCATGCACGTATTTTCGGTGAGCAAACCTATCACCTTGCAGCCGCGCCAGCATATATAAACAAGCATGACACTCTACAAGCACCTTCTGACTTGGCTCATCATAAATGCTTATTTTATAAGGGCTCATCAGGGCCAAACCGCTGGTTTTTTAAGAAAAATGATGAAAACTGGACACCAGTTGCCGCCCCTGCGCTGCTCATGTCAAACAATGCGGAGTCGTTGCTGGTATCAGCGCTCAAAGGCATGGGGGTTGTACTGTTTCCTGACTGGTTAATCGGTGATCATTTAAAGAGTGGTAAATTGGTGAAGCTCCTACCTGAGTATGAAACTGCCATCAAAACGACGCCTCAGCATATCGCTGCTATCTATCCAAATACGCGTCACATCTCTTTGAATGTCAGAACCTTGATTGATTATTTCACTGAGATCTATGGCGAGCCGCTATATTGGCAGGTCAACTAAGAAACAATGAATGAAATTCCGTAATCTACCTTAATCTTTATAGAAAACTCAGATAAGACAAGACAAATAGCCTCAAGCGTTTATATCAGACAAAAAAATAGTAGCGATACGTCATCTATTAAATGACCTATCGCTACTATGTTTAGAGCTCTCTATCTTTAGAGTAATGTCTTTAGAAGCTATTCTCTTTCTAATACCACTCTGTAGCGAGCATTACCACTTTCTAGGCGCTCAAACGCTTCGTTTATTTCAGACATTTTGTAAGTCTCAGTCACTGGTTGGATTTTGTGTCGCGCCGCAAAATCTAGCATTTTGCGCAGCGTCGATGGTGAGCCAACTGGTGAGCCTGATAGGCTTTTTTGCGCCATAATCATCGGTGCAGCTGATATCTCTAGTGGTGCTTCTAATATGCCAACAAAGTGTAGTTTACCCTTTGGCTTCAATGTCTGAACAACCAGATCCCAATTCATATCGACGTTTACCGTTGAGATGATCAAATCAAAAGAACCCGCGACTTTTTCGATTTCGCTATCATTTCGTGAGTTCAATGAGTGGTGAGCACCCATCTCTTTTGCTTCTTCTAGTTTCGACTCACTAGTGAACGCGGTCACTTCACAGCCCCATGCATTGGCAAACTGCAACGCAAGGTGACCTAAGCCACCAATACCGATTACGGCTACTCTTGAGGTTGGTGTGATACCGTACTCTACAAGTGGGTTAAACACGGTGACACCGCCGCATAATAGTGGTCCCACTGCATTAAAATCTAGTCCTTCAGGAACCTTTATGACGCTGGTATCTTTTGCGCGCACTTTGTCTGCAAAGCCGCCATGGTTACCAATAATCGTACCTTCTTGCTCAGGGCATAGGTTATGGTCGCCATCGATACATAAATCACAAACGTTACAGTACCCTTTATGCCAGCCAAGGCCGACTTTATCACCTAGCTCCAGGTGCTTAACATGTTTCCCCTTATTAAGGACTTTACCTGCAACTTCATGTCCGCCAACAAACGGGTATTGGGTCATACCCCATTCGTTTTGCCACATTGATAGATCACTGTGACAGATACCGCAGCTGTGTACTTCGATTTCTACTTCATGGTCGCCTAGAGCACCTGGATCATACTCATAAGGTTCAAATTTGCCACCTTTCTCTTTTGCTGCATATGCATTAATCATCGTTATTCCTTATTTTTAGTCATTGTGATAGTTAGATTTTTAATCATTGTGATTGTTAATTTATAGTTCTATTGGCTATTGGGACATCGAATGCATTATTAAGGTCAGGCATAATCGAGGTATCAACATCATTGAAATATTTATCGACCCGACATAGAAGGCATTTTGAATAGAGACGTTTTAGATAGCAGCATCCTAAATAAAAGCTTCTTTGATAAATCCAATTGAGCGGACTTCCAATTGAGGGGACTATAGCAAAGACTGATGCTATTACACCATCACCTTTAACAAATTAGGACCAACCTCATACACAGTCTCATACTTAAAGGTCTGAGCACAGCTACTACTAACGCTTTGCGGCTTCAATCTGAATATTCAGCCGCACTTCGCTGGTGATACCTAATAGCGTATATTTACTAATACCCCATTTTGTTCGGTCAATGATTGTAGTGAAATCACCACCACAGACTGGCTTTTTGAGTATTGGGTTCAGATAACAATTGAACTTAGTCGCTGTTAATGTAACGGGGTTGGTCTTGCCATGTAGCGTCAACATCCCATCGATTTTACTGACGTTTGAACCATTATCATCGGTTGAAAAGTACCATTTAGTAGACTCAAATTGCGCTAATGGAAACTGCTTAACATCAAAAAAATCTGCGCTTTTGAGTGCAATATCAAACCCTTTATCTCCTGTATTTAAGCTGTTCAGAGGAATAACCAACGAGATATCACCAGTTCTGGCTGCGGCGTTGTAGTCTAGCTGTCCAGTTAGATTGTAGAACCCACCTGTGTTGGTCGAGGTATTAAAGTGGTCAATAGCAAAACGTACATTGGTATGAGTAGGGTCAATATCATAAATCACCGCATGGCTGCTAGTGAGACCTAACATGCCTATACATACAGCTGGTAGAAGCTTGCGAGTGGGCAGCATGATTGCCGCAAGAGACATTCGATTCATAATAACATTCCTTTGTGATCGTAAATGATAGGGCAATCGTGTCATTTATATTCTTCGCAATCAGGCCCTTATGTATATTGCGCTCTTATATAATGACAACAAGCCCATACTTAATCAATAAGTATGGGCTTGTCTGTTTTGATACGACATCATTGCTAGTAGTATGTCACGCAAATGATCGACCAAAGACATCACATCATATCTTACTGTCCGTGGTTGCCTGATCTTTACCGCTTGGCACCAGCCATTTGGCAAACCATCCTGACAAATCATCCATCAGAGTATAGACGACTGGAATGACCACTAGACTAAGTAACGTTGAGGTGACCAGACCGCCCAATACCGCTGCTGCCATTGGTCGCCTAAATGTCGGGTCCGCATCACCCCAACCGAACACCAGTGGCAACATACCAGCGCCCATTGCAATGGTAGTCATGATAATAGGGCGCGCGCGTTTGCGGCATGCATCTACGATAGCTTCAAAACGTGCCAAACCTTGACGCTGCGCAATCAGCGCATAGTCGACGAGTAGAATTGAGTTTTTGGTCGCAATACCCATGAGCATGATAAAACCAATCATCGACGGCATCGACAAGCTACTATTGGTAATAACCAAGCCAACAAACGCCCCGCCTATCGATAATGGCAATGCCATTAAGATAGTAAACGGCTGCAACAAACGACCAAACAGTAAGATGAGTACACCCAAAATACAGACCACACCTACCGACATGGCGATGATAAACCCACTAAAGAGATCGGCCATGTTCTCAGCTTGACCCTGATCAATGATAGTAATTGCAGATGGTAGTTGCTGCATGGTCGGCACAGATTTGACCGCTTGGACCAAATCGCCAAGCTCACCACTCGCTGGTTGTACGGTGATACTAATAGCACGCTCGCGATCTAACCTACTGATCTGCGCAGGACCTGTGCCAAAGTCTAGATCGGCGACCTCGCCCACGCGTACCCCTTGTCCTGCAGGCAGTGTGCTCGGTACATATAGACCTTCTAACTGACTCACATTTTGCTTGGCCACATCTGGCAGACGCACCACGATAGGAATTTGACGCGTATCTAGATTGAGCTTTGACAAGCGCTGCTCATAGTCACCAACGGTCGCCACGCGCAATGTGGTCGCTATGTCCTGAGTTGTGACCCCTTTATCAGCCATTGCCAGTCTATTAGGCGTTACCGTCAGCTCTTGACGCGGTAGACTACGGTCACTGGTCACAGCGCCTGCACTTGGTAGCCCGCGTATTTCGGTCATGATTTGCTGGGCCGTTTGCTCCAGCAGTTGCGGATTGGTGCTGGTCAATGAAAAGTTATAGCCACTCTCCCCGCCACTTGATAATCCTACCGTAAAGCGTGCTCCTGGCACATCTGTCATCAACTCGCTGATTTTTCGTTCGATTTCTTTTTTGGTGCCTCGTTCTGCACGCGGCGCCAGCACAATATCTAAGCCTGCAATGTTCTCAGCTTTGCCGCCGCCACCATCTGATGCGCCCATTGACGCTTGCGCCTCTCCCACTGAGGTGAAAATATTGGTCACTTCAGGCATTGCTAAGATACGAGTGCTAGCAAGTGCCGCCACGCGTTCTGTATCGGCCAATGAGACATCAGGTGTCAGCTCAATGGCAACCCGAGTCTGGTCGATGTCATTATCCGGAATGAACGAGGTCGGTAACAGTTTGACTAACCCTAGTGAAGCCACGAACAGTACCAGCGTAGCAGCCATAGTGAGCCAGCGATGATGCAGTGTCCAAGAGACAATCTTAAGATAATACGTCATGATCGCGCTTTGTTTTTCGACGTGCTTTTTCTCTGGTCTGAGTATATACGCTGCCATCATAGGGGTGATCAGACGCGCTACCATGAGTGATGCAAAGATCGATAACGCAGCGGTCCAACCAAACTGACGAAAGAACTGTCCGACAATACCGCCCATAAATGCCGTCGGTAAAAACACCGCAATCAAAGTAAAAGTAGTGGCAACCACCGCCAGACCAATCTCATCTGCCGCTTCCATAGCCGCCTCATAAGGCGTCTTGCCCATACGTAAATGCCGGATAATGTTTTCGACCTCAACGATGGCATCATCAACCAACACCCCGATGACCAATGACAACGCCAGCAGCGAGATGATATTAAGGCTAAAGCCAAACAGATACATACCCAAAAAGGTCGGTATTACTGATAAAGGTAGGGCAACGGCAGCAACAATCGTCGCTCGAATATTGCGTAAGAACAGAAATACCACGACGACCGCTAAAATGCCACCTTCGATTAACATCCGTAGAGAGGACTCGTAGTCCTCAGCTACTGGCGTTGCGCGATCATAAACCTTTTCGATGCTGATATTACCCACATCAGCGGTCAGCTTGGCAAGTTCGTCATCGACAAGCTTCATGACATCGACTTCGCTGGCACCGCGTGAGCGAGTGATGTTGAACGCCACCACCGTCTCCCCATCCAGTTTCGCAATAGAGCTTGGATCAGCGGCGCCATCAGTAATTTGTGCCATACGTCCAAGCGCTTGTGTACCGCCTGTGGGCACAGCAACCTGTACATTATTGAGCTCATTTGCACGCTCAACAGCACCCAGCACACGGATAGTTTGAGTGGTATTACCCACTTCAGCTTCCCCGCCCGAGCTGTCTTGCTGGATACCAGCGATTTGCTGTGACAGTTGCGAGATGGATAGTTTTAGACCACTGAGCGCAATTGGATCAGCGGCAACCGTGATTTCACGCTGTAGTCCCCCAACACGGCTGACGGTACTGACACCAGGTATATCAGAGAGCCGCTTGGTGACAGTATCATCAACGAACCACGATAGATCCTCCACACTCATGTTTTGAGCAGCCACAGAATAAGTGACGACTGGAAACCCTGCCGTAGATACTTTGGTAATAATAGGATCATTGGCAGCGGCTGGTAGATCTCCTCGTACTTCACCGACTGCCGAGCGTACATCATCGACGGCTTCTTGAATGTCTTTTTCTAACGTAAACTCAGTCGCCATCGTCGCGGCACCAGTCTGTAACGTGGTACGAATATGACTCACACCCTCGATACTGGTCAGCTTATTTTCGATCTTCTTTGCGATGTCGTTTTCGAGCTGTGAGGGCGCGGCGCCTGGTAGTGTTACCGTCACGACCACAGCGGGTAGATCTATATCTGGGAACTGCTGCACCTTCATTTTCATGAAGCCGTAAATACCGCCCAATGTTAGAAGCACAAACAGCAAGATAGCCACTAGCGGGTTTTTAATCGAGTAAGCGGAGACGTTTAAACTCATGACTGTGCCTGCACTGCTGTACTCGTTTGGCTCACACCATCTACGATACGCACCAAGTCACCATCATTTAAAAAGCTACCACCTTGTTTTACAATTCGGCTATCACTTGGCAAAGGCTCTAATACGGCGACATTTTCACCCAGTCTTTCGCCTAGTGTCACACGCTGTTGCTTGATACGGCCCATAGACTTGTCGTCTCGAGACGTGGTCTCAGCCATCACTAGCATCACATAATCGTAGCCATCGTTGCTCACGATAGCGCTATTCGGAATCGTTTGGGTATTGGTACTTCCAAGCAGGAACTGGCCTGTCTGATACATACCAGCACGTATGTTTGCATTGGGAGCCAAACTTGCATAAATCGTGATTTGGCGATTGCTGTCTGCTGTCGGGGCAATACGGCTCACCTGCCCCATCACTGCATCACCGCCAGGCAGAGCGACTCGTACCGATGTGCCAACGTTGATATCGCCAATGAGTTTAGGGTCGATATCAGCTTGCCATTCTAAAATACCGCCTTTGATAATTGTAAATAAAGGCTCGCCGCCTGCGACCTGCCCAACCTCTACCATCTTGGCACTGATGATACCGCTCACTGGCGCGACCACTTTTGCATTGTCACGTGTCAAACGCTGATTGCTCAAACGAGCTTTGGACGCCTGCAAAGCGGCTCTTGCACGTACTTCAGAGGTACGATAGCGATCAGCTTCTTGTTTGCTAATGGCATCAATATCGATAAGAGGCAATACACGTGCCGCATCTGCACTGGCATTGGCGAGTGTTGCTTCTGCTTCTGCGACATCTGCCTCAGCCTGCAGCACTTGTTGCTCCATCGCATCGGTGTCAAACATTGCGAGGACTTGTCCTGCGCTTACGCGGTCACCCTCCTCGACCAGTATACGTTCGATGGCGACACCATTTACTTTTGCACTGACGTTGGCAGTGTCTTTGGCATTAATGGTGCCATCAGCACTGAGTGTACTGCCGATATCTTCTTGGCTTGGACTGATAGTTTCTACTGAGAGCACAGACTGCTCCGTACTAGCACTACCATCAGCTACATTATCGCCTGCCACACTAGTGGACGCTGCTGACTCGTCCGTTGCTGCCGTATCATTATTGCCCCAATACTTGCCCAAGAGGACACCAACGACCAGCACCGCTGCCAATGCAGGCAGCAGCCATAGCGGCATTTTGGAAGTGGGCTTTTGAGACAGGGTATCAGATTGACGATACGGTGGTAGTTTGGAGGGTCCGGATGGCTCAATATTGGTGTCTTGCTCGCGAGTTGGTACGTGCTTATCCTCAGGCTGTTTAAAATCACTCATAGTTGGTCTCTATAAATAAGCACGGTACTAACGCCGCAAGAAGTATAAGGGAAACAAGATGATGTAAACCGGTATTATCAACAATAGTCTTTTATCATTGTAGACTATCTCTTTACAGGGTCAATTGTGTAGAATATCTGCATAGTCAATTGATGATGATTATCAGAATATAGTAAGACATTGAACTTGATAAAGATATTAACAGCCAAAATTATAATGTGAGTAAAAAACCGACCACGATAATTTATCGTTGTATATCCACATTACGTCCAAACCTATTTATCTATTCTTCTATATCTAATATTCAGCCTTCAAGGCATCTCTTTGACAATAACGCTTAATCCTTTATCCTTTGGATAGATAAGTAGCTGAGCATAATGTCGCAGCGAATGCACGCATATGTAAAAGGCACACTGAAAACAGCAACTTGCAATAACTCACGATACATACGCCCTACAGTTTATACTTGTACTTATGAGGTAATTTGTCATTATTGATATAACGTCATCAATAAAGGAAACCATCATGGCTAATAAAGCAGAAGTAAAAAAGATTAAGCAAGAGATTAAAGATACCAAAGTAAAAATTAAGCAAAAACAGAAAGACCTCAAAGATTTAAAGAAGTCATTAAAAAAAGCGAAAAAAGCCAAATAGCTTTTTGCTGAGAAATGGCTTAATGTTTATAACCCCAGTTCGGGATAAGCCACATTATAACTCATTGATACTATTTACAATGTTGCTACCTGTCCCTGCTGAGGCATATTTTTGATGGTGGGTTTATAGGGAAACCAGCAATAAGCAATTAAACCTGACAGCAAGTTTGTGATAAACCCCGTGACACTACGATGGCGTGAATGCTCAATCTGACACAAGTTTTTAAGCTCCCCAAACACCGTTTCAACCAAAGAGCGATGATTGAGTAGTGCCTCATCCATAGGCTCAAGTAATTGGGGTTTCATATTACGCCGAAGTTTCGTTATCAGCCTAGTATCACTGTGTTTTGTGAGCCACGCGTTTAGTGCTTTACTGATGTATCCTCTATCACCAAACAGCTTACCAAATAACGGCGTTGCCATATCCTTAACAGGCACTCTGTCATCCGTATTACCCGCAGTGACTTTAACAGATACAAGCTCGCCCTTATGATTGATAATGGCGTGCAGCTTAAAGCCATAGAACCAGCCCATGCTGCTTTTGCCTCGGGTTGCAAGTCCCTTAAAGACTTTATGACGGTAGATACGCTTGTTATGACAAACTGCTATCTTGGTTGAATCAATATAGCTGATACCCGTACAGTCGCCCATCATGCTTTGCAAGTAGCTGCACAGTGGTATGATACTGCGCGGTATAAGCTCTATAAATCGCGAGTAGCTCGGCAGATTTGGAAACTCCCGTTTCATCATGCCAAGCATGTGATGGTAGTAAAACGCCTTAAACTGTCGATAACGTAATTGATGAAACAGTATCAAGATGGTCATAATCTCTGCTACACTTATCTGGCATGCTCTTAACCTTTGGTGTCCCGTTGCGATTAAATGAGCGTCAAACTCAGGTTTGAATTGCTGATAAAAGTCGTCAATATGGCAGTATAGTTCGGTTAGGTTGTCCATGTAAGAAGTCCTTGTTGTGAAGTTTGTCTTGGTAAACTTACTTTAGCAACTTCGGACTTCTTTTTTTATTTTTTTTTTGAGCCCTTATCCCGAACTGGGGTTGTTTATAATAAGCCGCTTTTATGAAATAGCTTGGGTTTAGAAATAGAAGAGGATAGCGTTGGCTGTCCTCTTTTTTGCTGTTTATTGATGGTAAGAAGATCGCAAACGGTATTGCTAGGCTTGATTGACTAGGCGTTGGTATAACGACTGGCCTCTGGCATCCAGCGATGAATCAATTGGCTAACATCTGGCTTACGCGCTGGATCTGCTATCAAATGCTTAGCCAAACGCTGAGCAATGGCAAATAATTGCTCATCACGTATTAAGTCAGCCAAATAATATCCGACGTTACCCGTTTGGCGCTTACCCAGTAGCTCACCCGGTCCACGCAGCTCTAAATCCTTTTGAGCAATGACAAAACCATCAGTGCTATCACGCAGTACCTTGAGCCGCTCTGTGCCAGTCTCCGAGAGCGGCTTTTGATAGAGCAGTACACAGTAGCTTTTAGTAGAGCCGCGCCCAACGCGCCCGCGTAATTGATGCAGCTGTGATAGACCCAAGCGCTCGGCATTTTCGATCACCATAAGCGACGCATTAGGGACATCGACACCTACTTCGATTACCGTTGTCGCAATCAGCAAGTCCAAGCTACCTTCCTTAAACGCTTGCATGATGGCTTGCTTATCAGCAGATTTCATTTTGCCATGCACCAGCCCAATGCGAATATCTAAGCGCTCATTTAAGTCTTCATAGGTGGCTTCAGCCGCTTGTGCATCTAGCACGCTTGATGCCTCGACTAACGAGCACACCCAGTAGGCTTGCCTGCCTGCCTCACAGTTAACAGCTATGCGCTCAATCACCTCATCACGTCGGTTCCGATCAACGGTCACCGTCGTGATTGGTGTGCGTCCTGGCGGCAACTCATCAATGATGGAGGTATCCATGTCGCCATAGACACTCATTGCAAGCGTCCGAGGAATTGGTGTTGCTGTCATGATCAGTTGGTGCGGCGTGCTGTTGGCCACGCCTTTATTGGTCAACGCCATTCGCTGCTCAACACCAAAACGATGCTGTTCATCAATGATGACCAGACCCAGTTTGGCAAACTGTACTTGCTCCTGGAACAGAGCATGCGTACCAACGATGACTTGTACAGTATTTTCCGCAACCGCTTCCAATGCCTCGCGACGTTGTTTGGCCGTTTGCTTGCCGGCAAGCCAGCCAACACTGATTCCCAATGGCTCAAACCATTGCTTGAAGTTTACCAAATGCTGTTCTGCCAAGATCTCAGTCGGCGCCATTACGGCCACTTGCCAGCCGCTATCTAACGCATATCCGGCAGCTCCTGCTGCAACCAATGTCTTACCAGCGCCCACGTCACCCTGTACCAATCGCAGCATCGGAATTGAGGTTGCCATATCTGTGGTGATATCTGTCATTACTCTTTTTTGGGCACTCGTTAAATCAAACGGCAATGCGCCAAACAACTTATCGGTAAGCTGGCTGTGAGTAGTACATTTAGGCGCTTTGTGCTGATGCAGTTGCTGGCGGCGATACAGTAGACTGAGCTGATGCGCAGTCAACTCTTCAATAATTAGACGCTGACAGGCAGCATGAGTGCGTGCCGTCAGTTGAGTCAATAACTTGTACTGCTGGCTCGCATTTGTATAAGTCGGCGGTGTATGTAGCAGCACTAATGCTTCAAATATCGTCAAATTATAGACATTGTGCTGAGCAGTACTGGCAGCGACGTTATGTATGTCGTTATCTGCCTGATAGGTAGAAGGACTGGGTTTATAGACGCTATTGCCAATCGCATTGCTAGTCACATTATCAGGCACGCTACGCGCCAACGTCGAAAAAATATCTTCTGGGTATTCTGTCTCAGATACAGTTGGTGTGGCAGGCTCAAACGGCACGAGTGGTAAATCAGCAACGACTGCAAAGTCTTTGGCTGTGAATAACGTCATGGGCAAACCCTGACTACGAACTGTCTGCAATGCCAGTTTAATCAAGGTGCGTAGTTTGTTTTGATGCAGACCTTTCACGCTAGGATAGATAGGCTGTAGACCGGTATCGGTTGTGACAGTATTGTCAGTGATGATCTGATACTCAGGATGATGTATTTGTTTGCCGTAACGGCTGACTTTGACTTCCCCAAACAGCTGTAAGCGTGTTCCCAAATTCATAGTCTGTACCAGACCACGATAGACCTTAAAAAACCGTAACGATATCGTACCCGTATCATCGTCCACGGTCACGGTCATACCGCTGCGTTTGGTATCGACATGGACGACCCGACCAGTGATCAACGCCGACTGTCCATGCGCCACCTCACCGATTGATACCAGTCGACTACGATCTTCATAATCACGCGGCAAGTGGAGCAGCAAATCAAATATCCGTTTGATATTCAGTTGCGCTAGTTGCTCTGCCACTTTTGTTCCAACGCCTGCCAGCGCTGTCACTGGCATGTCTAGTGCTGAAGGCGGCAAGTCAGGCCTTGTGTGGACTTTTACACTGGCTAAAGAAGCATTCGTTGATACTGACATCAAAAATCCTAACGATATTATTTTTAATTTTTATATACTAAGGGTGTTTTTAATATACCGTACATATTGGCAGTTGTCATAAAATAGCTACCATATATAGCACATATAAAAATACCAATTCGTATCATTATAGCTGACAATACAATTGCTTATGCCCAGCTATTTGGTAATACTGCTGCAAAACAATCCAATGGCAAACGACTGAACGTCTGACTGTTATCCAGTGAACAACTTCTATCTTCTTTTTACATCATGGCAACGCTATAAGGTGCTTTTATGTTTGCTTCTGTTTGGCATGGTCATTTTCACTCTCCTCTAGGCCTGATACGCGCCGGTTTAGTGACTGTATTTGGACTCACTATCAGTGCTTGTAGCACTATAGCGCCCGCCGATTCAGCAATGTCAGCACCAGCTATAGAGCCACCTAGTGTCGCATTGGTATTGGGCGGCGGCGGTGCGAAAGGGTTTGCTCATGTGGGGGTAATCAAGGCGTTAGAAGAGAATGGCATTAAACCGACAATGGTAGTTGGCACCAGTGTCGGTAGCTTAATTGGCAGCTTATATGCGAGTGGCTATACACCACTACAGCTTGAGCAGTTGGCACTGACCACATCGAGCAGCCAGCTTACAGATTTTACGATATCCAACCAAGGCTTTATCGAAGGCATCAAGCTCAAAAACTTTATTAATAATAAAGTGAACGCAAAAGCAATAGAGGATTTCCCTATTAGCTTTGCGGCAGTTGCAGCAGAAAAGCATACCCTAAAAAAGGCCGTCTTCACTACAGGCAATGCAGGTCTTGCTGTTCAAGCCTCTTGTAGCGTGCCTAATATTTTTATCGCACCGCGAATCCCCGAAAAAGTCGGTAAAAAATATGTCGATGGTGGGGTGGTCAGCTTAGTCCCTGTAGATAGCGCTCGTGACTTGGGTGCGGATATTATTATTGCTGTTGATGTCACCACTGCTCAAGATAATGGCGCTACGGTTAATAACTCTCTAACCATCAGCTCATTAAGTGACTTTTGGGGATTTCTCGAAACCAATATCGTATCACCCGCAACGAACCAACGCACCTCATCAATGCGCCGCGAGCGAGATCGTGCTGATATCATCATTGAACCAAACGTGGGGCATATTAGCTCAATAGATACTAGGCAGCGTCGCCATCTTATAGAAGCAGGCTCACAAGCAACTACACCGCATATCAGCGCTATCAAACAACTGATACAAGAAAAGTCCAAAAGCAAATACGCAACCCTTTAGTCTTACTTATCCAAAAGACACTTATCTAGAGATGCTTGTCCAAAGATACTTATTCAGAAACACCCACCAAAAAATCTCGGCCAACATTTATTCCAGTACATAAAAAAGCACCATAGCTATAAGCCGTGGTGCTTTGTACTAGAGCCTATTGTTACTTATTAGCGCTTAGCAAACGCCTCAAAGGAACGTTTTCCAAGCCGTAGCTGATTTAGTGTTATTTAACACGTGCGCGATATTTTACTGCTACCGTATCATTCAGGCCAACGCCTTCGAGATCCCAGCGAACTGCTTTATAGTATCTGAGCGCGACATCTTGCAGTTGATTATCTACCTTTGTACGTAGTGGCATACGAGCGAAGTTGTTGCCATCAACACTACCATATGGGAAATCAGGTGCCACGGTACCAAGCAGCTCTACTTGATCAGGAATACTCATAGTAACCGTCATCTTACGTACACGATCTGCATTGGTATTGGTGAAGTATCCTTGATACTCCAAAACATTGCCTGATTGCAATCGAGTATTAGTATCAACAGGAACGAGAGTCTCTTGACCATTGGCATCGACGCTTACCAACGATGCTGTGATTTTGCTATTGACCGCTTGGGCGCTTGAGTTACCGCTCGCACTTGCCTGCATTGCCATTGAACTATCAACTGCTTGCTCTGGTGTCGGAAGCATTGCTGATGCTTGCGTGACTACCATTGCACCGATGAGCGTACCGGCAACAACGTGAAATAAGCGATGACCGCTCCAAGCACTAAATGGGCTAGCAAATTGGTTACTTTTTTTCATAATTCTCATTATCCCTAGTTGATATTTCGGTAAAACGCAGATGGCAAAACGTAAACTTTTTAGATCTATTCAATAGTTGTCTTATATCGCTCATGACTACTTGAGCAACCTAGCCCTAATACTACAGCACATATAACTGATGGTATGACTTAAACCATAGCCGATAAGCAAGTTAGCATTATTTGCTTTTTGACTATTTTTTCCTATCAAGTACATGATCACGTCACAGTTGCTATTTTTTCAGAGCCACTCTTTTTATAAAGTCACTTCTTACAGAGTTGCTTCTTACAGAGTTACTTCTTATAAAATCACTATTTTTATGATTATCTTCGTTCGCTAACCGTAAAGCAATAGCGCTTAGCATAGCAAAAAGCTTTTGTGTGTACATTAACCCCGTGTTGAGGTTGTGTATATCATAATATTGCGATAAAACACCCGAACACAGCTGAAATAAAAGATAGCTCATAACCGCGTTTTTTGCTATGGTAAATCTTTAGCGTAAGGCATGTTTTTGCTGCGCATTTTTTCTTATTCTAACGACTACTGCTCCCATTATGACTACTAGTTCCATGCCCCAGATTAATCCTGAATACGTCCATTGGTTCCGTAACTCTGCCCCATACATCAACACCCATCGCGGCAAAACGTTCGTGATCATGTTTGGCGGTGAGGCGGTCAACCATCCTAACTTCAGCACACTGATTCATGACTTTGCTTTGCTCCATAGTTTGGGCATCAAGCTGGTACTGGTGCATGGGGCGCGACCACAAATCGAAAAGAATCTTAAAGACGACAATATTGAGTCTCCGCTACATCAAGATATCCGTATCACCCCGCGTGCAGCGATGCCAGCTATTCTACAGGCGGTTGGCGCTATTCGTTTACAGATCGAAGCACAGCTGTCGATGGGGCTTGCCAATTCACCTATGTATGGTTCGCGCATTGATGCCATCTCAGGTAACTTTGTGACTGCGCGCCCTTATGGCATCCGTGAAGGCATTGACTATCAAATGACGGGCGAAGTTCGTTCTATCGATGTGGAAGCCATCAAAAACAACTTATTACATGACCACACCGTGATACTAGGCTCTATGGGCTATTCGGCGACGGGTGAGGTATTTAATTTGCTCGCTGAAGACGTTGCGCTTAGTGCTGCAGTAGCGTTAGGAGCCGATAAGCTTATCTTCTTGGGTGAGGAAGCTGGCATCAATGATGGTGATCGTTTATTACATGAGATGATTCCTAACGAAGTGGATCGCTTCTTGCGCGACCGTGATCTAAACTGTGAAATCAATTACTTCTTAAACTGCGCAAGCCTAGCATGTCGCCAAGGGGTACATCGTACACATATCATCTCCTACGCCAAAAATGGCGCACTACTAGAAGAGCTATTCACTCGTGATGGTTCTGGTACGCTTATCAGCCATGATCCTTACGAAGAGATTCGCCGTGCCAATATCGATGATGTGGTTGGTCTTATCGAGCTGCTATCTCCTCTAGAAGAGCAAGGCATCTTAGTCAGCCGCTCACGTGAACGCTTAGAACAAGAAATTGATAATTATAGTGTCATCGAGCGTGATGGTATGATTTTGGGCTGTGCCGCGCTACATACGTTAGATGCTGAGTCAGCAGAAGTGGCTTGTGTGGCCGTACGTCCTGAGTATCGCAGTGGTAGTCGCGGTGCTGACTTGCTGGCGTTCTTGGAGCAGCAAGCGCGCAGTCATGGCTTGCATAAGCTATTTGTTTTGACGACTCGTACTGCGCATTGGTTCGTTGAGCAAGGCTTTGCTGAAGTTGAAGCAGATGCCTTACCAGAATCACGTCAAGAGCAGTACCATAATGGTCGCAACTCTAAAGTCTTTCAAAAGAACCTATAGAGGATAGCCAAGCTGATATTATTCTTATTTGACTTGCTCTAACAAGGGTAATATCAATCAAACTAAAATATTTGCGCAATAAAAAGCCTTCATAATCATTATGAAGGCTTTTTATTCGCTAGATACTTATTTCACGCGCTAAATACCTACTTAACGCTTAATAGCTCAACCGTGAAGATAAGCGTGCTGTTAGGCTCGATACCAGCATTACCCGCTTCGCCATAGGCGATGTCTGATGGGATATAGAACTCGTATTTGCCGCCCTCTTTCATCAACTGTAGACCTTCTGTCCAGCCAGCGATTACTTGGTTAAGTGGGAACTCAATTGGCTCACCGCGCTCATAAGAGCTATCAAATACGGTACCATCAATCAATTTACCTTCGTAGTTTACTTCCACCACGTCAGTTGCTTTTGGTGATTTACCAGTACCTTCTTTTAGTACTTTGTACTGTAAGCCAGAATCAGTTTGCTTGACGCCTTCTTTCTTCGCATTTTCTGCTAGGTATGCAGTACCTGCTGTTTTGTTTTCTGTTGCTTTGTTTTCCATGTCTTTGACGAACTGCTCTTCTTGTTCTTTTTGATAGGTCATCAATACTTCTTGCATCTGCTCTTGAGTCAATGCTGAGTCATTGCCTTCATAGCCATCACGGAAGCCTTTTTCAAAAGTATCTAGGTTCAGATCTTTAACTGCTTCTTTATTACCTTCTGCCATCATGAAACCTAAGCTATAGCCCACTTTTTCACTTGCTGAGCTTTGCTCTGTGATAGAAACGCTTTGAGCGGCTGTTTCTTGACTGCCGTTATTAGTGCTACAACCTGTCATTAACAACATAGCACTAGCAAGAGCGCTAACGCTTAAAGTAGTGATTTTTTTCATAAAGTACTCTCTAATTGTAAGAATAGTGGCGAGATGTCACATTTCTCTATAATAACAAATCTTAGTTTTGGGAACCACGCTTTGCGCAAAATTATCGGGCGAATGTACAGTCTGTGTAAATATTTCCTGTGATAATAACAAGTTATCACACAAATATAGTGTCGGGTAAAGCTTTCTGTCTTTAAATCCATCAATACTTCAGTTAAGCTGAGTTCGTTAAGGAGATAAGTAATCGAATGTTGACATTTATTATCAACATATGAGTATCAGTAGCAAATCGATAACTAAAAACCAAACTGATGCCATTGATAATAGAACCATTCAAAAAATACTATCTTCGTATAACTCAACCCCAAGACATTATTTTAATAATCATCTACATATCTGTCTCGCTCACTCATAGTTTTATTAGCGATATTTATAGGATGCTTCAAGGAGGATAAGATGAACCCAATGTATACATCTTTTAACGGTTATCTTGGTGGGCCTATCGGTTCTATCATTGGTGCTATTTTGATATTTATCATTGGTTGGCTAGTAGCACTCGGTATCGCAGCACTTGTCCGCGGTGTCCTATCTAAAGTCAATCTCAATCAACGCATGAACTCTTCAACCGGTAAAACTTACGATCTTGAGGGCATTATCTCCAAGATTGTTTTTTGGTTTATCTTTATCATTGCCATTTCAGGCGCGCTTAGCCAACTGAACCTAAACTCAATCTCGGCGCCATTTGCAAATATGGTCAACCAAGTATTGGCATTTATCCCTAACCTCATCGGTGCGATTGCTCTTGGTGTCATCGGTTGGGTCGTTGCTACAGTCGCTCGCACTGCTATCAATGCTGCACTGTCTAAAACCTCAATGGATGAGCGTTTGAGCGCAAAAGCTGGTGTAAAACCAATGAGCAGCACGATTGCTGACATGGTTTACTGGTTCATCTTGTTAGTGGTGTTGACCATGGTACTTGGTCAGTTAGAGCTTGATGGTTTGTTTGCCCCATTAACGAATATGGTCGACAAAATCTTCAGCTTTATTCCTAACATCCTGATTGCAGGTGTGGTATTTGTTGTCGGTTATATCATTGCCAAAGTGGTTCGTGGCATCGTAACCAATCTTGTTTCTACGTTTAATGTTCAAGCATTGGCGTCAAAAGCAGGCTTAAGTGAACAAAACAGCCTACCTAACATTGCAGGTTCGCTAGCATTTTTAGTAGTTATTATTCCAACGATTATTGCTGCGTTAAATGCATTGAAAATCGAAGTAATTGCTCGTCCTGCGACCAATATGCTTAACAAAATTATGGAAGCATTGCCAAATATCTTTATGGCAGTCGCTATCCTAGTAGTGACTTTCTATGTTGTTCGTATGGTCGCCAATATTGTTAAAGGTTTGCTTGAGAATACGCAAGTGAACCAATTGCCTGCCAAAGTAGGCTTGCAAGAAACCATGGGCAGCCAGAGAGTATCGGACTTAGTTGGTCATGCGATTATCTTCTTTGCTATGCTATTTGCAGCCATTGCAGCCGCCGATCTATTAGGTTTTGTTGCTATATCAGGCATCATCACGATGTTCATCGCTTTTGGTGCCAACATCGTATTAGGTGCGATTATCCTATTCATCGGATTTTGGCTTGCCAATATCATTGCAGGCGTTGTTGAACGCTCTGAGCAAGGGTCACAGTTCTTAGCAAACATCGTACGTGTATTGATCATGGGTCTTGTACTTGCTATGGGTCTAAAAGCAATGGGTATTGCTGATTCGATCGTCAATTTAGCATTTGGCCTAACTCTAGGTGCCGTAGCCGTTGCCTTTGCCCTATCGTTTGGTCTTGGTGGTCAAGAAGCAGCCGCACGCTTCCTACGTAAGATGCAAGACAAAATGGATCGTGAACGTGACGAAGCGAAAGCAAAGTCTGCAGTCACGCCAAACTCATCGACGCAAGAGAAAGTTGCTGATTCAGTACGTGAAAATACGCCTTCAGCTGCTACTACGTCAACTACTGACTTGCGTACTGATGTTATCGAGACGCCTCGCGTAGATACCAATGACATCTACAACAGTGATCAGACGCTTCCTGGTAGCAATCTTAACGATGATATCAATAAATAAGCATCCATAACGCCTTACTCTCAAATAAGAAAAAGACAGCCTAGGCTGTCTTTTTTTATGCGCGTATTAGTAGAAATCGCTTAGAGGTAGGGTATAAAAAATTGAAACGACATTGGAACCATGTTGAAACAGCACCTGACTCAGAACCACCCTGCTCTAAAAACTACTTTGCAGAAATTATTAATCCCTATTTGTCTTTTTTTGCAGGTATAGAAAGACTTAGCTGTATTTGAGGTAACTTAGCAGGCTCGTTATTGTCCTCAGATTTAGCATTCTGATCAGCTTGCTTATTTGTTCTTTGGACGTTTTTTTGCGATTCCTGCTTTTTTAGCTGCTGTATTTGCTTAGTTAGCTGCCGCTCTCTTTGGGTCATCGTATTGACTGGCTGTATCCATACATCAATATCGATAAATGTCTCATTATCTTCATCGATGAAGTCAATACCAAGCACAACGATATGATGTAACTCTACTATTGGCAAGCGCGTCGCTACGTCCTGGGCAATTTTTGCTAGATTCGGCTGGATAGCTGCTTTGCTATTATTTGCCTGAGCATCCTGACCATAGAATATGAGCACATAGTGCCGACCCAAGCTCTCATAAGAATGCTGATGTACCACATAGCCATCTTGTCGCAGCTTCTCACTTTGCTTAGGATGTCTATACAGCGTACGGACCAGCTCATGCCGCGAGAACAACGACTCATCCAACAGTTGTTGTTGCCAGCGGGACACCAAGATATCTGGCTGTGTTTGGTCGTCTGTCGCTGTCTGCTTTTCACGATATATCGCTATCATTTGTGCACTTAACTGCGACCATAGTGTCGCTGCTTGTTGCATGTGCTGATGATACATCTGGGCAGTTGCACTCTGATTTTTGTACGCGAGCGCCATGGTGACAAGTGCTGGATTGGGTTTATCCTGAGTTTCATGTTTGATAAGCGTATTATCTACTGTGATAGCAGGCGTCAATAAGGATGGACTTTGCAAAAACTGAGCAGCGAGCGCTTCTTCTGATACAAAGCTTGGTGCATGACTGATAGCCGAGTATTGCAACTGCGCTAAGTGATAACTCAAAAACCGCCATAACTCGCAAGGGGTTTGTAGCGCTACCAAGACCGATTGCCAGTCGTGCCAGCTGAACACTTGTAGCTGCGATCCAGCCTCACTCATATCTACCACCAAATCCTCCAAAAAATAGCGAGCACCAAAGTCATGCTTTAGACGATTGGATGTTTTGGTCTGATGACTATCAGTATGTGCTGTATTCCTCTCTTCATCATCAGTCAGCTGAATATCGACAACTAAAACATCATGGTAAACGGGCTCTACGTCTTTAGTGTTGGTGTCGATACTTTCGGTGCGGTTTTTTTCGATGTCGTTTCTTTCGGTGCTTTTATTTTGAGAAGCTGATGCCTTATGCCATGCGAGGGCAGATTTTACCGCAGTTATACGTGCTGCACTAATATCAGCTGAGCTGGTATCTAAAGGTAAATACAGTGTCAACGCTAGCAGTTGCAGCTTGCCTGCTGAGAGTTGGTAGAGATATTGACCAGCATCATATTTTTGTCCAGCTGTTTGTATAGCAGGCAGCGTGACGCCTATCGCAGCTGACTGTAAATAACAGGCAAGCTCATTAGCAAGATAACTTTTATCAGATATTGCAGTAGAGGACTGAGACACAAATTCCAACCTTTTATTATCGTATATTAGGCGATTAGTCGCCTTTTGACTTCTCAAAACCATAGCGTTTTTACCAATATCATTGCTAATACTTTAGCGCATTTACGACTGTAAAATTACGCTACATAAGCACCATCAGACACAGTCGCTTTCAACGCAATGACTTGTTATGATGATATCAAAGCGGTGTTACTTGTCCGTAGACTTTATAATTCTAAGCTGCATTCGCGCACCGCTGTTAGGTTCATTTATCAAATTTTAATCAGCACTATATAATAACAAGGATTGAGCATTATGAAGCGTTTTAAAGAAAAAACCGTGATCGTCACTGGAGCAGGTTCAGGTATTGGCCGTGCTACTGCCATTCGCTTTGCTGAAGAAGGTGCTAGAGTGGTTTTGGTAGGGCGTACTGCTGATACCTTAGCAGAAACAGCAGAACAGTTTCCAGAAGATCATACGTGGATTCATACTGACAATTATCTATGTGTTACTTGCGATATCAGCGTACAGAGCCAAGTACAGGAGATGATCAGGCATACTATCGATAAGTTTGAAAGGATTGATGTTTTGGTCAACAACGCTGGAAAAGCGACTCAAGGTAAGATAACCGATCTGTCTGCTGAAGACTGGCGCTCAGCCATTGATGTTAATCTAAATGGTACATTTTATGTCTCACAAGCGGCGATGCCCCATTTGATAGAAACCAAAGGCAGTATCGTTAATGTCTCATCCCTCTCGGGAATGGGCGGTGACTGGAATATGGCCGCTTACAACGCTGCCAAAGCAGGTGTAACCAACTTAACGCGTACACTGGCGTTAGATCATGGTCCTGACGGTGTGCGCGTAAATGCTGTCAATCCAAGTGTGACTAAGACCAGCATGACCACTGCCATTCAAGACAATGACAGTAAAACAGACAAATTTCTAGCCCGCTGTCCACTTGGGCGTTTGGCTGCCCCAGAAGATATTGCCGCTGCCATTACTTTTTTGGCCAGTAGCGACGCTGCTATGATTACTGGGGTGAACCTACCTGTTGATGGCGGCGTTAGCGCCTCTAACGGTCAGCCACAGTTCTAATATCTTGGCTCTCTAAATTAACAGCCACGATAAAATCACTCAAAAAAAGCCCCTGATAACATATTATCAGGGGCTTTTTTATCTTTAGCGATATACTATGAAAGCTTATTCAGATTTAGCTGCGTTGTTGATATCCTGTAGCGGCTGCGATAGACGCTCAGGGTGCCTTGGCATGACGCCTTGATATTGAGCATAAATTTTCGGTAAATCCGCATCAATATCTCCAGTTGGATGTATCACAGATAAAAAACGAACTTCTTTGGTATTATAATCCAGCGCGACTGGCAAGATAGGCACGCCAGCACCGAGCGCCAAATAGTAAAATCCTGTCTTCCAGCTCTCGGTATACTGCCGTGTGCCCTCTGGTGATAAGCCCAAAAATAGTGGCTCACCTGTCTTGAATTTATCGATACTGGCTTGCAATACTGAGCCTTTTTCAGTGCGATTAATCGGAATAATCCCCATCCAGTACAGCAGCTGAGACAATACTGGCACTCTAAACAGCGTATGCTTTGCCATGATACTAATTTTTAGATCTAGCGCAAATAAACTAGGAAGTGCATAAACGCCATCAACATTAGAGGTATGGGGCAGTGCCAATACCACAGCCTGAGAGATATTAGGAATATCACCAACCGTTCGCCATCCCAATGTCTTCATGAGCCACAAGCCAATCACAGGCGACACTTTATTACCGCGCCTAGGCACGTTATCACCCACTTGTTTTCTACTGAGCTTTGGCAGTATCTTTGAGCGTGTAGATTCAGTAGTAGCAGACTTAGAGCGTTTAAACATCTTTGGTATCCTGACAGCACAATATAGTGAAAGGTACTGATATGATAACATCTAGCCTGCTTAACTAGGCTGAATTTTGCGTGCTTTTACTATGTAGAATAGCGCTCAGTCATAAATATAAGTAATACTCTATGTCGTTCACTTTTGCATATATTTCTCAAGGCTCAATGATATTGATTAGGAAATATCAGCTAAGTCCCCTTTACTCTCAAGCCAAGACTTACGATCAGCGGCACGTTTCTTTGCCAGTAGCATGTCCATGATGCCATTGGTCAGTACCATATCGTCCATATCTAACTGCACTAACCGGCGCGTATCACGGCTCATCGTCGTCTCACGCAATTGCTCAGCACTCATCTCGCCCAGCCCTTTAAAACGGGTGATTTGCGCTTTTTTGTTGCCCGGTACATTGGCTAAGATATGCGTAAGCTCTGGCTCATCTAACGCATAGTGCACCTCTTTACCCACGTCCACACGGTACAATGGCGGCATCGCGACAAACAAGTGACCAGCATCCACCAGCGCAGGGAAATGCTTGACGAACAACGCACAGATCAGCGTCGCAATATGTAGGCCATCAGAGTCAGCATCCGCTAAGATACATATCTTGTCATAGCGCAGCTCGGACAAATCATCAGAGGCAGGATCCACACCGATCGCAATGGCGATATCATGAATCTCTTGGCTTGATAGTACCGTATCTGAAGAGACTTCCCAGGTATTTAGAATCTTACCACGTAACGGTAATATCGCTTGATAGTGACGATCACGCGCTTGCTTGGCACTGCCGCCTGCTGAATCCCCCTCTACTAAGAACAGCTCCGCGCCATCACGCAGATCTCCGCGGCAATCTGCCAATTTACCTGGCAGTGCTGGCCCTTGCGTGATTTTCTTACGAGCGACTTTTTTGGCTGATTTTAGACGGCGACCTGCTTTATTAATTGCCAATTCCGCAATCTGCGTACCCATATCGGCATGTTGGTTAAGCCACAAGCTAAACGCATCTTTTGCCAAGGTCTGTACAGCACCAGCAGCCTCGCGGCTCGATAGACGCTCTTTGGTCTGGCCAGAAAACTGCGGCTCAGAGAACTTCAAGGATAAGATATAGTTCACCCCATCCCACACGTCTTCTGCCGTTAACTTCACACTGCGCGGTAGCAAGTTATGGATATCACAAAACTCACGCAATGCTTCTAAGATACCCGTGCGTAGACCATTGACGTGCGTACCGCCCTGCGCTGTCGGAATCAGGTTCACATAGCTTTCCTGAATCGGCGTACCACCTTCAGGCAACCAAGACAAGGCAAAGGTAATGGCAGCACGTTCACCCGCTTTCGCATCGTAATTATAGTAAAACGGTGCTTCAGGCAATGTTTCAAGGCCGTCTAGCTGCTCGCTCAAATACTCAACCACGCCATCGGTAAACTGCCAAGCGACCTTTTCATCATTGATATCATCGGTGAATTCAATCGTTAGTCCCGCGGCCAAAACCGCCTTAGCTTTTAGATTGTGCTTGAGCTGCTTGACATTAAATTTGGGCGTATCAAAGAAACTACCATCGGCCCAAAAGTGTACTCTAGTACCACGTTTACGTTTATTGGAGCTGACCGCTTCTGTCAATGGCGTCACGGATGCGCCATTTTCAAACGCCATATCAAACTGGGTGCTATCACGCCATACCGTCACTTCAACACGTGTGGATAACGCATTGACGACAGAGATACCCACACCATGCAGACCGCCGGATACTTCGTAATTGGAGGTCGAAAACTTACCACCCGCATGCAAACGGGTCAAAATCAGCTCAATACCTGATTGACCAAACTCAGGGTGAATATCAGTTGGCATACCACGTCCATCATCCTCGACAGACAGCGACCCATCACTGTGCAGCTGCACCTTGATGGTTTTGGCATAACCCGCCAACGCTTCATCCACCGAGTTATCAATAACCTCTTGCGCCAAATGGTTTGGGCGCGTGGTATCGGTATACATACCTGGGCGACGACGGACGGGTTCAAGCCCTTCTAAAACTTCTAACGATTGCGCATTATATTGACTCACAAATGCATCCTTAACTATTCATGTGCGTTTAACTCTATAAAACCATTATAACGAAAAACAGCGACGTTAAGGTCAATAGTCCATCGTTCACGTCATATAATGTCGTCTATCTAATATTTTACTAAACCCTGTATCACTTCTATCACCATCGGTAACTGCTCACCAAAGTCACTAAAGCGATGATCGCCGCCTGCTTGTACAGTTACTGATGAACCCTGCCCTTCATAGAAAGCTTGAGACAACTCAGAATTTAATAGCTCATCTCCTTCTTTGAGCAATACAGCAACTTTATTAGGGTAAGTGACTTGGGATATGTGATGATCTGCAAACCACTGCAAATCTGACGGTGTAATACGCCAGCCACCCGCCGTTGTATGCAGGACGTTGTTATCAGACAGCGCATCACTGTTGTCTTGAGCGGATATTGCAGAATCAGAAAAACGCTGTAGCGTAACGTGAGGCTGAATGCTAGGATTTAGCAGCAATGCAGGACAACCTATTTGATTGCTTATTAAAGTGGAAAAATAACCACCTAACGAGCTACCGACCAATACCGTATTTGACGATTCGGTCTGCTCATCTTGGCTATTGTTTAACCCTTCTATCAATGACAACAGCTGCTCACGCACTTGCGCAGGCGATTTATTCAAATCAGGACGCAGCACCGTGATATCAGGATGATAGCGCTGACAGTATTTTTCTAACAGCAGCCCTTTGGTCGAGTTG
Source organism: Psychrobacter sp. H29 (assembly GCF_059073055.1). Lineage (NCBI taxonomy): Bacteria > Pseudomonadati > Pseudomonadota > Gammaproteobacteria > Moraxellales > Moraxellaceae > Psychrobacter > Psychrobacter sp. H29. Next base: position 2,582,509 of record NZ_JCACRY010000001.1, on the reverse strand, counting down.
GCATCGCTGTCCAGTCCATGGATATAAATCAGGTTCACGTATCATCTCACTTATTAATTTTGTTATGATTGTCTTATATAGGCCAGTGACATTAAGCATAGCACCCGATGCACAAAAATAATAACAATAAAACGGCACACTATTAGTCAGTATTTGCGACATAATAATATGGTCATAATCGTTTTATGCCAGTCAAAGGAATGACGGTAATAGCAATGGAGTCGCCATGAATCAACAGTTTGAGCTGTTCGACATTGACAACCCTTGTATCGGTGTCTGTCAAAGCAATAAGAAAGGCTATTGCTTTGGTTGCTTGCGCAGTCGAGCCGAGCGCCAACGATGGCATCATATGACGACAGAGCAGCAACGCGAGGTGCTAAGGCTTATCGCAGGACGTAAGCTGCGTATCGAGCTTATGCGACTCCGTAAAAACGAGCAACTAGGATTTGATTTTGAAGAAGACGTTGAGATGGGTGAGTTGTTTTGAGGGAATTTTGCAGCTATTCGAATTCATTCTAAACTGTTTAAAAATTTATAATGTAATAGGACTAAACTCCCTATTAATTGCTTCTTCTAACTTTTTAAGTTCTTTAATACTAAAAGTCTCATTTGAATGGAATGAGTATAAAACTTCATTAACTCTTTCTTTAAAATTAGGATTAATCATAATTTCATTGAATTCGTCTATCAGCTTTTCGAACCTATGATAACCTTGTCTTTGAAATAATAAAGTATACTCATCTATCATTTCTCCTTTAGCCTCGTGGCCTGTGAATGGGTCAAGCATTTTTGGCATATAAACAATATTCCATGGCGCTGTAAAGGCAAAAACATTTTTAGTACGCCCAAAAATATGGGAAATTTGATAATTTCTAATTGATTCGAATTTAGAACTCTGAGTTTTGGAGTATCCAGTCAAGGATCTAATTAGCTTAGCTGGTTCTGCATTGTTCGTAGAATCTTTTCGAACGTTATAGTTGCTGAGTAACTTTCCATAAAGCGCTTGGAATAAATGGGTGCCATTTGCATCGCGACCAAACCCTCGAATAAATACTTTCTCATTACCATAGATACGATTTTTTAGGAGATTCCATTCAATTTCGGCTTTATCATAAGGAGCATAAATCGTTTCTTTCAAACCAAAATTGAAGAAGTTCTCTTTAGATATATAACCTTCATTAAAGAATCTTATATAGGCATCTCTCATAATTTATCCATGTAATCTACAACTCACTATTTTAAAGTTCAGTTTACGACGATATAACAGTAAAAATTACACTGTATATTTTTACTGTCCCATAAATGTTGTATACGCTTAATATATCAAAGTGGTTGCAAATAATATCACATAGTAATTTTTGATGCCCAAAGAAAATCCCCCGCCTAGATAACTAGTCGGGGGATATTTCAGAATAGAGAGCTGACGATGACCTACTCTCACATGGGCGAACCACACTACCATTGGCGCAACGATGTTTCACTTCTGAGTTCGGGAAGGGATCAGGTGGGGCCATCGCGCTATTGTCGTCAGCAAAGGGGGTTAGATATGAGTCTGTTGTTTTTATTGTTTGACTATAAATGTTTAGTCTATGGTCGATCAACTTGTAACCTAACTGAATCAAGGTCAAAGGTGATATCGAAATGTTCTGTCTATGACAGATTAATTAGACTTGTATACAAACCACTTGGGTGTTGTATGGTCAAGCCAAACGAGCAATTAGTACAGGTTAGCTACACACATCGCTGTGCTTCCACACCCTGCCTATCAACGTCCTAGTCTTGAACGGCTCTTTAGGGAAATCTAATCTTGAGGTGGGCTTCCCGCTTAGATGCTTTCAGCGGTTATCCCATCCGAACGTAGCTACCGGGCAATGCCATTGGCATGACAACCCGAACACCAGTGGTTCGTCCACTCTGGTCCTCTCGTACTAGGAGCAGATCCTCTCAAATTTCCAACGCCCACGGTAGATAGGGACCGAACTGTCTCACGACGTTCTAAACCCAGCTCGCGTACCTCTTTAAATGGCGAACAGCCATACCCTTAGGACCTGCTTCAGCCCTAGGATGAGATGAGCCGACATCGAGGTGCCAAACACCGCCGTCGATATGAACTCTTGGGCGGTATCAGCCTGTTATCCCCAGAGTACCTTTTATCCGTTGAGCGATGGCCCTTCCATACAGAACCACCGGATCACTAAGACCTACTTTCGTACCTGCTCGACTTGTGGGTCTCGCAGTTAAGCGCGCTTTTGCCTTTATACTCTACGACCGATTTCCGACCGGTCTGAGCGCACCTTCGTACTCCTCCGTTACTCTTTAGGAGGAGACCGCCCCAGTCAAACTACCCACCATACATTGTCCTCGGTATTGTTATACCTGAGTTAGAACCCCAACATGACCAGGGTGGTATTTCAAGATTGGCTCCACCAAGACTAGCGTCTCGGCTTCAAAGCCTCCCACCTATCCTGCACAAGTCAGGTCAAAGTTCAATGTAAAGCTGTAGTAAAGGTTCACGGGGTCTTTCCGTCTAGCCGCGGGTACACAGCATCTTCACTGCGATTTCGATTTCACTGAGTCTCTGCTGGAGACAGCGCTGCCATCATTATGTCATTCGTGCAGGTCGGAACTTACCCGACAAGGAATTTCGCTACCTTAGGACCGTTATAGTTACGGCCGCCGTTTACTGGGGCTTCGATCAAGAGCTTCGCTTACGCTAACCCCATCAATTAACCTTCCAGCACCGGGCAGACATCACACCCTATACGTCCACTTTCGTGTTTGCAGAGTGCTGTGTTTTTAATAAACAGTTGCAGCAGCCTGGTATCTGCGACTGCCAACAGCTCAAGGAGCAAGTCCTATCACCATCAACAGCGTACCTTCTCCCGAAGTTACGGTACCATTTTGCCTAGTTCCTTCAGCAGAGTTCTCTCAAGCGCCTTGGTATTCTCTACCTGATCACCTGTGTCGGTTTAGGGTACGATTCGTTTATAACTATTGCTTAGAAGCTTTTCCTGGAAGCATGGTATTTGCCACTTCGTCCTACAAGTAGGACTTGCTATCAGATCTCGGTATAGAATAGCCCGGATTTACCTAAGCTATAAACCTACATCCTTTCACCTGGACAACCAACGCCAGGCTGACATAACCTTCTCCGTCCCTCCATCGCATTATAAACAAGTATCGGAATATTAACCGATTTCCCATCGACTACGCCTTTCGGCCTCGCCTTAGGGGTCGACTCACCCAGCCCCGATTAACGTTGGACTGGAACCCTTGATCTTCCGGCGTGCGAGCTTTTCACTCGCATTATCGTTACTCACGTCAGCATTCGCTCTTGTGATACCTCCAGCATGCTTTACAACACACCTTCACAGGCTTACACAACGCTCCCCTACCACTTGAAAACAAATTCAAATCCGCAGCTTCGGCTCCTAGTTTGAGCCCCGTTACATCTTCCGCGCGGGCCGACTCGACTAGTGAGCTATTACGCTTTCTTTAAAGGATGGCTGCTTCTAAGCCAACCTCCTAGCTGTCTATGCCTTCCCACCTCGTTTCCCACTTAACTAGGAATTTGGGGCCTTAGCTGGCGGTCTGGGTTGTTTCCCTCTCCACAATGGACGTTAGCACCCACTGTGTGTCTCCCGGATATCACTCATCGGTATTCGGAGTTTGCATCGGTTTGGTAAGTCGGTATGACCCCCTAGCCGAAACAGTGCTCTACCCCCAATGGTGTTCGTCCGAGGCGCTACCTAAATAGCTTTCGGGGAGAACCAGCTATCACCGAGTTTGATTAGCCTTTCACCCCTATCCACAAGTCATCCCCTGGCTTTTCAACGACAGTGGGTTCGGTCCTCCGGTGCCTGTTACGGCACTTTCAACCTGCTCATGGATAGATCACTCGGTTTCGGGTCTATACCCTGCAACTAGACGCCCTATTAAGACTCGGTTTCCCTACGGCTCCCCTAAACGGTTAACCTTGCTACAGAATATAAGTCGCTGACCCATTATACAAAAGGTACGCGGTCACCTAACAAGTAGGCTCCCACTGCTTGTACGCACACGGTTTCAGGTTCTATTTCACTCCCCTCACAGGGGTTCTTTTCGCCTTTCCCTCACGGTACTGGTTCACTATCGGTCAGTCAGGAGTATTTAGCCTTGGAGGATGGTCCCCCCATCTTCAAACAGGATTTCTCGTGCCCCGCTCTACTTAATATGTTAATGCTAATGTTTCGAATACAGGACTATCACCTACTACGGTCAGCTTTCCCACGCTGTTCTTCTACATTAGTACTAATCGGCTTCTCCCCGTTCGCTCGCCGCTACTAGGGGAATCTCAATTGATGTCTATTCCTAAGGGTACTGAGATGTTTCACTTCCCCTCGTTCGCTTCCTAATAAATTAGGATACCTACCTTATGGTAAGTGGGTTTCCCCATTCAGAAATCTCCGGATCACAGGATATTGCCGCCTCCCCGAAGCTTATCGCAGGCTGTCACGTCTTTCATCGCCTCTGACTGCCAAGGCATCCACCATGTGCGCTTCATTACTTGACCATACAACCCCAAGTAGTCTCTCGACTTCTAAGTGTCATACAATCTAATTATGATAACGATATCACCTATGTTTATACGCTTGATTCAGTTCTCTTTACTTTTTTAATAACTCACCCCTGGGATAACAACTGATGTCGTTAAGAGGTGAGTTATTAAGGTTAAGAAGTGCGCGTGAACACGCTCTTCCTAACCCAGACTCATATCTATGTTTTTAAATAGTCTCTATGCTCTCGTCGAGTCACAGATTCTGTATAAAACAGAAAGAAGTAATCTTACTCAAATCACTTGTTTCTATTTGATACCTATTTTATTTAGCACTCTAAGCTTAACTAAAGTAGTGGTGGAGCCAAACGGAGTCGAACCGTTGACCTCCTGCGTGCAAGGCAGGCGCTCTACCAACTGAGCTATGGCCCCATTATATAAAATGGTGGGTCTAAGTGGACTCGAACCACTGACCCCCGCGTTATCAACACGGTGCTCTAACCAGCTGAGCTACAGACCCTAATACGTCCTAAAACGTAAGCTTAAACTAAAGAACAACTTGTTGTGAATTCTTGCTGACCGAATGCCATCTATAAGGAGGTGATCCAGCCGCAGGTTCCCCTACGGCTACCTTGTTACGACTTCACCCCAGTCATCAACCACACCGTGGTGAACGCTCCCCCGAAGGTTAAGCTATCCACTTCTGGTGCAATCAACTCCCATGGTGTGACGGGCGGTGTGTACAAGGCCCGGGAACGTATTCACCGCGGCATTCTGATCCGCGATTACTAGCGATTCCTACTTCATGGAGTCGAGTTGCAGACTCCAATCTGGACTACGATAGGCTTTTTGAGATTCGCATCACATCGCTGTGTAGCTGCCCTCTGTACCTACCATTGTAGCACGTGTGTAGCCCTGGTCGTAAGGGCCATGATGACTTGACGTCGTCCCCGCCTTCCTCCAGTTTGTCACTGGCAGTATCCTTAGAGTTCCCGGCTTAACCCGCTGGTAACTAAGGACAAGGGTTGCGCTCGTTGCGGGACTTAACCCAACATCTCACGACACGAGCTGACGACAGCCATGCAGCACCTGTATTCTAATTCCCGAAGGCACTCCCGCATCTCTGCAGGATTCTAGATATGTCAAGACCAGGTAAGGTTCTTCGCGTTGCATCGAATTAAACCACATGCTCCACCGCTTGTGCGGGCCCCCGTCAATTCATTTGAGTTTTAACCTTGCGGCCGTACTCCCCAGGCGGTCTACTTATTGCGTTAGCTGCGTCACTAAGTCCTCAAGGGACCCAACGACTAGTAGACATCGTTTACGGCGTGGACTACCAGGGTATCTAATCCTGTTTGCTACCCACGCTTTCGAGCCTCAGTGTCAGTATGATGCCAGGAAGCTGCCTTCGCCATCGGTATTCCTTCAGATCTCTACGCATTTCACCGCTACACCTGAAATTCTACTTCCCTCTCACCTACTCTAGCCTAACAGTTTCAGATGCAGTTCCCAGGTTAAGCCCGGGGATTTCACATCTGACTTATCAAGCCACCTACGCTCGCTTTACGCCCAGTAATTCCGATTAACGCTTGCACCCTCTGTATTACCGCGGCTGCTGGCACAGAGTTAGCCGGTGCTTATTCTGCAGCTAATGTCATCGTCTCCGGGTATTAACCGAAGAGTCTTCTTCACTGCTTAAAGTGCTTTACAACCAAAAGGCCTTCTTCACACACGCGGCATGGCTGGATCAGGGTTTCCCCCATTGTCCAATATTCCCCACTGCTGCCTCCCGTAGGAGTCCGGGCCGTGTCTCAGTCCCGGTGTGGCTGATCATCCTCTCAGACCAGCTACAGATCGTCGCCATGGTAGGCCTTTACCCCACCATCTAGCTAATCCGACTTAGGCTCATCTAATAGCGAGAGCAACAAGTTGCCCCCTTTCTCCCGTAGGACGTATGCGGTATTAATACGAGTTTCCCCGTGCTATCCCCCACTACTAGGTAGATTCCTAAGTATTACTCACCCGTCCGCCGCTCGACGCCTGATAGCAAGCTATCATCGTTTCCGCTCGACTTGCATGTGTTAAGCCTGCCGCCAGCGTTCAATCTGAGCCATGATCAAACTCTTCAGTTTAATCTTGCTATGAAGCTCTTTAAAGAAGCTTCTAAACTTGGCTCATCTAATCTGGCAAAATCGCTAAAAATTATGTTCGTAATGAATTAACTTTGAGTTTTTCTGCTGTCTTAAATGATAATTTTTATAGTTAATAATCTTTCCGAAAAGAAAAGATAGTCAACTTTATTTTTTAGCATTCTGAATCAGCAAAAATCCACACAAGTTGTTCTTTAGTTATGCTTTTAAATAGTCTCAATCACTGTCGTCCAGTCATCGATATATAGGGTATTTCTTTTGCCATCTAGCCAATCCGTCTCCGGTTAAGCTATCTAGCGAGCCGACTATCTTATCATAATGATTTGATTTGTCAAGACTTTTTATAATTTGTTTCACCAGGTTAACTGCGTTATTAATATGTAATTTACATATTAGTCACCGCTAGTCCGTCCGATGAGGGCGTATTATAGACGCTTTATTTATTTAGTCAAGAAGTATTTTTAATTTAATTCAAACAATCTATATCGTTTAAATCAGTAAACCACTTCCCTTTCGACTGGGTGGCATTATACGCACATCTATTGAGAACGCAAGGATTATTATGACTAATTTATAAATAGTTATTTAGCTATAATAGATCGAATCTAATGCAGCTATTGCTATAGAATTTTTCACTAGCCAAAGAAAAGCCCCCTGATACGTTAGTATCAAGGGGCAAATCAGAATAGAGAGCTGACGATGACCTACTCTCACATGGGCGAACCACACTACCATTGGCGCAACGATGTTTCACTTCTGAGTTCGGGAAGGGATCAGGTGGGGCCATCGCGCTATTGTCGTCAGCAAAGGGGGTTAGATATGAGTCTGTTGTTTTTATTGTTTGACTATAAATGTTTAGTCTATGGTCGATCAACTTGTAACCTAACTGAATCAAGGTCAAAGGTGATATCGAAATGTTCTGTCTATGACAGATTAATTAGACTTGTATACAAACCACTTGGGTGTTGTATGGTCAAGCCAAACGAGCAATTAGTACAGGTTAGCTACACACATCGCTGTGCTTCCACACCCTGCCTATCAACGTCCTAGTCTTGAACGGCTCTTTAGGGAAATCTAATCTTGAGGTGGGCTTCCCGCTTAGATGCTTTCAGCGGTTATCCCATCCGAACGTAGCTACCGGGCAATGCCATTGGCATGACAACCCGAACACCAGTGGTTCGTCCACTCTGGTCCTCTCGTACTAGGAGCAGATCCTCTCAAATTTCCAACGCCCACGGTAGATAGGGACCGAACTGTCTCACGACGTTCTAAACCCAGCTCGCGTACCTCTTTAAATGGCGAACAGCCATACCCTTAGGACCTGCTTCAGCCCTAGGATGAGATGAGCCGACATCGAGGTGCCAAACACCGCCGTCGATATGAACTCTTGGGCGGTATCAGCCTGTTATCCCCAGAGTACCTTTTATCCGTTGAGCGATGGCCCTTCCATACAGAACCACCGGATCACTAAGACCTACTTTCGTACCTGCTCGACTTGTGGGTCTCGCAGTTAAGCGCGCTTTTGCCTTTATACTCTACGACCGATTTCCGACCGGTCTGAGCGCACCTTCGTACTCCTCCGTTACTCTTTAGGAGGAGACCGCCCCAGTCAAACTACCCACCATACATTGTCCTCGGTATTGTTATACCTGAGTTAGAACCCCAACATGACCAGGGTGGTATTTCAAGATTGGCTCCACCAAGACTAGCGTCTCGGCTTCAAAGCCTCCCACCTATCCTGCACAAGTCAGGTCAAAGTTCAATGTAAAGCTGTAGTAAAGGTTCACGGGGTCTTTCCGTCTAGCCGCGGGTACACAGCATCTTCACTGCGATTTCGATTTCACTGAGTCTCTGCTGGAGACAGCGCTGCCATCATTATGTCATTCGTGCAGGTCGGAACTTACCCGACAAGGAATTTCGCTACCTTAGGACCGTTATAGTTACGGCCGCCGTTTACTGGGGCTTCGATCAAGAGCTTCGCTTACGCTAACCCCATCAATTAACCTTCCAGCACCGGGCAGACATCACACCCTATACGTCCACTTTCGTGTTTGCAGAGTGCTGTGTTTTTAATAAACAGTTGCAGCAGCCTGGTATCTGCGACTGCCAACAGCTCAAGGAGCAAGTCCTATCACCATCAACAGCGTACCTTCTCCCGAAGTTACGGTACCATTTTGCCTAGTTCCTTCAGCAGAGTTCTCTCAAGCGCCTTGGTATTCTCTACCTGATCACCTGTGTCGGTTTAGGGTACGATTTGTTTATAACTATTGCTTAGAAGCTTTTCCTGGAAGCATGGTATTTGCCACTTCGTCCTACAAGTAGGACTTGCTATCAGATCTCGGTATAGAATAGCCCGGATTTACCTAAGCTATAAACCTACATCCTTTCACCTGGACAACCAACGCCAGGCTGACATAACCTTCTCCGTCCCTCCATCGCATTATAAACAAGTATCGGAATATTAACCGATTTCCCATCGACTACGCCTTTCGGCCTCGCCTTAGGGGTCGACTCACCCAGCCCCGATTAACGTTGGACTGGAACCCTTGATCTTCCGGCGTGCGAGCTTTTCACTCGCATTATCGTTACTCACGTCAGCATTCGCTCTTGTGATACCTCCAGCATGCTTTACAACACACCTTCACAGGCTTACACAACGCTCCCCTACCACTTGAAAACAAATTCAAATCCGCAGCTTCGGCTCCTAGTTTGAGCCCCGTTACATCTTCCGCGCGGGCCGACTCGACTAGTGAGCTATTACGCTTTCTTTAAAGGATGGCTGCTTCTAAGCCAACCTCCTAGCTGTCTATGCCTTCCCACCTCGTTTCCCACTTAACTAGGAATTTGGGGCCTTAGCTGGCGGTCTGGGTTGTTTCCCTCTCCACAATGGACGTTAGCACCCACTGTGTGTCTCCCGGATATCACTCATCGGTATTCGGAGTTTGCATCGGTTTGGTAAGTCGGTATGACCCCCTAGCCGAAACAGTGCTCTACCCCCAATGGTGTTCGTCCGAGGCGCTACCTAAATAGCTTTCGGGGAGAACCAGCTATCACCGAGTTTGATTAGCCTTTCACCCCTATCCACAAGTCATCCCCTGGCTTTTCAACGACAGTGGGTTCGGTCCTCCGGTGCCTGTTACGGCACTTTCAACCTGCTCATGGATAGATCACTCGGTTTCGGGTCTATACCCTGCAACTAGACGCCCTATTAAGACTCGGTTTCCCTACGGCTCCCCTAAACGGTTAACCTTGCTACAGAATATAAGTCGCTGACCCATTATACAAAAGGTACGCGGTCACCTAACAAGTAGGCTCCCACTGCTTGTACGCACACGGTTTCAGGTTCTATTTCACTCCCCTCACAGGGGTTCTTTTCGCCTTTCCCTCACGGTACTGGTTCACTATCGGTCAGTCAGGAGTATTTAGCCTTGGAGGATGGTCCCCCCATCTTCAAACAGGATTTCTCGTGCCCCGCTCTACTTAATATGTTAACTCTAATGTTTCGAATACAGGACTATCACCTACTACGGTCAGCTTTCCCACGCTGTTCTTCTACATTAGAATTAATCGGCTTCTCCCCGTTCGCTCGCCGCTACTAGGGGAATCTCAATTGATGTCTATTCCTAAGGGTACTGAGATGTTTCACTTCCCCTCGTTCGCTTCCTAATAAATTAGGATAACTAGCTTATGCTAGCTGGGTTTCCCCATTCAGAAATCTCCGGATCACAGGATATTGCCGCCTCCCCGAAGCTTATCGCAGGCTGTCACGTCTTTCATCGCCTCTGACTGCCAAGGCATCCACCATGTGCGCTTCATTACTTGACCATACAACCCCAAGTAGTCTTTCGACTCCAAAGTGTCATACAATCTAATTATGATAACGATATCACCTATGTTTATACGCTTGATTCAGTTCTCTTTACTTTTTTAATAACTCACCCCTGGGATAACAACTGATGTCGTTAAGAGGTGAGTTATTAAGGTTAAGAAGTGCGCGTGAACACGCTCTTCCTAACCCAGACTCATATCTATGTTTTTAAATAGTCTCTATGCTCTCGTCGAGTCACAGATTCTGTATAAAACAGAAAGAAGTAATCTTAATAAATCACTTGTTTCTGTTTGATACCTATTTTTATTTAGCACTCTAAGCTTAACTAAAGTAGTGGTGGAGCCAAACGGAGTCGAACCGTTGACCTCCTGCGTGCAAGGCAGGCGCTCTACCAACTGAGCTATGGCCCCATTATATAAAATGGTGGGTCTAAGTGGACTCGAACCACTGACCCCCGCGTTATCAACACGGTGCTCTAACCAGCTGAGCTACAGACCCTAATACGTCCTAAAACGTAAGCTTAAACTAAAGAACAACTTGTTGTGAATTCTTGCTGACCGAATGCCATCTATAAGGAGGTGATCCAGCCGCAGGTTCCCCTACGGCTACCTTGTTACGACTTCACCCCAGTCATCAACCACACCGTGGTGAACGCTCCCCCGAAGGTTAAGCTATCCACTTCTGGTGCAATCAACTCCCATGGTGTGACGGGCGGTGTGTACAAGGCCCGGGAACGTATTCACCGCGGCATTCTGATCCGCGATTACTAGCGATTCCTACTTCATGGAGTCGAGTTGCAGACTCCAATCTGGACTACGATAGGCTTTTTGAGATTCGCATCACATCGCTGTGTAGCTGCCCTCTGTACCTACCATTGTAGCACGTGTGTAGCCCTGGTCGTAAGGGCCATGATGACTTGACGTCGTCCCCGCCTTCCTCCAGTTTGTCACTGGCAGTATCCTTAGAGTTCCCGGCTTAACCCGCTGGTAACTAAGGACAAGGGTTGCGCTCGTTGCGGGACTTAACCCAACATCTCACGACACGAGCTGACGACAGCCATGCAGCACCTGTATTCTAATTCCCGAAGGCACTCCCGCATCTCTGCAGGATTCTAGATATGTCAAGACCAGGTAAGGTTCTTCGCGTTGCATCGAATTAAACCACATGCTCCACCGCTTGTGCGGGCCCCCGTCAATTCATTTGAGTTTTAACCTTGCGGCCGTACTCCCCAGGCGGTCTACTTATTGCGTTAGCTGCGTCACTAAGTCCTCAAGGGACCCAACGACTAGTAGACATCGTTTACGGCGTGGACTACCAGGGTATCTAATCCTGTTTGCTACCCACGCTTTCGAGCCTCAGTGTCAGTATGATGCCAGGAAGCTGCCTTCGCCATCGGTATTCCTTCAGATCTCTACGCATTTCACCGCTACACCTGAAATTCTACTTCCCTCTCACCTACTCTAGCCTAACAGTTTCAGATGCAGTTCCCAGGTTAAGCCCGGGGATTTCACATCTGACTTATCAAGCCACCTACGCTCGCTTTACGCCCAGTAATTCCGATTAACGCTTGCACCCTCTGTATTACCGCGGCTGCTGGCACAGAGTTAGCCGGTGCTTATTCTGCAGCTAATGTCATCGTCTCCGGGTATTAACCGAAGAGTCTTCTTCACTGCTTAAAGTGCTTTACAACCAAAAGGCCTTCTTCACACACGCGGCATGGCTGGATCAGGGTTTCCCCCATTGTCCAATATTCCCCACTGCTGCCTCCCGTAGGAGTCCGGGCCGTGTCTCAGTCCCGGTGTGGCTGATCATCCTCTCAGACCAGCTACAGATCGTCGCCATGGTAGGCCTTTACCCCACCATCTAGCTAATCCGACTTAGGCTCATCTAATAGCGAGAGCAACAAGTTGCCCCCTTTCTCCCGTAGGACGTATGCGGTATTAATACGAGTTTCCCCGTGCTATCCCCCACTACTAGGTAGATTCCTAAGTATTACTCACCCGTCCGCCGCTCGACGCCTGATAGCAAGCTATCATCGTTTCCGCTCGACTTGCATGTGTTAAGCCTGCCGCCAGCGTTCAATCTGAGCCATGATCAAACTCTTCAGTTTAATCTTGCTATGAAGCTCTTTAAAGAAGCTTCTAAACTTGGCTCATCTAATCTGGCAAAATCGCTAAAAATTATGTTCGTAATGAATTAACTTTGAGTTTTTCTGCTGTCTTAAATGATAATTTTTATAGTTAATAATCTTTCCGAAAAGAAAAGATAGTCAACTTTATTTTTTAGCATTCTGAATCAGCAAAAATCCACACAAGTTGTTCTTTAGTTATGCTTTTAAATAGTCTCAATCACTGTCGTCCAGTCATCGATATATAGGGTATTTCTTTTGCCATCTAGCCAATCCGTCTCCGGTTAAGCTATCTAGCGAGCTGACCATCATATCATGTTTTAATAGTCTGTCAACTTCTTTTTTTAATTTGTTTCAACAAGTTAACTGGGTTATTAATGTGTAATCACACACTAGCTACTTCCAGCTCGTCTTGATGAGGTGCGTATTATAGACGGTTTAACTTTTGTGTCAACCCGTTTTATTAATGTTTTTAATCTTATTTTAGGAGATGAATAAATTGTCACCTTTTTCAATGGGTTATAAATTCGAGGTTGTTTATTTTCTTAAATACTAGTGTGCAATATTATTTAGCTCATCAATTTTTAATGAAGACGAGCTTATTTGTTCCTCATAACTGGACTTATTCATCCTGTCATTCTTGAGTATTTTCCTTAAACAAATTATCTCTTATATCTTTAAATGTTGATATTCATATAATTAGCACTATATAGAAGCTAAGTTATTCGGGGTTATATGACGATTTCAATATATTGTCCTATATAGTGCAGTATTTGATACTACCTTTATCATAAGATATGGCTCTTATATTAGTCGTCGCGCAATCCCTTGATATCTAGTGTTGAGAGACGGTTTTTGCTATAATAGGTATTTTGCTGCATTACTTATATATGTTGGCTGTTATGTTACTTCTATAGCGAAATGCATTTTGCTGCAATGCTATTAGTTAACTGGCTTTAAGCCTTACATCAGCTCTAGCATATATAGTCATAGTAAGACTCTAGGTAATGCGTTCCTTTCACAACATATCACAATGATTAGATATAATTGATGCGGTCTCACGGTTATATGATTGATGGTTGCAATCATCACTGCCAACGGACCCAATAATAGGCGAATAGATTATGGTAGCGATTACTTTACCCGATGGTAGTGTAAAAGACTTTGAAGGTCATACAACAGTCATGGAAGTGGCGCAAAGTATTGGGACAGGACTCGCTAAAGCGACGGTTGCTGGACGTGTAAATGGTCATCTGGTAGATGCACATGATCCTATCATCGCTGATGCCAATGTTGAAATCGTAACGCCAAAAGACGACGACGGTGTCGATATTATTCGTCACTCATGCGCTCACCTATTAGGTCATGCTGTTAAACAGCTCTACCCTGATGTAAAAATGGTCATTGGTCCTGTTATTGATGATGGTTTTTATTACGATATCTTTAGTGAAACACCATTTACGCCTGAGCATATGGAAGCGATCGAAAAACGCATGATGGAGCTGATCAAGCAAGATTATGATGTTATCAAAAAAATGACGCCACGTGCCGAAGCGATTGAGATATTTGAATCACGTAACGAAGACTATAAGTTAAAGCTTATCAATGATATGCCAGGTGAAGAAGCCTTTGGTTTATATCATCACCAAGAATATGTGGATATGTGCCGTGGCCCGCATGTGCCAAACACACGCTTTTTGAAAGTATTTAAACTGACCAAGATGTCAGGTGCTTATTGGCGTGGTGATGCGAAAAACGAACAGCTACAGCGTATCTACGGTACGGCTTGGGCAGATAAGAAACAGCTAAAAGCCTATATCCAGCGTATTGAAGAAGCCGAAAAACGTGACCATCGTAAAATCGGTAAAGCGTTGAACTTGTTTCACATGCAGGAGCAAGCGCCAGGTATGGTGTTCTGGCATGCGAATGGCTGGACAATTTACCAAGTACTTGAGCAATACATGCGTAAAGTGCAATACGATAACGGCTATGAAGAGATCAAAACGCCACAAATTGTTGATCGTAGTCTGTGGGAACGCTCGGGCCATTGGGGCAACTATGCAACCAATATGTTCACGACTGCTAGTGAAAACCGTGATTATGCGGTAAAACCGATGAACTGTCCTTGTCATGTGCAAGTATTCAATCAAGGCCTAAAGTCTTACCGTGACTTGCCACTGCGTATGGCTGAGTTTGGTTCTTGTCATCGTAACGAGCCATCAGGGTCATTACATGGTTTGATGCGCGTACGTGGTTTTACGCAAGATGATGCGCATATTTTCTGTACGCAAGCACAGATTCAACAAGAAGTTGCTGACTTTATCAAGCTAACCCTTGCTGTCTATGAAGACTTTGGTTTTGACAATATCGTTATGAAACTGTCTACTCGTCCTGAAAAACGTGTTGGTAGTGATGAGTCTTGGGATTTTGCAGAAAAAGCTTTATCAGATGCGCTAGATAGCTCAGGCTTAGATTGGGATTATTTACCTGGTGAAGGCGCTTTCTATGGTCCAAAGATTGAGTTCAGTCTAAAGGATTCGTTAGGTCGTATTTGGCAGTGCGGTACCATTCAGGTTGATCCAAACATGCCTGAACGTCTCGATGCAGAGTTCGTCAATGAGCAAAACGATCGTGAAGTACCTATTATGTTGCACCGTGCAATCTTAGGTTCGTTTGAGCGTTTCATCGGTATTTTGATCGAAAACTATGCCGGTTGGATGCCAGTATGGCTAGCACCGCAGCAAGTTGTGGTCATGAATATCACCGATAAACAGGCTGATGCATGCGAAAACGTAGTTAGCGAGCTCAAAAATGCAGGTTTGCGCGCTATTAGCGACTTGCGTAACGAAAAGATTGGATTTAAGATACGAGAGAAAACATTAGAACGTATTCCCTATATGCTAGTATTAGGGGATAAAGAAGTCGAATCGGGCAGTGTTAACGTCCGAACTCGCGAAGGTGAGAACCTTGGCGTGATGAGTGTTTCTGAATTTATTACATTAGTACAGACCGCTGTCAGTAAAAAAGGCCGACAGACCCCAAAAACAGATGAGGAGTAATACCTATTAAACAGTCCAACCGTTTGAACATCAACGAAGATATCAATGTCAAAGAAGTCCGTCTCGTTAAAGAAGATGGCGAGCAAATGGGCGTGGTTGATATCGCAACCGCGATGAAAGCGGCACGTGATGAAAATCTAGATTTGGTTGAATTAGTTCCTGAAGCTAAGCCGCCAGTATGTAAGATCATGGATTATAAGCATTTCCTCTATGATCAAAAGCAAAAGGCTAAAGAAGCTAAGAAAAACCAAAAGCAGACTCAGCTTAAAGAGATGAAGCTACGTCCTAGTACCGAAGAGGCCGATTATCAGGTTAAACTGAGAAAAATCGTGAGCTTCTTGGAAGATCAAGACAAAGTTAAAATTAGCATCCGTTTCCGCGGACGTGAAATGGCGCACCAAGATATCGGTCGCAAACAACTTGATCGTATCATTGAAGATACTGCTGATATCTCAAACGTCGAACAGTACCCTAAGATGGAAGGTCGTCAGATGGGTATGCTGCTTGGACCCACTAAGAAAAAGTAATCTGTCTATTGGATTGCTTTGAGTGGTGGCTGTTAGTCTATATAGCTATTTATAACTCTAACCATCAATATGCTGCGGGATATTGATGGTTTTTTATTATGTGGACTCAAAAACTGCTGTAATAAACATAGCTATATTGAACATAAATAGCCTAGCATCATTGACTGACGCTATTTTACAAAATCCACCTTCTCAACTTTCTGATTACACGGTAATCTAAAGGTCTAGTTATGTTTGCTCGTCAGTATTTAGCAGTCACTAGTGATCATTCGATAAAAATTAGTATGAGCTAAAGATAATTTATAAGTGTAAAAAAGCTAAGTGTATAAATAAAAACAATGTATACCACGACTGTCAGAGTCGTTGACAAAAAACACTTCCCTTCTCCGATATCAGAGGATATTTCATGCAAGAATTGACGCCACCAGAAAACGCTACAACTCCCAGTATCTCTCTAACAGCACCTGAACCTGTCAAAGAAATACAGAAAAGTGAAGCAGATCAGATGGTCAAATTGGATGAAAGCCAAATTCCTGAGCTCGATGCCAAGGTTGATGCTTTTGTTGATCATGTGCTTACCAACTCTGTGCATAGCGATGAGTTTCGACAGAATGTGCAGTCTATTCATAATCTAGGTACCAAAGAGATTCGTGAATCTGCACAAGTATCTAATCGAATGTTAGATTTGCCTGCAAAAAGTCTCAATGACAGTTTATTCGACAACTCTCCTATCGCTAAATCATTGACGGAACTACGCGGGATTGTAGAAGACTTAGATCCGAGCAAAAAAGAACTGACTAGCTCGCGCAAGTTGTTCGGTCTCATTCCATTCGGTAATAAAGTGCAAGATTATTTTCGTCAGTATGAGTCAGCGCAGTCACACATCAATGCCGTTGTGACCAGTCTCTACAATGGTAAAGATGAATTGCTTAAAGACAATGCAATGATTGAGCAAGAAAAAGTCAATATGTGGGAGTTGATGCAGTCTATTCGCCAGTATGTCTACGTTGGCAAAAAGATTGATGAGCAACTTGAGCAGAAGGTCTATGCGATAGAAGCAACAGATCCAGAAAAAGCGCGCATCATTAAAGAAGAGATGTTGTTCTATGTCCGTCAAAAAAACACTGATTTTTTAACTCAGTTAGCAGTGAATGTGCAAGGCTATTTGGCGCTTGATACTATTCGCCGTAATAACTTAGAGCTGATTAAAGGTGTTGATCGCGCAACCACGACTACTGTGTCTGCATTACGCACGGCTGTTGTCGTTGCCCAAGCAATGACCAATCAAAAATTGGTATTAGATCAAATCACTGCATTGAATAAAACCACCAGTAGTTTGATTGAATCAACTTCAGCGATGCTCAAGCGTCAGTCAGGTGAGATTCACGAGCAGGCGACCAGCAGTAGCATTGAGCTTGATAAACTGCAAAACGCCTTCAATAATGTCTATGACACTATGGACATGATCAGTAACTATAAAATTGAAGCGCTAGAAAATATGAAGCAAACGGTCAATACCTTGACCACTGAAGTAGATAAAGCACAAAAATATTTGGATAAATCAAATCAAACCACGGTGCTCGAAGTTTCAAAAGAGCTGGATAGCAAAAAAATCACTAACCAATCAAACAGTGTCGATATTGATATTTGATTTATCTACATAGCAGTCACTAAAAGTTGGCTGCTTCCTGCTATCGAATACACATAAGAAAATTGACGCAAGATATTGCGCCGTCGTTCGTGTTAAGATAGCCCCTATTAATAGTCTTAAAAATAGATACGGTAATTTATGAGTTGGAATGATCCAAACGCCTCGAGTGAGGCAAAAAAATATGACAACCCGATTCCTAGTCGCGAACTGATACTCAGTACGATTAATGAACATGGGGAAGTCACACATCAACAATTGGCAAAAGCCTTTAATATCGATGATCCTGACCAATTTGATGCTCTAGGCAATCGCCTAAAAGCAATGGCACGTGATGGACAAGTAAACCGTGAAGGCCGTCCTTATCGCTATCGCACAGTTACTAAGCAAGATATCGTCACAGGTATGGTGTCTGCACATCCAAAGGGTTTTGGGTTTGTGGTATTGAGTGATATGCCAGATTTGTTTTTGCATGAAAAGCAAATGCGCTGGGTATTCAATGGCGATACGGTAGAAGCTGTCGGTACATCAACAGACAATCGTGGTCGCACTGAAGGTCGCATCGTCGATGTGGTTGAACGTCGCCAAAACAACTTCATTGGGACGCTTGCACGTGATGAAGACGGCTACTGCGTGGAGCTTGGTAGTCCAAACAACCATCAGCCAATTACCGTTACTGATGAAAATGTACAAGCACTAAGTGCTAAGCAAGGCGCACCTGTCAAAGTCGATATTATTGACTGGCCAAACCAGCATGAGTTTGGTACAGGTAAAATCACTGAAGTCCTATCTGACGATAATGATCGTGAACTAATCATCGAAACAACCCTTCTTAACTATGATATTCCATCAGAGTTTAGTGAGGCCGCGCTCAAGCAAGCTGGTGACTATCAAGAACCAACTGAAAATGATATCAAAGGTCGTAAAGACTTGCGCCATCTACCGCTTGTCACTATCGATGGCGAAGATGCTCGTGATTTCGATGATGCTGTATTTGCCGAGAAGCGCTCAGGTGGTAACTACCGTGTGGTGGTTGCAATTGCTGATGTTAGCTACTATGTCACGCCAAATTCACCACTAGACCAAGATGCTTATGAGCGCGGTACGTCCGTATACTTCCCGCATCGCGTGATTCCGATGCTACCTGAAGTGCTCTCTAATGGTCTGTGCTCACTGAATCCTAATCTAGATCGTCTATGTATGGTTGCTGATATCAAGATATCACGCGCTGGTAAAGTGACTGGATATGAGTTCTATCCGTCAGTGATGCACTCACAAGCCCGTCTAACCTATAATCAAGTGAACGATTATTTGGTGAACCCGAATGATAAGAGACTACCTAAGTCACTGACAGGTAATAAAGACGTTAAAAAGTCTGTTGATACCCTACATCAGTTGTATGAACTACTGCTCAAAAAGCGTGAAGAACGTCATGCAATGGAATTTGAAACGGTTGAAACGTACATCAAGTTCAACGAAAAAGGTGGCATCGAAGCGATTTTGCCACGCACTCGTGGTGACTCTCAAAAGCTAATCGAAGAATGTATGCTCCTTGCTAACACCTGTGCGGCTAACTTTGCGCTTAAACACGAGTTACCAGTCTTATATCGTAACCATGATAAGCCTGATAACGAGAAGTCGATGCGTATCCATGAATATGCAAAAAACTTTGGCTTGCCGTTCCCAGAAGAGAACCCAACGCAAGCGGATTATCAGCGGATTATTGAAGCGACCAAAGACAGACCAGATGCAATCAGTATTCATAGCATGCTACTACGTTCGATGATGCAAGCAAACTATGCACCTGACAATATTGGTCACTTTGGCTTGGCTTATGACGAATATAGCCACTTTACCTCGCCTATTCGCCGTTACCCAGATCTGATGCTGCATCGTGGTATCAAGGCGCAAGTAACGAACAGCAAGCAGCCTGTTATGGACTTCTCGCTTGAAGGTGCTGGTACGCAGACCTCAGACACAGAACGCCGTGCAGAAAAGGCGTCACGATTTGTAGAGTCATGGCTCAAGTGTCATTACATGACTGACCATGTTGGTGAAGAGTTTGAAGGTGTAGTGACTACGGTTACTAGTTTTGGTCTGTTTGTTACATTGACTGACTTATACATCGATGGTTTGGTACATATCTCAAACGTCGGTGATGACTTCTTTGTCTATGATGAGCAGCAGCAACAGCTTATCGGTAAAGACAAAGGTACATTATTTGGGCTTGGTGACTCAGTCAAAGTACAAGTTGCTGGCGTGAACATGGACCTACTGCAAATTGATTTTGATTTAAAAGAAAAATTGCAGTCGAGTGCCATGAACCAGTCAAAGAAACAGCCTGCTAAAAAAGATCAGCCTAAAAAGAGTCCTGCGAAGAGAAGTAATAATCGCAGAGGGTCTAGCAAAAAAAGCTAATCCGTAACTGAGATTGCAATACTACAAATAAAAAGGGCTAACGTTATCGTTGGCCCTTTTTATTTATGTGCACTTCAACTATAAGATAAGTCGATGATTACTGTGTATTATTCATTTGATCCAAGCGATCTTGCTCAGATTGCTGCGCTTGATTGATTTTGTTAGTGGCATCGTCTAGCATAGCTTTTGGCTGTTCGCCAAGTGGCTTACTAGTAATAGCTGCCGCGTTGTCCTGAGTACTATCTGCATCAGTAGCTGAATCAGTAGCGACAGTACTGACGGCAACCTCCCTATTTTTCTCGCGACTGTTACCGTTTATGATATTAAAGCCCAACAGTGCGACTATGCCAATCACTGCAAATATAATGACATGTTTCATTTCCATAAAAAACCCCGTGTTTGACTCACCATCAAATACGGGTTTCGTTGCACTTTTTGTGCCTATCTTGTGAAGCAGTAACTGAATATCAGTAATAGTAAATAAAATGAAAAACAACATGCAGATCGCCATAGTTACTTATGCGGACGAAAGCTTAATAGATATCGCTTGTTAAAAAACATGTTAGAGCAGTAACCTCAAAATGTGATAAACACAAATAACATTAATAAGGGTGGTCTGATACTATCAATCAACGCCGCTCAAAAAACAAAGCAACTGAAAATGAGATAAGGAACATTTATGGAAAAGGTACTGGTCAGCGCTTGTCTGTTGGGCAAACCTGTACGATACAATGGCAAGGGATTAGCAGCAGCCAGTGACCTTCTGACACGGTGGCAAATAGAAGGACGACTGGTTTTAGTGTGTCCAGAGGTCGACGCAGGTATGAGCATACCAAGAGCGCCTGCAGAGATCGTACGCGGTGATGGTACTGATGTCTGGCTGGGTAAATCGGAGGTTATAGAAGAGACAGGCACTGATGTAAGCGTGTATTTCAAAAAAGGGGCTCAGTTGGCATTGGCACTGTGTCAAAAACATCATATTAAAGTAGCAGTGCTGACTGAAAGCAGCCCTTCTTGTGGTAGTAATACCATATACAACGGCCATTTTAGCAATAATAAGATAGCAGGTATGGGCGTGACGGCAGCGCTACTGAGAAAGCATGGTATTGAGGTTTTTAGTCAATATGATCTTGTTGCTGCTGATAGCGCATTACAGTCCGTCATGCCCACAGGGGATTAGACTGTCTATTATCTAATAGGGTTTACTCTTGCGGACTATTGTTATTGAGTAAATCCGTCTCATCTGAGCTTTGAGCAATCTCTTGCTCGACTTTTTCCATTAGCTTGTCATCAGGGCGAGCATCGAGAACATCATCAACGCTGCGGCCTTGTAAAATAAGCTTGGCTCGTGCTTTGGCTTGCTGTTTATCTTTATCGTCAACAGGACGTTGATCATTTGCTGGTGCATCAGGCATGGTTGGCGTAACTGTCATATCAGATTTGTCACTACTCGCACCACTCTGCATATGCTCAAAGGCTTTTTCTAATTTGTTGTTAAACCTCAGACGATAAATAGGTTCAGGCAAGCTAAAGCCCTCGTTTTCTAACGCATGCTTGGTTTCGCGAATGGCAATACTACGTGCTTTTAAAAAGTCCGTTTCGGATTGATCAACCCATACTTGAAATTCAAGCACGATATTAGAGTCACCTACATTGGTAATAATCGCAATTGCTTTTGGCTCTTCTAATACAAATGCTAATGTATGTATCGCATCCAGCCCTACTTTGATTGCCGCCAATGGATCATCATTGGCATCCACACCCAACTCAAAGGTGAAGCGACGCTCGGGATTTTTGGTATAGTTTAAGATCGTACCTTTAAACACTTCAGCATTTGGAATACGCAGCTGATTGCCATCTAGCGTCATTAATATCGTCGCACGTGACGTCAGACGAACCACAATCCCCTCTTGACCATTAATCACTACTTGATCACGTGCACGAAATGGCTGACGGATACTGAGCATTAGTGAGGCAATATAGTTTTCGATAGTGTCTTTGACCGCAAAACCAACAGCGATACCAATGACACCAGCACCGCCGAGCAACGTGCCCAATACTGTTTCTGCACCGATCAAGCTCAGTGCCAGAATAAGACCAAAAATAATAAAGATAACTTTAATGGTCTGCGACAAGAGCTCAGCGACAAAAGGATTGGGCGTAAGGCGCTGCCACATTTTTTTGCGTCTAGATAACCAACTACCAAACCATGTCACGAGTGCAAATATGACG
The DNA here is from genome assembly GCF_059073055.1 of Psychrobacter sp. H29. NCBI lineage: Bacteria > Pseudomonadati > Pseudomonadota > Gammaproteobacteria > Moraxellales > Moraxellaceae > Psychrobacter > Psychrobacter sp. H29. The sequence continues at coordinate 2,559,984 of NZ_JCACRY010000001.1, read as the reverse complement.
ATACCAACCAGCAATAAAGGCAGCGCTTTTACTAGGTTTTCCAGTTGCGCTTTTAGACCCTGATAAACTGTCGAGACGTTTTCTTGGACGTCTAGTGTACGGTTGATGTTGTCATCAACCGTCACGACGTCTGTCAAACGGTTGGTCAAATTGATAGCTTGTTGTGCCTTTTTTTCGTTGGCAGTTTCTCCCGCTAAGGTGACGACACCTTGAGTAACATTAACAGTGACGGCTTGTAATCCTTCTATTTCAGAAAAGATTCCATTGATTCGCTGACGGATGTCGTTGTCTTTTTGGAGGGTGGGTGTGGTTTCAATTTGACCATTGTTGGTACTTTCACCATTGATTGCAGGTGGCGGAGCAGAAGTCGGTGTGGAAATATTGGTTTCTGTCGTGTCGTCATCTGCTGTCGTTGTACTGTCAGATGTTGCACTCTCAACACCCAATGCCGCTGCGATACCAGAAACCTCTTCACCAGCAGCATAGGCTGGCAACGTACAAAAGATGCTGAGTAGCAACACCATTTGACCCCACGCTCTTAGAAGATAACGTATCCTTGGGCGGTCAAGATAAGTGTCCATAAGCATCCTTCGCTGTTACAGAGTGTGTATCGTCACGTTTCTACTAGCTGTTGAGCTTTAGCTGTCTAGATAGCGCTGTGCCTCACTCAAGTTCAATGTGCCTTCGTAGATAGCACGGCCAGTAATGATACCTTCGATACAGTCGCCATAAGGCTTCAATAGCTCAATGTCTTTTATATCAGTAACGCCACCTGAGGCAATCACTGGCAATCCGCCTTCACGAGCCAAATTGACGGTTTGCTCTACGTTGACACCTTGCATCATGCCATCACGGGCAATATCAGTATACACAATAGAGGAGACACCGACATCAGCAAAACGCTTGGCAAGCTCAGTTGCCTTGGTATCGGTAACATTTGCCCAGCCATGTGTCGCCACCATACCGTCTTTGGCATCGATACCAACGATAATATGTCCTGCAAACTCACGGCAAGCTTCTGCGACAAAACTAGGATCTTCGACTGCTTTTGTCCCAATGATAATATAAGTCAAACCTGCAGTGATGTACTGCTCAATGGTATTCATATTACGCACTCCGCCGCCCAACTGAATAGGCAAGTTCGGATAGGCTTTGGTAATATCATTGACCACTTGTCTATGCACGGGTACGCCATCAAAAGCACCGTTCAAATCGACCAAATGCAGACGACGTGCGCCTTCATCTACCCAACGTGCTGCCATCGCAACTGGATCGTCAGAGAATACCGTATCATCTTCCATACGGCCTTGTTTTAAACGTACACATTTACCATCTTTTAAATCAATAGCCGGGATAATGACAGGTACAGCACACATATAGCATTCCTTATAAAGCACAGTATTGGTAATAAATTTAGACAAGCATATTTTTGGAAATCAAACGATATCAGAGCATTACACAATAATAGAAAACACCACTCAACAGCGGTATAAATCACAGACAGATTATAAATCAGATAAAAAAGTCAAAATCTGCTCAGATAGAAATAGGAAATGAGGGAAACCAAACAATCATAACCATAAGTTTTCGTATTTGGAATCACCACCAACATTCGTTAAATTCCATTACTGACTGGCAATTTTAGGTCAATTTAGCGTATAATCCTAGGTAAATTTTTATTTGTTTCTATGTGATGGTAACCAGGTGTTACGCTTTTTGTTGAGTCATTATTACTTAGTCGTAATTTAAGAGGACTCAGACACAAAGAGCAATAGCTGAATGTATCCGTATGATATTGACTGATATATTGCCCAAAAAGGTTATAATAGAAATCTAATCTGGTAGCCTGTATACCACCGATTCTGCAGTATTAAGCCCCATTGGATACCTTTTAAATTCCTGTCACTAGCCAACAATATCAGAACCGTTAGACCTAGCGTTGTAGCAGCTCATCACAACGATGTGATCCTGCTGACCTAGATTATCTTTTAGCCAGTTTATCATCTACTCAATAGATCGTTATGTGGTCACACTTCTAACAAATCAGGTATGTTTGACTGATACTGATTGGATAAAGGTGGTCCCTATACTGGTGTTACAAGTTTTAAATTTCAATGAAACGTGTGATAGGACTGTTATTTTCAAAATACTTTCTTTTAGCAATGTGCTTTAGAGGATTAATTTGGCTTAATAGTTTTAGCATACACCTTGGTAGCCAGTCGCCACTTTGGTAATTCGAATAAGACATTAACGTGTTGTTAAGGAGTCTAAGGTCAGCGTTAATACTCTTAATAGTAGTTATGATTATGTATTGTCCCAACAGAGCTTTCATCCCTATTTCGATATAGAAATAGACGGTTGAAGGCTCTGTTGAGTGATACAGGTTTTCATACTACCGATGTGCCAAACAGGATGTCTGGTATCGTTTTAGACTATGGACTAAGTTTTCGCTTATGATTACCATCAAAAAAGGTTTGGATTTGCCCATTACCGGTGAACCCTCCCGCGAGATATCTGAGCACCAACCGACACATGTAGCACTTGTCGGCTATGACTATGTGGGTATGAAACCTACAATGAATGTCAAAGAAGGTGACATTGTAGCCAAAGGTCAGCCCGTTTTTGAAGATAAAAAACGTGTCGGCGTCATCTACACTGCCCCTGCTGCCGGTAAGGTCGTCGCTGTTAAACGTGGCGAGCGTCGAGTGTTTGAGAGTCTTGTGATTGCGGTCGACCCAAATGGTGAAGAAGTAGACTTTGAGCGCTATGACTCACAGCAGCTTGCTGACCTAGACTCTGAAGTCGTTGAAACCCAACTGATTGCCTCTGGCGAATGGACAGCGTTTCGCACGCGTCCCTATAGCCGCGCACCAGAAATCGGTGCTCGTCCACACGCTATCTTTGTCACAGCGACAGATACCAACCCATTAGCGCTTGACCCAATGCTGGTGATCAATGAGCAGCTACAAGCGTTCAATGATGGCCTTGCTGTACTGTCTACGCTCACGCCAAAGACCTTTATCTGTCATCATGGTGATGCCAAACTGACGCCAGTTGCAAAAACTGCTGCGGATAATGTCACTGAATATCATGGTTTTGCTGGAAAACATCCAGCTGGTCTTGCTGGTACGCACATTCACTTTTTGCATCCGATTATGCGCGGTGCGACCGTGTGGACAGTTGGCTATCAAGACGTGATCGCGATTGGTAAGCTGTTTACGACAGGTCGTCTATATACTCGCCGTATGCTGAGCCTAGCTGGTCCTGCGGTTACCAACCCGCATTTGGTTGCAACCGAGCGCGGTGCTGATATTACGGCATTAACCAAAGGCAAGCTTGCTGCTGGCGAGAACCGTGTTATTTCAGGTTCAGTGTTGTCTGGTCGCAAGGTATTTGACAATGTGGCTTATCTTGGTCGTTTTCACAACCAGATCAGTGTACTGACTGAAGGTCATGAGCGCCCAGCGTTTCATTTCTTTAGCCCAGGTAAAAACCGCTTTTCAAAGCTGCCTATCTATATTTCGCAGTTCTTTGGTGGCAAAAAATACAACTTCACCACGACAAGTAATGGCTCACCGCGAGCGATGGTACCCATCGGTGTCTATGAAGAAGTCATGCCACAAGATTACCTACCCACTCAATTACTACGTGCATTGATTGTCGAAGACATTATTAGTGCTGTAGATTTGGGCGTTCTTGAATTGGATGAAGAAGATTTGGCACTATGCACCTTTGTATCTCCTGGCAAATATGAGTTTGGTGATATTTTGCGTGATAATTTAACGCGCATTGAGCTGGAGGGCTAACCACGATGAAATTTTTACACAATATGTTCGATCGTATGGAGCCATCTTTCACCAAAGGCGGCAAACACGAAAAGTACTATGCCATTTTTGAGATGTTTGATACGTTTCTGCGTCAACCAGGTACAACGACATTTGCCTCATCACATGTACGCGACGGGATCGACCTAAAGCGTATTATGATTACGGTATGGCTATGTACGTTCCCAGCGATGTTTTGGGGTATGTACAACATCGGTCATCAAGCACTGACGGCTATCGCCCAGCTTGGTCTACAGCCCGACGGCTGGCGTACTGTCATCACTAGCATGGCAGGCTATAACCCAGACAGTATCTGGGCAAGCTTCGTTTACGGGGCCATGCAGTTTTTACCTATTTATATCGTGACTTTTGCTGTTGGTATTCTCTGTGAGATTATCTTCGCGGTCGTACGCGGGCATGAAGTTAACGAAGGTTTCTTTGTGACCTCAGTTCTGTTTGCGCTATGTCTACCACCAGATATTCCTTTATGGCAAGTTGCCTTGGGTATTATCTTTGGTGTAGTCGTCGCAAAAGAAGTGTTCGGTGGTACCGGTAAAAACTTCCTGAACCCTGCCCTATCAGGTCGTGCGTTCTTATACTTTGCTTATCCAGCCTATATGTCTGGTGACTCAGTATGGACAGCTGTAGATGGATTCTCAGGTGCAACCCCTCTCGGTCTTGCCGCGCTTGGTGTGGTTCCTCAAGACTTCGTTGATGTCTATGGCAATGCGATCACGTGGAGTGATGCGTTCTTAGGCAACATGCAAGGCAGTATCGGTGAAGTATCAACGCTGGCAATCTTGTTGGGTGCTGCAGTACTGCTATGGACACGTATTGCCTCTTGGCGCATCATGGCAGGTTGTGTGGTTGGTCTGATTGCGACCTCTCTTGTATTCAATATGATCGGCTCTGATGACAATATGATGATGAGCTTGCCATTCTACTGGCATCTGGTCATTGGTGGCTTTGCATTCGGTGCGGTCTTTATGGCGACCGACCCTGTTTCAGCTGCACATACCAATAAAGGCCGCTGGGCTTATGGTATTTTGATTGGTTTTATGACCGTATTGATTCGTGTCATTAACCCAGCTTTCCCAGAAGGCATCATGCTGGCCATCTTATTTGCCAACTTATTTGCCCCATTGTTTGATTATTTTGTGACTCAAGCAAACATCAAACGCCAAACTGCTCGGAGGGTTCGTTATGTCCAAGCCCAAAAGTAATAACGCAAAAACCATCAGCGTGGCGTTGACGCTATGCTTGGTGTGCTCAGTATTGGTCTCAGCGGTCGCTGTTGGTCTAAAGCCTGCACAAGTCGAAAACGCACGCTTAGACCGCAACAAAAACATCTTGGTTGCTGCTGATCTATATGATGCTGAATCTGATACCGCCGATGATGTTGCTGAACGTTTTAAAGACTTTGATGTGAAAATCATTGATCTAAACGAAGGCACTTATCTCGATGACGATGCGCTAAAAACTGCTGGTATTCCTGATCGTAATGCCTATGACGCCAGTCAAGCGACGAAGAACCAAGCCTTGAGCGAAGACTTGGGTGACAACGATCCTGCTGGTATCGGTCGTAAGCCAAAGTATGCCAAAGTCTATGTCAAAGAAGATGATTCCGGTCAGCCAGAGGCGATTGTACTACCTATTCAAGGCTACGGTCTGTGGGGTACGATTTATGGTTTCTTAACGCTTGAGAGCGACATGAATACCATCAAAGGTATCAGCTTTTATGAGCATAAAGAAACCCCAGGTCTGGGCGCTCGTATCGAAGAGCCAGCATGGCGTGCAAAGTGGAGCGGTATCGAGTCTTATGACGAAAATGGTGACGTCGCTACTGGTGTAACCAAAGCGGGTAATCCAAAAGAAAACTGGGTTGATGGCATCAGCGGTGCAACACTGACTAGCCGCGGCGTGAGTAACATGATTCAGTTTTGGTTAGGCGAGCAAGGCTATAAGCCTTATTTAGATATGCTACGTGAAGAGAGCGGTCAAACGATTGATGATGCAGAAGCGCAAGCCAATCAATCAAAACCGGCCGCTCAACCTAAAACCGAATTGGCAGCCAAGCTACCAGTAGCAAACGGCAAGGAGGCATAACATGGCTGATACTAAAAGTATTTTAACCACGCCTATTTTTGACAATAACCCCATTGGCCTACAGATCCTCGGTATCTGTTCGGCGCTGGCGGTCACCACAAGTATGGCAAACGCCATGGTTATGTGTGTGGCATTGACATTGGTGACGGCGTTCTCAAGCTTTTTTATCTCCGTGATTCGTAAAAAGATTCCATCAAGTATACGTATTATTGTACAGATGACGATTATTGCGTCATTGGTTATCTTGGTTGATCAGGTGCTAAAAGCGGTCGCTTATGATGTGAGTAAAGGTCTGTCGGTTTTCGTTGGTCTGATCATCACCAACTGTATCGTTATGGGCCGTGCTGAAGCGTTTGCCATGAGCAACCCACCAATTCCAAGCTTTTTAGACGGTATTGGTAACGGTCTTGGTTACTCAGCGGTCTTGCTGTTCGTTGCTACTATTCGCGAACTATTGGGCGCGGGCACTTGGTTTGGTATCACTATCCTACAGCCAGTTACTGATGGCGGTTGGTATATACCGAATGGTCTGTTGCTATTGCCACCTTCAGCGTTCTTTATTATTGCTTTGTTTATCGCGATCGTGCGTATCTGGAAACCAGAACAAGTGGAAGAAGCTGAGTTTGTAATGAAGCCGCAGTCTAAAGGCATGGCACATGGAGGCGGTCACTAATGGGACATTATATTAGTTTATTTATAACCTCAGTCTTTATTGAGAACATGGCACTTGCCTACTTCTTAGGTATGTGTACTTTTTTGGCCGTATCCAAAAAAGTCTCAACTGCTATCGGACTTGGTGTTGCCGTTATCGTCGTTATGGCCATCACGGTTCCGCTAAACAACTTGCTATTCCAGTTCATTCTAAAAGACGGTGCACTGGCATGGGCAGGCTTCCCTGATATCGATTTGAGCTTCCTAGGATTGCTCAGTTATATCGGTTTGATTGCGGCCACCGTACAGATTCTAGAGATGTTCTTGGACAAGTTTGTACCCAGTCTTTACAACGCGCTTGGGGTATTCTTACCATTAATCACTGTAAACTGTGCCATCTTAGGTGGTGTACTATTTATGGTAGAGCGTGATTATAACTTTGGTGAGTCTGTTGTCTATGGTGTGGGTGCAGGCTTCGGTTGGGCACTTGCTATTACTGCATTGGCAGGTATTCGTGAAAAGCTTAAATACTCAGACATTCCAGCGCCATTGCGCGGTCTTGGTATTACCTTTCTCACAGTTGGTCTGATGTCGCTCGGCTTTATGTCGTTCGGTGGTATGTCCATCTAAACTGCTAAGCTCAAAGCTCTCATTAGCTGTTTGACTTATTTAATTCATTTATTCGGTAAGGGTTCGGATACAGCATAAAACATGCCTCCGCTCCCCTACCCCATAGATTAAGGATACCTACCATGGATTACGCTACGGCGATTGGTGGCGTTGCTATGTTTACCTTGATCATCATGGGCCTTGTCGCTATTATTTTGGCGGCACGCTCAAGACTGGTCAGTTCAGGCGATGTTACTATCCATATCAATGATAATCCCGATAATGACGTGGTGACACCAGCAGGCGGTAAACTACTGCAAACCCTAGCAGGCGAAGGTATATTTCTGTCTTCAGCATGTGGTGGTGGTGGTACTTGTGCGCAGTGCCGTTGCCGCGTTATTGAAGGTGGTGGTTCTATTTTGCCCACCGAAGAAGGCTATTTCACTCAAGGCGAAATCCGCAATCACATGCGCTTAGCTTGTCAGGTAGCTGTTAAGCAAGACATGAAGATTGAGATCGATCCTGAGTTCTTTGATGTACAAAAGTGGGAATGTGAAGTTATCTCTAATGATAACGTGGCTACTTTCATCAAAGAGTTGGTACTAAAAATCCCAGAAGGCGAAGAAGTAAACTTCCGCGCTGGTGGTTATGTACAGCTTGAAGCGCCACCGCATGAAGTACATTACAAAGACTTTGCGATTGATGAAGAATATAGAGAAGATTGGGAAAAATTTGGTATCTTCGACTATGTGTCAAAAGTTGATGAGCCTGTTATCCGTGCTTACTCGATGGCCAACTATCCTGAAGAGAAAGGCCTGATCAAGTTCAACATTCGTATCGCAAGTCCACCGCCACGTGGCGGTGAAGGTATCCCACCAGGCAAAATGTCTTCATGGGTATTTAGTCTCGTCCCTGGTGACAAAGTGACGGTTTCAGGTCCTTATGGTGAATTCTTTGCCAAAAAGACTGAAGCTGAAATGATCTTTGTTGGTGGTGGTGCTGGTATGGCTCCGATGCGCTCGCATATTTTTGATCAGTTGAAGCGCTTAGACACTGATCGTAAAATCAGTTTCTGGTATGGTGCTCGCTCGATTCGTGAGATGTTCTATGTTGAAGATTATGATCAACTAGAAGAAGAGTTTGATAACTTTGAGTGGCACGTTGCACTGTCTGACCCATTACCAGAAGATAACTGGGAAGGTCCGACTGGCTTTATCCATAATGTATTGCTCGAAAACTATCTGAAAGATCATCCAAACCCAGAAGATTGTGAGTATTACATGTGTGGGCCACCGATGATGAACGCTGCCGTCATCGACATGCTACACAGCATGGGCGTAGAAGACGAAAACATCATGCTTGATGACTTCGGTGGTTAAGTTAGCTACATATACCTAAAACCATTTGTAGAAAGAGCCTCAATTGAGGCTCTTTTTTTGTTTGTAAAATCATCACGATATTTCAACTACAAATCTAATTGGTAGAATAGCTTTGCTATCCTATATTATGGATGCTCTACACACTAAGAAAGGACTCTTATGAAAACAAAGTACAAGGATCTAACCATCTGGATCACGGGTGCCTCTAGTGGCATTGGTGAAGCCCTCGCTATTGCCTTTGCCAAACGCGGTGCTCGAATTGTTCTAAGTGGACGTGATAGTGAAAAGCTAGAAGCCGTCAAAAAAAGCTGCAAGCGTGCTGGCAAACATATCGTTGTGCCATTCGACATCAGTGATGCCAATCAAACAAAAGCTGCTTATGATACTGCCAAAGCTCAAGCAGGAAAGATCGACTGGCTCATCAACAATGCTGGTATTAGCCAACGCTCGCTCATCATGGAGACAGATGAGGACGTCGAGCGTCAAATTATGGAGATAGACTACTTCGCTCAGACGCGTCTAACGAGATTGATATTACCTGATATGATTGCACAAGGCGGCGGTAAGGTCGTCATGGTATCAAGTGTGGCAGGGTTACTAGGCACGCAATATCGCGGTGCATACGGGGCAGCCAAAGCGGCACTTCATATGTGGGCAAACAGCTTACGTGCTGAATTGTATGATCAAGGCATAGAAGTGGCGACAATATTCCCAGGGTTTATCCAGACCAACATCTCTATCAATGCTTTGACAGGCGATGGTAGTGCTCAAGGCACTATGGATGAGGCAACCAGTAACGGTCTGACTGCAACTGAGTTTGCCAAACAAGTTGTGAAGGCGCTCACAAAGGGCGAAGAATATATCATTGTCGCTGGCAGTAAAGAAAAGTTGGCAACCAGAGTCAATCGAGTATCACCGCCAAAGCTGTATAAGCTGATACGTGAGTCACAAGTAAAATAATTTGGTCTGCAGTAGATTGTCACTGAAAATTGCCATCATTGGTATTTCTAGGGTCAAGGGGTGTAAAATAAGCATGACTTGTTTTACACCCTATTTATTTGTGCATCATACCGAAGATATTATGAAAAATAACACGTACCGCCCAGCTTCCAGAAACCTTTTGAACAACACGCTACTTAGCATCGCAGGTCTTGGTAGTATTATAAGCCTCAGCGCCTGCCAGCAGACACCAGATTATAACTATCTGACTGGTGAAACTATGGGGACGAGCTATCATATCAGTTACCAGCTGCCTGACAATGTAGACAGTGCAGACGAAGCTGCCATACAAGCATCGATTGATGAGCGATTAAAACAAATCAATGACAGCATGTCGACCTACCAGAGTGACTCGACCATATCTAAGTTCAATCAGTTGGGTGCAAATACCCCTATTGTCATTGACGCTGATTTTAGTCGGGTGCTAGATATCTCACAGGTTGTTTACGGACAATCTGGCGGCGCGTTTGATCCTACTGTGATGCCATTAGTAGAAACTTGGGGCTTTGGCAGTACCATGACCGTTGAGCGTTTGCAGAGTCCCCCAACAGCACTTGAGATTGCTCAAGCAAAAGCGCTGGTAGACTTTGAAAGCATTATAAAAAAAGACCAAACCCTCTATAAGACGAAAGACGGTGTCGAGCTTGATTTTTCTGCGGTTGCCAAAGGATATGGCGTTGATGTGATTGCTGACGTACTCAGAGATGAGTATCAGATTCGTAATTATATGGTTGAGATTGGTGGTGAGATTGCCACTTCCGGTGTGAATAGCCAACAGCAGCCATGGCAGATTGCTATTGATGCGCCTATCGAAGGCAGTACTGTCAGCGAACGCCAAACCATATCTGCCATTCGCCAACCAACTACCACGGCCACCCAAATGCACTTGGCAACCTCGGGCAACTATCGCAATTCTGTCATATTCGATGGTAAACGCTATAGTCATACTATTGATCCAACCACAGGCGAACCCATTGCAGGTGGCGCGCCTTCAGTAACGGTCGCCGCTGACTCTGTTGCACTGGCGGATGCATGGGCGACTGCTCTTACGGCAATGCCTTATCAAAAAGCACTAGATGTGGCTACCACGCAAGATTTAGCCGCCATGTTTGTAATATTGGCTGATGATGTAGAGGTAGGTGGCGCTGATAGTAATACTTTGGATGACGCTACCAACGACAGTATCGACAACTGGCAAGTGGTGCAGACTCCGGCGATGCAAGCATTACGTACAGACAAAAAACGCTAAACCTATGCTGAGCTCAGGATCACACAGTAGATGTATAGATGTGAAACAAGAGAATACGTTAATGCAAAACGAGCAGCGCCAAAATTTGCTATAATATAGCTATAGTTGCGAGCAAAGTTATTTGTGAAAATCATCCTTTAATATCTAACGCGACTGCCCTATTTTAAATCGAGGTTACCTCTATGCTTAGCCAATTACTCCCGATGCTTGCCATTACCTTCACTGTCTTTGTCCTGTTCTTTATCTTTATGGGTATTGGCTATATGGTCAAAAAAAAACCGCTTAAAGGATCTTGCGGCGGTGTTGCTAAGCTCATGGGTGATGAGCAGTGCTCATTTTGTGGTGACGATCCCAATAAATGTGACTCATTAATGGCAGAACAGCAAGAGAACGCATTAAGAGCGGCTCAACTGGGCAAGTCGGTATAAGATTCTTTGATTACCTTATGCGGGTAGCATTTACCTAACATCTGTTCGTATAATAGCGTCAAGTCTTCTATGGGAGGCTTGACGCTATTTTTATTGCGCAATGCTATTTTCTGACTATAGATGCCTTTTATTTGGATGCTTTCTATATAGAAATATTAGCCAGCAGATTTGTCTGTATTGCTTCCTGCAAAATTTTCGAATGCTGATCGATACTATCAATGATCGTCTCGGTCTGTTTCTAGGTATCAGTTTCTAGTATCAGTTGCTAGGTAAAAGCTCTCTGGTGTTGTTTTACAAGTGACGATATGCCGTTGCTGTCTTACAACGATTCTTTTTTATTATCATCGTTGTATCGCTATGTCTACCTCGCCTCACCTACCGTCACCGCGTTTTACATTTTGGCTAGTCCTATGTGCCATGATTCTGCTAGCGACCAATATGCGCGCACCTATCGTTGCACTCGGCGCTATCGCTCCTGTGGTACAAGAGGCATTAGATATCTCCGAGTTTCAGATTGGCTGGCTAGGCGCTGTTCCTATGCTGAGTTTCGCCGTTGGGGCACTGATCTCACCAGCGATTGCTAAACGCTTCGGGCTTGAGAATACGCTGATTGTGATGATTGGCCTACTGACCACGGGTATGATGATTCGTACCGTTATCCCAACATGGACAGGATTTTTGGTAGGTACGTTGTTACTAACACTAGCTATTGGCTTTGCCAACACGCTGGCCGCGCCTATCATTAAGCAACGTACACCCAAGCATATCCCGCTGATTACGGGTTTGTTCAGTTTAACCATGACCGTGACCGCAGGGATAGTCTCAGGGGTAGTTCTGCCTTTATCTGAGCGAGTAGGCTGGCAATGGGCGCTAGGCGGTTGGACGATTTTAGGGGTTTTTGCCTTATTGATTTGGCTATTTTTGCGTGTGCGTCTTGGCTCATCAAACCATCAACCCATAGTCTCGACAGACCCAGACGCCTCTGATATTTCGATGTGGCGCACGGCCTTTGCGTGGCAGATTGCTGTTTTTATGGGGTTACAATCATTATTGTTTTACACTGTTGCCAGTTTTTTGCCGTCTATTTGGGTCAGTAAAGGATTATCTGCTGTGAGCGCTGGACAAATGGGTTCTGTGTTTCAGTTTATGGCGCCCATCTCTATTTTGAGTCTCACATGGCTAATCAATCGCGGTCGTCCTATACAGGCACTCGCTGTGTTTGCCGCGGTGCTCAATGTCATTGGGGTGCTGGGCGTCAGCTATCTATCCACGGAGTTGGCGTGGCTCTGGTCAGCTCTGATGGGGATTGGCTGCTCAGCGATTTTTACCTTAAGTATGATGCTGTTCTCCCTACGAACCTATACCACCAATCAATCAAGTGAGCTGTCTGGTATGGCGCAAACCGTCGGTTATTTGATTGCATTTTTTGGCCCGCTAGGCACAGGTTGGCTCCATGAAGCGACTGGTAGCTGGAGTGTACCTCTTTTTATTATGCTGATACTGATGATTGCAAACGTGGTGATTGCGTGGCTTGTGAGTCGTCCAGTGATGGTCGATGGCAAATATATTTGATTATAAAATTTTAAATACTCTAAATAGCACTCTCTACAAGTCTTTGATTTCTAAAGCGCAATAAACCTGTCTCTAAATTAACCTTAGGGCAATATTGGTTGCTGTCTTATTTTGCTACACTGGTTCGATTGCTTATAGGACACAACTCCCATGATGAACTCCCCTTTACGTTTCTTGCCTGCTATCGTCACGCTCGCGGCTGTCATGGCTATCAGTGGCTGTCAGAAAGAAACGGAAACTACTGAATCTACCAACACCACTGAAACACAGAGTACGAGTACTGAAACGACTAATAGTCAAGCCAATACGACGTCTGTAGACACTAATGCCGACGTATCCACCGATATCCAAGTCAACGACGCGTCCCTGACTATTTTGGCGCTTGGTGATTCGTTGACAGAGGGTCTTGGGGTGGATAAAGATGATAACTACCCCGCGCAGTTAGAAGATCGTTTGCAAGCCATGGGGTATAAGAATACCGAAGTCATCAACTCAGGGCTGAGCGGTGAAACCAGTACCGGACTGGTCAATCGTCTTGACTGGGTGCTACAAACCAAACCTGATGTGACGATTTTGACCATTGGTGCGAACGATGCCATACGTGGTATTGACGTGGCGACCATTGAAGCCAATATCCGCACAGCAGTCAAACAATTACAAGACAATGGCAGTGTCGTCATCTTGGGCGGGATGTCAATCTATGACAACTTAGGCGATGACTATGTTGCCGCGTTCTCAGATATCTATCCTCGCGTAGCAAAAGACATGAACGTCACCCTTATTCCGTTTTTTTTAGAGGGTGTGGGCGGTGATCGCGCGCTCAACCAAGCGGATGCGATTCATCCAACGAAAGAAGGCTACACCATCATCGTCAATGACAATATCTTGCCTGTCTTAGCACCCACGCTAGAAGAAGTCACAGCAGCCGAAACGCCTTAGACCGACATGACCGAAAACACGACAAACGAGACCACTTAACGAGACACTGTAATGACATCACCTTCGACTGCCAAATCAACACCGCCAGTAGATACTAAAAAAGCCGCCCTACTCACCGCCTCACAGTTAAATAAAACCGTGCAAGTCGGCGAGCAAAGCCTGTCTATCATCAAAGACGTCGATATCTACGTCAACGCTGGCGAGTTTGTGGTCATCATGGGCAAATCAGGCTCAGGCAAATCGACCTTGCTAGGACTACTTGCCGCATTGGACTACCCCGATAGCGGTACGGTGTCGCTGGCAGATCAAACGCTCAGCAGTTTGGACGAAGACGCGCTTGCCGTTATTCGTCAGCAGGATATGGGCTTTGTCTTTCAGTCATTTCATCTACTGCCAACACTGACTGTCGCCGAAAATATCGCATTCCCATTGGATATTGCACGGCGCTCAAACCCAGCGCGGGTGGACGAGCTGATTGACGCGGTCGACTTAGGTCATCGCCGTCACAGCTTACCCAATCAGTTATCAGGTGGTGAGCAGCAGCGTACAGCGGTGGCAAGGGCATTGGTGTCACACCCAAAGATTGTGTTTGCCGATGAGCCGACAGGGAATCTCGATGAGCAAAATGCTGATCAGGTCATGCAGCTATTATTGGACTTACGCCAGCAGGTTGGCTCGGCGCTGGTCGTCGTGACGCACGATCCTGCACTTGCCGAGATGGCAGATCGCGTCATTACCATGCATGATGGGCGGATTGTAACCTAATGAATCAACGCACAGACAACCAACCAACTGACACAAAAAGCGCTGATACCAGCATGCTCAATCAGCTTTTCACCAAAACCTTAGGCTCGCAAGCACTCAGCCGTAGCTGGTGGCAGCGCTGGGTCTATCCTGTCCTGTTTTTGTTGACACTCACCTTATCGCTTGCGACCTATCTGACCCTCGACTCGGTACAGCAGTCTGTTGATCGCTATATCAATGACAATCAGCGTGCACTCGTTGGTGGCGATTTGATTTTGAACGGCAAGCAGGATTGGTCAAGCGACGTATTGACACAAGTAGACACAATCCCTGACACGCAGGTCGTATACGATTATCAGTTTAGCGCCATGCTGGTCACTGATGAGCAAACCTTGCTTGCCCGCGTCAAAGCCGTCTCACCGTCCTACCCTTTATACGGCGACGTTGAGCTGGCCTCAGGACAGCCGCTATGGGATCAGCTAACCGCTGATAATGTCGTCGTCGCCCCAGAAGTGCTGAGCAGCCTAAACGCCAGTGTCGGCGACAGTATTGCTATTGGTGATGCGCAGTT
Organism: Psychrobacter sp. H29; assembly: GCF_059073055.1. Taxonomy (NCBI): domain Bacteria; kingdom Pseudomonadati; phylum Pseudomonadota; class Gammaproteobacteria; order Moraxellales; family Moraxellaceae; genus Psychrobacter; species Psychrobacter sp. H29. The sequence continues at coordinate 2,544,913 of NZ_JCACRY010000001.1, read as the reverse complement.
TACCATCAGTGATGTGCTGACCAAAGAGCCTGACCGACCTTTGACCGCGTTTGGTTTTGGCGGGCGGGTGTTGATGAAACAAGATGCCTTGGCAGCCACCAACCTACTCGGTCAACGTAGCCGGGTCAATTACCGTATTGAGATAGCAGGTGATCCCGAGCTGATCACCACGCAGCGTGATTCGTTCACAGATATTCTGACCAATTATCCTGATATCGAGCTCTCTGACGCTGAGTCGGCGGACACCTCTGTGTCCCGTATCTCTGACAATGTATTGATGTTTTTAAAGCTCTTGGTCATTGCGGTATTGCTACTCTCTGCGGTCGCCATGTACGGCGTCATTAGCGCCTTTGTCACCAAGCAGCAATCAAACAATGCGATTCGTTTGGCGTTAGGCGAGCCGCTTGGCTCACTCAAGCGCAGCTATTATCAACTGCTTATTGTCACCACCGCCATCGCTTGTGTTGCCGCGATTGCCCTGAGTTTGGGCTTGCTTAAAATCGGTCAGCCGTACCTCGTGGCTATTTTGCCTGCTGACGTTGGTCTCGCTATCAATCCAATCAGTGCAATCAAGACCATATTCATTGCCTTAGCTCTGACCCTACTGATAGCGCAGCGCGGCTTAAGTACGCTAAATACCACCAAACCCGCAACCCTACTCAATCAAGGGGCGAGCTCGCAGACGCAAAACCTGCCGTGGTATCGACGCGTACCATTACTGTGGTATGGACTGGTGCTGGCAGGGCTGTATGCCTTCTTTGCTTATGAAGTGGGCTCGCTATCATTAGGGGCGCAGTTATTGGGCGGCTTGATTGGCTTTGTGGCGATATTTTGGCTATTGGCGCGTGGGTGGCTATGGCTGCTTAATAAGTTAGCGAGCAATACCAAGGTCAGCTGGATGCAGCGTATCGCCATTCATAATCTGGCGCGTAAGGGCAATCAATCCGCATTGTTCTTTGTCACTTTATCACTATCGGTCGCAGTGCTGACGCTCATTACTACACTCAACCACAGTATCAATGCGCAGTTTATCAATGCCTATCCTGAAGACGCGCCCAATCTGTTTTTGCTCGATGTGCAAAGCGATCAACATGATGAAATTGATACCATCATTGACGCACCTGTCACCTATTATCCCGTCATTCGCGCGCGTGTGGAGACGGCGAACGATGTACCGGCAAAAGATATCGAGCCTGAGGATGGCTTCGATGATCCTACGCGGGTGTTTAACTTAAGCTACGCAGATACGGTGATGGATACCGAGTATATCGTTGACTCGCTCACAGACGATGCGCTGTATACGCCTATCGATGATGCCGATCAGCAAGTCAAACCCTTATCTATCTTGGACACTGCCGCCAGTATGCTCAATGTCGGTATGGGCGATCAGGTACGCTTCAATATTCAAGGTATCGAAATCGTCGGGCAGATTACCAGTATTCGCACGCGCTATGAGCGCGGCCCAAGTCCTTACTTCTATTTCTTGTTTGAGCCGTCTGTGCTGTCCGCTGCTCCGCAGATTCAATTTGCTACCGCGCACGTATCAGAAGATGCCATTCCAGATCTACAAGGCAAACTGGTACGCGAGTTCCCTGCTGTCACGACCATCGATGGCACTGCTATTGCCAAGCAAATACAAGAGCTGGTGGTACAGATGAGCCGCTTGGTCTATGTGTTCACCTTGCTTGCCCTACTCACTGGGGTCATGGTGCTGATCAGCTCACTACTGTCTACGTCACAAGATCGCATGAAAGACAGCGCGTCATTTAGACTACTCGGTATGCAAAAGCGCGACCTGTATATGCTCAATATCTTGGAGCTGGGTGTGCTTGGTATTAGCGCAGCGACCTTTGCCGTTGTCATCGCCAGCGTGGGCGCATGGGCAGCTATCACGCAATGGTTTAATCTACAGTTTAGTGTGCCGTGGACGAGTCTAGCTATTGGTGGTGTGGCGTTAGTCGTATTACTGTTTGCTATTGCCATTATTTATGTGAGATTGGTGATTGGACGCGGGATTATGGCAAGGGTAAGGGCGATGATTTAAGCGTATTCGATTTTAGTTTTAAACGGAAAAACCCCTTAATAGGGGTTTTTTATTCGCTAATATTTGTCGGTCTAGGCGACGACATAGTGATTATATAGTTAATATTGAGTTTATGAGCATAATTTAATATAAATTTATTTCCACACTTATGTCTATTTATTTGATTAATGTAATACACTTACATTCTGTAAGAATATACCTATCTCTAAAATACTTTCAAAAAGAAGATTTAAATGCCAACATCTAAGAAAAAAAATATATCATTTTCGATTATAGGCTTGATAGCATTCTTGATTATCACTTTTTCCTTAGGCCTATATTTTTGGAATTTTCATTCATACGGACTAAGTAATAAGACAGCTGACTGGGCAAGTTTTGGTGCATACGTTGGAGGCATATTGGGTACTTGTTTTGCTTTCGCAACATTCTGGATGCTTTTCTCAACCTTCCGCTTGCAACAAAAACAATCTGAAAATATTGAAGTCCAGAAATTTGAAGCGACTTTTTACTCTCTTTTAGAACTTCATAATCAAAAATTGAACAACTTAGACTTAAATATAGATAAGTTGGCAATACTTTTTGACAATAATCCATTGGTAGGGAAAGTATTCGATATATCTGACGCTACCTTTACAGCACTACCTGATTATTCAGTTCTTCAAAGTAAGGAGGAAAATTGCGAGACAGATATAGATTACTTGAAAGAATTGCAAAGAGAGATTTTAGAAGATATTGAGATATCGCAGTATTTTAGAGTTTTATATCAACTATTAAAATATATTGCTAGAAATAACGTAAAAAACCTTGATCATAATTTTGATGTTAAATATTTGAGTGATCAAAGTAACTTGAGTATTGAATATGAAAAAATGTATTCTAGTATTGCCAGAGGATTCGTACCTGTAGCACTTCTACCTATATTAGCTTTAAACTGTATATACACTCCAAAAGGACTTGAAAACCTTGATGATTATCAAGCTCTACTTGAAAGATATAACTTTCTAGAGCACATACGTTTCGATTTATTGCCTAAGAACTTAGCTACTTTCGTAATCCTAAATAATTATAGTTATGCCTTAGTTCATAATGAAAGAAATGATGTGGTAGCTTCTGAGCTAAAAAAGAAATACGAAAGATATCCTTTACAACCAAACTCATATTTTTTGCATTCTTCTATTACCGATCTACCTTTAACTACAAGCACTGTACTTAAGACACGTAGAGAGAAATTGGAAGACCATTTTGATAGTCTAGGCAAAGGTTTTTATAGCGATGAAGCTACTATTCATGAAGTAGTAATATTTTATATTTCTAATGTAGGTACGGCATTATTTTACACTGCTATTGCTATGTATATACTTAAAAATATTCATACTATTTACTTGCCAATTGAATGCTTTCGAGATCTTTTAATATTTTTCTCAATAGGAATACCACTATTAATAGCAATATATACGTTCTGGATTACGATGGGTAGAATCGCTGTAACGTTAGGGAAAAGAGATGTTAGTTATCCTTGGGCTTTTTTAATAATTGTAACCTCTCTAATACTTTTCGGATTTTTGTTTATAGCAAGTACATGGCTTTAACTTCTTGTATATTAGAAAAAGTAACAAACATTCCTGAGTATATCAAATCAATAAGTCTGGATTAGTAACATCGTAACCTAATAGGCTGCACTTATAATCGATGAGCCTAGTAGTAAAGCTTAACTTATTTGGTACATTACGAATTTACTCCGTCATCTAAAGAATACGAAAAGTTTACTCAACCTTGCTTCAAATTTTGCACTTACAAACTTTTAATTAGTTATCAATAGCTGTTTTAAGGCTATGTTTAGCCTCGACAGTAGCGAGTATACTTATGTGACTGCTGGCTTGAAGGGACTTCGCTGAGAAAGTTATCGAGGCGACAGAAACACTATCAGCTTTTAATCACCGCGCCAGTGGGCATATACGATATGAACGGATAGCGAGATTAGCTCCAAGAAACCCAGCCTTTGAAACCTCAAACCAAAACGCCTTCTATTCACCTAGAAGGCGTTTTTTGCTTCACAACCTGTATAGACATATAAGTCAATATCTGCCCCGCACTTTGCTTATTTTATAGTCCTCATTTGCTATACTAGCCCCACTTTATCGGTTAAATACCCACTTATAACACCCTCCCAAACAGCATGGTAGCCTTATGAAATTCTCAAAGTTCGGTCAAAAATTTACCCAGCCTACTGGTATCTCACAATTGATGGATGATCTGGGCGACGCGCTAAAAAGCGATCAGCCGGTCAACATGCTGGGCGGTGGTAACCCTGCCAAAATTGATGCCGTCAATGAGCTGTTTTTGGAGACTTATAAGGCGCTTGGTGTTGATAACGATGCAGGCGTGCCCAACAGTAGCGCGATTATTAGCATGGCAAACTACTCTAATCCGCAAGGGGATGCGGCATTTATCGACGCCTTGGTTGGCTTCTTTAACCGTCACTATGATTGGAACCTCACTTCAGAAAATATCGCTCTGACCAATGGCTCGCAAAATGCCTTTTTCTATCTGTTTAATCTATTTGGCGGTGCTTTCACTGATGAGAAGAATAAATCTGTCGACAAATCCATTCTACTGCCATTGACTCCTGAGTATATCGGCTATAGTGATGTGCATGTGGAAGGTCAGCATTTCGCAGCCGTATTACCGCATATCGATGAGGTGACTCATGATGGCGAAGAAGGCTTCTTTAAATATCGTGTGGATTTTGACGCGTTAGAGAACTTGCCAGCGCTAAAAGAAGGTCGTATCGGCGCGATTTGCTGCTCACGCCCGACCAACCCGACAGGCAACGTGCTCACCGATGATGAAATGGCGCATTTGTCCGAGATTGCGGCGCGCTATGACATTCCACTGATTATCGATAACGCTTACGGTATGCCCTTCCCGAATATCATCTATTCTGATGTCACTTTAAATTGGGATAACAATACAATCCTTTGCTTTAGCCTGTCCAAAATTGGCTTGCCCGGTATGCGTACGGGTATTATCGTGGCCGATGCCGAAGTGATTAAGGCAGTGAGCGCGATGAATGCTGTGGTCAATCTAGCACCGACCCGCTTTGGTGCTGCGATAGCCACGCCACTGGTCGAAAACGACCGTATCAAGCAGTTATCGGATAATGAGATTAAACCGTTTTATCAACAGCAGGCGAAACTCGCTGTGACGCTATTAAAAGAAGCATTAGGCGATTATCCGCTGATGATTCATAAGCCTGAAGGTGCGATATTCTTTTGGTTATGGTTCAAAGACTTGCCGATTAGCACCCTTGAGCTGTACGAGCGCCTAAAGGAAAAAGGCACATTGATCGTACCAAGCGAGTACTTCTTCCCTGGTGTTGATGTCAGTGACTATCAGCATGCACACGAGTGTATCCGTATGAGCATCGCCGCCGATGAGCAGACGCTAACGGATGGTATTAGGGTGATTGGGGATGTGGTGCGCGAGCTTTATGATGAGGCTAATAGCTGACATATAAACTCAAAGTCTGATAACTATGTACCCAATATTTTTACTTTATGGCATATTTATATTCTCAGCTACTTTTTTGGTGTGGGTCTTAATAGGAATTATGACTGACTTTGCATTTTTATTTTTTCCAAAAATATCTGCAAAAGTTTTAAATAAAAGAATAGTGATTACATCTGCCAAATTCTCCTATCTGGGTGACGTACATGAGCTTTTTATTAAGTATCAATATGAGTTCGAAGGTGTCATTTATACCAGCACATCATTGAATGCTTTTGGAGGCGTGCGTAGTTTTGGTGAAAACGGAGTTAGAAAGGCAGTAGCTCAGTCGATAACTTCAGAAGACAGAATAGCTGTCTATGTCTGCCCTTTTTACCCGAAGCTAGCTTATGCTTTGCCGTTTGGATGGAGTAAATTTTTGGTGTTGCCGATAATTGCTGTGGTATTAGCTTTGTTCCTTTCCTCAGGTAACAAACTAGATATCTTTTGAGTTACAACAAAAAACGGACTTATTAATAGTCCGTTTTTTTATACTATGAAATGATCTATTTTATTTTAAATAAACGGTTTGCCACCCTTTTAGCTAAGCGCTTTTAGTAATTCATTAGCACTTAGTTTACCAAACTCATTGGCAGCTAATGGTCCATCCCCCGAGATCAGCTTTCTGTCTTGATGAGTGCTACCGGTAGCCAATTTATTGCTAATAGTGACGCCTAGGTCTTCAAGCTTATCCCCAAAATACCATGGCATCGTACCAGGCAGATAGCCAATTTTTGGCATTTGCTTATCCATACCAGTGGGGAACGCTACCATCTCATAACCTTTAAAGATAAAGTCGTGCTCGGACTTATCATCTGCCTTATCAGAACCGGCTAGATTGGCGGACAATAAAGCGGCAGGTCCATGGCAAATCGCTAAGGTAAACAAGTCACTCTCATGGCCCCAGCGTAGTAATTCGCCAAGGTTCTTGTCCTTAGGCAAGCCTAGCATCGCGCCATGACCACCTGGAATAAAAATCGCTGCATAGTCGTCGCTATCGGCCATTTCATTTTTAACAAAGTCAGCAATACTTTTCGGACTCTCAAGCTTTGACTGATACTCAACGTATAATTGTTTAACGTCGTCATCGTCTTCTGGCATCGCCCATTGCTCAACTTTGACAGACGCTCCTGTTGGCGTAAAGGCGTCCACGTCAAAACCCGCTTTTTTAAAATGCAATAAGGGCACCATCATTTCAACAGGGTGATTGCCAGTATCAAATTTTTTACCATTTTCCATAGTCATGTATTGCTGCTCGGTACAGACCATGAGGATTTTTTTATTGCCCGTATACGGCGTGTCATACTCTGTGTTGTCATAATTGGTTTTACTTGGGGCCGCCAATTTCAAAGATGACTTGGAAGGAATATATACCCCCGCTTCGGTTTCTTGTGCTTGCAACCCTAACGTTTCTTTTGCATTGTCTAGTATTTCTTGGATATTCATAGTGCTTCCTAGTTATTATTAATTATGGAGGATCGATACCAAGTCAGGCTATATCTAAAGGCAGTATCTAAAGACAATGTGCTTAGGATATACGCCGATACCGCGACTCTTTATTTTAAAATAACAAACTGAGAAAGGGTTAAACAGACAAGACTTTTTATATTTCGTAAGCTTTGTAAAGAGAGCGTGTTTGATCTGTCAAATCACAACCGCTGCAATAGCTACCAATTTAGGTAAAAGCTATTTTAGAAGTCATTTGTGTGGATGTTCTTATAGGAATACTGCTCTTGACGAACAAATGCAAAAGCATGCTATCAAAGCGATTGGCGGAAGTGTTTCGTGAGCTTTATAATTAAGCACAAAGCAAATAGTCATAAGTTCAAACGACCAAATAAAAACGGACTGATTAATAGTCCGTTTTTTTATGGCGTTTGGTGATTGAAGTAGATTTATTGGTTGGGTGAAAGACCGTCGTCCATTTATTGAGCGCAAAGAGCACATAAGATAGCAGACAGGTATTAATCAAATCACGGATACTCGCGATAATTTGAACACGGCTTAGACCTGCCATACCTAGCGTTTCAAGAGTCTTTTGATTGTCTAAATACTCGCCCAACAGCGCAATGCCAGTCACAACAATCAAAGCGATAAATGCTCTGATATTTTGGCTTTTGATGATAGGACGCAGCACAAATAAGCAAAGTAGATAGACCCCGATACCGACATAGATGTGCAAGGCATCTTTGGCAAGGTCAGTTGTTTCCACAACATTCATTTTAAAGGCATTAAAATCCACTGAGGTATTCCAAATATAAGCGAGCAAGAAGTAATTGAGCGTATCATCAAACAATAATAACTGAGAATCGACAACTAAGAATGACAACAGCAGAAAATAAAAAAGGTAGATTATACAATTGATAATCTACCCTTTGCTAAATTAAATATTCAATTTATATTTATCGTTTATCTATATATTCCACTCTACAAAATTCTTGAGCAGTTGCAAGCCAGCAGTATGGCTTTTTTCTGGATGGAACTGGGTGGCGAATAGATTGTCTTTGATGACACTGGCACAGAACGGTTGACCATAGTCACATACCGCCGCGACTTGCGCACTATCAGCAGGCTCGCAGTAATAGCTATGTACAAAATAAAAATGCGCGTTGTCCTCGATACCGTGCCACAGCGGATGATCGGTATCCATCTCATTGATAGTATTCCAGCCCATATGCGGTACTTTTATCGTAGCGCCTTGCTGGTCTTTCCACGTCGGATCGAATGCTTCTACCGTCCCGTTTAAGATGCCAAGGCAATCTGTGCCACCATTCTCAGCGGATTGCTCAAACAATGCCTGCATACCCACACAGATAGCCATGACGGGCTTGTTGAACACTGCTTGGCGTATGACATCATCGATGCCAGCCTCTCTCATACCAGCGATACAGTCGCGCATGGCGCCGACACCAGGGAAGACGATCTTATCTGCTGCCGCTACGATTTTTGGGTCATTAGTGATAGAGACGTCTGCGCCAACGACTGACAACGCTTTGCCAGCCGAGTGCAGATTGCCCATGCCATAATCTAGTAATGCTACTTTGGTCACTTTAGCCATTAAAACGCCTCTTTGGTCGATGGCAAGGTGTTCAATGCACGCTCATCATATTCACAGGCCATACGTAACGCACGCGCAAAGGCTTTGAAGGTTGATTCGATCTGATGATGACTGTTTTTACCTTTAAGATTATCCAAATGTACGGTCATCCATGAGTGATTGACGAACCCATAAAAGAACTCACTGAACAAATCAACGTCGAAGCGGCCGACGTGCGAGCGGGTGAATGGAATATCCATGTGTAGCCCTGGACGACCTGATAGATCAACAACCGCACGGGTCAGCGCCTCGTCTAGCGGCGCGTAGAAATGCCCGTAACGACGGATGCCTTTTTTGTCGCCCAATGCTTTGTTGAATGCTTGACCCAGCGTAATACCCGTATCTTCGACACTATGATGGTCATCGATAAAGGTGTCGCCAACACATTTGATGTCTAGGTCAAACAAACCATGACGCTTAATTTGATCAATCATATGATCCAAAAATGGCACACCCGTGTCTACCACGCCTTTGCCCGTACCATCGAGGTTGACTGTACAGGTGATTTGCGTTTCGGCGGTGATACGCTCGACAGTCGCAATACGCTCAGGGCGACCATGTAGATTTAGGTTTGTTGTTTGATTTTGCTCAGTTGCATTGGCTGTCATGGCTACTCTCTATCGGTTCTTTATCAGTGAAAAGCGGTCAATAAGTAGGGCAAAAAATACCCATTACTTTATATTATGTTTTCTGCTAGCACTCTAATCAGCACTAGCGTTACAAGTATTAAAAAATGATATATACAAAAGATATCAATATATTAGGGTTTATACGTACTTAATATTATGTAGCCTCATCATAGCAAACCCTAACATTTACTGCCACGCTCAGGGGCCAAACCATGCACAAAATCACCTCATTCTGCTAAAATAGTGTGTTGAGTATTATCAATCATGACTTGCACCAACTTTTAGATACTCTATTCTGTAGCCTACTCTTTATAACGTTGTGCCATGTTATGACTTTGTGCTGTGCCGTACTATACCCTTATACTATAAAAACCCTTTATTTATAGGAACCACTATGCCTTTAGAAGCGATCGCCATCAATAGTTTGGATGCACCACTCATCAAAAAACCATCTCGCGATAATGAGCTAGCAGAGCGTTTGCAGGCATTGTACGATAGCGATGACACACAGCCTGATGGTACTGAGGTGTTAAATATCGTTGAGCAAGGATTTAAACGTGGACAGACCCTATATGTCGGTATGTTCAATGACAAGCCTATCGCTGCGGTTGGGTGCTTTGATGATGGGCAGACCGATGCCAAACGTTTGCAGTATCTCACAGTACATCCAGAGAACCGTAAACGCGCCATCGATGCCAAATTTATCAAATTGGTCTATGATGCGGAGGTCAAAAAAGGCGTCCGTGAGTTTGTTCCTGCTGACACTGATATTCACCGTATCATGAGCGAGTACGAACTGCTGCGCGTAAAAGACTAAACTGAGCGCCAAAACGGTTGATTTTGCCGATATCTGATTATTTATCGTCTTTTATTAGATATAATTCAAAAACAGCTTGACAGCGACGCGTATATTTAGTTTAATAGCGACCTCAACGAAGACGGCTCGATAGCTCAGTCGGTAGAGCAACGGATTGAAAATCCGTGTGTCGGCAGTTCGAACCTGCCTCGAGCCACCATTCGTTAATAGAATTCTAAAAAGCCCCGAACAGCGATGTTTGGGGCTTTTTTTATGCCTGTTATTTATGCTTGTCGCACACCGTCACTATTGCATAACATTTCTATCCTGTTTTCTAAACAGCTTGGCTCAGTATACTCAATAACCATATGTGAGTAGAGACCAATTATAATAAAGAACAAGGGTAGCCGTTATGAGAGAATTTGATTACGACTTAGATTACAAAAACTTAGATTTGCGCGCGCAGCCTGAATTGTATCGTGTGGGTCGCGGTGAGCAAGGGGTGCTACTCGTAGAACCTTATAAATCTGAAATCCTACCGCATTGGCGCTTTGCCACGCCTGATATTGCTAAGGAGAGCAGTGAAGCCATTTATCAGATGTTTTTGGACTACTTGGCCGACGATGATTTTGTTGGTGCAGATATGGCGCGTAAATTTATTCAAATGGGCTATACCCGCGCTCGTCGCTATGCCAATCACAAAGGCGGCAAAAAGTACAAAGGCGCGGTCCCTGATGATAAAAAAGGTCAAAGCGGTGCTCATGGTCGCGAAGAATTGCCAAGGCAAATCGAGGATCCTATCAAAGCAGAGTCTGCGCGAATCTTTAAGGTTAAATGGGATGAGTGCCGAGAGAATGAAGATTATCTAAGAATGAAAAAAGAGCATCGCGAACGCTACAAAGATATCGAGTAACTACAAGAGCAAACGCAAACCCATTAACCAATAGGCAAAGCAATGAGTAAAAAAGAAATGAACAATAACGACAAGCAGCTTTTGATCTTTGATTTTGATGGCACACTCATTGATAGCGTGCCAGACTTAGCCGATGCGACCAACGCTATGCTGACCACCCTTGGCAAGGAAACCTACCCTATCGAAACCATACGCAATTGGATAGGCAATGGTTCACGGTTGCTGGTAGAGCGCGCGCTGGTGGGTAAAGTAGAGGTGGCAGACAGCGAGTTAACAGTTGAGGAAGCCGATCACGCAGAACGCGTATTTCTTGATGCGTATAACAAGCTAAGCGGTAGCAAAACTGTCGCCTATCCAGATGTCGATGAAGGACTCAAAAAACTCCATGGCGCTGGCTATACGCTTGCCTTGGTGACTAACAAACCCATTCGTTTTGTCCCAAAAATACTACAGTCATTTGGCTGGCAGGATTTGTTCAGTGAAGTGATGGGCGGTGATAGTTTACCTGTCAAAAAACCAGACCCAGCGCCCCTACTACACGTCTGCGATGCTCTCAATATTAATGCTGCTCAAGCAATAATGATTGGCGACTCTAGAAACGATATGTTGGCTGGACAAAACGCCAATATGGATACGCTTGGACTGTCTTATGGCTATAACTACGGACAAGATATTCGTGAGCTAAACCCGACCGCAGCATTTGATAATTTTGCCGACTTGGTTGCTTGGATTATGGCAGATAGCATTTAATCCGTAATAATATCTGCCTAGTGCTTAGAAGGGCTTGCCAAAAAATCTGCTAAAACCAAGGTTACGCTTTGCTGCGATAGCTCAGCGCCTCAGACACATGGGCGCTATTAATATCAGTACTATTGGCCAAGTCAGCGATGGTACGAGCAACTCGCAGTACCCGATGGTAACCACGAGCAGAGAGGTTCAAACGCTGCTGGGCAAGCTGCAATAGTTGCTTTTCACTATCACCCAGCTCAATGTACTGATCGATCTCACTAGGGCTCAGTTCGTTATTGACTTTTTGTTGCCGTTTTAACTGCTGCTGATGCGCAGTCGCTACTCGAGTACGCACTTGTTTAGACGTCTCACCTGCCTGCGTGTTTTGCAAGTCAGCAATAGGCAGCGCTGGTACGGTGATATGCAGATCAATACGATCTAATAGCGGCCCTGATAATTTGTCTTGGTAGCGTTTTATTTGCTCAGGTCGACAACGACAACGCCCTGAGGTATCACCATCATAACCGCACGGGCAAGGGTTCATAGCAGCGACCAGCTGAAAGTTCGCCGGAAAGGTCATTTGAGAATTGGCACGGCTAATGGTAATTTGCTTGGCCTCTAACGGCTGACGCAGCACCTCAAGTACGCTGCGATCGAACTCTGGTAACTCATCGAGAAACAAAACGCCCTTGTTCGCCAAAGTAATCTCGCCCGGCTTGGGTCGTGAGCCACCACCAACCAATGCGACGGCCGATATCGTATGATGAACCTGCCTGAACGGCCTTGTCCCATAGTCATAATCGCTGTCTGCCACTGAGTACGTACTGGCAACTTCTAGCGCATCTTCATCGCTCAGATCAGGCAGTATCGTCGGCAACCGTGATGCCATAAGCGTCTTCCCCGAACCTGGCGGTCCAGTAAACAACAACGAATGACCACCAGCTGCTGCAATCTCTAGCGCGCGTCTGGCATGATGCTGTCCCTTAACATCCGCTAAATCTACTTGATACCCGACATGCTGCGGTGCTGGACGGGGCTGCACTACTTCCAAGCAGTCATAAGTTGCACTTGGGTCAGTCAAGGATTGTAGATGGTCGCAAACTGCCTTTAGACTCTGCGCGGCCAGTATCGTCACGCCATCGACGCGACTGGCCTCACCCCCATTATCAACTGGTACGATAAGTTGCGGTGTCTGCGATAGTTTTGATGCTAGCCCTTCCGCTTTGATCGCGCGAGCAACTGCTAAACTGCCAGTGACCTGCCGCAGTTCACCGTTAAGTGCCAGCTCTCCTATAAACTCAAACTTTGATAACACCTCTGGCTCAAGCTGTCCGCTTGCCGCCAATATACCTATGGCTATTGGCAAATCTAAACGTGCACCATCTTTAGGTAGATCAGCCGGAGCTAAATTAATCGTGAGACGCCGATTGGGAAACTGAAACCCTGAATTAAGAATAGCAGAGCGCACTCTGTCTTTGCTCTCGCGTACAGCTGCTTCAGGCAGACCGACGATGGTCAACGCAGGTAACCCTTGCGACAGATGAACTTCAATGATGACTTTGGGAGCATGCAAACCGACGACTGATCGGGTATAGACTTGAGCAAACGACATCAGTGTTTTCCTAATATTAGGGGGTAATTGATGATAGAGTATTATTTATCAGTGCGCAAATGTCGTGTTTTATCACTGGTATAGTGAGTAAATAGTATTATATGATGAGCAAATGTTCTTTTAATTTTGATCCTACTGGCTAAAGACTGAGGCGTGTTTGATACCACTCTTGTTTGCTGCTCAGCAAACATCAAGTCACTACTAGCGTTCAAAATCAATCCGAGCATTGGCAATAAAAGGATTTTATTGTCTATATAAAGCGGCTTCTTGCTATCCGCTTTATACACACCAACTAACCATGGATGGATAAGCTTATGAGCATTGATATGCTTCCTCAGCGTGTGCCTAGGCTCGCGCTACTCACAGTGGCTGTTTCTGTAGGACTGTCTGGTTGTTTCACAGATGGCGATGACGATCCCTTTGATTCTGAGACTACCTACGCTGCAGATATTCAGCGCACTGAATTTGGCATTCCGCATATTACCGCACAGGATTATAGAGGGCTCGGTTACGGCGTAGGTTACGCATTTGCGGAGGACAACATTTGCTCACTAGCACGTGAGGTCGTCGTAGCCAGCGGACAGAGCATGCGTTACCTCGGTGACGACGGTGACGTAGACAGCGACGTTTTTTATACTTGGTATAACTCTCCAGAGAGACGTGCTAGTTTCTTGGCCGCTCAGGATCCCGAGACTATTGATGCTGTCACAGGTTACGCTGCTGGCTATAGCCGGTATCTACGTGATACAGGGGTTGATAACATCAATCCTGACTGCGCTGGCGCCGAATGGGTACGTGAGATTACGATTGATGATTTGCTGACTGTCTACGGCAAAGCAAACTTGCGCGGCGGCTTGTCTAACTTTGTCAGATCTATCGTCGCAGCAGCACCGCCTGATCAAGATATGACTATGGACAGCAGTAGAATGCGTACTGTCAGCCCAGAGCCAGTAGCTGATTTCGATAATTCAACAATCAATGCGATGAAAGGTGGTAGTAACGCCTACGCATTTGGCAGCGAGGTAACCGGTACTGATAGCGGTATCTTGTACGGCAACCCACATGAGCCATGGGAGGGCGTACAGCGCTTCTATGAGTTTCATTTGACCTTGCCAGGTGAGCTCGATGTGATGGGCGCCGCTCAACAAGGCCAGCCCTTTATCAATATCGGTTTTAATAAAGATGTGGCATGGAGTCATACAGTCTCTACCGCCAAACGCTTTACCCTTTATCAGCTTAGCTTGGTAAATGGTGACCCTATGAAATACAATTATCAAAATAGTGACGGTGTGTTTGAGCAGCGTGATATCGAAGAAGTCGAGGTAACGATTCAGTTGCCAGATGGCGGGGAGCGCGTTGAGTCTTTATATCTATCTCAATATGGGCCAATGTTGAATGTAAAAGCACTAAACGATCAGCTGCCTAACTGGGGTGATAACAATCTCGCTTATACCATTCGTGATGCGGCATCTGAAAATCCGCGTGCCCTCAATCAATGGCGTAGTATGAACAAAGCCACGAGCGTCGAAGACCTAGTCGATAGAATGCAAGATACCCTTGGTCTTGGGTTCGTTAACACCATTGCCACTGATCGCTACGGCAAGGCCTTGTACGCCGATATTTCAACCGTACCGCATGTCACCAAAGATAAGCTTGAAGCTTGTAGTGCCAATGCTGGTCCATTCCTTGGCGCGTTGATTGCAGCAGACTTGCCAGCACTCAATGGTGCTAGCGCTGCCTGTGAATGGGGCAATGATGCTGACTCGCCGCAAGCAGGTATTTTTGGACGCTCAAACCTGCCGTTTTTGATTCGTGATGATTACGTCGCCAACTCAAACGACAGTTACTGGTTGAGCAATCCACAGCAGCCACTGACTGGGTTCTCACCGCTCCTACGTCGCCGTCTAACACCATTCTTAGGACCCAATGCAGTAGAAGGCGTACCGTTACTGATGCGTTCGCGTATGGGACTGACACAGATCTCAGATCGACTGAGCAATACAGACCAACTTGGTGGCACCACCTTTAATCTAGATAATATGCAAGACGTGGTCTATGGCAACCGCAGCTATGTTGCTGAGCTCGTACTCGATGATGTATTGGCAGACTGTACAACCAACCCTATGATGCCACTGACTAGCGGTGGTACTATCAATGCCACTCAAGCTTGTAATATTCTGAGCAATTGGGATCGCCGTAACAACCTAGATAGCAAAGGTGCTCATGTATTCAGAGAGTTTTGGCGCAGCGTCGACTTTACTGAAACTACAGATGATGCCTTCAATGTGAAGTTCGATATCAATGACCCTGTCAATACGCCACGTGACCTGATTATCAATGATAATACACGTCAGGCATTGGGAGATGCCATTAGCTACTTCAATGACAAAAATATCGCCCTTGATGCCTCTTTGGCAGACTTACAGTACGTCATCGATGCAGGTAGTAATAACGAAAAAATCTCTATGCATGGCGGACTTGGACGCGAAGGTATCTTCAACGTCGCTCAAGGCCCAGGACTCAATGAAGATGGTACTTATAAGCCAATCACTGCTGGTCCTACCTATATGCAGACCGTAACTTTTGATAGCAACGGCCCTGTCGTAGAAGCGTTACTGGCATATTCACAAGCCTCAGACAGCACGCGACCGTATTACCGTGATCAGACACGCCGTTACTCAGCCAAAGACTGGATACGCTTGCCTTTTAGTAAAACTGAAGTCAATGACCAAGCGGTTGGTGGTACCATTCAACTGAGAGAGTAGCATTGGCAAAATGAAGTAGATAAGTAAAACAGAAATATAAAAACCTCAGCCCAGTGCTGGGGTTTTTTTTATCCAAAGTGCTGGGGTTTTCTGTGTCAAAGTAACCGCTGTATTTTAATAGCTGAGCACACTGACCAACCACCCCACTGGCAATAAGGATTTGTTATACTAACCATCATAAATTCGGTGATAAATACAGCTACCAATAACCTGCTCAAATGTTTTTATCAGCTTTCTAAAAATAAGACTAGCATTCACTTACTGAACGACTAACCATATAAGAATCCGTATGTTCGGCGTTAAAACGAGGAATATCGCATGACAGACTACTCAGAACAACATACTCAACAGCCTTACAACCGTGCGGACGACTCGCCCACCACGGTGCGCCCTGTTATGCAACCAGATAACCCTTATGCCAGCATCCGCGGTAGCATCACCAGTAAGCAACTACCCCCGTTCGATGAGAGCATCATCAACAAGTATAATCGTTCAGGCCCACGTTATACCTCATACCCAACGGCGTTAGAGTTCACGCCGATACCGGACAGACTCGAAACGACTGCTCTTGAGACAAAAATTCTTCAAAATCGTGAGTCGCGCGCGCCACTATCTTTGTATTTTCATATTCCGTTTTGTCGTCACCTTTGCTATTACTGTGCCTGCAATAAAGTCATTACCAAAAAAAACAGCGACTCTGGTGACTATCTACAATATCTAATCGCTGAGATTGCTTTGAAACGTCGCTTACTATCTGCGCCAGATGGCAGCGAAAAACCACTGGTCAAGCAGCTCCATCTAGGCGGTGGTACACCCACTTTTTTGCGTGATGAAGAGATAGTACAGTTATGGGAGTTTCTGCAGACTCAGTTTGAGTTTTTACCTGAAGATGAAGGTGATTACTCTATCGAGATTGATCCACGTGAACTGGGTGACAATACCCTACAAACGCTGCGCAACCTGGGTTTCAATCGTATCAGCTTGGGTGTACAGGATTTGGATGAAACGGTACAAATCGCCGTCAATCGCGTGCACTCAGCAGAAATGATTGAAAATGTGTTAAATGAAGCGCGTAAGCTTGGTTTTGGCTCTATTAATATTGACCTCATTTACGGTTTACCGCATCAAACGCCTGATACTTTGGGCAACACTGTACAGCGTATTATCGAGATGTCACCAGATCGTCTGTCAGTCTTTAACTATGCTCACCTGCCCGAGCGGTTTAAAGCTCAGCGTCAGATCAAAGATGAAGACCTACCAACTCCAGCTGACAAACTTGCCATGCTCGGCAATACTGTCAATACACTGACCGAAGCTGGTTATCAATACATTGGCATCGATCACTTTGCCAAGCCTGATGACGAGTTGGCTGTTGCCCAGCGCCAAGGTAAATTACATCGCAACTTTCAAGGCTATACCATCATGGGCGACTGTGATTTATTGGGCTTTGGTGTCTCATCTATCAGTCAGATTGCCAATAGCAACACCCGCTATATATTGCAAAACGATACCGATCTACACACCTATCAAGCTAGAATAGACAAAGCAAAACCTAACCCTCTGATTATGCCTGCTGTAAAATATATCAAGACATCTATCAGAGATCGATTGCGTGAATATGTCATTATGAATCTGCTCTGCCACGATTATCTCGACTTTAAAGATGTGAACCAAAAGTTTGGTATCGATGCCATTACTTACTTTATTGATGAGATTCAACAATTAGGGACGATGCAAAACGATAGACTGATCGATATGGATGCAGCAGGTATTCGTGTCTTACCAAGAGGACGCCTGCTTGGTCGCAATGTCGCCATGGTGTTTGATGAGTACTTGAAAGATAAACACAACGGTCACTTCTCAAAAGTGATCTGAGCTTACGACTCAAAAACCACTTATCAGCTATAAAAAAAGACCTCATGTGAGGTCTTTTTTTATAGCTAGCTATCTACACTTTTAATTTATCACCGACCATACCTTTTACAGTGCTCAAGATATCTGCTGGTAGTACCACCATTTTTGAATTATCAGACTCTGCCAGTTGGCGAATAGACTTGATGTACTGCTCACCAAGTAAGTAGACAATCGGCATCTCTTCATCACCCATTGCCGCTGTGATAAGACGAATCGACTCCTCTGAACCTCTGGCCAGTACCACTTGCGCTTCAGCATCGCGACGTGACGCTTCAAGACGTCCATCTGCTTCCAATATAGCCGCTTGTTTTTGGCCGTCAGCACGAGTGACTGTCGCTCGGCGTAAACGCTCTGCTGCTGCCTGCTCTTCCATAGAGGCTTGCATGGTTTGCGAAGGATTAATGTCTTGAATTTCTACGGTTTTGAGCGTAATACCCCAATCAGCGATGTCTTCTGAAATCGCTTGTTTGAGCAACGCCTTGATCTCATCACGACTCGATAAAGCATTATCAAGATCCATCTCACCAATGATTGAGCGCAATGATGTCTGTACTAAATTACGGATACCATGCTCATAATCTTCAATACCATAGACCGCTTTGTCTGGGCGTAGGATATTGATATAAGCGACCGCATTAGCGATGATGACCACGTTATCGCGAGTGATAACCTCTTGCGATGGGATATCTAGTACGATGTCTTTGGTAGTAACTTTATAAGCGATTCTATCCACAAAAGGAATAATAAGGCTAAAGCCAGGCTCTAGGGTCTGCTGATATTTACCCAGTCGCTGCACAACCCACTTGTACCCCTGCGGGACAATACAGACACTCTTAAAGACAGTAAAAACCACCAAGGCTGCTAATACCAACATCACGATACCGCCGCCATTTAAAATACTTAAGATGCTACTCATACGATTCTCCTTGATCCTCGCCTTGTTTGCCAGCGACGTGATTTATGTCCTTTTTATCTTGATTTAAAAATATTCGGTATATCATACGCGTCATTTGCTAGTGCCTGTCTCTGTGGGGTCAGGTTTGTGCAAGCTCAGTCTATTCCCGTTAGGTTTTTTGGCAGACACTTGAGTATTTGCAGGTACTTGAGTATTTGTAGATACTTGGCTATTGAGTGTCGGTGTAATATTTGGGCGTATCGTTTTGGGTGCTTGGAGGCGCTGTGTGGGAGCAACCACCAGCTCATCGCCGACCACTTTTAAGACCACCACGCGATCGCCCATCTCCACCCTCGCACCTGCTGTGCGGCATGGCCACTCATCCGCTCCCCAAACAGGTACGTTAAAGCGTACCATACCAGGGATACCTTTTTGCGGTTTGACCACGATCATACCGGTCTCACCAATCACTAAATTACTGCTTTGCGCCGCCTTTTTGCGACTCATGGATAGGGGCTTGATGTATTTGACCCAAGCCAGCATAAAAAAAACCGAAAGCGTAAGCCAGATCAGCACCTGAAATAATAAAGGAATAGGGAGCAACCATGCTAAGGCCGCAATGATCACAGCGGCTACGCCAAACCACAAGCTGGCAAACGTCGGCACAAACATCTCAACGATCAATAGTAAGAAGCCCAATACCAGCCAATGCCAAGGTTCAATCATAAAAAACATCTCCATCCTTGCCACCATTCCTATCTTTATCATTCCAGTTTTTAATGTATCATATTTTTAAGAATAACAATGCTTTAACCGTATTTCTGATACACATTTACATACTGTGCGGTCAAAATATCTGTTGCGAATTTTAGGCAAAAAAAACGACCACCTAAGTGATCATTTTTTAGCTAAGGTTTGAGACTTAGAATTTGTAATGTGCACCAAGAGTTAATAGCGTAAGGTCTTCAGCAACATAGTCATATTCAGCTTCAACACTCATGTTAGGGTTGAAGTTATACCCTAAACCAATACCACCAGCGACACCACTATCACTACCACTGTTATTTTCAAAGTTGCCAAAGTCGTCGCTTATAGAAGCATCAATCTCGGCTTTAGCATAGCCTAGTTTACCCTTGGCATATAGACCAGTGTTAGGGAATGCATAGCGGTAAGTACCATAAGCACCATAGGTTTTAAGGTCATACTCAGCGTCAACACCACTATTACCTGTATCGACATCAGTATCACTAGAGCCTACGTATTCAATCTCGGCACCAAAGTTAGAATCAAAATTATAGCCAGCATATACACCGTACGCCGTTGGATCATCTAGATCATCAACATCTACCATGAACTTACCGGCTTTAATACCAACATACGATTGACCAGCACCATAAGAGATTGCTGCTTGCGCACTCATTGTCATTACTGAACCGACGATTGCTGCGAGTAACGCTTTTTGTAGATTTTTCATAGACTATTCTCAACCTTGGATTTAATAAACAAATGATTTGTTTAACCTTGAATACTACTCAACTATATTTCACTTGTTTTTAGTAGTGCGACATCATACCAAATTATCCAATAAAGTAAACATATGTTTTATATAATTTTAGACGAAAAAAAACGACCACTTAGAGTGATCGTTTTTTATTGCAGTACTTAAGCTAAATGCTTAATCTAGGCTAAATGCTTAGAATTTTAGCTGTGCACCAACAGTCATAAGATCTACATCATCACCTAACATGTCGTATTCAGCTTCAACACTGAAGTCAGAGTTTACTGCGTAACCAAGACCTACACCGCCAGCAAGATTGGTATCGTCTCTTGAACCATCAGATAAACCTAGATTAGTATTAGATGCTTCTACTTCAGTTTTCGCTACACCCAGCTTACCTTTTGCATATAAGCCAGTATTTGGGAATGCATAACGATAGGTACCATAAGCGCCATATGTTTTGGCATCGATGTCGCCGCCTCTATAGTCAGCGTCATCTGAACCAACATACTCAGCTTCTACACCGAAGTTAGGATCAAAGTTGTAACCAGCATACACACCATAGGCAGTTGGATCATCAGCATTATCAATATCTAAATCGAATTGACCGACTTTAGCACCAACATACGGCTGACCTGTATAGCCATTACCATAATTAACAGCGGCTTGTGCGCTAACAGTAAGTAAAGAACCAGTTGCTAGTGCAAGTAACGTTTTTTGTAGAGTTTTCATTATTAGCTCCTCAGAGAAAATTGGGACAAACAAGTTGTTTATTTATAGTGGTCTTAGTGACCTATCGTCTTGTCTGCTAACGATGAGGATATAGTAACAAACTATTTCAGACACTCTGTCAGTGTTTAATGGTATGACAGTTAAAATTTGAAAGCATTTATCAGTCCACTAGTTACAAAGGCTTAGATATGAAACCTTTTGTTACAACCGCTCCGTTTGTGCAATAATTCCTACTCATTTCGCAGAATTTTTGCCAAATATTTGGTCAAATACGACTTAAATGATAAAAAATAAAGAGAAAAGATGAAAAAAGCCATCACCGATCATTTGCAAGTCGCGCTTGCAGACCTCAAAACGAAACAACAATACCGCCAACTGCCCGAGCTGCAACATCATGGTCGCTACATTATTAAAGAAGGCGAAGCATTACTCAATATCGCCAGTAATGACTATCTAGGCTTGGGCGGTGATACCGAGTTGCAGGCTGAATTCCTTGTTCAGTTGGAGCAATCATCTGATACACTGCCTCCCAAAATGAGCGCTACTTCGTCACGGCTATTAACGGGCAATGATACCCAGCTACAAACATTAGAGTCTGAACTGCAAAATTGGTACGAGAGCGCAGTAGAAAAACAAAACGTCCCTAAACAAAATATCTTTAACTCAAGAACAGCACTGGTATTGAATAGTGGCTATCATGCTAACCTTGGTATTTTGCCCGCGTTGACCGCCCTGCCAGTCAAGACGCTGATATTAGCTGACAAGCTGGTACATGCGAGTATCATCGATGGTATGCGTTTGAGTCAAAGCAAACTGGTCACCTATCGTCGCTACCGTCACAACGATTACGAACATTTGGCTCGGTTTATTGAGCAGGCAGATGAGAGCGTTGAGCGCATCATCATTGTCACTGAGAGTATTTTTAGTATGGATGGTGACCGCGCGGATTTGCTTCAATTAGTACAACTAAAAGCAAAAGATGCTCGTATTGAATTATATGTCGATGAAGCACATGCTGTTGGCGTACTTGGCAAAACAGGTTTGGGCCTAGCAGAAGAAACACATACTTTAGTAGATATTGATTACTTAGTAGGGACGTTTGGTAAAGCCTTTGCATCAATTGGTGCTTACATCATGTGTGACGATATCACAAAGCAGTGGCTGATTAACGCTATGCGCCCACTAATTTTTAGCACCGCCTTACCCCCTATCAATCATGCATGGACACGATTTATTTTAGCAAAAATGCCAGCGCTCACTGATCAACGCGTACACCTGGCGCAAATTTCAAAACAACTGAGCCAAGCCATCAGTCCTGAATATCGTGTCCCATCATCAGCACAAACTCCTACCTATGAATCGCCTATTGTGCCTTATATTTTGGGTGACAATGCGCGTACCATGGCAAAGGCAAAACAGCTCCAAGCCGCTGGATTTTACGCCTTGCCTATCAGGCCGCCTACTGTTCCTGCAAACACCGCTCGCATTCGACTCGTTATGAATGCCAAACTAACCACCGCAGACTGCGAGCAACTGATAGCGCAGTTATGACATAGTCGTTTAGTACAAACGTTTGCGCTCACTATCGGCTGATTAGTGACTCACTTGGATAGAATAAAGCACATGACAATACTTAGCGCCCCTAATACCTTTAGTGTCCGAAAACAAACCATCGCTCATCACTTTGCTAGTGCCAGTGACTATGATCAGCACGCCAGTATTCAACGAGAAGTCTGTCAGTATTTGCTCGCAAATATCGCTCATACTAAGCAATCAAGTGTGTTAGAAATTGGTGCAGGTACCGGTCAGATGACGCGTCTGCTTGCTGAACACATTAATAGCCAGCAGTGGCTCATTAATGAGTTATGTACTGAGCAAGCTGCGACATTGCAATCGATACTACCAACTGCCGAGATAGCTATTGGCGATGCTGAAACGATGAATTTGGCAGCACATCACAGCCTAGTCATCAGTGCCAATGCCGTGCAATGGTTTGACAATCCGCTCAGCTTTATCGCTCAATCAGCACAGCGTTTACAATCTGGCGGACAGCTGGTCTTTAGCACTTTTACGCCAAATAACTTCCTGCAAATTAAGACGCTCACTGGTCAAGGGCTGAGTTATCCAGACATTGATGCATGGCAATCAGCATTAGACTGTGCTGGTTTTAAAAATACTGAGCTTTCGGTCCAGCGCTATGATTTACCATTTCTGTCCCCTTACGCTGTCTTAAAACATATGAAACTCACCGGCGTATCGACCAATCAGACACAACAGTCAGCCCATGATACTCAGACTTTTAGATGGACAAAGTCACGTCTACAGCAATTTGAGTCAGACTACTGGCGGTATTTTTCCGCAGAAGATGAAAAGGGACGACCTGTTGTGAATTTAACCTATGAAGTACTTATAGTGAGTGCGTTTAAACCATAGGCACACATTTTATTAGTAGAAATAATAGCTAGCAGGAATAGTGGTCGATAGAAAAAACAGCCATAAAAAAACGCACCTCGAAAGATGCGTTTTTTAATTTAACTGCTTATCGATTTGTATCGACTATACCATTTTCAAAAACTTGAGTAGCCAGAAAAACGAGCATAAGTACTACATTGAGTAGACTAGGCAAGTTTGACGCAGCTCATCGCGTTTTTGGAGTTGATATTATTTTTTGTCTTCGTCTACTTCAGTAAACTCAGCATCAACGACGTCGTCATCAGCTTGGTTGCTTTCTGCTGCACCTTCAGCACCTTGTTGGAACTGGCTTGGATCCATACCTTCTGCACCAGCACCGCTATCAGCGTAGATTTTTTGGCTGATTGGCAAGAAGGCATTGTCTAATGCTTCAAGCTTTGATTTGATTTCGTCATGATCGTCTTCTTTCGCTGCCGCTTCAAGCTCAGTGATCGCAGTTTCTACTGTTGACTTTTCTTCATCAGTAACTTTATCTTCTGCTTCTTTCAGTGCTTTTTGTACCGCATGGATACGACCATCTGCTTCGTTACGAACTTGCGCTAGGTTAGCGAATTTCTCATCTTCAGCAGCGTTGGCTTCTGCATCACGAACCATTTGTTCAACTTCTTCATCCGACAAACCAGAATCTGCTTTGATTTGGATGCTTTGTGCTTTACCAGTACCTTTATCGGTTGCTGAGATGTTCATGATACCATCAGCATTAATGTCAAAAGACACTTCGATTTGCGGTAGGCCACGTGGTGCTGGTGGAATATCCGTCAAGTCAAAACGACCAAGCATTTTGTTTTGGTTAGCGATTTTACGCTCACCTTGATATACCTGAATCGTTACTGCTGGCTGGTTGTCTTCAGCCGTTGAGAATACCTGTGATTTCTTAGTAGGAATCATGGTGTTTTTCTCGATAACTGGCGTCATCACACCGCCCATGGTTTCGATACCTAGGGTCAATGGCGTCACATCAAGTAGCAATACGTCAGTTTTGTCACCAGACAATACCGCACCTTGAATCGCTGCACCAGCTGCAACTGCTTCATCAGGGTTCACGTCTTTACGTGGCTCTTGACCAAAGAACTGCTGTACGTTTTGCTGTACTAGTGGCATACGAGTCTGACCACCAACTAGGATAACGTCATCGATATCGCCAATTTTTAGACCAGCATCTTCAAGTGCAGTCTTACATGGACCGATTGTACGCTGTACTAGGTCTTCAGTTAGGCTCTCAAGTTTTGAGCGGCTGATAGTAACAACCAAATGCTTAGGACCACTGCTATCAGCGGTGATGTATGGCAAGTTGACTTCAGTGCTTTGCGCGCTTGATAGTTCAATCTTCGCTTTTTCAGCCGCTTCTTTTAGACGCTGCATCGCAAGAGAGTCACCTTTTAGGTTCACATCTTGCTCTTTTTTGAATTCAGCAACTAAGAAATCAATCAATGCTGAGTCAAAATCTTCACCACCAAGGAAAGTGTCACCGTTGGTCGCTAGTACTTCAAACTGCTGCTCGCCATCGACGTCTGCGATTTCGATGATTGAGATATCAAAAGTACCACCGCCCAAATCATATACAGCAACCGTGCTATCGCCTTGCTTCTTATCCATACCATAAGCAAGTGCCGCAGCAGTTGGCTCATTGATGATACGTTTTACATCAAGACCAGCGATTTTACCCGCATCTTTAGTTGCTTGACGCTGTGAATCGTTGAAGTAAGCAGGTACAGTTACGACCGCTTCAGTTACGCTCTCACCAAGATAGTCTTCTGCTGTTTTTTTCATTTTTTTCAAGATTTCAGCAGAGACTTGTGGTGGCGCAAGCTTTTTACCGTTGATTTCTACCCATGCATCGCCGTTGTCTGCTTTAGCGATTTTGTAAGGTACCATGCCGATATCTTTTTGCACTACCTTGTCATCGAAACGACGACCAATCAAACGTTTGATCGCAAATAACGTGTTGCTTGGGTTGGTTACTGCTTGACGCTTAGCTGACTGACCAACAAGCGTTTCATCGTCTTTATAAGCGACGATTGATGGTGTGGTACGCGTACCTTCAGCATTCTCGATAACTTTAACTTTGTCACCTTCCATCACTGCTACACACGAGTTAGTTGTACCTAAATCAATACCAATTACTTTACCCATAATGAATTGCTCCTAATTTGTTTTTAACTATAAATACTTATTTATCCAGACCGTAGTCGGTCACTTGTTGCTATATATCGGTTTGCCTGTCGTATTTTTCAAGGCAATAAATACGCAAAAACTGTCTTTCCTGTGGTTTTTTGTGAAAAACCTTCATATTAGTAGGGTTTAGCCCCTAAAAATACTACTGACCAACACGAACCATCGCCGGACGCAATAGACGACCGTTTAGGCTATAGCCTTTTTGCAAAACCGTACCAACCGTATCCGCTTCTGCTTCTGGGTCAATACCAACGGCTTCATGGAAGTCAGCGTTGAACTTTTCGCCTTGTGGGTCAACGGTCTCTACGCCATTTTTGGTCAATACAGCGACCAACGCTTTGTGGGTCAATTGAACCCCTTCAGCTACTGGATCGTTTGCATTTGCATTTTCCATAGCGCGCTCTAAGTTATCAACGATGTCGAGTAACTCTTTAGCGAATTTTTGCAGGGCGAATTTTTTGCTTTTATCTGCTTCTTGCTCAGCACGCTTTTGCGCATTGTAAGCTTCAGCATTAGCGCGCGCAGTACCTTCTTTGGCTTGTTTTACTTCGCCTTCTAGCTCAGCAATACGTGCTTTGAATGTATCGAGGTTGATTTCGTTTTCGATAGTCGCCTCTTCACCTGAGTTGTTCTGCGGATCAAACTCTTTCATGGTTTCTTCTAAGATACTGTTTTGATGCTCAACATTATCGTGTACCACAGTCTGGTCAAGCGTTTCTTTATTTGGGGTTTGCTCGCTCATGATAGCTCCTTGGAATTTCAATAATAATGATTACGACAATAATAGTTACGACAAGGCACAATGACTCAGCCAATTGTTGGCTGTATTGAACCTTTATCAGATGCCTAACGATTCTTACTCATTGTTTTTATTAATGCGCTCTAATAGCTGATTGATAAAGGTGATGCGTATAAATTTCAAGCCTAAAACGCAGGATTTTTTCGTATTTACGACAAATATAGTCAAAATACTCTTTAGCAGCGTTGCACAGTATTTTTCCGTTGTGTCAACGAATCTCCATATTTACTCACAAAACGTACAAAAAAACGTCAATTAGTCAAAACACTTTACTATTGCTATTCACGCCATTACTAAACAACACCCTGCTTTACGCACTACTGCCTTATTATTGCTACAAATATTATGACTTACATCAAAATATACATCGATGTAACCGTAAACACCCAAACCGTTATGAGAGATGTTATGTCTAATCCCACAGTATCATCAATCAACACCTTACTTAACAAAACCTTGATGGCGATGCACCTAGCATCGAATGATGAAGCAGCCAATGGAACAAGAGAAAGTAGCCAACATGAGAAGCGTCTGAGCGTCAGAGAAAAAGTACTCAGCTACAACCCAGTTTCACAGTACCAACCACATACTTTGCATTATGCGATGAAAGGCTTTGGTTATTTGCCAACGCCGATACTAGAGGGCTTAATTGCCTATCTAAAAGGTCCGAACTCAAAACAATATCTTCATGCCAATGCACATTTACGCTTGATCCTCGCTGTAAATAGTCATCTCAAGACGCCTTTAGAGCTGACGCCCATGCATGAGCTTCGCGAAAGGTTCACTACCGATGCGGTGGCAATGCAGGCACCAAGAGTATGGCAGCAAGCTAGCGACAATATCTTGAACAATATCAAACCCTTTACCAAAAAGGGCGAGAAGCCTGTTAACTGGGAAGACAAGACGATAGCCAATGCTGGTGACGGTGATATGACCATTCGCTGCTATCAGACGAAAGCCAATAAAAAACGTTCTAAGAAAGGGTCTGTCCACAATCCTGACGAGACAGTGATGCTTTTTTTCCACGGCGGTGGGTTCTGTATCGGCGATGTCGATACGCACCATGAGTTCTGCCATGCAGTCTGCGAACAAACTGGCTGGCCTGTCGTTAGTGTCGATTATAGATTGGCCCCTGAGTGTCCTGCACCAGCAGCCCTCAAAGACTGTATCACAGCGTATGCTTGGTTGGCTGAACACTGTCATACACTAGGAGCGGTGCCATCACGTATCGTCCTTGCAGGTGATAGTGCAGGCGGTGGTTTATCCACTTTGATCGCGCAGCAGCTGACTGCACCAACCGAGAGCGCTTGGTCAGACTTGGGCGCTCAAGGTCAGAAGATGTACAAGCTACTAGAGAGCCTACCAAAGCCATTAGCACAAATGCCGCTGTATCCTGTTACCGATATCGAAACAGACTATCCAAGCTGGGAGTTATACGGCGAGGGATTATTGTTAGATCATGCGGACGTGGCAGTGTTTGATGCAGCCTGCCTAAAAGACAGTCCCCTACCACGCCTACACATACTAAACTCACCCATGCTCGGTGATAACAGCAAAGTATGTCCGACTTATATCGTAGCCTCTGAGCTCGATGTGCTGCGTGATGAAGCGTTTGCTTATGCAGAGCAGTTGAAAAGCTACAATGTTCCCGTCGAGACTCATACTGTCCTAGGTGCACCGCATGGTTTTATTCATTTTATGAGCGTGCATCAAGGTCTTGGGCAAGAGACAAAAGACATTATCAACGGGTTTTGTGGTTTTGTGCGCGATGTCATCAGTACTCGATCACAGCTAGCAGCATAGTGGTTTTTTGAAAGATATTTTGTTTACAGGTACTTTTATTTAAAAATGCCGTTGTTTAAGAGCGCTATTACTTAGAGGTACCA
The DNA here is from genome assembly GCF_059073055.1 of Psychrobacter sp. H29. Taxonomy (NCBI): domain Bacteria; kingdom Pseudomonadati; phylum Pseudomonadota; class Gammaproteobacteria; order Moraxellales; family Moraxellaceae; genus Psychrobacter; species Psychrobacter sp. H29. The sequence continues at coordinate 2,516,411 of NZ_JCACRY010000001.1, read as the reverse complement.
CTCAAAGACACTTTTTAGAAATGCTATTGTACGAATACATCAGTATGTTGAAGGTACAGGTCAATCAAAGGTACTGTTCAATTAGAAACATCTATCAATCAGCATTACCAGACACGTTGATCAACCAGACCTCAGAGCGTGAACCCAATCTAAAGGGAATGCCCCAAAATCCATAGCCAGAGGAGACTACAAAATGTCCTTGGCCGATTGCTTCATATCCATAACCTAGTCTATTGATAGCACTGACAATAAAGTTAGCAGGAAACACCTGGCCATTGTGGGTGTGACCTGATACTTGCAGATCGATTGGTAACTGGCTATGCTCGTCGATATCACTCGGTCTATGATCTAGTAGAATCACTGGCTGTGAAGTATCCACTTTCGCTAACAGATCTATCGTGGCGACACGCTGACGTTTATGATTATCAAAACGTCCGACCAACCATACCTTCTGCCCTTCATGCTCTATACAAAATACATCATCATTTAATAGATGCACACCTGCACCAAGTAACGCTTGGCTAATTGGTCGCTCATGACCATACAAATCATGGTTACCCAACGTCGCATAGACGCCATATGGCAAATTGGCACACAGTTCGGCTAGATTATTCTCCATACTATAATCATTAAATGCGTCTGTATTATCATCCATGATATCCCCTGGCATTAGCAGCATATCTGCACGTGTATTGTTCATCAGACGGGTGAGTCTATCTATTGCTGTAACCCCGAATAACCGTCCTAAATGTAAGTCACTTGCAACTGCGATGCGTAGTGGTTTGGCTAAAGGTTTATCAATACTGATAGACAGATGACGTACGATAGGGACATAGGCACTGTATAGCGAAAAAATAAACAGTCCTAAGAGCACGACTACTGCCAGTGCTCGCAGCCTAAGAGAAAGCGTATTTGACCCGTACCCTGTCTTACCTATTAGCGATACTACTAGCCAATAACCACCATACAAAAAGCTTACTACCAAGGCGGTTAATAATATGAAATGCATGATCAGCATCCAGCCACTGACCCAGCGATAACTGTTCGCAAAGACTCGTTTTACACTAAGTACTAATAAGCCATTGGTGATAATAAACACGGCAGACCATACGATAGTTTGTAGTGTTTGGGTGATCCAAGGTTGTAGCCACCACTGTATACTCAACGCCGCACCTGCACTGAACAGCTGCAATAGCACAAAGATAGTAATAAAGAACGCATAGCGCATGATAGATCCTTGAGCATGATTAACTACAATATATGATGCTCAGAGCAAATAAAGCTATATAGAATAGCTTACTATGTTTCACATGAAACAATCGAAACTTATTGGTTTTGCTTTTCTAATGCTTGCTTGAGTGTAGTGTGTTCAAATGAATAACCTGCTTCCAACAATGCTTTTGGCAGTACTTTTTGTCCATCGATGAGTAATGTCGACATCTCACCAAACATGAGCTTGAGCAAGAATTCTGGTAAAGTAAACACTGTCGGACGATGTAACCACGAGCCAAGTGCCTTAGTAAAAGTGTGATTGGTCACAGGATCAGGAGCTGTAAGATTATAGATGACTGCCGTTGTATTATTTTGCGTCTTTAAGCTATTGTTATTTGAGGTGCGGTCGCTTAAAACTCGGTCATTTGAAACATTACTACCTAAAGCCTGTTCGTTAAGACTCATAGCATCAGTAACTGGCTCACTGATATATTTGGCAGCTTTTGTATTAGCAAGATGCTGTTCGATAATAAAAATCACCGCACTTACCCAATCATCTCGGCTAATCCAGCTCATGATTTGTTGTCCATCACCCAGTTGCCCACCAACACCAAACTTAAATGGTAGCAGTAACTTGGCCACCATACCGCCGTTGGGATGAATAACCACACCTGTTCGCACGATTGCTACAGGGACATCATACTCAGTTGCTCTGAGTGCCATATCCTCCCACTCCTGACACAGTGCATGCGCAAAATCTTCTTTGTAGTCGCTGGTTTCAGTTAGTGGTTTGTCGCCTTGCGTACCGTACCAGCCAATGGCTGAGCCACTTACTAATAGCTTGGGTTTTGTGTTGATACGGGCGATGAAGTCGAGTATTGATTGCGTAGGTTTGATACGACTGGCAACCAGTTGCTCTTTGCGCTCATCACTCCAACGTGAATCGGCAATACCAGCACCCGCTAAATTTAAGATGACATCAAAGCTCGTCTCACACGTCGTAAGCTCATCATAAGTCATCATATTGATGTCACTGGGGTGCGTCTGGCTACTATCACGAGTCAACCAAGTCACACTCACATCTTTATCTTGTTTACGATACCGTGCCAATAGTTCTCGGCTGAACGCACTACCCAAAAACCCTGAACCACCACTGATCAAAACATGCATACCCTACTCCCTTTGTGTACCGAATATTGCTTGTCACCAATATTGCAACTATGACTTATCGTTAAATGATTTGTTATTCCATAAACACCAAACGGTTATAACCATCGTCTGCTTTTTTGTGGTGTTTATCAAAATGACCCCTGCCGTCAATCCCGTATATATAAACTTGGGAGATTTTGATTACGCAGCCTGACGATAATAATCAAACCACACCTGTCTTGGCGATTTATAGCCTAAACCCTTTTGAATCCTAGTCTGATTATAATATAACTCAATATATCCAATGATATCTCTGATAGCTGCAAACCTTGTTTTATAGTCTTGGTGATATACTAGCTCGTTCTTCAATATGCCCCAGAAGCTTTCTATGGGTGCGTTGTCAAAGCAGTTGCCTTTACCGCTCATTGAACCTGTAAACTGATGCTGCTTGATGATCTTGTGGTAAGCATGGCTACAGTACTGACTGCCTCTGTCAGAGTGAACGACTAGCCCTTTGCTTGGTTGTTTATTCTTGATGGCCATGTTCAATGCTTTGCATACTAGATCTGCGGTCATTCGCTTATTGATCGCATAGCCGACCAGCTCTTTGGTATATAAATCTTTGACTCCCGCTAAATACAACCAGCCCTCAAGCGTCCAAATATAGGTGATGTCACTGGCCCACGCTTGGTTAGGGCGACTGGCATCAAACTCTTGATCCAACACGTTTGGATAGACCAGTTTGTTGTGATTGGAGTCGGTGGTGACTTTAAAGTGTTTGTGGCGACGGCATTTGATGCTGTATTCCTCTTTGATGCTTCTGACCATGTAGGGACTGATGTTATGACCTTGCTCACTTAGATGCGCATGCAGACGCTCAACACCATAGCGCTCATGAGTTTCACTGTGAGCGGCTTTAACGAGTAGCTCACAATGGTTGCGATGTATCTGCTGCTCGCTGATATCGCGACTCAGCCAGTCGTAGTAACTTGAATGCTTAACCCTTAGCACGCGGCACATAGTGGTGATGGTAAAGAAGTGCTGGTTATCTTTGATGAAGGCGTACCTGACTAGCTGTTTTTCGCGAAGTACGCCGTCGCCTTTTTTAATATCTCTCGCTCCTCTTCGGCTACTTTAAGCTGCCGCTTGAGCTGCTTTATTTCTTGAAGAGCACTCATGAGATCAGGATCATATTGCTCTGTGCCAATCAGCTTGCCTTGATTGGCTTTGTTGTTCCAGTTCGATAAGGTTTGCATGGCGATGCCAAGCTGCTTTGCAGTCGCTGAGATATTGCCATTATTGTCTGATATCTTCTTAACGGCTTCAGCTTTAAATTCTGTGCTATAGGTTCTTATTTTCTTGACCATGATAAACTCCGATTAATATGCTTAGTTTACCAAGTTTACTTGTACGGTTTCTTCAGCATAGCTCAAAATGACTTTTACATACTTTTGGTAAAGGAAGGTGAGGAATGAAAGGTTTACGAGGTCAAACATTGCACTTTGATAATTACTGTCAAAGATAGAAGTTTTTTTATTAAAAAAGTATCTTAATTTTTTGGCTAATATTGCAGACTTTGTTTAGGTTTAGGTAATGCGGACATACCCACAATCAAAGCACTTATACCTCCTACTAAGCTAATCGCCAACCATGTACGAGCATCTTGACCAATAAAAAATGTGGCATTAATAGAAAAACCAACAAGAAAAACTCTTACCCACCATCTTTTGGACTTATATGTTTGTTTGGAAGCAAGCCATATACCGCACAATAGTGTAGGCATTCCAATAAGAAATACACCTGCAATAAGGTAAAAAGGTATGGCTACAGCGTATGCCAGACCTATATCCTTATTCCACATTATCAGTGATACTAAAATAGGGAATAAGATCAACTGATATAGCGTACCTAAAGTTAAAAATAAAAATATCACCATTTTTTTTGGATAGTGGCTGTTGTTATCTAACATTAGTTCTAACTCATAAGTTGGTCAATTTGTGAATGGAAATAATATAGCTGTTATAAACCATTTCGAACTTTCTTGACCATCCAAACGCATCATAATATTTCAGAAATAGTTTGATCAGCTCTTTATTTAATGGCTCAGCCTACGTCTTCAATATTTTCTTTCAATACTGGTAAAGCTGACATACCTGCTAATACGGCACTTACTCCTCCAGTTAAACTGATAGAGAACCATATCACTAAACCAAATTTAGAAAATATAAACCAAACAAAAAATAAAGCATTAATAAGAACTCCCATAAAAAAAGTTCTTATCCACCACCCATCTTGTATGTATATTTCTTTATACGAATGCCACTTTCCCATCATTAATGTAGTTGGCATCGCAAACAAGCCACCTGCAATAAGATAAACTGGAAAAAACAGTATGAACAATAGACCTATGCTGTCATCTGAGCTAAGAAGTGTCGCTATCCATGGAAAGATAATGAGCTCACACAGCGCACCTACGAATAAAAATAACTTAGTAACCTTCATTTTTGGATATTCAGCCAAACTTTCGTTCAAACTATAACTTGGCTGATTTAATTTATTTTTCATATGACTGCCTAAATCCTATTCAGGGCTACCGTCAGTATGTGATAAACAGTATCTGTGCCAGAACTACTGTAAAAATGTAGCTCATACAATAGAAAACATGTTGAGTAAGGCAAGCAGGTAGCAAAAAAACGTCTACATATTTCTTGTCCACTAACGAATAACCAAGCCTGTCGTTGCGTCACGAATCTGGCTAGGTAAGGTATAACCTAAAGTATCGCCCTGCAAATAAACAATTTGCTCATCAAAATAAGCATAGGCGGCCTCAAAAGTGCTAGCAGGTATTTGACCTGATGGGTTGCAACTTGTAGAAACCAATAGACCAAATGGGTTCTGTTCACTTACCATTTGTTGGCAAAGCTTACGAACTGTAGGATGCGAGATAACTCGAGCAGCAATAGTCTGATGCTGACCGGTAATCCAAGTGGGTACAGTGCTCACAAGCGGCTGAGGAATCGGTAATAACCAAGTATGTGCTTGGCGATTTTGCTGTTCATCTCCGCTATCGTCTGTCTGCCAACTATCAATAATCTGCTGTCGCTGAACATCATCTAAAGAGGCTAGCAAAGGTGCTAAGCGAAAGACACTATCAGTAACGACTATCATGCCTTTGGCTTGTGGACGTTGTTTGATATCCAAAATACGCTGAACAGCTGCTTGGTCATAAGGGTCGCAACCAATACCCCAAACGCTCTCTGTTGGATACGCAAGCAGCTGTCCTTTTTTTAGCCACTGTGCAGCTTGGACGGTAGAATCAGTAACAAAGGATGTAGAGTAGCTCATAGCTGAAATGTTTCATACTGGGATGGAGGTAGATGCTCATAATAGCATAACAAAAAGAGCAACTCAGAGCGCTACCATTAGAGATGAGCCCTCTTTGTATGTAGAAGCAAACATGTGTAACACTTTAAACACGTAGGTACCGTCCGCCCTGAACACTAATAATACCAATTAGCTCAAGCTCCATCAACTGTCCGATGAGCTGTGATGGCTCAAGCTTGGTTGCGACAATAAGCGCATCTAAATCCTGCCCATGCCAATCGAGCTGCTCATAGATTGCTGTCAAATGCTCAGGTATAACAAGCGCGCTACGAGTAGGTCTGACATTAGGAGGCTTTTTCTGGTTATTCGCGGTGCTAAGCGATCTACTAGGCGATTTTTCGACATCTGAGCCCTCAGAAAGCATTTTTGGAGAATGACTGGTTTCTGGTTGATCGCGACTTAGGTCAGTAGTAGCGCTTAGTGCACTATACGAGCGATTGTCGTAGTCGAGCTGAGCATTCACATCTTCTAGTACTTGCTCAGGATGATAGATCAACGTTGCGCCTTCACGTATCAAGTGATGGCAGCCTTCGGCATTGCTATTATCAATATGACTTGGAATCGCAAAGACTTGTTTGCCCTGCTCTGAAGTTAGACGGGCGGTAATCAGTGAGCCACTTTTGATTGTGGCTTCGGTTACGATAGTGGCTAGACTGAGCCCAGCTACCAGACGATTACGACGCGGGAAAGTATGTTTGTGCGGCTGAGTATGCGGTAACAGTTCACTAATAATACAGCCACCTTGATCAACAATTTGAGCAAATAACTGGTCACGATGATTGGGATAGTTCACATCAATCCCTGTACCCATCACGCCGATAGTACGGCCTTGATAGTCCTGATCTGTCTGCGCCAAGGCTCCTAAGTGCGCTCGTTTATCCACCCCTATCGCCAGACCACTAGTGATAATATATCCTGACTGCGCAAGATATTGCGCCATATCAAAGGTAATTTTTTGCGCATGTGCAGTGGGTTTGCGGCTACCCACAATAGCAATTTGAGCCTGATGCAGACGCGCACTATTCCCCCGAAAAAACAATAGTGGCGGTGGATCGTAAATCTGTAGGAGCTGGGCGGGATAATCAGGCTGATCAGCAAACAGTAGACTATAGCGACTATCAACGAGTGCTTGCTGGATTTTATCGATACTAGCGCGCGTTTGATCTGGCTGCTCGTGGCGTTTGAGATGGGTGTGGTGCAGACCCAGCTGCTTCCACGCCTCTACTGTGGCTTGCCAAGCAAGCTGCGCGTTACCATAAGAGGTGACTAGCTTGTGGTAGGCAGACAATGATGCATTCACCTCGTACCATAGCGACAATATAGCACGCTGATCGTCGGATAAAGAAGCGGTGACTGCCGTCATTTTATCTGTCTCTTATAAGCAAATTTAGTATGGCTGTTTTATCACTCGTATTTATAGATAAGGTGGTGGTAATAACTGGTCACCAACGTTGAGTGGTAGCTCAGAATCAAGTACATAAGCATAGCTGATGTGGTCAAAGGTGTTAAACACCATTACCATCCCACTTGGCTCATTTGGCAAACGTACAGGCATATCGTTGTCTTTGGTGTCACGTACTAATGGACCTTTTTGATAGACAGTCAACACATCGCCTGGCTTGGCACCATGTAGGCTACCTAAGTTGATAGCGACCACACTACCTTTAGCAGCAGCACTAATGGAATCCATCACCCGTACAATCATACCGCCACGGCTAACGCTGGCAGGTGTTGGGTAAAATACTGGTGGAATAGCATTATCAAGCTCAACAAACACGCGATCGCCTTCGCGCACTTCTTTATCATAACTTTCGGTCAGCTGTAAGCTGGTAATACCATTCGTTTCTGTCGATGTGACAAGACCAGTCGCTACTTGTGTAACCTCTAATCCGATAACCTCTTGAGTTTTAGGATCGACATACAGATCACCCTCGCGGTATACGCCATAACGCTGACCGACGATAAGCGGTACACCTTTGGCATAGACCTTGTCACCGCTTGCAGTAATGAGGTTGCGGTTTTTTGACGCCAAAATATAAGGGGTAGTATTGAAATCTTCTGGATTTACAATAAGGGTTTTATCCAACCAGTGTTGGATAGCAGACCATGGAATAGGCGGGACACTATTGGCGGTTGAAGTAACAGTGACTGTACTCGCAACCACGTTACCCATCATTTGTTTTTCGATACCTGCACAGCCTTCACCCGTATCGACTCCGATCAAGGTTTTGCCTTGAATAACACAAAGGATCAGAATGTCATTGGGATAAATAAGGTTTGGGTTTTTGATTTGTTTGTTGGTGGCCCAGATCTCTTTCCAGCGCCAGGGACTGTCGAGGTAGCGACCTGAGATATCCCACAACGTATCGCCTTTTTTGACAGTATAGCGGTTGGGAGCATCAGCTTTGATAGTAGGTGGCGGATTGTTTGCGTGTGCTGTAGTCATCAACATAGCACTGCTAAATGTCGTAACTAATAATCCTTTTGCCAGTGCTTTTGCTGTCTTTTTTAAGCTCATCTTCATGGTTATATCCACAATATGTACCACTGTTTTGATCATGACAAACTGCACTAGCACCATTGATCTAAAGATATTTTACTTTATTAAAAAATAGCAAAAATCATTTAATATCAGCAATCTACAAGCAATTCAGTCATGACAACTATAGGGCGGCTGTTCAGTATAATTGGCTGGAACGATTCCTAAAAAAGCGTCTAGCATAATGATGACTTGCCGACGCTGTTTCTAATACTACAATTATCTATACCATAACACAATCATAAACACTTTATTACAATGGTGTAACCTTTGGACCGCCCTACTGGTTCATTGAAGATGAGCTTATACTATCCGGTTGTCTAAGCTGGGTTTGGGGTCACATGCTGACGAATTTGCTCAGCGACCAGATCAGCACTATTTTCTAATACCACAACATGCTGCGGTAGGCTCTCTAAACCTTCCGTGTGAGCTGGGCGCTCGATGTCGATTTGACCCACTGCTTCGATGATAGTGTCAGCAAACTTAACGGGCAATGCGGTCTCTGCACAGATAATGATTTCACCCTCACGCTGTAGCTCTTTGGCGACCTTGATGCCGTCAGCTGTATGCGGATCGACAAGCTCACCATGCTGCTCATGTAGTGCTTTGATTGTGTTTAAGCGATCGCTATGGGTTGATTTGCCAGCAGCAAAACCATAACGCGTATTGACCGCTTCCATCAAATCAGATAAATCAAACCCTTGTCCTGATTTTACGCCGTCAAATAACTCGTGGACGCGTGCGCTGTCTTTATCCAGCAACAAATAAACAAAGCGCTCAAAATTCGAAGCTTTTGAGATATCCATTGATGGACTCGAGGTGACATAGGTTTTGTCAGTGGGGCGCGGCTGATAAGCACCTTGGTTAAAGAAGTCATTGAGCACGTCGTTTTCATTGGTGGCAACAATTAAACGCTCAACGGGCAGACCCATTTCACGTGCGATGTGACCGGCGCAAATATTACCAAAGTTACCTGACGGCACGCTGAAACTTACTTTTTCGTCGTTGCTTTTCGTCACCGCAAAATACGCTTTAAAGTAATAAACGATCTGCGCGAGGATGCGTCCCCAGTTGATAGAGTTGACCGTACCTAAGTCATACTGCGCTTTAAAGTCGGCGTCTTGCTGTAGCGCTTTGACGATATCCTGACAGTCATCAAACATGCCATCGATGGCGATGTTGTGAATATTATCGTCGGTTAAGCTATACATTTGCGCCCGCTGAAACTCACTCATTTTGCCATGCGGTGACAACATAAAGACTTCGACGTTTTCTTTACCGCGTAGGGCGTATTCCGCTGCACTACCCGTATCGCCACTAGTTGCCCCAATAATGGTAATACGTGCCTCTTTTCTTTTGAGGACATATTCAAAGGCATTGCCCAAGAACTGCATAGCCACGTCTTTAAATGCTAGCGTTGGGCCGTTTGATAATCCTAAAATGTATAAGTTATCTTCGAGCTTGCGGACAGGAACAATATCATCAGAACCAAACACATCAGCTGTATAAGTACGCTCGATAATGTCCTGCAAATCAACCGCAGGAATATCGGTGGCAAAGCGCTGCATAATCGCCATCGCAAGCTGTGGATAGCTGAGCGTGCGCCACTCATCGAGTACAGCGCTATCAATCGTTGGGTAATGCTCAGGCAACATCAAACCACCGTCTGGCGCAAGGCCCATTAATAGCACATCACTAAAGTCCATCGGTGCTGTCTGACCACGAGTACTGATATATTTCATTAGATCGTCCTGTCTACAATAATGTTATTCAATAATTAAAAGCGGTTTATTCAGCAGTCTTTTGCAATAACGCATAATAAAAACCATCGCCACTCTCGCTATCGATTGGCAAGCATTGGCGACCAATCTCTTGTGCGATACCCCAATTGCAATCCTCAGTAAATTCAATCACTGACGCATCGTTATGATAGCTGATGAAGTCTTGCATTTGCAGCACGTTTTCTTGCTTTAGAATAGAGCACGTAACGTACAACAGATAACCACCTGCTTTGAGCTGCGGCCATAGGTTATGCAAAATATCTGCTTGCAGCAGGACCGTTTGTTCGATGTCTTCTTCGGTACGCAAAATACTGATATCAGGATGACGACGAATCACGCCCGTCGCGGTACAAGGAGAGTCCAATAATATTGCATCAAATACTGGCTCATTGGTTGCCGCTTTTTTGTTTTTGCCATGCTGCCATCTGGTGGCATCAGCGCAGACAACGTTAAGAGCAATATTCTTCTCAGCTTGTTCTAAATCTTGCTGCTTTAAATTGAGACGCTGCAAATTGTCATAGATGCGTTCGATACGCGGTGCTTCATTATCGATAGCCGTCAGCTTAATTTTAGACACTGGCGAAATTGCTTCTGCATCGTTTTGTTTCACGTGAAACAACGACGAAGAGTCATTTGAGCTGAGCAGCTCTAACCAATGAGCAAGCTTACCACCTGGAGCAGCGCAGGCATCTAGAATATGTATCTCGTTATTTGTATTTTCCGCATCAGACTTTTCAGCGCTGAGCTTCGCCATTAACGCTTTATTAATAATAGGTGCCGCAAGCTGAGCATGCATGTCTTGCACGCTAGCAATGCCTTCAGCAAAATGAGGCAAAGCATTGACAGCGGTAGTCTGATGCAGTCTTAAGCCTTTGGTCGACAACGTCGTCGTTGTCGCTGCCTCTGATGAACCAGTTAATTGTAAACCACTGGTAAGCTCAACGATATCGGCATCAATTTCTGCACCACACAGCGACTGTTGATAATCCTCTACTGAAGTAACTGCCGAGTTGACTCGCAAAAACATTGGCGCCGCTTGGCGTAAGCCCTGGGTCAGCTCATCGTACTGCTCACTCCAATCTTGCTTAAGCTGATAGGCAAGCCAGTTGGGCAAGCTGTGTTTTTTATCGCACTTCTTACGGAATTTACTCGGATTCTTAGCAACTTTACGCAAGATAGCATTGATCAAACCTGTCGCATGCGCAAATTCAATCTCCTTTGCCGACTCTACTGTCTCGTGGATCGCAGCATGATCTGCCACTTCTAAATACAACAATTGTGCTAAACCCACCTGAATTGTGGTACGAACTTCGACCTCATCTATAGGGTTGTCAGCTAGCGTATCAAGCAATCGTGCCAGAGCATGCCATTGGCGTAGTGTTGTCAGCAATAGCGCATGAGCAAAGCCTTTGTCACCATCGTGCAAGCTGTTTAATAACGGGTCAAGCACGCTTGAGAGCGACTGACCGTTTTGAATAGCCAGTAAAGTACGAATCACACGTACGCGTACGCTACCGTTCATAATCAGATTGCTTGACGGTTTTAGCTTGTTGTTTCTAGGTGCATTGTTTCTAGAGCCAGTGCTGGTTTGTCTCATTGAGTTGTATTTCCTTGACGTCGTATCGATCGCGTCTTGTGCAAGTAAAAGGGAGTGTAGTGAAACTATTTTGATTCTACTGTGAATTTATCACCATCGTTTAACTGGTTGCCATGACAAAGTTGCTCCGCCGTCATCGGCTTACCACCCGCGAACTGTAACTTAGTTATGGCCAGTGTATTACTCAGCTGTATGTCATGAGCGGTATTATTGTTTGACGTCTCTACCTCTTTGCCGCAAGCGACCAAAATTGCTTTGCGCCCGACACTTACGACCGTACCTGCAGGCTTATCTGATGTTTGTGTGGTGTTAATGGGCAGTGCCGTCAGTATTTTGACGCGTTGGCCTTCTAAGAAAGTGTATGCGCCTGGCCACGGGGTCAATCCACGAATTTGACGCTCAATGGTAGCAGCTGGCTGTGTCCAGTCAATTTCACCTTCGGCTTTGACCAGCTTTTCGGCGTAATTTGCTTGACTATCATCTTGGGGAACGGCGTTCGCTTGATACTGTGACAAATCACCAAGCACCGTAGTGATCGCGGTCGCACCAAGAGTGGCCATCTTATCATGTAGGCTGGCAGCAGTATCGTCCGGCGCGATATTGGCGCTAATCTTGTAAATCATATCACCCGTATCTAGTCCTTTGTCCATCTGCATAATGGTAATACCTGTCTCGTCATCGCCTGCCAAAAGTGCACGATGGATAGGAGCAGCGCCGCGCCAGCGTGGTAATAACGAGGCATGAATGTTCAAGCAGCCATGAGTAGGCGTGTCTAATACTCCAATAGGTAAAATCAAACCATAAGCAGCAACAATCATAAGATCTGGCTGATACGTACGCAGTATTTGACGAGCATCCACTCCTTCTGTACTCGATTTCTTAAAAGTAACTGGCTGCTCTACCGTGATATTATTGGCTAATGCCACTTCTTTCACAGCAGATGCTGATAGTTTCTGACCACGTCCCGCTTTGCGATCAGGCTGAGTGTATACCGCGACAATATCTATATTGAGTGCTTCTTGCTGACGTATCAACGCCTCTAGACTCACCGCAGCAAACTCAGGCGTCCCTGCAAATACCACCCTTAATCGCTGGACAGATGGGTTATCATGGTTAAAAGACGAATCAGATGGAGCAGAAGTGGCAGCAGTGTTAGTCATAATCATGCATTATATAAAGTTAATTCGCTCATTATAGGTGAGTTTGCGATGTAGTGCCATGACCGTGCTAGTGACAAAACCTGTAGAACCCTTGATACTGTTTACCTTTATAATATAAAAACGATAAGTATTTTATTGATAAACATTCTATTTATCGTCTTTATGCGTAACATAAAAACGTACCAATCGTGACGTGCTACAAACAGTGACCCATTATTCTGTTATAAATAATAGGTACAGGGATTCAGTATCAAGTCAGTGCCAAGTTTTTGAGAAGATTAATTATTAAAAAATTACTATGATTTCACTATATTTCTTTGTGTCGATATAGGGCCATGCTCTTATGCAACAGTTTCAGTCCTTACAGCGCTTATTGATTTTTTATGCATTGACTCTGTTAGTGATGCTACTGCTGTATTACGTCACAATGTTCGATGGGATAAGACAACATAGCGAACAACATAGCATAGATACTTTTTACTCATTACAGCACAGTATCATTGAGCATGCTGACCCTATTGATGAAGATATAGAAACTATTTTAGATCAACCTACCCTTCACCATGTCAGTTATCAGCTTATTTTAATGATGCCATCTGGGCAAACCTATATCTATCGTAGGACTCGTCCTAACGAATCAGCGTTTGCTAACGTAACATTCCCTGCTATCAGTGCAACTGCCTCTGATAATAGTCAGCAGAGTGCGTATAGGGTTGGCAGTAGCGAGCTCACAGGAACTATAAACCTCAAAAGTGGTCATCAGGTCTATGTTATTTTGCGGCATGAGCCTTTTACGATTGACTGGACGTCTTATCGTTACTGGTTACCTTTAATGGTCGCAATCATACTATTTTTTATGGCTATGCTTTACATGCTCAATCGTCGAACCAACTGGGAACAACTGCTGGTTTATACCGACAACTTGAGCAGCCGGGCAAAGGAAGCCTATACACCGCCGCCCTTCTCACAAAAAAAATCTACCACTGAATTTTTACTTTTAGGTAATGCGCTGAGCCGTGTCAGCTATCAGCTTCATAATGACTATCGACGCGTCAAAACATTAAAACATCGTTTGGAGCGCTTGGTTGATCAAGCACCGCTGCCCATGCTGATGAGTGTACGTCATGGTCAGATTAGCTTTTACAATCAACGCTTTGAGCAAATATTTTCGCCATCTGCCCAAAATAGTGGCAGGCATGAGCTTACTGATTTTTTTGTAGGTAAGGATGAATCGACCCAGCAACTATTACAGACTTTAGCCAACTTACGCGTTACACGTATTTTGACAGCTTATGGTATAGAAAATAAGCAAACCTACCAGTTACATATTACACCGTGGTTTGGTGAACATGGACAGGTTCACGGCTTTACTGTCATTATAAATAATATCCATGAACTCATTAATCAAAACGAACAACTGCAGCAGCAAAACACACAACTACAGCGCAAGCTTGATGAGTTTAATACGCTTAAATTCGCCATCGGTCACAAGCTACGCATACCGCTAGAGGCTATGATCGATACCCTTGAGCCAATCGACCCCAACACGTTAGATGCTAGGCAAAATAAAACGTTAGATATTTTGATTACCACCAGCCAAGATATGCTAACAGCGCTGAATGATACTCTACATATAGGAAATATCGAGGCAAGGAAGACTCGTCTCAGTGTTGAGCCTGTCGATGTATATAAACTGGGTCAAGAAGTTAACGACCTAATCTTAAATGATGCGCGGTACAAAGGGATTGAGTTAATATATTTCTTTTCGCCAGACGCTCCACGCTCTATCGCTACTGACGATATTCGTCTCCGGCAGATCTTACTTAACTTATTGCACAATGCTGTGAAATTTACCCCTTCTGGTCACGTCGCGCTGACTATCAACCCGATAACTCAGGAGCAAATGTCAGAGGCCAGTAGAGAGACATTACGTCTTATTAGTAAAAACATAGTCACAAATGAAGTTGATTGCTGGATACAGTTTAGCGTGCAAGATACAGGTATCGGTATCACCTCTGCAAAACAGCAACAGCTATTGGCATACTTCAACAAACCCCGCGGTCAGGATAATAATGAGATAGAGAAAAATGTAATCGACACAGGGCTTGGTCTAAAAAACGTCAATAGTTTTGTACGGTTATTAGGCGGATTTATTGAACTGACAAGTACGGTCAACGAAGGCAGCATATTTAACCTTTATCTACCTTGTAGACGGCCAAGCTACCAGCCGGTATATCATCATAGTCAGCATTTGAGTCAGATTTATCTTATTGCAGTTGTCCATCAACCACTTGTTGCAGCACACTTGCAGCAACTGTGTGACCACTTGTCTATATCGACAACGATTTATACCTCTGTGGACCTAGCGACTATAGAGCAGCTGACAGACCGACTCAAACAGGATAAGCAAACCCTAGCACCTTTGCTGTTACTGGACTACGAGTACTATGATACCAGTACTATAGTAGTGGGCAGTAACTCTAGTTCTGATAGTCTGGACACCTATCCGCAGCAGTTGAAACAGGCACAAACTGAATCGGCAACAGCCATACTAAGCAATAGCCCTAAGATAGCCACTAGCATCGATAGACGACAAGCACTAGACAGCCTACTTGCTAATACCATACTCCCTAAGATATTGTTCAGCATGAAACCTGAGCGCCGTATACCGTCTGTGCTGCTCGATCAATGTGATGGTTTCTTAGCAAAACCTCTAGACAGTGCGCTGTTACTATCTGAGCTGATGCGTCTGACGTTACCAGTCAGGCAAACATTAACACAGGTACGAAACGTCAAAAACAATGTCAGTCAGATAAATACCTCAGATGACGTTGAACAAGAAGTACAGCCGCTTGTTTTAGTGGTAGAAGACAGCCCAACCAATCAAAAGATAGCTTGCAAGATGCTGAGTAAAATTGGCTATCGCAGTATCGTGGCAGAGGATGGACAGCAAGCACTTGATGTACTGCAAACCCAACGTGAAGAGATTTCACTCATTTTGATGGACTGCCGTATGCCTGTCATGGACGGGCTAGAAGCCACCCAAGCAATCCGTGCACAAGGGGATAACATACCTATCGTGGCATTAACTGCAAACAACACAGAAGAGGATCGCGAGGCCTGTATGCAAGTCGGTATGGATGAGTTTTTAGCTAAGCCAATCAGTAAGAAAGAGCTAGAAACTGTTTTGCAGAGCTTTATACCCTAAAAGGTACATAAAAAACACTCTTTCAATATCACTAAATTACAGCAATATTGTAAGAGTGAGTTATTTGATAAAGAGACTGAGATGGTGGCAGATTAAGGACTTAAACGTTATTTCATAAAACCATTATCTGCCAAAAAACCTTCCGTAATTTGGCTTTGAGGGTTTGACGTATTCATGCCACTAGGTTGCGACTTATTTAATAAACGCTCTAAATAACGTGCAACGATATCCACTTCAATATTAACCTTATTACCAACCAACCAATGCTTAGCGATATTGGTCACTTGAGCCGTATGCGGAATAATGTTCAAACAAACAATGTTGTCACGCACAAGATTGGTAGTCAGACTAATACCATCCACCGTAATAGACCCTTTTGTCGCTGTATAGTGCGCTAGCTCTTGTGGTATTTCAATTTCAATATAGATAGAACGCGCATCTTGTTGCAGCTTACTAACAACACCCACCCCATCTACGTGACCAGCAACGATATGACCACCAAAACGAGTCGTTGGCAGCATTGCTTTCTCTAGATTGACTATATGGCCTGCTTTCAATTCTTCTAGCGCTGTACGAGCAATAGTTTCACGTGAGACATCGACAGCATAGTAGTTGCTACCGAACTCTACCACAGTCAAGCAAATACCATTTGACGCAATAGAATCGCCTAACTTTACATCACCAAAATCCAAATCATCAGACTCTACGGTCAAGCGTATATCGCCGCCTGTGGGCTGCATGGATTTAACTTTACCAACGCTTTCTATAATTCCAGTAAACATATTACCCTCATCTCATTATTGTATTGTCTTTAGCAGCGATATTTTGTGGTATACCAAAACATCAGTATTGTTTGATCAGATCTATGTGTATGGTGAGTTATATACTCAATGTGGACGTTCATAAGATAGATTGTGGATAAGTAATAGTAAATCAATGGTCATTCACCAAAAAAACTTGAGGATTATAGAGTTATCCACAACTCTCCTAAATTCATTTTTTGGCATAAACAGTAATGGTAACTATACCAAGTCATTGATTTATAAATAATTAATTTTTTTTGATATAAAAATTCGTATTTTATGTTTCATGTGAAACAGAGTTATACACAGTTTCATGTGAAACCCAACATATTCTAGCTTACTTATCCACATATAATGCACACAATAAGAAACTTATAAAGTGCAAGACGGAAAATAGGCAGTTTACAAAGGTAACAAGGTTAACTTGAGGTCAGAACCGAGCTGCTCGTGGCTCTGAATATCAAAGCGTAACTGCTGTGCCAGTGAAATAGGGTTAAAGTTAACCATCGGCCTTGCTTGATCACCGAGTAGACAAGGGGCTTGATAAACAATTAATTCGTCTACAAGCTGTTGACTCAAAAAACTACCGGCAACGCTAGCACCCGCCTCCACTAAGATGTCATAACATTGATACTTACTTACTAGCTCCGCGAGTAACCCTGTAAGATTATCTGTATGCCAATAAACTGTGTCTGTATGGCGACACAATTGATAATCAGACTGCAGGCTGTGTGCTAAACGCTGACGCCTATCAAGTACAATTACTTTAGGTCTTGGTATCTCATCAGCTGATACGCCTAACTGTGTTGAGCGTACATTGAGTTTTGGATCGTCCATTATTACTGTTTCACTACCTGTGATAATCGCGCCACTTATTGCTCTTAGTTTTTGCACATCTTCGCGAGCAGCAGCTGAAGTAATCCATTTAGATTCACCAGATGCCATCGCTGTACGGCCATCTAAACTGGTTGCTATCTTTAGTCTGACGTAAGGCATCTGTGTACGCATGGCTTTCAAAAACCCCCGATTCAATGTCTCTGCCTGCTCTGTTAGCACACCAACCTTCACGTCAATACCTGCTTGCTCCAGCAGCTTTACACCGCGGCCTGCGACCTGCGGGTTCGGATCTAGACCTGCGATTACAACGCGCTTCACACTGGCTGCAACCAGTGCAAGCGCGCATGGCGGCGTACGACCTGTATGACTACATGGCTCCAATGTCACATAAGCAGTTGCACCTGCTGCGCGCGCGCCTGCTTCTTTGAGCGCAAATACCTCAGCGTGTGGCTCACCAGCTTTGGGATGAAACCCTTGACCGACTATTTCTTCTTTTTGAACAATCACACAGCCGACCGCTGGGTTGGGTTTGGTGGTATATAAACCGCGTTTGGCTTGTTCGATAGCAAGCATCATGAAGTAACGATCTTGCATATCTTGAGCGTAGTTTTCGGTTGGCATAGCAGTAGACTTAATAGATGATTAATAGTAATTAAGAAACAATGACTGATTAGGAAACTATGTGCCGATAAGCTGCGAGCTTATTTATCATTTGGGCGGATATTGGCAATTTCTTGATGGAACGCATCAATATCTTGGAAGTCGCGGTAAACACTAGCAAAGCGTACATAAGCAACATCGTCCAATGATTTTAGCTCACTCATGATAATTTCGCCCAATACTTTACTGCTGATTTCACGCTCACCCATCTGTCTGACACGTTTTTCGATGCGACTGATCATCGCTTCTTGCTCGTCGATAGTGATCGGGCGCTTTTGCAACGGCAGTAAAATAGAACGGCGCAGCTTTTCGTTGTCATAAGGCTCAATTTTATTGCTTGATTTGATAATTCTGGGCATAACGACTTCTACCATCTCAAAAGTCGTAAAACGCTCTTGGCAGCTATTACATGAACGGCGGCGACGTACTTGTGCACCTTCTGCAGCGAGACGTGAGTCAATAACCTTTGTCTCTGATGCATTACAATACGGGCAGTGCATAGCATTTCCTTGTTTTACGATTGAGAATAAGATCGATGTTCCATAAGTAGCTAATGCAAGTGATTCATAGAAGCTATTGCTGGGTCATTACTTGCCGATACAAAAGCTACCAAATATCTTACCCAGTAGGTCATCAGCGCTAAACTCACCTGTAATCTCACCCAAGCTCTGCTGGGCTTGACGCAAGCTTTCAGCCACCAATTCACCTGCTTGAAATACGGTTAGTTGCTCATGTGCCTCTGCTAAAAAGTTAGCAGTTCGTCTAAGGGCATCTATATGTCTTGTACGAGCGATTAGACTATTTTCTGGTGGGTGAAAACCTACCTTTGCGCATAGTGCTTCGACTAAACTATCAATACCAATGCCTGTTTCACATGAAACATTGACTTGTTCGTAGCCTCTGTCTCTTATTTCAGCTTGTGTCATAGAAGCAGATTCTTCACTGTTATGATCACTTAATAAGTCGCTTTTATTGGCAATGATTAGTAAGCGTTTGGCTTCTGGCAGCTCACCAAACAACTGCTCGGCGAGCTGTAGTGGCGTGCTCTCTTCTTCGACATCGCGAGTCACATCGTAGACCATCAACAGCATATCAGCTTGAGTGATCGCTGTACGGGCACGTTCAATCCCGATACGCTCTACGGTGTCCTCTGTGTCACGTAGACCTGCCGTATCGGTAAGATGTAGGGTCAAGCCATTGAGTACCACTGTCTCTTGTAGCGTATCACGTGTGGTACCCGCGACATCTGTAACGATAGCACGTTCCTGTCCTGCAAGGCGGTTCAGCAAGCTTGATTTACCCGCATTTGGTCTACCTGCTAAAACAACATGAATGCCATCACGTAAGAGCTGCCCTTGCTTTGCAGTCGATAAGACTTGCTGTATTTTATCTTGCGTTTGCTCAAGCTTGCTTTGTATCACACCATCAGATAAAAAATCGACATCCTCTTCATCAGGGAAGTCAATCGCCGCTTCAACATGCAAGCGCAAATGGATCAGCTGTTCTAATAACTGATTGATTTTTTGTGAAAATTCACCGCTCAAAGAACGAATCGCACTACTGGCTGCAGCAGCACTGGTCGCATCAATCGCATCGGCAATCGCTTCTGCCTGTACCAAATCTAACTTATCATTATCAAAAGCGCGGTAAGAAAACTCTCCGGCACTCGCTTGTTTGGCACCTAATTCGAACACGCGCGCGAGCAATTGATTTTGCAAAATAACGCCACCATGCCCTTGCAGCTCAATCACGTCCTCACCCGTGAACGAATGCGGACCTTTAAAATACAGTACCAACCCTTCATCGATCACCGTACCATCCGCCTGATAAAAACGGCAAAAACTGGCCATACGCGGCGTAAATTCAGATTTGCCAGTGAGGGCGCAGGCCATGGCATAGGCACGGCTACCTGATAAACGTATAACGCCCACACCCCCGCGTCCAAGCGGCGTTGCAATTGCAGCAATCGTGGCGAGTCCTGCTGTATTAGATTTTTCAGAAGAATTAGGTGTGGCTAGGGCCATCTCTAAGGAATCCACAATTACTCTCAATAGCTTAAAACCCTATTATAGACGCCTCAACTCATACTGACAAAACAAACTTTGAAAGGTAGTCCTTTCTTTACTGTGTTGATAAGTTGTGGATAACTAACCTACCATCTATAAAAAAACCACCGCTTGCGCGATGGTCTTTATTATTGGGTATTTAATAGTGTATCAGTTAATCAACTACTTTTACCGTACGGCGCTTTTGCTCTTCTTCAACTTTTCTATTAACAATATATTGCTGAGTCATACTAAACAAGTTATTCACTGTCCAATATAAAACCAGACCTGCTGGGAAGAACAACATGAACGCTGTAAAGATAATCGGTAAGAACTTCATAACTTTTGCTTGCATTGGGTCAGCTGGCTGAGGGTTCAGCTGCTGCTGTACAAACATTGAAGCGCCCATTAGCAATGGTAAAATAAACCATGGGTCCATTGCTGAAAGATCTTGAATCCACAAAATCCAAGGGGCATGACGCAATTCGACACTCTCTACCAACACCCAATATAGCGCTAAGAAAATTGGCATCTGCATCAAAATAGGCAAACAACCCGCCATTGGATTGACTTTTTCCTCTTTGTATATCGCCATCATTTCTTGCGACATTTTCATGCGATCATCGCCGTGCTCTTCTTTGAGCACCTTAAGTCTTGGAGCGATAGCGCGCATTTTTGCCATAGAGTAGTAGCTCTTATTAGAGAACCACATTAGAGCAATTTTGACCAAGATAGTCAGTATAATAATCGACCAACCCCAGTTTCCTACTACTTTATGCACACCATCCAAGATAGCGAATAGGACCTTAGATATCGGCCATAATAAACCGTAATCAACTGTCTGATTAAGACCTTCAGCCACATCTTTGAGCTCAGACTGTACTTTTGGACCTGAGTATAGCGTCGCATTCAAAGTCACTTGTTTGTTCGGTGCTACGTTTACTGGCTGACTATTAAAGCCAATAAAGTAATCATCGCCAGTTTCGCGACTAAAGAACTTACCCGTAAAGTTTTGAGGCGTCCATGCAGAGACGAAATAATGCTGGACAATGCCGACCCAACCTTTATCACTGGTCGTAGTCAACTCGCCATCACTAAAGTCACCAAATTTCAGCTTGTTATAAGGATCATCTGGTGTACCCCAAGCACCGCCTAAATAGGTCGCCATGCTCAGCGCGCCTTTATCAGACATGCCAGGATCTTTACTATCGTCACGCTTTAGCTGCGCAAACATTTGGCCTTGCCAAGCGTTGGTAGAAGCGTTTTGAATTTTGTAACTGATATCGATTGGATATTTGTTTTCGGTAAAGGTAAAGGTCTTAGTAACTGTTACACCATCTTTTTTGTACGTAAGCGGTACTGAGAGTGTTTGTTGACCACTTTCCATGACATAGTTGTTAGCAGTGTGCGTATATATCGCTCGACCTTCTGCTGTATCAATACCATTTTGACCAATCAGACCAGACTGAGCGACATATACACGGTTGCTGTTATTTTCTAGCAATACGAAAGGCTTATCGCTATCGAGCGTTGCGTCATACTGCTTGAGTGCAGCATAGACAATATCACCACCTTCTGGGTTGATTTTAATATCATAGCGATCGGTCGTTACTGTGATTAAGCCTGTATCTTTCGCAGGCGCAGCTGTCACAGCTCCGTTATTGACAGGTACTGTCTGTACCGGAATATCACCTGCTGCACCAGTGGTAGAGGGAATGTCAGCACCTACTGAACTTGTAGTTTCTGGCACCGCATCGACAGCTGGCGCATCGGCATAATCATCTCGCCATGCCAAAATCAGCAGATAAGCGGTAATTAACATCGCAATGATGATCATCACCCGAAATATCTTTTGCATAAACCTTTCCTAGATTAAAAAATTAGGGAATGAAAAATTAGGGCATGTGTCATGACTGTACATCACAGTTGCTGGCTAACATGACAACTGCATTGATAGTCATTTACATAAAATGTGCATCATTTTACTAAAAATCTACTATAAATGATACCAAGAGTGTGGATAACTTGTGGGTAACTCATTAGTTATCCACATTCAAGTTTTGACGCCCTATTTTCTACATTGATTTCATCAAATAGTTGAGACGTGAAACGTAGCTCTGACTGTCTCGGTACACACCCCTTCCTTGAGCGCTACTGACTGATACCACAGTAGAAGGTAAATATTGATAGTGGTAGGAGGACAAAGGGAGAGGAACAAAATCAATACCATGCCCACCAAGTGGATGGCACTTACTAAGGCGTTTTAAAAGCAACCAACTACCTGCATGTGTTCCATGCCAAGCTAAAGCTTGTTTGCCATAGCTTGAGCAAGTTGGGTAATAACGACAGCGAGCAGGTAGTATCGGGCTAATTATTTTTTGGTAAATAACAATTAAATTAAATAAGAGTTTATAAATTATTTTACTCAAAATTTTTAATAAAAAATTCATTTTATATTTTTTCTATTTTTTTAAATATATTATTTATTTGATTTTTTATTTCTTTAAAATTTATATCTTTTATAGGTTTTTTTACAATAAAAACAATATCCTTATTTTCTATTTTAAAGGCCTTTGTCCGAAACTGTTCACGTATATGTCGTTTGATCAAATTTCGAGCCACCGCAGTAGGGACTTTACGCTTAGTGATCGCCATGCCAATACGTGGTTTTCCGTGAGCACTAGGCTTCACAAAAGCCATAAGGTGGCTCTGATGTAGTTTACGCTCAGGTGCGTCAAATACTTCACGGAAAGCTGCAGGCGTAAGCAGACGCTGCTCTTTAGTGAAACTGGCTGCAGGTATAGCTGAAACGGATTTTGGCATGATATAACCTAGTATAAGAGCGAATGACGTGTGACAGATAATAGCAAACTATAGAGACAAAAAAAGCGCCGATGCGGGCGCTTTTAATATGTGGCTAAGTGTTAGTTGTGATGACTGCCTATAGCAATCCATAAACAATAAGAACACAACAAGCACTATTAGCCATGCTTATCGCAATCTAATGATTACACAGTAAGACGATGACGTCCTTTAGCACGGCGACGGGCTAAGACTTGACGGCCTTTTTTAGTTGCCATACGAGCACGGAAACCGTGAGTACGTTTACGCTTGATCACGCTTGGTTGGAATGTACGTTTCATAACTCACCTATCAAAATAATGGACTAAATTCGTAATAACGGAGGATTATACCATTCAGCATAGTATTGGTCAATAAACTAATTTTGCTAACTGTTAACTAGTCGATTTCTACTATCAAGTTAATAGTAATTTTCCAATGAATTCGTCATCTAATATCAGCTAATTTAGATCTTTATTTACTTGTACATTTTGAAGTTATCCACAGTTATTCTTCAACTCTATAATAATAGTTAATTAATATATATAAGTATTGTTGTTATTGGGAGCTTATTTTTCTGTGGTTAACTTGTATTTCTTCTTTACTATCAAAATACTAGACTATGGGTAAACCTGTGGATAACCTGTGGGCTAAATATGGATAACTCTCTATCTGAACTTATCCACAAAACTGTCCACAGTTTTATCCCCAAAAAACAAGGTTTTATCCACAGGGTATATGTGTTAGATTAGCGCCTACCTTAAAATCGCTTTCACATACTGTGCTAGTCTGGTTTTTAAGGTAAATAAACATTAGTGATATTGATAACTAAGCAACAAGCTAAACGGCTAAAAGTAGCTATCATTTCAAATTATAGGGTCAGTACTTTTCATGATAGACACAGCAAATATTTGGGATAGATGTCTGAACGATTTGCGTTATAACGTCAAAGATAACGTATTCACTATGTGGCTGAGGCCTTTGTCAGCTCATCAAGAAGCACAAACGCTTATCATTCTTGCTCCTAATGACTACTTTGTAACGTATATCAAAAAAAATCACTTGCAGGATATTCAGCAATTGGTAGCTAAGCACAGTCAAGGAGGTATTGAAGAAGTTGTCGTACGTGTTGATAATGCTGGTCGTGACGTAGAAAGTAGTAACCAAGATCAATCAGGCTCGTTGTTTGTAGAAGATAACCCCTCCCCTACCCCATCTGAGCACAAATTTGAATCTATTCATCATAATAATTCAAAAGCAGATATAGACGCTAATATGCGTCATGCAGAATTGATAGATTCCGTTGACGCCAAGTCACTGAGTTATCTTAATCCTGATTTTACTTTTGAGACGTTTGTCACTGGTAAGTCTAATAACCTAGCTTACAAGGCCTGCTATGAGCTTGGTAAGAAACAATCAAAAAATCGACACAATCCTTTATTTATATATGGTCCTTCTGGATTGGGAAAAACACATTTAATGCACTCTGTAGCGCATCGCTATTTAAAAAATAATCAAAGTTTTTATTATTTCACTTCTGAAAAATTTATAAATCAATTGGTTTATTCATTGAGAAACAATAAAATAGAAGATTTTAAAAAGAAAATAAAAAAAGTAGATTTATTGATTGTAGATGATATTCATGTATTGGCTGGAAAGACAAAAAGTAGTAATGAATTTTTGACATTATTTGCTGATTTCACCAGTGGTGATAAGCAGCTGATCTTGGCCTCTGATCGTCATCCCTCACAAATGACAGAGTTCGATGAACGTTTTAGATCACGTTTTTCTTGGGGACTAACAGTTGCTGTTGACCCTCCCGAGATTGATACTCGTGTGCAAATTCTGCAGAAAAAAGCAGCCTCCTATGGCATGGCACTACCTAAAGAATGTGCTCTGTTTATTGCTCAGAATGTCGTATCTAATGTCAGGCGTTTGGAAGGCGCCTTAAATCAGGTATTTGCAAATGCAAACTTAACAGGCGCACAAATTACGCTTGAAATGGTGCAATACGCACTAAAAGATATCGTTGCAATGCGTGTGCAAGCCGTCAACATGGATAATATCCGTAAAATAGTCGCCGAATACTACGATGTAACTGTTAAAGATATTATGGGACGTAAACGTACACGTAGTATTGCAAGACCTCGCCAAATAGCGATGGCCCTATCACGTGAACTAACAGGTGATAGCTTCCCTGAAATCGGTCAGTCATTTGGTGGACGTGACCACACTACAGTGATGCACGCTTGCGATAAGGTAAATGAGTTAAGAGCAGCAGATCCTTCATTTGACAAAGACTACAAGACATTGGCTTTAATGCTACAGGCAGGTTAGACGCTGCAAATATCATTGTGTTTTAGCAGATGGAGATGGTCTATAATAGTGAAGATATAAGCGTACAGATGCTTTGTGGATTATCGTTAGTAGACAAGGTATTATTAGACCATTACGTCAGGTCATCACAAAAGAATCATTTAAATAAGAGTAACTAAGCATGCAATTATCGATCAATCGAGAATCGTTACTAAAAGCTATCAACTTGATCGCCAAAGCCGCTGATAAACGACACAATATGGTGATATTGGGTAATATCAAGCTTCAGTTATCAGAGTCTGAGCTTATCTTGACAGCTTCAGATTTAGAGGTGGAGCTGACATCGACATTAAAATTGCCTGCTGGCGCTTGTATTGAAGCGGGTAATACCACTTTGCCTGCGACCAAGCTAAAAGATATTTGTAAATCACTGCCTGCACAGGCACAAATCAATTTAGCCACTCAAGCAAATGAGCGCTGTCTGCTGACTAGTGGCAAGAGCCGTTTCACACTAGGCACATTACCAAGTGAAGACTACCCAAGCTTGGGTAATCCTGAAAATATCACACCGTTGAACATCAGCCGTAGCCGTCTAACAGACCTGATTCATAAGACTCAGTTTGCAATGGCGATCCAAGATGTACGCTACTATCTAACTGGTATGCTATTTGATGTCTCGCAGCAGCAACTGACGACAGTAGCAACTGATGGGCATAGATTGGCTCTAGCACGTAGCGTTATTGATGTGAATGTTGATCTAAATATGCAGGCTATCTTACCACGTAAGGCAGTAATCGAGCTTGAGCGTTTGGCTTCTGAGCTGGGTAAAATGCTGGGTGATCAAGACAATGCGGTTACTCTAAGCTTTGGTCGTGAGTTTCTGCAAGTGAGCTTACCATTTGGTGATGTAGATAGTGCAGGGCAAGTGAGCCAAAATCTAATGGTAACCTTTACTGCTCGTCTGATTGATGGAAAATTCCCTGATTATCGCCGTGTCATGCCAAGTAATACCGATAAACTTGCGTTATTTAGTCAAGAGAAGATGACTGATGTATTACGCCGCGTTGCTATTTTGAGTAACGAGAAGTCTCGCGGTGTAGTCTTTAATTTTGCCAGTGATGGTATGGTAGAAGTACGTGCTAATAATGCTGAGCAAGACGAAGCCGTTGAGATGATACAAGCAAAATATCAAGGTGAGCCGATGGAGTTGTCATTTAATGCCGCTTATCTACAAGACGTGCTAGGTGTGATACAAGGTGATTTGCAGATGCATATGAGTCAGTCAAATGCCTCTGTACTAGTAAATCAGCTCAATGATGAGTTCCATCAATACGTTATTATGCCGATGCGTATATAGTTTGATTTTTTACGATCTATACAGCATTTAACCATGTTAGTATTTTTAGAAATCTATGTGAATGAATTGAATTCAAATAAACTTTTGCCTAGTTTGGTGTCTAGAAATAACAGGCGGCTATCGATAATATGATTGAACGTCTACAAATATCAAATCTGAGAAACCTTACTCAAGTCAATTTACAGCCAACCGTTTGTAATGTCATGATCGGTGCAAACGGTAGTGGGAAAACTTCTTTACTCGAAGCTATATTTTTACTATCAAGAGGTAAAAGCTTTCGTCATCACCAGCCTAAACGCTATATTCAGCACCATCAAGATAATACCGTCGTATACGCTAAACTCAATGACAGCCGTACATTGGCTATTCAAAAGCAAGCAGACGCCACAACTATTCTACGTCTCAATCAAACCACTGTCTATAACCAAAGCGTATTAACAGAGCAGCTGCCCACGCTACTGATAGATCCTTCTACGATGGATATGTTAGAGCAGGGTAGTGCCAGTCGTCGACAGCTGCTAGATTGGCTAGTGTTTCACATGAAACATGGGTTTCATGCGCAGTGGGTAGCCTATCAACGTCTTCTAAAACAACGCAATAGTTTGCTAAAGAGCACACGTCAGTTGACTACAGTTCAGTTGGCTGAACTCAAATCGTGGGATAAAGGGCTAAGCAATCATGCTGCATTGATCCATCATTATCGTGAACGTGTCTTTACAGAGTGGCAGCCTTACTTTGCTGAAAGTGTTCTCAAACTACTGCCAACCTACGCTGAACAATTGACTCTAATGTATCAAGCTGGCTACGATACTAGTATTGCGCTGGACATACAACTTAACGAGCGATTGGAGCAAGATTTACAGTTAGGATATACCCGTATAGGCAATCATCGCTCTGATGTTCATGTGCACTGGCGCTCTGATGGTGATAATCATGCTACAAGTCTCAAAACGGCATCATCTCATGAGACGAGTGCTAAATTGCCGGCTCTAAAAGAGCAAGCAGCCAACGTCTTATCTCGTGGTGAGAAAAAACTGCTTATTACCGCACTGCGTTTGTCTCAATTACCACTGCTACTCAACAGTACTGACAACAACACTTCAGTTGATACTGGTTCGACATTAGGATTTACTCCTGTTGTATTGTTAGATGACATCACCGCAGAGTTAGATGGCAGAGCGATAAAGATTCTTTTATCAGCCTTGGCTAAGCTACCTTGTCAGGTTTTTATGACCAGTTTGACGGATGACATTGTTCCTTTAGTTAATGAGTTATGGGCAGAGCCTAAAATGTTTCACGTGAAACGTGGGCAGATATTTCCTGTTGATTAGTCTCTTACCTATCCTTGCCTATGACTTTTCCTAGTCTATTCTCAACTCTTTTATGTGATATCTACTTACCGTCATAGGGCAGATATGGCGCAGATAATCTATCGGGTCAAAACACTGACTCTCTAGCAGTAAAACTCCCAGTAAACAGTGACTTAGAGACAAAAAAATGCTAAAATAGCACTTTATTTTTGTCCTGTTCTCAGCAAGTTATTTGATTGCATCATGCAGTTAGCTTTTATCGTTTCTTAATTTTTAACATATTGATATATATACGTTTTATTTTTATATGGCTTTTATTGTGTTTAAAACAACAAAGGTCATCGTTAATAAATAGTTCGATAATTTCAATATTGTGCGCCCCTCCAAATGATCATGGTTGATAGTACATTCACCATCTATGTGCACTCAAGGTTTTGACGATAAAAGTTAATTTTAAAATGCCATCATAAAGCTTAGCCGTATAGGCGAGCTGATAAAGAAACAGCTGATAATGGCTAGATTAAGGAATGTACATGAGTGATTCATTACCTATTGACCACGAACAACTGACGTCAGATAGTGCTACCGAAACGATGGCCCCTGTTGTAGCGCCAGAAGGGTTGCCTTCTGATTATAGCTCTAAAGATATCCGTGTACTGCGCGGGTTAGAAGCGGTACGCGTGCGCCCTGGTATGTATATCGGCGACACTGACGATGGCACAGGCTTGCATCACATGGTCTTTGAGGTCGTGGATAACTCTATCGATGAAGCACTGGCCGGCCACTGTGATCAAATTGATATCATTATCCATGAAGATGAGTCTGTCAGCGTGATGGACAACGGCCGCGGCGTACCTGTTGATATTCATCCAGAAGAAGGGGTATCAGCGGCACAGGTCATCATGACGGTCCTGCATGCAGGCGGTAAGTTCGATGACAATAGCTATAAAGTATCGGGTGGCCTGCACGGGGTTGGGGTATCGGTCGTTAATGCGTTGTCCAAAAAGCTTGAGATGAATATCTGGCGTGAAGGCTATCACTACCATCAGACTTATACTGATGGAGTGCCTGACGCTGATATTCAGCAAATGGAAGCAACGGATCAAACGGGTACACAAATCCGCTTTTATCCAAGTAGTGAGGTGTTTACTGGTACGATTTTTGAGTATGATATTTTGGCAAAGCGCCTACGCGAGCTATCATTCTTGAACTCTGGCGTGCGTATCGTTCTGACCGATGAGCGCATTGATAAGCGTCACGAGTTTGAGCACAAAGGCGGACTGCTAGAGTTTGTCAGCTATATCAATGCGGGTAAAGACGGTATCAATGAAGTTTTTCATTTTACCAGTCAGCAGGATGACGGTATTAGTGTTGAAGTTGCACTGCAGTGGACGGATACTTATAACGAAAAAGTATTGTGCTTTACTAACAATATTCCGCAAAAAGACGGTGGTACGCATCTATCAGGTTTCCGCTCAGCACTCACACGTGGCTTGAACAGCTATATGGATCGCGAAAACTTGTTCAAAAAAGAGAAGGTCGCGGCGACTGGTGATGATGCTCGTGAAGGATTGACGGCC
Source organism: Psychrobacter sp. H29 (assembly GCF_059073055.1). Lineage (NCBI taxonomy): Bacteria > Pseudomonadati > Pseudomonadota > Gammaproteobacteria > Moraxellales > Moraxellaceae > Psychrobacter > Psychrobacter sp. H29. Next base: position 2,486,632 of record NZ_JCACRY010000001.1, on the reverse strand, counting down.
ATTGTTTCAGTAAAAGTGCCAGATCCAAAGTTCTCAAGTCAGACTAAAGACAAGCTGGTATCGAGTGAAGTGAAGTCTGCTGTCGAATCAGCAATGCATGATAAGTTCAATGATTATCTGCTAGAGAACCCAAGTGCGGGTAAAGCTATTGCTAATAAAATTATGGAAGCAGCACGTGCACGTGATGCAGCCCGTAAAGCGCGTGAAATGACCCGTCGTAAGACAACGTTAGATATTGCAGGTCTGCCGGGTAAGCTGGCTGATTGCCAAGAAAAAGACCCTGTACTCTCAGAGTTATACATTGTGGAGGGTGACTCTGCAGGTGGTTCAGCTAAGCAAGGTCGTAGCCGTAAAACCCAAGCAATCTTGCCATTAAAAGGTAAGATTCTAAACGTAGAACGTGCACGTTTTGACAAGATGCTATCTTCTGCTGAAGTGGGTAATCTGATTACTGCACTAGGCTGCGGTATTGGTCCTGATGAGTACAATCCGGACAAAGTGCGCTATCACAAAATCATCATCATGACCGATGCCGATGTGGATGGCTCCCATATTCGTACTCTACTGTTGACGTTCTTCTTCCGTCAAACTCCTGAGCTGATCGAGCGTGGTTATGTATATATTGCTCAGCCACCGTTATACAAAGTCAAAAAAGGTCGTCAAGAGTTGTATTTAAAAGATGATGAAGCGCTCAAAGCGTATCTATTGTCGTCAACGATTGATAATACTAAGCTGCATATCAGTGCCGATGCGCCTGCGATTACTGGTCAAGCGCTCGAGGCGTTGCTAAATGATTATAACCAAACGCAGCTTATCAAAGCCCGTTTGCAGATTCGTTTTCCAGCGGTGATTTTGGACGCGTTGACCCACACGCCAAAGCTCAGCACTGATATGACTTATGATAAGTCTGCAATGCAGGACTGGAAAGCAGCGATGCAGCTGGAGCTTGATCATTTCGGTAGTGATTTGAACCCTGAGATTGAATTGGTCAATATTCATGCGCCTCAGCCGGAAAACATGGACGCAGCAGCAGCCGATTTACTAGGTATGGCACCAGTACTAGGCGCTGAAGAAGGTGAAGTATCAGACAGTGAGACGTTGTCTACTAAGGCTCAGTGGCTACCACGCGTCACGGTATATGTGCACCAGTTAGCACATCATTATTTGCTGGATGCTAGTTTTATTAACTCAAGTGAGTATGGCAAGCTGTTACGCTTATCGAGTGAATGGAACACCCTGCTTGAAGACGATGCCTTTATTCGCCGCGAGAGTAACAGTGGTAGTAAAGACATGCCGATACGTGACTTTGATTATCTGTGGCAGCAGATGATGCTTGACGCACGTCGTGGTCTATCGGTTCAGCGTTACAAAGGTCTGGGCGAGATGAATGCCGACCAGCTATGGGATACGACTATGGATCCTGAAAACCGCCGTATGCTACGCGTCACTATCGAAGATGCGATTGCCGCTGATCATATGTTTACCTGCTTAATGGGTGATCATGTTGAACCGCGCCGTATCTTTATCGAAGAAAACGCACTGACAGTGTCAAATTTAGACATCTAAATTTAAACTTGATCAGCAATAATATAAAAAATACCGCTTCGATAATCGAAGCGGTATTTTTTTTCACATGAAACCTTTCTTATAAAGATTGCTATACCTAGCACTTGAGATAAGGTAAAAACCACATGGCTACAAAGTCGCTCAATTAAATGACATTTTTCTTTCTTGCTATGACGACGTCTTCAGAGGCTAGAAAAAATATCACTTGATCGTATTATCTCTTTTTTATAACGTATGGACTGTATCCCAAAATATTCCCAATACAAAGCACCGCTTAGACTATCAAAGCGGCGCTTTTTTGTTTCACGTGAAACTTAAGCGTATTACGTATTCAACGACTATTCTTCGTCGGTATCAAAGCGCCACGCCAGTACACGAGTACTTTTTTGCCCTTGGCTCATCTCGATAATACGCATTTGCGCGACATTCAGCTGCTTTAATAGCAGCTGCAAAGGTTTCACGTTTTCAGATTTTGAGACCAGTGTCGTGAACCAACCAACGTGTTCTGCAAAGCTTTGACTTTCTTTTGCCATCTTGGTCAAGAAAGCAATCTCGCCACCTTCGCTCCATAGCTCTTTATGCTGTCCACCGAAGTTTAGGTTTTGCGCCGCGTTACCTGACTTGGTTGAATGACGGCTGATTTGCTCGCTTTCATTTTTACCGCGATGGCGTTGCAAATTGTGCTGCTTGCGGCTGTTGGCTTCCATCGCTTCTTCTAATGACGCGTGAAATGGAGGGTTACAAACCACCACATCGAAGTAATCTTGACGACCGATGATGTTCTTAAAGATAAACTTAGGCTCAGGTTGCAGCTTTACTTTGATTGCGCTTTTTAGCTTAGGATTGGCGTCACAGATAAGGGCGGCAGTATTGACCGAAATCGGATCGATATCACTTGCCGTAAAGCGCCAACCGTAGCTTTGGCTACCGACGATCGGATAGATCGCACTGGCACCCGTACCAACATCAAGGGCATGAATCTCTTTGCCTGTTGGCGGTGTGTTGTCGGCATTGACGTGCGTGGTCTGTGCGAGTAAATCCGCAATATAGTGGATATAATCGGCACGTCCAGGGATAGGCGGACATAAATAGCCGTCTGGAATATCCCAAAACTTAACACCGTAATAATTTGCCAGTAGCGCCTTATTCAGTACACGAACCGCTTGATGATCCGAGAAATTAATCGTCGGCTCGCCTTTGGGGTTGGTGATGGTGTGATCAGCAAGCTCAGGCAACGCGCGTGTCAATACGGCAAAGTCATAACGACCTTGGTGCGGGTTACGTGGGTGCAACTGACCGAGTTTCTTTGCGGTCGCAGGAGATCTATTTCTATGTTTATTATTTGCAGGGTTACGGGTCATGGGCTTACTAGTCATAATGTCAGGCTACGATATATGGATATAAGTAGCCAGTGTAGCAGATTTCGCAGGTTGCTAATTGTTTATCCACGTTTTATCGATCGCTTATCTGTGACGAAAGATCAGGTTGAGTCCCAATACGATCATCGCTGACCCCAATACACGGTCAATCCAATGCTCAAAACGCTGAAAGCGGCGGTGAATTGCAGGGATAGAGAGCAGCATCACCACGGTGCTAAACCATGCCATCTGTAGCACCATCATCCATACACCATAGATGGCCAATTGCCAAAATGGGATGTCTGGCGATAAGACGAGGGTAAAGATAGCCACAAAATACACAGGCGCTTTTGGATTAAAGACATTGCAGAAAAATCCACGGCGTAATGTGGCAACGGTAGGCTCAGCATTCAAAGATTCACTATTTACAGATTTGATATGCGTAGGTGCGTTTTGCTTCGCTTGTAAGTGATCAGTAGGTGCGTTCTCTTGCGTTACCGATGTTGCTAGTTCTGCTGGCTTTTTTGGTTTTGCCTGAATACCTTGCCACCCTAGATAGATCAAATAGCCACCACCCAACCATTTAATCGCGGTCAATAGTGGCTGCGAGTGAGCAATGACTGTTGCTAGTCCCAGCACCGAATAGATAATATGCACCGACAGCCCTAATGTAATCCCCAAACTACAAATCAAACCAGTACGGCGACCCTTAGCTAACGTCTGCTGTGAAACCAAGACAAAATCAGGACCGGGTGAGGCGGCTGCTAGTAAATGAACGCTCGTGATAAGCAAAAACCCATGCCAAAATTCCATAAAATACTCTGTACGCTACCTGAATCTGAATCATAGTTGCACTTATCGTAAATGAGGTCAACTTTTATCGATTATGCTTCATACAAGTCATCTCTACTGCTTGTGTTATGGCAGCATGATGTCTATATTAAAAGTCAGATTAAAGACAGAACTATCGACAAAGCGCTATCAATATATCTCTATCAATAAGCAATCGAGATGGAGCGATGTGAGCGATATAACCACTTAATACAAAGAATTATTTTAACAAGGACAGTACCATGACAACGGACAGTAATACTCAAGACAATCGCATCACCTATGATACTGACGGTCACGTCTGCCTTATAGGGCTAAATCGCGCCAACAAACGCAACGCCTTTGACAGTCATATGATCACCCAGCTATCGGACGCACTGACCCAATATGAAAACGATGATCATTTACGCTGTGCGCTTATCTTCGCCCATGGCGATCACTTCACCGCTGGGCTTGATCTGGTTGAGCTACAAGACAAGCTAAACGACGGTGTGTTTGAGTTTGATGACAATCAAATTGACCCATGGGGCATTAGCGGACGCTTACGCACTAAACCTGTGGTCGTGGCGGTAAAAGGCACTTGCTTTACGGTAGCTATCGAGCTGATGCTCAATAGTGACGTGGTCATTGCCAGTGATAACTGTAACTTTGCCCAAATGGAAGTCCAACGCGGCATCATGCCGTTTGGCGGGGCGACGGTACGGTTTGTCGCAGCGGCAGGCTGGCAAAAAGCCATGCCGTATCTGCTTACAGGTAAAGCGTTCGATGCGCAAACGGCTGATCGACTGAATTTGGTCAGTGAAGTGGTGGCAAATGGGACTGAATATGAGCGTGCATTGACGCTGGCACAAGAAATCAGCAAAGCTGCGCCGCTAGGAGTCAGAGGCGCGCTATCCTCAGCGCAAGATGCGAGCCGCAATGGTGCCGCGACGGCATTGGCCAATATCCATAGCTACTTGCCGCCGCTCTTTCATTCAGAGGATGCAAAGGAGGGTGTGATGGCGATGGTTGAGAGAAGGGAAGCTGAGTTTAAGGGGAGGTAGCTTGAAAGCTTTAAAAACTAATTCTATAACATATTACTAGACAAGGAAATTTAAGAAATGGAGAAAGTAGTATTCAACTATAGAATAAGTTTAGAAAAGCTGAATAAGTCTGTAGTGAAGAATGATCAACAAGCTCATTCTTTATCACCTCTAAACAATCTGGATCAAGGAGAGGAAAAAGAGAGTTATGAAAAATATGAGAATAGACTAATATCTGCACTAAATGAGGAAGGTGTCTTCAACATAGCTGTAACAGGAATATATGGTTCAGGAAAAAGTAGTATCTTGAATACCTTTAAGAAAAAATATAAAGAAAAGAGTCAATGGAATTTTTTAGATATCTCTCTTTCTTCTTTTCAGATCAATAAAGATGCTTTGCCAGATGACAAAGACTCAAATGCTATTGATGAAAAAAATAGTGATATGAAAATAGAAGATGAGTTAACGCCTGAGCAGATTCAGCTTATAGAAAGAAGCATACTACAACAGTTCTTTTATGCTGTACCTCAAAATGAAATTCCCTTATCAAGGTTTAAACGAATTACTGGTAGTGCCTTAACTAATAAAATTACAGCTTTGTTAGTAATAATTCTAACTGTAAGTGGGTTGATAGTTTTTGATAAAGTTGACTACATTGAAACTATCTATACTCTACCTACTTGGCTACCAGAGTTAGCGTTTTGGTGTTTTTCAATATGTTTTGTGATATTGCTCTATAAGTTGTTAAATGTTTCTTTTGAACTATCTGAGATTAAGCTAAACTTTCATAACTCAGAATTTAATATAAAAAACGAAAAAGAAAAGTCTATTCTAAACGATCATTTAGATGAAATTTTATATTTTTTTGAAGCTACTGGAAAAAATGTTGTTATTATCGAAGATTTAGATCGGTTCAATAATAACGAAATTTTTGTAAGGCTGCGCGAACTTAACTCTATGATAAACAAGTATTGTGAAGATAGAGTGGTCTTCTTATATGCTATTAAAGACGATATGTTTACTGACAGTGAGAGAAGTAAATTCTTTGAGTATATCATTCCTATCATTCCGATTATTAACCCAACAAATGCATATGATTTAATCCAAAAGAATTATAAAGAAGTGGTAAAAGATATAGATAAACGTTTTCTGAGGAATGCTTGTTTATATTTTGATGATATGAGACTGGTGAAAAATATTTTAAATGAATATCAAGACTATGATAATCATCTAAAATATTTACAGCTAGATAAGAACCAAGTTTTTGCTATAGTTGTATATAAAAACTACTATCCAAACGATTTTTCAAAACTGAATTCGAACAGAGGATTGATATACGATATATTTAATAATGTAAAAATTAGTTTAATAGATAAAAAGATAGCGGAAATTACTGAAAGGATTCATGAATTAGAAGGAAGGAAGTTAGAGCTTTCAAATGAAATGTTATTATCTATTGACGAGCTCAATGCTGTTTATAGCTACTATTTAAATAGTGTGATTCGCAAGAAACATGATGTTGTTAAATACATAAAGGTTGATGGTGAAGCGGTCAATATTGATGGGTATGACGAAAATGTATTTCTAAAACTTGAAAGCTTGAAAAATAATAAAATTGAATTTAACTCTCAAAATAATAACTCTTACTGGTTTGAGTCTAGTAGTGTATCTTTTTCGGATGTTGAGGATTCAACTAATTCGCAGCTCATCTATAGTGAGCGCTTAGCTATTATAAGAGCTAAAACCAACGAGGAACAAAAAGAGATATCTAATAGTTTAAACAGACTCAAGGAGGATTTTTACACTATTAAAAATAAGACGATAAAGAGTTTGCTTCAGGATATAGATATAAAACAATTACTTCAGGATGAAGAAATACCAGATATTCCTGAACAGTTAATGTTTTTTATTATAAATGGCTACATTAATGAGAACTATCCTGATTATGTTTCTCTATTTTTTGAGTCGTCTATATCGAGATCAGATAAAAACTATGCGATGGTTGTTAATGGACGTCAAATGCCTAAGTTTGAGCTAGAGTTAACCCATCACAGCGAACTGTTATCAAGTTACTTATCAGAAGATGAGATGAGTACATCTAGTGTTTTAAATATTAGCATGCTGGGATATTTGTTGCAGACTACTGATTTTGTGAAGCATAAGCAGAATTTTTTATATAAAATTTGTGATAAATCAGATATCTCAGTTGAGTTTTTAGCTCTTTTGTTTAATAAGGACGTCAGTTATCTCAGCTTACTCATTCCTATACTTATAAAGCAAGATGATACTGTTTTTGATGAGATGCAGGATGATAGCGAAGACGAACAGACAACTAATAATTACTCAAAAATTATCAGATATGGTATTGATATTCTAGATAGCTCCAGCTATCTATCTGAAAAAATTAATAGATTTTTATCCCAAAGAAACGATTATATCGATTTTTTAATGAATTCTCTTTCAGAGAATGAAGAAAAATTCAAACAGCTCAGTCTTTCCATAAAACCTAAGTTTTCTCGCCTAAATGCTACAAACCTTGATCTATTCAACTGGCTTGGTGAACAAGGATTTTTTTCTATCGAGTTAGATATAATCAAGGCTGCTTTGATGGGTAATTTATCACTATCACTAGATGAACTAGAAAATAGGCTTAAAAACACACCATTAACAACAATATGTGATTCTGAAATCAACTATTTAGTTAAAGATTTTTGGTCTGAAAACCTATTAGAATATATAAGAGTTATTTTACTGGATGCAGATGAAAACACCTCATATTCTGAAGATGAAGATGTTTATATTAAAACTTTAAACTTATTAGGTCATCCTAATGTAATTATAGAGAAGTTTATTGACATCACTTCCACTAAAATTAAAGATATAAGTACAGTCAAGAACTATCACATCCAACAATATCTTGTCGGTAGCTTGAAAGTCCAATATTCATGGTCAAATATTTTTAAGTATTTTTCTGTCTCTTATGAAGACGAAGATGACCAAGGTGCTTATCGGGAGATAGATAGCTCACTTGTCAAATTCTTGGAAAATGGACAAGACTACTTACAAATAGTTGATTATACAGAGTCAGTTGTTATAGACATTGAAGACTGGGAAGCTACTAAAGCTGAGTTCGATAATCATCTCTTTAAATGTGACAGTTTGAGTGATGAAGCATACGAAAAGCTAATCGGCATGACTGATAAAAACTGGGACAATTCATATTTAAAGAATATAAGCCAAGAGAAAATTCAGACTCTAATATCTCTTGGAAAGCTAAGCTTAACTCCTGAAAACTGGGAACAAGTCAAAAGATATGCATCAAAAGAAGTGCTCTTGAATTTTTTAGTTAAATATCATCAAACAGTAATATATGATTTGGATTCTGTCGAGCTTCGCCCAGAAGATATCGAAGCCTTATTTTGTTCTGATGAAATTAGTAACCAACACAAGCAAGTTTTAGCTGAGTCTAAAGCTATCAACCTTATAGAAAGTAATGAGACTGTTCGTAAGAAAATTATTGAAATATATGAAAGTGAGAGAATGTCTTTGCATATTTATGACAAGCTTCTTAAATATGCTGATCCTAAGGAGTTGAGGGAATTATTGCTAAAACAAATCAGGTATTTAGATAAACAGGAAATCTTAAAAATACTGAAACTATTAGACGATCCCTATCAAAAACTAGCTAATAATCAAGAGGTTGAGTTCGAAAATACTGATGAAAACTATACTTTACTAAGAGCATTGAATGTAGCCCAAATAGTAATGAGAATCCCTAAGCCAACAAGACCAAAGGGTAGTTTAGCTGGTAAAAAAGTGCTCTCTACAAGATTACAAACCCATGTTCTTTCTGATGAATAATAGTTGCCTTGTGATGCGTTTTAGCCCTGACAGTAGCGGCTATCCTGCTTGGATAGGCGTGTTGCGAAGGCTAGGTTTTGGAGCAGTATCGTGACCAAACAGGAATGCCCCAAACCGTAGCCTCGCCACGCCTAGATAAGCAGATAATAACGGATGGCAGGATTGGCTACTTTCTGCCATTACATAGTTTATACCTCACCCAAATCTTCCATATCCACATACTCTTTTTTGCCATGTATCTTATACATCTTACGGTCGATCTCTGGATACAGGGTAATATCAATATCAGGTCGGCTACCGCCCATCAAATAAGTGGCATCGGCATCGCTATCATTGCGCATCGAGTGCGCCGCACCGTGCGCAGGGAACGCCGCAAAGTCGCCAGCCTTTAGCGAATAATGCTCATCGCCATAGCGCAGTGACAGCTCACCTGACAGCACATAAATAAACTCATCTGACTCTTCATGATAGTGATGGGTCGTCGTCTCATCGCCTGACTCTACCCGTACAAGGTGCAAGCCAAATTTGGTCAGACCGACGATATCACTGAGCGACACTGTATGGCGAATAGCGTGCTCGTTGAACTGATGGACATGCTTGTTCTCGGTAATGTTATCGATATCGGATTTGGTTAAGACATATGTTTGCGTGTCTGTAGATGGCTTTTGTTCTGTCGTCATCATCAGTCTCCATGATTTTTATTTTGAGTTCACACAGTTATTATCTAACAGTATTAGGTTGCAAAAAGTACAAAGTAGGCATGATTTTGTTAATGTCATCGCGCGTTTGTCTAATTCTCACAAAGCGATTGGTGATGATGCGATTCCTGTTGTACTCTAGGTCATTATCTTTAGATTTAGGAGCGTGCAGGTGTCATATAACTTTGATGAAGTCGTCGACAGAAGGGATACAGGGTCGCTCAAATGGCACTATAGCGATGATACGATTCCGCTATGGGTAGCAGATATGGATTTCAAAGCTGCCCCGCCTATCTTAAACGCGATTGAGCAAGCCGTGCAGCATGGCATACTAGGTTATACCAAACCTACCAAAGCACTGTATAACGCAATCATTAATTGGCATGGCAGTCGCTATGATTTGGCGCTTAATCAAGAAAATATATTGTTCTCTCCAGGGGTGGTGCCAAGCCTAGCGCTAATGATGAATGTCTTTACCGATGCAGGGGATGCGGTACTGGTCAACGCTCCGATCTATACACCATTTATGAGTAAGGTTGAGCAAAATGGGCGCACGCTCATTACTTCCTCACTACAAGAGAGCGAAGACAAATATCGTTTGAATTTGGCTGATATTGAAGCCAAGATTATTGAGCATGATGTGAAGCTATATTTACTTTGCAATCCACACAATCCGGGCGGGCGCGTGTGGACAGCAGATGAGCTGAATACACTGCTTACCATTTGCAAAAAACATGATGTGGCGATTGTCAGTGACGAGATTCACCAAGATTTGACCCTGAGTGGGTATGCTTTTACACCGTTTTTAACACTAGCGGCAGGGTATGAGCATAAGGTAGTTAGCCTAACCTCTATGACCAAAACCTTCAATATCGCTGGTATCAAAGGCTCAATGATTTTTGCTAAGGATGCAGCATTAATCCAAAAAATCAGCCAGCAGCAGCAGCTAAACGACGAGTATGAACTGAATTTATTTGCATACACAGCGATGCGTAGTGCGTATAGCGAGGGCAGTGAATGGTTGTCACAGGCGCTGGAATATGTTGAGGGTAATATTGATCTAACCATGCAGTATTTCGCTGAGCACTTGCCTAAGATCAAAGTCATGCGTCCAGAAGCGTCCTATTTGATCTGGCTAGATTGCGCAGCTTATAGTCAAGACGATCAACAACTTTATGATGCGCTGCGTGCGGCAAAAGTGGAGCTCAATGCCGGGATTAAATATGGTGAAGAAGGGCACTCAAAAATGCGCCTTAATGTAGCTTGTCCTCGAGCAGTGTTGGTAGAGGGATTAAACCGCATCCATCACGCTTTGAGTACTATATAGCTTCTATATATAAAAGCTACATACAGAAGCTATTATCAAATGATTTGCTCATAAGTTTCGTCATAGTGAGATATAAAAAACCCCGCAATAGCGGGGTTTTTGCTGTTCATAGCATGACTAATAGTTGTTAGGATTACTGAGCTGCTTTGTAATAATCAACAAGCATGGTACCTAACGTGCCGTTCTCATCAATCGTTACGATACTGACTTGACCTGTCTGCGAGGCGGTACTTGATTTAACTTGTCCTGCATTACCCAAGACGACTTGATGTTTATTGGTTGCTTTGACGCCGTTACCGATAGCGATGCTGTTCAAACCGCTAGCAACTGAGATATTACCGATAGCAATAGATGCTTCACCCTGTGCTGCAGCAGCTTCACCAACTGCTGTTGCACGTATGCCACTAGCATTGGCTAGGTGACCAAATGCTTGCGCACGCTCGCCCGTGGCTTTTGATTTCCAGCCGATAGAGGTGGAGCCCAGACCTGCTGCATTGGCTTCGCCGCCGACCGCTGTGGCAGAGTTCATGCCAGCATTGGCTTTGTTACCGACCGCGACAGTGTCATTAGTTCCACCAGCCATTGCAGCTTCACCGACTGCCGTTGCACGTACACCGCTAGCATTGGCGAGATGACCAAATGCTTGTGCTCGCTCAGCAGTGGCTTTTGATTGCCAACCGATAGAGGTCGACCCCAGACCCGCTGCATTGGCTTCACCGCCGACCGCTGTGGCAGAGTTCATGCCAGCATTGGCTTTGTTACCGACCGCAACAGTATCGTTAGTTCCACCAGCCATCGCTGCTTCACCGACTGCCGTTGCACGTACACCGCTAGCATTGGCGAGATGACCAAATGCTTGCGCACGCTCAGCAGTGGCTTTTGATTGCCAACCGATAGAGGTAGATCCTAGACCGGCTGCATTAGCTTGACCACCGACCGCTGTGGCAGAATTCATGCCAGCATTGGCTTTGCTACCGATAGCGACAGTGTCGTTAGTACCGCCAGCAGTTGCTGCGCTACCGCAGGCAATAGCAGACTTGACGTTGCTAGTGGCACCCATGATGGTTTGGGTATTGGCATCATTAATCTGACATTCAGCTGCCATCACAGCGGTAGTGCTCAAAGACGCTGCTGCAACTGTTAGGGCAAGAGTGCTGATCTTTCGTGCTGAGTATGACGAGACTGCAATTTTCATAATTTTTCCTCTGTTAAAATAGTTAAAGACTTCCTAGTAGTTTTAATGGAACCGTAAACACGTCTCTGTGAAACGAATTTTTATTTATTTTAAGTAAACCTCTAACGCTAAGAGATATCTACCTCGCTATGTTCAAATACGCATGAAGACGAGGTAGATATCCGTGTATTGACTAGCCTGTACATCGATTAATAGATGAGCCAGTGGCTAAGCCAAAATCATCAAAAGAAAATCACTAAGCAACACTTACCAAGCAAAGGTTACCCCGCCGCGTGCGCCTACTTTACCCGTGTCAGTACCGAAGCCTGCACCAGTTGAGATAGTGATACTGTCACTGACTCGACCAGCGAACGAGGCGCTGATGGCTGAGCTGCTATTGTAATAACCCGTACCGATAGTCATGGCGTAGCGCTTACCTGAAGGGATCACTGGGGTTTCCATCGATAGAGCCATCGCAATACCATCTTCTGCTTCATCTAAGCGGTCTTCTTGACGGTTGTATTGACTGCGCAAATCGTTGAATTGTCTTGATGTTGCTAGTGACTCCATATTAAGAGTACCTAGCGTACCACTTGCATCCGCTGTCACAATATTGGTTACGCCAGATTGTGATAGAGTGCTCTCTTGCAGTTGGTTTGTGCTACCTAAGACGATTTGATTGTCGTTTGCCGCTGCAGCACCGTTACCGATAGCGATACCGTTTGAGCCACTAGCAGATGACTGATTACCCAGTGCTACTGATCCTGCACCTTGTGCTTGCGCAGCTTCACCCACGGCGGTAGAGCGTTCGCCAGTTGCAGATGCTAGATGACCGAATGCCTGTGCACGAACGCCACTAGCGGTTGACTGCCAGCCGATTGCGGTCGCACCCGCTTGCGTTGCTTGGGCTTGTGCGCCGATAGCAGTAGAAGAGGTACCAGAAGCGGTCGTTTGACGCTCGCCGCTTCTATCGCCACCAATTGCTACACCGTCAAGACCTGAGGCGACTGAGTTATTACCAATAGCAATTGCATTGTCTGATTCAGCACTAGCATCTTCACCTACAGCAAGTGAGCGTACGCCAGAAGCACTGGCTAGATGACCAAAAGCCTGCGCCCTCTCTGCGGTAGCCGTTGCACGCCAACCCACAGCGGTCGCACCTGCAGTCTCACCCGTAGAAGTTAGAGAGCCTGCGTTTAAATCTGTACCATCCGCCACTGTTCCGGTAAAGGCTTCGCCGCCCAATACCGTCGTCGAATTACCATTGGCTTGAGTCTTGTTACCGATAGCCACGGTATCGTTAGTCCCGCCAGCAAAAGCATCTTCACCGACTGCGGTAGAACGAACACCAGTAGCACTGGCTAAATGACCGACTGCGGTCGCTCTCTCTGCCGTAGCCGTTGCACGCCAACCAAGGGCAGTAGCACCTGCTGTCTCGCCTGTAGAAGTTAGAGCACCTGCATTTAAGTCTGTACCATCAGCCACTGTTCCAGTAAAGGCTTCGCCGCCCAATACCGTCGTCGAATTACCATTGGCCTGCGTCAAGTTACCAACAGCCACGGTATCATTGGTCCCGCCAGCAAAAGCTGCTTCACCAACTGCAGTAGAGCGTACACCATTTGCTTGAGCCAAATGACCGAATGCTTGCGCACGCTCTGCATTTGCACCCGACTGCCAACCGATAGCAGTGGCACCAGGACCAGTTGCTACTGACTCGCCACCAACCGCTGTCGTAGAGTTGCCTTGCGCGCTAGCACCAGCACCGATTGCTATAGCGTCATTACCATTGGCATTTGAGCCAACACCATCTTCGTCTAAGTTCCCGTCATTATTGACATCATTATTACCACCAATCGCGATAGCACCGTTACCTGTCGCCGTGGCATCCTCACCGACAGCAACTGACTGAACACCGATTGCAGAGGTCTGATGACCCAGTGCAGTTGATCGATTGCCTGCAGTAACTGCTTGCCAGCCGATAGCTGTGGCACCCGGACCGCTCGCCACTGACTCACCGCCAACCGCTGTAGTTGAGTTACCAGTTGCTGTAGAGTCTGTACCAACAGCAAGTGCATCTACACCTGTTGCAGCCGCATTGACACCGCACTCTAGAGCAGTGGCATCGGTACCTGCATTACAGTCTGGCGTTGCATCAGCAAAAGCAGAAACCGAAGTCAATGTTGCTGCAGCAACTGCTAAAGTGAGTGAGCTAAGCTTAAGTACTGAGCGCTTTGAAAATTCCTTTTGCATAATCTTATTCCTTTGATAAAAGCTCCTACGAGCCTTGTGGTTGGTACGACAAGTGTGAGTAAAGGCGTATTGACCCCCATATTTATAGGGCATTTATCTAAATGATTTAATGGTTTATTGTCTCTGTGATAGTAAGAACCTCTTAACAATGTACACGGAGTCGTAACAAAAATCGACTAATATTTCGCTATTGTTTGAATATTTTTTTTATTGGATAGCAGTGCTTTATCGTCATTTAAGGATAGGTGTTAAGTGGGTGTAGTCGTTGTACTTTTGAGAAGATTTATAGCTAAAACATACTGACTAAAGAGCCGCTATAAAAAGTAAGAGTCGTTATATAGACATGGTGCTATAGCAAGTGAAAAGTCAGGAAAGTCTTGAACATACAACAATACGATTGAAAAATAATAGGATGCCAGAGGACAAGGTCGTTTAAATGACAGGATTGAATGTTTTTTCCAAAGAAAATGATTGAATAGTAAAATATTGCGGAGGAAGTAACCCTTATGAGGCGTAAACTTGTTAAAATAGGGCACCAATTTATCTATTGATGGACATCGATTTATGACCACTGCCGCTGCCACTCCTACAATCAAAGAAGATCGCATCTTAATCCTCGATTTTGGCTCGCAATACAGTCAGTTAATCGCCCGCCGTGTGCGCGATTCTGGGGTGTTTTGTGAGATGTTCCCTTATGACATCGATACTCAGCGCATCATCGATTTTGGTGCAAAAGGCGTCATCTTATCGGGTGGTCCTGAGAGCGTTCATGCTGAAAACAGCCCACGTATCAACGATGCAGTGTTTGAGCTAGGCGTGCCTGTATTAGGTATCTGCTACGGTATGCAGGCGATGGCAGATCGTTTCGGCGGGCAGGTTCATGCTAGTGATATTCATGAGTTTGGAGCCGCGACCATTGATGTCACTGGTCATTCACAGCTCACTGACGGTATCGAAGACAGCAAGACTGACGGCGCGGCTGCTAAGCTAAACGTTTGGATGAGTCATGGCGATAAAGTCATCAAAGCGCCTGAAGGCTTCGATATCGTTGCTAGCACACCAAGCTGCCCGATTGCGATTATGGCCAATGATGACAAGCAATACTACGGTCTACAGTTCCACCCAGAAGTGACACATACCTTACAAGGTCAAGAGTTGCTGGGTCGTTTCGTCCATCAAATCTGCGAATGCGCTGGTGAGTGGACGCCAGACAATATCGCTGATATGCGTATCGCACAGCTAAAAGAACAAATCGGTGACAAGCAGGTATTGCTAGGTCTATCGGGCGGTGTCGATAGTTCAGTCGTAGCCGCACTATTGCACAAAGCAATTGGTGATCAGCTAACCTGTGTATTCGTTGATAACGGTCTATTGCGTCTGCACGAAGGCGACCAAGTGATGCAAATCTTTGCCGAAAACATGGGTGTAAAAGTCATCCGCGTCGATGCCGAAGATTTGTTCTTAGATGCGCTAGCAGGCGAGTCTGATCCAGAGAAAAAACGCAAAATCATCGGAAAGACGTTCATTGACGTATTCGCTGATAGCGCGCGTCAAGTGAGTGAGCAAAGCGATGGTAAAGTCGTTGAGTTCTTGGCACAGGGTACGATTTACCCAGACGTTATCGAATCTGCTAAGTCGCATCAAGGCAAAGCGCATGTGATTAAGAGCCACCATAACGTAGGCGGTTTGCCAGATGATTTGGCATTTAAACTGATTGAGCCATTACGTGATTTGTTCAAAGACGAAGTGCGCAAGCTTGGTATTACCTTGGGTTTACCAGCCAAAATGATCTATCGTCATCCGTTCCCAGGTCCAGGTTTGGGCGTGCGTATCCTTGGTGAAGTTAAGAAAGAATACGCCGACGTGCTGCGTTTGGCTGATGCTATCTTTATGCAAGAGCTTGAGCGTTCAGGCTGGTATGACAAGACGGCACAAGCATTTGCGGTATTCCAACCAATCAAATCTGTCGGCGTGGTCGGCGATGGCCGCCGCTATGCGTGGGTCATCGCGCTACGTGCTGTTGAGACGGTAGACTTTATGACGGCTCGCTTTGCCCATCTGCCGTATGATTTGATCGAGACGGTATCGAACCGCATCATGAATGAAATCGCTGACGTATCACGCGTGACTTATGATGTGTCGAGCAAGCCACCTGCAACGATTGAGTGGGAGTAGTCCGTTTAAGTATTCTAAACAGTAACGGTGTTAACCGAGCGCAGATGTACAAACACGTACTATCTGCGCTCGGTTGCCTTGTTACCATATTAGACTACGTAAACTTATCTAAATAGCTTTTCAAAGTAGCTTTTTTGAATTGATATACAGCTTGTCGTAAATAAAAAAGCACTCAACTTAGTTGGGTGCTTTTTTTGGTTGTTACAAGTACCTTATTGGTTTAGACGAGCTTCGATAGCAATAACTGTATCTATTAATCTACTGTTAAACTCTAAATGATCTAGAGAGTAGTGAGCTTTTCGATGACATATAGGACACAACGCGATAACGTTTTGAGGTAAGTCTGCCCCACCGTCTGCCAACCTAGTTAAGTGATGGACTTCAAGGTAAGGTCCAGACTTAGTTTCAAATGGAGCTATCTCGTTACACCCTTCGCATATGCCGTTAGCTCTTTTCTTAGCATAAAGCTTAATTGCTCTACTACGGTTTTGGATAGACTGAATTTTTTCTTGTGTACTTCCTTGGATTGGTGTTGAACTTAAAGCAATCTCTCGTAGTTTTTGTAATGACTGGCCTTTGCTAGGCTTAGTAACGTACATCGCTTTAGGTGATTCAACTATTTTGGAATTTAGAGTGTGAGCTGCATCAATATTTCGATTGTTAACTAT
Source organism: Psychrobacter sp. H29 (assembly GCF_059073055.1). Taxonomy (NCBI): domain Bacteria; kingdom Pseudomonadati; phylum Pseudomonadota; class Gammaproteobacteria; order Moraxellales; family Moraxellaceae; genus Psychrobacter; species Psychrobacter sp. H29. The sequence continues at coordinate 2,469,702 of NZ_JCACRY010000001.1, read as the reverse complement.
ATCTAGATGGAAAATGATAGCCTCACGAAGATTACCATTTCTATCTGGTCGCTCTTCAATATGATGAAAAACATAATTGCATGTTCCTAAAAGCCGTACATAACCTCGTGATGTAGATTCAAAGAGTAAGATTTCTTTATTGTTTTTTTGATGATCGCGAATAGCTAAATTACCTTTAGACATTTTCATGTCACCCTCTTGTCCTTCACCTGTGTATTTAAAGGTACCATTAGGATCGAAATCGTCAATATATCCATACTCGCTACCAGAATCACCTGTAAATATAAATATATATGGATGAGCGGCAGGAGTCGCTATACCACCATATTGTTGGCCCTTATATTTACCGTGTATATCAGCACGCCTATTATAAATTTCTCCTATCTCAAACAATTTAACTTCCTTATTACTAATACTCTATGAAGATATTATAGTAAACTTAAGTTTGTTAAAGTCAATTCATGTTTTTCGACTTTTTATCCTAAGTCTCAATATGAACGAATTTTCCATTGTATATATGCCAAAAAAAGCGGTGCTCTTTTAGATAAAGAGCACCGCTACTATTTATAAAATTCAATCTTAAGGTGAATCCTAACCCTTCACATTTACCACATAACGCCCAACCACTTTACTCGACATAAAGCGATCTAGATATTCTGGCGTTTGCTCTAGCGTAATCTCTTCGCCATAGCTCTCTAGATTAGGCAATTTCATATCAGTGGCGACACGCTGCCAAATCGCTTCTTTATCAGCCAATGGAATATAAACCGAGTCGATACCCAGTAGTGATACCGCACGAGTGATAAATGGCATGACCGTCATGGAGAACTCAGCACCGCCTGCTAGGCCACAATTAGTCACTGCGCCGCCCGCTTTGGTTTGCTTGAGCAAGTTAGATAGATACTCACCGCCGAGGGTATCGATAGCGTTTGCCCATAGCTCACGGCCGACAGGTTTTTTACCGATTTCATTAATGGTATCGCGATGACGGACTTCGCTTGCACCCACTTCTTTTAGATACTCGCTTTGCTCTGGCTTACCTGAGAATGCAATCACCTCATAGCCGAGCTGCTTTAAGATAGCGATACTGATCGTACCGACGCCGCCCGTTGCGCCAGTTACAGCGACTGGACCATCACTTGGTTTGGCACCCATTTTCTCTAGCTTCTGGACACTTAGCGCTGCGGTTAGACCGCCCGTACCATAGGTCATCGCTTCTTTTAGTGTCAGCGTCTCTGGGCATGCCAGCGCCCACTCTGCTGGTATAGAGATCATTTGACCCAGACCACCATCGGTATCCATACCGAGATCATAGCCGAATACCAATACTTCTTGCCCTGCGCTAAACGTGCCTGACTTATCACTGACGACCACGCCCGCTGCATCGATACCAGGGGTATGTGGATATTCTCTGGTGATTCGCTTGTTGCCTGACGCTGACATTGCATCTTTGAAGTTCAATGACGAGTAGTGTACTTCGATGAGTAGGTCGTTCTCTGGTAGGTCGCTGACACTACGCTCTTGGATACTTTTTTTGAATTCACCGTCGCTGGTTTCTTCGACGACGAGTGCTTTGAATGTTGTGTTGTTTGACATAGTTATATCCTTATTCGGTTTTATTATGGGTACTTATTGATGATGTAGCGACTATACTAGCGCCGCACTATGGTTAGAGACGTCTGGCCAAAGCAAAAGAGCCCGCGGTATTATCTGACGAGTAATACGAGCGGGCTCTTTTGGATGTCATGTTACCTCTCTAGAGGACAGTCATTGTAAGGGTAGTATATTGCTTACGGCTTTAGGATGACTTTGCCTTTTTTGTTTGATTGCACTTTTCCAGAGACGGCAGTTGTGATGTCGTCCAGACTATAAATGGCTTCGATAGGGAGTTTTAGGTCGCCATTAGAAGCGCGCTCTAGTAGCTCATCGATCAGACGCTGTTTGTTATCTAGATCCATTTCTTGACTGGTTTTGCTGCCCCAAAATCCTTTTACCACCGCTTGTTTAAAGATGAGGTTACCAGCATCTAGTGCCATTGGCTTGCCTGACATGATACCAAATGAGACCAGCGTGCCTTTGCTACCCAGTAGCGATAGCAGCTCATTGCTTGACTCACCGCCGACCGAGTCAACGGCTGCGGTAATCTTGTCATCACCGATTATAGCGCGGACTTGGTCTTTCCAGTCGTCATCAGCTGTAACGACGTTGTTTTTGATATCAAGTGCAGTCAGCTCTTCGAGTGAGTCTTTGCTACGCACCAGATTGATAGTATTGACACCGCGTGCGGCAGCGAGCATCGCTAGCGTCTTACCGACTGCGCCATTTGCAGCGTTATGGATGATCCACTGACCGCTATCGACTTCTAAGAACTCAAGTAGCATCAAGGCAGACAATGGCATAGCGATCAGCTGGGCTGCTAGCTCGTCTTTGATACTATCAGGGATGACAAATACCATATCGGCAGGGGCGACAAAATACTCGGCCCATGTCTCATGCACACTAGCGCACGCTACTCGCTGACCGACACTGAGTTCTGTCACATCATCGCCAACAGCGTCAATAATACCAAGCGCCTCGCTACCGCCGATGGCTGGCATCTCAGGCTTATAGCCGTATTGACCGCTGACGGTTAGCAGGTCATGGTTGTGAATAGGGGAGAGAATGGTTTTGATGCGGACTTCGTTGGCAGCAGGCTGCGGCATGGGACTATCGCCCACGCTTAAGACGTCAGAGGGTTTACCAAAACTGTTATGAATAGCACTACGCATGATGATTTCCTTTGTCTATTTTTGATGATTGTCTTTTAGTTATTCGATGTTTTAATTGCTCGACTTTTTAGTTGGTCGATTGTTTTTCTGTGGTGATTGCTCTGTTATAAAAATCATGTCGATTCTGTTATAAAAAGCATATCGAGCCAATCACAGTAGCAATTTTACCAGACGGTTATCAGTACTTTTTTGGTTAAGTAACGTTGTTGCTTGCTCCGTTTGCAGTTGCAAAACCGCGTCATCGCGATAGACATCAATAAAATAAATCGATAAAAATCATGCAGTGTTCTAACTCATGCATTGCCCAATATTATGGTCTAGTAAAATTCGATTTTGCTCAAGACATGCTCTTGTATCATATAGGCACAGATATACGCGCTCGGCCACGCAAAGATAAAAGCCAGTCCCCAAGAGTGCATCAATTCTGCAAAAAAGCCATCAACGTAGCCTACTTTTACCAATAATAGCGCTGACGAGATAATAAGCGACATCATCATCGCCATCAGACCTGTAAAGATAAGGCGATAGAGTTTGCGGCGGAGGCGTATTCTGATAGTGGGGAAGTTTGTCATAGTGTTCGGTGTCCTACAGGATAATAGCAAATAGCGACGCTCAGCCTATGATGCTGGCGTATGGTATACATATAATTGTGCGGTAATTACCAAGCGTAGCTGACAGGATGGTTGGCTACGAGCGCACATGATACGCCTCAACAATGAATAGGTAAAATCGTTATTATTAATGATGGTAATCGTTGTATATTGATAACAATAGTTTTGTCTTGAGCAAAATAGTGTTTGTACACACGCGCATACTATAAATAGCCAATGTCGCTACGATCATTGACTATGAGCCAGATGATGAAATACCTAGGAGGGTGACATGGCAGATCAACAACAGCGAGACTTTGAGCAACGAACATTGGGCATCATTGGCGGTATGAGCTGGGAGAGCACAGAGAGCTATTATCGTCTGATTAATGAAGGCATTAAACATCAGCTTGGTGGACTACATTCAGCAGACTTGATGATCCATAGTGTAGATTTTGCGGTGATCAATGAGCTACAAGAGCAAGGCCAATGGGATGAGCTGGGCGCTATAATGGCTAGCAGTGCTCAGCGTTTGCAAGCAGCTGGCGTGCAAGGAATCATGATCGCCTCCAACACGATGCATAAATTGTTCGATAACGTAGCAGCCGTCATAGCGCTGCCGTTGATTCATATCGCTGATGCGACTGTAGATGCTATCAAAAAGCAGAACATAACCACAGTAGCGCTACTCGGCACGCAATTTACGATGACTCAGGATTTTTATAAGCAGCGTCTGATCGATGCAGGCTTGCAAGTGCTGATACCAGAGGAGGATGCGAGAGTAGAGGTACACCGTATTATCAAAAAAGAGCTGTGCATTGGTGAGTTTAAAGACAGCTCAAAAGCGTATTATCGCCAAGTGATTAAAGACTTGGCTGCGCAAGGAGCAGAGGGTGTGATATTAGGCTGTACTGAGATTGGTCTACTTATCAAAGAGACCGATAGCCCAGTTCCTGTATTTGACACTACTGCTATCCATGCTGCAGCTGCGGTAGAGTTTCTGCTAAATAAATAAAGGCAGTGGAAAAGGCTAGAGCACAAAAGGGTGGCATAAGTAGGTGTTGTGCGACTCATTTACCGATAACTAATAAGGATGTTTTGATGTCATTGATGCGTATATGTTTTCCTCTTTTCTTGGCTTTGTCTGTTGCCAGTTGTACAACGCCTAATAGTTTCACCGTTGCCACAACCCAAAAAATCATCCAGCACGAGCGCAATAAGTCTGATCTGACCACTAAGGTGTTTACACTGGCCTCAGGTGAGCAGTTGACGTATGCCGAAAACAACAATACCGCTGCTGAGCCTTTATTATTGATTCATGGCTTTGGTAGTAACAAAGACAGCTTTACGCGTGTTGCAAGCGAGCTTGGAGACTATCATCTTATTATTCCAGATCTACTAGGATTTGGTGATTCAAGCAAGCCCGATAGCGCAGACTATCGCGCAGATGCACAGGCGCAGCGCTTACATGAGCTGATGCAAGCGAAGGGCACCGCTGCCAACCTTCATCTGGGTGGTAACTCTATGGGTGGTGCTATCAGTGTGGCATATGCAGCAAAGTATCCAAATGATATCAAAAGTCTTTGGCTCATCGACAGTGCAGGATTTTGGTCAGCAGGTGTCCCAAAATCACTGGAAAATGCCACGCTTGAGAACAACCCACTATTGATTAATAAGACAGAAGATTTCTACAAGCTGTATGAGTTTGTCATGTATAAACCACCTTATCTGCCCAAAACAGTGCAAGCAGTCTTTGCCCAAGAGCGTATTGAAAATAAAGCGCTACACGCCAACATTCTTGAGCAAATCGTGGTAGACAATGTCGAGGAACGCGCCGCAGTCATCGCAAACTATAATATCCCAACGCTAGTCGTTTGGGGCGAAGAAGACCGAGTCATCAAGCCTGAGACGACGGAGTTGATCAAAGAAATCATTCCGCAGGCGCAAATTATTGTGATGCCCGAAGTCGGTCATGTGCCGATGGTCGAGGCGGTAGATCAGACGGCTGAGGATTACAAAGGGTTTCGAGAGGGGCTTAAAAGTGAGTAACTCTATAGCTGTTTTACCAACCGATCAAGCAGATCAAGCGTGCTTTCTTGTTTGACTAAAGCTACCCCTTGTCCTGCCCATAATGATAGATGTTCTGCATCAAGATTATGAGTAGCATGCGCGCGCATAGACTTAGTCATAGCATTGAGTTGCGGGTAGGGTGGTAGCACATCCGTGTTCTCAAACTGAGCAAAATCACGTAGATAATCGTTTAATAAACCACGAGCGAGCTGACCTGAAAACAAACGAGTTAAGCGTGTCTCACTACTGCGTAACCCTTGACTGGCATCGAGTAAGGCTTGTTTATAGGTATCATTAATACCGCATTGATCTGTGGTCAAAAACGCTGTTCCCAGTTGCGCAAGCTCAGCACCAGCGGCTTGTACTGCCTTGATATCTTGTGCTGTCATGATGCCGCCTGCTGCAATTAGTGGAATCTCTATGCGTGCGCGCGTTTGGCTAATCAAGGTTAGCAACCCCAAAGGATCGGTTTCGCTTTGTGGCAACCAGCCACCGCGATGACCGCCAGCTTCCGCCCCTTGTACACAGACCGCATCAGCACCAATCTCGCTCCAGGCTTTGGCCTCTAATGGATGATTGGCGGTACCGACGACGCGTGTACCAACACTTTGTATATGCTGAACCTGCTCTGCGCTGATAATACCAAAGGTAAAACTGGCGACAGGCACAGGGTTGTCATAGAGCACTTGTAGCTGATCTGCGAAATTCTGAGCGGGGTGTTCAGGTAACTCGGCGACTATGCCATTCTCTTGATAATACTGACTCAGCCAAGCAGGTATAGCGGTATCAAAGGTACCCGACTCGTGCTCAGAGAGTACCATCAGATTAATCATAAAAGGACGGTCGGTCATGGTCTTAATCGTGTTGATTTGACTATCCAAAACATCTGGTGCAGTCATGCCTGATCCCAATGAGCCCAACCCACCAAAGTTACTTACCGTCGCTGCCAGTTCAGGTGTGGTTGCGCCTGCCATTGGTGCTTGGACGATAGGGTAGGTTAAGTTTAGAGTATTAAGTAAGCTCATGACGAGTTTCCTGTTCATTAGGATATTGGCATGGCTTACTGTAGCAGAGGTACGCGGTATACGTGTTGGATAGTGTTTATTTAGTTGCTAAATAGGCGAGGAGGGTTTTGACTACAAAACTGTAGTTGAAGCTTGTTAATACATATACTTGAGATTACTAAACACCTAGTCAAAGAAAGTTGGAAATAAATAATGAATAAAATATCTTCAATTACTCGACGCGATATATTTGATTCTATTCAGATAGGAAGTATCGATTGGGCTGGAAGGTTAGATGAAACCACATTTTTATCCAGACTTTATAATTTAGAAAGCCTCTCTTCAACTGATAGTAGGTATCCAAATGCTAAAGGTGACATTTGGCAGCATAGATTTAATAACCACGATTGGGATGACGACTGGGTTTTTTATGATAGTAGGTTCAATTTGCTAGATTGCAACGATAATATTTTTCTGGATTTCTTGTGTCATATGATACATCCAGTAGTAAGAACAGATAGAGAAGAAGTAAAAATGATTCTTGATATCTTCAATAAAATTCTAAGTCATGACGATTTTGAAATTGTCGAAGCAGTTCGTATTTTTAATAGACCAACTTTTAGTGGAAGAAAAAAATTTACTGGAAAAGCTTCTATAGAAAAAAAAGGTAATGAGATTAGAATCATTTTTAACGCTGATTACGTTTCTCAGCAAATTAACTTAATGGAATCATCAATTGAGACTTCACCTTATCAAGCGATAGGAGTAGCGAAAGAGTTGATTGAAACTGCTTGTAAATCAATCTTTAAAAGTAGACAAGAAGAATATAATAAAAACTGGGATTTATCTAAATTAATGAGAGAAACTACTAAACTGCTCAAAATTACGCCTGATGATATATCTAACGAAGCGAAAGCGGCAAGGTCAATAAGACAGATTCTAGGTAGCTTATCTGCTGTTGTCCAAGGCATTGCAGAAGTTAGAAATGAATATGGTAGTGGTCATGGCAAAGATAGTGATTTCAAAGGTCTGCAACCTAGGCACGCTAAGTTAGCAGTTGGAGCATCATCTACTTTGGCTATATACTTACTGGAGACTCATGAAATGAGAAAAGATGATTAAAATTTATCTTTTGAAGGAGTTTTACTAACTTAGAAAGTAAAAGAGCCAATCATCCAAGCCAACAAAAAGATGACTAAGAAAACTGACCCATTCTTATAATCTTACTTTTTAACTTTAGCTATTAGTTCAACTGCAACGACCCTTTCGCATTCATCAGCAGTTCAACCACATCATCACCGCTAATCACCTCAAAGCGTTTATCGATCTCAGATTCCTCGACTCCGCCATGTTTCATGCAGGCACCGCAGACCAGTACTTGTCCGCCTTTTTCGATAAAGGCTTCTAACAACTCGCCAGCGGGCTCAAACGGATCGCCAATATCGACACCGTCTAGCGCGTTCGGTTTTGCCAGATGTACCGCATCTACCATGAGTATGACGGTAGCAGAGTGGCCTTTTTTGAGTGCCACGCCAGCCATAGTAAAGGCTAGGGTGATCTTACTTGGGTTTGTCTCGCTATTATCAAATAACGTACCGACAAAATCCGTCATGTTAGCCATATTGTTCTCCTTATAGGACTATTTTTAGGTGAGTCAAATATAATACTCACTAGTATCCTAACATTTATTATATGTATTTATATAATGACTTGTTATGGAATAGTAGTCATAAGGTGACTTGTTTGTGACGTGACTTTGACTTGCTTAAGGCGTCCTTTTTTCATAGCTTTGACGTGCTTTTAATCAATGTCCAGCAGTGTCATTTTTAGCTAAGTGGTCTATTCACTATTATAGCTATTACCAATTTGTCTATTATTCCGTTGGTGGCCATGGACGATCAGCATCGCTCTTAATCCATTCAGCCACGTAACCCGTTGGCGGTAGATCCCAATCAGACTGCCCCAATGCTGCCAGTACCTGTGCCGTGTCGATTACTCTGCCACCTTTGGTCACCCCCGTACGCAGTAATCCAGACGAGCAAGGCTTGCCCTTGACCCACATCGATTGCTCGATATAGAGCCAGCGCGCATCGATACCGACGATTTTGGTCTTTAGCGTGACTTTGTCAAAGGCGCGAATACGCTTACGGTATTGGATAGTACTGCCAGCGATGACCAAACCCCAACGCTGTTTTAATAGCTGGTTGCCAAGACCCGTCCGTACCGCAAAGTCCATACGCCCCAAGTCATATAGCGTAAATACGCGGCCGTTATTCATCTCCAAAAAGTTATCGATATCGGATAAGCGGCAGCGAAACTGAATCTCACTGGTGTCTTTGAACGTCAACGTATCGCCTCGTTTTGCTTTTATGGCAGCATGAGCGATGGTGGCGGCATAGCGGATAAATGGATACATAGAACACTCTCAAAAGTTTGTAAACGTTGGCGTTATTATTTTTTCATTGATTATTGGTTGTCAGAGACCGCATCTTGAGAAGGCTCGCTAATAGAAGCCAAACCAATCCAATTAAAATAAGCACTAACCGTTTCAGGTATCCAGTTAATATCGAATGTTGAAGTCTTAGACTTTTTATCATTGGTGACAGACGATTTGCTTTTGGTCTGACCACTGTCTGAGCGATAACGCAGATAACCGATATGTCCACCGTGTTCCGTATCCAATATAGTGACGCTATCAGAGACATCGTTTGGCGTCGCGGTAAAGCCAATGAAAGGATCGTCCTTTGCACTAATTAATAGTAGAGGTTTGGTGACGTTGATCAAGTAAGGCAGAGCAGAAGAAGAGTGATAATAGTGATTGTTGGAGCGGTAGCCATGACGGGGCGCGGTAAAGATATCATCGAAGTCGCTGATACGATTGACGGCTTTGATAGCATCAATTTCTTCTGTGGTGATGTCGTTCGCCAACGCTTTTTTAATAATTGGATTAAGCAGATAAGGCGTATAGATACGATGACTCAAAAAGCTGTGCATAGTAATGGCAGCCGATGACATATCGACGGGAGCAGAGATGACCGCCGCGCCTTTGCAAATGGCTTCGTCACCATACTCGCCCATGTATTTCGCTAGTGCATTACCACCAAGTGACACGCCAGCCGCATAGATATTGGCATACTGCGCACGTAAGTTCTGTAGCGCGTGATGCACCTCATTGGTATCACCGGCATTATAAAAAACTCGGCCATTAGCTGGAATACCGCCACAACTACGAAAGTGCACCACTACAAAATGCCAGCCTTGCGCGTGCATCTGGTAAGCCAATGCGCGAGCATAGTGACTGTCACTGCTGCCCTCCATGCCGTGGAATAGGACAATCAACGGTGTTTGCTCAAGTGATCCATCAGTCGATGGATTTATAGGATGCGCATCATAAAAGTCGTAAGCAATATCGGTTTCACTTAAGGAGTCTTGCATCACCACGCGGCGATACGTTGGTGCTTTGGGCGCAAAAAACTTGGGCAAGATGCTCTGCAAATGAGGATTGGTCAGCCAAAATGGCGGTTTAAAGGGTGCTGGAGAAAAAGGTGTGGTCGAGGTGGACATATAAGGGTCTTATTTAATGAGGGTTAAAAAGTAGTGTTTTTATCATAACGCTAGTACCTACGAAAACCAATGATTTTCAGTGAACGCATGCTTACTGAAAAACAGCTACTGAAAGTAGTTGTTCCAAAGCATTTTTTAAAAGCAGCTATGCAATACAGAGACTGAAAGCAGCAGTTGAAAAAAGCGACTAACAATAAAGCTGTCTAAACTAACGGACGAGAGCAGTTAATCCGATCTTTTAATTTTTTGGCTGATCCAATACTCGACCATCCATTGCCAGACGCTCTTTTAAATTCTCAATATCTGCTTCAGCAAGGGTTGCGCTCAAAGTGACTTGTTTGCTGTACGCAACATCATCGATATGCCCACCAAGACTCTCTATGATATAGCGGCACTGTGCTTCAGTCGCAAACGTTGCCAGTACCTGCACTTGTGCCATCGGTACATAAGGGCTCAATATCATCTCGTCGACTGCTGCTTGTGCCGCGCTTGCATAAGCACGAGTAAGGCCGCCAGCACCTAATTTGATACCGCCAAAATAACGCACCACGATGATAATCACGTTGCCGATGGACTTGTGTTGTAGAACATTTAATATCGGCCTGCCAGCCGTACCGCTTGGTTCACCATCATCATCGAACCCTGCACTGGTGGTGTTGTCAGGGTCACCAACGATATATGCCCAGCAAAAATGACGGGCATCAGGGTACTGCTCGCATAGTTGTTCCACGTGAAACATAGCTTGCTCGCGGGAGCTTACAGGATAGGCATAAGCAATAAACTCGGACTTTTTGATTTCTAGGCGCGCGGTAACCGCACGTTTTAGCGTTTGATAGCTCATATTTCATCAGGCTTAGGTTGGATATGTTAAACTGGTCTGACTTTCACTGGCTTTTATATTAGGCGCAGTGTTCATTCAATTTTTCATTATAGTACCATTTCTAACCATCGAAGATAACGAGGCGCTCACGGCTGAGAGCTGGTATCGTTAGTTTCTGATTTAGGGCTGGTATCATAAAACCGATGGTAGTCATAGTATGCGTTTAGATAAATTTATTAGTAAAGCCACCGAGCTGTCGCGCAAAGAATCAAAAAAAATCATGCACGCCGGCGAAATCACCGTAAACGATCAAGTGGTCAAAGACCCTGGTCTACATGTCGATATCGTTAATGACGATGTAATGTGGGCAGGCGAGCCACTGTCAGTGGCTACTGGCAATCGCTATATTTTGTTGTATAAGCCTGAGGGCTTTGAATGTACATTAAAAGCCAAAGAGTATCCAATCGTCACCGAGCTGATTGCGGTACCAGAGTTGGGTAGCTTGCGTATTGCGGGACGTCTCGACGTCGATACCACCGGCGCACTGCTCATGAGTGATGATGGTGGCTGGCTACACCGCGTCACTAGCCCCAAGCACGAGCATGCCAAGGTGTACGAGCTAACCTTGGCAGATGCGATGGATAGCGATTCACAAGAGAAAGCTGTGAAAAAAGTCGCCGAAGGGATTCTATTAGAAGGGGATTATGAGCCAACCAAGCCTGCTGTTCTAGAATTCATTGATGAGACTCATGCACGCCTGACACTAGAGCAGGGCAAGTATCATCAGGTCAAACGCATGATGGGCTATTTTGGCAATAGAGTCACTGAATTGCACCGCGCTAGTATCGGTCATATCAATTTAGACGGCCTAGAAAAAGGCGATAGCCGCTTCTTAACACCAGAAGAAGTTGCCAAGTTCTAGTTATAGACTGGATTTACTCTTCGCACTATCATTTTTAGACCATTGTTGTACAACTCATGAGCAGCCGCGACACCGTGTGCTGCTTTTTGCTGTCCGCTGTTTTTGTTCACCGTTTTCATCCACGGTGCTTGTGTTGCCTATCTCTTAAGATTAGGTAGCAGTTTTGCGATTTGGGCCATTTATCACTTTGCAAAACCAACCTATGTGCTACAGTTATTTTTATCTATAACATGACTTGTCTATTATCACTTGCCGAGTCTGATTTGCTCAGTATGCCTGAGTCGTAAAAATAATTGTTATCGAAAAACTATCATCGTTGAATAACCGTCATTATCAAAAACCAGATAGGAACCCTTCAGTGATATTATCTGTATTAAAACCTGCCAGCCTAATCAGCGTTATATTGCTAGCAACCACGGCCTGCGCTCAGCCAAGCTCAGCGGATGATAGCAGTGCTCAGTTGAATAACAACAGCCAAAGCGCGCAAACAACCAAAACGGTAAGTACGGCTATCGATCAGCGCTTGCGCCAAGTATTGACCCAAGCAGGTATCAAAACGCAAATCACCTCTATCGTGCCCTCTAACTTACCTAATATGTATCAAGTAAACTTGGCAGGGCAGTTGCCGTTGCACATCACTGAAGATAGTCGCTACGTCATACAAGGTGAGCTGCAAAAGAATCCAAGCAAGCGGGTAGTGACCAAAACACCAGCACGTAGCACGAGTGCGCAGGTAGGCAAACCTGTCAGTGCTAGCGTCAAATCTGACATGCTAGCCAATATGGCAGCACTGAAAAACATGAGTGCTAAAACGCCATTCTTTTATACTGCCGTACCGGGCGTGATTTGGGGAGCAACGCTAGAAGGCGTGCCGTTTTTACTATCCGATGATGCACAGTACATTACTGATGGTGAAATATCAGTGATCGAAAACGGTCAATTTATCGGACTCGATGAGAATTTTGAAAAGCGCAAAAATCAGTCTGTATTTGCAACATTGGATAACAGCCAGTTGATTACTTATCCAGCGACTAGCCCTGAGAAAGCCGTTGTCTATGTGGCGGATGATGTGAACTGCCCTTACTGCCGCAGACTGCATCAGCAAGTACCATCGCTCAATGCAAAAGGCGTGACGGTCAATATCATCGGCTATCCAATATATGAAGCATCACCTGAGCAAATGCGGGGTATTTGGTGCCAAGCGGATGAAGACAGTCGTCGTCAAGCATTTGATAGAGCGATGTTACAAGGTCAGATGACACCTGCATCGTCAAGTTGTACCGTCGATCATGTCACGCCCAATCGTGAAAAAGCCGCGGGACTCGCGGTAATGGCAACGCCAGCCATTTACCGTGAAGATGGTGTGCTATATCAAGCGAGTTTTGAAAGCCCTGAGTTCTTGGAGTTTTTGGGCATAGAGTAACGACGTCAGCGTCATACAACATTCATAACTCATGTAGCCCCGCACTTCAAGCAAACAAAAAACCGCCTTATGACGCTATGTATAAGGCGGTTTTTTTGTTTTATATAATAGTAGTTCGAATACTATAGTTTAAGGGCTATAGTTTAAGGGCTATAGTTTGAACGTTGTAGTTTTAAGATCGTTGGCTGTCAAAAATAGTTATGGCAGCACCACATCCACAATTTTCCATCCAATCAAACCTTCACGCTGCATCTCGATAGTAAGTGGATAGCCTTTCACTTGACCACTAACATCGAAGCAATTGATACCGCAATAGCTCAATGTTGGTTTTTCGCTATCATTGCCTTGGGCGGCCTGCTGCTCAAGCTCAGCCGCTTGTTTTTTCATGACTTGCTGCATTTGGCTTTTGACCACAGCATCGACGTCACCACGTTGAATAATTAAGCTTTGAATAAGGTTTTTTAGATCAACCTGATCACTAGCGATGGCCCATGCAGCAGCCAGCTCTTTGGTGGCTGTGTTGGCCTGGCCTTGGGTATTGATGAGTTTCTCGATGTTTTGCGGGGTGATGGCACCGTCGACGGCTTGCGTAATAAAGCCATTTGCCGCTTGGGTAAGTGGCTCACCACCCAGCTCAGCGATCAGCGGGTACTTGGTCAGGGTCGTTGCAAATTGACCAGTCAGCTGGTTTTGAATACTTGGTCGTACCTGCTTATAATCAATAGCCGCTGCGATAGTGGCCCCATCTTTATCATCATAAGCGTTTTTGAGCTGATAGGCGCTGTAATAAGGGGAGCCTGCATAGACGACTACCGCAATGATGATCAGTAAAAAAATCAGCTTTTTCATAAGACTTGGCACCTTGTTGCACGTTGTCGCAAACGTTGTCGCCATAGATATAAATGACGGTAGATATGGCGGTAAATATTAGCACGACTGGACATTACTTCGGTACGAAAAGCTATGTAGCAACCTTAATAAATCGTGTATATCGCGATTTAACAGCGCTAACTATGAATTTGATGGCTTAAGCGCTTGATAAATCAGCAGACCATCTCCATAAATAGCGCAAACTTTTTATAATTGATTTGGCTAAGCGGCCCCACCAAACTTGCTCGTCGCATCCACTTGTTATTAGCCCGTGATATCGTTGTTTCTTATGTTTCACATGAAACCTAATGATGTAATCACGTATGAATAAAGCGCTAATGAGCAACGTTAATCAGTCAACGAGCTGGCGGTACTGCGAAGACGATAGGAGAAACCATGAGTAAACGCGATTTTTATGAAGTATTAGGTGTCAGCAAAACCGCTGATAGCAAGGAAATTAAGCGAGCCTACCGCAAGCTTGCTATGAAATACCATCCAGATCGCAACTCTGATGACCCTGACTCTGATGACAAATTCAAAGAAGCGTCGATGGCTTATGAAGTGCTAAGTGACGAAGAAAAGCGCTCAGCCTATGACCGCATGGGTCACGCTGCTTTTGAGAATGGTATGGGCGGCGGCGGTTTTGGTGGTGCAGGCGGTGGCAACTTCCAAGACATCTTTGGCGATATCTTTGGCAACTTCGGCGATATTTTTGGTCAATCACGTGGTGGCGGCGGTGGACGTTCACGTCGAGGCTCAGACTTACGCTATGTCATTGAGCTGACGTTAGAAGAAGCGGTACGTGGCTGCAAAAAAGAAATCAGCTTTACTGCGCCAGCGCCCTGTGATACCTGTGATGGTAAAGGCGCAAAAAACGCCTCTGATGTCGTGACCTGTCAGATGTGTCATGGTCAAGGTCAAGTGCGTATGCAGCAAGGCTTCTTTGCAGTGCAGCAGGCTTGCCCGCAGTGTGGTGGCTCTGGTAAACAGATCAAAAACCCATGTCCTGACTGTCATGGTAATGGCGTCAAAGACAAATCACGCACACTAGAAGTGTCTATCCCAGCAGGCGTCGATGATGGTGACCGCGTTCGCCTAGCAGGAGAAGGTGAGGCGGGCGGTGCAGGTGTACAGAACGGTGACTTGTATGTCGAAGTACGTGTCAAACAACACAATGTCTTTACCCGCCAAGGCGCTGACCTATACATGGACGTACCTGTTAGCATCACCGATGCAGCATTAGGTAAAGAAGTTGAAATCCCAACCTTAGACGGCAAAGTAAAGATCAAAGTCGCAGAAGGTACACAAAGTGGCAAATTGCTGCGTGTACGCGGCAAAGGCGTGACGCCAGTACGCACCACAATGAAAGGTGATTTGATCTGCCGCGTTGTCATCGAGACACCTGTCAACTTGACACGTGAGCAAAAAGATCTGTTACGTCAATTCCAAGATACTTTGGATGATGACAGCAAACATCAGCAGTCACCACACAAAAAATCATTCTTTAAAAAAATCGGCGATTTATTCGATTAAAAAATAGTCTAACTAAGTAGCTAGTACTAAACTAAGCCTAAAGGTTTCACATGAAACCTTTAGGCTTTTTCTTGTGCTGATAAAAAACCACTCAGGTAATGATATTTGCTAAACTTACGATAAATGATATTCACAATAATCCCAGTAAATATAAAGTATTTAAGGTAGAGAGATGAGTCAACAAACAAATGAGCAAGCCATCAAAGTTGGTGTGATCGGTGCAGGTGGTCGTATGGGCCGCATGCTTATCGAAGCCGTACAGAACAATTCAAAAACTATGCTTAATGCCGCGATTGAGCGCCAAGGATCTAGTCTCGTAGGTGCTGATGCAGGAGAGGTTGCTGCTATCGGATGTTTAGAGGTACAGATTGTTGATAACCTAGAGACTGTGATTAACGACATCGATGTGCTGATTGATTTTAGTCTGCCTGATGCGACCGAGCAAAATATGCAAGTCTGTGCTGAGCACAAGGTGGCAATGGTTATCGGTACGACTGGGTTCAATGAAGCCCAAGAGCAAGTACTAGCAAAAGCAAGCGAAGCAATCGCCATCGTGTATGCTGGCAACTATTCGACGGGCGTAAATTTATCATTAAAACTACTTGGCATGGCCGCAAAGGCATTTGGTGCTGATGCTGATGTAGAAATCATCGAAGCACATCATAAGCATAAGATTGATGCGCCATCTGGGACAGCCTATATGAT
Organism: Psychrobacter sp. H29; assembly: GCF_059073055.1. Lineage (NCBI taxonomy): Bacteria > Pseudomonadati > Pseudomonadota > Gammaproteobacteria > Moraxellales > Moraxellaceae > Psychrobacter > Psychrobacter sp. H29. The sequence continues at coordinate 2,453,433 of NZ_JCACRY010000001.1, read as the reverse complement.
GGCAGAGGCTGTCGCCGACGCCCGCGGACAAAATCTAAAAGACGTCGCTATCTATGGCCGCGAAGGACAAACGGGCGAGCGCGAAACAGGAACCATCGGTATACATGCCGTACGCGGCGGCGAGATCGTGGGCGACCATACTGTGATGTTTATCGCAGATGGTGAGGTGGTTGAGATCACTCATCGCGCACGAGAGCGCATGACGTTTGCCGCGGGTGCCGTCCGCGCCGCAACATGGGTGACTGAGCAAGCAGTTGGGCAATACAATATGCAAGATGTATTGGGTCTAAATGAGTAGCCGCGATCACTGAGGATTTAAAGAAACAAGGAGAATGCCTGTGAGTAATATCAGACGCTATACAACGTATAAGCTGGTCAGTGCGATTTCTATAGCCAATATTGCTCGCAGTGCATGTCTTCCTGTATTTGCACTCAGTTTAGCTGTCCTACCTATTGCAGTACAAGCCAATAATATTCAAACTTATGTGATTGATACTTATGGTGGCGAGGCACTATTGACCCCTGTTAGACAACAATTGAATAGCACCGCTGATGGTGGTACGGCAAGTGTGTATCAGGACAAGCTAATACTGAGAACCACTTCTCGCAATTATCAAATGATACAGCAGCTACTCGTGCAGATTGATCGTCAGCCACAAGCGCTCACCGTTGCGGTACGTGTTGGGAATATTCAGGACAGTCAGAGTAGCACTCAGCAGGGTCAGGTCATCATAACCAATCGCGGTATCCAAGGGTCAGGGATTATCAACCAGCGTAGCAGTCAGCAGCAGAGCAATAATCTATACCAAGTACAAACGCTATCTGGCAGCGCGGCCAGTATCAGTACAGGCACGCTCTACTCACTCTACAATACTAATATTTATTCAAGCTATACTCGACCCTCAAGACAAATCATTATCCAGAATCAAGTATTGCTACCGACTAGCAGAGGCATCGCTGTCTTACCAAGGCTACTGTCAAACGGACAGGTTGAGGTCACACTATCTCAAGTTGAAGAAACATTAGCTAAAAACGGAGTTGCACAATCCCATTCGCCTTATCGTCAACATAGTTATGGCAATAACATGGTCAATAGTCAAAGATTGAATAGTACGCTCATTGTGCCACGTGGACAGTGGGTGACGATTGGTCAAATCTCACAAACCTCAATCAGTAGCGGTAGTCGAACGACTAGTAGCAACAATAACGCACCGATTGCTTTATTTGTTCAATAGCTTCTAAATCAAACAGCCAAACACAAAAAAAGCGCGGTGCTGTGATTGATCTATAATCAATAGCGCCGCGCTTTTTTATGGACAACAGGTTTGAAGGCTAGTCAATATAAACCACTTCTAGCGGCGGGAAACCGTTGAACTCTACCGATGAGTAAGAGTTGGTATAAGCACCAGTAGTGAGCCAGTAGATTTTGTCACCAATCTCAAGCTCTTGAGGCAGCTGATAGCCAGCTTCTTCGTACATAATGTCGGTTGAGTCACAGGTCGGACCTGCCAGTACGACGGTACCTTCGCTGGTTGAAGTTTCCATCTTAGGCGTATAGACAGGATACTTGATGGCTTCACCTAGCGTTTCGATCAAACCTTGGAATAGACCGACATCCGTGTATACCCAGCGGGTCAAATCGGTATCTGATTTACGCGAGATAAGCACGACATCACTGACCAGCACACCTGAGCCACCGACCAATGAACGACCTGGCTCCAAGATGATTTCAGGCATCTCTTCAGCGTTGTAGTCATCGGTTAAGTAACTGGTAATCTCTTCGGCATAAACCTTGATCGGGTTGACTTCACTGATATAGTTGGTTGGGAAACCGCCGCCCAGATTGATCATCTGTAGCTTGATGTCTTCTTCGTTTTTCATCCAATCAAACATATATTTGACCTTGGCCAATGCATCATCCCATGCAGCCACGTCTTTTTGTTGACTACCCACATGGAATGAGATGCCATATGGTACCAAACCCAGCTCGCGCGCTTGAACCAACAAATCAATGGCCATATTAGGGTGACAGCCAAACTTGCGCGATAGTGGCCACTCTGCGGTCTCTGAACCCTGAACCAAAATACGAACAAACACTCTAGAGCCTGGGGCATGTGTGGCAATATTTTTGAGATCAGCTTCTGAGTCGGTGGCGTATAGATCGATACCCTTTTCAAAAGCATATTTGACGTGTTCGGCTTTTTTGATGGTATTACCGTAAGAGATGCGAGAAGGCTCAACACCGCAGTCTAGCACTCGATCAAGCTCATAGATTGACGCGCAGTCAAAGTTTGAACCAAGCTTTGCTAATAAGTTGATGACTTCTACCGCAGGGCTGGCTTTCATTGCATAGTGCAATTTGGCAGTCGGAAATAGACTGACCATTTCGTGGTACTTTGTTTCTATGCGACTAAGGTCTACCACTAGAAATGGGGTCTCACGACCTTCGGCAGCTTTGGTAAATTTCTGCCAGCTGGCAGGTTCAAAATATTGGTCGATTTTGATCATTGTCATAGTAATAAACCTTTAGTAAAAACAATACCCAACAAAAAACGTCGCCACACCGTGAATGTTATAGAGTCACAGTTACGTTAGGCGAGACGATATTAAGGATAAGAAATTTAAGAGTTGAGGGTTTGTGCTTGCTTGTCAGCCGCCTGAGCTTCTTGTTTTTCACGTATTTTGACGACTTTACGAACTTTATCACGCGCACGAGTTTGCTTTAGACGAGAGAGGTAATCGACGAATATCACACCATTTAGATGATCCATTTCATGCTGGATACAGACAGCAAGTAAGCCTTCTACTTCCTCGTCAATGACGTTACCCTCACCATCCAAAGCCTCGATGCGTACCTTGGTAGGACGTTCTACTTTGTCATAGACGTCGGGCACAGATAGGCAGCCTTCTTCATAGGGTTTTTTGTCATCTACCAAGGGCGTGACTTTTGGATTGATAAATACTCTAGGAGCAGTTTTGTCTTCAGACAAGTCCATGACGATAAGCTGAATGTGACGATCGACTTGGCTAGCAGCAAGGCCGATACCTTGAGCATCATACATCGTCTCGATCATGTCAGCGATTAAGGTTTTGATTTCAGCTGTCACTTCCTTGACAGGTTTGGCAATCGTGCGCAAACGCGGGTCTGGGTAACTTAAGATAGGGAGTAGTGCCATAACGCTCACCTCAATGATAGGGACAAAATAGGGTTGATATTATAAGATAAATGGGGACAAAAGTAATGCTTATCAATACTTTCCCGTTCATATTAGGTTCTATGAGTCTATAGAATAGAGAGGTTGATGTTTGGTGATACAAAAAAACCTCGCTTATTGCGAGGCTTCTTGAAGTGTTTCGTGTGACTGTTAACTATGTGCAGCAATTATGCACGGCGTTTATTTACAATCATTTCATACAAGAATAGCAAGATAATGGCACCGATTACTGAGAAGATAAGACCAGTAAAGCCGCCATCCGCATTAATACCAATCAAGCCTGCAATGAAACCACCTAGCATAGCACCGACGATACCTAATACAATCGTCATGATCCAACCCATAGGATCGCTACCTGGCTTGATAGCACGTGCCAATAAACCTGCGACTAGACCTACGATAATCATCCAAATAAAGCTCATGTTATTCTCCTAAATTATTAATATTTATAATATGTCGTTAATTAGATGACTCCATTGTAAACAGTCCTCAAACACAAAAGTAAGCACGAAATGTTACCTGTGTAGGGGCTATGTGAGAAAAAAGTCTGATTTGCTATTACGTACGGGTAATAAGTAAACGAAAGGTTACAAAGGTAGCCGTGGTGCTAACAGAAAGAAATAATGGCAGGTTACGAGAGAGAAGTGTGTTCAGAAAAGCTTACTTAGAAGCAATTTGTTTAGAAAAGCTCATATAAGTGAACCGGAATAATGAAACCGGAACAAAAAAGCGCAGCTCGTCTGCTAAACGGCTGCGCTTTCCATAATAAATACGGGGTCTAATCTTTGGGTAATCGTCTAGTCATTACGCAGTGCAGTGAGCAGACGTTGATGAATACCTTCAAAACCACCATTAGACATAACGACAATGGCATCGCCTGCCTGAGCATGGGTAGTGATATGTTCGATAATGGTATCGATACTAGACATCACTTGCTGGTTACCGATAGAGTCACTTGCAGTATAGGCGTGTTCGATGACTTCTTTTAGACCCCATTCTAGTCCCGCAGGCTCGTACCATATCGTATAGTCAGCGAGAGCAGCTGACTCGGCCAAGCTGTCTTGGTGAATACCCATTTTCATCGTATTACTACGCGGTTCGATAATCGCCCAAAGTCGTCTGTCAGCCAGTTTCTTTTTGGCGCCGTCCAAGGTCATCGTAATGGCAGTTGGGTGATGGGCGAAGTCATCAAAAACGAGAATATCGTTTACATCACCGATCAGCTCCATCCGGCGTTTGATACCAGCAAAGGCCGATAATGCAGCGCAAGAAGTAGAAACGCTCACGCCAACGTTGTAGGCTGCTGCAATAGCAACCAAGGCATTGTTGACGTTATGAATACCGCTCATCGACCAATTTACGATAGCAGTTGCTTCTTTGTCAGCTGCAAAGCTCACTTGGAACTGACTGCCATCCTCGCGAATAAGCTCAGCTTGCCATTCGCTATTGTTTTTTAGGGTATCGTCAGTGCTTGAAATGGACGTAGTAGAGTCGATAACCGCTGTACGCCAGATAGGCGTCCAGACCCCTTTTGCTAAAGTGTCCTCTAAACTGATAGTCGCGGCAGGCATGATGATTTTACCTGTGCTTGGAATCATGCGTACCATGTGGTGAAACTGAGTCTGAATGGCATCAAGGTCTGCAAAAATATCAGCATGATCAAACTCTAGGTTGTTCAAGATAGCGGTACGCGGGCGGTAATGGACGAACTTTGAACGTTTATCAAAAAACGCAGAGTCATACTCGTCGGCTTCAATAACAAAATAGCCAGAAGGAGCGGTAGTGTCATCGTTTGTTGTTTCTGCGCCTAGATAGCTACTGTGCGCAAACACCTTCTGCAAGTGCTCATCAGTCGTATCGACCAGTGGCACACCGCCGATCAAAAACCCTGCATCGATACTAGCATAATGCAGTATCCAAGCGAGCATAGTGGTCGTGGTGGTTTTGCCATGAGTACCGGCGACGGCTATCACATGACGGGACTGCAACACTTGCTCAGACAAAAACTGTGGACCTGAGGTATAGCGCAGACCACTATCTAGCATGTACTCGATCACATCCATACCACGTTTCATTGCATTACCAACAACGACTAAGTCTGGCGCTGGTTGCAGATGCTCTACGAGATAACCTTCTTCGATAATGACGCCAGCATTTTCAAGTTGGGTAGACATAGGCGGGTATACATTGGCATCTGAACCAGTAACGGTATGCCCAAGTTCACGCGCTAATAACGCTAGCGAGCCCATAAAAGTACCACAAATACCAAGGATATGAATATGCATAGACGTTCCGTACGAGCTAGAATAAAGGAGGTAAACAGCTAATGAATGATAAGGTTTGGTGTGCTTAGTCGCTATCAGCAAGGATTAGTGCTTTGATCAGGCGTTGCCACTATAGCAGTGTGGCAGATCAGCAATCATTGTAAAGTAAACGCTGTTCGATGACCAACAAAAAACGCCCAACAAGCAGGCGTTATGTGGCTGACAAAATATGACTCGTTCAAAACGATGTTGAATACAGCTTATCTATTTAGAAAGATAGGTTGTTGATACTGAGTTCATTGATGACTTCTTCCATATCTTCGTTGATGATTATTTACGTGACAACATATAGTCGTTATTGAGATTCTTTTGCTCATCTATCAAAATTAAATGGTTGTCTTGGATGTGATAGGACTCGATGTTCTTGTCTTCGTATACGATGGTGATTTTGTCATTGTCTTGACGATAAACGCCAGATTCAAGTAAAGGTTGTCTCGGCTGTTCTGAATTGTGATAGGTACTGGCTTTCAATACAGAACCGTCAGCAAATAAGTTTAATGTGACATCAATACTGTCGCAGTCTGCGCAAGGCACCATACCGCCATAATCGCCCATTAGTGTTGCTTGCAGCGTACTGCTATTCGATTTTGAATAAGGTACCGATGGTTTGGTTTTTGCATCATTATTTGATTGGGCAGCAGCAATAAGCGATTGCCCTTCGGTAGACTCGCTCAAGTGACTATTGGCATCTGATAGGGAGGTGCCGTCACTCTCTTCTGGCTCGTTTTGCGGTTCAGTCGTATCTGATGTATTGACAGAGCCAATTTTGGTCATCATGTCTTGGTCAGCATTAGATGAAGCGCTATCACAACTGGCCAACAACGCACACAGCGGTATCGCCAATAAAGGTAGACGCCAGCGTTTGATAACAGTAAGTGTAGTAGAGCGAACGGGTGCAAGAAATATCATGGTCATACCAAAAACAGTTTCTAGATAGTGTTTCTAAAAAATCACCCCTACTATCGAAACTCCAAACCATTGACAATATAATGCCGTTGTCGAAACTAATCGACATTGGGGAATATAAGTTTAACGATAATATAAACTTAGGAACTTGAGAACGTCATCTGCTCATCGAGATACAGACAGCCTGTCGTTCTAAAGCAATTGAGCTATAGGGGCTAACGACTAATGGAATAAGCTGTATAAAGATATCAAAGGGTTAGGAATATCTCTGTAGACTTTTTGTTGTGCTTATTATATGTGCTAGATAAAAGAAGCAGTTTTGCGTCTGTCGATCGCACTAATAGAGCTAATAAGAGATATTTAACAATGACATAAGTTAAAACAGACATTGCATAACAAGGTATGAATGTCTGTTTAGAAAAAACATTAGCTATAAAGTAGTAGAGTGCTTTGATGAATTACTAAGCGATACGAGCGTTATGGGTAGGTCGTACGATACGCCATAGGATCAACCCGTGTACCACTAGGAGTACACTAAACAAAATCAAGGACTGCTCAGGAATACTCAACCCCATAAATGTCCAATCGACAGAGGCGCATTCACCAGAGCCTGCAAACACCTCTTTGAATACTTGCAAGATAGGCAGGGTATCAAGCCAATAGTCCAAACCCGGACCACATGAAGGAACTTGGTCGGCAGGCAAATGTTGTAACCATACATGGCGCGCGGCAACAGCCGCCGCCCAGCCAATACCTGCCAAGCTACCAAGCCATAACAGTAGCCTGACAACTTTAGACTTGGGATTGAACAACGCTGATAGTAAGGCAAAACCGCCCATGACCATCAGACCAATACGTTGAAAAATACAGAGTGGACAAGGGGATAGTCCAAGATGCCGCTGCAAGTAAAACAGCGCAAAACTCATGCCTGTTATGGCCATTATCACCAAAAATACTTGCAAGTTACGGTAAGTGGTCAGGTGTCGCATAGTGCGTTACTCTTATATAGTCATCTGCAATAGATGTTGGATAGCAGTCAGAACCTAGTAATCAGAACTCAGTCATAAAGACTCAGTAATCAAAACTTAGCGATACTGCTGCAAAAATTCCATAAAGTCTTCTGTTTCAGACTTTTCAATATCAGCTTGTTGTAGAACAGATTTTTCTGCCAATACTTCATACTTTGCTTGGGTATTCGGACTGAGTGTTTGTTGCAACAGAGAGTCACGGTGCTGCTGAGCCAAAGTAAAGCCAAGCTGCCATAGGCTACCCAAACGTTTGCTATCTGAGTTTACTTGCGCAGATATGGTCGACTCAGAGTGTCCTGCCTTGCCTTGCATCAATGCTACTGCTGCGCGGTAGTCATTACCACCATAGTGAGCATCTAACAATGCGGCAAGGGGCTGCATACGCTCCAAATGCGTGAGCATCCAACGCTCTAGTGACTGCTCTTGACCGTTATTGATAATGTGTAAATCATCGCGGCGACCTTCATTGACCACACGCTCAAGATTGATAGCGAGTGTCTCTTCTTCTTCAGGAAGCAAGTCTGGCGACTCACTGAATAGACAGTAGAGCGCCATCACTTCTAAGAAGCAAGCACTGGATAGACGGATACCGACATCGCTATAAGGATCAAGGTCAATCGCACGAAACTCAACATAAGCGATACCGCGACGTTCAAGCGCTTCGGTCGGTGTCTCACCACTCATCGCAATCTGTTTAGGACGAATAGGGCTGTAATATTCGTTTTCTATCTGGAGGATATGATTATTGATTTGGACAGGGTTACCGTCGGCGTCTTCTAAACCAAGTTTAGAAAAGCTGTCATGCGGCGTTTGAATCGCACGGCGTAGCCCAGCGACATACTCTGGCAGATAGTTATAACGAATATCTAGCTGTTCTTGCACGCTATTGGTGTAGCCAAGCTTGCCCATACGTAGGCTCGTCGCAGCAGGCTTATAGTAGGTTGAGTCATTGAGCAACTCAAGATCATGCTCACGCCCTGCCACAAAACAAGGGCACACGCTTGGGCTGGCGCCCAATAAATATAGCACAAGGCTGGTTAAGCGCTTGAAGTTACGAATGAGCCCCAAGTATTTTTCGTTTTTGAATTCTGTCAGCGTTTGAGATTGTGCCGCTGGTGTCTGTGCTTGCCAGGTTTCAAAGAGCGTATCACCAAAAGATAAGTTGTAATGTAGACCTGCGATGGTCTGCATGCGGCGACCATAACGAATACCCAAACCACTACGGTATAAGGTTTTTAGCTTACCTGTGTTAGAGCTGCCATAATCAGCCAATGGAATATCTTCATCTTTCGATGACAACATACATGGCATAGACAAAGGCCACATCAGCTCACCTTCAGGCATACCCTGATACACCAACACGTGCAGCTGGCGCAACATGTTGAGGGTCTCTTTTGGGGAGGTTTTTGGTTCGGTGATGAGCTCGAGTAGGCTCTCTGAGTAGTCAGTAGTAATAAAAGGATGGGTCAGTTTTGATCCCAATTTGGCTGGATGCGGTGTCTGTGCCAAAAAACCATCAGGCTTTACGCGCAGTCCTTCTTTTTCGATACCACGAAGCATACCCGTCAGATGCTGGCTATCGAACCAGTTAGGAATGTCAAAGTTAACAAAGCTACTCGTAAAATTACTCATAATAGTCATCTATTGTTATTTATTATGGTGGATCAAAACACGATAGGCGTTTGTCCATAAAATAGGTAAATGTTAGGTCAATAATCCCGTCAGTTTAGCTCAAAGCCGTATTGAAAACCACGGACAATTACAAATACGATAAGCTTTAGGAAGGATGATTTGACAAAGTTTTTCTCGGTATTTAGAGTCAAATTAGCTAGTATTCATGCTAGCCAGTTTTATTAGATAGACTTAAGAGTGATAAAAAAAGCACCTACCGTGTAGATAGATGCTTTGACCGTTATGCTCTAAATCATCCAATCTCGTTTTGGCGCGCCCATTAAGTATCTTAGGTCATAGTGCCAAAACGATAGACCATTTAAATAGAGAATGACGAGCCGCAGCCGCAAGTGGTGGTTGCATTTGGGTTGGTCACCACAAAACGAGCACCTTCTAGTCCTTCGGTATAATCAACGGTCGAGCCTTGCAAGTACTGATAGCTTAGTGAGTCGACGACCAAGGTCACATCACCGTTATCAAAATTGGCATCGTCTTCGTTGAGATCATTGGCAAAGTTGAATCCATAGGAAAAACCAGAGCAACCGCCACCAGTCACATAAACGCGTAGCATCAGATCGCTATCACCTTCTTCTTCACGCAGGCGGCGTACTTTTTGGGCAGCACTATCGGTGAGACTCAATACGGTTGGGTCTACTGGCTGGCTCGAGCTTGGGCTAAATTGGTTGGCTGATTCGTTCATATCTACCTCAGTTGCTAGGATCAAATGCGGTCGTCGTCCTGTTTGGGTTTGCAATAAAACGATTGCAAAAAAAGATACGCACGGCGTTTGATTTAATTGGGTGCTGTCGTTATGTCAAAATTAGTAATGCATTATAAGCCGCTTTAAAATGATATTTGCACTACCACAATGCGTTATAGATGCTAGGCGCTTATTTTTTAGCAGTATATCATAATGGGGGTGCTGATTCGTTTGTCAAGAGTGACACGATTCACTGTGTGCTAACCATGCCATTGATGACAATAGATAATGGGTTAATATCTTGATATTGTCTGCGCTATCTTCCTTGTTAGGCTTCCATTTATCGTGTCTTTATCGTTGTCTTTAGAGTGAAGACACGCTCTAGTATAAAGCACTATTAGACAGTACTAGAATGTATAACGCTTACTAGGCAGTATTGATACTCGCTGTCTATACATAGGCGCATTGTGATCATAACCTTTATAATAGTTATCTTTAAATTGCTAATCGGTATTTGAGCGCGCAATAGCCGACTATCGATCCTCAAGCTATTATCATAATAAACACTTAGTTTTGAAATAGTTATTTAATTGTTTGCCTATGTGGCAAGCGTTTGAAATAATAGCCGCCAGTTGGCATACCCTATGTGTGTTTATTATTGCCCTATATTTATATTATTGCTGAGATGAAGAAATTATATGATCGAATTTAAAGACGTTGGTGTTCGCCGTGATGGACGTGAGTTATTTGCAGGTGCAAGCTTTCAGCTCCATCCAGGTCACAAAGTTGGACTGACGGGCAACAACGGCACTGGCAAATCTACCTTGTTTGCGCTACTACTGACGCAGATGGGCAAGGGCGATACCGAAGTCACGCTGGATAGAGGCGAAGTCAGTATTCCTGATAGCTGGCAAGTGGCACATATGGCACAGGAAGTGGGCGCAACGACGCAGTCTGCGGTCGATTATGTACTCAGCGGTGATGAGCAGTGGTATGAAATCAATGCGGCACTTAATGATTTGAGTAGAGTCAGTGATGAGCAGATCGGCGTATTGCATCAGCAGTTTGACGAGATCGATGGCTATCGCACGCCGACCAAAGCCGCTCAAATCATGGCAGGTCTTGGCTTTAATACCAGCCAGCATGAGCTGCCTGTAGAAGGGTTCTCTGGTGGGTGGCGTATGCGCTTGAACCTTGCCAAAACCTTGATGAGCCGCGCTGATCTGATGCTACTCGATGAGCCAACCAACCATTTGGACTTAGACGCTATCTTGTGGCTTGAGACATGGATCAATGCTTACATGGGTCTGGTTATTGTCATCTCGCATGACCAAGCTTTCTTGGATGCGACAGTTGGTCATATCTTGCATGTCGAACAACAAAAAATCACCCTTTATACCGGTAATTATCAGCAGTTCATTCGTACACGTCATGAGCGTATGGCGCAGCAGCAGCAAGCTTTTGAGAAGCAAGAAGCGACCAAGGCGCATTTAGATGACTTTATTCGTCGTTTCCGTGCCAAAGCCAGTAAAGCCAAGCAAGCACAGAGCCGTATCAAGCAGTTAGAACGTATGTCGGAGCTGTCACCAATGATGGCGGACAATCCATTCTCATTTCAGTTTTATGAGCCAGCAAACATGAGCTCACCACTGATTGAGCTGACTCATGCCGATATTGGCTATAGCGAGACCCCACTGCTGCACAATGCCAGCATGCAAGTGACGCCAGACACACGTATCGGCTTGCTGGGTATGAATGGCGCGGGTAAATCCACACTGATTAAAGCATTGGTTGGTGAGCTTGGCGTATTGACAGGTACCTACCGCGTTTCAGATACCTTAAAATTGGGCTATTTCAACCAGCATCAAATGGATATCTTGGACGCCAAAGCCACGCCCATAGAGATGCTGCGCCGCCTAGCAGGTAAAACCTCTGATGCGCTATTGCGTTCGTTCTTAGGCAGTTTTGATTTTCGCGGTGAGCGTATTGATACCCCAAGTGAGCTGTTCTCTGGTGGTGAGCGTGCGCGTCTAACACTGGCATTGATCGTTTGGCAGCGTCCCAATGTTCTCGTACTTGATGAGCCGACCAACCATTTGGACTTACAGATGCGTCAAGCATTGACTATTGCGCTGCAAGGGTTTCAAGGTGCCGTTGTCCTGGTGTCACATGATCGCGAACTGATTGCCAACGTCTGTGATGAGCTGTATCTCGTTCATGATGGCAAAATCGATGAGTTCGACGGTGACATCAGTGACTACGGTAAGTGGCTGGCCGAAAAACGTAAGCAAGAAAGCACACAAGACAAAAGTAACCATAAAAAGAAAAGCAAAAAAGAGAGCAAGAAGTTTGTTTCACGTGAAACAGATAATAGCCAAGTCAGTAATAAAGCAGCTGATAATTCCTTAAAAAGTAAACCTACGACGCTTGCACTTAGTAAAGAAGAACAGCGTAAGCTCGCCGCTGAACAACGTAAATTGACAGCGCCTATTCGCCGTGAGATAGAGGACACAGAGAAGTTGCTAGCTAAAATTGACGAGCAGCTTGTGACCCTTGAGAAAAAACTGGCTGATACGACTCTATATGAAGAGAGCCGTAAGTCCGCCTTGCTGGTTTTGTTAAATGAGCAAACGGCGCTACAACAGCAGCATAGTGATAATGAAGAAAAGCTGTTGCTATCGATGACGACGTTAGAAGAAATGGAAAGTAGGTTTGCATAAATCGCTTTGAAGACTTAACAGTGAACAATAAAAAAGGGAGGGCGTTAGCCCTCCCTTTTTTTAGATCTATGACATCATTCTTTACGGTATTTACCATCACCGTAAGACAGTACTTCCATTGTGGTCGTACAAAGTTTACAGTTTATTTGACCAGCAGCGGCTTTCGATAAATCAAGGATGCGCCCACGAATAAATGGACCTCTATCGGTGATTTTTACGACCACGCTCTGCTTTGTCTTTTGGTTGGTTACTTGGACCTTCGTACCAAACGGTAACGTGCGATGTGCAGCGGTTAAAGAGTTCATATTGAAGATACTACCACTCGCTGTACGCTTCCCATGAAACTTACTACCGTAGTAACTGGTATTACCAGCAAAAACTGTAGTGCTCAGCAATAGTGACAACGCGACAACCAAAGACTTGATTAAATAAGACATTTAATACCTATAAGCAATTAATAAAATAGACAGATGCTTTTGCCTACGCTATCTATACTCCCTATGAGTATGAATAATGAGGGGATTCTACAAGAGATAGCTTGTCATATTATTACTGCTGTGTAAAAAACTCATGAGGTCAAATGATTGTTTTTTAAGGAGAAAAATCTGTTTTTGACAAGAAAAATTGATATTAAAAAGGCTGAATATGATGTTATAGAGATTGGTTCTCATAAACGAGCTGACAAAATACTGGAGACTGGATAATATAATGTAAATGGGTAATATATAAATACAAATACTATCGATATAGCATTATTAAGGCGGTTTGCATCTATTAAAACACTGGCTACTGAATGTAACAAAACCTTTCTATAGTGTTTCTAAACCACTAATATAAGAAATTAAATACTCTTTTGAACACTTCATAAAAAATATTTATCAATTAACAAATACCTAGCTCAGAGTAAAAGTACTTATTTATCTGCATTTTAGAGTCTCAGCACATCTATGCGTCGTGGTTGGTAATATTTATATAACGGTGTTTGTCTTTATTATTACTACCATAAAAGGTAAGTTGGAAAGAGACAACATACCAATATTAAGTGGTCGTTTGTGACCTATCGTTCGAAACTGGTGAACCGATATCACTAATATGCTTTTATTTTGAGGGAAATAACATGGCAGAGAAAAACTACTATGACATTTTAGGGGTCAAAAAAGATGCTTCAGATGCTGATATCAAAAAGAAATACCGTAAGCTCGTTCGTCAATACCACCCTGATGTCAGCGACCACCCTGACGCGGACAACAAGATTGCAGAAATAAACAACGCTTACGAGACCATCAGAGACAAAGACAAGCGCGCTGAGTATGACGCGATGCTAAACAACCCATTTGCAAATCAAAGCCGCGCAAGTGGGTTTGGCGGACAGAGTAGTGCAGGGCAAGGCGGGTTTCGTTGGGAAGATATCAAAAGCCAGTTTGGTGATGGTGAGGCTTTTGGTGATGGTGGTTTTCGCTTTGATGATATTTTCTCAGCGTTCGGTCGCGGCGCGCGTGGATCAGCTGGTGGGCAAGCGGGTAGCCGCTCTCAAAGCAGCGGGTTTGATCAGTTTGGTAGTGATTTTGGTACGCAAGATAGCAAAGGTCAGGACCAACATGCCGAGATTACGGTTGATTTATCCTCAGTATATAGTGGTGACGACTACAGCATCAAACTAAATGTCCCTGTGCATCAGGCCAATGGCAACGTCGACTATGACAACAAAACCCTAAAAATAAAAATCCCAAAGGGCATCACGGATGGTAAGCAAATCAGATTGGCTGGACAAGGCGCTGCTGGTAGTAGTCATGGTAAAAATGGTGACTTGTTTTTAAAGGTTAAAATTCGCCACGATGCCAATATCCGAATAGAAGGCGCGGATGTCTACCAGACCGTAAATATCGCACCGTGGGAAGCGGCGCTGGGCGAAAAAATTAACGTCAGTACGCCAGCGGGTACGCTTGGGGTAACGGTGCCCAAAGACAGCAAATCAGGTAGTAATTTACGTCTAAAGGGTAAGGGTATTCCTGCCAAACAATCAGGCGATTTGTACTTAACTTTAAATATTGTCAATCCTGATATCAGTAGTGAAGAGGCCATCGATGCGTATGAACAGCTCAAGCAAGCCTTTGCTGATACCAGTATCAACCGTTAGACGACGCCCTTGATAAGAGTCAACTATCACTACAATGATAAGCTACGCGTAGAGATGACTAGGATAACGATGAAATAGAGAAAACGAGGATAATAGCTATGAAACACTCGACTGAATTTACTGACATTATCATGAGTTTAGATGAGCTGGTCACGGCCTGTGGCCAAGAGCGCCAATGGGTCATTGAGTTAATCGAGGAAAATATCATTGAATATGATGTGCCAGAGCGCGAACAGTTCACCGGCTATCAGTTGACGACCGTACGCCGCGCTTCACGGTTGAGTCGTGATTTTGAAGCCAGTGTACCTGCCATTGGTTTAATTATTGAGTTATTAGATGAGGTTGAGCAGCTACGCCAACTCAAACGTCAAACAGAGCTGCAAACCCCAGTCATAGAGATTGATATAGACAGTATAAAGTAGTTATTTACTGGTAATACTTAATAAAAAAGGGCCTTTAAAAGGCCCTTTTTTTGTCTATAGTGATGCTGTGCTAAAGATTAGCGCGAGTAAGTAGGGTCAGCGGCGGCTGTAAAGAGTACATCGGTTGAAGAGTTCAAGGCTGTCTCTGCTGAGTCCTGAATGACACCGATAATAAAGCCGATGGCCACCACTTGCATGGCGATATCATTTGGAATACTGAACAAGCTTGCTGCCAATGGAATGAGCAATAACGAACCACCAGCCACACCAGAGGCACCGCATGCACTGACCGTCGCAACGAGGCTTAACAATAGTGCTGATGCAAATGTAACTTCGATACCTAGCGTATGAGCGGCCGCAAGCGTTAATACGTTAATTGTGATTGCAGCACCCGCCATGTTGATTGTGGCACCCAGTGGAATGGTTACTGAATACGTGTCCTCATGTAAACCCAGCTTGCGTGCCAGGTTCATATTGACTGGGATGTTGGCAGCTGAACTACGGGTAAAGAAGGCCGTAATACCTGACTCACGCAAGCAAGTAAACACAAGGGGATAAGGGTTTTTGCCAGTCTTCACAAGGATAATCAATGGATTGGCAACCAAAGCAATAAATAGCATACAGCTGATGAGTACCATCAAGATACGTGCATAACCTGCCAAAGAAGCAAAACCTGTCTCAGCGACAGTACTGGCGACCAGTCCCAAAATACCCAATGGTGCCAACGCAATAATCCACTTAACGACCTGTGAGATGGCATCAGCAAAATCACCAACGACATTGCGCGCACTATCACTGGCCTGACGCAAGGCAAAACCAATGATAATCGCCCATGCTAATATACCGATGTAGTTGGCTTCAGCGATGGCATTGATCGGGTTTGCGACCAGATTCATTAACAAGTTCGTTAATACTTCTTTTAAATCAGCAGGTGGTACTTGCGCGATATCGGCGTTTATCAAGACCAAATTCGTCGGGAATAAAAAGCTGGCACCGACTGCTGTTAGTGCGGCCAAAAAAGTGCCGAACATATACATGATCAGCACCGGCTTTACGTAGACCTCATTGCCGCTACGGTGCTGACTAATCGCTGCCATGACCAAAATAAATACTAAGATGGGAGCAACTGCCTTTAAAGCACCGACAAATAGTGTACCGAGTAAGCCTATGGCAGTACCCACACTTGGTGCAAGCCAACCGATCAGTACGCCTAACACCAAACCAATAATAATGAGCGGCACCAGTCCTATACGCTGATACATCGCAATCAATGAACGCATGTGTATATCCTCGACGTCTGTCAAAAGTAAGTGAATTGTTTAAGGGGAAATTTGTCGAGGGATGGTAGCATTTTTTGGCATATTCGCATACCGCTCATAGAAGCGAGTGCCGTACGCAAAGTGGAAGGTAGTAGGCGAGCATATGGAATAGGATAAATTATGACGCTAGAAAGGGTTATACCTAGATAATACTTAGCTAAATCTAGGCAATAAAAATGCCTCAACAATGAGGCATCAAAGACAGCGATATATCAGGTAACAAGTAGATTTTGTGATAGTAAATTCTATAAAAAGTGGCAAACAGACAAAGTAAAAGGTAAAACTAAACTAAACTAAACCTTAAAGTGGGTCAACTCATAGCCTGATTGCTGGTACGCTTTATATTTATCACGGCCCGCTTGGGTACTTGCCGTATCTGGTTTGATCAGCTCAAGGACTCTGTAAGGTTTGGCATTACTAGTAGCCACCATAAAATCATTAACAGGATGTGCGGTAGTATTGAGTACAATACCGTTGAAGTCTGCTGGTATATGATTACTAAGCAATACAGGTGTCATAGACTTACTAGCCGCCATGTCGACATCAGTTTGATTATCTAAAAGACACTGATGCGGTATAAAACTCGTGGCATCGTATGCCCAAAGTGCCGTATCTAGGTCTGATAGTAATGCTTTATCTTCAACTAAAATGAGCAAAGACTGAGCGCTTTTGTTGAGCGCTGTCTGAGTCAACTGACAAACAAAGCCCAAGAAATCTTGGGCTTTACTCTCACTTAATACATAAAAGCTGATCTTCATAGAACGCTTATACTCTTTCTGAGCTGTTTTTTAGATATTGCATAAATAGTGGCACAGGACGACCAGTTGCTGCTTTGTCTTTACCTGAATTCCATGCGGTACCAGCGATGTCTAAGTGCGCCCATGCTTGACCTTCTTCCACGAAGCGAGACAAGAAGCAGGCGGCAGTGACAGCACCAGCACCTTTGCCGCCGATGTTTTGCATATCAGCGATTGGTGAATCAAGCTGAGCCTGATACTCTTCATCTAATGGCATATGCCAGACAAGATCGCCCGACAGATTACTCGCGTTTTCTAAGTCAAACAATACATCTTCATCGTTACTAAACACCGCTGAACGCACATGACCTAAGGCAACCACACAAGCACCAGTCAGGGTTGCCACATCGATAATGGCTTTTGGGTTGTAGCGCTGTACATAACATAAGGTATCCGCGAGCACTAAGCGACCTTCGGCATCCGTGTTCAAGATTTCAACTGACTTACCATTCATGGCTTTTACGATATCGCCTGGACGTGTGGCATCACCTGATGGCATGTTCTCAGCGCAAGCGAGTGCGCCAACGACATTGATGGGTAGACGCGCTTCACACAAGGCTTTGATGGTACCGAGTACTGACGCTGAACCGCCCATATCAAATTTCATTTCATCCATTGCTGCGCCTGGCTTGATTGAGATACCACCTGAATCAAAGGTAACCCCTTTACCGACCAATACGATTGGGGCATCATCGCTAGCATTGTCTGCTTTCTTAGCTGATTTTTTGGTTGGTAGCCTATCAGCCAGTGCTTTTAGACCAGATACTTTTGCATTGCTACTGGTTGACTCAGTCGTTCCTGCCTCTGTGCCAAATGCTGATTTACCGCGATACTCCATCAGTACCAGCTTGCCTTCTTTGGTAGAGCCTTGTGCAACGGCTAAAAAGCAATGCATACCTAGCGCTGTCATCTCATCCTCGCCAAGTACCTTGACGGTCAACAAATCAGGATAAGTGGTTGCAAGTTCTTGAGCTTGTTCTGCCATATAGGCTGGGAAGCAAATATTACCTGGCTCATTGGCCACGTCACGAGTGAGGCTCTGACCGGCAAATACTGACTGAGCAAATGCAAGTGCAGGTTGCAAGGTGTCATCAGCTACTAGGTAAACATCAGTCAATACAGGCGTCGCTTGCTCAGACTTATACTTATCAAAACGATAGCTAGCGGCTAGTAGATTGAGCGCAAATTGACCAAAATGATTCTCTTCTAGCGCGTCGCCCAATGCAACCGTAATAGAAGACACACGCTTTTGTGTGCTGCTATAGATGGTCTTAGCAATTTTTTGCAATACAGTGTTATTGAACTTATCCGTGTTGCCCACACCGACTAGCAGTAATTGTACAGGATTCTGTTTGGTTGTCTTTTTATCACCTGCCAACGCATAGTCAGCAACGGTCTCACAAGCAGTGCCTTTGAAATGTGACACATCGATCAACTGCTCAATACGAGCGGTATATTCAGTCAGCACAGATTCTGCAAGAATGTTTTTCTTATCATCGACCAATACAACCAGACAAGCGTCGTCTTTGCTTTTGGCTTCTTTTTTTAGCATTTTTTGCGTATGGGTCTTTGGTAGGTGCTGAGATAATTTGATATTCATATCGTTATCCTTATTAGAGTTATGAAAAATACAGCGTTCGTATGAGTGCGTATGCCTGTTAAATTATTAGAGTATTTGGCCTATTGAGCAATCACAGTAGTGTAGCATATTGCGATGATAGTGCGCAGTTAGCAAGGCTTAGGTAATAAGTTCGTACAATTTTACTGCGCCAATTTACACGATCATTTTAAGACTTAGCCATTAACCAATTCTTCTGTTGTCATTAGGGCACTGAATCTATCTTGCAATGCTGCCATCGCCGTATCATGCATGACTTCAGCACTGATAGTTTCTTGTTTGGTGCTAGGTAGGTCGCGAGTTGCACAAGCGTCATGACAGACAAAGCTATCAAAGCCCAAATCAAATGCGGCGCGAACGCTTGAGCTGACACACATATGACTCATAAAGCCTGCAAAAACAACTTGCTGCTTTGATGCAGATGAAATCATTGTTTGTAGCTGAGTATCGTGAAACGCATTAGGATGTTTTTTGGTAATCACCGCCTCGCCATCTTGCGGCTGGAGCTGCTCAACAATCTCAACGTTGGCTGAGAGGGGATCAAAGACATTGCCGTTTTCTGGACCGTGATGGGTAATATGAAAGACAGGCACATTCTGCTGACGGGCCTTATCGAGTAAGCGCTGCGCGTTTCCAATCGCTTTGGTGCCAGCGTTTCCTAATGGCATCGCGCCATCGACATATTCATTCTGATAATCAATAAGCACGAGCGCGCACTTCGACCAGTCAAGTGCATCAAACGTGCCGCCAGCGAGTTCGAGTAGGGTAGAGGGGGTAGAAGTTGTGTTATTCATTAATCTTATTCTCCATTTGACGATATAAAAGTATTTTTTGCACTTGGCATTTTTTTACTTAACTTTCACTTAACGATGTCACTCAGTCTAGCAATTAATATTAGCCATACGCACTCAGTGATACGAACGACAAACAAACCTTTCTAAAATAAATAAAGCAAAAATATAATGGAAGAGAGGTCTTTTCATTTAATCTCATCTAAGACTGGGTTACTGCTTCATTCAATATTTGCTATATTTCTCTCTTACTGTCAATAATGCGCTGTCAGCAAGGTGTAGGTAATGTTTTCAAACACATTTCACAGCCATTTTTAGGCAAAACATGCTAGCATTAGCGGTTATATTTGCCGCTTGTATTTGTTTAGTGTGACTAATCAGTCGTCCAGCAGTATTTGCTGAGACCTGAAGAACTATTTGAACTTATGTCTTGACCATGCTGTGTTATCGTCGTCTTTACATTCGATGAGAACTGCTCAATCGACCATGCGCCTACCAACTGTTTAAGAGTACCCATTGTGATATTACGCCGCTATATGACTCAGCAAGTTGCCTCGACCACTGCACTGGTGTTGGGGTTTTTGGTGGTGATGATGCTTGGTGGACGTTTGATACGTTATTTTGGCATTGCTGCTGAAGGGCGTTTGGACATCAGCCTACTGTTCACGATCATTGGGTATAACCTGCCGTACTTTTTAGAATTGATATTGCCGCTAGCCTTTTTTATTGCCTTGATGCTGGTTTTTGGTCGCTTATATGTCGATCAAGAAATGGCGGTTATTAATGCTAGCGGCGTGTCTCGTGGCAGACTGGCGCGATTGATGACGCCATTGATATTGGTCTTGTTCGCTGGAGAGGCGGCATTGTCTATTGTTGGTAAACCATGGGGCGTACGCTCATCTGAGGCGGTCTGGCAGCAGCAAGCACTGACCAGTGCGTTTGATTTGATTCGACCGAATGAGTTTATCAGTAGCGGTAACTATCACTTATATGTAGGCAGTCTCAGCGATGATAAGAAAAAACTACAAGATGTGATCCTGATCCAGTCTGAACCTACGTCAAAAGGCAGTGATACTAAAGATGCTGCTGATATGAACAACACTATTGATCAAAAGACAGCAGATCAGGTCGGCATCTCTGATATGCCAAAAAACATTATAAATAGTAGCGCACAAAATATCAGTAAAGATACGATTACGCTTGCCAAGCGTGCTGAGCAAGTAAACACAGGTAATAGCGGCGTGACACAATTGGACTTGTTCCAAGGTCGTCGTTACGAAGTGGGCGCAGGTAGCTTAAAATACAATCAAGTGGCTTTTGATCGTTATCGCATCACACTCACCGAATCCTCACAAGACGTTATCACCGAGGACAATATAGAAACCCAAGCGATTGGACCTCTATGGCAAGCGGCAACGGGTGACGCACAGACCAGTACCAATAACGCGCTGCGTGCTGCCCAAGGTGAGCTGGGTTATCGTCTCGCATTACCATGGCTGATGATTATCGCACCGATGCTAGCAGTACCGCTTGCACAGGTACGTCCACGCCAAGGACGTTGGTTGCGTCTGTTTCCCTCTATCTTGTTATTTGTGAGCTGTGCGTTAGGTATCATCTCGCTCAAAAATGCGGTGAGCAAAGGCAGCGTCAGCGTGTGGGCATATGCATGGTTAGTGCTAGGGTTTATGGCATTGGCGCTCTATTTGAATTGGGGTAGTCGCGTGCAACATCGCCTGCGTTTTCGCAAACAAGAAAATAGACTGGCTGCAGCCACTGCACATAGTGATATCGATAATAAAAATCACCGCCCATCAGGAGGGCAGTCTTAATGCGCTCTTTATTTGCTAAGTCTGCAAGCACTGACCAACTGGCCAAAAAACCAGGTAGCCTAAAAGTGCTAGGCCGTTACGTCAAACTCAACGCCTTGCTTGCTATTATTGCTGCTGTCATGGGTCTATGGGCGTTGCAGCTGGTGTTTTCTTATTTGTCAGAGCTTGATTCTTTGGATGACAGCTATACGATGGGTGAGGCGCTTAAATATATATTCTATCGTTCGCCGTACTTTTTAGAGCAGTTTATTCCAACGGGTGCGTTACTTGGCGCTGTTATCGGACTGGGCTTACTCGCTAATAAAAGCGAGTTGGTTGTCATGCGTGCAGCTGGAGTCAGCATCTATCGTATCGTTGGCTGGGTATTACAACCTGCTTTGATTTTTGTGCTGTTGGCACTGGCGATTAATCAGTTTGTGCTACCGCATTCCAATCAATTGGCAAAGCAAATCAATGACGAGGATAATATCTCTCTGGTTACTTCAGTACGCGGCTATTGGACGATACAGCCACGGTTTGATAGTGCAGAGGATGGTAGCGCGACACCTGATGGTAGCGATATTTTGTACATCGATTATGCTGATGTCGCAGGCAACATTGGCGAGGTCAAACGTTGGCATTTAGACAACAATGGCAATCTGCAAACGGCAGTTCATGCTGAAGGTGGCAAATATACTGGTCGTGAGCCGATTGACCTTAGCAGTGACAAGCCAAGCGAGCAGTATCGCTACGAGTGGCAACTGAACGATATGGTCAAGCTCAGTATCAATCAGGGTTTTGAAAGCAGTCAAGCAGTCTCAGCATCAGATACCCTCAGCTTACCTTTTGCCCCAGAGTCCGTGTATTTGCTCACGCGTAAAGCAGAGGACTTGTCATTGACGCAGCTCTATGAGCATCGTACCTTTATGCGTCAACAGGGCAATCGCTCCTTAGAGCATGAAGTGGCGTTCTGGCAAAAACTGCTCTCACCCTTGTCAATATTATCATTGGTCATTGTTGCTTGCTCTTTTGTCTTTGGCTCGCTACGTACGCATAGCTTAGGCTTGCGTATCGTCGTGGCCTTGCTTTTCGGTCTGCTATTTAGCTATATTCAAGACTTGGTTGGGTTTGTATCGCTCGCCACAGGATTCTCGCCCATGCTCATGGTGTTACTACCGATTATCGGCAGTGCAGCGCTCGGTGGTTACTTGATAAAACGACAAATGTAGCAGATAACCCATACCCGTAAATAAGCCAATAAAAAAGCACGTTACATCAGAGGTAGCGTGCTTTTTTTGACGATCTTTTATGGCTAGATGCTAAATATTATTCTTTGGTCGCCATAGTAATTGTGTAGGTTTTACCTTGTTTAATCTTTTCACTATTGCCAAACACTTCAGTAAATGAGCGTTTCACAAATTGACGTAAGCCATTAATCGTCACGACATAAAAACGTCCACCCTTGCGCATGCGCGCATAAGCATCGAGGAAATACAGATAATGCTGCTCTTTACCTACTTTGGCGGGCAAGTTTGACATCACAAGGCTAAAGTCTTTATCGGCTGCCACATGGTTGAAGCCATTTGATAAATGCACATCGACGTTGTTTAGACCGTTTTTCTCACAGTTACGGCGCGCATACTCTACCGCCATAAAGTCTTTATCAATGAGCGTATGCTGACCATTTGGACATTCACGTGCTGCTGTCATACCCAGCACACCATAGCCACAACCCAAATCAATCGAATCATCATCGTCTTGGAAATCTACATAATCAAGCAGCATCAGGCTACCATCATCAAGCTTCTGCGGTGAAAAAATACCCCACGTGGTCGCAAAATCAAACGGCTTACCCAGTACTTCTTGGCGAAAATTAATGTCTTCACGCCAGTGTTCGGCGTTTTTGAGGAGGTCAGCAGGTGGTCTATGGCTCATGGGATTCTCAATTGATAAGTATGGTGAGTATTGTAGCGACAACCGAATAAAATTTCAGCTTACTTTTTGGTTTGCTTCTCTGTCTTAAATGGACTAGAGAACTGCAATATCAAAAAACTAACAACAGATAAAATAATAGCGATCTCGTAGCGGCTGTAAGCGACTGAGATGCCAATAGCACCCGTATTCCATAAACTTGCTGCTGTCGCTGTACCCTTTACGCTGCCGCCACTTTTAAAAATAGCGCCACCACCGATAAAGCCCATACCAGTGATAATACCGTACATGATACGTGCTTCGGCATCACCATCTGAATAAATATCTCGACCCACCAACATAAAAGCACAGGAGGCAATCGTCACTAGCGGAAAGGTTCTGAGCCCTGCACCACTGTCTTTCATCTCCCGATTGAGGGCAATGGGCAACGACAATATAAAGGCAATGCACAACTGAAAAAAATGATAACCCATTAACTGTAAGTCGATATCAAATCCAAACACAGCTCACCCCGCTATTCACAAGCCAATAGTCAATAATTCATGATACAGGGTTACGGCTCATTTAAAAGACATCGATGTTGTTTCAATAGTTTCTGCACTATTGTCATCACTACAGGCGTCATCACTACAGGGTTGTAGATTTGTGTCATCAAGATTTTTGATCCTACTTTCTCACACTCTTCTTTAATAAATGATCAAACACAAACGGTCCGAAGGGCAAAAATGAGCCAAGCACACCAGCGGGTAGCGCCCACAGTGGCAGTTTTATTCTGCCCGCTGTGATGATAAGCACCATGATATAGGCAACGAATAACACCCCATGCACTGGTCCGACATAGCTCACCGCTTCAGGCATGCCCAACATATATTTGAGTGGCATGGCGATACCAAGTAACAGTAGAAAAGACGTGCCTTCCAAATAACCCATAATAGTAAGGTTTCGAAGAGCAGCATTTTGCTTTTTGGTTAGAGTAGATAAGGTAGACGGCTGAGCTTGCGACACTATGTGTTCCTCTGATGATCGTTAATCAATATTTAATTACAGTTCTGCTCACCAAGCTACCCAAAAGGCTATCCACGCGGATGATGCGTAGCATGTAACTGCTGCAATCTTGCCGTTGCTACGTGAGTATAGATTTGCGTGGTGGATAAATCACTATGCCCAAGCAATAACTGCACGCTACGCAGATCAGCACCATGATTGAGTAGATGGGTAGCAAAGGCGTGACGCAGGGTATGCGGTGATAGTTCTTTATCGATACTGGCAACTTTGGCATACTTTTTAAGTAGATACCAAAAGTTCTGACGCGTCATATAACCACCTTGCGCAGTCAAAAACACTGCTTGGCAATTACCAGATTTCAAATGCGCAATCAAATCCCCGCGTCCATGAGACAGATAGTCTTCTAGCGCGTCACTGGCATATTCACCGAGTGGCACCAGCCTCGTTTTATTTCCTTTACCTGTGATTTGTAGCCAGCCAGCATTTAGGTTCACTTGTTCTAGTGCTAGGTTTATCAGCTCACTGACGCGCAGACCGCAGGCGTAGAGTACTTCTAGCATGGCTTTGTCGCGCAGTCCGAGAGCAGTGCTGGTATCAGGCGCGGCTAAGAGGTTATCAATATCAGCCTCGCTCAAGTCTTTTGGCAGTGGGCGACCAAGCTTTGGACTTTTGATACGTTCACAAGGATTGTCTTCACGTAGGTTGCTCGCGATCATCCACAGATAGAATTGACGTAGGCTTGAGAGCATACGCGCTTGGGTACGCGGGGTTTTGCCATCTTGAGTGAGTAGTGACAGACAGTGCAGCACATCATCAGGCTGCCAGCGAGTCAGGGCAATAGGATTGGTTAATTCACAAGCACGTAAATCGCGCACATACGCATTACGAGTACGCGTTGCCAGGCCACGTGCCAGCATAGCTTGACGAAATTCCGTCATATAAGCTGGCTCATCATCGACTGCCAGTGCTTTGGGTTGCCTTTGCTGTACGGCGCGCTCACGGCTCATAAGACAATCTCAGATAAGGGGTA
The DNA here is from genome assembly GCF_059073055.1 of Psychrobacter sp. H29. Lineage (NCBI taxonomy): Bacteria > Pseudomonadati > Pseudomonadota > Gammaproteobacteria > Moraxellales > Moraxellaceae > Psychrobacter > Psychrobacter sp. H29. Next base: position 2,428,010 of record NZ_JCACRY010000001.1, on the reverse strand, counting down.
GGTTAGCAGTGACAGGTAATTATTAGGAAAAAACCAGACCTATTACGCCTCTTTTTTCTTAACCACATAACGATACAGCGTCACGCTTGCAGGTGTAGTATCGTCACTATCGATGGTAATTTCGTCAGGGTCAGTGTCTAAGCTTACGTTTTCAGCCAGCGTTTCTTGACCAATTAGCTCATGACCCAAATGACGACAGAAATTTGGAATATCGCGAGTGGTAGCAGGGTCGGTTGCCAGTATTTCGATCATATCCCCACTGTCTGCTCTGCGGATGACTCGGTGTAGCATCATCACAGGCTCAGGGCAGATCAGCCCCTGCGTGTCTAGATGATGGTTGATCGGGGTATCTGGTATAGAAGTGGTCATAGTCATTATCGTAAAGCTAAATAGGTGGGTTTAATAACAGTTGGTTTGCGTGATTTATTGATGCGTGCTGTCTGAATCGTCTACCATATCTGTCTCTGGTGTTTCGTCATTATCAGGCAAGTCAGCCACTTCTAAAAAGTTGAAAAAGCGCTTAAAACTTACTTTAAATAAAAAAGCCACACCGAGCCAACAGGACAATCCCAACCAGACAGTATCTGCAAATATTAACCCACCAATCAGTATGATAGTCGAGACACCAATGCTCATCGCGATCATCGAGGGCTGGTTCAAACGGTAGCGATACACCACCAGCGCATCATAAATAGTAATAGGAATGGTGAGAGCAACTAGAGCATAGGGTAGGTTATAAAACAATCGATAAAGAAGCTGGTTGTCATGGAACATCTTGATGCTAGCGATGGTGCCAAAGACCACAAATGCGAGAATAGCCGCATAAATAAGATAAATCGCTACTTGGTTTGCACGCTGCGCACCTCTAATACGGGCAATAGCAAGCGGTGCAAAACCATGTTGCGACTTAGTATGCAAATCTTGGTCTGAAGCGGTGGTCATAGTAATCAGTCATTTATCTGTGGAAAGAGACGATATAGCGAAGTCGCGTCATAAGGCAACTATGTATTTCAGGTACTTTTTTGACTAGTCGGCTTTGATCGCGTCAATAGCAATACTGCTAGCTGGGTCCGAAAAATAGGTCGACATCAGGATACAGGCAGAGATGTCATCAATCGGGTCGCGCTCGTTTTTTATCCAACCATTATCCCATGCGATTTCTCTTGCTTCGATTGAGGTCAGGCGCTCATCACATAGTGACACGGTTACGGGCAGATGTTGCTCCATGATCCTATGTGCCAAACGACGCGCAAATTTATGTGCTCGTTTTGAGAGCATGGAGCTACTGCCATCCATATTAAGTGGTAGACCGACGATGACTTGTGCCACGCCCCAGACCTTAATAATACCGATTAGATTGTCCCAGTCAGGCTGACCATTATTCATCGCCAAGATGTCAAATGCACGGGCGGTCTGAGTCATGGTATTACCAAGCGCCATACCCATTTTTTTGACACCATAATCTAGTGCCAAAATAAGATGCGGCTTTACCGTTGGTTCAGCACTCTCAGCAATGCTGGTCTCAGCGGTACTGTCATTGTTACTATCAATGGTACTAAGGTCGCTGGTATTCAGGTCACTATAACTGATACCAGCGGCATTGAGACTATCAATGGCACTATTTATAGCGTCTTTGCTAGTGGCTGTAAAAGGGCTATCTACCATAGTCACGGCTATCCTTTGGTTCTCTATCTGTATTTATAAGACGCAATGCATAAAACATATGATATCAAGCGTGACCAATGTCACTGCTGAGATAATCAAAATTGACACCGATTTTGTCCGCAGCGATTTGCCAGCGTTCTTCAAATGGCGTATCAAACAGTAAATTAAGGTCGGCGGGGCACACCAGCCAATCACCATTACCCAGTTCTTGGTCCAACTGTTTTTTGCCCCAACTGGCATGACCCAGACACAGCTGATAATGACCGACACCTTGTCCTGCAGCGATACGCTTTAGGATATCTTGACTGGTTGTGATACAGACATTCTCCGAAATCGCAAAAGAGGACGCCCACTCTGGTTGACCAGTATGCAGCACAAAACCAACTTCAGGATACATGGGACCACCTTCTAGTGCCACATCTTCCATGACTTGTGGATTGGTCACTTCGATATCTAAATCTTCTAATAGCTTACCGACTCGAGACTGCTCAAGTGGACGATTGACCATCAGACCTAGCGCACCATGTTTGTCATGACGGCAGATATAGATGAGCGCCTGCTCAAACCTAGGGTCTGACAGCTCTGGTGCCGCAATCAAGAAGTGATGGGTCAAATTGGTTTTAGACATAGAAACAAACGCAACCGAATAAAAAGGGTGAGAGATCACTATATGGTGATAACGGATAGAAAAGCAAGATTCACGCCACATGCTACTGACGGTTATAACTGTCTAGTAAAAACTGTTATCTAGTAAACACTGTTTTACTGACAAACAATAGATAATTTAGCGACAGTAGGCGTGCTATCTGATAGTAGGCTATTTGACATCAGACAATAAGCTGCGAGCATGATCACGAGTGACCTCTGTAATGGTCACACCGCCAGACATACGGGCCAGTTCATCTACTTGTGCACTGTTAGTCAATATGAGTAGCTCGCTTTCAGTTTGCTCTTGATGATGCTTTTGCACCAATATATGCTGATGCGCCTGCGCTGCGACTTGGGCTTGGTGAGTAATGGCAAGCAACTGCTGCGTTTGTCCTAGTGCGCGTAGCAGCTCACCAACGACTTGTGCCGTACCGCCACTGATACCGACATCGACTTCATCAAATACGAGCATGGGCTTGGCAGCATTATTATCAGCATTGGTCGCTTGTAGTACTTGCATGACCAGCGCCATGCGCGATAGCTCACCACCTGAGGCGATTTTGTGTAGTGGCTGCATCGGCATACCGACATTGGCACTGAACAGTAAGTCGACATCGAAGCACCCCTGCGCGTTATAGTGACTCGGCTCTGCCTTTTCGGTAAATACAAACTCGCAGCGAGCATTGGGTAGTGCAAGCGGCTGTAACTGCTCAATAAGCTGTTTACTGATTGAGGGCGCCGCTTTTGTACGCGCTTTATTTAGCTGAGCTGCCAATGCCAGATAGTCTTGCCAAGCTTGCTCGATTTGCGCAGCCATCACATCACTGCTCGGCTCATTTTCTAATTGCTCTAATTGCTCTTGCCATCCTTTTGCTTCATCGATCAAATCACCCGCTGGCAAGTTGTGCTTACGAGATAGGCGATGACCCAAACTGATGAGATTGTCTAATGATTGCAAACGCTCAGGGTCAGGCAGTTGCTGCTCAGCATAGTCCGACAGTAGGGTCGTGGCTTCAGTGATTTGTTGCTGTGCCAAATGCAGCTGTTCAGAGGCTTGCTCAAACGTTTGGCTGACACTTACTTGATAATCACAGAGTTTTATAGCCTGACCAAGCAACGTCATAACGTCTGGTTCGTCGGTATCATTATCGAGCAGATGCAATCCATGACTGGCCTCTTGCATGAGCGCTTCGATATTGGATAACTCTTCATGCTCAGATTCAACGTCTGTATAATCGACAGCCAATAAAGGGGTAACATCCGCCAGTTGGCTTTGTAATAATTGAATACGGTCTTGGCGCTGTGCTTCACGGCTAGCGAGGTCATCAGCGCGGCGCTTTAGCTGCTGATACTCCTGATAGCTACTGGCAGTTTGTTCAGCTAGTGGCGTGATTTGTGCCATCTCATCGAGCCATTGCACCACAAACTGCGGCTTTAGCAAAGCTTGCTGAGCATGTTGACTGTGTATATTGACCAGTAACGTGCCCAAGCTTTTTAGCTCAGCCAAGCTAACGGGCGACCCATTCAACCATGCTTTTGAGCGTCCTGTATCACTAAGCTGGCGACGAATAAGTACTTCAGGCTCTTCTAGTGCTCGATCATTTTTGGTAAACCACTCAGTGATAACAGGGTTATTCGCTATATCGAACTGAGCATAGACATCTGCATGTGCTGCGCCGTGTCTGACCATCGCACTGTCTGCACGCGCGCCGACACATAAAGACAGCGCATCGAGTAATAACGACTTGCCAGCCCCTGTCTCACCAGTGATGACATTGAAACCTTCAGCCACACTCAGCTCATGCTTAGCGATCAATGCAAACTGATGTAAAGTTAATGATACTAGCATCAACGCCTCTCGTGACAGACAATGGACTTCATATAAAACTCAAGGAGCCATCTATGGAATGGGATGAATAATGAGATGATTTTATCTATTTAACCGTATTAAGTAGATAGATATTGTAGGCAAATAGTATGGTGCTAAATAGGCTTAAATACAAACTTTAAGACGATGTACAATAGACTTTCTTCTTGGAAGAGTATCATATAACTATCGAAAATAGACCGCAAGTCATTACTATAATGTCTACAATATCAACTATTAGGATAGTTTGATGTCTCAAAATGAAGCGGATATATAAACAGCCAATATATAAAATAACTCGGGCAGTGCTCATGACAGCCTATCCCTTATACTGATTAAATAGTCATACGAAAAAACACTAATTAAGTCGATGGATAATCAGTACTGAGCAGTATTTTCCTAGCCGCTTTAACAAACTTTATGGATATAATGTGGTAGCATAATCTCACACAATGATAAAATGTAATACATGACAACGAGTCATGATTTTGTAAAATTATAGGCGTATAGTGGGAAGCACAATGTCCCGATCAGTTGTTGTTCCAAAGCGTTTTCATAGAAGCTGCGATTACTTGTAGTGCGCAGACATCTAGTATAAAAGGATACAGTACGCATAGCAGAAGTGTCTGGTCATGACGCTATGCTGGGATGACTGTAACCCGTTACTTATTTTTTAGTTTTACCATAATTATTTGATAAGGAAGCCACGATGACAGCGGCGCAATTTACTAACGTAACAGTCAATGCACAAGCGACAATATCTTATGACGGTCGATGCTCGAGCCATACCATTATGTTTGAAGATGGTCGCCATAAGACATTGGGTGTTATCCTACCCTGTGATAATCTGGTAGAGCACTATCACTTTAGCACCAATACCTCCGAGCGTATCGAAATCACCAGTGGCGAATGTGAAGTGAAAATCAACGGCGACGAGGAGTTTAGCTACTACCGTGCAGGTCAATCATTTGTCGTCGAAGGCAATAGTGGTTTCAATCTTCGTACCGAAGAGATCGTTCAGTATGTCTGCCACCTAGAGGGCTGATCATATTAGAAGGCTGATAGTGTTAGCAGTACGATAAAAATACCGTTACGCTAATATCATTAATGATTGGCTAATAATGTCAACAACCAAAAAATAAACAATATCAGATTGGTATTGTTTATTTCTGTTTTTAAGTCTTGTTCAATTGGCAATGAATAGTCATAGCTACATCTATTATCAGTGCTAACGACATCCTTTTTTACTCCATCGCTTATCGCGATACCCACCTAATATTTAATAGGCCTACTATGGCAAAACCCATTTATTTTTATGGCATCCATGCAATTGATGCGCTACTTGAACATCGTCCTCTTGATGGTCTTAGCTTATTTGTGCAGCAAGGGCGCGAGACTGACAGTCATGTACAAGCCATCATAGCCCAAGCTGAGGCTAATGGTATTAGTATTCAGCCAACCCAAAAAGACAAGCTAACGCAGTTATGCGGTAGTCCGCAGCATCAAGGCGTGGTCCTCAATGCTCGTCCACTAGGTTTCGCCGATGAGGGCTTACTCGATACCATTATTGGTCGTGAGCAGTGCTTGTTATTGGTACTGGACCAAATCACAGACGCGCATAACTTTGGTGCATGCTTGCGTACGGCAGTTGCCATGGGTGTAGATGCGGTCGTTTGTCCCAAGCACCATGCAGCAAGCCTAACGCCCACAGTAGCCAAAGTATCGGTTGGTGCAGCAGAAATGATGCCGATTATCAGTGTCACAAATTTGGCACGCACGTTGTCACAAATTAAAAGTGCTGGTGTATTTGTATTTGGTACGGCGCTCAATGCCGATGCCAAACCAATACATGCTGCTGATCTGACTGGGAAAACTGCTATTATTATGGGTTCAGAAGGAGAGGGAATGCGTCGCCTAACAATGGAAAGCTGTGATGAGCTTGTATATATCCCAATGTCAGGAAACGAGCATGGCAATTTACAGAGTCTAAATGTGAGCGTTGCAACTGGTATGGCATTGTACGAAGTTAATCGACAGCGAACTTTAGCTGCTGGGCAAGCATAAGATACTCTTGATGTAAGGGTTCTAGCTGTAGGTATAAGGATGCCAGATCACTTTCATTGAGTATGACGTTGTCCGCATGACGATTACGCTCTTCACGACTGAGCTGATTGGTCATAATGGCTTTGATTTTTTGTATACTTTGATCATCACGCTGACTGGCACGTGCAAGCTGCGTGTCCTCAGCGGCGTCCATGACTAGAATACGTTGACATAAATTAGCAAGTCCTGCTTCCGCAGCCTCAATCAGTAGCGGTGCGGACAATATCACATAGGGGGAGGTACTAGCCTCTAGCTGTGCTTTTGCCGTTTCACGTATCGCTGGGTGAGTGATAGCTTCAAGCTCAATCAGTGCTTCGGGGTTTGTAAACACATGAGTGCGCACAGCAGCTCTATCCATTGACCCATCACCGTTCAACACCCAATCACCGAATTTTTTCTGGATTTTGCGTAACGTGTCGCTGCCTTTGGCAACAGTTTCATGTGCAATCACATCTGCATCAATGATATCGATACCTTGTTCAGCAAACCAAGCGCTAGCAGCGGATTTACCACTACCAATACCACCTGTCAAACCGACTACAAGTGTTTTATTACTCGTTTGGGGACTTTGTGATTGATGCGAATAAGGGTGAGGCGTGTTTTTTAACATAGTAGCAGCTTGTCTAGTATATATAGTAAGGAATGCAGCGATAAACCAACCATTAGATTTCAAAAAATCTTGTTTATTCGTTTATACATGTCTGCTGAAAAGTTATGAGAATCATTTAGTAAGTATACATGCCAAGATACCAACTGACGATATCTGAACCATACAACAACGCCACGATGCCTGCGATAGCAATGTAAGGACCAAAGGCAAAAGGCTTGCTCTCACCTTGCTTTTTCATCAAGATTAACCCGACAATTGACCCAAGTAGGGACGATAATAGAATTATTAAAGGTAACATCATAGGCCCAAGCCAAGCGCCCAATACTGCTAATAGTTTAAAATCGCCTTGTCCCATTCCATGTTTTTTTGTGATCAAGTAAAACACCTTCACGACGATCCATAGCGACAAAAACCCTAGCAGTAACCCCCAAATCGACTGTATTGGCGACACAAACCAACTTTGTGAGTTCACCGCGAGCCCCAAACCTGCCAATGGAAACGTCAAACGGTCAGGTAGTAGCTGCGTATCAAAATCAATCCCTGTTAAAGCCACTAATGTCCATACCAAAACCAGAGCGGACAGCCCTGTAGCATTTACACCGAATTTATAGATCACTAACACTGATAGTAGGGCAGTTACCAGCTCGACTAAAGGATAACGTATACCGATTGATGCTTTACAATTGGAGCAGCGTCCGCGCAGCATTAACCAACTGATTAAAGGTATATTCTCATACCATCTGATTTTGTGGGCACAATGAGGACAGCGAGACGCTGGCCGACTCAAAGTGATTGGCTGGTCTTTCGCTACAATGTTTGCTATCGGTAGCGTGTGCTCGCGCGGCATGTCTACTTGTTCAGTCATGAACTGACTGCATTCTTGTCGCCATCCATGCAGCATCATGAGGGGAGTACGATGAATAACCACATTCAAAAAACTACCGATACAAAGACCCAATAGACTAAATATAATTAAAGCTAAGGCAGTATGTTCTTGTAGTAACTGTATAAATTGCATCGATCTATTATCCTACTACAGAGCCCATTTGGAAGATTGGCAGATACATCGCAATGACTAGACCACCGACCAAGACCCCCAGTACTGCCATAATTAAAGGTTCCATCAAACTGGTTAAACCATCAACAGCATTGTCTACTTCATTTTCGTAATAGACGGCGACTTTATCCAGCATCTCTTCCAAGCTACCGGATTCTTCACCGATACCAACCATCTGAATGACCAGACTTGGAAACAAGTTGGTAGATCGGATAGAGAATTGCAATTGCTGACCAGTAGACACATCATTTTTAATCTGCTGCGTAGCATTGTAAAATACAACGTTGTTGGTCGCGCCAGCAGTAGAGTCTAAAGCATCGATAAGTGGTACACCGGCAGCAAATGTTGTAGATAGTGTGCGAGAAAAGCGAGCGATAATTGCCTGATAGGCGATATTGCCAAAAATTGGTGCTTTTAAGACAGCGCGGTCTAAAAAATCACGGAATTTTTTAGAGCGTTTTTTAGCTTCTGAAAAACCTATAATGGCGCCACCGATAATAATAATCAAAATAAACCACCATGCTTGCATCCACTCAGACATGCCAACAACCATTTGCGTAAACGCAGGTAGTTCTGCACCGAAGGAGCCAAACAGATCAGAGAATACAGGGACTACCTTTATTAGGAGAATCATAGTAACGATAATGGCAACTACAATAACGGCAATAGGGTATTTCATTGCTTTTTTGATTTTTGCTTTTAATAGCTCACTTTTTTCTTTATAGGTAGCTACGCGTTCGAGCATCGTTTCAAGTGCACCTGATTGTTCACCAGATTCAACAAGCGAGCAGAACAAGTCATCAAAGTAGCGAGGATGTTTGCGTAGAGCAGAAGCAAAGGTACCACCCGCTTCGATATCCGCTTTAATCTGTAGGACTAAATCCTTCATACTGGGGTTATCAAGTGAGTCAGCGACAATCTCGAAAGACTGGGTGAGTGGAACGCCTGCTTTCATCATCGTTGCTAGCTGACGAGCAAAGATAGCAATATCAATGGCTTTAATCGGTTTTTTGAAGGTATACAAGGGTTTTGGTTTTTTCTTGATACCTTTAACCGTGATACCCTGTTTGCGTAGGGTCGCTTTGGCTAATTCTAAGCTGCGACTGGTCGTTTCGCCCTTTACTTTCTGCCCGCGTCTGTTCGTACCATCATAGGTAAAGTCCAACAACATATCTGTCTTAGCTTTTGCCATGTTACTACCCTCAAAATGATCCAGTATAGATATTACAAATGTATAGGAGGATGCCGAACGCGTAATATTGGCTAGGCATACTTTATTTTAGCGTAAAAAACCAGTGTTTATCTGTTTTATTTTTAATTACTAGCTATAAACTTATGAGAGACCGATATCAACACTTAAGTGTCTATTCAGAAGTAACCCGCATCATTTCTTGTATACTAGTGACACCTTGTAGGACTTTTAAAATACCCGAACGGCGTAGATCGCGGAAACCATTTTTGAGAGCAGCATCTTTGATATCTATGGCATTGCCGTCTTCCATAATAATACGTGAGATATCAGGGCTTACCTTCATCACTTCGTAAATACCGACACGACCTTTGTAACCTTCACGGCATTCATTGCAGCCTACTGGCTCATAAATAACATTATCTTGATTGTCTAAGTCGGCATCAGTAAAACCAATTTCTAGCAGGCTTTGCCGTGGAATACTGATCGGTTTTTTACAGTTTTTACATAGTCGCCGTGCCAAGCGCTGTGCAATGACTAGGTTGACCGAAGTCGCAATGTTAAAAGAAGCCACTCCCATATTGCGTAACCGGGTTAATGTTTCGGGTGCAGAGTTAGTATGCAAAGTTGAAAGTACCATATGTCCAGTCTGAGCTGCTTTTATAGCAATCTCGGCGGTTTCTAAGTCACGAATCTCACCAACCATGACAATATCAGGATCTTGACGTAAGAAAGACTTGAGCGCATTGGCGAAGGTTAGACCGACTTTAGGGTTGACGTTAACTTGGTTGATCCCCTCAAGGTTAATCTCGACAGGGTCTTCGGCCGTTGAGATATTGGTGGCGCCCGTATTCAAGATGTTGATACCAGTGTAAAGTGATACCGTCTTACCAGAACCAGTAGGACCAGTGATGAGGAGCATGCCTTGTGGTTTGTGTAATGCCTCTAAAAACATTTCCTGCTGATCTGGTTCATAGCCCAATGCATCAATACCGAGCATTGCTGATGAAGGGTCCAAAATACGCAAAACAAGTTTTTCACCGAACAATGTTGGTAGTGAGTTTACCCGAAAATCAATGGCTTTATTTTTAGAGAGTTTGAGTTTAATGCGTCCATCTTGCGGTACTCTGCGTTCAGAGATATCCATCTGTGACATAACTTTCAAACGGGCTGCAATTTTATTGGCAAGTTGCACAGGTGGATTGGCCATTTTTTGCATGACTCCGTCGACGCGAAAACGTACTCGAAAAGATTTCTCATAGGGTTCAAAATGTAAATCAGAAGCTCCCATACGTATAGCATCAACCAGCATTTTATTGACGAACTTTACGACCGGTGCTTCATCGATACCTTCATTAAGTTTCGTCTCATTTTCTTCTTCCTGACCTTCATCGAAACCAATATTTAAGTCACTATCGGAAAAACTATCAAAGCTTTGCATCGTATCAGCGTAAACATCCTCAATTCGTTTCTTGAGTTTGTTTTCTTCAACAACGATGGTCTCGATCGACAAGCGAGAGTTAAAAGCAATGGCATCAATGGCATCAACACGGGTTGGGTCACTGAGTGCCACAAACAGGCGTTGACCCCGCTTGAATAGTGGCAAAGCATTAAACTTACGAACGATCTTTTCATCTACCAGGTCTTTTGGAATAACATCAGTGCTTAGTGCATCTAGATCAAATAATGGGTCACCAAAAGCTTGCGATAGCATTTGGGCGAGGTGATAAGCTTCAGCCAGTTTATTGTCTACAAGGTAAGGTACCAAACCTATTTGCTGTTGTTGCGATTCCATTTGCGCTGTTTTCATGTTTGCTTCACTAACAACACCATCACTGATGAGTTGTTGGGCTAGACCACCATACTTACTGGTTGCAATAGACATTATGACCTCTCCTTAATACCAAATATTTTGCATACGTCTTCGGTACGTACTAATTATTTACAATTTAAAATATTTGCGGTGATTGATACATTGTTTTCTCAGTAAATCTCTTTAACACTTTATGATCTTGCTTAATCTGTCATTCTTGGCATATTTACGTAAAGAGAAGCCAATAACGGCATTTAATATGGTTATGCTTAATAATATACGACTTTACTTTAGTTTGAAGGCTTTATATTAACAATCAAATCGTCATAGTATAAAAGTATGGCTGACAACCTTGACGCTTGCATGCAGTGATCAAAACGCTCAGCGCTTCTTGATAGAACCCTACTATAGCACTTGCGAATTATTTGTTATACTGGCGCGCATATTAGCCGAATTGGCATCAATACATGAGACAAGGTAAATGAGTATGCAAGCTTGGGTGATCGGTAATTGGAAGCAAAATCCAGCAACTAGCAACGATGTTAGTGTGTTGTTAGATGAGTTGCTGTCTAAAATGGGCACCCAAAAACAAACCGGAACGACAACTTCTAATAGCCAATGTAAGTTAATGGTAGCACCAAGCTGTATTCATTTATCCGCGGTCAGCGAACGCTTAGCAAGCAGCACAATACTCAGTGCCGCTCAAGATATTAGCACCTATAGCGCGAATGTTGGCGCGTATACTGGTGACTGTTCAGCACAGCAAGTCGCCGATGCGGGTGCTACTTGGACAATACTTGGTCATTCGGAGCGTCGCCAATACCATAAAGAATCTCACGATTGCCTGTTGAACAAGTTATCTCATGCATTTTCGGAGAACTTAGGTGTGGTGTTCTGTATTGGGGAAACACAAACGCAGTATAATGAGCATCAAACACTGGATATTATTGATGCACAGCTCTCGGTAATAAAAGACTTACTTGTCCAGCAGCCACATCTTATCTCGCTGCTCTCTGAGAAACTGATTATCGCTTATGAACCTGTATGGGCTATCGGTACGGGTAAAGTGCCGACGGTAGAGGAAGTCAGTAAGACGCATCAGTATATCAAGCAAGCTATTGCAGGCTTTGCTAGCAATATAGACAATATCACTGTGCTCTATGGTGGTAGTGTCAATGCCAGTAATGCTGGAAGCTTTGCTGCAGATCCTATGATTGATGGTGCTTTGGTTGGTGGTGCTTCACTAAAGGCAGAGAGCTTTTTAGCAATTGCGAATGCTTTTGATCAAGCTAATGCTTAATTAGATAAATAATTCCCATATATCAAGATCATAGCCTACAGAGACTATTACGTACTGTGGCTTTATCAGTGGGTAAAAGTAGGTTTAACAGTGCCCTTGCAATCGTGTACAATGCGCCTTATTTATAGAATCGACCTAGCATCGTTGGACATTAGATGCTACTCCCATTAACCCTAAGTTTTATTTTTCGTTATCAGTCGTCATTACGCGGCAAAAGAGGCCACCATGTTTACGTTTATATTAGCCCTGCATATTATTGTGGCCATTGCCATGATCGGCTTGATTTTGATACAGCATGGTAAAGGGGCAGATGCTGGGGCTTCTTTTGGTGCTGGCTCGTCAGGTACGGTATTTGGCGCAGCAGGTACGGCCAATTTCTTGACGCGCGCGACAGCGGCACTAACCGTGGTATTTTTTATTACGAGTATGACGCTTGCGGTTCATGCTCGTAAGCAGGCTGAAGATCAGTTCCGTTTGGACGCGCCAGTGTCAGTACCGCAAACACCGCGTCCGTTAACAGAAAACCCTGAATAAGTGTCTTTTGAGCAGGCAACGCTTGCTATTTTGGCACGTTAGATTTACAATGCTTTCCTGTTTTCGCAATGCCTATTTCTACCGATGCCTACCTTAAGCATTATTTACCGTAGATTAGATGCTAGAGAACAGCGTAGTAAAATGCGATTGTGGTGGAATTGGTAGACACGCCATCTTGAGGGGGTGGTGGCGCAAGCTGTGGGGGTTCAAGTCCCCCCAATCGCACCAAGTTTTATAGACGTAGCATATCGTCAGGTTAGATATTTTAGTAGAAAATACTTAATTTATAATTTATTTAAAATAAGTATTGACACTTCCATAAAGTATCCCTATAATATGCGTTCTAGATTGATGCGGGGTGGAGCAGTCTGGTAGCTCGTCGGGCTCATAACCCGAAGGTCGTTGGTTCAAATCCAGCCCCCGCTACCACTTTTTATACTGATGCTTTGTACACTAAATTTGTCAGTACCGATTAGCCCACCATTATGCTTGTGGGTTTTTTTGTATCTGAAGGTCGGTGTTATCGCGGTATCTATCCTACTTGTGCTAAGCTCTAGGTCAATAGAGTATGATGTTACTCGTCACTGGTCATCATCGGCCACTACTGGCACGATGCTCCTTAAGCAACACTATCTTTTATTCCTCACGCTTTTATCGATAGTAGTGCTTTATGAATAATAAAAGCATTGTTTGGCTGAGCTTGATGTTTTTTATGCTCATCCCTATATAAAGGCACAACACATCTAATATGTTTGTGATTTATAATTATATAATGACCGTGACTCTTCTTACTAAACTAAAAAATTTATATAGACAGAAGAGCAAGACTTCAATACGGTTTACTAAGTACGACAGATAAGTGAATAGGAATAGACAAAGAGATTATGAAGCTTTCGACTAAAGTTGCAGAACTGACTAATATTATCGCCCCTGCTGTGGCTGCTTGTGATGTGTCGTTATGGGGTATCGAGTTTGCGCCACAAGGTCGCCGCTCTTTACTGCGCATTTATATTGAGGCATTGCCAGAAGAGCAAGCTCAAGACAAGCATGTGACAATCGAAGACTGTGCAGCGGTAAATCACCAGGTTAGTGGTATTTTAGAGGTACATGACCCTATCGCTGGCGAATATATCTTAGAAGTGTCTTCACCTGGTTTTGATCGTGCGTTTTTCTCAGATGAGCAGATGCATGCGTATGTCGGTCAAACTGTGAGCTTGCGTCTGATTCAAGCCATTGGTGCTGGTGATCAAAAACGTCGCAAAGCTACAGGTACTTTAGATAGTATCGATGAGAATTCGCTTAAGCTGACGTCAAGTGATGGCGAACAGTTTGAGATTGCATTAAGTAATATTGATAAAGCCAATTTAGTTTATGAAGATGCCTAAATTTATACTATAGCGTAACTGCTAAGGACTATAAAGTGACCTATAAGAGAGTAGTGGTGTCATCTTTCAATAGTTTACGCGGCTTATGGTAACGATATAATAGCAACACCCAAATTATAAAATTTAAGTCAATTAAAAAATGATAGGACAGGTATAGCATGAGTCGTGAAATCTTAACGGTAGTAGAAACTGTCAGTAATGAAAAGGGCTTAAATCCTGAAGATATCTTTGAAGCAATAGAAGATGCTTTGGTGGTATCGACTAAGAAAAAAGTATATACCGAACAGCCAGAAGTGGAAGTTCGCGTATCAATCGACCGTGCAACTGGCGATTACGATACTTATCGTTACTGGACAGTGGTTGCAGATGAAGACCATGAAATGCCAGCTTGTCAGCTTGCGATCACAGATCTAGATCAAGAAGAATGGTCAATTGGTGATATCAAAGAAGAGCAAATTGAATCGATCGAATTTGGTCGTATTGCGGCTACTCAAGCAAAACAGGTCATCATTCAAAAAATCCGCGAAGCTGAGCGCGCGCTTGTTGCCGATGCTTTTGAGCCACGTGTTGGTGAAATGATGTATGGCGAAGTCAAAAAACAGACACGTGATGGCTATATTATCGACTTAGGTGATAACGCTGAAGGCTATCTATCACGCGATCAGATGTTGCCACGTGAGCAACTACGTGCCAAATCTCGTATCAACGCTATCTTATATCATGTAAACCGTGAAAATCGCGGTGCACAGTTATTGTTATCTCGCACGCATCCAGAAATGCTATCAGCACTGATGCAAAAAGAAGTGCCTGAGATTGCAGAACAAATTATTGAAATTCGCAACGTTGCTCGTCTGCCGGGCACCCGTGCTAAAATAGCGGTTAAGACTAATGATCATCGTATCGATCCAGTGGGTGCTTGTATCGGTATGCGTGGTACACGTATCCAAGCAGTACAGCAAGAGCTAGATGGCGAGCGTATCGATGTCGTGGTCTGGTCAGATGATCCAGCCCAGTTCATCATTAGCTCTCTAGAGCCTGCTGACGTTAGCAGCATTATTCTAGATGAAGATGCCCAGACAGCAGACATTATATTTAGTACCAATGATCAACTAGCACGCGCAATTGGCTCGCAAGGTCAAAACGTACGTTTGGCGTCTGAATTGACAGGTTATAAGCTGAATATGATGCTTGAAGAAGAGTACAAGCAGCGTCAAGAAAATGAATCAAAAGCATTCATTGAGCTGTTTTATGAGCGTCTAGAAGTGGACCAAGATTTAGCACAGGCATTGGTTGATATTGGTTTTACCAGTATTGAAGAAGTGGCTTATGTTCCTGTTGAGACCTTCTATGATATTGAAGGTTTAGATGATGAAGCCATTGATATGATTCAAGAACGTGCCAAAGAAGTTGTCATCGCAGACGAATTGGTCAAACAACAGAACATGAAAGAGCCAAGTCAAGAGCTCCAAGAGCTTGAAGGTATGACAGTCAGCTGGGCCTATAAAATGGCACAAAAAGACATCATCACCGTTGATGACTTGGCAGAACAAGCCGTCTTCGACTTAGAAGATATCGAAGGATTAGACTCTGAAACTGCAGGAAAACTCATCATGAAAGCTCGGGAATCTTGGTTCGATGAATAAGCGGTAACTGCATATCGCTGTCTTTTGGTGATATGCTATTGAGAATAAAGTGCCAATACTTACGTGTTGTAGGTACTGGCCTTAACCCAATCATTTGTAGCCAACAACTGAATTGAACATATAGCAAATAATAGACAGTAGGTGATAATAAATGGCAGATAAGACCGTCAAAGAACTGGCAGAAATGGTAGGCAAAACTACAAATGCTGTACAGCAGCAACTAGTAGATGCTGGCCTACCTGCTCGCGCAGAGGATGACCTAGTCACCGAGCTTGAGCAAGAGAAGCTAGTGACGTATTTAAAGCAAAGTCATGGTCAACAAGAAAAGCGCCGTATCAGTCTTAAATCTAAGACAACCAGTACCGCGCGTGTGACCGGCTCTTCAGGTAAGTCTAAGAGCGTCAATGTTGAAGTACGTAAAAAGAAAGTATTCGAGAAGCCTGACCCAGAGAAAATGGCTGAAGAATTGGCAGCCCGTGAACAGGCTTTAGCTGAGTCTCAAGAGCGCGCCGCTAAAGAGGCTGAAGAACGTGCAGCCACTAAGAAAAAAGCTGAAGAACGCCAAGCAGCCACATTAGCTGCAATGCGTGCAAGTTTAGGTTCTAGCAAAAAATCAGATGACAAGAACGATGATGTTTCTACATCAGTTGTTGTAAAAAAAGGTGGCAAAGCCACTGCTGAAGTTAAGCCGAAAGAGCAGCCGAAGAAAAAAGTGGCTGCAACCAAGCCTAAAGTAGAAACAGCTGCTGAGCGTAAAGCTCGCGAAACGCGTGAGAAAGAAGAAGCGCGTTTACGTGAAATCGAATTAGAAACCCGCCGCACTCAAGCTGAAGAAGCGCAAAAGCGTACGCTTGAGCAAATGCGTAAAATGGCCGGTAAATATACAGATCGCGAGCCAGTTACTGAAGTGCGTAAAGATGAACCATTGGCCGAAGGTTTGGTTGGTGATGCCCTAGAAGAATCATTTGAAAAAGAGCGTCGCGAAATCAAACGAGGTTCAAACAGTACTGGCACACGTGGCCGTCGTCGCAAAAATCAAGATGAGCGTGAAATTAAGAACCGTAAAAACGGTTTGCGTTCAACTCAGGCGTCACAGCACAAGTTTGAAAAACCAGTTGAAAAGATCGTCTACGATGTTGAGATTAGTGAGCAGATTTCAGTTGCTGATCTTGCGCAGCGTATGGCAGTTAAAGCTCGCGAAGTTACTAAATTGCTCATGAAAATGGGTGAAATGGCTCGTGAATCAGACACGATTGACCAAGCTACAGCAAGTTTACTTGTTGAAGAGATGGGTCATAACCCCGTGCCAGTCAGCGATACAAAAGTTGAAGATGATCTACAGTACGCTGTTGATGAGCGCAGTAGTAACATTCAAACGCGTCCACCAGTAGTAACTATCATGGGTCACGTTGATCATGGTAAAACCTCATTGCTCGATAAAATTCGTGAAACGAAAGTTGCGAATGGTGAAGCGGGCGGTATCACTCAGCACATTGGTGCTTACCACGTAAACACCGATCGCGGCGTTATTACTTTCCTAGATACGCCGGGTCACGCCGCCTTTAGTGCTATGCGTTCACGCGGTGCTCAAGCGACTGATATCGTGGTACTTGTTGTTGCAGCTGATGATGGTATGATGCCGCAAACAGCAGAAGCTATTGATCATGCACGTGCTGCTGGTACGCCAATCATTGTTGCTATTAACAAAATGGATAAACCAGGCGCTGATCCTGACCGTGTTCTTAACGAGTTGACTACCAAAGAAGTTATCTCAGAAGAATGGGGCGGCGATACTCCAATGGCTCGTATCTCAGCCAAAACCGGCGAAGGTATCGAGGACTTATTAGAATTCATTAGCTTGCAAGCTGAGCTAATGGAACTAGAAGCGCCTCTAGACGGTGCTGCGCAGGGCGTTGTTATCGAATCAAGACTTGAAAAAGGTCGTGGTCCTGTTGTTAGCGTGTTGGTCAAAAAGGGTACATTGAAGCAAGGCGATTTGGTCTTGGCTGGTGAGCACTATGGCAAGGTTCGTGCACTAACTGACGAGCATGGTCAGCGTATCAAATCAGCTGGTCCTTCTATTCCTGTAGAAATCCTAGGTCTACCTGAGACGCCTGCTGCTGGTAGCGAGTTCTTGGTGGTTACGGATGAGAAGAAAGCCCGCGAAGTTGCAGATTTCAGAACCAATCGTGAGCGTGAGCGTCAACTCGAACGTCAGAATGCTATGCGTTTAGAGAGTATGTTCGATCAGATGGGCCAAGGCGATGTGTCATTCTTGAACATTGTGCTAAAAACAGATGTACGTGGTTCACTTGAAGCATTATTAGCTGCCCTAAATGAGTTGTCTACTGAAGAAGTGAAAGTCAGAGTCATCAGCTCAGGTGTTGGTCCGATTTCTGAATCTGACGTAACGCTTGCAGAATCAAGCGAGGCGGTACTATTAGGCTTCAACGTTCGTGCAGATGCGACAGCACGCCGCAAAGCAGATACTGCTAATATGGATATTCGCTACTACAGCGTAATCTATGGTTTGATCGACGATGTAAAATCAGCAATGAGCGGTATGCTTGCTCCTGAACATCGTGAGAAAATCCTTGGTGTAGCAGATGTCCGTGAAGTATTCCGCTCTAGTAAGTTTGGTGCGGCGGCTGGTTGTATGGTCGTTGAAGGTACAATCTACCGTAACAAACCTATCCGTGTACTACGTGATGACCAAGTTATCTTTACTGGTCAATTGCAATCATTGCGTCGTTATAAAGAAGACGTCAATGAAGTACGTACTGGTATAGAATGTGGTCTAGCGGTTCGTGGCTATGATGTCGAAGCTGGTGACAAAATCGAAGTCTTTGAAATCCAAGAGTTCGCACGTACTATCTAAAGCCACTGTTCGATAGCAGAGTATGCATAACACAGTAGGCGTAATTCGCTAAGCATGCCGAATACTCTGTAGATATCTAGCGGTACATAGGCCTAACAGGTACACCCTGCTAGGCCTTTTTTGGCAAGTATTTGTACTAAATTAATTGATAAGTCTATTAATAAAAATAAGCATCATTAAAGTAAGGTAATAACATGAACCAACGTCTACAACGCTTGTCCGATCAGATTCAGCGTGAGCTTGCTGTTCTTATTCGTGATGAAGTCAATGACCCTCGTCTAACAGGTTTTGTCACAATCTCTAGTGTCAAAGTTAGTCCAGATCTAGGCTATGCTGATGTCTATGTCACCATCATGGAGCCTGAGCTCAACGATGCCATGACTAAGACCAACCATGAAGATAGTATCAAAGTGCTCAACAAAGCAGCAGGATTTTTGCGTACTGAGCTGAGCCATAGTCTCAAGACACGTACTACCCCGCGTCTACGTTTTCATTATGACGAAGTGACGGCTCGTGGTAATTACATGATGGACTTAATCAGCAAAGCCGTCACTCAAACTGAGCAAAACGAGAATGACGAGTAAATTATAATTATGTCTATAACGTCCAAGCAAGTGGATAAAAAAGCGAATAAAACGCCTGACAAAATAAAAGTGTCGGGTGTTATTTTGGTGGACAAACCTCAGGGCATGACTTCACAGCAAGTCGTCTCTAAAGTGAAGTATTTGTTTAAATCACCTAATCATGACAGTAAAAAAGCAGGTCATACAGGTACGCTTGATCCAATGGCAACAGGCTTACTGCCGATTTGCTTGGGTGAAGCCACCAAGTTCAGTCATTATCAACTGGATGCCGATAAATCTTACCAAGCGACTATTCTACTTGGTAGCCAAACGGATACTGGTGATGCAGACGGTCAAGTCATTGCACAAGCATCTATTCCAGAGTTTGACGAAGACTTATTAGCGACTATTGCACAGCAGTTTTTGGGTGCGCAGCAGCAAATACCACCGATGTATTCAGCACTGAAAAAAGATGGCAAAAAACTTTACGAATACGCCCGTGCTGGTATTGAGGTTGATAGGCCACCGAGAGATATTACCATTAAAGCGATCGATCTGAATGTGATTGACGATCATCAAATCCGCTTAACAGTAACGTGTACCAAGGGTACGTATGTGCGTGTACTCGCGGAAGATATTGCAAAGGGTCTAGGTACGCTTGGGCATCTGACTGCTCTGCGCCGTACACAGGTAGGTAAGTTTAATATCGATAAATCTATCGCCTTATCATCGTTAGAAGAATGTCTTTTAGAAGAACGTCAGTTCTGGTTACTACCTATCGATGCCTGTATCGATATCGACGCTGAGCTAACGCTTACAGAAGAGCAGTGTGCTCGTGTACATATGGGACAACGTTTGAATGTATTTGATGAGCTAAACGGAGGACTCAGGGACTACATTTCTAATAAGGTTTCTTATCAACTAACCAATGCTAATGCTATTAGCACTAATGACGCTGATCTAGAAATCGATAAAGAAGGCGACGCTGACCTCGAGTCTTATCAGCTCCTAGCACATGAAATACCTGTTGATATACGTCTACTCAATGAACAAGGAGAGTTTCTTGGGTTGGGAGCTGTCAGTCTTAATGGGCGCTTACAACCAAAAAAACTTATCCAGCGCTGACACTGACATCACTTTGTATACAAACCAGTAGCCAGAACTCATTCGCTTTACTAATAGTTTACACTAATCACATACCGTCACATTTTATTGCAGGTTTCACATATGGTGAAACCTGTTTTTTTTGTACATTATATACACCAGCTAGGGAAAGCTGAGCAGAAAAATAAGACGAAAAAACCATAACAATAGAAAATAATAACTAAAATAAATATCACTATAAAAACACGAACCAAAAGACTTTATAACAATAGACAATAAGAACGAACAATAACACAGTGCAATAATTAGCTGGATCATAAAATCAAAATAATTACAGAAAATAAATAACTATAGATAGTAAGGAATATTATGAAAACGATTGCTTTTCTACTACATAACAATTTTGAGCAAGCAGAGTACGAAGAAGTTAACAATAAGCTAAAAGGCAAAGGCTACAAGACGCTTCTTATCACTACCAACAAAGACAAAAAAGTTCAAGCCATGCAGCAGGACGTAGATAAAGGCGATACCTTTACGGCTGATATCTTTGCGAGAGAAGCGAATGTCGAAGACTACGATGCGTTAGTGTTACCAGGCGGTACAGTGAACGCAGACACGATACGTGGCAACGAAGAAGCTCATCGTATCATCAACGCTATCAATGATGCAGGTAAGCCACTGGCAGCAATATGCCATGCTCCTTGGGCGCTTATTGATACGGGCATTGCCAAAGGAAAAACGCTTACTTCTTACCAATCATTGCAAACCGATTTAGAAAACGCAGGCGCCAATTACGTAGACAAAACAGTACAAATCGATGGTAATTTGATTACTTCACGTAATCCAGACGATATTGACAACTTCGCTGATGCAATACATAAAGCACTGTCTTAATCTTTTCATCTGGTTGAAGTTTAACCACGAATACATTTTAATTAATTACAACTATACTAGGGGAACATTATGTCAAACTCTAACCCAAACGACACTAAACTTGAGCAACAGCGTTCTGATTCAGCGAATGCGGCTCTTAAAAGCCAAACTGAAAACAATCATACTGAAGACAGTGAAGCTGCAGCAGATCGCATTGCAGATAATCTAGAGAGTGCTAAAGAAGACAAGTAATACATCTAATGCGTCATTCTTAACTGAATGACGCTATTTTTTTTGGTACTTATTTAGTTATTAAACAAACACTAGCAATCACAAAGTCTAAAAACAATTTAGGAGTTAATATGAGTAATTCAGCAGATAACATGGACGAGCAAGAAAAAGAAATTGCACAGCTCTCAGAAGATATCAATCCTAGAGAAGATAAGACGCCTGATAGTTTGGCTGAGGCAACTACGGCACCACTCGAAGATGACGAGTTGGGCGGTAACGCTAAGGAAAACGACGTTAAGTAGCAAATGAATGGTAACTTTGCTAGATAGACGATTAGACTTACAAGTATTATGAAAAACTGCTGCTAGTTCAGTGGTTTTTTGCTATAATCATCCTCACATTTAAATCAGGTTCTAGACAGTACATTGTATCTTGCCCAGCACTAAAACTAGGTAAGAAGTCAATATGCAGCAGTTTAGGCTTATTAAATGATTGTTATCTGTAACTGAGCTTGTCGTACACTAGGTCAACTCTAGTAATGCAGGGTTGTCCTGAATGGCGTACAAGTTATTTTATTTATTATTCTATTGCTTTAAAGCCGACTTAAATTGTAGTCCGTTCTAAAGCTCTTAGCATTGCCGGAGATATTTATGCTAACTAATACCGATCGTGAACAAATCATCGCTCAATACCAACGTGGCGAAAATGACACTGGTTCTCCAGAAGTTCAAGTAGCTTTGTTGAGTGCTCGTATCAACGATTTGCAGAACCATTTCAAAGCACATAAAGCTGACCACCATAGCCGTCGCGGTCTTATCCGTATGGTTAACACACGTCGCAAATTGCTTGATTACCTAAAAGGTAAAGATCTTGGTCGTTACACGACTCTTATCAGCCAATTGGGTCTACGTCGTTAATCTGACAAATACATCACGAGGGGCCACCAAAACTAAAGACACCATTATATGGCACAATCTTGAAGTTTTCGTTAGACCATTCGGGACTTGTTTGTTGTTATCGATAATATAGATTTTTATAAAACGGCGTGGAATAGTTTCACGCCGTTTTTTTATGCTTATTCATTTTATAAGACAGGTTCAGATAATCTCGTAAATCATTAGGTAAGACGCGCAGTGTAGACAGCAGCTTTAGTAAAAACAGCACGAAATGTATATACGATCGAATTTTTTCTATTGATAGTCGCTGTGTTTTGCAATTAATTGGTCAATGGCTCCAAATCACTGTAAAATAATGCTTTGTGACTTTTACAACATATCTACTCCATACATGGCGATTATCTAAAAGTAGTAGTCTCTTAGCCTATAAGTTGATTGGATGAGCAAATACCTGACAGGTGATATCCGATAACTGTGAGTGCAAAGGTAGCCTACATGATTTTTAGCACTAAAGTCTTTTGACTTGACGCCTTTTTGATAGTATTTATAGTAAAGTCAAAATTGAACGACCGAATATATATGATAGTACGATGTCTAGCACAGACAGATATAAGAGATAACCAATTGACGTTATTGGCAGTGATTGAGATGAGTTTTTAGAAAAAGAGTGTCAATCAGTAGTAGCCATATACATAGAATTTTAATGACAGATATCAGCTTATTAGGTTGCTGATATCACTTTTGTCGGTCAACATTAGGAAGATTATATGACAATGTTTAACACCATTAAGCGTGAATTTCAGTACGGTAACCAGCAAGTTGTTATCGAGACAGGCCGTATGGCTCGTCAAGCAAACTCTATTTTAGTACACATGGGCGGCGTAACAGTATTAGTTGCAGCAGTCGTAAAGTCAGAAGCTAAAGAGGGTCAAAACTTTTTTCCGCTCACCGTAAACTATCAAGAAAAAATGTATGCAGCGGGTAAAATTCCAGGTGCTTATGGCAAACGTGAAGGTCGTGCAAGCGAATTTGAAACTTTAACCTCGCGCTTGATTGACCGTCCGATTCGTCCGCTATTCCCAGAAGGTTATGTAAACGAAATCCAAATCACAGCGACGGTTGTATCATCAGATAAAACTCAGTCTGCAGATATCGCTGCACTAATTGGTGCTTCAGCGGCATTGGCTATCTCTGATGCGCCATTCAATGGTCCTGTTGCTGCCGCTCGTGTTGGTTTCATTAATGGTGAATACGTTCTAAACCCAACGTCTGAGCAGCTTGAGACCAGTGATCTAGATTTGGTTGTAGCTGGTACTAAGTCTGCGGTATTGATGGTTGAGTCTGAAGCGGCAGAGCTGTCAGAAGACCAGATGTTAGGTGCAGTATTGTACGGTCATCAGCAGCAGCAAATTGTTATCGATAATATCGCTTCAATGGCGGAAGAAATCGGTACTGCTAAGCAGCAATACTCTGCTCCTGAGCGTGACCAAGCACTTACCAGCAGCATGAAAGAGCAGTTCGGCGAGCAAGTGGCTGACGCTTATACCATTACTGATAAGCAAGCACGTTACACCAAGCTTGACGAAATTAAGCAATCAATTATTGATGCACTTGCTGGTGATGCCGAATCAGAAGGCTATGCTGATACCGTATCTGAGCTTAAAGAAATCTATAACGACCTCAAATATCGTACCGTTCGTGACAATATCTTGTCAGGTAAACCGCGTATCGATGGTCGTGACCCTGAAACAGTTCGTGCGCTTGACGTACAAGTTGGTGTATTGCCATACACGCATGGTTCAGCACTGTTCACCCGCGGTGAGACACAGGCATTGGTTACGACTACGCTTGGCAACAGCCGTGATGTCAACATGATTGACTCACTAGGTGGCACGATTCGTGACCATTTCATGCTGCATTATAACTTCCCGCATTTCTCAGTTGGTGAAACGGGCCGTGAAGGTATTCCAAAACGTCGTGAAATCGGTCATGGCCGCCTTGCACGTCGCGGTGTACAAGCAATGCTACCAGATAGCGAACGCTTCCCATATGTGATCCGTGTAGTATCAGAGATTACTGAATCTAATGGTTCATCTTCTATGGCGTCTGTTTGCGGCGCAAGCTTGGCATTGATGGACGCAGGCGTACCACTAAAAGCACCAGTTGCTGGTATCGCGATGGGTCTGGTTAAAGAAGGCGAGCGTTTTGCTGTCTTATCAGATATCTTGGGTGATGAAGATCATCTAGGCGATATGGACTTTAAAGTAGCTGGTTCTAAAGACGGTATCACAGCGCTACAGATGGATATCAAAATCGAAGGTATCACTCCTGACATCATGGAGCAGGCGCTTAAGCAAGCACATGCTGGTCGTATCCACATCTTGGACGCAATGAATCAAGTACTGCCTGAGAGCCGTACTGAAATCAACGCTCATGCACCGAACTACGCGGTTATCGAAATCAATCCAGATAAGATTCGTGATGTTATCGGTAAAGGCGGCGCAACTATCCGTCAGTTGACTGAAGAGACTGGCGCAGTTATCGACATTGATGATGCCGGTACTATTCGTATCTTTGGTGAAAACAAAGCAGCTACCAAAGCCGCTATTGGTAAAATCGAAGCATTAACTGCTGAAGTTGAAGTTGGTAAAACTTATGAAGGTACGGTTGCTCGTATCGTAGACTTTGGTGCATTTGTCAACGTATTACCAAACACCGATGGTCTAGTGCATATCTCACAAATCGCAGAAGAGCGCGTAGAAAATGTATCAGACTATCTAAAAGAAGGCCAAGTCGTTAAAGTACTCGTACAAGACGTTGACAACCGTGGTCGTATCAAACTTACTATGAAAGGTGTTGAGCAAAACTAAGGCTCAGTATTTGATGTAGTTTGACCCAAAAAAACCGCCTTGAGTACTCATAAAGAGTATTTCAAGGCGGTTTTTTTTATCTTTAAAAACGATAACTGAGCAATTCATAATCAGTTTATAAGTAATAGTCTGTTTATAAGCTGATGCTTTTTGGGACGTGCACATCGATACGTAGCTTTGGTAGGTCTTGTAAATAGGTAGTCAGTAATGGCAATGTATCAGTCTGCCAATCTAGAGGCAGAGAATTTGTTTCAGTACTTTGGTGAGTTGCAGTATCACGTGGATTATCAAAAATAAGTGGACGTGCCAATAGTGCAACTCTGCGTATGCCTTTATAACGTATGAGCGGCATCATCTGCTGTTGTAGATCAATCAAGGCAGTGGTGAACCAACGCGTACGCGCAGGATGGTATGGGTGATTCGATACCACAAGGTTAGCGATATAGCTTGGCTGATTGCCATTACTACTGATACCCAGACCTGCTTGCTCACGCATGCGCTTATGCAGTAAGCAGCTGCCAACGTTTAAGCTACCATCACGGCAAGCACGATGATAGCGATGATAGTTATCAGGGTACAAGGTTTTGGCTCGTGCAAGGACAGGGTCCAAAAGAACGCCAGCGTTATTGACAGGTAATATGAGCAGTTGTGCTCTACTATTCAATATAGACGCATGCGTAAGTTGCAGGTTCGCCATCCTAAGCCTCTTTATCAGAAATGCTGTTTTTATTGTGGCTCTGTTTGACCAGCGCCATCTGCTTCTAGCTGTGCTATTTGCTGTTCGAGTAGGGCGATCTCTTCTGCTTTCATATCGGTGAGTTTTTTACTCATGGCTAATTGCTCAGCAGCCAGCTTTTCTTGTTCAGCTAAGCGCTTACGCTCATCTTCTAAACGATCAATCTCTTCTTTTGCTAGGCTGTCAGTCTTTGGTATAGGCGCGTTTAAGATAGCGGCGGGGCTGGGTAGTTCAGTGCTTGCACTCTCATCTAAAATGACACTTTCATTCATGTCTTCGCTATCATCAATGATAATATCGTGCTCGTCATTGGTCATGTCTTTTGAATTTGAAGCGGCTTTAGCGGCCTCAGTTTGCTCAGCCATTGTTGGTGATTTGCTAATAGGTAAGACAGGATCTGGTTGAGGCTTTGCCCAAATAAAGTAAGCCACAGCGACAAGTAGTAACGCAAAAATAAGGGTAATCCAAACTCGTCGGCCAGCTTTTGCAGAGGTTGCTCTAGAAGACTTGGTAGATAAAGGACGCATTTGTTTACGGTTCATATTATGATCGATTTATATCAAGACTATAAGTAGACATACTATAGCAAACTCAAAATAAAAAGCCTATCTATTGATAGATAGGCTTAATAGACCATGAAACAATGAGTGAGTAATACATAGGTTCGTTGTTTGAAACAATTGCTGAGTAGTTAGTACTAAGCGACCAGCTTTCAACAATTAAGGTTTGAACTTTACGGTACCACTAGTACCTGTAGACATCGCATTACGAGCAAGCTGATCCTCTAAATGGTTTTTGGCACTGATCGCCTCAGGATCAGGACGATGTTCCGAATGTCCACATTGGGTACACTCAATGTACTCATCTGGCGCTGGCGTGACAATATTGACTTGTACTACCGCGTCCATCTCTTGGCATTTTGGACAACGTACTCCTGCCAAAAACCGACGCTTGGGTTTAGATGACTGATAGCGCATTTAGATAACCTCACGCGTCGTCTGGTCGTTTGTAGCGTCGATGTTTTTAGTATCGACAAAGCCATTGTGACGTAGTAGAGCATCAATACTGGCACTACGACCACGGAAGTTTTCAAAGTTGGTCTTGGCTGGGAAACTACCACCAACGGATAAGACAGACTCACGAAAAGCTTTACCAGTTGCTGGGTTAAAAATACCCTCTTCCTCAAACTTACTAAAAGCATCCGCTGATAATAGCTCTGCCCATTTATAAGAGTAATAACCCGCCGCATAACCACCCGCGAAGATATGACTGAAGCCATTAGCAAAACGGTTATAGTCAGGCGTCTGCATGATAGCGATATCGCTACGTACTGCATTGAGTGTTGCTAAGATACCATCGTAATCAAGGGCTGGGGTATGAGCGTGAATCAGTAAATCAAACAATGCAAACTCGATTTGACGCAGTGTCTGTAGACCGCTTTGGAAGTTTTTTACCGCCAATAGCGCATCCAATTTATCTTTAGGCAATGGCTCACCAGACTCGACATGGCTACTGATAAGCGCAATGCCTTCAGCATCCCACGCCCAGTTTTCCATAAACTGACTAGGCAGCTCGACGGCATCCCATTCAACGCCATTGACACCAGCGACATCACCGACCGTGACTTGGGTTAATAAATGATGCAAACCATGACCAAACTCGTGGAATAAGGTTAATACTTCATCATGGGTCAATAAACTAGGTTTGCCATCAAGTGATGGCGTGAAATTACCAACCATAAAGCAAACGGGCAGTTGTTGATGGTTTTGTTCTTCATAGCTATAGCGAGATTGGAAACCACTCATCCATGCACCGCCACGCTTACCACTACGTACAAACAAGTCAAAGTAGAAGCCACCAAGCAAGCGATCATCAGCATCGAATAATTGATAAAAACTCACATCGTCATGCCAGCGAGAGACTGAGTCACTTTCTGCATCTTTATGACCTTGCTCTTGTACTTTAATACCGTATAGACGCTCAACGATAGTGAACAAGCCATTAATCACTTTAGGTAATGGGAAATATGGACGAATTTCCTCTTGCGATAAGCTGAACTCACTTTGTTTTACCTTTTCAGCGATATAGGCGCTATCCCACGGTTGCAACTCGTCAATGCCATAATCACTAGCGTATTTTTGTAGCTGTGCCAAATCTGCTTTGGCAGCAGGGGTTGCTTGCGTTGCTAAGTCACGTAAGAATGTTTCAACTTCTAAGACACTGTCTGCCATCTTGGTCGATAGGGATACTTCAGCATAATTTGTAAAGCTTAATAACTTAGCCTTTTGCTCACGTAATGAGAGTATTTGACTCATATTGTCAGCATTATTTAATGAGTTGCCTTTTGCATTGGTATGCGTATCAAACTCAGAGGCGCGTGTGACATAAGCATGATAAAGCGTCTCACGTAGGCTACGATCGTCCGCATGAGTCATGATTGCTAGATATACGGGAATATTCAAACTGGCCACATAGTAAGGAGTAGGAAGTGCATCTATATCGGCTTGGCTAAGAGCACCGCTAGCAAGCTCACGCGCTTTGTATTGCTCGCCTGCATCTGCCAGTAGGGCCAAACCACTCTCTGTTAACCCCTTTAACTGAGAATCTTCTAAAGGCAGGGCAAATGCTTGCGTCGCATCCAAGATATTGTCCGAAAAGGTTGCAGACAGGGTCGATAACTCACTTTGGATAGCGGCAAACTTTTCTTGCTCAGCTTGAGGTAACGCAACGCCTGATAACTCAAAGCTACGTAATGCCAGTTCGATTGCACGTGCACGAGCAGGCTCTAACGTAGCAAAGAAATCTGTGTCATTGACGATAGCTTGATAGCGATTAAACAAAGGCTGATGCTGTCCCACTCGCGTACCGTAAGCAGATAGCTTTGGTAGCAGCTCATGATGAACATGTCGAATCTCATCATTGCTCATCACGCCATTGAGGTGTGACAAGATACCCCAGCTACGATCTAGCGCCAGATTGATATGATCAAAACGCATGACGTCTGCCAATGCCTGTTCAGCACTTACGCTGGTAGCGTCCGTCACTGCCGAAAGGTTATCTAGAAAATTATTGGCTTCATCGATAGCATCAACGACTTGGTTCTGTAGTGTGTGCGGCGCGGCATTGGCAAAGTCGACAAGGCGCAAGTCTGAAGAAGGAATAGTCATAAAAGTATCCAATATTAATGGTTGTTATAGAGCAAACTGTCGTATCAGATCGCACTCGTTACGGTTTCAATCTGTAATGCACGGCTATTTTTATAGTCTACGATTTATAGATAAGTTATATAAAAGATGGGTTCGTTTCATAAAAATACAACCTGAGTGTGCACAAACTGAGCGCGCGCTCAATGTATGAGTACATGATATGGTCAGTAGAGTTCAGAAGACAGTTGGTTGAGACGATGTCTGTCTTTAACAATATAGATTGCTCTATTTACAAAGCGCTATCATTTGCTTGCATTTTAACCCTACAGAGAGTGAGGAGCAGCTGCTAGGATTAAGACAAAGGAATTCAAAAATTATGCACATGTAAGGTGTGTACAACATGGAAAAGTGGCAAATGATAAGCAAATGGCTTTAGCAGTTTTTTATGACCAGTCTATAGTTTGTGATTATACTGATAAAACCATTGCTAAGTATGGCATAGAGCAAAACAACATAACGCTGTACTAATAAGAAAATATATAAAATCGAAAGTAAATGATAATAAAACAAGGAGCACTATATGAAAGCGACTCTCAAAAGTCTACGTGAAACCAAAGCGAACCCAGCAGTGAGTATTTTTGTGAAGACTCACCGAGCACATCCTGCTAACGAACAAGATCCTATTGCCCTCAAAAATCAGTTAAAAGTCGTAGAAGATCGTCTGAATAAAGAGTATGACAAGAGCACAGCGACAATTATCTTGGATAACATTCATGCCAAGACCAACGACTTAAATCATAATTACAACCTCGATACCCTAGCTATATTTGCCAGTACTGATGATGTACAAGTTATCCGTATGCCAATTGACACAACAGAACGCGTGGTAATCTCAGATAGCTTCGCGACGCGCGATTTGGTACGTGACATGGCAAGCGCTGTCCATTATTACACAGTAATTCTAACCCGTGACAAAGCACGTTTAATCGAAGCTTCTAATGACCGTGTCATCAGAGAGTTTGACAAAGATGACGATGCGCAAAACAATATGGAAAATATTCAGTTCCCTGTAGAGAACAACGGACTGTATACAACGGGTGATGGTAGCTCGGATCGTTCATCAAATAACGAAAGCAGCCATCTTAAAGAGTACTTCAACCAAGTTGATAAAAGTGTGCAAGAGCTGTGGGGCGAGCACAAAATGCCACTCGTGATTGTTGGCGACGCAAAAAACATCGGTTACTACAAAGAAGTGTGTGATCGTCCAGACAACATAATTGCCACGGTATCGAACGCTACTAATTTAGAAGATGGTAGTGCCCAGCATATTGTTGATAGCGTGCAAGATGCTGTAGAAGATTACCGTACATCATTGCATAAAGCAGCATTGGGTGAAATCGATAAAGCTCGCGGTGCCAATATGTTGCAAACTGACTTGCAGGAAGTATATCGTAGCGCGTTCCAAGGTGCTGGCGAGACTCTTTATGTGCGCCGTGGTTATATACAATCTGCCAAGATCGATGAAAAAGCTCAAACCCTAAGTCTTGCAAGCGATGTCACTGCAGAAGGTGTCACTGACGATGCAGTTGGTGAAATTATCGAGCACGTCATTCATAATGGTGGTGAAGCGGTGTTTATGCCACAAGATATCATGGGTGAAGATCAGCCTATTGCTTTGGTAACTCGTTACTAATTAAACAGGTCATTAATCAAACAGGCATATTTTATTAACGATGCTTATCCATAGATAAGCTATCGGGAATAAGCAATTACGATACAAGAGCGTTGGTTCTATATGGACCAGCGCTCTTTTTTATCATGCTTATTACTCACGTCCATGAGTACACACTATATTGGTTACGGATTCGAAGCACTGGTTCATATTGAGTCAGTGCTTTTTGCTATTTTTCACTTTCTAACAGTCAAATTATCGCAGATAAAGCTAAGTATCGATGCATACTTAGCATGGTTCAGAATAGAGCGATATTTCTCATTATGGTGCACGATGTTCTATGATAGTGCGTTTTTTAATTTACCTAGTAACTAACTTCTATCTTTTATGAACTGCTACTGCCAATCATATCAGAGCCTTGTTTTTAAGAGAGTATCGAACTTGCTATTATGTACTCAGCCTATATGTATTAGGCTATAAGCGTCCCTAGAAGTAAATTTATCTTGGAGAAATACGACTAATATAGCGAATTTTTTAGTGAGCTAATTTTAAGTTGTGCGAAAAATAAGAGCCAAATTGATAGTGATGAATAATGGCTGGCATACCGCTTGCAGAGTTAATAGTACACGGTTAACTACCGTATGCTATTAATCTAAGAGCTAAAAAAATGCCGTCTAGGGTTCCGATATAGTAGAGGAAGGCTTTCTAAAACTATATGACTGGTCCGAGAGATGGCGGTTCGAAAGAACTACACGGAGGGATAAAAGCCCGGGAGACTCTAAGTGACACTGCTCACTTAAGCTCATAACTGTGGAGTTTTTTATGTCATCCGTTTCAATCACTACTTCCGATAGTTCATATTCAGATCGTTTCACCACGCCTCTACCAGGTGGCCACCATTGGTGTGGACGTATCAACAAAAACACTGTATTAACGCTCAAATCACTGGCAGCCAATGCCAATGCTAGCCTATATGTGGTTAATGCTGATGAGAAGCTTGAACGCTTCAACATGCCAGATAGTCTAAAAGCACAACACACCTTATACCTATCTGAAGGTCACGTACTCTACTCCGATATGGGCCGAGTACTGGCCTCTATTATCAGCGATGACCATGGCTGGAACGATGCTATTTGTGGCTCTAGCACTGCTGCTATGATCAGCTCACA
The DNA here is from genome assembly GCF_059073055.1 of Psychrobacter sp. H29. Classification (NCBI taxonomy): domain Bacteria; kingdom Pseudomonadati; phylum Pseudomonadota; class Gammaproteobacteria; order Moraxellales; family Moraxellaceae; genus Psychrobacter; species Psychrobacter sp. H29. Next base: position 2,396,058 of record NZ_JCACRY010000001.1, on the reverse strand, counting down.
ATATGGCAAAAAAACCTTCCAAGATGCTCGTAACGAGCGCTATCAAAACGGTCTTGACGGACTATTAACAGAGATGTCGAAGTTTGCGCTAGATGAGCGCGACCTTACGGCAACGGTCAATTTATTCTCCAAAGTCACCCCCGATCTACAAGGGCAGCTGTCCTATATCACAGCTGACAATACCAACCAATCTATCGCCCTACGGTTTGAGATGAATTGCTTAGTATTCATCTGTAACGCCCCGCACCCACTTGATCCATCAGATATCTATGAGTCAGCTGATATTGAACTAACCATTCAGCAGGCAGCGCCTATCGTGTCGAAGGCAGAGTTTGATATTTGTCGTGACTCCTGCTCGCAAAACCAACGTGGGTTTGAAAACAATGCACGCTATTTTGGCGACTATACGAACGCCTAACGACAGGCAGTGTTCGATAGTCGAAGGCATTTATTAAGTAAGTGGTTATCAATTTCTAATTTTTGACTGGTAAAACGACTCTATAGGTTCGTGAGCACCATACCTACGTCCATAACCATTCATAGTAACTATTTATAATAACTAAGAGAGCAGACTCATGACAATTAATAATGATATTAAAAATAACGATGAATATACGCAAAATCCAGCCACAACAACTTTAGAGTCAATGGATCTCAAGCAGATCAAGCTGCGTGAAACGTGTGCTGCAGGAGAGGGGTGGATGGCCGAGGTTAAGAAAAACCAGACCTTGCGCATTATAGATACTGAAGGTAATCAGGCAGTCGATACTTTGTTTATCAGCTGTGCTGATACGGCTGAACGTTATAGTGCCACGGATACCTTGGCACAAAATCAAAAGCTGTTTTTGGAGATGGGCAGTCAGCTATTCACTAATAGAGGGAAAGTTATTGCCACTATCACAGATGACACTTGTGGTCGTCATGATACGTTGGGCGGTGCATGCTCATGTGAGAGCAATACCGTGCGTTACGCTCATGATACTTATCCCATGCATAGCTGCCGTAACAACTTTATGCATACTCTAGCAACGCATTCAGTTGCTCAAAAATATGATCTGAACCTACATCATGTCGGACCAAACATCAATTTCTTTATGAACGTACCTATTACGCCTGACGGTAGTTTGGCGTTTGATGATGGTATCTCAGCCCCTGGTAAATACGTCGATATCACCGCTCAAATGGACATGATTGTCCTGATATCGAACTGTCCTCAGCTCAACAATCCCTGCAACGGCTATAACCCCACGCCCATTGAGCTGGTGATTTATGAGTAAGTAAGCGATTTTCGAACAAGACGATACTGCCTATTAATGAGAATGCTGAGGAAGTTGTGATGTTTAAAAAAGTATTGATTGCCAATCGCGGTGCTATTGCTTGCCGAATTATACGTACCTTAAAGCAAATGGGTGTCGGCTCAGTCGTTGTCTATACCGATGTAGATCGAGGCTCACTACATGTCAGTCAGGCTGATGAAGCCATAAACATCGGCTCGGGTCCTGCCAGTGATAGCTATCTGAATATGGATAAAGTATTGCAAGCAGCGATAGATTCAGGCGCAGAAGCGATTCATCCTGGCTATGGGTTTTTGTCAGAAAACGCTGCATTCTGTGATCGCTGCAGTGATGCTGGAATCGCTTTTATTGGGCCAACCTCTGAGCAGCTGCTGAGCTTTGGGCTCAAGCATACAGCTCGTAAGCTCGCCATTGACAGCCAAGTGCCATTGTTACCCGGTAGCGAGCTGCTACAAGATGTGGACGAAGCATTACGTGAAGCCGAGCGTATTGGTTACCCTGTCATGCTCAAAAGCACTGCAGGTGGCGGCGGTATCGGCATGCGTCTGGTATGGAATGAGGTCGAACTAAAAGATGCTTATGAATCTGTGCATCATTTGGCACAAAGCAACTTCAGTGATGCTGGGCTATATCTCGAAAAATTTGTAGAGCATGCTCGCCATATCGAAGTGCAAGTATTTGGTGACGGGGCAGGTAATATCATCACCTTAGGAGAGCGTGATTGTTCTATTCAGCGTCGTAATCAAAAAGTGATTGAAGAAACGCCAGCGCCCTTACTATCAGACGTACAAAGACAAAACCTACAAGCGGTGGCGACTAAGCTCATGCAACAGGTCAACTATTGCTCTGCTGGTACCGTGGAGTTTGTGATGGATGTGTCGACGCAAGACTTCTATTTCTTGGAAGTGAACACACGCTTGCAAGTTGAGCATGGTGTCACAGAAGAAATCTATCAAGTGGATTTAGTACGCTGGATGATTGAGCTGGCTGCAGGCGAGTTCGTGTTGCCAGAGTTGCCACTGCGCGCATTAGGACATTCGATTCAGGTGCGTCTGTATGCCGAAGACCCTGTCAAAAGCTTTCAACCAAGCACGGGGATTTTAACGGATGCTTATTTTGACCCAGCCGCTCGAGTTGAAACTTGGATAGAAACAGGCAGTGAAATATCAGCCTTTTATGACCCGATGCTAGCAAAAATAATAGTTACGGCACCTGATCGCAAGCAAGCACTGGAGAAAATGAGCCAAAGTTTGGCCGTGTCACGTATGGCAGGTCTTGAAACCAATCTTGAGTATTTGCAGCAGATAGTGGCTTCAGAGACATTTTATGCAGGCGAGCAGACTACAAGGTTTTTGAACACTTTTACATGGCTCAGTCAAAAAATCGAAGTGTTGCAGTCGGGCGTACAGACGGCCGTACAAGATGTACTCGGCCGAGAAGGTTACTGGGATGTGGGCGTACCTCCATCAGGTGCGATAGATGGTCTGAGTCTCAATACGGGCAATCAGCTGTTGGGCAACCCATTTAACACTGCAGGTCTTGAGTGCGTGGTTACTGGACCGACTTTATTGTTCCATTGCGACAGTCAGATTGCCATTACTGGCGGTAGCATGGCCTGTACCTTGGATGGTGTAGAGCAACCAATGTGGCAAACCATTCCTGTACGTAAAGGTCAAAAACTCATTTGTGGCAATATCACCTCAGGTTGCCGAAGCTATATCGCTATCAAAGGTGGCATAGATGTCCCTGAGTATCTAGGCAGTCAAGCGACCTTTAGTTTAGGTCAGTTTGGTGGTCATGCAGGTCGTAACTTACTTATCGGCGACATGCTACCCGTTTTACAGTGCGATACGTCCATTGCTACTAAAGCCTTACCTGCTGCCCAGCAACCGGCGTTTGATGGACTATGGCAAATCGCGGTCATGTATGGACCACATGGCGCGCCAGATTTCTTTACGGATGCTGATGTGACGCAGTTCTTTGAGCATGAATGGGATGTCCATCACAACTCTAGCCGTACTGGTATCCGTCTGGTCGGACCTAAACCTGAATGGGCGCGTGAAGATGGCGGCGAAGCAGGGCTACACCCCTCAAATATCCATGACAATGCCTATGCTGTTGGTGCGATTGACTTCACAGGTGACATGCCGATCATTCTAGGACCTGATGGACCAAGCCTCGGTGGCTTTGTGTGTTTGAGCGTCATTGTCGCAGGTGAACGCTGGAAAATGGGACAGCTCAAAGCAGGTGATCGAGTGCAGTTTGTCCCTATCAGCTACGATCAAGCCGCACAATTACATCAGAGTTACGATGACATGCTACGGGCTGATCACTGTGATTTGGTGGATTATGATTTACCTATTCATACAGAAAAAGCAACATTGCAAACAGCCATATTAGACACTTTACCCATCAATAATGACCAACCAAAAGTGGTGTATCGTCCTGCTGGAGACAGCTATATATTGATTGAGTACGGCGAGCAGGTGCTTGATTTGCAACTGCGCTTCCGCGTTCAGGCATTGATGGAGTGCCTACAAGCACAGCATATCGATGCCATTATCGATATGACGCCAGGTATTCGCTCACTATTAGTGCATTACCATTCATTGAAATTGCCACAGGCAGCACTACTAGCAATTCTCAAGCAAGCAGAAAGCGCGTTACCCGATATTAAACATATGCAAGTACCGTCCAGAATTGTTCATCTACCAATGGCATGGGCTGACTCTCAGACTAAGCTAGCAACTGAGAAGTATCAGCAACTTGTCTATCCTGACGCACCTTGGTGCCCCGATAATATCGAGTTTATCAGACGTATCAATGGCTTGGCCTCTGCCCAAGCGGTCAAAGATATTGTCTATGATGCCAGCTATTTGGTTATGGGACTTGGTGATGTCTATTTGGGTGCGCCTGTTGCCACACCGCTCGATCCAAGACATCGTTTGGTCACTACCAAATACAATCCTGCCAGAACATGGACACCAGAAAACGCGGTGGGTATCGGCGGCGCTTACATGTGCATCTACGGTATGGAAGGCCCAGGCGGCTATCAGTTCGTCGGTAGGACGCTACAAATCTGGAACCGCTATCGCTCGCATCCAAGCTTTGAAGCCGAAAAACCATGGTTACTACGATTCTTTGATCAAATTCGCTTTTATGAAGTTAGTGAAGAAGAACTGTTATCAATGCGAACTGCCTTTAAAGCAGGTGAGCTCTCGATTGAGATTGAGGATAGTGTGTTAAACCTCGCTGAATATTACGAGATGTTGCATGAAAACAAAGACAGTATTCAGACGTTCAAAGATCAGCAGCAAGCCAACTTTGATGCAGAGCGACAACGCTGGAAGCAGCAAGGACTTGACCAGTATGTTGGCGAAGATATTGACGCGGTAGAAGTATCATCAGAGGTCTCTGTACCTGAGGGCGGGGTAGTCGTCAAAGCTCATATGATGGGCAGTGTCTGGAAGATTTCTTGCGCGGTAGGTGATGTAGTCGATGAGGGGCAGACTCTAGCAATCATAGAAGCCATGAAAATTGAGATACCAATTGTCTCACCCGTTGCGATGCAGGTCGTGAGTACTGAAATTGAGATTGGTACCACAGTGAAACCCGAGCAGCCTTTATTTGTACTTGCACCCATTACTGCTCACGAGACATTGGTGGCAGACTCAAACGCACACGAAGAAAGCTGATGCTGTACGGACTCATCTAGCCGGTAGTGAGATAGCAAAACAACGATAAAAATGGCAAAGAATAATAGAGAGTATAACTATGCAAAAGAATTGGACAATCAAAGATTGGCAAAGCGCTTATGCCGAAGGAACTACCCAGCTAAGTGATCTATTAGATTATGTGGCAGGTATTAGCGATGATAATAATGCTTGGATTGAGATTGCGACTCCTGAGCAGCTGACCGCTCAGATTGACAGTATCGCCACGCAAAACTCCCAAGATTTACCTCTATACGGCATACCATTTGCGGTAAAAGACAACATCGATGTGGCAGGGTTTCATACCACGGCAGGATGTACAGATCCTTTGTATTTGGCTGACAAAGACGCGCATGTGATCGCTAAGCTCAAGTCGGCAGGCGCTATCGTCATCGGCAAAACCAATCTTGACCAGTTCGCGACAGGCCTGGTAGGTACGCGCTCACCTTATGGGGCAGTGGCCAACAGTTTCAACCCTGACTATATCAGTGGTGGCTCAAGCTCAGGCTCTGCGGTCAGTGTGGCAAATGGTATCGTGCCTTTTGCATTAGGAACGGACACGGCAGGCTCTGGACGTGTGCCTGCGGGTCATAACAATATAGTGGGTTTGAAGCCTACAAAAGGCTGGTTTTCCAGCACGGGTCTCATTCCAGCGTGTCGATTACATGATGTGATTTCTATTTTTGCGCTGGGTGTTGATGATGCGTGGCAAGTAGCTCAGCTAATGAAAGGCTACGATAAAGAGGATGATTACAGTCGTATCCATCCTGCCACTGCGCCAGTCGCCTTTAGTTTTGGCAAAATTGCTATCCCTGATACCTTAGAGTTTTACGGTGATACCGAATCAGAGCAGGCTTTTGAGATAGCCATCTCGCAGCTACAGACGATGGGTTATGAGATCACACCGATAGACTTTACCGTCTTCAATGAGTTAGCAGAGGCACTCTATAACGACAGCTGGGTTAGTGAACGCACCTTTGCCATTGATCAGCTCGTCGAGCGTGATGCGCTACTACCTGTCACTCGCCAAATCATCAGTCAAGCTGATAACTATAATGCGGTTGATGCGATGAGTGCTGAGTATTCTCGTGCTGCATTAAGTCGCCGTATTCAACAAACGCTATCTAAATTTGATGCCTTAATGGTGCCAACCGCACCAACCATCTATACCATCGATGCGGTCAATGCCGACCCGTTAACGAAAAACAGTCACATGGGGGCTTATACTAATTTTGTGAATCTAGCAGACTTGTCGGCGTTGGCGTTGCCAAATCTAGTCGCTAGAGATGGCCTGCCACGCGGTGTGACCTTTATCGCTATGGGCTGGCATGATGAGGCCTTAGCCAACTTTGGGCATCAATGGCAAACCGCTCTGGATATACCAATGGGAACCTCTCACCATCATTATCACTCCGGCACCTCTCAAACCCAAACCGCTCAATCTAATCAACCACAATCGCTTATTCCACTGAGTACAGATGATAGTGATAGTAGTGTAGCACTAGCCGTGGTCGGTGCGCATTTGAGTGGTATGCCGCTCAACTATCAGCTGACCGATAGAGGCGGTGTATTGTCTGAGCAAACCCAAACGGCACATGCCTATCAGCTCTTTGCATTGGCAGGATCGACACCTGCCAAACCGGGACTGAAACGCCATGACGAAGGACGCTCGATTGCAGTAGAAGTCTGGCGAATCCCCAAAGCAAAATTTGGTGACATCGTCAACGAAGTGCCTGCACCATTAGGCATCGGCAATGTCGAATTGGCAGATGGACGCTGGGTCAAAAGCTTTATTTGTGAAGAGTACGGATTTGAAGGTGGTACGAATGTGACCGAGTTTGGTGGTTGGAAATCTTATATAGCTGAACAATCAGAGTCCGTAACTTATATCAAATAACTCTAATCATTATCCGAAAACAGTAACGCAAGCAATGCCGATATCTCTCATGGTATTGCACAACAATAATCAACGGACATTCCCATAATGGGCCTGTCTTTATTCAAGGAGCAAGACTCATGAATCGACGCTTATTTACTTTTGCGGTTTTCTCAAGCTTTATGCTATTTGGTTGTGACAACACGGCTACCGTATCAGCACCTGAAGGGGAGGCAGCACCAGAAAAAGTCACTGCCTCAAATGACGATCCAATCTCTATCGGTTACAGTGATTGGCCTGGCTGGGTAGCGTGGCAGATTGCAATTGATAAAGGCTGGTTTGATGAAGCTGGCGTCAATGTTGAATTTAAATGGTTTGATTATTCTGCTTCGTTATCTGCTTTTGCCTCTAATCAGCTGGACGCCATTTCTGTGACCAATGGCGACAATTTAGTCAACGCTGCGAGTGGTAGTGAGGGCATTATTATCTTGGTTAACGACTATTCAGCAGGTAATGACCAGATCATTGCTAAACCGTCGGTCACTAGCATAGCGGACCTAAAAGGCAAATCAATCGGTGTTGAAAAAGGCTTGGTAGATCATTTGCTGCTCAATAGCGCGCTGGCCGATAACGGGTTGACAGAGGCTGATGTGACACTGGTCAATGCCACCACAAACGAGCTACCGCAAGTTTTCACAAATGACAGTATTGACGCCGTCTCCATCTGGCAGCCCAATGCCAATCAAGCCCTAAAAAATGTACCAAGTGCAAAAGCTATCTATACCTCAGCGGATAAGCCAGGTCTTATTTATGACACGTTAGCCGTCAGTCCCGCCAGCCTATCTGAGCACAAGGCAGAGTACACCAAAATCATCCAAGTGTGGGGCAAAGTCGTCAACTATATCAATGATCCAGCGACTAGAGATGATGCGATCAGCATTATGTCTAACAAGGTCAACGTGCCTGCCGATCAATATAGTGCCTTCTTGAATGGGACAAAACTGATGGGTCTTGAAGATAACAAGAGAATATTTGCAAAATCTGATGAGCTCAGCTCTATCTATGGATCTAGCTATCATGTCAATCAGTTCAATATTGACAATCAGATTTATGATCAAAAGCTTGATATCGATAAATTGATCTATCCTGACTTGATTAATCAGTAAGGATAAGTGCCGTTTTATCTATTGCAAAGGCAGTGGTTGTTGAGTCTTCATCATCGTTTTAGAGGGTAGCCCATGAGTCATATCAACACATATCTAACCAAGAAAACCACTCTTGGGCTCAATGTACTCTCATTTTTGATTCCGATCTTACTATGGTGTGCGGTCAGCTACCTTCCTTTTATCTGGCATCCACAAGTTGAGATTACCGATGCTGGCGCGAGTACTTATCTACAAGAGGGTAGCCGCATTGATAAAGAGGTATTTTACCGCGAAGCACAAGATGCGATGGCCTCTGATGCAGTACCACCGCAAGGAAAACTGGTCAATCCTGTCTACTTGCCAGCACCGGATGAGGTAGCCACAGCGATGGTCACTGCCTTCGTTACCCCGCCTGCGCAAGCGGATGGACCGTGGTTACATGAGAGTCTCTGGCAGAGTATCCGTACGGTATTTATCGCTTTTTTTATCTCGTCTATCGTCGGTATTCCGTTAGGGCTGCTGTGCGGATTTTCTCAAAAAATTGCACAAATTACTCAGCCCTTCGTAGAGTTCTTTCGCTATCTACCAGCACCCGCATTTGGACCTTTGGCCGTGGCAGTGCTTGGTATCTACGATGGACCAAAAATCGCTATCATCGTGATTGGGACTCTATTTCAGCAGATTTTAATCATTGCAAATACCACGCGTACTATGGATCTTGGTCTGATTGAGGCTGGTTATACGCTAGGCACGACCAAACTAAAAAGCTTCTTTTATGTACTGCTGCCTGCCGTGTTGCCCGACGTCTATCGAGACCTGCGTGTTCTACTCGGCTGGGCATGGACGTACTTGATTGTCGCTGAACTGATAGGGACGACATCCGGTATTACTTGGTTTATTGTGCAACAAGCCCGCTACCAGCATTTTGATAACGTCTATGCAGGTATTCTACTCATTGGGTTTATCGGTTTAGGTACAGATATCTTGTTGTACCAGCTCGGTAAAAAACTCTTCAAATGGAAAGCGAGTATTTAAATGATAAATAACGATATGGTCTCTTCCGTCCCTGCAGATAGTGCTCGCACCACCCATAGGGGTGCCACTGATTATTTCAAAGCTTTGTATCAGAGAAATGTAGTGTTGCAAGTTGATCAATTGACACAGTCGTTTGATCAAGGTGGTAGCCAAAAAGTAATATTGAAAGATGTCAGCCTAAAAATCTATGAGCGTGAGTTTGTATGTGTGATTGGTCCTTCTGGTTGCGGCAAGTCAACACTGGGGCGTATCGTTGCAGGCTTAGATGCGTATCCTAGCGGCGAGGTAGTCGTTGATAAAGAAAAAGTCAAAGGCCCAAGTGCTAGCCGCGGCATGGTTTTTCAAGGCTATACGTTATTTCCTTGGAAAACAGTCAAAGAAAATGTGATGTTTGGTCCTATCATGGGTGGCCGTAGTAAGTCGAGCGCAGAGCGTAGTGCCCGTGAGTGGCTAGATGTGGTCGGACTGACTAAGTACGAAAACCACTATCCACACCAGCTGTCTGGCGGTATGAAGCAGCGTGTTGCGATTGCGCGCGCACTGGTCAACGAGCCAAAGGTGTTGATCATGGATGAGCCATTTGGTGCACTTGATCCTTATACACGTCAAAAAATGCAAAAGCATCTACTAGATCTATGGCGTAATATTGATATTACCATCGTATTTATTACGCATGATATGGATGAAGCGGTGTTACTGTCAGATCGTATCGTGGTACTCAAGGCAAATCCAGGAGAGGTGCAAGAGATTATTGAAGTACCGCTCGCACGGCCTCGTTCTCCCGATATTGTGACAGACAGTCGTTTTTTACAACTAAAAGCACGTATCAATAGCATCGTTCATAACCCACAACCTGTCATTGACCCTGCATTGACAGATATACCAGATATCCCGCGCATGACCCCTTTGGACAAACACAAATCCGTAACATAGCTATTTGTCTTAAGTTAAAAAAGGCAGTGTTCGGTCTCCGTTCTAACCTGCACAATCGTTGCTAGCCATATAGCGCAGCGGTTGTGCTCTATTATCATTAGTCACAAAAGCTGTGATGGGTTTATCGGTTTTGCTTAGCAATACTACTACGAGTTATCTCTGATTAACTGCTGCTGATAAATACGACTGCTGTTATACTCAGTAGCGTATTCATCTGCTTGCTGATCTATTTATGACGAACAAATTTATGACGACCAGCTCTTTTGTGTTGACCAGCTACAATATTCACAAAGGCATGTCACCACTAAACCGCCAAGTAAAAATGCAAGGTATTGCCAAAGCGCTAGAGGCTGTCGGTGCAGATATACTGTGTCTGCAAGAAGTGCAGGGACAGAACCTAAAGCGCAACATGCAATACAATGAATACCCAGATCAGTCACAGCATGAATGGTTTGGTGAGTTTTTAGATCTAGAAAACAGCTATGGTAAAAACTCAGAGTATGAGAATGGTCATCATGGCAATGCCGTATTAAGCCGGTTCCCGTTAGACCCAAAACACAACGTCAATATTACCGTCAATAAACTTGAGCAACGCGGCGTCTTACACTGTGAAGTACAGCCTAATGGTTGGGAGCGACCGGTCGTTGTATTATGCGCGCATCTCAATTTGTTTGAGCGTGATCGTATCAAACAGTATCAAGCGATCAGCGACTATGTGCGACATGAGATCGCGCCTGATCAGCCGCTTATATTGGCAGGTGATTTTAATGACTGGAAAAAGATGTCTTGTGACAAGCTTGCGACCGAGCTGGGTATGATAGAAGCGTTTAAGGATTGTCACGGTAAATTATTACCGACGTTTCCAGCAAAACTACCAGTACTCAGCCTAGATCGTATCTATGTGCGTAACTTGATAGTCAAAGATGCATGGGTACACACTGGTAAGCCTTGGTCGGCACTATCAGACCATCTACCGATTAGCGCAGAATTGGCCTTGCCATAAAACAGCACTACCGTACCGAAAAAATAATCAGTAAATTTCTATAAAATAAAGCTTCTATAAAATAAAGCTTCTATAAAAAACTCTATGACATAAAGTGCTAGTCAATAAATGGGTAAAAAATAAATTGCCCGATAATATATAAGGATATACAACGATGTCTAATAATCAAATACCGAACACTCAGCATGCAGTACTCATACGCGAATTTGGTGAGCCTGAAGTCATGCAATATCAAGATGACGTGGCAGTACCAGAGCTGGCCGATGAGCAAGTATTGATAAAAATTGCCTATGCTGGTATCAACCCTGTGGACTATAAGACGCGGCAAGGCAAAGGGTGGGGAGCGACTGCTATCCAAACAGAAAAATTCGACAATGACCAGCCTGCAATTTTAGGATTTGATGTAGCAGGCGAGGTCGTCAGCAGTAATAGCGACCAGTTTGCTATCGGTGATAGAGTGGCTGCTTTGAGCTTTAGTGGTTGTGGCTATGCACAATATGCCGCAGTAGATGCCAAGTTGCTTGCGAAAGTACCAGAAAGTGTCACGCTGGAGCAAGCGGGGGCGTTGCCCTGTATTGGTCAAACCGCATTACAGTTTGTAGATTTTGCTGATATAAAAGCAGGCGAGCACGTGGTGATCAATGCACCAGCGGGCGGCGTCGGTCATTTATTGATCCAATTACTTATGGACAAAGTGGCGCAAGATAATATCAAAGTAACGGTTATTTGCTCATCAGAAAAGTACGCCAAGCTTGATGAGTTAATAGAGGTATCTAAGCTGGCAGGCTGGATTGATTACACCAAGGATGAGGATTTTCCTGAGCTGCAAGCGGATGTGCTGTTAGATTTGGTCGGCGGTGATGCAGGGATACGCGCGCTTAGCGTGATGAAGCCTGAAGGTCATGTCTATGTATTACCCACCATTTGGGTAGATAAGCTCAAAGAAGCCGGCAGTCAAAAAAACCTAAACGTGGCAGGTTATAAGTCGCAACGTAACGGTGAAGATATGGCACGTGTTTTACAGCAAGTTGCTGATGGTAAGCTGATTTTGAAGATTCAAAAGATCTATCCATTATCTGAAGTCGTTGCCGCTCATCATGAGCTACAAAAAGGCGATTCTTTTGGCAAAATTGTCTTGTCAGCTGCTGATTGAATGGTAAGATCGCTCGAGTATTAGGCAGTATTTAGTCAGGTTTATTAGTAATGGGATTTCTGTTGAAACCTAATAAAACCAACTGATGACTTAATAAATCATACAAAAGTTTTATGTTGGACAACAGAACACCCCTGTAGTCGCCCCTTGTTTATCATAAGATAGAAAGTGAACGATACTAATAAAGGGACTAATATGGCTACTAACGAAAAAACAAATGATCACATTGCTTATGAAGCCAAAGTCCGTGAAGACATAGAAGCGTGGAAAAACCCTGATAAAAGCGTACTTGATAAAGCGCTGTCCGTTATCAACAAACCTATTGTTGAAGCAGGTGACGCGCTTATGAGTATGCCGCAATTCGGTGATGCGCTGACAAAAGCCACAGAGCAGTCTATCACCGCTTTGAGTGATGCCGCAAACTGGACATTGAATACCCAGGACGTCATCAATACTTATCAAAACGAGTCTGATATCGCAGGCTCTTCTATCACTATATTCTCCGATATTGAACGCTTACCGATCGCTGTCGTTGATAAGCAGGTTGAACTGTTTAAGAGTAAATATGTGGCTCTAACGAGTGCTCAAGGGGTGACTACTGGAGTCGCCGGTTGGGTAGGTATCCCTGCTGATGTAGTCGGTCTCATCACGGCAAATCTACGTGCGATTGGTGAGTATGCGACTTATTACGGTTTTGATATGAACAATAAAGGCGAGCAGCTTTTTGCCATGTCTTTGCTAGCGGTGGCGACGTCTGCATCAGCCGAGGAGCGTAAAGCTGCTTTGGATAATACTGATGCAATGGTCAAAGATCCGCAGACGCAGGCATTTAACCAAGTTAACGAAGAGGTCATGTCACGGGTAGTACGTCAAACGGCAACTAAAGTGGCGACCAATATGGTCAAAACAAAAGCAGCACAGATTATCCCAGCAGTGGGTGCGGTGGTCGCAGGCGGTGTTAATGCCAGTTATACTGCCAGTGTTTGTGAGGCGGCGCACCAATGCTACAGAGAGCGTTTTTTGGATCGCCGTGCATAATTAGTATTTGCGCATAACTATTAACCGTGCAAAAAACTAGATGACTTAATCGTCATATGGCTCAACATAGCGCTACTATTAACGTATGAGCATATGCCGAAATGTCAGACTGATCCGTCCAGTAGCGACGGTCTTCGTTTTCGTAATGGTGTGCTTCCAAAAGCTTTGTGTTGTACCATGCATGACAATTAACTGGCCAGACTCAAGATGAAGTTCAACTTTGTCTTGAGTTTTTTTGTGCTTAAAAACAAATTTGCGTGTGGCACCTAGAGATAGAGAGGCAATAATTGGCTGATGACCAAGCTCTTTTTCGTCATCGGCATGGTAGCCCATACCGTCAACCCCAGAAGGATAATAGTTGAGCAAGCAGGTATTAAAATCGACCACAATACCAACATCTGCCAAAGCCTGTTCAACCTGTTGTTTCACGTGGAACACTATACTTGACCACGGTACCGTCTGCCGTTTATGCCCTGAATACTGATAATCGGCATCCGTCTCTCCCATCCAGACAATTTGACGAGTCGTCACATGGGTCTTACCAAACAATCTCACGATGTCTGGCTGCCACGGTAGCTCATCTAATAAAGTGTCATAGAGAGTATGAGCGTCGTCGATAATTATGCCCAAATCATTAACTTTACCATCATAAGGCAATAAATTATCGGTAGGAGCAGGGGCAAAGAGATCAGTCATAGATTAATGGTCGCTATTTGCTGTTTTGATGATGATCATTGATGACTCGGGCACAGAGTGTAGGCGCCTCAATCGGCAGTAGATGACCATAATCTGGTAATGAGATCAGACTACCATCAGGTACAAACTTGCGCCAGTTTTTACGTACTTTATCACTGATAAATAAGGTAGGCTTACCGGTGATTAACGTGTAAGGGCAGCTTAATTTTTTGAGCGCAGCATCGATATGAGGCGCACCAAAATAGTTTGCCAGCTCTTGTTCAGGTGCGAACATAAGCGTGTAGCTGCCATCAGTATTTTTGCTTAGACTTTGCTCAGCAAATATCTGCAAGTGTGTATCACTGATGCGCTTATAAGCACGCTGCGCGCGTAGGCTCTGATAGTAGTCATCAGTACTCGACCACGTCGATTGCTTGGTTGATGTGCTTTTGAATGGTTCTTGGCTAAGCAGTACAGAGCGAGGTAATAGATTATATAAAGTGGCTTGGCTTTTGGTAAATGTGACAGGTTCTATGAGATACAGCTGCGAAAACAGCTCTGGACGCTTGGCAGCAGCGATTGCCGTGGCCGTTGCGCCTTGCGAATGTCCAATACCCACGACAGGCTTATCTTGCGTTTGTTCTAAAAACTCAATCAGCATATCAGCATCTTGCTCACGTGTGAGGCGACGGCTATGCGGTTTATCATACCAGTAACCGCGCAAGGCAAGTGAGCTCAACTCGAATTCAGCCATCAGCTCACTCAGTAGCGGCATGTAGGTACCAACTGTAAAACTGTTACCACCATAAAAATGCGCTGGCGCACGCTGAGTCATCATTGACTCTACTGGCTGATTGAACTGGCTAAGGTTATAGTAGCGTGCTTGTTTTCCGCTCAGGGTGATGCTGCGTGTGAATGCGTCCATAAAATAAACACTTCCTTGTGACTTATTTATTATGATTTATTTGCTTGTGATCTATTTGCTTATCGTTTTAGTGAGTCTTAGTTGTCTTCACCTAAGAAGCCGCCGCTTTGACGCTGCCACAATCTGGCATAGACACCGTTTAACGCTAGTAGCTCATCATGGCTACCTTGCTCGATGATACGTCCTTGATGCATGACAACCAGTCTATCTAGTGCAGCAATAGTAGAGAGTCGATGAGCGATAGCGATAACCGTTTTGCCTGTCATAATGTCATTTAGACTCTCAGTAATCGCATATTCAATCTCAGAATCTAGCGCACTTGTTGCTTCATCTAAGAGCAGAATCGGCGCGTTTTTTAGCATAACACGTGATATGGCGATACGCTGACGTTGACCGCCAGAGAGTTTGACTCCGCGTTCACCCACTTGCGTATCGAGACCTGTATTGCCTTTATCATCATATAAGTCTTTGATAAAGTCCCATGCTTGGGCTTGTTTTGCCGCAAACATAATCTCCGCGTCAGTAGCATCAGGGCGACCATAAGCGATGTTTTCACGCACAGTACGATGCAGCAACGAGGTATCTTGAGTCACCATACCTATTTGTTGACGCAAGGATTCTTGAGTGACGGCATCAATAGCTTGACCGTCGATCAAGATTTTTCCGCTATCGACGTCAAAGAAGCGCAGCAATAAGTTGACCAAAGTCGATTTGCCAGCGCCTGAGCGCCCGACCAGACCAATTTTTTCCCCTGGTTTTATGTCTAGATGAAAGTTATCTAGCAGTTTGGTATATGAGTTAGGTGTGTGCGTATTGCCATCATGAGACTCGCTGTCTTGCGCGCGCTCATCTTCTTCAGATTCATAACTGAAATCAACATGCTCAAATACAATACGACCATTAGTGACAGTAAGCGCGCTTGCATCAGGTTTGTCTATGATCGTTTGCGGTGCTGATAGCGTACGCATGCCGTCTTGCACGGTACCGATACTCTCAAATAAACTGGCCGTCTGCCACATGATCCAGCGCGTCAGACCATTTAGACGTAACGCCATAGCGGTCGCCGCCGCAATTGCCCCGACACCCACAGCGCCTTGTTGCCATAAGTACAAACCAATACCTGCGGTACTACTGACCAAGATGACACTGATGAGGTGGGTTGAGACTTCCAGATAGCTGACCCAGCGCATTTGTGCATGTACCGTACCCAAGAACTGTCCCATGGCGTTTTTAGCATAACCCAGCTCACGACGTGAATGGCTAAAGAGCTTGACGGTCATGATATTGGCATAAGCATCTGTGATACGCCCCGTCATCAGAGCACGAGCATCAGCTTGAACGATGGCAGTGTCCTTGAGCTTAGGAATAAAGTACCAAATCGTTAGTGCTACTAACACCAACCAAATAATAAAAGGTATGAGCAGCAGATTGTCTAGGTTAAATAAAATCACCCCTGAGGTGATAAAGTAGACAGAGACATACATAAACATATCAGTGACAGTCATGACCGTATCGCGGACAGCGAGTGCGGTCTGCATGACTTTGGCGGAGACACGCCCTGAGAACTCATCTTGATAAAACTGCATCGACTGTCCAAGCATACGCTGATGAAAACGCCAGCGCATTTGCATAGGGAAAACACCCTGCAAGGTTTGAAAATGGACAAACGATGACAACGCAATCCACAACGGGCTGACAATCATCACCGCAAGCATAAGCAGTAGCATATCGCCTTTTTCTGCCCATAAGTTTTGCGGTGTATAGATACCTAGCCAGTCGACGATATCACCAATCCACGCAAACAGCATAGCCTCATAGATACCGATACCAGCGGACAAAACCATAAAGAGCAACAGCCAGCCACGCAGACCGTTGGTACATACCCATAAGAACTTTAGCATACCATCGCGAGGTGATGGCAGCGGCATAGGGGTGTCTGGAAAGGCGGGTAGACGGTTTTCAAAAAAGCGAAATAGAGCATTCATAGGCAGCAATAAAACATCAATAGCAGTACGTCGAGATGAACGAGAAGTTTCGTTATCTCAAATCTTTACTTTTGTGATTGGGGTTAGGTGCTATTTTAGCAAAATTACCCATCATACCTGCATGCTAATTGTAATTTGATCACCTAGGATGCTCATTGCCAGCGCTTTGGTATGGGCAATGATAAATGGATTGCTGCAAAAAATATATTTTGCTACCTTTTACAGCGCGCTTATCTAAGTCACTGTTTATGTGCTTAAGTATAGCGTTGGCAGTTATGATGTGATCAGGCGCCCGTTGGATAAATAAAGTGGCTTAAGTCAGGTACTACTGGTATGCAAACAAGCACCCAATATAGAGGTCAAACAAGGTAGAAGTGAATGATGTATTTAACAATTGCGGTGCTATGCAGTGTCGCTGTCTCCGTGCTCTTAAAAGTATTGCGTCAAAAAAATATAGATATACGTCAGACTATCGTGGCAGGGTATCCGGTGGCATTTTTACTGACGTGGGTATTATTACAGCCTGATATTGGTGCCATACATGCGCTTGATAGTGCTTGGGGTATTATCATCGCGCTTGGGGTATTGTTGCCTGCGATATTTATCATTCTGGGCCGCGCTATTGAAGCAGTCGGCATGGTAGCAACGGATGCGTCTCAGCGCTTATCACTGATTATCCCTATTGTCGCCGCTTTTCTATTGTTTGGTGAAATGTTGACGGGTACTCGTATACTTGGGCTGGCATTAGGGTTTTTGGCACTAGGTGCGCTTGTCTATCGACCACAGCATAATGATATCACTCGGCAAGCAAAGCATACGCCACTGTGGTTATTCGGGGTATGGGCAGGCTACGGCATTATTGATATCTTGTTCAAACAGGTCGCCAAACAAGGCGCCGCTTTTCCGTTGACGCTGTTTGTGAGCTTCGGTATGGCAGGTACACTGCTTTTTATCTATCTACTTATCAGCCGGGTACGCTGGCAAAAGAACGCACTCATAGCAGGTCTGTTACTTGGGGCGCTAAACATGGGTAATATCTATGCCTACGTACGTGCCCATCAAGTATTGTCTGATTCACCCAGTATCGTCTTTACGGGTATGAATGTCGGTGTTATTGCGGTGGCAACATTAATTGGCGTAGGCGTATTCAAAGAGCAGCTTAACCGTATCAATATAGTGGGGTTGTTACTCGCTGTATGCTGTGTGGGCGTGCTCTTTTTGGCATAGTTTTTACCCAAAATAGTTGTATAAAAGTAATTTTAGAGATGCTGACACGTATCCTATATAGGCAGACAATCCAACCTATGATAAGGTTGTTTACAAATAGCATGGTTCATATGAGCCACACAGTCTCGTTGTGATATTTGACCTCAACCAATAAAAACAGGACGCATCCTCAATGGAATACGATAAGCAATTACAGCACATAAAAAACGGCTCAGGTTTCATCGCGGCGCTTGATCAAAGCGGCGGCAGTACACCAAAAGCACTAGAGAACTATGGTGTTAGCGGTGAAGCGTACGATAGTGATGAGGCGATGTTTGATTTGGTGCACGAAATGCGTGCACGTATTATGACGTGTGACTGTTTTGACAAGGAACGTGTGCTTGGCGCTATTCTATTTGAAGACACCATGGAGCGCGACGTCAATGGTAAGTCGACTGCCAATTATCTATGGGAAGACAAAAATATCGTACCATTTTTGAAGGTAGATAAAGGGCTGGCTGAGCAGATGGACGGCGTACAAGTGATGAAGCCGATGCCCAATCTAGACCTACTATTGGATAAAGCAAAAAACTATCCGGTATTTGGCACCAAGATGCGTTCAGTGATCTATGAGCCAAGTGCTGATGGTATTGAGCTGGTGGTACAGCAGCAATTTGATGTGGCCAAGCAAATCATCTCAAAGGGTCTCATGCCGATCGTTGAGCCTGAGGTCAATATCGACAGCGCGCAAAAACATGATTGTGAGCTACTATTAAAAGCCGATATCTTGCGTAACCTTGAGCGCTTGAATGATGAACATCAAGTGATGCTTAAGCTGACATTGCCTGAAGAAGCAGGATTTTATCAAGAGCTGATTGATCATCCAAAAGTGCTCAAAGTAGTCGCGCTATCTGGTGGCTATAGCCGTAGCGATGCCTGCGCCAAGCTCAAGCAAAACCCTGGTATGATTGCGAGCTTCTCACGTGCCTTTACCGAAGGTTTGAGTAAGCAACAAAGCGATAGCGAGTTTGCTGACACTATCAATAATTCTATCGAAGAGATTTATCAGGCATCTAATGTTTAACAGTACTGGCTTAATAAGATGGGTGTAATAGTACTGGCTTGATAGTCATACATAGACCAAAGAGAAGCCCGAACCTGACTATCAGGTTCGGGCTTCTCTTTGGTAGGACTCTTCTCTAATAAAGCTAAAAACTTTACACCTCTTTATACAACTGACGTCCTTCCTTATTGTACTTCTCCATCATCTCAGCCATTCCTTGACGGACTTCCTCAGCACTGGCTTCGCCAACTTGTCCGACCAGTTCAGTGTCGACTTTTTTAATCAAATGATCCGCATCGCTTAAGTCGCCTGATTGCGGTGTGACTTTTTTATTAGCGGCGTCTTTGTCCAAACCTGCTGCATACTCACGTACGTTTTGGGTGATTTTCATGGAGCAAAACTTCGGACCACACATCGAGCAAAAATGGGCTGATTTGTGTGCGTCTTTTGGTAAGGTCTCGTCGTGATATTCGCGCGCGGTATCAGGGTCGAGCGCCAGATTGAACTGATCATCCCAGCGGAATTCAAAACGCGCTTTGGATAGTGCATTATCACGTGCCTGCGCACCGGGGTGACCTTTGGCCAAATCAGCAGCATGAGCGGCAATCTTGTAAGTAATAATGCCGTCTTTGACGTCTTTTTTGTTTGGTAGACCCAAGTGCTCTTTTGGTGTCACATAGCACAGCATCGCGGTACCAAACCAGCCAATCATCGCTGCACCAATCGCACTGGTGATATGGTCATAACCTGGTGCAATGTCGGTCGTTAATGGCCCCAAGGTATAAAAAGGCGCATCCGCACACAGCTCAAGCTGCAAGTCCATATTTTCTTTGATGCGGTTCATCGCCACATGCCCAGGGCCTTCGATCATGACCTGTACATCATGTTCCCATGCGACTTTGGTCAACTCTCCAAGCGTACGTAGCTCACCGAACTGCGCCTCATCATTGGCATCTTGTAGACAGCCAGGACGCAGGCCATCACCTAGACTAAATGCTACATCGTACTGCTTCATAATCTCGCAGATGTCTTCGAAATGCGTGTATAAAAAACTCTCTTTGTGATGCGCCAGACACCATTGTGCCATGATAGAACCACCACGCGAGACGATACCCGTTAGGCGTTTTGCAGTGAGCGGTACATAGCGGAGTAGGACACCCGCGTGAATGGTGAAATAATCCACGCCTTGCTCGGCTTGCTCAATCAACGTATCACGGAAGATTTCCCACGTTAGATCTTCTGCGACGCCATCAACTTTTTCTAGCGCTTGATAAATCGGTACGGTACCAATCGGCACAGGCGAGTTACGGATTAACCATTCACGGGTTTCATGAATATGATTACCCGTTGATAAATCCATAATGGTATCCGCACCCCAACGTGTGGCCCACGTCATTTTGGATACTTCTTCATCGATAGACGAACCCAGCGCGGAGTTACCGATATTGGCATTGATTTTCACCAAGAAATTGCGCCCGATGATCATCGGCTCAGATTCAGGGTGGTTGATGTTGTTTGGGATAATGGCACGACCAGCCGCCACTTCATCACGGACAAACTCAGGGGTGATGATAGTGGGCGTATTGGCGCCGAAGCTCTCGCCGTCATGTTGACGCATGTCGGTCAGCTCGTGCTGCTTTTGCGTCTCACGTATGGCGATATATTCCATCTCAGGGGTGATGATACCGCGACGCGCGTAGTACATCTGCGTGACATTTTGCCCTGCTTTGGCACGGCGTGGCTTGTCAATAAGAGCAAATCTAAGGTTGGCAGTGCTGATATCGCGAGCACGTGCTTGACCGTATGAGCTAGATAGACCGCTTAGTTGCTCCGTATCATCACGCTCGGCGATCCAGTTTTCACGCAGTTTTGGTAGACCTTTCGTCAAGTCAATCTCGACATTGGGGTCAGTGTAGACGCCCGAAGTGTCGTAGACATAAAACGGCGGATTATGCTCACCATCTTTGTCACCCGTACCGCCAACTGGTGTATCCGCCAAGCTGATTTCGCGCATCGGTACTTGGATATCAGGTCTTGAGCCTTCGATATAGACTTTGCGAGAGGCGGGTAGAATACGGTGCAGATCACGTGCATCTTCTTCAAAGCGCGCATCGCTGGCAGCACGGTGGGCAGGCGTTTTTAGGGCGTCTGCTTTTTTATCTGCTTTGACGGTGTCAGTAGAGTCTGAGGTAAGAGGTATGTTGTTGGCTGGGTTATGCGTTTGTGCAGTTGAGGCACTGTCTAAAGAGGTGTTGTCTAAAGTGCTGTCTAAAGTAGTCATATGCTGTCCTAGCGTGTTGGTTTTTGAATAAAATCAACACCGCCAGTATCTGCGGGTGCAGCATCTATCATTGAGACAAGTTTGGACTATCGACACCTAAAAGCGAGCAAAAAATTGCCGCGGTAAATGGTCATCAAATAGGGGACGCAGCTTTATACCTTCGCTCGTTATCTGCTTATGCAGCACGCATACTCAGACAGTAGTGATGATAAAAATGTATTTCTACGCGTCCTTTGTCATCAATAACAAAGTGCTTAAGACTTCCCTGCGTCGGTACTAACCGCATCAGGTTCGGCGGGTGATCTCTCAGCGAATGTAGATAGGCGACTACTGTTATTAATGTTTAACTATAAACGCTTAATAAAGTAGGCCAATACTACACCGCACCCCGAGTCTGTCAGTGTTGTAAATCAGATTTCATACTAGCAAAATTCTGTACTAACAGCTAATAGTATTTGAACGTAAGTATCAGACTCCAAATGCGACGTTTAATATACTTATCCAATAGGCCACTCAGTATCAGTAACGACTATCGCTTGGTATCACTGGGCTAGACAGAGGTTGTCTAAATATTATGTAAAGCGAATAAAAGATTGCGACGGTTGTCATTAAATTGTCATAAAGATTTGGCAAGATAGCACGCATATCACAAACAATGCTTTTTTATATCGTCGTTAAACTTCAGGAGTTCTACATGCGTTATTCGTTATTAGCAGTAGCCGTCAGTTGCACCTTAATGCTTACGGCGTGTAATAAGTCAACAGATACGACAGAAACCGCTGCCGCTGATACTAGTAGCGCTACGACCACTACTCAGACTCAGGAAACGACTGCTGCTGATGCTGGTTTTAAATCTGCTGAAAACATCGCAATGAACATCACGGGTGCAGGTGCGTCATTCCCGCAGCCTATCTATGCCAAATGGTCTTATGACTACAATGGTGCGACTGGCGGGCAAGTTAACTATCAGTCAATTGGTTCATCTGGCGGTATCAAACAAATTCAATCAAAGACTGTCGATTTTGGTGCCTCTGATGCGCCATTGACACCTGAAGAGCTAGCAGAATCTGATCTTATCCAGTTCCCAACGGTCATCGGCGGCGTCGTACCTATCGTTAATATTGATGGTATTGAGCCAGGTGCCTTGAAGCTAGATGGTACGACTTTGGCAGACATCTATCTAGGTAAAATTAGCAACTGGAATGACCCGGCTATCGCAGCTATGAACCCAGATTTGACCTTGCCAGATGCGGCAATCACAACGGTATTCCGCTCAGACGGTTCAGGTACGACGTTCAACTTTACTGACTATCTAGCAAAAGTATCACCAGATTGGAAAGATACGGTTGGTGTTGATAAAACGGTTAAGTGGCCAACCTCTGCGACTGGCGCAGGTGGTAAAGGTAACGAAGGCGTCTCAAGCTATGTAAACCGTATGAAAAACTCTATCGGTTATGTTGAGTATGCATACGCTAAGCAAAACAACATGTCACATACTGCACTGAAGAACGCCGCGGGCAACATCGTTCAGCCATCTGCTGAGACATTTGCCGCAGCAGGTGACATCGATTGGTCACAACAAGAAGGCTTTTATAAAGTCATCACCAACTCTGAGACTGAGCAAGCATGGCCTATCGCTGCTGCAACCTTTATCTTAGTACACAAGCAGCCAGAGAATCCTCAGCAAGTTGCTGGCGTGTTGAACTTCTTTGACTGGGCGTATACCCAAGGTGATGATAGCGCTATGAGCCTAGATTATGTCCCATTCTCTGATACGGCAGTGGCTCTATTCAAAGCAAAATGGAACGACGTAAAAGGTAGCGACGGTCAGCCAGTTTATAAGCCAGCGCAGTAAGTTGCTACTCTTGATTTTGACATAGTTAGACTCTCAAACAACCACTCTAAAGAGAGCCTGGTTGTTTGAGAGGTTTTATCACAGCAATTTTGACCGTAACATTGACTGCAGTACTGATGGATATATTGAGCAGTTGCCATTGGCACACAGGATCGTTAATGATTATGCGGGTGGGCTTGTTGTGATAAAGCTGAACAAACACACTGGTTTTTTGAATTCACTCTATTCAATGCTGAGACACTTATGACAGACTTAAGGTCCCAACTGGCTAAACAAAAACGTTACGACGCTTTATTTGTCAACTCTACCAAAGCGTTTGCCATACTGGTCCTCCTATCTTTAGGGGGCATTCTAGTTTCTCTCATCGTTGGTGCTTGGCCGAGTATTCAAGAGTTCGGGCTTGGGTTTTATACCAGCAACAATTGGGACACGGTCGCCAATGAGTACGGCGCGCTTGCGCCTATTTACGGTACGCTAGTCACCTCACTCATCGCTATCGTGATTGCCGTGCCCGTCAGTTTTGGTATTGCAATATTTTTGACTGAGATGTGCCCTAAGTTCCTCAAAAAACCACTGGGTATTGCCATTGAACTATTGGCCGGTATCCCTTCTATCATTTATGGTATGTGGGGTTTGTTTGTTTTTGCACCATTCTTTGGCGATCATATCCAGCCATGGTTTATTGAGCACATCGGTCCTCTACCTATCATCGGTAAATTGTTTGTAGGTGCTCCTATGGGACTGGGGATGTTCACGGCATCTCTAGTGCTGGCTATCATGATTATTCCTTTTATCGCAGCCACCATGCGTGACGTCTTCTCTGTCGTACCAGATTTGCTCAAAGAATCTGCCTACGGTATGGGCGCGACGACGTGGGAAGTTATGTTTAAGATTATCCTCCCTTATACCAAAGCAGGGGTTGTTGGCGGCGTTATCTTGGGTCTGGGGCGCGCACTTGGCGAGACCATGGCGGTAACTTTCTTGATAGGTAATGCTTTCAATATCAGTCCAAGTCTGTTTACTTCTGGTGTGACGATTACCTCTGCCTTGGCCAACGAGTTTGCCGAAGCCTCTAGTGAGCTGCATTTGGCCTCGCTACTACATTTAGGCTTAATACTGTTTGTCATTACCTTCATTGTGCTGTCTTTGGCCAAACTCATGCTTATGCGTATGGATCATAAAGCGGGCAACCGATAAATCATGTATCAGACTTTGATATTGATAAAAGATATGGGAAATAAAGACTATGCCTTCTAACAATGCGCTCAACGCACCACTACCAGTCAAGACAAGCTCTAAAGCACATTATAACAAGAGTCTTTATAACAAGCGCCGTTGGACCAATAAGCTTGGGCTAGGGTTTGCCATGTCAGCCATGGTTTTTGGTTTGTTTTGGTTGTCGTGGATTCTAGTGACATTATTTGTTGAAGGTTTTCAGGGAATGATGGAGTTACCCATCTTTACCGCTGATACGCCGCCCCCTATGAGTGCTGGTGGTTTGCGTAACGCTATTGTTGGTTCGGTAATGCTCGCGTTCTCAGGATTGTTTATCGGTGCGCCCATTGGTCTTATGACTGGTATTTATTTGTCTGAGTTTTCTAAAGGGAGTATGCTGGGTAAGGTCACTCGTTTTTTGAATGACATCTTATTGTCAGCGCCTTCGATTGTTATTGGTCTATTTATTTATGCGCTGATGGTAAAAGGTCAAAGCTTCTCTGGTTGGGCAGGTGCATTAGCGCTAGCATTGATTGTTATTCCAGTGGTCGTGCGTACGACTGAGAGCATGCTCAACTTGGTGCCTAATAGTTTACGCGAAGCGGCATACGCACTTGGTACGCCTAAGTGGAAGATGGTGACGCAGGTCACGGTAAAAGCTGCCAAAGCGGGACTGACAACTGGTGTGCTATTGGCCTTTGCTCGTATCACAGGTGAGACGGCGCCATTGCTATTTACGGCACTTAACAACCAGTACTTCAGTACCGATATGGGTCAGCCGATTGCCAACTTACCCAACACCATCTATCAGTTTGCTATGAGTCCTTATGATAACTGGCATATGTTGGCTTGGGCAGCGGCGCTGCTTATCACGGCGTCTGTCTTGGTACTAAACGTATTAGCACGATTTATTGGTAATAGAGGTCAGGTTAAATAAGTCCTGATACCCTGTGATATCGCAGCAGATACTCACTCAAATTTATATGAAATCAATTAAGATAGGTTGAATAATATTATGAATGATGTCATAAGCAAAGCCCGTACAAAAACCACAACAAATGATTTTGATACGGCAACAGACAGCCTATTGAGTAGACCTATGTCAAATAACCAAAAATCACAGCAACCCGTTGCGACTGATTTCAACAAACAAACCCGTCACGATATACCGAAAAACATGCCTGCGGCAAAAATGGAAGTGCGAGATCTAAACTTCTATTATGATGACTTTCAGGCATTAAAGAATATCAACATTGATATCGCAGATAAAAAAGTTACCGCTTTTATCGGTCCTTCAGGTTGCGGTAAATCTACGCTACTACGTACCTTTAACCGTATGTATGACCTATATCCGGGTATGCGTGCAGAAGGTACGATCAATCTCGATGGCAAAAACGTTCTAGGTAAAGATGTCGATGTCAACTTGCTAAGAGCGCAGGTCGGTATGGTTTTTCAGAAGCCAACACCGTTCCCTATGTCTATCTATGACAACGTCGCCTTTGGGGTACGACTCTACGAAAAGCTGAGTAAAGACGAGCTGGATCATCGCGTGGAGTGGGCACTGAAAAAGTCAGCGCTATGGCCAGAAGTGAAAGACAAGCTAAAAGCGTCAGGTCTGTCATTATCAGGCGGTCAGCAGCAGCGTCTATGTATCGCCCGTAGCGTTGCAACTAAACCTGAAGTTCTACTGCTCGATGAGCCAACATCTGCACTTGATCCTATCTCGACTGGCGCGATTGAGGCATTAATTGAAGATCTCAAGAACGACTATACGATTGCTATTGTCACGCACAACATGCAGCAGGCTGCCCGTGTGTCTGACTATACGGTATATATGTATTTGGGCGATATGATTGAGATGGGTGAGACTGATCAGATATTTACTAAGCCTGCCCAAACAGCTACAGAAGACTATATTACTGGTCGTTATGGTTAATATCGAGCGATACCAAAGGTAAGTAGTAATGCGTTGAAACTGAAGCTGGATCAAACACCAGTTGCTCAATAGGACATTGTGAGCCAAGCTGTTTTATCCAGAAAGCACACACTGAGCTCATAAAATATAGATTTCAGGGAATACCTCTCATGCAAAGTGATAAGCATATCTCCAAAAGTTTTGACCAAGATCTTGATGAAGCCATTCGTTTGTTTTTGTACATGGGTGATAGCGCTGCCAACCAAGTGGCCAAAGCGATCCATGCACTGATTGACAAAGATGAGATACTGGCGCAAGAGGTCATCGAGATGGACTTTGATATCAACCGAATGGAGGTTGAGCTCGATGAACATATTCTGCTATTGGTGGCGAAGCGTCAGCCTGCAGCGGGAGACTTACGCTTAGTCATGTCGATCAGTAAAGGGGTGGTAGATTTAGAGCGTATCGGTGATGAAGCCGTAAAAATCGCGAAAATGGCAAGCAAAATTGCAGCACAAGGCAAGTCGTCTTATGGCTATGCTGAGGTACAGCACTTGAGTAATCAAGTAAGATTGATGCTCAACAACGCGCTAGAAGCCTTTAGCCAATCAAATGCAGAGCAGGCATTTGAAGTGATGCGCAATGACAGTGTGGTCAATAACGAATATCAATCCGCTATCCGAGCATTGATGACCTATATCATGGAAGACTCTAGACAAGTCTCAAAGGTCATCAATATTATGTGGATTTTGCGTTCGCTTGAACGCATTGGCGATCATGCACAAAATGTAGCAGAGTTAGTCATCAATTACATCAGTGGTCAAGATGTACGCCATTCAGACTACGCCATGGTCGAAAAAGCAGTACAAGAAGCCAATGATCGTCTGGCTGCTCGTCAAGTCAGTACCATGTCAGTCGACGACTATGAGTCGTTGGAAAGTAATGATGACTGATAACGCAGTCAGCACAGTCTACTCATAATAAAAAACGCGCTATAGTTAGCGCGTTTTTTGTGGTTATTACCAATACATAGAACACTGAGATTAGCTTTCTGGTGTCCAGCCTTGGGCGCGTTCGTAGTCTTCATTGTCCAAGAACTTATCACGTTGCTCAGTCAGAAATTTCTTGGCTTCAGGGTCCATCATGCTCAAATGATTTTCGTTGATAAGCATGGTTTGATGTTCAAGCCACTCTTTCCATGCTTTTTCAGATACCGTTTCTTGTAGCTCTTGACCTTTTTTGTTTGGAAAAGGCGGATGCGGCATTTTTGGCAGTTCTTGCTTGTATTTTCGACAAAAGACGGTATTGGCTTGAGGGTTAAAAGTCTCAGTCATAAGGTACTCCTTATTTATTATATTGGGTGAAATCACATAATCTTATGAGACCATGATAACGGTCTTGGTAGATTTAGCAAAGGATATCTGGTGTAACGTTTGCAATTGTCAGTTTAGTAGCATAGGTCTTAGGGTCGTAAATTTTAGCATCGTAAACTTCAGCGTCGTAAACTTCAGCACTGTAAATTTCAGCACTGTAAATTTCAGCAGCATAAATTTTAGTACGATAAATAGAAACACCCGCTACAGATGCGGGTGTTGGGTATCGATATCACGAATATTGATCGTCAGCCATAGCTTAGCCGTTATTTTGGATCAGCTAGATCAATCAACTGATTAGGCAAAGGCTTTTAAGCGAGCGCGGCCATTGACCACAGCTTTCTTAACTTGGTTTGGCGCAGTACCACCTAAATGGTCACGAGCGGCAAGCGAGCCCTCTAGTGTTAGATAATCAAAAACATCTTCGCCAATAGCGTCGCTGAACTGCTGCAACTGTGCTAATGATAAATCACTGAGATCGACACCTTCTTTGATACCTAGCGCAACCGCATTACCGACCACTTCATGCGCATCGCGGAAGGCAACGCCTTGGCGTACCAGATAATCTGCCAAATCAGTTGCCGTAGCATAGCCTTTCATTGTCGCCGCGCGCATACTTTCTTTATTCGGGACGATGTTTGGTAGCATATCAGCGAATGCCAAAAGCGACCCTGTCAGGGTGTCGACACAATCAAACAAAGGCTCTTTGTCTTCTTGATTGTCTTTATTGTAGGCGAGCGGTTGGCTTTTCATCAAGCTGAGCAATGTCATGAGCTGACCAAAGACACGTGCCGCCTTGCCGCGTACCAGCTCAGGCACGTCAGGGTTTTTCTTTTGTGGCATGATCGATGAGCCAGTACAGAAGCGATCTGGTATCTGTACAAAGTTGAACTGTGCTGACATCCAAAGAATAATCTCTTCGCTCATACGTGACATGTGCATCATCAGGATAGAGGCAGCTGAGGTAAACTCAATTGCAAAGTCACGATCTGAGACCGCATCAAGTGAGTTTTGACAAATACCTTCGAACCCTAATAGTTCGGCGGTGATGGTGCGGTCGATAGGGAAAGTCGTGCCAGCGAGGGCTGCGCTGCCCAGTGGCATCTGGTTGATACGGCGGCGGGCATCAACCAAGCGCTCAGTATCACGATACAGCATCTCAAACCAAGCCATCACGTGATGACCAAAGCTGACAGGCTGGGCGGTTTGTAGGTGTGTAAAACCAGGCATAATGGTATCGGTATGTTGATCAGCCAGATCAAGTAAGCCGCTTTGCAAGCGCACTAGCAGGGCAATAATATTATCAGTCTCTTCACGTAACCATAAACGGATATCAGTGGCTACCTGATCATTACGGCTACGACCAGTATGTAGTTTTTTACCGACTGCGCCTATAATGTCAGTTAGGCGTGATTCGACATTCATGTGGACATCTTCAAGAGCGATTGACCAGTTAAACTCGCCTGCTTCGATCTCGCGTAATACCTGGTGCAGTCCATCAATAATCGTGGCCGTTTCATCAGCGGTTAGAATATCGCATTCTTTGAGCATCGTTGCGTGGGCAATTGAGCCTTGAATATCGTGACGAGCAAAACGTTGATCAAAGCCGACAGAAGCAGTAAAAGCGGCAACGAAGCTGTCCGTCGCTTCGCTAAATCGTCCGCCCCACATTTGCTGGCCCTGACTGTTTTGTGTCGCATCAGTTGTTGTAGAGACATCTGTGCTAGAATCAGAGACAGATGAACTTTTACTTGATTCGGGATTACTAAGGTTTGAAGAATTGGCGTTCATATCGGTACAAGACAAGTCAAGAGAATAAGAACTCGAGTATAGCAAATGATGAGGTTGCCTTACTAGCCGAACGCTTAGAGTTTTTTATTCCCAAACTCATGAAGCTCATGAGACCTTGGCAGTGGCTGACATATATCGTTTTTTGGTCACTGTTTCTGACAGTGATTGAGCGTCATGGTCTGTCAGGTTGGTCTGATTTTATTATCAAGTTCTTTTCTCGAGTGCTACAGAATTCACTAACCGTCATTCCAGCGCTATATTTGGTCGATTATCTGCGTCCTGCCTTCAAAAATGCGAGCATTCCTAGTGTGAGTGTGCGTATTGTCATGCTCATGATGTTTTCTGCTACGGTATCCATGACGTTAGTGGTGTTGGTCATGATTAATCTAGGATTGATGGCATACGACCGTCAAGCTTTTGTGATCAATTTGCTATTCAATACAGTACTGACTGGTGGTTTTACCATTGTGTTTTTATTATATTTTTTGCGTAATCATCGTGAGCTCAACGCACTCAAAATATCTTTTGAGTATAAGTTAACCGCCCAAAACGATTTGATTAAAGCCCGTACTGCTCCGCATTTTTTCTTTAATACGATCAACACACTTGTATCACTTATTGAATCCAATCCGCCAAGAGCTGCTGCCTTACTACAGCATGTCTCTGCTTTGTTCCGTGCCAGTTTTAGCGGTGCGCGTGAGATCAGTTTTGAAGAGGAAGTCGCGCTTTGTGAGCATTACTTGGCGATTGAGTCTAGTCGCTTAGCAGATAAGCTCGAGGTAAGCTGGCAGCTGCCTGATGAAGACATCATGTACGATATGGTCATCACGGCTTTAACCTTACAAAGTGTTTTAGAAAAGATGCTGCTCAATGTTGTAGAGATGACCACCGAAACGATTCATATTGATATCAAAGTCACTTGGCAGCAGCACCGTGTGGCAATTCAGATTGAGGTAGAACTGCCCAAAAAAACCTTAATCATCAATCATGATTTGCGTCAGCACATGAATTTTTATATTCAGACGGATCGTTTACGTGCCCATTTTGGTCAAAGTGCTGATATCCAAAGTCTCGTAACCAGTAACCAAGTTACCACCATTATTGACTATCCCTTACAAGATGTCAGTTTATAATATTTGCACCTTTTAGGTGCTTTTGAGTGCTACTGTTCACGTATTATGAAGTGTGGCATATTTATTGCATCATCTTCTATATCTATATGGTTATTGCGATTTATATCTGGTGAATAATGGTTAATATAAAATAGGATGCGACGAAACGTCATCATATCGAACCGATCAATATATTCGTAATACCATCAAAAACATTAAGTATGTCTTTAGGTGGGAGTTTTCATGCGTATCGTAGTTTGTGATGATGAGCCTTTAGCACGTGAGCGCTTAGTCAGAATCGTACAGGAGTCAGGTCACGAGGTCGTCGCTCAAGCCACAACAGGTGGAGAGGCCATCGTCGCTGTAAAAATTCAGCAGCCTGATATTATATTATTAGACATTCGGATGCCTGAGATGGATGGGGTACGCTGTGCCCAAGAACTTGCCAAACTTGAGCATCCACCTGCTATTATTTTTGTTACCGCTTATGATCATTACGCGATAGCGGCACTAAAAGCCAATGCAATCGGGTATCTGTTAAAGCCTGCAAACAAAGATGAGCTGTTAGAGGCACTGAACAAAGCAAAAAACCTAAACGCGGCGCAGCTCAACGAAATTCGTAAGCTAGAAGATCCAACCGCGCGTCCAGTACGCGAGCATATTGCTGCCCGTACTCACCGCGGTGTAGAACTGATTAAACTAAAAGACATTTATTACTTTGCAGCAGACCAAAAGTACGTCAAGGTACGTCACAAAGATGGCATGGTACTGATTGATGAAACGCTAAAAGAGCTAGAGCAAGAGTTTGATGACCGTCTATTTCGCGTGCATCGCAATGCGATCATTAACCTTAATTTCTTGGATTATTTAGAAACCTTAGATGCAGGTCAATATCAGATACGATTTAAAGACATTGATGAGACGCTAGCCGTGAGTCGGCGCCATCTGCCAGCCTTACGTGACAAAATTCAAAGCATGTAATGAGGTGTTCCCATTGCGACATAATCCTGCCATATCATCCAACCCTTATTTATGCTTAAATAGGGGTATTTTTTTGCGTCAGCCTCTACTATCAATGATTTGAGTCACCACTTTTCTGTGGCAAGCTTGCACTATTATTTGGTAATGACATCATGATGGTGGGCTGATAGCATCGAGTTTATTGAGGCCCTTTATGAGCAATCCACAGCAACCTGCTTTGACTACACTAACTATCGCTACGCGGCAGAGTCCTTTGGCTCTATGGCAAGCGGAACATATTCGCGATCGTTTATTGGCGCTTTATCCTGAGCTGACAATCGAGTTACTAAAAATTGTCACTAAGGGTGACAAGATTTTGGACACCCCTTTAGCCAAAATCGGCGGTAAAGGTTTGTTCGTAAAAGAGCTGGAACAGGCACTGTATGACAAACAAGCAGATATTGCCGTACATTCACTAAAAGACGTACCGATGCAGCTTCCTGAAGGTTTGATGCTAGGCGTTTATTGCAAACGTGCTTCACCAACAGATGCTTTTGTCTCAAACACTTATAATAGTATTGACGAGTTGCCGCAAGGTGCCGTCGTTGGGACGTCGAGTCTGCGCCGTCAATGCCAGATCAAAGCGTACCGCCCAGACCTACAAATCAAAACCCTGCGCGGCAACGTAGGTACGCGTTTGGGTAAACTAGATGCTGGTGAGTATGATGCCATTATTTTAGCGACCAGCGGATTACAGCGTATTGAATTAGATGCGCGTATACGCGGAGAGTTAGATATTGCTGCTTGTTTACCTGCAGTTGGTCAAGGTGCTTTAGCTATCGAATGCCGTGAGGGTGACGATGAAGTACTACAGCTGCTGGCACCGCTAAACGATGACAAAGCTCGCATTCGTCTCATCGCTGAGCGTGCATTAAACCGTCATCTAGAAGGCGGCTGTCAGGTGCCGATTGCTGCTTATGCTGTGTTGCAAATGGCGGACGAGACCAGTGCCAATAATGATGACAATGGCGAAAATGGCAATAACGATGATGGTAATGTGCTGTGGTTACGAGGCCGAGTGGGTCAAGCTGATGGTAGCGAGCTGTTAAAGGCAGAAAAGCGAGCGACGTTGGTCGGTACGCAAGATGAGCAAGAAGTGCAGGCAAATCAGCTGGGTATCGATGTCGCAGACATGCTACTCGCTGATGGAGCTGGAGATATATTATCAGCCATTTATGAGCCTGAGTAACCGATAGATTGCATTGTGATTTTGTTATAGACCAGCACTTCAAATGGCTGGTCTATAGCGGAGCTAACTTTATAGGTCTTTTGCCGTGGTACAGCTATGTCATCAACGTCAACCCAAGCGACATTCAGTCGTGACAGTCACAATAGTCACCTTGAGGACTCATCATCAGTGCTGCAAATTGTCATCAATACGCGTCCAGTAGAACGTGCTGCGCCGCTGACAAATCACTTGCAAGCAGCTGGGTTTACAGTGGTTGAGATACCTATGTTGGCGCTGCAATCGCGTCCAACAACTGGTGGTGATATGGCACTGATGCGTGCATGGCTAACTGGTCAATATAAGGCCCTTGTGGTTATCAGCCCAACTGCTGCTACGTTAGGATTGGATGTTTGGCGTGCACTTGCGCGCAATGAGTATGACGACTGTAATCCTGCGGGAGAAGAGCTCAAGCGGCTAGAGACTGAGCGTACACCGTCCACGCAAGCTGAAATACTCTCTGAACCTCTTATCGCACCGAGTCAAATCATCGCAGTCGGTCAGGCCACTGCTACGGTGCTGAATCAGGCAAAAATAGAGCCGACAAGCTACCAAGTATTGCAGCCCGAGGTTGCCAATAATGAAGGTATGCTGGCAATGCCTGAGATCGAAAGTTTGCAGTCAGGTGATAAGCTGTTGATATGGCGCGGTCTAGGTGGGCGACGATTATTGGTCGATACATTACAGGCCCGCGGTGTACATATCGATAGCATTGCGTGGTACGAGCGCACGATGCCTATCGATGCACGGTCTCAGTATCAGCAATATCAGCAAGATTTTTTTGCACACAACAAAGAAAGGAACGCACAATCCCATCAGTCAAAACCAATCGTAGTTGTGAGTAGTGGTGTTGCCTTTGAGCATTGGAAGCATATCGTTGAAGGTGCACAAGTAGAGACTTTGGCACCGAAGCCAGATACAGATGCGATTAAATATACCGAGGAAAATTTGCCGCTCACACTATCAGATTTTGTTTATGTCGTATTGGGTGAGCGTTTAGCAAAGATGGTGGCATCAGAACACTTGAGCTATTGGCGTGTAGAAGATTTAGCACCAGATACGATTCTCTCAGCCATCAACGCTACCAATTAGCTTTATAATTCTTTATTTGCTCTAAACATGGTCACACCTATGAATAGTGGTACAGCCTTATGTCAATAAATCCTGAGTCTTTACCCGAAGGTCCTTCTGCTGTACAGCAGCGCCGCCAAGCAAACATTTTGCTGCTACGGATGCAGTGGCTGGTTATTCTGCTACTTGTTGCAGCGCTGCTTTGGCTATATATCAGCCAGCAACGCTTTCAACATAGTGTCAACGAGCGCTTACAAAGTAACGAGCAGGTCGTCAGTCGTTTAAATGAAATGGACGATCGTTTATTTGCAGTGAGCCAACAGACACTTCCCGAGCCGAGAGTGGAAGCCAGCAGTCAAGCGCAGAACCAACTGGATTTATTACGTATCCAAATAAAGGCTGCCGATAGACTACTAGCGGATAACAATGACAGTGCAGCGATAGAGCTACTGCGAGGGTTGCATTGGCAGTTGGCACAAAGCAGTAATGAGATTGCACCCGCGTTGACTGTGGTCATCAAGCAAAGCTTGCTCCAAGATATTGAACGCTTGCAAGCGCAAAGCTCACAACCGAGTCCATGGCAAATACAAAACCTTGCGATTCAAAATATCCAAGAGTTTTTGCACAGTCATGAGCGTCTTGGAAGCTACGAGCGTACGGATATTCAGCGCCGAGAGCTTGTCGATGCTGCAACAAACAAGCCTGCTAACAGACCGGTGAACAATGAGGCAAATCTCTCTCGCAGACAGCTCGTCATTCACGAAGTCATCATGACCTTAAATCTTGCGAGCCAATCTAGCAATATGCGTGAGCAGGACCAATTGAGTAGTTATTTGATCCAAGCGTGCAAACAGCTAAAAACGTTAATCCCTAAGTCATCAGCGAGCAAAAAGTCCACTCAAGATAATGCGATTGGCATTGTGCCCGCGGACAAAAAACCGATAAGCGCACAAGCTAATTCGGACACGGCTTTAGACACCAGTTTAAAAACCAACGTAGACACTAATTTAGAAATTATGAAAGCCCCTAGTGATATACCAGAAGTCATTGCTTGGTTAGATCAACTGATTGCTAATACTCCCAAACCAACCCCGTTATTGACCACACAAATCTTAGACAAACCTCAGAGCCAATAGAGGGTATTTAGAAATGCGACATATATTGAATATAAAGAAAAAGGTAAGTTATGACTGATTTCAACGAAAAATCTGATTTTTTGGCTGAAGTGATTACCGAGCGTCCTGATGTATTGGCTAATTATCCAATTATTCACCATCAGCCAATCCATTGGGGTGAAATGGATGCATTTAATCACCTAAATAATGTGGTTTACTATCGTTACTCTGAGTCAGCGCGTATTGGTTATTTACATGCGTTAGATATGTTTGATGGCAGTATGGTTACCGTACTGGCGCAATCGAGCTGCCAATACTTACGGCCAGTGACGTATCCTGACACCTTGCTACTAGGTGTTCGCTGCCAGCGTTTGGGTAATACCAGTATAACAATGGAATACAGCTATTATAGTACAGCGCAAAACCTCATCGTGGCGACGGCCGAGGCGGTGGTAGTACGTCTCGATAGTGATGGGAAAGGTAAGTTGCCATGGACAGCAGAAGAACGCGCGCGGCTGTTGGCATTAGAAGCGAAATTTGATCACACTCCCGAGCTTTAGAGTGATATTAACCTGACGCCTTACTAAAAATCTCGCTAGTTAAAGTTGAAAGGTACCGTCGGTTAAACGTTGGTTATTAAAAATAAAAAAAGGGCACGCTAACATGATATTAGCGTACCCTTTTCGCGATTTATGTTTCAGTCCACTTTCAAACAGTCTTTAGCTTTGTTGCGGTGCGCTCACAAAATCAACCACATTTAAGTCAAAACCTGATAAGGCATAAAACTTCATCGGCGATGACAGTAAACGCATATCACGCACACCTAAGTGACGCAGTATTTGTGCACCAACGCCGATACTACGATAAGGCTGCTGGGCGATGGTCGATAGTGACTGATTGTCTGAAGCTTTATCTAGCGCATCTCCTAGATCGACTGGCTGATGGTTACCTACCCAAACCATGACGCCACGATCTGAAGCACTGATTTCTTCTAGTGCTGACTGCACGCTCCAGCCGCTACGACCCGTCGTATCATTTTTGGCCGCAAATAGGTCACGTAGTGGATGGAAGCCATGGACACGTACGGTACTCACGCCTTCGCTCACATCACCTTTCACCAATGCTAAATGCGTTTCTTCAGCACCAAACTCGCGAAAACGATGCAAGGTAAAAGTGCCATGTTCAGTTTCAAAAGGACGCGACTCGATTTCCTCTACCGTTTGCTCATTGGCGATACGGTAGTTAATGAGATCTGCAATGGTACCCATTTTGATATCGTGCTCTTTTGCAAATATTTCAAGATCATCTCGACGTGCCATCGTACCATCGGCATTGATGATCTCTACAATGACTGCTGCAGGCTCTAGTCCTGCCAATCTTGACAAGTCGCAACCAGCTTCTGTGTGGCCTGCACGGTGTAAAACACCGCCGTTTTGCGCCATGATTGGAAAAATATGCCCAGGTTGGACAATGTCTTCTGGTTTGGCAGCAGACGAGACTGCAGCTTGAATCGTGCGAGCGCGATCTGCTGCAGAGATACCAGTGGTAACACCTTCAGAGGCCTCAATAGACACCGTAAAGTTTGTACTGAACTTCGCCTCATTGCGATCAGACATGAGTGGTAGGGCTAATTGCTGGCAACGCGCCTGTGATAGGGTTAAGCATACCAAGCCGCGCGCGTGAGTAATCATAAAGTTGATATCTTCAGGGCGAACGTGCGTCGCTGCCATGATGATATCACCTTCGTTTTCGCGGTCTTCATCATCCATCAAGATGACCATTTTTCCGGCACGAATATCTTCGATAATCTCAGGAATCGTATGTAAACTCATAGTAAGTCTCAATATTTTATTATTAATAAATATGTGTGGTTTGGAATATAAAGCGTTATCTGCCTATTGTAGCAGTAGATGGTACAACGCGCTGTTGCTGTTGAGCAAAGCGCGTGATAATCATGGTACTCGAATAACAGTAATCAAATAGCAGTAATTAAATATAGAAGTAACTCATGACTTTTATATATCATTAAGGATACATTTTAACGGTTTTTGTCCACGCGTGCTGCCTCAAAGCTGAACTATCACGCTTAGTCTTTTAAAAATGGGGTTAAATATAACTA
Source organism: Psychrobacter sp. H29 (assembly GCF_059073055.1). NCBI lineage: Bacteria > Pseudomonadati > Pseudomonadota > Gammaproteobacteria > Moraxellales > Moraxellaceae > Psychrobacter > Psychrobacter sp. H29. The sequence continues at coordinate 2,358,921 of NZ_JCACRY010000001.1, read as the reverse complement.
ATGGCTCATACGTATAATGACTAAGCCCTAAACCAACGGTAGCTCAAAATTTCCGACACATCAGATGGTATTCTCAATCATTACTTGCTGCTTGGGTTTTTAGCCATTCTATAAACTGTTTACTATGCTGCTCGCGCTGATTATCAGCAAACTCGTAAAAACTGGTACCCAACAAGTTTTCTGGCAGATAGCTTTGAGGATAGTAGTGGTTAGGGTAGTTATGAGGATACGCGTAACCTTGTCCGTAGCCCTGATTACGCATTAGTTTTGTCACGCCATTACGTAGGTGTAATGGTACAGGGGAGGCATCCTTTTCTGCCAAAGCCATCGCCGCATTTATCGCTTTATAAGTGCTGTTGCTTTTGGCACTGGTCGCCAGATAGACCACGACTTGCCCCAATATGATGCGTGCCTCTGGCATACCGATTGACTGCACACTGCGCAATGCTGTATCAGCAAGGAGTAGGGCATTGGGGTTGGCATTACCGATATCCTCACTGGCGAGTATCACCAATCGACGCGCAATAAAATCTGCAGGCTCTCCGCCAACCAGCATCCGAGCCATCCAATATAGCGCTGCGTCAGGATCTGAGCCACGTACTGATTTAATCATGGCTGAGATAATATCGTAATGCTGCTCACCATCTTTGTCATAACGTACCAACGCCGTTTGCGCCACTTGGCTAACCAGCTCATCATCAATGACTGTTGGTGATTGCTTGGTGTCGGCTGTTTGGATCGCGAGCTCTAGTAAGTTTAGCGCCTTTCTTGCGTCGCCATGTGCCAATTGACTGATGGTATCTTGCGCCTGTAGGTCGATAGTCAGCTTTTTAAGGACAGCGTCTTCTGCTAGTGATCGCTGTAATACGGCACTAATCTGCTCAGGCGTCAACGGCTCTAAACGATATACTTGGCAACGTGATAATAGAGCATTATTGACGCTAAATGATGGGTTCTCTGTGGTTGCACCAATTAAGGTAATATCCCCAGACTCCACAGCGCCCAAGAGCGCGTCTTGCTGCGCTTTATTAAAACGATGTATCTCATCGATAAATACCACAGGTGACTCAAGGCTTAATGAGTCTTTATTGTCTAATACTTCACGCAGCTGCTTGACCCCAGTATTCAAGGCAGAGAGCGCATGAAAAGGTCTACCAACGGCATCAGCCAATAGCATCGCAATGGTTGTTTTTCCGATACCTGCTTCACCATGTAAGATAATAGAGGGCAGATGTCCTTGCTCTACCAAACGCCGTAACGGTGCCCCTGTGGCTAAAAGGTGCTCTTGACCAATAATGGCAGCAAGCGAGGCGGGGCGCATACGCTGAGCAAGCGGGGTGTCGGCATGAAAGTTGGTCGGCATAGAACTCTCTATCAAATAATTAAAAAACCATTAATGGATCATAATGGCAGTTCTCGATGGGCGTTATCGCTAAATACAGAACGTTGAGTACAGAGCACCGCATTCTATTCTATATTTATTATTCTGAGTTAATCTAAATATACTCAGTTGTTTGGCATGATTCTCGCAGCAACTTTATGATGACAATCAATATTGGACATGAGCCATAAAAGTAGGCTAGGTTATAAACCTGATGCTATCTGCAAGTAGGTGTCATACACACTAGGCTAACGCAAAAATATGTTAATGAAAGCTCACTAAGCGTATAGCTTATGTCCTTGATACTTTAGTTTTCATAATTCATCTATATTAACGGTTCAACCGTTCTATTGAGAACAGACTTAGAAAAATGGACAACTAAATAGAAATCATTAGAAGTAGCCTATCAAATATAAGGTAATACATTGACGATGTCTAAACCCACACTCAAGCGCTTATTTAATCGATATCTACGTAGAAGTAACTACACTCATCAGTCGCGTGATTTGACGGCTGGAGAGATAGCGCTGGCACACTCCGTATTTGGTGAGAGTATCAGACTTGATGAGGTTCGGCTAAAGACCGCTTGGTGGGTATTAAAAAATTATGCCGTCAGTCCCAACGGGAATATTTATTTTAACCCAGCTGATTGGATCATAGACTTTGGTGACGCGCCTTTGGCCAAACAGAGCTGGCTAATACATGAGTTGACTCACATATGGCAATTGCAGCAGGGTTTAAAGGTCGTGCGTGGTGCGGTTATCGATCGGCGGTACGACTATGTGTTAGAAACGGGTAAGTCCTTTTTTAAATATGGTATAGAGCAGCAGGCACGTATGGTACAAGACTATTTTGTACGTCAGCAGCGCGGACAAGACTGCCAAGATTTGGAGGCTTGCATACCGTTTTTGACCGTAAATCCTATTACTAGTGCTAAAAACTCTAGTAGCTCTTTTGTCAGCTAGGTCTTATCTGTCATGTTGTAATGGAGCTTCTGGCTGCTCGTGTTGATTAGAGACAGTACTGCGATTAGTAACGGTACGACTAGTGAATAAGATAAAAAATAATTATATACCTATCAAATTGAGTTTGTTCAATGACTGATAATTCAATGGTGGCTTGAAGAATAAGTAGATAGCGAATAACAAAAGTCAGTTATCGTCATCACTTTAGCTCTTTATATGTTTGCTTTATTAAAGGATATGTACTCTTATGCTTAGATTTTTATCAGTGAAGCCAAATACTGACACTCATTATCAATCGACATTGCTTGCAGCAGCGTTGACGGGTGTATTATTTCTGACGGGCTGCCAGCAGCAAGCAGATACGCAGCCTGTATCAGACGACACCCAGACGAGTGAAAAAACAAGCGTGGAAGACAGTCAGCCTATGCCGCAAAGCGATTCGGCTGCTGCGCGTATAGAACAGTTTCAACCTATATATGTTGCACAAGCACAAGGGTTGCAGCGCCGTCTCCAAGCAGAGTATGAGTCACTGCAAGCGGCAGATGCATCAGACAGCGATGAGTCCTTATTACTTGGCGGTGCAACTGACAATGCTAACGATAATGTGACTGACAGTACCAATGAAAACACTAATAGCAACAACAGCAACGATGAGGCGATAGGCAGTGCGTCAGAGGGTGCTGGCGTTAATAGTGCTGACCAGACAACAGCATCAAATAGCCCAATGGGTGTAGGTAGTAATGCAGATTCGGATGCAGCGGTCGATATCAATACCAGCACCGAGGTTGGTGAGCGTGATTTGACAGTGTTAAAGCGTATCAGTCTGGAGCCACGTAAACCTGTGATACTGACTGAAGCGCAGATAATAGAGCGCTATCAACAAACGATGGATACGCTATATCAGCCTGTGACTACGCCACTCAGTGCAGAGGATTCTGACACACTGATTAACATCGCGACTTTAGTGCCGCAATTGTTTGAACATGCAGAGATTGCTGGAAGGGTAAGTGCAAAAAGCCCAGCGCTGGCTCGTTTGATTATTCAGCATCAAGTATGGGAGCAGATAGAAGCGCAGCAGGTAGTCGATATGCAGCAGATGAAACAACAGCAGCAGCAAGAGTTTGAGATGCTCATGACTAAGTTTAATGATACGATCAAAGGATATGATGAGCAGATCGCAAAGTATGAACAGACTTTGAAAGAATTTCAGTAAATAACCATGGCATGTTCGTAGTATCAAATATACATACTAGAGCCAATAGTACCCATCAAAGAGCAATAAAAAATCCCGCATAATAGCGGGATTTTTTATTGTTCAAACACAGCTCAGCTTACTTGCGATCTTCAACTTTTACAAAATCACGGCGCGTTTCACCAGTATACAACTGACGCGGGCGACCGATTTTGAATGGTGCACTATGCATTTCTAACCAGTGGCTGATCCAGCCTGAAGTGCGAGCCAATGCGAAGATAACTGTAAACATTGACGTTGGGATACCGATGGCTTTCAAGATGATACCAGAGTAAAAATCAACGTTTGGATATAGGTTACGCTCGATGAAGAACGGGTCTTCTAGCGCGATTTTCTCTAGTGCCATCGCTAACTCAAGCTTAGGATCGTTGATACCTAGTGCTTCTAGTACTTCATCACAAGTCTCTTTCATTACTTGAGCGCGTGGATCGAAGTTTTTGTAAACACGATGACCAAAGCCCATGAGCTTCACTTCACGGCTTTTTACTTTTTCCATGAATTCAGGCACGTTTTCAACCGTACCGATTTCATCTAGCATCTCAAGAACAGCTTCGTTGGCGCCGCCATGTGATGGCCCCCATAACGCAGCAATACCTGCAGCGATACACGCATAAGGGTTTGCACCGGTAGAACCTGCTAGACGTACCGTTGACGTAGAGGCGTTTTGCTCGTGGTCAGCGTGCAAGGTAAAGATCTTATCCATTGCGCGAGTGATAACGTCGTTAGTTTTGTAGTCTACATCAGCAGGCGTTGCAAACATCATGTACAAGAAGTTTTCTGCGTAGTTAAAGTCATTACGCGGATACATGAACGGTTCGCCTTGTGAGTATTTATAACTCATAGCAGCAAGCGTTGGCATCTTAGCGATCAGACGGATAGCAGTGATCTCACGGTGGTCTTCGTTGCTAACGTCTAGGTCTTCATGATAGAACGCTGATAAGGCACCAACGACACCAACCATGATAGCCATAGGATGTGCGTCACGGCGGAAGCCTTCAAAGAACTTGCGTAATTGATCATGAACGGCAGTATGTTCGCGGATTTTTTCGAAGAAATCTGCTTTTTGTTCGCTATTTGGTAGGTCGCCATGAATCAATGCATAAGCAACTTCTAGGTACTCAGCGTTGTTTGCTAACTCGTCGATAGGATAGCCACGATGCAATAACTCGCCTTTACCGCCGTCGATGTAAGTAATCTTTGATTCAACAGGAGCAGTAACTTTAAAGCCAGGGTCATAAGACCAGAAGCCTGATTCTTGTAGAGCAGCAACATCGATAACTGGGCGCCCTAAAGTACCTTTAATAATAGGAAGTTCGTATTCTTCACCATTCACGGTTAGTTTGGCATTATTATCAGCCATAAATTGCTCTCCATTGGTTTTAGCTTGTTAGAATAAAATTACTACAGACGTACACCTCACGTCATCATCGGTCAAACGGTAAAATGAATTTAACTCATTTAATACGCAGGGTATATTAGCAGCAATCACTTGTGATTTGAAAAAACTTTTATTGACTACCATCCCAATTGGCATGGGTTAGCGGTGGTTATTCGCTGTAATTTTTGTATCAAAATATGTCTGTTTGGTTATTTTGCTTAAATTTATCCATTTTTTAGCCATATTTATGATGTCAAAATCGGTACAACATTGTTCGAACATTGGCAAAAATCTAGACACATATGCATAAAAAGTGAGTCTAAAATTTTCTAGGTCATGAGTAGCAAACCAATCGAATTCGACTTAAATTTGATATAAACCAATACTTTTCAGATTGAGTATTACATATCTCTATTTATTTGTTAAATAACTGTGTTTTACTATTGCTTCAGGGATAAGTTTGTAATTATCGCTCAGTCATTTTATAATTGTAGTAATTAACTAGCACTAGCTTGTGCAAATTGATAAGTGGTCATAACATAGTGTCGTTTATAGCTTGCTTTATATATGCCTATTTACGATTGTCTAGTGTTTTGATAGACCAAACCGAATTCTATGGTTTGAGTGTTCCTATTAACCATTCTGTTTTTGAGTGCTGAGCACAAGTATCTGTTGCTTAGTATGCGGCTCGCTCTGAAGTAGAGGACATATTAACGTTGTCTTGCGCTTCATACGACCAATAAAAATAGACTGGTTAGTCGATCTTACTCATGTTTATTCTCTTTGTTGTATAATAGATGGGTTGTTTGATAGGCCTGTCATCTCGACAAGCGATGTTGAACAGTCTATTACTACCTTTATATACATGATCCTTTCTTCATATTTAGCGCAAACTAAAAGAAGTCAGCTAGCTCTTCCTTACTTTATTCGTCTCGTGTGTTGCTCGACGCTCATCTGACACTATTCATGTCAAGCCTCGATAGCAGATACAGGAGTATAACCGCAAAAAGGATGCCCGCTGTGAAAAGCAACCGACCTATTGATCTGCCTTTAAGCCAAGTGATTAGTGTTAATCGCTCACCGATTGCGATCGCCTCTATCTTGCATCGTATCTCTGGCATTATTTTATTCTTATTAATTCCTGTCATGCTATGGTTATTACAGAACTCACTGGCGTCGCCTGAGAGTTTTGCAACTGTATTTGACAACGTACTTGTGCGCTTTTTAGCATGGATATTTGTTGCCGCTATTGCCTATCATTTCGTAATGGGTATGAAACATTTATTTGCTGATATGGGCATGAACGAAGAGCTAAAATCTGGCCGCACTGCCTCTATGGTCAGTTTTGTGATCGCCGCGATTTTGGTTGTCGCGTCATTTGTATGGGTGATGTTCTAATGATAAAAAATGATTCAGGAATCAAAAGTGCTACTGGTCTGACAGGTTCAGGCTCACGTGATTGGATTATTCAGCGTATTAGTGCTGTTGTTTTAGCCGTTTATAGCGTGATATTGCTGGGCTTCTTTTTGACCCATGGTGATGTCACTTTCATTGAATGGTCATCATTTATGACCAGTTTACCGATGCGTTTATTCAGTTTGGTTGCAGTACTTGCACTGGCTGGCCATGCTTGGGTCGGTATGTGGACAGTATTTACTGACTATATTACGACAGGCAAACTAGGTTCAAGCGCAGCAGGTTTACGTTTAGTACTACAGTCATTGATGATTATCGCTATTTTAGTATTTCTATTTTGGGGCATTATGATTTTTTGGGGTAACGGTTTCGGTATCGCTGCTGTTTAACCATTGAACAAATACCTCTTATATCTATATATAACAGCAGGTATATCCAACTGATAGACTGGTTGGAAAGACAATCGCAATTATCTGCTGATAGCCAAGAATAGTCATAGCATTGGACTAGCATTGATGACCAGCTAATCTGATTATAGCTGAGTAGGCTTAGTCCAGTATAACGATAGATATGCACATGAAGTGGTTGCAGACTGTTTAGATTGTTATGTTACAAGTTTATGAAATAGCCAAATAGTGAGCTTTCATAAATGTGATACAAGCTTTTTAAAGAGTTTTAATTAACTTCTGAGCATTAACAGGCATTAGGAAAACCGTAATGGCAACTAGACAAGACAATACCATTAGTAATATCAAGACCCTAAACTACGATGCAGTCATCGTTGGTGGCGGCGGCTCAGGTATGCGTGCTTCATTGCATTTAGCGGAAGCGGGCATGAAGGTTGCAGTCCTTACCAAAGTATTCCCAACGCGTTCGCACACGGTTGCCGCTCAGGGTGGTATCGGTGCAAGTTTGGGTAACATGAGCAATGACAACTGGCACTTCCACTTCTATGATACCGTAAAAGGATCAGATTGGTTGGGTGACCAAGATGCTATCGAGTATATGTGCCGTGAAGCGCCAAAAGTAGTCTATGAGCTTGAGCACATGGGCATGCCATTTGACCGTAACGAAGATGGTACGATTTATCAGCGTCCGTTCGGTGGTCATACGTCTAACTATGGCGAAAAAGCCGTACAACGTGCTTGTGCTGCTGCTGACCGTACAGGCCACGCGCTGCTACATACGCTATATCAAAAGAATTTAGAGCAAGGCACTGAGTTCTTTATCGAGTGGATTGCCCTTGATTTGATCAAAGACGAAGCGGGTAACATCAACGGTGTCGTTGCGCTTGAGCAAGAGACGGGTACGGTTGCGGTATTCCAGTCACCAATTACTGTCCTAGCGACAGGCGGTGCGGGTCGTATCTTTGCAGCGTCTACCAATGCTTATATCAATACTGGCGACGGTATTGGCATGGCAGTACGTGCTGGTATCCCATTGCAGGATATGGAATTCTGGCAGTTCCATCCAACTGGTGTTCATGGTGCAGGTGTACTACTGACTGAAGGTTGTCGCGGTGAAGGCGCTATCTTGCGTAATAAAGATGGTGAAGCGTTCATGGAGCGTTATGCACCAACCGTGAAAGACTTGGCACCACGTGACCTCGTATCACGTTCAATGGACCAAGAGATCAAAGAAGGCCGTGGTTGTGGTCCTAATGCTGATCATATCGTTATGGATATGACGCATCTAGGTGTTGAAACCATCATGAAGCGTTTGCCATCAGTATTTGAGATTGGTAAAAACTTCGCCAACGTCGACATCACAAAAGAACCAATTCCAGTAATCCCAACCATTCATTACATGATGGGCGGTATTCCAACCACTATTCATGGTCAGGTTGTTGTGCCAGATCTAGAAGCAGGTACTGATGAAGACGGCTTATATGCTAAAGGCAATGTGGTTAAAGGTCTTTATGCAATCGGTGAATGTGCTTGTGTGAGTGTTCATGGTGCCAACCGTTTAGGTACGAATTCACTACTTGATCTACTCGTATTTGGCCGTGCAGCGGGTAAACATATCGTTGATGAGTTCCATCACGCTGATCACAACTACAAGCCGCTTGATCCACGTGTGCTTGATTTTACAGTGAAGCGTTTAGACAAGTTGCAACAGTCTACTGAAGGCTACAATGCGCAAGACGTGGCTGATGAGATTCGGGCAACTATGCAAAAGCATGCTAGTGTATTCCGTACCCAAGCAATGATGGATGAAGGCGTTGAGAAAATCCTAGCGCTAGGCGATAAGATCGAAAAAATTCATCTTGGCGATAAATCACAAGTGTTCAACACAGCACGCATCGAAGCTTTTGAAGTGGCAAATCTGTACGAAGTAGCAAAAGCCACTATGATATCAGCTGCTACACGTCACGAAAGTCGCGGCGCGCACAGTGTATCTGACTATGACCGTCCAGAAGATGATGATTACGCACCAAACGGTCGTAACGACCACGATTGGATGAAGCATACTTTATGGTATTCTGAAGGCAACCGTATTATTTATAAGCCCGTTCGTAAAGTACCATTGACTGTTGACTATATTGAACCAAAAGTTCGCGTCTATTAACTCTAGATTGCATGCTTGGTTCATAGCCAACATGCAACAGTAGTCTCAACGTTTTATCCCTTATTAATTTATTAAAAAGGTGACCGCCAGCTACATGCTCATGCCAGCGTTACTAAGTTATTGATTGATACTCGATATTTAGTTATCAGTATCAATCAATAGCCAGCGCTAATATGTTGCAGTCTTTGTATGCCCGCCATCACCTACGTGTGGAGTTTAGCATTATGAGCCGAGGTACTCGCACCATCGAAATCTACCGCTACGATCCTGATGTGGACGCAGCACCGCGCATGCAAACCTATACGATTGAATTACTTGATTCAGATCGTATGTTGCTTGACGTATTATTACGCCTAAAGAAAGAAGATGAGACAATTACTTTCCGTCGCTCTTGCCGCGAAGGTATTTGTGGTTCTGACGGCATGAACATTAACGGCAAAAACGGTCTAGCATGTTTAATCAACATGAATACCCTACCAGAAAAAGTAACGGTTCGCCCGTTACCTGGTTTGCCAGTGGTTCGTGATTTGGTTGTTGATATGAACCAATTTTACGAGCAATATGAGAAAGTACACCCGTACTTGATCAATGATCAGCCAGCGCCGCCGACGGAACGTCTACAGTCACCTGAACAGCGTGAAAAGCTAAACGGTCTGTATGAGTGTATCTTGTGTGCATGCTGTTCAACCAGCTGTCCATCATTCTGGTGGAACCCTGACAAGTTCCTAGGTCCATCAGCGTTACTGCACGCTTATCGCTTTGTTGCTGATAGTCGTGATGGTGATACCCAGGCACGTTTGGCTCGTCTAGACGATCCGTTTAGCTTGTTCCGTTGCCGCGGTATCATGAACTGTGTATCGGTTTGTCCTAAAGGCTTGAACCCAACCAAAGCCATCGGCCATCTACGTAATATGTTGATTGATCAAGCCGGTTAGTAGTTTACAAGCGCATCAGTTATAATAGATACAGTACGAAAAACACCACCTATTCGTTAGGTGGTGTTTTTGTTAGTTGAACGGACTTAAATATATTTGCGTGCATACTCTACTGGCTCTATACCAAGCAGGCTTACCTATAGAGTTTTAGATTACAGTAGCAGGAAAATTAAGCAGTAAGTTTGACTCGCAAATGGTCAATATTCAGCCATCGAGCTGGCAAAACACCATATGCAATACGTTGGTTGTGTGTAAGAAGACATAATATATAGACAATCAATCTATATAATCGGATATAGACACGAGAAAAGTTTGGTATAATTACGTTTTTAACAATATTGAATACGATTAAATGCTGCTCAAGTGGTTCAGTAATACGTATCAATTAATAGAATAAAACGTTATGTATACAATTATTGTGCTTGTATAATTGATAATAGATATTCATTACGTAAATACTTAGTATTGAACAAACAAACTATGTCACAAAAAATGGTCGTGATAGGCTATACAGCAATGTATTTCTGTCTTGATGGACAAAATTTCTAGTAGATATAAGATGTTTTAGCCTTAACAGCCATTTTAAAGGTTAGCTAGAATTTTAGTTGATTGTTAATAACTTACAACTTACCAATCGGTTATAGCTAAAAGAAGTATATATAAATTAATGTTGTGAAACGAGTCAGTTAACAAAACTGAGCGTTCACAAATAATTTTATTTTTAATATAGGTATTGCAATAAGACTTGTTATCACTATTTAGCATCCCTTGCTTCTTTAGACAATGACGGCAATATTCTATAGTGACGGCAATACTTAGGGATAAAAGTGTTTTATCAAATAGTATTTAACGGGATATGACAAATTGTCTATATGCCTAGCATCTAGCGATTGACACCATAATAAGCACGATTCCATTCATTTATCTATCAAATAGACGATTATTATGAATAGTATAACTAAAGAAAAAGCGGACCAAGGACATACTGAACTGGCCGCTGATAATGCCAGCTATATAGAAGCTCTTTACGAGCAGTACCTAACAGACCCTGATAGTGTTGACACAGATTGGCAAGCGTACTTTGAACAGTACAAATCGTCAGACGATGCCAAGCATAACGCGATCAAGGACCAATTTTTATTACTTGCCCGCAATCAAACCGCGAATAAAGTAAGTGATGAAAACACTGACCAAAGCAGTGGTACCTCAAATAACTGTACTGATCCAAAGCAAATGGGTGTACAGCAATTAATCTCCGCATATCGTCGCCGTGGCCATCGCCGTGCCAAACTTGATCCTTTAGATTTGCATCCACGTGCAGAAGTAGAAGATCTAACGCTTGCTTATCATAATTTATCAGAAGCAGATCTTGATACGGTATTCCCAACCAATGATTTAGTAATCGGTAAAAATGAAGCGCCATTGCGTGAAATTATCGAAATCATGGAGCGTGTGTACTGCCGTCATATTGGTATCGAATACATGCACGTCACCACCAGCACAGAAAAGCGCTGGATGGAAGAATACTTAGAAACCAACTTGGGCTATATCCAATTTGATAAAGAAAAGCGCTTATCTATTCTTGAGCGCCTGACTGCTGCCGAAGGTCTAGAAAAGTACTTAGCACGTAAATATACGGGCGTTAAACGTTTCGGTCTAGAGGGCGGCGAAAGCTTCATTCCTGCTATCAATGAAATTATTCAACGTGCTGGTGGCTATGGTACAAAAGAGATGGTCATTGGTATGGCTCACCGTGGACGCCTTAACCTACTAGTCAATATCCTAGGTAAAAATCCTGCGGATCTGTTTGACGAATTTGATGGCAAAGTGCAACCAGAAAAAGGCTCAGGTGACGTTAAATACCATAATGGTTTTTCATCAAATGTGATGACCCCAGGTGGTGAAGCGCATTTGGCACTAGCGTTTAACCCATCTCATCTTGAAATCGTTGCACCAGTATTACAAGGCTCAGTACGTGCACGCCAAGTACGCCGTAATGATCAGCCATTGTTAGACAATACTGGTGGTAATTCGGTATTGCCAATCGTTATTCACGGTGATGCTGCGTTTGCCGGTCAAGGTGTGGTTCAAGAAACCTTCCAAATGTCACAAACCCGTGCTTATACCACTGGTGGTACTGTACATATTGTTATCAATAACCAAGTTGGCTTCACCACTAGCCGTCAAGAAGATGTTCGTTCAACCGAATACTGTACTGACGTCGCTAAGATGGTACATGCGCCCATCTTGCATGTGAACGGTGACGATCCTGAATCAGTCGTATTTGCAGCTCAGTTGGCATTAGATTATCGTCATCAGTTTGATAAAGACATCATCATTGATCTTTTCTGCTACCGCCGTAACGGACATAATGAAGCAGATGAGCCTTCAGCTACGCAGCCATTGATGTATGCGGTTATCAAGAAATTGCCTACGACACGTACCATCTATGCACAGAAGCTTATCGCTGATGGGCTTTTAAATAGCGAAGAAGAAAAGCAATACGAAGATGACTATCGTGAATCTTTAGATCGTGGAGATTATGTTGCAAGCTCACTAGTCCAAGAACCTAACGAGCAGTTATTTGTAGACTGGAAGCCTTATTTGGGTCACGAATTGATCGACGACTGGGACACTAGTGTCGATATCGAAAAACTAAAAGCTTACGGACGCCGTATGGCTGAAATGCCAGAGGGCTACAAGCTACAACGCCAAGTTCAAAAAGTAGTTGAACAGCGTCTAGCGATGCAGACTGGTGAAGAGCCTCTCAACTGGGGTGCAGCTGAGACATTGGCTTATGCATCATTGGTCGATAACGATGATGTATTGGTACGCATTACGGGCGAAGACGTAGGCCGTGGTACGTTCTCGCATCGTCACAGTGAAATCTATAATGTCAATGACGGCAGCATGTACGTGCCACTCGCTCACATGAGTGAAACGCAAGCACGCTTTGCTACCTATAATTCATTGCTATCAGAAGAAGCCGTATTAGCCTTTGAATATGGTTATGCTACGACAGTACCGAATGCATTGATTGTTTGGGAAGCACAGTTTGGTGACTTCGTGAACGGTGCGCAGGTCGTTATTGATCAGTTCATCTCAAGTGGCGAGACCAAATGGCAGCGTGTTTGTGGTTTAACGATGCTATTGCCACATGGTTTTGAAGGCCAAGGTCCAGAGCATTCTTCTGCGCGTCTTGAGCGCTTCTTACAGCTATGTGCTGAAGACAATATGCAAGTTATTACGCCAACGACTCCTGCGCAAATTTATCATGCCTTGCGTCGTCAAGCAGTACGCCCGATTCGTAAGCCTTTGATCGTTATGTCACCAAAGAGTTTGCTACGTCATAAGCTGGCAACGTCTAATCTAGAAGAGCTTGCCGATGGTAAGTTTGAAACTGTAATTTCAGAGATGGACGACCACAACGCAGACAAAGTTACTCGCATGGTGTTATGTGGCGGTAAGGTCTATTACGATCTACTAGAGCAGCGCCGCGCATTGGGTCTTGATCATGTTGCTATCGTACGTATTGAGCAGCTTTATCCATTACCAGAGCAACGTTTGGTTGCTGAGATTGAGAAATATAGCAACTTGACTGAGATTGTGTGGACGCAAGAAGAACCACTGAACCAAGGCGCTTGGTACTATCTGGCCCCGCACATGTTCCGTATTGTTGTACCGCATCCAACTAAGGCAAAAGTCATGGAGCCGGTGGCACGTCCTCCTAGTGCAGCACCTGCAACAGGTTCGCCAAAATTGCATGCCCAACAGCAACAAGCACTAATCGCAGGTGGTCTTGGTATCAGTGTCGATGAGCTATCTAAGTAACAGGTTATCTAATCGAAAGACTATAGCAGATAAATGAATCAGGCGATGACAGTTAGTATCCGTTAATACAATCTAAGCGTTACTTTTAACGAATACTGACTGCCTATCACGACTTAATAATAAGTATGAATATCCACATCTAAGGAGTATATCGATGGCTGACATCAAAGCCCCCGTTTTTCCAGAATCGGTTGCCGATGGCACAATCGTTGAATGGCATGTCACTGAAGGTCAACAAGTTAATCGTGATGACCTACTAGCTGAGATCGAGACTGACAAAGTAGTACTAGAAGTTGTTGCACCTGATGATGGTGTAGTAACTAAAATCGTCAAGCAAGTTGATGACACAGTATTGTCTGATGAGTTGATTGCACAGTTCGAAGCCGGTGCAAGTGCAGGCGAAGCACCAGCTGCAGAGACAACAGAGCAGCCAGCTGCATCAGAAAAGCAAGCTGCAGACGGCGGTGAGCCAGTACAAGCGACTGACAAAAAAGACGAAGCAGATCACAAAGATCAAAGCCCAGCAGTCCGTAAAGCAGCAAAAGAGTCTGGCGTTGATCCTAAAGAAGTTGAAGGTAGTGGTCGCGGCGGTCGTGTCACCAAAACGGACATGGCAAATCCAACGCTAAAATCAGACAGCAGCATCAAATCTGATAGTGGCCGTCCCGTTGCTGAGTCAATGGGCGAACGTACAGAAAAACGCGTTCCGATGACTCGTCTGCGCAAGCGTGTTGCAGAGCGTCTATTGTCAGCATCACAAGACACAGCGATGTTGACGACGTTTAACGAAGTGAACATGAAGCCATTGATGGACATGCGCGCTAAGTACAAAGAAAAATTTGAGAAGCGTCATGGCGTACGTCTAGGCTTTATGTCATTGTTTATCAAAGCCGCAACAGAAGCACTCAAACGCTTCCCAGCAGTAAATGCGTCACTAGATGGCGACGATATTGTTTATCATGGTTTTTATGATATTGGTGTGGCCGTATCATCAGACCGTGGTCTAGTAGTACCAGTATTACGTGATACTGACCGCATGAGCATGGCTGATGTTGAAAGTACTATCCGTGAGTTTGGTAGTAAAGCACAGCAAGGTAAGCTTGGTCTAGAAGACATGACTGGTGGTACTTTTACCATCTCTAACGGCGGTGTATTTGGTTCGTTGATGTCAACGCCTATCTTAAATCCACCACAAACCGCTATCTTGGGTATGCACGCTATCAATGATCGCCCAATGGCTGTTGATGGTAAGGTTGAAATTCTACCGATGATGTACCTAGCGCTATCTTATGACCATCGTATGATTGATGGTAAAGAGGCCGTACAGTTCCTAGTAACTATCAAAGAGTTGGTCGAAGACCCAGCCATGTTGCTACTAGACTTGTAAGCTTCTAAGCTTGTATTGGCAATAGCCGATACAAGCTTTTTCACTTTAGTACAGATTATAGTTTTGCTCAGTCAGCAATCAGTTAATCCGCTGACATACATGAAAATGATTTTAAAAACGGTGACTTACTATCGACTAGCGATAAGTGAGTCTTTCTCACTGATATGGTGTATTAACCATAGAGTGTAGACCGTACTGATTTATCATTAAGATAACAATCTATTTAAATGACACATACAATTAAAAATAGGAACGTACTATGAAAGACAATTATGATTTAGTCGTCATCGGCGGCGGTCCTGGTGGTTACGAAGCGGCTATTCGTGCAGGTCAACTCGGTATGAGCGTTGCCTGTATCGAAAAGCGCGTTTATAAAGGTGAGCCAGCACTTGGTGGCACTTGCTTAAACGTTGGTTGTATCCCATCAAAAGCCTTGCTTGACAGCTCACATCGTTATGAAGCCACTAAGCATGATCTTGACGAGCACGGTATCAGTACTGGTGACGTTGCTATCAATATCGAAAAAATGATAGAACGTAAAGAAGGTATCGTTAAGCAATTGACTGGCGGTGTTGCAGCGTTGCTAAAAGGCAATGGTGTTGACTGGCTACAGGGTTGGGGTACGCTAGTTGATGGTACGGGCACTGACAAAAAAGTCAAATTTACTGCTCTAGAAGACGACAGCGAAACGACGATCACTGCTAAGAACGTTATTCTTGCGGCAGGTTCTGTGCCTATCGAGATTCCTGTTGCCAAAACTGATGGTGACCGTATTGTTGATTCAACTGGCGCACTTGATTTCACTGAAGTACCTAAGCGTCTAGGCGTTATTGGTGCTGGTGTTATCGGTCTTGAGCTTGGTTCAGTATGGCGTCGCCTAGGTGCAGAAGTAGTTGTGTATGAAGCGCTTCCTAGTTTCCTAGCTGCTGCTGACAAAGATATCTCAAAAGAAGCTGGCAAAATGCTGAAGAAGCAAGGTCTGGATATCCGTGTTGATACCAAAGTAACCAACGCTGAAGTTCAAGGTGACCAAGTTGTCGTCACTAGTGAAAACAAAGGCGAATCAAGCGAGGAAAGCTTTGACAAGCTAATCGTTTGTGTCGGCCGTCGCGCTTATTCTGAAAAACTGCTTGGCGATGACAGCGGTATCACGTTGACTGAACGTGGTCTTATCGATGTCAATGACCAGTGTAAAACCAACCTTGATGGCGTTTATGCTATCGGTGATTTGGTCCGTGGACCTATGCTTGCGCACAAAGCAATGGAAGAGGGCATGATGGCTGTTGAGCGTATTCATGGCGAAAAACCTCAAGTGAACTATGACACTATCATCAATGTCATTTATACTCACCCAGAAATCGCATGGGTAGGTTTGACTGAGCAAGAAGCTGAAGAAGCTGGCTATGAAGTTAAAACAGGTTCTTTCAACCTAGCTGCTAACGGCCGTGCATTAGCGCAAAGTGAAGCTCAAGGCTCTGTCAAAGTAGTCGCTGATGCGAAAACAGATCGTCTGTTAGGCATGCATGCGATCTCTGCTGGTGCTGGTGATATCGTCCATCAAGGTATGATTGCGATGGAGTTTGTCTCTAGTGTTGAAGACTTGCAGTTGATGACCTTTGCGCATCCAACCATTTCAGAAGCAGTGCATGAAGCGGCGCTATCTGCGGATGGTCGTGCTATCCATGCTATCCAGCGCAAAAAACGTAAAAAATAAGTAGTTAATTTAGTTATTGTCGATTTACAACCTGATTGTGGTATCGCTATGTTGGCGATAGCCACGATCATGAGTGCGTTATATGTATGCTTAATATATGTGCGTACTTGATTTCACTTTTTATTAATTGTAAAAAATAAAGGATACAATCAATGAATTTACATGAGTATCAAGCAAAAGAGCTATTAAAAAGCTACGGTTTGCCAATTCAAGAAGGCATCATCGCCCATAACGGCGAAGAAGCTGCTGCAGCTTTCGATAAAACCCCAACTGATATTGCGGTAATTAAAGCGCAAGTACATGCTGGTGGTCGCGGTAAAGCGGGTGGCGTAAAGCTGGTTAAAACTCGTGAAGAAGCGAAGCAAGTTGCTGAAGAGCTGATCGGTACTAACCTAGTAACGTTCCAAACTGACGCTGACGGTCAGCCAGTAAACTTCGTATTGGTTGCAGAAGATATGTACCCAGTACAGACTGAGCTATATCTTGGTGCCGTTGTAGATCGTGCAACTCGTCGTGTAACCTTCATGGCATCTACCGAAGGTGGCGTAGATATCGAAGAAGTAGCACACAGCACCCCAGAAAAAATCTTCAAAGTAAATGTTGATCCTTTAGTTGGTTTAATGCCTTTCCAAGCGCGTGATGTTGCGTTCAAACTTGGTCTAGAAGGCAAGCAAATTAACCAGTTCGTTAAATTGATGACTGGCGCTTATAAAGCATTTGTTGAAAACGACTTTGCCCTAATGGAAATCAACCCATTGGCCGTTCGTGAAAACGGCGAAATCGTTTGTGTTGATGGCAAAATCGGTATCGATTCAAACGCACTATATCGTCTGCCTAAAATTGCAGCGCTACAAGACAAGACGCAAGAAAACGAGCGTGAGCTTAAAGCAGCTGAGTTTGACCTAAACTATGTTGCTCTAGAAGGTAACATCGGTTGTATGGTAAACGGTGCTGGTCTTGCAATGGCGACCATGGATATCATCAAGTTGTATGGCGGCAAGCCTGCTAACTTCTTGGACGTTGGCGGCGGCGCAACCAAAGATCGCGTTGTTGAAGCGTTCAAAATTATTCTAGAAGACAGCAGTGTTGAAGGCGTTCTAATCAACATCTTTGGCGGTATCGTACGTTGTGACATGATTGCAGAAGCTATCATCGCTGCTATCAAAGAAGTTGATGTACAAGTACCTGTGGTCGTGCGTTTAGAAGGTAACAACGCTGAGAAAGGCGCACAGATCCTAGAAGAGTCTGGTCTAAAACTGATTTCAGCTCAAGGTCTATCTGACGCGGCTCAAAAAATTGTCGATGCTGTTAAAGCCTAAGTCTTTAAGCATAGTAGTCAAATCGTAATAGTGGTTTTTATAACAAAGATTGGTTATCAATATCTGATAATAAGAGTCATAAAGACCATTATTGCAAGACAACCGAATACAAGGAAAATATAATGAGTGTATTAATCGATAAAGATACCAAAGTATTGGTACAGGGTTTTACTGGTAAAAATGGTACGTTCCATTCTGAGCAAGCCATCGAATATGGTACTAAAGTAGTTGGTGGTGTGACTCCAGGTAAAGGCGGTCAAACGCACCTAGGTCTACCAGTATTTAACACGATGAGCGAAGCTATGGAAGCGACTCAAGCTGACGCTTCTGTCATCTACGTACCAGCACCATTTGTACTAGACTCTATCGTTGAAGCAATCGATGCTGGCGTTAAGTTGATCGTTGTGATCACTGAAGGCGTACCGACTATCGATATGCTAAAAGCAAAACGCTATCTTGAAGAAGCGGGCGACGTACGTTTGGTTGGTCCTAATTGCCCAGGCGTTATCACTCCAGGTCAGTGCAAAATCGGCATTATGCCAGGTCATATCCATCAGCCAGGTAAAGTGGGCATCATCTCACGCTCTGGTACGCTGACTTATGAAGCGGTTGCTCAAACAACTAAGCTTGGTTTTGGTCAGTCAACGTGTATCGGTATCGGTGGTGATCCTATCCCTGGTATGAACCAGATTGATGCCCTAAAACTATTCGAAGCGGATCCACAAACTGAAGCTATCATCTTAATCGGTGAGATTGGCGGTACTGCTGAAGAAGAAGCTGCTGCTTACATCAAAGACCATGTAACCAAGCCAGTTGTTGGTTATATTGCTGGTGTTACCGCTCCAGAAGGCAAGCGCATGGGTCATGCTGGCGCTATCATTTCTGGTGGTCAAGGTACTGCTGAAGAAAAATTCAAAGCGTTTGAAGATGCTGGTATCGCGTATACGCGTGACCCATCTAAGCTTGGTGATAAGCTAAAAGAAGTTACTGGTTGGTAAGATAGGCAAAAGCCTACTAACTACCAAAACTTTGTTGAAATGTTGAAAGGGCACCCCTACAATGGGGTGTCTTTTTTATGTCTGAAAACTTTATGAAAAACAAAATATTAGTCACTGGCGGTGCTGGATATATCGGTTCGCACACTTGTATAAGTTTGCATAAGTTATATTGCAGCTATTAATCTGAGACTTTCGAAATTGATATAGGTTATATTTGTTAATATATTTTACGTAAACAGAGTATAAATCTAAACGGATATGAACTACCCAAGACTTATTAAATCCTATTACTCATTTAACATTTTTCTCTAAACTCATCTTTTGAATATAGCTAAAAAACTATGAATAAAATAACGCATGCTGTTATCCCCGTCGCAGGCTTTGGTACTCGTATGTTGCCATTGTCTAAATCTGTACCTAAAGAGTTGTTGCCTTTAGGTAATCGTCCAGCTATTCATTACGTGGTAGAAGAGGCCATCGCTGCGGGTATTAAGCATATCGTCTTGGTCGGTCATGCACAAAAAAGCGCAATTGAAAACTACTTTGATATCAATTCTGAGCTCGATAACCAACTGCGCCATAAAGGTAAAGATGAGCTGGCTGACAGCTTGAACTGGCTACCAGAAGACGTCACCGTATCGATGATACGTCAAGGTAAAGCTTTGGGTCTAGGGCATGCGGTATTGTCAGCACGCCCCATTATCGGCAATCATGATTTTGCAGTATTGCTTCCAGATGTTGTGCTTGATCCGTTTACTAATGACATGTCGGCTGATAATTTGGCTTTTATGATCGATGCATTTGCTAAAGATGGTCATTCACAGATATTGGTTGATCAAGTGGCAGATGAGGATGTGCATAAATATGGTATTGCTAAACTGAGTAGTAATAGTGAAGTGAACGACCACGTAGATGTTAATACTAGCTTTAAAGTTGCAGGATTTGTGGAAAAGCCAAGCTTAGCAGAAGCGCCTTCGAAACTGGCGGTTGTAGGCCGTTATATTTTTAGTAATCATATTTTTGACTATCTGGCCGATACAAAAGCTTCAGTCGGTGGTGAAATTCAACTAACGGATGCGATTGATGCTTTGATTAGTGAGTACGGCGTGCATGTCACTACTATGCGCGGTGATAGTTATGACGCAGGTGATATGCGCTCATATATGCAGGCGTTTATCTACTTTTCCGAGCAGCAACTAGCGGACGATAAATAACCAATGGAAGAGATAAAAGGCAATAAAAAATATAAGCGTGCTCGTGGCTCTCAGCATTGGGAGCACTTGCAATCGCTTGCATCGCGGTCATGGTCGCTGGCAGATTTATTTGCGCAAGATGATAGCCGTACGACACGCTTTAGTATTCAAGCGGGTGCATTGTATATGGACTACAGCAAACAGTGCATAGATGAGCAGGTAGTAGACAGTCTGTTACAGCTAGCAGGCAGCTGTGAGTTGTCCTCTCGGATTGATGCGCTTATGCAAGGTGCTATGGTTAATAACAGTGAAGAGCGTGCGGCGTTACATACGGCCTTGCGTCTACCTGAGACGGCAAAGCTACAAGCAGGTGAGCAAAATATTGTTGCCGATGTACACCATAGCCTAGGGCAGGTAGCGAGACTATCCGAG
The DNA here is from genome assembly GCF_059073055.1 of Psychrobacter sp. H29. NCBI lineage: Bacteria > Pseudomonadati > Pseudomonadota > Gammaproteobacteria > Moraxellales > Moraxellaceae > Psychrobacter > Psychrobacter sp. H29. The sequence continues at coordinate 2,338,152 of NZ_JCACRY010000001.1, read as the reverse complement.
CGTGTTCGTAGCGGAACGTGGCGTGGATTCTCAGGAAAGGCCATCACCGATGTTGTCAATATCGGAGTCGGTGGTTCTGACCTTGGTCCACTTATGGCGACTACGGCGCTTGATGAATGGGCAGATACTAGTATCGAGGTACATTTTGTCTCTAACATGGATGGTACTCAGCTTGATAACCTACTCAAGCACTTAAATCCTGAAACCACTTTATTTATTATTTCCTCTAAATCTTTTGGCACGGTTGATACGCTATCAAATGCTAAAACAGCATTGTCATGGTTACTTGCAACGGCAACCCTCCGTGCCGGTACAGAAGATAGTGTATTGCGTCGGCATTTTATCGGAATCTCGGCCAATAGTGCAAAGATGGATACATGGGGGATTCACCCTGAGCACCAGTTAGAGCTTTGGGAGTGGGTTGGCGGGCGCTTTTCGTTATGGTCGGCGATTGGTTTGGCTATTGCTATCCGTATTGGTATGGCTGGATTCAAAGAGCTGCTAAGCGGTGCGCATAGTATGGATGAGCACTTTGCGCAAGCTGATTTTGCGGACAATTTACCAGTATTATTAGGATTGCTAGCAGTGTGGAATAGTACGTTTTTGAAAGTAAGTGCCCACACCGTATTGCCTTATGATGGCAGGCTAGGTTATTTACCGAGCTATCTTACCCAGCTTGAGATGGAAAGTAATGGTAAGTCAGTTACCCAGTATGGCGATCGTATCGACTATGATACTTGTCCGATTCTGTGGGGAGAAATTGGTTCAAACGCCCAGCATGCCTTTTATCAACTCTTGCATCAAGGAACGCAGCAAGTCTCTTGTGATTTTATCGCTTGCGTACGTCGCTATAGTGATCAGGCGCAAAATACTTCATTACAGCAGCAGCATGAACTATCTTTAGCCAATTGTCTGGCACAAAGTCGGGTACTGGCATTTGGTAATGCTGCTGTGACAGAACTGGTCGATCAAACAACAGTATCTCGTGTAGATAAATACAAGTACTACCGTGGTAATCAACCATCAACCACATTGCTTATTGATGAGCTCACACCGCATAGTTTAGGGGCACTGATCGCGCTCTACGAACACAAAGTTTATGTGATGGCCAGTATTTGGGATATTAACCCGTTTGACCAGTGGGGCGTTGAGATGGGTAAACAAATGGCAGAGTCTGTCCATGATGCCATGCAAAAAGAGTCTCAAGGTCAATTTGATACGTCTACTGACCAGTTATTACAACATATTAAAAAGTTGTCCTAATAACGGTTATGGGTCAACAATACAGGAAAGTACGCTCATGGAGACTGCCAAAAATGACAGTTACAAGCATAAATATAAAAACATATCTGAAACCAATCAAATGAGTGAGCCTGCAGTCAGTGTGCTCATTGGTCACAGTATAGAAGCGATTACCAGTGCGGTCGTGCTGGCAAGTCTTGGTCAGCGTGTGCATCTTTATGCAGATATAGATCTATTGACTGAGCAGATACAACAGTATAGTTTTGAACATCATTTGCAAGCATTGTGGCAGATGTATGAGCAACAGCAAGTTATCATTAGCAAAGCATTGCCAACTAATGCGGAGACAGTAATAGCACACTATGAGTCTGCAAGTCACAATGAAGCTGATACGCAGAGTCTTGCGGCATTGTATTGGTTGTTTCTTGATAGCACTCAGGCAGTATGGACAGAGGACAGCTGGATTACCGCTTTTAATCACAGCCATCAGCAGAAGATACCGGTTATTATGAGTGGTATTGAACAGCTAGGTCATGTATCGGAACTGGCTCAGCATTTGCAGCGTGCATGGGTGTATTATATACCTTTCATATTCTTACAAGATGGGGATGCGTATAGCTCGATGTTGAACCCTTCGCTATGGCTATTGGGTGAAAAAACAGCGAGTAGTAGCCAACAACTACATGTGTTAAAACCGTTGATGCAGCATGCGCGTGCTGCTCATTATGCTGATATCGCAACGATTGAGTTTGCTCGTAGTAGTATCATGGCGATGCTGGCAACACGAGTGAGTTTTATGAATGAAATGTCACGCTTGGCTGATAGTCAGAACGTTGATATCAGTCAGGTCAGTCGTATAATGGGGTTAGATGAGCGTGTAGGCAGCAGCTATCTACAAGCAGGATGGGGATTCGGTGGTAACACCCTACCTACCGAGCTGACCAAGTTGCAGCAGTCGAGCAAAATGCACAGTTTGGATATGCCTTTATTAGAGTCTGTCGTACATATCAACAAAGATCAAAAAGAATTGATATTTCGTAAGTTTTGGCAATATTTTGATGGGTTTATTGATAACAAAACCGTCATGATTTGGGGTGGTAGCTACAAGTCAGGTTCAGGACGTACTGCAGGGTCAGCCATTCATCCACTATTGGCATTGTTATGGTCTTATAATATTCGTACGTTGGTGTACGGTGATAAGGCGCAGGCCGAACTTGCCGAACGCTATCAACAGCAGCCATTACTCAAATTGATTGCTAACCCTTACGAAAGTTTGCACGATGCCAACGCTATTTTTATTATCAGTTGGTCACCGCGAGATCAGTTGGATATTGCCAAAATAAATCAGCAAGCGATGCCCATATTTGATACACAAAACGCTTTCACTCGAACGCAAATCAATAATCTGGTAGGGGACTATATGGGTATTGGTCGATCCAAGTAGCTTGTTTTCATAGCCCCGCAATACTTATTGATTAAAAAACGCTCACTAACCAGCATTAGTGAGCGTTTTTTGAATGTCTAATCAGCGCTAAAAGATAAGACTATGCGGGCACAGCTCCTTGATCCGCTAGCCATCGCTGAATGGCTTGAGTTTTAGTGGTCAGCAGTTCTTTATCACCACGACTCTCGATATTCAATCTAATAAGTGGTTCGGTATTCGATGCACGTAAATTAAAGCGCCAGTCACCAAAGTTCAGACTTAAACCATCTAGAGTTGATTTGGTAGGATTATCCACACTGAATTTTTCTTCAATGGCATCAATAATGGTTGGTGCATCGAGGGTGGTCAGGCGAAAGTTTAATTCACCTGAGCTTGGGTAATTTTCAATATAACCTGTGACTAATTCTGATAAGGTCTTGCCAGTGACAGACAGAAGCTCAATCGTCAATAGCCACGGAATCATACCGCTATCGCAATAGAAAAAGTCACGGAAATAGTGATGAGCAGACATCTCACCACCATACACGGCACCCGAGCTGCGCATGACTTGCTTGATAAATGAGTGTCCAGATTTACTGATGACAGCCTTGCCGTTGTGCTTTTCTATCACCGCTTCAGTATTATAAATGACACGTGGATCATAGACGATTGATTCGCTTTGTTCTTGATGTTTATTCAAAAATGCCTGGGCGAGCATGCCAACGACGTAGCTACCATCGATAAACTCACCTCGCTCATCAAATAAGAAGCAGCGATCAAAGTCCCCATCAAAAGCAATACCAAGGTCGGCGTTGTTATCCAAAACCGCTTGCTGAGTGGCCACTCTATTGGCTTCAATCATTGGATTAGGAATACCATTAGGGAAGCTACCATCAGGGGTATGGTGCAGTTTAATCACTTCAATAGGTGCACCAGCTTGGGACAGTTGATCGATTAGTAAATCGACCACGGGACCTGCGCTGCCATTGCCTGAGTTGATCACCAGCTTGAGTGGCTTGAGCTTATCAACATCAATAAAAGTCATAACATGATCTATGTATGCGCTTTTATCGGTCAGTAACTGCAATTTACCTGATTGGTTGTCTGTAGTGAATTGTCCCGATTCTGCCAATGCCTGAATCTCTGCCAACCCATCATCAGCACTGATAGGTTTTGAATACTCTTTGACCAGTTTTAGGCCATTGTAGTTGATAGGGTTGTGGCTGGCAGTGACTTCGATACCGCCAAGCGTGTCGTAATGGCTGGTAGCAAAATACACTTCTTCAGTACCGCTCATACCCAAATCAATAACGTCGACACCGGCATCCATTATTCCTTGAATGGCGGCTTGTTTTAATTGCTCACTAGAATGACGAATATCGCTACCAATAGTGATAGCTGGCTTCAGAGCTGTCATATCATTATTCTGAGCCTTCACTGCTGCCTGATAACGCTGATACAAAATCTGTGCGAATGCTCGTCCGATACGATAGGCTATGTTTTCATCTAAACTGACGCCCAGCTCGCCGCGAATATCGTATGCTTTAAACGAACCAATAGTAATAGGAGTAAATTCCGTTGCAGGTTGATAGCTGGTGGCAGCAGAAGTTGACATAATGATAAAATTCCTTGGGAATGAGCGGTGATAGAGTTAAAACGCGCGTAGCACGATTATAAATCAAGTTGTGTTCAATGATACACTAACTACTAAAGGTGTGAGGCGTGTGTCGATAGGTAGGGTCAAAATATATGCCCATCAACCATGCAAATCCAATATACGCCACATTGAGTTATAAAATAATAAGCGACACGTTCTGTTAAGTAGATAATTAACCCATAAAATTATAAGAGTTACCATCATGAGTATTGTGAATACTACTACCGAGCCGAAGCCGGTACAAGGAACACCAGCCCCTAGCGGATCGCTCGATGATCTTTTAGCGTTGATGGCACGATTAAGAGCAGACTGTCCGTGGGACAAAAAGCAAACCAATCATAGCCTTATTCCTTATGCTATCGAAGAGGCTTATGAGCTAGGCGAAGCCGTACAAAGCGACGATGACGAAGATATCAAGGGCGAGCTTGGCGATGTGCTACTGCAAGTGGTGTTTCATTGTCAGATGTATGCTGAGCAAAGACGCTTTGATATGAGCGATGTCATCAGTACTTTGCAAGAGAAGTTAGTTCGTCGTCATCCACATGTGTTTGAGGCTGAAACGCTACAAGACGACGCTGCGGTAAAAGAGCGCTGGGACGAAATCAAGTTAGAAGAACAGCAAGCACGCGAGGCACGTGGTAAATCAAAACGTCGCTTAGATCAGGTTAAGGCGGGTAGTGCTTTGATGCAGGCACAAGATGTACAAAAGCAAGCGTCAAAGTTAGGTTTTGATTGGGAAGGTGTTGCAGGTGCGGTAGACAAGCTAGACGAAGAGATTGCTGAACTCAAGCATGAGCTAACAGATAAATCTGCCGCAGATATCAAGACCAATATCAGAGAGGTCGAAAAAGAATTGGGCGACTGCATGTTTGCGCTCGTCAATGTCGCACGTAAACTAAACCTCGATGCAGAAGCAGCGACTTTAACCTGCGTGCACAAATTCAAATCTCGCTTTGGCTATATCGAAGAGCAATTGGCAGCGAGTGGCAAGCGTGTCGAGGACAGCGATATATCAGAGATGGATGCACTATGGGAAGCGGCGAAACAACATGAACGCTCAGCATAAAACGTCATTTACCAGAATGATTATGATAGCGGCCTTTAGTCTCGTATCGACTGTCGGTACAACTATTGAGGCTAATGCCTCTGAGCCCTGTTTTGATGATCCTAAACGCGCCTATGAGTATTTGATCGCAAAAGAGCAATCTGTAATACAAGCGCGTGAGCAAAAAGTAATCAATATTAATAGAGCCAGTGAAGGTGAGCTGGTGTCATTAGATGGCATTGGCAGTAGTAAGGCGCAGGCTATTATTCTATATCGTGAGATGTTTGGTGGTTTTAGGACTGTTGACGAGTTAGAAAAAGTAAAAGGGATTGGGGCGAAAACAGTTGAGAAAAATCAAAAGCGTTTAAGCGTAGTGGATTAACAGCTGTGTTTTGCATTAATTAATCCTAATATTGACAAAATAGCATGTAAGTAAATGTCATAACACCCCCAGTACGTCCAAAATTTGTTAAACTAACGGGTACATCCGCCTGATAAACGCTGTGTTATTCAGGGGTAGTTAAAGAATACCGGCGAGGAGTAGATGCATGGCCGAGCGTGCCGCCAAGCAGTTAGAACTGAACAAATCTGAATTACCCAATTCCATTACTGAAGTGATTGCCACATTGACCCGAGCTGGGTTTGATGCCTATATCGTCGGTGGTGGTGTGCGCGATACTTTATTGGGCTTGCGCCCGAAAGACTTTGACGCTGTTACTGATGCCAAACCACATGAGATCAAAGATGTCTTTGGTAAGCGTTGCCGTATTATCGGTCGTCGATTTCAGTTAGCGCATGTATATTCAGGTCGCGAGTTGATTGAAGTGGCTACTTTTCGCGGTCCGCCAACCAGCGATGCCAATACCAATCGTGATGGTATGATCCTGCGCGACAATGTTTGGGGCGATATTCAACAAGATTTTTCTCGCCGTGACTTTTCTATCAATGCGCTCTATTATCAACCGCTCAAAGGCGTCGTCCATGACTTTTGCGGTGCGCTGGAAGACATCGATAATAGAGTCATTCGCCTGTTAGGTAATGCGCCAGTGCGTATTGAAGAAGATCCTGTGCGCTTGCTCCGTGCCCTGCGTTTTAAGGCAAAATTAGGCTTTGAGTTTGATGACGCATTGGCTGAGCAATTCCATGATGGTAATTGGGCACTGCTTGAGCAGATATCACCGCATCGACTCTATGATGAAACGCAAAAAATGTTTACTGGTGGTTATTTAGTGCCATTGTTGCCGTTACTTTTTGAGTCAGGTGCCATTGATAGCCTTATCATTTATCCACCAGCCGAGCCAAGCGCCTTGGTCAACCAAGTAGCGATCAATACTGATAAGCGTATTGCTGCTGGCAAAAGTATTAATCCAGCATTTTTCTATGCTGCGCTGCTGTGGGAAAACTATTTACATCAACTGGCAAAAGCCAAAAAGCGCAATATGCCGTTTGCGGAAGCACAAATGCATGCTGCTGGCAAAGTTATTGACCGTCAACGTATCAAAACAGCAATTCCAAAATTTGCTGAGCAGTTTATCCGTGATATTTGGATATTGCAGCCAAAACTTGCCGCTCCTCGTAGCAAACAAATTGTTCAGCTCTCTGAGCATCCACGCTTTCGTGCAGGTTTTGACTTTTTGTTACTGCGCGAACAGTGCGGTGATGCTGAGCACCCGCTATCAGAGTCGACCAATGATATGGGTGACTGGTGGCAGACATATCAGACATTGTCTGAGCGCGAGCAACAACAGGCGATTGATGAGTTTGATGAAAACATTCGCCGCGGTGCCTACAAAAAAGGACAACGTGGTCGTGGCCGCAATCGTCAAAAGCCAGAAGCCAATACCATTGATAATGCATCATCTAATCAAAACAGCGCTAAACAAAGCAAAGCCAGTAATAGTGCTGGGCAGGGTAGGAATGATCAGACAATGGTAAACGATCCATCGAATATTCCAGCACGTCGTCGCCGCGCTACCAGCCAAGCTAAAACAGGTCGAAATGGTAGTAAGCATCATGACACGCAGCAGGTGAAACAAGATAGCAACGAGCTTGCACAGCTACAGCAGTTATCGCTCAGTAGCGACGATCAATCAGCAAACAAACGCCATCAGTCTAAACCTGCGCCGTTGTTTGTAATAGAGCACGATAATGTCGTGCCGCCATTACGGAAGCAGCTATCAGATGATAAAGCGTCAAAGCGCAGTAAGACGCCTGCAAACAAGCAAGAAGCTATGCAGAAGCGAGCATCTATTGATAGCGATGCACCGCAGCAAACCGCCAAAGCTGATCGTCAGAATAGGAATCAGCCTACTAAAACTGATCTGCCAGAGACTAATTCGACTAATTCATTGTCTAGTCAGGCAAAACCAACGCGCTCGATCGCAAGGTCACCTGCATTGGTGAGTATGAATAACGAGCCAATTCCGCATAAGCGTCGCCGCCGCGAGCCTACTGTTGACAGCACAGACAGTGCTCAAGTACAAGCTGATGATAAGGCGCCAGCAACAGCAAAGTATGCGAAAAAAGCACCTAAACAAGTTGCTCAGTCGACTGGTAAAGCTGATGTCAAAGAAGCGACAAATACCGAAGCAAAGAAAGTCGCTACACCTGCAAGAGCTAAAAGACCAGCTAAAACGACTACTGATAAACCTGCTCAACCCAGTCAAATGGCGAGTGACCAACTCTCTGCTATCAAAGTGACTGAGAGTAAAGGCCCTGTACCATCAAAGCGTCGCCGTCGTCAGCCTAGTACCGATAACGCTTAATGTTCTCAGGATGATTTGTAAATGGTGGTAGGATGAGTAAAAGTAGTTTTGATAGTGGCAACGTATCGGGTAGCAACACATCTATATCAGCAACTAATAGCGTTGACGAGACCATGTGGTTCACTTGCTATGTGGGCTTAGGTAGCAATCTGACTAACGAGCTAGGGTCACCTATAGAGCATTTGCAGCAAGCGCTTAAAAATATGCAAAATCATGAGAAGATACGTAAAGTGACGGTATCTTCTTTTTATGCATCAGTGCCGATGGGACCACAGGATCAGCCAGACTTTGTTAACGCAGTTGCTGGTTTTGAGACAATGATGAGTCCTTTCGATTTGCTTGGCTTTTGTCAGCAGTTAGAAATGTCGGCTAAGCGAGCACGCTTACGTCGTTGGGGTGAACGCAGCCTGGATGTCGATATTTTGTTATATGGAGATATACAAGTCGCTGAACCGCAGCTAACGATTCCACATGAAGGCCTAGGCGAGCGTAATTTTGTCCTGATACCATTACGAGAGTTGGCACCCCATTTGACTATACTAGACAAACCAATAGGTGACTATTCACAAAGCTGCGATTGGACAGGCTTAAAGCTACTATCAGATGCTTGATATCAAATAAACCATAGTCAATGCTCAAAGTTATGTGATGAGAGCGTAATCAATTGCCGGCAAAATTACAGCTAGCGATATCAATCATTAAAGGTATTACAAGTTAATTGAGGGTCATATGACAACGTTATCTACTTTAAATAAATTTAAAAAAGAAGGCACCAAATTTACGTGTTTGACGTGCTATGACTCAATGTTTGCACGAATGATGGACAAAGCGCAGATCGATACGATTTTGATCGGTGATAGCTTAGGGATGGTCGTACAGGGTCATGATTCAACGCTACCTGTGACAATCAATGATATGGCTTATCATACTGCCAATATTGCTCGTAGCAATAAACATGCTCTGATACTGGCTGATCTACCGTTTATGAGCTATGCGACATTGCCAGAAGCCATTGCCAATAGCCGCCAACTGATGCAGGCAGGCGCCCATGTAATCAAAATTGAAGGCGGCAATGAGCTGTGTGAACTGGTCACTACCTTAGCACAAGCAGGGACACCAACTTGTGTACATCTCGGTTTGACGCCGCAATCAGTTAATGTCTTTGGGGGTTATAAAATCCAAGGTCGCGGTGATGAAGCGGCTGACAAATTACTCGCTGATGCTAAAGCGGTCGTTGATGCAGGTGCGGCGCTATTAGTGTTGGAATGTGTTCCAGCAGCACTGGCAGAGGCAGTCACAGAAGCGGTTGCGGTACCTGTTATCGGTATCGGAGCAGGCGCAGATACCGACGGTCAGGTACTCGTTATGCATGACATGCTTGGTATGGTACATGGGCGTGTGCCACGCTTTGTACATGACTTTCTGACCGATGAGCGCAATGATGCAAACAGCATCGAGGGTGCTTTTGCTTTGTATCAACAGTCAGTACGCGAAGGCAGCTTTCCAACTGAACAACATCAATTCGATTAACATCGTTGACGCTTTTACATAACAGAACGCTTTAATAAAAGAAAAAATTACCATGTCTCTTATCATTCATCATCATATCTCGTCGTTACGTGAGGTTTTGCAGTCTTGCCGTGGTCAGCAGCATACCAAGGATAAAGGTGTGCAGCGTATTGCTCTAGTACCAACGATGGGCAATCTGCATAACGGTCATCTTGAGCTGGTAAAAATTGCCAAGCAGCATGCGGATGTGGTTGTCGTGAGCATTTTTGTGAATCCTACTCAGTTTGGCGTGGGTGAAGATTTTGACAGTTATCCGCGTACGTTAGACGAAGACGTGGTTAAGCTTGCGACAGTGGGTACAGATTACGTGTTTGCCCCTAGTATCGAAGAGATGTATCCCGTATTACCACCACCCACCAGCGTGTTGGCTGGTGAGATTGCCAATCAATTATGCGGTCAATCACGTCCCGGCCATTTTGATGGTGTGGGTACTGTGGTCTCCAAGCTATTCAATATTGTACAACCAGATATCGCCGTCTTTGGACAAAAAGATTACCAGCAGCTGGCTATCATTAAGCAGTTAGTGCGTGATTTGAGCTATCCCATCGAGATCATCGGCGCCCCTATTGTTCGTTCTGATGATGGGCTAGCACTGTCATCGCGCAATCAGTACTTAAGCACATCTGAAAGAAATACGGCGCCTATATTGCATCAAGCATTACAAGATTTGGCTGAAAAATTAACAGATAGTGGGATTAGTCAGCAGGCGTTTCAAACATTGCTAACAAACACGCACAAGCGTATTAGCGACGCAGGTTTTGTGATTGATTATCTAGAAGTAAAAACTGAAGATCTAGACGCTATGACTAATGATTCAATAATCTTCAATGCAGAAAACAAAAATCTCGTTATTTTGGTCGCAGCTTGGTTAGGGCGTGCACGGTTATTGGACAATCAGTTAGTGGCTATTAATTAGTGATTATCAGTTAATGACAATGGGTTAGCTTTTTTATACCGTAATGTACTAGATGGGATGAATAGAGCATGGATACACGTCAGGATCAAAGCGATAATAATACAGCATCGACAACGCCTCAAGTATCAACCGATAAGCTCAGCATCTTGGTGGTATCAGGTCGTTCAGGATCGGGGAAAACCTCGGTGCTGAACATTCTAGAAGATCTGGGATATTATTCTATTGATAATCTACCCTTGTCATTGTTACCCAATGCGGCACACAAGCTGATTGGTGAGAGCGGTATCAATCGTATTGCCCTTGGGGTTGATATTCGCACGCCGCGCGCTGATCTGTCTAACTTTGCAGCGACACATGAGTTGTTACGAAAAACTTATGGGGCGCAGGCAGTACAAGTCCTATATGTGACAGCGCAAGAGAGTACGCTAATTGCACGTTTTAATGCGACGCGCCGCGTCCATCCGCTAATGTCTCAAGATGTCGATAGCGACAACGCCAGACACATTGCATTTAATTTGCCTGCTGCACTCAAAAAAGAAGTAGAGCTGTTGGAGCCAATTTCTGCTCATGCAGATATCACCATCGATACCAGTAGTTTAAACATCCATCAGCTAAAAGACAGCTTGCGCGAACATGTTGGTGTGGACAATCAAATCGTCATTAATTTGCTGTCTTTTGGTTTTAAATACGGCAGTCCCATCGATGCGGACTTTGTATTTGACGTTAGGATTTTACCCAATCCGCACTGGAATCCTAAGCTGCGCGCATCGACTGGTCTCGACATTGAAGTAGATGCCTTTTTTAGCGACTATCCTGAAGTGACAGAAATGCTCAATGACATTGATAAATTTTTGACGCGCTGGCTGCCCGAGTTCTTGCACAATAATCGTCATACAGTAACCGTTGCCATCGGCTGTACAGGCGGTAAGCATCGTTCAGTATTTATTACTGACCACCTACAGCGCCGCCTCACCGATACCATGCCACAAGGCGTCAAAGTACTAGCAAAGCACCGTGAAAAAAGCCGTTGGTAATTCATTTCGACCCTATTCATTTTATTACTTATTATTTTGGAACGCTTTTATGATCGACTGGAAAGAACAGGACATGCGCGTCTCGCGCACAGAACTCAAAAAAGCCCATGAGCGCTTGCAGCAATTGTCTATACCGCTCGCAAGCCTGTCAAAAAAGCAGCTAAAGACTCTACCTGCCAGTGATTACTTTATGGCTGAGCTCATGGCATTGGCTGACATTACCAGTGCTAATGCTCGCAACCGTCAGACCAAGCGCGTTGGCAAACTTATCAGTGAAGAAAACCGCCACGAACTTGTCAAAGCATTGTTTGATGCATTCTTCCCAAAAGAGCAAGTCTCTAAAATAGAAAGCTGGTACGATCGTCTAAATATCAATGATGAAGGGACACTCAAGCAGTTCGTCAAGCAGTACAAGGCTTCTGAGCACAACAGTATGTATCAATTACTGCTATGGATTGAGTATGCTAAGCATATGCAAGACGATGAGCTACTGGCAGAATCGAAAGAAGATTTGGCAAGCTATATACGCGAAGTAGCGATTTTGTCGCAGTTGAAAAAATAGACACACATAATAATATCGATTATATTTTAGAGCATAAAAAAGCCAATCAATTATGATTGGCTTTTTTTGTATCACTAGGCTGTTTCGATTTGCACTTGCTTCAATTATTTTTTCTCGGCACGCGCTTTATCGACTAAATATTCAACAACTTTAGGTACTTTAGCATCTTCACCAGTTACCACATATTTGCCTTGTACAACGACGGCTGGTACGCCAGACAGTTGATAACGTTTAGCACCTGCTTGTGAGCGACCAATTTTTGTACCCACTGCAAATGAGTTATAAAGACTGTTAAATTTCTTCTCGTTCACCCCTTTTGATGCATACCATTTGCTCAATGATGATTGATCAAACAGTTTTTTGCCGTCTTTATGGATGGCATCAAATAACGCAGCATGAGTTTTGTCTTCATATCCCAAAAGCTGAGCGGAGTAAAAACCACGTGCATTGGCTTCCCAAACAGGGTTGAGCGCTGCTGGTGTTCTAAAAAACACGACATCTTTGTCTTTGGTTTTTGCCCATTTTTCCATATGCGGATCAAGAACATTACAATGCGGGCAGCCATACCAGAAAAACTCACGAACAATGATAGCATCACCGCTGATGGTTTCTGGATTGTCTAGTACGCGATAATCTTTTCCAGCGACATAGTCCGCAGCTTGTGCGCCCATAGAAGCAAGCCCAATGGCCATCGCTAGACCAGTCAGTGTCATGACACGTTTCATACTTTATCCTTGAGGTGTAGGGATTTGGAGTTCGTTAAGAGGTTTATGCACTGGTGGCTTTCAAACGCATGATATTTGCAATATGCAGTTTTCACCGTGTTTGAATGATGCAGCGCCAAGTATAGTCGAACGATACAGCAGTATTAAGGTATCGACTATGATAACGCAAAATGCATACACTTGTGAATCGGATTCTTAACCGACAGTTGTAAAGCTGTTAGCTATTATTGAAGACATATTGCTTAGCGCTTTTCAGTCTTAGCTTGTTTGGCCTTGTCTCGCCAACACTTATCATTATCCTTGCTCCGTGATGATTACGAATAATGCGAACAAATAATGCCTGCGACAAGGTGATAACTCATAAAAAATGTGTATTTACCAAACCTATTCACAATCAGTGACGATGTACTTACGACAAATTCGCAGCTGCCATGCTAATATTGAACACATAATCGTGCACTGCATACGATAACAACTATAATAGTAATCAAGGACAATCCTATGAGCTCAGCCTTACCTGTTTCGTCATCTTCAAACGACGAAAACTTAAATAATAGATCGGCTAATACTGTCAATGTTGATCCTAGCGAAGTCGAGAAATTCAATAATTTAGCAAGCGAATGGTGGAGCAATACAGGTGCCTTTGCCACTCTGCATGAGATCAATCCATTACGCTTGAACTGGATAGAGGAAAACATAAAACGTGGCTATCAGGGCGATACTAGTAATAATGGTACGCCTGCCAAAACAGCTGAACAAGGACTTGCTGGCAAAAAAGTACTAGATGTTGGTTGCGGCGGTGGCATATTGGCAGAGTCTATGGCACGTCGCAATGCTGATGTGACAGGAATCGACCTAGGTACCGAAAACTTGAAAGCGGCGGCGTTGCACGCAGAACAAAGTGGATTAGAAAGCACTTTACGCTACCAGCATATCCCAGTAGAAGCGCTGGCAAAGACGCATGCGGGTCAGTTCGATGTCGTAACCTGTATGGAAATGCTTGAGCACGTTCCTGATCCCAGCTCGATTGTGCAGGCTTGTTATGAGCTGCTAGCCCCTGGCGGTGTCTGTGTGCTGTCGACAATTAACCGAAACCCCAAGTCGTATCTGTTTGCTATCGTGGGAGCAGAATACGTACTACGATTGCTCGATCGCGGCACCCATGACTATGCCAAGTTCATCACGCCAGCTGAATTAGACAAGATGGCAATAGACACGGGGTTTGTCCGTCAGGATATTATTGGCTTACATTACAATCCATTGACTAAGCGCTATTGGCTTGCCCAAAATGTCGATGTTAATTATATGATGGCAGTCCAAAAGCCATTGGCTTGATACTGGTATCAGTTACCTACATTCACCGTAATTCATTAAATATATGATCAATCTCAAGAGCATTCACTATGACCCAATTCGTAAAAGCTGTTTTATTCGACCTTGATGGGACGTTAATCGATACTGCTGCTGATTTTGTTCGTATCATTGGCAAAATGAGTTTGGAGAATAACTGGCAAGCGCCGCCTGAGGCAGCAATCCGTGAGCAAGTCTCGGCGGGTGCGTCAGCTATGGTGCAATTGATGCTCAGACACAATGATCAACTTGAGGTTAGCGATGACGCATTGCTTGATTTTCGTCAGCAGTTTTTAGACGACTACGAAGCCGATATTTGTGTGGACAGCTGTGTGTTCCATGAGCTCGAAGCGGTACTGACTGATTTAGAAGAAAAAGGTGTCCCATGGGGAATTGTCACTAACAAGCCCCGTTATCTGGCAGAAAAGCTATTAAGCGAAATGCAACTAGATGATCGCTGTGCCGCTCTGGTATGCCCTGATGATGTGTCCCGATCAAAGCCTGATCCAGAGCCGATGTATATGGCATTAGAGAAGCTAGGGATTCCTCGCGGCGCAGCTGGTTGTGTCCTATACGTCGGTGACCATATACGTGATATAGAAGCAGGCAATGCGGCTGGTATGCCAACGATTTTGGCCGCTTATGGTTATATTCCGCCTGAAGATCAGAAGTCTTTGAAAAAGTGGGGTGCTGATTATATTGCTGATACCCCTGAGCAATTAAACAAACTGCTGTTGTCTTCTGGTAAATTTGATTATTTATAAATTTTTAGTTTTTAGTTTTTAGTTTTATAGCTATCAGCTATTGGTATGTTTAAGTCTATAAAGACAAGCACATATTTTAACGATTCCATGATAATAAATGATAAGTAGTGAGCAACGCTATGAGTGACCATATTGACCAGCCAGCCAATCAACAAAACAGTCAGCAAGACAACCAAAGAACCGTCCAAAGTCGCCTCCAGCCTTTGACTCATGATGATATTCGTAGTTTTGTGCCACCTAATGATTGCCTAGATGGTAAGACTATCTTGGTGACTGGCGCAGGTGATGGTATCGGCCGTGTTGCCGCTTTGACCTACGCTCGCTATGGTGCCACAGTCCTATTGCTAGGACGGACCAGTAGCAAGCTTGAATATGTCTATGATGAGATTGAAAGTCTGGGTGGTAAGCAGCCTGCAATGTTGCCTATGAATTTAGAAGGGGCGACTTATGCTGAGATGCAGCAGTTAGAAGGATTGATCGACAAAGAAGTGGGTCAGCTGGATGGCATATTGCATAATGCTGGTGTGCTTGGTCAATTGACCCCGCTTGAGATGTACGACGTCGATACGTTTGCTGAAGTGATGAAAGTTAACTTTACAGCGACCTTTATGCTCACCCAAGCACTGCTTCCCTTATTGAAAGATGCTGATCATGGCTCTATCGTCTTTACTTCTAGTACAGTAGGTACGCATCCTCGCGCATTTTGGGGCGCTTATGCGCTCTCAAAACAAGCAGTAGAGGGTATGAGCAATATATTTACGCAAGAGACGCAAAACACCACAAACTTACGTTTTAATTGCGTGAATCCTGGCGGTACGCGCACTAATATGCGTGCTCATGCTTATCCAGGTGAAAACCCTATGAGTTTAAAAACACCTGAGGATATTATGGCAGGTTATGTCTGTCTGATGAGTGACGACAGCATTGGCGTGCGCGGGCAAGTTGTTGAGCTACAGCCTAAAAACTAACAGCGAAATATTTTAATTAATATTGCCGAGTTATATTTACGATACAGTGGTTGTTATCAGGTTGCAATCCAGTAAAACCAGCCCCATCTATCTGTTATTAAAGACTTTTGTATTGTCTAATTATGACAAATAAATAGGATGAGATTATGGCAGGTGGTTGGTCAAGAGATGGTGCTGAGCACGAGCAGATGGACGCAACGGTTAATGATGCGTTGGAACGAGCGCGACGTTCGCTGCCTACAGGTATCAGTGCTGAGCTATGTGATGAATGTGGCAATCCTATTCCAGAAGCGCGGCGACTGGCGGTTCCTGGTATCCAACACTGTGTCAGCTGTCAGACCGAGCTTGAACAAGAAGCAAAGGCTGCGGAACTGTTCAATCGCCGCGGTAGTAAAGACAGTCAATTGCGTTAATTGAATGGTTTTAGCAAGAGCTAAGCAACTTTGGGTAAGAGAAGTCAGAGTGAGCATAAAAAAGCGACCCCTGTTCTACATAGCAGAGGTCGCTTTTTTATGTTCATTTTTTTGTGTTAATGCTTTTATTCTAGAGCGACTGTATAACCATCGCCATCAGCTCTCGATCAAAAGCTTCCCAATCTACAGAGTCTGATGAGGATTCAGTATGGGATGCGGTCTCTATTTTTTCTATAGTTGTATCGATAGCATTTGTATCGACAGTATTGCCTAACTGTAAGATAACCTCCAACCGACTGTCAGTCTGTGCATCAATTGTCTTGGTAGTTATACTGCCAGGATTGAAGTTGAGTTGCAGCCAGCCATCTGAAGTATGTACCACGCCTTTGATACGCTGCCAGTTTGGCAGTGCTAATAGCCAGTTTTGTAATTCATCAGCGTCTAGCACGTAGTGTGTAGGCAATCGCCATCCAGCCAGCTGAAAATCTTGCTGCTCTTCATGATATCGATAGGGTAATTCGGTATCAGTATTAGCTTGAGTCTCAGCCTCATCCCCAATACCGTTCGAAGATGATGAAACTCCCAAAGTGCTTGGCTGTGACAGTGAGCCAAGCGTAGGTTTTTGATTATGAGCGATGTTGACTTTGCGTTGGTTTGAAATGATAGCGCTGGGCTTATGCAGTTGCTCGTTTAGCGTTGCTAAGTAGTTATGTGCTAAAGGGGTATTTGACGAGCCTGATATATCAGGCACTACTTGTTCAGATACTGCCCAAACAATTTTTACTTGTGAATTGAGCTTGGCTATCCACTCTACCAAGGATTGTTTTTCGTTACTACTCAATTGAGTATAGCGATTGATGATCAGTACATCGGCATCACGGATATGCGCTTGAAAGCCATCATGATGACGGTATTTAGTCTGTTGCCACTGCTCAGCGCTCAGTACAGTGATCACGGCGCTCATTTTCAAAGCTGTCTGCCAGTGCGGGGCACTGAGCTGTAATATAAGCTCGCGCGGATGAGCTAACCCTGTAGGCTCGATAAGGAGTCGCTGTGGATGATGGTCACTGAGTAGACGACTGATCGCTATTTGTAAGGGCAACTGGCTGGTACAGCAGATACAGCCGCCACTGACTTCACGAATGGCAATGTTCTTTTGCTCAAGCGTGCTGGCTTGTGAGCTTGCTAAGAGTGCACCATCAATACCAATACGACCAAACTCATTGATCAGTAAAGCCCAGTGTTCGTTATCAGGCTTTGCGGCAAGCAACTGATTAATCACTGTGGTTTTGCCAGCACCTAAAAACCCTGTCACTAACGTGCAGGGTATATTTTGAAAAATAACAGCATTTTTCACAGAAATGCTCATTATATAGGTCGTATTTGTGAGTTACCGAACACGACCCATACTAAAAGGAAATGATAGTAGTCAGAAGCTACTCGCTTTTGACGGTGTCTGCCTCAGCCTCGTCAGGGACGAACACATAGCCGACACCCCATACCGTTTGGATATAACGCGCTTGGGAAGGATTATCCTCAATCAGACGACGTAGACGTGATACCTGTACGTCAATAGATCGCTCCATCGCGCCCCATTCGCGCCCGCGAGCAAGATTCATCAGCTTATCACGAGTCAGTGGCTCTCGTGGATGTTGTACCAAGGCTTTGAGCACTGAGAATTCACCTGTGGTAAGCGTCACTACATTGCCGTCGCGCTTGAGCGTACGAGTTGATAAGTCTAGGGTCCATGGACCAAACTCAACCACTTCTAATTGATGACTTGGTGCGCCTGGGAGCTCACGATTCTGACGACGTAATACTGCTTTGATACGCGCCAATAGCTCTTTTGGATTAAAAGGCTTTGGCAGATAGTCATCTGCACCTGCTTCTAGACCTGCGATGCGATCTGCATCGCCACCTTTGGCGGTCAGCATGATAATTGGGATGTCAGCATTGTCTTCGCGTAAGCGTTTACAGATACTGATACCGTCTTCACCTGGCAACATCAAATCTAGTACGACCAGAGAGAAAAGCTCGCGCTGCATGAGTTTGTCCATTTGACTGCCATCGTGAGCAGTACGAACCACAAACCCGTCGTCTTCTAGAAAGCGCTGCAGCAAAGAGCGCAGACGGGCATCGTCATCGACGACTAAAATACGCTGAGTCAAAGTATCTGGGCTGTTATTATCAGTCATACAGGCATCCTTTTATAAAAATTATTGTTAGCAGAAACTACGAGTCAAAAGCGATGAGTAAAACATTGCTATTGGTTGCCATTATTTAGTTATTGGGCAAAATAGATACGTCACAAAATCAAAAACTATTGTTCAATATGTCAACGCATATCGATATTTGTGTCATTGATACTTTAGTGTATAAGATTGCACCGTTAATTGCATCACTCATAAGGACAAATGCTGTATGCGTTTGTTTAACGAAGCCATGGAACGTTTGATACAAAACGATTTGCGCTACAAAATAGACGATAAATAACGAAAAGATAAAAAGGATTTTTATTCATGCAGCTTTTGCTATAATGCAAAACTACATTTCTCAACGATTGATACGTATATGAGTAGCACTGATACCTTAACGTCATCTCAAGCCTCGACAAATGCACAGGTTTTGGATGCAACCACACACGCGAATATTCACGACAAGCTTGCTCGCGCGCTTGGCATTAAGACTGCTCAAGTCAATGCGTTTGTGAAACTTTATGATGAAGGCGCGACCGTTCCTTTTATTGCGCGTTACCGCAAAGAAAAGACGCAAAATCTGGACGATGCACAGCTGCGTGCACTAGAGAAGTCTTTGAACTATGAGCGTGATATGGCTACACGTCGCCTCAAGATCTTGGAGCTACTCAGTACACAGGGCAATCTGACTGATGAGCTACAGGCGCGTATCGATAATGCGACCTCTAAGCTTGAGCTTGAAGATATCTATCTGCCATATCGTCCACGTCGTCGTTCACCTGCTGCCAAAGCGCGTGCCGCAGGTCTCGATGTTGCTGCACAAGCAGTATTGACGCAAGAAACCACTCCGACTGACGCATTGGCTGATTATCAAGTCCAATCAAGTATTACTGATGATAGTGGTAATGAGATTGAAGTTGATTTTAGCGATATTGAAAAACAGCTCGCGGGCGTACAGGCAATTATCGTTGATGAATGGACACAGGCACTAGGCTTGCTAGATAACTTGCGTAGTGGTTTTGCCAAAACTGCCAGTATCGTATCGAGTGTTGCGAGCGAAGAAAAGCGCGAAGTGGGCGAGAAGTTCAAAGACTATTTTGAACATAGCGAAAGCCTAGCTCGTCTCCCAAATCATCGTCTATTAGCAATGTTACGTGGTCGTCAAGAGAACGTCTTGGGTCTAAAGATTGAAGGCGAGGATGCCCCCTTTATCGAAAAAATCATTAGCAATTTTGATATTGATGCCAAAGCACCGGCTGCACGTCGTGAATTTTTGACGGAAGCGGCCAGTAGCTTGTGGAAAGACAAATGGCGTCCGCATATCGAGCATCGCTTGTTGACTGAAAAGCGTCTAGCCGCAGAAGCGGATGCGATTGATGTATTCGCTAGCAACTTACAGCATCTACTCATGTCTGCACCAGCAGGCCCCAAAGTGATTTTGGGCGTTGATCCTGGTATCCGTCATGGCGTAAAGATGGCTATCGTGGACGCTCAAGGTCACGTGATGCTAGACAGCGAAGAAAAGCCTGTCATCGCGACGGTTTATCCATTTGCACCTGATAACAAAATGACTGAAGCCAAAACAGTCATTGATGAGCTATTAGGCACTTATAACGTAGACCTAGTGGCTATCGGTAACGGTACGGCAAGCCGCGAAACCGATGCGATGATTAAAGAGATTCTAGCGGCAAATGATGCACTGAAAGCTAAAGCTGTTATCGTTAATGAGTCGGGCGCGTCTGTCTATTCAGCGAGCGAGCTTGCCAGTGATGAGCTTGCTAACTTAGATGTCTCTGTACGCGGTGCCGTTTCTATCGCACGTCGCCTGCAAGATCCGTTATCAGAGCTTGTCAAAGTCGATCCGAAAGCTATCGGTGTTGGTCAGTATCAGCATGACGTGAACCAGAACCAGCTAGCGGATAGTCTCGATAAAGTCACTCAAGACAGCGTGAATGCGGTTGGTGTGGACGTCAATACGGCGAGCCCTGCTATCTTAGCTCACATAGCAGGTCTTAACCGCAATGTGGCACAGCAAATCGTCACGTATCGCCGTGAGCATGGCGCCTTTGATAGTCGTGAAGCACTCAAAAATGTCCCACGCCTAGGTGCTAAAACTTTTGAGCAAGCAGCAGGCTTCTTGCGTATCCATAATGGTAGCAATCCACTAGATGCGACTGGCGTACATCCAGAAAGTTATGCCTTGGTCGATAGCTTATTGGCACAAGCGGGTAAGCCGTTGCCAGAAGTTATCGGTAATGATGGTGTGCTGAATGCCATCGATACGACCACACTAGCGGCTAACGATGATAATGTCAGCGTAAAAGCGATATTAGATGAACTGGCTAAACCTGCACGTGATCCAAGACCTGAGTTTAAAACGGCTAACTTCCGTGATGATGTGAATGGCATCAAAGATTTGAGCGAAGGGATGACCCTAGAAGGCGTTGTCACCAATGTGACGGCCTTTGGTTGTTTCGTTGACGTAGGGGTACATCAGGATGGTCTGGTACATATCTCACAGATGGCTAATGACTTTGTCGCAGATCCTATGAACCGCGTCAAGCCAGGTGATATCGTATCGGTACGTGTCATCTCTATCGATGAAAAACGTGGGCGTATCGGCTTTAGTATGAAACCTGAATCTGAGAAACCTGCACGTACAGCGGCTATAGATACGGATGGCGAAAAAACCAGTCGTCCACGTAGCAATCCTGCAAATAGCAACCGTCCAAATAATAGTCGCCCAGCTACTGATAAGCGTTCCGCTAAACCACGCGGCAAGCGTCCGGACAATGCAAACAGTAACCGCAGTAGTAAACCAGTCAAAAATGACAAAGCTGAATCACCGAGCAAGATGGGTACGCTTGGCGCCTTGTTACAAGAAGCTGGCGTGACTAAGACAAAGAAATAAGTACGCTACGGTATAGGTAATATACCAATCGCAATACGTAAAAAGGCAGCCATATGGCTGCCTTTTTATGTTCGGTAAATCAGTGATAAAGCATTGATTGACTTAAAAAAATTGTTAGCCTTAACGCGATACCGCAATACGGCGGTTTTCTTTGAACTGTACATTGGCTGGCTGTGTGGCTAGTAACTCACCGCGTTTGTCTCTTTTCTTTTCTTGTAAAGTACTAGCGGTATCTGCCATTTTATTATCGGAAGCCGCTTCACCTGCAATCAATGGCTGATAGTTTGCATTGCTGTGCTGCATGTTAGGTGTCTGGACGCTACGTGCAGGAACTTGAGCAGTTGGCGCCGCAGTCATTGCTGCAGCATTGGTAGATACCTGGGCGTTGTTTCTCAAAGCGGCATTATTGTTGGCCTTATTACGCATCATATCATCGGCTTCGTCACCCATGTCATCGGCTTCGTCGTCCATATCGTCGGCATCAGACTCATCGATATCAACAGCGCCAGGTTGGGTAGCTAGTAGCTCACCATCAGGACCTTCTATTTCAGATCGTAAAGTGTTGTCAACGGCCGTGCTACGCATATCTGCTGGCATAATGTCACTGTTCCCCATAGGGGCAGCCATTGCTACAGCTGGTAACATAAGAGTAGTTCCTACGATTAAAGATAAAACGTTCTTTTTCATTGTAAAGCTCCAAAACCTATAAATTGATAATTGAAAACCGATCTATATACCCAAGTCCTAACATCTATATCCAAATACAATCACTTAGCTAAAGTGTTTTAAAAAAAGTAACTTATATGAGGTAACTTATATGAGGTAACTTATAATAAGTAACCTAGATATTAATAAGTAATTTATATATAAACTGCTTTGAATATAAATCGACTTAAATAAGGGCATATATAAATGTGATCAGCTTTTGATTTAACCTTGTTCTAATTGGTAAAAGCAAAATACCAGCTATATAGCTGGTATTTCAGTAGTAAACTCATTAAAGTTCTAACAGCTTGGTATATTCTTGTGATGTTATGAAATCAAGCTCTATGACTATTGGTACATGCATCACCGTTTTTATTCAATAATCATGTACTCAGTATCATCAGAATTCATTGAGCGTTGCTGATTGTCACTATTATCATCAGATAGGTCTATCACAGGGTAGCTCTGAGTCACTGCTATATTATTAATAACATCAACATCTGCTTTTTTCCCAACGATAACCGTGTCATTGGCACTGTTTTCAATGGCAATGGCATCTCCTCTAGCTGTATTAATACTTTTGACTTGGTTTTCTGGCACGAGGATAACTTCTTTAACTCTGTAACTTGTAGGGCGGATGACACGGGTGGTCTCAATCATCACTGGTTCTACGCTACGTGCTTCAGCGATAGCGAGTTGTGCTTCTGGCGCTGCTACCTCACCTACGATAGGAGTAGGGAACTTGCCGCCAAAATGGTTATCACATTGTTGCATGCTCAGGCGTACAGGGTTTCCTGCACTGTCCATGTAGACGTTGACAGGCATGTCAGCTGCAATAGGGATGTACTTGCCGACCAAGTCTCCTGATACACCATAGCGACCGTTTGCTTGACCAACACCTAAGTCACAAGCACCAGCTGAATAGTTGCTGGTAGGCAAATTATTACTATTAACAACGCTCTGAGGGATCATGACTTCAGACAATCGCATTTTGCCGACAGTTGCTTCACCAGCCTGGCGTTTTGGGTTTTGATACGTATATGGGGTATAGAATTTGGCTGAGCCATCTCGAACGGCAGTCACGCATTCTTCATAACTGTCGTAACCAACATTACCATGACCGTCTGTCACCATGGCGGCATTAGCTGAACTGGCAAAAAAAGCAAAACCTGAACTTAATATGGCGGCTGTTAATACATTCAATTTCATCGTTATTTCCTTTTTAGTTAATGTTAGCAATCCTGCTGTTTCTCTGTCTTATAAGAAGCTAGAACTATTCTTATGTCTAGTATCACTTCTTTAAGCAATACTTAATCCTTTAACCAATACGTTTACTTATTTTTTTCGTTTTCTTTTTTCTTAAATAATTAGTATGTCAAAACTGTTTTTAAATTTCCGCTATAAATTTGATGCGCCTTTCTGTATGTCTCTTTTTTATTTTCTATAGAACGGACTTTATGACCTGTTTCATCCTAGCGTACTGCCTCAGTTATGGCTGTGACATTACGCTAGGAATGTGTAGCATAATGTATTAAAAAATCGAAAAGCTGCAACATTGTTTACTAAAAAAGTA
Source organism: Psychrobacter sp. H29 (assembly GCF_059073055.1). NCBI lineage: Bacteria > Pseudomonadati > Pseudomonadota > Gammaproteobacteria > Moraxellales > Moraxellaceae > Psychrobacter > Psychrobacter sp. H29. The sequence continues at coordinate 2,314,335 of NZ_JCACRY010000001.1, read as the reverse complement.
CGGTATTAGTATTTGTTAACATGCACTGCAAAATTGATAAACGTGCAGCCATTAAAAAACCGTACCTTGTTACCAAGATACGGTCATAAAAGTAATAAGCGTTAACCCATCGCTATTTAAAAATTGTTCGAGCGACTAGCCGTCGACAACCTCAAAGCTCAGACCTGAGTGTTCTTCTAGACGAGATATCAAATTATCCCCCATTGCAGAAGCTGGTGTCCAAAATCCACCGCCGACGTCCTCTTTACTCACATCTTGTGCCAGACACAATGCTGCTTGTGCAATCATACGAGAGGTACTGCCATAACCAGGGTCTTTATCACCTGTGACTTTGACAGTGATAGTGTCATTTTTAGCCGTTTTTCCAAAATGACGAATATCGAAATAGCCGTTTTCTTGCTCATCTTTAGACGGGCCTGACCCTGCCTTAGGAAGGACATGCTTAGATAACAACTCACGGCTTGGCTTGATCATCATGGCGGTAGCGAAACCCAGCAACCCTGCACTCATAGCATAGCTTGATAGTTTGCCTTTAACGCCATCTTGCATCCACATGGCTTCGTCATATTTGAAATCGCGACCATATTCATAACTGAGTAGTTGGTTGCTGCGATGGACAATACGCGTATTAATGGTCGCCATCACAAAAGGCGCTAACCAACGTTTATGGTTGCTATCGTACTTTGGTTTGCTGACATTGTCTTGACGTACATTGGGCGCCTCTGCGTCGTCATTCAGCAAGTAAGGGTTGGCGACTTGTTTACGGCGTGATTTATCTTCTCCAGCTTCTTCAAAGATAGACGCCATCGAGGCAATCGTTCCACCAGAAATGCCACCTTTCGCCGCTTTTACGCGCATATTGATCACATTACAAGTTTCGCCAAACTTCTCTTCTGCCTTTTCTTGTAAGAAATAAACGCCCAAGTCTGATGGGATAGAATCGAAGCCACAAGAGTTTACGATACGTGCGCCGCTTTGTTTGGCAGTATCTTGATACTTGTCCATCATATCTTTAATAAAAATCGCCTCACCGGTAAGGTCGACATAATCAGTGCCGTTTTCAGCACAAGATTTTATCAGTGGCTCACCATATTTTAGATAGGGACCAACGGTTGAGATGATAACTTGTGTCTGCTTTGTCATGTCATCGAGACTGGCAGGATCTTTGCTGTTGGCAATGATAATGTCTACTGTGCTCTCAAGCTTTGACTGTAGTTTATTTAGCTTGTCTTCGTCGCGCCCTGCAATCGCCCAAGTAATATTAGAACCGTCTTTGTTTTTGGCATTAGACAAAAAGTTGGTTAGGTAATGAGCAGTGATTTGACCTACGAAGCTCGTTGCCCCGTACAAGATAACGGCATAGGGGCGGTTATCATTGTTGCTCTGTTTTAATGATTTTGAGGTGTCCGTGTCAGTATTCATGGGTATTATCCTTAATAGGGTGAGTAATCATGTGACCTTAAACTATAAACCAAGTGGTTTAAATAGGTTAGGAGTTTATGGAGTCGCTACAGTTTTCATTGCTAAACATCTGTTTCAGAAAACAGTTAGGGCATCTATCCTCATGCTACTTATCTATATTTCTAATAGGTATATAGTTCTAATAGGCACAGCTATAAAGTACACAGCTATAAATCAATAAGTAGATTATCAAAAGATATTGGATAATCCCAAATAGCGTAATTATTAAGACAATAAAAAATAAAAGGCACTAGGAGTTGCTACAAAGTTTACATAACCTACCGATATCATTACCAAAGTGTACGCTCTTTAGAAAAAAATATTGCTAATCTATGTTTGTAAGCAGATATGACTGGTATCAAAAAAACAAGAAGTTAAATGGATACTATATAAAGTTTACTATCTGGTTTTTAACAATTATTTTAGGAGAATATTATGTTTCGTTGGGCTATTATTTTCGCAGTAGTTGCACTATTAGCAAGTTTACTAGGTTTTGGCGGTGTAGCAGGACTATCTGCTAATCTGGCATACATTTTCTTAGCCGTTGCGGTCATCTTATTTATCGTCGCATTTGTTAGTCGTAAAATGTAAAAAAAGCTTATCGTTCTAAGAAATTCATAATTATAAAAAAGACCCTAACATTAGGGTCTTTTTTATGTCTGACTAAAAAAATTACTTATCAATGCGCTCGGCGTAATACTATAAACGTTTGGGCTGAACGATATGTTCCATTCGTTTTGCTAAGCGAATATCCAAACTAGAAATACCGCCTGTATCCTGATTGGTCAGGCGTACTTCTACTATGTTGTATGTATTGCGCCATTCAGGGTGATGTTCGAGTGCTTCAGAATGAAATGCTGCTTGATTCATAAAGCTCATAGCTTCGATAAAATCAGCAAAGTGGTAGGTCTTGACGATGCTGTTACCATTACGCTGCCAACCAGCAAGGTCTTCTAGCTGTAGATTGATTTGTTTGTCAGATAAACTACTCATATTAATAACCTTTATTGTTGTATCGGATTGGTTGATTAACAGTTATGTGCGGGCGTGTCCCTATTTTGAAAATGATGATAAAAATGAGATAAATCGCAGACAAATAAGGAAAATCGCGCAGATAATATCGAGATATTGACCAGCTATTTGCCGCCATTTGTCAAAGATTTAGCCATTTTTATTCCATTTAGTGATAAATGTTTGAATTAGGGACAAGCCCTAATCTATCATTGTTAAAACCATGGTTTGGCACAGACTGTCGCGATGATAGACAACAGGCTAGATCAAATCTTGATACTCAGGATGTTTGCTAATGTACGAGGCTACAAATGAACACTGTGGTATGACTTTCTTGTCTTGCGCACGTGCATAGTCCAACGCATGTACAACCAATGCAGACCCAACACCTTGGCCGCCTAGCTGCTGAGGGACAATGGTGTGATCGTATACAAGTGTGTTATCACGCTCTTGATAACTGATATAGCCAGTTTGACCGTCAATAGATGTCTCAAAACGTTTTGCTGCTTGATTATGCATAATATCTAATTCTGATTTAGAAACTTGGTTACTCATTGATAAACTCCATTTATTATTATCGAATTTTTATTGTAGGTTAAAGGTCTTTGAGTGTTAAGGCGCTAGCAGTAGGGACCTATCGAATCCTATTTTGCTAATTGAATATATAACTATGTAACATTGATACTAAATATTCTAGACGCTTACCGTAAGGGTCGATAGGGTGATTGTTAACATTATTAAGGTCTTGTCTCTGCTAGGCATTTCCCAATCACTTAAGCACTCAGTTATCTAGGCACTCAGTTATTTAAGCGCGTAAGCATCTAGCATCGATGTATCAGAGTAACAATCTAAATATATCACCGTGCGTATGAGATGGCTTTACGAACCACAGGAGGCAAGAACCGACTGAGTCCACCTTCGTCCTCCATCTCTGGTTTAGCATCATTGGTGGTAGTATTGTCCGTACGTGATACCGACTGCTGGTACGCTTGCCACTCTTGTCCGCTAGGTTTGCTAAAGTAATGAATGCGTCCTAAGACTTGTCGAAGCTGTGTACTAAAGCGCCCAGTGTTGTATGCCAGATTATATTTGTGGCATATGGCCTGTACTTGCGGCGCAATTCTAGCGTAGTGGCGGGCTGGCATATCAGGGAAGATATGATGCTCAATCTGATGGGATAGATTGCCTGTCAAAATATGAAACCACTTGCTACCCTTGATGTTACTAGAACCAAGGATCTGCCGCACGTACCAGTCGCTTTTGCTTTCATCAGCATCGAGGCGGGTGTAGATATGCGCTTGCTCAGTGAAGTGACCACAAAAAATCACCGCCCATGTCCATAGGTTACGGACAATATTAGCTGTGACATTACCACTCAGTGTACTCACAGCGCTACGGCGTCCTAGTGTCATTGCTGCTATCGTTGGCAATACAACATAGTCCTTACCCATTTGCCGTCCGATTTTGGCAAATAGGGCACGAGATTTTTGCTGCATGATTTGGTGCAGCTCAGGAGAATCCGCATACTCATCTGCGCTAATCTGAATATCATGAAAAGCAACCGCCCACTCAAACCCAAGTGCCAACCCTGCTGTACTGAGTAAATTATAACGGTCTTCTGGTACCCATGGCTGCTCATCAGTGACCCTGATCAGATGGTAACCGACATCATGATCACGACCAACAATATTGGTAAATGTGTGATGCAGGTAGTTGTGAGAGTGCTGCCATAATGGCGCAGGACAGACAATATCCCAATCAAATTTTTGACTGTTGAGGTGCGGGTGCTGCATCCAGTCGTATTGCCCATGCATGACATTGTGCCCAAGCTCCATATTGTTTAATATCTTGCTAAAGCTCAGTAAGGATGTGCCCAGTAGCCAAGTCGCTACTTGTGAGCGCCGCGACGGCATACGTCCTACTGCGGCAAGAAGACCACGTGCGGCAACCTCACTGTAGGCCACAGTGGCATATATTCGCTGAATGTAACGAGCATCATCACTGCCCAGTGAATCCATCACGTTCTTATAGATAGTATCTAGCTCTGCTCCTAAAGCCTCACTTTGTATTTTTGTGAGTGGTGCACTACTCAGTGTTGGATAGCGAGCTGACTGTGATGGCAAGCTTGTCGGGTTATCACTGCCAGTTATTTTATCGTCGCTATGAGCGTCAGACATCTCTGGGGCTAATGCTAGCTGCCCTTGAGCTGCACGTTGTGTATCGGATAGTGGCGTCAAGGTAGGTACGGCAGATTGTGCTGGAGTAATAGGTGGTAATAAGCGCATAAATAATCCTTAACCGAAACGGCACGAATAAGCAGCACTGGATCCGGTTTAATAAGTCATCTGAGTTTTAGCATACAATATGAGTTAACATCAGTCTATTTTTTAGTTTTAAGAGGTCAATAGTTAGGGGTCAATGGTCGTATTTTTATTTCAATATTAATGAGGCATGTCATGAACTGGCCTATCTTTGAATTTAGTCGGCTTAAAATGGCCAAATCTTAAGTCTGACACCACAAATGAAATGATGACACGCCTTAAACGTCTAATACCACGTCAGTCATCGCGATATTGATACAAGTCTGGATAGACTCGTAGCCGTCGTGGCTGAGCTTACCTGTTTGGATGTTTTTGACCACGCCACTGACTTTATTGCAGCGGCACAACTGGCAAATACCTTGCCGACAACCATAGGCTAGGCGTAGATCTGCGCTCTCAGCAGCCAGTAGTAAAGTCGTGTTACTGCTAAACTGTCGTTGACGTGCACGTAGATAAACGGTGTGCGCTTCTGTCTGTGGCTGTCGATCTATCTGGTCACTATCACCCTCAAAATCAGGTAACGCACTACCGAAGTTTTCTACAATAATATTGTCGCGTAGCTGGATACCCTCGAGTAAGCTGATCTCTGCTACCGCTTTGTACAGGCCAGCTAAGAGAGTTTGTGAGCCACATGCAAATATTGTTGTGTCTGCTAGAGGCAGATTGAGTGCCGTCAGGCTATCTGCACTCAAGTAGCGCTCACCAGCCAAGTAGGTCGCAGGAGTGTCAGTACGAATCAGATGATAGGTAAAGGTCGAGTGTACATCGCCTAGTTGTTGCCACTGGTGCTCAAGCTGTGACAGTTCAGAACGACTATAATGCAGCAGAGTCACTGGATGTCCGATCTCTAGCGCTTGCGTAATAAGTCCTAACATAGGCGTAATACCACTACCGCCAGCGACAAATAACAAAGGGTTGAGTCTTTTATTATCTAAGTTTGTTTTTGCTAAAGTGAAACTACCCAGTGGCACACTCGTATCAACGACGCTAGCCATCGGCATTTGCTCAGCAAGGTAATTGGATATCAATCCTTGCGGTTTGATAGCGATAGTCACTGTATGGCGACGGCTTTTTGCTGCTTTTGTATTGGTATCATCTGACCACCATAATGGCTGGTTTGCCAATCCTACTATTGAATAGCTGCGCTGATGATACACGCCATCGATGAGCACGCGTAAATCAAGATACTGACCGCCTTGCCAACTCTCTGTCTCTTTAAAAGATTGCTGTCTAAAGGCGCCATTGGTCTCAAATCTGAGTGCAATCAAATCATCGCTCAATGGATACCGCGCAACAAGTCTGAGCTTCGGCGTCGTCAGCGACCAAAATGGATGGAGGCGCGATCCGATAAAATCGACAAACGCACGTTGAACTATTTCAGGGCGATAGCCGGTGGCCATATTACCAGTACCTTTATCATTGTGATTGAGATGAATGTTGCACATTCGATGTCAGCTTGACAGTCATGCGGTAGCTCTCTAGTCATGTTGTAGACAATTACGTCAAACTATTTGTCCAACGCTATTAAGCTATCCTAACATGCTAACGACTATTGATTAAATTTGCGAAATTTTTGATGCTACTTTTTGTGGTTTTTATAAAACACTAATGAATCAGAATGTTAGGTTTGCGTATTGAGTCAAACTTTTAAGTGACTCTTTTAGAAAACTTATATCACTAAAGTAGATGGCTTAATACCAAAAGTAGCAAAACAAAGGGGAAAACAACCTGTTAGCTTGCAGGGTATGCGCCACAATGCGATAATAACCTATAATTTGTAACCCTGATTTTGAGGTACAGCACGCTTGGCATCATTGCTGAGTGGTATTTGCTGTTCTCTTCTATGCAGTCTATCGGAGTGTTAATGGCTCAATATATCTACACGATGAACAACGTGTCAAAACTTGTTCCCCCTAAGCGTGAAATTCTAAAGAACATCAACCTATCGTTTTTCCCTGGTGCCAAAATTGGTGTCCTAGGTATCAACGGTTCAGGTAAATCAACCTTGCTACGTATCATGGCAGGCGTGGATACTGAGTTTAGTGGTGAAGCACGCGCGCAAGCAGGTACCAAAGTTGGCTATCTGCCACAGGAACCACAGCTAGATGACAGCAAAGACGTTCGTGGTAATGTCGAAGATGGTATGCGCGAAGCGTTAGATGCGCTAGCACGTCTAGATGCTATCTATGCTGAATACGCAGAGCCTGATGCTGATTTTGATAAACTTGCTGAAGAGCAAGGTAAGATGGAAGATATCATCCAGTCTTGGGATGCGCACAACTTAAATAACCAGCTAGAAAAAGCAGCCGACGCGCTACGTCTGCCACCATGGGATGCTGACGTTAGCAAACTATCAGGTGGTGAGAAACGCCGTGTGGCACTATGTCGTCTACTATTGTCGCGCCCTGACATGCTATTACTTGACGAACCGACCAACCATTTGGACGCCGAGTCTGTTGCATGGCTAGAGCAGTTCTTGCAGAACTACAGTGGTACTATCGTTGCCATTACCCATGATCGCTATTTCTTGGATAATGTTGCTCAGTGGATATTGGAGCTTGACCGTGGCCATGGCTATCCGTATGAAGGCAACTATACTGAATGGCTAGAGCAAAAGAACACGCGTCTAGAGCAGCAGAACAAGCAAGAAGAATCATTTGCTAAAGCGCTGAAAAAAGAGCTTGAGTGGATTCGCAAAAACCAAAAAGGCCAACAGGCTAAGTCTAAATCTCGTGTACAGCGTTTTGAAGAATTGAACTCAACTGAGTTCCAAAAACGTAATGAGACTTCTGAGATTTACATTCCACCTGGTCCACGTTTGGGTAACAAGGTTATTGAGATCAATGACATCTCTAAATCATTTGGCGATCGTCTGCTGTATGAAAACCTAAGTTTTAACGTACCAGCTGGTGGTATCGTTGGTATTATCGGTCCAAATGGTGCGGGTAAAACCACGCTGTTTAACATGATTACTGAGCGCGATACGCCAGATACTGGTTCGGTTGATTTGGGTGAAAGTGTTAAAGTTGCCTATGTCGGTCAGGTACGTGATCATCTAGATGACAACAAAACCGTATGGGAAGAAGTTTCTGACGGCCTTGATATCATTACCGTTGGCGACTACACCACGCCAAGCCGTGCCTATATTGGACGTTTTAACTTCAAAGGCTCAGATCAGCAAAAGCACGTTGGTCAATTATCAGGTGGTGAGCGTAACCGTCTACAATTGGCGAAGACGCTAAAGCAAGGCGCAAACGTATTGCTGCTCGATGAACCATCAAACGATTTGGATATCGAAACCTTACGTGCACTAGAGGATGCGATTCAAGTATTCCCAGGTACAGTAATGGTCGTATCGCATGATCGCTGGTTCCTTGATCGTATCGCGACTCATATCTTGGCATTTGAAGAAGAAGGCCCGGTTTGGTTCGATGGTAACTATACTGAGTTTGAAGCGTATCGTAAAAAGACGATGGGTGATGATGCCAGTCCTAAACGTGCCAAGTATAAGAAAATTACTAACTAATACGGCTGCTTAATATAGTTCAATCCAAAAAAAGACCGCTAATCATTAGCGGTCTTTTTTTTGTTTAGCTTAAAATCTTAAAGGGTATGGGTATCCGTTAAAATTAACGCTTACGCCCAAATTTACGCTGTTTTTTATTACTAATCTCAGTAATGGCATGAGTAATTTCTTCTTCGTCCAAACTAGCGACTTGCTGCAAGATTTGCATCATATCAGGCGTTAGCACGTACTTAGCATGATGAGCGATGTCGTTAATGCGATGATCGAAAGTCAGTATGCCTGTTTCATCATCTTTTTGTAGATAGTCAAGACGAGTCAATGCACTAATGAAACTGGTAAACAAGGCACGATCAAAGAAGTCAGGAATATCATCTGCATAAAGCACAGACAAACGCTGTCCGAGCAGATGACACAGGTCAACAACTTCGTTTTCAGTTAAATTGCCAGAGCCCTGCTGAGCGAGTAGGGCAAGTGTCATAAAGTAACGCTCAAGGCTTTGACCAACTGGAGTGGCTAGCACTTGCAGCTGCTGATAGTGCTTACTATTAGACTCAGGAACGCTAAGCGTGTCATCACCCAGCTCAACAATCAGCCCATGAGAGAGTAAGCTGTCGACTTTTTTGTTGAGGGTCTCAGCCAAGCCATGTGCGGGGTAGTATAAAAATAGCTCACCCTGCAAGAATGGGTATAGCTGCTCAGCGATACTGTCTAGGCGACTGCGTTTGATACGGCCGTTGCGAGCGACTAGCGCGGACAAGAACGACAATAGAATAAACACATGCAAAATATTGTTGCGGAAGTAACTGAGCAGGGCAGCTTGCTTGCCTGCAACCTGAATAATATCACCCAAGATATGCGGCGTACGTTCGATCAATTTCAGCTTGATGCCATAATCGATGATTTGCTGCGGTGTCATATCGGTGATCACCGTATCCTCTGCATAGACCAGTTGCTGAGCAAGGCCTTGATATAAAGCGATCTGCTCACGGCAGCTATTTTCATCCAATGCAGCTTTCGGTGCGGACAGCAAAACCAATGATAATAGCGAGACAGGCGTCACCACTGCTGCTTTGTTAATATGCTGCATGACTTTCACACCGATGTTATCAACCATAGCGCTGGTTTTTTCATCGAGCGGTGAGTCAGTACGATCGGATGGCAGGCTGTCAGCAGGAACATCAAACTTGGCCATAAAGTCGCTAAGATGCAGCGGTGTACCAAAGCTCAAATGTACATTGCCAAAGATGCGCTCAATCTTACGACCAACTTTGAGTAATCCAATCAAAGACTCTGACTCTTTTGGTTTGCCTTTTAGCTCACCAACATAAGTACCGCCTTCCATGATACGCTCGTAACCAATATAAGTTGGAATAAAGACCACAGGTTTATTGGTTTTGCGCAATTGACTATGCACTGTCATCGCAAGCATACCCATCTTTGGAGGTAGTAGGCGACCTGAGCGTGAGCGACCACCTTCGATAAAGTACTCAATCGGGGTATTACGCGTAATGAGAGTGTGCATGTATTCACGTAGTACCGCAGTATACAGGGCGTTCCCGCGGAAACTACGACGAATGTAAAAAGCGACGGCACCGCGTAATAGTGGGCCCAATACAGGTACATCTAAGTTATCACCTGCTGCGACATAAGGGATACTCAAACCGCGCTTGTAGATGACATAAGACAGTAATAAATAGTCAACGTGGCTGCGATGGCAAGGCACATAAATCAGCTCATAATCGGTCGCTAGATCGCGCACTCGCTCGAAGTGATGTACTTCGACGCCATCGTATAACTGCGTCCATAGCCATGTCAAAAACTTATAGAATCCGCGAATAATAGAATGAGAGTAGTCATTGACCATCTCATTGGCATAGCCACGGGCCTGGCTACGAGCGTCTCGAACGCTAGTGCCTGTCTCTGCTGCTTCCATCTCGATGGCGTGTTTGATGGCAGGCGAGTACACCAGTTTGTCCACTAGGTTACGTTTGTCTGACAAGTCCGGTCCCAGCATGCTGGCGCGTTGCTTATCTAGATAGATCGTCAACTGCTGCTGTAGCATACGTACGAGCTCGCGATTGCCGTCCGCGGCTGCAACCAGAGTATAGCTGGGTGCTACCTCGGCATCAGTTTTTGCATCATTGTTTGTAGAGGTGTCTTCAGCACTTTTGGCGTTAGTTGGTGTTAGTTCTGCCGTAGCCAAGTCTGTAGAAACCGAGTCAAAAACAGCAGGTCCTTCTACATCGCCTTTGAGGCTGTCGTTGATAATGGTACGTAAGTCTTGCGGTGGATGAAACTGTACAAAAGTATCGCGGCCCATCACACCGATATTAAATAACTGCCTAGTGATACTAGGGTCCTGCCAGTTATCAGCAGTGAGCAGCTTAAACAGCGAGTCTTCTTTTTCAGGTGCGCGTCCCCATAAGATAGACACCGGCACTAGGCGGACCTTTAGTTCTGGATGTTGCAAGACCGCAGACACCAAGCGCGAAAGGCGAGGGGATAAGGGATTATCTTTGGCATGTGGGTGGTTCAAAAATATGATAGCAGCGTTTTCTTTAATGCCGTGGGCCGTATCATTTACCCCAACCAATGCAGGCGGCAAGTTGTGCTCTTGCGTCTGTAAATCAATCAAAATACTATTGGAGCGAGAATAGTCCTGTAGCACATAAAACCTGAGTATCTGATCGTCGTTATCAAACTCAGGCAATTCTCCAAGTAGCTTGGGTTTGACCGCGACATCGAGTAGCTGCCCCGATAGCTTGCGATACAACTGATTGATCGGTGCATTCGAGTATGGCTTAGTGGCGACTGGACCGGCGTCAGTTTCAGGAGTGTCAGTTTCAGATGTACGATCAGTCGCGACTGGCGCTTTAAAAATCCGTTTTTTTAGGAACTTCGGTATCATAATCAGTATCAAAAATAGTCAAATATGTTGCGCTTATGATGCCATAAAAGCCATCAAAGCGATATATCGTGTCTGCATATACTGCGAATATTAATACGGTCTGGTCACGCTATAGTAAGTGATAGATGATATAAAAAATCCAAATATTTGAAATATGACGGTGTTTGGCGTAATAATACAGTGGTGACAGATATGATAAACATATGTGTCTTCTACTTTTTAACTTCACTATACTAAGCCTAAATCCTATGACGCCAGCTATCGACCTTGCCAAAAAACGTGGTCTTGATTATCAAGTACACGAATATACTCACGACAGCCATGCCCCATCGTTTGGACTAGAAGCTGCAGAAAAGCTTGGCGTGGATGCGACACAAGTGTTTAAGACATTGGTTGTATCAACGGATAGCGATGTGCTTGCTGTCGCGATACTGCCAGTAGACAAAACGCTTAATTTTAAAAAAATGGCCAAGGCGTTATCTGCCAATAAATTGCTGTCCTGCAAAAAAGTACAGATGGCTGACCCAAAACAAGTCGAGCGCAGCACGGGCTATGTACTGGGCGGCGTCAGTCCTTTAGGACAAAAAAAGCGCCTGAAGACAGTGATAGATAGCACGGCTCAAGATCAGTTAACCATCTATGTCAGCGGTGGTCGTCGCGGTTTAGAGATTGAGCTGCCACCCGTACAATTGGCTCAGACACTTGATGCCTGTTTTAGTGCGATTACTGATGAATAATATCAATAAATATTTTACGGCTGTCAGGCAGAACGCGTAAACTGATGAGCCAATTTATTTATTAATTTCTCTATATCTAAGGATGTACTCATGCCGCATTTAACCCTTCAAGTCACGCCAAACGTTCGTATCGCTCACGAAGAGTCATTGCTCAAATCGCTAAACAAAGCGCTGTGGGACAGTGGACAGTTCAAACAACCTGCTGATATCAAGGCACGTATCATACCTATGGAGACATTTTTGGTAGGTATTGAAGACGATGAGCAGGCCAATGGATTTATTTATGCGCACCTAAAGCTGATGAGCGGACGTGATATGGCCACTCGTGACCAGTTGGCTGAGCTATTGGTTGCTACTATCGAAGAAAAAATAGGCGCAGAGCAGTCGGGACGTGCAGCCCTGCAGATATGTGTGGAAGTCGAAGAGATTAGTGCGGTGTATCACAAGAAGATGCTAGGCAGCTAACGGCGGTTATACTTTTCAAATCTATTGTATGGAATACGATGTATAGCGTGTTTTTAATTAAGCATAAAAAAGCGCCTAAATGATAGGCGCTTTTTTATGGCTTATCAGTACAATCTTAATCTAGGAACGAAAAGTGTTCGATATCCATTGCGGTCATGCTTTCGCTAGGTGCGACCATCGCTTCAGCATGGCCTGACGTACGAGGCAACAGCTTATCAAAGTAGAATTCAGCGGTTTGAATTTTAGCCTTGTAGAATTCTGGTGCTTCTGTACCACCATTTTCAAGCTTGTCATAAGCGACAGCTGCCATACGCGCCCAATGGTAACCCATCATCACGTAGCCTGAGTACATCAAGAAGTCTTCTGACGCGGCTGAGATGATTTCACGATCTTTACGTGCCATCAACATCAAGCGTACTGTTAGCGTGTTCCACTCAGCACATAGTTTGGTCAGTGCCCAAACAAATTTACGCATTTCTTTATCAAGTGCATACTCGCCACACCATTTCATGATGCTTGACGTGTAGTCACGGATAATCTTACCTTTAGACTGTAAGATAACCTTACGACCTAGTAGATCAAGTGCTTGTACGCCAGTAGTACCTTCGTACATCGTCGCAATACGAGCATCACGAGCGATCATCTCCATGCCCCATTCTTTGATGTAGCCGTGACCGCCATAGACTTGCTGACCATGCTTGGCAGCTTCGATACCCAGCTCAGTTAAGAAGCCTTTTAGGATTGGCGTGTAGAAGCCTAGCTTGTCATCCCATTTTTCGAATTCTTCATCATCGCCATTGACGATACCTTGAGCCATTTTATCAGCGTAGCGTGCTGAATGATAAATCATTGAGCGGCCGCCTTCGGCAAAGGCTTTTTGTGTCAGTAGCATACGGCGTACATCAGCATGATGGATGATTGCATCAGCTACTTTCTCAGGATCTTTAGTACCTGATAACGTACGCATTGAGCGGCGTTCTTTGGCATAAGGCAGTGCATTTTGGAAAGACAGCTCAGTATGCGCTAGACCCTGGATACCCGTACCGATACGAGCCGTGTTCATGAATGTAAACATGGCTTTTAGGCCTTTGTGCGGCTCGCCAATCAGATAGCCTGTCGCACCATCAAAGTTCAATACACAAGTCGATGATGCGCTGATGCCCATTTTGTGTTCGATTGAACCACAAACTACGGCATTACGCTCGCCAGCTTCACCTTCAGCATTCGGCATGAACTTAGGTACGATGAATAATGAGATACCGCGTGTGCCTTCTGGTGCATTTGGTAGACGTGCTAGAACAATATGGACGATGTTATCTGTTAAGTCATGCTCACCGCTTGAGATAAAGATTTTGGTGCCGCTGACTTTGTATGTACCGTCTTCTTGCGGGATTGCTTTTGATTTTACCTGACCCAAATCGGTACCACACTGTGGCTCAGTCAAACACATGGTACCTGCCCATGAGCCTTCGACCAGTTTTGGCAAATAAAGCGCTTTTTGCTCATCTGTACCGTACTGTAGCAACGTGTTGATACAACCCGTTGATAGACCAGGGTACATCGACCACGACCAGTTAGCAGTACCGATCATCTCAGCTTTGATAAGGTTGATTGAGGTTGGCAAATTCATACCACCAAACTCTTCAGGGTATGAGATACCTTGCCAGCCACCTTCTACAAACTGGTCATAAGCTTCTTTGAAACCTTTTGGCGTAGTCACTACACCATCTTCGAAATGACAGCCTTCTTCACCACCTGATTGGTAGAGAGGCGCAATGACGTTTTCAGCAAAGTCAGCCATACCTTGTAGAATCATATCGATAGTTTCAGGGTCAGCGTTTTCGCCGTTGTCTAAGCTTTTGTAATGAGTCTGATAATCAAATACATCATTAATCAAAAATTTGATATCACGTAAAGGTGCTTTGTAAGTTAACATAATCGCTCTCTTTGGTTGGTTCGCTATCATAGACTTACGACGCAGTATTCGAGTCAAAATGCATGTCAGCGATATTTGCTTATTTTAAGTGAGATAGACACTATAGGTCGTCATATGGACTGGTAATAAACAGCAAGTCCGTTGTGAGGGTAAGTAAGACGTCCTTGTTAAGCGTCAGCTGTTATGGCGTTGATATGATTATAAATCTTATAGGGCAACAAATATACAACTAATAACTATTATTCATGTTTTAATGTTTTATTAATTATATTTAGTTATTAGGTGTGAGCGATATATATATTTAAAGCCGTCTGTAATGGACTATCTCTATGGGTAAAAGGTCGAAGATAAGTAGATTTAATAAATGAGGAAAGCCTTTTATGAGTGAGTCAGAACAGCAAAAACAAGGGTCGTGGTGGTCCGCGCTATTCACTCGCATAAAACTGCTTATTGATGGAGAGCTGGGGCATCTACTCACCATCAATCGTAGCCAAAGACCGTGGCACATGCCTATTATTATGGCTATTGCTATTAGCTTTCCGGTGTTTGTGGGGGCTTATTTTGGTGACTTGGCCTCTGGTATAAAAGCGTCATTAGGGTCGATGATTATTCTAAACTTGCCATTGGCTGGTACATTACCTTATCGATTGGTGACGGTGATGGCTTGGGGGTTTGCCATGATACTCAGTTTTGCACTGGGACTCATGGCGCAGCAATTGCCTGTGCTCAGACTCCCTGTATTTATGCTCATTGCTCTTAGTGTTGTGATGCTAGGTCGCTATTATCGGCAGCCACCACCAGCAGGACTGTTTGTGTTAATGGCAGGTGCTATTGCGCTGTTTATTCCTGTGCCGATAGACCAAACCCTATCAGCCATAGGACTTGTGCTGTTGGGCAGCGGGTCTTCGATGCTGTTAGCGCTGCTCTATACATTATTTCTACTCGCTACACGTCCTATCGCCCCTGCACCTAGCTATCGCTATGAGCCAGATACGATTAGTGATAGTCTCATTGTCGTAAGTTTTGTCAGTTTGGCATTGGTGATAGCGGTACTGTTAGATATGCCTTATCCATACTGGGCGGCGATGAGTTGTTTTATCATTATCCAAGGCATGCAGTTACGGACCATGTGGATTAAGCAGTTGCATCGCTTGCTAGGTACATTGGTTGGGATGGCGGTCGCAAACTGGATGCTGTCTTGGGGACTATCGATGTGGGGTGTTGCTGTAGCGATACTAGCTATGATGTTTTTGATTGAGTCGTTTGTCGATCGGCATTACGGACTAGCGGTGATTTTTATCACACCGTTGACGATATTTATCGCAGAGTATGGCAGCACGATGCTTGTGCCGCCAGTGGCGAGCGAGGTCATCAATGCACGTATGATTGATACGGCGCTTGGCTGTGCGATTGGATTGAGCGGCGGTTTGGCGATACATTCTACGCGGCTACGCGTGCCACTACGGCGTTTTGAGAACTGGTTGCTGCTGCGTTTTGGTGCATAAAAAGCAGCAGTGTTTTTGATATCGCTCGTTTAGTCAGTAGTCATTAATCATGGGCGGTATTCATTATGATTTTTGGATCAATGCTTTTGTGGCTTTAGCGACATCGATAGTATGACCCGTCCAGCGGTCAAAACTCAGAGCCGCTTGTCCGATGAGCATACCGTAGCCTTCTGATACTTGCGTATCACGCGCCGCGAAATGCTGTAAAAACGGTAGCGCGCGTCCATACATCATGTCATAAGCGTACTGGCAGTTTAGATTATTATCCAGCGGTAAGGTATCACCTGACAAGCCAATAGAGGTAGCATTGATAATAATATCAAAGGTACCGCTCAATTCACTAGTAGCACAGCTCTCAATTTGCTTTGCTGCAATGATTGGACTGGCGTCACTTAGCTCTTTTATTAAATCAGTTGCTTTACTCACGGTACGATTGGCAATGGTAAGGGTGTCAATACCTGCTTCAATCAGTGGCAGTATAACACCGCGTGCAGCGCCACCCGCCCCAATGAGTGCAACACGAGCATCAGCCAGTGGCCAGTCCAAGCTTACGATATGATTGACGAGTCCTTGCCCATCTGTATTATCACCGTATATCGCCTCTGTTATCGACGCGCCTTTTGCAACTAATGCTTTGTCTATCAGCAAGGTATTGACTGCGCCTGCTGTCTTGGCATGATCTGATAGACCACCACGCGCTGTGCACAGATTATAAGCCGTCTGTTTAAAAGGGACAGTTACATTAGCACCCACGCCGCCACCACAAAAAAACGCCTCAACGACAGCGATAAAACTGGCATCGTCAGCTGGACAGTACTGACGCTGGTAGCTGATATCTGCCCCTACTTGTCGCGCAAACTGCTCGTGAATTGCTGGAGATTTACTATGGGCAATGGGATTGCCAATGACGATGAAGTGTTGAGTCATAAATAGTCCGTTATCTAAAAGGGGCAAGGCTCATCAAACAAGCCGTCAGTCACGACCAATCATCATAAGCGATAAAATGATGATTGACAAACCGAAGGGTCAACCAAAAATAAGTCATTAGCCAGTAATATTAAAGGATTAATGCTTTAACAAATATGTACTCTCCAAGACTACTATGCGTAACGTAAAAGGTAGTCAAGCAATGAGCAGTTGGGTAAACTATGGATTATATGTTAATTAATATGCTCTAATGATTGTAAGGTTATAACTTTTATTAAATACATTATTTATTAAAAATTCTTCGTTATCGGTGGCATCTGTGTCAGCTCGGTAATGTCATTTTGAGACTAATTTAAAAGTGTGAGTAAACAACCCATGTGGAATCATAACCTTCAGACCCTGCTAGTTGGTACGATAATGGCGGTTAGTGTGTCATTAAGTGGCTGTGATAGCACCAAAGACGATACTCAAAATCCAGAAGCAAATGCTGAGAGTAGCGAGCAGACAGTCACTGACGCACCAGCCAATACGACTGATAATTCTGACACGGATACGGCAGCTGCCCAGCAAGGCACGCCAGTAAAATATGACGTCTCGGCATGGGGCGCTGATACGGTAGAGCCGATCAGTGTCAATGAGCTCAATGGTATCCAGTCGGCGTTCGGTGAGGTGATGAGCACGGATGAAAATAGCCTAGACTATGCCAGTAACCCTGCGACCAAATACCGCTTTATGAAGACAGATGCGCCTTATCTGGATATTATCGATTCTGAAAAGTATCTAGAGCTTGGCTGGTATTATGCCAACCCTACCGACTCTGACAACGAAAAAGAGCTGAGTCAAAACCATGCCAAAAAAGCCTACCAGCTATCGCGACAACTGATGAGTGATGAAGGTGGCAAACTGGTCGGTGAAATGCTCAATGGTCAAATCGTCAAAAACAGAGTCGTTGGCGGACAAAAAGTAGAACTGGCGAAATGCGAGTTTTATAGCTGTATGCTGGTCATCAATAAATCTGATGCCCAAACAGACGATAGCTAAACTATGATAGATACGACGTCAGTACCGAATGGCTGGGTATGTCTGTATCCACAAGACAGCAGTTTGACCGAAGATAATAGTGTGACCGAAGATAATCGGTCGACTAGCCAAACGGTGACGGTGTCTCTAGATAATCGCGGACTGGCATATGGTGATGGATTTTTTACTACCATGGGCGTCATCGATGGGTTGATACTGTGGTCAGACTATCATTATCAGCGGCTCGTCTCTCATGCTGACGCCTTGCAGTTAAATATAAACAGCGAAGCGTTATTAGCAGTACTGCAACTGTATGCCCAGCAATTAGAGCAGGGTATGCTAAAACTCGTAGTCACCCGCGCTGCGCAGGATGTGCGCGGTTATGGTTATACACCTAATGCAAATGGTAACGACTGTGAGATATGGCTAAAGGCTACGGTCATGAGAGTTTCTACTGCGCTGCAACTGTCCTTGCCTGATGGGAGTTTGGTACCCATCCAACCTCATGCCTCGGCAATATGTTTGTCTTCGCAAATTGCTTGCTTACCGCCACCGCTGGCAGGTCTCAAGAGTCTTAATCGTTTAGACAATGTCCTGGCCAGTGGTGAGCTACAGCAGATAAAATCTGAGCCATTGGCCTCTAAACTTGCGGTAACGCTTGGCGAAGGGCTGCTACGTGATATGAGCGGGCAGTGGGTCGAGGGTACGATGAGTAATGTATTTTATCAATTGGCAGATAAGCCAATATCAGAGTCCAAGAAATCCTCCAACAGTCATGAGGTGGGTGACAGCTCTCTAGCCCAAGGTCATTATCTAACCAGCGGTCAATGGTACACGCCTTCTATGACTCAATCGGGCGTTGCTGGTATTATGCGTCAGGTAATTATCGATGCTCTATCCACGACGCAATATCCAGTGGTGATACGGTCGTTATCAGATGAAGATTTGCCTAGAGTCACGCAGTTATTCTTTTGCAATGCACTGCGCGGTATCATGCCAATGACTAGCCTGACGTTACTGTCAGGTGATGTTGTAGATTTTTAATCTACCTAGCTGTTATTGAAAAATATTGAATTGGGTATCAACGAAGTCATCAGGATATAAAACCACTTGCTCACTGCTATACATCTCTTGCGCTTTTAAAAGCGCACTTTGTTTATCTTCTGCGACGATTTCCACGATATTACTTGATGTTTCGACAATCTCTATTTGGAATTTTTGCATCGCTTTCTCATCTTTTCTTGTCGTATTCACTTCCATTTCTCACAAATAACTTTAGTCATCAATGCCAACTAGATTAGCAAAAGCCCTCAAAAGAAGTGATCGTCTTTTGTTACGCAGGCTTGTGCCACAAAGCAAATCGATCAATGCTACTTATCTAATAAGGTAAGGAGATAAGCCAATGTACGAAGTTTATGAAGATGAAAGTATCCCGTTACAAATCCGTCGTTTGATGATTTTTGATGAAATCTGTAAATTAGCGAAGAAAGAACCTGATGAAATTATTCATTTATCAAGATTTACTCAGTTATCACTCGGAGTTATGTACCTAAAGGATTTTAAGAAATTTATAGCCTTTGGTGGTGTGTTTGAGTATGCACAAACACCCGAAGAAGTTATTGAGCAACGTATTCGCGTTTTTCCTAATGACGAGCCAGTAAAGTGTGCGCTGACTGTTAATCTAAAACAGTTCACTCGCCCAGCTAGTACACCTATACAATTAGTGTGGTATTGGAATAAATATGTAAAGAATAGAATGCATGCTTATGTTGACTATCGTGAAGAGGTTTTTTTTCGGATAAATGATGAAATTGATTCTGATTATCCACCGCATAAGTTTCATGACCGTCTAGTTGCGACAGCTCGTCTGCCACTATGGGATGATAGAGATGAGTTAATTGCAGATGTATACCGTGACAATCAAGGAGAACCTAAACCTGAACGTTATAATGAAAGGCGTCTGTTATAGTTCGAAATAATTACTATGTTATACGAGACTCATAATTAAGTTACTACTCATAGTCATAGCTGCTAATAAATTTAGCGGCTATAATATGATGATCTTGATACTGTGTTTATATGACGTATCAGCCTTCTTACATAAATCATCACTAGCCTTTGCGGCTCCGTCAACTGAAGTTAATGCACTGGTATTTTCGCAAGAAATCTATTGAGTGATGCATATCTCCAACAACGTTCTTCATAATTGATCGTCTTTTGTTAATGAGTATTGCGTACTGATGTTAATCGATCAATGATTGCATTCTATCCAATACTATCTAACAGGGGATAATAAATGCGTACTACATATGAAGATCAACGAATTCCACTACAAGTTCGTAGATTGATGATATTTAATAAAGTTTGCTATGCAGCGAAAAGAGACCCTGATGAAATAATTCACTTACCTTGTTATTCACAGATAGCATTTAGTATTGTTTATTCTAAGAAAGATAAAAAATACACAGCATTTGGAAGTGTGTTTAAGTATGCGCATACCCGTCAAGAAGTCATTGAACAAGGTTTAGATAAGCAGTTTCATGAAGATACTGTGATGTGTGCAATCACAACCGAAAGACAAGCTTTTACTAAAGCTTCTCGCACTCCGTTAGGGCTGTTAATGAGCTGGAATAAACAGGTAAAAAATCGAGCTTATACCTGTCTCGATGGCAATGTGAAACACTTTTTCAAAGTAAATGATGAGCTAGAGCTAGATTACCCTCCTCATAAGTTTTACGGTCGTTTGGTTGCTGCCAAAGGTTTACCATTATGGGATGATAAGTGTTCTTAGTATAACTTTCGATAGTGACCACGGCTTATAAATTCAATAATGCCTTTATCTCGTAATACTTGTAACTGTTGGCGAATTTTATCTTTTACATGGTTGTTTTCAGGGTGTTTGAGCTGCAACTCATTAGCAAAAGCATAGACCTGATTGAGAGAAAAACTGACATCGAGTCGGTCGATACATTGCCAGACATCGAGTGTCCAACCGCGTGAAGCCATAGATTGTTTGTGTAGAAATAAAGTCTTTTGGAACTGTTGGGTGACATTTTCACGCGGTATAACTTGCTGGTTTTTGACCAAGAATACTTTGCCCGATTCGGGTACTTGGCGTAAGTCGATATTACAACCAACCCAACCTGCTCGTTTTGCCGTCACTGATAAGGGTTTACGCTTAACAATAATATTGGGCGTAAAGAAATGCTTGGGAATAATCAGAAAATTATTGACGCTGTATTCCTTTGAGTAGGTCAAAAAGAAGAAGCTGGGGTTATCCTTACTATTGATACGCTCAATCATCGTCTTATAAGCGCCATCATTGACAACATTGCTTAACTTGGCTTTTTTACTTTTGAGCTCATATTGCTCATGACAGTTTTCGCAATAAAAATCAGCAACTGGCCTGTTGTTCGTAAATTCATTCAAAGGCTGCTCGTTACAGCTGGGACAGTACCCATTTTCTTTTACCCATCCCTCACTGAGCACACGAATAATCTGTGCTTTAGAAGTATAGTTTTTGACGAGGCTTTTATTGAAATGTAAATTCATAGGAGTTTGTCATCATTAATAGATAAGCTAAAAATACCAGTGAAAAAGCATACAAATTGGGTCACGTAAATAAGCACTAGTAGCAAGATAATCGATAAGCTAAGCAAATACCATTGAAAATCGCACAGTTCAGTGCTAAATTCTAGCAAACATCTGCCTCGCGAGTTGCCATGAGCAAGCCTACACCCAGTACACCACCTGAACGTCCCAATGAGACGCCATCGAATAAACAAGATGGCACAGTTGAGGAGCGTGTCGATACCACGTTACCGGACGATCAAACCGTGGTAGATGGGGTAAAGGACACATCTGCAACGCCAGCAACCAACGTCTCACTCATCAGTGGTGACAGTAAACCGCGCCAATACAAAGTCAATAACCCCTCGTTTTTTATGCAGCGTGGTTATCAAGTACTGCTGGTGTTGGGACTTATTGCTGCGTTTTTCTTAGTCATGGTCTATCAGACACTGTTCGGTCGTATCGAGCAGCCGCAGCAAATGGTCACCATCGACCAAGGTCAGACTTACTATGGTTTGCTGCCGCAGTGGCAAAACCAGATTCCGCTATTTTCGGCCAGCGTCGCCAAGCTGTATATTAAGTCACAAGTTGACGCCCCATTGCACGCCGGTATTTATCAGCTGCCTGAAAACCCAACCATTGCGGAAGCACTGCAAATATTAGAGCAGGGCGCAAAAGCGGCTATGGTAAAGGTACAAATCATCGAAGGCAAAACGTCAAAAGATTTGTACCAAACGCTACGGGATAATGACAATATCAAAAAAGAAGTACTGACCGCAGACAGTGATAATGCCAGTATTGCACAAGCACTGGATCTGACAAGCATACTGCCAGATGCCGTGACAAGTAGCAGCGACCCAATTGTTAATTACAATCTTGAAGGTTGGTTTGCTCCTGATACGTATTACTATGGTGAAGGTACCAGCGACAAAAAAGTCCTTACTGACCTATACAAACGCCAGCAGCAAGCCCTTACTGAGGCGTGGGAAAATCGCGCACCGGATCTACCTTATAAGAGTCCCTATGAGGCGCTAGTGATGGCCTCTATCATCGAAAAAGAAACCAGCGTACCTGAAGAACGCGAGCTGGTCTCTGCGGTGTTCAGAAATCGTCTGAACAAAAACATGCGTATGCAAACGGATCCGACCATTATCTACGGGATGGGCAGTCGCTATGATGGTAATATTCGCCGCCGCGACATCGATGAAAAGACCTCGTATAACACGTATCAAATTGACGGTTTACCACCAACCCCTATTGCACTGCCTTCTGCTGCTTCTATCGAAGCAACACTGCATCCTGCCGACAGCGAAGCGCTCTACTTTGTGGCGACAGGTAACGGCGGACACAAATTTACCAATAGTCTGGCTGAGCACAACCAAGCGGTAAAAGACTATCTAAGCGTCATGCGTGAGAAAAAATCTCAAACACCGCCGCAATAAATACCCTCTATTTTATAAAACTTATCGTTTATTGAGCGCTATAAATTAACTATAGCGCTCATCCATGACATAAGGTCATATCATGTCAGTATCTATGAGTATCAGCACACCACCACATACCAGCAAAGCATCATCGAACCTCATCAGCCCCGACGCTATACAGACTACTAGTACACCTAGTATAGGACGGTTCATCAGTTTTGAAGGAACGGAAGGCGTAGGTAAGACCACCGCCATTGAGCAACTGTGCGTGCGACTAGAGAACAGCGGCATTGAATATCTACGTACGCGCGAGCCAGGTGGTAGTCCGTTTGCTGAGCGCCTGCGTGATATGTTGCTAGACCCTGCCACTAAGATTGAGGATGATACAGAGCTGCTGCTGCTGTTCGCGGCGCGCTGTGATCATATTCAGCGAGTCATCATGCCTGCACTACAACAGGGCATATGGGTCATCTGTGATAGATTTACGGACTCTACTATTGCCTATCAAGGGTTCGGACGGGCGCATGGTGATAAGGTAATGCTAACCAAGATTGAGACGCTAATCGCTCAGTTCGTAACGCAATTGCCTGAGCTAACGTTGTGGCTTGATTTGCCAGTAGCAGAAGGCATGGCGCGCGCCAATAAGCGCAGTACAGCCGATCGCTTTGAGCAGCAGGCAATGACGTTTTTTACTTGGGTACATAATGGCTTTAGCCAACTTGCAAGCTCGCATCCTGAACGTATACAGCGTATCGATGCATTAGGCAGCGCAGATGAGGTGAGTGCTCGCATATGGCAAACCGTCACAGAAAGGTTCGCTATAGAATAATCAGGTCTGATTGATCGGTTCTATCTTGTTAGTAGCGCTGATGCTCCATCAGATGTGATAAAAACAAAAAGCCCCAGCATATAGCTGGGGCTTTTTATGAATCAACGTTTATTATTTAACGGACTATGGCATTAGCAGTGAAACAGCTACAGATGTCATTTATTACTATTTTTATCAGTTAGCTCACTTTGCTCTGCTGGTTTTTCAACAGTGACAGAAGTATCGGTGCCAGTACTAGTATCAGCTTTGGCAGTCGTATTAGTCGCATTGTCTTGACCAGAATCAGGAAGACGATTGGGATCAAGTGCGCCTTTCTTGTTTTTGGGCGCGTTGCCGTTACCATTACTGTGAGTAGAGCTCTTCGTCTTTGAAGTTGCTGTTGAGTTTGCGGACATCACACCTGTATGAGCATTATTAGTAGAGCTGGTAGAGGCTGTTTTTTGCTCCACATCTGTATCCTCAGTCGCTACTGGCGTAATAGTAGAGGACTTGTCCACGTTACTATCCTGAACTGTTGATGACTGAGTAGCCGTATTTTTCTCAGTGCTTTCGGTAGTCTCCATCGGAGTCTCTGGCACAACTTTTGGAGTACTATCACCGCTTAGTTCTTTCTCTTTGCGTTTTTCAGGCGCTTTTGAACTCGATTCAAAGTTAGCGTCAGCTGCCATGCGTGCTTGCTCTTGCTTAGCGGTCACATCGACAGGTTTTGGCTGTACTTCGTCATCCACGACCAGTGAGATAAGCTTACGATCACGAGGTACCGTACCGTCAAATTTATCAGTGATGACATGTAGCTTGCCTTCTTTGTCTATTGTATATAGCGGCACGAACTGTTTGTTATCCGCTTTATACTGCTCAAAGCTATAACTGTCAGTAATGTTGGTAATCTTGATTCGAGCTTTTTTGGACAGCATACTAGCAAGTTTGGTATACGTCACATCTTTGCCAAATAGCCACTGCGAGTGAAAATTTGATTGCTTGTCGTCACGCTCACTTCTAACTTTTTCATCACTGAATTTGAGACGGTATAGCTTACGCTCTCCGAATTCATGACGATAATGAATTTCGGACAACGTATTCATCTCTTTATCCATACTCATGGCAAACAAGCGACCAATACCGATAAGATCGAGATGATGATCGGCATGATCGGAGATAGGATTACCAAAGTACGTCCGCAGTCCACTCATACGGGCGCGTGCAATGTTGGTATAGTTGTTATGCGCGACGATAACGTCAAACCCTTGGTCTTTGAGCGATGTCGCAATCAACAGAGCGATGGGATTTGAGCCGACAATAAGAATACCATTGGTTTCAGGCTCACGTACGCCGAGCAAGTTACCGACTACTTTTGCGCCCAGTCCTTGAATCATGACCGTACCGATGATGACCATAAACACCAGTGGTACGAGCAGCTCGACACCCTGAATATCATACTCTTGCAAACGAATCGCAAACAGTGATGAGATAGCCGCAGCAACGATACCACGTGGTCCAATCCAGCTAATCATTAGCTTTTCGTTGGTCTTTAGGTTTGAGCCGATAGCTGATGCCCAGACCGATAGAGGACGTGCCACAAACATGACGATAGCAAGTAGTACTAGCCCTGCAAAACCCACGCTCAATAAGCTTGCCAACTCGACACGAGCCGCCAGAATAATGAATAGAACAGAGATAAGCAGAACGGTCAACGACTCGTTAAACTCCAAGATCGTTTCGCGAGGGAACTTGGGCCAGTTTGCTAATGCCACACCCAGTACGGTGACCGTCAATAGACCGGACTCATGCTCTAGGTGGTTAGAAATCGAAAACAATACCAGCACAAACGCGAGGGTAAACACATTGCGTAGAAACTCAGGAACCATATGTCGACGCATGAGGAACGCTAGTAACCAAGCACCCGCCATACCTAGTGCTGTTGCCAATACAACGATTTTGGCAAATAGCAAAATACTACTGGCTTCGCCGCCTGAGATAATATATTCATAGACCAATACCACGGCAATCGCACCAATTGGGTCAATGATGATACCTTCCCATTTGAGAATATTAGATATCGTTTTGTTGGGGCGGACACTACGCAGAAGTGGCATAATGACTGTCGGACCAGTCACACAGACTAGGGCCCCGAACAGCAAGGCAATCAATGGGTCAACATCGAATAGTAAGTAAGTCGATAGCGCTACGATGGCGATGGTGATAAGCACACCCACCGATACCAGCATTTGCACGACAGTACCGTGCTGCTTGATCTCATCGAACTCTAGCGTCAGCGAACCTTCAAATAAGATAATCGCGACGCCCAGAGAGATAAAGGGGAACATCAGCTCACCCAATACCAAATCAGGGTCAAATATCCCTAATACGGGACCGACGATAATACCAATCAATAATAAAAATAAAATGGACGGTTGCTTTAAGTACCAAGCCAACCATTGGGCGGCGATGCCGATCCCAACCACGCCGGATAGCAATAGGGCGGTATCCATAAATTAATCCTTTTATAATCTTGTCATATTTTATATCTATCCATAGCTACTATAAAATAGTGCCATCGTTCATTCTAATAATCGGTTGTCACCAGCATTTATCTTGTCTGGGTCACAACATTGATAGCAATCATGAATCACAACATGAGCCAGATATGATATATATACTATAAAGTAGTAAAGACAAAAGCATCTGTAGACAAATAATATTGTCCTAAAAATGCAAAAGATGGAAAACAAGGGTGATGACGGTCAGCCTGATAAAACTGCTCATCGATAATATTTTTTAAAGTAACTTTTGTTTATTAAGTAATATATTTTGCTTGCTATCATAGCATGGTTTTATTTCATGCCCATGTAGATAGCGCCGTTCACAATATCATCATAGCGCCATAAAATTGTACAAAGTAAGTATGAAATAGCGATACCTTGGGTTATTCTGCACTATAGAGGCGATGACAATACAGCGTTTTACTCATCATACAGTAGCGACGGTGGTCTTGCACGCTGCGAATACGACAATAATATGAGGTCAACTCGGCGCTATATACGGCTGGAGATCGGACGTATTTGCCACGTTCTGTAGTCCTATAATGTATAGAGCAGTAATGAGAGAGTAAGCAGATATAATGATGGATATAGTAGCTTGGTTGTAAGATAGTTATAAGCAACATGGATAAGATACTATTGAAAACAACCATCAACAGTAATCATCAAAAATAACCGTCGTACAATGATCAACGATAACGATCGATAACAATAATAATGACCACTCATATGGAGGACAATATGCCTATCAATATGTTTAGAGCACGAACCACTGTCGATATGCGACTTTGGTTACAGCGTAGCGCACTAGCATTTGCTGTGAGTACCGCTATGGTGGCTGGTATCAGCGTCACAACCATGAATAATGCCCATGCTGCCGTGACGACGGCTGATTTTTCTGATCTGGTTCAACAAGTCACCCCAGCG
Organism: Psychrobacter sp. H29; assembly: GCF_059073055.1. Taxonomy (NCBI): domain Bacteria; kingdom Pseudomonadati; phylum Pseudomonadota; class Gammaproteobacteria; order Moraxellales; family Moraxellaceae; genus Psychrobacter; species Psychrobacter sp. H29. The sequence continues at coordinate 2,287,231 of NZ_JCACRY010000001.1, read as the reverse complement.
GTAGCGCGTGTCAACGTCACCAAAACCATCAGTGAAGCTGAGCTTGCCAAAGTCCAAACGGCTGAAGTGTTAAGACAGTTCTTTGGTGATCGTGTGCGTATTCCTGATCGTGCCGCCACGCCAGCGATTGAGAATGCTTACGGTACAGGGTTTTTTATCACATCTAACGGCTATATGCTGACCAACCATCATGTCATCGAAGGCGCTGACAAGATTACGGTCACACTTAATGATAGAACAGAGCTGGATGCGACCTTGGTCGGTAGTGACGAGCGCTCAGATGTGGCTGTGTTAAAAGTAGAAGGCAGTCAGTTTCCTGCGCTGCCGATTGGCGATTCAAACAGCCTAAAAGTAGGGGAGCCGGTACTGGCCATTGGTTCACCATTTGGCTTTGATTATTCTGCTTCTGCTGGTATCGTCAGTGCCAAGTCGCGTAGCTTCTCACGTGAGACCAGTGTGCCATTTATCCAGACAGACGTAGCACTGAACCCTGGTAACTCGGGTGGACCGCTGTTCAATCAGCGCGGCGAAGTCATTGGTATTAATTCACGTATTTTCAGTGGTACTGGTGGCTATATGGGACTGTCGTTCTCTATCCCAATTGATGCGGCGATGGATATCTATGAGCAATTAAAAACCAATGGTGAAGTAGCCCGTGCATATTTGGGTATCTATCCGCAAGACATCGATCGTAATCTAGCCGAAGCGTATAAGCTGGATCGACCTCAAGGTGCCCTGCTAACTCGTGTGTCTCCAGATTCACCAGCACAAAAATCAGGTCTAAAACCTGGTGACATCATCTTGCAATATAATAATGTACAAATCATGCGAGCTTCTGACTTATTGAATTTACTCAATCGAGCAAAGCCAAGCGATCCATTCCGCGCCCAGATTCAGCGTAATGGTAAGCAAATGATTGTGAGCGGTAAGCTTGCCTATGCACCCGATGACGTAAGAGCTCAGGGTGGCGATCAGCAGAGTGATGATATACAGCTGGGCTTGCGCTTGCGTGATTTGACTGAGGATGAGCAAGCAGAAATCGCTAAGGATAGAAAAACGGGCATTTTAGTGACGACTGTTGACCCTACTGGGCTTGCGGCACGTTCGGGAATTTTGGCCGGTGATGTCATCACCAATTTTCACCAAAAGCCGATCAAAAAGGTAACGGATTTCTCTAATGCTATCTCATCTCTTCCTAAAAAAGGCGTGGTAACGATAGAAGTCATCCGTCAAGGCATTCCTGCTATTATTGGCTTGCGTATTGAGTAGATACTACTGAAGGTGAGTTTTCGGGAAATCAAGATAAGAGGTGTGGCTATATTGCCCGACTATTGACGTGTTGACGATTCGTTAAGATTATCTCAGTGGGTATTCGTTACGCTAAACTGACTATTAAGTGATAAGCTTATCTATTGATGCGCTTTTGCGCTGATAGTTACGGTTTTTAGTAATAAAAAAGACTCTTTTTTAGTCTGTAATTTGTGTTTCAATCATCAATTGATTGATAGCGGTCAAAAAAAAATATGCTACACTAGCAGGCGTTTTTATTATTATATTTGATGACTGAGCAAGTATTTATAATCATTAGCATAGTTGATATCAATACTGGTCTAAATACACAGTCACTTTTAATGTAAGCATTATTATAATAAACAAACATTCGGCATCAACATCAAGCAAGACATGGTCATTAGCGTTTATCGACGCATATAAATATTTGGCCACTTGCAAACGACCTATCATGTGACAGCTTTGATAAAAGCTAGGATAATACAGTAAGGCACGGTTATGAGCACAGCATACGACGAGATTAAAACCCGACTACAAGGCTCAATGGTAGCTTTGGTAACGCCCATGCATCCTGACGGCACGGTCGATTATAAACGTCTGGCAGACCTCATAGACTGGCAGATTGAGCAAGGCACTCATTGCCTCGTCGCTGTCGGCACTACTGGCGAGTCGGCAACCCTATCTATGCAAGAGCATAGTGATGTTATTCGCTATTTTGTCCAGCATGTCAAAGGTCGCGTGCCCGTTATCGCGGGTACTGGTGCCAACAACACCATGGAAGCCATTAAACTGACTCAAGATGCAGCAGATGCTGGTGCAGACTGTGCGTTATTGGTTGCCCCTTATTACAATAAGCCGCCACAAGAAGGCTTATATCAACATTACCAAGCCATTGCTAAAGCCGTAAACATACCGCAAATGCTGTATAACGTACCTGGACGCACGGTAGTTGATATTGCGCAAGACACGGTCGAGCGTTTGTGTGATATCGATAACATCGTTGCTATTAAAGATGCGACAGGCTCTGTCGGTCGCGGCGAGCAACTGATAAAGGTAGTTGGCGATAGAATGGTTGTCCTATCAGGTGATGATGGCACGGCGCTTGATTTACTGAGAGTGGGCGGTAAAGGCAATATCTCAGTGACTGCTAACGTAGCACCAAAAGCCATGAGCGAGACATTTACAGCAGGATTGCGCGGTGACTTTGAAACCGCTGACAAAATTCACGACGTGGTCAAGCATTTACATCGTGATTTGTTTATCGAATCAAGCCCTATCCCAGCAAAATACGCGCTACACAAAATGGGCATTATCGATAAAGGTATACGCTTACCGCTCGTTTGGTTGGCAGAGCAGCATCATGCGACTATCGATGAAGCATTGGTTCGAGCAAACATACGATAAATTGATAACCAGTACATTGATATTCGGCGATCTAAGACTTGCTGCACATTAGATGAGTGTTATTCGATCTAGCAGCAAGTTACCTTATCACGGTAAGACAATTGCCCACATGCGCAACAACTGCTAACTCAGAGAGACAATACGATGACAGTAACATCAAAGACAGTATCATCAACGAAAAAACTATTTCCTGCGATGCTGACCTTAGTTTTGGGTAGCACGCTAGTATTGAGTGGCTGTCAGGCAACCAAGAACCTACTTGGTAAGCGTGACAATGGTAGCTTAGATTATCAACAAAGCGAAAAGCTTGCGCCAATTGAGCTTCCTGCTGCCCAAGAAACAGCCCCTTTTGTGCCTTTGTATCCGACACCTAACGTTGGCGCAAATACGCTCAAACTACAGAACGAATCAGGCAATCAGTATCAGCTGCCAAAACCTCAGCGTGCTGTTAGTAACGCTTCGAACTAATTTCATTTTCCTTATTTATACCGCTGGCTTTTATCGTTATTGATTACAGTGACATCGATATCACCAGATAAAAGCAAGCGGTCGCTGCGCGTTTTTACCACATAAGCTTGAACGAACAGGAACCCCATAATGCAAAAGCAACAACTGCTGTATAAAGGTAAAGCCAAATCTGTCTATGAAACAGAAGACAATGATCTTCTGATTTTGCACTTCCGTGATGATACTTCAGCGCTTGATGGTAAGCGTATCGAACAATTGGCACGCAAAGGTGTAGTCAATAACCGCTTTAATGCTTTTATCATGCAAAAATTGTCTGATGCTGGCATCGAAACGCATTTCGAAAAGCAACTATCTGATGATGAAGTATTAGTCAAGCGCTTGGATATGATTCCTGTTGAGTGCGTGGTGCGTAACTTTGCCGCAGGTAGCCTAGTGCGCCGTTTAGGCTTAGAAGAAGGGCAGGCATTGACGCCGCCAACGTATGAGCTGTTTTATAAAGATGATGCGCTAGGCGATCCGATGGTGAATGAGTCACTTTCTGTGTCTCTTGGTTGGGCTACCAAAGAGCAATTGGCTAAAATGGAAGAGCTAACCTATCAAGTCAACGATGTATTAAAAGCATTGTTTGATGCGGGTGATTTAATCCTAGTTGATTTTAAACTAGAGTTTGGCGTATTCCATGATTGTATCGTTTTAGGTGATGAGTTCTCACCAGATGGCTGCCGTATCTGGGACAAGAACACTAAGAAAAAGCTCGATAAAGACCGTTTCCGTCAGTCATTGGGTGATGTGATCGAAGCTTATGAAGAAGTGGCTGACCGTATTGGTGTACCATTAAACTAAGCTATCAATAGTCACAATATAAAATAAAAAACTGAGCCATGTGCTCAGTTTTTTTATGGCATTATATTTATAATGGTACCCTAGTGAGGACTTGAATCTTCGGCTGTAGTCCAAGTGATTGCTATGAGTATAGGCTTTTATATTGAATCAATGTACATCTGAGTGTACTTAATAAGCCTGTCTTAATTTTTTTTGACTAGGTTATTACGTTGTCATTAATAGTCAGGACAACTCACCGTTAACTATTCGACATATGTTTCAGTGCTGGCAATCCAATAAAGGCTCACGTCTTCTTCTTTTAGAGATGCCATTTCAGTTGTACGGCCTTCATCATCTACAAACTCAATTAAGTACACAGGGGGATTTTGATCAAAAATATGTACTACAGTACCCAAATGACCTGCTCTGATATCGTCTTGAATATCTTTTGATACCTTAATAACATCGTTTATATTCGACATACTGCTAAGCCTTATATTTAATAACGTCTGTTATGGGAACGTGTTCGGTGCGCTATACAGGAACCTAACTGCTAGTGTTAGATATAAACTTAATGACTACGAAATCGTTGGAGTAGTTCATTATAATTAAGAGGTGCGATTAAAATCTTTCAAGTTGGTTTCTACGAGATCAATGATAGGGGTCACTTATTAGTTGACCTAAATTAGTATCAAATGTATAGAAGGGCTTTCTTCATTGAGAATAGATTTATCGTTTACGCATTTAATAGCATAAAAAAAATTATTAATAATCAACTCATCATTATAAGGAAAGTTTTTAATCGTTAGACTCAATATTTCATTTTCTCCTATAGTGACCTCTGACATGCCGTATTCTGGATAACGTATATCACCCAAACAATCAATCAGAGCATTGAAATTTGCTCCATAAAAATCTGGAAAGCCAAAAGCTTGCTTCAATTCTTTATGCATTTTATCAACTGTATCAACATCTTTAAAATCTATAACCATTTCCATATATTATCACCATTTTTTAAGTATACCCCATCGGAACCAACCAAACAGACCTCTAAAACAATAAATAGACCACTTAAAACAGACCGCCATAATAGAACCACTTATAACAGACTGCAATTACTACCCATTTATCAACCAGTATCACTCTTTAGGCATAGGTTTGTAGTTTAGCCCGTATAAAAAATCAAACATAGTGCCAACACTGTCTTCGATACCTTATCTTACTTTTATGCTAATTTGTTAGTACTTACTCATAACAATTAGACCATAAAAATAAGAAAAGGTTTTGCTAATGTCTACTGCCTCATCAACTGTTTTAGAGCCTGATTGGTTCACTCGTCCGACCTGTGTGGTTGCTGCTGACCTAGTTGGTAAAGTCTTATGTCGAGAGCTAACTGATAGTGATGGACAGCAAAAAACGCTACGTATGCGTATCTCTGAAACTGAAGCCTATATTGGTCAAGATGATCCCGCCTGCCATTCACATGCAGGCACTCGAACAGCGCGCACAGAGATTATGTATGAGCAAGGCGGTGTGTTCTATGTCTATTTGACTTACGGCGTGCACCATATGCTCAATCTGGTCAGTGGTGCAGCCGAATCCCCTGAGTCGGTACTGATTCGCGCTGGGTTTTTGACCGATGATAGTGACCGTCTGATTGAAGAGCAACAACTGAGTCCAAACAAGCAGCTGACTCATCCTAAGCAATTCGCAGGTCCAGGTAAACTGACCAAGCGCTTGCAGATCGACCGCGATTTATATGGCAAACCAATCACGCCAGACTCAAGCGTTTGGGTCGAAGATGATAGTTGCCAGCCACCCGTGTCAGTGCGTCCACGTATTGGTATTGATTATGCAGGTGATGCCAAAGACTGGCTACTACGCTATATTTGGACCGATCATCCGTCTCTGTCCAAAAACTAGTCGACTGACTGCCTGTTGACGACATCTATGAGGTAAACCTATGTATAAGTTAACCGTATTCATTCCTGATGCAGCGTTAGACCAAGTAAAATCTGCAATGTTTGCTGCTGGTGCTGGGAGTATTGGTAACTACGAGCAGTGCTGTTGGCAAGTACGAGGAACCGGTCAGTTTATGCCATTATCAGGTAGTACGCCGCATATCGGTTGTCACGATAGTTTAGAAACGGTCGATGAGTGGCGAGTGGAGATGGTGGTAGACGACGCATTTATAACGGCTACTATCGCCGCGTTAAAAGAGACGCACCCGTATGAGACACCTGCTTACGATGTGATAAAGGTGTTAGATTTTTAGTGTTATGTAGAGAAATATCAGCTTATTGAGCGTAAGACTTGTCATAAAAAAACCAAATAAACCACTCAATGACTTATTTGGTTATAAAATTTTTGATGTTCCAACTAGGTATTAATAGTGAATGCCAGTATTTAACAACTGATCAATCTTTTTTAAGCTTAATCACATTGTAGCTCGGATAACCCAGCTCGATTTTATAATCGTCGCGATCACGTTCAGCCTTCACTTTAATTTTACGATCGCCCTTTTTATATTTAACGTCTTTGACACGGTAGCCCATACTGCTGACTTTACTAGCCGCTCGGCGCTCGACAGTGGCTGAGGAGATGTTTTTGTCAGCTTTTTTGTTCTTGTGCTTTTTGTGATCTTTACTGTCCTTATAGACATCTCCGTAGATGTCATCGTAGATATTGTAGCCATTAGGGGTAGTCACACAGCCAGTTGTTACTGCTAGTAGTGCGGCGACAATACCACCAGATACTACATTTTTTAGTGCCAAAGGTAATATGGTTCTCATAAAAATTTTCTCATAACAGGACATTGTTTAATATAGATTGCTTTGCAATGCTTCAAGATATCTAGCCAACACTCAGGTCAGTAAGATTGACGATTTACACTTGCTTTGATGGACAGACATATAGAGCTGCGCTAATAAAAGCGACTCAGCACAATCAATCTTTTTTGACTCTAATAACCTCTAGATTTGGGTAGCTCAGCAATATCTCATATTTCTGTGAACCGCGTCTTGCTTCAACTTCAAAGACACCGCGCTTGTTCTTTTCTTCAAGATCTATATCTTTGACACGGTAGCCCATTGCTCTGACTTTGTTGATAGCACGGCGCTTGATAGCGGGGTAACGTGACTCTCTCTTGATACTGTCTTCGACATCCCCTTTTTTATAGCGCTTATTCCCTTTGTATTTGTCATCATCCTTGTACTTGTCTTTTTTATATCGGTCATTGTCTCGTTGGTACTTGTTATCTCTCCCGTTATTTGACCACGCTATCTTATTTGAGTTGATGAGTCTCAGAGTAGGATAAGTATATTTGACCTCATAAGCTTGATTGTTCTTTTTGACGAAAGCCGTAATTGCACGCTCGCCGCGGTAACTGTCAGGTTTAATAGCCATCACTTGGTAGCCTTTGCGGCGCAGGTCTTGACGTAATTGCTGGCTGACACGATTAAAACTATCATTTTGACGATTGTTATCGACACGATGTACACGTTGGTTATCATAGCCTGGACCAACTACTGTACAACCGACAGTTGTACCTAATAGCGTAAGGGCAAGGCCAGTAGATACAGCGGTCTTAAATGAGAACGGCTTTATAGTTTTCATAGTTCGATATCCTATAAGGTTTCAGAGGGCTATAAGGTAAAGTGCTGGTACTGATTAAAAAAATAGGCTGCTGGGTAAGGTAATCTTTGTTTAAAAGTTCACAGTTGTTATCATCGGAAAGTACGTTTAGAAATGTTTTCTTACATTATCTATAGTAAGATGCAAAACTTTATATTAAGTGTCATTTGCGTTAGTAAGTTGTAATCGTTGCTATAATCCAATCGATGTAAGCATATGCTTACATACAATGACGTTTACGCGACTTAACATGAGAGTGAGATTTAGGCATTATAGTCACACGGCATTAGGGAATGTGACTCAAGGATTGAGTTGACCGCATTAAGGATAATGATTCAGCTATCACCATCAGGATGATAATGATAGTTGAAGTAAGGACACATACCCTTTGCTGATAGCAGCAATTAACAGTGAGCTGTAATGTAGTAATAAGGGCAGGATGCCCAGTATCGCAATATACTAACTATTTGTGCAAGGATGCATAGAAATTAGTCCGCGATAGGTAACATGGATGGTTAACAATAAAACCGCATAACAATTAATTGCTATGCGGTTTTATCGTGTCTGGATGACGCTCATTGTTATTACTATTTAATTATCGAAACGCATATACTATCTAAAATATTGATGGTTTATAACGAGTCTTTATTTAATAACTAGCTTTTATTTGACGGTTAATATTTATTTAATTATTGATATTTATCTGACGTAAAAAACCGCATATATTAATATGCGGTTTTTTATTCTTATTAAGAAATCACTATTTTTCTAAATAAAGCCAATTAGTATTTGTTTTCGCGACGCCAGTCATCTACTTCACGCTCTGCATCTTCTTTAGCATGACCATAGCGCTCTTGGACACGACCGACTAGTTTGTCTCGGCTACCTTCGACATGGGTGAGATCATCATCAGTCAACTCTGCCCACTTTTGCTTAGCCGAACCTTTCATTTGGTTCCATTCGCCTTTTAGAGTATGTTCGTTCATTGTATTATTCCTTTTGTTTAGCTTATTGTCTTCGGTTAGTTTTAACGTTTCTTTTCTAATACTTCTTCTTTGTTATTGGATGATATTTATTATTATATTATTTTTATTTTAAAATCTTTATTTTGTTTATTGTTATTCTAGCTATTATTATTTTATTTATGATTCACAAGTATAGTTGGTTATTTTCAAATATCTTGTGAAATCAAATATAGGACTTTTCAATTCGACTGTCTGTATGTGCTATGTTTATAGTGTTACTTAATTATAGTGAACGTTCGCTAAGTGTTATCGACACTGACGCTGTGATAGTGCAGCGTAAATTGCGTCTATTGTGCGTAATAGCATTAAACTGGATATGGAAATCTGAGCGCAATCAAATAGCGTGTCTGCAATGTAGAGGGAACGTGTAGGCAAAATGCGTAGCGAAAAAAAGCAGAGCTCTAAATTTAGAGTCTCTGCTTTTTACTTCTTCATACTCAATAGAGGTCAGTGAAGAGCGCTAGGTCATTAGCGGTTAGCCAGGTAACGCTTATAACGCGTGGTCAGTTTCTTTATGCGAATACGGTCACTAACCAGTGAAAATAATGGCGACACATTAGACTTAGGCGGCTTGCCATTGCCCATGCGCTGTAGCTGACGTTTGACTACTGCCATGGTCGCAAGCGCACTCAAGGTTTTGTCTTTCCAGCGTACCATAGGATCGTGAGCACTCAGTGCGGCATCTTTTTTCCAATCATTGGGAAGGGTTGGATTCAGCGCCAACGCTGTGCCCATGCCGACGATATCGATGCCTTGAGCCAGTACCTCTTCTGCAACAGCCAACCGTCTAACGCCGCCTGTCGTCATGATAGGCATGGTAGCGGCTTGAGCAATCTCTTTTGCAAAATCCAAAAAGTAAGCCTCTCTCTGTAGAGTGCGTCCATCTGCTGTATTGCCTTGCATGGCTGGGCTTTCGTAACTACCACCAGAGAGCTCGACCAAATCTACTGCCAGCTCATTCATGGCTAGTACAACCACTTTAGCATCATCGGCATCAAAACCACCTCGCTGAAAGTCAGCTGAGTTTATTTTTACAGCCACTATAAAAGTGGCAGAAACCTGCTCACGAATGGCTTTGATCACTTCGAGTAGCAGTCGCATACGGTTTTCAATCGAACCGCCGTATTCATCTTTTCGCTGATTGGTGAGCGGGGATAAAAACTGAGAGATAAGATAGCCGTGCGCGGCATGAATTTGTACCCCATCAAAACCTGCCTGCTCTGCTTTGACAGCGCTATCAGCGAACCGCTGTACCAGCTGCTCTATATCCTGTAGTGTCATGGCGCGAGGTTTACTAAATAAATGAGAGTGCTTGCCCAAATCAAGCGCCACATCAGAAGGGGAGAGGACATCACCACCCATCGCAGCGTATACCTGACGACCAGGGTGGTTGAGCTGCATCACAACGCGGGTGTTGTTTTGTTTGGCGGCACGTGCCCACGCCTCAAAAGGCGCGATGCCACTATGCTTATCTAGTACGACACCGCCAGGACCAGTCATGGCGCGACCATCGACCATGACATTCCCTGTAATGAGTAAGCCTGTACCGCCTGCTGCCCAGCGCTTGTATAGGCGAAGGAGGACAGCGCCTGGAATCTGACCTGCATCAGCCATGTTTTCTTCCATGGCAGCTTTTGCTAAGCGATTGGGTAAGGTGATGCCACAAGGCAATACGAACGATGAAAAAACAGGTGATGTCATGATAGTGGCCTAAGATTATGTTTTTGTGAAGCACGAGTTCTACTATGCGTTTGGCTATAGACTTATAGTTTAAATGACTATAACCTTATAGTCGAAACATGATTAGTAATTGTAGTGAGTTTATGGGTGGTAATTCTAAAAATGGCTGATCAAAAGGCAGCTCACCCAAAAAACCGTTATCTCTATCTATCATCACATTTTTTTAGCACAATAGCACCTCAGGTAAATTACTGACCTGTTGACCATACTATTGACTAAGTTATTGAACGAATTCTTAATCAAGTTATTAACCAAATCAGGATACCCCTGTATTGAATGTATTAGTACAAGATATGACAGTACCTATAGAGTCAAAACGCGAGCAAGCAAAGGCTAAGACGCGGCGCGCATTGCTCAAAAGTGCTTTGCGGTTGTACAGCTTGCAAGGCGCTCAAGGTATGAGCATGAATAAAATTGCTAAGGGTGCTGGTATAGCACAGCCCAGTTTTTATAATCATTTTGAGAGTTTAGATGCGCTGCAAAACGAGCTAAGTGCTCAGTTAAAGGACAACTATCTATCTCCTATGCGACTAGCATGGGTCAATATGCTCAAAGACTACGACGTATTGAGTAAGGAGCAGTTTAACGAGCAGTGTCAGCAATGTCTGACCATGATTTTTGATTCAGCGTTTCAGAATATAGAGCTGTTTCAGCACTTGCTCGAAGACCGTCCGCGATTTAGCGCCACTATAGAAAACCAGTCTTCACTAAGTAATGGTCTAGGAAACCTGGTCAGTGAAATACAAGAAGAGTGGACAGAGATATTTATTCAAGGATTACAGCTATCCAATCGTTCTGCTGAGAGGAGTGCTGTCAATCTTTGTGTCGATATGGCTGCTGCACAAGTACACGAGTTGATATTAGGCTATCATCAGCAGCGCTATTCAAGGGCGCAGGCGATTAACACATTGAGCATTAGCTTTGATGCGCTGTTCGCTAATTTTTTGCACGGAAGCAACCATAGCAAGTCATGATGCATATCGTGATAGCTAGGATTTACAACACATAAAAGGGAGCACGACTATGGCCACAACAGCGGCTACACCAACAGACAATGAACAAATACACTTTAGAACCTGTACCTTATGCGAGGCCATGTGTGGCGTCGAAATAAAGCATGATGGCGAAAAAGTCTTATCGATTAAAGGGGATAAAAATGATCCTTTCTCCCAAGGCTACATTTGTCCAAAAGCCACTGCTTTGCAGGATTTGTACGAAGACCCTGATCGTCTGCGAGGGCCTGTTGAGAGAACGGCGGATGGTTGGAAGTCCATCAGTTGGACAGAGGCGTTAGACAAAGTCGCTGAAGGTATTCAGTCCGTTCAGCAAAAATACGGTCAAAATGCGTTTGGGGTCTATTTAGGTAACCCGAATGTCCATAATATGGGCGGTATGTTGACCATAAAACAGCTATTGACCAGCCTAAAGACACGCAGTCGTTTTTCTGCGACATCTATTGATCAGTTACCACATCATATTGTTAGTATGCACCTGTTCGGTCATATGCTGCGTATTCCGGTCCCGGATGTGAACCATACCCAGTATATGCTCATCATCGGCGGTAACCCGCTGGCATCTAATGGCAGTATCATGACTGCGCCCAACATGCGCCAAAAACTAAAAGACATCAAAGCCCGTGACGGTAAAGTGGTGGTGATCGATCCAAGACGTACCGAAACCGCAAATATCGCCAGCGAGCATCACTTTGTTCGCCCAGCGACAGACGTATTGCTGTTACTTGCCATGCTCAATGAAATCTATGCACAAGGCTATGCCAAAGTAGATAGCCGAGTGGCAGGCTTGGCACCAGAGATTGATCGCATTGAATCATTTGCAGAAGGGTTCACACCTGAGTCGGTAGCAGGCATCACGGGTATCACAGCTGATGAAATCAAACGTATTGTCAAGGAGTTCTGTGAGGCCGAAAGCTCGGTCTGTTATGGTCGTATGGGTATCTCAGTGCAAGAGTTTGGGCTGCTGAGCCAGTATCTCTCTATGGTCATTAACATCGTCACAGGACGCTTGGATGAAGTGGGTGGACTCATGTTCCCGAACCCTGCTGTTGATGTGGTCAATAGCTCGGGTCCTGGCTATTTGGGCAAACGCCACAGTCGCGTGAGTAACCTACCTGATTTTAATGGTGAGTATCCCGTGGTTGCGATGGCTGATGAGATGTTGGTCGCAGGAGAAGGGCAGTTAAAAGGCTTTATGACTGTCGCGGGTAACCCCGTCCTCACGACACCAAACGGCGAAAAACTAGACGAGGCGCTATCAGGGCTGGAGTTTATGGTGTCGCTTGATTATTTTGTGACTGAGACCAGTCGCCATGCCAATATTATTCTGCCGCCTGTATCGCCATTAGAGCGTGATCATTATGACATCACGTTTAATGGTTTTGCGGTACATAATGTTGCCAAATACTCGCCTGCCTTGTTTAGCAAAACAGACAATGAAAAGCATGACTGGGAGATTTATTTGGGGCTTGCTGATCGTTTGGATAAAGATGCCCCTGAAGCAGTACAAAAAGAGCGCGCGGCGACTAAAGCGTTTGGACCAAAGTTCTTACTTGAGCAGGGTCTTAAATATGGACCTTATAAAGACGTGACATTGGATGCGCTGATAGATAATCCACATGGCATCGATTTGGGACCATTGCATCGTATGTTGCCAGAGGCTATCAAGCATGCAGATAAACAAATCAATCTCAATGTTGATTTTTATCAAGCAGATTTGGCACGGGTCAAAGAGATGATGCAGCAGTACGACAATCAGGAAATTTTACTCATTGGGCGTCGCCATGTACGTAGCAACAACTCATGGCTGCATAACAGTTATCGATTGGTCAAAGGCAAATCTCGTTGTACACTAATGCTGCATCCACAGACGGCAGAGCAGTACGGTATTGAAGATGGTCAAGACGTAAAAGTAACGTCTCGAGTCGGTAGCGTAGTCATCGCAGCAGAAGTAACCGATGAGCTGATGCCAGGTGTGGTGAGTATTCCGCATGGCTTTGGTCATGGACGTAAAGGCGTCAAACAGAAAATTGCACAAGAGCATGCTGGTGTCAGTGTCAATGACTTAACAGACGATACCCTAATCGATCAGCTGAGTGGTAATGCCGCTGTCAATGGTGTGCCGGTCCAACTAGAAGCGCTGGATGCTAATACAGACCAGATATCTACTGAGGCATCAGAGACGTTAGCAGATAGTGCAATCGCATAAACTCAATTTTTTAAAGTAAAAAGCAGGCGCTTACACGATGTAAGCGCCTGCTTTTTTATAGGTATAGCGCTAATATATTATTTCAATATCGGGTTAATTACTTGTACCTACAAAATCAAAATCAACATTGGGCGTTTCGCCTTGGATTAACAAGCTAATCGCTTTTGCAGAACCGCAAGCATGTGTCCACCCTAGTGTGCCATGCCCTGTGTTGAGCCATAAATTATCAAAAGTCGCTGACGTATTGTGACTGCCATGTTTGACTTGACCACAGTGCGCACGACCAATCAATGGCACGTTCGATGGGGTCATCGGTCGTAGTCCTGTCCAATACTGAACAGAATTTGCGATGATGCCTTTGGGGAACAATTGCTGCACGCGGCGGGTAATGGCCTCACAGCGCGTGGTATTTAGGTCGAGATTGTAGCCGTTAAATTCTGCTGTACCCGCCACTCGCAATTTATCGCCCAGCCGTGAGGTGACCAGCTTAAACTCATCATCTATTAGGCTAACAAAAGGTGCTAAATGCGGTGCTCGCGGATTGACTTTATAGGTGGCCGAATAGCCCTTTGCAGGAAAGATGGGCACATGAATACCCAGTGGTTTTAAGAGAGGGACGCTATAACTGCCAAGCGCAACCACATGACTATCAGCCGTGAAAGTCTGCGCGTTTTCGCCTTTTGGGCGAATAGTAATACTGTGCACATGGAGCCTAGTAGAGTGAGCGTCAGTATTGAGGGCTAATATCTCGGTATCATATAAAAACGTGACACCCGCATCAATACAGCGCTGTGCTAAGCGCTGCGTAAACAGGTGCGCGTTGCCAGACTCGTCGCGGCTGGTATAGGTAGCCCCTGTGAGATTGTGTGCAATAGGGTAGAGTGCTGGCTCTAAGCTGACGGCGTTATTGATATCAACCACATGACGCTCACAGCCTAGCGCTTGCATGCGCTCAGTAGGTTCGATAGCGGCATCGAACTCCGCTTGGCTGGTATAAAAATGCATGATACCGCGTGTTTGCTGCTCATAATTGATATCGATGTCTGCACGTAGCTGTTGTAAGGTATCGCGAGAATACAGACCTAAGCGCACCATCTGTACCAGATTGGCATCGGCACGATCAGCGCGGCACTCTTGCAAAAACTGCATGGCCCATTTGAGCTGATCCTTATCTGCACGTAGACGAAACAGCAGCGGCGCATCTTCTTTAAACAACCACTTGAGCGCTTTCATTGGCGTCGCAGGATTGGCCCATGGCGTGGCATGTGAGACCGATATTTGACCGCCATTGGCAAAGGATGTCTGCATGCCTGCTGCGGACTCACGCTCAATCACGGTCACATCATAGCCTGCCTGACGTAGATACCATGCGGTGGTCACGCCCACCACGCCTGCTCCGAGTACCGCGATATGTGTCATAGGATTCTCTGTGCTCATGTTAATCATGATGGCAGTTCTGTATCAAACCACTATCACCTTTGCCAAGTAGCTATATTGCTTGAGTTACTTTGGGCGTGCAACATCTACTTGTAGTGCTGCTGGCAAGTCCAGTATGCTAAGCGTGCTTTCTGCCAATTGTTCAGGACGCGCCACCACCAGTGCGATAAAACCATCATCGGTTTGCATGGTGTTGACCACTTGGATTTTGTCTAACTTGTCGCCAGCTGCTGGCACATCACCAGTACCTTGCACATAATGCAAAAATGCTTTGGGCGCAGATTTGAAATAAATACGGGCGATAACTTCTTGACCCAAATAGCAGCCTTTATCATAGTCCATACCGCCGCGCTGATGTAGACGCAGCTCTTGCGGCTGAAACTCACCCTGAGTCGCCGCCACGATCCAATAGTTGCCTGTGGCTATGCTGCATGTCATCCAAGCTTCAGTATCAGCGGCTGTATTATGGTCGTCTTTGTGACTAAAGGTTGGCGTATCTGCCAGCACGCAAGGATAAATCGCAGTCGGTGCACTGGTCTCAAACTTTGAAAACGCGCCGTACTTGTTCAGATGCGCTTGCAAAGATGCCGCACAATCGCTGCTTATGACCACATCATAATGCTTTTCTGCTTGTTTCTTAATCCAAATGCCAAATTCAATACGACCTTTTAGGTTGCCGATAGCGGCTGCCTGATAGCTGAGCCCAAGTTTGGTCACATCACAAGTCAATTGACCTTGCAAGAATTTTTCGGCGTCCTCGCCTTGAATGGTCAGCTGCGAAAACTGCGGTAATACTGAGGTATCTGAAGACTGAGTCATTGTTATTATCCTTCTGCTAAGCGCTTATTTATTAGGGGCATGTCCCTAATTCAAATGTTTATAAATAAATGGGCTAAAAGACGACATCGAAGTGATAAGAAATTATACGCGCACTTTTTATATAGATGCCGTTGTTACTGACCATGTTGCTAACTAAAAGTGCGCGTATAAATCGTTATAAGGTTAAGAAGAGTACCACAAAAATACAGTCACAAAAACGTCATCGCTAAGGGGTGCATTAAAGTGAGGGGTTAAGTGCTAAATTGGGTACAGTGTCCAATTTTCAACCGTACAAATTGGTTAAAGATGGTGAGTTACGGTACAATGTTGACTCTATATTGAACCCAATATTTGATGACTACCGAGGATATAATGAGCTTACCAAATTGCCCGAAATGTGATGCTGAATATACGTACGAAGATGGTGCGTTACTGGTATGTCCTATGTGTGCTCATGAGTGGACAGCGGCTGAGACTGATGCAGCACAAGCAGAAGAACAAGATGCATTGATTCGTGATGCAGTTGGCAACGAGTTGCAGGATGGTGATGCTGTTACGGTCATCAAAGACCTTAAGGTTAAAGGCTCGTCACTGGTCATCAAAGTCGGGACAAAAGCAAAAAGTATTCGCTTGTTGCCAGACGCAACCGATGGTCATGATATCGATTGCAAGCTCGACGGCTATGGTCCAATGAAGCTAAAATCTTCTGTCGTCAAAAAAGCGTAAATTGTAAAAACGTCTTGAAAGATTGGATAATAAACAAATATAAAACTAACGTTAATCAAAAAATACAGACCCTATAAAATACAACATCTACAAATAGAGACTAGCTATGAGTACTAAAAACGAACAGCTCTTTGCCCAAGCGCGCAAACATATACCAGGTGGCGTCAATTCACCCGTACGTGCCTTTGCCGGAGTTGGTGGTACGCCGATATTTATGCACCGTGCCAACGGTAGCAAGATTTATGACACCGAAGACAATGCCTACATCGATTATGTGGGTTCTTGGGGTCCGATGATTTTGGGTCATGCGCATCCAAAAGTTATTGATGCGGTAAAAAAAGCGGCTGATGATGGTTTGAGCTTTGGTACGCCAACGCCGTTTGAAACGACGGTCGCCGACAAGATTTGCGACATCGTACCAAGCGTTGAGATGGTTCGTATGACCAGCTCGGGTACCGAAGCGACCATGAGCGCGATCCGTCTGGCACGTGGCTATACCCAGCGTGACAAAATCGTTAAGTTTGAAGGCTGCTATCATGGTCATTCAGACAGTCTACTTGTGAAAGCAGGCTCAGGCATGCTTGATATCGGTGAACCAACGTCTAAAGGCGTGCCAGCGGATTTTGCGAAGCACACCATCACGATTCCTTATAACGATCCGCAAGCGATTAAGGATTGCTTTGAAAAATGGGGCGAGGAGATTGCCTGCGTTATCCTAGAGCCTATCGCTGGCAACATGAATATGATCATTCCAGAGCAGAATTTTCACGATACGCTGCGTGCCCAGTGTACTGAGCATGGTGCAGTATTGATTTTTGATGAAGTCATGACAGGGTTTCGTGTGGGTCTTGGCGGTGCGCAGGCACATTTTGGTATCACGCCTGATTTGACGTGTTTTGGCAAAATCATCGGTGCCGGTCTACCTGTTGGCGCGTTCGGTGGTAAAGAAGACATCATGTCTTGCATCGCGCCACTGGGTGGTGTCTATCAAGCTGGTACATTATCAGGCAACCCACTGGCCATGCGCGCTGGTATCGCGATGTTTGAAGACTTGACGGAAGCAGGCTTCTACGATGACTTAGCTGCCAAAGTCGATCATTTGGTCGATGGTTTTCAAGCAGCAGCGGACAAACACGGCGTCAATCTGCGTACCAATAAATTAGGCGGTATGTTTGGTATGTTCTTTGTCAAAGATGCTGACACTCAGACGCCGATGAACTTCGATGATGTGACAGAGTGTGACATGACGGTATTTAATACTTTCTTTCATGGCATGCTAGATCGCGGTATCTATCTTGCACCCTCTGCTTATGAAGCGGGCTTTATGTCAATCAAACACAGCAATGAAGATATTGATGCATCGATAGCTGCTGCTGATGAGATATTTGCAGAGATGGCGAAAGCTTAGTCTATCTTTAGCGTAGTTTAACCATATAGTTATCAAGCTTTATAAACATTCAAAAGTTCAAAAAACCAGCAAAATCAAACAGTGATTTTTGCTGGTTTTTTTCGTTTAGCGGTACTTGTCTTATAGCTATTGCAGAAATAAAGGTGTATTTCTAAGGCGCGTTTATATGGGTCATAGCGTGACTGATGCTTATACATTCAATCCCTGTGTGTCTAAAAAATAGACAATAAACTATGATACTCTGAGATAAATTCGGACAATAACGCAAGGATGCAAAAGAATGAGCAATAGTACTTCTAGTAGCGTAGCGCCTCTATGGCAGACCACGTATGAGCAGTATGGTTTGGACAACAACTTGGACGTATTGGCAGGTAAGCAAAACCTGATTGACTTATTGCAACCAAAGATAGATCAGCACAGTAATCGTCCCGCTTTTAGTATGGGCGCTGCGACCCTTACTTTTGGTCAATTAGACAGTGCCAGCCGCCGTTTTTCGGCGTTCTTACAGGCACAAGGTATAGAAAAAGGCGACCGTATTGCCGTACAGCTACCAAACATACTGCAATATGCCGTAGTACTGTTAGGTTGCTTACGAGCGGGTGTGGTACTGGTCAACGTCAACCCCATGTATACGCAGTATGAGTTGGCACATCAGTTGACGGATGCCCAAGCTTGCGGTCTCATTGTGCTAGATGGTATGAGCACGGCTTATGAGCAACTAGATGAAACGGTAAAAGCACAACTAAAATGGGTGGTCAGGTGCTCTATAGATCCTAGTATTTCTGATAACGATATTGCCTTGCTCAGTCAAATTGACTCAGCACAATCTGCAAGCACACATAAGCCAGCACATACCTCGACGCAATTATTAACTGAGTCATCAACTGAGGCAGTAACCGAGTCATCAACTGACTCATCAAAGCACAACATAACGTTTGCCCATGTTATGCAGGCGTATAATGAGTCAGCGTTCAAAGACGTTATGATAGAACGTGAAGATTTGGCATTGTTGCAGTATACAGGTGGTACGACTGGCAAGCCAAAAGGCGCTATGCTGACCCATTACAATGTCATGGCCAATGTTTGTCAGTGCTACGCAATGTTTGGCAAGACAATTGAAGCCAATCGTAGTGAGCAAATCAAAATCCTCAATCCTTTACCGCTCTACCATATCTTTTCATTTACAGTCTGCGGACTACTGGGTCTTTATGGCGGCTGGGAAGATGTCTTAGTCACCAATCCTCGTGATATTGATGGCTTGGTCAAAACGATTGAACAGCATCGACCTCATGTCATTCCTTCGGTAAATACTTTATTCATCGGTATGTTGCACCATCCGAAATTTGCCAGCCTTGATTTTAGCCGCTTGGCACTATCTATCGGTGGCGGTACAGCGATTATCAAAGCAGTCTCCGATCAGTGGCAGCGAGTCACGGGTATGATTATTAGCGAAGGCTATGGTATGTCTGAGACCGCGCCGGTTATTTCTTTCAATCCCTCTGGCGTTACCGCGTTCAATGGTAGCGTTGGACTGCCGCTGGCGTTGACAGATATTAATATCATAGATGAGAATGGCAAGACATGTCCGCTAGGTACACGAGGAGAGGTTTGTATCAAAGGCCCACAGGTCATGCGCGGCTACTGGCAACGAGACAATGCAGACACCTTTACCGACAATGGCTACTTTAGATCAGGTGATATTGGTGTTATGAATGACGAGGGGTTTTTGACGCTCGTAGACCGCAAAAAAGACATGATACTGGTCTCAGGATTTAATGTGTATCCCAATGAAGTAGAGGCTGCCCTGACCGAGCACCCTAAAGTATTGGAGGTGGCGGTGGTAGGTGTTGCAGATGATCATAGCGGTGAAGTGCCAAAAGCATTTGTGGTGAAAAAAGACCCAGACCTCACAGTAGAGGAGCTACAGGATTTTGCAAGCAAACGCCTCACTGGCTATAAGCGTCCGCAATCCTATGAGTTTATCGATGAGCTACCTAAAACCGCTGTTGGCAAGATATTACGTAAATCCTTAAGATAAAAAATGTGTCGTGTCGTTTATAAAAGTGAGCTGACAGCAATAAAGTGATCAATAATAAAAAACTGGGCTACTAAAAATAGTAGCCCAGTTTTTTTGTCACCTGTCTCGTACGTTAGCTGGTTTTTATCGTGCTTTATCGTACTTACGATTTCTTAGGCTCAGATTGCCCCTTAGGACGTCGCTATACATACGGAAGTCGCTAGCAAAGCTTTTTAGTGGAAATTTAAAGGAAGCTGGCTTGTTTTTTTCAAAGAAAAAGTGCCCAACCCAAGCACAAGCATACCCAGCAGCGATACCTTTTACCAAAGGTTTTGCTGATCTGGTTTTGACAGACTTTGCCAGTCCCAATAAGCCAAAACTACTGCCTGCAAAATGCAGACGGCGACAAGCCATGTTTTGATGCTCGTCCAAATAAAAATCATAGAATGCTTGTTCAGATGGCGTCTCAGTTTTTACCATATCTGTCTTGGTGTTATTGGCCTGAGGGCTTGTGATTTTGGTAGTATTTGTGGTGGTGGTTTGATTCATGCGACTAGCTTCCTTGCTGGCGGGTTTATCGGTGATCAATCGAAGACGATTTTTAAGAGAAATTTGAGCAAATAACTCATAATTTTGATGTCAGTTATAAGGGTATATAACCACTAAATAACGGTTTTCTATCATGTTATTGATAACTTTCAATGTAGCAAACCGCTATCACTAACACAAGCATTAGATGTCCAGTGCTTAGAGGATAAGTGTCAAGATAATAAGTGCCTAACTAATAAGTGCCTAGACGATAAATGCCAATATGTCCCCTTAGTCTAAAGAGTAGGCTGTAGAGGGAGTAAGCCTGTAGCAAACTGTGCCAAATGTTGCTCATGTTCCAATATTATCTGTACTGGATTTTTGATGATACTGCTTATTTGGCTGCCATTTACCTTATGCATATCGTCATCTATACCCTCAGTAAGCATACCAATGGCAACGCTGCTGCTTTATAGAATGGTTGGTTGTGTGCTCGCCATGATTTTACGTTGCTTGCGAGTGTTTGAGATAAATGCTTTAATGACAAAATTGCCCTGATTTTTGTAGATGCTGCTCTTTTCTACACATGTGGTTTCTATATCTATGTAGCACATGATTTTGATAAACTACACATTCTCTCTAACACGGTGACGACTTGTCTTATGCCTATTGACTATCTTGCAAATCCGCCTCTCAGCGATGATCAAATGATGGCCGCTATTGATATTGGTTCCAATAGTTTTCACTTAGCCATCGCTCGTCTGGATCACGGGGAAGTGCGTAAAGTAGTCTCCATGTCTGAAAAAGTGCAGCTCGCTGCAGGATTGGATGAGAATAATATATTGAGCGCCGCCGCTGAGCAACGCGGTCTGGACTGCTTGAGCCGATTTGTCGCGCGTTTGGACTCTGTGCCGCCAGAGCGTATTCGTGTGGTTGCTACCAATGCCTTGCGTCAAGCCAAAAACGCTAATGACTTTATTTCCCGTGCCAATAAAATCTTGCCAAAGCCCATTGAGACTATCGCTGGACGTGAAGAGGCAAGACTGATCTATTTGGGTGTCTCGCATACCAATGAGAGTAGTGATAAACGCTTGGTTATTGATATTGGTGGCGGCTCAACAGAGTTTATCATCGGTCAAGAGTTCGATCCGCTACTGACCGAAAGCCTGCAGATGGGCTGCGTTGCCTTTACACAAAAATTCTTTGCTGATGGTCTTGTTACCAAAGAAGCGTTCAATGACGCGATTTCAGGCGCGCGCAAAGAAGTCTTGGCAATAAATGGTCGTTACCAAAAGACAGGCTGGAGCAGTGTGGTTGGCTCAAGTGGTACGATCAAAGCCGTGCGCAACGTTCTGGTATCTAAGGGATGGGCTGATGAGCAAGAACGCATCACCTATAAAGGAGTCAAAAAGTTAGAGAGACTGCTGGTTAAGATTGGCAATATTGACGATATCGAACTAGAAGGCGTCAAAGATCACCGTAAAGCCGTGTTCCCTGCGGGCGTAGCAGTACTGCGTGCCGTTATGAAAGTATTGGGTGTTGAGACTATTACCTACTCAGATGGGGCATTACGTGAAGGGGTGATGTATGACATGCTGGGACGTTTTGCAAGCGAAGACGTGCGTGACCGTAGTGTGCTTGCATTGATAAAACGTTATTCAGGTGACAAAAAGCAAGCCAAACAAGTGGTAAAAACCAGCCGCAATCTTTTTGAACAAGTAAAAGAGTCGCTTGATCTTACTAATGATGATTGCGACTTACTCAGACGCGCCGCGTTCTTGCATGAGATAGGTCTTGCGATCAGTCATAGCAGCTATCATAAGCACAGTGCCTATTTGCTTGAGCATTCTGATATTCCAGGATTTTCGCAAGTGGATCAAAAGCGCATGGCGCAGCTGATGCTCAATCATCGCCGCAAGCTTAAAAGCGATATGTTAGATCAGACCTGCCAGGTTGGCGGCGATCAGCTGGTCTATCTGTGCTTGCTGTTACGTCTTGCTGTCTTGGCACACCATAGCCGTAGCGATCATAAGCTACCAGATCTAGCACTCAAGGTCACAAGCGATAGTGAGTGGCAGATTACGGTTGCTGATAGCAGTGAACATTATGCATTTTTGTTGGCTGATTTGCGTACAGAGATTGACCAGTTTGCCAAATGGGGCATACAGCTGAGTGTGATTGAGGCCGAGGAATCCGAGCCGTTACCATTGTCAGTATCGAGTTAAAGAGTAACGTAACAAAAGCGGTGTCGCCGATAATGTCATGCTATATAAGATGTGCTACTATAGCTTCTATTGAGTTTACAACTGTACTTTCATTATCAAAAGATCGATAACGATATTATTTTTTAAACATACTTATTTTAAACATATACATACTAAGTATAATGAGTAAAGGGAAGCGTTTATGAGCACTGTCTGGGATAGTGTGCAGCTTGCACGACATGCCAAGCGTCCATTGTTTATGGACTATGTTAATCAGCTTTTTACCGAATTTGATGAGTTGCACGGTGACCGTGCTTATGCCGATGACAAAGCCATCTTGGGTGGTCTGGCGCGTTTTGATGGTCAGCCTGTGATGGTAATCGGTCAACACCGTGGCCGCAGTACTCGTGAGCGTATCGCCCATAACTTTGGTATGGCCAATCCTGAAGGCTACCGCAAGGTGATACGTTTGGTCAAAATGGCTGAGCGCTTTAATATTCCTGTGATGACTTTTGTCGATACTCAAGGGGCTTATCCTGGTATTGGTGCAGAAGAACGCGGACAAGCGCAAGCGATTGCAGAGAGCATCGCTGTATTCTCTAGTCTTCAGGTACCTGTAATCGTGACCATTATCGGTGAAGGTGGTTCAGGCGGTGCGCTTGCTATTGGCGTTGGTGACAAAGTAAACATGCTACAGAACAGTATTTACTCAGTTATCTCTCCTGAGGGCTGTGCATCTATCCTATGGAAAACCGCTGAAAAAGCACAAGACGCCAGTGAGGCACTGAAGCTAAATGCCATTAACCTTTATCAAATGGGTTTGATTGATGCTGTTGTTGATGAAGGCGAGGGCGCACATGTACAGCCGCAACCTGTAATGGCTGCATTAAAAACCCTGATCACTGAACAGCTTGATGAGATTAAAGACTTAGACCCTCAAGAACGTTGTGAGTTACGTTACGAAAAGCTCAAATCTTTTGATTCAGAAGTGATGTTGCCTTGCTAGTTCAAGACATGCTCTAAGCTTTTCATATTAGAGGCTGAGTCTTAATGCTAAAATAAAAACGTGTCATTTAATGGCGCGTTTTTTTGTGGCTATTGTTATACGAAGTTCCCGATACGCAGCCCTTAATACAAAGCATTTCATGCAATGTCTTAGCTAATACAGATGCTCATTCATCGGCACATCAATAAATATATAACCCCCTAATGACTAAGGCTGATTATGACCAGCAATGCCATCCTCCCATATCCTGTTAGACCCATTGTTGATTTGCCGGTCGATGACGTATTAGCAGACGCATTGTTGAGCAGTATGTCTGAGTATAGCGAGCAGCTACATGGTCGTCGCCTTTGGTTAGCATGTAGTGGCGGGCGTGACTCGTTGGCACTTGCAGCATTATGTGTGCAGCTCTACGACCAAGGGCGACTGCCATGTCTACCGCAGCTCTTACATGTCGATCATGGTCTGCAAGCGGACAGTCAGCACTGGGCTGCGCATGTCGCGAATTGGGCACGAGCGCAAAATATACCTTGTCATATCCTACAAGCACAGATAACAAGACATGATGAACAGTCAGCGCGACAAGCTCGTTATGACGTCATGCGCGCACATATGAACCAAGATGACGTACTGCTATTGGCACATCATGCCGATGATCAAGCTGAAACCGTACTGATGCGATTGATTCAAGGCGCTGGAGTCAATGGTATTTCTGGTATGCAGCCATGGCGAGTGCAAACGCAGGGCGCACAGTGCAATATCCTGTGGCGACCTTGGCTCACGGTGAGACGCGCCGCGATTAGTGCTTATGCCCAGCGCCTAGAGTTGCCCTACATCGATGACCCAACCAATGACAGCGGCGATAATGTACGTAGTGGGCTACGCCGCGACATTATGCCCATACTGGCGACTTATAACCCCAACGTCATTGATAATATTACCCGTAGTGCGCAGCTATTGAGTGAGGCACAAGCCACTGTCAATGCGCAAGTTGAGCAAGATATGCAGCAGACAGTCAATGAAAGCCTACAACTACCAACTGCACAGCGCGTGCTCAATATTGATGCGCTACGATCACTACCGATCTATCGCCAGCGCCAACTACTGCATCATTGGCTGGGTCAAGATGAGCCGTTGCCACCTGCTAAGCAGCTCGTCGATGATGTACTAACTGTAAGCCAACGTGATGACCAAGATCATCAAACAGAGTTGTTTTGGCAGGGTCGTAAGCAGTCCTATACTGTTCGCCGCTATCGTCAGCAGATCTACCGTCTGAGTAGCACATGGCTGTCTTGGCTAAATATACCAATCACAGAGCAAGTGCTGCCATTATCTGGTCTGCTCTCTATTGAGAGCGATTCAGCTGATGACGGTTCAATCATGTTGCGCCGCAGTATTGAATATGTGTGGCAGTTACAAGTATGTACAGATAAACTGGCAAAGCTGCTAAGCGATCACGCAGATGAGGGAGTATCGAAAGCGACACTAAAAATAACCCCGTTAAATAGCAAAAAGCGTCTCAAGACTGCACTGGCGACGCGTCCACAAGCGGGCAAAAGACTGTATCAAACCCTAGGTATCCCAGTGTGGCTGCGACAAAATCTGCTGGTAATCAGTGTCGCTTCTATTAATAAAGACGGTACCGAAAATGATGCGCCTATATTGCTCATATCACCATTTGAGAGTTGGGATTTGAGCTCTGAAAGCGTGATAACTGATATGACACATCAGAAGTTAACTGAGTATATTAAAAGCAACCTAAGCCTACGTACCATAAACTAAAGATCGAGGTGCTTTGTACTGGCGCATTGGTTGTCATTAGCCTGAGGTGGGCACTCACAGTTTGAATTTATCAAACGATACTAGTGGCAGTATGATAAACTGAGTGTCGTTTTATATATCAAGATGTTAAGTTGAATACCTTTGAATGTTGTGACTAGGAGACAAGTATGTCGGTATTAGATAATAAGAAAATCAGTTTTATTGGTGGCGGAAATATGGCGCAAGCGCTTATTAGCGGGCTTGTAGGCTGCGGCATCAAACCTGATCTCATCACGGTCGCCGATCCTAGCAGCGATGCACGTGAGCAACTGGCGGCTAAAGGCTTAAATACCGTTGACCCAATGGCTGATGCAACAGCCGCTGTAGTCGATGCTGATATCGTAGTACTCGCTGTAAAACCACAGATGATGAAAGTAGTCGTTAGTAGCTTTGCTGATGTATTAGACACGCAATTGGTCATTTCAGTCGCAGCAGGTCTGTCGACCGACCTGCTATCTAGTATGCTGGGCGGCTATAGCAATATTGTGCGCGCCATGCCAAACACGCCCTCTATGATTCAGATGGGTGCGACGGGTCTCTATGGCACAGATAATATCTCAGCAGAACAAAAACAGCTAGCAACTGCGGTAATGGAAGCATCAGGACTGGTCATGTGGGTTGATGACGAAGAGCATATGCATGCGGTCACAGCCGTGTCAGGTTCAGCGCCAGCATATATGTTTTACTTTATCGAATCGATGGTCGATGGGGCCGTGGCGTTAGGTCTAGACAAAGAACAAGCCTCAGCGCTTGCAATGCAAACCATGCTTGGCGCTGCAAAAATGGCGATGAACAGCGATGATGCACCAGCTGAACTGCGCCGCAAAGTGACGTCTCCGAACGGTACGACTCAGGCAGCGGTCGAGTCCATGCAAGCCAACGAAATTGGTCGTCAAATCAGCGAAGCCATGCAGGCTTGCTACGATCGTAGCCAAGCGTTAAGTGAAGAGATGAGTAAGTAATTACTGACACGCGGTATTGTAAGTTACGATAGCGCTTATGCAACTACCAGCTGATAATGACCTTTGTCATCCTAGTATCTGTTAATAATGTCCCATTGAGTAGCACTTCATGAACAACATGTTATTTCAAATTTTTGATTTGGTCACCACATTCGCTATGATGCTGGTGTTTATTCGTTTTATGTTGCAGTTTGCAGGGATGGATGCGAGCAATCCCATGATTGCGCCTGCCTACAAAGCGACTCATGTCGTCGATGTATTTGGGCGTATTTTTCCAACGGTAGCACAGGGTCGTATCAGCATTGCTGCTATTGTCCTAATGTTTTTGATTCGTCTGATCGATATCTCTGGAAAAGCAGCATTGACGCATCAAGGTATAGCCCCTGTACCGTTATTCTTTACGGGTACGACCAGCTTAATATTAGATTTTTTGCGCATGTGTCGCTACTTAGTGATTGGTTCTATCATCGTTAGCTGGATCGTGGTGTTTACCCAGTCTCAGCATCCTATCATCGACATTATTATGAACTTAGCAGAGCCGATACTCGCGCCGTTTCGTCGTATTACGCCAAATCTAGGTATGCTTGACTTGTCACCAATGGTTGCTTTTTTTGCTTTTTACTTACTTGAGATATTTATTGGCGGGTTAACTGCCAGTGTGATGCCAATGTTAGGGTAGGGTAAACGTCATATCGTTCAATCCAAAAATATATAGTACAAAAAAGCGCTCTATGGCATATAGAGCGCTTTTTTATTTGCTGCATGTGTGAGACAGGCTTCTATAATAGTATTAAAAACTAACAAAGCGGTTGGGTATTAATTGAGCCTGAGCATCATTAGGGTGCGGTGCGTCAGCTGCACGTAATGTCTGAATAATCCAGCTGTCTGCTGCTTTTATTGCATCAATCAAATTATCACCCATCGCCAAACGTCCAGCGATAAAGCTAGCAAGAGAGCATCCTGAGCCATGGAACTCACCATTTAGACGCGGCAACGTGCTTTTGTGTACCATCTCGCCCTTTATGTATAGGTACTGCTCGATATCACCATCTTCAAAATCGTGTGAAGTTTTTACCAGTACGGCATGAGCGCCTTGTGCGCACAGCTGCTTTGCCCCACTGTGTAAGTCCTGTTCGCCGCTTAATGCTCGAAGCTCGTGCGTATTTGGTGTGATTAAGGTGGCATAGGGTAGGAGCTGTCTAAAGGCACTCACTAATGTCTTTTCGTCACCCAAGCTACCACCGCTATTGGCAACCAATACAGGATCCAACACAAAAGGTATGTCTTTGGAGATCTTTTCTTCTGCAAATAAGCGTGTGAGCATTGCAATATTGTCAGTGGTGCCAAGCATGCCTGATTTGATAGCGCTCACTGGCAGATCATCGAGTACAGCATTGGCTTGAGCTTGTACCAAATCTGCGGCGCAAGCGTCAAAACCAAATACCTGCTGTGAGCTCTGAATAGTGACTGCCGTACAAGCGATGGCAGCATGTGCTCCTGTCTGTCCGATGGCCTCAATATCTGCTTGTAACCCAGCACCACCTGAGGGATCCAATCCTGAAAAACACAGTACGACAGGTCGCATAACCGCTCCTTTTAGATATTTTGAAATAAGTAATAAATACTATAGCCACCTACTGCCAAAAAATCTATCATAGTCTAGCGTTTATAGAGCAAGTAGCAAGTAGCAAAAACATCATCAACGATGACCAAGTAAGTAGTGATGCTTCGCTAAGAGATGGTACAATTTTTAGCAATAGTACGTGAGATAGGTACTTATATCTTTAATTATGATAAAAGCTGCATTAAATTAGCAGACAAGGCTTGCAATTCATTTTGGCTTTGTTATAATACTCGCCCACGACATGAGACGTATTGTTAGCATCAATACTATGTTTATAGCGGTTTTATAAATGTCTTGATTCGTTAGGTGAAGTGGGTGAGTGGCTGAAACCAGTTCCCTGCTAAGGAACCATACGTGTAAGCGTATCGAGGGTTCGAATCCCTCCTTCACCGCCATTTATTCAGTTGTTATTAGAGTAGTAGCGCAGTATACTGGCGTTGAACATTTTAATGGTTAAATCAAAAAGTATTTTCTTTTTAATTAAAAAAGATGTTGACACAAGCGATATTATCTATATAATAGCCAACCTAATTTACTGAGATTGTTTTTAACAAGTCAGTAAATGATTTGCAAAATACGCGCCTGTAGCTCAGTTGGATAGAGCACTTGGCTACGAACTAAGGGGTCGGGAGTTCGAATCTCTCCAGGCGCACCATTTGCATAATCAACTAAATCAATCGCCTGTCTTATGACAATTGGCGGTTTTTTTATGTCCAAATTTTGTGTGGTTTAAAACCTTCAGTCGTCGTCTAAAGTTATCAGTGACTCCTTTGTAATTTGTCATCATTATCTTATGACTGATGCAGATGCATGGTGACGGTCGCTAGCGTGATTGGACAGTCATTTAGGATAATGTACGACAGTCCAATAATTTACGGTACAATAGCGCTATTATTCACTGCTTGCTATGAGCTTGTACCATGTCAAAACGTCCATCTAAACGCCCATTAAAATCTACTCGCAATGCGAAGCCTCAGCCGAGTGCTTCTGTGCAGCAAAATCCCAATGAAGAGCCTACCATCGCTAAACCCACGACTCGAGTTGTGGCGATTCTTTATGATGGCATGCTGATTTTGGCATTGTTGTTTTTGGTGGGAACGATACTGACGGTAGTGGGAACGATTCTAACGATGGAGACGGGGACTGAGTCATCGCAGGCCCAGTCGCTACCGCTATGGTACCAAAACGCCATTATGACGCCGTCGTTTGTGCTGACGTTGGTCGCATTCTATGGCATATTTTGGCGCCGCGGCGGGCAGACATTGGGAATGCAGACATGGCGATTGAAGACTATCAATGATGCTGGTCAATGGCTAACATGGGGGCAGTCGTTCAAACGTATCTTGTCAGCTTGTTTGATGCCATTACTTTTTGGCATTATCGGTAGTTTAGTCGATGGGTCACGCGCCGCCTTACTTGCCAGCGCGTTCCTTGGATTGGTATTTAACTATGTATTCTGTCTGTTCAACCCTCGCGGTCTGGCAGTACAGGACATGCTATCGAATACCATCACGCTAAAAATGCCAAAAGTAGCACACGAAGGGTTATGGCGCGGCTTTAGAAACCGTAACAAAAAACCATAGCATTATCCAATAGATAGCTTTTTGCTGAACCCTAAACAGACCGTTTGAAACGATACCATCCAAATTATTGAAAATTGAATGGTATAAGAAAAATGCTGGTTACATACTGACGCTTTGGATCAGCCATGCGGTATAACCCACAAAGAAAAGTACCAAGGTCGCGCCTGATAGACGGCCAAATTGGCGCTTGGTGGCAAAAGCAAACACGCATAGAACAACAAGCAACACGGTCAGTAATCCCATCGCCATCACATCGCGTGAAAAAATAATGGGATCAGCGGTAATAGGGGCAATCACGGTTGCCAAACCGACAACGGCTAATGTGTTAAAGATGTTTGAGCCAATGATATTACCTAGCGCCATATCATGCTCGCCTTTACGCGCCGCTGACAAGCTAGACACCAGCTCGGGCAATGAGGTGCCAACGGCGACAATCGTCAATCCAATGATAAGCTCACTGAGCCCCCACAGCGTCGCCAGCTCGACCGCACCCCAGACGATAGCACGTGAACTGATGACCAGCATCAGCATACCGATAAGTAAGCTGACAAGACCACGCGCCATACTTGGCTCTATGTAATCTGAATCAGTGCTCTCAACAATCACATCATCCTCATGCTCATGATACCCTTCACGGATACTCAGTACGATCTGTATCGCTAAGACGACAACCAAGAGTATCAGTAGCACAATACCATCAGCTTGGCTCAACACGCCATCACGTAGCTGCCATGCCGCTGTAGCAGTGATTAGGAGTAATAGAGGTAGATCGCGCTTTACGATGCCCTTACGAATGATAATAGGGCTAATCAGTACGGTTGCACCGA
The DNA here is from genome assembly GCF_059073055.1 of Psychrobacter sp. H29. NCBI lineage: Bacteria > Pseudomonadati > Pseudomonadota > Gammaproteobacteria > Moraxellales > Moraxellaceae > Psychrobacter > Psychrobacter sp. H29. The sequence goes on along the minus strand of NZ_JCACRY010000001.1, from coordinate 2,256,668 downwards.
GTACCAAGGCAATATTGATGATGTTTGAGCCATAAGCATTACCCAAAGCCAGCTCAGGGCTGCCTTCAATTGCGGCCAATACTGACACCACCATTTCAGGGGCTGATGTGCCGATACCCAGTATCAATACGCCGATCAAGAAGCTTGGCACGCTAAACTTCTTTGCTAGTGCTGTCGCCCCATCAATAAAGACATCGGCACTCCAAACCAAAATTGCTAACCCAATCAGTATTGCAATCACTGCCAACCACATCAGTATGTTTCCTTATAGATAATAAAAGTGATGAACTTGATAAATAAAACTGGCACAAAAAAAGCTGAATCGACACAAAGATTCAGCTTTCATTTTAGCATCGAGGTTTTTGGTAATAACCAGAGTTAAACCAACGCTCTAGTTTGATATTTCTCTTGATCTAACCAAAACCTCGTCATCCTGTCATATTAAGCAACTTGTACAGGGATGATATTTGCTGTGTCTTTAACCGTGTTGTCTTCATTACAGTAGACAAGTTTTGGTTGGTAGGTAGATGCTTCAACTTCATCAAACTGGGCATAAGCACAGATAATGACGATGTCACCTAAATCTGCCATATGAGCTGCAGCACCATTTAATGAGATAATACCAGAGCCTGCTTCAGCACGGATAGCATAGGTGCGAAAGCGCTTGCCATTGGTCACATTATAGATATCGATAGATTCGTTTTCACGTAGACCAGCAAGGTCAAGTAGATCACCATCGATACCGCATGAGCCTTCATAATGAAGCTCAGCATGGGTAACACGAGCACGATGTAATTTGCATTTAAGCATATTAAGTAGCATAGGTTGCTTCCTTAGCGTAACTGATATTAAATAACTAAATCAAAAGGTTAATGGGGACAAAACTACCAAAATAAAAGGTCGTTGTTATAATGACGCTATATTATTCAGGTAATTTAAAGCCATTAATTTGTGAGCGGGCTTTCTCAGTATCGCCACTCATCAACAGGGGTAGTGCTTCAAAAGCTGCTGTCAATGCGCTATCGATAGCGATTTGCTCATCGGGTGACGCTTTTGAGAGGACATGTCCACTAACTTTGGACTTGTGTCCTGGGTGGCCAATACCTACGCGCAGACGATGAAAGTCATTGCCGATGTGCGGTGTAATATCACGCAGACCATTATGACCGCCATGACCGCCATCGGTTTTGAGCTTGATGCTGCCAGCTGGGATGTCGAGCTCATCATGAGCAATCAATAGCTCGTCGTTTTTGATGCCATAAAAATTTACCATAGGCACGACTGACTGACCAGATTTATTCATAAACGTCAGCGGCATCAGTAGACGCACATCAGACCCATGGATTTGCCCGCGTCCTGTCACCCCGTGAAACTTCTTGTCAGGGGCGAGCGTGATATTGAACTGCTGTGCCAAATGATGAACGAACCAAAACCCAGCATTATGACGCGTGAACATATACTGCTGACCAGGATTACCAAGACCGACAATAAGCTTTATGGCCATAAAAACACCCTGCTTGAATACGATAAATAGAGATAAGGCTTTAAATTTGAGAAAACTGTGTATTTTCAAACCTTACTTACAAAAACAGCAGGAGATTTTGAATCACCTGCTGTTTTGTTGACTAAACGAGTCTGTCACTACATAGCGCAATATGAGTCGCTACATAGAAAGTGTATCTTACTCGTCGTCTTCTTTCTCTTCAGTGTCAACTTCAGCGTTTTGCTCAGTTGCTGGTACTTCATCAGCATCAACGTCTTCAGCATCTTCGTCAACTTCTTCAACAGTAGGTGGCTGCATGTTAACGATAGTACGGTCATGGCCGTCTTCTAGCTCAAGCTCATGAATCACCACACCTTCAGGAAGTTCGATGTCTGATAGACGGAACAAATCACCGATTTCCATACCAGAAACGTCTACATCTAGGTATTCAGGAAGTTTAGATGGTAGGCAGATGATTTCGATGTCAGATACTAGAGTAGACAATACGCCACCAGCAGCAGTACCAGGCGCTTCTTCACGGCCAGAGAAATGCACAGGAACGTTCATGTGGATTTTTTGACCTTTCACAATGCGCTGAAAATCAGCATGCATTGGGAAACCTTTAGCAGGATGACGCTGCAAGTCTTTGATGACTGCTTGATGCTCTTCACCATCAACATTGATAGTCAAGATGTGTGAGAAGAACGCTTCGAATTCTAGTGATTTTACTAGTTCGTTAAGCTTGATAGAGATAGCTGTTGGTTCTTCATTACCACCATAGATGATAGCAGGAACTAGGTTCTGCTTACGTAGGCGGCGGCTCGCACCTTTACCTTGTAGTTCAGCAGAACGATCAACGGCTTTTAGTTCAAAATGATTAATGCTCATGGATATAATCCTATAAAAAGAATGATGAAGTGTCTGGTCATAAAAAAGTGGATTTGCGACCAATCCACTAATACGTGATGAGAGCTAAGGTTTATCATCGTATGTAAATAACACGATTAACAATATTAGCCATTTGCTTAAGATAATGATTTTTATAGTAATAAATACTACAGTAGCCATTATTGTTCAGCTTGATCAGCACTTTTAATAATGCCACCCTTGCGTAATAAAACAAAAGGTCAGCACAGGCGCGCATTATACGTGATTTTGTAGCAATAATAAAGACCTACGCAAATCACGGACATAAAAATAGCGCCAAGTACTCATACTTGGCGCTATTTCTTTGGCTTATTCAATATCTATTAACACAGGCGTTGCTGTTTTGATTATAACAACTACTATCTAGCGTTCAGTATTAAACACTGATCACTAAACATTAGGCATCAAACATCGCGCTAATAGATTCTTCATTATTGATACGGCGTAAGCTCTCAGCAAGCATCGGCGCGATACTGACCTGACGGATTTTGCTGCAGGCTTTTGCTTCAGCTGATAGTGGAATTGTATCAGTCACAACGACTTCGTCTAGCGCCGATTCGCTGATGTTTTTGAGTGCGTTACCTGACAGGACAGGGTGGGTGATATAAGCCAATACGCGACGTGCACCATTTTCTTTTAGTGCTTCGGCAGCTTTGCATAGCGTACCTGCAGTATCGACCATATCATCAACGATAACGCAATCACGGTCACGAACATCACCAATGATATGCATTACTTGTGACTCATTGGCACGCGCACGGCGCTTATCGATAATCGCCATGTCAGTATCGCCTAATTGCTTGGCCATTGCACGAGCACGAACCACGCCGCCTACGTCAGGTGAAACCACCATGATATTGTCATAATCTTGTTTTTGTAGGTCGTTTAAGAGTACTGGCGTACCGTAGATGTTGTCTACAGGAATATCAAAGAAACCCTGAATCTGATCTGAGTGCAAATCAACTGTCATGACGCGATCAATACTAACGATATTTAGCATATCAGCGACGACTTTGGCTGAGATAGGTACACGAGCTGAACGCGGGCGACGATCCTGACGAGCATAACCAAAATATGGCATGACAGCTGTGATACGGCCAGCACTAGAGCGACGCAAGGCGTCTGCCATCATCATGATTTCCATCAAGTTGTCGTTGGTCGGTGCACAAGTAGGCTGCATGATAAACACATCTTTACCACGTACGTGTTCTTTGATTTCCACGGCAATTTCGCCATCAGAAAAACGCGTGATGTCAGCTTTACCAAGAGGTATATGAAGATGATCGGCTACGGTTTTTGCTAATTCTGGGTGGGCATTACCCGTAAAAATCGCCAAATAAGGCATGACAGAAGTCCTATTGATTGACTCAAGCAGCGACCGCTAAGCAGTGACAAACTGCTCAAATTAAGAAAAGAGTGGTGAAGGTGTTGATGACTACTATTACAGTAAAAATGGCAGGGGTAGCTGGACTCGAACCAACGGATGTCAGGATCAAAACCTGATGCCTTACCAACTTGGCTATACCCCTGTAATGTCTAGGCTATGAACAACCGAGAGCTAATAGCGACTAATAGTCATTCTTAGAATGGTGTCACGACCTGTCAGTTATCTTATAAACGATTGCGTCGTCTAAAACATAACCTTTCCCTAGCGGTGTCCATTGCGAACTATACCGAAACTGGGATAACGTTGTCAATGACAATAAGATAAGAGGTTGTCTATAAACCGCTTATACTCACTATATCTCTAACGCTTCGTACTAAAAATGGCAGGGGTAGCTGGACTCGAACCAACGGATGTCAGGATCAAAACCTGATGCCTTACCAACTTGGCTATACCCCTATTGTGGCGACCTATTATAAGTAAATTTTCAGATTTTGCAAGTCATTTGCGCTTTTTTCTGAGATTTATTAATAAGAATCAGCCGTTGTCAGTTTTTAGTTGGTCAAAATTGACAGCATTACATCAACTTTAAACAAAAATAAAGTGTATGGAAGCAATGATAGAGACCTATAAACTTTCCACCACATACCCTGCACAAGGTGCCTCTGTAACCCACTTTTCCAATAGCTTTTTATTACTGGAAATACTCGCGTCCAAAGGCAAAAACACTGCACTACCTGAGCCAGTCATACGTGCTGTACTCATTGCTTGTGCCTCTAACCCTTGCAAGTAATCTAAAGCCTCTGCAACAGCGGGAGCTAGGCTTGTCACTACTGGGGTAAAAACATTGTGATAGGACGCGGTAAGCGTTTGCACATAGTCAGCGTATTGGTTCTGAATAGTGTCAGCCGAAATAGGGGAGATATTTCGCTGTAGCTGGGGATGGACAAATAGGGTAGCAGTATTGACATGCGCATCAGGCGTTAAAACTAAATAATGCTGATCAGGTAGATCAATGGCCGTCAATTCTTCACCAATACCCATGGCAATGGCATCTTGACCAAAGATAAATATGGGTACGTCTGCACCGACCTTTGCACCAATTTTTATCAGCTCATGGCAAGTAAAATTGAGCTGCCAAATCTCATTGAGTGCCAGCATGGTCGTTGCGGCATTGGACGAGCCACCGCCCAACCCTGCGCCCATTGGTAAATGCTTGTCTAAGGCGACAGTAACTTGTACCAATTGCTTTGGTAGAGCCTCTGACTGTATAGCAAATGCTAGCAATGCGCGCGCTGCTTTAAATATTAAATTGTCTTCTATATTGGCCGTGATCGTCTCGGCACCTGCTAATACCAATAGCTGATGACAAAGGGTAGTAGCATCTAATTCATTATCAGCCGTTTGTATCACAGCATCATCGCTAACCGTAAAATGTAAATAATCGCCCCAGTCAAGCAGGCGAAATACCGTTTGCAAATTATGATAGCCATCAACTCGTTTGCCCGTAACGTGCAAAAATAGATTGATTTTTGCAGGGGATAAACGAGTGAGGGTAGAGGTCGACGCTATAGCAGTATCTTTAGTCATAATCTCGGTCAAAAACAGCTATCTTAACAAGCAATGATAGCTTGTGGAGTGGTTTTATTAGCGAGTTGTGATGCGTTAGTGGTTGATCGTCATCACAACTTTACTTCCTTGTGACCGTACGGCACTGATCTTGCTGGGTAGCTTATCATCACCTTTGTAAGTGAATTTCGCATTCCATTCGCCATTGACTGAACTGACTAAGCGGTTTTGAGCATCAAGCTGTGGCGCGCTGTCTGAAGGTGCCGGACGTCCAGATATCCAATAAGGCATCTGTGAGATAGGCGCTTGCCAGCCAGTGGCTTTTTTGAGCAAGGTTTCAGGATCATTAGCGGTCAATGTGCCTGTTTTTTCACTAACTAGCGTCGCCGTTTGACCGTTGTACTCAATGTTGGTTTTGCCGATACCGAGTGCGCCGATGAGCTCAATCGCAAAACGATCGTCTTGTTGACCCCATGCATAAAACGCACTACCGCCTTGGGTACCTGAAGTATCATTAGCAGGCATTGTCACCCCAATTTTACCAGTGATGTCAAAGCTTTCTAGCTTTTTGGGTTGTTCGGCATTTTGACCTTGCATGGCAGTTGGTTGATTGGTTGCGCTGGCTGTTTTTAGCGACTGACAGCCAGAGGTGATGACCATTGCGGTCGCCATGGCAGTCAATAGCGTCAATTTATTTGGTTTATAAGACGAGAGTGATACAGACATAGTAGGTTCTCAAAATAGGAAATTAAACAAAGATATTAGCTTAAGCGTTATTTGTTGCTCGGTTATGCACGGCTGTTAGCTTCTTATAACTGCCTTGTAATTTATAACTGCTATATTATTTATAGAGCTAAAAGACCAAACAGGGAGCTTGAACCGTCAATATCAATACAACTGTATGCGGTCATTGATATTGTGTTGTCCAAATGAGAAGCGCTGTTGTAAGTCTGCGAGTAGAGCTTCAACCTTGTCGTTATTGCCTAGCCCTTGGTAAGCGCGCAATAGCAAAGTACCTGAGCGCAGGGTTGGCAGAACATCATAAGGTGTCTGTAGATAGTTAATCACTTGTTTATAGTTTTCTTTCGCCAGTGCATTGCCCGCCAGTACATTTAGGGCTTGCAGATGGAGCTCGTTATCATAGCGGGGGTCATCGTAGCGAATCTGAATAATAGAGGTGGCTAGTGCTAGACCTTGTTCTGAGCTGCGCTCGTTGGCCAATAGTAACTGCGCATAACTGAGCTGGTAAGATAGGTTACTAGGATCTAATGCTTGCAGATGATTGAGTAAAGTGCGCTTGACGACATAATCATCTTTGTCATCTAAGAGCTGAGCCCGAGCAAACAGTAGCATTTCATTATCAGGGTATTTGCGGGCGGCACGTGTTAGTAGCAGCAATGCTTCTGCTGATTGGTTTTGTTGCCACAAAATATCGGCCTGCATGACAAACGTGTCAGGCGCAAATACTGTAAAGTCTTTGCGTAGCTTTTCTAACGTAGCGATGGCGGCGTCAACATCGTTATCAAGTAATTCAAACGCCACTACCTTTCTACGAGCTTCTAATACCAAGTCCTCTTGCATCACGTCATTAAGATAGTATTTGGCTTGCTCAAAGAGCTGCTGACGCTCAGCACTGATACCGAGATAGTAATACGCTTGGTCGAGATAGGTGGGGCTTTTGGCAAGTATGTTGAGTAGATCGTCTGCGCTCGCATACTCTTCGATATCCAGACTCACCAATGCCGCTAGCAAAGTAATTTCGGCATCATCGCTAAAGCGATTATGGGCTTCGAGCAGCAATCTCCAAGCCTGCTCGCTTTGTTTGAGATCCAATAAATAGCGAATTTCATACAAGTACAAGCTTTTACTATCAGGGTTACGAAGGCGCGCTTGGCTGACATAATTGACCACGGTCTCGGCGGTAACGATTTTGCGCAGTATGTCAGCTTTTAAGGTAATAAAAGGCACATAGTCAGGTTGACGTTCTAATGCGCGGTTGATGTGTACAATAGCGACTTCAGGCTCGTTAAACTGGTATAGCAGACCTGCTTTTAGTACAGATAATGAAGCATTTTGCTCGCTATCTAGAGGCTGCAAAGCAGCAAGTAGCTCGCGTTTATCCTCATCGTTATTTGGGTAAATACCGATGAGGATTTCGCTTAGATCTGCACGCGGATCATAACGTAAGATACGGTTGAGCGTCTCACCAGCTAAGATATAATCGTGTGCGCGCAGGGCTAAATGCGCCACATAAAACCAAGCAGGTACATGATCAGGGTTTTGGTCTTGCCATGATTTGGCAAATACTAACGAGTCTTCGACCCGCTCGTTACGTAAGGATAAAGTCAGCGCTCTCTCGAAAACTGCGGTGGCGTCTTCCTTGAAAGACTGCTGCTTATAGATTGCAATCGCTCGCTGTCGATTGTCGCGATCCGCGGCAAACTCTGCATCTAGTAGAGCATATAAACTTGGCTCATTAAGCTCAGGTTTCCACAAGCCAGTAGGCGCTAGACCATCAATATTTGCAATGTTATCTATCGGCTGACTGACTCTACGAACGATGGTGTTGATAGTCGTGTTGGTGCTAGTACTGGTATTATTCAGATTATTATTGATAATAGCTGGTGCTTGCGGAAAGGTTGCCTGTGACGAAGTATCAGGCTGGCTGGCATGAACTGGTGTGGTCAAGCACAAACAAACGGCCAATGATAAGGCAAGCTTATACCGTTGGCACAGGCGCTCCATAACGACCTGCAACAGAGCACGAAGGCTAGATTGCTCATTAAGTGGAGGATGCGCGTGAAATAATGATCCAAAAAACATCATAGATAGCCGTATTCGTCCATGGTTTACCTACATCACTGAGGTATTTTATTTTAATCATTGTAAGTTAAATAGTGGTAACGAGTACCTATGACAGACATTATAAGAGCAGAGGCACAGTATAAACAATAGGAGCCGTGTTACTCCGATGAGAGTCATAGTTCTTATATGAATACGCAACATGTGAGGCCTGTTTTAAGCGCAAACACGGTCGACTATGTTTTTATTTTTAGGTGCGTATCGATCAGAATACTGTGGAAATATAACAAGTTAAGTCATACTAAGCGAGCGATTTATGTTTGTTTTATTGACCACTTGCCAAAATCTGGCTATTGATTTTATAAATCGTATGGGTAGTTGATTTGTTACCGTTGTGACCAGATACAGAGATATAGCTATCATAGATGGGTGAGTGTTAATTAACGCCAGCAATAATGATATAATAAGCGGTTTTTAGGGTCTTCCTTTCAGCGCTGTCATCAAAAACTGTCTTTTGAGCACAATAAGATAGCGTAAGTAGGCAACTGAGCGTCATGTTTATGGTCTATCAATAATGAGATTAGTGGTCATTGGGGTCAATCACAAAACCGCACCAGTCGCTCTACGAGAGCGCTTGGCACTTGTGGGTGACGATGTGAATGTCGCGCTCGACCAGATAGAGACGTTCACTGACGGTAGTGTGATTGTCTCAACGTGCAACCGTACTGAGATCTATGCCCTCGTGCCGCACAACTCAGCATCGCAACCTTCAGTGCCGCACAACTCAGCATCGCAACCATCTAGCTTGCAAACGACCGTTACTACCGAGAAAAACAACTTTAGTGGTAGCAGCAATGTTTCGGCTGCTGCTATTAGCGCTCACATTATCAAAATAAAGACGTGGCTTGCTGAATTCAAACAGCTCCCACTCTCAGACATCGACCCTTACCTTTATGTACATCGTGATACTCATGCATTGACCCATTGGTTAAGAGTAGCTGCAGGGCTCGACTCTATGATACTGGGCGAGCCACAAATCCTTGGTCAAATAAAGCGCTCTGTGCACTTAGCGCAAGAGCAAAAAGTACTCAGTAATCAGCTTGGTTGGATTGTAGATCAAGTATTTGCTGCGGCCAAACGAGTACGTAATGAGACGCAGGTCGGCGCGCAAGCGGTATCGCTTAGCTTTGCTGCGGCGAAACTGGTCACGCAAATATTTGATGATCTGCCTAGTCGTACACTATTGGTCGTTGCTGCAGGCGAAATGAACCGCTTGGTCGCGACCCATATCGCAGGGCTTGGGGTAGGACGAGTCATTATCTGTAATCGCAATCCTGAGCGTGCCGAAGCATTGGCGGCGGAACTGCGTAGTCCCAATCGCCGTGTCGATGTCAAGCCATTGCAAGAGTTGCCACAAGTACTGGCAGAAGCAGATATTGTCAGTAGCTGTAGCGGCAGTATGGACTTGTTGATTGATAAGACAATGACGATGCAAGCACTCAAGCGTCGTCGTTATCAGCCAATGCTGATGATAGACTTGGCAGTACCGCGCGATATCGACTCCAACATCAGCCGCATTGATGATGTGTATCTATACTCTGTCGATGATCTACAGCATGTGATTGCTGGCAATATCGAGCAGCGTCGGCAAGCAGCGGTTGACGCTGAGTTACTGGTGAGTCAATTGGTTGTTGAGATAGACCGCCGCTTTCAAGTTCGTCAAGTCGGTAAAGACATTCAACAGTACCGCGCCTGTACCCAAGGTCAAGTGGATAAACTGCTACACGAGTCTATCGCTAAGCTGCAGCAGGACGATGTCAGTCCAGAAGATATCCTCACCGAACTGTCACGACGCTTAACCCAAACATTGACGCATGCACCATCAAAGCTCATGCGCAAAGCGGCGCGCGAAGGCGATAGTGATCTGCTCGACTTTGTGGTTTCAGGGCTACAGGATGCTCATCGCGGGCACTGATAGTTATACACGACTTATCAACAAATCATCGACAGTGCAAGTCATAACACTGCCCCAGCATGTCGTTGTCAACCTCTAGCATCAGTGCTAATATCAAGCTCTTATGAATGGTTTAGGTCAAAATAATGTGCTGATGTCTGCTCGTAATATGACTACAAATATATTGATGCAATATTAGTAGATCTCATCAGTGTTCCTTGTTTTTTATGCGTTCAAAAGCGAGGAACCTCTAAACAGCTCAAGACATTATTATCCAAGACAATATCATCAAAGACAATATCGCTATATTAAAGTGCTATCTGGTCAATATTTTATTCTATCCTTTGTTTTTGTTCTAGCTCAGTGCTTAATTACTACTTATTAGCTAGTCATTAATTCTGCTACTTGATCAGTATCTATATTATTTCATACCCAGATACTACGGAAAAAAGAGCCAAAAAATAGTCAATCATCTAATCACACACTAGGAGTGTTCAATGCCTGCATTACGTCAAGATATCGATCCAAACGGTTTGTTAGAGTATTCAGTGGTATATACCGATCGCGCGCTGAACCACATGTCAAAAGCTTTTCAACAAGTAATGAACGATCTATCTAATGACCTAAAATCTGTGTATAACGCTGACGCCGTGGTGATTGTACCTGGCTCTGGTACCTATGGTATGGAAGCCGTCGCTCGCCAACTGGCAAACGACGAAGATTGCCTGATCATCCGTAATGGTTGGTTCAGTTATCGTTGGACGCAAATTTTAGAGAAAGGTAAAATTGCCAAATCTTCTACTGTACTTACAGCCAATCGTGCGGATGATAGCGAGTCACCTAAACCATTTGCACCAGTCGATATCGACACCGCCGTAGCCAAGATCAAAGAAGAGAAACCAGCCGTTGTATTTGCACCGCACGTTGAGACATCGTCTGGTATGATTTTGTCAGATGACTATATAAAAGCACTGGGCGACGCTGTGCATAGCGTTGGTGGTTTATTGGTCATTGACTGTATCGCATCAGGCTGCGTATGGTTAGATATGAAAGCATTAGGTATCGATGTGCTGATTAGCGCGCCGCAAAAAGGCTGGAGCAGTACGCCTAGCGCTGGTCTGGTCATGCTAAGCGACGCTGCTGTCAAAAAAGTAGACAGCACTGAGTCTGACAGCTTCAGTGTTGATCTCAAGCAATGGTTAAACATCATGCGTGCTTATGAAAACGGTGGTCATGCCTATCACGCGACGATGCCGACAGACAGCTTACGCCAGTTCCGTGATGCTGTGAATGAAGCCAAAGCAATCGGTTTTGATAAGTTATGTGACGCACAGTGGACGCTTGGCAAACGCATCCGTGAAATCTTAGAAGCCAAAGGTGTCGAGAGCGTAGCAGCTGAAGGTTTCAAAGCGCCTGGTGTTGTCGTCTCTTATACCGATCGTGACGACATGCATAAAGGCAGCGCATTTGCTGAAATCGGAGTGCAAATTGCTGCTGGCGTGCCACTAAAAGTAGGTGAGCCTGATAACTTTAAGACCTTCCGTCTAGGTCTGTTTGGTTTGGATAAACTAACCGATATCGATGGAACCGTGGCGCGTTTTGAAGCGGCACTGGATAAAGTGTTAAGCAAGTAAAACTATTTAAGAGACGTCTATAAACTGATGCTGTCGTATTTATAGACGTTTTTGAGATGTTGCTATCGTTATCAATGTACTGAGCCGTTTATGTACGTGCTCAGTATTTTTTTACTTTTTTATTATATTTTATAATATAATGTATTTTTATAAATAATGAACAGAAATATCCAACACATCTGAATAGGTCGCTCATTATGAGTATACAAATAGACTGGCAAGCATTTACACCGATCTCCTTGGTAGGCGGTTTGATGCTCGGCGTGGCAACGGTTATCTTGCTGCTCGGGATCGGGCGTATCGCGGGTATCAGTGGTATTTTTTCAAACTTGCTAAAACCTAAGGGTGTAGAGATGTGGCAAGTGCTATTTATAGTGGGATTGGTCATATCACCAGTGCTATATGGGCTAGCAAGACCACTACCTGATGTAGACATTAGCAGCTCGTTGCCACTGTTGATTATTGCAGGGTTGTTGGTTGGTTTTGGGACTCGTCTGGGTTCAGGATGCACGAGTGGTCATGGCATTTGCGGTAATGCACGTCTGTCTCCACGCTCGCTGGCTGCGACCGTGACCTTTATGCTGTTTGGTATTGTGACTGTGTATATCGGTCGGCATGTCCTAGGGCTACTGTAGATGCTAGATGATTGAGTGCCAGACAGTAGCGATCAGTCGTGTTAGAGCGTAAACGATGGATGATGGTCAATAGAAAATAATAATAGCGAGAGACAACAATGCTAAAGAATATAATCGGATTGCTAGCCGGGCTGCTATTTGGGTTTGGACTGCTGGTATCAGGTATGACTGATCCTGTGAAGGTGCAAGGATTCTTGGACGTGTTTGGCGCCTGGGATATCTCCCTTGCTCTTGTGATGGGTGGCGGTTTGGTTGTGGCGTTTTTTGGTGTGCTATTGGCCAAACGTCAACAAATCAGCTGGATCGGCACGCCGATCGATATGCCAAGCAAAACCATTATCACCAAACAACTGATCATCGGTGCCATGCTGTTTGGTATCGGCTGGGGACTGGTGGGTATTTGCCCAGGGCCTGGTATTGTGCTGCTTGGTACAGGACAATGGCAAGCATATGTGTTTATCCCAGCTATGATCATAGGAATGCTGATTTACCAATGGCTTGAGCCCAAACTTGGTTGATATAGTTAGTTTTCTATAAATTGGATACGGTGTCAGCCTCGCTTAGTCTACTATTTGTAGTACCTTTACTTGGCTTCCTTGTCTCCAAATTATATTGAACCAACTATCGTATAAATAGGCTAGCACTCGAAAAAAGGTCAGTTATGTGTCGCTGACCTTTTTTATGAGCAATGATTAATGATATGACTTAATAAGTCGCCATTTTATTTAACACTGGCAGTTATTTTTGGCGTTTCGTGTGCCAATGATTTTGCGGCTTGGCGTAGCTCAAATTTTTGCACTTTACCCGTACTGGTCTTAGGTATTTCGGCAAAAACAATATATTTGGGCACTTTAAAACCTGCCAAGTGCTGGCTACAGTGCGCCATCACGGTATCGCGTTGTAGCGTGCTACCAGTATGAATCTCGATAAAGGCGACGGGTACTTCTCCCCATTTATCATGGGGCGCGGCGACGACCGCACAGTTCTCGATTGCTGGGAGTTTGTACAAAACGTTTTCTACCTCGATACTAGAGATATTCTCACCGCCTGAGATGATGATATCTTTGAGTCTGTCCATAATTTTGATATAGCCATCAGGATATTTGACACCCAAATCTCCCGTACGGAACCAGCCATCGGCGAATGCGGCTTCGGTGGCTTTGCGGCTTTTGAGATAGCCTTTCATCACCATATTGCCACGTAGCGCCAGCTCGCCCATCTCTTCGCCATCGGCGGCCACGGGCTCAGTGGTACCTTGTTTAAATACCTCAAACCCTGCCATAAGATGGGAAGTCATACCTTGACGAGATTTTTTTTGAGCGCGTGTGGCGACATCAAGCTCATCCCATTCTTCTTGCTCAGCGCAGACGGTTACTGGTCCATATACTTCGGTAAGTCCATAAACATGTGAGATATGAAAGCCCATTGCTTCCATCGCTGCTAGCATGGTCTCGGATGGCGGTGCACCAGCGACCCAACCTTTGACTGTATGCGTGATGGCATCCTTATACTCTGATTTGCCACCAGCAATCATATTGTGGACGACGGGCGCGGAGCAATAATGGGTAACCTGGTGCTTGGCAATCAGCTGTAATATCAAATCTGCATCAATGTGACGCAAACAAACATTGACTCCAGCACGCTCAGCGATACTCCAAGGAAAACACCAACCATTGCAATGAAACAGCGGCAATGTCCATAAGTAAATTGGGTGTTTTGGCATGTCCCAATCTAATATATTGGAGACGGCATTGAGCGTAGCGCCGCGATGGTGATAGACCACGCCTTTGGGTTTGCCTGTCGTGCCAGAGGTATAGTTCAGAGCGATAGCATCCCACTCGTCTGCTGGCATCTCCCAATTGTCCAGGCTGTCTGAACTGGCAACCAGCGCCTCATAACTCATCTGTCCAAACGGCTCAACATCGATAGCCGCATCTGCTGCGTGAATGACGATCAGGGTGGGGAAAGTCTCAGCGATGATGTCGGCGTGCTCAGCAAACTCGCTATCTAAGATTAAAACCTTTGCTTCTGAATGCTGTAAACAAAAGCTAAGGGCATTGATATCAAGGCGCGTGTTCAACGTGCAGAGTACGCCACCTGACATCGGCACACCAAACGCGCATTCGACCATTACAGGCGTGTTTGGCAACATGACGGCGACCGTGTCATTTTTATCTATACCCAGTTTGCGTAGTCCATCTGCCAGTTGACGACAGCGAATATAGGTCTGTTGCCACGTTTGAGTGAGGTTGTTGTGCTCTAGATCATCATAGATGATGGCGGTTTTATCAGGATAAACTTGCGCGCTACGGATGATAAAATCAATAGGGGTGAGCGGTTGGTGGTTGGCGGCGTTTTTGCCAAGACCAGTATGAAAATCTGTCATGGTGATAGTCCTTTATCGTATTGCTATAATGCGGTAACTCAGCATATTACCTTTCTATAATGCGGTCACCTAGCACAGTAATTTAACACAGAAAGCTTTTATAATAGTCGATTTTTATCGATTATCCTATTATGCTACGCGAGCTACTGTAATTATGAGAGACACTGTAACTATGAGAGATACTGGCAAAAGCATCTGCCCCACTGTAGGCAAGCTGCCTGACAATTTGGGTTGGTTTTTATAACAGCTAGTGCAATTACTCGTTGCATACCTGGTGTCCTATTATTATTTAGCCATCCTCTAACTGTCGCCCAATTGCCATCTAGCCGTTATCTTGCTGTCGTCATGTATATAGTGCTCACTCATCAGTCGTTTGTCTGCATAGCTGACAATAATAGCGGTGTGTTACGATACTGATAACGCTACATCTTATCGCATGTCTGTTCTGCAAAAATAGTCTAAAAAAACCATTCATAAGGAAAATGATATGACCGCCAGCCGTTCTGCTAATACGATCGATACTGCCAGCACCAATGAATACTATCCGCATTTATTCGAGCCATTAGATTTAGGGTTTACTACCCTAAAAAACCGTATGGTCATGGGCTCCATGCATACGGGGCTTGAAGACCGTTTCTATAACTACGGTAAGCTCGCGGCTTATTTTGAAGAGCGTGCCAAAGGCGGCGTGGCAATGATGATCACGGGTGGTATCTCGCCCAACCGCGAAGGTTGGCTACTCCCTGCTGGCGGCACCATGAATAACAAAGCAGATGTCATCAATCATCAGCGCGTCACTCGTGCTGTCCATAAGCACGACAGCAAAATCATTATGCAGATATTGCACAGTGGTCGTTATGGTTATCATCCTTTTGCGGTGTCATCTAGCCCAATCAAATCCCCAATTTCACCGTTCAAACCACGCAAGATGAGCATCAAAAACATCGAGCAGACGGTAAAAGACTATGCACGCAGTGCCAAACTTGCCAAGCAAGCAGGCTATGACGGCGTCGAAATCATGGGTTCTGAAGGCTACTTGCTCAATCAGTTTTTATCCAGTCATGTCAACAAACGTAAAGACATCTATGGCGGTGATATTCAAGGTCGTATGAAATTCGCGGTCGACGTGGTCACAGCCGTTCGCGAGGCCGTGGGTGAAGATTTTATTATCTTATTCCGTCTGTCGGTGATTGACTTGGTCAAAGACGGTAATGTCATGGATGAAGTCATCACCGTAGCAAAAGCGCTAGAAGAGGCGGGCGTGACGATCATGAACACGGGTATCGGCTGGCATGAAGCGCGTGTCCCGACTATTGTGACGAGTGTTCCACGTGCCGCTTTCGTTGACTTCACTGCTGAGATCAAAAAACACATCAATATTCCAATGATGGCGGCCAACCGCATCAACATGCCAGATACGGCAGAAGAAATCATCGCTGACGGTCAGGCAGATATGATTCAAATGGCACGTCCATTCTTGGCGGATGCGCATTGGGTCAACAAAGCCAAAAACGGTCAGACAGATCGAATTAACACCTGTATCGCCTGTAACCAAGCGTGCCTCGATCATACGTTTGAAAACAAACGCTCGACTTGTCTGGTCAATCCGCAAGCGTGCTATGAGACAGAGCTGGTCTACAAAAAAGCGAAAAAAGCGAAAAAAGTCGCCGTCATCGGTGGCGGTGTCGCTGGTATGTCAGCCGCTCACGTCGCTGCCTTACGTGGTCACGATGTGACGTTGTTTGAAGCAAAAGACGTATTAGGCGGGCAGTTCAACTATGCCAAAGTCATCCCTGGTAAAGAAGAGTTCTTTGAGACCGTTCGCTACTATATTAATGAGCTTGAGCACTTGGGCGTCGAGGTCAAACTCAACACCTTTGTAGATAAAGACATGCTAGAAAAAGCTAAGTTTCACCATGTCATTGTGGCCACGGGCGTCGTTCCTAGAAGCCTAGCAGGTAAGCTCGAAGGTGCTGATCTGCCGCAAGTCATCAGCTACGCAGAATTGCTCTCTGGTGAAAAAGCCGTGGGTGATACGGTAGCGGTCATCGGTGCTGGCGGTATTGGCTTTGATGTGAGTGAATATCTGACCGCCAATCATGGTCAGTCACTGGACGAGATCGGTCCTGAGGGTCTCAAAGACCCAAGCTATCGCCCTGAACCGCAGTCCATCAGCGAGTGGCGCGAAGAGTGGGGCGTGACTAATGATACTGACTATCAAAGTGATGGCGGACTGGTCAGACCTAAAGCGATTAAGCCAATTCGTCAAGTCTATCTCATGCAGCGTAGTAAAGGTCGTCTGGGTAGTGGTCTGAACAAAACCTCAGGCTGGGTACATCGTGCGCATATCAAATCGCATGGCGTCATCCAAGTGGCTGGCGTGCAATATGACAAGATCACTAACGAAGGTATCTGGGTAACCAACGCGCAAGGTCAAAGCCAGCTACTCCGTGTCGATAGCGTCGTCGTCTGCGCAGGTCAAGAATCAGTCGTTGAGCTGATGCCAAACGTTGGCGATGCGCCAGACGCGCAATACCATCTCATCGGTGGTGCTAAGCTCGCAGCTGAGCTAGATGCAAAACGTGCAATTCGTGATGGTGCTGAGGTTGCGGCAGAAATCTAAAAGTTAGATAGATATTAGAAATGAGGCGGCAGGGGTATCATTTCCTGCCGTTTTTCTGTAATGGCTCAGCGTTCATCTCAACTTTTTATCAATTAGCAAACAGTTTGAAAATCAAGGATATTCCTTTATGCTTGCAAAAAATGAACTCAATTAATCTATCATAAAACGACATCTAGTGACGTTTGTAACTATCTTTCTATTACTCAATAAGTTAGCATTAATTGTTTATAGCTTTAAACAATGATAATGAAATATGAGATATATCAACAAGGCCTAAAAATATATGTCTTATCCACAAAATGACTCCTTATTAATTAGGTGTGTTAGATGGTTTGAAAACAATTTTCTTGAGTTTTTTAAAACAGTTGAAGGGTTAGTACTATTTATTATCAGTATAGTATTAACTCCCTCTACATATTCTCTCATAAAAATAATCCAAAATAGCGATATCCCTTTAACAACAGTATTCGTAAATAAATCATTCTACGCATTATTGGCTTTAATTGTTGTATATCCATTTCTTTTATGGAAATTTTTAAAAAAAAGAAAAGAAGAAAATACCAATTTAGAAAACTTAACCACAGAAAATGAGGAGCTTAAAAAATCTAATAGGGAAGTAAGTAGTAATTTATCTGAAGTTGAGCAAAATCTTAATGAAGCGCAAGAAGCCATAGGTGAATTAAAAACTCAGCATCTTAATGAAGCAAGAGAAATGACTTCTAAATTTTTAGCATTTTTATTCAAACAGTTGAATCTCTCCTCTAATGATAGAATTTGTCTTTACATGCTTATTAAAGTCAATGATGATGAGACTAACGAAGATTTCTTACATATTTTTGGTAGATTTAGTGTTAATGTAGATTTTAAGAAAATCAATAGAGTAAGGTTTCCTAAAAATGAAGGCGTTATTGGTCAAGCTTTCACCAGTGATAGAACTAATATAGAAGTTGTTCATTTGAGTCAGAATGATGAAGAATACCTAGAACAAACAAAAAAATTAGGTATTAATAAGTCAATAGCTAAAAATTTTTCAATGAAAAGTAAAAGCTTTTATCCTTATATGATTACGAAGCGCTTAGATGATCGGGTTGGTGTGCTTCTCTGTGAAAGTGTAACTGTTGATAAGGATTTTGATATAGAGAAAATTAATCAATTATTCAAACAACATGACAGTATTCTAATAGAACTTCTAGATTACAATCATTCTATTTTAAGTAAGACGAATGTTAATAAGGATAAAATATGAATATACTTAATAGTTTAATCAGATATATTTGTGCGATCTATCCTCATTCTCATGAACTATCTAATGCTAGGTTAACTAAAATAATATATTTGGCAGATTGGGAGTTTGTCCAGTCTACTGGTCAACAACTTACTGATATTCGATGGTATTTTGATAACTATGGACCTTTTGTACATGATGTTTATGAAGTTGCTAATATTGACCCAGACGTTGAAATTGTGATTACACAAACAATTTATGGTACTCCTAAGACAATGTTTCGTTATATTGGGGAAAAGCCTCATTTAGATCCATTAGTTGAACAGATCGTAACAAGAGTTATTAAACACACGCAAATGATGTATTGGAATGAGTTTATCAGTTACGTTTATTCTACTTTTCCGATTACTCACTCTAATAGATATACATTTCTAGATCTTGTTGAATTTAATAATATAGCTAACTCATAACGAGCGTAGATGCAGTTATCAAATCAAACCCAATCGAATCCGTAACCTGAATACCTAAGAGTGAGTTATGTTTAATCGTAACTCTCTAAAAAAATGAATCAGCTTCGCTTATTTACCATGCATCAATATCCTCCATTGAAATCCATGGTTCAATAGGCTCTAAGTTTTCGTCATCAACTATATAAAGAGCCTTTGTATAAGTAACTTTTTATCAAGTAATACAAGCAGCATACCCTACCATAATTGTTAGACTAAATCTGACGTTGCAAAATCTAACCTTCCATCTCACCAACCAACCACTTCTCAACATCACCCACCTGAGCCGCCAACTCAGGTTGCGAGTTTGCCAGCTCAGCAAGCGTATCTTGAATCTCGCTCTTATTATATTTCACACCAGTCAATGTCTCCTTGAGCAAATCAATCAGCTCAACATTTAACGCATCAGAGAAGATAACAACCTCTGCAATCACCGCTTGCTTCACATCTATATGCACATCCATCATGCCCCAATCAAAGCGCGTCTCGATATGATGACTAAACTCAGGCGTTTTGCCAAAGCGCCAATTCCAGTCTGCCATTTGCTGATAGTAAGCGTTTAGCGTTGGCTGCTGGGCAAGGCTGGCTTCATCCAACTGCTCAACTGGTGCAGTTCCTCCATAATAGTCACAAAACGCCTCGATAATCGCATCAGACAGCGTCTCATGATTGATGGTCTCATTGAATTCTACCAAGTTTGCTACGCGCGCACGCACAGATTTGATGCCTTTTGCTTTGAGCTTCAGCGGATGCGGATTGAGATAGTCGCCAAGCTTTTGCATGTTGGCATTGACCAGTAGTGTGCCGTGATGAAAGCTGCGATCGGCGGCATGTTTAAAGGCGCTGCCTGATATTTTTCTATCGCCCACTTGCATGTCATTACGACCAGATAGCGTGGCGTCTATGCCCAGCTTTTTTAGCGCATTGATGATAATGGTGAAGTTAGCCGTTTGGTCATACGCGTGCTTGGGGGACAAAAAAGTAAAATTAGTGTTGCCCAAGTCATGGAAAACTGCACCGCCACCACTCTGACGCCGCGCCAAAAACACATCATCTGCCGTCATCTTATCCGTCTTGCACTCGACCCATGGGTTTTGCGAGCGCCCAATGACCACGGTCTCAGAGTTGCGCCACAAAAATAATGTATGCGAGTCGGCATTGAGTGTATTAAATATCCAGTCCTCAGTGGCAAGGTTGAACCAAGGATTGGTCACCGCAGACTTTAATATGCGCAGTTTCATTATTTATCCTTTTTTTAATCGTTTTTATAGGGTAAGTGTTATAAATAGATACTGATATTCTTACTGATAAAGGGCTGAGGTTCAATGGGAGAGTGGTAGAGGGAGTATTTCGATGAAATCTATAAGCAATACTATGACAGAGAAAGTATTAAGTCTCGCTGCTAGTAGTGAAAAAGCCGAGCAATGAGCTCAGCTTTATGATGTATTAAATCTCAATAATATCTCACCCTATTTAGCACAAATCTCCCACTGCGATTTGGTACTGAGATAACACTGCATCACCGCTTTGCCAGACTGCGCATAGGTATCACTGACGATACGCTGATTGGTTGGCAGACGATATCTGATGATCGCGGGCTCGTCATTGACGGTCGTCGTCCATCCAGTCACTTCATTACGGTCATTATAGTTTGCACTGGTCGAGGTTGCCATTTTGCCAAATCCCGGCAGATTATAAGCGACCTGCCTAAAACTATAACTCATCGCTGCACCCTCAGCGCCCTCATACTGACAGTTTAGCTTTTTTTGTAATTTGTCTTGTTTATAAACGTAGCAAGTGGTCTCACCTGAGAACTGACCAACCCCGCAAAACCCTGCCGTTGCAACTGACATCATACCGATGCATAACGCTATCCGTTTCATAATCATTCCTCAATAATTTATAAATCCTACTAATCATATTTGTCATCTATTTTTGTATCGCCAGATACGAGCCAATACCTTTCAGATAGTAAAAAACTAGCAAACAAATATCAACTATTATATTTTTAAGGAAAATTCTTACTGATTAGATAGTATTGGTTATACTTTGATATTATTAAGATTATCTATCGATGAGTCTTATTGTTAGAAAGCTTCGATATCAAGATAGGTTCTATTCTTATACATACTGATGAGAGTAATGACTCAAGAGTGACTTTGGAGTTTGCCAGTATATGGATAATAAAGCGCTGAAATAGGCTAAAGTAGACAAATTATAGGGTAGCAGCGTCTACTGGTTTTTCGCTCAATAAAGTATTTTACCCAATTATCTAAGGTATAGAAAAGCTAGACATCGTGAAATGACTTTAAATAAGACAGGTTAATCCATAAGAATGCGAGATAACATCTATAAAAAAAGACATACCAAGTGGTTATAGATTTACCATCATAGTGCCTTATTAGCACGTTAACCTCCACCACATAGCAGACAGTTATGACCGACACGAGTTGGCAAATGCAGTCTAAGCACTTAATAGGATTACCTAATGACCAACCGTGACCTCATCATCTTTGTGACGCTCTCTTTTATGTGGTCGCTCTCCTTTGTGTTTTATCGGGTTGGCGTGCCTGAGTTTGGGTCATTGGCCTTTGCCAGCCTGCGTGTGATATTTGCCGGACTGGTTATGCTCGTCTTTGTACTACTAAAGAAAAAAAACAGAGTCGGTATCAAAGAGCATTGGAAAATGCTATCACTCGTCGGCATATTTTCGGCAGCGCTTCCTTTTGTACTGTTTTCTTTCTCTGCTCAGTCAGTGAATGCTGGCGTATTGGCAGTATTGAATGCCTCTGTACCGATGATGAGTGGTTTTATCGCTCGCGTGTTTTTTAAAGACAGGCTATCAAAAAAACAAGCACTCGGTCTGGTTATTGGCGTGGTGGGGGTCATTATATTGATGAGCGAAAGCCTGTTTGGCGGCGGGGAGCAGGGTAAAGGCTTGGTTGAAGGATTACTACCGATGGGCTACGCGTTACTGGCCTGTGTCGGTTATGCTGTCGGCGCTAACATCACCAAAAACTATCTGTTCAATGTCTCCCCTGTAGCGATCACGGCAGGCTCACTAATTATTGGTAGCATCATTATGCTGCCTGTTGCCTTTAATGAGTTCCCTTATGGTCAGGCAATCAGTCTAAAAGCATGGGTATCTGTGATATGTATCGGCGTATTTTCAACCGCTATCGCTCTGATATTTATGAACCAGTTAATCAAAAATATTGGTCCAACGCGTGCCACGAGCATCACATTGGTTATTCCTATTTTCGCGATTATTTTGGGATATGTATTGCTTGGTGAAGCGCTAAATATACAAGCTATTATTGGCTCAATCGTGATCTTGATCGGTACCTATCTGTCATTAGAGCTATCTGTTAAGAGTATGCTGCAGTCAAAGAATACCACTCAGACAAATAAGGCTTAAGGCTTGGTAAACAGTCTTAGTAGCAATGACTTACAAAGATTCAAATAATTGAATATTAGTGTATCTGTTTGTAAATATTGCTTGGAATAATTGCAGCTGCCCCCTATAAAGAACTCGGCTAACGAATAAAGCGCTTGGCAAATCAAATCAATAAAACCGAGCGCTATATACCAACAAATACAGAACCTATGATTTAGGTTTGACACAACAAACAAGGCTTTTTATGGCACACGATAATTTATTTGAAACCGTCGAAATGGGCACTCAGACCCTAAAGAACCGTATCATTATGGCACCGCTCACGCGTCTGCGTTCAGTTGAGCCAAGCGATGTACCGACAGCGCTTGCTGGCGAGTATTATTCTCAGCGTGCAAGCTCTGGTCTGGTCATCACTGAGGCGACGCAAGTCTCCTTCCAAGCAAAAGGCTATGCAGGTGCACCAGGCGTCCACACCAAAGATCAAATCACGGCATGGAAAGCCATCGTAGATAATGTCCATGCAAAAGGCGGCAAGATCGTCGTGCAGCTATGGCATACAGGTCTAGTCTCTCATGAGAGCGTACAGCCAGATGGCAAAGCGCCAATCTCTGCGTCTAATGTCGATGTTGGTGTGCGCACCTCGCTACGTGATAGCGATAACCAAGCTATCCGCGTCGATGCAACGCCGCCGCGTCCAGCCACGCTAGATGAAATCAAACAGGTCATTGCTGATTTTGCTCAAGCAACCAAAAACGCTCAAGAAGCTGGCTTTGATGGCGTAGAGGTTCATGGGGCCCATGGTTACTTGCTACATCAGTTCTGGGTTGAGCAGACCAATCAGCGTGACGACGAATATGGCGGTAGCCGCGAAAACCGTGCGCGCCTGACGCTAGATGTCATTGACGCATGCGTAGATGCTTGGGATGCTGACCATGTTGGTATTCGTATCTCGCCACTAGGTACATTTAACAATGTAGAAGCGGGCTACGACGAAGACGAAAACGTCTGGATGGTTGAGCAAATCAACAAGCGTGGTCTGATGTATTTACATCTATCAGAGCCTGACTGGGCAGGTGGTACGCCTTACAATGACGGATTCCGTCAGCGCGTCCGTGATGCGTTTGACAATATGATTATTGCTGCGGGCGGCTATACAGCCGAAAAAGCAGAGAGAAACGTAAAAGCAGGTTATATTGACGCGGTTGCTTTCGGTCGTGACTATATTGCAAACCCTGATCTGCCTGAACGTATCCAAAAAGGCGCGGCACTCAATGAGCAGCATCCAGAGTCTTTCTATGGCGGCGGTGCAGAAGGTTACACCGACTATCCATCTTTAGATCAAGCGTAATAGCCATTGGGTCAGTGTTTTTGACTCATTAGCTGGATTGCGTATCAAAAAGCCCTCTGACTACGATAGTCAGAGGGCTTTTTTTGGGTTAATTTTATTTATTTACCAAAATTACCAGTTTGGTAGTCGCGAAAGGTCTGCCTTAATTCTTCTTGTGTATTCATGACAAAGGGGCCATAACCTGCAACTGGCTCACCGATTGGTTGTCCACTCAGCAGGAGTAACTTAATGGGAGTGCTCTTATCAGTGGTCGCAAGGCAGATCAGCTCGATGGTATCGGTAGTAGCGTCAGATAATGGTACAAGCTGATTATCTACAGGGACTGGCGCTGCAAACTGAATCAGTCTACCTGCACTGACGGATACGCCGTTAACCAATAGAGTACCTTCTTGTACGAGCAGCAACGTGTTGTGTGTATTTGGTATATGTAGGGTCGTTGTGCCCATTGTGTGCAGCTCGATATCCCATAAGTTAATAGGGGTAAAGGTTGTAGCCGCGCCAGTGAGACCCTGCCAGTCACCTGCGATGATAGCGACTTGTCCTATGACAGTTTGCTTGTCAGCACCTTTAGCAACAGCATCTTGAGAGCCAGCGTCACTATCATCCATCAGCTCGATGATAGGCATATCAGCACGCTTGATAGACTGATACTTGGGATCGGTCAACTTATCGGCACTTGGTAAGTTTACCCATAGCTGCACCATACTAAACACGCCACCGCGCTGCCCAAAGGCTTCAGAATGAAACTCTTCATGCAAGATACCGCGACCAGCAGTCATCCACTGTACACCACCTTCTAAAATATCACCGCGCCCTCCTGTCGAGTCAGCATGACTGATCTCACCTGAGTAAGCGATAGTAACGGTTTCAAAGCCCTTATGGGGGTGTTGACCGACACCATGAGGCTGTGTCTGGTAGTCAGGATTGGGTGAAAAGGTCGTGGGCTCACCATAGTCAAACAATAAAAACGGATCGGTGTGACTGTAGTTAAAGTCTGGATGGTCATCAAGATGATTGATTAACGTCTTTACAAAAAATCCATCACCGACCCAATGTGGTGCTTTATCACCGTGGATCTGTTTGATTGGGCGCATGGATTACCTCGCGATACTATTGGCATAAATAACAATAAATAAATATTATATACGAATAACACAATAAGATGAACTTATGTTGTGTTGTATTTCATGGTGCTGGTGCTGGTGCTGGTGCTGATGCTAAGTAGCGTTAAACGACTTCGCCACTGACAAACCCACTGGCCCATGCCCATTGGAAGTTATAGCCACCAAGCCAGCCTGTCACATCGAGCACTTCACCGATGAAGTACAAGCCCTCTTGCAAGTTGCTTTGCATGGTCTTTGAAGATACTTCATCCGTCTTTACTCCGCCACGTGTAACCTCAGCGGTACGATAGCCCTCGGTACCAGAGGGTTTGAGTGGCCAACCGTTAAGAGTAGCACCAAGATCAGCTAGCCGCTCATCTTTGATATTGGCAAGCTCCGTATCTTTGATGTCATCCCACAGATGAGTCTGTAGTGCTGCCAGTAGTTTTTTGGGTAGGGCGTTGTCTGTGTTCTCTGCCAGTACAGTACGGATCAGCTGGCGTGGATGCGACTGCTTGCGGGCAAGCAAAATATCAGTGACATTCACATCAGGTAATAGGTTGATACTGATGGTCTCTCCAGTCTGCCAATAGTTCGACAGCTGTAGCATCGCAGGGCCAGAGAGTCCGCGATGAGTGAACAGTACAGGCAATTTAAAGGAGACACGCTCATTACTGGCAATGACAGGTAGGCTGATACCTGCCAATGCACGGATCAGCTCGCCAGTCTTGTCTGTGAAGGTAAACGGTACCAGACTAGCATCGGTGGCTATTAGTGTATGACCGAATTGCTGCGCTAATTCATAACCGAGACCAGTTGCCCCCATCGTTGGGATAGACAGACCACCAGTTGCCACAACTAGGGACTCACAGCTATAGCGTGTCTGCACAGGCTGACCCTCAGTTGGTGTGTCTTTCTTCCCCAGTTTTTTGCTGGTGGTGAGTGTAAAACGTTTACCTTTATCATGGTCGGTCTTTTGCACGTGGTCAATCTGAGTGTTGAGCTTGACTTGGACGCCGACTGCCGTGCATTCGTCCAAGAGCATGGTCAAAATATCTTGGGCAGAGTCATCACAGAACAGCTGACCATGCTCACGCTCATGATAAGGAATCTGATGCGCCTCCACCATACCGATAAACTCCCAACTCGGATAACGACTCAGCGCTGACTTACAAAAATGCGGGTTGGTACCGATGAAGTGCTCAGGCTCAACGAAATAGTTGGTAAAGTTGCAGCGACCACCACCTGACATCAAGATTTTTTTGCCCGCTTTATTGGCGTGATCTATGACTAACACGCGGCGACCACGGCGACCAGCTGTCAGCGCACAATACAATCCTGAAGCGCCAGCACCAACGATGATGACGTCATAATGTTTGTCATTAGACTTTTTAGATACTGACGGATTATCTATTGATTGGTTATGTGGCTTGGCTGACCTGGCTTGTTTTTGCATTTGACTCATGATGATAACTTATAAAATAGATTTAGATAAACGATATAAAGTATCCAAATTATATCATGGCAATAATAGAAGTGTTTTAAGTGATTGATGCATATCACTTTAGCCTATTTACTATAAATCATTGAATGACCTTATTTTTTTATAGACAACAAACAGTAGTTGGTATAATGTAAAAGCACAAATATTGTTCGTTAGTACTGCTATTGCGTTTATTATTTGTTGAAAATGTAGGCATTTTTATTGGAAGGACATGATGTTCTCCAAAAGTAGTTGAGTTAAAACCCAGCCGACTGACTGGCTTATTTAGACATTGTCATGGATGACAATGTTAAGACAAAAGGGACTTTATGGATATCCTACAACTGCTCATTAGCGGGATTGCTAATGGCTGTATATATGGGCTGTTAGCGCTGGGTTTTGTACTGATTTACAAAGCCTCTGAGGCCGTAAACTTTGCTCAGGGCGATATGCTCATGCTTGGCGCTTTTTTAGGCATCGCTTTCATCAATGCTGATGAAGCAAACCTTCCTTTTCTACTGGGTATTACGCTTGCCTCCATCATTATGGGGGTATTTGGTTATCTGCTTGATCGATTCGTATTGCGCGGAATCTTTGGTCAGCCGCAATTCGCCATGGTTATTCTCACTATCTCGCTGGGCTTTTTGATACGCTTTGTTGCGGGGGTCATTTGGGGGCATAGCCCAGTCTCATTACAGACACCGTTCTCAGGTCAGATGCTGGCGTTAGGGTCACTGAGTATTGCTTATGTTGATCTGATAATTATCGTATCTACCATCGCACTCACTTCTATTTTGTACTTCTTTTTTGCCCATACGCGGCTCGGTATCGCGATGCAAGCGAGTAGCCAAAACCAAATGGCGGCTTACTATATGGGCATCCCCGTCAAACGAGTCAACGGTATTGTGTGGGCGCTGTCCGGTGTTGTCGCTGCGCTTGCGGGCATATTGTTTGCAGCCAAAGGCGCGATCGAACCCTCCATCGGGCTGTTATTCGGCATCAAGGCGTTTGCCGCTGCGGTAATCGGCGGTCTAGGCTCTCTCCCAGGTGCTCTCGTTGGCGGGCTGTTAGTTGGCGTAATAGAACCATTCGCCAGTCGTTATCTGCCGTTAGGTCTCAGTCAGATTGCGCCTTATGTGGTGATGTTGATTGTGCTGATCGTACGTCCAGGCGGTATTTTTTCGCAGGTCAAACAGAAAAAAGTATAGAAGCTTTGATTCATAGACGCTTTGATTCAAGGATGACAAAGCTTTCTCTAAACAATTTCAAGGAAGAGTACTGTCAATGAAAGCCCAGTTTAAACACAGCTACGATCAAGACATCAATGTCTTCGACGATAAACGCCAGCTTATAAAATACGGCGTGCTTCTCTTACTACTCCTAATGGCACCTTGGTTGCTCAGCAACTATTATATTAGTGAGCTCAGTGCCATATTGATTTGGTCCATATCAGGACTCGGTCTCATGCTTTTGACGGGCCATACCGGTCAAGTCAGCCTGGGTCATGCCGCCTTTATGGCGATAGGCGCCTTTAGCCATCTGGCACTGATGAGTCGAGGTTGGAACTTTTTTCCAGCTTTGATCGCCTGTGCAGTTATTACAGGTGTCATTGGCGCGATGATTGCTCGGCCGATCTTGAGAACCAGTGGTATTTACTTAGCCATTGCTACCTTGGCGCTTAGTATTATCATCGAAGATATTGCTATCGTAGCTGAGCCGATTACCGGTGGTATCTCTGGTACCTTCGCGTCTCCCATCAATCTCTTTGGCTATACCATCGATCGCTACATCACACCAAAAGCCTTTTATTACTTATGCTTGGCACTAGTGATCCTGATTACCTTTGGTTATATCAATCTACTCAGAAGTAATACTGGACGCTCGTTTTTGGCCATTAGAGACAGTGAGGTCTCTGCCCGTGCGCTTGGTGTCAATGTGCCACAAGCCAAAACGTTAGCTTTTAGCTTGTCTTGTGCGATTACAGCGGTCGGCGGCGCGATGTACGGGCATTTCGTGCAAGCGGTTAACTATGAGAGTTTTACTGTCGTTATCTCCATCACCATACTGCTGCAAATTGTCATCGGTGGTTTAGGGTCTATACACGGTGCGTTTTTTGGTGCAGTGGTTGTCGTCTTATTACCGCAAGTTATTGCAATCTTAGGTGACG
Source organism: Psychrobacter sp. H29 (assembly GCF_059073055.1). Classification (NCBI taxonomy): domain Bacteria; kingdom Pseudomonadati; phylum Pseudomonadota; class Gammaproteobacteria; order Moraxellales; family Moraxellaceae; genus Psychrobacter; species Psychrobacter sp. H29. The sequence continues at coordinate 2,228,042 of NZ_JCACRY010000001.1, read as the reverse complement.
TCATCGGGCAAAGTACGGGCGCTAGTATCACCAATATTCCTGGTATTGATACCGCATTATTTGCTTTGGTTATCGTCATTATGATCATTTATGAGCCGCGCGGTATATACGGTATGTGGATTAAGATACGCACTTGGTTCAATATGTTTCCGCTGTATCGAAAAGGTCTGTTCCGCCGTTCCAAAACCTATCTAAAAACGGAGCGTATGCGATGAGCCTATTACAAGTAGAGTCGTTATCTATCGCGTTTGGCGGTGTAAAAGCCGTTGATAACATTAGTTTTGAGGTGAACGAAGGTGAAGTATTTACGATCGTAGGACCTAACGGCGCGGGCAAGTCGACTATTTTTAACTTAATCAGTCGCTTGTATGAGCCGCTTAGTGGTCGTATTACTTTTGATGGTACGGACATCACCGAACTGCCTGCTCATGATATTGCCAAACTAGGCATTGCACGCACGTTTCAGAATATCGAGCTGTTTGATCACTCTAGTGTGCTACAGAATCTACTCATTGGTCGCCACTCTCAGCGTAGCACCTCATGGATACAGGACTTGCTGTTTTCACCAAAGGTGCGCCGCAGTGAGCGCGAGCATCGTATGCACGTTGAGAAAATTATAGACTTCTTGGAGCTTGCGCCTTATCGAGATCAGCTGATTGCAGGCTTGCCTTATGGTATTAGAAAAGTCGTTGAAATTGCTCGCGCGCTTGCGGCCAATCCCAAGCTTATTTTGCTCGATGAGCCCGCATCCGGTCTCAGTGTAGAGGAGACGTCCGAGATGGCATGGTGGATTGAGGATATGCAAAAAGACTTGGGTTTGACGATATTGATGGTCGAGCATGACATGAGCCTAGTCAACCGAGTATCAGATCGTGTCTTGGCCGTCGCTGAAGGTAAGTTTTTGGCGCAGGGCACGGCAGCTGAGGTTCAAGCCAATCCACAAGTCATCGAGGCCTATCTTGGGCAGGAGAGCGTGTGATGAAACCAATTAAAAAATCACTGTCATCTGCAGCGCCAGCAACTGAGATGAATTTAGTAGATTCTGAAGTAAAGAACAACATGCTAGAGGTACGTAACCTAGAATCTGCCTATGGCCCTGTCATGGCATTAAGGGGCGTAAGCCTTGAGGTACCAGAAGGTAAAGTAGTCACAATTTTAGGCGCTAATGGCGCGGGTAAAACCACGCTTATGAAGACCATCTCTGGGGTTATCAATCCACGTAAAGGCGCGGTATGGTTCCACGGTGAGCGTATCGATGGCACTGAACCTGATCGGTTAGTAAAGAAAGGTCTATCACATGTGCCAGAAGGCCGAGAGGTTTTCCCTTTCTTGAATGTTGCCGAAAACCTAGCAATGGGCGCTTATACTCGCCGTGATAAGTCTGAGATTGAGCGTGATGTTGAGATGATATACGAGTATTTTCCCATACTCAAAGACCGCCGCACGCAGGCTGCTGGTACGATGTCTGGAGGTCAGCAGCAGATGCTGGCGATCGGTCGCGGACTGATGTCACGTCCTTCACTAATGCTACTCGATGAGCCGTCGCTTGGTCTGTCACCACTTCTGGTACAAGAGATATTTGCCATCATTCGCAGATTGAACAAAGAGCAGGGCGTGACAATCTTACTGGTTGAACAAAACGCAAGAGTCGCGCTCGCTGCTGCGGATTATGGGTATGTGTTAGAAACGGGACGTATCGTCATGGCAGGCTCAGCAGACAAGCTGATGCACTCTGATGATATTAAAGAGTTCTACCTCGGACAAACCAAAGACAATACAGCGGAAGCCACTCGGTGGAAACGCAAAAAGACTTGGCGATAATACTCATGACTAATTCTACTGATAATTCGATTGATGTGACCTATCCCGCTACTGCTGATACAGCAGTCACTGAGAGCGTCTCTGTAGCGCAAGCATCGGCTCATATGGAGTCTTCTACGCTCAATAACAGCCATAGTAACGACCACAATAACAGCCGCAAGATACGTAATGCGCCTTATGACCATGAGCTGCAGGTCCTAGAAGGCTGCGATACCTTAAGTAAGCTCTGGCGACAGATGTGCCTGAGCCGAGGAGAAAAAATCGCCCATCGCGAAAAAGCCTTTGGTATTTGGCAAAGTTATAGCTGGCTTGATTACTATCATCGCGGCTGTGATATCGGCATGGCACTTATTGAGCTAGGTCTGACCAAAGGGGACACGGTTTCTATCTTGAGTGAAGACAATAAAGAGTGGCTCTATTGCGATATGGGTATCTGCGCTGTAGGCGGTATACCCAATGGCGTTTATACCACAGACAGTCCAGATCAGCTCGCCTATATACTCAATGACAGTCAATCTAAATTTTTGATCGTTGAAAACGATGAGCAGCTTCATAAGTTTTTAGAGATACGTGAGCGGACACCGATGCTCAAAAAAGTCATCGTCTTTGAGCGCAAAGGTCTACGTAGCCTAGAAGATGAACAGGTTATCTTTTTGGATGAGCTGTACGCGCTTGGTCAAAGTGTTGACAATTCTCTAGAGCGTTTTGGCAGATATATTGACCAAAGCACCGCGAATGACATACGCACACTGATCTACACGTCAGGCACGACTGGTGATCCAAAAGGCGCCATTTTAACGCATGCCAACGTCATGTTCGGGCTAAAGACAACCACCGAGGTCATCGAGGTTCTACCTACTGATGAGCAGTTATGTTTCCTGCCCTTATGCCATGTACTAGAGCGTGTGGTGTCGGTAGATGTCCCCATTCATAGAGGCTGTATCGTCAACTTTGCGGAGAGTACCGAGACCGTATTCGAAAACATGAAAGAAGTATCGCCCAATACCTTTACGGCTGTTCCAAGGCTATGGGAAAAAATGTACGCCTCTATCAGTAATATGCGTAGCGATGCCAGTGTGTTTAATGGCTGGGCATTTGATCAAGCCATAAAAGCGGGTCATGACCATGCTGACACGATTATGGCAGGGAAAACGCCTACGGCTGGTCAACGGCTTCGTTACGAGTTTTGGGACAAGCTGGTATTGCGTAAGATTCGCGATCTTATCGGAATGACCAATGTTCGCCGTGCTACTACTGGTGCTGCCCCAATATCATTGGATATTATTCGTTGGTTTCATGCGATAGGTGTGCCTATCTATGAGGGCTACGGCATGACTGAAAGTACAGGCGTGATATCCATGAATACTCAAGATGCCCAAATGGTCGGTAGCGTCGGTAAACCCTTACCACACTCTCAAGTTCGCATCGCTGATAATGGCGAGATATTACTAAAAGGTGGCAATGTGTTTGCAGGGTACTGGAACAAGCCCGAAAAAACCGCTGATGACTTACGTGACGGCTGGCTACATACAGGTGATGTGGGCGAGATAAGAGATGGCTATATATTTATCACAGGCCGTATCAAAGACATCATCATCACAGCAGGTGGTAAGAACGTTACCCCAGCCGCCATAGAAAGTAAGCTCAAGTTTTCACCTTATATCTCAGACGCGGTCGTCATTGGCGATAAGCGTAAGTACCTCACTTGTCTTATCATGATAGATCAAGAAAACGTAGAAAAATATGCCCAAGACAATCAAGTGATGTTCTCTGATTTTCGCTCATTGTGTCACGCGCCTGAAGTAATCGCCTTGATAGATAATGTGGTTCAGTCTGCCAATGCGACCCTAGCACAAGTCGAAACCATAAAAAGGTTCCGACTAATAGACGTGTTACTCAGTCCTGAAGATGATGAGCTGACAGCAACTATGAAATTAAAAAGAAATCTGGTTGAGAAAAAACATCAAGCGTTAATCGAGTCTATGTACTGATTACACACGGACAGTTGGTATAGATCAGTGCTATCAAATTTACCGTAACATCAAACTGACAGCGACTCAGTCGCAAGGAGATAGGCAATGAGATGGACATTCAAAACGACGCTACTGGCATTGACAGTTGGGACGATAGGTTTGGTTGGGTGTAATAATCCAGAAACCACATCAGCAACTGGCACTGATGCCGAAGCGACAGCTTCTACGAGTGATATACCAGTACAAGGCGTCACCGATACCGAAATTGTCTTGGGCGGTGCAAATGATTTATCAGGTCCGTTTGCAGGTTTTGGTAATCCTGCGGTCACTGCGGCCAATATGTATTTTGACGAAGTAAATGCTGCAGGCGGTGTCAACGGTCGAAAGATTCGCTACATTGTCGAAGACCATTCTTATCAAGTGCCAAAGGCAGTACAGGCTGCCAACAAATTAGTGAGCCGCGATAAAGTCTTTGCGATGTTGATGTCGTTAGGCACACCGCATAACTTAGCCAGTTTCCCTATTATGGATCGTGCCAATGTCCCTAGTGTCATGCCGATCACGTTTGCAACCCCTATGCAAGAAGAGGGCGCGCTAAATCGTCGTTATACAATCGGGAGCACTTATTACGATTCGATGAAACTTGGGATGGAGTATCTGATCGCTGAAAACGATGTGAAAAACCTATGCGTCATGTATATCCCATCGGATTATGGTGAGGAGACCAATGCAGCGGCAAAGGACATCAGTGATAATAATCCTAATGTCACTTTGGTTGCCTCCAGCTCACATCGTCCAGATGAGACAGATTTCTCAGGGGCAATTGCTAAACTAAAAGAATCCAACTGTGATTTGATTGCGTTATCTCTCACCATCCGAGGCGCTATCACGGCTGTCGGTACGGCAAACGCAATGGGCTGGAGCGATGTGAAGTTTATCGCGCCTGCAACAGGGTTCCATCCGGCAGTTGCTGCAGCGCCAGGCGGTGCAAGTGAAGGTCTGTATGCGGTCTCTTACTACAATGATTTGGCATTAAGAGCCAATGAGCCTGAAACCAAAGCGTTCGTTGATAAGTTCAAAAAAGCCACTGGTGAAGACGTATCAGCAGGCGCGATCATCGGTCATGTTGCTGCAAGAATCACCGTTGATGGACTAAAAGCTGCAGGTCCTGATTTGAATGCCGATACATTCAATGCGGGTCTAGAGACAGTTAGTTTTGTTGATGGCGTGACAGGATCTACGGTCGCTATCACACCTGAGAGCCATGTTGCGATTAACGATGTTTATTTGTCACAAGTGAACAGTGGTGCATGGAAAACCGTCACTCAGCTAAAATAAGTACGTACTATACATAGTTAAATATTGATAACAGCAAGTCATACTTATGTATGGCTTGTGTCGTTTACAGCTTAATATCCTACCCTTTGTCTTAATGGTTTCTTATAGTCTTATAAATCTAAAGGTTTTGCTCAATATCAGCTCAATATCAAAATAGGTCATCACTTATAGGCAATCAAAAGCAATTAAAGGAACAAGAGGAGGGAACAAGGTAAGCATTTACAAAGACGAGACTATTGGTCTGCAAGTACATAGTTGTACAGCGAAATTGTTATGTTTGGCGGTTGAAGCCTTGCAACCGTCACGCTTATTTGTCAAACTATCGCTGAGTGTCACACATTATGGAAGATGGCTCTTATTACCTGTATAGACAGTTGTCATAGACGATTATCTGTGTAGGTCATAACAATTAAAAGGACAAAACTATGACCCAGAAATCATTCCCTATCACAGCCGAGTTCATGGCTGCAGCAAATACCACCCCTGAGCAGTACACCAAAGACTATGCACAATCCATCGAATCAACCGAAGCCAGTGATGCGTTTTGGGCACAGCGTGCTGAGCTGATTGACTGGATAAAGAAACCAACAAAAATCAGCAACGTCAATTATGATCTCGATGATTTTAATATCAAATGGTTTGAAGATGGTGAGCTGAATATCTCAGTAAACTGCCTAGATCGCCATCTCGAAGACAATCCCTATAAGCCTGCTATTATTTGGGAAGGGGATCACCCTTCATTGCACAAGATTATTTCTTTCAAAGAATTACATGAGGCCGTTTGTCGTCTGGGTAATTCGCTACGCAAGCTTGGCGTTGGGAAAGGTGATCGTGTCACCTTATATATGCCAATGATACCAGAAGCCATGGTTTCGATGCTGGCATGTGCACGTATTGGTGCGGTGCACTCAGTGGTATTTGGTGGTTTCTCTGCCGAGAGTCTAGGCAATCGTTTGATAGACAGCCGCTCAAAAGTCGTTATCACCGCTGATGAAGGCTTACGTGGCGGCAAACATACCCCGCTCAAAGCCAATGTCGATCAGGCGTTAGAAATGGATGGGACTGACAGTGTCGAGAAAGTTATCGTCGTCCACCGTACAGGTAACTCTATCCCAATGAGTGGTCGCCGCGACGTCTGGTATCACAATCTCGTTGATGGACAGTCAGAGATCTGTGAGCCTGAAGTGATGAATGCCGAAGATCCATTATTCTTGCTATATACCTCTGGCTCGACAGGTAAACCCAAAGGTGTGGTGCATACCACAGGGGGTTATATTACTTATGCGTTGTCTACCTTCCGTGATGTCTTCGATGTCAAAGAAGATGATGTGTATTGGTGTACCGCAGATGTCGGCTGGATTACAGGTCACACGTACTCCACGTATGCACCGCTCGCTAACGGCACAACCACGGTTATGTTTGAAGGGGTACCAGAGCATCCAACTTGGGCGCGTATCGGACACATCATTGACAAGCATGACATTACTATTCTATATACTGCGCCAACCGCTATCCGAGCGATGATGAAAGAAGGCGATGCCTTTGTACGTGAGTCGGATCGCTCAAGTTTACGCTTGCTAGGTTCGGTCGGTGAGCCGATAAATCCAGAAGCATGGGACTGGTACTATAATGTCGTCGGTGATAGTAAATGTCCAATCGTTGATACATGGTGGCAGACCGAGACAGGAGGTATCCTAATGGCGCCAATACCAGGGACGGTTGATTTAAAGCCAGGTGCCGCAATGACGCCGCTATATGGTGTTAAGCCACAAGTCGTCAATGCTGACGGCGCAATAATGGAAGGCGCAGCAGAAGGCAACTTGGTCATCAGTAGTGGTTGGCCAGGACAGATGCGGACGATTTATAATGACCATCCACGCTTCTTAAAGACATATTTTAGCGATTACCCAGGTCATTACTTCACAGGTGATGGTGCCCAGCGCGATGAAGACGGGCATTACTGGATTACGGGACGTGTCGATGACGTCCTTAACGTCGCAGGGCATCGCTTGGGTACAGCAGAGATTGAGAGTGCGTTGGTTGCTCATCCAGCTACTGCCGAAGCTGCGATTGTCGGTATGCCGCATGAGATACGGGGTACAGGTATCTGTGCCTTCATTATTTTAAAATCAGGCGAAGAAGCAACAGATGATCTAAAAGCAGAGCTCAAACGTCATGTACGTGCTGAGATCGGGCCGATTGCAACTTTAGATGCCATCTATATGGTTGAGGCACTACCAAAAACCCGCTCAGGAAAGATCATGCGCCGTATTTTGCGTAAACTAGCAGAAGGGCAGTATGTTGGACTGGGTGACTTATCTACACTAGCAGACAGCTCAGTGATTAATGATCTGGTTGAACAGGTCAAAGCTGGTCGCGGAGAGTAAAGTCGTTGATGGGTTGGTTTTTGCCAGAGGAAGACGTGCAAAACTGACCTTTAGGGCTCGCTTGTACACCTTAAACAAACACCAAAAAAGCCATGCTATCGTGAATAGCGTGGCTTTTTTACGTAGACGATATTGATATTGAGATGTTTTGAAGGTTCAATACGTCTAAGCGACAATATCATGACTACACATACGACAATGTGATTCACAGAGTGGCTATGATAGCGACTCACAAAGACTCTATAAGGTTTACGGCCATTATGACGGAATATGTTTCGATTTCAACAGATACCCTATCACCAAAAATAGCGATCATCGGCGGTGGTCTGACAGGGCTGATAACTGCGACACTATTAGAACGCGAATCAAGCCAGAACGATAATCACGCACTCATACCGCACATCACTATCTTTGAAAAGTCACGTAGTGTGGGGCGCCTAGCAACGCGTTATCGTACTGATAGTGATACAAGCAAAAACTGGCAATGGGCATTTGGTGCGCAGTTCTTTACAGCAAAGACCACGCGCTTCCAAGCGTTTGTCGCTCCTTGGTTAGAGACGCGGCTGTTACAGCCATGGTGTGCCAAAGTGGCTGAGCTGACGCCAGCATCTGAATCACAGCACAACAATGCTCAATCGCCTGATATCAAAAGCAAGGAACAATGGGATACCGTCCATGCACGCTATATCAGCGCACCAAAGATGACCAGCTGGGGACGTGAGTTAGCGGCTGCACTCAAACACACAGACATAGTATTCAAAACTCGTGTAGCACCACTTGCTCAGTTTACCCAAAGCCCGACTCAACATAAAAATGAAAAGCATCAAAACGAAAAGCAAACTGAGCTCTTCGATGAGACTGGGGCTAGTCTTGGCTGGTTTGATTGGGTAATCTGTACTGCACCGAATGGTCAGGCGGTAGAGCTCATGGCAGGGAGCGGGTTTAGTCAGCAAGATAACATTACTGAACCAAAGATGCAGGCGTGCTACACGCTGATGCTCGGTTGGGATGACTCCCAGCCGTTGCCTGAAACACTAAACAATCAGTTGGCACCACAATGGGATGTTGCTTACGTAAATAGCACTGTACTCGATAGAATATTTATCGAACATCATAAGCCTGGACATGATGGACTACTACCAAGTATCACGATTCATGCACGCAATGACTGGTCGCAGATACATGTCGATGATGATATCGAGGCGGTCAAAGAGCAATTATTACAGGCAGCCAAGCAGGCATTGGGCTGGGATGAGAATAGCGCCCCTAGCCAGACAGATTGTCATCGCTGGCGCTATGCAGCAACTATAGTAGATACGGATACGAAAGCATTAGGCATCCTAGTAGATGAGTCCAAACAATGGATAGTCAGCGGTGACTGGTGTACAAAAGGGAACATCGAGAGCTGCTACCAAGCAGCACTACAAACCGCTCAGACCATTGGGCAAGCGCAACAAGCGTAGTAGATATTAATTTTTTTGAATTATAGACATATCAAACCAAGCAGTAACCAGATCAGTCACTCATTCAATCTGAGTTAGATAAAGACAGTGCAAGCGAGAAGTTCAGAGACAAAAAAAAGGCCCACAGAGGAGATACTGCGGGCTGAGGAAAACGGGCTGTGTAGGTAGGTAAGCTACATATTCCGTGGTCATGATTTATTGTAGTTATTAGTTCTCTATATTGTCATTTATCATAGTCATAATGATTCATATAAAAAGGCAAGATAGACTTATTTTTGAGTGTACAAGTGTTTTATTGCAGCTGCTATCATAACCTAATTGATTATGGTTGGGCGGTTTTGGTTACAGTATATTACGTTTTAAAAATCTCAAACTATTTGTCTGAAGATAACCTCTGACTGCTAGAACAGTTGCACACGTTTTAAGTAGTTAGCATTTGAGCCATTGTCGTTTAAAGGGCTTCTAAACGGTAAGCGATTAAATAAATGAAAAGGTCTCTACGGTTGGGGTTAAAAGTTAGTGATCAAAGTGTTCAATGCTTTTAACGTTCAATGCTTTCAATAAGTTAAGTATCTAGGGCCCCAAATATCTGATCTAGATAGTTTTGATCACTCAATCGCTGAAGAGATGGCATGACGTCTTGTCCGAAAAATGCTAAGCTATCTGCCATTATTATGTCTATATTGAACTGGGTTTGCCATGACTGAGAGCACGCATTTGCACACGCAGGAGCCGTCAAGTTCGCAAAATACTAAGAGTATTTTTAACTTGCCCAACAATCTTACGATTGCTCGTATCTTGATGATTCCGCTGTTTGTTGCAATTGCCTACTGGCCACCTGCTATGGGTATCGGTATGCCGGCAATCTCAGACAATGTTATTGCCCGAGTAGGGATGAGCGAGTTTAGCGATAGTTTGCTGCGCCACTTACTTTTGACCGGTGTCTTTGTTATTGCGGCGATTACTGATTGGCTCGATGGCTACTTTGCTCGTAAACTAAACGTCATGTCAGCATTTGGGCGTTTTTTAGATCCTGTGGCTGACAAGCTCATGGTAGCGGTCGCATTGATTGTGCTTGTACAGTGGCACCCTAATATCATTATGGCAATCGCCGCTATCGTCATTATCTCACGTGAGATCGCGGTATCTGCGCTACGTGAGTGGATGGCAGAGCTCGGCAAAAGCACCAGCGTTGCGGTGTCTTACGTTGGCAAGCTAAAGACGACCTTTCAGATGGTTGCCATTACGGTGCTGTTGTTAAATTGGGAGTCGCTTGAGACGATTGGTTATGTTTTGATGGTGGCCGCTGTGATATTGACATTATGGTCAATGATGATTTATCTAAAAGCGGCATGGCCTTATTTAAAACAAAGCGGCTAGTAAAGTAGCTAGTATTGAGAGCCGTCACTAATAAAAAACGCCAGTCGCTACTGCCACTGGCGTTTTTTTGTGTTCAAATTTTTGATGTGTAACATACTATAGTTCTATAGAAAAGTTCTCACCTAAGCTTTTTTCAATAGCGGTATCCGTCACCGCTGCAGCTGTCATCTTCACAGCACTAGCGATAGCATTACCGTTTGCCCAGTATTCAGCGCCATGAGGGATGACTTTGATCAGCTGTACTGTTGGGTCCTCTTTACCTTTCTCAAAGTAAGCGTTATAAGTTACTGACCACAGCTCATCTAACTTATCTTTGTCATCTACCAGCTCAGCTTTACCCGTGATAGACAGGTATTTTTTATTGTCTTGACTGACATAGGCCAGATTGACTTGTGCATCGTTGTTGATGTTATCAACGGTCTCAGACGGATTATGAGCGATGAACCAAATCTCTTTGGCACCAAAACCTGTTTCGGTAGTGTTCATCGGGCAGGAATGCAGGTGGTTTTCGCTGGTGCGAGTAGTCATCATCGTGTATTTGATGTCTTTTACCATAGCTTGGAGGGTGTCTAGCTGTTCTTGCTTATTCATAATAGTTATCCTTTACTATTTAATTTTTATAATAAAATGAGGGTGCGAGATAAAAGCTATCTGATAAAAAATAATCTTTGTATTACCAGATAGGCACTATCATTGTTAGTTGATCAGCACCAGTTGATGCCTGTAATCAAACCAATGATCGTAACAACTATTATCAGCGCAACCACAGTTAATATAACGATATTGTTCAATGCGACGATACAGTCGATCTGTAATACTCTGTGATGGTTTGTAAGGGCTGATCACCGTGCAGCAATCGATCTGGCTACTGCTACAGTACCTACTAAAAAACGCCAATAAGCAGATGCTTACTGACGTTTTAGATTATTAAATATCCGATTATCAAATAATCGTCTTATCTAATACTTATAAACTGTAACTTATAGCGATACTTCGAACTGTTCGCCGATGTCTTCAGCTGTTTTGCCATCTTGTAATGCTGCTGCTGCCATCTTGAACATATTAATAGTAGAACTACCGCCTAACCAGCACTCAACACCATGTGGTACGACTTTGATTAGCTGTACATTTGGATCTTCTTTACCATGTTCAAAAAACGCATTGTAGACTGGTGACCAAAGCTCTTCTAACTTATTTTTGTCCGTTGGCAGTTCTGCATTGGCACTTACAGAGACATAGTCTTTCTCATCTTGAGAAGCATAAGATAGACCGACTTTTTCGTTATTCTGGATGTCTTTTACTATGTCTGATGTTTTGTCACCGATGAACCAAATCTCTTTGCCACCGATGCTCGCTTCGCTGGTTGTCATTGGCCAAGCGTGTACATCGCCTTTGCTATTAACAGTGCTCAGCATTGCAAACTTTACATCTTTAATGACGTTTTGGATTTTATCAATTTGGTCTTGCTTGCTCATAGGATATCCCTTTTACTTTAGAATTATAGTGAAACGTTTTGATTACACGTTTTAGTTTTTATCTGGATTTAGAATACCGAGTTGTACCCATACATTTATATAGGTGCCCAGTAATGCGATGTGAGTGTTTGTAAGGAGTATGAGGGTTAGGTAAAAAGTGTGACGCTGTGTATTTTTCACTTTTGTTTGTCCAGTACAGCATTAGAAGGGTAGTGAATACATCATGGCACAAGCTTATTATTCTGCAATTATTCGATAGCAGTAGCGCACAACTTATCAGCAATTTATCTTGGTTTAGACCTGCTTATTATAGGTCTTCTTGTTATAATACCCAGACCATTTACTTAGCATGGCAGAGATGCCTTGATCTTACGGATTATGCCTTTATGATGACCATCGCCGGACAACCGTTTCTTACCGATTTTCAGACGCAGCAACTCATCAGTCAGTTCCAGCAAAAAACCGAGCTAAATGTCAGTCAAATAAGTACTCAGCAAGTCTATGTGCTATCACGAGAGCTATCGGGTGATGAGCATAAAAAAGCGCTAGATCTACTTGCGGTTGACTCATCAACAACGCTAGCTGCGCCGCAAGAAAACCAACATCAAGTCATCGTTGGGCCACGTTTCGGCACCATCTCACCATGGGCAAGTAAAGCAACCGATATCTTTAATAACTGTGAAATCGAGATCAACCGCGTTGAGCGTGTCGTTGTTTATACGTTGACCCTCGATAAAAAAATAGACGGTGAAGCAGGCGAAAAACTACCAGTAGATGCCGAGCAGTTATTGTTTGATCGTATGACCCAGAGCCTGGTTTATGACTTGAGCGATGTCAGCAAATTGTTTGATGATCAAGCGCCAGCATCATTGAATCATATCGACGTCATTGGACAAGGTCAGGCAGCGCTAGAGTCAGCCAATACCGAGTTTGGCTTTGCCTTATCAAGTGAAGATATCGATTACCTGATGAATGCGTACGTCAATGAACTAAAACGCAATCCAACGGACGTTGAGCTGATGATGTTTGCACAGGCAAACTCAGAGCATTGCCGTCATAAGATTTTCAATGCCCAGTGGACCGTCGATGGTGAGGTACAACCCAAATCACTGTTCCAAATGATCAAGAACACCTACCAGTCTAATCCACAAGGCATCTTATCTGCCTATAAAGACAACGCTGCGGTCATGGCAGGCGCTAATGGTATGCGTTTTTATCCTATCCCGACCGACGCTATGGATGTAAATTCTGCTCATCCTTATGATTTCCATCAAGAAGAAATCGATATCCTGATGAAAGTTGAGACGCACAACCACCCAACAGCGATTGCACCGTACTCTGGTGCAGCGACAGGTGCTGGTGGTGAGATTCGTGATGAAGGCGCAACAGGTCGCGGCGGTAAGCCAAAAGGTGGTCTAACAGGTTTTCACGTATCACATTTGCATATCCCTGAGCTGGCTGAGAAATGGGAACAGTCAGGTCAACTGAGCACGCAAGACTATGGCACGCCAGATCGTATGGCAACCAGCCTTGAGATTATGACCGAAGCGCCATTAGGTAGTGCCAACTTCTCGAATGAGTTTGGTCGTCCTAATCTGTGTGGTTATTTCCGTAGCTTTCAGCTAGATACGTCAGCGGCAAAAGACGGTAGCGAGATGCGTGGCTATCATAAGCCAATCATGCTGGCAGGTGGTTACGGCAATATCAAACGCAACCTCATTGAAAAAAACACCATTCAACAAGGTGACTTACTCATCGTCCTTGGTGGTCCTGCGATGCAAATCGGTTTGGGCGGCGGTGCAGCATCGTCGGTCGATAGCGGTGACCTTGATGAAGGTTTGGATTTTGCTTCAGTCCAGCGTGACAACGCTGAGATGGAGCGTCGTTGCCAAGAAGTGATGGATCGCTGCTGGGCACTAGCCGGTAATGATGTCGATGCGAGCAATAATGGCAAAGACGGTAACCCTATCGTGTCATTGCATGATGTGGGCGCGGGCGGCATCTCTAATGCAATGCCAGAGCTGGTCAATGACCACGAGATGGGAGCGGTACTGAACCTGCGTAACGTTCCATCGTTAGAAGCGGGCATGTCGCCAATGGCCATCTGGTCAAACGAAGCTCAAGAGCGTTATGTCCTCGCGATTCGCCCAGATAGCGAAGCCCAGTTTGATGCGATCTGCGCGCGTGAGCGCTGCCCGTATGCCATCTTGGGTACAGCTACGGATGTGCGTCAATTGGTGGTTAACGATTCGCTGCTAGATGAGCAGCCTGTCGATATGCCGATGCAAGTATTGCTCGGTGGCACGCCAAAGATGAAGCGTAGCTTTGAGCGTACTGATGGCACGTTGCCAGCATTAGCGCTTGGCGATGTTAATTTAGCTGAGTCTATCAAAGACGTATTGCGTCATCCAACCGTCGCTAGTAAATCATTCTTGATCAGCATCGGTGATCGTTCTATCACGGGTATGGTCGTGCGTGATCAGTATGTGGGTCGCTATCAAGTGCCCGTGGCAGATTGTGCGGTAACAGCGTCAGGCTTGGTCGCGCTTGATGGTCAGGTGATGAGCGGCGAGGCCATGAGTATCGGTGAGCGTACACCAGTAGCGCTTATCAGTCCAAAAGCTTCTGCGCGTTTAGCAGTGGGTGAAGCAATTACTAACATCGCTGGTGCGCGTATTGCTCAGCTGTCTGATATCACCATGTCAGCGAACTGGATGGCAGCATGCGGTGATGACGCCGAGGATGCTGCATTATTTGACGCGGTACATGCCGTCGGTGAAGAGCTATGCCCAGCACTGGGTATTGCTATCCCAGTCGGTAAAGACTCGCTATCGATGCGTGCGAACTGGACTGACAGCAGTGAAGAAGGTGATACGGATAAATCAGTCGTGTCGCCAATGAGTTTGGTGATTACTGCCTTTGCCCCTGTGGTTGATGTGGCAAAAATGCTAACCCCTGAGCTAATTAATGGCGATAGCGCGTTCTACCGTATTGACTTGTCAAAAGGCAAATTGCGTCTAGGCGGTTCAATCCTTGCGCAAACGCTGAGCCAATTGGGTAACGATTGCCCAGATCTAGCACAGCCAAGCGACTTAATCGACTTCTTTAACTTTGTCCAAGCAGGCAACGCGCAAGGCATCATCAGTGCCTATCACGATATCGGTGATGGTGGTCTACTAGCGACTATCGCTGAAATGCAGTTCACCAGCCGTCAAGGTATCAAGCTGTCATTAGATGACGACAACTTACTCGGTCAGCTGTTCAGTGAAGAGCTGGGTGCAGTCATTCAAGTACTACCAGAAAACGTCGCCGCTCTCATGCAGTTGGCAGAAGAGTTTAACGTTAGCGATATGCTCAGCCTCGTTGGTCAAAGCTCGGAAGAAGATAGCTTACTAATTCAAACGCCAACGCTTATGGGTGATGACACGCTACGCTTTAGCCGTACTGAATTGCAGCAAGCATGGACGCAGGTCAGCTATCAGATCGCGCGTCGCCGTGATAATCCAGCGTGCGTACAGCAAGAGTATGACTTGATTAGCGACGCGAGCCATAAAGGCCTGATCGCTGCGCCAAACTTTGATCTCAATCAAAAAGTTGAAGAACCGTACTTGGCTAGCCGCAAAGAGAAGCCAAGAGTCGCAATTCTCCGCGAGCAAGGCGTCAATGGTCAGACAGAGATGGCAGCAGGCTTTACCCAAGCGGGCTTTGAAGCAGTCGATGTACACATGAGCGATCTACTCAGTGGCCGTATCAATCTACGTGACTTCGATGGTCTGGTCGCTTGTGGTGGCTTTAGTTATGGTGACGTACTCGGCGCAGGCTCAGGCTGGGCGAACTCTATTTTGTTCCATGACGAGCTACGCATGCAGTTTGTCCGCTTCTTTGCCCGTCCTGATACCTTTAGCTTGGGTGTCTGTAACGGTTGTCAGATGATGGCGCAGTTAAAAGACCTCATCCCAGGTGCAGAAAACTTCCCACGTTTCGTCGCAAATAAATCCGCTCGTTTTGAAGCGCGTACCGTCAACGTAAAAGTTGAGCGTACCAAGTCTATCCTGTTCAAAGGGATGCAAGACAGCATCTTGCCAATCGCTGTGGCGCATGGTGAAGGCTATGCGACGCTGAACAATACCGAGATCGACGGTATGGCAAACCACGGTCAGCTGGCGATGCGTTATGTCGATAGCCAAGGTCATCCAACTGAGACGTATCCGCTCAATCCAAACGGTTCGCTCGGCGGAGTCACGGGTCTGTGTAGCACCGATGGTCGCGTCACTATCATGATGCCGCATCCTGAGCGTAACCTAAAAGCGTATAACCACAGCTGGAAACCAGAAGAATGGGATGAGGACGGCGCGTGGATGCGTATGTTCCGTAACGCTCGTGCTTGGTTTAGATAGGCTAAGTTGGTTTAGATAATATTGTAGATAACTGTTTTTTAGAATGAAAAGGTGAGCGTAATGCTCACCTTTTTTGTGTTTGGGGTTTGGGTTTTTAAAGTAGGAGAGCTGATCCTGCTTTTCGCTACTATCTTGGTCGTCCACTGGGGCGGTGGCTAAGACTAGAGGCGTTCCAACATTCGAGCGACCACTTCTAGCCACGCCTGCGCAGCCCAGTGACCAACCAAGTATATACGCTGCAATCAGGGCTAAAACGCGCTTCTGAATGACCATTTTATGATAAATTAGTCTAAACTTTAATTTTAGTGTTATTGGTGCGCTGGGCGCACCCTACGAACTCATTGTTTTCTTTGGAGATTAGAATGGACAATCAATCTGAACCGAATAAAGTCGAAAGCAAGCCACACGAAAAATCAGATGATAATTTACCGAAAAAATGTGGCATTGTAATGCCTATTGCAAGTATGGAAGGCTATCCTGAATCTCATTGGAAAGATGTCAAAAGGATAATAGAATCTGCTATTAAAGAAGCTAATTTTGAAGCTAGATTAGTGAGTGATGCGGATGATATAGGCGTTATTCACAAACGTATTGTTCAGAACTTATACGATAACCCAATGATAGTTTGCGATATAAGCGGTAGAAATCCAAACGTCATGTTTGAGCTAGGATTGCGTCTAGCTTTCGATAAACCAACAATCATTATAAAAGATGAAGTAACACCTTATTCTTTTGATACCTCTGTAATTGAACATCTAAGTTATCCAAAAGACTTAAGATATCATGACATTGAAATTTTTAAAGAAAATTTAAAAGATAGAATAAAAAAGACTTACAAAGCATATGAAAGTGACCCTGAAAATTATTCTACCTTCTTAAAAAACTATGGTGCGTTTAAAGCTCCATTAATTACTGAAGAAACAGTTTCTGTTGATAGATATGTGTTAGAAGAGCTTAAAAGCCTTCAATTATCAGTTAATCGCCTTTCTAGCTCTATGAATTCTAAGTCTACAAACCGCAATAGTAAAACGCAGTTCGTTAGGAATGCAACAGCACACCAGCTAGATTTTCATAATTATGAAGAGCCTAATATTTTAGAGTTTTATCTTGATGGAATTAGAAATAAAGACGAGTTAGTTATAAACTTACAAGAGGTTTTAGCGGAATTTAGTTTTATTATAGAAAAAGTAAGTTTTAATTCAGGGAAGCTCTTTATTGAAGTTAAAAATATTAATCATGAGCATTTTGATGCTGTTGGAGAAGTAATTTCTCAAATAGAAGGATTAGGCTATGACATAGATGAGTTAGATCATAATATATATAGACTATCTGAAGGTAGGGGGTAGATTAATGACTCCAAAAGAGTTCGAACAGATAGTTGGTCGCATAATCTCAATTATGGTTAAGTCAGGTGACGAAGTAGTATGGAATGTTAAGATTTCTGACCCTGATAACCCAAAGCAGATGAGACAAATCGATATTGCGATTAATCATGATGGTTTAAAAAGCCATATTGAGTGCAGGCATCATAGCGCACCCCAAGACGTAAAATGGATTGAAGAGCTAATAGGTAGAAAGTTGAGTCTAGATGCGTTCGCGATGATAGCAGTATCTAGCTCAGGTTTTACCGAAGGAGCAACTAAAAAAGCTGAAAAACATGGTATTTTTCTCCATACCTTAACAGAGCACTCGCCTGAAATAGCTCATACATGGGGTCGATCCTCAAAAGTTGAAGTTGGATATTACGGTTTTCACCCCTTAGATATACATTTAGTATTTAATGAATTACCAAATGCCAATCTTCAAGAAATTGTGAATGCGTTCAGAGTTAAAAATAACTTTATTAATACTATTTTTAATAAACTGAAATACGCAATAAATGAAAATGGGGAAATAAAGAGTTTTCCATATGATTTACAAGTAGAAGGTTATGCTGGATTTATGGATTTACTCGACAGGAATATCGAAAAAGTTAAGATAAAAGCGACAACTCATTATATGAAAGAGATTGTAGAGCTTCCATCGCTAATGATATTTTCGCAAAGCTCTCATAATTATCAAAATTTAGCTAGAGTTGAAAGATCAGATGCTCATAATTCGGAAATAATTTCCGCAGGATCAAGAGTTAAGATACAAATTGACATAACCAAAATATTGAATATAGAAAGTAACAAAGTTTTTTCAGGTCGTATCGATTTGGGTTTACGTCAAAAAACTCAAATTCCTGAAATAGAATGTATAGGTAGTGCTGACCATGAAATATCACTTTATGATGTCGGTTTTAGTGTGAGTGACTTATCTGATAATGTGTTGTAATTTGATTTACTCACTCACGTTCCAAATTAATATTCACAGTTTCTCTTAGCCTCAGCAATCAACTCATGAATCTTATCGCTTTTTAATATCCAAAAAAAACGGCACTAAAATCAGCGCCGTTTTTTGAGTCGTGAACATTTAAAATTTAACCAATAATCAACAAAATCAATCCCAGCTTAAAATCACCTTACCGCATTGCCCACTTTCCATGATATCAAAGCCTTCTTGGAAGTCATCAATGTGCATGCGATGGGTAATGATAGGCGACAGATCAATACCGCTAATCAGCATTTGCTCCATCTGATACCACGTCTCCCACATCTCACGCCCATAAATACCTTTTAGGGTTAGCGCCTTAAAAATAATCTTGCTCCAATCCACCGTAGTGGTGTTAGGCAAAATGCCCAAAAGAGAGATTTTAGAGCCGTTATACATATTACTAATCATTGAATCAAAAGCCTGAGGCGAGCCTGACATCTCAAGCCCAATATCAAATCCGTGCATTTTTAACGTATCGATAGCGCCTTCGATAGTTTCACCTTTGGCTGGGTTGATGGTCATCGTCGCGCCCATCTTTTTGGCAAGCTCTAAGCGATAATCGCTGATATCACTGACCACAATATTACGCGCTCCGGCAAATCGGCAAATCGCTGTTGCCATAGAACCAATCAGTCCCGCACCCGTGATTAGCACATCCTCACCAAGGACAGGAAAGGATAGGGCAGTATGCGTGGCATTACCAAACGGGTCCATAATGGCGGCCATCTCATCGCTGATACGCTCATCGAGTTTGATGACATTATCGGCAGGTATCACCAAATATTCGGCCATCGCGCCATCGCGATTCACGCCCACGCCTATCGTGTTTTCGCACACATGGAGCTTACCTCGGCGGCAATTACGGCAATGCCCGCAAGCGATATGACCTTCGCCTGTAACGCGGTCGCCCACTGCAAAATGCTTGACACCATCGCCCATTTCACTAATGATACCGACGTACTCGTGCCCGATGATCATCGGCGTCTTTATGGTTTTTTGTGACCACTCATCCCACTTATAAATGTGCAAATCCGTACCACAAATGGCGGTCTTTTTAATTTTTATTTTGACGTCATTGATGTCGACTGTCGGTTCTGGCACGTCTTGCATCCAGATGCCTTTTTCGGCATGCGTTTTAACCAGTGCTTTCATAATTTTCTCTTATTTTGGCTATAAGTAGTGCCTACCTATGAATTATCAAATACCTAAGCAATCACTTCCATTTGCTTGGCGACTTTGATAAAGGCGGCGATACACTGGTCGAGCTGCGCGCGCGTATGGGCAGCGGAGAGCTGGACACGAATGCGTGCCTCGTCTTTGGGGACGACAGGGTAGAAGAAGCCAATCACATAAATGCCCTCGCTAAGTAGCGCCTCTGCCATTTGTTGCGAGACAGTGGCGTCATACAGCATCACCGCACAAATTGCCGATTCGGTAGGCTTGATATCGAAGCCCGCATCTTGCATTTGCTTCACAAAATAGGCGGTATTTTCATGCAGTTTGTCTTGTAGGGTATTGTCTTCTGCTAGCATCTCAAACGCTTTTAACCCGGCGGCCGCGATCATGGGCGGAATGGAGTTTGAAAACAGATACGGGCGTGAGCGTTGACGCAGCATCTCAATCATTTCTTTTTTACCCGTCGTAAAGCCGCCAATCGCACCGCCAAATGCCTTGCCTAAAGTACCTGTGATCAGCTCGATATCACCGCGTAAATCAAATAATTCAGTCACGCCGCCACCCGTGCGACCGACGACGCCTGCTGAATGACACTCGTCGATCATGACCATAGCATCGTACTTTTGTGCGAGCGCATAAATCTCATCCATCGGCGCCACATTACCATCCATTGAAAACACAGCATCGGTGACAATTAAGCGAAAACGCTGTGCTTGTGCTGCTTGCAGCTGAGTCTCTAAGTCTTGCATATCCGCATTGGCGTAGCGATAACGCGCAGCTTTACACAGACGCACACCATCGATGATTGAGGCATGGTTTAACGAATCAGAAATAATGGCATCATCTGCGGTCAGCAGTGGTTCAAAGACACCGCCATTGGCGTCGAAACAGGCTGCATAAAGAATCGTATCTTCGGTATTAAAAAATTGAGAAATCGCCGCCTCTAATTGCTTATGTAAATCTTGCGTACCACAAATAAAACGTACCGATGACATGCCATAACCTGAGTCTTCAATGGCATCGGTGGCCGCCTTTTTAATCTCAGGATGGTCAGACAATCCAAGGTAATTATTGGCACAGAAGTTAAGCATTTCACGACCATCGGCGATGGTGATGAGCGCATCTTGCGGAGAGGTAATAACGCGCTCGGTTTTATACAGACCTGCGTCGCGGATATCGTCGATTTCTTGTTGTAGATGCTTCTGAAAGGCTTGATACATAAAAATTCCTTTTTTATATTATTAGTGTCTGCTTAGGATCTGTTTAACGTACAAACATTGGGACTGCTGATAGAACCAAATTATTCACTTATTAATGCGGGTTAAGCACAAATCGTTAGATACTGGCGCACTACATTATCCATGCCTTGCTCTAGCGACTCGATGGTAAACGCATGACCGATAGATACCTCAGCGATATCACTAAGCGCGAGCAGATCAGCCAAATTATCCAAATTCAGATCATGACCCGCATTGACGCGGATACCGTTTTGATTGGCTAGGGTGACACAGTCGCTAAAGCGTTGCTTGACCTCATCGAAGTCAATATTGGCATCACTCTTACCATTACTGTAGGCGCGCGCCCATTCTTCGGTATACATCTCGATCGTTTGCACGTCGCTGTCGATGACCGCTTTGATTTGTTCGATATCAGGGTCGATAAATACCGCGCAGCGTGTGCCAAACCCTTGCAGCTCATGACTCAGTGCTGACAGCATATCTTTGTATTTAATGATGTCGAAACCATGATCGGAGGTCAGTTGGTCTTCGCTATCGGGCACAAGCGTACATTGATGCGGTTTGACCTCACGGATAATCTTTAAGAACTGCTCGTTTGGGTTACCTTCGATATTGAACTCAATCTCTGGATAGTCTTTTAAGAATGCACTGATATCATAGACATCCTGGTATCTGATATGACGCTCATCAGGTCGCGGATGCACGGTAAAGCCTTTGACACCGAGATCAATGAGCTTTTTTACAAAATACAGTAGGTTGGGATAATCTGTGCCGCGAGAGTTTCTGATTAAGGCGAGTTTGTTTAAATTAACACTAAATAGGGTGCTCATCATATTTCCTTTTTCATTGTTGTTATGGGTAGATAAATAAATAGATAGATAGTTGTTAATGGCCAATACCTAATTTTAATAGAAGTCATCCCGATCAGCATACTTCATATTGAGCGCCTGTAATATCGCATAGGTCTCGCTATCCATATTACCGGTTGGCTGCTGCGGTCTGAAATGTAGCTGAAACGCATAAATCACATCACGGCTGGGTTTGTCCCACTCGTCACTATTATTGATCTGATAGCCGTATGTGCGAAAGGCTTGCTTGATCTCTTGTACGCTTGGCGCGACCAAGGTACGCCGATTCATAATTTCTTGCTTGTCCGCTTCATCATACCAAGCGCCGATGCCATAATCGAAATACAGTCGTTCCCACGGGAATTTGGCACCCGGGTCGATCTTGCGTGAGGGTGCCATATCCGAGTGACCGATGATGTTCTTCGGCGAGATGTCATAGCGTATGGCGATATCTTGTACTAGCTCCGCGACCTTCTTAATCTGCAATTCATCAAATGCCACATAATGCTCATAAGGATGGTAATCCATAGCACCATTCTTTAGCGCGTCTCGGTATTCAGGCTTGATCCCCGCGTTGACGATTTCGATACCGATAGAGGTATCGTTGAGGATGGTACGTCCTGCAAAGCCACCGTCGCCTGCATGCCACGCGCGCTCAGATTCGGGTACGAGGTTATAAATTTTATCATCATCACTGTCTAGGATTAGATAGTGCGCGCTGACCTTGCCCGTCGTCAATGTCTTTATCGAGCGCTCATTATCTGAGACCGTATAGTGCAGGACGATGGTCTTTATACGCTGGCTTTTGCCTGTCGATTGATAAGTATCGCTATCGACGCTGTAGCTTTTGGTCGTAGCGGCTGGTGCAGTCGTGGTCACGCAGCCAATCAAGGGCAGCGTGAAGCACGATACTAGTACTGATGCCAATGCTAAAGAGGTCATACTTTTTGCCATAAATTGCTCTATATAGCGGGAGTGTAGTGTGCTGATATTATGCGCTACGGTGCTACGGTTTGCACAGGCATTATTTTTCGATACCCCATTATGCCTAGGATAACAAAGAGTCCTAGCAAGACATAAGCATTGAATGACAGCGCCGCTGGTGAAAATGGTAGCAGTAGTAGCGATATAAAGACCACGCTGATCACTACAGAAAGATAGTTCAGTAGACCTGCTTGTTTCTTTTTTCGCTCATTGACGAGGTCAGCGGTCGTGACATAAGCAAAGCCCACCGTAATACCCAAAGATGCCATGGTCACGATATCGAGCAGGTAGTTTCTACCGAGCCAAGGAGAAAGCAGACATACGAAGCAGATCAATATCACGGTTTTTTGCTTACTAAAGTGATTGTTTTTATCCGTAAATATACTAGGCAATAGCGACGTGTCGCTCATAGATTCTAAGAGCTTAACAGATGACAATATAAAGCCATTGATACCGCTCATTATTGAGCCAATCATCGCTATCGATAGCAGCCAGATGCCGATGCTACCGATACGATTGTCTATGCCTTCACCTGTCGCCCAGTTGCTGTCTTTGATAGCTTGGTAGTCAAAACTCATGTTTAGCGCAGTAAAATAGTTGATCAAAAAATAAAACAACACGCCTGCGATGAGTGAAATTAGGATAATGCTTTTAGTCTTGGTTTTTGAGTCACTGATGGCTTTTGAGATCTGCGGCGTGGTCTCAAAACCGACATATGCCCATGGCATTACGGCTAATATAGGCAGCCATGCGAAACTAGTGATAGAGCTACTGGACATATCAGTGGGCAAAAATGCTTGAGTAGCAGGCGTCATCCAGAGCGAGGCAAAAAACAATGCCGTCACTGACAAAATCATAAATAGGGCGATATATAGCTGGATTTTTGCGCCGACTCGTACGCCCTTTAAATTGATATAGCTGAACAAAATAATAGCCGCACTGCATAGGAATACTTCACTGGCGTAGACTTCCCAACCGGCAATCGTATACAGATAACCTAATTGTAAGCCGCTGGGCAATAGATATCGCAACAGTAAAGCGACAGCTGATATATTGAGCGCGATAATGGAGATATAACCTATCGTGACGCCCCAACCATAAATATAGGCGTGCTTTCTATTGATATACTTTTCAATCCAATAGATACCGCCTGACTCGTTTTCTGGTGTTTGGGTCAGCAAGTTGATGTAAGCGCGCGCTACCATATAGATTGCCAAAGTACCGATAATAATGGCAACAGAAGAGCCTAATAGCTGTGACTGGGGCAAAAATAAATCGCCTGGCATCACATAAGCACCCCAGCCGATAATGGCGCCTACGCTGATGGCAATCGCCTGTAGATAACTGATGCTTTCTGTTTGTTCACTCATGGCTGTCTCCTTTGAGATGTAAAACAAAGGAGAGTGTCGTTCTTATTGTAGAATTGGGCTGGGGCATGAAAAACCTTGTGACGCCATTACGCAGGGTACTGGCCATCTCTTATAAATAGAAAAGTCATACTAAAGGTTTTTATTAAGTGATGCTTTTGCGATCCTGTTGGATTTTTTTAGCCAGAACCTTTTTCCAACTCGCCTCCAAACACTCAATTGCCAGCCAAGGCTCAATCACCTCGGCATCAAACTTTTCTTTCGAATTGGCCAGTTGCCAAAGTGTCTCTAGCGTGGCAAACGGATAAGGACGTTCGACGAGATATACTGGCAAATCAGCGTTAATCATGCCATCACGCACCACTTGAAAATACCAGCCAGAGATACCTCGCTTGCTGACCCATGCTGCGATATTGGGCACCTTGGTAAATTGGCCAATTTGGTCATTGATTTTGTAGCAGGGGCGGCGCGGTTGGACGATACGTAGTTGTACGCTATCTTCACCTTTTATATTGTCTTCACTATACTGCCCGCCATACTGATAAACATCACCAATACAGACATTAGACTCGTCCATCTCAGACAAGCCATTGACGGCTTCAGTCGTAAGGTTTTCACCGAGTGTACCGACGCGTACTTTTAGGTCAAACTCTGTATTGATTTTTTCATAAGTCGCAGTTGGCAGTTGATGCACTGCTTTGAGTGGGCCGCCGTGATGTTTGCGGTCGGCTTGCTCATCGGTGATCAATCCCATAAAGTTGACGGCAACAGGCGTTTTGATTGGCGCTTTATCAATGGCACTCATTTCTTCGCGAGTGAATGGCATGGCTTTTCCCGCGCGGACACATACTAAGTTTGCCACATGCAAGGGTAGGTTAATCTTAGGGTTTGAGCTGTGGTCAGCAGACATGAGCAGTCCTTAATAAAAGCGTCATAGACAAGACAAAAATTGGGAAAATAAGTAAGATATTATCATAGCAAGCTATCGCATTATTAGCCATTTTAATGGGTATTTATCATGACATATATGCTCAAATATAAGCACAAAAAAAGACCAGAATAATGATTCTGGTCTTTTTGGTCTCATGCTTTTAGGATGATGCGATCATTGTACTCAATGACTTTATTTGTTCTTGTTGCGACGACCAGCAGTTTTCTTTTCACGCGGCGTAGCAACCAGCTCAGCCAACTGGTCAGGTGATGACCATAGACCTTCTAAGTCATAGAACTCACGCGCTTGCGGGGTCATGATATGAACGACAACTGCGCCCAAATCGATCAGTGTCCAGTCAGAGTCGATACCGCCTTCACGACCCAGCGGCATAAAGCCTGATTGCTTGGCTTCAGCACCAACGCTATCCGCCATCGCACGGACATGACGTTTTG
Source organism: Psychrobacter sp. H29 (assembly GCF_059073055.1). Taxonomy (NCBI): domain Bacteria; kingdom Pseudomonadati; phylum Pseudomonadota; class Gammaproteobacteria; order Moraxellales; family Moraxellaceae; genus Psychrobacter; species Psychrobacter sp. H29. Next base: position 2,202,454 of record NZ_JCACRY010000001.1, on the reverse strand, counting down.
AGGTACCATCAGCGATGACGATGCGTTCGGTGACGTCGGTCAAGTCTTCTACATTCATTACAGTAATGTTCTTTGCTTTCATATCATCTAGAGCGCTTTGTACTATGGTCAAACATTCTTTTAGGCGTTCTTCAGTCATGGTTTTGGTCATAAACTTTAATCTCTTGAATCGTAAATATTAAAAATAAAGGGGTAAAACGTCAATTTGTCTTATCCGACTGATCACATATTGTCAGTCATGCATAAAAACAGGATAGGAAAAATGACATAGATAAGGCGATTTTAACGGAATTGAGCAGCAGAATATAGCTGATGGGCGATAATATAGTGATAAACAGCAGGATTTAGCCATTTAGCTAATGGATTGAATTCAGTATTGCTAATGATAGCATTTATTGATGCTATAGATGCGATTTGCCTATCAGCGGCGGGTATTTTATTTATTTTTTGTGCCAGCTCTTGTAGCTGTTCACGTATTTGGGTGCTGGATACGGCAGTGATGGGCCGCGTATCTATATAAATGCGTCCTTGATTGGCGTTTTTCAAGTCAGAGCTATTTAAATGAGTGCTGTCTTTCAAGCATTTGGAACTTGAGGTTAATAGTGTCATAGGTGAGTCTGTGATACGGGGCTGCAATGACACTGGCAGTTGCGACTTGAGAGTAGAGATATCTTGAGCAGTCGCTGTATCTGCAAGTGGCGATACACTGTCAGAAATACCATCATTGTTACTATCGTGGCTTGCACGATTGAACACCCATAGATTGACATAGTCAGTGAGTCGTAATCCATCTTTCCATTTGTCCAAGCTATGCGCGCTATCCATACCCATAATAAATATCAAGCTGTCATGAGGATATTGCTGTCTGAATGCGCGCACACTATCAATCGTATAGACAGGTGGCGTTTGCCATAGCTCCAGCTCACTGATCTGTATCGGTGTGTTTTGCGTTGCGAGTCTTAGCATGGCTAAGCGGTGATTAGGGTCTGTGCTCTGCGCTTTAAATGGTGAGCGTGCATTGGGTAGTAGGTAGACGTGCAAGGCGCGCTGTTGTTGTATAGCGATGGGTAGTAGATGCTGATAGACAGACATAGCCACTTGTAGATGTCCATTATGTACCGGATCAAATGAGCCACCAAGATACGCGCGGATAGCAGGTAGGGGTGAGGTGAGTGTGCTTTGCTGGTCGCTTGTGGTATTAGGCATAGTTATAAAGGGGCAGGCGCTTGTTGTGGTGATAGTACATGAGCTATCAGAGTATGGCAGTCGTGAGTAAGTGATAGAACCATTGTAGAGGGCAGATGAGCATCTGTCACCACTGCCTGTCCGCATAGCAACTGCATATCACCGCATCATCAATAAGAACCGACTATCATGGCGATAGTCGGCATTATATAAGAGGATAACTAGCAAGACCTATAGCAATTAAATCAAGTCGCTATGTGCTTGGATCGCCGTCAGTGCAATGGTATAGACGATATCATCAACGAGCGCACCGCGAGACAAGTCATTTACCGGTTTATTGAGCCCTTGGAGCATAGGACCGACACTGACGACATTGGCACTGCGCTGTACGGCCTTGTAGGTGGTGTTACCCGTATTGAGATCAGGGAAGATAAAGACATTGGCTTGACCAGCGACAGGCGAGTCAGGTGCTTTTTGTTTACCCACACTCATGACCGAGGCGGCATCATACTGTAGTGGACCATCGACTTTTAGGTCTGGTGCGCGCTCACGAACGATTTGAGTGGCACGGGCGACTTTTTCGACATCCGCGCCAGCGCCTGATGAGCCAGTAGAGTAACTGATCATTGCCACTTTTGGATCGATACCAAATGCAGCAGCTGACTGTGCTGATTGGATAGCAATCTCTGCCAGCTCTTCGGCGTTGGGGTCAGGGTTAATGGCACAGTCACCATAGACCACCACTTGCTCAGGCAACAGCATAAAGAACACAGACGATACTAAAGAGTATTGCGGTGCGGTCTTGATCAACTGAAACGCTGGGCGTACCGTGTTGGCTGTGGTATGAATAGCACCTGAAACCAAACCATCAACTTCATCCAGTTGCAGCATCATGGTACCAAGATATACTGTGTCTTTTAGATATTCAGCAGCGACATCTTCATTGGTTTTGCCTTTGCGGCGTTCTACTACTGCGCTGATGTATTTGCTCATATCGACACTATCAGGATCGATGATTTCTAGCCCTTCTGGCAACGTCAAATCACGGTTTTTAGCGACTTGTTCGACATCGCTACGCTTGGCAAGTAGGACGCAGTTGGCGATACCGCGGCTTTGGCAGATACAGGCCGCCTCAACGGTACGTGGCTCAGACCCTTCGGGCAGTACGATGCGTTTTTTGGCCTGTTGTGATTTTTTGACCAGCTGATGACGGAACGCTGATGGCGAGAGGCGTGGTTCGTGATTACGGCTGAAGTATTCTTTGATCCAGCTCAGATCTAAGTGCGCCGCCACGTAACGAGCCACTTCTTCTGCACGCTCGGTATCATCGCTTGGAATCTCAGAGCTCATATGCATCAGGCTCTGTACCGTTTCATAACTGTCGGTCTCGACACTCATAACAGGGATACCTGTTTTGAGCGCTGACTGCCATAGCTCAGCCACGGTTTTGCCTGGCGTGATACCACCAGTCAGCACCAGTCCTGCAAGTGGAATCCCATTGATACAAGCCAAGCCCGCCGCCAATAATAAGTCATCACGGTCACCAGGGACGACCATTAATGTGCCACGTTTAAAGACTTCATTGACTCGGGCCACTGAGCGCGCGGTCAAGCTAATACGATTGATACGACGAGTCTTTGCTTCACCGACATTCAGCCATGTAGCATCAAGCTCTGTCGCGATATCCCACGTACGCGGTACTGACAGTGAATCGCTAAACGGCACCACACCGATAAGACGGAACGCTTCGGTATTGAACGATGGCGACAAGCGCTGCACTTCTTGCAAAAAGGTTGGGTCTAAACTAACAACTGCTTCACCAGGGGCAACGGGTTGGTTATCAAAAGTATTGGGCACGTCTTGTACGCGCATCAATATCACACCCAGCGTACGGGTATCGATGACACCGCCGAACTCACGGGCATGGACGTCGAGTTTGTCCGCTAGATAAGCAGGTTTACTGATATCTGCTGTACCAACAAAGATGATTTTGGCATCTAAAGCATGAGCAAGCGCACGGTTGATTTGAGAGGCATAAGACGTCTCAGTAGTAGGCACAAGTCCTTCGCAAATGACAACATCATGCCCACTATCCATGGTGTGGTAATTGGCGATTACCTCTTCCATCAAGTCATCTAAATTGTCATCACCTAGCATACGCTCAACGTGCTGACGGCTGATCGATTTGGGCGGTTTTAGACCAAACGCATGCATGGTTAGAGCGTTTGAGCTGTCTAGACTATGTTGCTTATCAAGCGTGTCATCTTGCAAGAATGGCTTCATAAAGCCGGCCTTGATGCCGTTATAATCGAAAGCACGAATCAAACCAAGAGCGGCTGATGTCACGCCAATACCGCGGCTAATGGGAACAAGTAAAATAGTTTGCATAATAAATCCTATGGTTTATTTTATATTTTTATAATGAATGCCAAGTAATCATTGCTCAATGCTGCTCAGTATTGCCCAATCTAGCCAAGATTTAGTGCTTGACGGGTCTCTTGAGCGATACGGTACTCTTCATCGGTTGGTACAACCCATAGCTCGACGCTACTATCTTCGGCATGAAAACTGCCTTCTTTACCGCGTATCAAGTTTGCGTTTTTATCAGCATCTATTTTTATACCGAAATGACGCATCACTGCCAAGATTTTGGTACGTGTAATGTCTGAGTTTTCACCGATACCACCAGTAAAGACAATACCGGTAAATTCAGGTAGCGCACAGCTGAGACTGGCGAGGTATTTACCCGCGCGGTAACAGAACATCTCGATAGCAAGCTGTGCGTCTTCATGACCTTCACTAGCTGCTTGTTCGATAGTACGCAAATCATTGGACAGACCTGAGATACCGAGGAGACCACTGTCACTGTTCAACATTTTATCTGTTTCTTCTAGGCTCATACCCAGCTGGCGCTTTAGATGCATGTGCAAGCTTGGGTCGACGTCGCCGCTACGAGTACCCATCATGAGCCCCTCAAGCGGTGTCAGCCCCATGCTGGTATCGAGGCTCTTGCCGTCGTATACAGCAGCAGCGGAACACCCATTGCCTAAGTGCGCCGTTAGCCAGCCATGTGGCCCTGTAGACTCAGTAATTTGGCTGGTGCGTTCTGATACGTAAGCGTGCGACGTCCCATGGAAGCCATAGCGACGAATTTTGTGCTCTTCGTATAGATACTTTGGTAATGCATAGCGAAACGCGACTGGCGGCATGGTCTGATGAAAGGCGGTATCGAATACGACCACTTGCGGAATATCAGGATAGATAGCTTGAACTGCTTCAATTCCCAGGGCATTGGCAGGGTTGTGTAGGGGTGCCAACGCTTTAAGTCGCTTAACTTCTTCTAATGCATGAGTGTCAACGCGTACCGCTTCTGAGTACTCTCGCCCGCCATGTACCACGCGGTGACCGACAGCGATAAAATGATATTGCTCTAGTAGCTCAAGGATTTTTTGTAGTGCCAGTTTGTGTCGACCACCAGGAATAGATATCTCGAGCTTGTCACCATCTAGGGTAGTGTGTTTGATGCGAGCAGTATCAAGCCCTAAGTTTTCGGCCAGACCTGTGATACGAGTAGAGTTGTCATCACTAATCAACGCGTATTTGATGGAAGACGAGCCGCAGTTCAAAACCAGTGTGGGGCTCGTCAGGGTTGATGTTTCAGTGTTCTTGTCATCAAAAGTGGTGGTTAGGTTATCGCTCATGCTCTATCCTCAGGTTGGTGTTTATTAGGTGGCGCGTCATCATATCGCAAGCGTAATACAACGCGATATAAATAGACGCTTATGGCAATACAGCATTAATATTACTAAATAGTCAGGTCGATATCGTATCGTTTTTATAATGAATACATTAAACAAACATGCTACCGATTTGCATGATACTTATATTAGTTTAGACCAATGATTCTATTTTTTATAAAACAGTCTTAGGCGGTAAATCATCATAGCCACTCATCATAGTGCCAAGGTCGCGCTACAATGTAACATATTTTTGTACCTATACCTCGATGATGGTGTGGCTTAAGAGTGCTGGATAGTAGGCTATCATATCGTTGACACAACTATATTTATGAGTCGTACTTAATTGCGATAGCCATGAGTACCCAATTGTTTTAGGACAGTATTGCTGGCAGCAGAAACAATAAGGAAGTATCAAATGTTGTCAGAAGCAGTGTCTAAATTGCGATAAAGCATGTTTTTGCGTGCCATTACCAATCAATATCGTCAGCAATGTCTGACAATAGTTTCAAAGTAACGCTCAATACGCAGCAAATTTATTAGCCATTCATGTTCGGTATACGTACAGCTTTGTGTAATAATGCTATGATTGAAATGATCGCATTGGCAGTTTTTTAGCTACCTATTTGACTGTCTGTCCATTATGATTTTTTATCGCACTTACACCACTGCACGCTCATAGGTTATACGCTTTATGTCTATTACATCTCGCCCATCAAACACTGAGCACACCTCATCTCTGCTTACCAGTCGCCGCGCCATTGCTACTCTCATTATCGGCAGCGCCGTCATGGTAGGTGTATCAGGCTGCGGACAAAAAGGCGACTTGTATTTGGCAGAGTCTAGCAGCCAAACAGTCGAAGGCAGCTCGTCGGTACTCAATAGTACAAGTAATCCACAAGATGCCGCCTTTGCGGGCATCGATGACGATACCTATCAAAAAAACGACTATCTAGATGAGCAGCAATTACTACCTGAACCAAGTACGGATCCTAATGACTATTAGCGTCTGGCTATCAAAGCTTAACGACTGCTGATACCTAATCATTAGGTCGTGCTCGCTACCCAAAATTTATGTTACCCCTGTTACCCTGATTATATTAGAGATGTTTATATGAGTCATTCTGAACTACCTGCTGACTTGACCGACTCTGCAACTGGCGAATCGGTCACTATCCAAACTGAGCAGGGGTTGTATATCGACCCTAAAGCCTTGAGTGCCCATTTGCCTGCACTGAGCTATCGCGACGATGCGCTATATATGGAGCAGGTCAGTATCGATAAGCTAGCAAAACAATATGGTACGCCATGCTATGTCTACTCAAAGCAAGCGATACTCGACGTCTATCAGGCGTATACTGCCAGTTTTGCCAGTCTTGATCATCAGGTATGCTACGCCGTAAAAGCAAACTCTAACCTTGCTGTACTTGGTGTGTTGGCACAGGCAGGTGCTGGGTTTGATATCGTCTCTCGTGGCGAGCTGATGCGTGTACTGGCAGCAGGTGGCGCCGCGTCACGTGTTGTGTTTTCGGGTGTTGGCAAAACGTATAGCGATATTGAGTACGCACTGACCCAAGGTATTGGCTGCTTTAACGTCGAGTCTATCAGTGAATTGACCCTAATCAATGAGGTCGCACAGTCACTTGATAAACAGGCGCCAATCTCATTACGCGTCAACCCAAATGTCGATGCCAAAACACACCCCTATATCTCAACCGGCCTCAAAGACAATAAGTTCGGCATCACTCATGAAGATGCACTAGCCGTTTATCAGCAAGCGGCAAATCTATCGCATATCGATATCGTTGGTATCGACTGCCATATTGGCTCACAGCTGACAGAAGTGGAGCCGTTTGTCGCGGCATTAGACAAAGTCATTGAGCTGATACATAGCTTGCGCGATAGTGGTATTGCGCTACGTCATATTGATCTAGGCGGCGGTCTGGGCGTGCGTTATATTGATGAGACGCCTGTATCTATCGATGAATTCGCCGAGGCCTTATTGCCGAAACTTAGCGAGCTTGGATTGACTGTATTCTTTGAGCCGGGTCGTAGTATTGTGGCCAATGCTGGCGTGCTATTGACGCAAGTTGATGTACTTAAGCCAACGGAGCACAAGAACTTTGCGATCGTTGATGCTGCGATGAATGATTTGATTCGTCCTGCTTTATATCAAGCTGAGATGGCCGTGATCCCAAGCACACTCCCAAGCAACGGTATCGATACGGAAGGTACGCAGCCGTGGGATATCGTTGGGGCGATTTGTGAGACAGGTGATTTCTTGGCAAAAGACCGTTTGTTGTCACTAAGCACCAATGATGTCTTGGCCGTAACAGGTGCGGGTGCCTATGGCTTTACAATGAGCAGCAATTATAATTCGCGTCCGCGTGCTAGCGAAGTCATGGTGTCAGGTGATAGCCATCAACTGATCCGTAAGCGCGAAACGGTCGAAGCGTTATATGCTGATGAAATGTTATGGCAGGATAAATAAAACCGCAAAACTGAAACTGTAAAACTTAAACTGTTTTTGAGTAATAAAAAAAACCCACCATGATGATAATGGTGGGTTTTTTATGGCAAACCCTAAGTAACCAAAACAATTTTTAGTCATAACGATAAGTTAGTATTTGAGCGCGGTGATAATTATGATTGTATCTGGCAGCGTGCTAATATAAGCCATACATAAAAATAGGATAGGACATCAAGGATATGCTAATAGAGTTTACTAAAATGCATGGGCTGGGCAATGATTTCATGGTTATCGATTTGGTGACCCAGCGTCTGGAGTTGACTAAGGATTTGGTAGCGTTATTGGGAGATCGCCATTTGGGTATTGGTTTCGATCAATTGCTGGTGGTCGAGCCACCGATGCGCCCTGATGTTGATTTTAGCTACCGTATTTTTAATACTGATGGCACCGAGGTTGAGCAATGCGGCAATGGCGCGCGCTGTTTTGCCCGTTTTGTGCAGGCCCGTAAGCTATCTTTTAAGCAGCGTCTACGTGTGGAGACTGCCAGTGGTATTATCTCTTTGACCACGGATCGGTTTGGCTGGGTAGAGGTAGACATGGGTAAACCTCGGTTTGAACCAAATGAGATTCCTTTTAGTCCGAGAGCCACGACCAAAATTCAAAACACCTATCACCTTGATGTAAATGGTACGCCTGTGCAGCTATACGTTGCCAATATGGGTAACCCTCATGCCGTCATCAAGGTTGATGACGTACTCGATGCTGAAGTTGAAACGTTAGGTAAGGCCATCGAATCTCATCCCGCTTTCCCAGACCGCGTCAATGTAGGCTTTATGCAGGTGATGAATCAGCGTCATATTCGTCTGCGTGTATATGAGCGCGGCGTGGGTGAGACACAGGCTTGCGGTACTGGTGCCTGTGCAGCAGTAGCGGTTGGTATACGCGAAGGCTGGCTCGATGAAGGTGAAGAAGTCCGTGCACAGCTCTATGGTGGCAGCATGATTATCAAATGGCAGCCCGGCTACTCAGTCATGATGACGGGTCCGACTGCTTTTGTTTATGAAGGGGTATTTAGTCCAGATGGGTTAATGGCGCAAGCAGGTATCAAGCCAAACTCTGAAGGCTGATAACGTCTAAAGATTGCTGCCTATTATCAGGAAAATGATATAAATGTCAGGCAAATGATATAAACGGCACAGGTACTTTTGATATGGTTATGTCCAATAAAGTCAGTCAAGCGATGCAGGCTATTCCTTCTACGCCTTCTATGCCTTCTATGCCTTCTATGCCTTGGCTGTCAGATGAGCTGGCGGCCAGTATAGAGTCAGATGCGATATTACGAGAGCTTCTAGCCCCTGTGCACCGCTGGCTCAACACCCTATCTATACGTAATCACTCACCGCATACGCTCACGGCTTATTTTGCAGGCTTAAACCAGTTGGCACTGTTCTTACGTGGCAAGCGTTTGACATGGACACGCTGTGATAAGCGCCAATTGGCTCAGCATATCAGTCAGCGCCTCGATGAAGACAAACTTGCGCTTGCTAGCGTGCAACAAGAGCTGTCAGCGATTCGGCATTTTTATGGTTGGTTGATAGAAGAGGGCTTAGCACGTATCAATCCAGCCACCGGCTATCAGCTTAAACGTAGCCCTAGACCACTACCGTCTATTGCTGATGTTGATTTATTAACCCAGCTGCTTGATCAAGAAGTTCCCGATATACCAGAGCAGGCGCGCTTATGGCTACGAGATAAAGCGATGTTTGAATTGCTCTATAGTAGTGGTCTACGTGTCGGCGAGTTGGTTGCACTGGATATTGCGGATGTTGACTTGTCTGATTTGCGCGTTCGTGTCACGGGTAAAGGTAATAAGACACGTCTAGTGCCACTGGGTGCAAAAGCAGCAGAAGCGATTGGACGCTATCTACCACATCGCAATCTATGGGTCGAGCAAATGGATAATGCTTTGTTTATCAGCGAAAAGCTCGGTACTCGGCTATCCACACGTGCTGTACAACAGCGCTTAAAAGTTGCGGCGACACGTGCAGGCATCGCCCAAAACATGTATCCGCATCTATTACGTCATTGTTTTGCTTCACACATGCTGTCAGGCAGTGGCGACTTGCGCGCCGTGCAGGAGATGCTAGGACACAGTGATATTAGTACCACTCAGATCTATACTCATGTTGATTTTGCCAAGCTAACCCAAGTCTATGACCGTGCCCACCCGCGCGCAACCCATGCTCAGAATGAGAGCAATCCTACCTAATAGCAGTCCTATCCACTATCCAATAGCAAACCTAGCGATATAGCAGTTTTGTTTATGCTAAACGATGACAATCAAAGATTGGTAGCTTTTGTCGCCCTTGTATTTGAGCTTGCTTGTCGAGCGAGGCCATGACGACAGCATAGCCTTTATTTGTTTCAGATGCGGTAGAGGAAGTCAGCTCACTACTGTCATGGCTCGTGATGACACTTCCATCAAACGCAGTAATGGCGGTATGTCCCCATGTCTGGCGAGTATTACCATCTTTGTACCTATGGTCACCACCTTGTGCGGCGCCGATCACCATACATTGGCTGTCTAGAGCACGTGCCTGTAACAGCAGCGACCAATGCGCTTGCCCAGTCAAATAAGTAAAGGCAGACGGGGCACTCAGTATGTCGGCACCTGCTTGGCGCAAGCGTTGCGCCAATGCAGGAAAGCGCAAATCAAAGCACACCATCATGCCCAGCTGATAGACAGAACTGCCTGACTCCAAAGGAGCGACTATCGTCTGAGTACCTGGCTCAAACGTTGCTGCTTCATTGTAGCTGCCTTGCTTATCAGCGACAGTTGCAGTAAATAGATGGATTTTGTCGTAGCGTGCCACCCGCGTACCATCTGGTGCAAACAACTGACTGACTTGACGCAGTCTACCGTCAGGGACTACAGCACCATCGGGACGATAAGGACAAGGCAATGAGCCTGCAAGTAGGTAAATACCATGAGTGCGAGCATAATCAGCCATCGTCGCTGAAAGCGCGTCAAAACGTTCTGCAGTAGCAAATTGCTGCCCCATACTACAGCAGTTCTCAGGTATAACAACGAGCTCAGCGCCTTGGGATTTGGCGTCAATGATGGCAGATTGGATAGCTGCTAAATTGCTCTCGATATTTTGCTGACTGTTCATTTGGATAGCAGCTATGCTAAATTGAGTGTTGTCTATTATGTCATTCATAACGGTGTTCTCCGTAACTGCTGAGTTTTAATGGTCGCTCATTGCCTTTTATTTATTATAAATTTTGAAGGTTGCTGAACAGACCATTCATAATTATTGATTGGTTATTGATGCCAAAATGATAAGTTTATATAAAAAATATTTCAGACGTATCTGAGTAGAATATAAATTATCATAGCAAAATTGTGGCAAAAAATGCTATCGTCATGTCCTAATAAGGTTATGACACAGCCTCGATTGGCACAATAAATATAAAATCACCAAGACTGGAGTTTAATAAGCCGCCCATGAGTATGTCGTTCGGATTGGCGACCACGCTGAGTAACTCACAAAAACTAACGCCGCAAATGCAGCAGGCTATCAAACTGTTGCAGCTCTCTAGTCTTGAACTCGCACAAGAGGTTCAGGCCAAGCTGGATAGTAATCCGCTGCTTGAACGTATTGAAGATGACGAAGAGTACGAAAATAGCCACGACGATAGGGTAGATGAGTTAAGCGAGCCCCTAACACTCGATAGTTGGAATCAAGGTAGTGACTCATCAAAGACAGGGTCTGAGAGCAATACAGAGTATAACAGTGACGATGCCACTGATAGCTTAGACAAGTTACAGCAACCGAGTATCGATGATGGTGCGATGGATAGCGACAGCAGCTTTGATAGAGATAACTATGCCTCTGCCCAAACAGGCTCAGGCAGTAGTAGAAGCGATGAAGACTTTGACAGCTATCAAGGCGGTACCTCCTCTACTATTCAAGATCACGTACGCTGGCAGCTTAACTTTAAGCGCTTATCAGAAGTGGATACGCTGATTGCAGAGTATCTGATGGATTCTATGGATGACATGGGGTTTATTCGGATAGATGTCGATGAGTTATTACAAAGCTTCGATACCATGGCAAACTTCTATCAGTGGGATGAACGGGTCGAGCACGATGAAGTCATGGCGGTATTACATATTATCCAGTCTTGTGATCCCATTGGCGTTGGGGCGCGTCACTTAAGTGAATGCTTAGCTATTCAGCTGTCCAAGCTAGATGCGAACACCGAACATCTTACAGAAGCAAAAGCACTACTCACCGCAGGCGAGCACTTGGTGAGTAATAATATCAAAGCACTTACTGAACTGACAGGACTTGCACCTGAAAAAATCACACCTGCCATAACTTTGCTACGTACTTTAAACCCTTCACCAGGATTACTGTTTCAGATTAGTCAGCCGGACTATACCCAGCAGTCTGATAGTTATGACATTCCAGATGTGCTGGTCACCCCCATAAGAAGCCGTAAAGCGACTACCAACTCTGAAGCGCTAGAAGATGGCTGGCACGTACGCCTAAATCCTGACACACTACCCAAGCTACGAGTCAATCAAGAGTACGCCAATCTAGTCAAACGCGGTGATGACAGTCCTGATAATCAATATCTACGTGAAAACCTGACCGATGCGCGATTATTTATACGCAGTATCGAGGAGCGTAACCAAAACCTGCTAAAAGTAGCGACCAGCATCGTTCGCTATCAACAAGAGTTCTTGCAGCACGGTGCAACTGCTATGCAGCCTCTTATCTTAAAGGTTATTGCAGAAGAGGTGGACCTACATGAGTCCACCGTTTCACGCCTCACAACAAGCAAGACCATCTTGACACCGCAAGGGCTGTTTTCGTTAAAGCATTTCTTTTCATCACATGTGAGTAGTACCGATGGAGACATTTCATCAACGGCTATCAGTGCTATGATCAAAAAACTTATTGCCAACGAGGACCCCAAAAAACCACTATCAGACAGTCGACTCAAAGATGAGCTGCTAGCCGACGGTATTGATATTGCCAGAAGAACCGTCGCCAAATATCGCGAGGCGATGAATATAGGTTCGTCTACTCAGCGTAAGCAAAAATATTAAAAAAATCCCGAAAGACTCAGTTAAGCCTGTTTGGTTTTCTGAGTCTTACAAGCTAGCCCAGTCATCAAGTCCTATAGCTTTTTGGCTTCTTCCTCGTAAATATTGCGTGCCGCTATCATTCGATCATCGATTTCTTCCAATGTTGATTGTAGCCTCACAAACTCTGCATTGGCTTGTAGTTCGGTGTAATGCTGTGAGAGCTCCATCAGTCTAGACAAAGCAATACCCATCTCTGTTTGAGCGTTTAGATAAGGTGCTGCTTTTTCCAAGCTTGTAGGTGGTTCTAAGTTAATATCGAAGCGATCTAAAGCTGATTTTTTAGCGGTGACTTGAGTGAAGGTCGACTCATCATTATGAGTATGGTTCCGTATGATTTTGGGAATATTACCTGCTACATCTTGTAAGCGTTGATAATGTACAAATAAAGACCTATATTCGACTTTTCGTTGTTCGTAGAGTGTACGCGCTAAGGTTATCTTCTGTTCTTGAGCGTCTATAGTTGCCAACAAATCTTGAAACACAGCATCAGAACTAAGAGCAGGATATCGATTTGAGATTTCTATAACAGTTGCTAACGAACTACTCAGGTTGGTTTGTGCCTGTTGATATTTTACCAATTCTTGAGTGTCATTAAATGTCTCTACACTCAATTGCAATTTACCTACTTCTGCTCGTGCCTCTTGTAGTTGTTTAAATGCGCTTTGCTCCTCATCATAAGGCTTTTTGACAACAGCTAGTAACTCAGGGACTAACGCCATTCTATTTTGATTTTCGCTTACCATTTCAGACCAAGCAATATTGAGTTTTTCATTTACTTGATCGATTTCTTTCATAGCAGGTTTCTCATCACTAGTAGACGATTGGTTATCACTGCAGCCAGTCATGGTGAACGAGATTATTAGAGCAGTAAAAATGAGAGCAGGTCGGATAGACGTCATTATCATCATGAATTTAGCTCTTATTTGAATATAAAGTTTTAGGACAGTAGAAGACGAGATAAGTGGTACGCAACCTTTAATAGTAGCGTTAGATTATTTGATTGACTATAGTTTAAAAATAAAATTTTTTGATTATATAGAAACATGATAGAAACAACAGGTATTGTTACATTTAATTACAATTTAATGTCTTGCTACTATCCGATTTTCATGACAAATTAGAGTCATACCAACAACGAAATCTAAGTGTCGAAGCATAGTATTTATTTATAACTAATAAAGGAGACGATAAAAGGATACGTCGATATTTTACTAGAGACACTAGTATAGTAATTGGTAAGGCAAGGTGAAAAAAGCAGGAATGCGACCTCATCTGTTGAATGTAAGTTACAACTAAAAGGACAATAATATGAATGTTTCTATCAGTGGTCACCATATCAGTGTTACCGAAGCTATGGACACAGCAGTTCGCGAAAAGCTTGAAAAAGTAGAGCGACACTTTGATCAGATACAGAGTATTAAAGTGATATTATCGCTAGACAATAGCGGCGCAAGTGATGGTGGTAAAAAGAGCCATAAAGCTGAAGCAATTATGCGCGTCTCAGGTCAAGAAATGTTCGTCCAAGCATTAGAAGATGATATGTATAAAGCCATTAACGAGATGGCAGACAAACTTGATAGACAAGTACGCAAGTATAAAACCCGTCAAGAGCGCAAAAAGACTCAGGGTGCCGGACGAGATGGACGTTATCAAGACATCAGTCCTGTTGAAGCAGTACCAGCTGCCTAGTCTACTAATAAGTAGGGTTAGTTGAGTAGCGAATAGTCCTACTACAGTTTCGTAAGACTAAAATATAATAAATTAGGAAAATAAAATAAGAAGTACGATAAACAGCTGCTCCATTAAGTAGCGAGCCAGTTAAATAGCAACTTAATGAAAAATCAACAACCAATGATTTTACAAAGAAAAAAGACCTCAAACGTTTGATACGTTGGGGTCTTTTTTAGTACTGGTGTTAAGGTTTTAGAGTTGTCGAAGGATGACAGTAAACCATAGTACAAAAACTTTCTAACCACCGCCAACAGCTTGCACTACTTCGATATTCATTCCTTCTACGATGTGTAGTTGGGCAAGCTCGCTTTTTGGTATCAAATCGCCATCAACTTCGACGGCGTAACGCCCTTGACTAAGCCCAAGTTCATTGACGACCAGTTGTACAGTCTGATGAGTGGTTTGTAGACTTCTACCATTAACAGTAATGGTGCTCATATTAAATGCTCCATAATAATTTAAGATTCCTTTTGTATCGTTCTGTCTCTGCGATTGATGAGCGACTGTCTGGATAGTTGCTCATAGTATCGGCAAAATCTATTGTATAGACGACGAACTGAAGACGAACCGTAGATTAGCGCGCCACATCATTTGATCGAAACGCAGAGACTGCAAGCCATAACCAGCCAGCTATCATAAGTATTCCGCCAATAGGCGTGATCGCGCCAAACCAAAGTGGCGCACCAAGGGTCATAGCATATAGGCTACCAGCAAAGATGATAACACCACCCTGTAGTAACCAAGCCGTTGCCTGAGTGATATACCTCAAGCGTATCAGCAGGCCAACAAACAGTAGTCCAAGCGCATGTACAAACAAATATAGCGTAGCCGTATGCCACCATTCAAGCTGTTGCGGGCTGGCTATGTCTTTTAAGCCATGAGCACCGAACGCACCCAAAGCAACAGCAACGGCCATATTGATCGCTGCAATACCAATCCAATTCAACATGACACAACTCTTATGATCATAAGACTATTGAATATCATCTGGTAAGATAACACTATCGATAGTCATGGCATCGCGGATTTTGTCCATCGCATTCTTTTCAATCTGACGCACACGCTCGGCTGAGATAGAGTAGACCGCCGCCAGCTCGTGGAGCGTGGATTTTTGCTCAGAGAGCCAGCGCTGCTCAACGATATCACGTGAACGGTCATCCAATGTACCCATAGCAGCGATTAGCGCTGACGAGTTGTTTTCTTCCCAGTCTTCTTCTTCTAACTGTTCGGCAGGATCGATACCATCTTCCAAAAACAGCTGCGGTGCATAGCGACCATCATCATCGTCACTTGACTGCGCTTCAAATGAGGCGTCATAAGAGGTAAGACGTGACTCCATCTCTAGCACTTGCTTACGTGTGACATTTAAGTCATTAGCGATTGCGTCTGCTTCTTCTAGTGTCAGCTGGTTGTTGGTCTTTTTTAGGCTACGTAAATTAAAAAATAACTTACGATGGGCTTTGGTCGTCGCGACTTTTACAATACGCCAGTTACGGATCACAAATTCATGAATCTCAGCTTTGATCCAATGTACTGCAAAAGAAACCAGACGTACGCCTTTGTTGGGATCAAAACGTTTGACCGCTTTCATCAAGCCCAAGTTACCTTCTTGGATTAAATCAGCTTGTGGTAAGCCATAACCTGAATAGCTGCGCGCAATATGAATCACAAAACGTAGATGCGACATCACCAGTAGACGCGCTGCCTCGACATCACCTTCATCATAGTAGCGATGGGCGAGTTCTTGTTCTTGGACAGGGGTCAAGATAGGAATTTGATGCACAGTATTGATATAAGCACCCAAATTCACACCTGGCGCTGACAAGTGAGTTGGCATCGCAGGCACCAAATCACGTGTATTCATATCACCTAACGTACTTGCATCATAAGGAGGACGCTGTGCAGCTGCTTTTAGTGCAGCATCGCGCGCATCGTTTTTTATAGGAGCTGAGCCGTCTTTTTTATTCGCATTTGCAGCATCAGAAGTAGTAGTAGCCATATTCTTGACCTTGGTTAAATAGTTAAGCAAACAGTCAGATAAAAATCTCTATAGTTGTAATTGTAAAGGACAGCAGCGTTTAGTTGCTATCAGTTTTGGTAATGATGAAGTGATATATTGTAGCGAAACGCTGTAATGATGTGCTATCACCTGTCAAATCCGTAACGTCATTGACCATCAGTTTCAAGCCATCAGATGATTGTACTTGCTGGCTTTGTCGGCAAAATGCTGTGATGTCGGCTTGTGAGTTGGGATCCGTTGCGACGATATATAATGACTCACCGATCGCCACGTTGCGTAGGGCGACTTTAGTTTTCAATAAAGGCATCGGGCATGCAAGACCGCGACCATCGACAAAACCTCTGATATCTAACAAAGGTAGCGTACTATCCACATCGCTTTTAGAATGATCTACGATACTATGACTGGCTGGCAATAAATCTAATAGACGAGTCACTTCTTGTTGTACAGCATCGGACAAGTCCGTTGATAAGCAAATAGCGTATGATTCTTGCGTGATGAGTGATTGGCTATTAGCAGACATAGAACAAACCTTGTGAATAACAGTATTTTTTCATTAACAGATGAGCTGACAGTGCGCTCTCAAAAGTGACTATTTTGAGCATATTAGTTATGAATGCGAGCTTACTGTCACAACACATTATACCAAATCGCTGGTGTATAGTTGTATTTGAATATAGTCAACGTCACATTCGGTTCTCTAGAATCACACAATCATGTTGCACAATAGTGACGGGTAGCTAAGTTATTGGTAGTCAACTGAATAGTAGAATTGACCTGATAGGAACAAGCTCGTATAGTCGAAAAGACGCCACAAAAAATACGATAGGATATACGCTTGCACCACATGAACAGCAAATCGTCGCGACTCGACAAAAAATATAAACGCTCAAAGACCAAGTTGACTACCAGACACGTCATGAGATTGAGCCTGTCAGTGGCTTTACTAGCGACGTCGACAGGTGCTCATAGTAATGACACCCAAATGCTGTCATTTGGAGAGTATGCGGGGCAAACAATAGACTCACGAGCATTAGAACTACCCAATTTGCGCGGGCAGGGACTAAGCTTTTCTGAGCAGTATCAAAACAAAATGCTTGGTGAATGGTCGCTACAGAATATTAATGGCCGTGTCAAAATGGAGCACGATCCATGGGTACAAGAAACGGTAAAAGACATGACGTGGCGACTGAACGCCCAAGCACGTCAGCAAGCACCGCTTGGTTTGGTAATTCTTGATAACCCTAGTATCAATGCTTTTGCGGCACCTGGTGGGGTCATAGGTATCAACACAGGGACGATATTGGCTGCTAATAGTATGGATGAGCTGGCAAGTGTCATAGCCCATGAAGTGGCGCACATCAGTCAACGTCACTATGAGCACGGCGCAGACGAGCGCAAAAAAGCGTTGCTGATGCAAATAGGGGGTATGTTGGCTGCGATCGCTGCATCAGCCGTCGATGGCGATGCCGCTGCGGCTGTCATGGCGGGTAGCCAGACGGTATCTATGAATAGCAGTATGGCGTTTAGTCGAAACAACGAGCGCGAGGCCGATCGAGTAGGGATGCAAATTATGACCCAAGCGGGCTATGACCCTCGAGCGATGCCGCGGTTTTTTGCCACGATGAATCAGCAAAGCCAGCTCAATCAGGTTGAAAGTCAGTTCTTGCCAAGCTTTGTGCGCTCGCATCCGCTCAGTGGTGAACGCTTAAGTGAGTCGCAGAGCCGTGCTGGGCAGTATCCTACGTTGTCACTGAGTCAGCAGCAGCGCCATCAGGCATTGTTTGATCTGCTCTATTGGCGTGTACAAAGTACCGGCAAACATGCCTCTGAAGTGACGCTCACAACCGCTGCTAAAAACAGTCTAGGTGCCAAGCTGGCATTGATGAGATGGTATGGCGAGCAGCAGCGCTTTCAAGAGGCTAATAGGGTGTTGGCTGAGATAGATAAGCTCCCTGTACTTCAGCGCCAACAACTCGAGCCTTTACTATCGATTGCCCATAGTGAGCTACTCAGTGAGCAAGGCAAATGGCAGCAAGCGGTAGATGTTTTAGAGAGTCAGCAGCGGCTCTATCCTGAGCGCCGTGACCTGCGTCTTTATTTGGCAGAAGCGCTCACCAACAGTAATCAGCCGACACAAGCACAGGCATTGCTAAAACCGCTCACAACGCAGCAACCAAGCGATCGTTATGCGTGGCAAAGCCTACAACTGGCTAATGAAAAGCTTGCTAAAACCACAACGTCATCGACACTGGCAAACATCGCGACAATCAACGCATTGCGCTATCGCAGTTATGATCAGTTGTGGAATGGACGTTATGAGAGTGCGCTCACCTCACTGACGCAAGCCAAGCAGTTGACTGAGAATTTGCAAACCACAGCGCAAGCCAATAGTGCGCGTCCGTTACTGGCCAATATCAACGCAGAGATCAAAGCAATAAAAACCGCCAAAGACTTTGAGCCTTAGGCGGTTTCAGTTTTGTCGGATTATTTTTGTATGATGTTACGTATCACACTTAGCAATGCTCACAGTGCAAACAAAGCGTTAGCCTTGTAACGTCTCTTTGACCATCTTAGAGATTAGGGCAGGATCGGCACGGCCAGCAGTTTTGTTCTTTAATACGCCCATCACGCTACCCATATCACGCATAGAGGTGGCACCTTGCTCAGCGATTTCAGCATTGACCAATACCATAATCTCATCATGACTCATTTGCTGCGGCATAAACTCATTGATAAGATCAATCTCAAACTGCTCTTTTGCCGCTAGATCATCGCGGCCATTTTCTGTAAAAATAGTGAGCGACTCTTGACGTTGTTTTAGCTGCTTTTGGAGTACTTCTAGTACTTGTGCATCATCAAGCTCTGTCTGACGATCGATCTCAATCTGTTTAACCACTGATTGTACGTTGCGTAGTACTTTGACGCGCTCAAGCTCACGCGCTTTCATAGAAGTTTTGATGCTGTCTGACAAAGTCTGTTTAAGTTGGCTCACTGCTATTATCCTTATTAATTTGTTAACTGCTGTTTGTTAGATAGTGTTTAATTAGGTTTGGGGTAAAACCTGCTGAGAGCGGGCTTTGATAAAAAGTGGCGTCAGCAGTAATAACAAAAATTGTAGCATAAAAAACGCCACTGATATCGATGGATAACAGTGGCGTTAGTGTAGCGCTGGTACTAACTAATCAGATTGTTGATTAGTACATACGAGTGGTACGAATAGTTTCGCGTTGTAACTTTTTCTTATAACGCTTTACGGCAGCAGCTTTTTTGCGCTTACGTACTTGCGTTGGTTTTTCATAAAACTCACGCTTACGTACGTCTGATAATACACCAGCTTTTTCACAAGAACGTTTGAAACGACGGATAGCGATATCAACTGGTTCGTTTTCTTTAACCTTAACTGCAGGCATGAAGACTCCTCGATTAGGATGAGATATAAGGGCATTAGTTTGGCTGTGTGTTAGTATTTAGCCGTAATATCTCAAGATTACTGGCATCAGCTCAAACTAGGACAATTCTCACGCATAAGTGTGAGGGCAAGTATTTTAATAAAAAATACCAACAAAGTCAATGATTTTAACGATTTATTGCTTATAAGCTATTTATAATTTCATATATGTTCTTTATATAAGTCAGTCTATAAGATCCGCTGCTTTAATTTATTATGCTCATACATGAGAACTCTCTAGAAATAAAAAGTCCTTACGGTCTATAACGGTTTAGTAGGAGTTTATGCTATGATAATTTCCATATTATAGTCAGCATATAAACCGTTTTATGTGTATTTTATTGAGGATTTGGCATGAAAAAGACAGCATTGAGCATGGCGTTTATTCTAGCGTTAGGTGCAGGCGTAAGCGCTTGTAGTGGCGGCGAAGAGCACGAAGAAGTACTAGCAATCGATCGCGTTGATGAAGCTGCTGAGCTTGCGATCAAAAATGGACCACCTGCTCAAGAGATGGAGTTCCCAGAGACTGCACCAATGCCAGCGACTGATGCAGCCACGACAGACGCTGATGGGACAGCGACTGCCGAAGCGGGAATGGCTGACGCTGATATGGCAGAAGCGACGACTACAGATGGCACTGATACCGAAGCGGCACCCACTGATGAAAGTGCTGATATGGCAACGGAAGACGCAGCAGCCACGCCTGCTGAATAAGCCAATTAAAAGGTCAGGTCATGATTGAGATACAGCAGCATATAAATACGCTGAGCTTGTCTGCAATTAGTATAAGCGTATTACTGGCATTAAGCGCTTGTAGTAGTGACAATGAGACGGCGACAGCAGCACCAGTAGAATCTGATGCTACCGAAGCAACAGTGGCAGCCGATGCACCAGTCATTGATACCACTAGCAAGATTGACGCTACAGAACAGACGATAACGGCAGAAAATGATGTTGCTGCTGAGCCAGAAGTGTTAACTGTAAATGCTGGTAGCGCGCTGTACGAATCAAATTGCAAGGTTTGTCATACTGCTGGGTTACTCAATGCGCCAAAATATGGCGATAAAGCAGCTTGGACGGCTCGTTTGACCAAAGATAAAGAGGTGCTATATATGCACTCTGTCAAAGGCTTTAACAAAATGCCGGCTCAAGCGGTAGATGGTGTGACTGAGGAACAAGTCAAAGCGGCTGTTGATTATATGCTCGCGTCAGTAAGCTGATACGGTAGATATAGCATATATCAGCCATTGAAATTTGTTAAAATGACCGTCATTGTGACTGACAATGGCGGTTTTTTTATGCCCATTTTTATTCATATCACTCTCAGACGTTCGGCTGGCTATGTGTCACTTATCTTATTTACTATTGACAGTTTTAGAGTGATATAAAACCAAAGCGGTATAAGACAAAGACGCGACGAAAAGTAGTCCGAAAATAAAAGCATAAAGGCAAAAGTATGAAGGTATTGGGTTTAGAGACCTCTTGTGATGAGACGGGGCTAGCGATTTTTGATAGCGAGCAGATCAATAGTGACAATCAGGGCTTGGTCGGGCAAGTGCTGTACTCGCAAATTGAGCTGCATGCGCTCTATGGCGGCGTCGTACCTGAGCTTGCCAGTCGCGATCATATTCGTAAACTGGTGCCATTGCTCAACGAGCTGCTTGAGCAGTGCAATATGAGCAAAAGCGATATTGATGCGATTGCCTATACCAAAGGGCCAGGGTTGATCGGTGCTCTAATGACGGGTGCGTTGTTTGGGCGTAGCTTGGCATATGGTTTGGATATTCCCGCGATTGGTATTCATCATATGGAAGGGCATTTACTGGCGCCGCTGATGGGTGCCAATCCGCCCGCTTTTCCGTTTGTCTCACTACTGGTATCTGGTGGTCACACGTTACTTATTGCTGCTCATGGTGTGGGGCAGTATGAAATCTTGGGTGAGTCAATCGATGACGCAGCGGGTGAGTGTTTTGATAAAGCTGCCAAAATGCTCGGTTTGCCTTATCCTGGTGGCCCTAATATTGCCAAGCTGGCAGAAACAGGTAACCCTGACGCGTACGCACTGCCAAGACCGATGCTCCATCGAGGTTTGGACTTTTCATTTAGCGGTATGAAAACAGCGGTACATAATCTGATTAAAGACACACCACTGTCTGGTGGTTCAGGCAATAGCTCTGATAGTGATCCACAAGTTCGTGCGGATATCGCCGCCAGCTTTCAGCATGCGGTGGTCGATACGCTAGTGAAAAAATGCGTTAAGGCCCTTAAGCAAGCAGATATGAGCCGTCTGGTTATTGCAGGCGGCGTCAGCGCCAACACCCATTTGCGTGAGATGTTAGAAGCTGAGTTGGCTAAGATCAATGCAACCGTACATTATGCACCGCCTGCGCTGTGTACTGACAATGGTGCAATGATTGCTTATGCAGGGTTTGAGCGTCTGCAAGCTGGTCAGGCAGATAACCTAGCGGTTAGCTGTATTCCGCGCTGGCCAATGACAGAGTTGCCAGCTGTATAGTTGAGTATTTAGTCCAACACGCTTACATGAATTAAGGACAGTCTATGCAGTGGCTTGCTATCGGTTTGGGAGCAGCATTCGGTGCTTGTCTGCGAGCGTGGTTATCGCGCTTCAATGCTTTGCATGGTTGGGTGCCACTAGGTACTTTGAGCGCGAACATCCTTGGCGGACTGTTAATTGGGCTTGCGCTAGTATGGTTTGAGCGTATGGGTAGCAATTTATCCGATCATGTACGCGTGTTTGTGATTACGGGATTTTTGGGCGGATTGACGACTTTTAGTACGTTTAGTGCAGAGGTGTTTGGCTTTATCCATGACGGGCGGCTACTGGCAGGCTTAGCGCTCATCGGTTTGCATGTGGGGCTGACATTATTGGCAACCGCAATTGGCTTTTATTTCTTTAAGGTCGTGCTTTGAGCTTGTATCTATATTACCTGCTTGATCGGTGGTCTGATTTAAGTAGTCACCGAAATACAGTCTGTTTTAAATGATCTGTTAATAGATTTGAGGGGTGAGATAGTTGGTTCCGTTGGGGTATGCTTATTTTGCTCCTCTAATACTGCTTCGTTAGCTATTCTCTCATACCATTTTATTACTTCTACGGCACCTGTAATCACGTCTGTTTCGTATTGATATATTCCCGCTAGTTCGGTATCGTGTGAAAATAAACAAATGTAATGCGTCCTAAGGCTAGACTATATGAAAACTATTCAAGTATTATCTATAATATCGTTTGGAACATTGATCTTAAATACGCAAGTTCATGCAAATGACAAATTAACACATATCGATAATCTGAGTAATTACCCGTTACAAATGCAAAGTGAATTCGACGAGCTTGAGAGAACGTGTGGAAATCTTAATCTTGACTACAATCTTGATAGTCCTAACTATCAAGCTGATAAAGCAAGCTACCATGGAGAGTATGTTCCATTATTCGTCAAACCGGGGTTTGTCTCCAAAGCTGATATTACTGGAGATGGAGTTGATGACTATATTGTTAATTACGGAAAGATAGCTTGTGATTATTCAGCATCTTATTGGGGAGCAGCTAATAATGCTCCGCATACAGTTTATATGGGTACACGTAGCGATAATGCATACCATCTTTATGAACAATATAATATGGACTCAGAAAACTACCCTAAATTGATACTTAATAATCAAGGCTATTCAGATATTCAGCGTATCGGTATGGGTGGTGAATGTGGTCAAAAAGGAAACTGGAGTGTTGCTGAAACGCAGTATTGTGAAGTCACAGAACGTTGGAATAAAGAAAATAGCGAAATGGATTTGATGTCTATTAAAAACCTGAGCTACCGTTAAGGTTTTATATAAACTATATGTATGAAATATAACGTAGGTACAAACTTTTAGAGCATAATAGATATTAGATGGATACTATGAAAAAACTTACACTGATTCTACCCTTACTAGTAGTAATTAGCATCTCAACGCATGCAAACCCTAATAATGAAAGTTTTAAAATAGCAACAGTTAAAACGATGTATAACGATGCTATCAGAGCAACACTCTATAACGATTCTAGAGCTGACGATCTAGATACCGTATTCGCATATTCAGACAGAGAGCTACAAAACGCGATTGCACTGATCCAATCTGATGCACTAAGTAGATATGAAGAATATGAATACGCAATTTCAAACTGTAGTGATATGCGTTACATACCTAAACTAACGGTAGGCAATGCTTACTCTATCGAAGAGGTATCAGAAGTAAGCTATCGACTTCTTAATAACGGTAAAGTAAGAGCAAGTCTTATGGTTCAAGGAAACGAAAATATTAATTCAGCTGATTTCATGGATTATAAAGATTTTGAGTTAACTTGCCAGAATGCAATATGTAAGATTACAGATGTTTATGACTCTTTT
Organism: Psychrobacter sp. H29; assembly: GCF_059073055.1. Taxonomy (NCBI): domain Bacteria; kingdom Pseudomonadati; phylum Pseudomonadota; class Gammaproteobacteria; order Moraxellales; family Moraxellaceae; genus Psychrobacter; species Psychrobacter sp. H29. The sequence continues at coordinate 2,178,293 of NZ_JCACRY010000001.1, read as the reverse complement.
GGTGACTCAGCTAAGTTTTCTGCCAATCAAGCTTGTAGATAACGTGACTTTTTACTTTTCAAAGCTTACTAGGAGTCCTCAAAAAGCATGTTACGAGGACTAATAGAGTATTCTATATTTTGTGTAGCTACCCACAAAGAACCTTGTTAAGTACACTGCAACCATTTTAGAGAGTTAGAACACTGATACCATTAGCCCATAGCCAAAGATTCAAGTCCTCACTAGGATACCATCATCTCTCCCAACGCCTATCATAAAGTAGGAATGCGGACGGTATTTTATAATCAAAAACGTAGCAGACAACTGAATATCAAACCGGCTTCACTATTCCTTCCAATAAATTGGCAAATCCCTGCATATAAGCAATATCTTGACTAGAAGTACGTGTTGCTGCGTATAGCTGACAATGTACACCATCACCTAGTGGTCGTGAGACGACCCAACCTTTTTTCTCATATTCAGTCACCACCCAGTCGGGTAGTGCCGCCACACCGCGCTCGCTCGCCACCAGCTGAATCAGCATAGCAGTCAGCTCTGTCGTACGGACATTCTCAAAGCTCACATGCGCTGGCGTCATAAAGTTGGCGATGATATCGAGACGTTTGGCTTCTACTGGATAAGCAATCAGCGTCTCATTGGTCAAATCATCAGGTTCAATAAAATCTTGTGCTGCCAAATCATGTGTCGGGGACAGTACCAAACGGCTCTCATACTCAAACAATGGCTGATAACTGATACCGTCGAGCGGCAAATCGCTGGTGGTAATGAGCAGGTCAATATCACCTTCCATCAAGAGATGATGCGGCTCAGGTTCAAACCCTGTGGCAAAATCTAGCTCAACATCCGACCACTCACGGCGATAGTGATTGAGTATCGGCATGAGCCAATCAAAACAACTGTGACACTCTGATGCCAGTCGTAACCTGCCTGCCTGACCGTGTGCTAAGCGTTTGAGGTTGGATTTGGTACGGGTAACTTGTGGCAGGATATTGTCTGCTAATGATAGAACCGCTTTGCCCGCTGGCGTAAAGCTAAGCGGACGAGTTCGGCGGTTGACCAAGCTGATATCGTAATAGTTCTCAAGCTCTTTTAATTGATGCGAAACGGCAGAGGCCGTGACGTGTAGCTCGTCTGCTGCTGCCGCAAGCGAACCATGCGCACGCAGCGCGGTTAATGTATTAAGATGACGTAACTCAAGCATGATATTACCTAACCGCTACCGTGAGAAAAATTCATTATAGCCAATATAGCGCTGACTTTCACTCATAGTCCATCAGTAATGAGTAGTTAATGAGCAATTCATAAGCAATCCACATTTAGCGCTTACGTAATAACAGCTGTGAGATGACGACCAATACCAGTGAAGCAACCAGCAATAATGTACCAATCGCATTGACCTCTGGCTTGAGACCGACCCGCACCATAGAATAAATACGTAGCGGTAAAATCTCATAGCTTGGCCCTGTGACGAAAGTCGATACCACCACATCATCGAGCGATAAGGTAAAGGCAAGTAACCAACCTGCCATAACCGCTGGCAGAATAACGGGAATGAGCACTGTACGTACCATGGTTGATTCGCTAGCGCCCAAATCACGTGCCGCTTCCATTAAACGCTCATCTAAGCTACTTAAGCGTGCAAAGACGGTAATGACCACAAAAGGCAAGCAAAAGGTAATGTGCGCCAATAATAGTGAGACAAAGCCTAACTGTAGACCGATCAACAAAAACAGTGCTAATAATGAGATGGCTAATACAATCTCAGGCGACATCATCAGGACAAACAGTAGCCCATTTAGCAAGCCTTTACCGCGAAAGTTATAACGGTGTAGCGCCAGTGCGGTGAGCGTGCCTATCAAGGTTGAGACGGTAGCGGCCACCAGTCCTAGTACAATAGAATGCCAAAACGCATCGAGCATCGCTTGGTTGTTAAATAGCGATTCATACCACTTTAAGCTAAAACCGCCCCAGTTATAACCGATTTTTGACTTATTAAATGACATCACTACCAAGACAATGATAGGTAGATATAACAAGGTATAAATAAGTCCGAGATAGCCTTTGGCGGCGATACTGCCGATTTTTAGCTTACGAGTTGTTTTGTTCGGTGAGCTATAAGACATTAGGCCACCTCATTAAAATCAGTTTTGCCAATACGGCGGCTACTAGCACGGTAAGCCAGCAGTAGTACTGCCATCGCAAGCGTCAATAGCACGCTCGCCGCCGCACCAAAGGGCCAGTCGCGGGCGTCCAAAAACTGGTTTTTGATGATATTACCGACCAGTAAGTTACGTGAACCGCCCAAAATATCTGCCACATAAAACATACCCATCGCCGGTAAAAGCACGAGCAGCACGCCAGAGATGATACCCGGTGTCGTTAAAGGCAGTACCACATGCCAAAAAGTCTGTGTTCTTGATGCACCCAAATCCTGCGAGGCGAGCAGCATATCATTGCGTAAGTCGGTAAACACGGCATATAGCGGTAATACCATAAATGGGAATAGTAAGTAAGTTAAGCCTGCAATCACCGCGCCTTGTGTATATAAAATATCGATAGGGGTATCGATCACACCGATGGCTAGCAAAGACTTATTAATCAAGCCATTGTTAGCAAACAGCAGTTTGAGCGCATAGGTTCGTACCAAAGAGTTGGTCCAAAATGGCAGTATCAATAGCAGCATAAGTAGCGGTTGCCATCGTACTTTTACCCTAGATACTAGCCACGCAAAAGGGTAGCCCAGTAGCAAGCAGATCACCGTTGTGATACCTGCCATCCATAATGAATGGACAAATACCTCAAAATATAACGGATCAACCATGCGCACATAGCTGTCGATGCTGACAGGCAAACTAATAAAATCACTACTGTCTCGGGTCAAAAAGCTGACCGCGATCACCAATATATTTGGTAATAGCGCAAAAATAAGTAACCAGCCCCAAATCAGCCAGAGCGTGGCCGTACGGAATGGACTTTTGCTGCTTAAGTGGTTGCGGGCCATCAGCTACCATCCTTTTGTGCAGTCGCATTATTTACATGATCAGTATCGTCTGGCAATACCCACTCCCAGCCATCGACCCATGAGACTTTTACGCCCTCGTTCAGTTTATAATCAAAGCTTGGGTCATCTTCATCAAAGAATTCAGAGGCCTTGATGATATGACCGTTTGCCAATTCAATAATAGAATCTAAGGTACTGCCTTTATAGTTACTTTCTATGACGCGACCTACTAGTCCGTTATGTTCACTGTCTTTTGGATCGTAGATACGCAGATCTTCAGGGCGTAGCAATAAATTGACAATGTCGCCCACTTGCACATCATTAGCAAAATTGGGTCGACGCAGATTACGCCGCGTGGTTGGTCCCTCTTGCGCCTGTGCTTCACAGACTTCAACCTCAATGCGTCCATTGGTCACGTTGCCATTGCGATCTGGCTGGTCTGGATAGACACCCTTGACTTCGGCTCTAAATAGATTGGTCTCACCAATGAATTTGGCAGTAAACAAGTTGGCAGGGGTTTCATAAATCTCGATAGGCGTACCGATTTGTTGGAAAGTGCCGTCTTTCATCACCGCGATACGGTCTGACATCGACAACGCTTCTTCTTGATCATGAGTCACAAACACAAAGGTAATGCCCAGCTCGCGCTGCAAGCGCTTTAGCTCAGACTGCATTTGCAAACGCAGTTTATGATCGAGCGCGGATAGTGGCTCATCGAGCAAGAGTAGCTTGGGTCGATTGATCACCGCGCGTGCGATTGCCACGCGTTGCTGCTGTCCACCAGACAAATCCTGTGGTTTGCGGTTGGCTAAATGCCCCAACTGCACCATGGCCAACATCTCACTGACCCGCGTTTTAATTTCATCTTTCGGTACTTTTTTTAATGTCAGTCCATACGCGACGTTTTGCGCGACGCTCATGTGTGGAAACAATGCGTACTGCTGAAAAACCGTATTGACCGGACGCTTATCAGCAGGCAAACCTGCCATTTGTACGCCATCCAAGTGTATGGCGCCTGCATTTGGTTGCTCAAAACCAGCAATCAAGCGTAGCAATGTGGTTTTGCCACATCCTGATGGGCCTAGCAATGTCAGAAACTCGCCGTGTTTGATATCGAGGTTGATGTCTTTTAGCACTTCGGTTTGATCGTAGGTTTTTTTGAGACCCGTTATTTTCAATAGTGTTTTGTCATCATGAGGGGAGGCGGAGGTTGTGCGCGTGTTTTGAGATGGGTCGGTCATAATATCTGTTCCTAAGCATCCGATATAGTAGCTGGTGCGGCTATCGAGGTCGCTCGCTGTCATCAAAAAATTGGCAAGAGTGTAAGCATGATTTGATTACTGCCTGATGGCTGTCTGATCACTGCCTGATTGTTGCACATTATAACAAACCCTTGATGCAAATCAGTGCAAGTTCGTTATCAGTGATGCGAGTCTTACCGCTATAACAGTGATAAACACTGCAATATTTCTAGTGATACGTGCTTTATATAATGACATTTAAACAAAGTTTTTTATCATTTTTTGGCTGTTATTCCTATACAATCACAATATGGCTGACAAACATCATACGCGTGATAAGCTGGTAGTTGTGCGTATACCCATGTTTGAATATATATGCAAAGCCACTTATAACTCTCATATTATTGATAATAAAGGATCTCTCATGCCTAACGATACACGTCCAACAACCGGTCAAGAAGCGCTTGAGCTGTTAAAAGAAGGTAACGCCCGCTACGTGGATAGTCTCACCAGTACCGATGAATATATGCAGCGCCGCCCAGAACTGGTCAAAGACCAGAATCCATTGGCCATTATTTTGGGCTGCTCTGATGCACGAGTACCTGTTGAGATTGTCTTTGATCAAGGTTTGGGAGACTTGTTTGTCATACGTGTTGCGGGCAATGTGGTGGCACCTTCACAGATAGGCTCAATCGAGTTTGCAGCAGAGGCTTTTGGTACGCAGTTGGTAGTTGTCCTTGGACACTCCCAGTGCGGTGCGGTTACCGCTTGCGTTGAGACTTTGATTAATCCTGAACAGAATTACTCACCTAACTTACAGTCGATCGTTGATCGTATTCGTCCAAGTGTCTATAACTTACATGAATTAGCGACTGCCAATGGTCAGTCTGTCGATGCAGATGAGCTGGTCGATCGCTCTATCCGTGCCAACGTACGTATGTCCGTCAGTCAGCTAAAGCATGGATCACGTGCACTAGAGGACCTGACCAATAGTGGTAAGCTGCTCGTCGTTGGGGCTGAGTATGATTTGGCAACAGGGAAGGTCAAATTCTTAGACAGCTAATATTTGCTTAAGTATGAACATACTTTTTTCATACTCTTACAAAACCCTATCACTTATTTTGCTATTTTTTATTATGATGAAAGTGATGCGCGAATCGTGACAGCCGAGTCTCGCGCAACCATAAATATATTTATTGAATTACATTAGGATAATTATGTCTACTCCCTCTAATAATAATGACTCAATTATAAACCAGCCAGCCAGCAGCGTTAGTACTGATGGCGTTCAGTCAATCTCCGCGCAAACGACAGGATTTACCTTTAACCATACGATGTTACGTGTCAAAGATCCCGCCAAATCACTAGCGTTCTACACGGGCGTTTTGGGTATGACACTGCTTGCGGTCAAAAAGTTCCCTGATATGGGGTTTGATTTGTATTTCTTGGCAAAGTTGACCGAGAGCGAGCGTGTAAACCTACCATCTGGTGATGATTTAGAAATTTTTGCGTTCCGTCAGCGCGGTATTTTGGAGTTGACGCACAACTACGGCACCGAGACAAAAGCTGACTTTAGCTACCATGATGGCAATCAAGACCCACAAGGTTTCGGTCATATTTGTTTTAGCGTACCGAATTTAGAAGAGGCGGTTGCTTGGTTTGATAAAAACGATGTCGAATTCAAAAAACGCCCAGAAGATGGCAGTATGAAAAACATTGCCTTTATCAAAGATGTCGATGGTTACTGGATCGAAATTGTACAAGCTGATTTAATGTCATAATTGAGATATCGTAATTGGCAATGCAGCCAGTTATTTATCCTTTAAACACGCGCTAAAACAATAAATAATAGGAGTAACCCTTTATGCCCACCCCTGATGTGAGCCGCATATCGAACACGCTAACCGATGGTGTGACCATCTATCAACAAGTGGTCTATACCACGCAAGATTTGGCGAGCGGCTTTATCGAGCGCATTCCATACTTTGTGGCGGCGCTTATTGTTCTGGGTATTTTTTGGTTATTGTCTATTGTATTCAAAAAAGTGGTACATAAAATACTCGGCGCGCGCGTGCGTCATCAAAACTTGGTAAAGGTGTTCCAGCGGATAGGCGGGGCACTTATTTTATTTATTGGCTTTATGATCGCCATGGTTGTTGCTATTCCAGGATTCACACCTGCTAAGCTCATCGGCGCGCTTGGTATCGGTTCGGTAGCGATTGGTTTTGCCTTCAAAGACATTTTCCAAAACCTACTCTCTGGTATTTTACTGCTGATATCAGAGCCATTTCGTATCGGCGATCAGATTATCTCAGGGGACTATGAAGGCACGGTTGAAGATATCAAGATTCGTGCGACGACCATCAAAACTTATGATGGCAGGCAAGTGGTTATCCCAAACTCGGAGCTGTATACCTCGGCATTGACGGTTAATACTGCTTATAAACAGCGTCGTCTACAAGTGGCTGTTGGTATTGGTTATGAGGATGACATTGAAACTGCAAAAGCTGAGATCTTACAAGCACTCGATAAAGTCAGTAGCGTGTCGAAGAAGGCCACACCTAGCGTAATTGCGACAGGGTTCGGTGGTTCCTCTATGGATCTAATGGTACGCTGGTTCATCGAAGATGGCACGCAGGCCAACAAGGTCACCTCTATTCATCAAGTGATCGTCGAGATTAAAAACGCCCTTGATGCAGCAGATATCAATATCCCGTTCCCAATCCGCACGATAGATTTGAGCGACCCTTCAGTAAAGTCCATCGTTAAACAGATAAACGACCAGCATGGTGAAGAGGCTAACCGCACTAACGAGACCAACAATGCGGTGACCGAGTAGCTTGGCTGATTCGGAGTTCTCATTTGACCCGTCGCATCCCTCAGTGACCGATAGAAATCTCGCTGTCGGTATCATGAGGCTCGATATGGCTGGACAAGAAAGCGACGGTGCTTTCAATGATCTGACGGCGGCAGCAACGGCTACCTTCAGTCAGATCGTCCAGCAGAATCTAGCGGTACAGGTCGAATTCTTTTCTTTTGCAGGTCCTAGTCTTAACTCAAGCGAAAACGGTTATTTGGCGCTCGATTTCATTCAAATCGGTATCAATGAGAAAACCGAACGCAAACTCGCTTTTTTGCTTATCGTTACGGACGTAGAGGTTGCAGCGGCGTCGATGTCCTATCTCTTGGCCCTTCCTTCACAAATCACCAATGTCGCTGTGGTCTCAACGCGCCGTTTGATCGCATATGGAGAAGACAGCACTCCTGAGCCAGCGCTACGTACCGAGCGTTTAGCCAGCCTCATGTTGCATTGTTTTGGACGGCTACTCAACCTCAACTACGTGGATGCGCCAACCAATTATATGGCACGCGTCCAAGTCCCAGATGATCTTGATACCATGCGGCACTTCACAAGTACGCAGTATCAGCAAATGAGTGAAAACTTGCCGCGAGAGGCTAATGATCGTTACTCTGAAGGCAGTAAATTTGCTTTTATTATGCGGCATGCTTTTGGTAATCTTCCACGTATTTTTCGCGGGGCTATTCGCGCCAACCCTTTACGTATCGCTACCAAACTGCCAACCATGATTGCAACTGCGCTATTAGTGATTATTGTACTCATCTTCGGCGGTGAGACTTGGGACTTTGCAGCCTCGGTCTCTTATAATCAGCTAATGATATTTGTGGTAGCAAGTTTTTTGGCAGCCACGTTTGTACTGTACCGCGCTTTTTCCTTTCGGCTAGTATCCACGCGGCGAGGGCAGACTTCAGAGAGCTCAGTGGTCACAGCTGGAGCGACTTATGTCGCACTGATGCTGACTTTGATCTGTCTGTTTTTCATGTTTGGTGTGCTCATGTATGGTGTGGTGGTCTTTGTGTTTCCAGACCCATTGATGAGTACATGGACCTCTGACAAGGATGGCGCAACCTTTGCAGCTCACATGCGTCTAGCGGCTTTTTTGGCAGCTGTAGGGATACTATCAGGCTCGCTAGGTGGATCAGCAGACTCGCGCTCTGTGGTCCGCAATGTACTGTTTGCGGCTGACGAAACTTAATTTCAGAAACGAAAAAACCACTCTATCTTTGATAGGGTGGTTTTTGTTTGGCTATTTTTTATGAATGGCTAGAGTTAGGGCGTGTCCCTATTTCAAAAATGGTGATAAAAATGAAATAAATCGCAGGCAAACAAGGAAGATAGTGCAGACAATATCGAGATATTGACCAGCTATTTGACGCCGTTTGTCAAAGATTTAGCCATTTTTAGCCCATTTAGTGATAAGCGTTTGAATTAGGGATACGCTCTAGTCATTCTTTGCTCTAAATTCTGTGTGGCACGATTTGCAGCTTGCACCCACTTCACCAAAAGCAGGCTGAACGTCACTGGCACTCGTAGCTGTCTGTGCAGCAGCGCTCAGATCAGCAGTCACTTTTTGGAAATTATCTGCTTCAGCACTGAAGCCATCAGCATTTGACCAAACAGCTTCAGTCGCGTTACCCATAGATTCTTGGTTTTCAAAATGACTCCAAGGACTTGAAGCGTCTTCTGCTAAGAATGCGGCTTGTTCTTTGAACACTGCAGCATCGAATGTATCAGGCGCTTTGACCATATCACCCATGACGCCCATCGCATCGCCCCAGCTTTTCATACTGTCTTGTCGTGCTTTGATATCAGAATCATCAGCTGGACTGCTACAGGCGGTTAAACCTAATGCAGCTGCCATCAAGGTAATGCTGAATAAAGACTTTAAAGATTTGTTGGTGTGAACCTGTGCCATATGACTTACTCCTTTAAACTTGGCCAATCGCAGACGTCATTGTAAACGCGTACTTTGCCTAAAATATTATTATAAAAATACTGCCGAAAATTCTTTTATGTACAGTGACCGTCGAAGAACTTCTCTTATTGTAGCCGTTATCTGCAAAATGGTGATGATATAGTTGTTATATCCTCGTAAGCGTTCAGGTTATTGTGAAGATGTTTAAGACGTGTGGACTCAGTGCTCAGTTGTTTTGTTTTTATACTTTTGTTTTTTGCTGTAAAAACGCAATAACGTACACGATAAATAGAAGTTTTTGAACGAAAAAAGTCAGCTATTGCAGCTGACTCGATGGGAGTTCTATAAAAAAACCAGAACTCCTGATAATGATGATAGCAAGTACTGACAAATACGAACTATTTATGGACCTCTAATGCCAGCCAATCACGGGGCTTCAAATAATAATCAGTCAACTCAAACTCAGGCGTACCTTCAGCAGGCTCGAGCCGATAATGCCAGCTAGCGAGCGGTGGCATACTGACTAGTATAGACTCGATACGTCCATTACTTTGTAATCCGAACAACGTCCCACGATCGTAGACTAGGTTGTATTCAACATAACGACCACGACGATAGAGCTGAAATTCACGCTGTTCATCAGTATAAGATGTATTTTTACGCTGCTCAAAGATGGGCAGGATGCCGTCAAGATAACCGTTACCAACTGCTTTCATAAAATCAAAGCAGGTCTCAAAATCCCAGCCGCGACTCTCGGTACTGACGTCATCATAAAATAAGCCACCGATACCGCGTTGTTCATCGCGATGACGCAGATGAAAATACTCATCGCACCACTGCTTGAAATCAGCATAAATATTATCACCAAATGGCGCACATAAATCATGGCACACCTGATGCCAGTGCACGCAGTCTGCCAAAACAGGATAAAAAGGGGTCAAATCAAAACCACCACCAAACCACCAAATAGGCGCTTCGCCTTCTGCTTCTGCCACAAACAGACGTACATTGGCATGGCTGGTCGGTACATTAGGGTTTTTGGGATGGACAACCAGTGAGACGCCCATCGCTTGGGCTTTTCGGCCAGCAATATTAGGATGGCGTGCCGTCGCTGAGGCTGGCAAATTGTGGACATGAATATGGCTGAACATCACGCCTGCTTTTTCGATGACCGCGCCATCGGCTAATACGCATGACCGACCGCCACCGCCTTCCGCACGCTCCCAATTATCAGGAACAAAGGTGGCATTACCGCCACCGTCACGCTCTTGCGCCTCTAGAGAGTCACAAATACGTGCCTGCAAATCAACCAAAAACTCACGCACTCGCATGATGTCGCTGTTGGTTGGCGTTGCGACTGAGGCGATCTCGGGCAAGTCTGTCATGTTGTCTGTGTGTGAAATACTCATAAGCTGTCTATTTGTTTAGGTGTATGGCTGTATTAAAGTCTTTGTCGAGATTGAGGTCTTGATCCAGCAGATGCCCCATTCTATCGCGCTTAGTTGCTAGGTATTCAGCATTCATATCGTTTACGCCAACGAGCATGGGCACACGTTCAACGACATCGATACCGTGCTCAGTCAAATAAGCAACCTTATTTGGGTTATTAGTGATGAGTCTCACAGCGTCAACGCCGATATGTGCCAGCATCGGCCCGCACATGTCATATATACGCGCATCAGCAGGCAACCCTAACATAAGATTGGCATCTAGCGTATCGTGTCCTTGGTCTTGCAGGGCATAAGCGCGAATCTTGTTGGTCAGACCAATACCGCGACCTTCTTGACGCAGATACAAAATTGCACCGCACCCAGCTTCTTGTATCGCCTGCATCGCGCTATTGAGCTGTGGACCACAGTCACATTTCAATGAGCTAAAGGCATCACCCGTCAGGCATTCAGAATGAATACGAACCAGTGGAGCTGGAGAGACCGAGTCAGTATTACTTGAGTGCTGTGCAGTCGTGCTGCTGGTCTCTTGATCGACCGCAGACAGGCCAGCAGTCAACATCACATGCTCTTGACCCTCGTCGTTCTCAAAGATATGAATATCGAACTCGCCGTGACGAGTTGGTAATTTGGCACTAGTGATAAATTGATATGACATTACTGTCCTGCATAAGCCTATAATCGTGGCGGTAAAGCGTCTGTGATGTCTGTATTAAAACAGCGACGATATCCTAACCCATATAATTTGGCTAAGATATTATCAGTATACTCTGTTCGTAAAAAGCGCGTGCTTATTGTATTTATTATAAAAACACACAAAGTTCACATACGACGCACGATGATTAAAGCGACAATTAAAAAAAAATGCTATTATGCCATACTATTTTGACGGATACAGTGACAAGTCTATACCCTTACATTACTATGTCGTCACTAACATCCGATATTGATGCAAACTAATAGGGCATAATAACAGTCTCTAACACAGCCCTGAATATAGTCCCTAGCGGTGAAGCACACAGTATCAACGCACCACGCAGTATCAAACACGTAGTCTTAAGGCATGATCTACTAGGGTAGTGTGCCGATGGTATACGTAGCGCAGCTATATACACGTAAAAGTTGCATGAATAATTATATGGTCGATTACATCAATAACGATGTAGATATTATTGGCGTGCCTTGGTTGTAGTCTCAACTATACTACAGGCGCGTCTTGTCAGCAGATTGGTAGGTATCGTACGGTTTATGCAGCAGTCACCTCACTCCCCAAAGTCTCAGTCCCTATCTGCATCAGTATCTGATCCTGCTGCCCAGCTATCGAGCTTACAGCAGACTTATACTGTGATTCCACGTGTACGCCCTAATACGCCATTGCTTGATTCGATAGACTCTCCCTCTGATATGAATACGTTGTCATCAGCTCAGCTAATTACGCTGGCTGATGAGCTGCGTCTTTTTTTGCTGTATTCAGCCGGTCAGAGTGGGGGACATTTTGGCGCTAATTTGGGTGTGATTGAGCTGACCATCGTGTTGCATTATTTGCTAGATATGCCGCAAGATCAGATTGTATGGGATGTGGGGCATCAAGCCTATGCGCACAAAGTGTTGACTGGTCGCCGTGTTCAGTTGGCGACCATTAGATCTAAAGATGGTCTGACGGCATTTCCTGAGCGCGCTGAGTCTGTTTACGATACTTTTGGTGTGGGGCATTCATCGACTTCTATCTCAGCAGGTCTGGGCATGAGTCTAGCGCTACGCTATCAAGGCCGAGCACAAACGGTTGCTTGTATCATTGGTGACGGGGCAATGACAGGCGGTATGGCGTTTGAGGCGATGAACGATGCCGTACAACAAGACGCTGATCTACTGGTTATCTTAAATGATAACGACATGTCGATATCTTGTTCTATCGGTGGGTTTTCGCGACATCTAGCAATGCTGTGGGAGTCAGGCTACCAAGTCGATATCTCTGAGACGGGCAAGCCGGTGCTGTGTAAGCGCCCTGACATGCAAGCATTTGATCGCCGTAAACGTCACAAAGCGATGCGTGACGTACCGATGTTAGAAGATAACTTGTTTAAAGCCATTGGTTTTACCTATTTTGGTCCATTCGATGGGCATGATATTCCTGAACTCTTGCGAGTGTTGTCACTAGCAAAGCAGATCAAAGGTCCAGTCTTGGTACATATATATACCACCAAGGGCAAAGGCTTTGCGCCAGCAGAATTAGATCCAGTTGGCTATCATGCGATTAGTAAGCTACCTGCTGAAAGTCATAATGAAATCTCGAATGAATCTATAGAACCAATTAAACCAGATACAAAACCTGCGCTGAAGTACTCGCAAGTATTTGGCAAGTTCTTATGTGATAAAGCGGACGAGGACAATAAGCTGTTGGCAATCACGCCTGCTATGGAAGAAGGCTCAGGGATGATTGACTTTGCTCGTCATTTCCCAGAGCGTTTTTTCGATGTGGCTATCGCTGAGCAACATGCGGTCACGCTAGCCGCGGGTATGGCAACCCAAGGCGTTAAACCTATTGTCGCGATCTACTCAACGTTTTTGCAGCGCGGTTATGATCAGCTGATTCATGATGTGGCTTTGCAAAATCTTGATGTGATGTTTGCCATCGATCGAGCAGGGTTAGTGGGTGAAGACGGTGCTACGCACGCTGGCGTGTTCGATTTTGGGTTTTTGCGTGGTATTCCTAATGTCATCATTGCAGCACCAAAAGATGAGAACGAGTGCTACCATCTCCTCAATACCTGCTATGAATACCAAGGCTGCACTGCTGTGCGTTATCCGCGTGGCACTGGTACTGGCGCTGCTATCGAGCAACCAGCACAAATTTATGAAATTGGTGAAGCGGTTGTCGATTCAGTCATTGGCAGCGATGATGCGCCTCATAAGCTTGCGTTACTGGCGTTTGGTACGATGGTGGCAACAGCACAGCAAGCAGCTGAGAGCCTAGCCGCCGATACCACGCTGGCGTGTCAGGTACACGTGATCAATATGCGCTGGGTAAAACCTCTAGATACGGCAATGATTGAAAGATTATTGACGCAAGGGGTGACTCATATCGCAACGTTAGAAGAGCACATGATTATGGGCGGCGCAGGCAGCGCGGTAAATGAGTATTTACTTAATGAGTCCACAGCTTTCAAACGTCAGCGTCCGTCAGTTAGTAATATAGGTATTTCTGATCGCTTTATCGCTCACGGCTCACAAACTGAACAATTGGCAGACTGTGGTCTAGACGTCGCTGGTGTGATAGGGCAGCTCAAGCAGCTCTTGTCATAGCACGGATTATTTCATTCTATGATTGTGTCACTCAATACTTCAAATATACATTGAATGACACAGATATTAGCTCTCTAAACAGAGCAAACGCCTGCTAGCCGTAGGTGCTAACTTTTTTACAACTTGCGCAGTGTCCGTGACTACCAAAACATTGGTATCGTCAGCGTAATGGTTTTTTCGTTTTTATCGAACAATTTTAGTATAATGCGATTGTCGTTTATAAATTTTCATTTATAAAAGGCACGTTTTTAAATCGCATAGATGTGGTGTGATGCGGCGGCTGTTTGGCATGTTGTGGGCACAGAGTTGGTCTTATTTTTTATATTCATTCATCAAGCAAATAGGTTATTTATGGAACCCATGGTCGTCATCGCAGCGCGTACTGCTGAAAAAGTTGGTAAAGAGATTTTATATGCGCATCAAAACCGCCACAAAATTGAGTTAGATATTGAGTCTAAAGGACTTGATGGTCTGGTTACGCGTATCGATCGCTTTAGCGAAGAGCTTACAATCGAGACGCTAAAAGCCAGCTACCCTGATCATTCGTTTTTGGGTGAAGAGTTTGGTATGCAAGAAGGTCGCGGTGAAGATGCTGACTGGTGCTGGATTATCGATCCACTAGATGGCACCAAAAACTTTGTACATGGTGTACCGCAGTTCTGTGTATCTATCGCCGTACAGCACAAAGGCGTCACCCAACATGGTGTGGTCTATGATCCTGTCCGTGATGAGATGTTCTCAGCGAGCCGCGGTAAAGGCGCGCGCTTGAACAATCGCCGTATGCAAGTGAGCGAACGCAAAACAATCGATGGTGGTTTCTTTACGACCGGTCATCCGCTTGAGCGTAAGCGTAATGGCGAAGTGGTTTCTTTTGCTAAACAGCATTTTGAGAGCTTACAAAAGGTATCTGAGGCAGGTGGTCAGGTACGCCGTATGGGTTCAGCTGCGCTTGATCTATGTTACGTTGCTGCTGGTCGTTTTGACGGTTATTTTGAGATGTCTATCAAGCCTTGGGATATCGCAGCAGGTGAGTTGATTGTGACTGAAGCACGCGGCGTTGTGGTTGACCATACTGGTGCACACAACTCTATGACGTCAGGTTCTATCTTTGCTTGTAACGTTAAGCTACTCAAGCCATTGATGCAGACAGTCGTGCCAATCTGGGGCGACGCTATCTAAGCGCAGACGAAATGCATAGCTATCTAGTAGATAGCTAATAGCACTGGGTTATCTGAAGAGTAAATAGCTGTTATCCAAACAACAAAAAGCTGGTTCCGTTATGGAGCCAGCTTTTTTGTTTTATTATTACCCTTATTGCCGCCTTTGTCTTCGACGGTAATGCCTTTAAACGCCATCTCTTTACTGGTAGTCTCTAGCAATTGCAATTCTTCTTCTATCAGCATCAGCATGTCCTGTACACGCGGTAAGGCTTTGCTACATGCAGTAATACCAAACTCAATCCTATCCAAATAACTGGCTAAGGTGATATTCATGGCTTGACCATTAAATACGATAGAAGCGGGGTACAAAGACTGCAAACGTGCACCATTCCAGTAGAGGGGTTTCTCAGAGCCTGGAACGTTAGAGATAATTAGGTTGAACGCCTGTTTTTTAGGGAACAGCCCAGTCGCTAGATTAATACCTTCCCAAGCGTATGAGACGATACTGTAGTTAATGACTTGCGCTTGATTCATACGGCGAAAGCGGCGCTTGCCATTATTCATACTACGGTGGATCAGCTCTACTCTGCGCATCGGATCGTCTAAATGCGTGCCCAAGTTTGCCAATATAAATGACAACTGATTGCCCGATATGCTGTTGTCAGTGCGTAGTGACATGGGCACAAAAGCAATGAGAGGCTTGCTTGGCAACGCATCCATGGATATCAGATAACGACGTATAGCCCCAGCACAGACGGCTAGAACCACATCATTTCTACTGATTTTGAGTCTGTCAGCAATCATATTGAAGCGCTGTATATCATAGGACTGCGCCGCGATTCGGCGCGATGCTGATATACGCTTATTTAAGATACTCATCGGCGCATCAAACGTACCGACATAGCCTTCATCACCGTAGTTCTTGAGGTTATCTACCAACTCTGTAAATACCGGTTTGATGGTTGATATCTGCTCTTTTAAGATCTTTTTGATGGATCTTTCGGCAGGCAAGATAGCGTTGACTTGGTTACGGTGGCGCGCCATCAGTGACCACACGGGTAGCGTGACAGGCTCAGCAGGAGACTGTGACAAGGATTTTTTGACCAGACGCATCGCAGCGATACCATCAACGAGTGAGTGATGAATCTTAAAATACCAAGCAAATCGTTCAGGACCGCCTTCTACCTCTGGCTCAATCCCTTCAATGATATGACATTCCCACAGCGGCATCGCCCGATCTAGCAGTCGTCCATGCTCTCTTGACACATACATCAACAGCTCACGAACGCGCCCAGGACTTGGAAGTGCGACATGGTGAAAATGGTGCTCCACATCGAAATCTTTGTCTTTTTTCCAAAACACCAAATGCTCTAGCACCTGATTAAACGGGAAGCTTGGCGGTACATCAGAGTTTTGCATTTGCTGTACCAGCTGATAGACAAAGTCACTATCAGCACCTTCTGGTAATTCAAATAAAAACAATCCGCCAACATGCATGGGCTGTTTACGCGACTCAAGAAGTAAGAACAACTGGTCGACTGCTGTGAGAAGTCGCATAATAAATCCTTTTATGACGATAATGAATAAAAAATTATAGTTGACAGAGCGCTGACCAAGTAGTCTTTCTGTCTTATTATTTTATAATTGGTCTTTATGTAATTCAGTTTAACGGCTTACTGAAAAAAGTACCCTGTCTGCGGCGAGCTGGCAGTTGCCATCTTACGCATCGGCATACGACCTGCCATAAATGCAGCGCGACCTGCCCATATAGCATGTTTCATGGCATGTGCCATCATTACTGGGTTTTGCGCATTAGCAATGGCAGAGTTCATCAGGACACCGTCACAACCAAGCTCCATGGCAATCGCCGCATCAGATGCCGTACCGACCCCAGCGTCGACCAATACAGGCACTTTGGCGTTTTCAATAATAAGACTGAGTGTATGACGATTTAGTAAGCCAAGTCCAGAACCAATCAAGCTGCCAAGTGGCATAATAGCGACGCAGCCCATGCTCTCTAGCTCTTGCGCGACAATAGGGTCATCTGAGCTATAAACCATGACTTCAAAACCATCATCGACCAACACCTGAGCGGCTTTTAATGTCTCGGTGATATTGGGATAAAGGGTTTTTTCATCGCCCAATACCTCAAGTTTAACCAAGTTATGTCCGCCTAATAGCTCGCGAGCCAGCTTGCACGTACGAATGGCCGTCTCGGCATCGAAGCAACCAGCAGTATTGGGCAAAATGGTGTACTTGTCAGGTGAGATGACATCGAGCAAATTAGGCTCATTGCTATTTTGACCAATGTTGACACGACGGATAGCAACGGTCACGATCTCTGCTGCTGAAGCGGCAATGGCTTCCCCAGTCTCAGTCATATCTTTATATTTGCCTGTACCGACCAATAGACGGGAAGAAAAGGTACGACTACCAACGGTAAAAGTATCTTGCAACAGTGGTGTCGGGTGAGTAGCAGTGCTAACGTTCTCTGACATAACTAAAAATCCTAATGGCGAGCGGGCGAGGTAGATATAATCGGTTGAAGATAATTCAGACATAAAGGATATAGGCGCAAGTACGGCAAGTCATTGCCGAGCAACGTCCCTACATGGTATGACATTGATTATAGCGAAATATCATGAGCCGTCTTTATAATATTAAAAAGTGAAATAGACAATAATAGCGCACCATCAGCAAAATAAAAAATCGATGCCTATATATAGCGTAACCCTAAGCGAATGGTGATAGCCAAAACTGCCTACCGCATAAAATAATACGCGTCTAAAACAAAATGCTATTATAACAAACTCATCCAATCTTACTTGCACTCTTTTTGGTTTGGTCAGTGGTGTACAAGGTGTTTACAACGCTCGGCTATGATTTGGTTTTTGATACTATTTTTTATTAGGTCGTCTTTATGATGCAGTTACCGTACAGTTTTGCGAAACGCTATCAAATTTTGGCGATACTCGCGATTGACCCTGAGTTGCCGCCGACGTTAGTACTGACAAAAGCCACACCATTATCTGCAATTAATGAAGCGGTGCGGTTTTTGCAGCAGCAAGGTAGCCGCAGCGTGCCAACTTATGAAAGTATCAGCGCGGATGACTTTGAAAAACGTATGAACGCCGCTTACGCTGGTAATACAGGAGAGTCGCAGCATATCGCCGCTGGTCTTGAAGATCATCCTGACCTTGATAGCCTAGCAGACAGTGTCCCCGAAACTGAAGACCTGATGGATCAGCAGGACGACGCGCCTATTATCCGTCTGATCAATGCATTACTGTCCGAAGCCATTCGTCTAAGTGCATCCGATATCCATATAGAGACTTTCGAGAAGCGCTTGGTTGTTCGCTTTCGTGTCGATGGTGAGCTAAAAGAAATCATCACCCCAAAACGCCAACTGGCGCCATTATTAGTCTCGCGTATCAAAGTCATGGCAAAGTTAGATATCGCTGAAAAACGTGTACCGCAAGATGGTCGCATTAGTTTGAGGCTGGCAGGGCGTGAGGTGGATGTGCGCGTATCGACACTGCCATCGAGCTTTGGTGAGCGCGTGGTGATGCGACTATTAGACAAGCAAGCAGGTCGCCTAAATATGACGTATTTGGGGCTGTCTGATAATGATTATACCGAGCTTAAACGTTTGATTCATCGTCCACATGGCATTATTTTGGTGACAGGGCCGACGGGTTCAGGCAAGACCACCACCCTGTATTCTGCATTGACTGATCTGAATGACCAAACTCGTAATATTTTGACCGCCGAAGATCCGATTGAGTTCCAGCTCGACGGTATCGGGCAAACGCAAGTGAATAATAAAGTAGATATGACCTTTGCAAAGAGTCTACGAGCGATGTTGCGCCAAGATCCCGATGTCGTGATGGTAGGTGAAATTCGTGACTTAGAGACGGCGGAGATTGCTGTACAGGCTTCTTTGACAGGGCATCTGGTTTTGTCGACATTACATACCAACACGGCTATTGGTGCAGTGACGCGCTTGCAAGACATGGGTGTTGAGCCATTTTTGCTATCGTCTTCGCTCATTGGTGTGGTAGCGCAGCGTTTGGTGCGTACTTTGTGTCCACATTGTCATGACTGGCAGGCAGCAGATATGGAGCAAGCCAAGCTTTTTGCCGAAATTGGCATGGCGTCAGATGCAGATGATAATAATGAAAAGGCAGTCAACACGTCCATTCGCTTACCGAAACCCGTTGGCTGTGATAAATGCAATCAATCAGGGTTTAGAGGTCGTACAGCGATATATGAAGTCGTGCCAGTTGATGATACGCTGCGCCGTATGATCCATAGCAATACTGCTGAGTATGAGCTAGAAGAATATGCGCGCCTACAAACGCCATCGATTCGCGCCGATGGTCTACGTAAAGTGATAGAGGGGCGAACGACGTTAGAAGAGGTGCTGCGAGTTACAAAAGAAAGCGCAGTAGCGGATGACGAAATACTGGTCTAATTCTGGTCTAAGTTCAGTGATATACAAATGATTGAACAAGACAGGTAATAAGCAAAAATAGAGAAGTGGTGACTGATGTAGTGAGTACAAGACGACCAGCGAGGCTGTAGATAAATAAGTGCGCGATGTGAACATCGCGCACTTATCTCATTGATTGCCAATAGGTAACCTGCATTACAAGAAGTAAATAGCACAGGTTACCTCAATCCAACTCATTATTTACTATCAACGGTCTCATTTTCTACAGTTTTGTCCGCTGAGCCTTGGCGACGTGCTTCTAGCTCAGCTTTTGGAATCCAGGCCCAAGTCATCTCGACTACGATAGGGTCGCGGTCGCTGTCAGACTCACGGTCATCAATGACGCAAGGAATAACCATTTCACCCTTTGGTGTATTTAAAATCTCCAAGCGCTGCTCATCAGAGAGACTAGCCACCGCCGCAATTTGACCTTTTTTGATTGGACGATAAAAGTTAACCGAGTAGGATTTGATCAGTAGTATACGATCAGAGGGTAGGTTTAAACCCAAAATGAATCCTGTTGCTGTTTCAGCCAGCAAGGTAATGGCTACTGCGTGAATAGAGCCAATATGGTTCTGTACCGCTTTGACATTGTTGAGGCTGACGACCACTTGGTTTGGTTCGACGGTTTCGTAGTACACACCTGTCGTCCCTACGTAAGGTACGACTTTACCAAAGGCTTTAGACAAAATGCTTGAGCGTGCACCAGCAGGTAGGTATTTGGTGACAGATAGCAGTTTGGTAAATTGATTGTTAATAGGTTTTAGCGTACTGCTGGGTGTTTCGGTGGGTGGTTTTTTGTTGTCAGAGACTTTGGCTGGTCGCTTACCAGTTAGCTTGGCGGGTAGGTTTTTTAGTAATCCTGACATACAAAACTCCTTAATGTAGATAAATCGAATGATGTTTTTTGATAACGGCAACTGTGCGTAAAACCACTATAAACACTATGGTACATTAACCGCTACCTTTCGACTATTATTAGCATGAACTGCTGCGCTTATAAAATAGCAAGACAGTCAGCTAACCCGTAGATACCTTCACGCTTGTTACCCGCGTTATAATGACACGATATGATTATTTTATGAATGCTTCAATGCTGGATGCCGCTATGTCTGATATGTCTACCCCTGAGCCAACCAACATTATCTATACTGGCGTCGCAGGTACGGGGAAAACATATCGACTGCTCCAAATCGCCAAGCAATACACTGATTATCTGCCTGAGACCAATGGGGAAGAGCTGCTCGGGCAGTTGTTACAGGACTTAAGCTGGCGTGAGGTGCTGTGCTTGGTGTTTTTGGACCTACACGCGGAGCAGCAGGATTTGGTAAAGGTCAGAGAGCTCGTTGATCATCCATTTTTTATTACTAAAGCTGCACAAAACGCTCGCGAGAAAAACCTAGAGAGTACCGCTTGGCTAGAGCTGCGCAGACATAGTCCTGTAGACTCTAAAACAGTCAGTTTCGACAATCGTGCCAGCCAAGCTTATTTTGATAAAGACAACAGCGGCGCATGGTATTTACTGCCTAAGAGTATGACGCTACTGAATGAGCTGGCACAGCACTTAGCAGAGTTCCAGCAGGCACAGCATGACCACCAAGCCAAGCACAATCAAAACATCGGTCAGCAGCGGTTTAGTATGGTGAGCTTCCATCAAGCCTATGGTTATGAAGAGTTCGTGGAAGGGATTCGCCCTGTTATGGCGGGCTCTAACCAAGCACACAATAACCAGGTAAATAATAACCAAGTACACAATAGCCACGCTAATCATACGCAGATGAGTTACGCAGTACAAGACGGGGCGTTTTTGAAGTTGTGTCAGCGTGCGGCGCGTGACCCTCAGCAGCGTTACGCGATGCTAATCGATGAGGTCAACCGCGCCAATGTCTCACGAGTATTTGGCGAGCTGCTCAGTTTGATTGAGTCAGATAAGCGTGCAGGCAAACCAAATGCGATGACAGTAAATCTCGCATATTCAGGACGTGCTTTTAGTGTGCCTGATAACGTCGATATCTATGCCACTATGAATACTCAAGATCATTCGCTTGCGCCTCTCGACATGGCACTACGTCGACGCTTTCGCTTTATCGACTGTCCGCCGCAGCCTGAATTATTACCTATAATTAGTAGTAAGCGTAACGCAGCTGATAGCGTAGAGGCGGACACGATTGACTTGGGTAAATTACTAAACGGTCTGAATACACGTATTACACAGACGCTAGGAGTAGACGCTTGTCTCGGACATGCATTTTTATTATCAGTTGAGAGTTTGACTCAATTACAAACCGTTTTAGTCGAACAGATCATTCCGCAACTGGCACAAGCTGCTGGTGGTCAAGTTGCGGTATTACAGTATATTTTTCAAGATGAACAGCAACCGCTAAGCGCGCAGTTCATTCATGATAGCCATGTACTGATCAATAATAAATTACAGGATTCGGTGAGTCATCAGCAGATTATAGCCAACCAAAACCACATGTTCACGGGGCAAGACAGCTTTCTTAGTCAATCTATGAACATGAGCAGCTATATAATCAATGCAGACCTCATTGCAAAGACTGGTAAATTCAATCAGCCCTCTATCTATCAGCGTCTGTACTAGCAAGGTGGCTGACTTATGATAAACAACAGCGTATATCACCAAAAAGGCTACAATAAAAGCTACGATGAAAATATCATTCGTACTTATACGCCTCGTAAGAACGCTAAAGCAAGAAACGTCAAAACCAATATCATCACCGTGTTCGAGCATCAACGCCTTACCGCGCATGATTTTTTGCATGTGTCTGATTTTCAATGGTTGATGGCGCAGGAGTTTACTGTATTTACCATCAAGCGTAAGCAAGGACAGTGGCAGCTCAAGGTCGGACACTATATAGGCATTATTTTACTGCCTAGTGGCATGACGCTTGAGCTACTACCAAAGCTGAATACATCCATTCAAGACGACGATATCGCTCAAACGCGTCACTGGGTACAAGGCATGCTATCCGACTTGACGCGTCTTGATAGGCCAAAGAGTTGTAAGCTGCCCAACATGAAAAATCTCGGTCAATTCGCTCATCCATCAGTACGATTACCCATAGAAGCACCGCCATTGTCGGATTGGCTGATTACGCAATTTTTACAGCGTCTAGTACACTATCAACCAACCCAGCATTATCAGGAGCGTGTCCAAAATCAGTCTTCAGTACAAGGGCGACTGCTCATCAAAGAGCAGCTAAGGCGCAATAGCACGCAGCCGCATCGATTTGTCTGTGAAAGTAGTATGCTGAGTCATGATATGCTGGCCAATCGATTGATAAAAAGCGCATTAGTCTACTTGATGCCTTTATTTCTACAATCTGGATATTCGACGCTCTTACAGCAGTGGCAGCACTTGCCTACGCTCGACCAACGTGAAATACAGCGCCTAGCGTCAATATATACTCAGGCAACAAAGCAACTAGACACTCTGCCACTACAAAGGCAAAAACTGCAAGCTGCTCATCAACTGGTAGATTTGGCTTATTGGTTATTACGGCAGTCAGCTGCTGCAGCAGGCTATGGTGTTGACTCAACCAAACCAAATCGACCCCCACTGCGCTTGTGTTTGTTGATTGATATGAATCAAGCATTTGAGCAGTGGGCAAGTCAGCGTATCGTATCGATGTTCCAACGATTAAGTAATCACTGTCGTCCCCTGTATCAAACTCAAAGTGTTTGGCTAAACGATGCAGAAGGGCGGGCATGTCTATCTATAAGACCTGACTTACTGATATATCAAATGTCTGATAATCACTACCAGGGTCAGAGTGATACTGATCAGAATGATAGGGCAGTGACTAGGACTACAGTGACTAAGA
The DNA here is from genome assembly GCF_059073055.1 of Psychrobacter sp. H29. Taxonomy (NCBI): domain Bacteria; kingdom Pseudomonadati; phylum Pseudomonadota; class Gammaproteobacteria; order Moraxellales; family Moraxellaceae; genus Psychrobacter; species Psychrobacter sp. H29. The sequence goes on along the minus strand of NZ_JCACRY010000001.1, from coordinate 2,155,028 downwards.
CTACAATGACTAAGACTAAAGGTCACTACAGCCATGTTATCGATATCAAATGGAAATACTTACCTCATAGCAATGCTATTAGCGCGAGCGATGCTTATCAATTGACCAGCTATGCACAGGCTTATCAAGCAGGGCAGGTTTGGATGGTTTATCCCGTATTAGGAAATGAGAGGCAGCCAGTGGCACTCAAGCAGCAAATTCATCAAGCTCTTGATACCGATAATGATGATGGCTCAAGTGATGCGCATTTGTGGTTGATACCGTTTGATGTATTGACAGGGACAGTAAACGGTAATGGGCGACCACATTTGAATAGAGCATAATGACGCTAGTAGTAATACAGGCTATAGCTGATAGGTAGACTGAATGATTAAGATTGCTATTTAAAGGCTACCGATTAGAGACTGTCGATTAAAGGTTATCGACGATGTTTTCATGATAATCTGCTTTTTTAAAGAATTTAGAGATTATTTTAAATTAATTGAAAATAAGTGTTGACACAATCGCCTTTTCCCCTTAATATGTGCACCTCGATAGCGAGGAACGTTAACAAGTTAGCGGCATTGCCAACAACGAGTTACTCAACAAGCTATCGTGATAATAGAGAATTTCGGAGTGTGGCGCAGTTTGGTAGCGCATCTGGTTTGGGACCAGAGGGTCGTAGGTTCGAATCCTATCACTCCGACCATCTATTTTAAGAGCCTTACAGGCTTTTTTTTATGTATAATGGTTTAGTTTCTGATATAGTAAAAACTGTATTTTTGACTGAATGTGGTATATAAAAGTCCTCTAAGAGCGCCTGTAGCTCAGCTGGATAGAGCATCTCCCTTCTAAGGAGGTGGCCGCAGGTTCGAATCCTGCCAGGCGCGCCATTTAGCCTGCAAATCTTGCCTTATCAGGCAATAGTTATGGCGGTTGTAGCTCAGTTGGTAGAGCCCCGGGTTGTGATCTCGGTTGTCGTGGGTTCGAGTCCCATCAGTCGCCCCATTTTTTTGTATTATCCGTATAGATATCCTATATTTATACCAAAGCCTATAAGCAATACCATTCGCCACTGTTGGCGTTTTTTTATGTCTGTTTGTTTTTCATCCCTCCGTAGACTCCTACAATATTGAACCGTTCGAAGTGCCCATACTTTGCTGGTTTACGTCCTTTATTTTTTGATATTCATATCGTTGTAGGTTTTTTCCAAAAGCCTAGATTCACTGTGTTTGCTTTATTATTAATTAGTAATACTTATGAGTGAATGGACACGAAGTTTCAAATCGGGCATTATGCTTATGTTTCGATTTATTCATCACACTAATCGTGTCGTCAACTGAGGTGTTAGGCACTGGCATAAAATAGCGAGTCAAAATATCCTATTGATTACGTTAGCGTTCAAAAGTATTTTAAATATATCTACATTTTTAAGCTTTATTATTGACCCTGTATGATTGAGGAACTGATTAATGGACGCATTGAGCGTATTGCTACAAAACGTGCACTTATTTGAGACCAAGTATTATCGTTTGAACGGTGCTGGCAATTGGTCTTACTCTATTACGAGAAAAGACACTATTTTGTTTTATTTAGTGATGTCTGGCGGTTTTTGTATTGATGTTGGTAATGGTCTAAGAGAAGCCCGCGCTGGTGATATGATTATGATCCCCAATGCACACAAGCATGTGAGCTATGCGCTCAATCATAATGGTGATGTTGCCCAACCGCTTGATGAGTTATTGATTAACAGTAAAGATCGTACGCTTGACATCGATGGTGATGGTGACCCTAATTCGTCTTTGATACTTATCGAATGCAAATACGACAAAGAAATGATCAATCCTCTACTGTCTGTACTACCACCGATATTACCCGAGCTCAATGATGCCGCCGATGGTCGTTTTGAGGTTATTGATGTAGAGATTAAGCTGCTGACCTTGGAGGCTGAGCGTGAGCGTATGGGTAAAACCGCTGTCATCAATCATTGGGCAAGTATTATGATGATTGAGTGCTTACGTGTCTATATTGAGAGCTTGCCTGAAGCCACCGAAAACTGGCTCAAAGCAATGAAAGATCCGTTTTTGACCAAGGCGCTAGCCGCGATGCACGAAGCACCAAGCCAAAGCTGGACCATTCATAAGCTTGCAGAAGTAGCAGGAATGTCACGATCGAGCTTTGCTCAGCGTTTCAAAGACACAGTCGGCATGCCGCCGCTCACGTATCTGATCGATTACCGCTTGCGTTTGGCAGCGCGATATTTACGCTTACAGCAGAACAGTATCAGCCGCATCAGTGATATGGTGGGCTATGCATCCGACTCTACCTTTAGTCAGGCATTCAAGCGTGTCTATGGGGTCTCACCAAAAGCGTACCGACAGCAGTATCAACAACAAAAACTCGCCTAGGTCAGTTTTGCTATATCGGCAGTATCTATCTATAGAAGCGCTAAAGCGACTGACATTGCTTTAGCGCTTTTTTCTTTAATTAACTCTTCTTGTTTTCTCCGCGATCTTTTATATATCGAGCAGGTATAGGAATAAAGCATCTGATAGCTAGACCGTGCTATTTCGGTTATACAAAGCTGACAAGGCGTGCGTGTTCAGGTACTATGAGGTAATGAGTCGTCGAGATATTAGAGTGTGCGTTTAGCGCACGATGTATGGCTGAATGTCAGTCCTAAAAAGGATCTAGACGATGTTTATTTTTGCTGCTGATGGTATGTTATGACTGAACCGACCGCAAAGCCAAGTACAGAAGCCAATAGCCAACAAGGCGCTACTGCAACTGCTAAAAAAGAAAATAATACTGATAAAGATAATTTGAGTAGCACACAATCAGCGCAGTCAGAGGATGTGAGACAAGTTCCTGATAAGGCGGCACTATTGACCTTATTTACTTTATCAGATGCCAAAGAGGAAGCGGACGAGTTAGGCGCTACAGAGCAGTCCAATACCCATGCCTCAACCAGTCAGTCGACTGCCAGTGAGACATCTGTCGCAGCACAGCGTGTCGATCTTTATCGTACTCAGCATGAACGTACCCGGCTACTATATATGGCATCTGCCAATACGCGCCCCACATATTTGGTACAAACCCTCAAATCACAATTTATAGAATATCAGCAATACTTGCTTGCTCAGCAGCTCGATAAGCGTGGTCTGATGGATACGGACATGCTTGAACGACTCTGGCAACAGCTACATGTGGTCGATGATATCATCGCAGATATCGTGCGTCATATGCCTGCGCAGCAGCCAGCAGGTTGGCAGCTCACCACTCAAGATGGACGCAACCCACTGTGTTTTGCCACGGTCGGTAAGCTAAAACATGGCAAGCCTATTCGCGATCAAGGCAGTCTCAACAGCTACGTACTCGGTCACTTTGGGGTAAGTAGTTTTACCTATGATAGAGGCTACTATATTGGCCATGTGGTGGGGTATCTATTCAGCTGTTATTTTTGCGCGCACTTATCGGTCAGTTATGGCGTAACGGCGCTTAGTCAGCAAGTGGTCGCCGATTATGACTATGCTAGTCTTGAGACCCCGCATATGGTTAGACTGCTACAAGGCTTGGATGGTTATTGTAAAAAACGCATTTATCAATTGGCGGTTATTTGTGCACGTTTGAGCGTTTTTGCTAGTGACAAACGTATTGAGCGCATGCTGATCGCTGAGGTCAATGATTTTGATAAAAAGTTACAGCAGCAGCACTTGGATGTTTTATTATTACAAGGCTTGATGCCTGATAGTAACGACTCAACGCCGCTTTGATAGGTATGACTTTTTTCGTTAAATCGTACGCTATAACCATTTACCTATGACCCATTTAGGATATCTGCTGCTATGCCCGCTTATCATTTCAAAGCGCTTGATGACCATGGCAGTGTCCAAAAAGGCTTGCTAGAAGGGGACTCGGCGCGGCAAGTCCGTCAGCAGCTGCGTGATAAGCGGTGGACACCAGTCGAAGTCAGCGCTGTCAATGACCGAAAAAGCCAAAGTAAAAACCGTTACAAAAAACCATCTGCTTATGAGCTGGCGCTGCTCACACGCCAATTGTCTGTCTTGCTGGCGGCTGGTATTCCACTCGAGGAGACTTTGGCTGCGGTCGCCAAACAATCACCCAAGACGCATATCAAATCTTTGATGCTCGCTGTACGCTCACATGTCCTAGAAGGGTTGAGCTTAGCACGAGCACTACAACAAGCCGCTAGCTTTCCGCCACTATATATCGCCACAATTGCAGCAGGCGAAAAATCAGGTCATCTTGATCTCATCCTGAACCAGTTGGCAGACTACACCGAAAACCGTTTTGCCCTCCAAAAGAAAATCCAAGGCGCCATGGTCTATCCGATTGTACTGATGGTTATGGCAATTGTAGTGATTATGGGTCTAATGAGTTTTGTGGTGCCCAAAATTGTCAAAGTTTTTGAGCAGTCCGAGCAAGCCCTACCATTGATTACCCAAGTCGTTCTGACCTTATCGAATATCATTACTCAGTGGTGGTGGCTAATGCTTCTGGTATTGGCAGGGGCTGCATTTTTATTCTACCGTTTTGCTCAAACGCAGGCAGGGAAATTGACCATTGATAGTGTGGTACTTAGATTACCGATACTGGCCAGATTGTCCAAAGGATTGAATGCCGCGCGATTTGCTAGCACCCTTGCGATATTAGTACGCTCAGGCGTGCCACTGATTGAGGCATTGCATATCGGTGCTGCGGTCACGACCAATTTACATATTCAAAAAACGATTATCACTGCTGCTGATAGAGTCACAGAAGGCTCAAGCTTATCTAGTCAGTTAGAGAAATCTACTTATTTTCCACCGATGATGGTGCAGATGATCAAAAGTGGCGAAAACTCAGGTGAGCTAGAAAATATGCTAAGCCGTGCTGCCAATATGCAGGAGGCAGAAGCAACCAACTTCATCAGTACTTTGCTATCATTGCTCGAGCCTCTGATGCTGGTATTGATGGGTGTGGTCGTGATGATTATCGTTATGGCGGTTATGCTACCCATCGTTAATATGAATGACTTGGCAGGTTAGCGAGCAGTCACTTGAACGGCTGACACAAATCCGATATCTCTATCTTACCTATACGGCACATCTTGCTAAACTTTGAGCGAGCTTTCTTAAGATTTGCTTACTGTTGTATATTATTGTCTAGGTTATAGTTTTGCTAGGGTAAATCTGAGCACCACGCTATAGTAAAAGGAAGGTAAGACGACAGTTAAAGATCTCTCTGTTTGTTCGATATTGACTATAATGACAATCTGAGCGCCGCGCTGGATAAAAATAAAACCATAGTTTATAGTGATAATGATGTAGGATATTACTAATAAGATCTGACAGTAGTAAGCGCCACTAGAATGCTACTTTTACCACTGACATAACTGTGATGACCAAAGCGATGACTATGACTGACAACTCTCAAGTGAATACGATTCCAATAAGTGCCTATACTACAAACAATAACAACGCCAAAAATGACAACAGTATATTAGATGACTCAGCTACTGTAAGTGTTCATCAGACGCTGTCTTCAACGATGCCGTACAGTTCAGCACATAGATCTAGGCAGTCAGGGTTTACTCTGATTGAAATCATGGTCGTCATCGTGATCTTAGCTATCTTAGCGGGCTTGGTCGTACCTAAAGTCGTCGGACAAAGCGATAAAGCCCGTGTCAAAACGACTGAAACCGCGCTGGCTACTGTTTCAAATGCACTAGATATGTACAAAGTCGATAATTCACGCTATCCAACGACGGCTCAAGGATTAGAGGCACTGACAACACCGCCTGCCGATGCGAAGAACTACCCTGAAGGTGGTTATATAAAGGGTGGCTATCCGACAGATGGTTGGGAAAACGAGATGCAATATGTGGCCCCAGGTAGTGAAGGTCGCCCTTATGATTTGTTTTCATTGGGTGCAGATGGGCAGCAAGGTGGTGAGGGTCAGGACGCGGATCTTTACGCTCAGCTATAGCGTTTTATTGTACAGATGCTTATAAAACCCATAGCATTATAGTGTTTTCAAATATGTTCGGTCACTCGCTCATATTTACTACCCTCTAACTATCAACCAATAATCCCTTATTGGTTGATATTTTTTATCAGCTTATAAAGTGCTCATCGTTTGGTATGAGTGGTGTATTGGGGGGTTGATACCTTTATCAGCTATCAGTATGTCTACGCTGAGGTTATATTTTTACTACCAAACTTTTACTGCTAGCCATTATCAAAGGTAACGATTTATGCCCATTAAAATGCCAGCATCTCGAATAATTGCGTTCAACAACCGCGCCGCCAAACGCTATGCGTTTACTGTCACCAGTGCCTCACTGATAGTCGCGTTATCAATGACATCGATAAGTGCACAGGCTGCAGGATTGAGCGATTTATTTAATAGTAGTAGCTCATCGCAATCGAGATTTTTGCCAGTTGATGAGGCTTTTCAAGTTCTCAGTAGTGCCAAGGCGACATCTAAGGGTACGCGATTATCTATTATTTTTGATATCACGCCAGGGCACTATGTCTATAAAGATAAGCTGACTGTAAGCTTTCCTAAAGGTGTGATCGCAGCCCCACTTGTTTTTAATCAGACACCTGTATCGATTGATGATCCGACCTTTGGTCAGGTTCCTGTATTTACGCAAAGAAGCATCGTTGCAACTACGATGCTGACGACCAGTAATGGTAAAGGAGCAAAAAATGTCCCAATTATGATTGGTTGGCAGGGCTGTGCAAAAGCTGGGCTTTGCTACCCACCAGAAAAAATCAAAACCAAGGTAAATGTTGCTGCAACGCTCAAATAAGTATCGCGCAGGTCGATTCACATATCAGTCATAACAGGTAGCTATTCATGTCCATCAAGGCGTCATCACAACCTTTCTCACGAACTGCTAAAACGTCTCCAAAAAAATCGTACGTATTAGCGTTTGCTATTGCAAGCAGCTCGCTGTTAACTGGTTTGGCACCAATAACAGCGCAAGCTGCAGGATTGAGTGATTTATTTGGCAATAGTCAAAGCAACGCACAGTCGAAATTCTTGCCAGTGGATGAGGCTTTTCAGGTCATTAGCAGTAGTACACCTACCCAAACAGGTACGCGCCTGTCTATCAATTTTGATATCACGCCCGAACATTATGTTTACAAAGATCAAATAAAACTCACGCTACCGGCTGGCGTGAATGCAGCCCCTTTTACCTTTAGCCAACAGCCATACTCAATCGATGATCCGACCTTTGGTAAGGTGCTGGTGTTTGATCAAATCAATATGGTCGCAACGACCATATTAACTAGTAACAATGGCACAAGCATGAATGACGCAGCGATTGTCATTGGCTGGCAGGGCTGTGCAAAAGCAGGGCTGTGCTATCCACCCGAAAAAATCAAAACTACAGTTAACATCGCAGCGACGTCGCCACAGGTAAGATCAAGCAACGCTAGTACTGATAGCGCTGCTGCGAGTAGTAATCTGACTGATGTGACAGCATCAACGAATGACAATGAGACGACATCGATAGAGGCTGGTATATCCAATATAACTCAGTCTGATAACGATCAAGCATTGATAGATGACGACGTTATTGACTATGACCTCATTGATGACAGCACTTTAGAATATGACTCTTTAGATGGCAGTACGTCGACGACCACGATTTCTGGGACAGATACGAACATCTCAGGCAGCGCGACCAGTAGCGAAAACGTCGCTGGCAATACGCTGGTCGATGGTGATCCTTTTGGGCTGGCCTCTCATCCTTGGCTTGCATTGGTGTTGCTATTTTTAGCAGGTCTGGGTTTGGCATTGACGCCCTGCGTACTGCCGATGCTACCCATCGTTGCCAATATCGTAGCCCGTGAACAAAACCCAACCGTCAAACGTGGCATTATCTTAACCACCAGTTATGCGATTGGTGTAGCCACTGCCTATGGTGTTTTGGGTGCGGTTATCGCGGTGTTTGGGGAGTCACTAGGTATTATTGGGTGGTTGCAAAACCCGATTATTCTTATCAGCTTTGCCGTTGTTTTTGTATTATTAGCACTATATATGTTGGATGCGTTCACCGTACGCTTGCCACATGTGCTAAGTAGAAAAATGCAAAATCTAAGCCAAGCGGGTGACAGTAAGCTGGGCAGTACGGGGGGCAGTTTGATTGCTGGTTTCTTGTCAGCATTGGTAGTATCTCCCTGTGTCTCTGCGCCACTGTTTGGTGCGTTATTAGCCGTTTCGACCATTGGCAGTCCGTTGTTAGGCTTTGCTGCTTTATTTATGCTGGGGTTTGGTTTGTCAGCGCCGCTTATCTTAATAGGTGCTACCCAAGGCAAGATCATACCAAAAGCAGGCGCGTGGATGAACTGGGTCAAACAAGGCTTTGCCTTATTGCTATTCGCTGTGGCATTGCTCCTCATCGAGCGTGTGTTTATATCACCAGTCATGCTGATGGTATGGGCATTATGGTTTATGGTGGTAGCGATATGGGCGTGGAGTTGGCTGGGTAAAGGTCGCATGCTGACTCAAGCGTTGAGTCTCATTGTGGGTATTTGGGCCACTTGTTTGATCGTGGGTGCAGCACTAGGAAATGATGATAGCTTACATCCATTAGCGTCATTGAGCGCCGCGCCAATGATGGCACCGTCGAATGCTACTTATCCAGTAGGTAGCAATAGCTCAAAAGATGAGAGGATCACGACGCTTGCTGAGCTAGATACTATTGTTGCCTCCAACCCAAAAGTAATCGTTGATTTAACTGCCGACTGGTGCGTTGAGTGCCGTATTATGGATAAAAATTTATTTCATAGTCGTCCAGCACAAATGCAAGACTGGCAACTGGTCAAGCTCGATATTACAGAAACGACTGAAGATTCCAAAGCTGTTTTATCACGCTATAAATTATTTGGTCCACCAGCGTTGCTTTACTATCAAAACGGTCAATTGGTTAATCAGCAAGTAGGCGAAATCGGTCGCTTAGAGTTCGAGCAAACTCTAACAACGCTGAATAACTAATAATGAACAACCTGTAGTTAATAAGCATATTTAATAATTTGAGTAGAATTCTTATTCAGGATTAATAATAAAAGAGCAGCCGGTGTACCGTAATAACCGTACATCGGTTTTTTAGTGTCATTAAATCATGCTTGTAATATCTTATACCGATATCTATTTGGATAGAGATTAGGATTTTCTGATCGTATTTAATATGCCGATAACGCTAGTATAGTCTTTATATTTTCATTACAATAAAGTAACAATAGTGCAGGGATAGATCAGTCCGTCAATACTGTCTTTGGTGTTTATGTATTATTGATTTCTTCTTGTTTTTTAGCGGTGACGCTAACGGTTATACCAATTAATTCACATACTCTGCTAGCGATAATGCTGGTTAGATAAAGGACATTTATGTTTGCCCACATCACCACTCAGCGTCAATTACAACGTACCACTGTAATCAGTCGTAACGCCAGTAGCCAAACCAGGCATACTCATTTGAGTGTTGCCGTTGCTATCGCTTTGAGTTGTACAGCGGTACAAGTACAAGCAGCTGACAATAGCCAGACTTACAATGAGCTGCCAGTACCAGAAGCAGCATTTGAGTATGGCAGCGTGGAGACGACTCAGAATACTAGCAATAATGAGACATACACGAGCGTCACTGCTCAAAGTGACAACGTCATTAGTAAAGAGTTTATTGCTCAACAAGCAAAGCTGTTTTCTGACTGTACGCAAGTTCAGAGTAGTGCTGCCCGATTGGCGTGTTTTGACAAGGTGGCTGAGCAAGGAAAAACCCCAAGCTATACCACGACCAAACAGCCCGTTGATTTGGCAAAGACGTTTAAAACGACCATTTCAGGTAACCCGCAGGTTGTCTTTGTAGAAGAAAAATCAACCAATACTTTCAATGGCAACAGCACAACTACAGGTCTAGCTGCTACTCAACAGACTGCTGCTAAGCGTATGGATACAGATGCAGATAGTGAGCAAGAGATTCAGGTTTTAGATAGCGTAGGCGTCACCCAAACAGATATCGAAAAGTATACACCGCTGAGCCTAGCTTATGATCTGGATCAAAATAGCGAGCGCGGTACTTGGACAGTAAGACCATACCGACCGACGTATTTGCTACCGTTGTTTTATACTTTTGATCCCAACTTAAACCCAAGCACACCTTCTCAAGACATTGAGCCTTTTGACTCTAATGACATACGTGAAACTGAGCTGAAGTTTCAGTTATCACTGAAGAGTAAAGTAGCAGAAGATTTATTCGATACCAGTGCAGATTTATGGTTTGGCTATACTCAGGAGTCGCATTGGCAGGTTTATAACGAAGACAACTCACGACCGTTTCGTGCCACCGACTATCAACCAGAGATATTCTTGACCCAACCTGTGACAGCAGACCTTCCCTTCGGTGGACGTTTACGTATGTTAGGGGCTGGTGCTGTGCATCACTCAAATGGTCAGGATGATCCATTATCACGTTCATGGAACCGTGCTTATCTGATGGCAGGGGCAGAGTGGGGTAAGCTATCCGTCATACCGCGTCTCTGGGCTCGCGTGAATAGTGACAGTAGCAGCGATGATGACAACCCAGATATCGAAGATTACATGGGTTATGGCGATATCAAATTCTTATATGATTTGCCAGACCAGCAGAGTGTCAGCGGTACTTTGCGCTATAACCCAAGCACCAATAAAGGTGCTGCACAAATCGATTATATCTATCCATTGTCAGAAAACGTCAATGGTATGGTGCAGTTGTTCCAAGGGTATGGCGAGTCTATTGTTGATTATAATCATGAAAACACCTCTATCGGCTTTGGTATTGTGCTTAATGATTGGAAAGGTCTCTAATATAGCAGAGCCTTATCATGCATTATGATGATAAATAATCTATGCACAACTTAGCACCGTATCAAACTGGACTGTGGTTGGCAGAGTATATAGATATACGCTGCCAGCTATGCCGTATTTACCGTAGTACATTAGCACCTCAGCTAATACCGCATCACGCGCTATCTAACGCTGGTCACTCGCCAAGCACAACATCTGAGAGTGCAAAACCCAAACTCGCACTGGTGAATAGCGACGCTTTACTTACTCGTATCCATCATCAGTTCAGACTTCGCCTGAGTAGTGGCTTACTTTGTACTCACTGTCATCATAGTATCGCGTGGCTCCCAGAACCTTTTGACGTTGATATCGCTTTTGGTAAATCGCTATCCATACAAGCGTCTACGTATTACGACTATCCAATACGCCAAGCAATTTGGGCATTCAAGCATCATGAAGACATGACCAAGCTACCTTTATTACTACACGTCATACGCCAGCTGCCACGCCCGCATGGCTGTCATCAGTATAATAGTGTGATTGTCGCTATGCCGACCACCGATCAACGCCTAGCCAAACGAGGTTTTGATCCTGTCAGTATTCTATCCGCGCAACTATCAAAGCACTGGAACATTCCATTGTGGCACGGTGTTCAGCGCATTGACGATACGATGAGCCAGCAAGGCCTGACACGTGCTGAACGCCTAAGTAACCTAGATAATGCTTTCGCGCTCTCACAGAGCCCTCTTGTAAAACGCTTGTTGTTGTTCGATGATGTCTCAACGACAGGTGCAAGCTTACAGGCTTTAGCGCGAGCATTTATCGGACCTGAGCATCCAAATACGATAAATGCTCAACGCTATAGTAACTACCACATTTCAGCATATGCTTTAGCGCATGGTAGTCAATAGTGTTAATTAAGCTATCTATTTGAAATCATTAATATATTGCTAATTCTTTGCCTTCACGATATATTATTAAATACGTATATAGTTGTTGACACACTGAATAGGGATTTTTGTCGTTTTGTATATAAACTCAACAGAATGTTATGGAACAAAAATTGCATGTTATTAGTTAAGTTAACTACAAAATCATTAGCAAAGACGACATCAGATTTTAGTCATTTTAAAACAAAACCTGATAAGAGACAGACATTAGCGGTGCTAAATAGGGATTTGATGTGAATGCATCTGTGAATAATCGACAACCCAATAGACTGATGGCTAATTCAGGTTTTACCTTAATTGAGCTCATGGTGACAATTGCGGTACTGGCTATCATTGTAAGTATTGCTGCACCAAGTATCAGTACACAGCTTGCTAACCAGCGGGTTAAATCAACGGCTTCTATAATAGAAAATGCTCTGAAAGAAGCCAAAGCTGAAAGTACCATTCGTCGACAGAATATCAGTGTGATATACGATGCTTCTGCCACGCCAAGAAATATCACTTTGCAAGCTAACGGTAATGACATATCTAGTTATACTATTAGTGAAAGCAGTATAATAAATATTACACCTACAACAGTAACGACAGTTGTCTTTCAGCCTAATAAATTAATTGCAGGTGACGACGAAATATTGTATTCCATATGCGATAGTGGCTCTACCAATGAAACGCTTGGCCAGGTACGTGTGAATAAAATTGCTAATATTAATACTACAAACACTGGGGGCTGCTGATGGTAGCGAAATCTACGCAGAAAGGTGTAGGACTAATTGAGGTGATGGTAGCATTGCTACTGTTAAGTGTAGCAGTGCTTGGCTATAGTGCTCTACAAGGACAAGCAATCAAAACTACTAACGAATCTTTTGAGCGCTCTCAATCATTAGTCATGATGCGAAGCATAGCAGAAAAAATTCATGCAAACCCCTCTGCTATTGCGACTTATGAGACCGAAATAAATAATATGGGTTCTATTACTGCACCTAGCAGTCAGTGTGGTCTAGATGGTGTAGCAGTAACTTCACTTTGTACAGCAACAGAACTTGCAGTAGCTGAAAGCTTCAGAATTAAAATGGACTTACAAAATTATGACTTTCAAGTCCAAATGCATCCTTGTCCTAATACAGGAGGAACAGGTGTAGATGCAGCAAATAATATCATGTTCTCTTACTGCCTAATTTCTGCATGGGGGAGTACCACAGCTACTATTGGTACAGATGATGAAACTGACTGCCTAACCGAACGAGTAGTAGGTGACAATGACGTTGTAGAGGCTACTGGAGGTAATTATCATACCAGAGCGACTTGCATGATGATGGAGATATGAAGTGAAGACGATCGTTTATACATCTACAAGCACATCTTTATCGCGCTCTAGTCATTTTTCTCGAGCCTCGACTATATTCTCTGTCCGTAATGGCGGTTTTACCTTAGTAGAATTGATGATTTCTTTAGTACTAGGTTTACTTATATCTGCTGCGGCATTACAAATTTTTTATACCAGCTCAGTCAACAGTCGCCGTCAAGAAGCCAGCTCACAAATTCAAGATAATGCTATTTTTGGGTTTTCTCAGATACAGCAGCATCTAAGGCGAACCAATTATGGTGCTAAATCTATTGGAGCCAACGATGAGTTCTTTATGAACCATCTAACTCCACAAGGAGGAGTTGTACTTACCGCACCAAGCGGTACTGGTACGCCAGTCAGTTGGTTACAAGGTAATTTATCAGGATTGACATTAAATAATTCAGCTATTCCAGCAGCTTTGTTGTCAGGTAATGCATCTGGTAATAGCATAAGTAATCTAGAGGGTATCACCAATAGCGATCAACTGACGATTCAGTACAGGTCGGACAGAGAGGATGGTTTCGACTGTGAAGGTTTTACGATACCAGAAGGGTTCTATGTGATTGAACGATACTTTGTGCGAATGGATACGACAGTCACACCTAACACCCCTGGATTAGCTTGTGCATCGGCTATTTATGATTATGATGAGACAGCTGCTGGAAGTGCATCTGGTATTGATATAAGTAGCTATACAGTACCAGGGGAGACAGCTGTGACTAATAATAATTTAGCAGGCAATGGTACTATTATCATACCTAATGTTGACTATTTTAGAGCGAAGCTAGGTATATCTCCAAGTAGAGCCTTTGCTACAGATCCTGCAAGCTTGGAAATTGCCTATATACCAATTCCTACTTCAACAAATTTGCCAACAGCGCTCGGTACTAGGCGCATTGTCAGCTTACAAATTGGTATTTTAGCACGCTCAGATAACCCAACAGTGACTGTGCAAGCGAACAACGAGTTGACGTTTACAGTTCTTGATAGAGTTAACGCTACGCTTAGTAGTGACGCTATAAACGGACCAGCATATCTACGCAACGTTTATGAAACTACGGTGCTACTACGTAACGCTAGAGGAGGTTTGTAATGAAGTCTAAGAATATAAATCGTCCTAAATTGTCGATAGGATTGTACGGACAGTCCGGTGCGGCATTAATTGTAGTGCTGTTAGTGTTGACTTTGATTATGATAGTAGGAGCGATTGCCGTTAGACAAAGCACTACTGATCTTAAAGTAGCGACTGCCGATCAAGTAAATAAACTCTTATTTCAAGCCAATGATGCAGCTTTGTTAAAGGTTGAAAAAGAGGATCGGATATTAAGTGCCGATAGTCGTGAGAAAAATGACACTCTAAAAGGTTATATGTCTAGTAGTGAACGCGAAGGTCACAAAGTCAGTTTCTGTGTTAGACCCCGTAGCACAAAGTTGTTTAGTATTCTTGAAATTAGTGAGGTCAATAGTAAAAATGCCTTATTAGCGGACAAAAACAATGGCTACTGTAACCCTGACAACAGCGATGACTATGTTAGTGAAGGTAGGGTGATTACCCAAATGACTTTCGTACGACCTGAAAGTGCGGGTATCTTATCTCAAGAAGGCTCAGGCACTTCGACCAATGATGTAGAGCCGGCAACGACAGGTGTGAATGCAGCGATTGGTTGTACTACTTTTGTAGGTTACGTGACTTCGGTTATACCAGCATTATCCAATGCACCATTAGGGAATGCTAGCAGTAACGATACTACCTCTATAGCAGGCTGTTTCAAACAGCCACGCACAGGAACTGATACTGTAGATAGTTGTTTGAGCGCATTGGGTGCTGCTTATCAAACTCAGCAACAGACATATATCAACCAGCCTACTGGTGTTACATGCATATCAGGAAGTTAAAAGTACAATTTCACAACCTTTCACACTAATACAGAAAAACATCGATTTGTTTACAACAGTAATTAATATATGGGTGGTTATTATGAAAGTTTCGAATAGAATCAAAGTTAATAAAGCCCATCCTGTTGGAACAGGTTGGCCTCTAAAATTATTATCCACTGTTATATTGGGTTGTATGGCAAGCAGTGCTGGGCATACTTCTGATTTAGAGATATATCAAGGAGCGACTTATGGCAACGCTTCTATTATGATGATGCTAGATAATTCAGGAAGTATGGGTACTAGCAGTATTACAAACGATTATCCAAATATTAATTTTAGGTATAGCTATACTGTTAAGGAAAAACAGCCAGTATATGATGATGAAGGTAAGAACATAGTCGATAACGTAGAATATGAAGTGACATACTACAAAACCAGTCAAAATAGTGACAATAAGTATTACGATCGTATGTCACGTCTTAAGATGGCACTTATTCCATTATTTGCTAACCCCAAAAGTACCAGTGGCTTTGGTATTGATGTTGATCTCAAAAAATATAAAATTGGACTAGGAAGCTTTTTTTACCAGTCTCAATCTGAAGGTGGAGGAAGAATACAAGAGCCAGTATTAGACTTAACTTTCAACAATAGAAAAAAACTTATTAGTACAATAATTGGTTTGAATCCAGAAACCAATACGCCCATAGCTAATGCTTATGCAGAAGCAGGCGCTTATATGCTAGGAACAAACACTCAAACTAGTTTGTATGAGACTAGGTATATTGGGATTGGTGCCAGCTATCAGAGACCAAGCAATAATAGGTACGATGTTTACAAATGTAATAGTACTAGTTCAAACTCGTTCACACGCAACAACTCTACATATTATGCATGTAGTAGTTACTCTCAAGTAGATAATAATGAAAGAAATCTTAACCTAAATCAGCTAGGAAATGTTGACTCTAGCCGCAATTATTATGATGGAACTTTCACCTATTACTACCAAGCGGTTACAAAAGATTGGGCAGAAAATTCGACGAGTGGATTTAGCCGATCTAGTGATAGTACTAAGCGACAACCTGACAAATTAATTTATAACTCTCCTGTCCCTGAAGAAAGTACCCAATGTGATGGTTATGGCATTTACTTCTTGACTGACGGTGTGCCGAATAACGCAGATAACAATACCTTAGAGTTGATGAATAGAAGTTTAGTAGGGGGCTCGACAGATATGAGCACCTCTTGTAACTCTAACTTAGCAGATACAAATAGTGCTTCTGGTTGGGAATGCTCTGGAGAGTATTCAAAACTACTGTATAACGAAGATAACTCTAGAGGCGTACCTATTGCAACAGCAACTGTAGGTTTTGGTAGTGTTTTCAAGCAAATAACCGCACAAGGTAAAGTAACAAAATCCATTACTCGTCCTAGTGGTGCTGTTGAGACAGTGCAAGTCTATCAATGCGATGCTCCTGGTATTAGTGAGGATGCCAAAAATCTCTGTAAACTGGGGGAAAAAGGTGAAGGCTATGGGAATGGCGGATTTTATTATACTGAAGAGTCTGTAGACATTGCTAACAGTGTGAGAAAGTTCATTGAAGATGTTAGCACTGCCGAGATTGACCCAATATCAGCAGGAACAATGGCTGTACCCTTAGATAGTTTAGGTGGTTTACAATCTCGTCAATTTGCTTATTTACCGATACTCGAACCTATTCCTAGCTCGCCCTTATTATGGAAAGGTAACCTTAAAAAGTATAAAGTAAGAAACTCAACTATAGTTGGCAGCGATAATAATTTTGTATTTGCTGATAGCGCAGGTTTATTTGCAAGGAACACTCAAGATGAGTGGAATACTATTGTTGACACCACCCGACCTGACACTTTGAGACCCGATGGAGGCTCTCCACAGATTGGAGGTGCTTATCAAAAAATCTTTGAAAACGCTACAACACCTGCGGCAGGTAATAGAAATTTATTTGTCGATAGTGGTAATAGCCTTGTCAATTTAAGAGTAGATACAAGCAAAAAACCAGCGAATTTTGATGGTTTATCAAATTATAGTAATAATCAAAAATTAGCACTACTTAATTTCATGGGATATAGCGAGCCTACAACTACAACAGTGACAGATGGTGCAACACTCAGCTCTACTAAGGATAATTTCTTAAAGAATATTGGTGGTGTATTACACTCTATACCACAGCTAATCACTAAAAAAGTCGCTGTAGATGCTGCTGGTAGGTTTGATGTTAGTCAGCGTACAGATTATCTTCTATATGGCTCTATGGATGGAGCATTACATATGCTTGATGATAGTACTGGTAAAGAGGTTTTCACTTTTATACCTAAACAAATACTTGACTTACAACCTGATGCCATCCGTAGTAAGGGTTCTGCTAAAGACGGTAGTTATCCTTATGGTGTAGATGGTCCATGGCTAACGTATGCCTCTTATACCAATAAATCTACAACCACAGGAACAGGGGCAACGGCGACAACTGTGAATACTTATGAAGCTGACCAGAGTTTTGCATTAGGTGGTTTACGTATGGGTGGATCGACATACTATGCGTTAGATGTTTCAAGTGTTACATCGCCAAAAATAATCTATGGTGTCGGATCAAACTATGCCAATAGATTAATGGGTGATACGGCAGCTTTGAGCGGTATTAAAGGCAATGTTACTGGGAATGCATCTGCAGAACAAAAAGCTTTTGCCAACATGGGTCAATCATGGGGCAAACCTGCACTTGGCTATGTAAAGAGTGGTGGTAAACGAGTTATGGTTAGTTTCTTGCCAGGGGGATATGATACTTGCTACGAGGATTCAACGTTTAAACTGAATACAAATTATCCAAACAATACTAGATGTAGCAACAAGAGTACTGCTCAAGGCAGTAGTGTCTATATGGTGCAGGTAGGAGAGGTGCAAACCAAGTCAAATAATGAAGAAGAGATAAATGTATCTCGAGACAATGGCAAACTTCTATGGTGGGCAAATAGTGAAGGTACAGGTAGTAATAGTACTTCTCGCTCTAGCTCACTGCAATACTCCAAAGCTGGAGACATGAAACATAGCGTAGTGACACAAGTTAGAACGTTAGATAGAAACTACGATGGTCTTGTAGACCATATATATTACGCCGATCTGGGTGGTCAAGTGTGGCGAGCAGATATCAATAATGATGCAGATACTGATAACTTCAAAGTAGATCGAGTAGTAAAAATATTAGATGTTAGCGATCAATCTGGGGTAGGAGATGCACCGCCACGTATTTATGAGCGTCCGCTAATTACCTTCTATAATGGTAAATATGCTTACAAAGATGCTGCTAATGAGTCAGGTAACGCTAGTGGTGTACAAGCGATGGTGACAGTTGGTACTGGAGATCGTAGCAATCCAGTAACGGCAACTAGAAGTGTGCCCAATGCTTTGTATAACATCATTGATAAGGATGTTGCTCGTAGCGATTTGTTCTTCTATGGAACAGGTACGGCGCCCACCATAAGTTTGCGTACACCTGTAAACAAAGTGGCAGGTACTACCAGTAGAAACGATAAACTACAAAAACTGACATTCTCGACGGCAGATCTCAATTCGGCAGGTATCAAGCAAAGAATGGAAAATGGTTCGATACAAGGGTGGTATATGCCATTTGATACTTGGCTGAATGAAACACCACAGTCTACTGGTCCATACAAAATGAAAATGTTTAATGAACCGGATGCTCTAGCAGGAATATTGACATCTTCTTCATACAATCCTGATAAAGGGCAAGAAATTTTATCGTGTAGTGCTGGTGTTAAAGGTGCAACCCAACGTGAACGTACTTGCTTGCCATTTGGTACCTGTTTAGATAGCCTTGGCAATGACGTTTTGACCACAAGATCAACTTTCAATGCGGGCTCAGGTATTGTCGATAATATTGTTTCTCAGTATAACGATACCAGTATATTTAGTGGACTAGTTAATCGTTGTGAAGGAGACAGTTGTAAGCCAAAAGTGATAGGTACCGAGTGTGTTGGTCCAACTTGTACTGTTTTAGACGGTTTTAACAGTGATAAGCGTATCAATCCATTAAGCTGGATTGAACATTGATATGTCTAGATACTCAAATAAAAAGTCCATGCAGCAATTAGGTTTTACCATCATAGAGTTGATGATTGTGGTGGTGGTACTTGGTATCTTATCTGCTATCGCGATACCGAGCTACCGTGCTTATGTTGTTCATAATGAGGAAACTGATGCACAGCGTAAGATGCTGGCACTCACTAATGAGCTCGAACAATGGCGAGCAAAGGCACTTACGTATAAAGGTTTTAGACCTCAGTCAGATAGTATTGCGAACAATACAGGAGCTATCAATCAACCTAGTAACGATCCATCCTATATTATTAGACTAGGGCACATCGTAAATAATACGTCGACATTTAGTACGCTACATGAGGGCAGTGGCCGCGCTAATAGTTGGGTCATGATAGCAACGCCCGTTGATCTAGTAGGTGCAGATAGCTTTTTGTTATCAAGCCAAGGATTACGTTGTGCAAGTAGCGAGGCATTTGATATTACAGATGCTGACTGTACAGGAGCAACAATATGGTAAATGTGACATCAGCAAAAGGTATATCTATTGAGCATATTCAGCAGACAGGCTTTACTCTTATAGAGCTTATGATTGTAGTAGTTATACTAGGTATATTAGCAGCTATCGCCTATCCTAGTTATCAGGGATATGTAGAAAGAACCAACCGTGCTGATATGATGGCAGAAATGCAGCAAATTGCTAGCCGTATCGAGGCTAACAAAATTAATTATAGACGATATGACAGGATACCTTTAAATGTAGTTTTAACAGGTGTATTGGCAGCTAATGGTAGCGTGAACTTCCCTAATACAGGTACGGCATTTTATACAGTTTCAGTAACCCCAAGAAATGCGGCGAATACACAGCTAGCGGGTAGAAGTTGGACAGTTACTGCAACCCCGATAACAGGTACCCGAATGTCAGCAGATGGCACACTTACGTTAGCTAGTACTGGACAAAAATGCCGAAGCAATATATGCGGTATGGACGATGAATGGAGATAGTTTCTTAATATCTGAACTACCTGACAAAAAGCGTCACCTATAATCAAGTTTATCTTTTACAACTTACATAAACTGACAATTTTCAGCAATAAACTGGCAATAACATTAATTGCTCTTATACTGTCAATTATAAGTTCACCAAAAAACAAAATAAATGTGCTTAAGTATGATGATAGGTGGTGAAATAAATACTGGATGATGACGAATATGAGCAGAGACGATAGTTCAAAAGTATAAGCAATTATTTTAGTTAATTACAGAAAGTTGGCATGCTACCTGCAACGATAATAATAAGACAGTAACTAGATTGAATACTTAGTCTGAGCTGTCAACTATAACCAGTGGCGATGATAGCTAAATCGAGTCCAACACTATATTGCCATTATCATATCGTAAAAGGAGTTCTTATGAACACTCAAAAAGGTTTTACCCTAATCGAACTAATGATCGTTGTTGCTATTATCGGTATCCTAGCTGCGATCGCTATTCCTGCATATCAGACTTACACGCAAAAAGCTAATGTTGCTTCTTGTCAATCTGAGCTAAAATCATTCTCAGGTTTGGTAGCAGCAGAAAAGATATCAAACAATCCTCTAATAGCCAATATTCCTGCAGATGCTTCAATGCCACATTGCAGTAATGTGACGTGGACTCCAGCAAACCGTCCTACGGATGCTGCAGAAATACGTGCTGTTACTACGATAGTAGCAACGCCTATTAACGGTCTTCCAAATGTTACAGTTTCTTGTGATGTTGATGGTACAGCTGCTTGCACATCTGTCTAAGTTATAGTTCATTAAAATAAAGCCAATTTATAAAAAAGCCAAACATAAAGTTTGGCTTTTTGTGTTTTAGACTCATATATAAGAGATGCAATAGTATAATCATAACCAAGAACTAATATTTTATAGATAAGAATAAACTAGGCGTTCAAATTATTAGATTATTTAAATGATAAAATGATGAACTAAAATTATTTTTTATAAAAAGTCTAAATAGCGGGAAATTTTGTCAAATGTCAATAGATTTTTTTGGCTTTAAATCAATATAAACGATAAGTATGGCATGTAGTATGCATTGATAAAGTAGACTTCATAATTGAATTTATCACTATGCAATTATCTCCAAGCTATCGTCGTAGATCTGTATCTGGCTTTACTTTGATAGAACTAATGATTGTCGTTGCTATAATTGGGATTTTCGCAGCCACTGCTATTCCTATTTATCAAAGTTATACTAAAAAAGCGAACGACTCGTCTTGTTTGTCTGAAATGAAATCTTATGCAGTCAAAGTAGTTTCAGAGAAAATTTCAGAAAATCCGACACTAGTTAATATCCCTCTTGTAAGTGATTTAACACATTGTAAAGAGGTCACTGAAAGACCAACGAATGTCGCTACACTCGTCGTATTAACATCGATTACTGCTAAAGCAAAATCAGGTACTGAAAGTGTGATCACTTGCGATATTAATAGAGCTGCATCTTGTTCTCTTTGAAGTAACAGTCAAGGAAAATAGTAGACTGAAAGTTTGATAGAACTGGACTAATAGTGTATTTACTAAATATCTTACAGTCTAGCCAATAAAAAACCACCTAGTAGCCTCTCGCTATTAGGTGGTTTTTTATTGGCTTCATATATTGAGAAACGCTTAAAGAATTATCTCTCTAAATACTGAATTTTGCCTTCCACACCATCCCACTTAGCGGCTTCTGGCATTTGTCCTTTCATCTCAGTGATGTTCGGCCATTTCTGCGCCAGCTCTTCGTTGAGCTGAGTGAAAATCTCCTGATCTTTTGGTACTTCGTCTTCTGAGAAGATCGCATTGGCTGGACACTCAGGCTCACATAGTGCGCAGTCGATACACTCATCAGGATCGATGACGAGGAAGTTTGGGCCTTCATAAAAGCAGTCCACAGGACAGACTTCTACACAGTCGGTGTATTTGCAAAGAATACAGTTATCTGTAACGACAAAGGTCATAGCGAGGTCTACCTGTTATTGGATTGGCTGATATAGTCAATTTTTAAAAGCGCTACTGTGTCAACTTCACTTGGAGTAAGGCGTATACCTACACCCGGTCGCATTACATCGCTTTTAAATTTAATCAACTATAAGGGCTATATAGAATAGTGAAAAAATAAATCGTATTTTAGCGCCTTTGCTACTATTTGACAATTCCCTTTAATGACTAATGATTTTCTTTAGATGATATAGCATATCATGAGCCTGTTTAGGGGTCAGGCTATCAGGATCGATAGCACTTAGCTCGTCTTGTAAGCTAAATATCTGATTTTGTTTTGGATTATCTATTGAGTCTTCCGCTTGCGCGATATGATTTACCCCCTGGCTTAGAGCGTCACTATTATAAGCCTTTGCTCGTTTATCCGTTACTGACTTAGCTAATTCATTTTTATCATCAGTAATTTCCTGACTATCTACTTTTAGGTCATCTGTTTTTAGGCTATCTGTTTGTAGATGATCGGCTAAGTAGCGTTTGGCATCATCTAACACTTGAGTGGGAATACCAGCCATTTTTGCGACATGTAATCCAAAGCTAGAGCTTGCTGCACCCTCCTTAATTTTATGAAGGAGTAACAACTGACCATCGACTTCGCTAGCGGCAACATGGACATTACGGATATTGTTGTGATGACCCTCATCGCTGTGTACCAATTGCGTCAGCTCAAAATAATGGGTGGCAAATAATGTTAGGCAACCAATCTCTACTAGGCGATTGATACAAGCGTGCGCAATGGCCAAGCCATCAGTGGTCGCCGTACCGCGTCCGACCTCATCCATTAATACGAGCGATTTATTCGTTGCTTGGTTTAAGATATTAGCTGTTTCTATCATCTCTACCATAAAGGTCGATTTGCCACCGGCTAGATCATCTGCTGAACCGATACGGGTAAAGATACGATCGATATCACCAATACGAGCATGCTCAGCTGGCACAAAGCTACCGCAATGAGCGAGCAAGACAATCAGCGCAGTTTGGCGCATATAAGTGGATTTACCGCCCATGTTGGGACCAGTAATCAAAAGCAGTCTTTCAGGATGCCCTTCTTCAGTACTATCAGTATTAGCGCTACCTAGCGTACAGTCATTGGCGACGAAGTGTTTGGTGCTTAATGAATGATTATTTTTGTGGTTAGCGTTATTTTGACTCAATGCAGCCTCGACGACGACATGACGACCTTGACGAATATCGATAGTGCTCTGATTACGAGCTACTAATTCGTTTTTATCCTTCGACCTATGATCCATGACTGGACGTTGCCAGTTATAGGTTATGGCAAGATTGGCCCAGTTACTCAGCACATCTATTTGGGCAATAGCAGCACTCAGCTGTTGTAGATCAGCCAGACTTTCATTTAATTGATTCAATAGCCTTTGATAGAGCTGTTTTTCACGAGCTAGTGCCAAAGACTGCGCGCTCAGATATTCTGTCTCGACTTCTTTTAGCTCATCGGTGATAAAACGCTCGCTACTTTTGAGGGTTTGCCGACGGATAAAATGAGCTGGAGCGTTCTTTGCCTGCATTTTAGGCAGTTCAAAGTAAAAGCCACTGACTTTATTAAAGCCCACTTTTAGACTGGGTAATTGATTGTCTTGACGAGCCTGCTCTACCATTGTATCCAGTGTGGCTTGGATATTGTCATGGAGGTGAGTGAGGCGATCGAACTCATCGTCATAACCCGCTGCTAGCATGCCACCATCACGTATATGTGCAGGCGGCTCTGTGATGATGGCGCGCTCGATTACCTCAGAGGCAGCCTGAACAGCAGGTAGCTGAGCGGGCAGCTGCTGCATCAGCATAGGCAGTAGTCCAGCATGGTCATGATTAATACCTGCATCCACGAGTAAAGTTGTAAGGTGAGCGCTACTCGCGATACTGTCGGCGAGCTTGCGCAAATCGCGAGGTCTGGCACTCATCAGTCCGATACGGCTGCTGATGCGCTCGATATCACCAATGGTATTGAGTGTGTCACGTAGGCTGGTTACCAATGAGCCATTTTTTGAATTTTGGGTAGTTTGAGCGGAGTTGCTATCGGTCTTTAATAAAGCGTCTATTGCATCAAGACGCATATTGATATGTGAATGTTGACGAAGCGGACGCTTCATCTGCTGCATGAGCAGTCGCTTGCCCATTGGCGTCTGGCAGTGGTTCAGTACCGATATCAAAGACGTGCCGCTGCTACTTACAGGGGTAAATAGCTCAAGGTTTTGCTGACTATTAGCATCAATGATCAGATAGTCATCACTATGCTCAACGATGAGCTGATTGACCTGTGGCACATGCCGCTGCTGAGTCTGCCGTGCGTAGTGAATCAGTGCAGCGCAACTAGATTGCGCCAGTATATTGTCTGCAATACCCAAACCATCGAGACGCTGCACCTCAAACTGCTGACAAAGCGTGCCGCTAGCGTGCCCACGATGAAAGTCATTGGCAGCGACCTCTATGATGGGGCAGTCAAGATGCTGCCGTAACCACAACATCCACTCTGTATCATTGCTTCCAATGCTGCCTCTAAAGCTATCGCCGAGTGCTTCGCTAATGATACATTCACTGGGTGCAAACCGTGCCAACACCGTCAACATCTGCGTCTGCAAGCTATCTGCATCGTCTTTGTCAGCACTAAAGGTTTGCGTGGTTAATGTGCCGGCGGCCAAGTCCATTTGACTGACTGCTGCCTGTATGATCTGGCTGCTATCTTGAGCTTTTATACTGGCAATATCAATAGCGACCACAGTGGGTGTATGGTTTGGCGCAATCAGAGCATCATCAGTAATAGTGCCTGCAGTGAGTGTTTTGACGACTTCGCGGCGCATGATGCTACCAGCCGCTGATTTACCTTTACTCTTTTTTTGTTTGTCACCCATGCTAGGTAAGCTTACGCTATCGTCAGCGGCAGGGCTACTGACAGCGTCGTCTACTTGCTCACAGACCACTACCGTTTGCCCAGCTGCGATCAAGCGTGCCATATAGCTATCGGCTGCATGAAACGGTACCCCCGCCATCGCTATCGTATTGCCTGCTTTGTCATTACCGCGGCGAGTGAGTGTAATGTCTAATATTTGCGCGGCACGTTTGGCATCATCGAAGAACAGCTCATAAAAGTCACCCATCCGGTATAGCAGCAGCGCTTGTGGATAGTTGGCTTTCATGGTTAGATATTGCACCATCATTGGCGTATGGTCTGCTAGGTTATAGACAGCATCGCCTATACTTAAGCAGTCAGAGCTCTCTTGTTTTGATAAGGGTTTTTCCGCTGAATTAGGGTTTGACGGCTGATTTTGTACAGGTGGCTTTACGGTCATGCAGAGTCTCTTATAGTACTGTAATGAGTGGTGATCAATGTGTTGTAGTAGGGGCTTTATAGCGTTGCTTGTTTGATATATGAATGTTGGTTTAATAGGTGCATCAGATGTTCGTACATAACTGGTTCAGTTATCAATTCTAGATTAGTATTTACCGATAGAGCTATACGAGAGTCAAAGCAATGGCCAACCAATAAAGTCATTCAAAACGCTAAGAAATGTAAGCGGGTATGCAATATTTTAACACGTCCTGCGTGGTTTTTACCGCGGCAAATATCTACTCACTGCCCTTGTATCCATCAGCGCCATAACCATATATAATGACGGCACACTTAATTGGGCGATACTAAATTAGGTAGTACTTAGTCGAATGAAGACAAGGCCGCGAGCTAAGCTTTGGCTAATGCGCACTAATTATCGAATATTCCGTAGGTCAAAAAATTATGTTATCAAAGATTATAGGCAGTGTGGTTGGCACTAAAAATGACCGCGAATTAAAACGCATGCGTAAAGTGGTCAGTAAGATCAACGCAAAAGAGGCTGAAATACAAGCCCTGTCTGATGAGCAACTACAACAAAAAACCGAAGAGTTTAAAGCGCGCCATCAAAAAGGCGAAAGCTTAGATGCACTATTGCCAGAGGCATTTGCCGTTTGCCGCGAAGCATCATTACGTGTGAATGGTATGCGTCACTACGATGTGCAGCTGATCGGTGGTATCACCTTGCACGAAGGCAAAATCGCTGAGATGAAAACAGGCGAAGGTAAAACCCTAATGGGTACCTTGGCAATGTATCTAAACGCTATCAGTGGTAAAGGTGTCCATCTGGTTACGGTCAACGATTATTTGGCTGCTCGTGATGCTGAGCTAAACCGCCCATTATTTGGGTTTTTGGGTATGACCGTTGGTGTTATTTATTCGCAGCAGCCGCCACAAGAAAAAATCAATGCTTACCAAGCAGACATTACCTATGGTACCAATAACGAGTACGGCTTTGATTACTTGCGCGATAACATGGTGTTCAAGCTAGAAGAGAAGAAACAGCGCGCACTAAATTTCTGTATTATTGATGAAATTGACTCAATCTTAATCGATGAAGCGCGTACACCGCTCATTATTTCGGGTCAAGCTGAAGATTCATCACGCATGTATGCGCTGATTAACACCATTATTCCTGTGCTGATCCGCTCAAAAGATGAAGAAGCCAACAAGAACAACGAAGAAGAAGATTTTTGGATTGACGAAAAAAATCGCCAGATTGAAATCAGCGAAAAAGGCTACGAGAAAATTGAGCGCTTCTTAATCGAAGTAGGTGAGCTTGGTGAAAACGAAAGCTTGTATAGTCCAAGCCGCTTGCCATTATTGGCTCACGTTCAGGCAGCCATTCGTGCGCATCATGTCTTTGTCAAAAACGTCCATTATATCGTCGATGAAGGCGAAGTGGTTATTGTTGATGAGAATACCGGTCGTACGATGCCAGGTCGCCGTTGGTCAGAAGGTCTACATCAAGCAGTAGAAGCGAAAGAAGGTGTGGAGATTCAAGCAGAGAACCAAACGCTTGCAACGACGACGTTCCAAAACTACTTCCGTCTGTATGACAAACTGTCTGGTATGACGGGTACTGCTGATACCGAAGCAGCAGAATTTAAGTCTACCTATGATCTAGATGTCATCGTTATTCCAACGCATGAGCCCATTGCTCGTATCGATATGGATGATCAGATTTTCTTAACAAAGTTAGGAAAGTACAAAGGTATCATCCGTGAGATTAAAGAAATTCAGGAAAAAGGTGCGCCAGTATTGGTTGGTACGGCGACGATTGAGGCCAGTGAGGAGTTGTCTTACTTACTCGATCAAGGAGGCGTCAAGCATAACGTTCTAAACGCCAAGCAGCATGAACGTGAAGCGGAAATCATCGCGCAAGCAGGTAGTCCAAAATCAGTCACAATTGCAACTAACATGGCAGGTCGTGGTACGGATATTATCTTAGGCGGTAACTGGCAGTCATTTATCGAAGATATCGATGCGGTTAGCCCGGAGGAGATGCAGCGTTTAAAAGCCCAATGGCAAGTCAAGCACGATCAAGTTGTGGCCGCTGGTGGTCTGCATATTATTGGTTCTGAGCGTCATGAGTCACGCCGTATCGATAACCAGTTACGTGGTCGTGCTGGTCGTCAGGGTGACCCTGGTATGTCACGCTTTTTCTTATCGCTTGAAGATGACTTGATGCGTATTTTTGCAGGTGATCGCGTGGTCAATATGATGCGCGCAATGGGTCTAAAAGAAGACGAAGCTATCGAGCATAAGATGGTTTCTAGATCGATTGAGAACGCACAGGGTAAGGTTGAGAGCCGCGATTTTGATGCTCGTAAGAACCTATTGAAGTATGATGACGTCGCCAATGAGCAGCGTAAAGTGATTTATGGTCAGCGTGATGATTTGCTGGCTGAGATGGAGCTATTAGAGGCCATCGAAGTGATGCATAAAGAAGTCTACAATGCGATGATTAATCAGTTTATTCCGCCTGGTTCTATTGATGATCAGTGGAACGTCGATGGATTAGAAGATGAGCTTGAGGATGAGTTCAAGATCACAATGCCGATCAACGATTGGTTAGATGAAGACCGCCGACTGGATGAAGAAGGGCTACGCGAGAAAATCGTTCAGACGGCGATAGATCGTTATCACAGTCGCCGTGAGCAGATGGGTGAGCAAGACGCAGCTCAGCTTGAGCGTCACTTTATGCTACAAAGCCTAGATAAGCATTGGAAAGAGCATTTGACACAGATGGATCAGCTGCGTAAAGGGATTCATTTGCGAGGTTATGCACAGAAAAACCCTGAGCAAGAGTACAAGCGTGAATCGTTTGAGCTGTTCCAGATGATGCTGGGTGCAATCAAGTCTGAAACCGTACAGGACTTGTCACGTGTACATATACCAACAAAAGAAGAGCTAGAAGCACTAGAAGCTCAGCAGCGCGAAAATGCCGCTCACATGCAGATGCAGTTCGAGCATGATGATGTCGATAACTTAGATAGTAATCCAAACAGTGCCACCGCTCAGCCGCAACCACAGAACCGCAATATTGCTGGTGCAGCAGCAGCTGGCGTAAGTGCAGCTGTGGCAGGTAACCCGAGTAATGCCAATGAACCAAATCCGTACGCTGGTATGAATATCAGTCGTAATGCCCCTTGTCCTTGTGGTTCAGGCCTCAAGTATAAGCAGTGTCACGGCAAGATCTAAGGATTGGTCATCATAAAGCAATACCTTTGAGCTGAAAAAGAAAAGTCCTTATCTAAATTAGGTAAGGGCTTTTTTATGTGAATACGAAGCTTTCTTGCACTGACATTTATTCTTATATGTCTGGCAGACAATTTGTATTGATTATTTACAAATTCAGCATAGGCGCGAATTTGCGGACACGCTATAGTGTTTAGCATATCTATTTGGGAGAGAGTTATGAGTTTAGAATTATTAAAACAGTTGCGGACTTCAGTAGCGTTGACAGGACTGCTAGCTGGTGCATTGACGATCAGTGCCTGTCAGCAACAATCAGAGCCAGAAGCAGGTATGGAAGGCGTTAGTACAGAAGAGTCTGTGCCTATGTCTGCTGAGCCTGCTGAACCGAGTGACGTTGTGGTCAATAGCGAAGATGCCTCACTCAATGAAGTAGAGGATGACACGGTTGCTTCTGTTAATAGCGGCGTGACACAGATACTATATTTGTGCTCGCCTGAGTTAAAAGTTGATGCAACCTACAAGGAAGAAACCAATCAAGTGGTAGTTGCAACTGACATGGGTACAGTAACATTGAATCAAACCAATGAAGGTACTAACCCTGAAGTGTTTGAAGTGGCAACATCGATTGATGGTGGTCAAGGATTCACTCAGTGGCGCGTCGCCCACGAAGCGCGCGATACAGGTGTGATGCGTACTGCTGGTACTGATGAGGCAAACGTTGATACTTTTGAATGTAACAAAGTCTCATAGTCAAGTATTAGCGACTATATAATGATATAGTCAATCGTTAATAAACAATAAAAAGCAACGCGAGTAAGCGTTGCTTTTTATTGTCTGTAGCTTTTGCGGGCTGATAAACAAAAAGTCAGCCTCTCATCTATTTCAAAAGAGTAGTGCCATTATTCTGTGACTCGTGCGCTAAGAATCCCTCTTCAGTGACGTCTAGCTCTTCATGCTTGAGTTCTACTTGAATACTATCGGTATGTACGTGCGTGCTCTTATTGACATCGATTTCCTGAATAGCATAAGTGTCTTTAGTAACCGTAGCTACTTGACGTGATAAAACAATTTTAATTGGCTCATCACCGATCTCTATTTGTTTACCATTAATAGTCACTACTGCCTTACTGTCTAGTGATGGCTCGACATGACGTAATATATCTTTTTCATCATAGTTACCTGAGAGCAGATCTTGACTCTCTGTATCGTGATACTCAGTACGAATAGTAATATATTCTTCTATAAGCTCAATAGGTACGTTGATTGTTTTTGTGCGCGCGTGTTTGGTGACAGTTACTTTACCCACATCTAAGCGCTCTTTATTTACAACTGGCCGTTCTTCTAATAGCTCTAGATGCCCAACATTAACTACGTTTGATGCGTTGTCAGTTGATAAGTGTTGCTCATTGTCTAAATTGTCTTGGTATAGATTGCTATTATTATTATCAGTAGACATGTTTATTTCCTTATTCTGTGCGGGCAATGGATGATAGATTTTTAAAATTACTTATATTGTATAAGATACTAAATATAGCGCGTGCATCTCAGTATGAGTCGTGCAACAGATTATATAGAGAGTGATAAAGAAACTAACCCACAAAAAAGACCAGAGTATAACTCTGGTCTCCTTATTAAATATAAGTGTGTATCTACTTTATGGATTACATACCACGGGCGCGGCGTACGTCATCTGCAGTAATATCATCACGGTTTACGAGGTTACCTTCACGATCAACTACGTTACCGTTGTTGTCTACGTCTAACTCTTCACGTTGAATAGTTTCAACAAGAGTCTCTGTATGACGATCTGTTGTTTTACCAACATTTACTTCTTCAGTTACGTAAGTTTCTTTGGCCACATGAGCACGTTCTGCTTCTAGTTCAACTTCTACTGTTTCGCTTACATCTACGTCACCGATACGGCGATCTGTTGGACGATCGACACTAGTACGCTGGATGTCAGCATGCTCTTCTTCTAGCTCTACTTCAACATTACGCTCTTCAGTTACAACGTGTTTGCCTACTTTTACCAGACCAGCTACGATGCGGTCTTTATTTACTGTTAGACGCTCTTCTAAAAGCTCTAATGTATTTGGTGCATCATAAGAATGGTCTGCGATATCTACACGCTCTTCAGCTGGTAGGGTATCAGCAGTAAAGGTTTGACGATCTTTTTCGTATTGCTCTTTGTAGCTGTACTGATAGTCATGGTCATATGCTTCCATCGCCTCTACTTGTGATTTAGTCAAGCTATCAAAGAATACATCGTCACCTACAATACGTGCTAAACCTGCTGGTACTAGTACTTCTTTTGAGCTAAACCAGCCACCTGCATCAACGATCAAATAGCGAATGCGGCCAGTGGTGTCTTCTACTAGGGCACCTTCAATTTTACCAATCTTTTCTTCATTCACACCGTAAGCGGTTTTTTCTGTTGGATCATAATAGTCATCACCGATTAGGTCGCGGTGAGTGGCTTGAATATCTTTTAAACGGATTAGCTGGCTCATTATTGTCTTCCTTTTATATGAGTTTATAGTTTTAAAATTAATAGTTATTTTTAAGTTTTAACGCAATATCATTTGTATTGCAAAGTTAGGATTAAACTATTGGAATAGTCCTCTCATCAACTTGTAGCTATCCTAACACCATGATTTTGGATGAGATATATGAGCAAGGTAGCAAAGTGTGCACTTGCCGTAATTGCGTGTAATAGGCTGTAAGTGCGATAACAGAGAAGTGGGTACAAGTTAACGCGCCTTAACATAGAGTAATGTTTGGCGCGTATTTTGATTAAGCAAAAACAAAAAAACCGCATCACCTAGGGCAATGCGGTTTTTGGGTAACATATATCAAGTAAGTGATATACTAAATAGTCAGTTACATTCTAAAGGTCATGTACAAGTGCAGTTTTTACCTAAGGTAGCTCAATCGCAACGGCTACAGCTTCGCCGCCACCGATACATAGGGTTGCAATCCCTTTTTTGCCACCGGTACGCTTAAGAGAGTTGATAAGTGTAACGAGAATACGCGCACCTGAACAGCCTACTGGATGGCCAAGGGCACAAGCACCGCCTTCAACATTTACTTTGGCATGATCGATTTTTAGCTCATCCATAGCAGCCATAGTGACCATCGCGAAGGCTTCGTTGATTTCCCATAGATCAACTTCATCTACTGACCAGCCAGCACTTGCTAGTACTTTTTCAATTGCGCCAATCGGTGCAATCGTAAATTCGCTTGGGTGACGCGAATTTGAGGCAGTCGCGACGATACGAGCCTGATAATCCAGACCTTCAGCTTTCGCTTGTGATTCTTTCATGACGACAACAGCAGCAGCACCATCTGAGATTGAGCTGGCATTTGCCGCCGTGACCGTACCGTCTTTAGCAAATGCTGGACGTAGGGTAGGGATGCGATCAGCATTTGCTAGGGCTGGTTGTTCATCAGTATCGACTGTCTGTTCGCCTTTACGAGTTTTGAACGTTATAGGCTCGATCTCATCTTTGAAATGATCGTCTTTGATCGCTGTTAGAGCACGGTTAAGTGATTCAATAGCAAACTCATCCATTTTCTCACGCGTATAGCCTTTTTCGTCTGCCATTTCTTGAGCAAACATACCCATTAGCTTACCCGTTTCAGCATCTTCTAGGCCGTCTAAGAACATATGGTCTTTTACTTCTTTGTGACCCATACGGTAGCCACCGCGCGACCCTGGCATCAGGTAAGGGGCGTTGGTCATTGATTCCATACCACCAGCCACAGCAACATTGAAGCTGCCAGCTTTGATACCGTCGTGCGCTTGCATGACTGCTTTTAGACCTGAACCACATAGCTTGTTGATGGTCACAGCACCAGTCGCATCAGGTAGACCTGCTTTGCGCATTGCTTGACGAGCAGGGCCTTGACCCAAACCTGCAGTCAAAATACAACCCATTATCACCTCATCAACGTTATCAGCACTAACGCCTGAGCGTGTGAGAGCGGCTTTAATGGCAGCAGCACCTAAATCGGTAGCGCTGACGTCTTTTAATACGCCTTGGAATCCGCCCATTGGAGTACGTGCGCCGTTTAAAATTACAATTGAATCATTTGACATCGTTATTATTCCTTGTTACGTGTTTTGTTTAAAATTTTGCTGAATGGATCAGACATTGATCAGCTAGCTGTACCTGTATGACTACAAATATTTTTATTACTAAAAGGACCGATTCATTCAGTATTTTGTTTACGCTAGCTCATCTAAGCGAATGCGTACTACTTTATCAGTAATGGTATCGAGTTTTTCAATTTTTTCGATAGCTAGGTTCATCCAGCTCTCAACGACAGGCAAAGTCAATATAATAACAGGCACTTGACCGACTTTGTGAGCAGGCTTTTGCAAAATAGCATCGATATTGATACCAGCATCACTTAAGATGCGAGTGATGTCTGCTAAGACGCCAGGGCTATCGTAAGCATGTACGCGTAAGTAATAACCAGTAATCATCTGCTCAGCGCGTAATATCGGCGTGTCCGATAACTGTTCAGGGATGAATGCCAAATGCGGCACATGATGTCCATGATTATTTTGATCGCTACTGCTTTGATCGTCATTATCTTTGCTGCCAAGTACACGGACCAAATCCATGACATCTGCCATCACGGCAGAAGCAGTAGCGCCTGCACCTGCACCATCACCGCAATAGAGTGTTTGTCCAAGCGGATGCGAGTTGACCAACACGGCGTTTTTGACGCCATTGACATTGGCAAGTAACGCATCCTGCGGAATAAGCGTTGGATGTACACGCAGCTCAACGCCAGCATCGTCGTCGTTACCTTGACCATCACGCCGCACTGCAAATCCTAAGTGCTTAATACGATAGCCCAGCTCCTCGGCATAGTTGACGTCTTGTAGGGTAATACCAGTGATGCCTTCACAGTAAACCTTGTCAAATTGCAATGGGATACCAAACGCAATAGAGGCGAGCAAGGCCAGTTTGTGTGCGGCATCAATACCTTCGACATCAAAGGTTGGATCCGCTTCTGCATAACCAAGCTCTTGTGCTTCGCTCAATACATCAGCAAATGGACGACCCTTGTCGCGCATTTCGGTCATGATAAAGTTGCCAGTACCGTTGATAATACCTGCAAGCCAATCGATTTTGTTGGCAGCAAGGGCTTCACGCATCACTTTGATGATTGGGATACCGCCTGCTACTGCTGCTTCATAGGCAACGTGGACATTGTTTTCTTCAGCAAAAGAAAAGATCTCATTGCCATGCTCAGCCAATAAGGCTTTGTTTGCAGTCACTACATGCTTGCCATTTTTGATGGCCTGCATGATGACGTCTTTGGCTAGGGTAGTGCCACCAATCACTTCGATAACGATATCGACATTGTCGCTTGCCGCAATTGCCATCAAGTCACTGTTTTGCGTAATGTTGGTGTCGATATCATCACGCTGACGACGCGTACCCACTTCGGTAATAATAATGTCGCGTCCACTACGGCGTTTTAGCTCATCTAAATTGTCATTGATTAGGTTGATCACGCCTGTTCCGACGGTTCCTAGACCAAGTATCGCTAGTTTGATGGAATTGCTCACAGTATCCTCAAGAGGTTGAATATAATGAAGTGAGTAAAACGCGGTGACAGTGCCAAATGAGCCTGCGGTACTAAACCGACAGTCTGTGCGCATTTTCTATGGCAGCCTCGCATACATACTTCATCATAGTTGAATAAAAAATGCTCAGATAAAAGGGTATTGCTGATGTTGCATCGTGCTTTATCGTATCATACCGACAAGCAGTTGTGACGTCTACACAATGTCGCCAAGGTCATATCGTCTACTGGTTATAAAGCGATAATAGCCGTAAGTTTTGTCAGAAAAATCATCAGTTAGCACCGACGGCTTGCGCCAATTGTGCCGCAGGTAGGTAGCCGCCCACTTGTTGTCCCGTCTCAGTAAATATAGCTGGGGTGCCACGTACGCCAAGCCTTGACCCTAACGCCATATGTTCTTGTACTGGGTTTGCGCAGTTAGGGGCTTGTACATTGGCACCCATTTTTGCCTGATCCATAGCGGCGTTGCGATCTTGACTACACCAAACCGCTTCCATTTTTGGTACCGACTCTTGGCTACGTGGCCATGCCAAGTAACGTACTTCGATACCGCGGGCATTAATATCATTCATCTCTTCGTGCAATTTACGACAGTAACCACAGTCTGCATCAGTAAAAGCATAGACAACAGCGGTGGTCACCCCTTTTGCTGGATAGATAATCATCTCTTTTTTATCCACTGCCTTTAGCGCTTCTTGTGCGGTATTGGCGACCAAGGCAGCACTAATATCAACGGGTGCAGCATCACCAACGGCGACGATTTGTCCTTGGATAATATGCTTGCCGGATTTATCAGTGAAGAAAGACGGTAGTCCTTCAGCCGTCACCCAATAGATACCATCCATATCTGTCGGTACTGCTGAAACGATATTTTCTTCGATACCAGATGCTTTTAAATTTGCCTGTAATGCTTTGACAACGGTAGGGTCATTGTCAGCTGACGTTGCACCAGTTGATACTTTCCCGGAAGCAGCTTGAGCTTGCGTGGAGCCGACCACGCTAGTATTACTGGTTGCGTCCGCTGAATTATTGGAGCAGCCAGCAGCAACACCTACCAGCAAGGCACCCATCACAACACGAGAGAGGATAGTACGAGAAAAACGATTATATGCAGTGGTCTTTTTGCTAATAGGTGATGGCATACGGGTTTCCTATAGGCATCGCGCCTAATGATGAGTTCGTTATATAACAACACTATATATAAAAATACTATGAACGTTTATCTATAGTGGTGTGTCTTAATAGTATTTTAAAGGTCTAATTTTATAGACATTTTTATGACTTGTTGATGGTAAAGGGTAGGTGGTGAGTTTCTCTATATTACCATAATTGTAGGTAATGACAGCGGCAGTACATCAGCCAATTAGTGCAAACAATACTAACTTTAAAGAATAGCTGCTAACGTGAGCTAAAAAAATAAGATACATTTGTACTATTTAATATATATGCCTGCCCTTGTAATCTACAGCTAATAGCATCGTTTTTATAATAATTTATATCATTTAACGATTTATCTTTAACAAATTTGCTTTAAGGAGCACGCATGGCAGGTGCCAGTTTATTAACCTTACTCGATGACATCAGCATCTTAATGGATGATGTAGGCGTCATGACCAAAATCGCCGCCAAAAAAACCGCAGGCTTAGTTGGCGATGATTTGGCACTTAACGCCGAGCAGGTCACAGGAGTTAAGCCAAGTCGCGAGCTTCCTGTTATTTGGGCAGTTGCCAAGGGCTCGGCTGTGAATAAGGTGATTTTAGTACCAGCGGCGCTCTTGATCAGCTATTTTATACCGTGGTTGATTACCCCACTATTGATGATCGGCGGGTTGTATCTGAGTTATGAAGGGGCTGAAAAAGTCATACACAAATTTTGGCCAAAGTTATTGCCTCATGATGAGGAGCAAAATGCCCGCTTAAAAGCCAATGCAGATGACAATATAGACTTGGTTGCGTTTGAAAAAGACAAAATCAAAGGCGCGATACGCACCGATTTTATTTTATCGGCTGAGATTATTGTTATCTCTTTAGGCGCGGTCACAGCTGCTGGTGGCGATATCGTTCAAAAAGGTATCGTGCTCTCGATAGTAGCTGCTGTGGTGACCGTCGGTATTTATGGCTTGGTTGCAGGTATTGTCAAGATTGATGATGCAGGTTTACATCTTATTGAGAACTCACAAGCAGGTGACAGCAAACGCAAGTTTGGTGAGTTTATGCTTGCAGCAGCACCGAAGCTAATGAAGTTTTTATCAATAGCGGGCACAATTGCGATGTTCTTGGTGGGTGGCGGTATTATTGTTCACGGTATCGGCTTTTTGCATCATAGTGTAGAAGATATCGCTCATCTTACTGGAGTGTTCGAAGGATTGACCGCGTCGTTATTAAATGGACTGGTCGGACTAATCGTTGGTGTTATCGTGGTGGCCATTGTGACGACTATTAGCAAAATGCGTGGCGGCGATGCTACTGCGCACTAACTCAGTCATTGCGCCGTTAGCTATGTATTAGGTTAAAGAAGTTAAGTTGAAAGCAAGCTAAGACCATTAAATTAAGATCATCACGCCAAAAAGATAAAAAGCCCCGATACTTATAAGTATCGGGGCTTTTACATTTAAATGACTTTTATATTACCGTGCTTTAGCTATCATCGCCGGTGTCATCAGCTTCCGCTTTTTCTACTTGTGTCGGTTTTTTATGCTCAGACTTAGGCTTACGACTGCGTGCCTTTGGTACTTTTGGTGTAGTCAGATTAAACATGCCTGTTTGCGGCAGCAATTGCTCAGCCACATTCTCGATCATGTTTTTATAGCTGGCAATGGTCGTCTTAGATTTGGCTGCCTGGCTATCGTCTTTACCCGCTTCTTTAGTAGACTCTTCTGCTTTATCGTCGTCAGCTTGCTCAGCTTGCTCAGCTTGCTCAGCTTCATCTTCTACATTTTCAGTCGCTGATTGAGCGTGCTCGACTTCTAGCAAGTGCTCACTATCAGCACTGACGTTTTCTGTCTGCTCTTGATTCGCTAATGCAGTTGCCTCAACGTTATGCGCGTCCACTTCAGCAGTATCTTGCTTGGTCTCTACCGACGGTTCTTCATTTTCTGAAGTTTGCTTGGTAGGGACATTTAAGACTGCGGACTCTTGAGTGGATTCTTGATAGTCAGGATGTTGACCACGTGGATCATTACTAGCACGCTTATTGATAGTACGTGGCTCTACATCTGTCTTTCCTTGAGCTGCTGCAAATTGACTAACGGCTTGCGTCATCGCTTCAAAGCGCGTCAAATACTCATCAGCTAGGGGCTGATAACCGTAGTTACTAAAGTCAAAGCTCTGACTGGCCACGTCACTGTTGTTGACACTGTTTTTATCTTCAGCAGTACTATCAGTAGCTTTTGTCTGCTCAGTAAACAGAGCGACAGTTGCGATAAAGCAGTTGATAACACCATCTTCTACCAAGCGAGCTGGCGCGTCTGGCAGCGTTGTACGTATAAACTCACCAACTGTACCGCGTATTGCAGGAGCACTTACCACAGCAGAATTTGCTACTTGAGGTATTGGCGCAGCTTGGGCTTGCTTGCTCTGTACGACTCGTGGATCGTTACTGGCTTGACCAAACTTCTCAGCAGTCACGTAACGTGCACCAAACAATGCCTCATGTGTCAGTTCAAGTGCTGAGTTACTCACGCTACTTGTGCCTGCATTATTACTGTCAGACTGAGTTTTTTGAGCTTCATTGCCCTTACTCGTACTTTCAGCAGTATTGGTCTCCTGCTGTTTTGGAGTCTCTTCCGTTTGTTTCCCATCAGCAGTGACCGGTGTTGGCGCTTCCGATTTACTTTCGGTGTTACTTGTAGAGCTCGATGATGCTTCTACAGGTGCTTTTCTCTCTTTAGCAACTGACTCCTGTACAGGTGTATCATTCTGTACATTGGCTTTGTTAGCCTCTTGATTGCCGTGAGCCTGACGATCAGATATCTCTACCGTACTTTTCGTACTGTCGCTTTTCGTCTCATCGCTTTTCGCGCTGTCACTTTGCTTTTCAGTGTTTTGCTCACTGCTACTAGGTTTGTTAGTAGGCTGCTTGGCAGCACGCTCTTTATTACTTTCGTTTTTTGCCGTACTATCTTTTTGACTTTGCTTATCGTTAGATTGAGGCTTAGCCTGTGCAGACTTGCTGTCATCTAAAGACAAATGCACGACTTCTGATGCTTTTAACGCAGTAGGTGCTTCGTTGACCTGTAGCACGACTTCATTAGGGTCTTGACTACGGCGCGTACCAGAGTGACCTTTGCTATTAGCAGCATCGTTGTTTTTAGCGTTTTGATGCTTGTTTTGCTCAATATTGTCAGCCGTTAGCGTTTCACCGCGCTCTAGCTTTCCACGTGAGCCACGTTGGCTATGCGATTTACGCTTAGTACGAGTCTGCTCATCAGGCTTTTGGCTGCTTTCGTTCTCATTTCTGTCAGCTTTGTTCTGCTCATTCGCGCTGCGATTGCTGTCTTGACGATTGTTGC
This sequence comes from Psychrobacter sp. H29, assembly GCF_059073055.1. Lineage (NCBI taxonomy): Bacteria > Pseudomonadati > Pseudomonadota > Gammaproteobacteria > Moraxellales > Moraxellaceae > Psychrobacter > Psychrobacter sp. H29. The sequence goes on along the minus strand of NZ_JCACRY010000001.1, from coordinate 2,116,272 downwards.
GATTGCGATTGTTGTTACGTCTGCTATCTTGCTGACGCTTTTCTGGCTGATTTTGGTCTTGACTGTCAGACGATTTACTATCAGCGCTATTGTCCGTATTACTGACGTTATTAGTACTCTCGTCAGCTGTCTCTTTTCTTTGACGCGGTTTAGAAGATCTAGACTTACGGGTCTTACGTCTTCTTCTGTCCTCGTTATTGTTTTCATCAGTATCACTGTCGTTGTTGCGGCGAGCTTGCTGACGGTTGCTATTACTGTCTGACGATTGACTATCATCATTTTGACTATTACTTTGTTGAGCTGGTTGCGCACTATTTGTGCTAGCACTATTCAACGCATTACTATCAACTTGACCGAATGAGCCTAGGCTTTGAGCCCCAGTGTTTACTAGCGCTTCGATAGCTTCAGCGGCATCACGACTGCTGACACTAGGTGTTGTGGTCGCTTGTGGTGCCTGAGCAAATAGGTTGGATAACCAAGCAACGGCTTGTGGTTGAGCAGCCCTTTCGATATTTTGAGCTTGCGGTGCCACTGGTACGGAGTTGCTCTGGGTTTTACTATCTTGCGGTGCAGACACAACATCGTTGGTATTTTTATGATTACGGCGATCATTGCTATGGTTTACTGTATCATTTTGCGTTTGTGTCGCTTTGTTCTGCTGCGCGTTTGGGCGGTTTGGTTTGTTGCTGTCATTTGGGGTTTTGCGTGGTTGGCGAGTAGGCTGCTGCTCAGGACGTTCTTTTTCGGCAGTTTGCCAGTCGACATTGTAGCCAAGATCGCTGTGCTCTTGTTCCTGAGCATCAGTGATACGCTCATAGCTTGATGGCGCAAAACCATCACGGTTAAAGTGTAGCTTGAAGTTTGGTGATTCTAGATGAGCATGTGGCAAAATCGTGATACGCGTCCCACTGTCTTGCTCAAGATAAACCAAGCTGTCGCGTTTTTCATTTAACAAGAATGCTGCAATGTCTGTGGGCACTTCTGCTTGTACTTCACCTTGACGCTCTTTGAGCGCAATTTGCTCGATTTGACGCATAATAGAGAGCGACAATGAACGTAGGTCACGAATCATGCCATTGCCATGGCAACGCGGGCAGATATAGCCAGTCGACTCTTCTAGTGAAGGACGTAGACGCTGACGGCTCATTTCCATCAGACCAAACTTAGAGATATCACCAAACTGAACACGCGCACGATCGTATTTGGTGGCGTCAATCAGACGTTTTTCCACTTCTTTTTGATGCTTGTTGTCATTCATGTCAATGAAGTCAATAACAATCAAACCACCCATATCACGCAAGCGAAGCTGACGAGCAATTTCATCAGCGGCTTCTAGGTTGGTATGGTAAGCGGTTTCAGCGACGTCTGAACCTTTGGTTGATTTGGCTGAGTTGATATCAATAGACACCAGGGCTTCTGTTTGATCAATAACAATTGAGCCACCTGAAGGCAGACGTACTTCACGCTGATAGGCGGTTTCGATTTGTTTTTCGATATTAAAGCGCGAAAACATCGGCTCATAATCAGTATATTTGCGTAGCTTCTCGGCTTGCTTTGGCATCACCGCATCGATAAAGCCCGCCGCTTCAATGTAAGCATTTTCGTTATCGATCCAAATCTCAGCGATATCATCACGTAGATAGTCACGCACAGCACGAGTGACCACGCCCGCTTCTTGGTGGACTAAGCGCGGTGAAGGGTATTTTTGGTTCTGTTCTTGGATGGCTTGCCAAATATTGAGCAAGTGATTTAAGTCATGCTGTAAGTCTTCTTGAGTCTTGCCAATACCTGCCGTACGAATGATGACACTCATGCCTTTTGGCAGATCAAGATTGCCCAGCATGCGCTTCATGTCTTCACGCAGTTTGCCTGAGATCTGACGTGAGATACCGCCGCCACGAGGGTTGTTGGGCATGAGTACCAGATAGCGACCAGCTAATGAAACATACGTCGATAGGGCAGCGCCTTTATTGCCGCGCTCTTCTTTTTCGACTTGAACAATAAGCTCGTCGCCTTCTTTGATCAGCTTTTTGATATTTTCATCGCGTGGGTTACCGCTTAGGTATTCAGCAGAGATTTCACGAATTGGCAAGAAACCCTGACGCTGTGAGCCATATTCAACAAACACAGCTTCGAGTGACGGCTCGACACGAGTCACGTGACCTTTATAGATGTTAGATTTTTTTTGTTCACGGGTACGGTTTTCTAAGTCGAAATCGTATAAATGGTTGCCTTTACATAAGGCGACACGAATCTCTTCGTTTTGGGTGGCGTTGATCAAAATGCGTTTCATATTTATATCCTATATGAGTACGCATAACAACGATAAGACAGTCTTTAGAACATAGTGGCAAGTGTGGCTAATATTACATTAGCATTTACAGATATCAATTAACGGTAAAACGTAAATCGTGGGTCTAATAAAGCACAATGGCTTATTCAATGGCTTTTTTTTACCTGAAGTGGTTAGGGATACTCATGTCAATGTAAATAATATAGGGTGTGAGGCTATGGTATCTGTATATTGCCATCAGTAAACTTGGTACATATAGCGAATTCATCAAGCCTGGTTAAAGTCAGTACATTTTATTGGTCGTGATTTTGGCGCACGTTGTAAGCGTGGGCGATGGTCAGTTGCAGTGTTCAAAAGTACTCATATTAAAAAGGCGTGCTGATGTTGCCATTTATCCATCAAAGTCTAACAATGATATCGCGATCGTGGTGGCTATTATATATAGTTCGTCAGTCAGCGATTATCTATTCAGGTAAAGCGATTGGTTACTCTTTGTTTATCGTTCTTTGTGTGTCGTTAATAATATCTTGGGTGCCTCAAGGTTAGGGGTTGCGGCTGTGGTTATCAGCGGGGCGTACTTGGCAAACAGAGTAATGAGCCAGCTCATCAGCATGGTATTGTATTTACATTTTGTCGTCATCTGTTTGACCACCAATACTTCGGCAGCTATCGAGTTGCTTTTCGATCCTAACGCTAGACTACCCATACTTGCTCAACTACGCTGTCATAAAGGACCATCAGATAAGTAATCATTAAATAATAAATAGTTATCAAGTAAAGTCGTTGTCATGCAGTTAGTGAGTCAATGTGGTGTTGTCATCCGTTGATAAATAGATTTGTTGTCATATTTACGAACGCGATGGTGTTTAGTGTCACTATTTATTTTATGGTATCGAATAACATTCAATACAGTGTTTTTAATTTATGGAGCGATATCTGGTAAGTAATACCTTTAAGTAAATAATGCGCCCTAAATCAGATCAAACGTCTAATATCAGCAAGGTAAATAGCATAGACCTCTTTACTAGCAATCAGTAAATACTGAAAAGCAATAAAACGGTGACCAGCTATCTGAAACAACAATGATTATTGTCGTAGTCTCTGCTTAATTGTCGCTCAACATGCTAAACTATAACAAATCTTTGTGTAAACACCTAACTAAAAATGACAAACTCAAAAATGACTGACGACGCTCCTACCCACGAAGCCCCTGCTATTTTCAATAGCAAAACACGCCCGCAAAGCGCTGACGATGAGATTAGTAACTTTGGCAAGGTAAACTACCTTGAAGTGACACGCCATCAACACGATCAGCGTTTGGATAACTTTTTGTTGAATCGCTTAAAGGGATTGCCAAAACCTCATATCTATAAAATGATTCGCTCAGATGAAGTGCGCGTCAATAATAAGCGTTGCAAAGCCCACGATAGAGTACAACGTGAAGACGTCGTGCGTATCGCTCCTGTGGAGCTGGCGACACGCGAAAAACCAATCATCAGCACTGAGTTTGCTAAGAGCTTGCTGGCACGTGTGGTCTATGAAGACGAAGGCCTAATCGTACTCAATAAGCCCTCTGGTATTGCTGTGCATGGCGGTAGTGGTCTGGACTTTGGGGTGATCGAAGCCATGCGTGAAGTGACTGGTAAAAAATACCTAGAGCTGATACATCGCATCGACAAAGATACCTCAGGGCTATTGATGATCTCTAAAAAACGCTCAACGCTAAAAGTGTTGCAGCAGCATTTGGTCGATAAGACCATTCAGAAGCACTATTTGTGTTTAGCGAAAGGGCAACCTGCATTGAACGAACAGCGTATCGATGCGCCACTGCTGCGTTATACACTAGCCAGTGGTGAGCGCCGAGTCAAAGTAGATAGCCAAGATGCGCAGGCAAAAGAAAGTCAGACTGATATCATTGTCCATGATCGTTTTGTGATGGCGGGTCAGCCAGTAAGTGTCATCGAAGCCAAGCCAATGACAGGACGTACACATCAGATTCGTGTGCATTTGGCACATATTGGTCATGCTATCTTGGGTGATGACAAATATAATGTCCATGATAAATCGGGCGTGCATCGCCTGTGTCTACACGCATGGCGCCTAGATATCCCAGGCTACAAGACTATTACTGCGCCATTGCCAGACGATATGGCAGATTGGTTACCAGAGACAACACAGTTGCCTGGGTAAGTTTAAGGCAATCACTGTGGCTTGATCTATTAGAGCATTGCTAGAACACCAAAACGTCACGAACTCTTATTTTTATGAATAAGCCGCCGTGACGTTTTTGTATCTCTTATTATTGTTATTCGTTAAGGTAAATTCATGACTGCACCAATGACAACTAAAACTGTAAAGCGCACTAAAAATACTCAGTCCGCAAACGAGCATCATCTCTCTGATAAGACACTGATTATTTTTGATTGGGATGGTACGTTGATGGATTCAATCGGTTTGATCGTTGAGTCTATGCATGTAGCGGGAGAGGCGCACGGGTTTGAAACCACTGACAAAGCGGTTAAAGACATCATTGGCTTGAGTTTGATGAATGGTATAGAGATTTTATATCCTCAGGCAAACGAGTCGCAAATGCTCGCCATTCAGCAAACCTATGCAGAGTACTATATTGCCAACAGTCATGCGACGCCGCTATTTGAGCCGATAGAAAATATGTTGCAGACTTTGCAGCAGCAGAATAAAAAACTTGCGGTCGCAACAGGTAAAAAAAGAAAAGGGCTAGATCGTGTGTTAGATGCCTCAAAGAGTCACCATTATTTTGTGATGACGCGCTGTGCTGATGAATCCAGCTCAAAACCTAATCCGCAGATGTTGACCGATATCTTGGAATATACGCAGCAGCAGATTTCTGATGCTGTGTTTATCGGCGACAGTATCTATGATATTCAGATGGCAACAGCATTAGGTATGACCAGTATAGCAGTGAACTATGGCACGGCAACGAGTGCAGAACTTGCCGCCCAAAACCCTACTTATCAGGTTGATACCCCGCAGGCATTGGTCGAGCTGTTGTGTGCTTAAATAACAGTATCATTATATTATATAAAAAAAGGGTTTATCGTTATTATCGATAAACCCTTTTTAACTCAAAACTATCGTATTTATTTATCTTCTTCTTGAGTGCCTTCTTTTTCAATGGCTTCTTCTAGTTCAGCACCTTCTAACAACGCAAAAGAGGACTCAATGATTTTATCGGCATCGAGCTGATACTCATACCAGTTACCCATGACACCAGCCAACTCATCAAGACCTTCCTTTCTCAAAGCCGAAAATAATTGAATAGTACAGTTCAAACCTAGTTTTTTGAGTCTTTTGCGCGTATTGAGTAGGGCGTTTTTGGAAGCGCCGTATTTCAGCTTATCTGCTTTCGTCAATAGAATGTGTACCGGCAGCTCGCCATCTTTTGCCCAATGCAGCATCTGCTCATCAAAAAACTTAAGGGGATGACGAATATCTGTCATCAGCACCAATCCTGCCAGGCTTGATCGTGATACCAAATACTCTTCTAGCTCAACCTGCCATTCTTTTTTCATCTCAAGTGGTACAGCGGCATAGCCATAACCTGGCAAATCGACCAATCGTCTGTCAGTGTCGCCGATACTAAAAAAGTTAATCATTTGCGTACGTCCAGGTGTTTTAGACGAACGAGCCAGTTGACGCTGATTGGTCAAAGCGTTGATGGCCGAGGATTTACCAGCATTCGAGCGACCTGCAAAGGCGACCTCTAAGCCCATATCAGGAGGACAAAGCTTAAAAGTAGGCGCTGATGTCATAAATTCAGTTTGTTGAATTTTTTGACGAGACTTGGTGTTGAACAGCGCATGTTCGGCTGCAACATCTGTAAACGGGGTATTCATAAATGGCTCATTAATCTTAAAAATTGGATACGGTGATAAAACGTTATTTTTTGGATATTAAATTGGCACTGAAATGCAGGCAATGTATGAAAGCCATTTGCTCTCAATAAATTCAATCTAAATCACTAGTTACACACTATAAAAGCTACGACTTTATATTGGCAGCTATTCTATACCATTACCTGTCTTACTTATTGAAATAACTGCGATTAGCATCATATAAATAGTAGAATAACATTAAAGTTAATGGTTCATAAGACAAGTTGATGGCGTTAACAAAGCCACATTCAATTTGCCTATGTTTACATGACATATATTGTTACAATGTTTAGTGAAAGATGTTTAATAGAACGATTGATGAGACACGTGAAATATCACGAGGAGGTGCTCCATGTTTTCAATCAATAAACTTCTTAGTAAAGGTCATGCGGCTATGACCGCTAGTGGCGCTGCATTCTTTTTGAGCATTGCTATGATCAGCAGTGCAAGTGCGGCTGACGTTACCAATATAGCCACCATCTATGATAACTCATGTGCAGCCTGCCATGATAGTGGCGCGTTGAATGCCATTAAAAAAGGCAATAGTACGAAATGGCAGCAGCTTATCGAACAAAAAAGCATGCCTGCGCTTATTCAGTCTGTCAAAGGTGGTATGACGCAGATGCCGGCAGGTGGTCTCTGTGACACCTGTAGTGATGATGACTATAGAAAACTCATCGAGTATATGAGCCAGTAGTCAGTTTATAAACGAAGCCCAAGTATACGAAACAAAGCGCTGGTCTTATGGCCTTGATGCGCTTTTTGTTTTTGTATGGTGCTTTGGGCTGTATCAGTTAGAAAACTGATGAATACTATGATTAAGTAGGCAAATGATACAAAGTCTTGCTATAATAATCGAAAATAAACCCTGATATTAGTAAGTACTTTTCAGACTGCTTGTGTCCGATACCTCAAAATATGCGCCACTCTCATTGTTAAAGAGACGGCTATATCAGGTATTTTATCCATGCAATCATTCTAGATAATGCTTACGCCGAGCTAGTAGGATTTGTATCAATGAAAAAGTTAATCGCTGCTGCCAGCTTATGCGTTGCAAGTTTCAGCGTACAAGCTGCTATTGTTGTTCCTGAGCATGATATCGAAGCAGGTCAGAAAATTGCAGAAACCGTTTGTGCTGCGTGTCATGGTCTTAATGGTGTCAGTGTTGTTCCTGCACAGCCAAACCTTGGTGGTCAAAACGTAAAGTATTTATACAAACAGTTGGTCAACTTTAAAGCAGGCTATCGCAAAAACGGTATCATGCAGTCTCAGGTGGCAAACTTGTCTCAGCAAGACCTGGCTGACGTGGCAGGTTATTATGCTACTCAGGCGCCTTGGGGTGTTGGTTACGGTAACCCTGCAACCAACCAAGAAGCAACCAAGTTGTTTTTGGGCGGTGATAAGTCGCGCGGTGTCATTGGCTGTGCCGGTTGTCATGGACCAGATGCTGCAGGTAATACTTGGGCTGCATTTCCAAAGCTAGGCGGACAGCATGCTGAGTATATTGCGACTCAGCTAAAACTATTCCGTGCTGCGGGACGTGTTGATGATATCGATAGCGATGACCAAAAACGAGTCAATGATGCTGCCAAAGAAGGCGAGATGGGTATGATGCAAACGGTTGCATCGAAGCTATCAGATCGTGACATTCGTATTTTGTCAGACTATGTGAGTGCTATTCATTAATTGGCTCGCATTGATGCATACTAGTAACAGCCACTTGTAGATAAAATGGCTAAGTACTTCATTTTGTATCTACTATGCCTGAACTATTAAACCCCGTTTTCGGGGTTTTTTTATAACTGTTTGTCTCTTATAACAGACAAGTAATAAAAGCTTAACTCCTTTACAGATGCCTATCATTGGTCTGTATAATTACAAATTATCATTATTCACTTTATATCAAACCCAAAAGCATGATTAGCCGTATCAAATTCGCTTAGTCTACAATGCGTAGTACTGATAGCGACTTCTTCTGCTACTCAAGTTTTTATTAATGATATTAGATCGTTTGGATTGAGATTATGATGACCCGTTATGCCTCTTATTTTATCGCGGCGCTGTTACCGTTACTCCTGTTTCGTTGGTTTGCACCGACGTCAATTGGTGAGATTGATTTTTGGTTATTATGGCTGTTAGCAATGGTAGTCGTTGCATTGCCAGTGGTTTATGCTGAGATTGCATTGGCCTACCGCAGTGTAGAGGGGCCGCTAGCTGGTATGCAAAAGCTGACTCGTGAAGCTGATGCGAGCCCAATATGGCGAAGCTTTGGTTGGCTTGCGGCATTGGTCTCTATTGTGATCGCGGCATTGATCATATCAGGTGCCAGCACTGGTATATTAGGCGCGCTTACTGAGCTAAATAGTGTACCCAATATACCAAGCTTTGCTGTTGCTGCTGGGTTGATGGTTATTGCTGTCTTACTAAGTTTATTAGGCGTGGCACCATTACCCATTGGATTAGGACTGATGGTAGTCGGGCTGGTACTGGGTATCGCAAATGGTTTGCCAAATGCTGGTTTTGCTATGACAAATATCAGCTTGGCGGAGTGGGCACGCGCAGTGGCACTTGCATTGGTCAGTGTCGGTGCAGGTACAGGGCTATACTGGTTCGCTCAGAACTTGGTTAGCAAACAAACAGTCACAGCAGTAGAAACCAGCGACCAGCAAGCACAAAGCAGAGCTACCGCTCGTCATTACCGTGCAACAAAATTGGTATTACCGATTTGGATATTACAGCTAATTGTGGGTGTTGTAGCCTTGTTTATCAGTGGTATGTCATTACCTCCGATTGGCCAGCTATCATATTGGATCGGGGTACTGTTCGTGGCAAGCTACCTATTACATTACAGCACACAGCAGTTAACGCATAAATTTGGACTGTTAGTCAGCTTAATAATGACTTTTGCTTTAGCGTTGCTACTGGTAGTTGCCATTCCAACGCAATGGCTGGTAGGTATCTTAGTGATAGTTAGTAGTATCGCTGTATTGTTATTATCGATATTTGCAGGTTGGCAGATGAAAATCAGTCATCTACGCAAGTCATTGAACTTTAGCAATGAAGCGTTCTATAACTTGTGGCGCATAGCAATACGTCTGGTGGTGCCATTAGCATTACTGCTAGCACTGATAGGTTGGGTGATGCAGTGGTTGAGCTAACGGGGAATGCCAATAGTAATAGTACGCTGCAATCTGTTGAGTCCAAGCTAATGACGGTATATCTGGCGTATGCTGAAAATGAGCAGCGTCAGCATTACTTGGCATTAAAAGTCATATCTGGCACCAATCTATATGACGCACTGAATCAAGCAGGATGGTTAGAGAAGTTTGCAGAATTAGCAGAGTGGTGTGAGCAAGTCAAAGATGTGGCTACGCCAACGGCTAAACGTTGGCATGTAGGTATCTATGCACAAAAACAGCCGCTCAGTTACGTATTACAGCCTTTTGACCGTATTGAGGTGTATCGCAGTTTGAGCGCTGATCCAATGTCTCAGCGCAAAAATAAATCTCGCGGATAAATGATTGGCAGTTAGAACTTATAGCTTTAGTTAAATCTCATAATCTTACTGACTATGATGCTGGTAAGCTCTCGATACCTTCGATACGCGTGACCAAGCCATTGTCATCGAAGTAAACCACTAAGTGCTGGCTGGCATTTTTGACATCAGCAATACCTTTGCGACTACCTTCTGTGCCTGCTTTATAATCGTAGATATAATCCCAGCGCTTAGGCTCAAGGGTATCTCGGATCGCAGGGCTACCAAGAATATAGAGCACTTGGTTTTGGTTCATGCCTACTTTTAGTTTTTGTGCTTGTACTTGAGTAATCGCTGTGCCTTGTGGCAAATCAATCTTATAAACACTCAATAATGAGCAGCCAGACATAGCGACAGTAGCGCTAAGCATGCTGGTCATGACAATTTTGCGTAATACACTGGCATGGCTCAACGGACGAAAATTTAATGTCTTTATCATGGTAAGATGACTCATAAGAAATGAATTAGGCGCGGTCAACGTTAGATGATGCAAGTCTGACCGACAATCTTGGACAAATGATACGTCATTTACTTGCAATTGCCTACCACTTACGACATTATTTACCAAACACTACCTGAGCGATTTTATTATTTATATTTTAAATTCATGCGCTTGCATGGTGTCATCGAAAAAACAATAAGCAAGAGATTTGCCTCAGTAGCGCTGTTTTTATAATATTAAAATCACTTATATTCAAAAAAATAATCCTTAACGATTATTCGTCTCCTATTTTTAGTTTTTAATTTGCTAAGACTGTCACAGTCAGAAGGGATATTATGGCTTCTTTTACCAATCAAGATTTACGCAGAGCAGGATTAAAGGTCACGCTACCGCGCATCAAAATTCTAGAACTATTAGAGAGTGCAGAACTGCATCATATGAGCGCAGAGGAAGTCTATAAAGCGCTGATCGAGCAAGGTGAAGATGTTGGTCTAGCTACAGTCTATCGTGTGCTGACTCAGTTTGAGCAAGCAGGTATCGTTGAGCGTCATAACTTCGAAAACAATCTGTCAGTGTTTGAAATCACCCAAGAAGAGCATCATGATCATCTGGTCTGTGATGTTTGTGGCAAGATTATTGAATTTCACAATGAGGTGATCGAGGAAGAGCAGCTGAAAGTAGCGGAGACGCACGGCTTTAAACTCTCAGGTCATTCGCTAGTATTATATGGTATCTGTGCTGACCAAGCTTGTAGAGACAGTGCGAAGTAACGATTTTATAGCTTCATAATCTTTTGGTTCGTTATCAGCATATTTATATCAAAAAGCCCTCGTATCAGTAACGAGGGCTTTTTTAGTTATTTCACTATCATACTATGGCAACATTGACTGTTTAACTGACATCCAACGACAGGCTATCAGCACCTTCATCTAAATTGGCCTTACCATTTTTGCTGCTAAGTTTGATCTTGAGGCGCAAGTCATTAGGAGAGTCAGCATGGAGAATGGCTTCTTTATAAGTAATTTCTCCTTGTTCATACAAGTCAAATAACGCCTGATCAAAGGTTTGCATACCGCTGTCTCTTGAGCGCGTCATGACATCTTTGATCTCGTGTACCTCACCTTTACGAATATAGTCACTGATCAGCTGAGAGTTCAATAAGATTTCAATAGCCGCGCGGCGTCCTCTGCCGTCAGGAGTTGGAATGAGTTGCTGAGCGATAATGGCTTGTAGGTTCAAGGATAAGTCCATAAAGAGCTGATTATGGCGACTGGTTTCAAAGAAATGAATGATACGGTCAATGGCTTGGTTAGCATTGTTGGCATGCAGGGTAGCAAACACTAAGTGTCCTGTCTCTGCATATTGAATCGCATAGCTCATGACCTCACGGTTACGAATCTCACCGATCAAGATAACATCTGGTGCTTGGCGTAGCGTGTTCTTTAGACCAGCTTCAAAGGAGTGGGTATCAATACCGACCTCACGCTGAGTAATGATACAGCCACGATGTTTGTGCACAAACTCGATAGGGTCTTCAATCGTGATAATATGACCATGCGAGTGCTGATTGCGATGTCCTATCATCGCTGCAAGGGTAGTGGATTTACCTGTGCCCGTCGCGCCTACCAGTAAGATGATACCGCGCTTTTTCATGGATAATTCTTTGAGCGCTGGTGGCAGGCGTAGCTCTTCGACCGTAGGAATTTTATTTTCAATTTTCCGTAGAATCATTCCTGCCATATCGCGTTGTATAAATGCACTGACTCGAAATCGTGCTTGCTGTGCTTCATCAGTGATCGCAAATTGACACTCGTTCGTTTCTTTGAATTCTTGTTGTTGGCTTGGTGTCATTACTCCTTTAACCAATGCCATTGTTTGATCAGCACTTAAAGGGGTTTTGCCCACAGGCAAAATTTTCCCATTTACTTTCATAGAAGGTGCTACATCAGCAGTAATAAAAAGGTCAGAACCATTTTTATTAATCATTAATTGCAATAATTTATCAATGTCCATATCGTACCTGCATTTGATGTAAGTAGATTAAATATTATTTGAAGTTATATTTTAAAACTATAAACAAAAACCAATAAAACCTAGCCAGCATTACTCCTTTTATTTGGCTTAAATTGTATTATAAAAATGCCTCAGGTTGCTTAGCATAAGGACGAGCCACATCTTTACTAATTGTGCCTTTGCCTACCAAATTCTTTAGGGTTTGATCGAGCGTGATCATACCTTCACCTGCACCCGTTTGAATGGCAGAATACATCTGAGCAATTTTGTTTTCGCGTATTAAATTACGAATAGCTGGCGTCCCTAGCATGATTTCGTGAGCTGCCACACGGCCACCAGCTTGACGACGCAACAGTGTCTGTGAAATCACGGCCTGCAGCGACTCCGATAGCATGGCACGAATCATATCTTTTTCAGCGGCAGGGAAAACATCAATGACACGGTCAATCGTTTTGGCAGCTGAGCTGGTGTGCAACGTACCGAACACTAAGTGACCTGTTTCTGCTGCTGTCAGTGCCAGACGGATAGTCTCAAGGTCACGTAGCTCACCGACCAAGATTACGTCTGGATCTTCACGTAATGCTGAACGCAATGCTGGCTCAAAACCCAATGTGTCACGGTGCACTTCACGCTGGTTGATCAGGCTTTTTTTGGACTCATGAACAAATTCAATCGGATCCTCAATCGTTAAAATATGCTCTTTACGACTTTCATTGATATAGTCAATCATCGCTGCAAGCGTCGTTGATTTACCCGAGCCTGTTGGACCGGTTACCAATACTACGCCGCGTTTGAAGTCTGAAACACGTCTGAAAACATCTCCCATTCCTAAGTCTTCCATCGTCAAAACTTTGGATGGAATCGTACGGAAGACTGCACCTGCACCGCGGTTTTGATTAAAAGCATTTACCCGAAAACGAGCCAAATTGGGGATTTCAAACGAAAAATCTGTTTCAAAAAACTCTTCAAAGTCAGCACGCTGCTTGTCATTCATAATGTCATAAATGAGCTGATGAACCATTTGGTGAGTCATCGCAGGCATATTGATACGGGTCATTTCACCATCGGTACGAATCATCGCAGGCATACCTGCCGAAATATGTAAATCTGATGCCTTGTGTTTTACGGTAAAGCGTAGCAAATCTTCAATACTTAAAGCGTTTTTTTCAGCCATAATTCGATATTCCTATCAATCAGTCAGCGTAGGACAAAAGAGCGTGAGAGCACGTGATAAACTATAGATCAGTTGCTCTATACAATCACGTAGTATCTACGAGTCAACCAGTACGCAGTCTTTATGACTGCTATCATATTTAGTAGCATATGTTAATGCATGTAACAATATCATAACAAGACTATGAGTATTTAACCATCCACTCCTGAATAAAATATAAAATTAATTATTTTCAAGCTCAATTTACATATAAAAAATAAGTGATTTACTTTATTGATGAGATTTAATTACCTTATTTACTATTAATAATAAAGATTTTCTGCACAGACTATTAAAAAGCTAAAAAAAACGAGATCCTGATATATGACAAATACGACAAAGACAAACTGCAATATTGATAATCAAATGTTGATTGATAATTGGCAGCAAGTAAAAACACAAATGACTCAAGTTTATGAACAAGCAGCCGATCATGCAGACAGATCTGCCAATCATACGACCTTGCTAGCGGTTTCGAAAACCAAACCTGCTAATATGGTGGCAGCTTTAGCCAAGCAGGGACAGCGGGATTTTGGTGAAAACTACCTACAAGAAGCTATCGAAAAAATCAATGCGTTAAAGTCACAGCCTGAAGGTGACAAGATTGTGTGGCATTATATTGGCAGTATTCAGCGTAACAAGACGCGTGATATTGCAGAGCATTTCGATTGGGTACAGACTCTTGAGCGCGATATTATCGCTAAACGCTTGAATGATCAGCGCCCAGCTGATCTAGCGCCATTGAATGTGCTGATACAACTTAATATCGATAATGAGGAGAGTAAATCAGGCTGCTTACCAGAACAATTACCAGAACTGATCACAGCGATTCAAAGATACGAGCGTCTACAGTTACGCGGTTTGATGATTATCCCTGCCAAAACAGACACAAATGCCTTTGCTAGAACCAAAGCTCTGTTTGAAGAGGTCAAAATCAACTACCCAGAATTAAAGGCTTGGGATACGCTTAGCATGGGGATGAGCGGTGATATAGCAGAGGCAATAGACAATGGCTCTACCATGGTGCGCGTTGGTACGGCTATCTTTGGGGCGCGAGACTAGGGCGTGTCCCTTAAATTGAATAGTAAGCAGACTTAGAATGGTTTAATCGTTGTCAAGTTATTCTGAGTCGCTTAGGAACGTTTTGGTACTATTGCTATTGGCTATACTTCTTCGTTTGAGCTATTGGCTCGTTTTATGACAGCTATAAAATGAGTATGCACTCTCAAAGTTTGTGTACTCGTCTGATTGAATAAAAACTTACTCATTTAGCAATTAAGTAGCCTCTTCTAACTTGGTTACTAACATTTGAGTGATTTTGAGATTATCAGTCGCAATAATCTCAAATCGATAATTGGCATACTCAATAGTATCGGTCTTTTTTGGGATTTTTCGGAGCATATACATCATAAAGCCGCTAATAGTTTCATAGTTCTCGCTGCGCGGTAAGTCAACGATATCTAAGGCGCGAATCACGTCTTCGATAGGTGTCATACCATCGATGAGCCAAGAGTTGTCAGTACGCTGAACGATAGGTTGCTCCTCAAGCGTCACAAGCTCACCCATCACAATACTCATCACATCTTTGAGCGTGATGACACCAACCACGAGCCCATATTCATTGACGATAACCGCAAAGTCAGCGCCAGTAGATTTGAACATCTCTAACACTTCAAACAAAGACAACGTATCAGGCACAAACAGAGCGGGCTTTAACAAGGTTTTATTGGTGACGCTAACCTCTTGCTGGTTTAGCACCAATGCTAAAAAGCTGCGTGACTCTACATAGCCGACGATATGCTCTAAATCGTCATCATGACAGACCAAGAACTTGTTGTGTGGCTGCGCAATCATGATCTTTACCACCTCTTCGGTACTGGTATTGGTATCAAAATAAACGATGTTTTCGCGTGGGTTCATAACTGAGGTGACAGTACGCTCTTGCATATCAAAGATATTTTCTATGAGGTGGTGTTCTTGTTTTTTTAGCACACCAGCTTCGGCACCAGCATCCATGACGGCATAGATATCTTCTGGGGTCATATCATCTTGGCGTATGGTTGAAATACCCAGAAATCTAAACAAAATATTTGCAGCGCCATCGAATACCCATATGACTGGTTTTAATACAAAGATTAATAATATCATTGGGCGTACCAGTCGTACGGCTAACGCCTCAGCATTTGACATGGCCAAACGTCTAGGCATCAAATCGGCAAGTAAAGAAAACAAGCTGGTGATGAGCACAAACGATATGACTGATGCTACTGCCTCGCTACCTAATAACTGCTCAAGATAAGGGCTAATGGCTGATTCACCCACAGCACCCGCAGAGATTGCCACTGCATTTAGCACCACCTGCACGACAGTAATAAAACTACCAGGGTGTTCCTGCATTTTGAGAACATCAAAGGCACGGACGTCTCCTTCTTTTGCCATGATTTGGAGTTTTATTTTGCGTCCAGCGGCAATGGCAATCTCAGTAGCAGAAACACAGGCACTCAAGGCAAGCAGTAAAAGAAGAAACACACTAGCGGGTAGCAAACTCATGACGTACTCGAAAAAAGAAATAATCGGTGGGAGGGTACAAAAGAAAATCGTTATTTATGAAGATTGTTGATATATAGAAACCAAAAAAGCTGGGCAAGCACCCAGCTAATCGTAAAATTCAGGACTGTGTAAAACCAGCTAACTAGCCCATAGCGACTTCTACATTTTAGAAGTTGCCAGAGGTGCAATACTTAGCCTTTTATTGACCATTTATTGACTAATGGATAACGACGCTCACGTCCAAAAGCCTTGTGGGTAATTTTCGTACCGATAGGAGACTGCAAGCGTTTGTATTCGCTGTTGTCTACCATCTTGATGACTTTTGCCACCATGTCAGCATCAAAACCTTTATCGACAATTTCCTGATAGCCCATATCTTCATCGATATATGACATCAAAATGCTGTCTAATACATCATAATCAGGCAGGCTGTCTTGATCTTTTTGATCTGGGCGCAGTTCAGCTGATGGTGGGCGAGTGATAACGCGCTCAGGAATGACGGGGGTGTCTTCTAAACGATTGCGATAGCTTGCTAATTTATAGACTTGTGATTTGTACACGTCTTTTAAGACATCAAACCCACCTGCCATATCACCATATAAGGTTGAGTAACCAACGGCTAACTCTGATTTGTTACCCGTCGTGATGACCAGATGACCAAACTTGTTAGACAGTGCCATCAGTACGACACCGCGAGCACGGGCTTGGATATTCTCTTCAGTAGTGTCAGCGGGTGATTTATTGAATAATGGTGCTAGCGTATGACGGATACCTTCAACAGCATCAAAAATAGGACATACGGTATAAGAGACATTCAAACGACGCGCTTGAGCCTGTGCATCTTCTAAACTGATTTGAGAGGTGTACTCATATGGCATCATGACCGCGTAGACTTTGTCAGCGCCTAGTGCATCAACAGCGATACAAAGCGTCAGTGCCGAATCGATACCACCTGATAATCCAACGATAATGCCAGAGAAGCCAGAATGATTGACATAGTCGCGCAGACCGACGACTAATGCTTGGTACATCTCTGATTCACGGCTTAGTGTTAGCGGTGCTTTGGCTTGGCTGTCAAATTTGGCAGTCTTTACATCTAAAGTAGATAACAATAATTGATTCATAAAGCGCGGCGCTTCATGGGCCACGCTACCGTCTGCTTGTATAGTCATAGAGCCGCCATCAAAGACAAGGTCATCTTGACCGCCAACAGCGTTGACATAGACGATAGGTAGATTGTTTTCGCGGCTACGCTTGGCAAGCATGGCCTTGCGGTTGTCTTGTTTTTCGATTTCAAAAGGTGAGGCGTTTAAGCTAACAATGAGGTCAGCACCTTGTTTCTTGAGTTCGGCGATAGGTGACTTTTCCCATAGGTCTTCGCAGATGAGTAGACCGATAGTAATGCCTTTATAGTCAAACAAAACTTGGTTACGACCTTTATCAAAATAACGACGCTCATCAAACACGCCATAATTTGGCAAAATTTGCTTATGATAAAAGCCTTTTTGATGACCGTTGTGCAAGATAGCGGCAGAGTTAAACGTACCGTGATGATCGACATGCGGATAGCCGACAATCATAACGATATCGTCGATATCACTCAGGGTAGATAGGGCGCTTTTGACGCGGCCTGATAAGCTTGGTCGTAGCAATAAGTCTTGCGGAGGGTAGCCAAGCAAAGCCAGCTCTGGGAATACAATGACGTCAGCCCCTTGTTCGCGAGCTTGTAATGCAAAGGTACGCATTTTTTCGACGTTGGTTGCGATATCACCTACCAAAAAATGTGATTGGGCTAAAGCAAACGTGACAGTATCTTGTGATTTATTGGTCTTGCTGGTTTCGTTTGAGGGGTTAGAGTTTGGGTTATCAGTGTCTTTTGACATTGTTATTGTTCCTATCGATATATTATTAAAATGTGGTGAATTTTTATTGGTTTAAAATAAGTCCTAAATACATTCAAAACTTCGCTCTAAACTATCACGCTCGAATATTGAGTGGATATAAAGAGTCTAAATCTGGCATAAGCGCTAAGACAATGTATAAAATTTTACTCGCTATACCTGCTGTCCCAACTAATCACGCCATCTTAAAATTAGTGTTTATAATAGTCTAGATGATAACGATACAAGAGGATCTGGACTCTGCCTTATCAGTTATAGTGTCTGTGCCAACGACAAAAATAAATGCGTACAAATACACTTAACTATATTGAAAAGCTTAAAATAATTGCTTTAGTATAACATCAATTGTCATGACAAATAGAACGCACCAGTGAATTCCCTCATAAGATAGCAGTTTAATAGCTGCATACAAAAGTGGTTTCAATTACACCGTTTTTACATACCAAATCCATGCATTATGCGCTAGTTATTGTGGTCATCATCTAGTAAGCTTGCATAGACAAAGTTGTAAGTAAAGATTACAACATAGCGTTATATAATTATCGTACTTTATTGCATAATAAAGTGTAACAACGGCGCTTTTCGTTATGTCCTTATGGGAGTGATAGTCTGTAAGTACTTGACACTATCATGTAATCGATTAGCGTTAACGCTGTTTTCTATTGATATATAAATAAGCTACACACTCGCCTATGGATACCGTTTATGGATACCGTCTATAAGCTGGTGTTCATCACCCATTTATAAACTTGCCAGCAAGCTGTCGTTTGCTGTCCGCTCTTGGTTTATACGCTATGATTGAAAACTGGACAAAAGAATTTATTATTCAGCGCCTACTTGCCATCACGTTGTTGGTTGCGCTATTTGTATTGTGCTTTCAAGTGGTGCAGTTTTTTATTGTGCCTGCACTGTGGGCTGCGATTTTGGCATATGTGACGTTTCCTGTTTATAAGTTTTTTCACGAAAAAGTTAAGTTAAGTCCAGATTTTAGTGCTGCGATTATGACGGTCAGTATCTCTTTGATGATAGGTATACCACTGGTCATCGGGGTTTTTATTTTGCAGCAAGAAGCGCTAAGTCTCATTAGTAATTTGATATACCGTATTAAAGTGGGTTATTTAGATGTGCCCGACTCACTCAAAGAGCTGCCTGTCATTGGGCAGCAAGTCAAAGATGTACTGTGGCGAATTAATAAGAATCCAGAAGGGACATTAGAGACCTTTCGTCTTTGGGTTCAGTCGCATCTGTATTATGGCAAGATCGCATTCGATGTGGTGTTTAGTGCGCTGGCCAAACTTGGTATGGCACTGATGACCTTGTTCTTTTTTTATCGTGATGGCACCAGTTTGGTACGCCAGATTCGCCAAGCGCTACGCAACATTATTGGCAACCGCATCGATGGCTACATTGACTCTGTGGGTACAACCACCCGTGCGGTCGTATACGGTATTGGGCTCACAGCACTGGCGCAAGCGACGCTCGCTGGCATTGGCTATTATTTCTCTGGTGCGCCAAGTCCCATTTTATTGACCATCGTCACCTTCATCATTGCGTTGATCCCATTTGGCACCCCATTCGTTTGGGGCGGTGTATCGATTTGGCTATTGAGCCAAGGGCATACTGCAGGCGGTATTGGTCTGGCACTATGGGGCGTATTGATAATCAGTTGGGTGGATAATTTGATTCGTCCTATCGTCATTAGTGGCGCGACCAAAATTCCTTTTATCATTATTTTTATAGGGGTATTGGGCGGTCTGACCGCATTTGGTTTTGTTGGGTTGTTTATCGGTCCTGTGGTACTGGCCATCGGTCTTGCCGTATGGCGCGAGTGGATATCACAGCACAAGAATGAAATATTTGCTCAGCAAGAAGTTATGCTTTCTGAAACTGGTGCTGTAACGCCAGTACCTAGGCCAGAACAAGAAATAGTTGGTAAAAACGAATCTATATAGCAAATCTATATTGATAGAGAAGATTGATAATAACAAACCCGAACGTTGCAGACGTTATAGGCAGTAAAAATGGATAAGATGAGCACAATTAAGGGCATTACTATCGTTGCTGATAGCAACATTACTAGTCTAAGTGAGTTTTTTAATGCTGAGACGCTGGGTAAGCTGACTGAGCAAACCGTCAATATCATAAGCACTGCTGGCCGTGATATTGATGCACATTTGCTTGCTGAGGTACAGCCAGATATATTGCTAATACGCTCTGTGACGCGTGTAGATGAGGCATTATTGGCTGATAATCATAGCGTGCAATTTGTGGGTTCGGCGACTATCGGTACCGATCATGTCGATCAAGACTATCTCGCCATGCGTAATATTACTTTTGCCAATGCGGCAGGCTGTAGTAAGCACTCTGTGGCTCAGTATGTGCTAACGGCTATTTTGACGTTGCGTCCGCAATATTGGCAGCAGTCGACAACATCTACGAAACCTATGACACTAGGCATCATTGGACTTGGTAATATTGGTAGTACGCTTGCTCAGTATGCACATGATATAGGATGGCAAGTACTAGGTTATGATCCCTTAGTCCCAGCGTCCACAACCAATAATGCTAGCCTTGAGCAAGTCCTGTCTCAAAGCGACGTAGTCAGTCTACATGTGCCTTTGACGACCGAGAAAGCCGATAGTAATCTCCGCGGGAGTGAGTACCCAACCTATCACCTTATTGATGCAGAGACATTGGCAGGGATGTCCGCTGATACGATACTGATTAATAGCGCACGTGGTCCTATCATTAATGAAAGTGACCTAATGAGCGATATTGATCGTACTGGGCGACAAGTGGTACTAGATGTGTTTGAGTATGAACCAAAAGTTGCTGCAAGATTATTATCGAAGCTTGCTATTGCCACGCCGCATATCGCGGGCTACACGCTAGAGGGTAAACTGCGAGGCACACAAATTATTTATGATGCCCTATGCGCGACGCTTGCGATAACACCTGTCCAGTCGATGTCTAACCTGCTACCACTCAATATGTTTCTATGGTCCGAACTAAAAGCACATCCAGACAGATTGGCTAAGTTCTATGACATCATGCAAGATGACGCTGCATTGCGAAACAAAGTATCTAACAATGTGGCTAACAATTTATCCAGTAAGACATATAGCAATGTATCTGATGAACAGATGACAGGACAGGTTAATGGGGCTGATTTTGATCAGCTGCGTCGTGATTATCATTTACGCCGTGAATGGCAAGCTTGACTTCTCACGTTTATTATTTAAATCTCAAGCAATTACGTCGTTATCAATCTATCATTCGTGAATCACGGTAGACCGTCATGAGCCAACTAAACAGCATTCCCAGTCACGACACAAAGCCAAACTACGCACCAACCATGACACTTGCGATGGCACAGCAGCGTGCGCAGTTCATCGGGGATATTCGACAGTTTTTTACGAGTCGCCAAGTGCTCGAGGTGCAGACACCGCTTTTATCGCAGGCAGGTAATACCGATACTTTTTTACAATCAGTAGCAGCGCAGGTAACCTACCAAGATCGCCCGCGCACTTACTACTTACATACGTCTCCTGAGTTCGCGATGAAGCGTTTATTAGCCAGTTGGCAAGTACCTATTTATCAAATCTGTCCTGTCTTTCGAGATAACGAAATAGGCGTACGCCATAATATCGAGTTTACGATGCTCGAATGGTACCAACCTAATTACAGCCTAGATGATATGGCAGGCGAGCTTAATGAGTTGTTGGCGGCGCTTTATGGTCATTCGATTGTGATGAGTCATTACCGCTACGTCGATGCCTTTATGGATTTCGTTGGTATACATCCACTGACAGCGAGTTTAGCTGCGCTACAAGCCGTTGCAGAAGATAGGGGTCTGATAGGGTTTGATTTTAATGATGCTGAAGACAGCGAAGAAAATCGACGCCAGAGCTGGCTGGATTTGTTGTTCAGTCATGCCGTAGAGCCAAATCTGGGACATGATTTGCCAACGTTGATTATAGAGTATCCCCCTGCGACGGCGGCATTGGCAAAAACGGCTTTAGATAAAGAGGGCAATAAAGTCGCAAAGCGTTTTGAGCTGTATATCAATGGCATTGAGATTGCTAACGCCTATGATGAGCTGGCAGATGGTCAGGCTTTACGAGCACGCTTTGAACAAGACAATCAATTGCGTCAGCGTCATCATCTGCCCCAAATGCCAATCGATGAGCACTTATTAGCGGCGTCTAATGATTTAATACCTTGTAGCGGTATCGCAGTTGGTGTTGATAGGTTGCTGATGGTCATAACAGGTGCAAGCAGTTTAGAAGAGGTGATTCCTTTTCCTAGTGGGCAAGCATAATGAGCTAGTAGGTTTTTAATTTATTTGTAGACCAAACAACAAAAAGTCGTTACCGATGTACCAACTAAATGTGGGCAATCTGGTAACGACCTTTTTATGCGTTATATCTGTAAGCTAATATGTCAAATGATAGCTAATAGCTACCTACCTATGTGATAGTAGCTTGTAAAGTACCTTATACGGTAGCGACTGCCTCATTGATGTCGATATCACCATTATGTAGATTGAATACCTTACCTATGGTGTTATCTGCTGTGAGTACAGCAGCCAATGTAGTCGCGACGTCTTCAATGGCATTTTCGCCAGAGCTGGTATCATTAATAGTAATTTTACCAGTACCTGCGCGCTCTTTTAGTGCACCCGGTTGTACGATAGTGTAATCAAGCGTGCTGTTGACCAACCAATGGTCTGCATAGTGCTTAGAGATATAGTAATCTTTTAGATCTGCGATACCAGGGTTTTCGTCCCATTTTTCAGTCTCTAGCGAGAATACAGAGCTGAGCATAATATAGCGTTTGATACCTTTATCTTGTGCAGCCTGCATCGTTTTTACGGCACCGTGCAAGTCAACTTCCAAAACGTTTTTGCCACCAGACCCTGCTACGAAGTAGACCGCATCGATATCTTCTTCTATTTGCTTCGCGATCGAATCTTTGCTTGCCATGATATCTAAATCTAGCTGAGTATAATTGTTGCTATCAAATAACTTTTCTTCCTGACGGGTCGTTCCAATGACTTGATGATCATCAGCCAATAGCTGCTTAACCAAATCACCACCTACACGACCACTAGCACCAACGACTAAAACTTTCATAATAATTCCTATTTTTATCTAAATTTTGTTGTTTGGTTTTCTTATAGAATGTTTATACAAATACTATTTATATAAAAACTATTTATCTCAAAAACTGAATATAGCGTAACAAAAATAGGCAGCACGCTTCGTTATAAAGCGTGCTGATTGAATGGTGTTTGGTTATAGAGTGTATATGGTTTGCAAGGAGGCAAGTAAAGCTCAAGAAACGCCGTTATAAAAAGGGCTTTGTTCTATAAGTTTATAACAATAACTGCCAAGAAAATGAGAGGTTCTAACGAACCAGACGATTGAGACCGTCAGCAAAAGCTTTTTTGTCACGGTCGCCATACGGTTTTTGTCCACTCATTTCTTGTAGCTCTAACACGCCTGTGCCTCGCATGGTGTCCATAAAATCACGCATGTTAAGCTTTTGCTTGATGTTGTTTTTGTCATAAACCACGCCGCGCGTCGTCAGTACCATACCACCTTTGTCCAAGATGTCGTTTGCCAAAGGAATATCACTGGTGATAGCTAAGTCACCTGCTTGTATCTGCTCAACGATATAATCATCAGCCTTATCAAAACCTGATGGCACCACAGTCATGACCAGTAGGGGCGATTTGCGTAGCTTGATCGGCTGATTGGCCACGAATATTGCCGTAGTCTTGGTACGTTCAGCTGTTTTGATAATCAAGTCTTTGGCAATCAATGGCACTGAGTCGGCATCTACCCAAATTTGCATTATTTTTTGACCTTCTCAGGTTTTGCTGAAGGAGAAATCAGGCTGTCTGCTTGGCTGTCTTTATTTTTCAAATCATCGTCTTTATTGTCATTCTGATCATCATTCGTAGCATCGCCTTCTACCGTTTTGGTTTGCACATTGACACTCGCATACTCTTTATCTAGACCAACCTTGTTCGGCAATATAGCAACCAGCTTTGCCATAGCAGGTTCTAAATCAGTCACATCATTGGGCATCAATGTGATATGAGCAATCTTACGATCATCACGCTCAGCTTTGTGATAGCTATGATAATGAGCGCCATCGATATTTAGAACGGCACTAATATCAGGATACTGCCCCAATACATTGACCATAATTGCTGGATGGACATTGTCTGTATCACCTAGTGGTAAGTTGACTACGGCCCGGATATGGTTTTCGAATTGGCTAGTAATGGCGCCCTCGATACTCCAGTGACCAGAATTGTGTACCCGTGGGGCGATTTCATTAGCCAATATCGTATTGTGACCACGAGCGTCTTTGGTGACAAACAGCTCAAGTGCCATGACACCGACATAGTCTAAGTGGTTCATGACTTTGGTAATGGCATCTGTTGCTTGCTCAAACAGGTGGCTTGTACCAACCGCAGGTGCTTGGGTTTTTGCCAAAATACCATGGTGATGATGATTTTCGACCAAATCATAGCAGCGTACCTGACCGTCTTGCGCTCGTGCGGCAATGATAGAGACCTCACGGCTAAAGTTAATAAACCCTTCGGCAATCAGTGGCGCAGGCGTTGGTGTGAGTGAACCTTTACCACTGACGGCGTCTTTTAGCTCAAGCCAAGCTGTTTTAATATCACTGTCCTGCTTGATAACGAACTGTCCCTTGCCATCATAACCACCGCGGCTGGTTTTCAGGACAATAGGTAGTCCTAGCTCTTTACAAGCGTGCTTGAGCTCAGTCTCGGAATTAACTTCCAGAAAAGGTACTGTCGCAATATCGAGCGTGTTAAACATCTGCTTTTCTTTTAGACGATCTTGAGCGATGTCGAGGGCAATCAGTGGCGGGAACATGCCTTGCTTACTGCCAGATTTTGACAAACTAACCAGTTGCTCGACCGTAGACGTTGGGGTGTTTTCAAACTCTAAGGTAAACACGTCAGCGGCTGCGATAAAGTCTTCTAATTGATCGCTATGAAAGACACGGCCATATAAGCTGGCAGGGCATTCTGGATTGTCTT
Organism: Psychrobacter sp. H29; assembly: GCF_059073055.1. Lineage (NCBI taxonomy): Bacteria > Pseudomonadati > Pseudomonadota > Gammaproteobacteria > Moraxellales > Moraxellaceae > Psychrobacter > Psychrobacter sp. H29. The sequence continues at coordinate 2,091,327 of NZ_JCACRY010000001.1, read as the reverse complement.
CTAAAAAGACGCATTGGTAGCCGAGCGGCATCGCGGCTTCGGCAAGCAACATACCAAGCTGACCACCGCCTAAAATACCGATGGTACGAATGGTTTGGGTAACAGGATAAGCGTTTGCTGTAGTCATGGCAGGCTCTTTGAATAAAAGTGAATAAGGTGTTTGGTATATTAAAATCTAAAACTCAATGGATGAAAATAGGAAAAGGTGCACTATATGCACCTTATCTTTAGTAGGACTGAATCAAAAATAAATCATGATAGCTTTACCCTTGTGCTGGCAATCTTGTGCTATCGAAAGTGCTGGTCAATCTATATAGAATTAATGCATTTAGGTATTGATAATGCCAGGTGTTGGGCTAGCAAGAATGGTGTCGGTTTGCGTCTGGCGCATGTGATCGAGCTTGGTTGCAATCGTATCATCATGTAGTGCCAATACCTGAATCGCAAGTAGAGCAGCATTGTAAGCTCCAGCAGACCCAATCGCCAATGTCCCAACCGCGACGCCTTTAGGCATCTGTACGATAGACAGTAGACTGTCCCAACCACTCAGCATTGAGGACTTTACCGGCACCCCAAAAACAGGTAGTGGTGTTTGGCTTGCGCACATACCCGGCAGGTGAGCGGCACCGCCTGCACCAGCAATGATGACTTGCAGACCATTACCTTTAGCATTCTTGGCATAATCAAACAGTCTGTCAGGTGTACGGTGTGCAGAAACCACTTCACAATCAAAGGCAATATCAAAGTCTGCCAGCAATTGTGCAGCCATGCTCATGGTCGCCCAATCCGACTGCGAACCCATGATAATGCCAACTTTCGGTTGACCGGCAGGAGAGGTGATAGGGCCGTTCTGGTTAGCATCAGTATTTGTGGTGCTCATGACTGGATATCCTCAAAAAGACCATCATACAAAAGTTTTGCTATAGTCGTAAAGCCAAGTTTGATTTTTAATACTTGCTTAGTATTAAGAGCCGCAACATCACTGGTTTATATCCGTTTTCTTATCATGATAATGCTGTACAAAGTGAGACGCTGCTAAGGGTAGGGGTTGGTTGGTATCAAGCTGATAGCAGGTCAGGTAGCCACTATCCACAGCTGCCGAATAATCAGTACAAGCAACTTGTGGACTAAGTGGCTCAGGAGTGCCTGTCAGCCAATAATGACCAACAAACACAGGCTTATGTGTTTTGAGCGCAAAGTCAATATTTTCAGCGAGTGCATTGGCCGGTATTTGTGCCATTGCTGATAAGGGTACGCGAGCAACCTCGCGAAGCGTGCGTTTATTTAGCTCATCAAGCCACCAACGTACTCGCACTCGCGAGCGCTCTGTGCCTTCTTTGTCGACCATTACGATACCATCGGGCAAGCCTGTTTCGACGCCCTTTAGTACGCGCTCCAATGCATCGAACTCGATAGTGTCTTCTTTGGCAGTCGCGAGTAGACCCTCAGTAGTTAGGCAGTTATCATCAGTCAGAAACGGTTTGAGGATGTCCATACTATCTACGTCCCAGCATGCATGTACAAAACAAGCATAGTCTGTCTCAATCCATAAAGGTATCTCATACAAACGCTGCAACCAGTACTTATGTAGCTCTGAACCAAATGCGGCCTCTGCTAAAAATGCTTCGTGCTGACGCTTATGTATAGCATTATGCGTTCGTAGATACTCAGTCTTATCATCAGGATTGAGCGTAGCATAAGCCAATGCATTGTATTCATGATTGCCCATCACTGCATCAGCCACGCCCGCATCTATCATAGCAAAGACAATTTCAAGCGTTGCCAACTGCTGCGAACCACGGTCAATCAAATCCCCAATGAATAATGCTTTATGACCCGTAGGCGGGACAAAATACTGACCATTATGCTCGTAACCTAATTGGTTTAATAAACCGACCAGCTTATCTGCATAACCATGAATATCACCGATAATATCTATAATCATAACGAATGGTTAAATCTCACATATAAAAGTAAATGGTTGCTCAATAGCTGGATGTTAAAGGTTGTTTATTCTGATGCTCTTCATTCTAATAACGCTCCTAATTCTAACAACGCTCTGCACTCTAAATAAAGTCAGTCTAAAAACCAGGCGATAATAGAGCATTTATGAAATGGGGCAGTACTTTGGGTTCCAATATAATGGTAGCAACGACACCGAACGCGCCGCCCCACATATGAGCCATGTGATTGATATTGGAACCACCGCGTTTGTCAGCATAAATACTATAAAACACATAAGCGACAGCAAATAATATTGCAGGAATCGGAATAACGGCAAACAAATAAATGCGTTCCCATGGCGCTAGCAAAATGAAAGCAAATAAAACGGCTGATACGCCGCCTGAGGCTCCAAGGCTTAAGTAACTGGCATTGTTTTTATTTTTCAGGTAGCTTGGAATCATGGCCACAACAATAGCCAACACATAAAAAACGACAAAACCATAGCCGAATAAGAATGAGCGATACAGACCTTCGATAGCTCGACCGAAAAAATACAACGTAAACATATTGAAAAGTAGATGCATACTATCAGCATGAATAAAGCCATGCGTCACAAAGCGATCCCACTGTCCATTGTTTACAGCTGGTGGATAGAATATGAGGCGATTGAGTAGCTTTTTATTTTGCCATGCCAACAAGCTGACAATAACAGTAATGATGATAATAAGGGTCGTATGGTTTAACAAAGGATAATCCTTAGGCCGCGCCTGATGTGTGACAATGCGATAAATGACAGTGTTCAAAACCTAAGCGCTAAGGCTGAATGAAAACTAAATATGACCGATAATTAACGTACTAATAATAAATCTAAGCTATTCATAGAGTAATAAAACAATACTAACAGTAGTTATAAGGTTGCAAATGTTTATTATGTGACAAAACGATGCTTTTTTATGCTTTTATAGTGAGTAATGTAGCAGTGTATCATGTGAGTTCAGTAAACAATCTATAGATACGGCATCTTAAGTATGAATAAGAAAATACGAGCGAGAAAATACGAGCGAGAAGGTATGAACAATAAGATAGTGCCGTATATATAATTAAAAACGAGCAATTAACCTTTGTGGATTTCAAAAGCCGAACGAGGCAGTGACTTATGAGTATTATTGACCAATTAGAGCAGACGGTTACCCCAGCTGTATTGGGTGAGCGCAACAGTAGCGAGAGCGTGGCATATATCAGCCTTCTTGAGCAGTTTTATGCGATTCTAGCTGCGCGTTTGGCAGTGCCGCAGGTTTATTCGCAATTGCTGCGTAACGATCAAGTAATAGCTAACGACAATATCCCTGAAATGCCTTTATTTAAGCAGTTATGGCATAGTGAGGTGTTACAGAATACGATTATTCAAGAGCTGTCAGCCACACATCATATTGATGAGTCAGTCACTGCCCAATTACTGATCAATGCCGCACCCTTAGCGTATCGTGAGCTAAAAACACTCGCTAATGGTCAGTTTTTACCAGCATTTTTACAAGCAGAGCAGCCCTCACTACGCCCATATCTACCCATATGGGCAATACCAGTTATTACATCTACTTTAGACGTAGATAACAAGAGTAATGTCAGTCAAGAAACATCGTCAGCGGCTATGGCGGACAATTCTATCGGACCATTGAGTGACAATACGTCAATTACGTTAGATAGACTTGATGATCCCAGCCTGAACACCAGCACTGTCCCTACCATCACAGCCGCTGCAACTACAGCCTCTGATGGCGGACAACCTCGTGTAGGATCTACTGACGGATTGGGTGAAGAGACTCGCTTCGGTAGTGACGATGCCATTCATGCCAGTCCAGCAGCACATCATTTGGCAGAGAACGGCAGCCTGAAGCGAGAGCAAGTACGCACTCGTAATCAGCGAAACGATTTGCTGATACGGGTGTTTTTGTCAATAGTAGCACTTGCCGGGCTTGCGCTTGCTGCATGGGCATTGCTGATCAAGCCCAACAATGACATACCAGTAGAGCCTATTGCTGCTGCGCCTGTGATAACAGCGCCTGCGCCCGAACCAGTAGTAGAAGCAATGACGCCTGTCGAGTTCATCATTGGTGTTGATGATAGCGGCAATCTCTATACTTGTAGTGCGACAGTCGGTGATGTAGGACTGCAAAGCACACTGCAGCAGGCACTCAATACAAGTTTTGGAGAGCAAGCAGATATTTGTGAATTGACTGTACAAGATGGCACAGCAACTACTATTGCTAATATGTCAGTGGACGTACTTCCTAACGTCTTAACCATGCTCAGATCAACGCCATTTGCGCGTCTACAGTTACAAAACGAACGTCTTATAGTAGAGGCACCAGATAATATGCTACTACAGCAATTGGTGACAAACATACGCAGCTTAGTACCCGCTATGGCAGTTGATAGTACTGCACCGTTGCCACTACCTAATAATAACGCTGCATATGGTATGGGAAGTGCTGATGGTGTGAACAATCAGTTTGGTGGTGGAGCAGCCTCTAATAATCAGTATAGTAACGATGGTACTGGTAATGGCTCTGTAGAGTATCAAGCGCCTGACGATAACACTAGTGATCGCGTGATACCGGCGCCGCTACCTAATAATAGTAACAACAGAGGGCTCAATAACAATCCAAGCAGTAATAACCCAAACAGTGGGCTGCCTAACATACCAAGCAATAGCCCAAGTAGTATGTCTAATAACATTCCTAGCAATGCTCCTTCTAACAACAGAACGAGCCGATCATCAGGTCCTATCTCTGAATCAGAAGTAGATGACATGGCGAGCAGTGTCATTGTCGCTGAGCCTGCCCAAGTGAGATAGCTAAGAGGTCAAGGAGTCCAAAGGTCAAGTGGCTAAGAGAACAGCAGCTATAAAGACTCAAAAGCAGTATAGTTTTCTATACTGCTTTTTGTCCATATGGGTTAATCAGACCTTGTTTGTAGCTTTGCAAGGCAAGCTTTAAAAACTACACCCTCTAATACGAACAGTAGTCTCCTTCAACTAATTGTTCGACTGTTATTGATATGTACCCAAGTGCTTGTATAGTTACGAGTACCAACTCAAACATTACTTAACGTATCATTTGTACAACAACGCATCGACTGTGAACCTTCTCTTAATAATTTTATAATGTCTGAAATCAAATGCAGTAGCGCGACTATAGTAGACTGACAACAGAATTTTTGCATAATAAATTTTGATGTCATGTTTTAGCTTTACTTGGCGGTCTTATGCATTGAGTAATTGGATGATACAAATAAAAATTAAGGGGAGAGTTATATTATGGATATTATCGGTCATTTGACACGTACAGTCAGTCCTGCGGTACTAGCGGACGATCACAGTCCTGCTAAAAAAAACCTACTGGAACAGTTTTATGCGATTTTTGCTGCTCGCTTAGCGAATGATGAGACCTACAATCGCTTTGCCAATGAAAACATTGCTCGTGATGACAATGCCTTTTATGATCGCGTGTGGACAGAAGGGGCTCATCGCGATCAAATCTCCCGTGAGCTTGCTCATGAGCACAACGTCGACGAGACAGCCTCTCGTGGCCTAATTGCGATGGCAGCACCACTTGCTTTTCACGAAATAAAAAGTTTGGCCGGTACTACGCCTGTACCTCAATTCTTAAGTAATAATCTAAGTAGCTATCAGCATCATATTCCTGCATGGGCAGATGCTGTGTTGCCTGCGAGCGCAGTTGCAGCTACGCCCATGTCCGATACCGTCAGCACTGCACCGCTACAAAAAGAAGAAGAACCACAAGGTAGCTTTATGAAAGCGCTACTACCGATTATTGGTTTGATCATTTTGGGTGCCTTGGCCTGGGCCTTACTTCGAGGTTGCCAGGAAAATCCAGAGCCTGTTGCTACGCCAGCGACTACCATACAGCAAGATGAGCAAGGCAATGAGCAATCAGTGATGGCAGCTGATATTGAGCCTGCTTCACTCCGTATCGCTACTGGCGAAAATGGTGAGCTTTATGCCTGCCGCATGAATGTGGGTAATGAGACGCTACAGACCAATGTAATGAATGCGTTAACTGGTGCATTCGGCGATGAAGCCAATAAGTGCCGCGCCGATGTTGATGATAACTTTGCCATAGACATGCCAGCTGCCGCTCAACTCGCCACTATATTACCTATCGTCAAAAACGTACCGAATGCCAGTATGATTATCAAAGGCGATACCATCACAGTCAACGCACCTGATGATGCGGCATTAGCCCAATTAGTATCTGACCTACAAGCAGCTGCACCTGCAATGATGGTAGAGGCTGAAGGCCCATTAGATCTACAAGGTGAGATTGACGATAGTGTCGCTGCAGCAGATGTCGCAATGAACAACCTAGGTGAAAACCCAGATCCACGTGACGTTGCTCGTGCTTTGAGCATTCAGGTTATCAATTTCCAAGTGGATGAAGCTGTCATTCCTGATGTCAACAAAGCCATTTTAGACCGCGCTGCAAAAATCATTGACGACGTACCTGACTTGAACCTGATGATTATTGGTCATACAGACAGTCAAGCTTCTGATTCTTATAATATGGAGCTGTCTCGTGAGCGTGCTGAATCAGTGAAAGAGTACCTAGTGGCTCAAGGTGTCGATGCAAGCAAGTTGACAACCAAAGGTATGGGTGAGTCAGATCCTATCGCAGATAACTCAACCGAGCAGGGTCGTTTCCGTAATCGTCGCATTGAATTTATGGTTAATGACGAGATGGTCGATCCAAACGATGGTATGACGATTAACAGTGATTCGTTAAACCCAGATTTGAATCCGCTAGACAGTAATAATGACGATTTGCTACCAGATGGTGATGACGCTACGCAAGACACGGCAGTAGACCCAACAAATTAATCTGCAAACCTCTGATCACATGATAGTTAAAAATAAAAAACCGCCTTTTATATAAAGGCGGTTTTATTTTATCAGCGCGTTAGTGGTTACCTATTACTGATCATCTATTAGAGGCTACCCATTATCGAATACCTATTTGTAATGAGTAGGGTCTATCGGTTCTTTCAATTCTTCAGTAACTTGCGTGTCAGCAGAGGCGTTAAAAAATGTTTGAGTGACGTTATTCTTTGCTTGTTGCCAGTAATTAAAATGCTGGCAAGTAGACTCAAGATCGCCTTGCCATTCTGGTATATTGCCGCACATGGTTTTGATGCGTTTTTGATTGGGATAAGACAACTCCTGTGCCGCAGCAGCAGCCTCATGAACGGCCACGCGGTCATTACATACCAATGCAATATCGCAGCCAGCCTCGATAGCGGCCTTGACACGCGCGCTGACATCGCCAGCTGCCTGTGCCCCAGCCATCGACAAATCATCAGAGAAGAGCACACCATCGAACGCTAATTGATCGCGAATAATATCTTTTAGCCAAATTTTTGAAAATCCTGCGGGCTTATCATCTACTTGCGAGAAAATCACATGTGCTGGCATAAGGGCATCGAGCAGTGGTAGTGTTTGGGCAAACGGTTGCATGTCACTATTGATGATCTCATCCAAGCTACGTGTATCGATGGCTTCTGACACATGAGAGTCAGGGGCAATAGCGCCGTGACCTGGGAAGTGTTTGCCAGTGGTGGCCATGCCTGCTGCTTTCATACCGCGCATGAACTGTGTCGCAAGTGCAGTAATCGCTTGTGGCTCGTGATGAAAGCTACGGTCACCAATGACTTGGCTAATACCATCTCTGTCTAGTACAGGCGCAAAACTCAAATCAATCCCTACTGCCAATACTTCAGCTGCCATTAGGTAGCCGCAGTCATACGCACAGCTAAGTGCACGACTCGGATCTTGATTAAACAACTCGCCTAGTCTACCCATTGCTGGTAAGGGGGTAAAGCCTTCACGTAGCCGTGCAACGCGCCCACCTTCTTGGTCAACACCAATCAATATATCGGGATTGTGATAACGTATATCGTCGCACAGTGTACGTACTTGGGCGGCATCGGCTACATTACGTCCAAACAGTATGACCCCGCCGACTTGTGCTTGTTTGAGTAAACTGACATCCTCAGCGGTCAGTGCGGTACTATCAATATCAATCATTAAAACGCCGTACATTGCATGATCCTTATTCTTCTTTATATTGTTATATTATGGGTCTGATGAACTCTAAATGTCTACTCACTCGCAGGCCATCGTCAATAGACTTCATTATGACAGCTATTATCAAATGAACCTAATGCGCGAATTATTGATGTCAGTTCAGTCTATTAATCATCAGTAAATAGAGGTTGATAGTCTGCATTTGCTCTAAGTGAGAAAAGTGATAGAAAGTTTGGTATGTGTAGGCGTAGCGTGTAAGATTGCTTATACAGTTTGAGACAGTTCAGTATTATTGCTCATGATAATATTATTTAATTTAGGTTATATATCAGTATGTAATAGTAATGGCTGCAAGCTTTAAAGGCTATAAAACACAAAAAGTCTTAAAAACAGTAGCGTTCTAAAAACCGTATAGAGAAATGCACAACACAACAATAAAAGCACAGAAGAGAGTAAGCTCAAGCTGACGAATAACGAAGACAATCAGTATTGATAAGTAATCACAGATTCAGGGTTTTTAGATTTTAACAAAACAAACAATATACCCAATTCCAAACAAATCACTAACTTCAAATAACTAGGTACATATGATGAAAAAACAACCAGCACAGTGGTTACTCAGTGCAGCGTCAGTGGGCATCGCCGGTATTATCCTGACACAGAGTTACGGTACAGCAGTCGCAGAAACCAATACAGGAAGTTTTGTTCAGACACCTGAACAAAAAGTCACTACTCGCCAAGTCGCTGCCTTGCTGGATCGCAGTCATTACCTAAACCAGCCGTTAGATAGCAAAACGGGCAGCGAGATTTTATCAATGTATATTGATAGCCTTGATCCAAACCATACGTTGTTTTTGCAGTCTGATGTCGATGAGCTGAAAAAAAAGCACGCGGCTGATTTTGGTGCGCGTCTCAAACAGGGCGATCTATCCGCAGGGGTAGAAGTCTATGATCGTTATCGCAAACGCTCAAATGAATACTTTGCGATGGCAACGAAAATGCTAAAAACAGACATCGATCTGACGGGGAATGACACCATCATACTTGACCGCGAAAAACTGGGTCACTTCAAAACCAAAAAAGAACAACGAGACTACTGGGCGCGTCAGCTGAAATTTCAGTTAATGAGTATTACGCTGGGGCAAGAAGATGAAAAAGCCAAAGAAGCTGTGTTTTTAAACAATCCAGATATCACACGTGGTCAAGACTTAGTACGTAACGATGAGCGTACACCAAGTGAGATTTTGCAAAACCGTTTGTCACGTCAGCAGGAGCAGTTCAAACGCCTCAAAGACGATGAAATCATGGAAACCATCTTGAACACGGCAATGCTGACGTATGATCCACATAGCAACTACTACGCACCGATCCAAGCAACTGAGCTACAAATACAATCTAGCTTACAGTTAGAGGGTATCGGTGTCTCTATCCGCCCTGATCGTAAAAACCCAGACTACACTCGTATTGTGACTTTGGTAGATGGAGGGCCCGCTGCCAAATCTGGTCAAATTAAGCCCAATGACTTAATCGTCGGTATCGCAAAAGATGGCGAGAACATGACTGACGTGGTCGGGTGGTCAACGCGTGAGATTGTCAGCTTGATTCGTGGTAAGCGTGGCACCTCGGTCACTCTTAAGCTACGTCAACCAAATACACCAGATGCTAGCGCCCGTACGGTTACTGTCGTACGTGACATTATTCAGCAAGAAGAGTCTGGCGTGACTCAGCGTGTGGTAGAGGTGCAGCGTCCTAATATAGATGAGACACCCAAACGTATCGGTGTGCTTGAAATACCAAGTTTTTACTTGAACTATCGTGCGCGCCGTAACGGTGAGGATTATCGCAGTGTCAGTATCGATACCGAAAAAGCACTGAAGGAGTTGAACAAAGAAAACATCGATGGCTTGGTTGTCGATCTACGCAACAACCCTGGTGGCTCTTTGGATGAAGTTGCCAAAATGCTCGGCATGTTTATCAAAAGTGGACCACTGGTACAAATTCGTGATAACCGCGGTAACATTCAAGTATACCGTGACAATGATGGTGGCGAGCAGCTGTATGATGGCAAAATGACCGTCATTACCAATTTGGCATCGGCATCAGCCAGTGAGATCTTTGCTGCTGCCATTCAGGATTATGGCCGTGGATTGGTCGTGGGTAGTACTACCACAGGTAAGGGCTCTGCACAGATTCAGCTCGATAGCTTGGCGCTGGGTTCTGCTACCTTAACTCAGCGTAAGTTCTATCGTATCACTGGCGGTAGTACTCAGAACAAAGGCGTGGTACCTGATGTTGAACTGGTCAACATCTATGACGACGCCACCTTTGGCGAGCGCGCGCAGAAAAAAGCGCTACCTTGGGATACTATCAGAACGTCTCCTTATAAGCCTGAGGGTAAGTTTACCAGTGATACACTCGCAACGCTCAATCAGCAGTCTAAGGTTCGCCAACAGAAAGACCCGCAGTTTACTTATCTATCGACGCTCAATGACATACGTAACATGGATGATGAAAAGAAACCTGTTCGTCTAGACATCAACAGCCGCCGCGCTAAAATGCAGCTCATAGAAAAGCGCTCATTAGAAGCAGAAAACAAGCGCTTGATCGCCACTGGTGAACGTCCATACTCTAACTGGAATACGTACCAAGCTGCGATGGATGCAAAGTTCGAAGAGCGTAGTCGCATGAAAGCTGGTGAGCGTCCAGAGTTACCAGAAGATGAAGCATTTATTAATGAAGCTGCTTATCTCATGCTTAGTGCTGAACCTACAGCAATGCTGAGCCCGCAAGAAAAGCTATGACCAATTATAAGTAGCCACGGCTTCCATGTAAGCATATGCTTACATGGATTGACGTTCAGACTACTTACTAATGATAGAGCAATCTGCGATTATAACTGTACGGCACGATTGAACGGAATGGTTCATTGATACTAGGGATTGGTATCTTAAGGTCGCATCAGGGATAAGTGGTTTGCTGATTAGGGATGATAAGGCTGGATGCCTGTCAGTTATGAGATACCCCGGGATTAGGTATCGCGTAACGCTAACATGGATGGTTGGTAATAAAAGCCGCATGATGCTTGTCGTTATGCGGCTTTGTTATGTCTAAAATTTATAAATATTTATTGGTTATTATCTACAAATAGCAAAATGGAGCTTAAGCAAAGTCTGTTAAGTATTCAACTTTTCAAATCACTCTATTTACTTGGTAGATTATTTATTCGACAAAGCATCTATTTGATAAGTCTCCGATGATGACACACGCATAAAAAAGGTCAGTAGACATAGTCACTGACCTTTTTTTGTGCGACAAGTCTAATAATAACTCATCACTCAATAGCTGTTCACTGTACTCTAGAAGAGATTAGTGCTCAACGCCACCTGCGCCATGTACATGGCCGTGGTTTAGTTCGTCTTCAGTTGCTGCACGTACTTCTTGAATCTCAACGTCAAATGTCAAACGCTTACCAGCCAATGGATGGTTTGCATCAACAGTAACTTCTTGCTCATTCACGTCAGTTACAGTAACTAGCATAACTTGACCGCCAGCTTCTGACTGGAACTGCATACCAGGCTGAATGTCATCAACGCCTTGGAAGTTCTCACGTGGTACGTGCTGTACTGCTTGCTCTTGATACTCACCGTAGCCATCAGCAGGCTCAACAACTGCGTTGACTTTTTCGCCAGCAGATTTGCCTTCTAATTGTGCTTCTAGGCCTGGGATGATGTTGCTGTGACCATGTAGATAAGCAAGTGGCTGACCTTCTGGTGATTGGTCAAGGATATTGCCTTCGTCGTCTTTTAGCGTGTAGTTAAATTTGACGGCAGTATCTTTTGCGATAGTAGTCATAAAATATCCTAAATATATCTATGTAAAAAATTAAATGCGGTTGCAATAAACCTAAAAAAGCCAATCAGCAAGCCAAATAGCCACGGTATTAGTCAATTATCATCAGTTTATTAAAGTAACTTTAGCAGTTAGCATCTTTAATTGAGATGGGTCACATGAGTTTCAAGGCAAAAAACATAAAAAAAGCCAATTAATGCCCCAATTTACAATAATAACTGTTATTTTCTATAGTTGATGGGTAGCTATGGGCTATTTAAGGTTTGGGAGTTGCGTTTTTTAGAACTGGCTTCTACCATAATGATAAAAATAAGGAAGAGAGAGACGATGACTTCATTTACCAATACTGCCAACAATCAACCAACGAGCGATGTGTCCATCAGCCATAATGATGCCAAGCGACTGCCCTTGATCAGTTATCGGTTCGATTTTGCGCGTTTTTCTGAGCATTTGGTTGATGTGTCACTGACCTTTACGACAACCTCAGCCGCGCCTCAACTTTGGCTACCAGCATGGATACCAGGCAGTTATTTGATGCGTGAGTTTGCCCGCAATATTACTGCGGTACACTATCAAATCATAGACAGCCAAATAAAAGAGGGTGACGAGTCCTCCAAGACTTATCGCGCACAAAAAATAGATAAACATACGTGGCAACTCCCAGCTGTACAGGCAGGACAAACGGTAAATGTCGCGTACGAAGTCTACTGTTATGATTTATCAGTGCGTACGGCGTATGTTGACCAGCAGCGTCTGTATGGTAATTTTACCTCGCTCGCACTCGCAATTGATGGACAAGAGCTAGAACCCGTACAGGTCAGTTTGATTGTACCTGCGGCATTTTTGCTAGATAAAAAAGAGAATGATGTACTTTTGGCGTGTGGTTTGGCAGCTACTCATCTGCGTGTTGAAGGTCAGGACACAGATGGACAGCACAGTTATCAGTTACAGGCAGACAACTACCACGAGCTGATCGACTATCCTTTCGAGGTTGCAGAACAGCAAAAATTTGATTTTATTATCAAGGATAATCAGCATGAGACGCTGCAACACAGTTTTTATCTCTCAGGTAAGCATAGCGCCAACATGGGCAGGCTACAGCAAGATGTCACTCAGATTTGTCAGACTTATCTAGACTGGCTGGGCGATGCGCCATTCAATGACTATACCTTTATGACCTTTGCCAGTGGTCAAGATTACGGCGGGCTTGAGCATATTAACTCTACTAGCCTGATTACGCCGCGCCGTGACTTACCAAATATGGATGAGCCAAAACTACCCAGTACCGATTATCAACGGTTCTTGGGCTTATGCAGTCATGAGTATTTTCACTCGTGGTGGGTCAAAACAGTGCGTCCCGATGTCATGATCGATGTTGATCTACGCCGCGAAGCATTTACGCCTCTGCTTTGGGTGTTTGAAGGATTTACCTCTTATATCGATGATTTTATGCTGCAGGCGTCTGGTGTGATCGACAAGCCAAGCTATCTGAGATTATTGGCGGAACAAATCAATCGTTACTATCAAACGCCTGGGCGCAGCAACCAAAGCGTGGCAGAGTCGAGTTTCGATGCGTGGATCAAGCTGTATCGTACTGACGAAAATACGGGCAATGCAGGCATCAGCTACTACAATAAAGGTGCGCTAGTGGCATTGTGTTTGGATCTGATACTGCTCAAAAACACCGATGGTCGCTATCGTCTCTTTGATGTGGTCAAAGCGTTCTATACTCAAGCCAAGCAAAACGACAATAAGCGTATCGGTATCAGTAGCACCGATATGGGTACGGTGATTGGGCAGTTCATGCCGCTAGCAGAGTGGGAGGATTTTGAGCGTCGTTATGTCAATGGAGTAGAGGAGCTACCCATTGAGACATTGCTAATCGAAAACGGTATCAAAATACAGGTCAATAAAAAGGAAGTGGCTGATAAACATGTGCCTTGGGGTATGCGCTGTAGCGACACGCCAGCTGGACTTAAGGTCAATCGAGTAATGCGTGGTAGCGTGGCTGCCAGAGCTGGCATCTCAGCACATGACATCATTATTGCGATTGATGGTATAAAAGCAGACAGCAAGCAGTTGGCTTCGCTTAGTAACGCCAAGCGTCCTGTCGAGTGTTACTTGTTCCGCCGTGATGAGCTGATGTGTATTCAAGTGCAACCAACTAAAGCGCAGCAAAAAGACAGCATGGATAGCAATAATGCTAGCGAAAACTCATTCCCTCATAAAATCGGTCTACGCTTAGCAAAAGAAGGCAAGGCGTTACAAGGCAATGGCGATGAGGCGCAAGCAGAAGCAGGCTGGGAGATGTGGCTAAACGTTATGAATCATCAGTCAGATTAGATATGTTAAGTGGTGTGTCAACATTAGGTGCGCTAGTATAGCTCGCGACACGCAACGCCATTCATAACCTATACCGCACCGACTAATGCTGCACTGACGATAATCCCCCAATAAGCAATGATGCTTGTTGGGGGATTGTCATTAGTAGTTTACTGCCTCCCGATATTCTTGCTACTGTGCCTCAGTACTTTTGTCAACACGGTTATTATCGGTATTTTTATTGTCCGAACTTTCATTCTCAGTAGGCTGGTTGTCAGGATCTATAACATCAGTGTTGTTCTTAGCGCTGTTCAAAACTTGAAGCGCTGCAATCCAGTTTTGCATGACATCAATCTCTGCCTGCTGTGTATCGATAATAGTCTGTGCCAATTGGCGCATTTCCTCATCGGTGCCGTACTCGAGCTGGACTTTTGCCATATCTACTGCGCCAATATGATGCGGTAACATGCCACGAGCAAAGGCCATATCAGGCATAGGATCGGCAATACCTAATGTCATATCACCATGCATGTCTTCCATGCTCTTGGCATATGCATGCTGCATGGCAGTCGTATTAGGCTTAGGTTTGGGTGCATCAGGGTGGCTGGCAAGCCATTTATTTAGAATATCAATCTCAGCTTGCTGTGCGGTGATAATATCTTGAGCAAGCTGTCGCATAGCCTCATCAGTACCGTATTTCAGCTGGATTTTTGCCATATCTATTGCGCCGCGGTGATGTCCAAGCATACCTTTGGCAAATGCAGTATCAGGGTCGTTGTAACCCATACCAATCAGCATCTCAGCATGCATATTAGTCATGGTTTTCTTATAGTCCTTGAGAATATCCGTCATCTCGGAGGCATCCGTGACGTTTACATCGTCTTGCAATGCATCTTCGCTCATGTCGTCATGCTCAGCATGAGTAGTATCAGTCACTGGTGGCGTGCTTTCTTCTACGGGTGCCGGTTGATTGTCCTCTGCTGCTGGCTGACACGCGCTCAGCAAAAGCGCCGCGAAAATGCTGGTAGCCAACAAAGCAAAACGATGAGAAGCAATCATGACATATCCCTATTATAAAATAAGACGATAAATGGATAAGACCCACTTTATACAACTAATGGCTATACATAACCAATGACGTGCCGAATTTTAGCAGATAAACCTTACCCATTCGAGACGCTATGTTTAATAGGTCGTAATATCTTTATATTATATGAAATTATATATCGGTAACTGAGCAACGAGCAACTCAGCAACAGACAGCTAAGTAGTGTTCACTGATTGATAATACCCAATTGCTGATAATGTGCGCTATCTAAGGAGATGCGCACAAACTCACCAACCCCTAGATTGTCAAGTTCAAACCCTGCAACCGACCAACGGATCAAGCGTAGACAAGGTAGACCAACATGAGCAGTCATGCGTCTAACTTGACGGTTTTTACCTTCGTAAATCGTCATCATCAGCCATGAGTCCGGCACACTTTTACGCTCACGTATCGGTGGGTTACGCTGCCAGAGCATCATTGGCAACTCATCTTCACGGACGTGTTTAACAGTGGCGGGCAGGGTCTTACCATCTTTTAGAATCACGCCTTTACGCAGTTTGCTCAGTTGCTCGGTAGTAGGAATCCCCTCGACTTGTACTAAGTAAGTCTTACCTTGCTTGCGTCCAGCATTGGCCTTGGGTGGATGAGTGATGGCTTTATTGACACGCCCATCATCGGTCAAAATAAGTAGACCCTCTGATGTGGCATCAAGCCTACCTGCCACACGTAAAGACTTATCGGTAAAGTACTCAGATAGGGTAGTGTGATCGTTATTGCTGTCATCTCTGAACTGACTTTGCACGCCATAAGGCTTGTTGAATAAAACGAGACTAGACATAAAACGATATTTCCTAGTATTTGGTGAGTGGTGGTCTATTGTAGCCTATGTCTTATAAGGTCACGCCAGTATTGAGTAATCGGCATTAAACAATCAGCATAGCCGTCTTGTCAGTGACAGAATAGATGTCGCATCATCCGCTACAAAAGTAGGACAGTGGTCATATAGGTTTATTGCTATTCTAAATCCATATCCCAATAGTGGTTTTTTGTATTTTTGGCGAGATAAGCATTCAGTTTGATTATGATGTTGTTTTTGTCTTAGCTTCTGTCGCTTAAAACTATTTTTAGTACGGTTCAAACCAATGATACCAGGGCTACAGTTATTACGGCTTTATTCAGTTCATATTTGCTCAAATCACAAGTGTGTAGGCGCTAGAACGATAAGAAAACCGCTAGCATAACAGCGTGTCCAACTCGTTTGTGCTCTATAACAGACAATCAAGGAGTATCATCTATGTCATATGATAAAGTTATCGTACCAAGAGACGGCGAAAAAGTGACCGTAAATGCTGATTTGTCGTTAAACGTCCCCAATCATCCGATTATTCCGTTTATTGAAGGCGATGGTATCGGGGTAGACATCACACCCGTCATGAGAAAGGTGGTCGATGCGGCGGTCGATAAAGCCTATCATGGCAAAAAATCTATTGTATGGATGGAAGCGTATCTCGGCGAAAAAGCGGCCAAGATATACGACGGTGATTATCTACCAAGTGAGACGTTAGAGATTTTAAAAGACTATGTCGTTAGTATCAAGGGCCCATTGACCACGCCAGTGGGTGGTGGCTTTCGCTCACTCAATGTGGCAGTACGTCAGGAGCTCGACCTATATGTTTGTCAGCGTCCAGTACGTTGGTTTGAAGGCGTGCCAAGCCCAGTTCAGCATCCTGAGCTGACAGATATGGTTATTTTTCGTGAAAACTCAGAAGACATCTATGCTGGCATCGAGTGGAAAGCAGGTAGCGAGGATGCTAAAAAAGTTATTAAGTTCCTAAAAGAAGAGATGGGCGTCACCAAGATTCGTTTTGATGATAACTGCGGTATCGGTATCAAACCTGTCTCAAAAGAAGGCTCCCAGCGTCTAGTACGTAAAGCAATCCAGTATGCTATTGATAATGATTTGCCAAATGTGACTCTGGTACACAAAGGCAATATTATGAAATTTACTGAAGGGGCATTCAAGGATTGGGGCTACGAGCTGGCAGCAGAGCGCTTTGGTGCTGAGCTATTAGATGGCGGCCCATGGATGACGATAAAAAACCCAAAAACCGGCAACGACATCATTATTAAAGATGTGATTGCTGATGCGTTTCTGCAACAGATTTTGATGCGTCCTGCAGACTATTCTGTAGTCGCAACGCTCAACCTAAACGGCGACTATATCTCTGATGCGCTAGCGGCTGAGGTCGGCGGTATCGGTATTGCGCCAGGAGCAAACAAAGGCGGTGCTATCGCAGTCTATGAAGCTACACATGGTACCGCGCCCAAATATGCTGGTCAAAACAAAGTAAACCCAGGGTCATTGATACTATCTGCTGAGATGATGCTACGTGACATGGGCTGGTGTGAGGCGGCTGATCTTATCATCGACGGTATCAAAGGCGCGATTGCAAACAAAACAGTGACGTATGATTTTGAACGTCTCATGCCTGACGCTATCTTACTCAGTACTTCTGAATTTGGTAAAGCAGTCATTAAGCATATGGATGCTTAGCGATATACGTGCTGCGCCATAGAAGTTTTAAATAATATCAGTGCTCAGGGCACTATGCTCTATTAAACATCATTAAAAGCCATCTGCTGACGTAGGTGGCTTTTTGTATATTTGAAAATTGAAAAGGAAGAATAGAGCTAGTCATTGTAAGAGTAGATACGACAGGTGGACGATAAGGTCAACCATCTATATAGGGTGCTGTATAAAAGCGAGCGTTCCATATTTTTAGAGCGCGCATAAAAAACACCTCAATGTCCTAAGACTATTGAGGTGTTTGATTTACAGTGACTGTAAATAGCATAACCGGCATAACTAACTTCGACTTTAAAGCCTAAAGACAATTATGCTCAATTATCTCGGCACAGCTATTTAAACAAACTATAGCGATGCCAATGCGTCATTAAACAATTTGCTTGGGCGCATTACTTGTGTCGCTAGTTTTTCGTCAGCATAGTAGTAGCCTTTGATATCTACAGATTTGCCTTGAGCATCATTGAACTCTTTGACGATAGCCGCTTCGTTGTCTTGCAGATTTTGCGACAGCTCTGCGAACGTCGCTTTTAGTTCCGCGTCTTGATCTTGCGCCGCCAGCTCTTCTGCCCAGTACATAGCAAGATAGAAGTGACTACCACGGTTGTCCAGCTCGCCTGTCTTGCGTGATGGCGACTTGTCGTTCAATAGCAACTTCTCAGTTGCGGTATCTAACGTGTCAGCCAACACTTTGGCTTTGGCATTTTTATCATTTGTCGCCAGATGATCCAGAGACTCTGTCAATGCCAAGAACTCGCCCAAAGAATCCCAACGTAAATGATTTTCTTCTGTGAGCTGCTGAACATGCTTTGGTGCAGAACCGCCAGCGCCTGTCTCAAACAAACCGCCGCCTTTCATTAATGGCACAACCGATAGCATCTTGGCACTGGTACCTAGCTCTAGGATTGGGAATAAGTCAGTGAGGTAATCACGTAAGATGTTACCGGTAGCAGAGATGGTATCAAGACCGCGAGCGACACGCTCCAAGGTATAACGCATGGCACGAACCTGAGACATGATTTCGATATGTAAGCCATTAGTGTCATGATCTTTTAGATACGTTCTGACTTTTTTGATCAGCTCGTTCTCATGTGGACGGTATGGGTCGAGCCAGAAGATAACTGGTGTATCTGAATCACGCGCACGGCGTACTGCAAGTTTTACCCAATCTTGGATAGGCTCATCTTTGGTCTGACACATGCGCCAGATATCGCCTTTCTCAACGCGCTTTTCTAGCAATACTTCATCGGTCTCAACATCTACAATGCGGGCAGTACCAGCATCGCTAGATTCGAATGTTTTGTCATGTGAACCATATTCTTCAGCTTTTTGAGCCATCAAGCCAACGTTAGGCACGGTGCCCATTGTTTTTGGATCAAAGTTGCCATGCCATTTACAGAAATTGATCATCTCTTGGTAAATACGCGCAAAGGTAGACTCTGGCATCACGGCTTTGCAGTCATACATTTTGCCGTCTGCACCCCACATCTTGCCACCTGAGCGAATCATCGCTGGCATAGAGGCATCAACGATGACATCACTTGGCGAATGGAAGTTGGTGATACCTTTTGAAGAGTCCACCATCGCCAGACGCGGGCGATGCTCTTGACAGGCATGTAGGTCGCGCTCAATCTCTTCGCGTTTTGATGATGGTAGGGTAGCGATTTTGTCGTATAGATCTGCCATACCGTTGTTTACATTGATGCCTAGCTCATCAAAGAACTCGCCATGCTTTTCAAAAGCTTCTTTATAATAAATACGTACCGCGTGACCAAATACGATAGGGTGTGACACCTTCATCATGGTGGCTTTTACGTGCAGTGAGAATAGAATACCAGCTTCGCGGCAATCTTCCATTTCACGCTCATAAAATTCTAGCAACGCAGATTTGCTCATAACCATCAAGTCGATGATTTCTTTATCAAGCAGCGCAAGTTTAGGTTTTAATACTTTCGTGGTGCCATCATCAAGTAGTAGCTCCATACGTACGGTACGGGCTTTGTCTAGCGTGATAGATTGCTCACCATCATAGAAATCGCCACCATGCATGTGTGATACATGCGTGCTTGACCACTGTTTCCATTCGCCCATAGAGTGCGGATGTTTGCGGGCATAGTTTTTGACTGCTTTTGGCGCGCGGCGATCTGAGTTGCCTTCACGAAGTACTGGGTTGACAGAGCTACCTAGGCTCTTGCCATAGCGCTTACGCAATTCTTTTTCTTCATCAGTTTGTGGATCTTCTGGGAAATCAGGTAGTGCAAAACCTTTGCTTTGTAATTCTTTGATAGCGGCTCTGAGCTGCTGTACAGAAGCACTGATGTTAGGTAGTTTTATAATATTGGTATTTGGGTCTTGAGTCAGGCGACCAAGCTCAGCTAAGTTGTCAGGAACACGTTGCTCTTCAGTCAAGTACTCAGGGAACTCGGCCAATATACGCGCGGCAACAGAGATATCAGTGCTCTCAACAGAGACGCCTGCAGTTTGCGTAAACGCTTTAATAATAGGTAAAAAAGATAGAGTCGCCAGCGCTGGGGCTTCGTCAGTTTTTGTATAAATAATTTTTGACATTTTATTTAGATCTTCCTTTAGTTGTCGTTAATAATAAAGCTCAAATACAGTGTTGAAGATGGGTCAATGATACTATGCAGTAATGAATGATATCGTTCGATCAAGTACGTTGTATGTAGCTGCTTAGCAATATTCAAATTAGCAATATTCAAGATGGGTAAAGCATTTTCTTTTAATAAAATTTATTCAAGCAGCACTCTTAGGCAATACGTCAACTGTGATGCGATATTGCTTAAGAGTCATTCACTGACGGTATATTATAATCAATCCACTATAAATCCGATAGGTTGTCAATCATATACGATGAACCAAGTATACTGTTTTAATCCATATCCTATGATTTCTAATTGTACTAAGCTAATAACAACCTTATTCTACCAGTCATCGGCTTCGATATCATCTTTTCCATACAACTACTGTCTTTTTATGGGCTTTTATATCGACCCAAATGCTGCAGCAACCGCATAACAAAAAACCATCGACCTCTCAATCGGTGGTTTTTTATTACGCCGCAATAATTTTTGCAAATTGTGACAGCAAAACCGCAAAAATTTGCTAGGCTAGGTCATCAACAGATAGATTATCTATATATAGCGACGATGAATATGAGTTTAGAGTATGCGCTGATCAATGATACCAGTTGGCAGAACCAGACAGAATGGCAAACGCCAGATACCCCTTTTATGTCATTTGAGTTTTGGCAAGCGTTGACTGACACTGGCGCGATTGGTGAGCAAGCAGGCTGGCTACCGATATTTATTTTGGTACATCGAGTCGACAATCATGCTGGTAGCGAAGGCAGTACCGATGGCTCAGTAAGCAGCCCTGCAGAAAGTGCATGGCAACCTGTGGCCGTGATGCCTGTATTTATAAAGGGTCATCATCGCGGTGAGTTTGTATTTGATCATTCATGGGCGGAAGCTTACGCGCGCTATGGCGTAGATTATTATCCGCGTTTGGTCACCAGCGTACCCTATACCCCGATTACAGGTCAGCGTCTTTGGATAGCAAAAGGGGAAACCCTAAACGACGATATCCTCAAAACAGCCATTGCAGGTATTGACGATATTGCCCAGCAAGTGGGTGCCTCAAGCTGGCATGGGCTATTTGTCACTCCTACGCTGGCATCTATTGCTACCATCTCTATGCCTACTGAAGTTGATGTAGAGCGTGCGATAGTCGCACAAGAGAGTGGTGCTGATGCCGTGCCTATCGAGATGCCTATACTCGAGCGCCAAGGCTGCCAGTTCTTATGGCAAAACAAAGATTTGCTCAATAACAGTCAACCATTTGCTGATTTTGATGCGTTTTTGATGACGCTAAAAGCCAAAAAACGCAAAACCATTCGTGCCGAGCGCCGCAAAGTTGCAGAGCAAGGTATCACCTGTGAGCGAAAGTGCGGCGATGCAATCAGTGAGGCAGACTGGAAAGCTTTTTATCATTGCTATGTCATGACCTATGCGGTGCGTGGACAGCAGCCTTATCTCACGCTAGACTTTTTTATGGTATTGGCAGAGAGTATGTCTGAACATATTATGCTCGCACAAGCGTTTGATGCTGGTGGTGAGATTATCGCGAGTAGTCTGTTCTTATATGATGACCCTAATAGCGATAATGAGAATTCTGATAGGGATAATGTTGATGGCAATGCTACCTTGTATGGACGTTACTGGGGTGCGCTTGGTGAGTATGACAGTTTGCATTTTGAGCTGTGCTATTATCAAGGTCTTGAGTTCGCCATCGAACGGGGGTTGACGTTTTTTGATCCTGGGACACAAGGGGAGCATAAATTGGTTCGAGGATTTATTCCAACAACGACGCACTCTATCCACCGTATTTATGATCCGCGGTTTGTACCTGCGATTGGTGACTTTTGTATGAGAGATCGGATGCATATGGCACAGTATCGCAAGCAGGCGTTTGAGGCGCTGCCTTTTAACGCGGATAATATGCCTGATTTTAATAGTAGCAACTCATAGCAGTCACTTATAACGGCAATCAGCCATGGTGAATGCTGCTTCTACGCGCAAGCACCTTTTAACTATCAAATACCTATCAAAGCGTACCAGCTATCAACTATGACCTGTAACCTTTCTCATTCTACGCATTATCTACCACCTACCGAGCTGTTGCCTTGGCTGGGTGCCAAAGGCTCTCTCACTGCTATGCTAGAAGAGAGGGCAGGGCAGCCGCTGCGGGTAAAACGTAGCTTTGAAGGCTATCGCCAGCTGTCTCTAATGCAAAAAAAGCAGCTGGGTATAACAGGTGGTATGTTAGGACGACCGATGCTGGCATGGGTGCGCGAGGTACAACTCTACGGCTGTGATGACGCGCCATGGGTACAAGCCCAAAGTATCTTTCCGCTATATAGTTTGCAGGGTCAAGCACGCCGCCTTCAACAACTCAAAAACACCCCTATCGGCTATGTGCTGTTTAAGCGCTGCCGTACTTTGCCAAATGAGCGCTTTGTTAGCCAAACGAATGACGGTTGGCAACGACAAACGCGTTATGACTGGCATGGTCGCACGCTCATGATTAGCGAAACGTTCTTGCCTGCATTTTTATCTAACGCGCTGTAAATTTTTTTATCCCTTTATTCATACAAAAAGGCAGGTAGGCGAAAATTCTCAATGGGTAAATCCTTTATTTTGTTGGCTATTTAGCTGCGTTATATGACCATTTAATTCGCTCATCTTAAGGTGAGGTTTTTTTGCGCTCATCGTATAAATTTTCATGTTACACTTAATCTTTCGCAGTGATATCGATGCAAATGTATATCGATTTTATTGACGAATCAGTCAAGTTAATAGCAGGTTAATCGCCTGTGTTTGTTCTTATTTTATTCTTTGCTAATAGACGCCATTCACAATAGTGGACATACCATAAAACAGAACGTAAAAAGACAACAGATTGTAGAAAAACAGAGTGCAGAGGTGTTTAACATACCTCAAGCGACGTTGACGCATTAGTTGTTTTATTGTGGGCAGGCTATCAGCTTCTTTTCAATGACATTTTTTCAATGACAGTCACTACTTAGGACATCACTATGTTTAAAGATATTTCTATCAAAGATTTTGATCCAGTACTTGCTGAAGCCATGGCCGCAGAAAGCGTTCGTCAAGAAAACCATATCGAATTAATTGCGTCTGAGAACTACTGCTCACAAGCAGTAATGGAAGCGCAGGGTACTGACCTGACCAACAAATACGCAGAAGGCTATCCTGGTAAGCGTTACTACGGTGGTTGTGAGCATGTGGATGTCGTTGAACAATTGGCAATTGATCGTGCAAAAGAGTTGTTCGGTGCTGAGTATGTCAACGTCCAGCCACATTCTGGTAGCCAAGCAAACTCTGCGGTATTTTTAGCATTGCTAGAAGCCAATGACACCGTACTTGGCATGAGCTTAGACGCTGGTGGTCACTTGACGCATGGCGCGCACATTAATTTCTCAGGCCTGAACTACAACGCTGTACAGTATGGGTTGGTAGACGGTACTGGTTTGATCGATTATGACCAAGTAGACGCTCTAGCACGTGAACACAAGCCAAAAATGATCATTGCTGGCTTTTCAGCGTATTCACAAGTAGTCGATTGGCAGCGTTTCCGTGACATCGCTGACGAAGTAGGCGCGTACCTGTTGGTAGATATGGCACACGTTGCTGGTCTGGTTGCAGGCGGTGTTTATCCAAACCCAATACCTTTTGCCGATGTAGCCACCACTACCACGCACAAGACCCTACGTGGCCCGCGCTCAGGTATGATCTTGTCACGTGATGAAAAATTGGCTAAAAAGCTTAATTCTGCGGTATTCCCAGGCAACCAAGGCGGTCCGTTGATGCACGTCATCGCGGCAAAAGCAGTCTGCTTTAAAGAAGCGCTAGAAGACAACTTCAAAACTTATCAACAGCAAGTAGTCAAGAACGCACAAGCAATGGCGAAAGTCATCCAAGAGCGCGGCTATGACATCATCTCTGGTGGTACCGAAAACCATCTGATGCTGATCAGCCTCGTTAAGCAAGAAATGACTGGTAAAGAAGCGGACAAGTGGCTTGGTGATGCACACATCACTGTCAACAAAAACGCAGTACCAAACGATCCAAAGTCACCATTCGTGACCTCTGGTATCCGTATCGGTACGCCAGCAATCACGACTCGTGGCTTTAACGAAGCGCAAGCAGCTGATCTAGCAGGTTGGATCTGTGACGTGTTAGACAGCCGCGGTGATGAAGCAGTTGCAACTGAAGTACGTGGTAAAGTAGAAGCGATCTGCAAAGAGCTGCCAGTGTACGAGAAAAACCAGTAAACCTAAATCTATACTGATTGAGTCAGCTCTCCTTGAGAGTTGAATAAAAAAACCGCTTAGCATTTGCTAGGCGGTTTTTTTGTTGTCCTCTATAAATATCTGAGCATCTAGCGCAACCTTGTACTGGCATTATCATCTAGTAATTTTAAGCAACTTTAAGTCTGTTATGTATACCTCAAACCACTATCAACATTATTTGACAAATATAGTGAATTCGCCTGAATTTGATTGTCAATATGAGAGCGCTAAGTTGATGTTTAGTCGAGAAAAACATATAAATTTTTTTTGTTTATACAAGAGTATTAGTATATAGTCAGCATTGAACGTTTAGTAATAATACTAATACAAAGTATAATAAATAATTACACTTTGTATTAGTGTCGATGTAATTGATTAAGTAACGATATAAATATTATTTTTACTAAAGGGATTTATATGAAAAAACAATCTTTAGTCGCAACGATGCTATTACTTAGCACTACTCTTGCCCAAGCAGCAGAGCAATCAGGTCTAGCAGCATTTGGGGCAGGTCTCGACAGTTTCATGGCCAGTATATTTGGCTGGTTCGTTGATCTTATTTTCTTCTCAGTACCGCTTGGGGACGTTAGCTTCCCACTCATTGTAGGTTGGTTGTTAGTTGCCGCCTTAGTCTTTACCTTTTATTTTGGCTTTATTCAATTTCGCCAAATAGGTTTGTCTCTAGATATTGTCAGAGGCAAATATACTGATCCCAATCCCGCTACCAAAGAAGAAGGCGAGGTCAGCCATTTTCAAGCCTTAGCGACTGCCTTATCAGGTACCGTTGGTCTTGGTAATATCGCAGGTGTTGGTGCCGCCCTTGCTATTGGTGGGCCTGGTGCTACCTTTTGGATGATTATGGTCGGCCTATTCGGTATGGCGACTAAGTTTGTAGAGTGTACGCTAGGTGTCAAATACCGGACGGTATTACCATCTGGCGTCGTATCAGGTGGTCCTATGTACTACCTAAGCCGCGGTATGTCTGAACGTGGTATGGGCGGATTAGGTAAATTTCTGGCAGTTGGCTTTGCACTCATGTGTATATTGGCGACCTTTGGTGCTGGTAACATGTTCCAGGGTAACCAAGCCTTTGCAGTAGTCAGCTCTACTTTTAACGTGCCAACGGAATATAGTCTATTCTTTGGTATTGGCTTAGCGTTTTTAGTTGGTATGGTTATCATTGGCGGTATGCCGCGCATCGCAACTGTTACCGAAAAAGTCGTACCATTCATGGCGTTGTTGTATATTACTATGGCGGTAATCGTACTGGTTGCTAACTTTAATCTCATCGGCGCTGCATTTGGTGAGATTTTCACGGGTGCCTTCACTGGTGCTGGCGTGGCTGGTGGCTTTATTGGTGCGTTGATTCAAGGTTTAAAACGTGCGACCTTCTCTAACGAAGCAGGTGTTGGTTCAGCTGCTATTGCTCACTCGGCGGTAAAAACCAAAGAACCTGCTACTGAAGGTTTAGTCGCGCTGTTGGAGCCTTTCATTGATACAGTTGTTATCTGTACCATGACGGCACTTGTTATCACCATCTCTGGAGTGAACACTGCTGCAAACTTGCAAACGCAAGCGATCACTGGTGTGGATCTAACCCGTGCAGCCTTTATGGAAACGGCGCCTATCTTCCAGTACTTCCTAGCGGTTGCGGTATTATTGTTCGCATTTTCAACGATGATTTCATGGTCATACTATGGTCTAAAAGCTTGGACTTACCTCTTCGGTGAAGGTAAAGGCGGCGAGATGATATACAAACTTATCTTCTTAGTGTTCGTTGTTATCGGTACTATCGTACAGTTTAGCTTTGTTATCGATTTCTCAGATGCGGCTCTGTTCGCTATGGCGATCTTTAACATCATCGGTCTATACTTCTTGATGCCAATTGTGAAAAAAGAAGTGAATTCTTTCGTCGCTCGTGTGAAGAGTGGTGAAATCAAAAAGTATAAATAGTGGGTTTGATTGAATACGCTATAATAATTTGATAATTAAAAAAGCCCGCCAAGATGAGTTTTGGCGGGCTTTTGATGTCTGACATTCTTGATTTTATAGACAACTATCAAGCTTCAATCTACGACAGCATTAGCCTACATAAACGGTAACTTGGTAAATATCTGTAGTATCGTCGCATTGACGATATCGACAAAGAACGCACCTACCATCGGCACGATTAAAAACGCTTTAGGCGAGGGCAGATAGCGATCCGTAACTGCTTGCATATTGGCGATCGCCGTCGGGGTCGCCCCCATACCAAAACCGCAATGTCCTGCTGATAGTACTGCCGCATCATAGTCTTTGCCCATGACCTTAAAGGTAATCAGGTAAACATAGATAATCATAATGATGGTCTGTACGACCAATATGATCAATACAGGACCTGCCAAATCCGTCAACTGCCATAGTTTCAAGGACAGCAATGCCATCGCCAAAAACAGGCTCAATGACGCATTACCAAGCACATCAATCGAGCGGTCAAACATATCAAAGTTGAAGACCATGGTTAGTACATTACGTATGATCACGCCGCCTGCCAGTGCCCACACGAATGTCGGCAATTCAAACCAAGTGCCTTCAGCAACTATGGCCATCACATCGGCAAAAGCCAAAGCACCTGCAAATAGTGCCAAGGTTTCGATAGTAGAGGACGCTGTGATAAAGCGCATGCTATCAGGTCTCTCAAAGATATCTTTATTACTACCTGCCGACTCCTCATCGTGCTTAGTGCTATAAAGCGACTGATTTCCTGCGACCTTTTCTATATCGCTTGGGTTCGGATTAGCAGGCGCGGGCTTTAGGCCAAGTCGATTGATCAGACGACGCGCCACGGGACCACCGACGATACCGCCTGCGACCAAACCATAAGTCGCAACGGCGATACCCAATGTGGTCGCGCCAACCACGCCGTAGTCCTCTTCTAAGGTAATGCCCCAAGCCCCAGCAGTACCGTGACCACCCGTCAGAGCGATAGAGCCTGTGACCAGACCGAGTAGTGGATCAAGCCCTAATGCACTTGCCATAGCCACACCAACGACATCTTGTAGCACGATAAATACGGACACTACGATGGTGAAGATTAATAGCGGTGTACCGCCCGCTTTTAGACGACTAAAATCAGCGCTCAGACCGATAGAGGCAAAAAACATCAACATGGTGGCAGTTTGTAACCCTTGATGAAAGTTGAAGCTATATCCCCAAACCATATTGAGAACATAGACAACAATCGCTGCGACTAGACCGCCTGCAACAGGCTCAGGAATATTGAAGTCTTCTAAAAACTTGACTCTCTTTACCAAAAAACGCCCCAGCAGTAGCACTAAGGTCGCGAGTATCAGGGTGTAATAACCGTTTAAGGTAATCTCCATAGGTTAATCCTTTATATAAAATAAATTAACCTGAATTCGGGATAAATATGGCTTTATCTCGAATTCAGGTTTCTATGATTCAGGTTTTTATGATGATGAATGATTAACGGTGATTACTCTATTAACAACACTAGATCTCATCTGCAGATGGCACAATGATCCACAATTGTGGTTTGCCAAAGTCTCGATAGGCATCTTCAATGATGCATTTAAACATATTGAAGTCTTCGGTATTTATACTTTTTGCTCCCGTCAAATCAAGCATCAGGTGCATCACATCGCTATCTGTCAGGCAGTCCCATGCACTGTCCCAGTTATACGAAAAGTAATCAGGGAACTCACAGGCGCAGGCAAGACTCGTCAATAGCGTGGTTTTATCCAGTATGTCACCCGCTGGTATGGTAACAGCCTGCGCAGGAATATCCGCATGTAGTGCTGTACCGTTTTGGTTAATGTGGCCTTGATTAATACGGTCTTGATCAACATGGCTTTGGTTAATATAGTGGATGGCTTGGCTTATACGTTCTTGATCGATATTTGCTTTTTTTATATCTGCTTGTTTCATGTCCGTTGTTCCTTATCTATGCTGCATATCTGTTTGCTCAGTATTTGTTTGTTTAGCACTAAGGCACCTGCAGTCTTTGAAAACTATCGTAATGATCAATGGTCAAGTAATACACAGTAGGTGGATAACCCCCTGTGACGATACGACGTGCGCCGCGATGTGAGACGCCAGGTGTGGGTACGGTGTATTCGCGGTAGTAGCCTTGTGACTGTGCTGGTAGTCTGCCTTCACGATTATAAAACGTCGTGCCATCCTTATGTGGGTAAGGGTATGGTCCACCTTGCTGAATAAGCGCAATCGTATCATCGACTTGTGCATCACCCGTTATGCTAGCAGCAGAGCTATTAGTACTGATTTGACTTGTACTATCTGAGGCAGTTTGCGTCGAGGTGGTTGACTCAACACTATTAGCAAATAACGTTGAGCTGATATCGCCAAAGAAATAGACAGCAATGGCGATAATAGCAATGAGGCTAAATAGGGTAGAGCCTAGGCTTCTTTTATTTTGACTGCTGTTTTGACCGCCGTATTGAGTGTTATGTTGTCTACGATTTTGATTAACGGAGTTTTGGTTAATGTGATTTGAATGATTGCGTCGCTTGCTATCACTAGGTGTTTTACTGGGCGCACTTGGCCCAGTATCTGGTGCAATGCTCAGTGACGACGGTGTGACTTCGGTGGCTCGCAACTGGTTTTTTTCATTACGGGTACTATTGAAATACACGCTTTGACCAACCGTTATAGGCTCTACCAATCGTGCGTTACTAATATGAAAAAACACATCTTCACTTTGGTCATCTACATCGATAAAGCCATAGCCTTTATCCTGATTCCAGTGTTTAATCTTGCCACTTTGCATGGTTGCACCGCTCCCTGTAATTTAAATGTCTAAAATTTAAATGTCTAAAATTTGAATGTCTATAATTTAAAAACCTATGACTTAAATATCTATAATTTGCATACCTATTATTCAAATGAAAAACGCCAGCAAAATTGCTGACGTTTTTGGTTACTCATGGGCGTAGTGAATGCTCGTATGATTACGCACGAGTCTCGCCATGACCGTAGACGATCCATTTTTGTGAAGTAAGACCTTCAAGACCGACAGGGCCACGTGCATGGATTTTGTCCGTTGAGATACCAATCTCAGCACCCAGACCATATTCGAAACCATCTGCAAAACGGCTAGACGCATTGATCATTACGCTTGCTGAGTCCACTTCGCGGATGAAGCGTTGTGACTTAGTATAGTTATCTGTGATGATAACATCAGTATGGTGACTGCCGTGCGTATTGATATGCTCAATCGCCTCGTCAATGCCTGCGACGACTTTTACTGCGAGGATAGGGGCCAGATACTCAGTATCCCAATCCTCAGAGGTGGCAGCAGATAAGTGACCGTTAAGCTTAGCATTGTCGTTTAGGATGGCTTGCGATTTGTCATCAAGACGCAGTTGCATGGCATCATCGGCAGCCACGATGGCTTCAGCAATCTTAGGCAGTAGCTCGCCTGCAACTGCTGCATCGACCAGTAACGTCTCCATCGTATTACAAGTACCGTAGCGATGGGTTTTGGCATTGACACTGACGTTGATAGCCGTGTCTGTATCAGCATCGCTATCAATAAAGGTATGGCAGTTACCGTCTAGATGCTTGATCACAGGTACTCTAGCGTCGTTACTGATACGTGCAATCAGACCTTTGCCGCCACGTGGCACAATGACATCGACATAGTCAGTCATCGTAATCAACTCACCAACGGCAGCGCGATCGGTGGTTTGCAACACCTGAACACTGTGCTTAGAGAGATCAGTATGACTGAGGCCTTTGATGATGCATTTCGCAATCGCTTGGTTAGATTCAAACGCTTCAGAACCACCGCGCAATATAATCGCGTTACCTGACTTTAGAGCTAGTGAGGCCGCCTCTAATGTTACGTTAGGACGTGATTCATAAATCATACCGACCACACCCAGTGGTACGCGCATCTTGCCAAGATGAATGCCTGATGGCTGATAGGTCATGTCAGTGACTTCGCCGATTGGATCAGGTAGACCAGCCACGTCTTTAAGACCTTGAAGCATACCATCAAAGCGCGCTTCATTTAGCTCTAAGCGATCGAGCAGAGCACTATCAAGGTCGTTCTTTTGACCATTGTCCATATCGATTTTGTTGGCAGACAAGATATCTTGCTTGGCGTTGACCAACTCATCATGAATCGCCATTAGCGCTGCGTTTTTATCGCCAGTATTGGCAGCAGCAAGGGCGCGAGAAGCGGCACGTGCTTGCTTACCAACAGAGTGCATGTAGGTTGTGATGTCTGTTGTATTTGCTTGACTCATAAATTATTTTCCTTATGTCATACAGGTTTTATATAGATAAAAGTGGTTCTAAATAAAAGCGCCTAGAAAGGCGAAAATTTGGCAAAAAAAGAAGTTTTGAATGCCTACTTACATAGCGGTAGGTCATTATGCTATTTAAAATAGAGTAGATTGAGGCGATAGTAAAGATGATTTTGTGAACAGCGCCCGCTTTACAAAGTGCTGATCATCCTTTATTTAAACAGCGCCATGAGCAATATCACATACTCTGCGCTAGATGCTGGTTATCAATACTGCACTCTAACTTTACGTGTCTTTAACAGAACTGTGCTGTAAATACTAAGGTAGCCATGATGCATCATCAGTATAGTAAGCATTAACAAAGCAGCGCTAACAATAGACAGTGCTGAATCATAAAATGATGAATAATGGAGAATGAACATGGCTACTAAAAACGCAACGTATAAAAATTGGTTGATGGCCGGATTGGTTGCAGGCGCGCTTGCGCTAAGTGCGTGTAGCAAAGATGAGACCCCTATGGAAACGCAAGCTGATACGACTGTTGATGCGCAAACGAGCGTTGAAGAAAATGCTACAGCAACCAGCTCTGACGACGTCGCCGTTGCTACTGCTGATGACGGCATGGTCGTTGAGACAAACGATGATGTGGCGGTTGCTACCGCAGATGACGCAGAGGTGCTCGATGGTACTGAAGACTCAGAGCATGTATCGACGTACTAAGAGTTATAGCGTACCCGTTTTATACTACATATGACGGGTGACGCGCTGTCATCAGCTGCTGATCAAAGCCTCAGTATAAAAGGCGCAGTGTAGACGCATAAGATAAAACCACGTCTAGTACGCGAAAGTGATAAAATAAAGCCCAGAGCGACAAATGCCGTCTGGGCTTTTTTAGGTCAACGGTTTATAAAGTAGCCATAATCAGTAGTAACGACTAACTGACTGGTTAAACACAAGATTTGCCTTTTTGCTGTGGAATAAGAGACAATATGGCATTTTTTCTCTTGGCCTGCTCAGGCATAGGACTATTACGATAGTGCTATAGATACCTATACTATTATATAAAGCTCTTATTTATTTTTATTCGTGTTTTCACTCATATTTATTGGAAGTCTGCTGAACCATGCTTGATACCGTAAAAACCCCGACTCGGCCTATCGCCCTAGACTTACAAGACATCCATAAAAGCTATGGCTCACTAGAGGTGCTAAAAGGGGTATCTCTTACCGCCTATGATGGTGATGTCATCTCTATTTTGGGCTCATCAGGCTCAGGTAAATCAACATTACTGCGCTGCATTAACTTGCTTGAAAACCCAAATCAAGGTCGCATCCTAATCGGCAATGAAGAGCTGATGCTCAAACCTGCAAAGTCAGGCGAGCTGCAAGCATCAGACGTTAAGCAGTTAGAGAGTCTGCGCGCGCGCGTGGGGTTTGTCTTCCAAAACTTTAACTTGTGGCCGCATAAGACCATTTTGCAAAACATCATTGAGGGACCGACGCAGGTGCTCAAGATTAAGAAAGCGCAAGCGATTAGTGATGCTGAGCAGCTACTCGACAAAGTAGGGCTACTCGACAAGAAAGATGCTTATCCAGCCAACTTATCGGGCGGTCAGCGCCAGCGTGTGGCTATTGCCCGTGCACTTGCTATGAAACCACAAGTGCTGTTGTTTGATGAGCCAACCTCGGCATTGGACCCTGAGCTGGTCAACGAAGTACTTGCTGTCATGCGAGAGCTAGCAGAAGAGGGTCGTACGATGCTGATCGTCACCCACGAGATGCGTTTTGCCCGTGAAGTATCCAGTAAGGTGGTCTTCTTGCACCAAGGTGTGGTCGAAGAGATCGGTACGCCTGAGCAAGTCTTTGACAACCCTACCTCTGAGCGTGTCAAAGACTTTATGGCATCACATCGCCCGAACTAATTCTGCACAAATCAGATGGTAGTAGAATCCTACTGCCATCAGGTTTTACCCTTATCCAACTCTGTTACAGTCACATCCCTACCATTATTCACTTCTATCGCTACCAAATCTTGCCAAATGCAAAAATCACTATATCGTAACCATTGTTGACTCTTTATTACCCGATAATAACTGTGAGTATGCAAAACGTTTGTTTTTGATATTTTACTCAGGTATTATCAAAAGGTTTATAGGTAGTCACAGCTGCTGGCTGCCTGTCATTCTGCTATCTATATTGCTTGTCTGGCAGGGACGTCAGAGAACCAAATATCAGAACCTGAAGCCAGAAAATCCTGTCACAACCCTATGTCAAACCCATCAGAATTTAAGGAATGTATGATGTCGAATTCTCGCCTACTGTGGTCATCAATGACCGTCACCGCAGCATTGATGCTGAGTGCTTGTAGCCAACCTGCCAACGAAACAACTGATGCCAGCGCCGATGCACCTGCTGCAGAAACGACTGGGCAAACCATTCGTATTGCAACCGAAGGCGCTTACCCTCCATTCAACTATACCAATGCCGATGGTAGCTTGTCAGGCTTTGATGTCGATGTCGCAAACGCGCTATGTGATCAGATGCAAGCTGAATGTGAAATCGTCGCTCAAGATTGGGATGGTATTATCCCAGGTCTATTGGCACAGAAATATGATGCGGTTGTCGCAGGGATGTCTATCACTGCTGAACGTCAAGAAAAAGTCGATTTCACTGAGCCGTACTTTGCCAACACGATGGTATGGCTAACCAACAACGATGGCAGTTTTGATCCGATGGCGATCAACAATGTCACACTAGGTGGACAGCGCTCTACCACGCCAGGGGCTTATCTACAGGATAACTACGAAGGCAAAGAGGGCAACACGGTTCAATTGTATGACAACTATGATAATGCTTACCTAGATCTAAAGTCTGGTCGTAGCGATGCGGTATTGGCCGAAAAAGTCTCTGCCAAATCATGGTTAGCAGACAATACAGAAGGCTTTGGTATTGTTGGTGATGAAATTGATAACGATGACAACATTGCGATTGCTGTGCGTAAAGGGGATGGCCTCAAAGCAGAGTTTGATAAAGCATTGAGCGAAATCCGTAGTAACGGTGAGCTTGCACGCCTTGAGCAAAAGAACTTTGGTCAATAATGTTTTCCTGAATGTTTGTACTCAAAACAAGCGATGCTGATAAGTAAAAAACGGTTCAGTATTGCAGAAACAGTTGAGTACAAAGTAGTCAGTAATAAGTGATGATACGGCTGGTAAATATATTAAGGAATAAAAGATATGACAATTTCAATGAGCAAAAAAGCATTGTGGCTGGCGCCGCTTAGCGCAGCAATGCTAATGTTGGCAGGTTGTAACAACAGCGCAGCACCAGAGGAGAGCGCTGAAGCTGATACCGCTACCGAAGCACCTCTAAACATCAAGATTGCCACAGAATCAAGCTATAAGCCTTTTAGTTACACAGACGCTGATGGCAAGCTAATCGGTTATGAGATTGAACTGGTTGACGCATTGTGTGCACAGATGAAAGCTGAGTGTGAAGTGATCTCACAAGATTGGGATGGGTTGATTCCAGGATTGAACGCACAGAAGTTTGATGCGGCCATCGCTGGTATGTCGATCACCCCTGAGCGTCAAGAAGTGGTTGATTTTAGTGACCCGTACTTCTATAGCGGCATCATCCTAATTGGCAAAAAAGGCGATGACCTCAGTGTCGATGCGCTAGCAGGTCAGCCAATTGCGTCACAGCGCTCGACGGTCTCCTCACAGTATCTACAAGACGAGCATGCAGATGCTGACATCAAACTTTATGACACGCAAGACAATGCGTACCTAGACCTAACGTCAGGCCGAGTACGCGGTATGATGTCTGACAAAGTCACTGGCACTGATTGGCTAAAAACCGAAGCCGGCAAAGATTACGAAATCAAAGGTCAAGAGATCAGCAGTGACGATGATGCGATGGGTATTGCATTCCGTAAAGGCGATCCATTGGCTGCAAAATTCAATGCGGCATTGGCTGAGCTAAGAGACAATGGCACTTATGACCAAATCACTGGCAGCTACTTTGGTACCAGCTCGACCGCTGCTGCACAATAAGTAGTCGTCACAGATAATGTCGAAGAGGTAGTGGTCGCCGACGAGGCGGCAACTGCCTAAAAGGACGTCTAGCGAGCGAATTCTTGTTCCTCAAAAGGATGTTGTTTAACTAAGAAAACCCAAGGATGATCATGAGCGACCATTGTGCCCCAGCCTGTGCCACGATTGACAAACCTGTTATGAGTACCATAACGACCAGTCGTCTATCTGTGCCGTTGTTTGCACTAGCGACTGTTTTTGCAGTCTCTGGTTGTAGCAACGGTCAAGACAATGCAGGCGATACCAATCCAGAGGCTACCGATACAGCGGTAGTCACGAAAGAGGACGTATTACGTATCGGGACTGAAGGGGCGTATGCGCCTTTCAACTATACCAATGCGGATGGGACACTTGGCGGTTTTGATGTGGAGATAGCAGAGGCACTCTGTGCCGATATGCAGGTGACTTGTGAGATTGTGGCGCAAGACTGGGACGGTATTATCCCTGGTCTGAAAGCAGGCAAGTATGATGCGATTGTGGCGGCGATGTCGGTCACACCAGAGCGCGCAGAGCAGGTCAGTTTTACCGATCCGTACTTCAGTAATGCCTTGGTTTTTTTGGCCGAAAAAGACAGTAGCTTCGACCCCAGCAATCCTAGCGATATCGACTCTAATTCGATTGCCGCACAGCGCTCGACTATCTCATCACAGTGGTTTGAAGACACCTACCCACAAGCTGAGATGAAGCTTTATGATACGCTGAGCAATGCATTTTTGGATCTTGGGTCGAACCGTGTTGATGCCATGATCTCCGATAAGCTACCAGCGATAGAGTGGCTTAGCTCACCTGCTGGTAGCAAATACGCGCTAAAAGGTGATGAGATTGATATCAATGATAACTTTGCTATAGCGGTACGTCCAGGCGATCCGCTACAGGCAAAAATCAATCAGTCTCTAGCCAATATCAAGGCTAATGGTACATACGATACAATCAATGAGAAGTACTTTGCGGTATCAGCAGCTGAGACGAGCACGGTCAGCACAGAAGCTACTGAACAGCCAGCGGTAGCAGACGCTAGCTGATGTCTAATAGCAATAAAAAATACTGATTCAAAATTACTGATCAAAAATTACTGTTTTGATTCACAAAAGGATATCGCTGTCATGGCGATGTCCTTTTTCCTTAATCCATAAACGTACTCTATAATCATAGCATGATCATCGTTATTCCCCATCCGTTTTACTCAAATTTAGTCAGTCTTTTTTCTAGTTATCAGTCCAAGTGTCTGTTTAGGTACGGTTTAGGCACAGCTTTTACGCGTCAGTATTAACATCACGGCGAGTGAATATGATAAAATCAGCGCTCATTTCTACCGTGTCAATTATCGTAGCGCTAATCGTATTCTTCTGACGTCGTTTTTTGACGCCGACCATCCCTATTGATTTGGTATAAAATACGGTGATTAGCCGCGTTCAGCTATTGATGCTGATTCTTTTAACTCATATTTTGCTAGGGCGTGTCTTCATTTTAAAAATGGTAATAAAAATGAGATAAATTGCAGTCAAACAAGGAAAATAGCGCAAATAATATCGAGATATTAGTCAGCCATTTGACGCCGTTTGGCAAAATTTAGCCGTTTTTAAACCATTTATATGTCTATCGATTGAACTGAAGACATGCCCTAATTGCTAATATAAAGAGACTGAGTGGATAATCGTGTTTGACTTACAAGGATTTGGCGCGCTTTTATTAAGCGGCGCTACCGTCACCATACAGCTTGCCGTGACCAGTTTAATTATTGGTCTGGGCTTAGGCTTGCTTGGCGCAACTGCAAAGATGTCCAACATCTGGTTACTGCGTAAGCTTGCGACTGTCTATACTGCGACGATGCGCGGTATTCCTGAGCTGTTATTGGTGCTCTTTATTTATTATGGCGGCTCTATATTGTTGATGAGCATCCTTAAAAAGTTCGGCTATAACGACTATGTCGAGATCAGTGCTTTTTGGGGTGGTGTCATGGCACTGTCTATTGCTTTTGGTGCCTATGCGACTGAGATTTTTCGCATGTCCATCCAAGAGATTCCGGTAGGTCAGCGCGAAGCGGCGCAAGCGATTGGTATGCGTCCTTTTCAGACGTTTTATCGTATTACGTTGCCGCAGGTATGGCAGATTGCACTGCCTGGTCTGGGGAATTTGTTTTTGGTATTGCTCAAAGATACGGCATTGGTATCGGTCGTGGGTCTCAAGGACATTATGTATCAGTCTTCACGAGCAGCGCAGTCAACACAGCAGCCATTTACCTTTTATATGGCCGCCGCGATTATTTATTTGGGTCTGACCATGTTGATTACTGGCTTTATGATGTGGCTTGAATGGCGCGCCAATCCTGCGGCACGCTATGCCAAAAAGATAAGCCGTCAATCAACTCACAGTCAATCGACCATAGGATAGAGGAGAGATACTATGGATTGGAATTGGCAGGTCATTTTTGATCATATCCCTGATTTACTAGGCGGCGCGGTATTGACCGTACAGCTGGTTGTGATCTCAGGTATTATTGGGTTGCTCTTCGGCTTGGTTTTAGCGCTGCTACGACTGTCGAAAAACTGGCTCGTACAGATACTTCCGTTTTTATATATCTTCTTCTTTCGTGGTACGCCGCTACTGGTACAGATATTCCTGATTTATTATGGTTTGGGTCAGTTCGAGGCGGTGCGTGAGTCGTTTTTATGGGAGCCGGTACTTAGCCAAGCATACTGGTGTGCTATCATCGCCTTTACCCTCAATACCAGTGCATACCTCGCAGAGATTATACGCGGTGCGATTCAGACGATACCAGTTGGAGAGCTTGAAGCCGCTGATGCGCTTGGTATGTCAAAATGGCAGAAGCTTACACGGGTTACACTGCCGCGTGCGTTTGGTATCGTGATACCTGCTTACAGTAACGAAGTTATCTTTATGCTAAAAGGTAGTGCGCTGGCTTCGACCATCGCTTTGATGGATATCACGGGTGTCGCTCGTACGATTAGTGCGCGTACTTATACCTTGATGGAGCTATTCTTTGCGGCGGGTATCGTTTATTTACTGTTGTCTTGGGTGATCTTATTTAGCTTTAGATTGTTTGAAAAACGCATGAATCGTCATACCAGTTATGTGCCGCCAGATGTGGTGACCAATACGATTCCATAGTTAGCAGTTAGCAGCCGATCATCAAAATCGTCAAGGTGACAGTAGACAAAACAGTATGGAGTGCTGGTAAGTATTCATCATTTACAGGGAGAGTCTAGTATGAGCCAATCGCCACATGTGTCGTTAGCCAATGCTATCGCAGCGAGTGTCAACCAAGATCAAAGCGTTAATAATTATAACGACAGTCTACGCGCTACTATTGGTAAAGTGGTCTGTGTGGGTCGTAATTATGCGGCGCATGCTGCAGAGCTAGGCAATGAAGTGCCGTCATCGCCAATACTATTTATGAAGCCAGCGTCTTCGGTGATTTCTATGCGTAGCGATGTGATCCGACCCAATCCAGAGCAGTTTGGCGAGACGCATTATGAAGCTGAGCTATGCATTCAGCTATCCGCTGATTTGTCCATGGCGACGATTGAGCAGGCGCAGCAAGCAATCGGCGGGGTGACGTTAGGGCTGGATTTGACCTTGCGTGATTTGCAAAGCAAGTTAAAAGAAAAAGGTCATCCGTGGGAGCGCGCCAAATGTTTTGATGGGGCATGCGTGCTTGCTGATTGGCTTGACCCACAAGCGTTTGGCAATCTTCAAAACGTACAGTACCAGCTGACTATCAATGATAAATTAACTCAAGATGGTGATAGTGCTTTGATGCTGTTTCCCGTCTATGAGTTACTGGTCAATATCAGTCATGCCTTTAATTTGCAAGCAGGTGATGTGATCATGACTGGTACACCAAGTGGCGTAGGCGTCTTGCAAGCAGGGGATAAGCTTACCCTCACGTTGGGCGCTCATGAGTGGACGTCGCAAGTACGATAGGCTTGCTAAGATAGCTAAAGCCATTATTTACAATAATATCTTGTAACAACGGCTAGCAATTACAGCTTGTAGTAGTACATATCAAAAACCCTAAGCGATCACTTGGGGTTTTTTGCGTTTGTGCTTTTTATATTTTGTGCTCTTTATATTAAGCCTGATTATTACACTATTTTATCTGCTTGATGGTTCTTATTGGCTCAATTGTTCTTAGTTGTCATCTAGCCGACAATTGTCATTATTTTGTCATCTATCGTTCAGCGTGCTGTCATAAAGGATCAGTAGACTTAAGCGGAATTCGTATTTTTGTGGTTGTAATTGCAACGCCGCGACCCACTCTCCGCCAATCTAGCCTAATAGCAAGGTGACTGATAATGACATTATTAAACAATGAGCGAACGCTTGCCCACGAAGTAGTTGAAGACTCAAACCCTACTAACAATACTGACTTTCAGACGATTATCAATCGTCGATTGAACCGCCGCAGCATCCTAAAAGGTGGCACAGGATTGACAGCTGCTGCATTTTTTGGCGCACTACCATTGGTTGGTTGTAGTGATGATGACGACGGTAGTATTGTAGGCAGTGACAATAACGCCCCTATCCCTGCACAAGGGGATTTGAGCCGTCCGGATACATTGAAGTTTGAGGCAGTCGCGCATTCAACTGCCGATACTATGACGGTAGCAGCAGGCTACACCGCTGAGATGATCTTGCCGCTTGGCACACCGCTCATGTCGGGTATTGAGGATTGGAAAGACAACCGCGAACAGTCTGCCGAATCGTTTGAGTGGCGCATGGGCGATAACCACGACGGGATGTGGTTCTTTGGCAAAAAAGGCAATGCCTATGACGCCAAAGCTTCAGAAAATAGCCTATTGGTCATGAATCACGAATACGTCAACAGCAGTGAGCTCAGTCCTTTTGGCTACTATGTCACTCAGGATAGTGATGCGGCTCCTATCTTCAAAAACCGACGTCTTGCAAGCGACGTGCGCCGCGAGGTTAACTGTCATGGTGTCTCGGTGGTTGAGCTCACTCGCCGTGCGGATGGCAACGGCTATGAGATGGTAGCAAACTCAAAATACAACCGCCGTATTACCAGTAGTACGACTGCGCAATTAGCAGGTCCTGTAGCAGGCTCTGATCTGGTCAAAACCAAGTTTGATCCAACAGGCTTTCAGACGCGCGGTATCAACAACAACTGCGGCGCAGGACTGTCACCGTGGGGTACTTATCTGACTACCGAAGAGAACTTTTTGGGAGTGTTCGCCCGTGGACAAGATGCCAGCCAATTGAGTACTGGTGATAATTACGGCCGTGAGCGCTATGGTGCGACAGAGGACTTCCCAGGCTGGGAGTATCTATGGCATACCCCAGATGCAAATGACGCTAAGATAACAGACGAGTTCTCACGCTGGGATATGACGGCCGTCGGTGCCAGCGCCGCTGAGGACTATCGCTATGGTTTTAATACGTTTGGTTATATTACCGAAATCGACCCATTTGACCAAAACTCTGTACCGCAAAAACGTACTGCCCTAGGCCGTTTCGCTCACGAAAACTGTGCCTATGCCCCTGTAGAGCAAGGCAAGCCAGTGGTGTTC
This sequence comes from Psychrobacter sp. H29, assembly GCF_059073055.1. Classification (NCBI taxonomy): domain Bacteria; kingdom Pseudomonadati; phylum Pseudomonadota; class Gammaproteobacteria; order Moraxellales; family Moraxellaceae; genus Psychrobacter; species Psychrobacter sp. H29. The sequence goes on along the minus strand of NZ_JCACRY010000001.1, from coordinate 2,050,680 downwards.
TATATGGGTGATGATGCGCGCGGCGAGTACATCTATAAGTTTGTATCTACAGCAGTCTGGTCAAACTCAGATATAGGTGGCGGACTAACCGCAGGTGATAAGTATCTCAATGACGGCACACTATACGTTGCGATCTTCAATGAAGACGGTAGCGGCGAATGGAAAGCCCTCGTTCATGGTCAAAACGGTTTAGATGCGTCTAACAGCGTATTACCGTTTAACGGACAAGATGAGGTGCTCGTATTTGCTCGCGCTGCTGCTGACGCGCTGAACGCTACTAAGATGGATCGACCTGAATGGGTATCGGTCAGTCCGATGACAGGCGATGTCTATGTGACATTGACCAATAACAAATATCGCGGTGTGCGCGATGATCAACCTGTCTCAGCATCCAATCCTCGCAGTTATAATAATGATGGCAACGACAATGGTCATATCATTCGCTGGGCAGAAGCAGGTGGCGATCATGCTGCAACGAGCTTTGAGTGGGATATCTATCTGTTTGGTGCGCCAAATGATCTTTCAGCGGAGAACTTATCTGGGCTAAATGACAACAACGATTTTTCTTCACCTGATGGCTTGTATTTTGATCCACGCGGCGTCTTATGGATTCAGACAGATGATGGCGCTTATACTGACACCAGTAGCTGTATGTTGCTGGCCGCGCTACCGGGTGAGGTCAGTGATGGATCGATGACCACCACATCAGCAGGGCAGTCAACCCGAGTGGGCACATCCGCTAGCAACGATAATATCAAACGCTTCTTTGTCGGTCCTGAGGGCTGTGAAGTCACAGGCATTACTATGGCACCAGATTTTAAAACCTTGTTTATTAATATTCAGCATCCAGGCAATACGTGGGGGGCGGTGGCTGGTGGCAATATTCCTCGTTCCGCGACTGTAATGATCACACGTGATGATGGTGATGTCATACTGGCAGAATCATTCGATGAGACAGATAGCTCGGCGCAATAAGCGAAAACAGTGATGCAAAACAACTAGATAGAACAGTCAGATAAACGACTGTTTACCGCATAGACAAAAGTACTAGAACTATATAAAAAATCCCAAGTCATGGCTTGGGATTTTTGTTTGGGTGTATATGCTGAATAACGCTTTTATGATGACAAAGCCACCGTTTATCATCTATATCTCTCTTTTGGTCACTAATGGACGCTGAAATCAAATCATTCGCTTCTATTTGCGACAGTTAAAGGATAGTATGGAAAACTATCCTTATCGCTAAATGTGTCAATATTATGAGCAGCCCAAATTTGTTTTATAACCCTAGTGTTAGTGACAGTAGCGCTCAAAATGATAGCAATTATACTCGCAATCACCATGAGCTTGATGCGCATTTTTTCTCAGATGCTAGCGTACCGCTGCATAGTGACTGGTATGAGCAGATAGATCAGCTCGAAGCAATCGACATGGATGAGCTGGTCAAGTTATTAGCAGACACAGACGACGGCAACGAAGCCGTCAAAAAACCTGTCTCTTTGGCGGACTTTTTTGAAGGATTGGCGCAGCTTGCAACCATGGGTGTGGTTGAGATCACTGAAATAGTCGAGGCTATCCACCGTGAGGTTATCTTGCGTCCGATGGGTCGATTCAATGATAAACATCTAAATAAGTGGCAGCGTGGTTTTACTGGACGCATTTATGGCACGATACGCCACATCATGCTAATGGTCGGTAATAATCTGGCCTCTATCCTACGAATATACAAAAACTTCATCGTCCAAAAAACGGCTCAGCCATTGCCTGACTCATTAAAAAAGCTGGTCAATGTCATCAACGGCGTCATGGGCGATCATTTGGTCAACAATCAAAACGCACTCGCTGTTCCGATGATGTTATACAACAAAAGTGGTAGCCCCCAAGAAGAGGTGCTATCCGGACGTATCGTTATTTTTTGCCATGGGTTATGTATGAGCCATTTGAGCTGGCACGCACAAGAAAATAACAACCTAGGCGATGCGGTCCATGTCAGTCAGCCTGATACCACCGTGCTGTACTTAGACTATAATACAGGGCGACGTATCTCACGTAGCGGTCATAAGTTCTCTCAGCTACTACAGGACTTGGTCGATGGTAATCCAGATATCAGTCAGATAGACTTGGTTGGTCACAGTATGGGTGGATTGGTCTCCCGTAGTGCGCTGTTTTATGGCGAGCAAGAGCGCCTAGACTGGATAAAGCGCGTGGGTAATCTCATCACCCTAGGCTCCCCGCATCATGGAGCAGTGCTTGAGCGTATCGGTAATTATGTACAAGACATCATTGCCAAGCTGCCATTTGCAGGCTCACTTGCCAAACTCGGTGACATGCGTAGTGCTGGTATCATTGATTTACGTCACGGCAGTATTCGTGATGCTGACTGGCAGGCATTAGAGGGACGCAGTGTATTGCCACAAGATTTCCGCCATCCTGCGCGTCTGCCAAGTGGGATTAAAACCTACTTTGTCGCTAGTGCTTTGCTTGAGACGCATTATGACTCTAAGGTGACCGATCTGCTAGGTGATAGTCTGGTATCAGTGGCATCAGCGCTGGGAGAGGATGATGCTGAGCATGCTTTGTTTGTGCCAGATGGTCACAAAGCGATATTTTATGGTGTGAACCATATGAACTTAATTCATAGTAGACGGGTGCGTAAGCAAGTCGTTGAATGGCTGTTCGACAACGGTCGAAGTGACTATGCCGGACGTCCACGCATACATTCTTATCCTAGAAGCTTGGCTGTAGCGGTGTAGTAAAAATTCTCAAACTATACTTTATATTGGAGTAAATTAATCTATATTATTTTTAGTTAGGCTATATTTCTGTTCGTCTATAGATAGTCTATAACTATCAGAAGATGATAGTTTGTCCTGACTATAAAATAGTTCTAGACTAAAAACCATCTCAGGTTTGCGGTAAAGTATATATAAATCTCCAATTTCTAACGTTGATGAGTCTTTAGCTAGTATGTTCAAATTAATATTAATATGAACAATAGTATCTTTGTTAGAGTCTATATTAAAAAACAGCTTATGATCGAAGTCTATACTACTATTGGAAGTGCTAAGATCGCTAATATTGATATGGCTTATTTTACACTCAGCGCCAATATTCTTGAATGCAATATAACAATTAAAAGTTATGTTATTCAGATTTGTAATGGGCGATAGTTTTAGAAAATCTTCATTTTGATAACTAGAATCAGCTTTTTCATCATATGCTTGAACTATATGATATGGGGTATCTGTTAATATAAAATTAGGAACACTTCTCTTTTTCTCTTCTTGATAGTCAGTGAATTGCTTTTCAGTGATTGATAACTGCCTTGTAAGAGCGTTTGACTGGATATGAAGAGCCTGCTCAGAACCTTGTTGTGCACTCACAGAATGCTTTAGTTCTTCAACTTGAGTTTCTAAAGTTCTACGTTGCAAGGCTAACTCTTTGCTCTGTAGTAAGTAAGCTTCAATGAACCAATACCAAGCCAGTGCTGTAAAAGTCCCAGAAAAAACTGCACCAATATCACCTAGTGATATATTAGACCAATCGTTAGTTTCGCTGACGCTAAACCAAAAATATATTACAACTACTATAGCTAAAAGAATTGAAAAGCTTATCCACATTGTTCTCCTTGGAAAACTAATATTCTTGTCACTCTCTAATAGTTCAGCATGCCTCATTTCTGGTCCAATCCATATTTATCTAAAATGAATAGAATGTTCTAATAAAAATATTTTTGCATGATAGCATTTTTCCAAACAAAAACCCTCAAGCATGATGCTTGAGGGGTTTTTTATAGATACTGATTTATAGTAAGTAAGAAAACTTACTCAGCAAATATTGCTGCTACATCATCTTTATTGAAGGTATAGATTTCACCGCAGAATCCGCAATCCATCTCAAACGTCCCGCCTTGCTCATCGATAATATCTAACGCTTCTGCCTCACCGATTTGCTCGATTGCCATCTCGCATTTTTCGCGTGAGCAGGTACACCCAAAGGCTAGGGGAGCAGGCTCAGGCGCGACGATGTTTTCTTCATGATATAAGCGATAGAGTATCTCATTGGCATCCAGCGTCGTCAACTCTTCCGCCTTAACCGTACGCGTCAGCACGCTCAGACGAGTCCATAAGTCATCATCGATACCGGCATCTTGGTTTTGCTCAACTTCAGATGTTTCTTCAGCAGTACGCGGTAGCATCTGTACCAATATACCACCCGCTTGTAGGCCATCAGATGCCAAGTTAATCAATGTCGGAATCTGTGCCGATTGCTTTTGATAATGTGCCAAGCAGTCCGCTAGGTTATCATGGCTACGCTCAACGATACCTTGGTACGGCTCACCGCCATCAGGTTGGATATTAATAAACAAGACGCCTTGCCCCATCGCGCCCAACTCAGCAAAGGCGTCTTTGGCATGAGTCATGTTGTCCCATGCTTGTATTTGCTCATCTGTCTCACCTTTCCAGCTGGCAAGCGCACGGATGATACCGTCTTGATCGCATTCTGCCATTGCCCAGTTCAGTAGACTATCACTGTCTGACGACTGCAATTGAATAGATAAGCGACCGTTGATTTTGACCGTACTGATGAGCAAACTCGCTGCGGTCAACATTTCACCCAACAAGCGTTTGATGGCTTCAGGATAGGGCTTTTGAGCAATGGTGCTCGCATAGCTGCGTGATAGGCGCACGACGTCGCCGCGCACTGGAGAGTCTTCAATAAAGAAACGTTGGCGAATGTCGTTACTACCATGAGTGTCAGTAGTTTGGCTGTCCGTATTTGGGACTTGGATATCTTGTGTCATAAGTCATTTGTAGTATAAGGAAGTTGTTTGCTTTATGGGGATTGCTGCCGATTTATCAATTGTATTTATCATACTGTTGTAGCTTGCTCAAATAGTAAAAGCTAATAAGCGGTCTAAAGGATAAGGCCATATCTATACAAGTTTTTATTGATCACAGCCTATATAGCCTTTATTGGTTCGAGTTTATAACCTTATAGCAGCAGTAAATCACTGGCATTTAACCAAAGTATAGATATCTATGTAGATATAGATTCTCTCGAAAAAAATTCACCATCGAGTGCAATTTTGTTGTACAGTAACATTAAATTGCATTGTGATAAACAACAGCAACAACCGTACGGATGCGGCGCAGTTAGGTCGTCCAATTAGACCTATGTCGTCCAAGCACTCATTAATCTTGTGATAAAAGGATGTATTTCATGACCTACTCATTTTCTAAACCGTTGACTTTGGTAGCCTTTATGGCACTTGGCTTAGCGGGTTGTAGCAACAGCAGTGACACGAGCACTGAAGCGCCAGCAGATGATGCAACCGCGACAGAAACCATGAATGGTACGCTACAAAAAATCAAAGACTCGGGTACCATCGTTGTCGGTCACCGTGACTCCTCTATCCCTTTTTCTTATATTGCTGATGACCCTAACCAGCCTATCGGTTATGCACATGACCTAGAAATGAAGGTAGTAGAAGCCGTCAAGCAAAAGCTAAACATGCCAGACCTCAACATTCGTTATAACCTGGTGACCTCACAAACCCGTATCCCACTGGTACAAAACGGTACGGTAGATTTTGAGTGTGGCTCAACCACCAATAACGAAGAGCGCCAAAAACAAGTGGCATTCTCTAACGGTTTCTTTGAAATTGGTACACGCTTATTGACCAAAAAGGACTCTGGCATTCAAGATTTTGCAGACCTAAAAGGTCAGACTTTGGTGACCACGGCAGGTACGACGTCAGAGCGCTATATTCGTCAGTACAATGATGACAACCAGATGGATACCAACATCATCTCAGCAAAAGATCATGGCGAAGCTTTCTTAATGCTAGAAAACGGCCGCGCTGATGCCTTTATGATGGACGATGTATTGCTCGCTGGTGAACAAGCCAAAGCAAAAAATCCTGATGAGTGGGTTATCGTTGGTGAGCCACAGTCGTTTGAGATTTACGGTTGTATGATGCGTAAAGACGATCCTGAATTCAAAGCAGTGGTTGATGAAGCATTGACCAATGTCTTTAGCTCAGGCGAAATCAATAGCATTTATGACAAATGGTTCTTGAACCCAATCCCGCCAAAGAACGTCAATCTAAACTTTGAGATGTCAGACAACCTAAAAGCGTTGATTGCCAATCCACATGACAGCGCTCAGCCAAAAGTTGCAACGGCTCAGTAACGCTCATTGTCCCTCAATATAGCTTGCCTATACGCTCAGATAGCTTGTGATGCTGTCTGTGACGTTTAGGCTTATCAATCGCTGCTCGGAGAGACAACCATGAATTATAGCTGGAACTGGGGTGTGCTCTTTGAGCAGACTGGTATCGGTAACGAGCTTTATATCCATTGGATGATTACTGGTCTAGGCTGGCTGCTATTGATTGGTAGTATTGCCTGGACCATCGCTATGGTCGTAGGTACCATTTTTGGTATCATGCGTACGCTACCCAATAAGACTGCTCGTACCATTGGTACGGCATATGTGACGTTTTTTCGTAATATTCCACTATTAGTCCAGTTGTTCTTTTGGTTCTATATTGCACCTGGCTGGCTTACGCCCACGATACAAGAATGGTGGTACAAGGAGCTGTCTCCGAATACCTCAGCCATGCTATCAGCCAGTATCGGTCTGGGTCTATTTACCGCTGCTCGTATCGTCGAGCAGGTACGTACAGGTATTGAGTCACTACCTGATGGGCAGATCAATGCGGCCTATGCACTAGGGTTTAGTATTCCGCAAGTCTACAAAGAAGTACTACTGCCGCAAGCCTTTCGTATTATTTTACCGCCACTCAGCTCTGAGCTGACCAACTGCTTTAAAAACGCATCTGTCGCCTCGCTTGTTGGGGTAATGGAGCTGATTAGCCAAACCAAGACCATCAGCGAGTACACCCAAAACAGCATTGAGATTTATACCTATGCGACGATTATTTACTTGGTTTTCAATCTGTCCTTAATTGCTATTATGGGACTGATTGAGCGTAAATTGCGTGTACCCGGACTCATTGCAGGAGGTCAGAAATGAATATGACCGAATTGGCAACCGCCTATCCTGGTTTGATGGGTGGCATGATCACCACCTTAAAAGTGCTGTTTTTGGCTATTTTGGGCGGTATCAGTCTAGGAACCGTATTGGCATTGATGCGCTTATCAGGCATCAAGGCGCTGGAAATTCCAGCGAAGCTATACGTCAATTACTTCCGCTCTGTACCGCTGCTACTGGTGCTACTGTGGTTTTATTTTGCCGTACCGATGATTTATCTAGGCGTAACAGGCAAGTATTTGCAACTTGATGCTGCTTTTGCCTCTTGTGTGGTTGCCTTTATGATGTTTGAGGCCGCTTATTTTTCAGAAGTGGTACGTGCTGGTATTCAATCCATTGGCAGCGGGCAGGTCAACGCTGCCAAAGCACTGGGCATGACATACAGACAAACCATGAGTCTGGTTATCTTGCCGCAAGCCTTTCGCAAGATGCTGCCATTGATTTTGCAGCAGTGTATTATTTTATTTCAGGATACCACACTGGTATTCGCGATTGGTTTGACAGATTTCTTCCGTGCTGCATACGTTCGCGGTGAGCTTATGGGATTACTCACACCTTATATCTTAGGTGCTGGTGCTGTCTATTTTGTGATTAGCTTGAGTGCCTCTATTGGGGTGCAGCGCATTCAAAAGCGCCTGCGGTTCTGATGTAGGACTTGATGTGATTTTTTAAATGATGACGTCTTAAATAACAGTTATCAAAAACAATGTGGTTAGGAGCCAGTGATGAGCACAGCGGATACATACTTAAATGCCTTTGGCGGACTGGTCACCAACAGTGGTCATGCTAGTGATGAGATGGTCATTCAAATGTCCAATGTCAGTAAATGGTATGGAGACTTTCAGGTACTGAAGGAGTGTACCGCGCATGTACATAAAGGGGATGTGGTCGTGGTTTGTGGCCCATCAGGTAGCGGTAAATCAACCTTGATTAAGACGGTCAATGGACTTGAACCTTTTCAAAAAGGAGAAATCATGGTCAATGGCGTCTCTGTCGGTGACTCAAAGACCAATTTACCCAAGTTACGTAGCCGTGTCGGCATGGTGTTTCAACATTTTGAGTTGTTTCCACATTTGACGATTATTGATAATCTGACCGTCGCACAGATCAAAGTATTGGGACGAAAAGAAAGCGAGGCCAAGCAAAAAGCCATGGCATATCTAGACCGCGTTGGTCTGACGGTACAGGCAGCAAAATATCCAGCCGAGCTCTCTGGTGGTCAGCAGCAGCGTGTGGCGATTGCTCGTGCACTGGCTATGGATCCTGTGGCGATGCTCTTTGATGAGCCGACATCCGCGCTTGATCCTGAGATGATTCAAGAAGTGCTCGATGTGATGGTTGAGCTGACTCGTGATGGTATGACTATGATGTGCGTGACCCATGAAATGGGTTTTGCCAGTCAGGTTGCCAACCGTATTATCTTTATGGATGAAGGACATGTGGTAGAAAACTGTAGTAAGGATGAATTCTTTGAAGGTGCAAAAAGTGAACGCGCACAGCAATTCTTATCAAAGATCTTGAATCATTGATCGTATTTTGATTTGCGACTATTGATGGCACTATTTGCAATCGTAATGCTATTAATCGTAATGCTATTAACAGTACCGCTTCTAGTAAAAAGACACGTCCACAAATATACTTTTTACTATTAATGGTTACACAAAGCGCCCTATTAAGGACAGCGAAATGCTCTCTTTAATAGGGCGCTTTGTGTTTACTCTCTCTTCTACGGTTATTCAAAAAACGACTTGGAGCTTGCTATGTTTACTCCTAAAGCATTTAAAGAAGAGCGTTTTGATACGATAAAAGCATTTATCAAAGAGCAGCCTCTAGCGACTGTTGTTGTACAAACAGAAAATGGATTAGAGGCTTGTCATATTCCCATGTATTGGCAGGATGATGGTAGTGAGTACGGTTGCCTATACGGTCATATCGCCAAAGTAAACGCTTTGAACGACTATGATAATCTCGATGCACCATGGCTGATTATATTTCAGGATGCGGGTCATTACATCAGTCCCAATTGGTACCCAAGTAAAGCAATAACTCACAAAGAAGTGCCGACTTGGAACTATCGTAGTGTGCATATCAAAGGCTCAGTTAGTCTGTTGACCGACCCTATGGTATTGACGGAAATATTATCGGAACTCACTCAAGATTTTGAAGCCAATCAGTCTATTCCGTGGTCACTTGATGATGCGCCAGAAAATTATATTCAGGCACTTTGTCGAGCAATTGTGGGTATTCGCATCAGTATTACAGACATTCAAGCACAGTTTAAGCTGAGTCAAAACAAAACAGCTGAAAATAGAGCAGGTGTACTCGCCGGACTGCAACAGTGTAATACGGCAAAGGCAGATGCCATGGCTAAACTCATTCTTTAAAAAACCGACTTAGAAAAATCGATGAAGATAATGATTACGATATTAACGGATTGAATATTGCTTAACGATATCAACTTAATTGAGGGGCACTATAATGGTCAAGCGAACCGTTGGTATATTACTGTTTAATGAAGTAGAAGTATTGGACTTTGCTGGGCCTTTTGAGGTGTTCTCGTTGGCGGAGAACGGCGCAAGCGATAAGCACTTTGAGGTTATTACTATTGCTGAGCATCAAGCACCGATCTCTGCCAGAAACGGTTTACAGGTTATTCCTGATTATAGTTTTGCAACTCATCCAGCTATTGATGTGTTGGTAGTTCCTGGTGGTTATGGTGCTGAACAAACAGAAATACATAATAAGGCAGTGATTGATTGGATTATTGCCCAAACAAACGTGGCAGTACTGACACTCTCAGTGTGTACAGGTGCCTTGTTACTAGCAAAGGCAGGTTTGCTCGCTGGTCGCTCGGCAACCACGCACTGGATGGACTTAGACAACTTGGCGTCTTATCCGGATGTGAAAGTGATTGCTAACACCCGTTATGTCGATGCCAGCGATGATACCTGTAGTATTGTCACATCAGCGGGGATCAGTGCAGGCATCCATGCCAGTCTATACTGTATAGAAAAATTAATAGACAGTAACACCATGCGTACAACCGCACATCGCATGGCGTTCGATATTGACTAATACACGTGGTTAGATAGGTGAGTGCATGTCTGTTTACTGATACAATAGCCGCCATTATTATCGATAATTAAAACAATTCCTTATCTATATTGGAGCTATTATGAGCGCAGAAAACCTATCTACAACGTCGCCAGCATCAGCGGAAACAGGTGTCGTCATCATTGGTGCAGGATTAGCAGGCTGGCATGTGATTGATGCTATTCGTGCCAAAGATAAAGCCATTCCAATCACTTTGATCACAGCAGACAGTGGTGATCGTTATCACAAACCGATGCTTACTATGGCAATCAGTCAAAACAAACGCGCGTCAGATTTAGTAAGGGCGACGGGCGTAGATGCGGCGCAAACAGCAGACGTAACCTTGCTGGCCAATACAGAGGTAACAGATATTGATCCGGTGAGCCAAACCGTACAACTGCGCGCGACTAAACATTCAGACGACGCACCGACGACCATCAGTTATGAAAAAATGGTGCTAGCAATGGGCGCACATCCTATCTTCCCTCAGAGCTTGCCACAAGATTTGGTCTGGCATGTCAATCATATTGAGCGTTTCGGTCAGCTACAAAAGCAACTGGCAACCGGTAGCCAACACGTTGCAATCGTTGGTGCTGGTATGGTGGGAACAGAAATCGCAGAAGACTTGCTCAAAGCAGGTCACAAAATAACGCTCATTGATCTAAATGACGCGCCGCTATCACAGATGCTACCGGCCAAAGCGACGGCACGTATTGCTAAGGCAGTGGAGTCACAAGGTATTCAGTTCTTAGGCGGCTATCAAGTGTCTGCTGTTACTCGTGTTGGCGATAACAGTGATAACGATAAGCTGCGAGTAGATTATGCACCATTATCATCAGATGCAGATAACACTGATACTCAGTCGCTTGAGCCGCTAATTGTCGATCATGTGATTGCCAGTACAGGTCTGACCGTTGATGCTCAACTGCCGACTGCGGCTGGCGTCGAGTTCGATCGTCGTACGGGTATTGTGGTCGATGCGGCGACGCTGCGTACCAACGCGGCGAATATCTATGCCATTGGTGACTGCATGTCTATCAATGGGGTCGCGTGTCGCTACGTCGCACCGCTGAGGGCACAGGCTGCGACAATCGCTGATGATATCTTAGGTCATGAGCATGATGGCTACGATCATAAGCCACCTATGATTCGCCTAAAAAACAAAGCGATCTCTGTGATGGTGACGGGTGTGCCACAAGCGGCTGGCAATTGGCAAGTCAAAACCGAAAGTGATGATGAGCTTGTTATGGATTTACTGGATGACAATGATGCTGTTAGTGCAACGGTAACGATAAAAGCACCTGCCACTCCTAAAGCATCATAATAAACTGGCTTTGAATAAGCACGTTTAAAAACAGCGTTTATGACTGCGCCAGCCCTATAGCGGTTAATAGGGCTGGCTTTTTTATGTCAAAAATTTGCCATGATTCTATGCTACGTTTCGTTATATATCTCTGAGCAAGTATTTTTTTATGACTAATTAAATGATACATATTGTATTGATATTGTTGACAGGCTTTCGCCTATGGCGTTATAGTATCTGAACGCTATGCACGACCTCATCACGGAAGAAGGTTTGTATACAAGTGATCAATCAGCACATAAAAAGTAAAACGAAAGGACTCGTTATGACTCAAACTCCAGATCTCGATTCGACTCGCGTTGACTTCGATGCCATTTTGAACAACATTCCTAGTATCAATATGGGCGCACGCTCAGCAAATGCACCGCTCACTCAAAGCTATGATAAAGGTCCTGATGTACCGCTGATTGAAGCGACAATCGGCGACTTTTTTGATGCTATTGTCTCTAAATATCCTAATCGCGAAGCATTGGTTGTTCGTCATCAAAACATCCGCTGGACATATCGTGAGCTACAGCAGCAAGTCAATCAGCTGGCCAGCAGTATGATTGAGATGGGGCTTGAGATTGGCGATCGTATCGGTATCTGGTCACATAACAATGCTGAATGGCTACTGATGCAGTTAGCCACAGCAAAAGTCGGCGTCATCCTTGTCAATATCAATCCTGCCTACCGCACCTTTGAGTTGCAATATGCCCTAAATAAATTGGGCTGCTCAGCGCTTGTACTTATGCGCCATTTCAAAACCAGTGACTATGCTGGCCTAATCCGTGAGCTGTGTCCTGAGATTTACCATAAAGACTATACTCAGCTTGATTTGGTTGAGATTCCAACGATTGAGCGTATCATTTGGATTGATGAGCCAGAGTCTGATGAGACCTTTGGCTTTATGCAGAAATTCTCAAGCTGGATGAGCGAGGGTAATACCAATGATCCACGTGTCGCAGAGCGCCAAGCTCAGCTCAAAAACACCGATGCTATCAATGTACAGTTCACTAGTGGCACGACAGGGACTCCAAAGGGTGCCACCTTAAGCCACCGCAATATCTTAAACAATGGTTATTTCATTGGTGAGGCAATGAACCTCACTGAAGAAGACAGACTGTGTATCCCCGTACCGCTATATCATTGCTTTGGTATGGTACTTGGCAACCTAGCGATTCTTACGCATGGTGGTTGTATCGTTTATCCAAATGATGGCTTTGAGCCACTGACTGTATTGCAAGCTGTAGAGGAAGAGAAGTGTACAGGTCTGCATGGTGTGCCTACGATGTTTATCGCAGAGCTCGACCATCCTGAGTTCGAAAACTTTGATCTATCGACGCTACGCACAGGTATCATGGCAGGGTCCAGCTGTCCGATTGAGGTCATGCGCCGCGTCATCGATAATATGCATATGAGTGAAGTGACCATTGCCTATGGCATGACAGAGACCAGTCCTGTGTCTTGTCAGACCAATGAGCACACGCCACTTGATAAGCAAGTCTCGACCGTGGGGCTAGTACAGCCTGCGCTAGAAGTAAAAGTCGTTGATACCGCAACGGGTGAGATCGTAGCGTTAGGCGAGACAGGTGAGCTGCTCACACGTGGCTATTCAGTGATGAAAGGCTATTGGGGCAGTCGCTTCAAGACACGTGAAGCCATCCAAGATGGTTGGATGCATACAGGTGATCTGGCGACAATGGATGAAGACGGCTATGTCAAAATCGTCGGTCGTAGTAAAGATATGGTCATCCGTGGTGGCGAGAATATCTATCCGGTAGAAATCGAAAACTACCTCTACCGTCATCCAAAGATTCGCGATGTGCAGATCGTCGGTATACCAGATGAAAAATATGGCGAAGTACTCGCAGCATGGATTGTTCCGAAAGAACCGGGCTGCTTGACCGAAGAGGAAGTACGAGAGTTCTGTAGTGAGCATATCGCTCATTATAAAGTGCCGGCATACTATCGCTTTGTGACTGAGTATCCGATGACCATCACAGGCAAGATCCAAAAGTATAAAATCATCGAGCAAATGAAAGAAGAATTAGGGCTGTCATAGGCTTATTTATCAGCTCTAAACTTGTTTATCAGCCCTAGAACATGAAAGATGAACCATGTGAGTAGCCTACAAACAGCGGCCAGTAATATTTAAACAAATGACTGCGCACCTAAAAAATGACTTGCATAACAAGCTACTCGTAATTACGTATCTATGTATAAAAGAAAAAGGGATATCATGAGCGCTACTATAACCAGTAAACTGAGTCCGAACTCAAGCGATTTTCAGCAAAACAGTGCTGCGATGCAAGAGATCGTCGATGACCTGTATATACACTTGCGTAAAGTTGCCCAAGGTGGCTCGGAGCGCGCACGTGCTAAGCATCTTGCACGTGGCAAACTGTTACCACGCGAGCGGGTCGAGCGTCTGCTGGATGTGGGTACAGCGTTTTTAGAAGTGGCGCCAATGGCTGCGCATGATATGTATGGCGAAGAGATTCCAGCGGCGGGTGTGATTGCTGGTATCGGCCGCATCAATGGGGTCGAGTGCATGATTGTCTGTAATGATGCCACGGTAAAAGGTGGCACGTACTACCCAATGACCGTCAAGAAGCATCTACGTGCCCAAGAGATTGCGCAAGAAAACCATTTGCCATGCGTCTATCTAGTCGACTCAGGTGGTGCTAACTTACCCAATCAAGATGATGTGTTCCCTGATAAGGAGCACTTCGGGCGTATCTTCTTTAACCAAGCCAACCTGAGTGCGGCAGGCATTCCGCAGATTGCTGTGGTTATGGGCAGCTGTACGGCTGGCGGTGCATATGTGCCTGCCATGAGCGATGAGTCTATTATTGTAAAAGAACAAGGCACTATCTTTTTGGGCGGTCCGCCACTAGTCAAAGCAGCGACTGGTGAAGAGGTTACAGCAGAAGACTTGGGCGGCGGCGATGTGCATACGCGGCTCTCAGGCGTGGTTGATCATCTAGCGCAAAACGATACCCATGCACTATCTATCGCTCGTAATATTGTTAGCCATCTCAATCGCCCAGCGAAAAATATTCCCAACCAAATCACACCGCGTCCGCCGCGTTATGATGCCAAAGAACTCTATGGTGTCATTCCAACGGACAAGCGCAAGCCATTTGATATCAGAGAAATTATCGCCCGTATCGTTGACGACAGTGCCTTTGATGAGTTCAAAGTGCGCTTTGGCACAACGTTAGTGTGCGGATTCGCACATATCGAAGGGATGCCTGTAGGTATCATTGCGAATAATGGCATCTTATTTAGTGAGTCCGCGCAGAAAGGCACGCACTTTATCGAGCTGTGCTGTAAACGCAAAATACCGTTGGTGTTCCTGCAAAACATCACAGGCTTTATGGTGGGTCGTAAATACGAGAACGAAGGGATCGCTCGTCATGGCGCCAAAATGGTAATGGCAGTGGCCAATGCAAAAGTGCCAAAGTTCACGGTTATCGTCGGTGGCTCGTTCGGCGCTGGTAACTACGGTATGTGTGGCCGCGCTTATAGCCCGCGTTTCTTATGGATGTGGCCAAATGCCCGTATCTCTGTCATGGGCGGCGAGCAAGCTGCATCAGTACTGGCAACGGTCAAGCGTGATAATTTTGATCGCAAAGGTGAAGCGTGGAGCGATGAGGACGAAGCGGCATTTAAAGCACCGATTCGTGAAATGTACGAAGAGCAAGGTCATCCGTATTATGCTACCGCACGCATGTGGGATGACGGCGTAATTGATCCTGCCGATACCCGTAATGTATTGGCTTTAGGACTAAGCGCTGCATATAATGCACCGATTGAAGAGACGACATTTGGTGTCTTTAGAATGTAAGATCAAGGGTCAGTGCTAACCATTTAATGACATTCAATAACGGTATTCGTTAGTAAAGATAGCGGATCGTGATCAAAAGAAGAGAGAACCATGCAAAACGATATTAATAATTATAAAAGTCTATTAGTCGATATAAAACAACACGTCGCTACCGTGACGTTAAATCGTCCTGAGATACGCAATGCCTTTAACGATGAGATGATTGCCGAGCTGACCGATGCTTTCACCACCCTTGGCGCTGATGATGAGGTGCGTGTCATTGTATTAGCAGCTGCGGGTAAGGCATTCTGTGCAGGCGCTGACCTCAATTGGATGCGTGCCATGGCGGATTACAGCTATGAGGAGAATCTAGCGGATGCTGATAAATTGGCGCAAATGCTAAAGACTATTTATGAATGTCCTAAGCCGACAGTCGCAGCTATTCAAGGCGATGTCTACGCAGGTGGCATGGGTCTGGTCGCTGTTTGCGACGTAGCCATTGCCGTTAAGATTGCTAATTTCTGCCTCAGTGAAGTGCGTTTGGGATTGGCACCTGCCACTATCAGCCCTTATGTCATTCGAGCGCTAGGTGCTAGAGCCTCACAGCGTTACTTCTTAAGTGCTGAAGTATTCGATGCTAAAAAGGCACGTCAGCTTGGCTTTATTCATGAGCGTGTCAGCGAAGAGTGGCTGAGCGATGAAGTGGCTGAGTTCTGTAACAAAGTGGTTAAGAACAGTCCAGATGCAGTCAAAACCTGCAAACAACTATTACATGATGTTGCTGGTGCACCTATCACTGATGAGCTGATTGCCGATACCGTAAAAGGTATCGCTGATATCCGTTCATCAACACAAGGCAAAGAGGGCGTGCAAGCCTTTCTACAAAAGCGTAAACCTGATTGGCTGACAGCAGATTAACGATAAATAATAGATAAATGAGCAAATAGACAAGACGTCAAATAACAACGACAAGACACAGGGATAGTTATGTTTTCTAAAATTCTAATCGCCAACCGTGGTGAAATTGCTTGCCGAGTGGCTGCGACTGCTAAGCGTCTTGGCGTCAGTACCGTTGCTGTCTATTCTGATGCGGACCGCAGTGTTAAGCATGTAGCGGTCTGTGATGAAGCAATTTATTTAGGTGGTTCGGCACCGAAAGACAGTTATCTCAAAGGTGATGCCATTATTGCTATCGCTAAGCAAACGGGCGCCCAAGCGATTCATCCAGGGTATGGATTTTTAAGTGAGAATGCCGACTTTGCGCAGGCTTGCCAGGATGCTGGCTTGGTGTTTATCGGTCCATCGGCGGATGCTATCCGTGCCATGGGCGGTAAGTCCGAATCCAAACGCTTAATGGA
The DNA here is from genome assembly GCF_059073055.1 of Psychrobacter sp. H29. Taxonomy (NCBI): domain Bacteria; kingdom Pseudomonadati; phylum Pseudomonadota; class Gammaproteobacteria; order Moraxellales; family Moraxellaceae; genus Psychrobacter; species Psychrobacter sp. H29. The sequence goes on along the minus strand of NZ_JCACRY010000001.1, from coordinate 2,033,996 downwards.
GTCGGCTGGCGTACCACTGATACCGGGCTATCATGGTGACAACCAAGATGCTCAGTTTTTGCAGCAACAGGCTGATAGTATTGGCTATCCTGTCTTGATCAAAGCCAGTGCTGGTGGTGGCGGGAAAGGCATGCGTATCGTTGAGCAAAGCAGCGATTTTATTGACCTGCTCGATTCATGCCGCCGTGAAGCGATTACCAGTTTTGGTAATGATCAAGTGTTGGTTGAAAAATACGCCCTAAAACCACGTCATATCGAAATCCAAGTATTCGGTGATACGCATGGCAATTATGTACACCTGTTTGAGCGTGACTGCTCCGTACAGCGCCGTCATCAAAAAGTATTAGAAGAAGCCCCAGCACCAGGTGTCGATACTGCCATGCGTGAAGCAATGGGCACAGCGGCAATCGAAGCAGCACGTGCGGTTGATTACGTTGGTGCAGGTACAGTTGAGTTTATCGTTGAGCAGCGTGAAGGTTCTATGAATTTTTATTTCATGGAGATGAACACGCGCTTGCAAGTTGAGCATCCTGTTAGTGAAGCCATTACTGGTGTCGATTTGGTTGAGTGGCAGCTGTTGGTTGCTGCAGGTCAGCCATTGCCAAAAACGCAAAATGATCTGGCTATCAACGGTCATGCAATCGAAGCACGTATCTGCGCTGAAAACCCTGACAATAATTTCTTGCCAGCGACAGGGACGTTATTCACTTATCAAAAGCCTGAGCACAGTACCTTTGTCATTGATAAAGATGGTACTGGCGTACGTATCGATGATGGTGTACGTGAGGGTGATGTCATCAGTCCTTTCTACGACTCTATGATTGCCAAGCTGATCGTCCATGCGCCTACGCGCGAGCAAGCGTTAGCTAGACTAGATCGGGCATTGGCGCAGACGCGTATTGTAGGTCTGCCAAATAACGTGGCATTTTTGCGTTATATTTTGAATACCGATTCATTTAGCAAAGCAAATCTTGATACAGCCTTGATTGAGCGCGAACAGGACAAGCTGTTTGATCAGCATCCGCTTGGATTATCGACGCTTGTGGTAACGGCTATTACGCAGCAGCTTGCGAGCGAAGCGACTATGCAGGGCTTAGATCCATTCAACAAGCCAACGGGTTTCCGTGCTTATAGCGACTATACTCGTTCATTTAGCTTGGTCTATGATGAGCAAACCTATAGTGCTCGCATCAGCAATTGGCACAATGCGAGTTGCTCTGACAGCAAAAAGAGCGACGATAATCTTAGTAGTTTTACGCTCGTCATTGGTAAGGAAATCGCGAATACGCAGGATGATAGCAATATCAATGTAGCTGCTCAGACCGAAACGGTTTATGAAGATCAGATCAGCTATGATAGCAGTGACGCGCACAATCATACCTTATGGTTAGAGGGTGCCCGTATCAGTGCCCAAAGCTGGGTGAATAATGAGACAGTTTATGTGTTCACAGATAGCGGACGTGATGAAATTACGCTTATTGATATCATGGCACATGTAGGCGAAGACACAGCAGCGGTTGGTAGCTTAAAATCACCAATGCCAGGGCAAGTGGTTGCATTCAAAGTAGCTGTTGGCGATACTGTAAAAAAAGGCGAGCCACTTGCCGTCATCGAAGCTATGAAAATCGAACATACGATTACGGCACCGACGGATGGGGCTGTGGCAGAGCTATTGTTTGCAGCAGGTGATTTGGTCGCTGATGGTGATGAGTTATTACGTATCGATAGTGAAAGCGAATAGAAAAGGATAATAAGTATGAGCCATTCGTATCCAGAGCATGTCACTATCGTCGATGTCAGTCCGCGTGATGGACTGCAAAACGAATCGATGACGGTGCCGACCGCTATTAAGCAAGCACTCATTAATGATCTGATTGCAGCGGGTGTCAAAAAACTAGAAGCAACCAGTTTTGTTTCACCGAAGTGGGTGCCACAGATGCGCGATAATAGTGCGCTGCTTGACGCACTTGAACCTACGCGTCAGACAGACATTTGCTACTCAGTATTAGTACCCAATATGCGCGGCTTTGAAAATGCCATCGTACATCGCCCTGATGAAATCGTTATCTTTGGTTCAGCGAGTGAAACCTTTAGCCAAAAAAATATCAACTGTAGTATCGATGAGAGTATTGAACGGTTTGCACCAGTGGCTGCGGCAGCAAAAGCGCAGGGTATCAAAGTACGCGGCGTAATCTCTTGTACGGTTGGCTGTCCTTATGAAGGTGAGATTGACCCCAGCCAAGTCGCTTATGTGACCAAACGATTGGTTGAGATTGGCTCTGAGCAGATTGGCATCGCTGATACCATCGGTGTTGGCACACCGCTCAAAGTACAGCGCGCCCTACAAGCAGCGCTTGAATACGCTGATATCACGATGCTGTCTGGTCATTTTCATGATACTTATGGTCAAGCACTCAGCAATACTTTGGCTGCCCTACAAATGGGGGTTAGTGAGTTTGATACCTCCGTCGCTGGTCTCGGCGGTTGCCCGTATGCCAAAGGCGCAACGGGCAATGTTGCGACTGAAGATGTAGTATACATGCTGCATGGCATGGGTATCAGCACCGGTATTGATTTGGATAAGTTGGTCGTGGCAGGTGAAGGGATCAGTGCATATTTGAAGCGTCCAAATGGCTCAAACGTAGCTCGGGCTCTAATCAATAAACGTCAGTCTTAAAATTATCGCAAAAATTAAATATTAAAATACAAGGAATGGTTATGAGTTTACCTGGATTAAATTTTCAGCTTGGCGAAGATATCGATGCTCTACGTGATGTCGTGCAGCAGTTTGCAGCAAACGAAATCGCCCCACGAGCTGCCGAGATTGATAGCAGCGATGAATTCCCAATGGATCTGTGGCAAAAGATGGGCGACCTCGGTCTACATGGTATTACCGTTCCTGAAGAGTACGGCGGTTCCAATATGGGTTATGTCGCTCACATGGTCGCAATGGAAGAGATTAGCCGCGCGTCGGCATCGGTAGCGCTGAGCTATGGTGCACACTCTAATCTATGTATTAACCAAATCAAACGTAACGGCTCTGAGGCGCAAAAGCAAAAATATTTACCAAAGCTCATCAGCGGTGAGTTCATCGGTGCCTTAGCAATGAGTGAGACAGGCGCTGGCTCAGACGTCGTTAGCATGAAGCTCAAAGCTGAAGAAAAAGACGGTAACTATGTATTAAATGGCAGTAAAATGTGGATCACCAACGGCCCTGATGCGGATGTGATGGTAGTCTATGCCAAGACCAACCCTGAAATGGGCGCGAAAGGCATGACGGCATTCATCGTTGAAAAAGGCATGGAAGGCTTCGGCACCGCGCAAAAGCTAGACAAGCTCGGCATGCGTGGTAGTCATACGGGCGAGATGACCTTTAATAACGTAACCGTACCAAGCGAGAATATCTTAGGCGGTCTCAATGAGGGCGTGAAGGTACTGATGAGTGGGCTCGATTATGAGCGTGCTGTATTGGCCGCCGGTCCTATCGGTATCATGCAAGCAGTAATGGACAATGTTGTACCTTATATCCATGATCGTAAGCAGTTTGGTCAAGCGATTGGTGAGTTCCAGCTGATTCAGGGCAAAGTCGCAGACATGTATACGATACTACAAGCTGGTCGTAGCTTCTTATATACCGTCGGCAAGAATTTGGATATGTTGGACGCGCGCGGTGCCGGTCATAGCCGAGAAGTGCGTAAAGATTGCGCCAGTGTGATTCTATGGTGTGCCGAAAAAGCCACTTGGATGGCAGGCGAGGGTATTCAGATATTTGGCGGCAACGGCTACACCAATGAGTATCCACTAGGTCGCTACTGGCGCGACGCCAAGCTCTATGAGATTGGCGCGGGCACTAGTGAGATTCGTCGTATGCTTATCGGTCGTGAGCTGTTTAATGAGACTAAATAACGTTAACACAGGCTAGATTGATCAACATGGCTTTGGGCTGTGCGAGGTAACGGGTAGAAAAAAATAAACAATTGTGCTAAGATGTGGTTTTATTTTTTGATTAACAATAATCGATTAATAAAGCTGACCCTTAGCCTTTTTTATCCACCATATTTATCAGATACTGCTTATGATGCCGACTACTACTACCGCGCTTAAAAGACACTTAAAAATACGCCTTCGATTAACTATCATTTCTGCGCTGACAAAGGCGATGCTAGTACTGAGTATATTTTCGGCACACATTGCAAATGCTGAAATAGCAGACTTATCACCAGCGCAACCTGTCATCCAGTTTGCGACTTCTGATGCGAAGTGGTTACGTCAGCCAAGTTTTAACAATCGCCACATTCGTGCTTTAGGGGGTTATTGCGATCCGGAAGAACCTTGCAAAAAGAAGCGTGTTCAAATGGAATTCTTATTAAGGGTAAATCAAGAAGGCAAAGTCGCCAATATTACCGTATTAAAGAGTAGCGGCTCTGATAGAATTGATAGTGGATTTGAAAAAGAACTACGTCGTTCTCTTTTTAAACCATTTAGAAAAGATAGTAAGACAGTAGTAGGTAATGTCACCATCCCAATAGTCTTTGAGTATTAATAAAGCTTAAACAATAATAAAAAAGCAGTACGCCTCACACGTACTGCTTTTTTTATTTTCAAGGTAAAAGCATTTATTGAGTATTACGACTGTTTGGTATGATCAAAATAACGTGCCAGACCATTTAATAATAAATCATCGCGCAAGCGTACGGGGCGATTGACATGCTGAGCAATAGTCGCTGCATCTCCGCCTGTCATAATAACCTCAAAGTTGGGATGACGACGGCTAATCTCATTAATGGCGCCAACAATGGACAATAGTATCCCGCGATGAACCGCATCTTGGGTAGTCACGCCTTGGCTAACACTATCAAAAGTACCGTTAGAGATCGTGATTTGTTTGGTACCAGAAAACAGTGATTCACGCTGCAAGTAAATACTAGGGAAGATGTAACCGCCCAAATGCTCAGCATGATCAATCAAATCAATAGTCACCGCGGTACCGCAACCGATCACGCATTGGCGTTTTTTCTTGTCAACTGCCCCAAGCATCTGTAGCCAGCGATCACAGCCGAGCTGCTGATCGTTATAATCACTTTTCATAAGGGCATGTGCAGCATCGACATGGACAAACTCAAACGGAATATTCAGACGGCTAAGTGTCTCTGAGACCTTGGCATTGAGATCGTCGCCCAGTACAGATGAGATACCAATAAAATCAGGTGCATACCGCTCGAAGCGATCGGTTAGACCCATGAGCAACTCAGCAGGTGCTTGCAGATGCTGCTTGGCATCATGTGCGACTATTTGCCCGATATCATCGGTAAGCCAGTATTTTAGACGGGTATTTCCAAGATCAAGCCAGAGCATAAAAGTCCCTTTACAAAGTGCTCGTTAGTGATGGTGCTCGTTAATGATGAGGTTCATCAATATAGTCATCTAAGCCTAATAAATAACGTCTATGCGTCCAGTAAAAAGCGTAGAAATCTTACCGTTATCTTGCTGCAATTGCAAACACCCATGCGTATCGACACCGCACGCCACTCCTGTGACGACTTGTTTTTCATTATTATAGTCTTGGGTGACGCGTAGACGTAGTCCTGCCAGTGCGTCCATTGCTGCAAACTGCTGCAAGAACCCATCTAAATAATAGGTATGACCTGTTGGCTTTTCTATATCCAAATGCTCAAAGCGTGTCATCGCCGCCATCAATGCTTTGCTCATCTGCTGATACAACGTCTGTAAGTCTGGCAGGCTGGTGGCTTGTGCTGCTGGCTGTAGCATCGCATGGATATCTTGCAAGCTTATCGCCTGATAACTCATCCCCTCAGAGGTTTGCGCGGTGAGCGTTGGCGCCGCTTTTACATTTAAACCAATGCCCAGCACCACACCGACCAATTTGCCAGATTTGGTTACGGGTTCTATTAGGATGCCAGCGAGTTTTTGAAAAGGTAGTGTGTGCTGTTGCTGTTGCTGTTGCTGTTGCTGTGCGACGGTATTATCCGATGATGCATGATGGGCTTCTTGAGGGGGATAAAAGCCCAAATCATTTGCCCACTTTACTCCAATTGGTGCCAATCCTTGTGCTTGCAGTTGCTCATTCAATATTTGGATGACAGGCATCTTTGCCAGCTCAAGGCCAATAATCAAAGACAACAACCCACTGATTGGCGTATGCACAGGATGGTACAGTGACAGATAGACATTGCCACGCGGTGACTGCCATGAGCGCCCGTGCTGTCCACGTCCAGCGCTTTGAGTCTCCGCGGTCAAAACGTATACGGTAGCAGCATCTAGCGTACCATCCTGTAGCGCCTCTATCAGCTCGCTATTGGTCGAGGCACTACTGACGACGTGGCGGTGGTTGAGCTCAGATAAATAGGCGGAAAAACTCGAGAGTGGTGGCATAAGTTTAGTCGATGTGGTTGAAGGAAACTTTGATATACTGGGCGATTGTCAATGACAGCATAAAGGTCAGGTTGAGGTTTGGCAAACAAAATTGAGCATATCAAAAATGTGAGTACAAAATAAAATTAATACTGGGGCATGTTCTCACCACTCGCTCATTTGGATAGCTATGAGTCGAATGACAAGTATGCCCTAAGTCAGTATTATAAAAGGTTTTTTCTATGATGTTATATGTTTGGTTTGTGATTGCAGGGGCGTTTGCTGGTGTCAGCGCAGGTTTGTTTGGCGTGGGCGGTGGCATGATTATCGTGCCTGCACTGGTCTGGATATTTACCGCTTACGACTTTTCGCCAGAAGTGATCACCCACTTGGCCATTGGTACGTCTCTTGCGACTATTGTGGTGACCTCGATCAGCTCACTGACGGCTCATAATAAGCGCGGCGGTGTGCGCTGGGAAGTATGGCGCAAGATGGCGCTTGGTCTAGTCATCGGTAGTCTGGTTGGCGCTGGTATCGCAGATATGATCGATGGACAGGCTCTACAAGCTATCATTGGTTTTGGTGCGCTATTGGTTGCCCTAAAGATGCTGTTCTTTTCTAATAAAGAGCAATTGGGCAAACCGTTGCCCCCTGCTGGTGTGCAGTTCGGTGCCGGTACGGGTATTGGTATGGCGTCATCCATCTTTGGGATTGGCGGTGGCAGCTTGACGGTACCGTTTCTGAACTGGGCGGGGCTACCGATGAAGCAGTCAGTCGGCACCTCGGCGGCGTGCGGTCTGCCTATTGCATTAGCTGGCGCTGCTGGCTTTGCTTGGTTCGGTCAAGACGTGGTCAACCTTCCTGAGGGCACTATTGGGTTTGTGCATGTCACAGGGTTTTTGTGCATTTCAGTGGTCAGTTTTGCGATGGCAAAGGTGGGCGCCAAGCTTGCCCACGTATTGCCTGCTTTGATGCTCAAGCGCGCGTTTGGCGTGCTACTGATATTTGCAGGAGGACAGTTGTTATTGAGTGGGCTGGGCATATTGTAGCCATCTCAAATTTTTATCGTAAAAAATGTAAACCATGAGACATTCTTAGTATGAAAGCAGCAGAAAAATATCGCCGTGTTTTTGGTTCAATACATCATTTGAAAGACCAGATATCATGGACGACTGGTCTTACGAACATGGTAGAGTTTTTGGCGTGGGAGCCAAAGCAAATTCTTGGTATTACCAAAAAGCAATACGTACGCCAAATCATCGAATGGGCGACCGATCCAGAGCTGGCAGGTAAAGACGTAGAAGAAATTGAACACGCTATCATCAAAAAGCTCAATACAAAAATGCATGAGTCTGAGCAGTTAGAGACCTATTCAACACAAAGGGTCGGTATCTGTCATCCGAGAGAAGCCACTCGCCGCGTCATGTTTTTTTCTGAAGAGTATCTTAATAAAGAGTTCGATATATTTTTGAGCTTATGTAGTGATGTCTATTTAGATTTATTTTATCAGCAATTTGTGACTTTTTCGACAGGTGGTACGTGGTCGACGCACGGCAATAGCGGCTTGTTTGAGGCCAGTACAGCGCTAAAAGCAATGTACATGGACAATTTGGCCTACAACCATCAGTCAAATATACTGATCGCCAATGAACTAAAATTTAACGGTCGAAAAAACCCAGATCAAATTCTAAAGTACTGCGTGATGTATGAGCATTTACTCGAGAACGGCTTTATCGAGAAAGGGGCAAAGTTTTTGCTGTTATTTATTGGCGGTGATGCGCTAGAGTATAACAAGCAGCGCCTCGTCGACCGAGAACTGGCACTGTGTCATAAAAGACCTAAGAAGTATCAGCACTTATTAAGACAAGAGCTGTTAGATATCGTCGATCATCTGCAAGTAGCCAGTCTCACGTGGTCATCATTGATTGCGTTCAATGATTGTTATCTAGCAGAAAACAATGTCTGCCAAGTAGAGCAAAAACTACTACAAGGGTTTCGCCAAAGCCTGCAATCAAAATCGTTTATGCACTTAGCGGTTTAACCCTAAAAACTCACGACAATTTCAGGTAGAATAGCCGCCTGTTTCCGCCATATCAACTGACTATTCATGCGTTTAAAATCCCTAAAACTGGCAGGCTTCAAATCTTTTGCCAACCCAACGACCTTTACTTTTCGTCATGGTATCACTGCCATTGTCGGACCAAATGGCTGCGGCAAATCCAATGTGATAGATGCCATTCGCTGGGTGCTGGGCGAAACCTCTGCCAAGCAGCTGCGCGGCGGGGCGATGAGTGATGTTATCTTTGCCGGTACGCAGGACAAAACGGCCAAGAGCGTCGCCAGTGTTGAGCTAACCTTTGAGCATACTCAGGATGAGCAGACGGGCATTCGCCATGAGTTTAACTTGTACCAAGAGCTGTCGGTTCGTCGTCAGGTAAATAAAGAAGGTCGCTCGGATTACTTCATCAATGGCACGCGATGTCGCCGCCGCGATGTCGTCGATGTGTTTTTGGGGACTGGGCTGGGTGCGCGCAGTTATGCGGTGATTGAGCAAGGCATGATTGGGCGTATTGTTGAATCTAGCCCTGTGCAGCTGCGTGAGTTTATTGAAGAGGCGGCTGGGGTTTCGCGCTATCAGGCGCGCCGCGAAGAGACGCAAAAGAAGCTTGAGAAAACAAGAGACAATCTAGCGCGTTTGCATGATGTGCAAAGCGAACTACTGCGCCAACAAAAGACACTGTCTAAACAGGCAGCGAGCGCACAGCGTTACGAAGAAATTGCGCTAACACTCGCTGATATAGAGCAGCAGCTTGCCATCCAGCAGCTCTATCAAGCCAAGCACAATCAGCAGCAGCAAAAAATAGCGCATCAGCGAAGTACCGCAGAAGTATCAACGCTGCAAGCTGATTATGACACGCTCAAAGCTCAGCAAGACAAGCTCACTGCACGTATCAATCAAGAGCAGTGGCTCAAGGACGATGCCCAAAGCGCGCATTACGAGCAGCAGCTCAGCTACCAAAACGCTGAGCACCAGTTGGGTGATGCCACCTCACAGTTGATGGCGATAGAGCAACAACGGTCTCAATTAGCGCAGCAGCGTGAACAAGCCCTTACTGATATCGAACGACTCAACGCCGAACAATCTGAGCAGCAGCAAGCGCTGGAATCATTACGTCCGCAGCTCGCTGAGCTAACCAGTAAGCGCGATAATGACAAGCGTAATGAGCAGCCGTTGCAGCGCGCATGGCATGACGCGCAAAACCAGCTGTCACGCTTACAGGATAAAGCACGCACACTTGAGCAGCAGCAAGCGATCAATACCCAAGCACAAAAACGTCATCATCAAAATCATGACAAATGGCAGCGCCGCGAGCAAAATTGGCAAAATCTCTGGCAGCAGCTACAGCAATCACTATCACCATCTGACAATGCTAATTCTAATGCTAATTCTAATGCTAATTCTAATGCTAATGCTAATTCTAATGCTAATTCTAATGCTAATGCTAATGCTAATGCTAATGCTGCTAGTGTCAATGCTAATACAAGTCAGGCAGATGATAAGCAAGACCTAAGTCAGGTGCTAGAAAAGCAAATCAATGAGCTGAGCAAACAGCTACAGCAGATTGAACGTCAAAAGGACGGTGTGGACGAGCGTCTATCTGACATGCAGCCGCAAGCACATCACTTGCAGCAACGACTGAACACGCAGCAACGCGAGCTGAGCGATGATGAAAAACGCCATGCGCTGCTGGCAGGCGAATACGACACCTTGCATCAGATATTGCACCCAAAATCTACACAACAGCCTGAGCAGCAACCATCAAAGACTCAATCTACCGCGACAGATAATACAGATAACGATGGTATACATCATCCGTTAGCTATCGCAACGCTGCGTGAGCAAATTGAGCTGAGTACAAAAGGGCAGGCGCACGCACAGCTACTCGATAGCATCTTGGGATTATGGCTAGACAGCCATGTGCTGGTTGCTAACCAACAAGCCAATCAAATCAAGCAAGCAAACGTTCATAACGCTAACGGCATTTCTCAAAAAGCTGATAGCTTGTGGCAAGCACTTGCGCCGAACGTCAATGATTTACTGACGTATCAAACCGTACAAAACACGTCAGCCAATACCAAAGATAAAGCAACAGCCGAAACAGGTCATAGCTTATGGCTGCCTACTGGGCAGAACGAAGTCAAAGACAATGCTTTTATCAGTGATTTACCAGATGGCTTGATTGATAAAGTGTTTCCACTATCGCAGTTGATTGCTGAGCCTACGCTTGCGCTATGGCAGCAGTGTTATTTATATACCGAGCAATTTACAACCAATCAGCATCGAAATATTCAGCAGCAAAGCATCGACGTACTTGCCGATGTCTTAAAGGCATTGCCGCCGTCAGCGATACTGCTTACTACCGATGGTTGGATGATCAGTCGTCATGGAACAACTAATCTGAGTAAGTTTGCTGGGGCGCAAGACAGACAGAACGAAGGCGGTAGCCAGTTCCTCACCCAGCGTTTGGCGCAGCGTAATCGTTTACAAGTATTAGAAGACTTGCTTGATGAGCTCGAAACGAGCATCGAAGATCAACAGCAAGCCATCGCCAAAAACCAGCGCGACTATGATGCGTTGATGGTCAGTCTAGAAGAAGCGCGTGCGCAAGCGGAGCAACTCACCCGTGATAAGCACAATTACCAGCAGCAACTGACGACCGAACGCGCCAACGCTGAGCGCTTGCAAGCGGATAGCCAACGTTTAAACGCTGAAAAAGTGACGCTTGAGCAAGAAGAGCAAGAACTGATACAAGAACAACAGACGCTTACGCATGAGCAGCGGCATATCGACAGCGAGATCGCTGCGCTCACACCGCAAATTGCAGAAGCACGCACCCGCACTCAGCAATTACAAGCGGAGCGCAGTGCGCTAAATCGTACCCGTCAAGCCGATGATGACGCATGGCAAGGCTTGCAGCTACGTATTCAGCAGCATGAGATACGTCTAGAAAATAATATCAACAGTCTGGCTCGTGCGACTGAGCAATATGACAAATCGTTAGAGAACGAGCAAACATTACAGACGCGTTATGAGCAGCAGCAGGCCAAACTGCCAGAGCTACAAGCCGCATTGCAGGGCGCCCAGACAGCTCGCGATGCACAGCAAGTATTATTGAGCGAGCGCGATAGCGTGTTAAGTGCCCTAAAGCAAACGTATACTCAACAGCAGACGGCATTTGATACCTTACAGAACACCTTGCAAGCGCAGCAGAGTGTGCTTGCCCAGCATGCAACTGAACTGGCGCTAAGCGCAGCACGGTTAGACGATGCCATTGCGCATACGCAAAGTGCTCTAGAAGCTTATGCGCGCGTGAGTGATAAGTACAAAGCAAAAGCTGCGCACACACAGCAGCAAAGCATGAGCGTCTCAAACCTGCTAGCAGATTTCATCGCTCATGATCGCCGCGTCCGTCTAGACAAAATCGCTGAGCTAGAGTCCGAGCGAGCCAAGTTAACCCAGCAGTTAAGTAAGATTGGGCCAGTCAATTTGGCAGCAGTGGCAGAGCTTGCTGAGGTCAATGAACGCCTAGAGCCACTTGCTCAGCAGACGACAGATATTGCGGCTAGTATGCAGACGTTGACTGATGCGATTGCCTCTATCGATGAGACGACTAAGACGCTATTTATGCTGACACTTGATGCAGTCAATAACGAGCTGTCCAATTTATTTGCCAAAGTATTCGGCGGTGGACAGGCTAGCCTAACATTGAATACGGACGAGATGCCCACGGATACGCCAAAGTCAGAGCAATGGCGGGCAGGGTTGACCCTAATGGCGCAGCCTAAGGGCAAACGCAACAGTCGCTTAGCGGTACTGTCTGGCGGTGAAAAGACCCTTACTGCGCTGAGTTTGATTTTTGCGATATTTAAGCAGCATCCTGCACCGTTCTGTGTGCTAGACGAAGTCGATGCGCCGCTCGATGATGCCAATGTTGCACGCTTTACCAGTCTCATCCATGAGCTGGCAGATGACTTGCAGTTTATCTTTATCAGTCATAATAAACTGACCATGCAAATTGCTGATGAGCTAAAAGGTATCACGATGCCCAGTGCAGGCATTTCTACACTAGTCAGTGTGTCGCTCGATGAGGCCGCGCGTTACGTAGAGAGCTAATGCAAAAGCCCGACAGCAAATAGGTTATGAGAATCAGAGCAATGCAAATATAATCAATCCATTAGCATAAGTGCAAATAAGCTTGACCTCAGCCAAGCATACTGGTTATAAAGTACACAATGTGGTGACGATATAGATTAGCCATGCTAGAATATTGCCATTTATGCTCGTTTGTGTATTCCCTTTTGTTATATATACTAGGATGTATTTATCATGACCGTTATTCAGTTTATATTGATTGCCATTGCCGCGTTTATCGTGCTTGCAGGGCTGTTTATGGTCATTCGCAGTTTTAAGCGCCGCGGTAATGCTGAAGCGGCAGCGGTTAATTATGACAAAAACGGTATTCCTATCATACCGCGTCACGAGCGCAACATCGTCGATCAGCCAGATTTTGATGATACGGTCGCGGGCGAGACGAGTATCGGCCCTGACCGCAGCTATCTCAATGCTGTCGTCGAAGAAGAGCCACTGACTCAGCCTCATACCAATGTCGATGCACAGCTGACGGCTGAGCGCAACCATGTGGCAGATACCGAGCATGACGTTATAGATGATGCAGACTACGCACGCTGGCAAGAGGAGCAGCAACGTAGCGATGATACTGAGTTCTTAGCTGCTGCTGACCAAATGCAAGTCGAGCAAGAGCCTGATGCATTCTCAAGCCTGATGTCAGCAACAGATAGTTTGATGCCCTCAATCGACACCGCAGAAGAACCAAGCTTTGAGAATAATAGCCCAGTACTTGATCAGCATCTATCCGCAGCTGACGATGATGCGCAAAACGGCCCGTTGATCAATGCCAAAGACAACATCAATATCACTATCCTGCCGCACCAGTATCGTGATCGTCCAGCCTCAACTATCCGTGGTCGCGATCTATTAGCGTTGATTGACAAATATGGTTTGCGTTATGGTGCGATGAATATGTTCCATCGCTACGAGCAAAAAGACGGCACTGGTATGCTGTGGTTCAGTATGATGGGTATCACCGATAGCGGTATCGCGCCATTTGATCCGCATAGTGTTGCCACCAACACTTACAACGGCGTAGTCGTATTCTTATCATTGCCGCATCCACAAGCCGTGCGTAGCTTTGATAGTATGATGAGTATTGCTTATATGATGGCAAGCGATTTAGACGCCATTATGCTGGATGAAGAGAACGAACCAATCACCCCTGAATATAAGCAGCAGCTGCGTAACCAAGTTCGTGATTATGAAGGCTAAAAACTTAAAGGCTTAAAAGCTACGATAGTTAAAAGTTGACTAGCATAAGCAATCATAAAGAAGGCAAATAGCGATTAACGTTATTTGTCTTTTTTAATGTACTCTAGTTGCTGCAAAATAGTAGAGTTGGTTAATGATAATTTAGATACAAGGAAGGCGGATGAAAGCACTACACATAGTAGACTGAGTGAGCCTAACACAGTATCTGATTTATATCGGATTGACTATACCGAGCATCCTGCAAACTTGTTATCATATCGACATCTTGAATGACAAAAAAGACGCCGACTATGACTGACGCCACCTCATCAAATAATTCTAAAAACCTATCTGCTCAAGTAGAAAACCAGATTCCTGCGACATCTAATATGCCCAGTTCAACCGATAGCAGCAATAATACAGAGGTTGTCTCAAAAATGCGGTCGCTGATCGACGCGATAAAAACGCATAATTACGCTTACTATGTACTTGATAATCCGATATTAGAAGACAGTGAATACGATCAATTGCGTCGCTCATTGCTAGAGGTCGAAGAAGCCTATCCAGACCTGATACAACCTGACAGTCCGATCAATCAAGTTGGCGATGTGCCGCTCTCAGCCTTTACTCAAGTCACGCATGACATTCCGATGCTGTCACTGGGCAACGTCTTTGAATATGATGATTTGCGCGATTTTATGCGCCGTGTCAATGATCGTCTGAGCGACTCGCAGCAAAACCCCAAATACGAGATGGAGCTAAAGCTTGACGGACTGGCAGTCTCACTGAAGTATGAGCACGGCAAGTTTGTGCAAGCGGTCACGCGCGGTGACGGGCAGACAGGGGAGGACATTACGCAAAATGCCAAAACCATTCGTAATTTGCCACTATGGATAGCTGATGCGGCTGATATTGCGCTGTTAGAAGTGCGCGGTGAAGTACTGATGCCAAAGGCAGGGTTTGAGCGTCTGAATCGCTTAGCAGAAGAAAATGAAGGTAAAACTTTTGCCAATCCGCGCAATGCCGCCGCTGGTAGCTTACGTCAGCTCGATCCTGCTATCGCGGCCAGTCGTCCATTGGCATTTTACGGCTATTCGGTCAATCAAGGCTTGCCTGAGAATATCGATACCCAGTCTGCGGCGCTGGCATGGCTCACCGAGCTTGGCTTTACCGTCAGCGCCGTAGAAGTGGTCGCCAATCCACGCGCCGCGCAGACCTATTATGAGTCTGTGATAGAAGGGCGTGGCGATCTACCGTTTGAGATTGACGGTATGGTCATCAAGGTCAATAGCCTTGCGTTACAGCAGCAGTTAGGCTTTTTATCCCGCGAGCCGCGTTGGGCAACGGCCTATAAATTCCCCGCCGAAACCGTGATGACGCGTCTCAACGATATCGAATGGCAAGTCGGACGGACAGGGCAGATCACCCCAGTCGGTAAGCTCGAACCTGTCAAAGTTGGCGGCGTCACCGTCAGCAATGTCACCTTGCATAACTTTGGTGAGATCCAGCGTCTGGATGTACGAGCAGGTGACACAGTCAGTGTGCACCGGGCAGGCGATGTTATCCCTAAAGTCACACGCGTCTGGCACGATCAGCGCCCAGCCGATAGCACGCCAGTAACCTTACCCTCGACTTGCCCTGTCTGCGACTCGCCTGTTGTCCTACCAGAAGATGAAGCATTGGCGCGCTGTACAGGTGGTCTGTTTTGCCCCGCGCAGCAGACCGAAGCGCTGATTCACTTTGTCTCGCGCCGTGCGATGGATATTGATGGACTTGGCGCCAGTTGGCTCATTAGCTTTTTTGAGCATGGTCTGGTCAAAACGGTCGCTGATATCTATCAGTTGCACAACCATGCAGATGAGATGGTCACCTTTGAAAAACTGGGTGAAAAATCGGTACAAAACATCATCAACGCTATCGAAGCCAGCAAGCATACGACATTGGCTCGCTTTATTTACGCGCTGGGTATTCGCGGTGTCGGTGAAGGTACGGCGCAGAACTTTGCTCAGCAGTTTGGTGACTTAGATAGTCTAATGTCGGCCAGTATTGAGACCTTGATAAAAACGCCAGATGTCGGAGAAATCACTGCCGAGCTGACCTATAAGTTCTTCCGTGCCCCGCACAATATCGAAGTCATTACTGCACTACGTGAAGCTGGCGTCCATTGGAATAAGGTCGAGCAGGTCGCATCAGAAGGGCTACCACTCGATGGGCAAACGTGGGTCATCACAGGTTCGCTCGATAGTATGGCGCGTGATGAAGCCAAAGCCAAACTGCAAGCACTAGGCGCAAAAGTCTCGGGCAGCATCTCAGCCAAAACCACGGCGCTACTGGCAGGGGATAAGGCTGGCTCTAAGCTCACCAAAGCGGAAAAACTGGGTGTAAAAGTAGTGGGCGAAGATGAGTTTTTGGCGATGGTTGGGGGGTAGGTTTAGCTTCAACTGAGATTTATAGATGCGCTAGGCGCTACCACTTGCAAATATTGGATGATGCTTTATGAAAACAATAATACAAGATGCCAGCCAGCGCGAAATTGGTTGTTTTGTTAAAGGAACATCAGTCAGAGTAGAGGGGCCAAATAGGTTTAGCTACAAACCGATACAAGATATCGAAGTGGGTGACAAAGTACTATCAGCACCTGAAAATGGTATCGGAGAGCCTGTCTTTAAACGAGTGACCAAAACCTTTAATTTTGAAAACAAAGAGATATGGTACGTTGGATTTATTGATATCACGCGCCCAGCTCTAACAGATGTAAGAGATATAGAGGATATCCATTATGCAATGACACCAAGACACGTTGGTGTCACGCCTAATCACCCTTTTATGATCGTGGGTAAAGGATATCATACTGACCGAGATCGTTCGCTCGTTGGACCGCCAGAGGATTTAGCGTTACTTGATACACCTGAATGGAGACGTGCAGACCAGCTAACGTTTGGAGATGTACTGTTGAATCCAGAAAATGGCAATCATTATGCAGTAGTCGCCGCTAAACCCTTATACCAGTACGGGAGTGATCAGGTCGATAATGTGGCATGGATGCATGCCACACCTTACTATGCTCACGCTGTAGAAGATACTGAAGATATGGAGGAAAGTTTAAGCAAAGGGACATTGTTTAATATGGACGATATCAATGAATATTTCGGTGCATTTCGATATGCGGACATTTCCTGCGATAACTACAATGTCACCACTCATGATGATGGTACAGAGTCTTATATTCCTTTTACCACGACGGTATATAACCTTGAAGTTGAGGATTACCATACCTACTGTATTGGTGGTACTTATCAGATCATGGTTCACAATACCAACTGCGGTACTGACAACCCCGAAAATTTTCTACTTGAATATATTGCGCCCAAACGTATGCTTGGCGATGGTTATGCTGACTTAAATATGGACGGACGCAAGTGATGGAGCGTAGGGTGCGCTCAGCGCACCTAGAGAAATAAACTACTTTAATTTATCTGAAAAACGCTATAAAAAACCAATTGAATCATTACCCCAGACTTCTACATAAAAACCTTGCCGTATATATAACGATGAGATATATCTTAGCCTTCTACTCCGCCATCTCACCATGAGCCTTCGCATCACCTTTTTTACCATCAGGTTTGATCTCAATGGGCAACACCAGACCTTTGGCAAAGTCATCAGACAGCACATAATCATAGCTGCTGGCAGCGACATCGGGCGTGGTATGAATGATAAGCGTCATCTCATTGCCATCGGTCAGCTCATGTGAGACATAGGTTTCGCTCAGCTGATCCAAGACTTTAGACAGGGCTTCGTTACTTGCCATGCTGATAGTAAGGTTGTGCTGTGCGGTCGCCGCATCCACTTTGAAAAACTCAGCATAGTCTCGGACGTTTTGACTATCGATCGCAAATGGATACTTGTAGTTGGTGGGGTCAGCAGGCTTTGCACCGCTGTCTACCAGTGACCAGTCTACCGTGTTGGCAGCCAGTTTGCCTTCTGCTGTCGATGACTCGGCTGTGGTATCTGCAGTCGCTACCGTGTTCGCTGCTTGATCAGCAGTATCGACGGAGTCGGGGGTGTTATCGCAGGCTGTCAGCGCCCACATACTTACCGTTGCCACTACCATCATACTTATCAGACGCTTCGCCATCGAGTTATCCTTTTTGTTTTTACTTACTTTGCTATCGTTTGATACTGATTGCTGCTTATAGATTATTTGTACCCTGTAGTATATAGAGACATAATCTATAAATACTATTTTGACAGGTTTCTTAGCGGTTCTCTAGCAAAAAGCGTCAGTGACCAATTTTTGAGCCAATGCTAGAGCTAGAACGGATAGCTGTAGTTGTTTCATAGCCATAGCCTTAGAGCCATAATCATAATCAAAAAACTATCGATCGAACGGGCACAAAAAAGCAGCCACTATCTAGTGACTGCTTTATTTTTTAATAGGTTTCTGCTTATCTTTGGCGGACTAGATTTGGCAGTTTACTTTGTATTCTTTCCCGTTTGCCCATTTCATCGCAAAGATACCTTTATCGTCTTTCATGTGCCATGCATAGATAACTTCAGGATTTGAGTCGTTGACATAGCTTGCGACGTCACCCTTAACACCACCGTTCAAGACGACTGGCTGCTCTGCCCATTTTACTTTAGGTAATGTGGCATTGACCATGACTTGCTCTTTATTGATAGATTGCTTTGCCATGATTTTGCTGCCGTCAGTACAGGTGTAGGGTGCTGGTGCCATGCGATCATAAGCCGCGGTTACCTTTTCGGTGACGGGTGTATCAGTGGTTTCTGGAGCCGTCGTAGCACAAGCGCTCAATAGGGCAAGGGCTGGTAGGGCGGTTGCGATTTTAGTTATCATGTTCATGGTTCTCTCCAGAGTTTGTCACTGATGTCATTCGATTATATTTATTTAGGCAGGTAGCCTATGAGGGTTATAGTAGCGAAAACGAACTATTTCAGTGTTAGAAATTGTTTATTACCTGTTAGCTTGGTTACCTAATCCATGACTAATGTAACTTATGATTCTAGATGTCCTTAATACTGAGTGTTACTAACCCTAGGTGCCATGAGTTCTAGGTGTTTTTAATTGTAGATACTATCAACTGCATATGTTCTATGAAGTAAAGGCAGTAAATCAAAAACACCGATTGTAGTGGGTAGTACTGCTCAGTTTGTTCATAAAAAATCGCTCAAGCCAGTACATAAAAAAGCGCCTATCAACGAATTGTCGATAGACGCTTTTTTGATGAACTAAACACGCTCTAAACTGAGCATGTCTTTGTATATCGTTAACGCTACTTGGTTTTGCGCGGTGGCAGACCAGTATGCTGAGTTTGGAAGTTGCCTTTACTGACTTTTTTCTTGGTATTTTTTCCGGCAGCGTTTTTGCTTGTGCCAGCACGGTTTGAGGTGTTAGGCTTTGACGAGTTGTTGCTACGCTTCACCGAGTCATTGCCTAGGCGGCTGTTCTTTTTGCGTGCGGATTGGTAGCTGTCTTGCGCCGCGTCACGCCCTTCTAAACTGGCGTTAAATGGTGGAATCAAGCAGCCACGGTTTTTACCAATCAGATCGCTACGCCCCATGTCTTGTAGCGCTTTACGCAATAATACCCAGTTTTTTGGATCATGATAGCGCAGGAACGCTTTATGAAGTTTGCGCTGCTTGCCAGACTTGACGATATCCATATCACCTTCATCACGGCTAACCTTGTGTAGCGGGTCTTTGTGCGTGTGATACATGGTGGTCGCGGTCGCCATTGGGCTTGGATAGAATGCCTGTACTTGGTCAGCACGGTAGCCATTGTTTTTTAGCCACAGCGCAAGGTTCATCATGTCTTCATCTTTCGTACCCGGGTGGGCGGCGATGAAATAAGGAATCAGATATTGCTCTTTGCCTGCTTCCTGGCTGAACTGCTCAAACATGGCTTTGAATTGATCATAGCTGCCCATGCCCGGCTTCATCATTTTTGAAAGCACGCCTTCTTCAGAATGCTCAGGGGCAATCTTGAGATAACCGCCGACATGATGGCTGACCAGCTCTTTGACGTATTCAGGGTCTTTTACCGCCAGATCGTAACGCAAACCTGAGGCGATAAGGATTTTTTTCACGCCTTTGATATCACGCGCTTTGCGATATAGTTTGGTCAAGTTACTGTGATCGGTCAGCAAATTTTCGCAGACATCAGGATAGACACATGACGGCTTACGGCAGTTCTTTTCAATAGTCTCATCCTTACAGCTTAGACGATACATATTGGCCGTGGGACCGCCAAGGTCAGATATCACACCAGTGTAGTTAGGGGCGGTATCACGAATCGCTTCGACTTCGCGCAAGATCGACTCTTCTGAGCGGTTTTGAATAATACGCCCTTCGTGCTCGGTGATCGAGCAGAACGTACAACCACCAAAACAGCCACGCATGATATTGACCGAAAACTTGATCATGTCATAAGCAGGGATGCGCGCATCGCCATAGCTTGGGTGCGGCAGGCGGGCATACGGCAAGTCAAACACATAGTCCATCTCTTCTGTTGAGAGTGGAATCGGTGGCGGGTTCAGCCAGACATCGATAGAGGTATGCGAGTTACCTGCACCGCTGCTGTGACGCTGTACGAGCGCGCGAGCATTACCCGGATTGGTCTCTAAATGCAAAATACGGTTGGCATGGGCATAGAGTACAGGATCAGATTTGACATGCTCGTAATCAGGCAGACGAATCACCGTTTCTTCACGTGGCGGCATTTTAATCTTATGCTTGCGGGCGGTTTTTGGCTTATCAAACACATTGTCAAAGCCGCGCATTTGTACCACTTGCGTGTCGGTGTCTACCTGATCGGCATTGATGACTTTGTCTGTAACTGGCTCAGCGACAAAACCCTGATACTGTGATGACATAGATGACGGCATCGCTTGCCCAACAGGCGAGTCCGATGGTTTGTTTTGCTCAATTGAGCAGCTGTCAACATCTTCGGTCATGACATACGGGTTGATGATGGGATCGACACGGCCAACGGTATCGACATCGTTACTGGCGACTTCTGTCATGCCTGCTTGCCAATGGCGGCGAGTTGGTGTCAATAGGTATGACGTACCGCGCAATTTGCTCATTTGCTCGAAGCTATAGCCTTTTGACAGACCATGTACCACATCGACAATGGCACGCTCCGCATTACCATATAGTAAGACATCGGCGCGAGCGTCCAGCAGGATACTACGGCGGACTTTATCTGACCAATAATCATAATGCGCGATACGGCGTAAGCTACCCTCGATACCGCCTAAGATGATCGGCACATCAGGATAGGCCTCACGGCAACGCTGACTATAGACGATAGCGGCGCGATCAGGGCGTTTGTTGGCGACGTTGCCAGGAGAGTAGGCATCATCGCTACGGATTTTGCGATCGGCTGTATAACGGTTGATCATGCTGTCCATGTTGCCTGCGGTCACGCCATAAGCATAGACCGGCTTGCCAAGCTCCATAAAGGCGTCTTTGCTCTTCCAATCTGGCTGCGCGATGATACCCACACGAAAGCCTTGTGACTCGAGCAAGCGACCGATGATTGCCATACCAAAGCTTGGGTGATCGACGTAGGCATCGCCTGAGATGATGATGACGTCACAAGCATCCCAGCCCAGATCGTCCATCTCTTTGCGGCTCATCGGCAAATAAGGCGCCGGCTCGTAGCAGCTCGCCCAGTGTTTGTCATAATCATAAAGTGGCTTGGTGCCTTGTTTAAAGGCAGTGCGGGCGATGGTATCGGCAGACATGGGCGGACCTGTTAATTAGAAAATGGCACTAAAAATACGTCCCTTATCACTCAATGATAATAAAGGCGAATTTAAAAGCGCTCATTTTAACATGAATCAACCTCACTATGCGACCTATTCTACGATGGGCGATTGCCGATAAGTTATTGATAGCGCGAGATAAACTGCAGTGACAAAGTAAGCCGCCAGTACAGCAGGGTAGCGATAAAAATAACCCAAGCTGAGCAGCAATATCATCAGCGCGACAAACCCATTTCTCACACATTTTCTCATGTTTGTTAGCCGTTCTAATTTTTCTCCACAGATTCTGGCATAGGTTTTGCTCCGACTCTATCAGGGCTTATTTGTGTGCCTCTATGAGTGAAAATGGTGCACCGATAACATTTAAAGGGTTGGATAAGTGTTTGGAGATAAAATGAGAACATCATCTGTTGGGCTAGATGTGACAAAGAAAATATGTGGGTCATTACCGCGTAATATGCTCATGCTGAGTACGCTATTGTTTGGCGCGATGGGCCATGCACAAGCTGCTGAGGCAGATACATTGTCGGTGGCGCAGCTGCTCGAATACCAGAACATTGCTTGGATTATCTGGGCTGGGGTGTTGGTGTTTTTTATGCAGGCAGGTTTTGCATTACTAGAGAGCGGATCAGTACGCGCAAAAAATGCAGTAAACGTGATGATGAAAAACTATACCGATATGTGTATCGGTGGTTTGGCGTTTTATTTGGTTGGCTTTGGGCTGATGATGGGCACCAATAGCTCTGGATTTGTGGGTACTGATAATTTTATGCCAACTGCCTTGTCCAATATGGACTGGGCACTGATGTTCTTTCAGATGATGTTTGCGGCGACCGCAGTGACGATTGCGAGTGGTGCGATGGCAGAGCGCGTCTCGTTTTTCGGTTATGCGATAGCAGCTTGTTTGATTTGTTTGTTTATCTATCCTGTGTTTGCCAGCTGGGTCTGGGGCGGCTATTTTGGCGGGTCAGGCTGGCTCGCTGCGCGTGGTTTTATTGATTTTGCTGGCTCGACGGTGGTCCATTCTATCGGCGGCTGGTTGGCACTGGCAGGTGTCTTAGTTATCGGACCGAGACTGGGCCGTTTTGCACCTGATGGGACGCCGCGATTGATCGCAGGGCATAACATGACGCTACTGGCGCTAGGCGGGTTTATCTTGTGGTTTGGCTGGTTTGGGTTCAATGCTGGATCGACCCTGTCTATCACAGGCGATATCGGTCTTATCGCGGTCAATACTTTTGTCGCCGCAGTCAGTGCTGTAGTGAGCTATATGCTGATCTCTCGAACACTGAACAAAGCAATCTTGCTCAGTGATAGTGTCAATGCCAGTTTGATCGGACTCGTGTCTATCACGGCAGGCTGTGCCACAACGACGCCTTTATATTCTATTATTATCGGTGCCGTAGCGGCCGTGGTCTATATATTGTCTACGCAGGCGCTACTAAAGCTCAAGATAGACGATGTGGTCTCAGCAGTGGCCGTACATGGCTTCGGCGGCGTGTGGGGTACACTTGCGGCTGGGCTGTTCTATACAGGGGATTTATTTAATTTATCACGGCTGGGCGTGCAGGCGCTGGGTGTCGGTGTGGCTTTGGTATGGGCATTAGGGCTGGGTCTTATTATGTATAAGCTGATTGATCTGAGCTTTGGATTAAAGGCGAGCCGTTTACATGAGCAGCGTGGTCTTGACTATACCGAGCATGCAGAGCTGGGTTACCCTGAGTTTCAAAAGCAAATGTTTGATGCTAAAAGTCTAACAGAGCGTCACTTATAGGAGAGAGCTGATGAATACTGATACTCAATCCGTAGACCAAACGGTATCCGCGATGGCAGAAGTGCTGGCAAAATACTTACATCCTGAGGAAGTACGACTGCTGAAGACGCAATGGCTACGGTATCCGGCGGTCTCTGTCAAGATGATGCAACAGTGCGTGTTGGACGCAACCCGGCGCTATCCTGAGCTACAAGCGCACAAATCTGAGATTCGTAAAGGCTTTTGGGATACGCTGCAAGCGAGCAATGAGCAGGCTATAGAGACCGACAGTCATCAAGAGACCATCGATACCCCAGTACCATTGCCTCTCTCTGAGCTGGTATTGGCGTTTTATACGGTGATGGAGACGCTTCGCAGTCAACTATCGACCATCGACAGTCGTAACTTTTTTTTGACCATGCACCAAACTGTTTCGCAAGAACGCACCTTCAAAGGGCATAGCCTTAACATCAGTCAATTTTTGGAAGGCAATCGTCCTTCTGTACCTGATAATGAGCACCTGTTGAACAATTTGATTCAGCTTGCTTATGTTTGCTTGTGCGACGTTGCAGGCCCTGTCGAAGCAGATGAGATGATGTTTCGAGCAGCGGAAACAGCGAAACAGAGCTATCCGAAAACATTGGTCGAAAAGTTATTCTAAAATGTTGAGTAGGCACGTTACGGTTGAGTATGGAATACCTTTCGATAACGTGCCTTATATAATATGCTTTTTATAACGTGGCTTATATAGCTTGGCTTGGAAATTGATATTAGAAAATGGACTGTCTAATAGTTGTTAACTATCTACTCTAACAGTTGAAGCGGGAAGGTAATCACATCAAAAGCGAGTGCAAAGGGTAGCAATACCAGCTTTTGTACGCCGTTTGGTCCGCTACGGGTGACCATATCTTGCTGAGTCTGTGTATAGAAGCTTACGGTATAAGGTTTGGTCAAGGCGCGATACTTTGACTGAATGAGCCCCAAATTGCTAACTTGCGGATAGATAGCTCCTTTCACAGGCACGCTGAAGCAAAAGCGCTGAGCATTGATACGTTGATCGCTCGCTGAGGTGCATTCTTTACCATTGTTTTGCAAAAAGAACTGATAATCCGCGCGCCCAAACTCATCTTTTAGTTTGGCATAAGACAGTTTCATTTCCCCTTGAAAATAGCCATCGTTATTGGGCACATAAAAGCTCATGTCATTATCAACTTGAATGTTTTTTTGTGTCAGATTACTCAGTAAGTTCACCATCTCAGTCCCCCCTTGGGTGAGTACGTAACTGTTCTTCTCACCCACGATAACCATCGTGGCGTTTGGCATTTTGGGTAATGCCTGCGCTGGGCGACCAAAGGCTATGATTTGATCTTCAGAGAGTATCTGTTTTTCTGTATTAGTCGTGACATACTTGCCACTGTCAAACAATGAGCTGGTAGCGCAGCCTGAGCTGGCTAGTACCATAGCGAACAAAGCCCCTGTTAGCATTGCTTTTGGGCGCAGTGATTTTTGTGTGGCATGCACATCTGTGCCAGTAGAGTTTGTGTCGTTAGTCATGAGTAGGCGCCCTTGTCTATAGAATGAACCATCGATATTTTACTGCTTATCTAACTTTTATTATATCGTACAGGGATTAGCGACTACTTATCTACTTGTCACCAGAATTTATAAAAATACCGTTGCGTTAGAGAGATAGGGGTTATCAGTCCAACGTGATTTTGGTTCCACTCTTGGTAAAGTTCATCACAAATTGGCTTTTAAAATTACGGACATTATTTTCGTACGTTAGTAAATTTCGGGTGAATTGATGATAGTCGCTCATATTTTTGGCATTGACCATCAACATAAAATCAAAATCGCCCGATACTTCATAACAGCTCATGATACGTGATTGTGCGTCCATCAAGCGCTCAAACCGATGCTGCATTGAAGTGTTAGAGCGCTCCATTTCTATCATGACCACCGCCGTCAGACCGTAGCCAACTTTGTCAGGATTGACGATGGCGACTTGTTTGGTAATCACATCATGATCTATGAGCGCTTGTATACGCCGCTGAGCCGTTGCAATAGACACATGTACTCGTTCTGCCACTGTTTTGAGCGGTAATGTCGCGTCATCTTGCAGCAAGTTCAAAATAGCTTTATCAGTATTATCTAAAATATGACTCATCTCAGGACATCCTTGGCAGTAGAAAATTTAGTGATTTTATAAAAATTATCACTAAAAATACTAATATAAGAAAATAATTATTTTTATATTAGTAATATGGTAATTTTATTCATTAATGTATTTATATAGAGATAATATATCAAAGTACTTAAGTAAAATAGACCATATCAATCAGAGCTACTCAAAAATGAGAGCAAGCGGTTGGGTCTTTACTGTCTATTAATATCTACGGTGCTTATCATGTCTATCTCAATGCTCTCCAATGTATTCGCTAATACGCTAGCAACGACTGCTGCACGTTTGCCACTATCTGCGATTTGGACGACAGGTAGCGCACAACAACGCACTCTGATATTAGGGGTGTCTTTTGCCATATTATCCAATGTGCTATTTGGCGTTCTCTATGCGTATAGCAGCTTTTTGTCGCCATTATCAGGGACGCAAGTTTTCATCTGGCGCATGCTCGCGATGTGGGTAGCGTTGGTCGGATACTTAATAGTGAGTGGACGTCTAGGATTGCACGTTGATAAATTGAAAGTGCTCAAAGGCGCTAAGCAATGGGCTTGGTTGCTACTGCCTACACCGATATTTCTGAGCCAGTTTTGGTTGTTTATGTGGGCGCCAGTCAATGGACAAGGTGTACAAACCGCGATGGGATACTTCTTATTCCCACTGATGATGGTGGTGTTTGGTTGCGTGCTTTTTGGCGAAAAACTCAGTCGTTTGCAATGGCTGGCAGTAGCCTTTGCTGCATTGGGTGTGGGTAGCGAAGTTATCCGCACCCAGAGTGTTTCTTGGGCGACGCTATGGGTGTGTGGTACGTATCCTATTTATTACATTTTACGCCGCATGCAAGGAATCGGTGCTGTAACGGGATTATTGGTTGATTTGACGATATCTGCGCCCTTTGCTTTGGCTTACTTATTCTTTTTTGCCCCAAACAATGTAGTGATGGTTAGCGGCTCTGGTTTCTTTATCATGATGCTTATAGGATTGGGTGTGCTCAGCGTCTTGGCGATGAAGACCAATATTGATGCCAGTCAAATGCTACCCGTTAATGTTTACGGCATGATGAGCTATCTAGAGCCTGCATTGCTATTTATTTTGGCAGTGACCGTGCTGGGTAATCCTTTTGAGTCAGCGATGATCTATAGCTATGGTCTGATTTGGTTGGGTATTGCCTGTCTGATTGCTCATGGTGTTAGGCAATTGTGTCAGGCTAATAGAAAGACAGCGTTGTCTTTAGAAGAGCAAATGGCATAAAAAATCACTGGATAGATGTTATAAAGGTGACTATTTCAAAAATGTGATAGACAACAAAAAAGGACGGCTCAGTAAATATTGAGTCGTCCTTTTTTATATAGATTAAATAACGCTTAATCTAAATGCTGTTTGAAACCGCGCTGTTTATCACGTTCCCAGTCACGATCTTTTAGTGTCTTACGCTTGTCATGCTGCTTTTTACCCAATGCTAGACCAATTTGGCATTTCACCAGTGAGTTTTTCCAGTAACAAGACAGCGGTACGCAAGCATAGCCTTTTTGATTGATTGCCCCAGATAGCTTTTCAATCTCACGACGGTTCAGTAGCAGTTTACGGGTACGAATGCTGTCTGGACTAACGTGCGTTGAGCTCGATAGTAGTGGCTGAATGTGCGCACCGAACAGGAAGGCTTCATTATTGCGGAATATGACGTACGCTTCAGTAATCGTCATCTTCCCTGCACGAATGGCTTTTACTTCCCAACCTTGTAATGCCAGTCCTGCCTCAAAGGTTTCTTCGATAAAATACTCATGACGCGCCTTTTTATTGGCGCAAATCTGATTATCTGGCTTTTTTGATTTTTTTGACATAATTTCTCCATAAGGATGACCTAAGATACAGGCTCCTTATTTAATCAGTCCCACTAATTCCTCATCCTAATCCAATAACTAGTCTTGTTTTTTATTTCAATTATGAGATGGATGAGTCGAACTGCCTATTGTATCAAAGCCTCTGATGAAAAGGTAAATCAGCTGTTAGGACAAATGTAGCAGATAAGTATTAAGTTTGAGCAAAATTTGCTAGCATATGGCCTAATATCACCGATTATATCAGTCATGCTATGAGCCACTCTATTTCTCCCAATTCCTCAAAGCTACATACCAAAATTCTATACCCTGGTACCTTTGATCCGATTACCAACGGTCATGTAGATTTGGTCACACGCGCCGTTAAGCTATTTGATGAGGTCGTTATCGCGGTTGCCTCAGGCCATCATAAAAAACCCTTGTTCAATTTTGAAGAGCGCGTGGCTTTGGTCGAAACCGTATTTGCAGATTTACCGCAGGTATCTGTGATTGGCTTTGAAGGGTTGCTTGTCGATTTCATGCGCGAAAAGCACGCTACGGCAGTGTTGCGTGGATTACGGGCGATGTCAGATTTTGAGTACGAGTTTCAACTGGCAAATATGAACCGCGAGCTAGACGAAAACTTTGAGGCGGTATTTTTAACCCCATCTCAGAATTACTCGTTTATCTCATCTACTATGATTCGTGAAATTGCCAAGCTCGGCGGTGATGTTAATAAGTTTGTTCCGCCCTGTGTCTTGCAAGCTTTTGACAAAAAATTAAATATTGAATAGTAGATGCTGACTAAACGGTTTGCTGGTAGGACTTGCCAAAATGGCAAAGAGAGACCAGTTACGCGTGAAACGATTAAAATATAAGGAGCAGTTTATGGCACTATTAATCACTGATGAGTGCATCAACTGTGATGTGTGTGAGCCTGCTTGTCCCAATGAGGCCATCTCAGAAGGCGATGATATCTATGTCATCGACCCAGATTTATGCACAGAATGTGTCGGACATTTTGACGAGCCGCAGTGCGTGGTGATCTGTCCGGTTGACTGTATCCCTCATGATCCTGATCATGTCGAAACAGAGAGTGATTTGTTATCTAAATACAAACGTATTACGGGTCAATAAAACATTGATAAGCGATTGATGACGTTTGGATTTACAACGTTTTAGGGACAACACGATGACCATGGAAACAATAACCACGCAAACAACAACCATCAAACCCATCCAAGTAACAAATGGCTTCGATCAGCGACATCTTTGGCACCCATATGCCAGCCTGCCGCCCACCTATTCCAATATTGTTATCGATCGCGCTGAAGGTATTTATATCATCACTGAAGACGGCACGTGCCTCATTGATGGGATGTCGTCATGGTGGGCGAGCGTCCATGGCTATAATCATCCCAAGTTAAACGAGGCTCTGACCCAGCAGTTGAGCAAAATGGCGCATGTGATGTTTGGTGGGTTGACCCATCAGCCAGCGATCGATCTGGGCAAAAAACTGCTCGATATTGTACCTGCTGGACTTGATGCAATTTTTTATGCTGACAGTGGCAGTATTGCCGTGGAAGTGGCACTAAAAATGGCATTGCAATATCAAGTGGCCGCCAAGCGTTCATTAAAGCAGCAGTTTGCGTCAACCCATTCAGGCTATTACGGTGATACGTGGCACGCGATGAGTGTCTGTGATCCGGTCAATGGTATGCACAGCCTGTATGGTAAGCAGTTACCGATGCAGCATTTCGTTCCTGCGCCGCCGCTTGGCTTAGATCGCGCATTGACAGTAGATGAGCGTGAATCATTAGCTCAGTTTTTTAACGAATACGGCGCGCAGCTGGCGGGATTTATCATTGAGCCGATTATTCAGGGCGCAGGCGGAATGCGTTTTTATAGTCCTGAATATCTACAATTGCTGCGTCAACTGTGTGATGAGCATGATGTGCTCTTGATTGCCGATGAAATCGCCACTGGGTTTGGACGTAGTGGTAAATTATTTGCGTGTGAACATGCTTGCATCAGCCCTGATATCATGACCATTGGCAAGGCGCTGACGGGTGGCTATATGACTTTTGCTGCAACGCTATGTACCCGAAAAATTGCCGATACCATCCATAATAGTGACTATCCAGCCCTGATGCATGGCCCAACCTTTATGGGCAATCCTTTAGCTTGTGCAGTGGCATGTGCATCGATTGATTTGATCCTGTCTTATGATATCGAAGCGCGTACCGCAAACATGCAGACTATTATGGAACAGCAATTAGCGCCTGCCGCGTTATTAGAAGGTGTTGCTGAGGTTCGTTGTTTGAGCGCAGTTGCTGTGATTGAGTTGCATGACGCGGTCGATATGCCCATTTTTCAATCCTTATTGATTGATAATGGTATTTGGGTCAGACCGTTTGGTAAATTGGTGTACATCATGCCGCCTTATGTGATTACTGATGACGAGCTGACGACCTTATGCCAAGCACTCCTAAAAGTGGTGCGTACGTATTTAGAAAGCCGAGGTCAGCTATGAGCGTGCTATTTGTATCTGGCATTGATACCGATATCGGTAAAACTTATGCTACTGGATTGCTTGCCAAAGCGTTGATGCAGCAAGGTATCAATGTCATGACACAAAAACTGGTGCAAACAGGCATCAGTAAACAAGCAAATGGCGAACTAGGCATCGCAGATGATATCTTAAGCCACCGCAAGTTGATGAAGATTCCGCTGCAGCCTTGTGATTTAGATTTTACCACCTGTCCTTATCGCTACGAGAAACCTGCATCACCGCATCTGTCTGCTGCATTGGCAAACCAGCCCCTAGATATTCAGATGATTACTGAAGCCACCAAAGCATTGCAGAATGATTATGAAGTGGTATTATTAGAAGGAGCAGGCGGATTATTAGTTCCGATTACCACTGAATTATTGACCCTAGATTATATTGCGGAGCAAGACTATCCTATCGTCTTGGTCACCTCCGGTCGGTTAGGTAGTATCAATCATACGTTACTGAGCTTAGAAGCCATAAAATCGCGCGGATTAACGGTGCATAGTGTGATTTATAATCATATTCATGACGATGCTGAGCAAACGGATGCTGAGATTGCAAACAGTACCATTGATTTTTTGCAAAATTATTTAGCCAGACATTACCCCGAAGCGCACTGGCTACAGATACCATATCTAAAAGATAACTTGGTCGGTAATATTGAAACACTGCCAGAAAATTTTGTTTAGCCCATTTGTATTGTCCTCAAAAATAAATCCAAAAGATAGTCGCAGGCCCTCATAAGTTTGCTATACTAGCGCGCTTGGTAGACTAGGCGATCGCCGCTGCACACTGGCAACAGATGAGCAGGGGAGGAAAGTCCGGGCTACATAGGGCAGCGTGCCAGCTAACGGCTGGGCAGGGTAACTTGACGACCAGTGCAGCAGAGAGTAGACCGCCTTTAGTATCTTAGGGTATTATCGGTAAGGGTGAAAGGGTGCGGTAAGAGCGCACCGCGTGAATGGCAACATCTCACGGCATGGTAAACTCCACGCGTAGCAAGACCAAATAGGCATCGGCATGGCGCGGCCCGCGTTCGATGCGGGTAGGTTGCTTGAGCGTATTAGCGATGATACGCCTAGAGGAATGATCGTCCACGACAGAACCCGGCTTATCGGTTTACCAAACCTTTTTTATTGTTTGTGGTAGTAATCGTTGCAATTAATCTGAATTACATTCATTTTTTTGCAAAAAATGCCCATTAGGGGTTGACGGCAGTCAACAGCTTGGGCATAATGTGCAGCCTAAAACGGCGATGTAGCTCAGCTGGTTAGAGCGCATGACTCATAATCGTGAGGTCAAGAGTTCAAGTCTCTTCATCGCCACCATATATAGCAGTACTTGCAATATCAAAAAGCCAATCCTTCGAGATTGGTTTTTTTTTGCTTCAAATAATGTCTTGTCTCAAAAGTTTCTAGACGTCACTGCTTAGTTAAATATCCCTTGTCGATTGTCAGTCAATCTTAAACCATTGATAAATCGTCTCTCTACTACTAAAATCGCCTTACTTTGTGGTTGAAAACTGCTAGAATACTCTTTCATGCGTATGCATAAGAGTTAATGTGCTTGGCTTTGTATAGTAGGCGACGACATTAGTAAAATTGACTGGATTGAGACATCTAATTCTCAACGAAGCACAAGTATCTCCAATTGTACCTGACCGCATCTGTTCTTTAACTTTATTATTCTATCACCCTTAAATTAGTAGGCGCTTTGTGACTGCATTAGCCAATATTCGTAACTTTTCAATCATTGCCCACATTGATCATGGTAAGTCGACCCTTGCCGATCGTTTTATTCAGATGTGCGGTGCCTTGCAAGATCGAGAGATGCAGGCGCAGGTGCTCGACTCGATGGATATTGAGCGTGAGCGCGGTATTACCATCAAAGCACAGTCGGTAACGCTGTTTTATGATCACCCAAATGGTGAGCGCTATCAGCTGAACTTTATTGATACGCCCGGGCACGTTGACTTCTCATATGAAGTATCACGCTCACTCGCGGCTTGTGAAGGCGCGCTATTGGTCGTTGATGCGGCTCAGGGCGTAGAAGCACAGTCGGTTGCCAACTGCTACACAGCAGTAGACCAAGGTCTAGAAGTAATGGCAGTTCTCAACAAAATTGACTTGCCACAAGTAGAGCCTGAGCGTGTTATTCAAGAGATTGAAGATATCATCGGCATCGATGCAGTAGATGCACCGCGTGTCTCAGCGAAATCTGGTCTTGGTGTTGATAAATTGCTCGAAGCACTGGTTGAGTTTATTCCGGCACCGACTGGTGACAGAGAAGCTCCTCTGCAAGCGCTTATCATTGATTCATGGTTTGATAGCTATTTGGGCGTGGTATCGCTAGTACGCGTACGCCAAGGAACTGTGAGAAAGGGCGATAAGATTTATATCAAATCGACCGGCGATGCTCATCCCGTGAGTTCTATCGGTGTATTCACCCCTAAGCCTGTCGATACTGGTGTTTTAGAAGCAGGCGAAGTGGGCTTTATCATTGCGGGTATCAAAGACATCGCTGGCGCCCCAGTAGGCGATACGATTACGCATTCTAAAACGCCTGACGTCGATCGTATTCCAGGTTTCAAGCAGATTACCCCGCAAGTATATGCAGGGATGTTCCCAGTAGATTCTAGCGACTTTGAAAAGTTCCGTGAAGCACTACAGAAACTACAAATCAACGATGCGTCGTTGTTTTTTGAGCCGGATACCTCAGATGCATTAGGCTTTGGCTTTCGTTGTGGCTTCTTGGGTATGCTACACATGGAGATTATCCAAGAGCGTCTAGAACGCGAGTATAACTTGGATTTGATCACCACTGCACCGTCTGTTATCTATGAGATTGAAAAGAAAGGCGGCGAGGTTATCTATGTTGATAATCCATCAAGACTACCTGAGCCGAACAATATAGAAGAGTTCCGTGAGCCGATTGCGCGCTGTCAGATTCTAGTACCGCAAGATTACCTAGGTAATGTCATGACGCTATGTATCGAGCGCCGCGGTGTACAGGTCGATATGCGTTTTATGGGCAAGCAAGTTCAGATTATCTTTGATATTCCAATGGGCGAGGTGGTCATGGATTTCTTTGATCGTCTAAAGTCAGTCTCTCGCGGTTTTGCTTCACTAGACTATAATTTTGATCGTTACCAAGTGGATAAACTGGTCAAGGTTGACGTACTAATCAATGGCGACAAAGTTGACGCCTTGGCGATGATTGTCCATCAAGATCAAGCACGTTTCCGCGGTAACCAGCTCGTGACCAAGATGAAAGAGTTGATTCCGCGTCAGATGTTTGATGTGGCTATTCAGGCGGCTATCGGTAGTCAGATTATTGGCCGTAGTACCGTAAAAGCGATGCGTAAAGACGTACTGGCTAAGTGCTATGGTGGCGATGTATCACGTAAGAAGAAACTGCTGTCTAAGCAAAAAGCGGGTAAAAAACGTATGAAGCAAGTGGGTAACGTGGAGATTCCACAAGAAGCCTTCTTGGCTGTCCTGCAAGTAGATAGCTAAACACTAGCGTTATCTACTATAGTTTTGGTACATCACAGTTGAACGTCGTTGGTCTTATCGTCAAAGCAGCTATACAGGCAGCGTGTTAATAGGCAATTTGGTATGGATTTTGATTTTAATTTAATTTTAGTACCGTTAACTATAGGCTTAGGGATTGTATGGCTGTTGGATAAGCTTGCGCTCAAGCAACGTAAAACTCGCGGACGAGGTCAAGAAAGCCTCTTGGTACGCTGGGCTTATGATTTTTTCCCTGTACTGGCCGTGGTACTGGTTGTACGCTCGTTTTTGGTTGAGCCTTTTAATATTCCATCATCCTCTATGGTACCAACGTTGTATACAGGTGACTTCATTGCAGTCAACAAGTATGCGTATGGCGTCCGTTTGCCACTGACTTATAATAAAGTTGTGGATACAGGCGAGCCTGAGCATGGTGACGTGGTGGTATTTCGCTATCCTGAAAACCCAAGCATCTACTATATTAAACGCTTGATTGGTTTGCCTGGTGATACGGTCAGCTACAATCAGGGTACGATTTCTATCAATGATGTTCCTGTAGATACGACGCCTATCGATTTTGATGCAAATGCTGAATTGACGTCACAGCTCTATCTGCCAGGGCAGATGGGTCCGGGCCAAGTGCTCACTGAAGAGAGTGCGGCTGCAATGGGTCAGCAAGAAGAAGACGCAGCAACGTACTTTCAAGAAACGCAAGGTGACAACAAGCACTTAGTTCGCTATTTAGATGGTATGAACAGCGCCCAGTACGCGCCTTTTTTACAACAACAATCGCCAGAAGTGGTTGATTCGGAAGGCACAGAGTGGCGTATCGAAGTACCAGAAGGTCAGTATTTTGTGATGGGTGATAATCGCGATCGTAGTGCGGATGGTCGATTTTGGGGGTTTGTTCCTGATGAAAACCTAGCAGGCAAAGCTGTCTACATATGGATGCATAAACCACCTGGACTAAATTTACCGACCTTTGAGCGTAATGGTACTATTGATTAACATTGTGAGTGCTCTATTGGTTGATTTATAGATAATAGTTTTATGCTAATATCGTTGCTATCCAATCGATGACTGTCTGATAAGTAGCCATCAAAAACAGTTATTTACCCATAGAGGAATATCATAATGCAGCAGTTATCTGGTTTGACCACGCAGCGCGGTGCTAGTGTGACCAATATCGTTCTCATTATTATGGTGCTAGGTATTTCTCTGAAGCTTATGGTAGCTATCCTACCTGCTCAAATTGGTGACTATCAGTTAACAAAGCTTTTGAGCGCAGAGCTAAAAGTAGCCAACAACAATAATGAAACAGCCAAGCAGTTCGTTGAGCGTGTGAACAAACAGCTGTCTATCAATGCTGATTATGATACCAAGGCAGAAGAAGTATTTACGTTCACCGACAAAAAAACAGGCCAGTTGGCTATTCATAAAAAATACGAAGTAACCAATAATTTTTTTAGTAATGTTGATATTGTCAATCGTTTCGAAGGCAACGTTGATATGGCTGAAGCAAAGTAAGCGGCAGCAATCCAGCACAGTACTTTTATACTCTTGATATTGCCCAACGTATACTTTTATTAAACTAAATCTGTAAAACAGAAGGGATAACCACAAGCCACGCATGAAACCAACTTCGCAACATTCCCAAGCGGTTCCTACTCCCAAAAAAAATAGCACGTCTGTCGACACGCTTGTTGTTAGCTCAGAATTTATTCAGCGGTTAGCGGTATTGACGCGTAAGTTAGGCTATGTTTTTAATGACTTGAGCCTCCCAAAGCTTGCATTGACACATCGCTCATTTGACAGCAAAAAAAACTACGAGCGTTTAGAGTTTTTAGGCGACGCGCTGTTGGGTATGATTGTGGGCGAAGCGCTATACCATCGTTATCCTAATCAGAATGAAGGACGTCTCACTCGTATGCGTGCAACGCTTGTACGCCAAGAGTCACTGGTTATCATTGCACAAAACTTGGAGTTGTCTAACCATCTAATATTAGGAGTAGGTGAGCGTAAAGGTGGTGGTCGCAATCGCGCCTCTATTCTGGCTGACGCAGTAGAGTCATTGATTGGTGCTATCTACTTAGACAGTCATGATATGGATATTACTAGAAACTGCGTGCTGTCATGGTATGGAGATTTGATCGATAACGTCAACGACCAAAAAGCACTAAAAGACGCCAAAAGCCGTTTGCAAGAGTGGCTACAGTCGAAGCAGTTTGATTTGCCAAACTATGAGCTAATGGAAACGCGCGGTAATGCTCCCCATCAAATCTTTGTAGTACGCTGTCACGTCAATATCAATAACTGTCCTGATATTACTGAATCTGGTGAGAGTCGCCGTATTGCTGAGCAAAAAGCAGCAGAGCTTATGATCAATCAGCTACATAAACTTCCAGGATCAGCCAAAAAGCGTCCTTAGTGAATGGCTATCGATATCCGCAAAAATATTTTAACTGTAGAGTGTCACTTTCAAGCGAGGATACCTTGAAAGGCACTGTTTAACGCCACCTTACCTATCAATCGTCTTAAAACTTTAAATATTACTGGCCGATAGCCAATAGCAACGATATAAGCAAGCTATTAAGCGATATCTGGCCAGATACAACCCCTATAGGAATACCTTATGAGCAATCGTACTGATTTGCCATCAAATGAAGAAAACAACACTAAAGACATGATCGAACATGCTGATACTGGTTTAGACCGAGACAATATCGAAATTACTGATGGCGATAGTGATAACGTAGAAGATGTCACAGTAGACAATGATATGGCGATCGAAGAGTTTTTTGCACCAAGTAATAATGCTCGCATGGCTGATGACTTCAGATCAGGTTATGTTGCGATCGTTGGACGTCCAAACGTAGGTAAATCAACGTTGATGAACCATCTGCTTGGTCAAAAGTTATCTATTACCTCACGTAAGCCACAAACGACTCGCCACCGTATTCATGGCATTTTATCGAACCATGAAATGCAAGCTGTGTTTGTTGATACGCCAGGTATTCATCGTAATGAGGTGCGTGCGATTAACGAGCGCATGAATAAAGCAGCAGTGTCTGCTTTGGTGGATGTTGATCTCGTATTATTTGTCGTTGACTCAGATCAATGGCGTGATGATGATTTGCTGACGTTGCAAAAACTTGGTGAAACCAATTTGACAGTCGTACTGGTGATTAATAAATCGGATACGCTAAAAGACAAAGGCAGTGTGTTACCGCTTATTGAAACCTTCAATGAAAGTTTCGATTTTGCTGATATTGTTCCAGTATCTGCGCTCAAAAACCAAAATTTAGATCGTTTACAGGAAGTCATTGCTTCACATCTGCCAATTGCCGCACCTATCTATGATACAGAGCAAATCACTGATCGCTCAGAGCGCTTTTTGGCTAGTGAAATCATCCGCGAAAAAATCATGCGTAGTGCAGGTGATGAAGTACCCTATGACTTGACTGTACAGATTGACGCTTTTAAAGATGAACCTGCGCATACTGATCCAAAGACAGGGCGTCCACGTAAAGCATGCACTTTTATTGATGCGACTATATTTGTTGAGCGCGGTGGTCAAAAAGCTATCGTCATTGGTGACAAAGGTCAACGTATTAAGCAAGTCGGTATGGATGCTCGTAAAGATATGGAGCAGCTGTTCGATAAGAAGATTATGCTGACATTATGGGTCAAAGTAAAACGTGGTTGGTCTGATGACGAACGTGCATTGACCAGCTTGGGCTATTGATAGCGATCAAAGGGTAGTGCGGTAGTGTTACCCATATATTAAATGCTGAGGTAATAAACGATGCGTAACGAAGCGTTAATTGGCTATTTATTACATCAGCGACCTTACCAAGAAAAGCGTGCGTTGTATTATCTTTTTTCTCAGCAGCATGGTGTGATTCATGGTATTGGGAAAAAAGGCGCACCGCTATTTATGCCTTTGCAACTTTTTGCAACGGGTAAACGCGATTTAAAGACATTCAGTCAAATTCATATCACCTCGCAAACGGTCACTCAAACAGATA
The DNA here is from genome assembly GCF_059073055.1 of Psychrobacter sp. H29. Lineage (NCBI taxonomy): Bacteria > Pseudomonadati > Pseudomonadota > Gammaproteobacteria > Moraxellales > Moraxellaceae > Psychrobacter > Psychrobacter sp. H29. Next base: position 1,996,607 of record NZ_JCACRY010000001.1, on the reverse strand, counting down.
GTGCATTAGAAGGTAGTTTTGCCAAGACTTCACAAGCAGTACCTTACGCCAATATCAATGGTCAACACCAATATGCAGCGTTATATCTTAATGAGATACTGTGGCGGCTGTTACCTACCGAAGATCCAATGCCTATTTTGTGGCAACATTATCAAACCAGTTTAGAGCGCCTCAAGCAGTCCTTGAGTGCTAATGAGCTACGCCTATGTTTGCGCCAATTTGAAAAGCATCTGTTTAATGAGCTTGGTTTTACGTTAACGCTAGCACATGACAATGTCGAAGATAATATTGAGCCTGATGGTGTTTATCGGTTTTTACCTGATGTAGGTCTACTGCCTATTGTACAAAGCAATACTGAATCTGAGCATTTGGAAAGTAGTACTAGCCAAACGGTTCTCAAAGGTGTGGATATTATTGAAATGGCACATCTTGGTATTGTTGAGACGACACTAAACAATTGGTCAAAGCTTCATCGGCATCTGATAGATCATTTACTTGACTATCAACCATTACAAAGTCGGCTACTATGGCAACAGCAGCAGCGTTATCAGTGAATTTATTCTTTCAAGTCATATAGTCAGCATGAGCTCTTTCGTCATGCTAGCAACCAGTAGGATGGTCTGCGTTAGGTTTGTATCTGACAATACCTGCTTGGTTGAATGATATCTGGTACATTGTCTGGTTGTAAGAAGAGGTGGGACAGTACTTGATATGTCCGAAGTGTCCTCGAGGTTTGCCGCTATCTCCCCAAAACTTAGTGTAGTGACGGTTGCTTGCTCTTAATTTTACCGTGCTGTATTTCAGGTTCAGAGACTGTTTGGTTATCAAAGTGTCTACGTTAGGATTAAAACGTTGGTTGTCGTTCTTATCTACAAACGCCAGAAGCGTTTTATCACCATTTTTATGACATCGTTTTTCGTTTTTAGACAAACAAACTATTATATCTTGTCTACTGATATAACTTTCAGCTTTAGCCAGAGATAGTGTGTTTTCCAGCTGGCTTTTAACACGGTTTGCTTCCATGCGTGTTAATTGTGTCAAAATACTTGGCGTCGCTATAGCAGTGACAATAGCCAGCACTGAAATAGTCACCATCAATTCAATTAGAGTGAAGCCTCGACTACTGCCTGATGATATCTTATGCCGCCATTTCATAACCTGCTATGTCCTATAGTATTCAGTTATTTTAACAAATGATCTAGCCTGTCCTATAGCTTCTACCAAACGCGATGCTTAGAGATTGTCGAGTGATGCAGTTGAATATCACAGTTAAAGTTAGTGTACAAAACGGGTACATTGGCAAATTTGCTTTATGCCTAGAACAATGTTGATTGTCCTAATATAAACAGAATATATATCTACTGTCAAAAAATGTTTCAATTAGTGAATTATCCATATTAAACATAGAGAAAAATTATAAATTGTAATAAAATATATTCAAACGATAGGTGTGGTCTTATCAATACCTACCGCGAACTCACATGCAATAGATAAAATTCGTAAGGTGTGTTAGTTCTGAGTAACTTAGGCAATGGATTGTGTTTTAGTTGCAACATCATCGTGTAATAATGTGTAGCTCGTTAACGAAAAACGTTGTAAACTGAATCGATAATCGCTAAGCTGCTTCTTAATTAGTTTTGCTCTGTAACTTAAATGTGTAAAAGATGTCTACTTTAAAGAAAACGTCTTGAGAATCGGTTTTGCTTAATGCATTACTAAAATTATCCTTTGGAGGAAGTCCATGAAACTGAATAAAATCGCTCTAGCACTGTTCGCTGTAACAGCTGCACCTTTAGCAGCTAATGCTGGTGTAACTATCAGCCCACTACTACTAGGTTATCACTACAGCGAAGGCGCTGATGATGATCAAGCAGAGTTACTAGAAAACTATGATGGTCAAGGTGATAGTTATTATAAAGAAGACGGTCTTTATACTGGTGCAGCACTGGGTATTGAACTGACCCCTTCTACTCAGTTCCAAGTAGAGTATGGTGTATCAGATACTGATGCGATCAGCCAAGATGGTTCTGATAACTTTGATGCAGAACAAGAAATGATCTCTGGTAACTTCTTGATCGGTACTGAAGAATTCACTGGTTACACTGATAGTGCACTTAAACCTTATGTACTAGTTGGTGCTGGTCAATCTAAGCTTGAGATTAAAGATTCTTCAGGTGATAAAGTTAGTGGTACTAAAGACACTATCGGTAACCTAGGTCTAGGTGCTATGTATCGTATCAACGATGCACTAAGCCTACGTGGTGAAGCTCGTGCGATTCACAACTTTGATAACAACTGGTGGGAAGGCATGGCTTTAGCCGGTCTAGAAGTTGTACTTGGTGGCCATTTAGCACCTACAGTAGCAGTACCACCAATGCAAGAGCCAATGGTTGATACTACTCCAGTAGTTGTTGTTGAAGCTGACCTTGATTCTGACGGTGATGGCGTACCTGATAGCATGGATGCATGCCCAGGCACTCCAATGAATGTAGTAGTTGATGAGCGTGGTTGCCCAGTACCAGTAGATATTACTGACGAGCTGAAAATGGAACTACGTGTATTCTTTGACAACGACAAATCGGCTATCAAAGCTCAATACCAGCCAGAAATCGCTAAAGTAGCAGAGAAGATGCGTGAGTATCCTAACTCTACAGCTCGTGTAGAAGGTCATGCTTCTAAAACTGGTCCTTCAGCACGTTACAACCAACGTCTATCTGAAGCTCGTGCCGTTGCTGTTAAATCTATGCTAACCAACGAATTCGGCATCGCTCCAAACCGTCTATCAACTGTTGGTTATGGTTATGACAACCCAATTGCATCAAACGACACTGAAGAAGGTCGTGCTATGAACCGTCGTGTTTATGCCATCATCACTGGTGACAAAACTATGACTGTTGAGCAAACTAAAGATATGGTTGTTCAATAAGTATTAGCTAATTAGCTGTATAGTTAAATATACGGTTACAAAAAAAGTCACCTAATGGGTGGCTTTTTTTTATTTGTGAATTGAGAAAAGTAAGTTATTTCATAAATTTATGAATCAATAATGTTATACTAGCCACCCAAACATTCTGTAAATTGACAGAATGTACATTAGCATAGCTATCTGTACGATGAATTTATCGGCATAGATATTTGATTATATTGAATTTCTTGATAGTACTTATATTGTGTTATCTAGATTTTAGTATCTATCTGATTGATGATAAGAGTTTATCCAGCGGCGCTTATTGCTACTGCATTTTTTTAAGACGACACGAGCATTTTATATGGCGAACGATATCAAACACCTGCGTAACATTGCAATTATTGCCCACGTTGACCACGGTAAAACAACTTTGGTTGATAAATTATTACATCAATCTGGTACTTTTGGTGATCGTGCAAACATCGCTGAACGTGCAATGGATTCAGGTGATATTGAGCAAGAACGTGGTATTACTATTTTGGCTAAAAACACAGCTATCCGCTGGACAGATCAGACTTCAGAAACTGAATACCGTATTAACATTGTTGATACCCCAGGTCACGCCGACTTTGGTGGTGAAGTTGAGCGTGTAATGTCAATGGTTGACTGCGTATTGCTAGTTGTTGATGCTGTTGATGGTCCAATGCCTCAGACTCGTTTTGTAACGCAAAAAGCATTTGAGCAAGGTCTAAAACCAATTGTTGTTATCAATAAAATTGACCGTCCTGGCTCACGCCCTGACTGGGTGATGGATCAAATCTTTGATTTATTTGATAACTTAGGTGCTAATGACGAACAGCTTGATTTCCCAGTTGTTTATGCGTCGGCATTGAATGGTATTGCAGGTCTAGAAGCAGATGATCTAGCTGATGACATGACCCCACTGTTCAAGACTATCGTTGATGTTGTACAGCCTCCACAAGTTGATGCTGATGCTCCGTTCCGTATGCAAATCTCAAGCCTTGATTACAACAGCTTTGTTGGTGTTATTGGTATTGGTCGTATCCAGCGTGGTAAAGTTAAACTCAACACGCCAGTGACTATTATCGATAAACATGGTAAGACACGTAATGGCCGTATCCTGAAAATTATGGGTTATCATGGTCTTGATCGTATCGATGTCGAAGATGCGCAGGCAGGTGACATCGTTTGTATTACTGGTATCGATGCACTAAATATTTCTGATACCATCTGTGATCCTAATAATGTTGAAGCACTACCACCATTAACGGTTGATCAACCTACAGTATCGATGAACTTCCAAGTAAACAACTCACCGTTTGCTGGTCGTGATGGTAAGTTTGTGACGTCACGTAATATTCGTGAGCGTCTTGAGCGTGAGTTGATTCACAACGTGGCATTGCGTGTAGAAGATACTGAGTCTCCTGATAAATTTAAGGTATCAGGTCGCGGTGAGCTTCATCTATCTGTACTTATCGAAAACATGCGCCGCGAAGGTTTCGAGATGGGTGTATCAGGTCCAGAAGTTATCGTAAAAGAAGTTGATGGTAAGCTACAAGAGCCGTACGAAAACGTTGTTTTCGATATTGAAGAAGAGCATCAAGGTTCTATCATGGAGCAGGTCGGTCTACGTAAAGGCGAGATGACCAATATGGAGCTTGATGGTAAAGGCCGTATGCGCATTGAAGCCACGATCCCAGCTCGCGGTTTGATTGGTTTCCGCTCTGAGTTTTTAACATTGACTTCAGGTAGCGGTATCATGACGTCAAGCTTCTCACATTACGGTCCACAAAAGATCGGTGATGTTGGTGGTCGCTCTAATGGCGTATTGGTTTCTATGGCAAACGGTACTTGCTTAGGTTTTGCACTATTTAACCTACAGAAACGTGGTAAGTTATTTGCTGAGCCACAGCTTGAAGTTTACGAAGGTATGATTGTTGGTCTTAACTCTCGTAACGATGATATGACAGTTAACCCAACGACTGCTAAACAGCTTACCAACGTACGTGCAAGTGGTACTGATGAAGCATTGACGTTGACGCCAGCCGTTAAATTCACTCTTGAGCAAGCGCTTGAGTTTATTCAAGACGACGAATTGGTTGAAGTAACGCCAAAAGCGGTACGTATCCGTAAGCGTTACTTAACTGAAAGTGAGCGTAAGCGTCACGGTCGTAGCAAGAAAGGTGCTTAATATTTTAGTATCTCTAAAATAAAGCAATAAAAAAGGCTAACGTTACGTTAGCCTTTTTTTGTGTCTGTTCATAAATTGTTTGTTCACAAGTTGACAGTTGTTAATCTACTCAAAAAACCGTCAAAAATAGTAGTCTATGGAATGACAGTTCTATGGAGTGACAACCACGTAATCGTTGGTATTAATCAGAATCTCTGATGGTTGATCAACGACGATACGTACAATATTATTATCAACAACCTGCGATTTATAGTAGTTGTCTTCGGCAACGGTACAGCCTAAACATCTTCCCATGGCATCCCAAGGCTCAACAAACAATTTTTGCTGCGCTTGGTCTGCATTACCCCCAATAAGTGAGAAGGGTAGACTAACGAGATACACTGCGGTACCAGCCACAGCATTAACGAGCTGTAATGGCTTGCCAACGACTGTATCAACTACCATTGTTTCGTATGAAGGACCAAAGTCAGTCTCGTCTATTTCTATGGCTGCAAAAGTAGGCTGCATACTAGCAACCATTAACCCTAAGGTAGCAACAACAGTAAAAAGATTTTGCTTAACTGTGCGTTGGGTTTTAGCTTTAACAGTCATGACGATATCCTAAGATTCATAATTAGTATGATTAATGGCTGCTGCTGTCTTCACACGAGAATAATGCGGCAACGATATACGGGTATAGTATTACAGAAAAATAAATAGCTTGCACTGTTTATGTAAGAGCTCCTTCTATTAAAGCAAGATGCACGTCAATAAGCAACAAGAATGCGCAGGATATTCTTACTGCAGTAAAACATATTGTGCTCAGTCAGAGCGACTTGGTAAGAGTGCTCGCTTGAGCTTAAGGCAAAATAAGGCGCAATGTACAGCAAGCGGTTATGCTAGTGGTTGACACTCTGGACAGTAAACGCTGGCTCTACCATTGAGTTTTATATTCTCTAATGTAGTGTCGCAATGTAGACAGTGCTCTCCTTGACGACCATAAACGTTTAAAGTTTGCTGAAAATAACCAGTCTGACCACTCGCTACTGTAAAATCCCGTAGCGTCGAACCCCCAAGCTCAATGGCCTTTTTTAAGATGTCTTTAATATGATCAACCAAAATATTAATCTGTTGGTATGAGATTTGGTTAGCAGGGGTAGCGGGATGAATACCTGATAGATAAAGGCTTTCGGTCGCATAAATATTACCAACACCTACCACTACCTTTTGTTCCATAATCACCGATTTAATGGCTCGAGTGATAGATTTTTGTTGTTTGGTCGATGAGGAACTGTCCGGTTTTGTGCTGAGGTTATCTTTACGACCAGAATCAGTACGTTGAATCAACGCGTACAAATAATCTGCAGTAAACGCTTTTGAGAGTGGTTCAGGACCTAAATGATCTAATAATTTAGCACCGTAATCTTTGTACCATAGTACTGAGCCAAAACGTCTAGGATCATAGTAATGTAGTTGAGACTTTGTATTGTCAGCATTGTTAAAAGTAATGATCAAATGGTCATGTTTGCGTTTATCAGTACCATGAGGATGCTGCTGCAAACTACCTGACATTCCTAAATGAACGAGCAACTGAAGTGGTGATGCTGTTTTGATGGAGGCAGATTTGTCATCAACTATGACAGGCAAAAAATTGAGAACGAGATATTTTGCTCGACGCTCCACGCTATCTAACGTGTGATTCACTACACTATCTAGGTCATCTGGCATTGCCCAGCGTAATTTGGGTTGGAACACTTTTATATCAGCTACCTGTTGTCCCAGTAGCGGTGCAAGGCTGGTTTTGGTCGTTTCTACTTCTGGCAATTCAGGCATAGTATTCTTATGACAACTCTATTGTTAAATAATCGATATATAGATAACGGTATGACTTAAGCGACAGCACGGCGAGCATGCAAAATACCATGTTGCTGCTCTAGCTTTGCTAGTAGCTTAGACAAATGTGCCAACCCTGAAACCTCGATATGAAACTTTAGAAAGGCAATATTGTCATCATTACTAAGGGTTTGAACTTGGCGAATATTGACATTTTCTTTGTCAATAATTTGCGTCAGATCACGTAATAAACCACGCCTGTCGTACGCTTCTACATGAATATCAACTGGTTGATAGCGACCTGATTGCACCTCCCAAGCTGCCTCGATTTTGCGTTCGGGGTCACGCTCAACCAGACGTGTATATTCAGGGCAACCGCGGTTATGAACACTCACGCCTCGTGATAACGTAATATATCCAGCGATTGGTTCGCCATGAACAGGATGACAGCAGCCTGCTAAGTTGACCTCAATATTATCTAGACCATCGATATGGATTTTGTAAGCATCAATCTTACCTGAGTCTCTATTATCCACATGAGAGGTAAAATTTTCTGACGGTATTTCAGGCTCTAGATGCAGCTGACGCGATATATGACTGGTAAGCTGATTAAGTCCAATATCACCTGTAACAAGACCCACAATAATATCATCGGTCGTATTAACGTGAAAATGCTGAATATAGTCATTTAAATCAATACTGTTAGGATGTACAGACAGACGCTCAAGCTCTTTGCTGAGCATCTGACGACCTATCTCTATATTTTTATCACGGTCTTGTTTATTGAACCACTGGCGTAGTTTTGAGCGCGCGCGGTTGGTATGAATATAACCTAGTGAGGCCACTAACCAGTCGCGGTTTGGCTCACGTGAAGACTTGGTGATAATCTCAACCTGCTCACCTGTTTTGAGTTGATAGGTCAGTGGTACATAGCGCTGATTGACTCGAGCGGCTTGGGCACTGTTGCCTACTTGAGTATGCACGTAGTAGGCAAAATCAAGAACAGTTGCACCTTTTGGTAGTTCGGTAATGTCGCCATCACGGCTAAAGATATAAATACGCTCAAGCTCGTCGAAATCAACGAGTTGTTCTTCTTCATCAAACTCTGTGTCATCTTCTTCGCTTGACAGTGTGGATGAGCGCGTTTGACTACGCGTTTCATTATTAATAGACAATAACTGACGTAGCGAGCTGATTCTTTGATTTAAGTAATTGTCCTTCTTGTTCTTCAGACCTTCTTTATAGTTGACATGCGCACACATGCCAAGCTCAGCCTCAAAATGCATTTCGTGCGTACGAATCTGTACTTCCAGTGATTTGTTCTCAGCAATGACGGCAGTATGTAGAGAGCGATAGCCATTTGACTTTGGATTGGTAATATAGTCATCAAACTGCTCAGGAATATAACGCCATAAGCCATGTACTAGACCCAAAACGTGATAGCAGTCAGAGGGATTAGTTACCAATACACGTAATGCGCGAATATCATAAAGCTGATCGAACGACAAACCCTTGAGTTTCATTTTGCGATAAATGGAATAGATGTGTTTGACACGTCCAGAGACCTCACCCTCAATACTTGCCTGTGCTAATGAGTCATTGAGCTTGTCTTGTACACGCTGGATGTAGGATTCGCGTTCGCTGCGTTTCTCTGACAGTAATTTGGCAATTTCTTTATATCTGTCAGGCGCAAGATAACGAAAAGCCAAGTCTTCAAGCTCCCATTTTAGCTGTGCAATACCCAAGCGATGTGCGAGCGGCGCATAAATAGTCATGACTTCGCGTGCAACACGGCTCTGACGCTCTTCATTAGAAAAGGTCAGCTCACGCATGGCAAAGGTACGCTCTGCCAGCTTAATAAGAACCACGCGCACGTCATTGGTGACAGAGATAAGCATGCTGTAAATGTTCGACAACTGATCACGTTGGTTGTTTACGAAGTGGTCTTCTAAGCGCTTGTTACTCTCAATAATCTCCGAAAGCTTACCCATGGCCAAAGTGTCTTTGACAAGGGTATGGACATCTGAGCCGAAGTTTTTCTCTACTTCAGCAAGACTAATGATCGACTTACGAGCACTACGGTACAGCATAGCTGCGACAAGCGCATCTTCATCCTGATAAAGATAGGTCAATATATCCGTCATGCCGATGCCAGTCACATAAGCCCCTGAACGCTCAGACTGACTGGTGTTCATATGATTGCGGATAAACTCACAGGCAGCACTAAGATGAGGCACTGATTCTTGTCCAATGCGTTTGGCAACATTATCTAGCCATGTTGGGACGTCGATATTGGCTTGATCTATATCAACTGGGTCGAGCTCTTCATTCGACTGCGCGTAGGTATTGTCTAATTGCTCGTCATCAAGCGTGGGATCACGACCATCATAAGTATGTGCAGCGGAGCGATCAAAAGTCGTATGTAGCTTATGAGTTGCCAGCTGGTATTTGATATCGAGGGGAATTTGGGCATAGCTATTGGCCGACTGATGAGAGCGTTGACTCGCCACCAGTTGCGCCGCTAGTGTTGCACTATCGGCCTGTGTGGTCTGTCCATCCACCAGTGGTAATCCTTCACGAATCTTTACCATAGCCGACTCCTCTTAGCTATTTTGAATTGATTATAACCTCATCTACTATGCACACACTCTGAATTGACGATTCATAAAGTGCCAGCTATAAACCAATACAACTGCTAAAAATGTTATTTTTAGCAGCTATAAAATGCGCGTAAAATATATAAAGCTATGAGCGTAGGTACTTCTCATACTTTGATCTAAAATATAAGAAGATTGTTTACTATTATCTCACTTTGAAATGACAAATCAAGCGAGCGTCTGTAATGACTATGGCTAATTGTATGAAGTAGCCGTTATTTCTTGATAAGAACTTATCCAAATTTTGTATCAGATTATGTCATCATCAAACGTCTACTTAATATGGCTTATTCATCATATGATAGGGCCTAAATTAAACGGCTACTTTTTCAAAGCGAGCGATAGATTCAACATGGCCTGTATGGCAGAACATGTCCATTACACCCGCGTGTGTTAGACGATAGCCTTGCTCTAGCAATGCCTTTGTATCACGAGCGAGCGTTGCTGGGTTACAAGAGACATAGACAATACGCTCCGCATTGAACTTTGGCAAATACTGCATAATCTCCCACGCACCAGAGCGCGGCGGGTCGATTAATAATGCATCAAAACCTTGATTGGCCCAAGGCTTGTCAGTGCAGTCTTGCGTCAAATCTTGACTATAAAATTCAGTGTTATTGATACCATTGCGGCGTGCGTTGTCAGCCGCACGTTCGGTCATGGCTTCGCTACCTTCGACCCCAACCACTGAACCTGTCTCCCCAACCAGACGCGCTAGGGGTAGACTAAAGTTGCCCAAACCGCTGAAGAGATCCAGCACTCGCTCGCCTGTTTTTAGGTCCAACAAGTCGCAAGCCAGCTTTGTCATTTGACGGTTTACAGATAGGTTAACTTGAGTAAAGTCAGTAGGGATAAACTCAAAGGTTAAGTCATATTCTGGCAGTTGATAATACAAGCGACCAAACTGCTCGCTTAAGTCGTCGGCATCGGTTAAAGCGATACGTTGAATGCTATCAGCACCTTTCGACTGCAGATATAGCTGCCAGTTACGCGCTGCAAAGAATACTTTTAGTTTATCTATATCCGCATCTGACAATGGTTCTAAGTTACGCACGATAAGGGCAACTGGCTGATTACCATCGGGCAGCTCAGGCAAATGCTCACCCATCGCAAGTTCAAGCTGAGCAATCTTGTCACGACTCTCTAATGTGCTGATTAAAGTCTTTAGGTTTTCAATCTCAAAGCCAATACGTGGGTCTAAGATATGACATTCATTTAACTCTGCCAAAAAGTTGCTTGAGCGCTCACGGAAGCCGACCAGTGCTGTTTCTTTTTTGACCACATAACGCACGCCTAGACGTGCTTTGGTACGGTAGCCAAGTCGGTCGCCAACGACAGGAGGTAGCCAGTTATCAGGAACTGCATTGGCTTGATGTACCAGCATCTCAGCAAGTACAGACTGCTTAAAGTTTATCTGACCGTCTGGCTGCCAATGTTGTAAGTTACAACCACCGCAAACCCCAAAATGCGGGCAAGGCGGTACTGCACGTTCAGGATTTGGATTGGCAGTAATACTAATTGCATCCCCTTCTTCAAAACTGGCACGGCTATTGGTTATTTTGACCAAAGCGCTTTCGCCCGGTAGTGCAAAGCTGACAAATATCTTTTTGCCGTGTTTGTCTTCAGCATGGCCATCATCAATACCAAAGCCATTACCATAGACAGCAACGCCTCGACCATCGTGTGATAAGCCGTCAATATTGAATGGAATCGGTTCTGCATCCTTTAGACGACGACGCGTTTTTGATGATGGTTTAGACTTTTTCTTACTAGGCGGAATAGCAATCTTCTGGGTATCGTTCGTTTGAGCTTCATTCGTTTGAATACCACTGTTTTGTGATGTCGCATCAGATGCTATAGGCGTTTTTGAATCGGTGGGTTGCATAAACCTGCCTTAATAATAAATAACTAGAAAAGGGGAGTGAGAGCTGCTGATCGTATTATTGCTATAATGTGGGTGCCGATGACCAATCAGCAATAAATTCTTGGTGCCGCGGACTACCATCTGCCTGGGTATACTGTGCTAGATAGTCGTAGCTCTGCTGTTGCCAAGCATCGAAGCCTGGTGAGGATAACTGTCCTGTAAGACGTAACCAGCGTAGATAGATAAGCCATGTGTTCATCACATCAGACTCACAGTAGATAGATAAGGTCTGCCAGTCACCACTCTCGACTAGAGCACCGACCATGCTACCATCAACGTCAGTCTTGCCTGGTAAGCCATATAAACTGGCGACGATATCCATAGCTTCGCGGCGACTGGCACCGTATTGACTAAATCTGTCCATCAAATCAAGGTGACGCGTGTGGAAGCGATTGACATAGTTATCAAAACGCATGTTTTTGATGCGTTCGCCTTCTTCAAACAGCCAGGGCGCTGATAGGTCGTATTGCATCGCACGATATATAAGTACAGGAATGTCAAAGCCCGAGCCATTCCAGCTGATGAGCTGTGGCAATGTCTCAACATCGCTAAACGCTCGAAAAAACTTAGCAAGTATGTCTTTTTCGCTAAACTTATCTGCAGTTAACGAAAACAACGATAACTTGCCGTCTTTGATATATAACGCTGAGATACAGACAATACGCTGTAGTGGCAAGCGCATAAAGTCATGCCCTGCCTCTTGCGTCCGGATTGCCGTCAGTGCGCTCAACGTATCTGCATCGTTGAGCTGCGCCAGCTGCGGATAGATACGACGCGCAGCATCAATATCGGCAACCGTCTCGATATCAAAGACGAGTATAGGGTCAGATGGTAGCGATTGTGACATGAATAATCCTAACTATTTATCAGCTTACTATTTGTAAGCTAGCTGGTTATAAGCTTAATTGGTGGCGTCATCTATAGCGCTATCATCGACGCTGTATAGACCGGTTGATAAATAACGATCTCCACGATCGCAGACGATAAAGGCAATAACAGCATCAGGATTGTTTTTGGCTACTTGCGTTGCTGCCCAGGTAGCGGCGCCTGAGGATACACCAGCAAAAATCCCTTCGTTCTTCGCCAGTTTGCGCATGTAAATCTCAGCGATATGCTGATCAACATCCATGACGTCATCTACCAAGTCTGCGTCAAAGATACCTGGCATATATGCAGCAGGCCAACGGCGGATGCCAGCAATAGAAGCTTCTTCATCGGGTTGCAAACCGATGATTTGGATATCTGGATTTTGTTCTTTTAGATACCGTGAGACACCTGTGATGGTACCTGTAGTACCCATTGAACTAATAAAATGAGTGATTTTACCGTCGGTTTGTGCCCATAGTTCGGGCCCTGTGGTTAGATAATGTGCTTGGCTATTATCAGGATTGTTAAACTGATCTAACACGATGCCTTTGCCGTCGGTTTGCATCTGTAATGCCAAGTCACGCGCCGCTTCCATACCTTCATCTACCTCAATTAACGTCGCGCCATAAGCAATCATAGCGTCTTTGCGTTCTTGAGTTGAGTTGGTTGGCATTAGCAAGGTGATTGGATAGCCGCGCATTGCCGCGACCATGGCTAGCGCAATACCAGTATTGCCACTAGTTGCTTCAATCAACATGTCACCAGGCTTGATATCACCGCGCTGTTCGGCTTGATAGATCATATTAAAGGCAGGGCGATCCTTTACAGAACCAGCAGGGTTGTTGCCTTCCAGTTTAGCCAATAGCGTGGCACCATTGCCGATGTGCTCTTGCTCAGGCAGGCGCTGTAATTTGACCAGTGGCGTCTGACCGACGCAATCAGCAAGCGTGGTCACTTGAGTGATAAAGTTGGTATTTGATATGGCCGTAGCGGACATAAGCGATCCTTATTTATTTTTTAGAATACTTTTTGGGTAACCGTTTTGGATAGGGTTACTGTTTTTATTGTTTGATAATAATTCGAGACAGCTGCTTTGTATATTGGTTTATGGTGAGAAGCAAACCAAAACGTGAAGGCAGTAGAATACGCTCCCATACGTGTTGACTATGAGCGATCTATTGTGGCAAATAAAAAGTTGCGTCATTATATCATTTTGTTTTCAGCTGCGCTTATCGCATGAAGGAATAATAGTGACTGAGCTAGCTTGTTAGTTGAATGGGTGTTGATGAGTAGCCTAAATACCAGTTGTGGTACAGCAACCTTGATTATCATCGAGGTTAGATGTAACTAGGATGAAAAATATGTAGCGGGGCATATCACTTTCGTATTGACTGCCGTATTGGGTAGAGTGGTTGTCTGATCGAGACTTAACTGAACTAGTATTAATGGTTCACCGTCATTTATAGAATCCTGTTAAGATAATCTCAAGCGTAAAACAATATATTGTGTGAAGAAATAGGCTAGCATAGTTAATCGCTTGTGCAGCGCATGTTAGAAGCAGCATCAAAATTCACTGCAAAAATTCGGTAGAGAGTAGGGCGAGCATGGCATATAGAAAACGTTTCGATACCAGTAGTGCTTATGGTCAGTTGGTCATACTGGTGTTTTTGCCCATTTGCGTGTTGGCAGCGGTGGGCGGTATTTTGGTGTTTCACGAAACCATGCGTGCTAGTGACTCAGAGCAAGAAGTGTTGGCTGAAGCGGTACTTATTCGCTATACACCAGTTATCGCTGAGCTGATCCCTGATCTGTTAGCGCAAGAGCGTCAGCAAATATGGAAAGGCACCGCTGGCGCATCGGAAACTGCAATGACCACGCTCGAAAGCATACAAGATAAACTTGGGCGTATGCAGTCTGAGCAGCATGTACAGCGTATCGCTATCATCAATGAAGGCAATCAGGTCTTGGCAACCGTTGGCTATGGTCTGAATGAAGAGTGGCCTTTAATCACTGATTCGGCAAGTTTCTTGTCACAAAAACCAACGCCGGTAGGAACAGCATATGGCAGTGTTTTGGGTGAGTTTGAAGGACAGACCTTGTGGCTACTGGTCGATATGGATAATGAGCCTCTTTATATTGCCCGTTATCGTATTGCGATGGCACTGGTGATTACAGGTCTATTCACTATCTTAATTCTATTGCTCAGCTTAAATATCTACTCAAAACGTTGGATTGCGCCAATCTACGAGCTGCGCTTGCAGTTACAACGTACCCATGTCGACAATCTATACCAGCCTGTACCAGTCGAGTCAGATGGTGAGCTGAACTTATTACAGCAAGATCTAGTTAGGACGCTGCGCCGACTGCATAGGAGTTTCCAAGAACTAAAAGACCACGCCGAGCAGACCGAAGATGACCTACGTTTGGCTTTTGATGAGATGGAGATGCAGAACATCTCTATCCGAAACGCACGTGATGCAGCAATCTCAACCAGCCAAGCCAAGTCTGCATTTCTAGCCAATATCAGTCATGAACTGCGTACCCCGTTGAACAGCATTGATGGTTTTATCAACTTGCTGGCGCGTCACGGTGAGCTAAACCCTGAGCAGGATTTGTATGTACAGACCATACGTAAGTCTTCGGCGCACCTGCTCGCTCTAGTAAATGACGTTTTAGACTTTTCTAAAATTGAGGCTGGCAAGTTAGTGCTTGATCGTCATGAGTTTGATCTTTATGACACGATATACGATGTGGTTGATATGCTTTCTCCCGTCTCTGCGGAGAAGGGTTTGCGTATGGCGGTACTGTTCTACAATGATGTGCCGATGCGTATCAATGGCGATGCGCTACGCCTTAAGCAAGTACTGACCAATATCGTCGGTAATGCCATTAAGTTCACGGATAGTGGCGATGTGGTAGTGCGAGTGAGCTTGGATGATCATCGTGATAATTATCTGATGATTAGTGTGCAGGACAGTGGTAAAGGCATCTCCCTTGCTGATCAAAAAATGCTGTTTCAAAGCTTCAGCCAAGGCGATCCATCCATTACGCGTCAATATGGTGGTACAGGATTGGGACTGGTCATCTCCAAACAGCTGACGCGTCTGATGGGCGGTGATATTGGGTTTCATGACAATGCTCAAGAAAATATTGCCAATCAAGGAGCGACGTTCTGGTTCCGTATGCCAGCTCATGTCGATGTATTAGAAGCAGCAACTGGTCAGACCATTGAGCTACCAGTCTTGGCGCCGCTTGCGAGCGAAACCGATGAGTTTAATGTGTTGGTCTGGATCAATCATACCGCCTCAATACAAGTGCTCAAAGCAAGCTTGCAGTATTTACCAATCAAGCTGACCCAAGCCAACTCACTACCAGGGGTACTTGAGTCGCTAAAAGAATATGGGAATTTTTGGGATTGGGTCATTGTGGATGATGATACGCAAGATGATATGATGGCATTGCTCAAGCAAATACGTCTGCACTATCAAGGAAAGCTGGCTGTGTTCGGCTACCAAGTCGCGGCTGACCAAGCGCTGCTCAACCGTTATCATGCCAATATCTTGTATGAGCCGTTGGACAAAAGACAACTATATGCAATGCTTGATACGCAAAACCGCAGCGTACCAAGTAGCTTGCAAGCGCCGCGCTGGAAAGGGGTCACGGTGCTAGCAGTTGATGATCATTTGCCAAACTTATTGGTGTTAGATGCACTATTGAGTGAGCTTGGTATTCAAGTCATCACAGCGAGTAGTGGGTTTGATGCTATAGAGATTATCAGTAAGCAACAAACCAAAAATGTCAAAACTGCCAAAAATGATAAGCAGAGTCTATCAAATAAGACGCAGCTCTCTAAAGCAGAAGCGCGTGATGAAGTAAATAAGAAATCAAGCACTGCGCTTTATACTGAAGATGCGGGCGTTGAAGATAAAGCTGCTGCCCAAGATAAAAGTCATATCGACTTGATATTTATGGATATTCAAATGCCGCGTATGTCAGGTCACGAAGCGGCCAAGCAAATTCGAAATATTGAAACTGCTGATAGCCGTATTCCTATTATCGCGCTAACAGCGCACGGCTTAGCTGATGAGCGTGACAAGTTGATTGCCAGTGGTATCAACGACTACGTTGGTAAGCCCATTAGCCAACCACAGTTACTACAAGTGCTACAAAAATGGCTGGGACGTACAAGCAATTCGCCACAACTTACAGCATTGTCTCATACAGACTTACAAGCATCTGGTTTACCACTCACTGACCTACAAGGCTCTGATCTACAAAGTTTTGATCCACACGATAACGATCTACAAAGCTTTGACCCACAAAGTGCTGACCTGACGCATGTAGATCTTAAAGAACACGCAACGCAGTTGTCAGGTTCAAAGACAGCGCCTTATCCTATAGCCAAAGACAATGACAGGGTTAGAGGTACGCTTGATACGATAAATCAGGCAAAAGATCAGGCAAAAGTTACTCGGCCTTTATCATTGAAAAAAATTCGAGATGATTACTTACGTGACAGCCAGCCTCGAGAGGATTATAGACGAGAAACGACGCGTGAGAACCAGCCACGCTACGCAGGGGTACGCCTGCATAATCAAGGACGCGCGCCGTTATTAGACTCACAAGCGGCACCTATAGCGTATGCTTCTGAAGATATGGGTGCGAGTATAGATGAGAGAGTTTATGAGCAAGCAGATCATAATCTGCATCACAACTTACACCAGACCCTAAATCAAGACTTAAATCAACACAACGTAAGTACGACCGAAGATACGTCTGAGATTTTAGACTGGCAAGATGCACTGACTCGATCAGCAAATAAACCTGATCTAGCAGCGAAGCTTATCATCATGATGATTGATACGATAAATGAGGAAAAGCAAGCATTGACTCAAGCATGGGAAGCACGTGACCGTAGCCTACTGGCACAAATCGCGCACCGTATACTGGGTGGTAGTCGTTACACAGGTGTACCGCAGTTGCGTCAGGCCAGTCAGGACTTGGAGGACAAGTGCTTATTAAATGTGCAGCATACGACACCAGTACAGTTTGCGATGATTGAGCCGTATTACGAGGCATTACTTACGGCGCTGAATAATTTACAGAGTGTTGATTTGTCTGCTTATCCGCAGCTCAATTATCATCGTTTGAGCGAAAACGATATGACATGGAAAATGATATAAGGCGATCCATCATCCCGTTATTTGACTATTTATTGCTTGAATATAAAGCCGCTGGTTTTTCATATCGTACCGTGGCAGTCAGTTATTGCTACGGTAGAGTAGGGGTAAGCCTGCTAATATTATAACCACTACTATATTTATATTATTTCATTGATAAGGACTGTTATGAACGCGATTGCAAGTTACCAATACGAGACGTTACAGGTGAGTATTGTAGACAATATACTAACGGTCACCTTGAATCGTCCACACAAAAAAAATGCCATGAGCTTTCAAGTGATTGATGAGTTGATTACTTTGGCAGATCGAATCAGCAAAGACAAAACAATACGCGCCGTTATTTTGAAAGGTGCAGAAGGTACATTCTGTGCAGGTATTGATTTGGGTGATCTAAATCATCCAAAAAATAAAGCCTTTGCTATTTGGGAGTTGATCAAGCCTTGGCAAAGCTCGTTCCAACGAGTTTGTCTGGTATGGCGGGATTTGCCAGTACCTGTCATTGCGGTATTAGAAGGCTACTGTATTGGTGCTGGGCTACAGTTGGCCCTGGCTTGTGACGTACGCATCAGCCATCCTGATTGTCAGTTATCTATCATGGAAGCCAAATGGGGCTTGGTACCGGATATGGGTCTGACGCAATCGGCGTTTGGTGTGGTGCGAGAAGACGTGTTAAAAGAGCTGGCTATGAGTGCGCGCATCGTTAATGCCAACGAAGGTAAAGATTTGGGGCTCATTAGCCATTGTAGCGATACTCCGCTGGAGCAAGCACAAGAGCTAGCGGCTGAGTTTGCTGAACGTTCCCCTGATGCGGTGTTAGCAAGCAAGCGAGTCATCAATGCGATGTACGAGCAACCTACGGCAACCTTATACAAAGAAAAAGTGTGGCAGTTTAAGATGATGATCGGACGTAATCGTAAGCTTGCACTTAGAAAAGCAAAACAAGCCAGTACCGTATTTGGTAAACGCCAGTTCCGCTAATATGCTTTTACTTTAATGAGAGATAAATGAGATAGGTTAAATAGTTTCTTCCAAGCTATCTAACCTAAATATTTCTAATCTCAATATTTTTATACCCGTACTTTTTAAACAGTATTTTTAGCCCTGTTTAGGCAAAAGATATACCAGACATATTTTGACAAAAAATTTGATTGTTTTTTAGTTGTTAAGGGATGTTTCACTAGCAGTTCACAGCTATTGAAATACAGGCAGATAGCACGATATAACACTGTCCGCTTGCACAGATGCAGGTA
Organism: Psychrobacter sp. H29; assembly: GCF_059073055.1. Lineage (NCBI taxonomy): Bacteria > Pseudomonadati > Pseudomonadota > Gammaproteobacteria > Moraxellales > Moraxellaceae > Psychrobacter > Psychrobacter sp. H29. Next base: position 1,977,794 of record NZ_JCACRY010000001.1, on the reverse strand, counting down.
AAGATGCACTATTGTTGTTAAAAGTGCCTCTCTACTCTACGCCTATAATAAGCACCTAAACACCAAAGCAATCATCACTATATAAAACGGTCCAAATATGTCTGTCTCAAAACCCTCCCTCCCCAATAAGCCTATCGCTTCTGAACGCGTACGCTCTGCTGATCTGCCTGTCGCCTGGATTATGATGCTTGGGTTGATGGTTGCGGTAGGGCCCTTGTCTATAGACATGTACCTACCTGCATTGCCCTCGATGGCAGATGATTTTGGCGTATCTACGGCATTTATGGCCAACTCTGTGCCAGCGTATTTTTTAGGTCTGGTATTTGGGCAGCTATTCTATGGGCCTTTTAGCGATCGTGTTGGTCGCGTCAAACCGTTATATATAGGTATGACGCTGTATGTGATTGCCTCTATCTTGTGTGCAACCACCAATAACGAATACGTGCTGTTTGCAGGTCGTACTTTGCAAGCTTTAGGCGCTTGTGTAGGGGCAGTGGTGACACGTGCTGCTATTCGTGATCGTCTCACAGCCAAACAGACTGCAAAAGCCTTTTCAATCATGATATTGGTCATGGGCTTAGCACCTATATTGGCGCCATCACTAGGAGCATTATTCCTACAGTTCTTTGATTGGCATTCTATATTTTGGTTCTTAGCTGCTTTTGGTGCGCTAAATTTATTGCTTACCAAGTTTTTCTTCTTTGAAACCTTGACCGAAGAAAACCGTAATGTACGCCCTGCAAAAGAAGTGCTAAGTCAGTATTGGAATCTACTAAAAGACCCAACCTTTAACTATCCAGCCATTGGCGGCGGGTTATTAATGGGTGCGATGTTTGTTTATATCAGCTCAGCGTCTGAGTTGATCATGGATACGTATGGCGTATCAGCGACGCATTTTGGCTGGTTGTTTGGAATGAATGCAGCAGGTTTTGTGGGATTAACTCAGCTAAATCAATGGCTCACCAACCGATTTCGCATCTTAAGTATCTTGCGGTTTGGCGCGATGATGCAGGTTATTTCTGCAGGCGTGTTGTTTGTGATAGGTCTGTTTTTGGGGACAGATGCTTGGCTACCCTTAGTGCTAGCATGTATTTTCTTTTGTATTGCAGGTTTGGGTTTGACGCAGCCTAATGCTTCGGCAATTGCATTGGCATTTCAAAAGCGCCGTGCTGGTATGGCAAGTGCGTTACAAGGCTCGCTTATGTTTTCAGTAGGTATTTTTGGTGGGCTATTACTCAATCTATTTCCCGTCAATCCTGTACTCAAGATCGGTATTGCGATGTTTTCTCTTATGAGTATTGGCTCGTTCTTGATTTGGCAAATAGACCGTAATCTCAACCTTGACGATGCAGAGTAGATAAAAACCGACAAAATAATTCAGCTATATTTCAAAAAGCCCTTATACGTTAAGCGTATAAGGGCTCTTTTATGCCTCGTGTTTTGTATATGCACAGCCTCACTATGAGAATCTATTTTCAAAAGTGTCATCTTACAATTCATATAGACAATTTTCGAAAACGCCTACCTTTAAAAAATCAAATATATCAGTAACCTATAACTAATTATACATAATCACCAAACATTATTATTGCAATTGTAATTTTAGGTAAGTATTATCTGAACGTAACTTTCTGTAAGTAAGTATTATAGGGATATTGCCTAACCTTTCTGAAGTGTCATTCAATAAAATGCACAACAACGCTAAGCTCTAAGGGTAGATTATGATGCAGTTATACCGAGTGTTACCAGTGATACTGAGTGTTGGCCTATTTGGCTGCGGTGAGTCTTCCACACAAGAAAACACCAGTACGACAGTAACAGAGAACAAGGACAGTTTCGTGAGTGAGCTGCCTGATACCGCACCAACTTTAAAAGTGGCTACAACCGGAACGATGCCTCCATTTTCGTTCCAAGACGATTACGGCAATATGCAGGGCATTGATATCGATTCAATCCGTGCTATTGGAGAAGAGCAGGGCTTTAAGGTCGAGTTTTACAAAGAAACTTGGCAAAACATGTTTGACAGTGTGGCCTCAGGTGGCCGTGATATCGCGATATCAGGTATCTCGTACAAAGACGATCGTGCGGTAAAGTACGGTTTATCTACCCCTTACTTCTTTAACCCATCCTCTATCATGTATGCCAAAAGCAATGTCACCATCAATGACATACAGGACTTGCAGGGTATGCACGTCGCTGCTATGGAAGGCTCAAAGCAAGAAGATCAGCTGAATGCTATGGGCAAATATAGCGATATGACCACACGAACTACCGCTTATTTATTGTATGAAGATTTGATGCAAGGCAAAGTAGATGTCATCTTGCATGACTTGCCAATTCTACAGTTCACTGCAAAAAACCATCCTGAGTACGATGTGACTATCGTTCCTTATGAAGGGCAAGACAATCCTTCAGCACAGCAGGTTATTTTGATGGCCAAAGGCAACAATGAGCTGATCAACAATGTGAATGAAGGTATTGCTAAGCTCAAGCAAAAAGGGACGTTTAAAGAGATTGAGACGCGCTGGTTGGGTGGTACTGAACCTGCAGATAATAGCGCTTCTGACACTACTACCACGCAATTGAACTAAGGAATTCTGCAGATGGCAACCACACCAAATGTTGACAACAAGCGCTATCAAGGTCTAATCATTTCAATTGCACTATTCTTATCTCTGATTGGTGCTTTGCTAGCGTTTACGTTTTATACCTCGAGTCTACTAGAAAGAAACACGGCTTTAATTGACCAAACCAACCAAGTTGCCAATAGTGCACAGGCCGTAATTAAAGATCTTTTTGACTTAGACAGTAGTTATGGTGAGGATACTAAGTCCCCACACATACAACGAGTATTGAGTCGTCTAGAAGAAAACACGGCACTAATTACCAGCTCTATTGCTGCAATCCAGCAGGGCGGTACAATTACAGATACGCAAGGCAATAGTTACGATCTGCCAAACATTGATAGCAATGCACAAGCAAACATTGCCGCTGCCAATGAGCAATGGACAACACTAGAGCCTAAAATCCAAGCCTATTTAAAAGATGCTGATAATGTGATGGTGCCTTCTGCTGATGAATTGACTCAGGCAGTTGAACAGGCAAAAACATCAAGTTTGTTTATTAACGAATCTTTAGACAGTTTGACAAGAGACGTATTTGATAGCGCAGAGCGTCAAGCGACGACCATTCGTCTTATCCAGATACTGGGTGTTGCCGCGATCTTTACCTACTTCCTAATCTTCGTATTCTTCTTTGTACGCCGTTTGCGTGAGACAGATGCTGAAGCCTTTGCTGCTCGTCGCGAGACGCAAGAGATTATGGAGACAGTAAATACCGGTCTATTCCTGCTTGATAAAGACCTAAATATTGGACAGCAGCATTCGCGCGCGCTTAACAATATTATCGGTTCTGATAGATTGGCTGGAGAGAACTTTACCAATGTATTGCGTGGTCGTATTTCTGATAAAGACCTAAATACCACACAGCAATTTATTGAACAGCTATACAACCCTCGAGTTAAAGAAAAACTGGTTGATTCACTCAATCCGCTGCATAAAGTCATGCTACACAACGTGTCGGATAACAAAAATCTTGATAACCGCTTCTTAGATTTTAAATTCTCACGTGTATATGATAATAAAGATATCGCGCGTATCTTGGTCAACGTAAATGATGTATCAGATGCCGTCTATCTAGAACAGCGTCTAGAAAAAGAGCGTTCACAAAACGATATGCAGATTGAGATGTTGACGACTATCTTGAATGTAAACCCAAAGATCATCAACGAATTCATTGGCAATACCCAAGCGCATATCGAGAAGATGAACAACATCTTAAAAAATCCAGGCAGCTCGCAGTACGAACTTGAGAACAAGCTAAAAGCGATTTATCGCGAGATGCACAGCTTAAAAGGTGAAGCCTCGGCACTGAAGCTGCACAGCTTTACCAAAATTGCCTCGGATGCTGAAGATAAGTTACATGCGCTGCAGAACCAAAGCCAGTTGTCTGGTAACGACTTCTTGCCACTAGCGGTACATTTGGATGATCTGCTCAGCCTATCAAACACTATCGCGACATTAGGCGAGCGTATCAATCGTTCAGCACCGCCAAAAGCAGCCACCACGCCGTTGACATCAGATGATGCTATGGCAACAAATAGCGTACCAGTCACTGCAACCCGTCAGCCTGTGAGCCAGTCAATCGGTAATATCAGCACTGGTGGCGGTTTAGACATTGATTTGGACAGTAATACAGAAGAAGATCGTTTGTCTTTTTATAGTGAGTTTGCAAAAGAGATCGCTGCAAGACAAGGTAAGCAAGTACAGTTAAAGAGTAATACACTGGCGCAAACTGACATCCCAGCACATCTTGCAAAACCAGTCAAAGAGATCAGTATTCAATTGCTACGTAACGCAGTCGTGCACGGTATCGAAACACCAAGCACTCGCCAAGCAGCGGGCAAGACTGACGTTGGTACGATTGATCTAGAAGTACAAGATAACGGTTCAGACTTTGTGCTGATTGTACAAGATGATGGTCAAGGTATCGACTATGACAGCATCCGAAATAAGCTGAGTGCAGAAGGTCGTTTTAGTGCGGAAGAAGCGAGCCAGCTCAGTCAAGGCGATTTGCTCAAGCAGTTATTTTCTTCTGGGTTCTCAACCAAAGAGCACGCAGATGAAGATGGTGGTCGCGGCGTTGGACTTGATATTATCAAAGCGCAAGTCAAAGAGTATGATGGCAAGCTTAATGTAAACAGTGAACTGGGTCAGATGACACGGTTTGTCATTACGTTACCTAAAGCTTAACTACACAGTAAATATATTGTCAGGGACGACAAGCACTTCATTAAAGGTAATAGATAAGTTATGCATAAATTAATGATTGTTGATGATTCAAATATTATTAGAAACCGCATTCAGCGCGCGTATGATTCAGGTCAGTTCATGCTAGTTGCGACAGCAACCAGCGGGGTTCAGGCTATCGAAAAATTCAATATTCATCGTCCTGATGTTATTACGATGGATCTGACCATGCCACAAATGGATGGACTAGAATGTATCGAAAAAATTATTGCGATTGATCCTGAAGTACGTATTTTAGTGGTGTCAGCATTGTCTGATAAAGCCACTGGTATTGAGGCGCTATCATTGGGTGCCAGCGGCTTTTTGTGCAAGCCCTTCTCAGAAGAGGAGCTTGTCGAGTCTTTGTATGAGCTGATGCAAGACTAACACCATTCATCGACTACAGCAGATATCATTATGAAAGAACAAAAGTTACAGATTTTTTTAAGCATTATTAGTAATTACTTTGATCAGTTTGGCGGAGAAGAGCTTGTTGCTGATACGCCTTATTTGTTAGAAAACAAACAGCCAAAAGTTCATGATTATACGGGCGTGATTGGTATATCTGGTGGCCAAAAAGGCGTGGTGTACTTTTCGGCAACCCATCAATTACTGTCTTCGATCTTAGATAGCATGGGTGAAACCGATAAGAGTGATGAGAACTACATTGATTTGGCGGGTGAAGTTGCCAATACGATCGCGGGGAATGCACGTAAAGAATTTGGTTCAGAGTTTCATATCTCTGTGCCATTTGTATTTAAGGGTGCGCCCCAAAGTATTGTGTTGCCGAACGATGAGCGTTCTTTTATCATTCCCATCACTTGGCACTCGCAAGTTGGCGAGATTGTGGTTTGTCTGCAGGATTAATGGTACTGCTGCCACGTAATACAGATGGATATTAATATATTATGTTTAAAGTAGAAAAACTGGGTGTGTTTCTAAGCTCGATCAATGCGTTTTTTTCGCAGATCGATGGCTCAGAAGTGGCTATTGATACCCCTTATTTGAATAGTAACAAGACCGCGATTGGTTTTGACTATAGCGGCGTCATCAAGATATCAGGTCCTTTAGAAGGCTGCGTCTATGTCAGTGCGCCGAGCGTGATGCTGCGCGAAGTCATTAGAGTGATGGGTGAGCCTGACTCGTCAATCACCATGATGAAAGATTTATTGGGCGAAATGGCCAATACTATCTCTGGCAACGCGCGTACAGAGTTCGGCTCAGAGTTTATTATCTCTCCGCCGCATATCGTTGAGAGTGCTCCTAGCGTCTCTTACTTGCCAAAAGACCGTCAGAGCTATATCACGCCATTCACCTGGCGTGGTCACAAAGCAGTGATTGGGATTTGTATTGCGTAAAGTGGCACCTATACAGTGAAATGAATGATAAAAAAGCGATACCAATGTGTCGCTTTTTTTTATTTTGTTAGCGCTCTATTTTGTTTTTATCTTATTGATATGCTACTAATAAACAGCTGGAGATTCAAAGGCGTTATGTGATAAAATATAGCGCAGCTATTTTTATAATTCGCTTTATAGTTTGGATTTGAGTGTTTCTTGAATCTAATGATAGCTTCTTTTTTAAACCAACCAATGACACACACATCATGGCAAAAAATTGCTGGGTGTTTGGCGACTTGATTAATTTGTGAACCGTTAGTGCTTTACTAATGAAAACTAACCGGTAGCAGATGCGTGTCGCTAAATAGGCTGTTTTTGTGATGTGGAGGCATAACCCAACCAATAGGATATATTCTCATGGCTACAAAGAACCCAACCAAAATCGAAATGCGCGACTTACTACAAGCCGGCGCTCACTTTGGTCACCAAACACGTTTTTGGAACCCAAAAATGGGTCCATACATCTTTGGCGCACGTAACAAGATCCATATCATCAACCTAGAGCACACCGTAAAAGCATTCAACGAAGCGTTGACTTACGTAAACGGCCTAGCTGCTAAGAAAAACAAAGTATTGTTTGTTGGTACTAAGCGCGCTGCAAGTGGTATCGTACGTGAGCAAGCTGCTCGCGCTGGCATGCCATACGTTGACCATCGCTGGTTAGGTGGTATGTTGACCAACTGGAAAACTCTACGCCAGTCAATCAACCGTCTAAAAGAGCTAGAAAAGCAAGCAGAAGACGGTACTTTCGCTAAGCTAACTAAGCGTGAAGCGTTAGAGCGTACTCGCGATATGGAAAAACTTGAGCGTTCACTAGGCGGTATCAAAGACATGGGCGGCCTACCTGACGCTATCTTTGTAGTAGACGTAGATCACGAAGCGATCGCTATCAAAGAAGCCAAGAACTTGGGTATCCCAGTTATCGGTATCGTTGATACTAACTCTAGCCCAGACAACGTTGATTACATCATCCCAGCTAACGATGATGCTATCCGTGCTGTGACTTTGTACGTAACTTCTATGGCTGATGCTATCATTGCTGGTAAAGAATACGCACAAACTCAAGCTGGCGGCAAAGCTGAGCAAGCACCTGCTGCTACTGAAGAAGCACCAGCTGCAGAAGAAGCTGCTACTCCAGCAGAGTAAGTAATAGGATCGAAAAGTTTAACGTTGTAAGGATACCTTGATAACACGTTTATCAGTATTCCTATAATAGGTTGAACAGCGTATAAGCTCATAATAGGCATGATGTAGTTTTACTCGTCATGCCTTGTTATTGAATAAAGCATTATTAATAACACCATGTGTATCAGCGGGTTGCTATCGGGCGAGTATTATCGTTCCTACTGGCTATATCGCTGTACTGTAGAGATGTTATTTTTTTGACATCAACTACGGCTATATTAGTAATCGTTCAAAACGAGCTGTCTGCTAGATTTTAAGTAATACCAAGATATCGAATAGAAATACAGCACTTAGAAGTACAGTGCTCCTATAAATAACTATACTAAGGTGACTCTTATGACAGAAGTAAAAGTATCTGCCAAAATGGTAAAAGAATTGCGTGACCGTACTGGTCTTGGCATGATGGAATGTAAAAAAGCGTTAGAAGAATCAAACGGTGATGTTGAAGTTGCCATTGATAACCTACGTAAATCTGGTCAAGCAAAAGCAGCTAAAAAAGCGGGTAACATCGCAGCTGACGGCGCTATCATCATCGCTCAAGGCGAAGGCAAAGCATTCTTATTAGAAGTTAACTGCCAAACTGACTTCGTTGCAAAAGATGATAGCTTCACTGCATTTGCAGAAAAAGTAGCTAACCTTGCACTAGAAAACAACGTCACTGACGTTGCTGCTATCTCTGCATTGCCTTATGGCGATGGCCAAACTGTAGAAGAAGCACGTGTATCACTAGTACAAAAAATTGGTGAAAACATCCAAATCCGCCGCGTTGAAACGCTTGAAGGCGCAAACATTGCATCGTACCGTCATGGTCTACGTATCGGTGTTGTTGTGTCTTATGAAGGCGGTGATGCTGATACTGGTAAGAACTTGGCAATGCACATTGCAGCGTTCAACCCTGTTGCTGTAGATGACGAAGATGTTGCGGCTGACGTACTAGCACGCGAAAAAGACATCATCGAAGCAAAAGCAAAAGAATCTGGCAAGCCTGACAACATCATTGAAAAAATGATCGAAGGTGGCCTACGCAAGTACCTAGACGAAGTAACTTTACTGCGTCAGCCATACGTTATGGACAATGAGAAAAAAGTTGGTGACGTACTAAAAGCTGAAGGCGTAAAAGTACTTGGTTTCAAACGTCTAGAAGTTGGCGAAGGCATCGAGAAGAAGCAAGAAGACTTCGCTGCTGAAGTTGCTGCAACTCAGGCTGCTAACAAGTAAGCACGACGTATATTGGACAAGGCTGCGGGTGCTCAATGAGCACCCGCAACTTGGCTCTAATTTTTGCTTTAATCTAGAGTAGATCATCCAGACACAAAAAAGCCCGTTAATCTTTTAACGGGCTTTTTTGTGTCTGATTATTTAGCGAATATTTAGTTAGAGAATGTTTATTTAAAAGCTCTTTAGAGCTAACAATGCCTAGACCTAATAGCATGTAAACTTATTTTAGCGCAAAGCATCATAAGCTGAGTTGGCGTAGCTAGCACTATTCACATTACTACTGGTACCGTAACTGACATTTTGTAAACCGCTACCTGTAATGGTACTGCCTGTCTGATTACTAGCATTGATGCTTGCACCAGATAGACCTGCATCATTTTTATACAGGCTATGATAGCGGCTCATGACCTTTTGAACATAGTTACGCGTTTCTTTAAATGGAGGAATACCGCCGTATTTATCAACATTGCCTTCGCCAGCGTTGTAGCCTGCTATGGCATACTCGACGTTGTTGTTGAAGCGGCGCATGAGCCAAGCGATATATTTGGCAGAGCCTTCGATATTATCGGCAGGGTTCCAAGGATTACTTACTTTGAATCGACGGGCTGTGGCAGGCATCAACTGCATGAGGCCTTGAGCACCTACTGGCGAGCGGGCATTAGGATTAAAAGCAGATTCAGTATGCATCATCGCTTTCATCAAGCCTGGATCTACGCCATGACGTTCAGCAGAGGCGCGAATGTAGCTGTCATAAGCATTGCGGCTGCCGCTATTGCTAGCAGCGCTGCTGCCATAACTGTTGCTGCTACTGCCACTATCATACATTTTAGAATCTTTATAATAAGTGACTTTTACTTTTTTCGTAAATTTATCAAAATTTCCACTAGGGTTTACGTTGGTCAGTAATACTTGCCCACCTTTGTCTTTATAGATATACATATTGCCAGCATTGGCAGCAACAGAAAAACTAGACAGAGCAATTGCACTTAATAAAATAGGAGACAAACAGCGAGTAATCAAAGTAGCAGTATTTATCATAGTGTTATCACTTTTCATCGAATAATGGCAAATTGTTTTGACTGTAGACGCGTTGTTTTGTGCGTTTAAGCGGTTATCAGTAATGCCGGATTTTGTAGCTCATCATGAACATAGCTACTCAGCGGATACCACGTCTAATAAGAACCACTTGCAATAGATACAAAAAATAATAGTTGCTTACTATAACATATAATAACTTTTTGCCGTATCAGATTGTCAAAATAAGTTGTAAAATCAAGTTTTTACCATCGTACAATGTAAGGTATGTAGTACGCTATAGGTTCAGAGACTCGCCAGCAAAACCCTCATATCATGCGACTGCTAATTGCTTGCAGTCTATCTCTGAAGTGAATGCAGCAGTCTAACGCTCTAAAGTTTAATCATGATGACAATGTTTAAAAATAACGCTCAGAAATAGTATTTAGTTCAGGTAGTGTCAAAAATTAAAAACAGTGCTTAGAACAGAGGTTGCCACACATACCAAGATCAAAATCGTGTTCAGCAGTTGCCACACATACCAAGATTAAAATCGTGTTCAGCAACGGTAAAAACGACAACATAGCTATCGACCAGTTATTAGAGCCTGTTACTAAAGCCGGCAGTTAGAAAGGTCTAAGTGTTAAGCAATAAGGGCACTGATAAATACAGGTACCCAGACAGCAGTAACCAGACCATTGACAGCCAGTCCGAAGGCAGCGTAACGTCCAGCCGTATGACTGATTTGCCATGCCTCTACGGTACCAAATGCATGAGCGGCCAGTCCGAGCGCCAGCCCTTTGGCACGATCATCATTAACGCCGCGAAACAAAAAGCGCGCGACCGTGCCGCCGATGAGACCTGAGACGATAATAATGAGGTTAGCCATCGCTAATGGGGCCTTAATTAAGTCTGCGACACTGAGGCCAATAGGCGTGGTCACAGAGCGGGTAGCGAATGCCAGTATGGTGTCATGACTGAGCGAAAACAGATAAGCCAGCGACATGGGCAGTAGGGCGCCAACGACGCTAGCAATTGCAACGATTATAGACAGTTTTTTGACTGGTAAGCCTTTAAAGTTCATCGCTGCTAGTGGCACGGCCAATAGTACAGTGACATATCCCAAGAGATGATCGAATACGGGCTTGGCTACGCTATAGTAGTTGTTGTAGTCCCATTGCAATACAAACAAGAAGACCAGTACGAGAACGAGTGCGGTAATGACCATCGGTAACCAAGTCAATTTACGCGCCAAGACACGAGCAGTCACGTGTGCTACTAAAGTTAAGAGTACAGCCGCTAGGGTCGCCATCAATACGCTGTCAAAAGTCATAATATCTCTCCGCAGCTCACTGCTGTCCCTTTTGCTCATTAGTGGTCACACTATCAGCATTGGCATCTTGATTTAACCAACGGTTGGCTAGTATCGCAAGTCCCCACAGTGGTATGAGTGTACTGATCAGCATCGTTATCATCACTCCCCATAGCTCATCTCCTAACGCAAATAACAACAAGCCTGCACCCGCCGAAACGGGCAAAAAAGCGAAACCACTATCGACTAGCAAGGTGTTACTTGCTCTAGTCATCCAGTTGGGTAATCCCTTGCTCAGGCGCCATACCATCAAGATAACAAACATCGCGACCAATCCCACGATGTTGGCGGCTTTTTCGATACCAGCCATTTGGCAGAGAATGACAGCAGTTTCACGAACAGTGATAACCATGGTTAGCGTTAGGATTAACGCAAGCCACAGCGGTATATGTGAGGATTGAGTAGGCTTCATAAGTAGTGTGGCCAAGTCAGCTATAGATAGACTATATGCAAAAGCGAGTGAGTAATAGCATCAAGAATACTATAGAGAGGGTGATGTTGTGAATACCGTTAATTTTGAGATTCTGGCTTTTAGCTAGCTGATGCTATCTATCAATATTTGTTGAATGTATAACAGGCGATTATATAGAGAGTGAGCCAACTAATAAAGCGTACAAGCAACAGCAATGTATATCCAAAAAAATGGACGATATCGATTGATACCGTCCATTTATGATTGAACTATATACTAAGTACTATCTGGCATCACCCAATAATCAGTAGCCTTATCGGGATAAGGGGTTATTTTTCTGAATCTATCGCCTCAGAGCTCAGCGCATCAAACTCGTCAAACGCCTTTTCTTCGGCTTCTGTCATCGTCGGCTCTTCAATATCGTCTACCTTCTCGAATTCCTCGAGCACCGGCATCAATAGTGTGGCTTGGGCAAGTGGTAACACATCTATTGGTTTTAGGTTGGCTTGACCAAGTAGTTGTCGCAAACGATCACTTGGTAGGCGAATAGTGAGACACTCACGCCCAGTATCGTCATAGCTTTCTTCTAAGATAACGCCCAGCTCATACAAGGTATTTTTGAACTGTCCAGCATCGTAGGGCAAGGTCAAATCAAACGTAGTCAGCTTACCAGTAAGCAATTGCTGTACCGCAAGTGTTAGTCCTTCCATACCGAGGTTCTCTCTAGAAGAGACATAGACGCGGTTTGGCTGTCCTTCACTCGCATAGCCGATATGTGCAGGCTCATCAGTCAGATCGATCTTGTTATAGACATTGAGCACAGGCACATCGTTGTCGATCTCTGCCAATACTTCCTTGACTGCTTGAATTTGCTCATGCATGTCTTCACTTGAGGAGTCAATGACGTGCAGCAATAAGTCCGCCTCTAGCGTCTCCTCTAACGTTGCATGGAAAGACTCAACCAGCTCATGCGGTAGATGACGGACGAAACCAACGGTATCGACCAGCACCACGCGCCCAACACCTTGCCAGTCCAAACGGCGCAGTGTTGGATCTAGTGTGGCAAATAGCTTATCAGCAGCGTAGATATTTTCATCGACCAGGCGGTTGAACAACGTCGATTTACCCGCATTGGTATAGCCGACAAGTGAGATAGTCGGTACATCAGATTTTTGTCGACGGGCACGACCTTGAGCACGGGTTTGACGAACTTTTTCTAGTTTGCTTTTGAGTTGATTGACACGAGTCTGTAGTAGACGGCGATCGGTTTCAAGCTGGGTCTCACCAGGTCCACGCAGACCAATACCACCTTTTTGACGCTCCAAATGCGTCCAACCACGTACCAGACGGGTTGATAGGTGGTTGAGCTGCGCCAACTCTACTTGCAGCTTACCTTCGTAGGTACGGGCACGCTGTGCAAAAATATCCAAAATCAAACCCGTACGATCCAACACGCGACACTTCACTAGCGCTTCGATATTACGCTCCTGTGAAGGCGACAAGCTGTGGTTAAACAGTACGATATCGGCATCGTGTTCGCGTACCATTTCTGCAATTTCTTCTGCTTTGCCGCTACCGACGAAGTACTTGGCATCAGGACGTGAGCGTGAGCCCGTAACCAGTGCCAAACGATCGGCACCTGCCGAATCAGCCAATAGCTCAAATTCGCCCAGATCGTCAGGATCTTGAATTTGGCGGATGTCTAAATGTACTAAAATGGCGCGCTCGCCACCTTCATGTCTTTCAAAATAATCCAAAGAGTATCACCTATTTAATAAAGTAAATGTCTCGCTATCATCAGCTTAGTAAGCCTTATCGTAGCGTTTATATGGTTTTCTATATGTGGTCGAATCACTTGATATTAAAGGGCATTAGCATAATTAGCGATAGTTTTATGTTACAGCGTTTGCTGTGGATAAATGTTTATAACGCGGCTTTATTGCCTATTTTTATAAAAGTAAACACTCACTGAGTGAACAAGCTATCACTGAGCGTGCGAACTTTGCTATACTGGGCTCGTTTTTTGACTATTAAACACCCGTTATTTAATCATGAGGGCGCAGATGAGCCAAGCTAAATCAAGCTTTTCACTCAGACGACAGTTGGGCCGCGGCAAGCAAATCGCTGGTATGACCACGACCATGGTCGGCGGTTTACGTGCGGCACAGCGTATCGGTGCATTTAAGCAGCCACCACGCGAAAAACTACCACGCTATATTCAGACGTTTTGTCGCAAGATGGTAGGCTCGTTTGGGGTAAAAGTAGTTGAAGTTGAGCCTGTAGAGCAGCTTCACGGGTTATGGGTATCGAACCATGTCTCATGGATGGATATCCCTGTTGTTGGCACGGTAAGTCCAGCATTCTTTTTATCCAAAGCTGAGATTGGTGAGTGGCCTGTATTTGGCAAGCTCGCTCACGCCGCAGGGACGCTTTTCATTGAGCGTGGTTCCGGTGATGCAGGCTCAGTGTCATCACAGATTGCTGATTTCTTAGCTAAAGGTTTTTCGGTGGTATTCTTCCCTGAAGCGACCACAACCAGTGGTAAAAAAATCAAGCGCATTCATGGGACACTCCTACAATCAGCCATAGACGCTGATGTGCCTATCAGACCGATTATCATTGCTTATATTGATAAAGAGGGCACCTTAAGTGACGCACTACCATACTATGGCAAACTGACCATGAAAGAGAGCATGAAAAAAGTGCTCGATAGCAAAGATGTCACCGCTTATGTCTTACCATTAGCACCGATCGATCCAAAAGGCTGTACTAAAAGTGAGCTGACCAATGTATTGCAGGCACGTATGCAAGAAGGCTTAGCAGAGCTGCATTCAAGAGTCCTTAACACACCAGTGCAGGACTGATGGTTTGTAGTAGCGAGTGCTTATAGTGCTTGTAACGCAGTCTAGCCAATAAGCAGCCTAGCCAACAAAAAGGCGCAAACCGTGAGTTATATGACTCCGATTTGCGCCTTTTTTGTGTCAGTGCTAATAGGCTAAATACAATATCACGCAGTAAACGCTATCAGCACTTATGTCCTCCAACGAGCTATGGTGATGGATTAGGCTGCTGCGCATGTACCGCTTCAATAGCCTCTAACACATCTGCTGTCAGCTCTACATTGACACTATCGATGTTTGATTTGAGCTGTTCGGTCGTCGTGGCTCCAATGATGTTACTGGTGACAAAGTGACGAGAGTTCACAAAGGCTAATGACATCTGCGCCATGTCTAGACCAGCATCAGCGGCTATCTTGGCGTATTGCTCAGTGGCTGATTTGGCCTGCTCATTCACATAACGTCCGAAACGATCATACATCGTCAGGCGCGCACCAGCTGGACGTTTACCATCGAGGTATTTACCAGACAACACACCAAAACCAAGCGGTGAATACGCAAGTAGACCAACATTCTCACGATGGGCAATTTCAGCCATATTAACTTCATATAACCGGTTCAACAAACTATATGGGTTTTGCACAGTAATGGGTGCAATCAAGCCGTTTTTATCCGCTTCCCATAAGTAGCGCATGAGGCCCCAGGCGGTATCGTTTGATAAGCCATAAGCACGAATGCGACCTTTTTTGATCTCGTCATTCAGAGCCTGAATGGTCTCTAGAAAGGGCGTTAAGTCATCTAATGACTGCGCTGCCATGTCTTCTGAGTAGCCGCGCTGACCGAAAAAGTTTGTTTTACGCTCAGGCCAATGCAGCTGATAAATATCGATATAATCAGTTTGTAGGCGCTCAAGGTTGCCGTCAATAGCGCTACTGATATGCTGCGCGTTAAAGCGCGTTTGACCATCACGCAAAAAATCCATGGGTGATATTTTGCTAGCAAGAACAACTTTGTCACGCTGTTTGGTCTTGTCAAACCAAGTACCCATGAATCGCTCGGTATCACCCTGTTTGTCTTTGTCTGGTGGTGACGGATACATCTCGGCAGTATCCCAAAAATTCACACCCTCAGAGAGTGCCATGTCCATTTGCTCATGTGCTTCGGCTTCATTATTTTGCTGTCCCCAAGTCATCGTACCTAGACAGATCTTAGATACTTTTTCATCGAGTTGCGGTAATATTTGATACTGCATGCAAGTCTCCTTTTTGACTGTTTTTTATCGATATTTATTTTTAGAAGGGTTGTACTTATTGATGTTTACATCAATTGGATACCAGTAACACCAGGCGGTGTGACCTTAAAGACTTTTACTTTGAATAGCACATCTTGCCCTGCCAGTGGGTGATTAAAGTCTACTTCGACTTGGTCCTCATCGATGGCGCTGATCGTACCGGGTAGGGTGTTCTTGCCTTTGTCTTCGAACTCAACCATCATACCAATCTCTGGGTTTTCAGCGACGAGTGCAAACTGAGTACGGCTAAAGTGTTGGATGTTTTCAGGATTCCATTCGCCAAACGCTTGCTCTGGCTCAAGGTGCGCAGTACGAGTGTCACCGGCGCGTAGGTTCATCAGTACTTGCTCAAAACCAGGCAACAAGCTCTCATCACCGATAGTCAATGACACAGGCGCATCTCGATTAAAGGTTGAGTCGATGATGGTTCCGTTTTCTAATGACACTTCAAAGTGTAGCTTTACAAGGCTACCGTAAGCGATACGAGTGTCTTCGTTTGGATTAATAAATTGAGATTGAGTCATAATAAAAGCCATCGGTTGCTAGAATAAAAGAATAGAAAATAATGAGTTGGACTGTAGTGTTTTTAACTAGACTATTATAGTGTAAGAAATAATAAGCCATCTAAGGCCAGATGTAAGCGTCAATAATGTAACGCATATGGTGTACTATAATTGGCAATTCTAAAAGATATGAGGTGTCGGTAGTGAATAAACAACAGGGCACTGTCAAAAAATGGCAGGATGACAAAGGTTTTGGCTTCATTGAAACTGAGACAGGTGAGTCTGTTTTCTTTCATGTGAGTGAGTTTAGAGCGCAGCGCCGTCCTGATGTTGGCGAGCAAGTCGTTTTTAGTATTGGACAAGACGATCAAGGGCGCAGGCAGGCCAAGCAAGTACAAGAGCTTGGATTTGTACAGCAAAAAATGGCGCAAAAGAACCAGCAGATCCGTCAGCGCAATCAGAAGCGTAACCATCAAGCAGAGTTTGAAGCAGGACAGAAGAAACGCTCGTTCCTTGGCATTGCCTTTTATAGTGTCTTAGCCTTATTAGCAGCGACAGATAAGCTGAGCTGGCTGGTGGTCGGCTGGTACGTCGTGCTAGGGGTTATTACTTATGGCATGTATGCCAAAGATAAGGCGGCCGCGCAAAGTGGCGACTGGCGTACGCCCGAGTCAACCTTGCACGTGCTGAGCGCGCTTGGTGGTTGGGTAGGCGCGCTATTGGCTCAGACGTATCTGCGTCACAAATCACAAAAGCCTGAATTTCGTGTGACTTATTATTTGACCGTTGTCATCAATATGGCAGGGTTGTTGTTTTTATTGGCAGGTGGTGGATTAGAGACGTTGACAGAGTTTTTCTAAAACGTTATCAGTAGGGCTTTGGTCGGTAGCATCAATACCTTTGCGATGAAAGTAATAAATAGGTCGAAAAAAAAAGGTGGATTACGAATACGTAACCCACCTTTTTTATTTATAAGTTGAACTAACGTCTCTAGTTATAGACGGTTATGACCTTGGCATTTCACGCTTTTTTTCCAAAAACAGCATATCGATGATAATCAGTACAACACCGATAGAAATACCAATATCCGCGATATTAAAAATTGGATAATGCCAAACATCAGCATAGTGCACATGGATAAAATCAATCACATGACCATGCAATAGACGATCGATGAGGTTACCAACTGCCCCGCCCAATACTAAAGCCAGACCAAATGATAGCAAGGTAGCCTTGCGCGGTGCTTTGATCAGATAGACAATCAAGACCAGTGACATGAGTAATGCCAATCCTGAAAAAAACCACTTCTGCCAACCGCCCGCATCCGCTAAAAAGCTAAATGCCGCACCGTAATTATAAGCGAGTGTCCAATTGAGAAATGGCTCGATTACTGGCACTGGATCGTGAAAGGTCAGTTTGGTTTCTGCCAGCCATTTGGTCCATTGATCGATAATGACGATAATTATCGCCAGCGCATACCACATAAAAGCGCGACTGCCGTTAGCTACCATCTTTGGCACTTTAGTCAGACGACTTCTAGGCATGGTCGAGCTACCTGTGGTCGCATGAGCAGGCTTAGGAGAATGGTCAACCTCAACCTGCGAGTCATGCTGGCTATCAGATGAATCCGTTGGGTTAGGCATAGTAACGCACCTCGCCGTCGCCACTGACGTTGGTCACGCAGCGCGCGCATAGTTCAGGGTGCGCGCTATCTGTGCCGATGTCATCACGAATGTGCCAGCAGCGTACGCACTTAGTACCGCTAGCTGCACTTACTTGTACGACCAAGTCCACAACCTCTTCTGTATTCTCTGCGTCCGCATTGTCTGTCTGCTTGACGCTATCGGCAGATGCTTCACTCATCGGTTTTAGAGCTGCCTTGCTGGTAATCAATACAAAGCGCAGTTCTTCACCCAGCTTGGCTAAGCTCTCATGCATCGCACCATCAGCATATAGGCTGACATCAGCAGACAAGTTAGCATTGATGATTTTTTCGCCACGTGCGGTCTCAATATGTTTGTTTACCATGTCTTTGGCAAACATAATGCGCTGCCAGTCATCGTTGCTGATGGCACTCAGCTCAAACGCTGGGAACTCGTACCACTCTTGAGTGAATACATAGCCGCCTTTGTCCGCTTCACGTTGGTTCAGCACTTCCCATGCCTCTTGCGCCGTGAATGACAAGATTGGTGTGATCCAGCGAATCAGTGCATGAGTGATATGGTAGATGGCCGTCTGTGCAGAGCGACGCGGCTGTCCATTTGCCTGCGTGGTGTACTGACGATCCTTGATAATATCTAGATAGAAACTACCCAAGTCTTGCGAGCAGAACGCCGTTACGTGCTGCGTGACCTGATGGAAGTCCATCGCATCATAAGCACTCATGATTTGCGCTTGTACAGTTTGCGCACGCTCAATGATGAATTTATCAAGGCTAACCAACTCATTGATGTCAATGCTGTCAGTAGCTGGATCGAAGTCATCGGTATTGGCAAGTAAGAAACGCAGAGTGTTACGGATACGGCGATATTGATCTATTGCCCCTTTAAATGATGCTTTACCAGCGCTCATCTCATAACGATAATCGCTAGACGCAATCCACAGACGCAGCATATCCGCGCCCGTTTTATTGATCTCTTCTTGCGGGGTGATGATGTTGCCCAATGACTTACTCATCTTACGACCGTTTTCATCGACCACAAAACCATGGGTCAATACCTGCTTGAACGGTGGACGCTCATATATGGCTTCTGAGGTCAGTAGAGAGGTCTGGAACCAACCGCGATGTTGGTCAGAGCCTTCTAGATACATATCAGCTGGATTGGTCAGCTCATCGCGCTGGTCAAGTACCGCAAAATGCGTCGTGCCTGAATCGAACCACACGTCCAACGTGTCCGTTGCTTTGTCATAGTCAGCCGCTTCATTGCCTAAGAAGTCCTCACAGCTGGCATCAAACCAAGCCTCAACACCGCCCTCAGCGATTTTTTGTGCGGCAGTTTCCATCAGTTCAAGCGTGTTTGGATGCAGCTCGCCTGTTTCTTTGTGCGTAAAGAACGTAATTGGCACGCCCCACGTACGTTGACGTGAGATACACCAGTCAGGACGACCATTCATCATCGCCTCGATGCGGTTCTGTCCCCATGCTGGTGTCCAGTTCACTGACGGGATGTCAGCAAGCGCGCGAGCACGTAGACCCTGAGTTTCCATGTTGATAAACCACTGCGGGGTCGCACGGAAAATAATTGGCGACTTATGACGCCAGCAATGCGGATAGCTGTGCTCGATTTTGGTATGGCTGACTAAGTGTCCATTGTCATGTAAAGCAGCGATGATTTTTGGATTGGCTTTATAGATGTGCTCACCTGCAAATACCGCCGCGCTATCTAAATAAACGCCCGTACCGCCTACTGGGTTTTCAACAGGTAAGTTATATTTTAGACCCACGATATAATCGTCTAAACCGTGACCAGGTGCGGTATGTACCAGACCAGTACCACTATCGGTAGTGACATGATCGCCCAAGATGAGTGGCACTTGACGGTCTTCAATCAGTGGATGCTGAGCACGTAGGCCTTCAAGCTCACTACCTGAAACAGTTGCTAAGATACCGTTGTTGTCTAGTTTGAGCTCACTCAATGCAGTTTCAACCAGATCAGCAGCCAGTAGCAAGTTGCCCTTTGAAGTCGCAACGACACTATAGTTATGCTCAGGATGGACTGAGATTGCTTGGTTAGCAGGTAGTGTCCACGGCGTGGTCGTCCAAATAACCGCAGCGATGTTATCTGCAATATCTGCCAATGCGGCTATTTTGTCCGTATCAAGTACATCAAAACTGACATAGATCGCGTCAGAGACCTTGTCTTGGTATTCTACTTCAGCTTCTGCGAGAGCTGAGCTACAGTCCAAGCACCAGTTGACTGGCTTCATACCGCGAGTCACATGACCATTGTCATAGATTTTGGCAAGCGCGCGTACGATATTGGCTTCTTGCGCGAAGTTCATGGTTAGATAAGGGTTGTCCCAATCACCAAATACCCCTAAACGCTTGAAGTCTGCCTTTTGCAGTTCAATCTGCGTACTGGCATATTCGCGGCATAGACCGCGAAACTCAGTTGCTGAGACTTTTTTACCCACTTTACCAACTTTGGCTTCGACCTTTTGTTCGATCGGCAGACCATGACAGTCCCAACCAGGGACATAAGGCGCGTCAAATCCTGATAGCGTTTTTGATTTGACGATAATGTCCTTTAACACTTTATTAACTGCATGACCCAAGTGAATCTGACCGTTGGCATACGGAGGGCCATCGTGCAAAATATACTTAGTCGCACCAGTACGTGCCTGACGAATTTTACCGTACACGTCATCTGCTTCCCAAGCAGCCAACCAATCTGGCTCGCGTTTGGCAAGGTTCGCACGCATCGCAAATGGCGTGTCCGCAAGGTTTAGCGTATCTTTGTAATCTTGGCTTGGGGTATCAGTGCTTTTATCAGTCATAGAAGATATCTTTTTAAAAGGTAGGTTTGTGTGTCGGTTCAAAACCGGCTACAAGGCTCGATTTTCAGTGTGGTTCAATTCAGTGTGGTTCAATATAATACTGAGGGTCACGCGGTATTGATAATGCTTAATTACGAATAGTAGGTATATTGCTCATGATAGTCGGTTTATCAACCGTCATACCAGTAAATAGCCATTATCGCTTATTAGCCCATAAATAGTTATGTCAATAATAAATGGTAATGAGACGATTGCAACATAAAATATGCTTGTATAAATAATAGGAAAAAATATTTAGATCGGCAGCTATTATATGACAAAAAGGGTAGGGTAAAAAGAGCTGAGCAATCTCATCCTCATTTTGACCAATATCAACCGTTTATCTAGGTTATATGTCGTTGATAAGAGTATAACGATGACCTCTTTTTGAAATGATTTTTAAAAAAGTCAGGTTCAGTCGCTAAAAAACAGAGGCGAGCCATAAGCGTAGCTTCAACGACCATAATGGCTGTATGCCAGTCAGTCCTTGCGTCATTTTGCCATTTTCTAACACCACATATGATGGGGTAACTTGCCCTTGCCAATCGTCAAAGATATCGCCCTCTTGATCATTTATCGTCCTAAAACTAAAATCGTTTTCATCAAGGTAGCTATGTAAGTCCAGATCAGAGCCTGACTGGACAGCGATAGTGACAACAGGATAATTATCTGCCGCTAGCTTATTGATGGTAGGTGAAGTAAAGCTACAGACTGAACACCATGTACCCCAGAAGTATACTAGTGTCGGCTGTTCGTAACTCAACTCAGCCAGATCAATAGTCTCTCCCTGATAATCAGTCAGTTGCAATTGCGGACTGGCTGGCATGACTGGTTGTCGCCACCAGTTGACCGCTGTATAGATGACTGCGAACATCAAGCCATATATCACGACCGTTTTTAGGATAGATAATATCTTTTGCTTTGTTGTCTTGGCAGGGTTTACTTCTTGATGCTTAACTTCTTGATGCATAGTATCAATTGTCATTACGTCAGCTTTTTGGTTTAAACAAGTCTATTTAATAAATGAGTGAGTAGATAGTAGATAAAAATAAACGGCTGAAAATCAGCCGTATTATTTATAAAGTCTACTATAAGTGCGCTACGTCAACCTATTACGGCTTTTGCGCGCGGTTTTGTAGCGGATCACCGATGAGTACGCTACCTGAGTTTTCACGGCGCTGCTCATCAGTTAATTTGCTCGCTGGAACTTTGGATTTTCGCTTCCATTTCAAGCTAAACAAGTCATCACGGCGATCAATCAAGTTATGTACTGAACCTTCATGGCGGACATGAGTAAGTTTGTCTAAGTTTACATCAGAGAAGAATACCATCTCCGTGTTGGCAGTGGTTTCTGCCATAATCGCATCATGTGGGAACGCAAAATCTGACGGTGAAAAAATCGACGACTGAGCGTACTGAATATCCAAGCTCTCTACTTGTGGCAAGTTGCCTACCGAGCCGCAAATCATGACATAGCATTCGTTCTCGATCGCACGCGCTTGGGCACAATGACGTACACGCAGATAGCCGTTTTTGGTGTCTGTCCAGAAAGGTACGAATAAAATATCCATATCGTCAAGTGCCATCAGACGGGCAAGCTCAGGGAACTCAACATCGTAGCAAACCAAGATACCGATGCGCCCAGCATCTGTGTCAAACACTTTGACTTCATCACCACCTTCGATAACCCAAGCACTGCGTTCATGCGGGGTAATGTGGATTTTGCGTTGTTCTTCAACCGTACCATCGCGGCGACACAAGTAGCTGACGTTGTATAGCGTATCGTCTTCATCCAAATACGGCATAGAGCCTGTAATCACATTGACGTTATAACTGACCGCTAAGTGCGAAATCTCGTTTTTGAACCACTCGGTATAACCCGCCAAAAAGCGAATGGCAATATTCTGATCTGTTTCTTCACATAGTCCCATCAATGGTGCATTAAAGAACTCAGGCAAGCACGCGAAGTCTGAGTTGTAATCAGCCATGATATCGACAAAGAATTCAACCTGTTGTAGTAGCTCTTCAGGAGATTCAACTTCACGCATCTGCCACTGAATACCACCGATGCGCACTTCAGACTTGCGTGTGTTTGGCTTGTAGTCTTTAGGCTCATAATAGATGTTGGCCCACTCGAGCAAGGTAGCAAAGCCTTTTGATTGCTTATCGTCTGGTAGATAAGCGGTCAAGATACGTTTGACAATAAAGCCATTTGATAACTGAAAAGACAGCGCTGAATCATGAATTTCGCGGCTTTCGACTGCATCAATGTACTCGCCTGGGGTCAGGTCTTTATGATTGTGGTAATTAGGAATACGACCGCCAGCAAGGATAGAGCGAAAATTCAACTGACGACACAGCTCTTTACGAGCATCATAAAGACGACGACCTAGGCGATAGCCACGATAATCAGGATCAATCAGCGCGTCCAAACCGTAAATTGCATCACCTTCAGGGTTGTCTCTAATGATTTCTTTTTGCCCAATCAAATCATCATAGGTGTGCGGGTTAGAGAATTTTGCATAATCTACACGCATCGAGAGCACGATACCGATTAATTGGTCATGGTCAAACAAGGCAATCTGACCTTCAGGAAAAGCATCAATCAAAGTATGAATGGTTGTCTTTGACCATGCACCGCCTAAGTTTACATAGACACGATCCATCAATGCTTTGAGTTGCGGGTAGTCTTTTTTCTTAATCTCAGCGATTGTAAGATGAAAGTCGTCTAGCTTTTCAATTTTGCTCATAATATTCCTGTATTAAGTCTCTACTAAATTTGAGTACGTCTAAGATAAAGGTATCAAAAACTATATTCTGTCAATTTTTTATAAAAAAACCAATAAAAATATGTCAATAACCAGACAGAGCCGTTACAATGATTTATTGCCGTATTTACAATGGGTTATAGTCACATCTTACACAGTATAGTTCAGTATGTTTGAGGTTTATTTTGGCTACTATAGAGCAGTAAACGGCAGTAACTATTGCATGCTGTACTGTGTGATCTTTATCGCATCATCAATAGCGAAAAAACATAATCATACAGTGCTTTCATAACGGTTATTGTTTTGCTATTTATTATATAAATACATAATCTAAGTAATATCTATCAGTACCTTTCATTTTGCTTGCTATGATAGCAATCTGCAGAGGTAATAATAGTCCTACGTAGTAACTATTTGCTACGTTTGTGTGAGTTAGTATCTTTATTTACTTCAGGCATAGTATCGTTTTGCTTGTTTCATTTAGCCGTATTTATCGCAGCCGTATTTATCGGCTTTTAGGATTGTTTTATTATGCCCTCAAATCGTAGCAATAGAATCAAGAGATGGGAAGATATAGAAGAATCAGCACTGGTCCAGCTGGTCTATGTGAGTACATTGACCATCAGCTCACGCCTGAATACTTCTATTTTTGATGAAGTAGAAGGACATGCTCGTAATTACAACGAGCAGCACAGTATTACCGGTACTTTATGCTATGGCAATGGTCATTTTTTACAGTGTATCGAAGGCGAGAAAAGACACGTATTTGTGCTCAAAGAGCGTATATTTGCGGACAGTCGTCACAAAAACATCGAAGTATTGTTACTGGAAGTGATCAATCATCGTAGCTTTACTGATTGGCGTATGCGTTTACTGTTTTTGGAGCGCTGGCTATGGTCGCCTGCTACCAAAGAACAAGCAGCACAGCTGTCACCGTTTTTGCCATTTGCACCGCACGGTTGGTCATCTGATCGTACAGAGCGGTTTTTGCAAACAATCAAAACCTTTGATAGTCCACCGCATATCAAAGCGGCAGGCATTACTTACAATGCATTGGGTAACATGTTTCGCCATATTGCAGCACCGCATCAGGCATTTTTGATCATTCAAGGGTTTTTAAGTGTGTTACTGGTCGTCGCGCTGATACTGTTATATTTATAAACGATAGATATTAGCCATAAAAAAGACGCTAAGCCTGATGGTTTAGCGTCTTTTTTGTGACAAAGCATTGGAGTATATTTGTGCACTCCAATGCTTACATATCAAAAATCTTACCACGGTTCATAATGTTATTTGGATCAAATACTTTTTTGATATCTCGCAAGTAATTGATCTCAGTTTTGCTGCGACTATATTGTAGATAAGGCTTTTTTGTCATACCTACGCCATGCTCAGCAGATACTGAACCGCCGTATTTTTGTACGGTTTCAAACACGTGTTTATTCACTACCTGACACTCTGCAAAGAAATCATCCTTGCTCATGTTCTCAGGTTTTAAGATATTAAGGTGCAAATTGCCATCGCCGATATGACCGAACCAGCAGACTTCAAAATCTGGATAGTTAGTGCTCACAATACTGTCGATCTCTTCGATAAAATGAGGCACATGACTTATCAGTACAGAGACATCATTCTTATAAGGCGTAAACACTGAGATGGTCTCAGAGATGTATTCACGCAGTTTCCACAGTTCAGTCGCTTGTGCCAAGCTTTGGCTCATCACACCATCGACGACCCAGCCTTGCTCCATACAGTGCTCAAATATAGCCATGGCCTTATCCATGATAGGCTCATAAGGCGCTTCGAACTCTAGTAGGGTATAAAACTTGGTACGTGATTCAAACGGCTCTTGTACTTGACCATGTGCCATCAGCTTATCAATGGCCACATCATCAAAGAACTCAAACGCGGTCAAATCAATCTGTGCTTGAAAGGCAGAGAGTACATTCATGACATCATTAAAGCTGTCCATGCCAAGCACCATGACGTTTAAGTCTTGTGGCTGACGCTCAAGCTTAATCTGTGCATGGGTAACGAGCCCAAGCGTACCTTCACTACCGATGAACAATTGACGCAAATCATAGCCAGTAGCGTTCTTTACCATGCCGCGGTTGAGGTGCAAGATATCGCCTTTACCCGTGACGACGGTCAGCCCCATGATCCATTGACGAGTCATGCCATAGCGAATGACTTTGATGCCGCCTGCGTTGGTGCCGATATTACCACCCATCTGACTAGAACCTGCCGAAGCAAAATCGACAGGGTAGTATAGCTCTTTTGATTCAGCGAACTGTTGCAGCTGCTCTGTGATGACACCTGCTTCAATCTCGACCATACGATCAGCAGGATAGAACTGCCCGATACGGTTCATTTTATCCATACTAACGACAATCTCACCGTTGGCTGCTACTGCACCAGCAGACAGTCCAGTACGACCGCCACTTGGGGTCAGCACGACGTTGTGCTCATTAGCCAGTAGTACAATGGCTTGTACTTGCTCAGTGCTTTTTGGAAAGACGATGGCAGCGGCAGCAGGGGCGAAGTGCTTGGTCCAGTCTTTGCCCCAATGCTCTAAGCTCTCCGCATCGGTTTTGATTTGGCTGGGGTCAAATTGATGAGTGTCAGTCAGTGTGCTCAAGATCGTTTGCACAGCAGTGGTGTTGGTATCGGATATGGGCTGATCGGTAATGGTCGTCATGGTCAACTCTCAATATTAGCGTAAGCACGATGCTAGGAATGTTGGTACTGCTTATTATATAGCGAAACAACTATAAATTCAGTGATGAGTCCGCTCGTGATAACAATAAGTGGGTGGCGGTTTTTACAAATAAGAAGCGGTCAATGATAAAAAAGCAGTTCGATAGGTTTTAAGTAGAATGATTCACTATAGCATAAAAATTTTTCAGGCTTGATAACCAATAATTCATCTAATCTGCTAACATCGACCTCAAATTTTGTGTAAGATATCGGGACTGTTTTCGTTTCATCCATCATAGATTATCCAACAGATAATCTTATAAAACAATTATAGGACAGTTCTCATATGGCGTTATCACTACAAAAAGACAAAATCCGGTTTTTATTGCTTGAAGGTCTACATGACAATGCCCTAAAAGTACTAGAAGGCGCTGGTTATCACAACATCGAGAATATCAGTCACGCACTAGACAAAGATGAGCTGATTGAGAAAATCAAAGACGCTCATTTTATCGGTATTCGTTCGCGTACTCAGCTGACGCGCGAAGTACTTGAGCATGCGCACAAGCTTATCGGCATTGGGTGCTTTTGTATTGGTACCAACCAAGTAGACCTAGAGGCAGCTCGTGACTTAGGTATTCCTGTCTTTAACGCGCCATTCTCGAACACCCGTTCGGTGGCTGAGCTGGTACTGGCCGAAGCCATCATGCTATACCGCGGTATCCCTGAAAAGAATGCCACTGTACATCGCGGCGGCTGGGGCAAGTCTGCGACCAACTCACACGAAGTGCGTGGTAAGACTATTGGTATTGTCGGCTACGGCTCTATCGGCTCGCAGTTGTCTGTGCTGGCAGAGAGCTTCGGCATGAAAGTTATCTATCATGACGTCGTGACCAAATTGCCGTTAGGTAATGCGGTACAAGTAGGCAGCCTAGAAGAGCTACTATCAACGGCTGATATCGTGACCTTGCATGTACCTGATGTGCCAAGCACTCGCTATATGATGAAAGCGGAGCAATTCGCTCAAATGAAAGACGGCAGTTACTTTATCAACGCGGCACGTGGTACCTGTGTCGAGATTGATGATCTGGCGGCTGTGCTTGAGTCTGGTAAAGTATTGGGAGCGGCTATCGATGTGTTCCCAAAAGAGCCAAAATCAGCGGACGAAGAGTTTGAGTCACCACTACGTAAGTTCGATAATGTGATTTTGACGCCGCATATCGGTGGGTCAACGCAAGAAGCTCAGGCCAATATCGGTCTTGAAGTCGCAGATAAGTTCGTTAGATACTCTGACCAAGGTGATACAGCGACTGCGGTAAACTTCCCAGAAGTGTCTATTCCGTTCAAAGAAAACTCGCATCGTCTGCTACATATCCACAAAAACGTACCAGGTGTACTATCGCAGATTAACCGTTTGTTTGCTGAAGCAGGGATTAACATCCTAGCACAGAGCCTAATGACGGAAGGTGATGTTGGTTATCTAGTCATGGATGTCGATTACAATGACTCAACAGCTGCACTAGATCAGTTAAAAGATGTGGAAGAGACTATCCGCGTACGCATTTTATTCTAATATAGTCAATTCATTAGAAAAAAGTGACAGCGTTAACCTCGTTTGAAGTTAAAAAAAGAGAGGCTCTATTTAATAGAGCCTTTCTTTTTATTTTGCCAAATCTAAACTAGTTGGCTTTTGCTTTATTGGCAGCTTCTGCTTGTAGACGCGCTTCAGTCTTAGCGACTTTACGCTTTTCGATGACGTCTATTACGTCACTACCGATATGAGCTTCGCCGCGTTGTTTTGCCAACTGCATTTGGTGCTCACGCTCACGGAAGCGAGCTTTTTGCTCATCAGTTGCTTTGTCGATACAGTGTGGGCATGACTCACCTTTGATATAGGCTGGACTCTGCATATCATCGGCAGTGATGGGCATACGGCAAGCAAAACATTGCTCATAGCTGCCTTTTTCTAAATTGTGATTGACCGATACACGGTTGTCAAAGACGAAGCAATCACCTTGCCACATAGAGTCGCTGGCAGGAACTTCTTCTAGATATTTTAAGATACCACCTTCTAGATGATAGACCTCTTCAAACCCTTGCTCGCGCAAATAGGCAGTAGATTTCTCACAGCGAATACCGCCCGTACAGAACATAGCGACTTTTTTGTGCTTGGTGGGGTCCAGCTCTTTTGAGACGTACTCTGGAAACTCACGGAAGGTTTCCGTATTTGGATTGACCGCATTTTGGAAAGTGCCGATTTGCACCTCGTAATCGTTACGCGTGTCGATCAAGGTGACCTCAGGATCTGAGATTAGTGCATTCCATTCGCTTGGTTTTACATAGCGACCAACAGACTCCAAGGGGTCGATGTTTTCTACGCCCATGGTAACGATTTCTTTTTTTAGCTTTACCTTGGTACGATAAAACGGCTGTGCATCAGTATAAGACTCTTTAAAAGTAAACGTACCAATGGCTTCAATACTGCGTAGATAGTCAAGTACAGTGTCGATACCTTGGCGCGTACCAGAAATCGTCCCGTTGATGCCTTCACTTGCCAACAACAACGTACCTTTTACATCGTTACCCAGCATAGTATTTAGGATAGGCTCACGATAGTGCTCAAAATCGGCAAAGCGTGTGAACTTATATAATGCAGCAACGACGATATTATTGGTAATACTATCGTAGACAGGTGCTGACTGGTTATCCGTTATCGCGTTTTCTTTGGTATTACTATCTTGGTTAGTGCTCATGTCTCTCTCCTGCTAGCTAGGTCGCAAACCTAGTGCAATGGTAATAAAAAAGTAGATATATATAACATTAGCTCAATTGTGGGATTACTAATGCGCGGTAGTGTAGCAAATTTTAATAAGGTTTTGAATAGCTTATCGTGTTTGAGCCGAAACCGTTAAAAAGGATCGGCAGTTTCTCTACAAATTGACAGTTTCTTCATAAGATAAAAAACAAAAAAGCCCAGTAAAATACTGAGCTTTTTTATATTCAATGCGTCACGAAAAACTAGCGTTTATTTACTCTGGAACCAAGTGTCTGCTTTGGTACGTGCGCTGGCAATGTCATCACTTGATAAGTTTAATGCCAACTGACCGATTTTACCGCGTGCTTTATTACGGACTTTTTCATCTAGCATGCCATCACGGGCAGCCAAATCATACCATTTATAAGCATCGACCAGATTCTTTTGCTTTTCATCTAATAGGGCAAGTGTATAGCTGGCACGGTTATCACCACGCATGGCGGCTTTCTCCAACCACAGACGTGCTTGTTGCAGGTTAGGCTGTACGCCTTCACCGCGTAAGTACATAATAGCAAGGTTTAGCTGAGCAGGAGCAACGCCTTGTTGAGCCGCTTTGGTGTACCACTGGATTGCTTGTTGGGTATTTTGGGCAATACCTTCACCTTTTTGCAAACGCTTGGCTAGATAGAATTGAGCGTGATCGTTGCCTTGAGAAGCACGACTAGACAACTCGCTAATAGGCATAAGCTCAAAACGTGAGGTATCAAGCGGTACATTTGATATTAACTCAGCATTGGCTAAACCAGCACAAGAGAATAATGCAGTAAACAACGCAGCTTTTAATAATTTCATAGCAGCTCCAAAATTAGGTAGTTAATAAGCAAAAAAATTGTACCGCCAAAGTGTTTTAGACGGCGATAACAACTAGGTGACATCTTGCGATATGAACTTACCTAATCATTAGCAATGGGTTTTATCATTTTTGTATCGTCGCTTGAACCCCAATAATTAGACAGACGGTCGTAATAGTAGGGTGGCTGACAACATTTTGCTAGCTTAACACCCAAACTTACGAAACTCAAATACTAATTACAAGATTTCATAGCCATCTATACCTGATTGTCCCTATTAAAATCATAGAGTTACTATAAGATAATAACCAATTAACGGTTTGACGGGCGCGAATATCTACTGATGAGCACGTTGTTATTTGCGTCAGTATAAATCAAACAACTGACATTACTTCGGTTTTTTCTTCGTTACTCGGTAGATAGCAACATCTGCTAACAAATTAGGCGCTTGGCGTATGAGCGCTTTCATCAATGGCGTATGTCCTTTCTCAGAATCACTAACAGCAAAACGATTGATGATATGAATATCATGCTGCGCGCATAGCTGCTCAAAGTCCTTGAATGTACACAGATGAATGTTTGGGGTGTTGTACCACTCGTAAGGTAAGGCTTCTGAAACAGGCATCATGCCTTTAAGCCCTAAATGGATACGGTTTTGCCAATGGGCAAAGTTAGGAAAGGTAATGACCGCTTCACGAGCAACTCTCAACATATCCAGCAATAGCACATCAGGGGACTTTACCGCTTGCAGGGCACGCGCCATGACCACCGTATCAAAACTGTCATCAGCAAAACGTGCCAATCCATCGTTTAGGTCTTGCTCAATAATCGATAAGCCATTACCAATGGCCTCATTGATTTTGTCTTCATCAATCTCAAGCCCGTAGCCTGTTACGCCCAGCTTGTGTTGCAAATGCGCGAGTAGTTCGCCGTTACCACAGCCCAGATCAAGTACGTGTGCTTGCGGCGCAATCCAGCGCTCTGCCAATTGGTGATCCATTCTCATGAGCGCTCTCCTGTGACTTGGCGGCTAGGGGTAATAAAAGGCGCCGTCAAAAATCCTTCGACCGCACCCATGTAGCGTGGGATATCAAATAAGAAAGAGTCATGACCATGCGGGGCATCAATATTGATATAACTAACGGGTTTGCCCGTTGCCATTAGCGCGTCCACAATCTCTTGTGAGCGCTCAGGTGCAAAGCGCCAATCGGTGGTAAATGATACGACTAGATATTGACACTGTGTATGAGCGAGAGCAGCTTTGAGCGCAGAAAGCTCTTGCTGACGATCAGATTCAATCTCTTCAATAGAGGTTACCGCACCTTCTAACTCATTTTGCGTATTTTTCTTATCGGTCTCAACAGCCGCTGCGATTGAGTCCTCTAGCGGTACAGCAGACTCTGTACTATCTTTTGCTACGGCTGATGGGTAGCCACGTGTCGGATCAAAGTAATCTAAGGCTTTGGTCATGAGCAGATAGGTATTGGCATCGAAGTTTTCGCTAAAGCGTTCGCCTTGATAGCGTAGGTAGCTTTCAACCTGAAACTCAACATCGTAGCCATACATAAATTTGCCAGATTTTAAGTCACGGCCAAATTTGGCTTTCATCGCGTCATCAGTCAGATAAGTGATATGACCGACCATGCGTGCCAGTATGAGACCGCGGCGAGGGTATGTACCTGCCTGAATATAACGCCCATCCTTAAAGTCAGGATCGGACAATATAGACTGACGTGCGACTTCGTTGAAGGCGATATTTTGAGCAGATAGCTTTGGCGTACTGGCGATAACCACACAGCGTTTGAGTCTGTCTGGATAATCAACAGACCAT
Organism: Psychrobacter sp. H29; assembly: GCF_059073055.1. Lineage (NCBI taxonomy): Bacteria > Pseudomonadati > Pseudomonadota > Gammaproteobacteria > Moraxellales > Moraxellaceae > Psychrobacter > Psychrobacter sp. H29. The sequence goes on along the minus strand of NZ_JCACRY010000001.1, from coordinate 1,946,277 downwards.
TGTAGCGCTTGCATACCGCCCATTGAACCACCAACGATGGCGTGCCAAACGTCGATACCTAGGCGATCTGATAACATGGCTTGGGTTTTTACCCAGTCTTTAATGGTGATGAGCGGAAAGTCAGGGCCATAAACTTGTGGCTCATCGCTGCTTTTTGTATTGCTAGTATCTGAGTTAACGCTATCTGGATTGATAGTAGTAGGACCTGTCGAACCAAAACAGCTGCCGATATTATTGACGCATACCACATAGAATCGATTGGTATCGATAGCTTTGTTGGGACCAATCATATTGTCCCACCAGCCCGCTTTTTTGTCATCGCTGCAATGAAAACCTGCGGCGTGATGGTTGCCTGATAGTGCATGACAAATCAAAATAGCATTTGAGTGGTCGCTATTGAGTGTCCCATAAGTCTCTACCATTAAGTCAAAAGAGGGTAGAGTCCGGTTGCACTCTAGGGTCAATGGTTCAGAAAAATGGTAGTTCTGTGGCGTAACAATACCAACTGATCCAGCAGCAGAATTGGCTAGGCTGCTAGCATGAGAGTTGGGTTGCTGGTCATTAGTGTTATCAGAGCGTGCGTTCAAAGCTACCTCACAGGACGACAATCATCAATAAAATAAAAACAAAATGGCAAGCGGTTGGCAGACTATTTTGCCTACCCAATTTTTATAAACAGGGCTTGCCTATTGTATGGCGATGCGCGTAGGAGTACAACCTTTGAACAAACCTTTCGAGTGTCATCCCTATAGCAAATAGGTTATAGGTAAATAATGAATAAGTGCCGAATACAATGAATAAGGGAAGAATAAGGACAACTGCGTATCAAATTGTATAAGGGTGCTTTTGCCATGCGTTATTCATGGATAAAATGCTACACTAAAGATGTCTATATTCCATAGTGTCTACACAATCCTGCGTTCTCTCATTGTGATAGTTGTGACATTATCTCCAATAACTTACTGCTGATAAATAGTGCTGCTATGAAACCTGAATTGCCTCCACGTATTGCTGTCCTGTTAGTCAACCTCGGTACACCAGATGAGCCAACGGCACCTGCCGTACGTCGCTATCTTAAACAGTTCTTGTCAGACCCGCGAGTGATTGAGATTCCCAAGTTTTTATGGGCAATCATCTTGAATCTGTTTGTATTGCCCAGTCGTCCTAAGCGCGTGGCAAAAGCTTATGCCAGCATTTGGGAGGGAGACTCACCGATTCGTAAGATACTCAATAGCCAAGTTGAGCTATTGGAACCGCGTCTGGCAAACAGCGTGGCGCCATTTCGTGTCTCTGTGCATCCTGCGATGAGCTATGGCAATCCTGGACTGCCTGATGTCATGGATGCACTACGCGAAGAAGGGGTGGATCACTTTGTCATTCTGCCATTGTTTCCGCAGTACTCGGCCTCTTCTGGTGGCGCGGTATACGATGCGCTGACGAAGTGGACACTCAAGCAGCGTAATCTGCCAAACTATACGATTGTCAAAGATTACTTTGCTCATCCGCTATACATTCAAGCATTGGCCAACTCGATTCGCCGCTTCCAAGACAAGCATGGCAAGCCTGAAAAGTTGATGTTTAGCTTCCACGGTATCCCGCAGCCCTACGCGGATAAAGGCGATCCGTATCCTAAGCGTTGTAAATGCACAGCGGCGCAAGTAGCGCACGCACTTGGTCTAAAAGAGGACGAATGGATTATCAGTTTCCAGTCACGTTTTGGTAAGCAAGAGTGGGTAAAGCCGTATACTGATGTGGTATTAGAAGACTGGGGCAAGTCTGGCGTACGCTCAGTACAAGTGGTTAGTCCTGCATTTTCGGCGGATTGTCTTGAGACGCTAGAAGAGTTGGCCATTGAAAACCGTGATAATTTTCTGGAAGCAGGCGGGCAAGAGTATCACTACATTCCTGCACTTAACCTTGATGAGACCCATATTGAGCTGCTTGAAGCATTGAGCTTGCCTCTTGTAAAAGGGTGGGCGGGCACGCTTGATGGTTGGGCATAGCATGGTTGGCATCTATATACTTATCAATTAAATTACAAGTTATAAAAAAGCACACCTACTATCGTTAGGTGTGCTTTTTTAATTCGTAAGTTCCATTAGCAGCTTCGCTAAAAGCTGTACTAAATTCTAAAAATCATCATCATTGCTACGCTCTGCGGCGTCTCTATCGGCGATATCCATCGCATCCGGATAATCATTATCATCAAGATTGTCCTGTACCAAGACCTCATCGACACGTGCCTCATCGATATTTTGACGATGCATAGGCGTTAGCCCTTGTGTAGCCGCGCTACCAACTTCTGAGTTATCAAACCCTGCACTATTATCGATGACATCATCATTATCGATAGTATGTAACATCGGATTGTCTAGATCGACCAACTGATTGTCTTCATCGGTTTGAACAACGACACCGTCATTGCGGCTATTGCCATCGATATGATCCATCTCTTCTGGTAGTGGGTTTTTTGAGTTTTCCATAAGTCATTCCTTATTGTAATTATTGGCAGTAAAATTATCATATGTGCTTGCAAAAGTACTATTTATTTTGACAGTTTTATTCTACTGAACAGTCTGTACGGTTATTAGAATTTTCACTAGTAGTAAGGTGTGACAGGATGTTCAAAATATGTAAGGCGATGGACGAAATGCAAAATCGGACGGCTACTCATATTGAGCAGCCGTCTGTTTTTCTAGAATTACTTATAAAGTTTATGTCATTAAATCACTGAATTTCACCTATCGTGATGATCGTTTTAATGATTGGTATGCTTGAATTTATAATTTAATTTTTGCGTCAGATACGATTCATAGTCAGCCAGTTTGAATCGCCATAAATAGACCAAGGCAATTCCGTAAATAGCCGTTTCAGACAACTCTTCGACAATCTCTCCAAATGTATGCGGAAATACAATGGCGTTCTCTCCCATATATTGAATGATTGCCAGCACTGTGACGGTGAGGTAGAGCGAGACAGGTACGTTCTTTAGTACTGCCCACAGATAATGCCTCGAATAAGCCAATAGACCAAGCGCCACAAGATAAATAACGGTCAGCACACTGTCTTCCCACCAGTCATAAGACTGATTCAAAAACGAGAAGTCGCTCGGAACCAACAAATCTGGTAGATAGTTCAGCTCGCGACGAATGACAGCGACAAATACCAGTAGCGCTGCCAACCAAAAAGCCTGAATGTGTTTGATATGACTTTGTACAAGATATTGTGCGCAACGTAGCAAACAGGCAAACAACAGGATCATACCGGGGATTTCAATGAGGCCGTCTGAATTCAAAATAACTGGCTCCTGCGTGTCAAAAAAATGTGTCAAAAACAAAAAAGTGAGCCCGTAGGCTCACTCTAAACCGGAAAATCTCTAGCGAAATATGCATAATTTACTATGACACCATTATACCCCAATATTGCGGTAATGGCGTCGTAGAATATAACCAAGTAGTCATAAGCGGTTGTTTATATAGATGATAAAGTGGCTTTCAAAGCTCGTCTTATCCTTAAGTTCGCTAGCGATCTAGTTTGCCCAAATCAATAATCAATGCGCCTCATCCCAGTTTTGACCACTATCAGTCTCCACTAATAACGGTACAGCAAAGTCAACATTCCAGCCTTTCTCTACCGCTGTCGTCCTCAATACATCTTGCATGGCATCGGTAATCAATTGGCTAACCGCGTCTACTTTATCGGCATCCAATTCAAACACCAATTCATCATGAACTTGCAGCAGCATTTTGGCCTGATCTTTTGGCAATACTTTGTCGACGGCGATCATGGCAAGTTTGATCAAATCAGCCGCTGAGCCTTGTAGCGGCGCGTTGATAGCAGCGCGCTCTGCACCCTGCTTGACCATACGGTTGCTGTGATTAATATCGGGCGTATAAAGTTTACGGCCCAATATCGTCTCGACATAGCCGTGCTCGTACGCGCTGGCACGCGTGTTGATCATATAGTTCTTGACACCCGGATAGCGCTCAAAATACATATCGATATAATCTTGCGCCTCGCCGCGACTCATTTGTAGCTGCTTGGCAAGTCCAAAAGCACTCATGCCATATAGCAGACCAAAGTTAATAGCCTTGGCATTTCGGCGCTCCGTTGGCGTAACGTCCGCGACCTCTTTGCCGAGCACTTCGGCAGCAGTGGCAGCATGAATATCTAGATCTTCGTTAAAGGCATGAGTCAGGTTGCTGTCGCCTGAGAAGTGCGCCATCAGACGCAATTCAATCTGTGAATAATCCGCCGCTAGGATCACACGACCTTCTGGTGCGATAAAGGCTTGGCGAATGAGACGACCAGTCGCCGTACGAATTGGAATATTCTGTAAGTTAGGATCGGTTGATGATAGACGACCGGTGCTGGTCAGAGCCTGATGATAGCTGGTATGGACGCGATCCGTCTCGCTATCTGCGACGTTATCGAGCGCATCGGTATAAGTGCTCTTGAGCTTGGATAACCCGCGATACTCTAAGGTAATATCGACTAGCGGGTGATCGACTTTCGATAGGACCGCTTCACCAGTAGAGTATTGACCAGACTTGGTTTTCTTACCGCCTGGGACGCCGAGCTTATCAAACAACATCTCGCCGAGCTGCTTCGGTGAGCCTAAGTTGAACTCTTCACCCGCCACCTCGTAGGCACGCTGCTCGAGCGCGATGATTTCTTCGTCAAAGCGCTTTGACAGCTCGTTCAAAAATGAGCGTTTGATGAGAATACCATGCGCTTCCATTTGACAAAGTATCTCAGCCGTTGGAATCTCTAACTCGTGGAGTAATTTGGCATTGTTGGCATCATTCGCCAATTCAACGCTGAATACGTCAAACAGCTGATAGGTGATATCGGCATCTTCACACGCGTAATCGCTCGCAATATCGATAGCTACTTGGTCAAAGGTGACTTGTTTCGCGCCTTTACCTGCAACTTCCTCAAAGCTGATAGTCTGTGTTTGTAGATAATGGCGCGCCAGATCGTCCATACCGTGTCGAGTGGCTGCTGCGTTAATGACATAGCTTGCCAGCATGGTATCCATCGCCCAGTTGTTTGGCTGCTCATGTATCGCACCGACTAAGTCGATGTCATAGTGTGCGAGGATATGCGCATCGTATTTTAGATGCTGTCCGATTTTACCGATGTTTGGGTTTTCTAGTACAGGCTTTAAACGTGCCAATACCGTATCACAATCAAGCTGTTTTGTGGTCAGCTCATCGCCTTCTAAGCTGTGGGTGAGTGGCACATAATAGGCCTCGTGCGCTTGCAGGGCAAAGGACAGCCCGACGATTTGTGCGTCACGCCAATGGACGCTGGTGGTTTCGGTATCAATGACAAAGTGCGGCGCTGCCTCTAGTAATTCGACCAAGCTATCAAACGCAGGTTCGTCGAGCACAGTATGCCACGCTTTATCCTGATGGTTGACCTTGATGTCATCGCCACTGTTTGCTTGCAGCGATTTGGCAACTTGTGCTTGCGATTCAGCGTTTGCTTGGCTATCAGCAACGCTTTGTGAGCCATTAGCTGGATGATTTGGGTGATCGAGCGATGCCAGCTCATTTCTAAACTCAAGCTCATCGTATAGGTCGCGCAGCTCATCTATATACGCGCGAGGATCGGTATTGATTTTGAGATCGTTCCAGTCCTGACCGATTTGTAGATTGGTGACAATGGTAGCGAGCTGTCTATTAAAAGGAATATCATCGGCGTGTTCGATCAACCCTTTGGCGCCGCGACCTTTGATAAAGCCAATATGCTTGAGCATGTTATCGATGTCACCATACTCAACCAGCAAATCTTTCGCGGTCTTTTTACCGATACCCGGCACGCCTTTGATACCGTCAGAGCTGTCACCCATCAGTGTCAAAAAATCAATCATTTGATTTGGGTTGATACCGAACTTGTCGATCACCGCTGGTGTATCTGTAATTTTACCCGTAAAGCTGTCTTCTAATATCACACAGTCATTGACCAGCTGCATCATGTCTTTATCGCCCGTTGAGATGACCACATGATGACCTTGCTCGACCGCGCGATGGGCAAGCGTACCGATGATATCGTCCGCTTCTGCGCCTTCGATACGTAGCAGCGGAATACCTAGCGCGCTGACCAAACGATGGATATAAGGAATTTGCTCTACCAGCTCTACGTCTATAGGCGGACGGGCGGCTTTATAGTCAGGTGACATATGATGGCGAAAGGTCGGTGACTTGGTGTCAAAGCAGACCGCCATATGAGTGGGATGATAACGACGCATCAATTTTAGCAGCGCATTCAAGGTACCACGGATCGCATTGGTTATTAGACCTTGCGAGTTTTGCATAGTTTTTGGAAGAGCGTGATAGGTGCGAAACAGATAGTAAGAGCCATCGACTAAGATGAATGGAGGCTGATCTTTGTCCACATGACTGGTATCCATCAGCGCAACATTAGGCATATCGTCAAAATTTGGCAAGGCTTTTGGGTCTAGCGCTTGATGGGAGTGGTGGTCATTGCTGGTCGTATTACCAGTTGTATTGTCGGCTATATTATCAGTCATAAAGGTCACTTATCAGCTATTAGATAGAAATATGCTCTTATTATAACGATAAAATCCGCGTGTGCCGAACTCCTTAACCGTTACGAGATATTGTAGTGGTATTAGGGCCTGTCCCTAATTCAAACGCTTATCACTAAATGGGCTAAAAATGGCTAAATCTTTGACAAACGGCGTCAAATAGCTGGTTAATATCTCGATATTGTCTGCACTATTTTCCTTGTTTGCCTGCGGTTTATTTCATTTTTATTACCATTTTTAAAATAGGAACACTCCCTAGTTTTTCACCAAAATTTCAAATAAAAAAAGAACCCAGACCAGCTGAGTTCTTTTATAATTAACTTATTTTTAATTACTTATTGATAGTAAGTCTAATAATGCGTTATTTTACTTCTGAAGTGACTTCGACATCAATGTTGCCGCTGGTTGCTTTTGAGTATGGGCATACTTCATGCGCTTTTTCGACCAGTTTTTGGATGTCATCAGTAGATAGGTCTGTGTTATCAGCGATAACATGGATTTTTACAGCAAGCTTGTATTCGTGGTTTTCGCCTTGTAGTAGATCGACAGAGGTCTCAACAGTTGAGCCAAATGTGGCGCTTTCCATTTTTTTGACCACACCTAGAGCGCCATCAAAACAAGCACCATAACCCATAGCGAGTAATTGCTCAGGGTTGTTACCTTTTTGATTACCGCCTGGTGGTACCATATTGATTTCAAGATCACTATCGCTCAAGGTTGCTGTACCCATGCGACCGCCAGTAACCGTAGATTTTGTAGAATATAGAGATTTCATGACACATCCTTTGTTTTGAGTTTTTATGTTGAAATGGTAAATCTAAATGTCCAATCTAGGATAGCAAACCATTAAGGCAGATCAGTGAGTTAGTAGTAAATATTTACAACAAGTTTGTAAATGATTCTTGAATAAAGCTTGCATGAACAGTCTAAGTAGCAAGGCATGTCAGTATCGGTGATATCAGGAGCTATTGAATAAATACTGGCAGTCATTAGTAGTGCTGCAGGCATTCAGTGCTACAGGTGTCCATCCACTATAGGCATTGCTATAATAGACTTTTAACCCGTCCTAATCTTCTCAAAACAGATAATAGAGTCTGACTCATAAGGATAGTGTTCGATGAATAGAGTGGTTGCAATATCTGGTGTTCTATCTGTGGCAGCGCTTACTGTAGTGGGCTGCGGAGAAGAGAACGGCGCCTCTTATGGTTCTGGTAGTAGCACGATAACGCTCACAAGCTTTGATAGTAGCTATGATAGTAAAGCCAATGATACTGCCATTGCCCGAATCGATGAAACCTACCGTACTGGTGCACGCCAAATAAAGACAACCAACCTCATCAACAGTTATAGCAATCAGAGTCTTAATGATCTAGACAGAACGGTACTAGCGGATAATTTTGAAGGTCGACTCGAAAATAAAGACATCGAAGTCAGTAATCGCACCGTCAAACGTCCTATTTATGAAAAAAACAGCAATAATAAACTAAACTACGAAACCACCTATCAAACCCTTAATTTATCAGGATTAAACGCCAACAGTTATAGCGCTGGCACGAATATCGAAGACCGCCGTGGTATTCGGACAGCCTTGAGCAACTACGCTAATATTCCTTCTAATGTTGCCTTTCCTGAAGGATCGGTTTGTTACATTCCGGTCGTGACAAGCGAACGCTCATTTTGGGCATTTAATGACAAGAACAAGACTGGCTACTCGTCATTAGAGAAATGGCTTGATGCGGCCAAACAGCGCTTTAGCAATGATAGAGATCATAGAACCTCTCAGTTCGGTGTGGGTATAGAAAACAAGCAAGCAGCGGCGCAAGTGATGTTTTTTGCATATAATAATCAGCCTGCTTATGAATATAGCGGCGTTGAATATGGAAAGGATATCTATGAGGCAAACTATGTTGCTAAGGGCAGTATTAATCCAAATACAGACAGCCGCTTTGGTGTCGTAGATTGTACGCTTGTCAATGAAGTAGCAGGAGATTTTTTAGCTGAGCAAATAAAGCGCTATTATTAAAATCAAGCAAGCTCTACGATGACGGTTAAAAATTTTGTTAACACGCTTTGTCTAACTGCGACAGAGCGTGTTTTTTTATGCGCTAACTCTGCACCCTAACGCTAAATCGGCTACAATACGCTCATTATTTATTCTATTTATTCAGATTACTGTCTAAAAGACAGCCTTTTTGAAGTTAAGGTTGAAGCCAAAAACTATGAGTGTAGATCCAAAGAAACTAAACAAAGAAGTGGCCAAGCGCCGCACCTTCGCTATTATCTCGCATCCCGATGCGGGTAAGACCACCATGACCGAAAAGCTACTGTTATGGGGTCAAGCGATTCAGGTCGTGGGCGAAGTCAAAGGCCGTAAGACTGATCGTCATGCGACTTCAGATTGGATGAGTATGGAGCAAGAGCGTGGTATTTCGATCACCACGTCCGTCATGCAGTTTCCTTATCAAGATCACATGGTCAATCTACTAGACACTCCAGGTCACGCCGACTTTAGTGAAGATACGTACCGTACATTGACCGCCGTAGACAGCGCCCTGATGATGGTCGATGGGGCAAAAGGTGTCGAAGAACGAACCATCAAACTGATGGAAGTGTGCCGTATGCGCGATACGCCAATCATCTCATTTGTTAACAAGCTGGATCGTCAGATTCGTGAGCCGCTTGAGCTGCTGAGCGAAATCGAAGCGGTGCTCAAGATCAAATGCGTACCCGTTACATGGCCGATTGGTATGGGGCAGGATTTTGTTGGGGTATATCACCTTGCAGAAAACAAAACCTATCTCTACGAAAAAGGCAACGGCGGCAAAATGACCGTCTCTGAGACTCGCGAGGGCTATGACTATCCGGATATACGTGAGCGTCTAGGGCAGTTGATGTTTGATGCGTTTGAAGAGTCATTAGAGCTGGTACAAATGGCGCTAGAAGAGTTCAGCGTTGACGCGTTCTTAGCAGGCGAGATGACGCCAGTATTGTTCGGTACGGCATTGGGTAACTTCGGTGTCAATATGGTCCTTGATACCTTAGTCAAATATGCCCCGCCGCCAAAAGCCCATCCAACGACTGAGCGTGAAGTATCAGCAACCGAAACTGATTTCACAGGTTTTGTCTTTAAAATTCAGGCAAATATGGATCCGCGTCACCGTGACCGCATTGCGTTCTTGCGCGTATGCTCTGGTAAGTATGAGAAGGGCATGAAGATGAAGCACGTGCGTTTGGGCAAAGACGTCCGTATTGCTGATGCGCTGACCTTTTTGGCAGGCGATCGTGAAGCGCTAGAAGAGGCTTATCCGGGTGATATTATTGGTTTACATAACCATGGCACGATCTCTATCGGTGACAGCTTCACGGAAGGCGAGGAGCTGAGCTTTACTGGTATTCCTCACTTTGCGCCTGAACTGTTCCGCCGCGTGGTGCTAAAAGATCCGCTTAAATCAAAAGCATTACAAAAAGGGTTACAGCAGCTGAGTGAAGAGGGCGCAACGCAGGTATTTATGCCGCAGATTAATAACGATTTGGTCTTGGGTGCGGTCGGTGTACTACAGTTTGAGGTGGTCGCGCATCGTCTTAAAGAAGAGTACAAAGTCCAATGTACGTTTGAGCCGGTATCGATTGCCACCGTACGCTGGATTCATTGTGATGATGAGGTGGCATTAGCAAAATTTAAGAAAAAAGCCCACGACCAATTATCAATAGATGGTGGTGGTTATCTGACTTACCTTGCACCATCACGGGTCAACTTACAGTTGATGCAAGACCGTTATCCAGAAATAACGTTCAGTAGTACGCGTGAACATTAATATCATCCGTATCAAAAACACCTGTACCGCTTATTTTTTATTGATTAAGACACGCTAGCCGTGTCTTTTTTATTGTCTATCGTTTGTGGGCTGAGGTTGGTTTTTAATGATTAGCAATACTTCATAAACACAAACAGTGTTCCTACAATACAGCGTCATTGTTACGGTAGAATGTTACGCAATACTTTATATTTATAAAAGAAAATGTATGTCAGCGATGATTCGATTCTATTTTAATAAGTCTATGTTTCAACTGTTATTGAGTAGGGCAGCGAATATTCAGCGAATTAGTACCTTAGCAAGTGGTTTACTAATCGGCGCTATCAGTATGTCTGCAACTGCAGGTAGCATTGTCAGTACGACAGAATATCTTGATTATCAACTGCCAGAAAAAATTCAGAAGATATGCGCTGAGCGTAATAATTGCCCAGAGATTGAGGTTAAATATCTCAAGAGTAATCATAGCTGGATAGATACAACAATCAATGCACGTATTAACAATTTGGTTGTCAATAGTAAGCCAATAGAATCAGCACCGATTAAAACGCCAAGCACTCAAGCAAACGTGAATGCTGCGATTAATAACTTTGTGGCGTCGCAGTTTCAAGATATGCCTGAAGAGGTTTCGTGGGCTTACAGTTTGACGGTGACGCCTGTCTATTTAGGTCACGTCAATAACTTTGAGCTGTTCGAAATCAACTCTTATGTTTTTACTGGCGGTGCACACGGCATGCCATACAGCGAGTATTTGACGTTTGATCTAAGTACCGAAAAGCAAGTCACCCTCGATGATATGATTATTGCAGGCAAGAAACCTCGTTTTGAAGCACTCGCGCATGATGCGCACAAGACATGGGTGAAAACGGTCGCTGACGATGTCAGTAGCTATGAGAAAAACTGGCCATTTATGTTGAGCGACAATGTGACGTTGACAGATACAGGCATCAATATTCGTTATCAGCACTATTCTATCGGCCCGTATGCTTATGGTATGCCCGTGTTGAGCATTCCGTATAGTGAGCTTAATAAGGTGATAAAGCCTTACTTTATACCAAAATAGACAGATAAATAACGACTACATTATGTTCTCTACTACAGATCGACCAGTTAATAACCATCAATAATAATTTGCTTAAAACCGTTTGAAAATTAATAGAAAAATAAGGAGTTACAGTATGACGAATAATACAGATAACATGACAGCAGCAACCAATACGTGGCAGTTGAATGCATTGACAGAGGCATTGGGCGATTTAACACTGACAGTTAGTGATAGTTTGTCTGTTGGCCGTGGCAGCGACAGTGATGTCGTGCTGGGTAGCAAACAGGTATCTCGCAATCATGCTGTGCTGAGCGTACTAGACGGTCAGCTATACGTAAAAGACTTGGATTCTTCCAATGGTACTTTTATCAACGATAGACGTATCACAGGTAACGAGTCAAATGTGCTACAAGCTAACGATATGCTTGGTTTTGCAAGTTTTGTCTTTCAGGTACAAGCATCTACCACTCCTGAAGAAAGTACAACGTTAGCACCAGCAACAGAAGAAGAGGTAATCACTGCGACAACCACTGAGACAGAAACAACCGCGGGAACTGTTGACGAGCAGAGCATAGCTAATGAGACTATCGACCAAAAATCTCTTGATAATAGACCAGTTATTGATGAGCTTGTTACTGAAGAGACTAGTATTAAAGAACAAACAAATGAGAGTCCTGTAGCAGCTAGCAACGAACCAGTCGTCAAACAAACAGGTATCGAAGAGATCCTACCTAGTTCTAATACAGACAAAGTATCATCTGTCGATACCGACCCAACTATAGCGCCAGACACCACAATGGACAAAACAGCAGAACCAGAGACAACGCCTACCACAATGGACAAAACAGCAGAACCAGAGACAACGCCTACCACTGAGGACGTAGTTGCTGAATCAGTCTCTCCAGAGCCAGTAGTAAAAGAAACAGGTATCGAAGACGTATTATCAGCAGCAGACAGTACAGCGCCCGCACCAATTGAAGAGACTTCAGTTGAAGCAGAGGCAACATCTGAATCAACTGTACCAACAACGCCAGAGCAGTCGACAGTAACTAATGAGAGTGCCTCGTTAGTAGAGCAGGAACCAGTGGTAGAGCAGCCAGTGGCACATAAAGAGACTGTAATACGTGAGGAGCGTGCAAACCAAATGGAACATGACAAAACAACAAAAACAGAGTTACAAGAAGAAGCTGACCCTGAAGTTTTAAAAGCCAAACAAGCAGCCAGTGCACAGTTTTCAGGTACAGCTAATTTAGGACAGGATCGTGATCTTGGTACTGAAGGCAATAATGCGATGGATCAAGAAATCAGTAATCCAGCGCATACAGGACAAGTAGAGAAAAAAGCGAGTGGCGGCTGGTTTATATGGGTCTTCCTAGCGATTTTGATTATTGGTCTGGCGTTGTGGTTATTTAATATGGGCGGTGTTTAATCCTATTCAACCTGGATACAACTTAGCTATGGCACTACTCTATAGAATGAATGCTGGAGTAGGAGACTATTGAGGCTACTAAGACTAAGTTATCAGGGCTAACGAGTATTGCTGAATACTTGGTTAGCTATTTATCCAAATAATTTTTTTATAGCGCCAACATGACAACAAAATGTTGGCGCTATATTTTATTTAACAGTGTGCTGTTTTGTTTTTGCCGCCATGATGCAAAGTGAGCGTTACTATGATGACCTTCCAAGAATACCAAGCTTTCAAAGATCGTGGCTTTAGTCATGCGCCCTTGATAAAAAAACGTTTGATGGATGTACAGACCCCAGTATCTGTCTTTTCTAAAGTGCGTGATCTAAATGGCTCTGCTTATCTGTTTGAGTCTGTAGTAGGCGGTGAACGCTGGGCGCGATACTCGATGATTGGTTTGGGTAGTGATTTGATCCTACAATATGCTGATGGCAATATGACCATCAAAAAAAATGATTATATCGATACAGAGGCAGTAGCAGATCCTTTCGACTATATCCGTAAACTGATGGCACAGTATCAGATGCCAACGGCTGAAGATGTGCCCACTGTACCAAGTTTTAGCGGCGGCTTAGTGGGATACTTCGGCTATGATATGGTACGTATTATTGAGCCTAGCGTCGGACCATCTGATGCTCCTAATCCCATGTCGATGCCAGATATGTGGCTGATGCTGTCAATGAGCGTCATCGTATTTGATAATCTAGAAAACACCTTGTCGATAATCGTTTATGCTGACTGCCAGACTGAAGAAGGCTACAGTACAGCCATTCGTGAGTTAGAAAAAATCGAAGAAAAGTTGGCAGAGCCGTCGAATCTATCTGCGCCAGTCATGCCTACGCCTACATTCACATCGCAGACAGGTAAGGATAAATACTGTAGCGACGTCAACAAAATAAAAGACTATATCGTAGCAGGCGATGTCATGCAGGTGGTCCCAGCGCAGCGCTTGACTGCTGACTATACAGGTGACTCTCTAGCTGTTTATCGCGCGCTCCGCTATCTCAACCCATCGCCTTATCTGTTTTTGGTGCATGGCTATACGCTCGACGACCACAAGCGATTCGATATCATCGGCGCGTCTCCTGAAATATTATCTCGCATCGAAAATGGCAAGGTAACTGTGCGTCCGCTAGCAGGGACACGTAAGCGTGGTCAAGATGAAGCAGAGGATCTGGCACTGGAGCAGGAGCTACTTCATGACAAAAAAGAAACTGCCGAGCATTTAATGCTTATTGATCTAGGTCGTAATGATATCGGCCGCGTTTGCGAATATGGTAGTGTCAAAGTGACAGAAAAGATGTTTATTGAGCGCTACTCACAAGTGATGCATATTGCGTCCAATGTAGAAGGCACAATACAAGCTGATAAAGACGCATTGGACGTGTTCTGTGCGACTTTTCCTGCTGGTACGCTATCAGGGGCTCCTAAAATTCGAGCCATGCAAATTATTGATGATATAGAGCCTGTGCGTCGAACGGTATTTGGTGGCTCTGTAGGCTATCTGGGCTGGAATGGCAATATGGATACCGCCATTGCTATTCGCACTGCAGTAATGCGCCGCGGCGAGATACATATCCAAGCAGGAGCAGGCGTCGTCGCTGATTCTGTACCAGAAGCTGAGTGGGATGAAACCAATAAAAAAGCACTAGCATTGGTAAAAGCCGTAAAAATGGCATGCAATGGATTGCGTATTCGCTAATTATTCTATTCTTATTTATCAAATATCAGTAAATAGGCTGCAAGATGCCAAGATAGCTGTATTTTTCTGTCAAAAAAATAACAATGTAATCAATGGCTTGAATATTTATATTGAAATAACTGAAAAAAAGATAAAAAAGGACTTGCGTCATTCAAAATATTTGATAGAATAGCCACCACTTTAGAGAGAACAAGCCGACTTAGCTCAGTTGGTAGAGCAACTGACTTGTAATCAGTAGGTCGCCAGTTCGATCCCGGCAGTCGGCACCATCTCTTTTAAAGTAGCTTTTTATGAATTTGTCTTAAATGAAAGTCATTTTTGTTCAAAGCACCCTAAGGTGGGATTGGGGAGCGGTCAAACCCAACAGACTGTAAATCTGTCGCGAAAGCTTCGAAGGTTCGAATCCTTCTCCCACCACCATATTTTTTAAAAGTTTGTCACAGCGCCAAGCATGCTCTATATTTAACAACTCTCGATTAGAGTTGATATAAACAAGAGTAAATGCGGGTGTGGTATAATGGTAACACCTTAGCCTTCCAAGCTAATGACGCGGGTTCGATTCCCGCCACCCGCTCCATATATACACCATCGCAAAGCCTAATAATCAATCATCACGACAGTCAGTTATTGTTGCTGTATCGTGATATTTTTTTTAGTGCAGTTCAAAGATTTTTAATATACGCTCATATAGCTCAGCGGTAGAGCACTCCCTTGGTAAGGGAGAGGTCTCGAGTTCAATTCTCGATATGAGCTCCATTTATTATTTATCTCCTTTATGCTTGTTTTGCTATTTATATAGCTTTGCGTCGATATCGAAAATATAAAATATTGAAACATATAAAATTAGTAAGACATATAATGATTTAAAGGTGACACTGAGGTGTTGCCTTTTAGTGCTGTCAGCAGGTTAATGAATATTGGTTTTAGTAGTTTGATATCAATGGTATTAAAACTGGTAGACAAACATGCAGGCATCTATACACTATTTCTTGCATTTTGGTTTCCCTCTTTTTATTGCGATTGCGTTTTTTAGAAAAGAGTGGAAAAAAGCATATCTGATTTTGCTCGCGACCATGCTGGTGGACATAGATCATTTAATAGCGAACCCAATTTTTCAGGCAAATAGATGTAGCATTAATTTTCACCCATTACATACGTATTATGCAATGTTGGTATATGTGTTTTTGCTCTTTTTCCGTAAGCCTTTTAACATTATTGGCATTGGATTGCTTTTTCATATGTTGACGGATTTTACGGATTGTTTGATGATGTCATCGAGCTAATACAATAGATTTGTACATCGATACAGTTGAAAGGTCATAGTTGACGTTGTAATGAATCAAGCGTTATATGGCATAGAGAAAAATTGATTTGTATTGACAGAGTTATGACTATTTAAGACAAGTCAGCGTATAATAACGGATACAAAAATTAGTTCGGAGTGCTGTTTGATTAGGAGCAGTGGTTCGTGCGGTTGATAGCTAGGTTTATGATGATTTAATTTTATTATGAGCCATTAAACAGCTTTTTATTTATCATTCACCAAAAAAAGAGGAAATACCCATGGCAAAGGCCAAGTTTGAACGTAACAAGCCACACGTCAACGTCGGAACCATCGGACACGTTGACCATGGTAAAACCACCCTTACCGCTGCAATCGCAACCGTAGCTGCAATTACCTCTGGCGGCGAAGCAAAAGACTACGCGTCTATTGACTCAGCACCAGAAGAAAAAGCACGTGGTATCACCATCAACACCTCACACGTAGAATATGACACAGACAGCCGTCACTATGCTCACGTAGATTGCCCAGGTCACGCCGATTATGTTAAAAACATGATCACTGGTGCTGCTCAGATGGACGGCGCAATCCTAGTCGTATCTGCAACTGACGGCCCTATGCCACAAACACGTGAGCACATCCTGCTTTCACGTCAGGTTGGCGTACCGTACATCATCGTATTCATGAACAAATGTGACATGGTTGATGACGAAGAACTACTAGAACTAGTAGAAATGGAAGTTCGTGAACTATTGAACGACTATGACTTCCCAGGCGACGACACGCCTATCGTTAAAGGTTCAGCTACTGAAGCCCTAAAAGGCTCAGAAGACAAATATGGCCAACCAGCCGTAGTAGAACTACTAAACGT
The DNA here is from genome assembly GCF_059073055.1 of Psychrobacter sp. H29. Classification (NCBI taxonomy): domain Bacteria; kingdom Pseudomonadati; phylum Pseudomonadota; class Gammaproteobacteria; order Moraxellales; family Moraxellaceae; genus Psychrobacter; species Psychrobacter sp. H29. The sequence continues at coordinate 1,929,541 of NZ_JCACRY010000001.1, read as the reverse complement.
ACTAGACACCTACATCCCAGAGCCAGAGCGTGACATCGACAAAGCATTCCTAATGCCAATCGAAGACGTATTCTCAATCTCAGGTCGTGGTACCGTAGTAACCGGCCGTGTTGAATCTGGTATCGTTAAAGTTGGTGACGAGATCGAAATCGTTGGTATCCGTGACACTCAAAAAACCACCTGTACTGGTGTAGAGATGTTCCGTAAACTGCTTGACGAAGGTCGTGCAGGCGAAAACTGTGGCGTACTACTACGTGGTACTAAGCGTGAAGACGTACAACGTGGCCAAGTACTAGCTAAGCCAGGTTCAATCACTCCGCATACCAAGTTTGACGCTGAAGTATATGTATTGTCAAAAGAAGAGGGTGGTCGTCACACACCATTCCTAAACGGCTATCGTCCACAGTTCTACTTCCGTACTACTGACGTAACTGGCGCAATCCAATTACAAGACGGTACTGAAATGGTAATGCCTGGTGATAACGTTGAGATGGGCGTAGAGCTTATCCACCCAATCGCTATGGACAAAGGTCTACGCTTCGCTATTCGTGAAGGCGGCCGTACTGTAGGCGCTGGTGTTGTTGCTAATGTATTGAACTAATCATCAAGTCTCAGTAATGAGCTTATGAGTTAGTCATAAGAGAGCCACCCTAAATAGGGTGGCTTTTTTTGTGATAAAGAATAAATAATGTAGCTACTTACTTATATAATCTAAGCCGAACCAAATGATAAAACTAATTAAATAACAAGCATAAAAGGACAGTCATGTTTGCGATAGAAGCGTTAGCAACCGATGTAGCAGAGTCTAAGAAAATGATTCAAGCCGTAGCCAACATCGAAGCCATCGTCCAGCCGCAAGACGCTTGGAGCTATCAGACTTTGCTTGAACTGCTTGATCAAGACAGTATTAATATGCTGATCGTGTACGCGCCAGATAAGAGTGCAAAGAGCAACGTAATTGGATACTGTTTATATCAAATGCTCTTTGAGCAAGCAGAAATTTTGCGTATTGGTACGCATCCTGATTATCAGCGACAAGGAGTTGCGACACAGACTATTGATAAGCTGCATGATGTATTGCAGAGTAATCAGGTTGAGAGTCTATTGTTAGAGGTACGCGCAGATAATCATGCGGCGATTGCGTTATATGAGTGGCAAGAATTTGTCGTGATTCATAAGCGCAAAGGCTATTATCAATCACCACATCAGCCAGCAGTTGATGCCCTCATTATGCAGCACACTTATACCGAGTAGACTGGAGGAAATTTAGTTGAGAAGGTAGAGTAACAGTACTTATGAAGACAAATACGGGATATAAAGCAGAGTTATTATAATTACTATATTTGGCGGGCTTATTGTAAAGGTATTGTCTTTTTGCAAACTTCAATATCCAGCTGATACTCACTATCTGCTTGCATCTGAACAAGAATGTCGATGCGCTCGCTCAGTAGCTCTACCATCATACTCATATTGGCTTGTTGTTTTTTGACTTGTTCTAGCTTTTGCTGCGTTAGCAGAAGCTGTAAATCAATATCCAGTTGACCATCGTAATAATCGTTTAAGCTGTTTTTGATCTCGATAAGGGTGAAGCCAATGGCTTGTGCACTCTTAATCAACTCAATACGTTCGATACACTCAGGATGAAACTCCGTATACAACCGTGACCCTGCTTGACGTTTACGTGATTTTAGCAGACCTAACTGCTCATAATGACGTACCGTGTCTTTGGTGGTATTGGCCTTCGCTGCCAGTTCTCCAATCAACAAAAATGAGATATCAAGCGCCATAAAAACCTCGTTGTTGCTTAGCTATTGTCATTATCATAATATGCGTTGCCAAGGCTCTGTAGTATCAAGTCGCGTCACTGCTAATGGTTTATGCGAGCTGTCATCCCACTGAACAAAACGATGACTTATCAGGCTATCTAACTGAGCCAGGAAATCAGTACGCGGCAGGGTGGTAGCGCCCAAGCTCATGAGGTGATCATTTGGCAATTGGCAATCGACGAGTGCCACGTGACTTTGTTCGCATAAGCGCATTAAACCCCAGAAGGCTATCTTTGAGGCATTGGACGCACGATGGAACATAGACTCACCAAAATAAATATTGCCTATCTTTAGTCCGTAAAGTCCACCAATCAGCTGACCTTTCTCATCCCAGACCTCAATACTGTGGGCAAAACCTTGCGCATGCAATTTGGTATAGGCCTCAATCATCTCATCATGAATCCAAGTATGCTCGCCTTCAGGCAAGTCATTATTAAGACCATCGCTTCGCGGTAGACTACAAGCATGTATGACCTCATCAAAAGCTTGATTGAGTGTCAACTGCCAACGCGTGCGGCTTGCTTGCTTACGTAGCGACTTACTCGGTTGATAATCAGATGGTGCTATCACACAGCGTGGCTCAGGACACCACCAAGCAATAGGTTCGTCTTCATTGAACCATGGGAATAGTCCCCGTGCGTAAGCAGATATTAATGTCTCGGGTGCTAGATCGCCGCCCATCGCGACAATTCCAATCCCATCAGGATCGACAGAGATAGGATTAGGAAAGTCATAACGCCTAAGACTTTTTAGAGTCTCAGGCGTAATGTATTGAGTGGTATCATCGTGCTGCGTGAAGTTATCCATTTAGTCTTCTTGATCAGCAGTTAGGGTTGATGCATACGTATGGTCTTTTGCCGTTGCTTCACCGATAGCATCTAAGTACTTTTCAGCATCAAGTGCTGCCATACAACCTGTACCAGCAGAGGTAATAGCCTGACGATAAACATGATCAGCGACGTCGCCAGCTGCAAATACACCCTCAATGCTAGTTTGTGTAGCGTTACCATTGAGACCACTATTGACAGTCAAATAGCCGTCTTTCATGTCCAATTGACCGGTGAATAGGTCAGTATTGGGCTTGTGACCAATCGCGACAAACATACCCATTGCGTCTAGTTGTTTGGTGCTACCGTCAGTCATTGATTCGATAACGACACCATTGACACCCATATCATCACCAACCACTTCTTTTACCTGATGGTTCCATTCAATTTTGACATTGCCGTTTTTGGCTTTCTCAAACAGCTTATCTTGTAGGATTTTTTCAGAGCGTAAGCTATCACGGCGATGCACTAAGGTCACTTCAGAAGCAATGTTAGACAAATATAAGGCTTCTTCGACGGCGGTATTACCACCACCAATCACGGCGACTTTTTGGTCCTTGTAGAAAAAACCATCACAAGTAGCACAAGCAGATACACCAAGGCCTTTAAATTTGGTTTCTGACTCTAGCCCCAAATACTGTGCAGAAGCACCTGTTGAGATGATCAAGGCATCACAAGTATAGTTGCCGTTGTTACCTGATAGCTGAAATGGACGCTCGTTTAGATTGACTTCATTGATATGATCATAAACCAGTTCTGTACCAAAACGCTCAGCATGCGCCTTCATACGCTCCATTAGTGCTGGACCTGTCAAATCATGTGCATCGCCTGGCCAGTTATCGACTTCGGTAGTGGTCGTTAATTGTCCGCCTACTTCCATACCCGTAACCATAACTGGTTTAAGATTGGCACGTGCCGCATATACTGCAGCAGAGTAACCTGCAGGACCTGAGCCTAAAATAATGAGTTTTTCGTGACGTGGAGCGGTAGTGTCAGTTGCCATGAGGTGTTCCTTTCTAAAAATACGAATGAATAATGATAGTTATAAATATAATAAAAAAATCAAAAATTATGACTAATATGGTTTTTCTGATTGCTGTGTGATAATAACATAAGGGCATAGGTCGAAAAGTGCAAGTTTGCTAAAACAAACACAGCTATCATTAGAATCAAAGCATAATAACCTTGAAATACTAGCGCTAGGAACAGCTGGTATTTTATAGCGTTTGTACAAAACCGCTAGCAATACTCTATTGGTGGACGGTTTTTTTGCACAAATAGCGTCTCGATTTACTTTCCTACACGCTTTATTTATAAGACTGTCGCCACTGTACCTATGTATTTGTTATTATAAGGAGTTATGCCGAGTGCGGTAAGGTTTGGGTGATAATAACGGTTATGCGTTCTTATGATGCTAGGTCTTACGATAAATACCTCCTTACCAAAAACACTCCGCGAGGTACATCTATGTCAGCACTTTATGTCAGCATGATTAGGCTTAGTCATGCGTTGGCGACCATTTAGTATTAACAACAAGGCAGATTTTACGTGATATCAGCACCGCATATTGAGTATTTAAAAAAGGGAATGTTTACCCTCCTTGGGTTAATACTGGCCGTATATCTGTTTGTCATTCTAATGACTTACACAGGCAATGATCCTAGCTGGTCGCATATCAGTAGTGACATGACAACCATCAATAATATGGGTGGTCAGACGGGTGCTTGGTTATCTGACTTGCTCTACAGCTTTTTTGGGTTTGGTGCCTGGTGGTTTTTAGCATTTGTCGTTTATGAGTCGATTCTTATTTGGTGGGACAATAAACCCACGTTTTGGCTCATGCGACTGGTCGCTTACGTGTTTTTGTTGCTGACTGCTAGTGCGTTATTTGCACAATTGGTCGCCCTAATTCAACAAGTGACTAACCCTGCATCGATGGGACTTGAAGGTGTGGCTGGTGGTATTATCGGTCTTGAGTTACAAGAGCGCTTGGCACAGCTGCTATCACAGTGGGGTAGTGCGGCCTTCTTGGCGGTATTTGTCGTGATTACGGCTACCTTCGCTTTCAATATTCATTGGCTTGCAATATATCAGAAGATTACGGCGTTATCGTGGTTTGGCTCAGGCGTAAAGAACAAAGAGGATGTTGACGTTACTCGGCCAATCAGTGGGCCACAAGACGATAGCCACAGCGTAGATGATCAGGCTGAGCAGCAAGTAGAGCATGAACAACTACCACTTGAGCTACAATCAGCTGACCATACTGACAGTATTAATGAGGCAGATAACAGTAGCCGGTTCAGTAATGTGTTGTCAGACTTCTTGTCGACATCAGGGTTGGCAGACAGCGTCAAAGCCTCTATAGCGACCGCTAAAGAAGCTACTACGTCAAGCGATGAAAAAAGTGCGCCACTATATACAGCGCCAGCGACTGCCAGTGCTATGGCTGATAGCACAGCGGACCATATCGCACCATCAGCAATGTCAGCTCCTACCGCGATACCTGCTCGAAAAGTCGAGCCAAGTTTTGCATGGAACGATGCTAATACGGTTGATGACCTGCTCGCGAGTGAGCATATGGTTTATGGTGCCAGCAGTATAGAGAGCTCTAGTGCACCTGTACCCAACTATACTCAGACAGACACAACTATAGACATGCCCGAAGAGGAGTGGGCATCAAACTCCCAAGCGATGCCAATTGCGCAAACAGCTGCGACTGAACCTGCTAAATATAACCAAGAGCTCGATGGTCAGCCACAAGCTAATGCGCCTGAAATAACTCAAGCAAGTGATACGAGTCAAAGCGTCGATCAGTTAGCAGAAGCATGGTTGGCTGAGCATGGTGACCTATCCGAACCTGCCACAAACATTGCAATGCAAGACTCTCAGAGTATTCAAGATACTGTTATAACGGAACAGGCTCGAGTTGAGCAAGCCGTCATTGAGCAACCTGGAGTTGAACAGTCTAAAGTTCAGGACATAATCGAAAAGCCTGCAATTGAACAACCTGTCGCTAAACAAGCGGTACAGGAACAAATAATAGAGCCTATACCACAGGTAACCGCTAGCTCTACAAATAAGTCGTCTCCTGAGCCAGCAGAACAGCCGTATGATGAGGTATCACTATCTGTATCTGAAGAGCCGATTGCAGCAGCAATGGACGTCGTACCAACCGTGTCAGATATCTCAGATATGACACCAACCAATACACCACCTGCAAACCCGAAGGCAGCACCAACAGTAGAATCGGTAAGCCCAGTTGTAGACGCACAGCCAATAACCGCAGCAAAACCATCTGTTAGTTTTGCTGTCCCTGAGGGTGATAGCAGCAACCATATCACGGATATGATGCCAGAAGATGACAGTGCTGAGGATGCGAGTGCCCCAGTCATGCCGCACATTAGCGATGATGCAGCATTCAGTCAAAAATCACGCTCGATGCAAACGGCGGCCTATCGCAGCAGCCTTACGCCCATTCCAGAGGTCTCTATACTGGATAAGCCCGATCCTGACCGTAAGCCTAGCTATACCGTCGCCGAGCTTGAACAGTTATCTGAATTGTTAGAGATTAAGCTACAGGAGTTCAATGTAAAAGCGTCTGTCGTCAACGCTATCCCAGGGCCTGTTGTGACTCGTTTTGAAGTAGAGCTGGCTGCTGGTGTCAAAGCGAGTAAGGTAACGGGTATCTCGCGTGACTTGGCGCGTTCACTATCTATGGCGTCACTACGTGTGGTCGAAGTAATACCGGGCAAGCCATATATCGGTATCGAAGTGCCCAATAAAAAACGTGAAATGGTACGCTTAATTGAGCTGTTAAATACGGATACTTTCAAAGACCCCAAAGCACAAATCAGTATGGCAATGGGAAAAGATATCGGTGGCAACCCTATTATCACTGATCTTGCGCGCGCGCCGCATATGCTGGTTGCTGGTACGACAGGCTCTGGTAAGTCAGTACTGGTCAACTCGATGCTGCTCTCTATGCTACTGAAGTATACGCCCAACGAGCTGCGCCTGATCTTGATTGATCCAAAGCAGCTTGAGCTTGCCAACTATAATGACATTCCGCATCTATTGACGCCAGTAGTCACTGATATGACAGAGGCGGCCAGTAGCTTGTCGTGGTGTGTGGCAGAGATGGAGCGCCGCTATCAATTAATGAGCCTACTCAAAGTGCGTAAGCTCAATGAGTTCAACAAAAAGGTTATGGCAGCAGAACAATCAGGCAATCCTATGCTTGACCCACTATGGCGACCGAACGATAGCGTCAGTATCAGTCAGGCACCAAAGCTCAAAACCTTACCGATGATTGTTATTGTCGCCGATGAGTTTGCTGATATGATTATGCAGGTTGGTAAACAAGCCGAAGAGCTCATCACGCGTTTGGCACAAAAATCACGGGCAGCAGGTATTCATCTGATGCTAGCCACGCAGCGTCCATCCGTCGATGTTATTACTGGTTTGATCAAAGCAAACATTCCCGTGCGTGCAGCACTACGAGTCAACTCAAAAGTCGATTCACGTACGATCCTAGATAGTGGCGGTGCTGAAGACATGCTGGGTAATGGGGATATGTTGTTTTTAGGACCTGGGCAGATTGAGCCAGATCGTGTGCATGGTGCTTATGTGAGTGACGAAGAGGTCAACCGTGTCTGTGATGCGTGGCGTGAGCGCGGTGCGCCTGACTATATCGACAATATGGCCGGGAACTTTGAGCTGTCTAGTCCGGGCAGCGGTGGTAGCGCCAATGCTTCTGGTGAAGACGATGACTTGTACAATGATGCAGTCGCCTTTATCATGGAAACCCGCAAGGTTTCAGCCTCTAGTATTCAGCGTAAATTTAGTATCGGCTACAACCGTGCGGCGCGTATTGTTGACTCTATGGAAGAAGCGGGATTGGTCAGCTCTATGGGCAAAAGTGGTAAGCGCGAACTATTGATGTAGCGATAGGTTCAAGTTGATAACGAAAAAGCGAGTCACGAAAGTGGCTCGTTTTTTTTGCTTTAAGTTAAGATAGATATCTTTAAGTTGAAAGTGTTGAAGTGAACTGTGTCTATATTCAAGTAGACGTCACTGAATACTTCAAATGACTAATGAGTTTGTTTATCCATTATTTGTAATGACTTTTTGTACTAAACTAAAAGAGGTATATTAGGCAAATATATATATATTTTAAAAAGCAATCATTCCAAAATTTACGACAGTTACTCTCCAAGGAAGGTTAGTTATGTTTAAAGAATATACTCAGTATGATGCTATAGGGTTAGCGGCATTGGTCAATGCAGGTGAGGTCAGTGCAAAGGAGCTGTTGGACGCCGCGGTGTATCAAGCCAATGAAGTGAACCCTAAGCTCAATGCCATTGTGCATCGTTTCGATGAGCGCGCTTACGATGCTGCGCAGGCAGGACTGCCATCTGGCGTGTTTACGGGTGTACCTTACCTGCTCAAAGATCTATCGTTTAGCTTCGCTGATGAGCCTATTACAATGGGTAGCCGTAGTGTCAATATCATCTCAGAAAAAGACAGCGAAATCGTCAAACGCATGAAGTCGACAGGTGTCAACACCTTCGGTAAGACCAATACGCCAGAGTTTGGTTTAATTATCACCACCGAGCCAAAAGCGCATGGCGTCACTCACAACCCATTTAAAAAAGGCTATAGCTCTGGTGGTTCATCAGGTGGTAGTGCAGCAGCAGTCGCGAGCGGTATCGTACCGATGGCAGGCGGCGGTGACGGTGGCGGCTCGATACGATTTCCCTCTGCATGGTGCGGTACGTTTGGATTAAAACCAAGCCGTGGACGCAACCCAATGGGCCCTAACCTTGGTGAAGGCTGGGACGGGGCAGTTGCCGATCATGTAATCACACGCTCGGTACGTGATAGTGCCGCGATGCTCGATGCCACGAATGGTGCAGAGATTGGAGCGCCGTATGTCATTGCGCCACCAGATGGGACTTTTTTGCAAGCGGCCATGCGAGCGCCCAAACCACTCAAAATTGCGTTGCAGCAGCAGCCACTGATCGCCAATACTGCCGTGGATAAAGAAGTCCTTGCTGTACTAGAGCAAACCGCCAAGCAACTAGAGTCCATGGGTCATCAGGTCGTACACGCGGAGCCAGATATCGATATCGAGCAGTTTTGGCACGACTTTATCGTAGTGGTGTGCGCACATACTGCCTTTACGATTGATAATATCGAGCGGGAGTTCGGGTCTGAGCATATCAAAAACTTAGAGCCGCAAACCTATAATATGGCGCTACTTGGACGCTCGTTATCGGCAGTAGATTTGGTCCATGCCAAGCACGGTTGGCATCACAGTCAATACCAAACGGGTCTGTTATTAGACACCTACGATATGATTTTGTCGCCGACAGTGCCAACGCCTGCTGTCAAACATGGTGTGCTACCACCTAGTCGCATGGACGAGATGATGATGCGTAGTGCTGGAATACTCAATAAAGGGTTTGATATGGGTAGATACGCCTTTAAGTCAGGCATGATCGAAAAACTGAGCGCTCCTGTATTAGGAAAAATGGGCTTTACGCTATTGGGCAATATCACAGGATTGCCAGCCATGTCAGTACCTGTCGGCATGAGCAAAAAAGGCTTGCCAATTGGTATGCAGCTCATCGGCCGTATGAATGATGAGGCGACCTTATTGAGTTTAGCAGGCGAGATAGAGCGCGCAGGCTTATTTACTAAGCCTGCCTTTGAGAAGTAGTTTTATGCGTTTTGATTAGATAAGTAGGCGCTAATAATAAGTAAGCGCTAATAATAAGTAAGCGCTAATAAATAAGAGTTAATCAAAGCGATAGATATCCATGCCCAAGCTATGGTGCGCCATACTCTGATGAACGACAGAGACGCGCTGACCAGCACCTAACGCAAAAAACAGCGGCAGTAAATGCTCGTCGCTTGGGTGAATGTCTTTGTACTCAGGGTATTGTTGCCAGTCGAGGGCAGTAGGTATATCTGTCTTGAGCTGCTGGAGCAACCACTGCTTAAAGGCTTTGGCTGCTTGATCGATGCTATCGGCTTCCCAGCGCAGTGCTTGCAGGTTGTGAGTGATATTACCTGAACCAATCACAAGGATCTGCTCGTCACGTAGCTGCGCAAGCTGCGCCCCCAATTGATAGCAAGCGATACTGTCATAATGCTGCGGCAAGGATACTTGGACAATAGGCACATCTGCCTCTGGGTACAGATGTCTCAGTGGCGCCCACACCCCATGGTCACAAGCGCGCATTGGGTTGACGCTACAGGTGATACCACGAGCAGTGAGATGCTGAGCAAGTGTCTCAGCTAGCGCTGGTTGACCTGATGCAGGATACTGCAGCTCGTACAGTTCAGGCGAAAAGCCCGAGAAATCATGCCATGTCTTTGGCTGCGGGTTACTGCTAATCTCGAGCTTTGCTGATTGCCAATGTGCCGACATAATGATGATGGCACGTGGCTTCGGTAGGTTTTGTCCGATACGTGCCAGTGCGCTGGTCGTGGCAGATTGCTCAATTGCAAGTGTGGGTGCCCCATGCGAGATAAACAGTGCCGGTAGTTTGGCCGTATTAGACATTACCGCAGACGCACTGTCCCATGCCGCAGCAGAGGTAATAGGCGTCGGTGCACTATCGTGATAATGATCACGCTGTTGCGTAATTTGAGAGGCGTTGGAGGTCGCGCGTTTTGGATATTTCATGTAGCATTTATTAGGGCGCGCGCTGGTTTTTCAATCCGTTGTCTGATGGATATTTTAGAGTAAGATCGCCGTTATGGCTTTTATCTAATTACCACGGTGATAAGGATGGTTGTTATTGATACTCATCGCACGGTATAACTGCTCCATGAGGACAACACGAACTAGAGGATGCGGTAATGTCAGCGCCGACAATGACCATTTTACATCTGCCTTTGCCAGTACTTCTGGTGATACCCCATCTGCACCGCCAATGACCAAGGCAATATCATCGCCTTGCTGCATGGCACCTGAGAGTTTATCTGCCAGTCCCTCGGTCGATAGCATCTTACCTTTGACATCGAGTACCCATAGCTGCTCACGGCTTGCAGCATTGTGCGCGGCCAATATCGCTTGACCTTCTTGCTCACGGTACTGTGCTAGATTGGCATCTGATGGGTTCTTTGCCCGTTTTGCAGCAGCAATCTCTACAATCTCTGTGCTTAGCATCGGCTGAATACGCTTAAAGTATTCATCAAACCCTGTTTGTACCCAGCTCGGCATTTTATTACCAACGCTCAAAATTCTTACTTTCATAATACCTACCAACTTAATTATCAATAACTATCAAAATCATCACGAAAACTACTGTGTATACGACAACACGATATCTACTACGTTATCTTCAAAAACTCACATCAACGGTTTGAGCGTTTCTGATACGCTACGATCTTTACTTTTGCTATCATCGTTCTCATCAGATGGTTTTGGTTTTGGAATCACGCTGAGCTTGGCATCAGATTCAAAGACAACGGCTTCAATGTCGTCAAAGTTGTTTATACCTTCGTCGCGCATCGCACATTCGATTTCTTGGCGAGTTAAACGCTCCGCGCGCATCGCCTCTGGCAAAAACTGTCCTTGATAAAACACAATCCGTGGATCGGACAAAATCACACTGCTAAATTGCAGTGAGATAGAAGCGTACTTGGTCACCAAGAACTGTAAGAGGTACAGTACTAAAATAGAGGACACCCCTTCGATGAATGGGATGTTTTTTAGCAAGATAGTACTCGCACCCAACGAGCCAATCATGACCGTGACGATCCAATCAAAATTATTGAGCTGTGACGTCGATCGCTTACCTGAGGCTTTGGTGACCAGTACGATCAACACGTAGACCATGACCGTTGTCAGAACAATGCGACCAAGCTTGTCTATGTTGTCAAAAAAGACCATTTCCATGATGTTTGCTCCTCTTATAAGATAAAACACATAACCGCTAAAATCCTACTCGTTAAAGTTAGCCTAACGGATTTTACGTATGAGTAGGGGAAAACTTTGTAGCACCTTGTAGACAGTTGGCTGTGCTTAGGTGTTCTTATGTATAGGGTTCAAAAAATGATTGATCACCCAGATGCTAAGGCGTGCGCTGACCAAGGTGAATACAAACATCATAACCAGAGAAGAGAGCAGTGGTAGCGGACGTGCCATCGCCATCTCAAACAATACCTCACGGCTGACCATATCAAACAACCAAAACCATATTGCCAAAAAATAAATAGCCGTCAACAACCAGACAATAGCGACACCGCCAAACATAATGGTATTGATTTCGCCTTTAGCCAAGGCTCGCTGGTGATGCTTAATAAATTTGCTAACAGCAATATAGGCGCCGACAGTAATAGAGACCACCATCACCAGTTGTGAGTTGAGCGCAAACTGAGTCTGAATCATCATAAATATCGTACTGGCAAGCGTATAGCCAATCGCAAAAAAGCCAACATATTGCGCCAGTTTAGGCTGTGTGGTTGTAAGCGCTTGCGACTTATTGAGCGTGGTTGTCTGGCGTGACATAGGCTTACCTTTGTAAAATAAAATAGTAGAGATATAGGGATAATACATGCAGCAAAGCATCATAGTGCCTGCGTCAAAACACTGAATACGATGAGTGCTTATTTGAGTGTTTACGATTTACCAAAAAACGCTAATAGAGTCAGCGCTGAGCGGTCCAATCAAGCATCGCATCGAGTACGGGTCTGGCGGTATAAGGATTGAGAGCTTGCTCGGTATTGATGATACCAACGACCACATAGTCTTGACCGGATACCCCTTTGACATAACCTGCCATCGAGGTGACATTATTTAGTGTGCCTGTCTTTATCCATGCTCGGCCAATCGCTGCCGACTCAGGTAAGCGCTCGCTATGAGCTGCAATTGTGCCACTGACCCCTGCGATACCTAACGAGTCGACGTAAGCGGCAAAGCTTGGGTGACCATAAGCATACGTCAACAGCTCGGCAAGGTTGGCGGCTGTGATGGTACAGCTACGGCACAGTCCTGAGCCATTGGTTAGGTAAGGGGACGGTGTGCTCAGATTGGCTTGCCACCAGTGATCAATGGTCTGTAAGGCTGATGAGTAGTCGGTTGTATGAGGTTTACCAAACTGATATAAGCTATCGCTCTTTTGAGAATCATCTTGTGCACTTGGTTCTTTATTGTTTGTTGATGTGCTGTTTGGATCAGCGATAGGTTGACCAGCAGGCATGGTCGGCGCAATTTCTGATTTGTCGTACGCCCCTATAGATAGTGCTACTTGCTCAGCCATGACATTGTTTGAGAAGTGGTTGATATCATGAATTTGCTGCGTAAGACTCAAAGAAGGGAAGCTGACTATCGGCAGAGGTGACATCGCAATAGCTGTGAGACTAGGTGCTGTTTTTTGGATTTTATGATTATGGTAAGGCGTTTCTTGCGAGATAACTTTTCCGCTTAAGGTATTATCTAGCGCTTGCCATTTTGCCGCGACGACATAGGCAGCAAACTCCTTCGCATTAGGATACGCGACATAAAACATATGCTCACCACAACGCTCTGGCAGGTTGGCATTAAGTGTGAGCTGCTCTGCTTGCCACTGCGGCGCTAGACTATAGCTTGCCTGTCCACAGGAAGCTTCGCGGGTGTTTATTTTATCTGGCAGGTTATAGTTTGCCAATCGCGGCTTATAGACTAGGCTGGCTTGACCATTCTCTAAAGGATAGGTTTTGATACCGATAGTGCTAAAATTAACCAAAAACCCATCGGGGCTTGCGTTATAAGGGCGCAAAGGCGAGTTATCAAAGGCAGCGGGATCTTCGCTTACGTTCTTAAATATAGCGCTATCGACAATGATATCGCCATCGATGTGGCGAATACCTGAGGCTTGTACTTTATAAAGCAGTTGTTTCAACCGCTCGTGAGTCATCTTTGGATCACCGCTACCCTGAATGATCAAATCACCATACAGGCGATCGCCGATGACGATACCAGTGTGGTAGACCCGTGTGTACCAGACAAAATCCGCTCCTAACGTATCTAAAGCGATAAAGCTGGGAACAAGTTTCATAGTGCTGGCAGGAGTACGTGAAATGTCCGACTGATGGTCTAGCAAAGGTGAAAAAGAAATCTTTATTGAGGTGCTTTCATTGTTAACAGTGCGACTAGTGTCAACAGCACTATTCGTATCATGAGTCAACTTAGGTGTGTCGTCAGGCAGTACGGTTGGGATGCTTTCTACACTCTGATAAGTATAAGGGTCATCAGTATAAGCGTGTATTTTTTGCTCGTGTTTTACAATAGTGCGCTGTTCTATCGTGATCAGTGCGCTCTGCTGGTCAGGATGTTTTGCAACATGGCTAGAGCGGTTCTTGCTAGCAGTCATATCAGTCGATGTATCTTTAGCTACTGCCGCCTGCATCGATTGGTTATTAGAGTCACTGCTATCGGTCACCTGAATAGGAGAGGGTAGACGACTGGTGTTCTTATCACCTACGGGTGTAATGACAATACTGATATCAGAGTCTGTGAGATCGGCCCGCGACAATGCCGATTGAATAGCGTCTGGCAGTGCGGCGTACGCGTGAACTGGCGTCACTAGCGCTGCTGACAATAGTGCCAACACAGATAAGTGTTTAGTCGATTGGTGAAACGACAGCATACGATTGCAACCCCTGATACAAGCTTTGATCTTAGGCGTGATAGATGGATGATTATTTCGCTTGGGTATATCGCACTTAGCAGGGTATCGCATGAGCAGGTTTCATCAGGTGGTAAAAACCGCCTATGGTAACATGAGTTACTGTTTTCGCCCATGCTGTCACAAGCTCAATTTTATCACCGATGGCAGATATTAGCGCACATGCAAAAATGCCATCGCTGTCATGATCGCATCGTTATAAGCGTCGTGAGCGCCAAGCTCAGGAATATCATAATGCGCTAAGATACGGGTTAGGTCCTGAGACTGACCAACAAGGTTTTGGGCCTGACCACTCATACGCTGACTGTGTAAATGGCGTAAGTCGATAATGTCATTTGGCAGCGCTGTGCCCATGTAGCGTTTGACCAAAGGATTCAAAAACGCCAGGTCTAGCTGTGTGCAAAATCCGACAATCGGTCGATTGCCTATAAAGGGTAGCAATAATGCCAACATATCTTCATAGCTCATTCCATGCTCGACATCGGCAGTACGCAGACCATGAATGACAATGGTGTCACGATCTGGCATCACAGGAGGCCTGCATACCACATGCATACCATCACCTGTGTTGATCGTATTACCATCGATATGTATTGCCGCTACAGATAGCAAATGGTGCTTTTTGGGGTTTATTCCGGTCATTTCACAGTCAATCGCTACCCACTGCTCAGCCAAAGGTGTGGTGAACATGGTTTCTAGCTCTGGGCGCTGTAGCTGCGTCTTTTGCCAAGCGCGAGATAACTGCTGTAGCCAGCTCATATTGATTGCTCGTCCATTTATGCTATTTCTAGCTGATAGTGTTGACGCAGCTGATTCTTAAAGCTTTTTACGACTGCCAGACACTCTTTGAATAGATCACGTTCAAGGGCAGTCAGCGTCATCGGGTTGACCTGCCGTGCGTGTTTGTCATCGGTTGACAGTGCCACTGATAAACGCTGCGCCATAAAAAACTCTAAAGCCTCTAGCAATGTACTGGCGCGCTCTTGGCTCAAGGCATCAGCCTGTACTAAGGCTTTTAAGCGACCTTTGCTACTAGGAACATCGAGCACATCGTACTCTATTGCCAAAGCACGAATACCGTGAACCAGTGGAAAGATACCTGCTTTTTTTAGATCAATATCTACTGATACTGATTTACCGCCTATCAAAGGTACAAACTTTTGCCACCACTGATTGACATCACCGAACTGTAGTGCCGCACGCGCAAACTGACGTACAAACATTGGATCGGCTTGTCTATGAGCAAGTTTTAGATGCTGACGCACTTGTGTTAGCAGGGTCTCATCACCGCAGACGTATTCTCCATCTAGTATGGCAGACAGGTAAATAGCATGCATCGGATCAGTATTTCTAAACCATAAGCCAATCTGTGCGGTAAACAGTTTGAGGGGTTGCCGCCACATGGGGTTAGTCATCATGATATTACCATCGCACAGCGGATAACCAAGCGTTGCTAAGTGGGTATTAAACGTCTCGGCAAACTGCGCCAAATCAGGATGAGTATAGTCATCACGAATGATGAGTGCATTGTCTTGATCGGTACGCATGATTTGCTCACCGCGACCTTCTGAACCCATGACGATGAGGCAAGTGTTGCGGATCACCTCATTAGGTACGATCAGTTGCCACAGCTTGGTAAATACTTGTGCATTTAAGGTCTGCACCATACGGCTGATATTACCGATTTTCACACCGTTTTGATGCTGAGCCCGAATATAGCGCCCGATGAGTTCGACTGCCGTATCTAGGCTCGATAGATCAGTTGCTTGCTCTATTTGAATACTGATGAGCTGCGAATGATGACCAATATGAGCCAGCATATCGCTTTGCCCCAGTACACCAATGACACTACCATTACCATCAATTACTGGCAGTCTATGAATGCGGTAGCGGGTCATGGTGAGTAGTGCGTCACCAATTTCGTCAGTGGCTTTGATGGTACGTAGCTTAAAATTAGTATAGCGCTGGCAAAGGGTTTTGGCAGGATCTTGTCTGTCACTGATGGCACGGCAGATATCAGTATCAGTGAGAATACCTAGCACGAGCGGCATTTCGTCTTCGGTCCTTGATATATTTTCTATATGTTCAAGCGGTCGTACCAGCACATGCTTTAGCCCAGCCTGGGTCATGATACGCGCAGCGTCATATAAGCTGCTATTGGCATCGACGATATGTACTGGTAATAGATGAACCTCTCTCACCGGTTGTAGCATAATTTGCTGTACTTCTTGTTGATTGGTATAGCGGGTAGGATCTCGTGCTTTATGGTTGCTACGGCGCTGCTGCAAGGCTTTTAGTCGTTCTGGTAATTTGTCTGATAGCATTTGTCGTACCAGATAATTTTGTGCGCTGATCTTATCGACGGTGGTGCCATTAACTTGCAGTAATAAGGTCTCTTCATTGGCTCGAAATTGATACGATTGTACAGGCGAGATTGCAGTTTTTTGTGGGCTGCTTTTGATGCCTGGCTCCGGTAAACGCCGGCTATCAAACCAATCATTGTTGTTCGGATCGTCAGAGTGGTTACTCCCTAGATAAGATGCAACAAACTCACCACCCAGTGATTGCTCAATCTGCCCTTTAATGACCACATACAGATATTGCATCTCTTCTATCGGCAAGCTTTCATTTTTAGCAAGGTAGCGGATTTGAGTATTTTTTCTGATGCTTTGACGCTCAGCTAAGCTTAATACATCAAATGGCGGCTGGGTAAAATCAAGATGGGGCATGGCATCATCCTTGATGGCATATTCTGCAATAGAGTTTTTACTATAGCACTATTACTACAAAACCCTTAATGCAAAAAGCCTCTAACAACCCTATTTATATTAAGGTTATTAGAGACTGTTGTACTATCTAAATTTCCAGCTTTCTAAGTAGCTGTCTATGCTCCTAGTAATTTACGAATACGGTGTATCGCTTCGCGGCTCTCATCGACACTAGCAACGAGCGCAACACGGACAAACCCTTGTCCAGGATTGTTACCATCGATCTCGCGCGATAGATAGCGTCCTGCCAACGCGTGAATATTAGCCTGTTCATATAGGGCTTTGACGAACACTTCATCATCACCATCGAACTGCTCAGGCACTTTTATCCAAAAGTAAAAACCAGCATCTGGCATCCGTAGCTCTAGCAGCTGACCCAGCTCAGACATCCATAGCGCAAACTTCTCTTGATACAGGGCGCGGTTGTGTGTCACATGCTTCTCGTCTTGCCATGCTGCAATAGAGGCAAGCTGATGTGGTATCGGCATCGCACAGCCTTGATAGGTACGATACTGCAAATATGCCTTTAAAATCTTGGCATCACCGGCCACAAAGCCAGAGCGCAGACCAGGTAGGTTTGAGCGCTTAGATAAGGAGTGAAAGACAACGCAGTTCTTAAAGTCACGTCGACCGAGCGCCGCGCAAGCCTGCAATAGTCCGATGGGAGCAGTATCAAAATATAGCTCGCTATAGCACTCATCACTAGCAATGATAAAACCATGCTGATCTGATAGGCGAATAAGGTATTCCCAATCCTCCATAGTCATAACCGAGCCGGTTGGATTATTCGGACTACAGACAAACAGAAGCTGCGTACGTGCCCACACCTCTTGCGGCACAGCGCGATAATCACCCTTAAAGTCATTGTCCGATGTACAAGGAACAAAGTAAGGCGTCGCTTGTGCCAGTATGGCTGCGCCCTCGTATATCTGATAGAACGGGTTGGGCATGACAACGGTCGGTGACACCGCAGATTCACCTGCATCTTGATCGACAACGGCCTGTACAAAGCTAAATATCGCTTCACGAGTCCCCATTACAGGCAGTACTTGGGTATTGGCATCGACATGATTGAGAAAAAAGCGCTTCTCTAACCAATGTGCAATCGTCTGACGCAACTCAAACATACCGTTCGTGGTCGGATAACGACTTATTTTGTCCAAGTTTTCGCTTAGCACGTCCAGCACAAACGCAGGCGGCTTATGTTTTGGCTCACCAATACCTAGTTTGATTTCACTGTAACCGTTGGCAGGCTTACTATCAGCCAGTAACGTTGCCATCTTTGCAAATGGATAGGGGTGTAGATTCTCTAAGTTGTGATTCATATGTTTGGTAACTATAATAGACAATTAATAATAAAGTTATAAAGAAAGTTTACATAAGAGCAGTGTAGCACTTCTCTTATTTTTTGTCTTTTTTGTTCTTATACCGCGCGTGCGAATTCATGATATCTGATGCCTAGGGCTGCTTCTATGACAGCCTATATTATAATACCCGAATCCATCAAATCGCTTTACGGTTAATACCTTATAACAATATAAAAGATGGCTACCATCATAAAGGGTAGATCATTTTGAGGATGATTTGATATGTCTAATGTGCTAAATAACGATGATCTCATCGCTCAAGATGCCAACAATAAAAATCTTAATACTGACTTGCAGTCTACTAATTTATACAAGTTACTAAAAGAGCGTGAACAGTGCTGGTGGCAAGCGCGGGAGCAACTGATTGAACGTCAAGAAAAGAAAGTATTTTGGTTTGGCGAAAACAGCCTGATCATGTGGTTGGTGTGGCAGCTGGTCGGTTATGTGGTCGTAGCCATGGCATTGATGCTGCTTAATAACCTGCTGAATATATCGCTAACGGCATGGCAGTATGTATCGTTGTTTGTACTGCAGACCATACTCTATATCAGTGCTTTTGCTGCCAAAGGTCGATTAGAAAATAAACTACAACGCAAAATAGATAAAGATGAGCTCATGAGCGAAGAGATGCTCAATGAGATGGTTATTCTAGCAGAGGACAGCCTTTATCCTGACGTGCATGCCAAAGCACCTATCTCTTTAGCGCAGTTAGATGACTACCTCAAAGGACAGTTTCATTTGGCAAGTTTACAATGTTTGCTACAAAAAGAAATCAGCGCAGGACGTCTAATAATGACTCAAACAGCGCTTGAATTAGGCGTACTGCCACCTGATCTTGCTGACGCTGAACTGCACGAACATGCAGATAATATAATATATAAGAGCACGCTATAAAGCGTGCCCTTAATCCTATTGGCTATTATGTCAGCCATATCAGCCATATCAGTTAGTGGTTGACCGACTAGTGGACGTTATCCATGGCAGTCAATCTCCAGTAGCGGTAACGCTAGTAGCTATAGACCACGTTATCTTCTCTTTTGGTTGTTAGACTGGCTAATAATGCTGACTTTAATGCTTCAAGCCTATCGGCAGATAGTGGTTTATCGTTTTGGTCACTGATATAAAACATATCTTCTGCACGCTCACCTAGGGTAGTAATACGCGCCGCATGAACTTCGATTTGCTCCTGCAAAAACATCTGTCCAACCCGAGCCAATAGTCCTGGCTGGTCTAGTGTCTCGAGACTCATGATGTGTTGGTTCGATGCTTCATTGAATTCAAAGCTAATAACTGTCTCAACCTCAAAATGTCGCAGCTGACGCGGCATACGTTTGTTTGCCAGCTTCAGAACGGTAGGATCTTTAAATGCATCAATCAAGCGTTGTTTAAGCTCTTGCTGACTGTCTTGATCCACCAACAGTGTGCCGCTAGGATCTAGTAATACATAAGAATCTAGGGCAAAATCGCGGGTCGCGGTAATAATACGGGCATCCAATACATCGAGATTCATCTGATCAAAAACAGCCATGGTAACGGCAAACAGATTAATCTGATCTTGGGTATAGACGAAGACCTGTACCGCGTCAAGCGCCAGCTCACGATGCTCACGCAAGACCACCAATGGTGGACTATCCGCATTAGAAGCAAGACCAATCGGTGGATGGTTCAAGATAGCTTCAGTGTGCCACAAAATATCCTCTGCAATCTCTCGCAAGAAGTATTCATCGCCCAGATCATCCCATAAACGCAACACTTCATCGCGGTTCATATGCTGATTATTGACGTTATCTAGCATGGTTAGCGCTTGTGTGCGTGTGGCGCTAATCATGTCTTGGCGGTTGGTCGGCGCATCGATATCAGCGCGCAAAATGCGCCGAGTCTGTGAGTACAGCTGTTTCATGAGTGTCGCCCGCCAGCTGTTCCACAGCTGTGGATTGGTCGCGTTCATATCTGCCACTGTCAGTACATACAGATGGTTTAGGTGAGTGACGTTGCCAATAAGATCTGAAAAGATGGTCACAACTTCAGGGTCTGAGATGTCTTTTTTCTGGGCAGTGATCGACATTAACAAATGATAGCGAGTCAGCCAACCCACCAAGTTAGCATCTGCCAGACTCATCCCATGCGACAAACAAAACTCAATCGATTCAGTTTGACCAAGCTCACTATGATCGCCGCCGCGACCTTTGGCAATATCATGGAACATCGCCGCGAGTACCAATATCTCTTTGCGTTCGATACGCTGAAAGATCGCACTGACCAGCGGAAAATCCTCAGAGAACATTGGATCGGTAAAGCGATGCAAAATTCGAATCAAAAATAAAGTATGTGCATCTACCGTATAACGATGGAACAAGTCATATTGCATGAGACCTGTGACTTGAGCAAAAGCAGGAATATAGTTGCCTAATACCCCATAACGATTCATGGTACGCAGACGATGGAACAGATAGTTTTGTTCTTTTAAGTTAGATAAGAACAGCGCCTTATGAGCGGGGTTGTCTCGATAAACTTGATCAATACCTCGGGCGGCAATTTTTAGAGCACGTAACGTATGGGTGCGAACCTTGTCGATACCATGCTGACCCATCAATAAAAACATCTCTAGAATAGACTCAGGATGCTGGGCGAAAACGCGATGATGCGCTATAGCGATTTGATTACCAATACGGTTAAATCTAGCATTGATTGGCTGCTTTTTTGGACGTTCATCATCAGGCAGCTGAGGTTCTATGATGGTCTCATAATAATGACTGGTGAGCATCTCAGACAGCGTGGATATCTGCATAGCACAGCGATAATAGTCGCGCATAAAGCGTTCGACGGCAGCATTGGGTTGATCGTCTGGTTGGGTCTCGTAACCCATCAGCTGCGCAATCTCACGCTGATAATCAAACAACAACTTATTTTCGTTGCGACCTGTCAATACATGTAAGTAGTGACGTATCTGCCATAAATAGCCTTCTGCAAAATTAAGCTCATCAAACTCTTTTTCAGTCAAAAAGTTCTGCTGTACCAAATCATAGAGCTTACTTACTCGAAAGTAGCGCTTGGTGACCCAGCCAATAATATGAATATCACGTAGACCGCCGGGCGCTGTTTTGATATTTGGCTCAAGGTTATACTCGGTAGAGTTGTGCTGTAGATAGCGCGCTTTAGTTTCTTCCATTTTTGCATCAAAAAAAGCGCGAGGAGACCATTGTTTATTCACAATTTGGATCGGCATATCTTGCAACGATTCGTTGCCGATAAGCAGGCGGGCTTCTAGCTGGGCACTAGCAATAGTATGATCAAGCGCGGCTTCTAGAGCATCACTGACACTACGTACAGAAAGCGCAGGCTCTAACCTAATATCCCACAGCAACGCAACTAGCTTATCGATCTTGCTACTGGCATCAGCGTCTATTTCGTCAGGAGACAGCAGTAAAATATCAATATCTGAATATAGAGATAACTCACCGCGTCCATAGCCACCAGTCGCAAAAAACGCCAAATCAGTTTTGTCTAGCTCAAACCACTTGAACAAAGCGACGAGTAAACTATCGATAGCGCAAGCACGTGCACCAACCAACTGACGGATATTGGTGCCACGTTCGAGTTCGCGACTGATATCCTCGTTGACTTGTGCTAACCATTCAGGAATCCCAAGCAGTGGTTTGTCGGTAGCGTTAGCTAGTAGTGGGAGAGGCGTGAGATCAATAGAAGCGCCATCGCAATTAAACATGAGCGTTATCCAATTAAGAGTTTATAAGTCAATCTATCAAGCTAATCTATGAAGTTGGCATGTCTGGTCAATCAACACACTGCTTGCTGGCAAAAGCCATCAATAAAAAGGGTTAGGTCATTAGAGTATAAAGATAAAAACCCTGTCAGCACAATACTCAATATCGCTTAGCTAAAGATGTCCTAACTATAGACCAAAAAATGAGCCAAAAAAAAGACCGCCTAGGCGATCTTTTATTGTCTTACTGTGTCAAAAAGCTTAAATCTTCTTCAGGGCGAGTCGTAAAGACTTCACAGCCATTGTCTGTCACGACCATAGTGTGCTCCCACTGAGCAGATAGCTTACGATCTTTGGTAATGGCGGTCCATTCATCTGGCAAGATTTTAGTCTGCCATGTCCCTTGGTTGATCATAGGCTCAATGGTAAAGGTCATACCTGTTTTTAGCTCAAACCCAGTGCCTTTTTTGCCATAATGCATGACCTGCGGCTCATGATGGAACTCATTACTGATACCGTGACCACAGAACTCACGCACGATACTAAAACGCTCAGGTTCTACCACTGCTTGGATTGCAGCGCCAACATCGCCTAAACGCGCGCCATTTTTGACCACACTCATACCAGCATATAGGGCGTCTTGTGCCACTTTGCAAATACGCTGCGCCATGATAGAGCCGTTGCCAACGATCCACATTTTTGAGGTATCGCCATAATAGCCATCTTTAATAACAGTCACATCAATGTTGATGATGTCACCGTCTTTTAATAGCTTGCTTTCAGTTGGAATACCGTGGCAGACCACGTGATTAACTGAGGTACAAATGGATTTTGGAAATCCATTATAGTTAAGCGGTGCAGGGATAGCCTGCTGTACGTTGACAATATAGTCATGAGCGATTTGGTTCAATGCCTCGGTACTGACGCCAACTTTGACATGCTCATCGAGCATTACCAGAACATCACTAGCGAGTTTGCCAGCCACGCGCATTTTTTCTATGGCATCAGCCGACTGGATAAGGTTTTTTTTAGTCATCGTCATCTATCTTATAATTATGGGTTTCATGTAAACAGATTATACCATAAATGGAAGAACGGCAGTTCTAGGTTAAGTGATAGTCAACCTATCATTATGATTGATAATAATTGCTTTACAGCCTATAAAAACTGAACATGACCCCGTAGTCACACTAATATATTCATATTCTGATAATTTAGTTGAATCTTACAGAAGATATCAGTAATGTAGTTTTGCCTGCTAAAGGGATTAGCAGCAATCTTTATCGCTTTTGTGCGGTACAGATAACTAAAATCAACGATAACAAGGATGTTGTTATGACACTCTCTTCATACGTTCGTGCCGCCATCACACCAAAAGCTTTTTTGCCAATACTGGGTTCAATCGGTACTGGTGTCTTATTAATGACACTACAAACCACATCAGCCCAAGCAGCAGGTCAGTACTATAATTGTGCCAACGCCAATGGTTGTAAGCTGGTTGACAGTAGGTACTTCACATCTAGCTATACCAAAACCAAATACCCAGTCGTTATGGCTCATGGACTTGGCGGGTTCACCCAGTTATTTGGGGTTATCGATTACTTCAACGGCATCCCTACAGAGTTGATGAAGGGTGGCTCAGAGGTATATACCACCAAGACGTCAGCCGTCAATAACAGTGAGATTCGCGGAGAGCAGCTGCTACAACAAGTCAAAACTATCGCCGCTATTTCAGGCGATCCTAAAGTCAATTTGTTTGGGCATAGTCAAGGCGGTATAGATATTCGTTATGTCGCTGGCGTCGCACCAAAGTACGTCGCATCAGTTACAGCAGTGTCGAGCCCAGAGCAAGGATCAAAAACAGCCGATTTTGTCAAAAACGTCCTCGAACCAAATAACAATACTGGTACGCCATCGAACATCACCACAGAGTTAGTATCAGGCGTCTTTAATTTGATTGGTGGTTTTGCAGATGTTGGTTCAGGTATCAGTTTTAAAGAGATACAAGAGCAAGATGGCTGGCAAGCACTCATGGCGTTATCAACTGACGGTGCTGCACGCTTCAATGCTAAATTCCCTGCAGCCATGCCAAGAAACTATTGTGGTCAGCCTACCAGTACTGCGGTCAATGGGATCAAATACTACTCATTTAGCGGTGTTGGACAAATCACAAGCGTACTTGATCCTAGCGATTATCTATTGGCCGCGACAGGTGTACCGTTTGCAGGTGAGTCTAATGATGGGTTGGTATCTGCCTGTTCGAGTCGTCTTGGTTATGTGATTCGTGATAACTATAGAATGAACCATTTGGATTCAGCTGATCAGGTGCTAGGTCTGACAGCATGGGGTGATTCTGAACCAAAATCTATCTACCGTACTCAGGTCAATCGTCTCAAAAACGCTAACCTTTAAGAGCGTAAGGTTTTAACACGCAGGATTTTAAAAACGCAAGATTTTAAAAACATAAGCCCTAAAGCTGACTAGTAAAAAGAACCCTCATCTATGTCGAATAATCGCCGCCCAGCCTATTTACCCATCGCTATAATCGCCGCGGTCATCATAGCGCTAACTGCGGTGGTGATTATGTGGTTCAAGCCTGATAATAACCAGACAAGCTCAGCTCAAACGATGGCATCTGTTGATGATAGTGAATATAACGAGTCAATCTCAACTGAGTTGGCTACTGGACAAGTTATGGAAGCAACACTCCCCCAAAACCAGTCTGCATTTGTCACTGGATTAGAGCGTCTGCCACGATCACTAAAGGGCACACAAATCGATGGCGAAATCATCATTGATGAAAACAAGCAATTGGTCGTTACAGAAGGGCTGCGGCGTTTATTCGATTATTTTTTATCCGCACTTGGTGAGGAGGACGAAACAGTTATCACTGCACGCGTTGAGAGTTACATCCGTCACCACACGCCAGAACCTGCTGCGAGTCAAGCAGTTGCTATATTTAACAAGTATGTCGCCTATCTCAAAGCACTGCCAGAGATAGAAAAGCGTTACGGTAATCTACAGCTACAAGCGACCAAAAGTGGCGAGCTGGACTTGAATGCAGTCGCTCAACAAAAGCAAGACGTGGCCAGCTTACGTCAGCAATATTTTGACAAAGCGACCATTACGGCGTTCTTCGGTGCTGCAGATGACTATGATGACTATAGTGTCGAAATGGTCAGAATCAATCAAAACCAGCAAATGAGCGATGCTCAAAAGCAAGCCGCTAGGCAAGACTATGTCAGTCGCTTGCCAGACAATGCCACCAAAACCAATATCCAGCAGCAAGCCAATCTTGGTGAGCTGATGGCTCGTACCGAACAAATGAAAGCGCGCGGTGCAACACCCGAAGCCTTATACAATATGCGTCGAGAGCTCGTCGGCGCACCAGCGGCAGAGAGACTGGCACAAGTTGATCTAGAAGACGCCAACTTTGACCAGCGTTTCAACCAGTATGAGACGCAAAAACAGCGCTTATTAAGTCAAAGTGCAGATCAAAGCCAAGCAAAAACTCAGATAGAACAACTTGAGCAGCAGTTGTTTGACGATGCTGAACGCAAGCGTTTATCAGGGTATGCTGCTCTACAAGAAATGAAGGCGCAGTAAGCTTATTTCATTAACATTAATTAACTTACAGCAATGTAAGAGATGGGTATGCTAAAAGTGTGAATAAGCTACGGTCTCTGGGAGAAGTACGGCCCAATATCTGTAGTTTAATACAATGATAGTTATACTTCACTTGAACCAACCATAACGGTATATTAGAACTATTCTAGGAGCTCATATGAAAAACATGACCAAAGCATTGATGACAGGTATTGTAATGGTAACGGTACTCGTCGGTTGCCAATCTATGTCGAGCATGACAGCACCTGCTACTGACCAGCCAGAGATTACCGGTACAGATGTGATCTAAAATGATAACTGATATGCTGAATAAACCCTTTTTAGATGTTTCATTTGAGGCAGTAGGGAATGACAGCAATCACTAGTATCTAATAACAATATACAGAAGCACCTCACTATATAGTGGGGTGTTTCTGTATAAACACTCATCGAGCAAATCTGCTTTATCATTTGTTAGAATAGCATCCAAACGACTATAGAATTGAATCCATTAGTTTTAAATATAACACCCAGTTTATAATGACAGCCGATAATGAGTCAGGATAAACGTAGTTATTCTTTAATACAGGAAATAACACAATCAATCATAATAAAACTAAAATTTTGGCTAAGCTTATTGGGGCTTATAACAAGAGTTTTCGGTTCAATATGTAAGGAGAAGAAATGAATAACATGATGAAAGTAATGATGGTCGCTACTTTTACCACTGGGGCGCTTGCTGCTGGTTGCCAGACGACTGCTAATCTGCCTGCGCCAAGCAGTCAGGCAGTTACCAACGATGCCTTACAAGCTTACGCTTGGCAGCTGGTTGACGCCAAAGAGAGCAACGGTGAGCAAGTATCGCAACTGTTCTTTGATCCAGCAAAACCTCTGACCCTAAGCTTTATGAACGATGAGGGCAGAGACTACGTAGCATTTATAAATACCTGCAACAACATGAGCGCAGGTTATAGCGTTATAAATGGTGATGTGCAGATCAAAAATGGTATCAGTACTTTGATGGCGTGTCCTGAGCCACAAGCCAGTTTTGATACCGCGGCATTAGACACAGTACAAGGTAAGTACAGCCTTAGTAAAAATGCTAACAATGTGCCTATCTTAACGATCAAAAGTGAGAATCAAGTAGCTCACTTCAAAGCGGTCTCAAAATAGGCCTGCCATTTGTTGAGATGAGCACGTATTAAGCGTAAACAGACTAATAGACAAACAGACCAATAGACAAACAGACGAGTTAAACTTCGTAGAGCCCCACTAACTAGTGGGGCTTTTTTTATCCAAAGTTTGAGCCAGTTTAGGCTACACTAGAGTAATGCTCCTGCAATAAACTTAATTTTTAAAAAAGCAGCTACGGATTTAAATATCAGAGCAGTGATGCTTAATTTTAGCTATTTACCGTGCTTTTTCCCTCAGACGTTATTGGATACTACATTATGCTCAAAATCCACATGTCAGAACTCAAGTTGCCAAAAGTGACAGTGAGAGGTGTCACTACGCTCGCTATCGTTGCGGCGCTGACAGGCTGTCAGACATTGCCTGATATTCAAACCAAAAAACCGATCAGTACCGTCGACAGCAATCCGCTGACTGCGCGTATGCCTACCATTGATCGTCAAGGGTATATTGCTTACGTAGAGGAGCAAGGGCTTGGAGCGGCTAAAGTATCGACACTCTATAGTATCCGTCCTGATGGTAGTGATCGTCAGCTCATTGATCAGTTGCGCGGCTATATCTATGCACCAGCATGGTCAGCCGATGGGCAATTACTTGCTTATAGCAAACAAGCTGCACGTGAACATCCCAAGATCTATATATATGATCGTCGTAGCAAGACGCGCAATCTAGTCGTCAATGCTGAAGGCAGTAACATGTCAGCGTCATTCTCACCGGATGGTCAGCATTTACTCTACAGCTCGACCGTCGGCGGCAATGCTGATATCTATGAGATGCAACTGAGCGATGGCAAGACGCGTCAGCTAACAACCTTGCCGAGTACTGAGGTTCAGCCAAGTTATGCAGCAGATGGCAAGAGCTTTGTATATACCAGTGATAAAGTCCGGGCTGGACGCCCACGTATCTATCGCTACAACTTTGCAACCAGTAGTGCCACGCCTGTACCGACCAGCGGTTATGTCGCCAGTCCACAGCTCAGCTCAGACGGTCAACGGATGGCTTACCTTAATGGCCGTAAAGCCGCTGTTATGACGCTGACAACTGGACAAGTATCCAATCTGGCAGAAACTGGACTTGATGAACCTGCTCGTCTGTCTCCTTCTGGAAACTATGCGGTTTATCCTACACGCTACTCAAAAATCAGTGGGCAAATCGGCGGTAAGAATGGGGGAGATCTGGTGATTCATTCGCTCTCAGGGAATACAAGCTACGCCATTAATAGTCAAGATGGTGGCGTCGTGCGCTCACCGATATGGGGACGTTAGTAACAATTCCTATATATTATGTAATGAAATGTATATATAATTATGAATAAGAAAATATAAGTTGATTCTGAAGGGTTTAAACAAATAGCGTCAGGTCGGTTAAGCGTTATCCGCATCGTACTAAGCGCTGCACTGAACGATTAGCGTATCAGACTAGGTGGGTAAAGGGAGAGCAGGTGTCATGCAAGAAGCGTTTTTAGTATTTGTTACTAAGATCAGTTTGTATCCCACGATTATTTTTACTGGGCTTGTGATGTTTGTCACCTTGTATTGGGTTGTGTCTTTGCTTGGCATGGCAGATATGGACACTGTCGATCTGGTTGATGTAAGTGGTGAGTCAGGCAGCGATACTGATATCGCCAACTTGTCATCGACTGGTTTTTTCACAGGTCTCATGCTCAAATTTGGTCTTTATGGTGTTCCGTTGATCATCATACTCAGTCTCGTTAGCTTGATAGGGTGGCTACTCAGCTACTTATATACCAGCTTTTTACATCAGTATCTTGATTCGGGTGCGCTGTATTATTTATTCGGTACAGGGGCACTTGTCTTTGTCTTGGTTGTATCGATGTGGTTGACAGGCATTATTATTTCCCCTATCCGCAAAAATATAGCCAAAATTCCCAAACGTAATTCGTCTAGTAACGTGGGTAGAGTCGCTGTAGTGCGTACGCTCAGTGTGACGGACAAACATGGCGAGGCGACACTCAATGATGGCGGTGCTGGACTGATACTCAAGATCCGATCAGACATGAACGACCATCAACTAAAACAAGGCGATAAAGTCGTGCTGGTAGAGTACTTAGATAGCACTAATAGCTATCGAGTGACTCCTGTTGAAGACAAATAAAGCTCATCAATGATATTGCTCAGTGGATGATGGCTAAATAACATAAAAAATAAGTATTTAGTAAATATAGCAAGAGTTTTAAATTCGCTTGGAATGTTTTAATTAAAGGAATGGATATGGACATACTCATTATCGTCGGCGTGGTTGTGGTGCTGGCGTTTGTTTTTATGATGGTCGCACTTTTGATGCTCAAAGCCTTTTACTTCAAGGTTGAGCAGGGCAAAGCACTCATTATCAACGGTGTGAGTAAAATAGCCGTACGCTTTGATGGCGGCTTTGTGTGGCCAGTAATCAACAAAAAAGAGCTGATGAGAATCTCGCTCATCACGCTAGAGGTTGATAGACGTGGTAAAGAAGGTTTGATTTGTGCGGATAATATGCGTGCTGATATCACAGTCGCATTCTATCTACGTGTCAATGAAACCGAAGAGGATGTACTCAAAGTCGCCAAGTCCGTCGGTGTTGAGAGAGCCTCCGATAAAGTCGCGGTCAATGAGCTGTTTAACGCTAAGTTTTCAGAAGCACTAAAAACCGTCGGTAAGCAGATTGATTTTGTCAAACTGTTCGAAAACCGCAGCGAGTTCCGCGACAGTATTGTCCAAGAAATCGGTAACGATCTCAATGGTTATGTCCTAGAGGATGTGGCGATTGATTATCTGGAACAAACACCAAAAGTATCACTAGACTCAAGCAACATCCTAGATGCTGAAGGTATCAAGAAGATCACTCAGCTAACAGCGTTCCAAAACGTCATTACCAATGAGCTTGAGCGTGACGAAGAGCTGGCCGTTAAGAAAAAGAATGTCGAAACCCGAGAAGCGATGCTAGAGTTGGAGCGTCAACAAGCCGATGCCGAAGCCAAGCAAAAGCGTGAAATCTCATCAGTGATTGCCCGTGAAACGGCCGAAACTCGCAAGATTGAAGAAGAAGAGCGCAAAAAATCAGAAACTGCCATCATTATGGTGGAGCAAGATTTGGCGATTCAGCGTGAAAATCAGCAACGTGAAATCGAAGTGGCGGGTCAAAATCGCCTGCGTGCCGTAGTCATTGAAGAAGAAAAAGTCACGCGTGCTCGCGATTTAGAAATTGTCTCGCGTGAGCGCGAAGTAGACTTGCAGCGTATCGAAGCCGAGCGCGCGATTGAGCTTGAGAAAAAAGAAATCGCCAACGTCATTCGTGAGCGCATCGCGGTGGACAAAACTGTGGCGCAAGAAGAAGAGCGTATCAAAGAAGTTCGCGAAGTCAGCGAAGCGGATCGCTCTAAGCAAACGCGCGTACTGGCTGCCGAAGCAGATGCTGAAGAGCTCAAAGTGCGTCAGGTGAAAAAAGCCGAAGCAGAAGAGCTGTCTGCCAAGCATAAAGCTGTCGAAATTACCACGCTTGCCAATGCCAATCTGGAAGCCTCTGCAAAAGATGCGGACGCCAAAATCAAGATGGCGGAAGGTATTAAAGCAGAAGAGTCAGCGCACGGCTTTGCTGAAGCAGCGATTCAAGAAGCCAAGTCAGTGTCGCTTGAAAAAGAAGGCATTGCGAGAGCGAATGTCATCAAAGCTACAGGGCAGGCTGAGGCTCAAACAGACCGTGAAAAAGGCATGGCTGAAGCCGAAGTTATTGCTGCTCGCGGTGCCTCTAAAGCAAAAGCGGAGCGTGACATCGGTATGGTCGATGCAGAGATTGTTGCTGCTCGCGGTGAATCTAATGCTAAAGCCGAGCGTGATGTCGGCATGGCCAATGCTGAGGTTATCGCTGCTCGCGGTGAGTCAAATGCCAAGGCAGAGCGTGACGTTGGACTGGCAAAAGCCGAAGTCACTCGCGCGCACTTCCAAGCCGAAGCAGATGGTCTGGTCGAGAAATTCAATGCCATGGGCAGCATGAGTAAGGAAGCACGTGAGCACGAAGAGTTCCGCATGGGACTTGAGACCGCGCTCCAAGAAGCGATGGCATCAATTGATGCTGGTAAAGAGATTGCCAAAGAAAACGCTGAAGTCTTGGCAGTGGCGCTCCAAAAAGCCAAAATCGATATCGTCGGCGGTGAGGCGCACTTCTTTGATAACTTTGCCAAATCATTGTCGATCGGTAAAGCCATTGATGGCCTAGCGGGTAAGTCAGACACGTTAAGCGGTATTATCAATGGGGTCATGGCCAACCAAGCGATGAAAGCCAATCAGTCAAATAATGACAAAACTGCTTAAGCGATGTGCGATTGGTATGAATATTAGTCGTTATAAACGCTCTGTTATCTAGATAGCAGAGTGATTCAACCAACCCATTTTCAACGTTTGCGCCGAAAATGAGTTGGCTAATCTAAACAAACCCATATTGACCGTTCCTTTAGATTAGCCACGCGCTTCTTTACTTTTAATACTGTTTTATCTCAAATAGCTTCTTATTTCCTGATTGCCAGACAATTCTCTTATTATGTAAAAACAGAAATGGACGAGTAACGATGGCGGACACGCAACACCCAACCAATTCAGATAGTAAAAGCGATCCTAATGCGAACCAAGCAACCCAAACCGATCAGGCAGTGGCCTCTGGTAATGCGTATGAGCTCATCAAAAAACGCCTAACAGAGCAGGGCAGTCGTCTAGAGCAACAAACCGCCAAATTAAATGCTGCACGCCTGATGGAATTTGGCAGCACCCAAATGCAGGTCATTGCCCGCACGCGTATTCGTACCGAGCACAACTGTGTGGCGCAGGATATGGTGCAAGTTGGCGAATACTTGCTGTTTGGCTATAACGTGTTTATGGGGCTAAAGCGCGCCAGTAATATTAAAGATGTGCTGTCGCTATATCGCTTGATAGATCCTGCTAACAAAGGCGATAGCGATGAGAGTCCGAAGAGCAGTAGTGGTGATAGTGCGGAGCAAGAGTATCAGCTCGAAGAGGTCGATTTAACAGGGACGTTTTTAGATCAAAATGCCTTTGTACAAGACTTCAATGAGCTCTATCGTTATTACAAGCAAACACGCCTGATTCAACTGACTGTTAAAGACAGCAAGTTGCTATTGGCGTTTCAGATCGGTGAGCGTATCACCGATATTCGGGTGTTTCGTTTTGCGTTAGACTTTAGCCAAGGCACACCAGAGGCTGCCCAAGTCGCCTACGTGGACAATCGCGGCGAGCGTGATATCGAGTTGCCGCCTGCCTATGACTTTGATTGGATCGAGACCACGCGCGATCAGATGGTCAATGGTAAGTATCCACACATGAATATCTTGGACACGATATTTGTGGAAACCGTCGGCGGTGATTTGACCATCAAGATTGAAGACAACACCCAATCAGGGCAGGGCATCTATAGCGAGCCTGTCAATGACCGTACCCAGTCGCTGACCGATGCTGAGATTGCCTATGCCAAAGTCGGTAGCTTAATCCTCCTCAAAATATTGCCTTATCGTGAGGACAGTTATCGTTACTTTGTTTATAACACTTTGACCGAAGCGGTGCTGCGTTTGGATGCGATTGGTCAGTCCTGCGTACAGTTGCCCGAAGATCACGGTATTATATTTCCGGGTGGCTATTATCTACAGACGGGCGAGTATAAGCTGTTCGATGCCAACAGTGCCGGTGCCAAAAACTTAAAGTTTAAGCGCAAAATCATCTCGACGAATGGCGAAGATGTCCTATTCTTATTTTATGACAGAGAGCTGGGTATCACGGGGCTGTTTCCTTATAACCTGATCAAAAAACAACTGGCGAATCCGATCTATTGCAATGGTATGGCGTTGGCAGACAATGGTCGCTTGGTGCTGTTTAGTGACCAAAGTGAGCCGTCACGCATTCATCCGATGCAGATATGGCACACCCCTTATGCCTCGCCTGAATATGTGAGCGAATTGCCTGAGAGCACGAGCTTCTATGGCAAAATCGGTAACAAAGAGCTGGTGCGCGGCATCTCTGATCTTTATAGCATTACCCGTCTTATCGACAACCAAAGCGTGTCGCAAAAACTCTATGAAGAGCTGTCAGACAATACCAGTAGATTGCTTGATAGCTATTATTGGCTGTCTGAGCCTGAGCTGACTGACGTCGCCAGTAGTATTAAAGAAGTGACAGCGACCGCTGAGTTGGTCATTGATGAATTTGCCAAAGTCCAAAGTATTCAAAAGCAAACCCAAACGGCGCTTGCCGATGCCGAATCTCAGCAAAATGAGATTTTGCGGCAGATAAGGGTCACGACGTTTGAGTCTGCAAGCGACTATGTCGATCAGCTGTCGGCATTGAGACGACAAAAAGGTCGCTTGGTCAGCCTAGAAGATTTGCGTTATCTAGATAGTGATAAATTAGAAGCATTGCAGGTGCAGCTAGAAGAAGCAGAAAGCGATCTTGCCGAAAAAACCGTGCTGTTTTTAAGCGGAGACGAAGCACTATCAAGCTACGAAGGGATATTGGTCGATGTCAGTGAGCGCCTAAACACAGCTGAAACCAATGCTGAGTTAAAGCCAGTGCTCGATAAAATTGATGAGACGGCGCAAGGATTAGACTTGTTGACCGAGCTGCTCGGTACGTTGGACGTTGCAGATGCCACGGTACGTACGCAAATCATCGATGACATCTCGACCATTTATGCCAGCCTGAATCAGAGCAAAGCCAAGCTCAATCATAAACGCAAAAACTTAGGATCAGCTGAAGCGGTCGCGCAATTTGGTGCGCAGTTTAAGCTGTTTGGTCAATCGATTGCCAATGCCTTATCGATTGCCAATACACCTGAGAAATCAGATGAGCAAATGGCAAAGCTGCTCATACAGTTAGAGGAATTAGAAAGCCAGTTCGCCGATCCAGAGACCAATAGCGGCGATCAGTTTTTAGCCGACATCATCAGTAAGCGTGAAGAGATTTACGAAACCTTTGAAAATCATAAGCAGCAACTGCTCGATGCTCGCAATCGCAAAGCGCAAAACCTAGGGGATGGTGCGCTACGGATGCTTGAGAGTATCAAGAAGCGCACGCAAAGCACAGGTGTCACAGGCTTTACCGAGGAAGAAGCGCTCAATACGTACTTTGCCGCCGATGGTCTGGTGCAAAAAGTCCGTAACATCGCAAAAGAGCTACAAGCGATGGGCTTTAGCGTCAAAGCCGATGACATTGATGCGCGCCTAAAAGCCATTCAAATCGAAAGCTATAAGAGTCTAAAAGACAAATCGGACTTGTTTGAAGATGGCGGTCAAATTATTAAGCTGGGCAAGCATCGCTTTTCGGTTAACACTCAACCGCTAGACTTAACCTTGCTCAGTCGCCAGCAGTCGGATGGCAAGCGCGTGCTCAATTTTCACCTGACGGGTACCGACTATTACGAAGCGCTTAATAACACTGAGCTGAATGACTTACGTCCGTATTGGGAGATGAATATTGCCTCCGAGTCCGACAAAGTATACCGCGCCGAGTACTTGGCCTATAGCATCATCGAGAGCGCCAAAAACAGTCAAGACGGTTTGACAGAGACCCGTCTCTACCAAGCATACGACGAAACCGTCATTACGATTGATATCAATGGTGATATCGATAATGACAGTCCGCTGGCAAAACTGGTCAAAGCCTACGCGACTCCGCGTTATCAGCTCGGTTATGACAAAGGTATTCATGACCATGATGCCACGCTGCTGTTGATGCAAATACTGCCGACGTTACGTGAGGCCGGGCTACTGATTTATACCCCGCAAGTCCGCGCACTGGCGCAACTGTTCTATTGGCAGTTAAACATCGTACAAGCGCTGGGTTTAGACAGCCTACGTCAATTTGGCTATGACAATTGGCTGAATGAGTCAGTACTGACCCGCGCGAATAACTGGACGGATAGAGCGGCTACCGCTGAGCAATTGCGCCGTGCCCTTGGTAGTGACACTGCCAAATCCTTACTGGTTGAGGATATGAGCCAAGTGATGCAGCGTTTTGTCGCGGCCTATCGTGACGAGCGTATTGGCAGTAATAATGATGCTAAGCAGCCATCAGACGCTGCATTGGAGTCAGAGCCAGATTCAACTACCAGCGATGTTCACAATACCAATATTTTTAAGCCCAGCTATGTGCAGCTGGCTTGCGAATACTTAGTCAGCGTCATGGGTCAGTCAGCAGAGCCAAATGCCGCCGTATATAACACAATGAACTGGCAGACCAGTAGGCAGGCCGAGCAGTTGTGCGAGCAGCTGAGCCAAACACTGAGTAGCTCACCCGTCAGTACGCAAAGTAATGCCAGTTTTGCTCAGCTACAGTCCTCAATCGGCAAGCTTGGCTTCCAACCCAAATCAGCCTATGAGCTACTGGCGACATGGTTTCATGCACTGCTTGATAAGAACTACGGCAATAGTGAGTCGGCTAACGCAACAGCTGATGGCACGGATGAGGCAGGCGAGACACTCAGTGAAGCGCAGCTTGCTGAGATTGAAGAACAAAACGCACTACGCAAACAGCAACTAGAGAGCGGTCGTCATTATGTGCCAGAAGCCATTGCCGTTTTACTCACTCAACTGAACGATGCGCAGCGCGAAGCCTTGGTGCAGCGTCTGATTGACTCGGGCGCGCGCTTTGATAAAGGCGGCGCAAATAAAGGCACAGCTAATGCCGCTTCCACCTTGTCGTTCTCTTCACCTCAAGCATCATCATCAACGTCATTGACCAGTATCAATAATCCGCTCAATCAAGTGCAAAGCTTTACGCGTCATACGGGTAAAGTGTCGCTTGAGATACAAGTTAACGGTTTATTGGGTGAGCATATTCGTATTCATCAGCAAACCCTCACCTTTGCCGTTGATGACTTTTTAAACCGTTTGCATCACCATGATAGCCAAGTCATTCCTGCCTATCGACGCTATCTGGCCATGCGCTCAGAGATATTACACGCGTCAAAAGAAACCTTGCGATTAGACGAGTTTATGCCGCGCCCCTTGTCCTCATTTGTGCGTAACCGTCTGATTAACGAGAGCTATCTACCACTCATCGGTGACAACCTTGCCAAACAGATGGGCACGGTCGGAGAGGATAAGCGGACGGACTTGATGGGTATCCTCATGATGATATCGCCACCAGGGTATGGTAAGACTACCTTGATGGAGTATGTGGCAAATCGTCTTGGCCTAATCTTTATGAAGATTAACTGTCCGTCACTCGGTCATGACGTCACCTCATTAGACCCCGAAAAAGCCCCGAATGCCACTGCACGAGAAGAGCTGAATAAAATCAACTTGGCCTTTGAAATGGGCAACAACGTCATGCTGTATCTCGATGATATTCAGCATACGCACGCGGAGTTTTTGCAGAAGTTTATCTCACTCGGCGATGGCACGCGCCGTATCGATGGCGTCTGGCAAGGCAAGACCAAAACCTATGACATGCGCGGCAAAAAGTTCTGCGTGGTCATGGCGGGTAACCCCTATACCGAAAGCGGCGAAGCCTTTAAAGTGCCTGACATGCTCGCCAATCGTGCCGATATCTACAACTTAGGCGATATCATGAGCGGTATGGAAGACATCTTTGCCCTCAGTTATATTGAAAACTCCCTCACTTCTAATAGTGTCCTCGCGCCACTGGCCAACCGCGACCTAAGCGATGTGCATCGCCTGATTAAAATGGCAAAAACGGACAATGCCAACCTCGCGCAAGCCCAAAGTAGCGATCTAACCTATCCATATAGCACCTCAGAGATTAACGAGATTATCGCCATCTTGCGTCATATGTTTCAAGTACAAGCAGTTATTTTGGACGTCAATCAAGCCTATATTGCCTCCGCTTCGCAAGATGATAAATATCGCGTTGAGCCGATATTTAAGCTGCAAGGCAGTTATCGTAATATGAATAAAATGACCGAAAAGCTGTCAGCGGTCATGAATGAGAATGAGCTAAACCAGCTGATAGACGATCACTATTTGGGCGAGTCGCAGCTATTGACCCAAGGCGCAGAGAGCAACTTGCTCAAGCTTGGCGAGATGCGCGGCACCTTAACCGAGGCAGAAAAGGAACGTTGGGCGCAGATCAAAGCCGACTTCTTACGTAATAAATCCATGGGCGGCGAAGACGGTGATACGGGCGCGCGTATCGTCGCGCAGTTGGTCGACTTGGCGAGTGGCTTCAATGCCATCAGTCGTCAGTTTGAGACTTACTTGACCAAAAATGATCCAGAGCAAATCGCCCGCTTACGAGAAGCAGAGCGCCAAGCTCAGTTAGAGACTCAGATGGAGGCGCAGTTAGCCTCACAGAAAATCCTCGCTGATAGCGTGATCAATAACGCCAAAGTCGTCAGCGATAGTATCGATAATGGCTTTGAGAAAAGCGTGAGCCAATTGCTACAGATATATAAGCATGACCACAAAGCGGAAGGCGAGTACCTCAAGCAAAACCAAGACGTGCAAAAAGCGCTGATGGTGCAGCTGGTCGATGCCGTGGAGGAACTGGCACACAATATGGCAGATAGCTTGTCTCGTAGCTTGGCCGAAAGCTTGATTAAAAATGATGAGAGTAAGACCTTAGATAGCGATACGCTTGATATCCATGAGCAGACCACGCTGATGGCGAACGCCCTCAAGCAAGCGCTGGCACCACTGACAATGCGCATGGATGAGAAGCTCGCGATTGATAGCAGTACTGATCAATCTGGTAAGCTGATCGTCAACAGTCTCAATCGCCTAAATAAAATATTTGACGATTATGACTAGTAACTGTGACTAATAGCAATGATACGTAGTAGGCTATAGTGACACGCGACCGATGTCGTAAACAAACCAATGAGAAATGTATGGCGCACAAAAAGAAGAACGTTCGAAAAAAACTCTGCCCTGTCTGCGAGCGCGAGTTTAGTTGGACTAAAAAGCTCGATAAAAACTGGGAGAGCATGGTCTATTGTTCAGACCAATGCCGCCGAATTAAGAAGTATGAGGGCGTCGAGCATCAAAAGTAAGATTTCACTGTAACGCAAATAGTCAAAAGTAGATGGGAGTAAACAATGGCACATAAAAAAGCAAATCTACCGCAAAAAACTTGCCCCGTCTGCCAGCGTCCGTTTACGTGGCGCAAGAAGTGGGAGAAAGACTGGGAGCAGGTGATTTATTGTTCTGAGCGGTGTCGGCGGGGTAGGAAGAGTTAATAATTACCTACAGTATGAGGCTAGAATCAATGTAAGATAAATTAATACACGACATCAGTTGTCGTTATTCTTTTATATTTGCCATTTAATAGTTTTCGATATGTTACGCTATTTCATACGAGTTAAACCTATCATATTTAAAAGGTATTGCTATGAATAAGCATACGATTGAAGAAAAGATTAGCAACTGGCATGCGTCGAAAAAATCTTATGGAAATATTGTTTTACAAGGACATTCCGAAGATATTATTAGCTTAAAAGATAAAATACCTTTTGTATGCGCTAGTTGTGATACTGGAAAAACTGGTTTGTGGAAGATGCAACTAAATAATGTACTAAATGGTGTTGGCTGCCCTGTTTGTAAAAGTATAGACGAGGTTAAATTATTATTTAGCAAGTCTATACTCCACGAAAACAATACTCTTAAAATTATTAATATACAAATTGAGAAACCTAATGTTCCTAGTATAGGTTATATAATTGTTGACAGTGGCGGTAAAAATTCTAGAAAATTTAATAGAAATGAATTACGTGGCTATATAAAATCATATGAGTTTCAGTCTGAAAGTAGATCAAAGTTGGAAGGTTTGATCAAAAATACTAAGATGGACTTTATTAAAGAATTTCCAAGTGGAGATATTTCTTATTATGGTAATAAAATTGAGGGCCTCACAACTCCAGGTTATTACTTCAAAATAAGTGCCAAGCGAACTATGGGAGAGCATATTGATCGGATAGCAAGCTTGAAGCGAGTTAACCAATTAATAGTACAAGAAAAGAAAGATAAAATGAGAGCTAAGAGCCTTATTGAGGAAGGAAAGAAGAATGGTGCTACAAATATAATTTTTAAATCTATGGGCAAAAAAAGAAATGTAGTATATTTAAATAGATTTGGAGAAGAGCGTACAGATTCAATATATAGAATAATGACAACTAACTGGGGGCAAGGTGGTCATAAAGCAGAAAATTTATGTAGAGCTATTTTTAGAGTTATTTTTCCTAATCATAATTGGACTTTTAATATCCGACCAGATTTTTTGAATTACATTACTAGTAATAATTTAGAGCTAGATGGTTATTGTGAAGAATTAAGTATAGCTTTTGAACACAACGGTAGGCAGCATTATGAGCCAATTAGTGATAATGAGGAAAGTATAAAAAATTTTGAAGATATTAAAAAAAGAGATTTGTTTAAAAGAAAAATATGTGCCGAGAGGAATATTAAACTAATAACAGTTGATACTCAGGAGTTAACAGTTGAGAGCTACAGTAAAAATATAATTAAGTTATTAAGAAATAAGAAAATAAACCACTTAGGTGATTACAACTTAACTAAAACTGACATAGATAAAATTGAGAGTCTTTGGAATGGATATAACAAAAACCCATATATCGATGTTCAGAATTCAGTTGTCTATAGCCTTGGAGAGCACAAATTACTTTCTCCTGATAAAGACAGAATAAATAGAGAGTCAATTGTAAAGTACAGGTGCAGTCATTGTAATAAAGAAAATAATATAATCGCAAAATCACTCACTGATAATAAGGTAAGAAAATTTTGTAATTCTTGCAAGAGTAAAGGTTTGCGCTCTAGTAATAATAATAGTAAGAGAGAGATGTTTAAAAAAATCTCTAAATATATAGCTAGTCATATTAAAGAGTTAGAGAATGGTATTTTTTACTTAGTATGCTCTCGAAACTCTGAGCATAATGAGATGATTAGTAATTTAGATGAAAAAAAATTAGAGAGGTTTTTTAATGGAGAGAGCTATAGATGTATTCAATGTGAATTAAAAAGAAATAATTTAGAAAATACATCTGAGAACAGAGCTTCAATTATGACAATGCGCCAAAATGAAGATGTTTTTATTAATGAGATAGCAAAAGCAGGATTAATAAAAAAAGGCAATATAGAATTAAGAAAAGCTGTTAATAATAAAAAATACGAAATTTACTGTCAAGTTTCATGTTCAAAATGCCTAAAAGAACATGTCTTTGATTTAAATATGAGAGAGCTTAAAAGATTACTTAAGAATACTTATCTAAATGATAAAGTGGTTCCTACTCGATGTCTTGTATGCGCTTACCCGGGTTCACGGCCTAATTCACTACAAACGTGACCCCTGCCGTCAATCCCGTATATATAAACTTGGGAGATTTTGATTACGCAGCCTGACGATAATAATCAAACCACACCTGTCTTGGCGATTTATAGCCTAAACCCTTTTGAATCCTAGTCTGATTATAATATAACTCAATATATCCAATGATATCTCTGATAGCTGCA
The DNA here is from genome assembly GCF_059073055.1 of Psychrobacter sp. H29. Lineage (NCBI taxonomy): Bacteria > Pseudomonadati > Pseudomonadota > Gammaproteobacteria > Moraxellales > Moraxellaceae > Psychrobacter > Psychrobacter sp. H29. The sequence continues at coordinate 1,889,074 of NZ_JCACRY010000001.1, read as the reverse complement.
AACCTTGTTTTATAGTCTTGGTGATATACTAGCTCGTTCTTCAATATGCCCCAGAAGCTTTCTATGGGTGCGTTGTCAAAGCAGTTGCCTTTACCGCTCATTGAACCTGTAAACTGATGCTGCTTGATGATCTTGTGGTAAGCATGGCTACAGTACTGACTGCCTCTGTCAGAGTGAACGACTAGCCCTTTGCTTGGTTGTTTATTCTTGATGGCCATGTTCAATGCTTTGCATACTAGATCTGCGGTCATTCGCTTATTGATCGCATAGCCGACCAGCTCTTTGGTATATAAATCTTTGACTCCCGCTAAATACAACCAGCCCTCAAGCGTCCAAATATAGGTGATGTCACTGGCCCACGCTTGGTTAGGGCGACTGGCATCAAACTCTTGATCCAACACGTTTGGATAGACCAGTTTGTTGTGATTGGAGTCGGTGGTGACTTTAAAGTGTTTGTGGCGACGGCATTTGATGCTGTATTCCTCTTTGATGCTTCTGACCATGTAGGGACTGATGTTATGACCTTGCTCACTTAGATGCGCATGCAGACGCTCAACACCATAGCGCTCATGAGTTTCACTGTGAGCGGCTTTAACGAGTAGCTCACAATGGTTGCGATGTATCTGCTGCTCGCTGATATCGCGACTCAGCCAGTCGTAGTAACTTGAATGCTTAACCCTTAGCACGCGGCACATAGTGGTGATGGTAAAGAAGTGCTGGTTATCTTTGATGAAGGCGTACCTGACTAGCTGTTTTTCGCGAAGTACGCCGTCGCCTTTTTTAATATCTCTCGCTCCTCTTCGGCTACTTTAAGCTGCCGCTTGAGCTGCTTTATTTCTTGAAGAGCACTCATGAGATCAGGATCATATTGCTCTGTGCCAATCAGCTTGCCTTGATTGGCTTTGTTGTTCCAGTTCGATAAGGTTTGCATGGCGATGCCAAGCTGCTTTGCAGTCGCTGAGATATTGCCATTATTGTCTGATATCTTCTTAACGGCTTCAGCTTTAAATTCTGTGCTATAGGTTCTTATTTTCTTGACCATGATAAACTCCGATTAATATGCTTAGTTTACCAAGTTTACTTGTACGGTTTCTTCAGCATAGCTCAACGACTGTATTTCACAGATTAGATTTTTTAAAAAAATATCATCCATCGGTAGTTTATGTTGATGATTTCGATAGCTCAGGTAAAAGAATGGAAAGGTATAACTGTGGAGAAAGATTTGAGCTATTTGAAAATCCTCATCCAGACTTTTTTATAAGAGCTCATACTATAGGTAGTAAGGAAAAAGCCTCAAAGTTTAGGACACCATGCTATGTTTGTGCAGTAATGCGAGATGATATTCCTCACACGACTAAGAGTATTGAGATGATAGAAGGTCGAATGTATATTATAAGCGAGCTTTTATCTAAGAAGTTCTCTGCTCTACCCCTTTTAAAACCATCTATTAGTTTTGCTAATCAGAGGGATCGTGAAAAACAGATAAGCACAACTGAAACTAAGTTGATATTTCATTGTGGAAACTTAAATCATTCGGAAGAAGAGTCTACTATAGACAGGTACTTCAACAAGAAGCGAGGGTACTGCAAAGAGTGTTTAAAATTGGCAAATATTAAAACTATTCACGCAGAGTTTGATATATAGTTCTGTCTAATAATATCAAACTCTACCTAGCTATTTTAGCTAAACACAGTTTAATATATTTAATTTGAATTAGAAGGTGTAATCATTGATGTAATGAGTAATTACAAATTCGGATTCAACCACTTCTTAGCAGTCTTCATATCCCAATCCTTACGCTCAGCATAACTCTCTAACTGATCACGGCTGACTTCGCTTACATGAAAGTACGTATTGCTAGGCCGCAACCAATAAAATCTCTACCTAGCATCTCTCTTCGCAAAAATATTCGCAACCAACGCTCCACTAAAGTTGTGCCACACACTAAATATCGCACTCGGTAAGGCGGCGACAGGATTGAAATACGTCGCCGCAAGGGCAGCGCCTAGACCAGAGTTTTGCATGCCCACTTCCACCATAATGGCGCGGCGCTGTTTCTCCGTAAATCCAGACAAGCGCGCGATCCCATAGCCCAAGGTATACCCCAGCATATTGTGCAGAGCGACGACGACAAAGACGATGGCACCGCTGTCTAAGATGGTCGCTTTAGACACCGCCACTACCGCCGCAATGATAATTGAGATACCCAATACCGATACCATCGGCAATACCTCGGTGACGAACGCGATCTTGCTACCCAAAAATTTATGAAAGACAACGCCTAGTAAGATGGGCAAGATGACGATTTTGGTGATGGTTATCATCATACTGGCTAGGTTGATATCGATCAGCTGACCGGCAAACACATTTAATAGAATAGGGGTCAAAAAGGGCGCAAGTAGGGTAGAGATAGACGTAATCGCCACACTTAGTGCCACATCGCCTTTTGCCAAAAACGTAATCACATTACTTGACGTACCGCCAGGGCAACAGCCTACCAAGATGACACCGACCGCGATTAAAGGGTCAAGGTTAAAGATGACAGTTAATAGGTAAGCAATCAGCGGCATGAGCGTGAACTGTGCCAACAATCCGACCAGTACAGGCTTGGGGCGTTTAACAATCTCTAGGAAATCTTCAGTTTTGAGCGTCATACCCATGCCAAACATAATGATGCCAAGTATCGGTACGATCAAAAAAGCCAATGAAGCAAAGAAGGTAGGAAATATAAAGCCCAGCACAGCACTGACCAATGCCCAGATTGCAAAGGTTTTGCCAATCCAACTAGAGAGTAATGCAATCTGACTCATAGTCTGTCTCAAAATAACGAAAAATGAAGTAGACAATAATCTAGCACGGTTATTGCTAGTAAATGATAAAAGTATTTTGCCATGACCGTAGCGATAAGTTTGCTGATAGTCAGTAGAGAGCACCATAAAAAATGGCTTACTCATACTAAATGAATAAGCCAAAAAATTATCACAAATTATTTAAGCGTTAACTGAGTTTTGAAAACCTACAAATTCGGATTTAACCACTTCTCAGCTGTTTTTATATCCCAGCCTTTACGCTCCGCATAGCTCTCTAACTGATCGCGGCTGATTTTTCCAATATTGAAATACTCACTGTCAGGATGCGAGTAATAGAATCCGCTGACCGATGACGCAGGCCACATCGCGTAGCTTTCAGTTAGTGTTGTACCGATTGCCTCTACCGTGCCGAGCCAGTCAAACAATTTGCCTTTTTCGGTATGCTCAGGGCAAGCAGGGTAGCCAGGGGCAGGGCGGATGCCGACATATTTTTCTTTGATCATCTCATCATTGGTGAGAGATTCAGTCGGCTGATAGCCCCAGTAGTCTTTGCGGATCAGCTCATGCAGATGCTCGGCAAAGGCTTCAGCTAAACGGTCAGACAGCGCCTGTACCATAATGGCATTGTAGTCATCACCTGCTGCTTTATATTGCTCAGCGAGTGCTTCTGTACCGACGATAGAGACGGTAAAGCCGCCCAAGTGATCGATATGGTTATCCGATGGCGAGATAAAATCTGCCAAGCTAAAGTTTGGCTTGCCGCTGGCCCCCTCTTGTGAACGGTTGCTTTGCTGGCGTAAGTGCTCGAACTGATAGGTCGGTTTGCCGCCATCAGCAGGCGCATTGTCATAGACGGTGACGGTATCCGAGTCAGTACGGCGAGCGGGCATGAGTTTAAACACGCCTTTTGCTACGATTGATTTTTCCTCAATCATTTTGTGTAGTAGCTCGTCAGCATTGTCAAACAGATCACGGGCTGCTTCGCCGACCACATCATCTTGCAAGATTTTTGGGTATTTGCCCGTCAGACCCCAAGAGATAAAGAACGGTGTCCAGTCGATGTATGGCAGCAGATTAGTGATTGGATAGTCATCCAATATCACTTGTCCTAACTTATTTGGCACTGGTGGCACGTAGTTTTCCCAGTCGTATTGAAAGCCAATTTTGACCGATTCGGCATAGGTAACCTTGGCGGCTTTTGGTTGACGCTTAGCCAGGCGTTCGCGGACTTTGATATATTCTTCGCGCGTCTCATCGATGAGGGCGGTACGGTGCTCTTTTGATAGCAGCTTGGTCACCACGCCAACTGAGCGCGAGGCATCCGAGACATAGATGACCGCATCGTTTTGATACTGCGGCTCGACCTTGACGGCCGTATGCGCTTTAGATGTCGTTGCGCCGCCGATCATCAATGGCAGGGTCATGCCGCGCTCTTGCATTTGCTTGGCGACATAGACCATTTCATCGAGACTGGGGGTAATCAGCCCTGACAGACCGATGATATCGACTTTTTCTCTGATAGCCGTATCGAGGATGGTTTCGCACGGTACCATGACGCCCAGATCGACGATATCGTAACCGTTGCAGCCAAGTACCACGCCGACGATGTTTTTGCCAATATCATGCACATCGCCTTTGACGGTTGCCATGAGGATTTTGCCTTTGACTTCGCCTTCGACTTTTTCCGCTTCGATATACGGGTTTAGCCATGCGACGGACTGCTTCATCACGCGGGCAGATTTGACGACTTGCGGTAAGAACATTTTACCCGCACCGAATAAATCACCGACGATATTCATACCGTCCATGAGTGGCCCTTCGATGACCTCGAGCGGTTTGGGGTATTTCTCCCAGGCTTCTTTGGTATCTTCTTCGATAAAGGTGGTCACCCCTTTGACGAGAGCATGAGCGATGCGCTCTTCTACTGTGCCCTCACGCCAGCTCATATCGACGGTGCTGTCTTTTTTCTTGCCGCCATCTTGGTAGTTTTCAGCGACCGTCATTAGACGTTCAGTCGCATCTTGACCAGTTTCACCTTGGTTGCGGTTGAGCATGACGTCTTCGATGGCATCACGCGCTTCTTTTGGAATATCATCATACAGCTCGAGCATGGCTGGGTTGACGATACCCATGGTCAGACCGTTTTTGATCGCGTGAAATAGGAACACAGAGTTAATCGCTTCACGAATCGGGTTACCACGGAAACTAAACGAAACGTTGGACACCCCGCCCGAAACCATCGCATTTGGTAGGTTTTCCGTGATCCAGCGCGTGGCATTAATAAAGTCAGCACCGTAGTTGTTATGCTCAGTGATACCCGTGGCGACGGCAAAGATATTCGGGTCAAAGATGATGTCCTCAGAAGGGAAACCCACCTCGTTGACCAATACATCATAGCTGCGTTTAGATATTTCAATCTTACGCTCGTAGGTGTCAGCTTGTCCGTCTTCATCGAACGCCATGACGATAACGGCGGCACCATAACGCATGCACAGTTTGGCACGCTCAACGAACTCAGCATGACCTTCTTTTAGCGAGATGGAGTTAACGACAGATTTGCCTTGCGTACGTTTAAGGCCTTCTTCGATGATGTCCCATTTGGACGAGTCAATCATCAGCGGCACACGGCTGATATCTGGCTCACCTGAGACGAGGTTGACGAAATGAATCATCGCCTGCTTGGAGTCGAGCATGCCTTCGTCCATATTGATATCGACGATTTGGGCGCCGCCCTCGACCTGATCACGCGCCACATCCAGCGCCTCAAGATAGGCTTCGGTCTTAATCAAACGGAGGAATTTTTTGGAGCCTGTGACGTTGGTACGCTCACCGACATTGACAAACAAGCTATCAGCATTGATGGTAAATGGCTCTAGACCTGACAAGCGGCAGGCAGGCGCAATCTCTGGAATGACACGCGGCGCATAGTTTGCCACGACTTTAGCGATTTGACGGATATGTTCAGGCGTTGTACCACAGCAGCCGCCCACGATGTTTAAGATACCCGCTTTGGCAAAACCTTCGAGTAGGGCGGCGGTCTCTTCAGCGGTTTCGTCATACTCACCAAACTCATTGGGTAGACCCGCGTTTGGGTGCGCAGAGACATAGGTATCCGCGATGTTCGATAGCGTTTGAATATGTGGGCGCAGCGCATCCGCCCCAAGCGCACAGTTAAAGCCAACAGACAATGGCTTGGCATGGCGAATCGAGTTATAGAATGCTTCCGCCGTCTGACCAGATAGCGTACGACCTGACGCATCGGTAATCGTCCCTGAAATCATGATTGGTAGCTCAAAGCCAATATCGTCGAACACACCTGTGATCGCAAATATCGCCGCTTTGGCATTTAGCGTATCAAAGATTGTCTCAATCAAAATAAGATCGACGCCACCTTCTATCAGGCATAAGGTCGCTTCACGGTAATTAAGCACCAATTCATCAAAAGTAATATTACGAAACGCAGGGTCGTTGACATCAGGCGATAGCGAGCACGTACGTGAGGTCGGACCGACCACACCAGCGACAAAACGCGGTTTCTCAGGCGTCTTGGCGGTAAACTCATCAGCCGCTGCGCGCGCAATCTTGGCTGCTGTTTTGTTCAGCTCAGGCACCAAATACTGCATGTCATAGTCAGCCATCGACAGGCGCGTACCGTTAAAGGTATTGGTCTCGATAATATCCGCACCAGCCAACAGATGATCATGGTGAATGTCTTTAATCATGTGCGGCTGAGTCAACACCAGCAGATCATTATTGCCGCGTACGTCTTGGTTGATATCAGCGAAGCGCTCACCACGATAGTCAGACTCTTCTAGCTTGTAGGTCTGAATCTGCGTACCCATCGCGCCATCTAACAGCAGAATTCGTGATGTCATTTGCTCGATGATACGGTCGCGTGCCGTCAGTTGCTGCTCTTTATAAGGAAAGACAGCAGGCGGTGTCAGAATAAAGTCATCAGCAGATGACGGGCTAGAAGTAATGTCAGAGTGAGAAGAAGTCTGTGAGGTCATCGTTTGAGTCATAGTAGCGCTGCTTATATCGTCAATATTATAAAAGGAAGGAATAACAAATAAATAGAGTACAAAATCTCATAAAGAGGGGTAGGCAAATTTGCATTATTCTAGCATGAAACATATCGCCCACGTGGATACTGCCTATTCTACTTTTGCCATAGACAAGCAGTTTGGCTGTGGCACTGCTTACAGCATGATATCGATTCTATGTCGTATAGAAAATAAGAACAAATGAATATCATTTCGCTTAGAGATTACATAAAGCTTTGGTTTTGCAAATGAAAGTCAACGGTTGTTCTTACAAGTGCGACAGAGTTTACACCTGTACTACAAAAAGTTGCGTAAAGGCAGGTTGATAGTTGTCTTATAAATGTTAATTTGATTTCAGAAAGATAAGGTCTTCGTAAGTTTTGCTTATAAGTAAAAATCACTGCTTAAGTAGCTCTGACAGGTATTCTCGTATCAATATGAGGTAGTAGTTCAAGTTACTATATAAAACAAGCAGCTTGTATAAGAAGCGAATGTGACCTGTAAAACTATAGCTAATAAATACTCAATCATTAAGGATAATGTTATGAAATTAACCAAACTTGCTACTATCGGTACACTAGCCATTTCTGTTGCTGGTCTAAGCGCCTGTAATAATATGATGCCAGCACAAAGCGCAGACATGAAAGCACCAATGCACAGCCAAAACATGGCAAAAATGAACGTCGTACAGGTTGCTCAGGGTAACTCTGATTTTTCAGTATTGGTAGAAGCGGTACAAGCAGCAGGTCTAACAGGCATGCTATCTGATCCTAACGCACACTATACTGTATTTGCACCAACCAATGCTGCATTCATGCAAGCATTGCAAGAAACAGGCATGACCAAAGCGCAGTTGTTTGCCAATAAGCCATTGCTAACGAAAGTTTTGGGCTACCACGTAGTTAGTAGCGACATGGCGATGTATGCCAAAGACGTCAAGCCAGGCAACGTCATGACTGCAAGCAAAGATACATTGATGGTTACCAACCAAGGTAAACTGATGGATGAAAACGGCCGTACTGCTAATATCGTAAAAACTGATATTGCAGCCACTAATGGTGTTGTACATGTTATCGATAGAGTACTACTACCTAAATAAGACCAGTAAAAACACTCAAATTTTATAGTAAGGCTTGAGTAGTAGACAGCTATTATTTGATGAATTTATCATCGAATAATAGCTGTTTTAAGATTTAGGAAAGAACTGACAACGATTATTTAACCATTATGACAGATGTATCTTGTAAGTATTGATGTTCAGAAACGTGTTCGTATTTCAAATATCGCAATAACCAATATACAAGTTGATAATGCTATATACGTGATTGATACAGTGCCACTACTTAAGTAAGTATCAATTAAAAATGAAACCGTTAGAATTGTAGTTATTGATATAGCGGACATAACATTATGACTGATTGATTGGTCATATTTACAATATATCAGTCACTGTTATATTTATTGAAAACAATCCATTGTTAAATAAATGACGCACCCAATTATATAAAAGGAAATACCCATGTTAAAGAAGAACCTATTATCTATCGCAGTCGTAACAGCAGCCATGTCACTAGCAGCCTGTAACGATACTGAAACCGTTGCTGAGCCAGTTGAGCCTGAAGTTACCACTGAAGAAGTGGCTATGGAGCCTGTTGTAGAGACTGATCCAATGGTTGAAGCAGAGCCAATGGCAGACGATATGGATATGGAAGCGACGCAAACCATCGCAGAGCTAGCAGCAGGTAACGAAAACCTAACCATCCTAACAGCAGCGCTACAAGCAGCTGGTCTTGACAGCATGCTAATGGAAGACACTAAGTACACTGTATTTGCACCAACCGATGATGCATTTGCTCCTGTACTAGAAAAACTAGGTGTGACCAAAGAAGAGTTGTTGGCCAATACAGACCTATTAAAAACAGTACTTCCTTACCATGTCGTAGCAATGGAAGTTCAAGCTGCTGATATCCCTTATGGTACTGATATTGAAACCGCGAATGGCAACACAATCTCTATCAGCGAAGATAACGTGATTACCGATGCTACTGGTGGTACAGCAAACATAACTGGTACAGACATCATGGCGACAAACGGCGTAGTACATACTATCGATGCAGTGTTGATGCCTGAGTAAACTATTTTGTAATGTAGGTTAGTTTTATGATTAACATTTGATAACGTTGAACCATAGAACTAATTTTACAGAGAAAGCCTAGCCATAGTGCTAGGCTTTTTTGTACTTATAAGATAATGAACCTGCAAGATAAGGAAATAGTCGTCACGCCTCAAACAACTAAAGCGCAATCTGATAATAAAAAAGCTACGAAAGTGCTTTGAGTGTTTAGATGACAAGAGCACATACCAGAAAAATACTTGGCGTTGCTGTCACTCTAGGAAAAGATGAGCAGTTTTTCTGATATAAGCATAAAAGAGTAGGCTACTCGTTGGGCTACTGAAAGCAATTATTATTAAGAAACGTTTTATCAGATAAGGCTACTATCAGAGTAAAGTTTGCATACGGTTAAGGTTTAAACTTATCTAAACCTACTGCAATAGTCGTCACAACGGTATGTACGAAAATAAGACAACAAAAAAGCCCGAGACTATTGCCTCGGGCTTTTTATTAGAGTGAGCAGTACCTACTCTAAAACATACTATGCGTATTATCTACGTATATGTTATTTGCGTAGTGGATCTGCATTCATTCTTTTTTGCTCTTCTAGATGACGCTCTTCCCAATAAGGTGCATTTTTGATACCAAATTTAGCAGGATCAAAACTATAGCGTTTTACGCCAGCTTTACGCTGTGCTTCGTAGTCTTTAAGCATGGTAAGGGTTGGACGTGCCACAATGAAGATAACCAAAATACCAACAATGTTAAGCCAAGCCATAAGACCAACACCGATATCACCAATTGCCCAGATGTAACCAGCTGAGTTTAGACCACCATAAGCAACCATCGCCATGATCAAGATCTTAACCAAGAATAGACCTGTTTTGTGCGCACCGCGACCGATGAAGCGAGTCAAGTAAGTGACGTTTACTTCAGCGATGTAGTAATAAGCTAGGATAGTTGTAAAGGCAAAGAAGAATACAGCGACAGCGATAAAGGTATCACCGAATGAGCCGTATACTGATTCCATTGCCATCTGCGTAAAGGCAGGCGCGTTGATTTCAGTAGTCGCTGCAACGTTTTGAACGATGAACTGACCATCAGGTAGCGTACCTTGGATGTTGTATGTACCCATCGTTAGGATCATAAAGGCAGTAGCAGAACATACTAACAGTGTATCAACATATACTGAGAATGCCTGAACCAGACCCTGCTGTGATGGATGCTCAACTTCAGCAGCAGCAGCAGCGTGAGGACCTGTACCTTGACCCGCTTCGTTAGAGTAGATACCACGTTTTACACCCCAACCAATCGCTGCACCAAAACCTGCTTGTGCAGTGAACGCATCACCAACAATCATACCAAATACTTGTGGGATCATGCTGAAGTTAGCGAACATGATGATCAACGCTAGAACGATATAGCCAAGTGCCATGAAAGGTACGGCGTACTCGGTAAAGGTTGCAATACGCTTAATACCACCAAAGATGATGATACCTAGTACGACTAAGATAATAGCTAGTGCTACTAAACGCATAGAGCCAACTTCTAGGCCACCAACGTTCATGATCGTACCTTCGCCCATTACCTGTGCAAACGCACTGATAACACCGTTCGCCTGTACACCAGGTAGGAACATACCACAAGCTAAGATAGAAGAGATTGCGAAGAGGATGCCGTACCACTTTTGACCAAGGGCACGCTCAAAGTAATAAGCAGGGCCACCGCGATATTCGCCAGTTACCACATCTTTTTCTTTATAAATCTGTGCAAGGGTAGACTCGACGTAGGCAGTAGATGCGCCTAAGAAGGCCACAACCCACATCCAGAATACAGCACCTGGGCCACCGAAGCCGATAGCAGCAGCTACCCCAGCGATGTTACCCATACCCACACGTCCTGCGAGGGAAACGGCTAGTGCCTGAAATGATGAAATACCTTGTGCACTAGATTTACCAGTGAATAGGAGTTTGATCATTTCACCGAATAGACGCACCTGAACGAAGCGCGTCATGATGGAATAGAATAGACCAGCACCCAAACACAGATAGATCAGTGCTGGGCTCCAGATAATTCCATTTACTAAGTTAACTAAACCTTCCATATATATATTCCTAGTACTGTCTTGAGGTGGCTCTGTATGCTAGGAGTAAATTAACTGGTTAACTTACTTATCTAAGTTAAGCAGTTAAATTATCTGCATTGACTCATATCTTTATTAGTTAAGTCTCATACGTGCTTAGCCACCAAAAATGGACTGTAGTTGTCTGTATTTATCCGCTTGGCTTATCGACAATAAAACCATGTGCAGAGTACTTATCGTCGATAGCATTAATATCAGCTGCGTTTGTAAATGTTATACAGCATCAATTCGTGCGGTGTCCTATCATCACGCTATGAATGAGATGAGTCATCAGTTAACCCGCGGATAAAACAGGCGGTTATATAATTAAATACTCGTCATGACGATGGTATTCAATTTGCTATGAGCCATTACGATTGACTACACTGCTGATATGGCGAATTGATAGCATTAGAAAAGATTTGGTGGCTGGTTGACGTTTTTATGTCTCAGCTACCAACTCGCTAATACGTATCAAACTATAAGTCCACTACCAAATGTATTCAAACCGTACGGCTACGTAACTGCAATTTGCCATATTTTTATGCTAATTACTAGAAATTTCTTTGTAGAGAGCAGATATATTCGAATTTTATTTGACAGATACATCAGCAAGTTTTGGTTTGGATATAAATAATTGTTTGTATACATACAACTTTTCGTCTATTTGAACCAGTTTACTAACCTACCAATCTATGTACAGTCGCAAAATCAGATAACTGGTGACGTACGTGGTTGTGTTTTGGTAACGGTCAATTGTAAAAGCTTTGCGATAGCGCCATTATTATCATGACATCCTGTAAGCTATCGACATTGTTAGCGGATTACCAATATATAGAAGCTATCGATATATGGAAGTTATCGATGTGGCTGCCAATAAGATCGTCGATAAGAGTAACGGGTTTTGCGCATATTGTATTTTGACTGCTTATAAACAGTCGCCTCGATACAAAATACAAAACATATGTGACTGCTCGATGATTATTGGGACATATACGCAAAAATTATTAAAAATGGGTTATTAGATATTTGTTATTTATCATTATTAGGAGAAACAAAGATGACGCGCAAATCAATTATGAAGCCGATGTTGCTAGCAGCACTATTGACAACCTCTACGGTTGGTCTAAGCGGTTGTGGTTATAACAACTTACAGGCGCAAGATGAACAAGTAACAGCGTCGTGGTCAGAAGTGGTCAACCAATATCAGCGTCGCAGTGATTTGGTGCCAAACTTAGTCAAGGTTGTACAGCAGTATGCTGAGCAAGAGCAAGAGGTCTTCACCCAAGTAGCTGAAGCTCGCTCACGTGCTGGCGGTATTACTGTGACACCTGAAGTGCTGAACGACCCAGAAGCGATGGAGCGTTACGCTGCGGCGCAAGAGCAGATGACTGGCGCGCTGTCACGTTTAATGGCGGTATCTGAGCGATATCCTGAACTAAAATCAGATGCGTTGTTCCAAGATCTGCAGGCGCAGTTAGAGGGTACAGAAAACCGCATTGCCGTATCTCGTAATCGCTACATCCAGGAAGTACAAGGTTACAATACAACGGTGCGCCAGTTCCCAACCAATATCACGGCAAAAGTATTTGGCATGGATACCAAGCCAAACTTTAGTGTTGCTAATGAGGAAGCTATCTCGACTGCACCCAGTGTCGACTTTGGAGATTCTACAGCAGCAGAGTAGTACTGGTTAAAAATATACAAAATAGAGCGGTGTATGCCGCTCTATTTATTTAGCTGATGACGTAATGACGCCTAGCTAATGTCTATCAATCTGTAAAAATGTCATTTGAGGTGGTATAGATTAGATGAATAATTCAAAAGCAATCTTATCAGCATTATTGTTGACACTGAGCATTGGTGGAACATCAGTGCTACATGCTGCACCAGGCGATGATGTTGGCAGTGCTGCTGCGACAGATAGTAGCTCAAATCTACAAAACCGTAGCGTTGAAGATCTGGTAGCCATTGCAAAAGCAGGAGAGTCCAACGAAGCCATCAATGATGCAGTGTTGAATAATGATGCTATTAATGGTGCGGTCTTAGGTAATGATGCGATCAATCCAAGCGCGGCGAATGATGAGGCAACAGCTGAGGCACAAGCTCAACCACCAGTAACTTCAAGCGCCCAGAGCGTCGATGCCGATAAACTCATACTCAATGAGCCAGTTGTCGATCAGGCCAATATCCTAAATCCACAAGAAAAACAGCGCTTAGAGGCGCAGCTGAGAAATATCTATCAGCAAGGGTTGGCTCAAGCAGCAGTTGTCATCGTACCGACGACCAATGGCTTACCTATATTTGATTATGCTTTGCAGGTTGCAGAGAAATGGGAGCTGGGTGATGACGCTATCGATGATGGCTTGCTCATCGTCGTCGCAGTCAACGATCGTGATATGTATATCTTAACTGGTTATGGACTGGAGGGTGTGCTCCCAGACGCAGCAGTCAACCGTATTATTAGAGAAGATATCACACCACTATTTAAACAGAACAACTATGGTGGTGGGATACTGTCAGGTGTGGATGCGCTCAAAACACGTCTGAGCGCTGATCCTGAAGTGCTCGCACGTGCTGATGCACAAGCTGCAGAGCGTAGCGCTCAGCAAAGTTCAGAGGAGATGCCATCTCCTATTTTCTTATTTATCATGGCGATGATATTTGGTAGCTTTATCACCAATATCCTAGGCCGAGTATTTGGCTCGATTGTCACGGCAGGTGGATTTTTTGCTGGTTCGTTGGCATTAGGCGGCGGCTTTTTTATGACGCTGATCATGGCGATATTTATATGGATGTTCTTGATTTCGCGTGGCGGCGGTGGTGGTAAAGGCGGCGGCGGTAAAGGTGGACGCAGAGGTGGTATGATCTTCTTACCTGGTATGGGCGGTGGAAGTGGTGGCGGCTTTGGCGGTGGTGGTTTTGGTGGCGGCGGCTTCGGCGGCGGCGGTGGTGGTTTTGGCGGCGGCGGCGCTGGTGGCTCGTGGTAAGTGCCCATTAAGCTCCATACAATAGACCAAAACAACCATTAGAACGATGTATTTGAGGAAACAATATAATGGCAGAAAACCATGCTACAAACTCCGTTTCAACTTCTAGCTCGACATCCAGCTTTGCTCGCTGGTGGCGCCAGGTCTTGTTTGTTCCTTTACTACACAGTAAGTGGCTAACAGCAGCAGCTCGGGCACGTCTCACAGAAGCAGTGACACGAGCTGAGCTTGGACACCGCGGTGAGGTTTTTTTGATTGTAGAAAACCACTTGCCTATTCAAGATGCCTATCACATGGATTGCCGCGAGCGTGCGATTGATTTATTCAGTGAGTATCGCGTCTGGGATACTGAAGAAAACACAGGCGTGCTGATTTACGTCAATATCTGTGAGCATCAGCTAGAGATTGTCGCTGACCGCGGTATTAGTGCTCACGTTAGCCCGACTGTCTGGCGTGCCATGTGCGAAAAGGCAGTATCAGGTATTGCCAGTCAAAAAACAGAAGAGAGTTTGGCTGACTTACTCGATGAGGTAGGACAGCTACTGCGTCAGTATTATCAGCTCGAACATGACCCAGCAGGCAATGAGCTGTCTGATACGGTGGTATTTTTAAAATAGCAGTGACTTGTAGGCTTTACACGTAGCAGTTGGCTCTACAAATAGAGAGACTGCTTGATTTATACAAGCAAAGGGTATAAACAAAGGGTTTTGTTTTAGGCGATATGATTTTGATGCTAAAATAGAGCTTCTAGCAATAAATAATGCCTGATATATGTGCGGTTGGAATACAGTACAAGAATATATAGCATTGATGACAAGCACGTCTCGATAACACCATTATTGGAATACTATGATTGAATTAATAAAGAAACTACCAAAAGCTGAGCTACACCTACATATTGAAGGGTCATTGGAGCCTGAGCTGATGTTCAGACTGGCCAAAAAGAACAATGTGGAAATTCCTTACAAAGATATAGAAGACGTGCGCGCTGCTTACAACTTCACCAATCTGCAAAGTTTTTTAGATATCTACTATGCGGGTGCAAATGTATTACTCACCAAAGACGATTTCTACGATTTGACGTGGGAATATATTTTGAAGTGTGTCGAAGACAATATCGTTCATACAGAGATATTTTTTGATCCGCAGACACATACAGAGCGAGGCGTGCCATTTGATGCGGTAATCACAGGTATCAAAGAAGCATTAGCAGACGCCAAAGAAAAGTATGGCATCACTTCTTGCATCATCATGTGTTTCTTGCGCCATCTATCGCAAGAAGAGGCATTTGAGACCCTAGAGCAAGCACTAGCCTACAAAGACGACATCATCGGGGTCGGTCTGGACTCATCAGAATTAGGCAACCCACCATCGAAGTTCAAAGAAGTCTTCAAAAAAGCCAAAGAAGAAGGCTTTAAATTGGTGGCACATGCAGGCGAAGAAGCGGACTTTTCATATATCTACGAAGCACTAGATCTGCTAAATATCAATAGAATCGATCATGGTGTACAGTCTATAAAGAGCCCAGAGCTGATGCAAAGGCTCAAAGATGAGCAGATGCCGTTGACTGTTTGCCCAAACTCAAACATCGAATTGAGAGTGTTTGATACTTATAAAGAGCACAATATCAAAGAGCTCTTAGACTATGGTCTCAATATCAGTGTCAACTCAGATGACCCTGCGTATTTCAAAGGCTACGTGAACCAAAACTTTATCAATCTACATGAGAATCTACCAATCACAGAAGAAGATATTGTCAAATTGGTAAAGAACTCTTTTAGATCTGCGTTCATCAGTGACGAGCTAAAAGACGCCTACTTAGCAAAAGTTGATTTGGCGTTGAACTAAGCTTTATAGCGTCTTTTTAGTTGAGAAGGCTTAACGGTTTTTATAAATCGTTAAGCCTTTTTTATTGTTTATCCCGCAATAATATTTATCAGTAGTAGCTATTATAAAGACATAATCTCTTCTATAAGTAACGGCAATATGACGCCAGCCTTTTCTGCTAATGTGATATCGACTATGGTATTGGGTGTTGGGTCGGGGTTTATCTCAATGAGTTGCGCGCCGTTTTGTTTGGCTAACTGTGATAACCCAGCAGCAGGGTAGACCAAGCTTGAGGTACCGATACTAATAAACACATCACATTTGGCAGCTGCTTTTTCTGCAGTCTCCCACGCCTGCGCGGGCAACGTCTCTCCGAACCATACAATATCTGGTCTAATATAGCCGTTGCAATGTGGACAAGTAATCAGCTCATCTTCAAAACTTACAGTATCTTGGCCATCGTATGATGCTCTTAATTGATCTTGGTAGGGTATCTCACACTGTCCACAACGATTGCGCCATAGATGACCGTGTAAGTGAGTGAGCGTACTGCCTGCTTGCTCATGCAAATCATCGACATTTTGGGTGATAAGGGTCACTTCTTGCTCGGAGGTTTGTGCATGATACTGCCACTGGGCCAGCGCATGATGTGCTGGGTTAGGTACTTTGTCTGCGACTATCTGTCTGCGCCACTGATACCATGACCATACTAGCTCTGGATCACGCATAAAGGCTTCAGGTGTGGCTAAGTCTTCGACACCGTAGTTTTCCCACAGTCCTGTTTGTTTGTCTCGAAACGTAGGGATGCCGCTCTCTGCTGAGATGCCAGCCCCAGTCAAGATACAGATACGTGATTGTGCTGCCAACAGTTTTGCTGCACGTTTTACTTCTGCTATTAACGCTGGTGATAATTCTGCTAACATGAGCCAACCCTTGCTAATAATGGATATTTTTTCTTATGATAGACGGAATTTGGTGGCTTGTCATACTGTTTGCGGTCATTGCAATCTTGTGGTTTATTGCAAAGTCCCGCGGAGTAAAGATAAGCAAAAAGAGTGGTAACCAGTCAAAAAAAACAACATCTAATGATGCCTTGCACAAGACATCCGCATTATTAAAGCAGTATTTCCCTGATTACAACGTTGCCCGTAAGGTGAATCATTTGCTTATTAGCAAACAAGGTAAAAAGGTTGCGATGATTACCATTGATAAGAAGGTTGCCGCAAGTCAGCGCCGTCTAGGAGATGTACCAGTGATCAATTATCACCGTGTACCCAGCCGTGCTCAACTGACTGCCAATTTGCAAGAGGCAGAGTAGGCTTCTATAAAGTATATGGACACAGAAATGCCAGCACTTAGAAGTATTACCTTGCTAGGTACTTATCTGTAGCAGATAGTGGATGTCATGCTAAGGAAAGGTGAAATATAATGATTGGTGCGCTCGGCGGGAATCGAACCCACGACCCTCGGCTTCGGAGGCTAGAACCACCATATTTCATTAAGTTATATTAATGTATAACAACCTACCATACTATACAAATAAAGGGGTGTAAAGGATTTATCGGTGTGACGTTTAGCGTCTTTTAAAGGAGTTTATAGCAACATGAATATCAATTTTGGTCACTGGTTAAGTATAGAATTCAATCATTTTTTATGGTTTTAATGTACGTATTTTATACTTAAATTTTTCAGAAATTACTGATTAAGCGAATTATTAACTCATCAAAGTAATATCGGAATAAATTACTGTAGAAATGGGGTGCTATAATTTCGAAAAAACAGTCAGGCATTTCAGCCGTAGTTTAGATCTTAACGATTTTTCGAATGCATTGAAGAAACGGTTCTGGACTACACTTGCAAATACTCCGATATTGAGTTTTTGACAACAACGTTTTGAGTTTATCTTCTTTTGATTTACCTTGTTAAGCCATCAATAATCTTACAGTAACCTCAAAAAAATACTCATCTTTGATAGTGATACCAACCGTACCTTTATGTGCATTAGCGATAGCCTGCACGATAGATAATCCCAACCCTGTACCTGCATACTTATGGCTAGTTTTATCATGACGATAAAATCGCTCGAATAATTTATCGGCTTGACTCTGATCTAACGGTTTGTCTAAACGATTGGTTATCGTTAGTCTCAACCATGGCTGCTTTGAGGGTCGAACCTCGTCTTCTGCTACATTAAGTGAGGTGGTTGAGGTGAAGACGGTAGCGGATATCATGATAGTACTATCACTAGCTGCATAATAAATCGCATTTGACATCAGGTTGGCAAACAGCCGTTGCAATAAGCCTTCATCACCTAATACTCTTTCGAACTTACCTGATTTCTCAAAAGTTATCCCTCGATCTTCTGCAATCATTTCATAGTAATCAACGAGCTTTGTGATTAAGCTGTCTGTATCCACGTGACTGATTTGCGAGTCACTTAATCCTTTTTGGGTTTTTGCCAGTAGCAGCATATTGTTAATCATGGCGGATAACTGCTCTAACGTATCATGCTGATGATGTAGCTGCTCGATATATTCGTCGCCTTCTCTTGGCTTAGTTAACATGACCTGCGTTTGTGTACTCAGTGTCGCTATTGGCGTACGTAGCTCATGGGCAATATTGTCTGAAAACCGAGACAAAGATTCAAAGTTGCTTTCAAGCTTGACCATCATCGAATTATAAGACTCTGCTAGTGGCCGCAGTTCTAACGGCATATCGTCAACCCCAACTCTTTCGTCTAACCTTTGGAGGTTTATGCCTTTCATTTTTTGTACGATAGTGGCCAGAGGAGCAAAACCCCAATAAACACTTAATGCCGCTACTGAAACTAATAATAAGGTGATGGCAGTAAGTATCAAGCTCAGCTGGCGATTGAACTGGATAAGATATTGATGATGCACATCGATAGGTAATGCAATAAACGCCAAAACCTCTTGATTTGGAATAATAATTGCTCGGTAATGCCTATTATTTATCTTGATCATAAACTGCTGATCGTGATGATCCTGCCATAGTGATAACAAGCTAAAATCGGGCGGTAAATTATGAATGAAATTACTAGGGTCACTGGATAATAATTTGCCTTTTTTATCTGCTACTAAGGTTTTTAAATCATAATCTAGCCAAGAGGAATGCAAGTGATTGTCATTAATGAGTGATTGGGACTTTGACACTGTGAATGGTTCTATGTGATCGTTAACATCAATCATGCGTTTGCGCAGGTTAAAAGCCGCATGGGTGATAATCTCTGAGTCCATTTGCTCAAAGTGTCCACTCACAGAGCGCTGCACCCACGCATAGATGATGACCTGAGAGATGATAACGAAGACTGTCAATAAGAAAATAGTTCGCCATAGCAATGACCAGCGCCGATTTTTGAGTTTATAGTTCATGCTATTTAGAATAGTCTCCGTCCGCACCACTTTGGACTTCAGTAGCTAGTGCCTCCAATCGGTAACCCATACCACGCACAGTATGAATCAGCTTCGCCTCATGCTCATCATCTATTTTTATGCGAAGACGCCTTATCGCCACATCAATCACATTGGTATCATTTTCAAAATTCATATCCCATACTTGAGAGGCGATGACTGAGCGCGGTAGCACCTCACCTCGGCGATCTAATAGAAACTGTAATAATGAGAACTCTTTTGCCGTGAGCTTAATAGCCCTGTCTTTTCTATGCACAGTGCGCTTGGCAATGTCCATTTTAAGATCTGCTATTTGCATAATCGTACTTTGATAATCGGATTGATTGGCACGTCGTAATAAGCTTTTGATTCTAACGATCAATTCTGCAAACGCAAAAGGCTTGGTTAAATAATCATCGCCCCCAATCTCAATCCCTTTTATTTTGTCACTTAAGCCATCTTTTGCCGTTAGAAAGAGCACGGGAGTACGCTTACCTGCCTCTCGGTAATTGCGCACCAGCTCAAAGCCACTAACATCAGGTAGCATGACATCCATCAGTATCACGCTAAATTCTTCCGTCATCAATGCATGATAGCCATCTAAACCTGTTATGTGATGATCCACAATAAACCCAGCTTCCGTTAAGCCTTTTTTTATATACTCGCCAAGCTTCAACTCGTCTTCTACCAGCAGTATTTTCATAGTAACCCCTCAATACGATTATGATTATTTGACATCCTAATCAATATAGATGACAAAAACGTTTTGTAACTGACAAAAATGTCATGTACTCGTAATCAGATTGTCAGTCTTCATTTGCTAATCTATATGAATGAAACATAGTTGCTCGTTCCTAATATCTAGCTACTACGAATTATTTTCACAGGTAATCAATTTAAACGCCTAATAACTTACAAAAGAGGTTTTATATGAAAATTCACGGTTCATTCAAAAAAGCAGTATTGCTATCGGTATCTGTACTTATCGGTATTACCACTGCTAATGCGCATACTACTGATCTAAGTACTTCAGTCATCAATAACTGCGACGCTGTTACTGACTTTGCAAAAAACTTGGATCATAACGATGCTCAGCTTTCTAGCGCCCAAATGAAAAGCTATATCGATGCTAGAGTGGCTTGTGAGATCGAACACAAAGATCAACATCTACAGTCTGAAAAGTATTTCGTAGATAAGTATGGACGTGATCGTGATTCTAATGCTGCCTCAATACTAAATGAATACAAGCAACATTAAAAACTAAAAACAGCAAGATGACAATATTGTAATCTTGCTGTCATCTCTCTGTCAGAATCAATGAAGTATGCTTTAAAATAACTTAACACCCCAAAGATTTTTTGACTTTATACCAAATCAAATAAGGATTTACCATGTCATTATTCAAATCAATGCCACTATCTAAATCAATCGTAGCCACTGCTATAGCCTTAGTTGTTTCAACGTCAGCTTTGGCACATGACCCAAAAATGCATGCGCAGAAAGATCAGATGAACTGCGAAAAGATGGAAAAACACATGGATATGATGGGAAAAATGGATCATAGCAAAATGGATATGAACGATCCTGCTATGAAAGCCATGATGACCAACATGAGCAAAATGAAAGCGATGTATCAAAAGCACTGTGTTACTAGTAAAAGTGACTCTTAGGCATTGATCTTATAGAAGTGGATCGTAGAAATTCAATATTATTGTTAGATGGTTTTGTCGAGCAGTAATTGGATATTAACAAAAATGGATTTTTAGGACAAACCTATGAAGTTTTTACTAGGAATACTGTTTACCGTCTTTGTCGCGATTGTGGGTATTTTTATTGTAGTGACTAGTGGTGTGATAAATATCGGCGCTGATCAAGCCCATAGTCCGCTAGTTTACAATTTTTTAGAGACTGCCCGCACGCGTTCAATAGCGAATGCTAGTAAGGACATTACGGTTCCCAACTTAGAAAAGACAGAAATGATCAGCTCGGGCGGTGCCGATTACAAAGATATGTGTGCAGGGTGTCACTTGTCTCCTGGGGTGGAAAGCACTGATTTTAGCGCCAGTTTATATCCTAAGCCGCCAAGTTTTACCAATGTTGACTTGGTTAAACGCTATAAGACCGATGCCGGTGCTCAGCAAGCTTTTTGGGCCATCAAACACGGCATTATGGCATCAGGTATGCCAGCATGGGGCGCTTCGCACGATGACGATAGAATGTGGGCAATGGTTGCTTTTATCAGATCGTTACCTGACTTAGATGAAAATCAGTACACCATGCTAACGACTAGGATAGACGATGATGTGTTGGACATGTCATTTGATGGTGAGATGGATATGTCTGGTGATGGATCCGGCATGCAACATTGATTATTCGTAAGAAATGCAGTACTCAAGAGTGCTGCCTTTTGCGATTTGAGTTTTAAGCTTTACCAATACCACTTTGGTCAGTGTTACGGCTTTAATTTTTATAAATTTGATCGTCAGATAAATGCTCAGGAGTGATTTTATGAGACGCTATACCAATATATTTTCTAGTGAACACAACCGGTTATCTGGTCGTGTTCTTTTAGTGATGATGACATCTTCACTATTATTAGCGGCTTGTAGTCAACCTAACGCTGCTGCTGACTCAACACCAGCGACTGAGCCAACTACCGCTACGCAAACCGCGCAAACAGAGCAACCAAAAGCGGAAATAATGCCTGTCAGTGCTCATTCAGACACCCAGCCAACTATCCTAAAAAATATCTCAGTCACCGTTTATAAAGATGCCAATTGTGGCTGCTGTAAAGAATGGGTCGGTTATGCCGAAGGTCATGGCCTAAATGCAACCGCACAGAACGTCGAAGATTTGTCCTTGTTTAAAGAGCGCTACAGCGTACCGCAGCAGATGCGCTCTTGTCATACCGCTGTCACTACTGACGGCTACGTATTTGAAGGTCATGTCCCTGCCAAATATATGGCACAGTTCCTAAAAAACCCACCAAGTGATGCGATCGGTCTTGCCGTACCTGGGATGCCAGTTGGTAGCCCTGGTATGGAATATCAAGATAAATTTATGCCGTATAAAGTGATGCAGCTTAACAAAGATGGCTCAACAGCCATTTATGCAACCATTGAGTCACCGCAGCAGCAATTATAGTTTGAGTGACGTTTAAATAGCTTATCCAGCTCTACTAATGGGCTGTCGAAGACATAAGCTTGACTGATAAATATATAGACTCAACTCCCATTTCATGGATTAAGTTAGGTAAATAATTATGAACAAGAATATGCTTAACCGCAGGCGTTTTTTGACAGGGTCCTCTACTCTATTAGGGGCATCCATGCTATCCACACTGCCATCTATTGCCAATAGTGCGCTCGGTAAAGGTCAACAAAACGTAGCCGTCAACAGTGATAAATCTGACCATATCGTACCTATCCTAACCGGTAATGAGTTTGACCTGTATGTCAGCAAGAAGCCCGTTACTGTCAATGGCAAGTCGAGTATGGCAACCCTCATCAATGACTCGCTGCCAGCGCCAACGCTAAAGATGCAAGAAGGCGATACCGTGACCATCCGTGTCCATAACCAGATGAATGAGTCGACCTCTATTCACTGGCATGGCTTGCTCGTCCCATTTGAGATGGATGGGGTGCCAGGTATCAGCTTTGATGGTATTCCTGCGAACAGTACCTTTACCTATAAATTCAAACTCATTCAATCGGGTACGTATTGGTATCACTCCCATACTGGCTTTCAAGAGCAAACTGGAATGCGCGGCGCTATCGTCATTGAGCCTAAAGGCCGCGAACGTCATCCAGTCGCCGAAGATCACGTGATTTTATTGAGTGATTGGACACATCGTGATCCGCATAACTTGCTAAAGCTATTAAAGCAGCGCGCTGACTTTGATAACTACCACTTGCCAGATTTTAAAAAGCTATTGTCTGATATTGCCGCAACAGATTTAGAAGCCGCTTATGACAAGCGCAAAATGTGGAATAAGATGCGCATGATGCCGACAGATTTTACGGATCTGTCTGGTGAGAAGACATTCACTTACCTTATGAATGGTAAAACCACCGCCGCCAATTGGACACAGCTAGTGAAAGCGGGACAGCCCGTCAAACTGCGCTTTATCAATGGCTCGGCGCAGACGATATTCGATGTGCGTATACCGGGTCTGAAGATGACAGTCGTCTCAACGGATGGTAATGATGTCGCGCCTGTCGATGTTGATGATTTCCGCATTGGGGTGGCTGAGACTTATGATGTCATCGTCACGCCGACCAAAGATGCACATACCATATTTGCCCAAAACATTGATCGTTCGGGCTATGTCGCGACCACGCTTGCGACCAAAAAAGGCGCTCGTGCTGCAATACCTGCTATGGATAAGATCGAATGGCTGACCATGGCTGATATGATGGGGGCTATGGGTGACAAAGGCTACAAAGCAAAGCACGCTAAGACCGAGTACGACTTTAAATCTGATATGCGTGTCGACAGTCCACGTATGAACCTCGATGACCCCGGTATTAACCTGCGTGATATTAATAGAAAGGTGTTGACTTATGACCAATTGCGCTCCGTGGATGAGCAAGTACTGGCAGAGCAGCGCAAACCTACTAGAGAGATCGAATTACATTTGACTGGCAATATGGAACGCTATATTTGGGCGTTAGATGGTGTCATGTTTAAGGATGCAACGCCTGTCAATATTAAACCTAACGAGCGCGTACGCATTACCTTAGTCAATGACACCATGATGAACCATCCGATGCACCTGCATGGTATGTGGAGCGACTTGCGAACCCCATCTGGAGACTTTCAGGTACGTAAACATACGGTTGTGGTGCAGCCAGCGCAAAAGATTAGCTTCGATGTGACGGGTGAAGTTGGACGATGGGCATGGCATTGCCATCTGCTTTATCACATGGAAGCCGGTATGTTCAGAGAAGTTGCCGTCGTTTAACAAACCTTCGAATATGAGGCTTATTATGAAAATATCTAAGAAAAATCTGCCATTCATTGGTTTGTCATCGCTAGTCTTGCTCACATCATCGTTTGCAACGGCTGCTGATATGTCTGGTATGGATCATAGCGGTATGGATATGTCAGGCGATATGTCTGGTATGGACCACAGTGGCATTGACATGTCAGGCGATATGTCTGATATGGATCACAGCGGCATGGATATGTCGGGCGATATGTCTGGTATGGATCACAGTGGCATGGACATGTCGGGCGATATGTCTGATATGGATCATAGCGGTATGAGTATGTCGGGCGACATGTCTGGTATGGATCACAGTGGCATGGACATGTCGGGCGATATGTCTGGTATGGATCACAGCGGTATGGATATGTCAGGCATGGATCACAGCGGTATGGATATGTCAGGCATGGATCACAGCGGCATGGATATGTCAGGCATGGATCACAGCGGTATGGATATGTCAGGCATGGATCACAGCGGTATGGATATGTCAGGCATGGATCACAGCGGCATGGATATGTCTGGGATGCAAGGCGGGCAGCCGCCAGCCGATGCTCGTAGTCCAGACTATTCAAATGGGGTTCCCTACGGGCAGTATGGTAAGCCAATGATGATGGGCAGCATGCCATTATGGGGAGTATCAGTAGACGACTTGGGCTATCAGTTTGATGAGGATCAAATCAACTTCGAGGCGACGGGTTGGTATGGTACTGACAGTAATCGTATCAGGCTACGCACGGAAGGTAGTGCTCAGACTAAAGATGATAAAGAAATCGATAGCTTGAGCTCGCTTGCTTATTGGAAACCACTGAGCATTTTCTGGAATGGTGAAGCTGGTGTCGCTTACGATACTGAAAACGATAACGCTGCCCTTATGGCAGGTATTGTCGGTACCGCGCCGTATTTTATCGAAACAGATGCGAGAGCCTATTTATATACCGATGGTCAACTTCGTCTTGATTTAGGCGCAGAGTACGAATGGCGTTTGGATCAGCATTGGGTGGTCATACCGGAGGTGGGACTGACTGCCTTTAGTAAAGATGACCATGATAATGGCATTACCAAGGGCTTTAATGAAATGGAAGCCGAGGTTAGGCTGACTTATGAGACATTCAGTCGCCAACTCGCGCCTTACATCGGTGTGAGTTATGAGACAGCGCTTGGCAAGGCTCGTGGTCAACGACGTCAAGAAAATGAATCGGTTGATAGCAGTAGTTTGACTGCGGGGGTCAAATTCTGGTTCTAATATTATTAAAATAATAGGGGATATACTATGAATGCTTCAGATCAAAACACCATGGATCATCAACAGGGCATGAACCCTTATGTAAAGTTCACTCTGATGATTGTGACGTCTACGATTGTGATGTACATCATGATGTATTTCAATACTTATGAATGGGATCATATTTATTTTAGTGAAACCCGAGCTTACATGGCGCTCTACATGGGTGCCGGTATGGCAGTGGTCATGTTGGCATTTATGACGAATATGTATAAGAAGACCAAAGTCAATTTAATGATCTATGGTCTAAGCGTATTGATGTTTGCTGTTGGTATTTGGGGTGTTAGATCACAAGCAACTGTCGATCAAGTCGATTGGATGCAAGCGATGATACCGCATCACTCGATTGCCATTCTCACTAGTAGTCGCGCTGATATTGAAGATCCGCGTGTACAAAAGCTTGCTGACGATATTATTAAAGCGCAAAAGCGTGAAATCGCTGAGATGAAGCAATTGATTGATGAGCTTGAATAACGATCTATACTGATAGGAATATTTTAAACAAATAAAATAATGGTCTATCAAATAATAGACTTAAGCATATAGGTCTTTTTATTCAAAGCTACTTTCACTACAGAATCAAAACATTGCTCATGAAAAAGCAATAAAAGGCTGAGTATGCATGGTTCACTTTCCCTACTGGCCTTCTGGCTGCTGCAATTGTTGTCTCTTTTAGTGCTTACTCCTATATCAAAATCTCTAACGCTTACCCGTCAGCTGGCGGTGCTGCGACGTACTTGCATCAAGTATATGGAGACTGTTTGACGACCGGTTTTAATGCTCTACTGATGTAATTTTCTATAATTATTGCGCAAAGCTTTCTGGCTCGGATGCTCGGGTCATATACCATACCGTTGTTTGGTAGTGACGAAAGCGGTGTATAGCATCCACCAAGGAGAGTCAAGATGAACGAATTGAATTCAAAAGCGAATACTTTAAGAATTGGTCCTGTGGGCAATAGCGTTTCTCTGTTTCTGCTCATTAGCTATCTCTTGTGCATAGGCTTTGGCCTACTCGCACCTGAGCAGATAAGCATGCATGAGGCTTGGGCACCGCTGCTACCTGGTTTTGAATGGCTGACATGGTCAGGTTTCCTAATTGGATTTGTCGAATCCTATCTTTATGGTTGGTATTTTGCGATTGTGTTTGTACCGCTATATCGCTGGTTTGCTAAAGCAGGATGAGTCTAGCGTAGCCATTGAATCTTCGGCTCAGATAGGTCAGCTATGCTGAGAAAGACGAACAGTGCACCAATCTTGAATGGGATCAAAAGCTAGCGACTTAGCCCTAAACTATCATTGCAATCAATAACGGGAACATAGTCATGAAACACGATACGACAAAAAATACTTCGGACAGCGAAGCCCCTGATTGCTGTGACAGTACAGCGAATACAGGCATAGAATCTAATAAAGATACCACTTACGATAAGGTGCCAACTTGCTACAGTGGAACCATTTATACCTGTCCGATGCATCCGGAAGTCAGAGACATTACAGATAGAGGCTGTCCCATATGCAAAATGTCTCTTAAACCTGAAGACACTGTTGCCGAGATGGTAGCAATGAAAGATGACCATGCAAGCTGCCATAGCATGTCAAATACCGATGCCCATCCTACTAAAGAGAGTAATTACGACAAAGTACCTGAAAATTATAGCGGAACCGTTTATACCTGTCCTATGCATCCAGAAGTGAGAGATGTGGAAAAAAGCGATTGCCCAATATGCGGTATGTTTCTCAAACCTGAGAACGAGGTTACTGATGAAGACAGTCATGCACACTGTCATGGAAAGGATACTTCTAACAGCACTGATGTAAAATCTATCAAAGGCGGTAAATACGACAAAGTTCCTGCTGATTATGATGGCACGGTCTACACCTGTCCTATGCACCCTGAAGTCAGAGATGTTGAGAATAGTGGCTGTCCAATATGCGGCATGGCACTTGAGCCTGAAACGCTTACTATCGGTGAAGAAGATACCTCAGAGCTCGATGATATGACTCGTCGATTCTGGGTTTGTACAGTACTGACTGTACCGCTATTAATATATGTGATGAGCGGTATGTTTGACGTAAACGTAGTTAATTTCAGTCAGTATGGTATCTCATCACAGATCTTACAATGGGCTGAGTTAGTGCTTGCGACCCCTGTCGTGCTTTGGGGCGCCGCCCCGTTTTTTGTCCGTGGTTGGCAGTCTATAAAAAGCCGCAATCTCAATATGTTTACTTTGATTGCGATAGGCGTAGGCGCTGCTTATATTTTTAGTATTGTCGCGACCTTTTTTCCCAATATTTTCCCAGACAGTTTCAGAGACGCTAATGGTCAAGTCGGTGTGTATTACGAAGCGGCAGCTGTCATTGTAACCTTAGTACTTTTGGGTCAAGTATTAGAGCTCAAAGCCAGAAGTCAAACTTCAGGCGCGATTCGAGCATTGCTTGAGCTCGCACCGCCGACTGCAAGACGTGTCGATGAAAATGGCAACGAAGTCGAAGTCTCGCTTGATGAGGTCGTCACTGGCGATAAGCTACGGGTTAAACCGGGTGAGAAACTACCCGTAGATGGTACAGTGATCGATGGCAATAGTAATGTTGATGAATCAATGGTAACGGGTGAGCCAATCCCTGTGTCAAAAGCACAAGGAGATACGGTTACTGGCGGTACGGTAAATGGCACTGGAACGCTATTGGTCGAAGCGGTCAATGTTGGAGCAGATTCGGTATTATCCAAAATTGTACAAATGGTTGCCGAAGCTCAGCGTAGCCGCGCACCTATACAGAAATTGGTAGATAAGGTAGCTGGGTGGTTCGTACCGATCGTGCTTATCTGCTCCGTCATTACCTTTATTGTCTGGGCGATATTCGGCCCTGAGCCCGCTATGGCCTTTGCACTGGTCAACGCTATTGCAGTGTTAATCATCGCTTGCCCTTGTGCTTTAGGACTCGCCACACCTATGTCGATTATGGTCGGTACTGGCAAGGGTGCTCAGAATGGCGTGCTTATCAAAAATGCTGAAGCGTTAGAGAGTATGGAAAAAGTCGATACTATTGTCGTCGACAAGACCGGAACACTGACCGCTGGTAAGCCCGAGCTTACTGCAATTGACGCGCAGGTAGGTCAAGATGAAGACGAGTTCCTCGCATTGGTAGCCGCAGTAGAAAGTGCAAGCGAGCATCCTTTAGCAGAAGCTATCGTTAGAGCGGCTCAAGAAAGATCACTCATTATTCCTAAAGCTACTGACTTTAATTCGACTACTGGCGAAGGCGTACAAGCCGTGGTCGATGGTAAGAAAGTCGCTATTGGTAACTCTAAGCTTATGGAAAGCCTAAATAGTTTTGATAATGAGCTGTCCATTAAAGCTGATGTCCGTAGAAAAGACGGTGAAACGGTAATGTTTGTGGCTATAGATGGTAAAGCTGCTGGTATTATTTCAGTTGCTGACCCTATTAAACCAAGCACCAAAGAGGCTATTTCACTGCTTCATGACGCGGGACTAAAAGTCGTCATGCTAACGGGTGATAACGAAAAAACCGCGCAGGCAGTCGCCAATAAATTAGGTATCGATGAAGTCCATGCCGACGTCTCACCAGAGGACAAAAACCGTATCGTCAAAGAGATGCAAGATAGCGGTAAATTGGTAGCAATGGCAGGTGACGGTATCAACGATGCGCCCGCACTAGCGCAGGCTAATGTTGGTATCGCTATGGGAACGGGTACCGATGTGGCGATGGAGAGTGCGGGTATTACCCTGCTAAAAGGTGATTTAATGGGCATTGCTAAAGCTTATAAGCTTAGCCACGCCACCATGCGCAATATCAGACAGAACCTGTTTTTTGCCTTTATTTACAATGCACTTGGTGTCCCAATTGCCGCAGGTGTGCTCTATCCCGTATTTGGGCTTCTACTTAGTCCAATGATAGCAGCGGCAGCTATGAGCTTGTCGTCATTCTCGGTGATTGTTAACGCGCTTAGACTACGTAGGTTGGACTTGTGATATGAATGTTAGGAAAAATTGTCAAAACGTAATGCCCAATACGGGTTTTATTAGAATTTAAAAATAAGGATATCGTTATGGGTAGTTTTTCTATTACACATTGGCTGATTTTGTTAGTAGTCGTAGTGGTTGTATTTGGTACCGCTAAGCTCAAAAACGCGGGTAAAGATTTAGGCGGTGCGGTAAAGGGCTTTAAAGAAGCGGTAAAAGATGAAGAGACCGAGCATACTCGCAAAAACCGCGCACTTAGTCATGAAGGCAATCTGCCAGTACCAGATACTGACTCAAATACACAGGCTGATGATATAGAAATCAACCCTGCTACCACTGATAATAAGCAGAAAGTATGAAGTGCGCCGCTATAGATGGCGATACTCAATAGC
This sequence comes from Psychrobacter sp. H29, assembly GCF_059073055.1. Lineage (NCBI taxonomy): Bacteria > Pseudomonadati > Pseudomonadota > Gammaproteobacteria > Moraxellales > Moraxellaceae > Psychrobacter > Psychrobacter sp. H29. The sequence continues at coordinate 1,859,110 of NZ_JCACRY010000001.1, read as the reverse complement.
CTATTAATTAATATATTTGTCTGTTATGTTTGATATCGGGTTTTCCGAGTTACTCTTGTTTGGCGTCATAGCCTTAATCGTATTGGGCCCAGAAAAACTGCCGCAGGCCGCACGTACGGCTGGGCAATGGTATGCCAAACTGCGCCGTACAGTATCCATTTTACAGTCTGAAATAGAAGCTGAGCTTGATCTGGCTGAAACGCGCCAACAAATGCAAAATGAGCTTGCAAAAATCCGTCAGACTGAGTCAGATATGAAGCGTGAACTAGCAGAGATGCGCGGTAGTATGCAAAAGTTTGAAGACTCGCAGAATCAAAGCTTAGACGCTTCACATCAACCAACCGATCCTCATCAGCCAAATATTTCTTCTTCACCTATAGAAAAGGTGAATGAATGAGCTTATTTAAACGCCAAAAAAATCGACAAAAAAAGTTAGCGGATACAAATATTAAAGCCCCAGACACTGCCCATAGTGATGAGGCTGATAATGTGCTGAATGCGCTCAGTGATATGCCTATTACTGAACACTTGATTGAACTACGCAAGCATCTCATCAAAATATGCGTAGCCGTTTTGATTGTTTTCTTAGCATTGGTAGGGTTTTCGCGTGAACTCTACAACCTTTTATCAGACCCTCTAGTTGCACAGTTGCCTGCGAACTCGACTATGATTGCCACTGACATTACCTCAAACTTTATGGCACCTATTCGCTTGACAATTTTCGTTGCTGCATTTGTAGTGATGCCTTATATTCTGTATCAAATTTGGTCATTTATAGCTTCTGGCTTATATAAAAAAGAGAAGAAAATTGCCATTCCTGTGCTGTTTTCTTCGATATTTCTATTTTATACGGGTGTTGCCTTTGCCTACTTTGTGGTACTCAAAGGCGTATTAAAGTTCTTTATCCTATTCGCTCCGCAGAATGTCATACCTATGACCGATATTGATAGTTATCTGAGCTTTGCACTCAAGTTGTTTATGGTGTTTGGACTGACTTTTGAGATTCCAGTGGTTACTTTACTATTGATAATGGTCGGTATCGTATCCACTCAGAGTCTAGAGAGTAAGCGCCGATATATCATTGTTGGTTGTTTTGCTGTGGCAGCTGTAGTTACACCACCCGATGGTGTCTCAATGCTATTGCTAGCGATTCCGATGTGGCTACTGTTCGAGTTAGGTTTGTTTTTAGCAAAAGTGCTAATCAAAGAAGAGCATAAAACTGTTTAACCTCGCAAAGTAGCTATGGCGCACAATGACTATTTTATAAAACAACTATAAAAACAACCTTATCTTAAACATTTCAAATACCTTTTTTACTTTGGCTGTCTTCTAAACCTTATCAGCATACCCACTAAACTTAGTAATGAGATTTAAATGGAACACCTAAGCAATAACCAAGATAAAGTGAATGACAATCTTGCAGATCAACTTAATAAAGAGTGCTATTGCCGTACTTTAGATCGTAAAGTACTTAATACTAGCCTTCAAAATCAATTGTCAGACACTAGAGACAACCCAATAGGAGCTAATGAGCTTAATAAAATTTTTTCAGCAACACCGGTGTTTGTCCCCAAAACAGAGATAGAGACAATGGTGCGAATTGTCGCAGCTATTGAGTCGGCTGCTAGACTTCCATCTTACCAACAGCAAGTATTGTCATGGGCACCCAAAATTGCTGCTTTCGATCCAGGGCCAATAGGAGCCTTTATGGGTTATGACTTTCACTTAGGTAGCGATAGCCCTCAACTTATTGAGATCAATACTAACGCTGGAGGCGCATTTTTAAACGTAGCACTTGCCCGCGCACAAAAACAATGCTGCCACCCTTCCGAGCAAAGTGCTGATACTACTAAAATGCTTGATGGCTTTGAAGAAGCCGTCACTAACATGTTCATACAAGAGTGGCAGCGACAATCGGCTACTGCCATGCCTAATCGCATAGCTATTATCGATAATGATCCCAAAAGTCAGTTCATGTATTTAGAGTTTCAGCTGGCTTGCCGACTACTTCAAGCTAAGGGCATTGATACCGTTATACTTGATCCGTCTGAAATTAACTATGTTGATGGCAAGCTGACAGCGCATGGTAAGCCCATTGATATGATCTATAATCGGTTGGTCGACTTTGCATTTGAAAACCCTAACCACGCCGTGCTTAAAAGTGCCTATCTAGAGGGTGCGGTAGTAGTAACGCCTAATCCTCATGTCCATGCTATATTTGCGAATAAGCGCAACTTAGCCTTACTATCCGATCCGCAAACTTTGCAGTCGTGGGGACTAGATAATGATGATGCAAAATGTCTAGAAAGGGCAGTGCCAACTACCAAAATGGTTATAAAAGAGGATGCAGCAGAGTTATGGCGTACTCGGGGACAATTGTTTTTTAAGCCAGTTGCTGGATATGGAAGCAAAGGCGTCTATCGCGGTAGCAAGCTCACTCGACGCGTTTTTGAGAACATTCTGGATGAGGATTATATTGCACAGACCTTTATACCTGCTACAGAGCGATCAATAAAAATCGATGATGTTGTGACGACCAAAAAAGTAGATATACGTCTTTATACCTATGCAGGACAGCTGTTACTAACTGCTGGGCGTATCTATCAAGGTCAAGCGACTAATTTTCGCACACCAGGGGGTGGATTTGCGCCTGTTTTCCAAGTGTGATCATTTGGGTTTGGCTTTTAAGCAGTGTTTACTATTTGGATTATTCTAAGTACTAATGCAATAATCAAAATATCATGCTGAACTGGAAAAATGATGATTCAACTCTTTATTCATTACTTTCTGCATCAAAATAATTGGCTTAGGATTACTATATCCGATACTGAATAAAAGGGATACGTTATCTTATGAGGCGAAACGGGCATAAGTTTTTCTGGCTTATTGTGCTTACACCGATAGGAAGAAACAACTACAGTTGATAGATAGAGCGTGGTAATCTGTGCCGTTCCTTCGACTATAACATGACTTTCTTGAAGAGGGTAAAAAGTGGTTCTGGCAATCATAATGGCAGCGATTCTGATCGCTGTCTGCACGACAATACATTACGGCGCGTTAAAGTTCTCGTCACAGTTTGTGACGCCGTCTCGCCGTCTAGGACACTGTCTTGGGGTCGCAGTCGGCTCAATCGTACTTGCCCATACGTTCGAGGCGTTGCTCTACGCTGCTGGCTTCTGGTTTGCTGTGCACGACCTTGAGGTCGGTAACCTCGTATCGTCCTCATCTAGCGATGGTAGCTCTCTTAATTTTATGGACTACTTTTACTTTTCGCTAGTCAACTTCACAACGCTTGGGCGAGGCGATCTCATGCCCAACGGACATCTACGATTCATGACTGCTATGGAGGCTTTCCACGGTTTCCTATTGATTACAGTATCCGGAACCTTTGTTCTTCAGATCATGAGTGGTAAAAAACCCCTTTCAAATTAGCTAAACGCCCTCTCAACGATATATCGAGCAGAGTTTCATACCTCAGGTCAGGTCAGGTCAGGTCAGGTCAGGACATGGATGTTGACTGTTCCGGAAGCGCTTTGAGAGAATGTGGTTGTCTTTACTCGATCTACTCGCGTTCGGTACGCTTCGAAACCAGCCACCCAAGGAACATCCATTTGACAGCGTAGATTAATATTATCGGAATGACCATCCACTGAAAGAGCGGCAACGCACCTATGCTTAGTAACGGAACATCAGGCATCAGACCACTATAATTCCACCTTTGGCCAGCTCCAGTTGCCCAGTATTCAAAGAGTATTGTCACAATCAGGCCAACGCCAAGGTATATCGATAAAGTCGACAGAAGCCACTGCTTTGAAATCCAGAACCAGTCTTTTACAAACAACGCCCCAAGCACGTAGGCGCCAAAGGCAATATTGGCATCACCGAAGGTCGCACGTGTACAAAGCCAGACCACCTCCCAGTGGCTCGCTTCTGCCATGCCTGAGAAGAACGGTACCTGTGCCATCTCCCAAAAAAAATGGAGAAAGAAACTTACGCTCCACACCATCAGGGCAAGCACAGCTAACGCTGCTGCTCGGCACGATTGGTTTACAAGAGTCATAATTCCTCCAAAAATAGCCATAGCAATAAATACAGTTGCATGTTTACTCGTTCATCATTACCAGACCGAGTTACCGTTTACTGGCGTCTCTCAACGGTAGATTAGCATGTTACCTGCTGCGCGTGTTTATCACGGTCAGATGACCAACTTCCGTATGCCAGGTGGTGGATTCGCGCCTGTCTTTCAGGTGTGAAGGTATACCTCAGATCGTGTATGATACTCTTAGAACACTTTCTAAAACACCCTCTTAAATCGGAAAAAGCGATGACTCAAACCGTTATCCATTATTTTCTACACTTTGGTATGCCGTTTATCATCGCCTATATGTTTTTTCGTAGTGACTATAAGCGAGTTTATTTGATCCTATTAGCAACCATGCTAGTTGATTTAGATCATCTGCTAGCGACACCTATCTTTTCGCCCAATCGTTGTAGTATTAATTTCCATCCGCTACATACTTATTATGCGATGGCAGTATATGCGGGCATGTTGTTTTTACCAAAGCCCTATAAGGTAATTGGTTTAGGGTTATTACTACATATGTTGACTGATTTAAATGACTGCATAATGACCTATATTAATTGTCCGCAGTGTTTGAGTCAGGCTCCTGCCCGTGAGTTGGTAGCGTGGTTAGGCAGAGCTATTAAGTTTTAATACGGTTGTGAATACATCCCTTTGTATCTCTCTCATAAATCATCTCTTTAATGACTCCTAGAAGTAGATATATCGCTATCCAATCCTGAATAAGTCCTCGCATTAGATCGCTTGTGTTCCAATTCGAGGATTAAGGTTGTCTAGCTTGTTACTCTAAGCTTAGTGAGATAGCTCTGTTTCTAATCAGGCATAGCGGAAAGAACTAACCGCTACTTCTTTAGTTTAGTATGACTATTCAATGTGCCACGTGTTGTATCAAGCAGATCGGCGACGTTATTTAATAAAATGTAATCTTTTGGGGTTTTTGATTCCCTATTGAATATTTCACTCCATATCTGACTTTTATACTCTTGCGTTATTGTTTTAAGACTTGGATACATAAGCCCAGGTTTAGCTAACGAGAGTATTGATATTGCTCGGATAAAGTCCATGTATATAAAGTCAATCACATCCTGATCAAATTCTTTCTTAACTTGTTTCTTATGCTCAGGCTTAGAGTCTTTTTTAGAGGTTTTATAACTTAAGAAAATAGTGTTGTTGTTATTAAGATCTTTTAGGTTAAATACAGGTAAAAAACAACCACCAATGAGTAAATACTCATTCACATCATTATTCACTAACGATACATTATGAATAGGTACACTGTTATAACAATCAAACTTAGTATGCATAGATTTAATATAGGCTTCTTGACCACCAATTAAGTAGGCTTTCACTATTAGCTTATTTAGTTGGCTAGCCAACGGATGAAGACTAATTTTAGTGCTATTGTTAATGCTGATAGACTTTGCTGACAGATTCATGGCTTGTGATCTCCTAAATTAATTCTTTGCCCTATCATAATGAAAGCGTAATGACAGAAAATTTGTAAAGTTCTAACGGTCCATTGCTTGATTGGGAGATTTGATTTCTCTCTATTATTAAGCCTAGTCTGCTCAGTTTGGCTAGATAGTGATAATTCAGCACGGATCTTCTTTTTGTATACGTTGCCGTTCAATTTATCTGCTACATTACAATTTTTTATTTGAGATGAGGCAAGTAATTTCATTACAGGTTGCCATTCCTTTTTATCGTCATCTTTAGCTTGTGCATAATGGTATATTTTTAAATTAATATTCTTCTTTAAGACTAGTTGTCTCAGTATTTGTATATAACTATATAGATCCAGAGCTTCATTAAAACTAATATGATTTTTGTAGTATTGAGAGTTCGTAAGCGTAAGCCCTACAAACTGAAGCATAGGTTCTCGATTGTCTTTTATCTTATATAAGTCACGAAATTTATTGGTCATCTGCATGAGCATGTGGTTGTCTTCAGCATACCTATCGAGAACTGGTAATAAACTCCTGTTATCATCAGAGGCAAACAATCTGGAATTACCGTGTGTGGTTTTAAACGCAGAATCGTTTCTGAGCCGTCTAGCATTCTCAAGCCACATTTCAAAAGTATTTTGATCAAGTTTATAAACATCCATTTTTTCCTTGAAATCTTCCTCTCTATTATGTACCTCTAGAGTCTGACGAACTTCATCGAATGAGTATCTTTTTGGCTTTGTAGATTTTTTATCTGCTCTCTTTAGTCGTTTACTATGTTTTGGTTTAGGCAGTGGTTTAAGTTTGAGCTTGTTAAGCAGATAGTCATTAACTGCAACAGGTGAAGCGGCTAACTGCTTTTTCAAACGTCTAGGAATGCTTATTAATTCATGGTGTTTAGACGTTAGGTGGTAATCCATATGCCAAAGTAACAATCCAATCTGAATGTCAGTCAAATGAACATAAGATTCAAAAGTGGTACTAGGACTGGCATGACCAGCAACCCCTGCTAAGGCATAGATTTTTTTGTATTGTAGTGATGTCTCAATATAAGCTAATATTTCACAAGACTTTTCTTCGTCATAAGGTAATAGGTCTTTTAAAGCCTGAGTACATTTGTGTCCCTTAAAATTATTAGCTTGGTCATACATAAATGACATTAATTGAAAATTAGTCAAAAAGCTGTGTCTTAGATGATGAGTCGTAAGATGAGGAAGTCCTGTAACAGTTTTAATTAACTGAGATAAAATTTTAGATAAATCACTGGCACGATAAGCCATACCCGCTTGGTTAGCGATTAAGGTGTCACCTTTACCCTCACCACGAATAAGCTCGACTTTTCTAAAAAACAACATATCTGAATCTGTCAAAAGTTGTTCTAACAACGTCCGTCTTAATGCAGAACCCGTTTTATTATTACCATATTTGTTGTCACGCACCTCTAGATAAGCTGAAGTTATAGCCACATCTTTTAATCTAATCTTAACTATCTCACCTATTCTAAGTCCACAGCGTTGACCTAAAATCAGAGCGAGCTTTACCGCTTCTAGCTCATCTTTAGTCATTTCAAGATTGTCAGCACTGCTAAGAATAGCCTGAAACATAGTTTCTGAAAGATAACCTGTCCTATGATGTGCTCTCTTGGTAGACGAAAGAGGTGCAATAGGTTCAATATTATGTTGATTAACTAAATATTCATGAATCTCATCAATACGAGTAGCAATAGTATTCTTAGCGTCTTTTGACTTCCCAAGTTCAATAAGTTCGCTATAAAATTGAATATAATCCTCTTCAGTGTGCTCCTCAAGAGCAACACCCTGCGTCAGAGATAACCATCGATTCGTAATAGTGCCGCTGTAAGTCTGAACACTACTTACTTTTTTGCAAGTTACTGTTTTCGTCAGTAACCAACCTACAATTGCGATCTCACTTAAAGGAGCATCGCTCGTGGATAAACGTTCATATAGCTGTTTGAGGCCAGCTGAGAATGTAGTCATTGAGATTTTTTCATCTTTATTCTTTTTGAATAGCTTAGCAATCTCGACAGTGATAGTAGGGTTAGCTTTTCTAGGCTCTACAACGACATCGTTATGATACTCAATGCTAGTAGTTACATTGGCAAGGGTCTCATGAGATATGTTAAAGATTAGAGACTGCCAATTGGCTGTTGACAGACCATAGGTAGAGTCCCAACCAATTAATAGATACCAAGTATGTTCTGGCAGATCTAAAAATAGATAATCTTCTAAAACATAGACTGCACCTATTAAAAACTTCTTTAAAGTCATAGATAGTTGGTTTTGACTAAGAGATTTAGTCATCTGCAATGTTTGGTATAGCTTATGAATATCAGTACTAAGCGATACCTTTTTAGTCTTGCCCTTTTTGTTATAGAGCTTAATTAAATAGCTCGTTAATGGCGATAAAAAGACTTTTACTTCATGTACAGCTGTTGAATCGTTGTAAGTGTTAGTATGGTAGCTATCGTCATCAATAATGAGTGTTGTCACAGGCAGTTCAAATATGCTTTCTATAGTTAATGATTTGTCACTGATGCGAGATATAAGCGTTTGTAATATTGGCTTTTTTAATACAGCACTATGGAAAATTAACGATAGCATTAAATCTGTGATAGTAAGCTCATAAGCTTTGCTAGCTATACCATCTATCCAATACAAATAAAAATCTAATATTTGTTGGTTTTCAGAAAAGGTTACTTCATTTCTAAAAGACTTTGGACGGTATGAGGTAACAATAAGCTTTGGAAAACCAATATCAATGTCCTTATTTTCAATATAATCTTGACAGCACTTTACTGCTTCGTTATATCCTTCTACATAACCAAGATAGCCCTGAAAATGTTTGTTTTCTAATAATCTTTTATCAAGCTGCTCCCACATAGCATTAAATATTGTTTGAGGATCATTTGATGCAATAATTTTGTCAAAATCTATAGACTCTCTAACTATTCGTTTAGACAAGTTTTTACGCTTTAAGGTTTCTTTGCTTCTATTCTCTGCACGCTCCTTGATACCTGATTTACGCTGAGCCATTAATTATTCTCCAAATAGATAATTTTAAAGCCGTTATACTCAAGTATTTTATTAAGCTCATAAGCAAACCTGCGCAACTCACTTCTTTTAAGACCACTATGCTTATCGTAGTAATCGAAACCAAGTTCATCAGCATGCCCCATCCAAGCTCCAATAACATCATGACCAAAACTATCAGATAATGATGAACTGCTTTTAGCAGAAAAGATTCCAACTTCTGGGCTTTTATATGAGCGTATAAAATGACGATGCCAGTTTGACGGTAACTCTAAAATCCTAGATAGTCTTTCTTGAATAAATGTTTGAGTGAGACTGACTTCAGTAATAGTATTAGTTTTTTCATCCAGCTTTAGATAACTGATAAGTCCAATATTGCTAGCAAGAATATTTGAATAAATATCGCATAGACTATTATCTAGATTATTTAAAATAAAGACATTTGTCTTTAAATACTTGATGTACTGCTCAATCTGATGATTTGCTATATCAGGTAGATAAATATATCTACCTCGAGTATGTTGGCGGTTTTCCTTGTCGCTGATGAAATATTTCTTGGTTCTAACATCTATATCTATAAGCCTACCAAAAGGTTCACGCACTGGACGATAACCACTTGAAACCGATAGCAAAATATATAAGTAATCAGTAAAGGTATTATGTAGGTCAACTATAGATCTAGAGTTTAGGGTATTCCTATCTAGCAATGAAGAATTGATCCGAGTGATTAAATCGCTAACTATAGATGTTAAGCGGCCTTCTTGTACGGCTAAAACACTACCTATCTGTTTGTCCCAGTAATTTATTTCTCTATCATCAGGTAATTTAAAAAATAGATATTCCTGATTTTTTTTTGATTCATCGTTGACCTTATCAAATGTTATTTCATACAAATGCTCATTAAAGTCGTCCTGGCAAAGGAATAAATCTAGTTGGCTAACATTGAAATAAGGAAGTGCCGAAGAATGGTGTATTGGTTTACTAATTAGGACATTGATTAAAGCGTGATCTCGTCCACTGTGTATAAGGAAGTGCTCTAAATAATTCTTAATTTTATTAATAGTTAATCTAGTTTTGCTTTTCTTATTTAGAGCTTTTAAATTTTCATTAGCCTTGTTTCTAATTTCTTCTAGATCCTTTATGCTTATGTCATGTAATAGATAATAGTGTATATCACCAATAACGGTAGGGTAGATAAGATGAAGGATGGAACTATTTTCTGCATATAGTTTAGAGTCCCAGCTTTCTTGAGCTTTACTACGAGTAGGTGTGAATTCCAGTGGATACCGATAGCACAGGTAACTCTTCTTTAAATCTTCGGATATTAATAATTGAGGTCTACCTGTCAATAGTGAGCTATGCTGAAGAAACCGTACAAGTAAACTTGGTAAACTAAGCATATTAATCGGAGTTTATCATGGTCAAGAAAATAAGAACCTATAGCACAGAATTTAAAGCTGAAGCCGTTAAGAAGATATCAGACAATAATGGCAATATCTCAGCGACTGCAAAGCAGCTTGGCATCGCCATGCAAACCTTATCGAACTGGAACAACAAAGCCAATCAAGGCAAGCTGATTGGCACAGAGCAATATGATCCTGATCTCATGAGTGCTCTTCAAGAAATAAAGCAGCTCAAGCGGCAGCTTAAAGTAGCCGAAGAGGAGCGAGAGATATTAAAAAAGGCGACGGCGTACTTCGCGAAAAACAGCTAGTCAGGTACGCCTTCATCAAAGATAACCAGCACTTCTTTACCATCACCACTATGTGCCGCGTGCTAAGGGTTAAGCATTCAAGTTACTACGACTGGCTGAGTCGCGATATCAGCGAGCAGCAGATACATCGCAACCATTGTGAGCTACTCGTTAAAGCCGCTCACAGTGAAACTCATGAGCGCTATGGTGTTGAGCGTCTGCATGCGCATCTAAGTGAGCAAGGTCATAACATCAGTCCCTACATGGTCAGAAGCATCAAAGAGGAATACAGCATCAAATGCCGTCGCCACAAACACTTTAAAGTCACCACCGACTCCAATCACAACAAACTGGTCTATCCAAACGTGTTGGATCAAGAGTTTGATGCCAGTCGCCCTAACCAAGCGTGGGCCAGTGACATCACCTATATTTGGACGCTTGAGGGCTGGTTGTATTTAGCGGGAGTCAAAGATTTATATACCAAAGAGCTGGTCGGCTATGCGATCAATAAGCGAATGACCGCAGATCTAGTATGCAAAGCATTGAACATGGCCATCAAGAATAAACAACCAAGCAAAGGGCTAGTCGTTCACTCTGACAGAGGCAGTCAGTACTGTAGCCATGCTTACCACAAGATCATCAAGCAGCATCAGTTTACAGGTTCAATGAGCGGTAAAGGCAACTGCTTTGACAACGCACCCATAGAAAGTGACCCCTGCCGTCAATCCCGTATATATAAACTTGGGAGATTTTGATTACGCAGCCTGACGATAATAATCAAACCACACCTGTCTTGGCGATTTATAGCCTAAACCCTTTTGAATCCTAGTCTGATTATAATATAACTCAATATATCCAATGATATCTCTGATAGCTGCAAACCTTGTTTTATAGTCTTGGTGATATACTAGCTCGTTCTTCAATATGCCCCAGAAGCTTTCTATGGGTGCGTTGTCAAAGCAGTTGCCTTTACCGCTCATTGAACCTGTAAACTGATGCTGCTTGATGATCTTGTGGTAAGCATGGCTACAGTACTGACTGCCTCTGTCAGAGTGAACGACTAGCCCTTTGCTTGGTTGTTTATTCTTGATGGCCATGTTCAATGCTTTGCATACTAGATCTGCGGTCATTCGCTTATTGATCGCATAGCCGACCAGCTCTTTGGTATATAAATCTTTGACTCCCGCTAAATACAACCAGCCCTCAAGCGTCCAAATATAGGTGATGTCACTGGCCCACGCTTGGTTAGGGCGACTGGCATCAAACTCTTGATCCAACACGTTTGGATAGACCAGTTTGTTGTGATTGGAGTCGGTGGTGACTTTAAAGTGTTTGTGGCGACGGCATTTGATGCTGTATTCCTCTTTGATGCTTCTGACCATGTAGGGACTGATGTTATGACCTTGCTCACTTAGATGCGCATGCAGACGCTCAACACCATAGCGCTCATGAGTTTCACTGTGAGCGGCTTTAACGAGTAGCTCACAATGGTTGCGATGTATCTGCTGCTCGCTGATATCGCGACTCAGCCAGTCGTAGTAACTTGAATGCTTAACCCTTAGCACGCGGCACATAGTGGTGATGGTAAAGAAGTGCTGGTTATCTTTGATGAAGGCGTACCTGACTAGCTGTTTTTCGCGAAGTACGCCGTCGCCTTTTTTAATATCTCTCGCTCCTCTTCGGCTACTTTAAGCTGCCGCTTGAGCTGCTTTATTTCTTGAAGAGCACTCATGAGATCAGGATCATATTGCTCTGTGCCAATCAGCTTGCCTTGATTGGCTTTGTTGTTCCAGTTCGATAAGGTTTGCATGGCGATGCCAAGCTGCTTTGCAGTCGCTGAGATATTGCCATTATTGTCTGATATCTTCTTAACGGCTTCAGCTTTAAATTCTGTGCTATAGGTTCTTATTTTCTTGACCATGATAAACTCCGATTAATATGCTTAGTTTACCAAGTTTACTTGTACGGTTTCTTCAGCATAGCTCATCTGGGGCATATTGAAGAACGAGCTAGTATATCACCAAGACTATAAAACAAGGTTTGCAGCTATCAGAGATATCATTGGATATATTGAGTTATATTATAATCAGACTAGGATTCAAAAGGGTTTAGGCTATAAATCGCCAAGACAGGTGTGGTTTGATTATTATCGTCAGGCTGCGTAATCAAAATCTCCCAAGTTTATATATACGGGATTGACGGCAGGGGTCAATACTTATTTTTATTCATATGATTCTTCATATGGTGGTGCAGTTGTTTCACCTATACCACAAGCGAATAAATTATCTGATAGAGCATGGACAAAGCTTATACTCACAAACGAAGAACGTTTCAGTACTTGGAAGATGAAACCTTTAGATAGGGGGAATATTACAGAATCCAGTATACGCGCATTTTCTAATAGTCTAAGTACAGCTGTAAAAAATGAGCCTGAGAGGTTCGCAAAACTATCATTAACACTGCCAAAAAATATCAATGAGAAGTTTATTGAGAATATTTACTATGGACTGGCAGATAACAATTCATCTAATTTAGCGGAAGATTTTAAAGAAAGCTGGCAACCTTGCCTATTAGACCTTCGTTACAAAGTTATTAGACATTTTGAAGGTTTTGATGAGAGTCAAGCACTGACAAGATTATTAACAGATACTCCAAAGATTATAGACCATCCTGATATGCTAGATAAGCTTATTGATATTGCTCTTCACTCATCCAATCCGAACAATAACAAGCTCAATGTATATGACCCTCAAGAGGGAGAAGGTGCTGAGCACACTACTGCTGAGAGTCTAATGCAAAATTCTATAAACTGTTATAGAGGGATTGCATACGGTGGTATTGCCAAAATATTTTGGGATAATGAAGAGTATGCACGGGATAATCTGAGTTTGATTGACTCTGCTATAAATGATCCTCATCCAGCTGTAAAAATAGTAGCAGTCAGATTATTGACTCCTTTCTTAAATTACGACATAAATTATGCATTGCAAAGGTTTCTAGATTTATGTAAATCTGACTTAAGAATGAGCTGTGCTTATGAATCTTATAATTTTTTTAATTCAGCTTTCATAGATAAATTTAAAGATCAGTATATAGATTTAGTTAGACTTATGCTTACTTCTGAGTACGAAGAGGTTCGTAGGCAGGCTGGCACACAAATTTTCGCCCGTTACTTCTTTAACGATTTATTTGCAAAAGAAATATTCTCTGTTTTAATGGCTGATGAGTCAGTTAAGCTAGGTGTTGCTCAAGTTTTAGTTCAACTTCTGACCACGGATGATTATGCAGAACAAGAACATAAACTAGTTGAAGTATATAGGTCCTTACTTAACGATGATTCACAGAAAGTAAGAGGAAATTTGCTATCTTGTATTCGAGAAAAGAATTTTTGGAATAAAGGTATTACTGAAGAACTAGTTGATATATATATGAACTCTCAAGTAGTGAACAAAAAGCTATACCATTTATTTTACGCTTTAGAAAACCATGTTTTATGTTTAAGTGATTTTAAAAGTATGTTATTACAGTTATTTATTGAAATAGCTACAGCCAGTCTATCTGATGAAACTAAACAAATTGTTTACAGTGAAATGGATAAATTAACCAAAATATTGCAGAGAATATATGATGAAGCGGTCGATGATGAGGATGATGTTACTCTGAGTCTATGCTTAGATGTTTGGGATAATTTATTAAAGTCAGATAGCTATGAGGTGAAGCGAGCAACTAGGTATATTGAAAATGGGTTGCTAAGTTAGCGATTAACTACCTCGACAATGGAGTCGATAACCATCACCGACCTTCAACAACCTTGGTCACAAAATGGTCACCGTTTGGTCACCGAGCAGGTGGTCACCAATTTTTAAAGGGTAGAGTGCATGCCCACAAACTTATCGCGATTATGTTATTAAAGAGTAGACTGCTTCTTAAGGGTTGATGAAGACACAATAGCTAGGCTTTATAGATAAAGGTTTTAAAGGAAATTATAGACACAAAAAAACCTCAAACAATATAATGTTTGAGGCGAAACTTGAATAAAACTTAAGCTATAAATAATGGTGCGCTCGGCGGGAATCGAACCCACGACCCTCGGCTTCGGAGGTCATGAGCCGTCTATTAATAAGTATGACTGGTATTATTCTATCAATGAAACCGCATCAACATACTGTGCGTAGTCTAAGTGTGCATAGCGCATAGTGCTGTCAATATCACCATGTCCTAACAAATCTTTAATAGTATAAATCCCTACACCCTTTTGAATTAGCCAGCTAGCGTAAGTATGACGAAGATCATACATCGTACAAGTCACAGCAGCTCGCTTTTTGCAAAGTTGAAATCCTTTACCAAAGCTCTTATATCTCGTATTAGTCGATGGATTAGTAAAAACAAAATCACCTTGCCTGTGCTCGCTACGTTCCAATAGCAAATTAAAGGCAGTATCATTCAAATATTTATACATCGTCCTTTTACTTTTACTATAGTAATTGCGAACAATGAACTGCCTTTTATCTAAATGCACATTTGACCATTCAAGCGTTAATAGCTCTATAGGTCTACACCCTGTCATGGTGAGTAAAACAATAAAGTCGTGAAGGTCAGTATTTCCAGTAGCTAGAGCTGATTTTAAAAGTCTTTCATATTCTATCCTGGACAAATAATTAGCTATGTAATCCGCTTCAACAAACTTCACCTTTTCAAAGGGATTGTTTAATTTAATCTCATAATCATCTATCACACGATTGATCGCAGCACGAGCGAACGAACATTCACGGTTGATGGTGCTATTGGAGACAGTGACACGCCTAAACTGTGCGTACTGCCTAATATCTTTTTTTCTTAAATCCTTTAAATTATAGGCATCAAAAAAGCGGAGGTTATCCGCTCGATATTGATACTTATTTTTAGTTAGATGATACTCTTGATAATACTCTATTACTTCGGATAGCTTACTAAACATGGTTAAAACTCCTATATGCAAAATTGCAGCAGGAGATTAACTATTGTTGATAAAAAGCTAGAGCATGATTGATGAAATCATCAGTAAGATTTAAAGATAGAAAATGGGTTATATCATCTCTATTTAATGCGCGCTCGAAAGCATCACCAGTAACATTATGAGAAACATAAACAGACGCATAAGGCTCACCAATGGAAGTAAGGCAAACCGTTGCTCTATAGTTAATATTATTAGCGTATAACGAGTAACCACGTTGAGCATTATAAGAACCAGTTACATGAGACATAAATCACCTATTAAGTTTGGGGTATTGGGGCAGGATTTGCTATAACTTCATTAGAACCGTTATTGTAGTTTTGTTCAGCTATATTAGATTGGTCGCTGTTACCGCTAGCGTTATTCTCTGTGATAATCCGTTGACCGTTTCTGTTGGCTTTTGGCATCGCTCCAGCAACTTGAGTGTAATTGACACATTCCGCTTGAGATATGTTGATAAATTCACCATGACCGTTATATGCCTTACAGCTGCCACCCATCATGACAACACCGCTTACGCGCAAATCTTCATTATTTACGGTTACTCTATAATCTTGGGGCAATCGCTGATCGTAAAGCTCCAAAGAGCGTGCAGCATCTAAATTGTTTTGCTGTAGATTAGTATTACCAGCCGTATTCATGCCGTTTGTTGGGTTCGCCTTATCGGTAAAATCCTTTGCTTTGTCTGTTATCGTACTATTCACTTTTTCATTAACATTATCTGTGTCGAATTGGTCGTCTTTGACCTTTTTAATGAGATAAAACATGCCTATGAAAACAGGTATACAAAGAATAAAACAGAGAATAGCTATTCGCTGCATTAGTTGCGCTTTTTTGTTTTTAGCTGGTTTTTGGTCATGCTTTACGCCATCATCGACTGACTTGTAAAGGGGGAAGATAGCAGGGTCTAACTTGTGATCAAATTCTTCGATAACTGTCTTTTTTGGGAAACCATCATTGACGCCAGCCGTAACAAAACATTTTGTTTCAGCGCCAGAACTATAAGGGTTTGAGAAGTGAAAATGGAACTTAATGAGCGACCGTAAACCGCTATGGACTAGCTTTGGATCTTGAGTCACAAAGATTGTTAGTACGTTTTTGTGTCGTCGCATGGTCAATGTTTCAACATCAATATGGCTGTTAATCTTAGTTTTGGTATTGTTGAAACGCTCGATTGTTCCAGCTTCATCATAAATAACAATACTGTTTTTTGGGGCATCTTCTACCCACGAAAATTCAGGCTGCACAATATGAAATTGAGCATCAACGAGCGTTACCCCATCGACATTGGCAAGATATATCTCATACTCATTATCAGGGTTATCAAGTATTTGCTTGATTTGCGACATAATGAAATGTGATTTTCCCGAGCCTTCAAGCCCAGTAACCAATATGCTAGAGCGTCCGAGTATGCTTGACATAATATTTTCCAGTTAAAATATTTTGGAACTCGTAAGAATTAATAATATTTTTCGTTGCCGAAAAATATTATTAATTCTTACTTCGCGCCTAATTTTTTGAATGATAAAGACCCTTGCTGCAACATGGCTTTGAGCACATAAGCACCGATTACAATAGACAATGCTTTATCAAGACCAGCAAGACCGAATAGACCAGCAACACCGTATCCAATACTTCCAGTCATTTCAGTTATCTTAGATATGAAATAGTTAATAACAATGAGACTTACACCAGCAGAAGCAAGACCAATGCCAGCACCGAGCATCAATTGCTTTAAGCCAGTTTTAGAAAATCCGCTGAATAATTTTGAGAATAAGCCAATTAAACCGCCCATTTTTTACTCCTTATGTAAGACCATTGCCAATGATAGAAAGCCCTTTTATATAAGCGAATAGCAGTATTAAAGGTTTCATCATTTCTGCAAATTGACAAAATATAGACATGGGAAAGGGGATTTTAGCGCCCATGAATTCAAGTATAGGATCAGCAGGACAAGCAGCAGGCATATCAATATATAGACGCTCTAAAATGCCGACGTGCATATCAGGATCAGGCTGTTCAACTGGTATGTCACCGTCACCATCACCATCAGAAGGTTCAGTTTTAACCCAGTCAATAAAATCACAGACTTTAGTAGCCCAGTCACAAAATGCAGGGAGATCAAAAGGTTCTGCGTCCTTACCGTCTTGTCCGTCTTGTCCGTCTTGTCCGTCTTGTCCGTCTTGTCCGTCTGTTGGGGTTTCTGGGTCTGTTGGGGTTTCTGGGTCTGTTGGGGTTTCTGGGTCTACTGCATCAGGGTCAGGCTGTGGTATATCAGATGCAGCATCTAAAACATCATCTAACAAACCAGCTTCGAGCATATCGAGAGCTGTATCAGAGATTACTTGCTGTGCTGGAGCTTCGCCGTTATTAGCATCACTAATTATCTGATTAGAGACATGGTCAAGAGGTATCGATACCTCAGAAGGCTCGCGTGTAATTGATGATGTGACATTAGCAACATTTTGGGGTTTATTGGGAACATATATATCCATGACAAAACATCTATAAATGTCGTTAGTCACACTTTCAATCGAATGAAAAGTGTAGCGACCGTTGCTACTTTTAGCTAAGCTCTTACAAGGAGCATCGGGAGTACTTCCAGGGGGGTGGCCACTAATAAACCAAGACTTGACGCCAACTTCAGTGTAAGTAACAGCATTATTTTCTTTATCTAGAACCCAATCAACAGACTTAGAAAGCAGAGCAAACAAAGCGGTACTAATAGCAGCAGACGGCACTCTTTTAATCAAGGACTTACTAATGTTAGCAGCAGCAGGGGCTATTTTTACAACAGACTTGGCGGTACGATTTTGTACAATCGGCTTGCCGTCAGCACCAAGCGTAGAGACTGGATAAGTCTTAGATGCTTCAACAGTGACAGAACTTTTAACGGTAGGATCGGCAACAATGGAATCAGTGAACCACTTTGAGTGTTTAGGATTTGGGTCAAACTCGGCAAAAGCAGAATTGAACAGGAAAAAGCCAAGTATCAAAAATAGCAAAATGGTTATATATTTTCTGAATTTATGCGGTAGCGATAATCTAGAAATTTTTAAAAGATAATATAAGTTACGCATCTTATAACCTCGCGAATAAATCGCGTATAGCTAGACACGATATAATGATAAATATGATGTATAGACCATCTTGAGCAGTCATAAAAAAACCCCGACATAGTGCGCTAACACCATGACAGGGCAGTTAACGCTAAATAAGTGTTAATTAAAACGCAGATTTAACATACTTGAACGACTTCACAGTTAACGCTAGAGACAATGACGCAAGACCAACCGCAGTCACAGCAGCAATAACAACACCAATATTCACAAGCAAACTTGCCATGTCTAAGCTGAATTCAGCAGCATTAGCAGCACTGGTAAACGCTAGAGCACCAACCGCACCAGTAGCAGGTAAGAAACGCATTGTTAAACCCATTACGCCTTTGTCTTCGGTAACTGCTACGTCTTGAACTGCTACCGCTTGATTTTGAACTTCCATAACAACTTCCTTTTTTAAATAGTCCGTTTCAAGGCTACAAAGCCATACACGACTATATTGATAATGAAGGCAAACATTATTATTTGCCCAGCTAGCTCAGGTGTAATGTAGTTACCCTGATGCACTTGTTGCCAAGCGTCGCACAATGCTGGATTATCAGCGTTAGGCTGTAAACATACATAAACGGCTTGAAATACTTCGCTTGGCATATTCGGTTACTTCTTAAAGAATAAGAGCCATATCACCGCAGCAATCACGGCAGTAATGACAAACGTGTAGATAAATAGTTTGACTGGATCCATGATTATTTAACTCCAGCAACATTGGCGTGTTTATTCGCAGTCTGAGCCTTCCATTTTTCAAAGGCTTCTAATTCTTTGCGAGGGATAGTCGCTAATTCTTCAATATTGGCAAAATCAACCCAAACAATCTCATTAACCTGATTACCCTTTTTATCAACTGTAGAAATCATTTTTACATTGGCTTTGTAAGGGTATTGATGTTCGTTAAACTTGTTATGATCGCTTAAATCCGAATAACGGTAAGCAGCTTGAGCACGACCACCAGCGTTAGGTTTTTTATTTCTTAACTCGGCTAAAACCTCAATAAATTTATAATCTTCGTAATCAGTAGGCTGCTGACCTTTGATAACAAGGGTACGCTCTGTTACTTCATCAGCGTCATAGGTAATGCCGTTTAATACGATAGTGTCATCATTCATAGTATTCACTCCTGCCTAGTGGCTAAGTTTTGGGATAGTGAGCACATCTATGCGCTCAGGTATTGCGGTATTTTCGATGTCTGTCAATACGTCCAATAGGGCGGTATCATCATCAAAAACATCGCGGAAAAAGTGTAGATATCTGCCGTATTGCCTTTTTACTAAATCAATGGCTTGCTGATAAGTCATAAAATCTTGCTTATCTATTCGCTCAAATTTCTTTGTTTCACCCTCAAATTCAAAAATAGAGAAGCAGGGATAAGTCACGCTAAAAAACTCGTTTGGCTTAATTAATACATCAGAGCTAATCAACATACCGCGTGAGCTATACTGTACTTCTGTGCGTAGCCATTTCGATTCTGTATCCCCTAGCTGTTTGCCTTTTTCGTATATTCGGCATAGCTGTGCAGATTGACGAGAGCCTATGTATAGCGTTCTACCTTTGCCGTTTGGTCGTTTCCAATCTCCGCGCCATTCGACACTAGGAGGGCGACCACCGCGAGTAAAACCGCCTATCGTGTGCTGATTGTTAAACCAGTCAATATCTGTATATTCGCCATATAAATCGTCATGGGCTAAATCAACACGAGTGATTTTAAATTCACGAGCAAACAAGTTAAGCCATGCGTGTAAGTGTTCTTCCCAGCCATGTTTACCATAAGTGCAACCAGTGCCATTTATGCTAATCATAACCGTGTCATTCTGACCACCAATGCAGATAAAACCAGCGTTATGTTCTAAGCTAAAACTACGATCATAAAAGTTACGACCATTTTTGTTTTCACCTTCAATGCCGAAACCAAATATATCTTTTAAAACATCAGATGCGTTTTCGATAATTGCAGACTGGCGGAAGCGTTCGAGCACTTCCTTTGTCGTCTTAGCATCATCAAAAGTGTCTGACTGCATCGTGATGCTTATCCAGTCGATGAAGCAGTTATTGCGACCTGATGGTCGTCTTATCATTTCATCTTGCACACCGTCAGCAGTTATCACAGCTTCAACTTTCAGTAGGTGGCTTTGACTGTAATCCGCTTCGGTTGCCTTACGTGGATCAATCGCTGATGCATCTAAGGCAGGGTTTAAAAACACTTGCTCAGCAGAGTTTGAAACGCTTAAAAATGGAATCTCAACATGCTTAGCTAGTTTCTCTTTACGCTCCAGTTGCAAGCGTGTTTTTTCCAAATACTCAGCAGCGTTCTTGTCAAAATCTGTCATTTCGTACTCTCTCAAAAGATCACTAACCACCGAACAAGACTGTTTAAAACAAGTTTTAAAAGCCTTAACTGAATACTGAAAACCCTAGGGGGTACTTAACCCCCGTATTACTAGTGGGGGAATTGTCTTCATTAGCTAAAACTCCTTAACGCCTTCCTTACTGTACTTATTCTTGCAACATCTAAACTTTGCTAACGCCCTTCGGTTGTTTGCTGACTGTCACTGCGCGTTCTTTTTACCGCTAAGCGTTTGGATAAAGCCCCAAACGCTTAGCGGTAAAAAGAACCCTTCGCACCAGTCCAGCTTCTCTGCTCTCATTACTTTTATTAAATTTTCTCTATTTCTTCTAACAAGATGTTTCGTTATGCTTATGCGGAGCACTTGAGCTAGTGGGGAAAATACTCACCCTAGAGATAAGCTGATTTGCTTACCGCTAGAGTGATCCGCCTTCGTTTTTGTTGTTATGCTCACGCATCACACCATCACCGATAGGGGGCTGTAGTCTTAGTGTTAAGCCACAGCAAGATTGATTAGGACAACACGCGCCCCCTTTGCACAGTCAATCTGCCACAGCTTTAGGACTACGCGAGCAAGGGCAACGATCACCCAATATACCGCTACGCCACAGAAAAGCTGTGTCACTCATACTGCTGCCGCATACGCAAAGAACCACCAGTTCGCGGCTTGTCTTATCAAGCGTGTCACCCCGTCGTCACTTAGTCCTGCCACCAATGACACGCTGTAATGCTTAAATACTGCTACACGTTCTTACGAAGCCATATAAAGGCAAGAACGGCTAAAACTGTGCTTAAAATTGTAAGTGCGATTGCTTGAATGACTGGAGGTAAAGCTTTCATTAATTCGTCAGACACAAGCAAATGCATATCTAAAAAAGGCTGATAATTCATTACGCCACCGCCTTATGATCTAAATACTTATAGAGCCGAGCGGATTTAATGGCATTACCTGATGCCTTGTTGGATACATCACGCCAAAATAGCCCAGACTGACCGCAAGCACTGTTTATATGCTGTCGTCCAGCAGAGCAAGGAAAACGAGGAAATCTATTGTTATAAAGCTCATAACGCAGACCCACATCAAGAACCTTGTTATAAGGAAATAAGGTATAAAAATGCTCAGGAATGGGCGTATCAAAGGCTATTGCTATAGATTGCAATATCATGCGTTTGGAATGGTCAGCGTTATAAAACGCTATATCAGCGCGTCCAATAACCTCACTAAGTTTCGCCCACACTTTGTCAAAAGTAGGCGCACCCATAGAAACATTGCTTTTTGGCTTGGTAGGTCTAACATGAGAGTGAAACAGGACGGTTTCATTAATAGAAACAACTGATATTTCGGTTATTTCGGCAGCTTTGCCGCGTCCTTCCGTTTCAACTTCTACAAAAAGAATGTCCTGTCCCTTAGCTGCTGACTTGGCAGGAGCAGGGGCAGGAACAGGACAAGAGGTAACAGCGGATTGCTGTATTCGATTTGCTTTGGCGAATGCCACCAATGCAGTATGGTTTTTGATTTGCTTTACATCATCTAGTAAAGCTAAAGGCACATAACACTCTTTAAGGTTTTTTGTGCCTATCTTATGGATACGAATAGCTATCAAATTTGGACGGCTTGCTAATAGCATAGCCCCTGATTTGTAGCTTTTAGTTTCAAAACTAATAATGCTCATTGTGGTTCACTCCTGCCTAGTGATATTATTTGATTATTACCCTTTGGGTATATATCCAAATGGGGATAGTGCAAGGTAAAAAAATAACCTATACGCCTATTATATCCAAATGGGGATAATTAGCAAGGAGAAATTACGATGATTAACGAATTATTTGAAAGAGCGACAAAGAAGGCAGGAAACCAAACAAAACTTGCTGAAAGACTAGGAATAACACAAGGCAGACTATCAGAGTTTAAAAACTATAAAGTAGGAGACAAGCGAAAACCGAATGAAGAAACAATATTGAAAGTGGCTGATGTACTAGGTCTTGATAAAGGTAAAACACTATACAAAGTCAAATTAGAAATAGACCCAGATAACGCTTATTTATGGGAATGGTGCGCTCGGCGGGAATCGAACCCACGACCCTCGGCTTCGGAGACCGATACTCTATCCAACTGAGCTACGAGCGCATATGATAACGGTATGCCAGAGTGTCACGCTTAGATCAGCATGATAACCAGCATAAAGTGCCTGTAAATAAAGACCGCTTAGTCTAACAAATAAAATGCATAAAGCCAATGAATGACAGCTGTGATTGAGGTTTTTTGAGAAAAAACAGTCAAGTCATTAAACAAGCATGGCAATTTACCTGCCTTTTCCCTTATAATGTTGGGGAGAATTCATATTTATAATCACCGATTACAAGTGCGCTGGCACGCGGGATGGCTGTCTGCTATTGAGGACTTAGAGGTCATCAAAGGAGGACAGACAGAATGTCCGAGCCGTCTCAGCCCTTGTATACGTAATAAGAGAACGTGACGAATGAGAAAAGTAGTTATGTTATCGGCAGCTGCCATTCTAGGAATCGCTAGTATCGCGGTGAGCCAAGCTGAAGATATTGTAGACACCCCTGTATCTGTGTCTGATGTAGCAGAAGGACAAGATGCTGTAGAAGAGGCGCCGCAAACGTTAGGTGGTGAGCCTATAGCTGCTGCAGATACCACAGATGGTACTGCGACTACGGACGAAGCTGCACTAGCAGACGGCGCAGAGACGGCAGCAGCAGATGGCGAAGAAACAGCCGCTGTAGCACCTGCCGCTGACGAAAAGCCGATCCCGCAAGATACGCCACAAGTCCAAAAACTGATCGCGCTGTACCCGAATCTAATTGCTCGTATTCAGCCTGTTGCCAATGTCTGTTTTGAAGATGATGAAGTTTGTGATGTAACAGCACGTGCTGCTGGTCCATCAGCGGGTGATGGTCCTCGTGATGGTAAAGCTGTCTATAACGCGGTATGTCAGACTTGTCACACAGCAGGTTTGCTGGGTTCACCTATCTTTGGTGATGCTGGTGCGTGGGGACCACGTATAGCAAAGGGTAAAGAAACCTTATACACTCATGCTATCAACGGTTTTAATGCGATGCCTGCCAAAGGTGGCGCGGACATTCCTGACGAAGAAGTCCAAAACGCTGTAGATTATATGGTTGCAGAAGCCAGCTAATTCTTATTAACTATCTCTTAAAGCTTTTAGGATAGTTATCTATAAAGCGCCTATTTCAGCAATGAGGTAGGCGCTTTTTCATGATGAGTATTATTAATATGGTACTTCGAATATAAAGCAGTTGAAATTCATCATTGGTAGCCTCATTTTATGAGATTGTACCGTCTCTTCTAGGTAGTAGAGTGTGTTGAACATTCTCATACTCTTGCGTTTCTATATGGCTTTTGCCCATATGACAGTCGAATGTTCAACACAGCCTATTATTCTAAAATGGCACTTTATATACACCGATAACAAATAAAGAGGTCTTCATGTCTGATGTACCAGCACTTTCTATCCAAGGCTTATCCAAGACCTACGATAACGGCTTTTCGGCTCTAAAAGGGGTCGATTTAATGGTACCACAAGGTGGGTTTTTTGCGCTGCTCGGCCCAAATGGTGCAGGTAAATCTACGATGATCGGTATTATCAGCTCACTGTTCAAGCCAACCACAGGCAGTGTGCATATCTTTGGGACAGATCTACTAGAAAACCCTTCGATTGCTAAGCAATACCTTGGCGTAGTACCGCAAGAATTTAATTTTAATATGTTCGAAAAAGTCGAAGATATCTTGATTACTCAAGCGGGTTACTTCGGTATCCCTGCCAAAGAAGCCAAACCACGGGCGAAAAGGCTACTTACCGCACTTGGGCTGTGGGATAAGCGCGACAGTAAATCACGTGAGCTGTCCGGCGGTATGAAGCGCCGTCTGATGATCGCACGAGCATTGATTCATAAACCAAAGCTATTGATTCTTGATGAGCCAACGGCGGGTGTTGATATCGAGCTGCGCCGTTCCATGTGGGAGTTTATGCAGCAGATTAATATCGAAGAAAACACTACGATTATTTTGACGACTCATTATCTAGAGGAAGCGGAGCAGCTATGTAAACGCATTGCTATCTTGGATCATGGTGAGATTCGTATTAATACGGAAATGAAAGACTTGTTGGCACAGCTGTCAGTAGAGACGTTTGTTTTTGATTTGGACACGCCGCTCACTGAGCAGTTGGCTTTGACTGGGGTGACAGATATATTACAACCGGATGAGCAAACACTAGAAGTCACATTGACAGAAGGCGAGTCATTGAATGGTGTCTTTGATCAGTTGTCTGATAAAGGCATTAAGGTAGGAAGTATGCGTAATAAAGCCAACCGATTAGAAGAGTTGTTTATGCGCTTGGTAGACAAAAATATTGAAAGTGCAGACAGCATGAAGGAGGCGGGATTATGAGTCAGGAATTGACCGATCATAATAAAACCATGTCATTGAGCAAAAAGTGGATTGCGTTTCGTACGATTTGGTTCAAAGAAGTACGCCGCATTTTGCGTATTTGGCCGCAGACGTTACTACCGCCAGTGATCACGATGAGTCTGTACTTTGTCATCTTTGGTAAGATGATTGGCTCGCGTGTGGGCGAGATGGGCGGCGTGCCATACATGCAGTTTATCGTACCTGGTTTGATCATGATGTCGATCATTACCAACAGTTACTCGAACGTGGTGTCGAGCTTTTTTAGTGCCAAGTTCACATCTAGTATTGAAGAGTTATTGGTATCGCCTGTATCCAAACATGCCATTTTGATGGGTTATATCAGCGGTGGTATTTTCCGCGGACTGGCTATTGGGGTCATTGTTTCGATAGTGGCGTTATTCTTTACCGATCTTGGTATCGAGCATTTATTTGTAACGGTGTTTACGGTGCTTGGCACGTCGATTTTGTTCTCACTAGGCGGTTTTATCAATGCGGTGTTTGCACGCTCATTTGACGATATCTCTATCATACCGAGTTTTGTATTGACCCCATTGACCTATCTTGGTGGTGTTTTTTATTCGATGGAGAACTTATCGCCTTTTTGGCAAAATGTCTCGCTACTGAATCCTATCGTGTACATGGTCAACTCATTCCGCTACGGGATTCTTGGCTATTCTGATGTCAATGTTTGGTATTCGATGGCAGCGATTTTTGTATTCTGTGCGATATTCTATACGATTGCTTATCGCTTACTAAGCAACGGTTCGCGTGTGCGCTTGTAGTATGCATGATGCAAAAGGGTAGTACAGATACTATCCACTGAATGTATTAGTTATAGCAAGTTTTTAACAGTTCAATATTAGGAAGACAGATGAGTATCCACGGTATCTTGGGTGAGCAAACCACAGACTATCCTACAGAGTATAGTCCAGAGACGCTATATCCTATTGCACGTAGTATGGGTCGTGATGCGATTGGCTGGCAAGATGACAAGTTAACGGTTGGTGTGGATTGGTGGCAAGCGTTTGAGATGTCTTGGTTAAATACGCAAGGGATCTCACAGGTGGCTATTGCGCGCTTTGGTATTCCTGCCAGTTCACCCTTTATCGTAGAGTCAAAGTCGCTTAAGTTGTATTTGAATAGTATTAACTTTACTGAGTTTACCAGTTGGAATGATGTGCAAGCGTTGATTGCCAAAGACTTGTCAGCCTGTCTGCAAGCTGACGTACAGGTAGAGCTGTTTGGTTTAAATGATGACTTGAACGACAAAGCCACAGGACTATTGATTGCTCAGCCTGAAGGGGTTTGTATTGATGAGGCGCTAGCAGAAAGCACAGATAAAGTTGCTTTAACTGAGCATCCTGATGCGTCATTGCTGAGTACTAACGAAGTAAAGGCGAGCAGTGAAAGCATGGCAAGTGATGGTACGCAGCCGTATAATTTTTATTCCAATCTACTGCGTAGTAATTGCCCAGTGACCAATCAGCCAGACTGGGGCACTTTAGCCGTATCCATAACGACTGACAAGGCTTTTAATAATGCTAATATGCTGCGTTATATATTGAGCTTTCGTCAACACAATGGTTTTCATGAGCAGTGTGTTGAGCAGATATTTGCTGACCTGAGCCGTTACTACGAGCCAAGCGAGTTGATGGTTCGCGCATGGTATACGCGCCGCGGCGGTATCGATATCAATCCTTGCCGTGTAAGCGATATTGATCTATTACCTAAGCCTAGTCGTTTGATTCGTCAGTAGCGCTGGCATTACTAGTGCTAGAGTACGAACCACGCTAAGTCAACAAAAAAGCGCCTATCTCATAAGATAGGCGCTTTTTTTATCGTTATTATTGATACTGCTATTTGTTGGTTACTTTTGCCATGACTTCTTCGCGGCTTAGCATCTGCTTCTCAGCTTCGCGGCGGTTGACGTACTCGTACTTGTCTTCAGCAAGGTTACGATCAGAGACGACAATACGGTGCGGAATACCAATCAACTCAAGATCAGCAAACTTGACGCCTGGACGCTCGTTACGATCGTCGAGCAGCACATTGATACCTTGAGACTTCAGCTCTTCGTACAATGCCGTTGCTGTTTGCATAACGGTTTCTTCTTTTGACTTCATCGGTATGATAGCGACTTCGAAAGGTGCGATTGAGTCATCAACCGTTGGCGTTTTTGGCCACATGATGCCATTGTCATCGTTGTTCTGCTCGATTGCAGCAGCAATGATACGACTGACGCCAATACCGTAGCAACCCATCATAAGAGTCACAGGCTTGCCGTCTTCGCCGGAAACCGTACAACTCATCGCTTGTGAGTACTTATCACCCAATTGGAAGATATGACCCACTTCGATACCGCGTTTGATTTTTAGGCTACCTTTACCATCAGGAGAAGGATCGCCTTCTTGCACATTGCGTACATCAACGACACGCGTGATGCTGGCGTCACGTTCCCAGTTCATGCCGATAGTGTGCTTATTGATTTCATTGGCACCGCAGACAAAATCTGACAATGCTGCTGCTGAGCGATCAACGAATACTGGCATATCTAAATTGACGCCGATATAGCCCTTGTTCAGACCAGCTGCCTTTAGCTCTTCATCAGAAGCGAGCGTCAGCGGTACATTGGCTTCTTCAATCTTTTCAGCCTTGATCGTATTGAGCTGATGATCGCCGCGCAATACGACAGCGATTAGCTGTGGTTCATCGTTTTCGGTATGACCGTGTACGATTAATGTTTTGACTGTGCTTTCTAATGGGATGTCTAAGTGTTCAGCGACCATCTTACAAGTGGTCATCTTTTCTGTTAGTACGTCTTCGCGCTCCATGCTAGGTGTCTGACGTTCAGCGGTGCTGACAGATTCAGCCAGCTCAACGTTGGCTGCATAATCAGAAGAGTCAGAGAAAGCAATATCATCTTCGCCGCTGTCTGCCAATACGTGAAACTCATGGGAAGCAAACCCGCCAATAGAGCCTGTATCTGCTTGTACCGCACGGAAATCTAAACCCAGGCGGGTGAAGATACGGGTATAAGCGTCATACATGTCATCATAGGTTTTGGCCAATGAGGTTTGATCCACATGAAATGAATAAGCATCTTTCATGGTGAACTCACGGGCACGCATCACACCGAAGCGTGGACGAATCTCATCACGGAATTTGTTTTGAATCTGAAAGAAACTTATCGGCAGTTGCTTGTAGCTACGCAGCTCACCTTGGGCGAGGTTGGTGATGACTTCTTCGTGCGTTGGACCCAGCACAAAGTCGCGATCATGACGGTCTTTGAAACGCAGTAGCTCAGGACCATAATCATCAAAACGTCCAGTCGTCTGCCAAAGCTCAGCTGGCTGAGTCATTGGCATCAGTACTTCTTGCGCCCCAATATTTTGCATCTCTTCACGAACAATACGTTCGACCTTTTGCAAGATGCGCAAACCCATAGGCAACCAAATATATAACCCAGAAGCGATCTTACGGATAAGACCAGCACGCACCATCAATTGGCTTGAGGCGATGTCAGCATCACTTGGGGTTTCTTTTAGTGTAGCAAATAAAAATTGACTGGCTTTCATAAATAAAGCGTAACCTTATCAACGATAAAAAAATAAGAAATAGTAGGATGTTGAGCGTATGGCTAATCGTTTCGTTGCCGCCGCAAGCTTACCTTTATTACTTAGCAATAATCTAGGGTATTTCCTAGTTACTAATATGCTCATACAAAAGCACATTAGTAAAAACCACTCTTGTAATAGAGCGGTAAATTTAGACTGATATATCATGATGTCGAAATGCAAAGTAGTCATGATAAATACTCAGGTCAAAACCCGAGAAGCACACTTATGCTGACATTTTATACATACAGTCTGACTATGTTAGGTAAAGTTAGCCTAAGACGCAATGACTTTTTGACTTTTCAGACCGAACGCTACGTAAAGGCTCTGATAACAGCCAAATAATTAAGTTATCCCTATGATTTTATGGCAAACCGTAAGACACTTTGTAGACAGCTCCGCCAGATATTATGTAGAGGATTGGTAGTCGTTACTTGAATTTACTGCACAATAGTCGCATTTATATCGTGAGCACTTGCTTTGGCTCTACAGCACCATTGGTCTTATAAGAACGATGCAATACTATAAAGGGAGTCTCTATGAACAGTCCTGATACCAATCATACCAATGGCACCGATCAACCAGTCAAGAAACCTATTGCTACGATGTCTTGGGTGATACTACTCATTGGCTTGGCTGCAATCGTTTTTGCTATTTATAGTGCACAAAACGTGACAGAAGAAGAGCCAATAGAGACCATCACACGAGAGGGCGTGGTGACACAAATTCAGCAGCTCAACCGCTTACATACCGTTGCATTTAGTGTGGATACCGTGATTACCAGTGAGCGACCGGGCAGTTGGATGAAGCTGTGGCAAGATGAACAAAAAGCATTGTTTATCGCTCATGGGCGCGTAGAGGCAGGGGTTGATCTGAGCGCGCTAACACCTGAGATGGTACAAGTGGTACAGCCTGTTCAAGTTGATACGAATGAAGAGCAAGTCGCTGATCCTAACTCATCAGCTGCCACTATGTCCCAAATCAATATTACCTTACCACCTACAGAGATATTTTCGGTATATTTGGATGATATCGAGATTTATGACTGGCAGACTGGTGCTTTTGGCATGATGCAGGTCGATCCTAAGATACTGGATGAAGCACAGCGTATGGCAAAAGCAGAGGTGCTAGAGCGTGCTTGTAGAGGCGACGTGATGAATATGGCGCTGCAAAATGCCCAAACGCAATTGCAGCAGTTATTTACATTGACAGGTGCTATTGTGACGGTGACCACGCAGGGTACAGGCGCCTGTCAGTTGCCCGCAACTACGAATGGCTAGTCTGTTGGTTGTTTTCTTAAACTTAAGCTTCTTTCTTGAATTCAGCGATGGCCAGTTTTCGGACTGATTTGTGTTCGACCATTGGCACAGGGTAATTAACATCGGCAAACTCCCCATCCTTTGACAGTGCTTTACGCATCTTGTCTTCACTATGCAAGGTGCTCGCGGGGATATCTTTTAGTTCCGGTAGCCATGTTTTGATGAACAATGCTTTTTTGTCATGCGTACTGCCTTGGCTAAAAGGATTCATAATACGGAAGTAGGGCGCTGAGTCGGTACCTGTTGACGCGCTCCACTGCCAGCCGCCATTATTGGACGCAAAGTCACCATCGATGAGCTGCTGCATAAAGTAGCGCTCACCTAAGCGCCAATCAATCAATAAGTCCTTGGTCAAAAACATCGCTGTGACCATACGCAATCGGTTGTGCATAAATCCAGTCGCATTTAAGCAGCGCATTGCCGCATCAACGAGTGGCACACCGGTCATGCCGGTATACCATGATTTAAAATCATCTTCATCGTATGACCAACTGACTTTAGTATCGGTGTCTTCTTTGTACGCTTTATGACGAATCAGGTTTGGCTTGGCGACCAGCACATGACGATAAAAATCACGCCATGCGAGCTCACTTATCCAGCGGTTGATGTCTTCATTATCGCCATCATTGCCATGCAGTTTTTCTTGAGCTTTGCTTGCTTGTAGATAGCAGAATCTAGGGCTGATAGAGCCTATAGTAAGATAAGCCGATAGCTGACTGGTAGCATGCAGATGTGGTACATCACGGCTGACATCATAATCATTGATATCATCAGCGATAAATGCCTCTACACGCTGGCAAGCAGCAGATTCGCCTGCAGGATAGGCGTCTCTTGCGGCAGTCAACTGGGTTTCTATATCGATATGCGCTAATGAGTCTTCTTTCTCTAGCGTCTTTTGATAATCATTGAGTATTTTTTTACTGAGTGTTTCGATATCATCGATTGTAGTCGCCATATATTTCGACGATTTTAGATTGAGTTTATCATCGCAGTCGACCGCTGATGCGTCATGCATTTGGATAGTGCTCACGTCCAAGGTATGTCGCCATTTCTTATAAAACGGCGTAAAGACCTTATACATACTGTCGCCGTCATTGGTCGTAATGCTCAGTGGTGGTAAAATACACTGATCATGCCAGCGGACGAACTCGATATCATCTTTTGCAAGCTGGCCTTTTACCTGCTCATCACGATCGATCTCATTACCCTCATACTCATGATTGGCCATAACGCAGCTGATATCGTTGTCACTGCATAAGCTTGTCAGAGCCTCTATACAGTCAGAGAAACTAGGACAGAGCTGTACGATCAAGGTAATATTGAGTTTTGATTGCAAGTCCTTTGCTAGATTAGGCAAGGTGCGGATAATATGATCGACTTGGACAAGAGAAGTGTCATGCTCTTGCCACTGCTCAGGTGTCAAAAAAAACACAGCAGATACTGATGCATTGTCCTCATTAGCGCGTTCGCACAGCGCTGCCAATGCGGTATTATCATGAAGGCGTAGGTCCCGACGAAACCACATTAAGTAATGCAACGGACTATCGCTACTGCTACTGTCGCTATTCTTATTATTGCTACCACTGTTGTTAGTAGTCTTAGACATCAAAGTATCCCTATATTAATCAATCGCAATCATAAACAAAACTGGTGATAAAAGTATGCTAGGATAAGTTTTTGGATGCAATGGCTTTGCCGTTTGAGTAACAAATCATCATCATATCTAACGATTTACCTTTAGCTCAAACCTATCTGACACCGTTATAATCAGTGTCATGCTTAGGAACATAAAGTCTCAAAAGATAAGCAGTTCTAAAGAAATCATCAGTCTTAAGAAAGAAAAAGTACCAAAAATCAAAGGTCACGACATGCACGTTAAGTTTTGCGGGTTTACTCAGCTTAGTGATATACAGACCGCGGCACAGTTAGGTGCTGATGCGGTCGGTTTGGTGTTTTATCCACCAAGTCCGCGCGCAGTTACACTGACGCAAGCGCAGACACTCGCTGCTGCCGTGCCTGCTTTTGTGAGCGTTGTGGCGTTAGTGGTCAACATGCCTACAGATGAGTTGATCGAACTGGCAAATACTGTACCTTTTGATATTATTCAGTTCCATGGTGATGAGACGCCTGAACAATGCGCGCAGCTGGCAAGTGTGGTCAATAAGCGCTGGATCAAGGCACTGCGTATCAATGCAGAACAAGACACGCCCGATAGCGTTCGTGCGCAGATCGCCCAATTTGCAACCGCAGGTGCCAGTAGTATTTTGTTGGATGCTTATCATCAAGCGGCATACGGCGGTACAGGGCAGCGCTTTGACTGGAGTCTTATTCCACAAGACAGCACGCTGCCAGTTGTATTGGCTGGTGGTCTCGATGTGCAGAACGTGGCAGAAACCTCTAATCTACCTATCTATGGCGTCGATGTCAGTGGCGGTATCGAGAGTGACAAGGGCAAAAAAGACGCTGCCAAAATGCGTGCCTTTATGAAAGCAGTCAAGCGTGACCGATGGCAAAACGAAACGGTCACTGACGTCGCTTAAGTTTTTTATGATAGGTGATTTTCTATATATAATAGGCTTATCTGATCGTTATTCCGATCTTTCTGTTTGAATCTTATTTTTCCCTTTATATTTATTCTAAAAAATACCACTTATTACAGTAGGAATTATCATGAGTCATGTCGCTAATAAAGATTTATCTGATACAGCACAGTCTGTAAACACCTTTACCAATCCTGAAAATGTACAGGACTTTAACCAGTATCCAGACGTACGTGGACACTTTGGCGTACATGGTGGCCGTTTTGTCTCTGAGACGCTAATGGCTGCCTTAGAGGAGCTAGAGACCCTCTATACCAAAGTAAAAGCAGATCCAGCGTTTTGGGAAGAGTATCACAACGATTTGGTCAATTACGTCGGTCGTCCAACACCGCTATATCATGCCAAGCGTTTGAGCGATGAGATTGGCGGTGCGCAAATTTACTTTAAGCGTGAAGACCTTAACCATACAGGCGCGCACAAAGTAAACAACACGATCGGTCAGGCATTGCTTGCCAAAATGTGCGGCAAAAAACGTATCATCGCCGAAACTGGTGCAGGACAGCATGGTGTCGCAACGGCAACGATTGCAGCACGCTTAGGACTAGAATGTATCGTCTATATGGGTGCTGACGATGTTGAGCGTCAAAAGATGAACGTCTATCGTATGCGTTTGCTTGGTGCGACAGTTGTGCCTGTGACATCTGGCTCACGTACGCTCAAAGACGCAATGAACGAAGCCATGCGTGACTGGGTAACCAATGTCGATAGCACCTACTATATTATCGGTACGGTGGCAGGGCCGCATCCTTATCCGCTATTGGTGCGTGATTTCCAAGCGATTATTGGTAAAGAAGCCCGTATCCAGCATTTAGAAAAAACAGGCAAGCTTCCTGATGCATTGGTCGCTTGTGTCGGTGGTGGCTCAAACGCTATTGGTCTGTTCTTTGATTTCCTAAACGACACCGATGTCAAAATGTATGGCGTCGAAGCCACGGGCGATGGTATCGAATCAGGTCGCCATTCTGCGCCATTGGCGGCAGGTCGTATCGGTGTACTGCATGGTAACCGCACCTACCTAATGGCAGATGATGATGGTCAGATTCAGGAGACACATTCTATCTCAGCAGGTCTTGATTATCCTGGCGTTGGCCCTGAGCACAGCTTCCTAAAAGACATGAAGCGTGTTGAGTATGTCGGCTGTACTGATAAAGAAGCGTTAGAAGGCTTCCATGAAGCAACTCGCAAAGAAGGTATCATCCCTGCGCTTGAGACTGCTCATGCCGTCGCTTATGCATTGAAACTGGCTAAGACTATGACCCCTGATCAGACGATCGTCGTTAATATGTCAGGTCGCGGTGACAAAGATCTGCATTCTGTCATGAAGGCAGAAGGGATTGAGATGTAATAGTGACTGCCTCTGTAAGCTAATAATCTTACAAGTTACTAGACACTCCCTCATAAAAAAATAGCTTAGCATCCTTTGTCTGATAGATAGTGTTAGATAAAGGGTCAAATAAGCCAGTTTATAATAACTAAGAGATTACTATGACCCGAATTGAAAGTACCTTTGAAACCTTAAAATCACAAAATAAAAAAGCCCTGATTCCTTATGTGATGGCAGGCGACCCTAATCCTGCAACCACTGTCGGTCTGTTACATGACTTGGTCAAGCACGGCGCAGACATGATCGAAGTTGGCTTACCGTTCTCTGACCCAATGGCAGATGGTCCAACCGTTGCGCTGGCTGGCGAGCGTGCATTAGCCGCCGGTACCAGTACCCGTGATGCGCTCAAGATGGTGGCAGAGTTCCGTCAAACCGATACGCAAACGCCGATTATCCTAATGGGTTATCTCAACCCTGTGGAGATCATCGGCTATGACAACTTTGTGGCACTATGTGAGCAGTCAGGCGTCGACGGTTTATTGATGGTAGATTTACCACCGGCCGAGGCGGGCAGCTTCACTCAGCATTTGACTGACCATGCGATGAATGAGATTTTCTTATTATCGCCAACGACATTACCTGAACGCCGTGAGCAAGTATTGACCCATTGTGGCGGTTATATCTATTATGTATCGCTAAAAGGCGTGACGGGTTCAGCTACCCTAGATACAGATGACGTTGCCACGCAAGTTCAAGCGATCAAAGCAGAGACAGACCTACCAGTATGCGTCGGTTTCGGTATCCGTGATGGTGACTCTGCAAAAGCAATCGGTACTCATGCCGATGGTGTCATCGTGGGTAGTGCGCTGGTACAGAACTTTGCAGATATTGATGCCAATGATACTGCGGCAGTTGCCAATGCCCAGCAGAGAATCATGGAAAAAATGGATGAGCTACGTAGTGCGCTGGACAGTTTAAGTGCTTAGTAGCTATTGCTTTAGTATTACTGTTATTTAAAGAGATAGTTATTTGAAACGGCAAAGTCAAATCGCAGCTATTGTCCTTCTAAAGACTTTACTCAAGCGCTTTACGTGAAGGCAATACTAAATGACTTTGCTAAATAATGACTTTGCTAAATTTAGTTTACGAGTGTAAACTAACATGATTATTATATGGCGTCTGATAGTAGTTTATTGTGAGTGATTATCCTCATAATTACATCGTCTATCAAAAAGCATACCGCCAGAGTACCAACATATTAGCTTAACATCTGATATGTCGCATAACTGCTCATGTTATGACTGGGTTTGACGCTTTGTTTAGACGACCATTACACTCTCAATGACAAGCCAATGAGCAAACTTGTCAATAAGCCTTTTATGATGGCAAATAATATGACTGATACAATAACAAAATCTGAAAACAATACTGCTAACGCTGAGCCAAATAACACAGGTAAGCAGTCATGGTTCAATCGTCCTATCCCGGGTATCAAGCAGCAACTGACTGCACCACTGACAGCGGTAGAGACTGAGCCGTCAACTAAGTGTAGTAACTGTCACTCGATGATTACTAATACAGCATTAATTTTTAATTGCTATGTGTGCCCACATTGTGATCATCATCTACCAATGAGTGCTCGTGAGCGCTTGAATTGGTTACTTGACCAAGTAGATGGCGAGACTGGTCAAGAGTTCACGGCAAAAGACCCGTTGAGCTTTGTGGACAGTAAGCCGTATCCTGCACGTATGAGTGAAGCACAAGAAAAGACGGGTGAGTCTGAAGCGCTGGTTGCTATGTACGGCAAACTGCGTAATCTTGATATCGTCGCTTGTGCCTTTGATTTTCGCTTTATGGGTGGCTCGATGGGATCAGTCGTTGGTGATCGTTTTGTCCAAGCTGCCGAAAAGGCGCTAGAGCAAAAGATACCTTTGGTTTGTTTTGCAGCCTCGGGCGGTGCGCGTATGCAAGAGGGTCTGTTGTCATTGATGCAAATGGCACGCACGGCAGCAGCGATTGAACGCTTAAAGATCGCTGGTATTCCATATATTGTGGTATTGACGAATCCTGTCTACGGCGGTGTCACGGCGTCGCTTGCGATGCTAGGTGATATCCATTTAGCAGAACCAAAAGCCATGATCGGCTTTGCTGGTAAGCGTGTGATTGAGCAGACCGTTCGTGAGACATTAGAAGAGCCATTTCAGCGCGCTGAGTTCTTGCTAGAGCACGGTGTGGTAGATGAAGTGGTGCATCGTCATCAACTGATTGATACGATCTATCGTTTGCTCGCAAAACTATGCCGCGTACCGAACGTAGATGCTCAGTAGCATGAATGGCTTGGTAGTCTGAGCCATTTATTGAGTGCATAACCGCATAGCTGCGTGCTACTATCTACAGCATATGCAAGACCCCTAATAGCATTTATCGTCATTGCACGGTAAATGCTATTTTTGGTTTTAGCCAACACACATAGTTTATCTCTTATCAAATTTTATATAGGTTTTATTCATGTCTGATTTTTTAGCGTCTAATCTTAGTAGCCCTAACGACAAAGTTGGCTTGGCTAGCTTGACCGAATGGCTAAACTATATGCAGCAAATACACGTGTCTGCGATAGATATGGGACTGTCACGCGTCCTGCCTGTCGCCGAAGCGCTAGGCGTAGTACAGTCAGCCAAAGATGATGCTTATGTTTTCACTGTAGCAGGTACTAATGGTAAAGGCTCTACGACCGCTGTCATCGCCGAAATGTGTAAAGCCGCAGGTTATAAGACAGCGCTATACCAGTCACCACATCTTAGTGTCTTTAACGAGCGCGTGCGTATCAATGGCGAAATGGTCAGCGACGAGACACTGATTCACGCATTTAGCAAGGTAGAGTCAGCTCGATTAGCGTGTGACTTGACCTTGTCGTTCTTTGAGATGACAACGCTTGCAGCACTGCTGATATTCGCTGAGGCTGACTGTGATGTTTGGGTGTTAGAGGTGGGGCTTGGTGGCAGACTTGATGTCGTCAATATCATCGATCCTGATATGGCGGTGATTACCAATATTGGTATCGATCATGTCGACTGGCTAGGTGACAATGTCGAGGATATCGGACGCGAAAAAGCAGGTATCTTACGACAAGGCATTCCTCTTATTTATGGGGCTACTGCAATGCCGTCTAGCGTGCAGCATGTTATTAACGAGAGACAGGCAACTTGCTATCAGATTGGACAAGATTTCAGCTACTGCGATATTGACTCAACGACTTGGCAATACAGCAATGCGGCTGTCACCCTACAATTACCTCGTCCTGCACTATCCCTGACAAATACGGCCAATGCCCTATCGGCAGTGATCGCAAGCCCGCTAGAGGTTGATATCAGCGCTATTGAGCACGCGCTACATATGGTCAAACTGGCTGGGCGCTTCGACTATCGTGAGAGTCATGGTCGACATTGGTTGTTTGATGTGGCGCACAATGAGCAAGGCGTTGAGTTTTTGATCGCGCAGTTGCTACCATTTTGGCAGCAACATGTGGCAAAACACAGCAGCCAAACTGATAAAGGTATGCCAAAGATAAACATGCTGTTCTCTATGTTGGGTGATAAAGACATCGATATGGTGGTGCAGCGTCTGACTCAAGCAGGTCTACCGATTAGTGATTGGTATCTGGCTGAGATTGACTATCCACGTGCTGCGAGCACTGAGCAGCTAGAGGGTGTGTTGGCTAAGTATGTTGATAGCGACAACATTCATGAGTGCGATGGTTTGCACGCCGCGACTCATGCAGTGGTAGAGGCCAGCCAACCGCAAGACCTCATTGTCGTATGTGGTTCGTTTCATACCATTGGCGAGGCATTGAGTGCACTTACCGTATGATAATTTAAGTTAAAATAACGCCAGTTTAATGTTAATCTTAGTCGTAGCCTGATAGCAGACAGCGCAAAAAATATGCTTTATAATCAAAATGATTTGTAAGACTGGTAGGCGATAGTCGACACAAATCTTGAACACTGATGGCATTAACTGGCGGCAAGCGATACTGTCTTGTATCAATGGTACTATTGCTACAAGGCAGTCAAAGCACCGCTCAATCAACCTTATCACCAACTAAGAGACGTAAACGGATGAACTTTTCGAGACAAGCCTTATTGGGCATTGGGATGATTCTAGGCGGTAGCGTGATGCTATACGCCATGGTGCAGCAGATCGGTGAGAGCAATCAGCTAGAGCCTGCAACCGCGCTGATAGAAAAGCCAAGTGTTGAAGAGGAGGCGCCGCAGCCGCTAACGACTGATATAGAGACAGAAAAACGCATCCTTGCGCAAAAGCAAAAAGAACGGGCTGCGCGCGTCGCAGAGCAAGAAAAGCGTGCAAAAGAGTTTTTGACCGAGCAAGAAGTTGCTGAAGCAGAAGCACTAGCCAAAGCCCGTGCCGAGAGTCAGCAGTATGTGCAAAACATTGCTGCGACGAGTGAGCAGACCGATGATTCAGCAGATGCAACCAACACGCAAAGTAGTGCGACAAGCAAAGAAGTACAAGACGCTGATAAATTGATCAAAGCCGCGGACGATGCAGTAAAAGAAGCGCAAGCGAAAAAGCAGCAGGAGGCTCAAGAGCAAGCCGCAGCCAAAAAACTGGCAGAGAGTAAAAAAGAAGCGGAAGCAAAGAGGCAAGCTGAAGCTAAAAAACAAGCTGAGGTGCAAGCAGCCGCTGAAAAAAAGCGGGAAGCAGCCGAAGCGGCTAAAAACGAGCCACCAAAATCACCCTCTGATTATCAAGTAAAAAAGGGTGATGGACTGATTAAACTGGCAAGGCAGTACAATATGCCTGTCGAAGTATTGGCTCAGGCAAATAATATCTCACCATCGACCTCATTACAGCTGGGTCAAGAAATTACTATACCATCTCGTAGCCAAGTACAACGTCTAGAGCGTGAAGCGGTAGCAGCTGAGCAAGCGCGTGAGAAGAAGCGCGAACAAGAGGAAGCGCTTGCGAAGAAATCTGCCGATGCCAAACGTGATGCCCAGCAAAAACTTAGCGAAGCGCGTAAAGAAGTGAAAGAGACCGATGCAAAAGGTAGCTTTGGAGTACAAGTGGCATTAGCAGATAACCAAGCCAAAGCAGACCAATTAGTGAAAACATTCCAATCCGCAGGCTATCAAGTAAAGACCAGCCCTACCAGTCGTGGCGTACGTGTTGTCGTCGGTCCTGAGCGCGGCAAAGTCGCTGCATTGGCACTAAAAGACAA
This sequence comes from Psychrobacter sp. H29, assembly GCF_059073055.1. Taxonomy (NCBI): domain Bacteria; kingdom Pseudomonadati; phylum Pseudomonadota; class Gammaproteobacteria; order Moraxellales; family Moraxellaceae; genus Psychrobacter; species Psychrobacter sp. H29. The sequence goes on along the minus strand of NZ_JCACRY010000001.1, from coordinate 1,819,839 downwards.
GATCAATAGCGATCCGAATGTCAACACGACGAGTGCTTGGGTACTATACTGGCGTTAAGCCATAGACTAAAAGGCGTAGCGATGCAGTTGTGTTGGGATAAATGAAACACGCGCTATGATGCCGAGCTAATATGTGCTGGTCTAATATCTACTGATTTATCAAAACACGACATCTACTGTCGTGTTTTTTGTTTTATTGTTTGCCGATTGAGGTAAGCTTGAGTACGATGAGCACCATTTTATTATTTGTTTTTGTATAACCTGTCAGCCTATATAGGTTGCCACGTTGTGATTGGTCAATCATTGATATCTTTTGATGTGGATGACTGACAGATCACTTTCATATTGTATAAGGTAAAACCATGTCATTTGGCGTTATATTTTTAATTTTGGCCGTTGGGTTTTTAGGGCTGATTACGTTACCGAAACTGTCAGCCAGACGACGCCCAATCGTTGAGCCTGACCCAAAGCCTGTGCGCGGCGACGAGCTGGCCATCTGGCCATTTGCACCGATGCCGATCATGACAGATACCGAGGTCATCTTTTTTAATAAATTAAAAAACGCATTGCCTGAGTATCATATATTTGTGCAGGTTCAGCTGTCACGAATCATTGAGGCCAATAGTGATGAGACATCTGAGCGCAGCTTTTGGTTCAATCGTATCTGTCGTCAGAGTGTTGACTATGTGATTGTAGATATTGATGCTCAGACTACGCTGCTTGCTATTGAGCTGGATGACTGGACTCACAATAGTAAAGCGCGGCAAAAAGCCGATGACAAAAAAGATAAAGCCCTTGCGAGTGCAGGTATCGCTATTGTCCGTTTCCACGCTGAGCGTATGCCGAGTGCCGATATGCTGAGATATGAGCTGATGCAAGTCATCGAGAGTTATTAAGCAGTTCGTTAGATAGATTTGACGCTTGAAACATATTGTTATTTAAGCCATGCCGTCCAAATAATGTTCCTTATTACAGTGCTGTTTGAGCTATTAGCCTCTAATCTATCTAATCTATCTAATCTACCTAAGCTAACTAAGCTAACTAAGCTAACTAAGCTAACTAAGTTGGTTTATCAATTTATTCTGGGTTTTATTCTAATTCTGTGTCTGAGTTCAGCCGTCTTGGGTAAATGACGATGGGTCTATCACCCTCAAAGTACAAGCCTGTCCTAGGTAACTCGCTATCTGACCAACCTAGCTGCTGCTTACGGTCATTGTAAAAGCTGCGCTGAGTAAACCACTCAATATAATGTGCAGCTCGCAATGCAGTGGTGTCAATCGTAGCAAGACCTGCCTTGTCCCTCTTGTCACACCATTCATGTATCGGAAAGCTAGGTGTAAGCCACAAAGGCCACTCATAATCGCCAAGGTCAGTCGTGTTAATCGGCAAAAAAAATCGGCCTTTAATGACCCCATAGCGCTTATCGATTTTTACCTTTCCTTGATCTTCAGTATCTACCCACACCGCTCGGAACTGCTTAGTCTGCATGTGCGTCATCTTGCGTTGTAGATTATCGTTGGAGTTGATCCCCACCCAGTTCTCAGGTTCAAACGGCGCAGACCCCATAAAGAATTTAATCGCCAGTTCCCAATGTTCGACCAGCTGTTCTGCATGATTGTACAAAATCAAATCAAGCTCACCGACCGTCTGCTTACCATTATACAGCTGCACATTATTCGCTAGTGTCTCATATGGATGCAGGTTACGCGCATAGCCATCCTCTAACCAAAATGATAGTAACCCTTCAAAATGAAAACCTAATCGATTCGGGCTCGGACGCTTGAGTAAATAGCGAGTCAACTCTTGATAGGCAGTGGTAGTATCTAGCTCAGTTAAGCGTTGCTCATACGCTTCAAACTGCGTTTGCCAAAAACTGGCGCTATGTACTGAAACAGCATGTGTGTTCTCATGCGGTGCAAAGTCCAGCCACTGCGTCAAAACATTGGGGCACGCCAGCACATAAGCTAAATCGCGCACGTAAGGTCGGTGGTATGCCTCCCAAGGGGCGTTATCTATGAGGCGGGTAGATGTGGGCTGATTGACAGGCTTGGACATAAGATAAACCAGTGTAAGGGGTAGCATTTACCCTAACGGCTCGCTCTATAAAAGTCTATAGATGACAAGTATCGGTTAGGGTAGTGCTCAGTTTGTTGGCGTTAAAATATGATATTAATGTGGTAAATATGAATGCTGATATCAGGCGGTGATAGCAAGTAAGGTAGAAGGATGCTAACTATTGCTTTAAGTATTGGTAGTAGCCGTTTTGATATATTGTTAGGCGCGTTGTGCGGTGGTTGGTTTTGCTGGGTCATGCTCATAGCTCCATGTTGTGTATTGAGCCGTAAAGTATTTTACGGCTTTCGACATGGTTGTATGGTATGTGGTGGGGTTGTTCGATAGTTCTAGTTAGCAGTTTAAGACTTCTAACTAGAAGCTAATTAGAATTAAATACTATTTTCATGAGCAAGTTTTAACCAGTAAGCAATAACGTCTTTACTCACGCTATTACCTTGTTTTTCAATAGCTCTTTGTATTCTCCCATTACTATCAGTTGCATAAGGTTGTGTTAAGTCTATGCTTAACAGCTCACTAGTAAGTGCTCCTATAATTTTACTAGCATTATTGGCTGTTCTAGGGTGCATTGGCTCATTTTCACTTGATAAAGACTTACCTTCTAAATTTCTTATTTTTTCTAGTAAATCTTTGACTTCATTTTCCTTTTTCTTCAACTTTTCAATAGCACTATCATATATATCAGGGTCAATATTTTGGCTTCTAGAAGCTTTTTTTTGTTCTGCTACTAATCTCTCCTTAAATTCCTTTCTTTCTCTAATATAGCGAAGTGTAGTACTAGGAGAGCTATTTAATGCTTCGTAGCATTCTTCAAAAGCATTGACATCTAACCCTATTTTGAATATACAATCTAATGATAGGATATCTTCAATTTTCCAATATTTGTCATTGAAGATGTTTTCTACGTGATCATCTAAAACTTGTTCTAAAAAAAATTCTGTTGGATATTGATCTTCATTGCCACAGTCATTATATTTTTGCTTATGAAATCCATATTCACTAATTAGCTCGTCTAAGTTTGGGATCTCATGTAAAGAGAAACTCCCATCTTTGTTATAAGGTATTTTAGGATTTGCCACTTTCGAAAAGAAGGAGTCGTAAATATAGTAGTCTAGCTTCAAAAACTCATCATCGCTTATGAGGTAGTTAGCAACCATTTTTTCGCTATCATCTCCATATAAAGCAATAATAATTATGAACTCATAAAATAGAACGTAGCTTTTATGCTCATTATCATCGAAGACTTCTTTTTCACTTTCTTCCATTTTACGCATCACTTCGTAAATAATACCCATAGCACACACCTCTAAAAACCACTAAATCAAAGTATATATAAGACAAGCCAGCCTAAAGCTATATGGGTGACTGGCTTTAGATTGTTCATCATGCCTGGCGAGATTTTTATTATTTGCTCAATCAAAACATCATACAATTACTAACCAAATTTAGCACAAAAAAAAGCCAACCATTGAAAACAATGATTGGCTTTTTGCTTTACTGCTATGTTTGGTCGGAACGGCAGGAAGTAAAGTAAAGGCTGTATTCCTTGTAATATATAGGCTTTATTGTTTTTTATATTAACGATACCAACAATAATACCAACAATCGTTTTTAATAATGCCCTTTTTTGGCTGTTTGCTGCTTCACTCACTATTATTTTGTAATTATTTTCACTGCTTGCCGTTTCAACATTTCTCAACACGGTAGGGCGGTGTAATTGTTCATAGCTTTGTCAGTAGTGACCGCTGCCTAAGTAATTTTTATGCGTCCGCGTAATTAAAAGTTTAGGGGTTGCTTTTTGTTTGCATGGGGTTGTTTTGCTAATCACTGCACGCGCTCAATAACAGCACTCAAATGCGTGCGTATTTCATGCGTTTGCTAATTATCACCAGTGGGGGTTATTCCTGTTCTTGCTTCCTCAAAAACCTTTGCTTCCATCGCTATCCGTTTGCTGTATTGACTTAGCACTAAATAGAAATAGTAAGAGATACGCTATTTTGCTTCCTATTCTCCTTGCTTCCTCGCTTTTGCTTCCATTCCCCCAGTTTTGGGGGCATCTGCTCAGTAGGTTTTTACGCATTATAAAAAAGGCGTTCACTTGTCCTGAAACTACCTTTAATTCCTTTTAACTTTTTAACATGGCTTTAACCTGATAATTATCGCTGTAAGTCATGCGCTTACGATACTTGTCGCAAAACTACCTTTAACCTCTTTTTGAAACGGTTTTTATTTTGTGCGTGTGGATAGGGGCGGTGTCCTATGGTTTGCCTGTTTAATCTCGATTTATAGCCCCCCTCGATACCTGTGCAGAAAGTCCTTTTTTATGGACTCAAAGAATTCCCCCAGTCTTTTTATAGTAGTCCGAAAAACCGCTCTTTTTATGGACTCGAAGTATTATTTTAATTGCCCTCTAAGATGTCCGAAAACTATCCAGCATTGGCATAAGCTGCACCCGTGCGCGTACTGTTCCCAAAAGTCCCTAGCGTGTCCAACAATCTACCTCGTACTTGTTAAGAAACTACCCCTTTTATGGACTCAAAAAATTTCCTTGTACGTGCGCGTACTGTTCGCAAAAGTCACTCTTTTTATGGAGTCCAAAAACTCCTTTTATATCGCGCAAAAACCCCGTCATTGGTGCTTGCTTCGCGCGCGCGCGTACTGTTCCATAAACTCATTTTTAACCCTGCTTACGATGTCCGAAAATCGCCCCTTTTATGGACTCCGAAAACTAGGTAAAGGCAAAGCTCAAGCTAATACTGCGCGGTATGTGATTTGGTTTTCAATGTGAGGTTTTGTGAGGTTTTGAATAACAAGTTTTGACAGGTTCTAGCCTGTAGTTTCCTGTAGTAGTGAGTGCTACCAACGTTAACAAATGTTAACAGGCAAGGCGGTGCAAATTGATTTTGAATGTAAGGTTTTGACAGGTTCACTACTTCGTTTTTTCATTTTTAATGTTGAGTTTTGTCAAGTTCTACGATGTCCAAAAACCTAGGGGAAACCTTAGTTTTTTTACACTATAAAAAGGGCTTGGCAGTGATCGCCTAACGTGTCCGAAAACTTAGATAAACCTTAACATAGCTTAACATGCTGCCAGTCATCAAACTGATCTCACAATAAGTATTAGGCATAAAAAAAGGCAGACGATAAACGCCCACCTTTGATTATTTTTGTCTGCATCTGCTTTTTTGCTTGGGACACTTGGGACAACGGGACAGCGCCCGTACTTACTGGCTTTCAGCTGTCCCAGCCCTTTTTTAGCCTTTGGGACACTTGGGACAGATTAACAAATTGAGCCATTTTGTCCCAGCTGTCCCAGTGGTGTTTTAATGCTTGGGACAGGTTCTAGCCCTTGCGGTGTATGGGTTGTCCCAGTTGTCCCAGCTGTCCCAGTGCTTTTTGTAGTTTCACAACTTAATATCTCACCTTTGACCGCATAAACACGTTGGCGGTTCTTTTTGAATGGTAAAGGCACTTTGCACGTTTTACGGTCATTCTCAGTCACATTCAACAATCCAGCGTCATCTAACACTTGTAAGACTTTGCTTTTGTTAAATGGTGAACAGACTTCATCAAAGGTACTGGTAGAGAAATAGTATTCCCCTGTGTCGTAATTGTGATAGCCAGCGCGGTTATTGGTTTTAGGTTCAAAGTCTTGGTACGTGTGAATGTGGCAAGGCTGGAAACGACTTGATCCGTGCTGTTCAATAAACGCCTTGATATGCTCTATGATTTGGCGCTGCTCATGCTCACCATCACGCCCGTAGTTATCAAGCCAATTATCTAAGCAAGTCATAACAGCTGTGGTTGCCTGTCCTGCTTGCCAGCCTGTTATACCTGCACTTGTTGCCAGTTCTCCAGCTGCGCTCACGATAGCGAACCGTTTAGCCACTCTATGCGCCTGTGCTGTCAGGTCGCTGTACTTACTCATAAAACTACTTACAAACTGCCCAGCGGTGGCGGTGGTCTCTGCTTTGTCACTGGTGATATGTTCTAGCCATGCAATGCCAGCTGATCCATAGTAAGCGTGTGACAGCTCTTTGATCTTATCGGCTTGTGCTTCGCTTGTTTTTGCCAGTACCAAACTATCAAAGGTTTTTAACCCTTTGCCGGCATTAGCGTCTATATGTGCGACTCGAACCTCAATACCTGCATTGGTTTTTTGTCCTGCTTGCGCCATAAAGTTTTGTAGCGACTCCTCACCATTAGACAAAAAGATAATGCGCCATGTTTTGGCTATGCGATTGTGTCCCGTGGTGGTGCTACGTCCTTTACCTTGACCATTAGCCAGCATGTAAACGGTTTTACCTACTATTTTGGGGTCACATTCGCTGATCTCATCAAGTGGTAAAAAACTGTCGTTGTGCTCGCTTGCTGTGCCCTCTAGGGCATTGTCAGTGCTGCGCCATGTCTTAACGTACCTGTCAGGGTTGCCCCATACACTAGCAGCCAATTTAAGCGATAGGGACTTACCCATGCTTGATGAACCTAAGAGGTGAAAACCGCCCCCGTCATACTCTAATAATTCCAGTAGTTGCCCTGCGAACGCGCAAGCAATAGAGAAAACAAAACGGCTTTGTTCTGCTAGTGGTTTGCATAAGTTATCACGCCACTGATCTAATGTGCCTTGCTGGGCTAGGGTGCTGTTAATGCTATTTGCAGACTGATAGACAATAAGCTGCTTGCCATCGCTGCCTATCGCCCTGTCAGGTAATATATATTGCTTATCGTGCCAGCCCAGCTTATCCACGCATAACGCCCGTTTATGAATAGGGTAGTTTTGAATATAGGTGTCTAAGTAGCTGCGCTGTTTGGGGTTGGTGGTAATGTTCAATCCTTGACTAGCCAGCTCTTTGCGGTATTCCTTTGCATCGCCTTGTAGTAGTGATAACGGCATTGACCATGTATGCAATACGCTGTCATCATCACGCCATTGCAATAACCGCCCCCATGTACCGCTGCTTGTGTCCCGTGTCTTAGCGATAACCTCAATCGGTGAACAAACAAACGCCTTAAACTTGAAAGTAATGTTTGCTGGGTCATCATCGTTATACTTCACGAAAAACAGCCCATCGTGGTATAGCTCAAAACGCCCATCACTGTAGGTCATCGGTTCATTCAGCTGGGGATCATCGCGCCATTCAGGATAATAGGCAGTATCTTGTAAATTAATTAGCTGGGTGTCATCAGCTGCTAGTATCGCTTCATAGCTGTCATGTTGTAGCATAGTGACAATATGAGCCACAGTAACCAATGCTTGCGCCCTCACACCTGCCAATAGGTTTATCAAGCCCTTGTCATCAAGTGTCATCGGTACGGTAACAAGTGATCCGCTGCTCCAGTGCTGCACCATCTTTTTAAGGCATTGCTTGGTTCTATGAGGGCTAACAATAATTGTCTTATCACTACTCATTAGATAGCTGTAAACCTCGATACCATCATCTAGGTTATCAAGTGCTATCACCTCATGGGCTTTGTTTGGCTCACCAATGACGATAGCGCCATACCCTGTAGGATCAATGACAATAGGCTTTGCTTTGCTGTTTGGTGTGTAGAATACCGCGCCTACTGTATCGCCTTGTTTGTCGGTCAAACGTAAGGCTATCGTGCCAGCGGTTGCTACTATTTGCGCGTCATCTGTAGTAAGATCATCTGTAATATTTATTAGACTGTTAGGCGGTAACAGCTGCAATAGTTTAATCAATAGATAATCATCTGCTAGCCCTTGCCGTGTGGCTGCATCAAAACTATTCAGCAATTCCGTAAAGCCTGTGCTAAATGCATGGGCTTTTTCATGGGTGTCTGTTGGTGTGGTGGTCATCTGTTCCCCCTTGCGTGTGACTGTTTAGGCTGGCGCGTGGCTCTGTACTTCTTGTAGTAGCTTTTGCGCTTGGCGTGCTTACGGCTCTGTTTTGGAGGGTAGGTTTTCATTGGCTGCCCTCCTTGCCGTAACTTGTCATTGCTAGGGTTTCTTTGATTGAACCTAACTGGCTTTGTAGTAGTTCGTGCCACGTTTCAGTGGTGTCATGCGTTAAGCGTGCCATTGATATAGCGGTGTGAGTCTCTATTTTTTCATAGTGAATGAGTGCTAATAGCTTGCCAATGTCACTTATAACAACGGCTGCGCTTTCAAGATCACAAGCAATATCTGATAACTCAAATGCAGACATTAAGATCACTTCGTTGTCGTCTGCTTCGGTTATGTCTATTACTGTGCGTTGGCTGGTTTGGCTGCCCCTGTATAGCGTGGCTATCGCTTGGCGGTTGGCTGGCGTGTCGTGAAATAGTGAGGGTAAGACGTAGCAGTCATCATGATAAGCCCTACCATCAGCGCGATATAGGCACTCAACATTGCCAATATTGATGGTTAGGCAGTCTTTTGACTTTTGAACTAGCTTATATATACCATTGCCCACAGACGGACACAGAACGCTATCACCTGCCTTGAATATGGCTGGTGTGCTGTTGGTAGTGGTTTGAGTGTTTGAGGTCGTGCGGATTGAATTAGGCATGATAGCCTCCTGTTAATTTTTGAGTATGTGCCACGCTATACGGTAAAAGTATAGGGTGACGGGTCTTACTCTCGGTCTTAACAGTGACCGCCCCGCATATTCGCCTTTCGGCTATTTTATTTTGCAGCGTCAACCCGTCATAGTCGGTTAGCAAGTGATTTGCTATAGATATGATGGTTTGCCCCCTTGATACGCTTAAATAAGCATGTGGGGCTATGCTTGAGTAGATAGGGACAGCTTGAGAGGCTGCGCTATTATCAGGCATAAAAAAAGCCAAAGGTTTACGACTTGGCAAGTCGCTGTTAAGTTTTGAGAGGTCTATATAGTAACCATTGTTGGTATTGGTTGCAATCAGTTTAGCATTGACTGGCTGGCACGCGATTAGTGACAGTAGCAAGCCAATACCTACTACCCATGACACAAAGATAGTAAATCTAAGTAGTAAGCTACGTTTGTGGGGCTGGTTGTCGCTGTGCTGCCCGTGGTCGGCTTTTAGGTTATTTCTGTCGTGATTATTAAGCATGACTTACTACCTCCTTGCTGCAATCTGTTTGACGGTTCAATGCAGCTTCACAAACTAATTCTAAGCGTCTGCTCATAGTGATCGTTTGAATAAGGAAGTCTATAAAACCAATATGACTTACTATTTCATCATCAGCAAAAAAGCCAGATAGCATTTGTTCTGCCATAAGTGGTAATGGTTCTGCTAGTGCTTTGAGATTGTTATCGTAATTACTAAATGCAAAAGTCACTTGTTCTAGCTCATTCCATAAATGGGCTATAAAGTTGCTTATCTTTTCGCGGTTTAATTCTTGGGTTTTGCCTGTTTTTATAAGTTCATCATTGATAATAGATAAGTAATAACGCGCTTTAGCCAAAAACTGTAGCGACTTAGGTAAATCATTTATATTTAACAGGTTGAGTCCAGTAATACTAAAACCTTGAGCATCGTTAATGAATTGAGCGTCAATATTAGACTGTGTTTTATTTGAATTAAGCATAGTAACTACCTTTCTATTATTAGTTTTCTTGTTGTCGATATTCTGCCCGTGGTCGGCTTTTAGATTGGTTTTGTTATCGTTGCTCATCCCGCACGTCCTCCATGTTGAAAGCAATTTCTGCTATTTTTACCGATAGGTTTTTTAGCGACTCTACTTGTCGGCTGCCTGTAGGTAGCAAGCTGCCTAACATTGCAGTTTCTAGTTCGGCTATTTGGGTCATAGTATTAATAAGGGTTACATTGGCATGTAGGGTGATAATCAGCTGATCTATAAAGTCATCAGTTATCATCAAAAACCCTTCACCTTTTAACCTGTCTATAACTTCATTCACTAGGTCGTTATCACTCATGGTCTGTTACCTCCAGCTCAGGCAGTAAGATAAGCCCGTCCATCTGCTCGCTTAGAATGGTTGCCAGTTCACTGTTAGCGAGTAAGGCAGACCGTACAGCGACTATTACGCCACGGCTTGCATCATCATCGGTGCTGATTGCATTAAGCGCCATTGCTAGGCTCTCAGCATCGTTTGATAGGTCTTGTATGCGGTCATTAATGACAGACAAGTAATAACTATCTACTGCCACTAGGCGCGGTTCTAATATGTCGTTTGATTGGTTCATGATTGCACCCCACTAGCGTCATCATCTTTATTGATTGGCTGGTCTATCCAGTAGCGTTTAAAGCGTTTGCCGTTATTCTTTACCCATTCATCTTGAATGGTTACGCCTTGATCTCTTAGCTCACTGACACGCTGTAAAAAGCACGTAATGTTATAGAGGTCGTACGCTTCATAGGTGGATAGAGTCTTACCTGCTAACAGATGATTAAGAATGATTTGCTTGTACTTCTGCTTTGTTTGCCGTGTGTTCATGATCTACACCTCGCTAGTGGTTGAGGTGTGAGAATTAAGCCATTCGTGAACGTCTGCATAGCTCCATGCGGTCATCGTTGGTGATAACTTTCTGCCAGCTGGAAAACGTCCGTCTTTTGACCATTCAAACAAGGTGGTTTTGCTAAAGGGTAGATAGGGTAAGATATCCTTCGCACGCCCCATGCCAGTAGTAGGCAGTTGCATAGCTGGACTGTTTGCGGTGGTTGGTTCGGTATCGTGAGGGGTGTTATCAGTAAAAGGAATTATTGGGGTATTTTGGGTTGGGTGTGTCATTGTGTGTAGCTCCACTAAATGACGCTACGGTATGTAACGTCCAGTGGTTACTACTTTAGGGGGTAGGAATATTTGCAGCACCCTAGCTGGGGTGAAGTCACACCCTAAATGGGGTATGAGTTTATTTTGGGGTGGTGTCTAGTCATGATTATATTATTTCTTTTTTGCATCACTCAAAATAGAATTAGCATCACTAAAGCGAGTTTCTAAAGTGCTTTTACCTTGCCCGTATATTCCTTTATCTGTAATTTCACTAATAATGACGGCTTGGCTTGAAAACGGTTGTTTATGGTCAATTCCTTTAGGTGTGACCATCAATTCTAATAATAAGCCTATGGTAGTCTGGTAGCTTTTTTCGGTACGTTCACTCAATTGCTGATAGTCATCAGTTGGCTTGTTTGCCAGTGCTGCATTAGCTTGTGCTAGTTGGCTCTCAAGGTCTGATATTCTTTTTTCTGCTACCTGTTGAGTTAAAGCTGTCTTTTTCTTTGTGCTTTCAAAGTTGCGTTTGCAGTAGTCGTAATCTGACTCAAGATTTTTATAATCTACTGATAACTTATCTAACTCATTTTTGCATTTGTCTAGCTGCTCTCGACTACTTTTATATAGCTTCTCTCGGATTTCGTAAAGAGCTTCAGGTGATCCTTTCTTGTTGAATAGTTCTTGATATTGAGCTTTTAGCTTCTCGTTATCAGCTCTCAAGATGTCGTATTCTTTAGGCAAGCCTTGATAAAATGCTAACTCGTCACCCTCGCTTGTGTAGTCTGCATCTGTTATGTCGGGTGACTCAGTATTAAATATTATTTGTTCAGGTAGCTGCATACCTAAATTAACCAACTGTTCCACAAATCTTTTTTTACCAAAACCTAGCTTATAAATTGGATTGCCTTTTTCAACCTTATTGCGGTCAAGGCACATTTTTAACTCATGAATAATAGACTCAAAAGTAATATAGGGTTCGCAAGTTGATTGCTCGTAACTACTGCATACATACACGGCTTTAACTGTAGTGGGGGTAATGAGTAGTAAGTAAGTCTGCTTTCTTAAAAATGTACTTGTTATAAGATCAAAGGCTTGCTGCAATGTACCTTTGCCATGTTCTGATACAAAAGAAACGCTATCAAAAACTGATATGAACTGTTTATCTTTACGTTGTTCTTGCTGTTCAAAAAAACTCATTTTCACACCTTTACACACCCTTAAATCAAAGTAGGTGCAAGGCAGTGCCAGCCTAAAGGTGTGTGAACGGCTGGCTTTCGGGTAATTAGTCCTAGCCTTGCATAGTTGGTGCTAAGCCTTAGCCTAGCTTTTGTTTTTGTCCTTTAAAGTCTGCACGGATCAAGTTGTCCAGCTTGCCAGCGTAAGCATTATCAATGAAGTTTGCCCACTCATTCATCATCTTGGTTCTGTATGGTAGGTGCTGCGCTCCGTTGTATGCCTTGCTGATCTTATTTTCTTTTTCATGTGCTAGCTGTAGCTCTATCGCTTCGTGCATGTATTCCTGTTCATGTAGGGTAGTGCTGGCAAGTCCACGGAAACCGTGCCCTGTCATACGTCCTTTATAACCCATTCGCCATAGGGCAGTGATAAAAGCGTTTGTACTGTATGGCTTACGGGTTGAGGGGTTAAAGAAAACGTACTGATCCGAAAAACCTAGCGCCCTGATCTGTTCTAATAATGCCATTGTTTGCGGTGCAAGTGGTACTAGGTGTGGTCTATCCATTTTCATTTTGTCGGCTGGTATGCGCCATACCTTAGCTTTGTAGTCTATCTCTGACCATTCCATGAAGCGTAATTCTTGAGTACGCACAAACGTATAGCATAGAAACCATAAGCCCAGTTTCACCAGTAGATCACCATCATAAGCATTAATGTCTTGAAGTAGTTTAGGTAATTGCTGGCTGGTCACACGGCTGTGGTGCTTCACCTTATGCGGTTTTAGTGCTTCGGTTAGGTCGGTGGCTGGGTTGAGGTTGGTTAAGCCTTCACGTATGGCTTGTTTGAATATCTGCCCCGTTTGACGCATTGCACGCCTTGCCATATCACTAGCGCCCCTCGCTTCGATAGTTTTACCGATAGCCAAAACATCAGGCGCGGTTATGTCCTCTATATTCATGTGACCAATGATGGGTTTAATATCGCGCTGGTACTGTGAATAGTCACGGCTATAGGTGGTAGGGGCTATGTGCGCTTTGCGGTCATCATGCCAACGCTGGGCTATAGTATCGAACGCCCTTGATCCGTCATTGTCAGCTTGTGTCTTTTTCTTGTCGTCTTTAGGGTTGATACCATCAGCTAATAATCTTTTGATCTCAATATTGCGCTTGCGTGCATCTTGAAGGCTCATTACTGGATAAGTGCCAATAGTGAGGGTTTGCTGCTTACCTTGCCAGCGATAGGCGCTGATCCACGTTTTAGTGCCCGTGTGACGCACCCATAATTGCAGCCCGTTACCGTCACTGTGTTTATCAGGTCGTTTTGTATCAATCGAGGTGGGTCTAGGTGATAGCTTGTTGATACTGGTATGGGTTAGGGGCATGGGTCTATCCTTTGTTGGTATTGTCCATGTTGGTATTGCTCGATACCAACAATAATACCAACATTCTATATGGAACGCCATACACCTACAAAGTGGTGAAAACCCAAAAAACGCCCAAAATAAAGGGCAGACGGTCTATGACGGTCTGCCCTAAATCTATGTTTGGTCGGAACGGCAGGATTTGAACCTGCGACCACTACACCCCCAGTGTAGTGCGCTACCAGACTGCGCTACGCCCCGAATGACTGACTATTTTACGCAAAATTATGTATATTGCAAGGGCTATTTATACTAGCCAAAATCTATCACATTATTCTGCATATCACAGTTAGCATAACTAGTGAGTAACTCGTCTTAACCCAATAGCTCTTTTAGGATTTGGTTCACTTGCTGCGGGTTGGCACTACCGCGACTGGCTTTCATGACCTGACCGACTAGACCGTTAAAGGCTTTTTCTTTACCGCCGCGATATTCTTCTACCATGGCTTCATTTTTTGCGATGACGTCTTCGACCATGGCTTTGATAGCACCAGTGTCAGTTTCTTGCTTGAGGCCTTTGTCTTTGATGATCTTATCTGCTGCGTCATCATCATTGCCACCTTCGCGCTCATATAGAGCACTAAAGACTTTCTTAGCCAACTTGCCAGATAGCGTGTCATCTTTGATACGCTTCAGCATACCAGCCAACTGTTTGGCGCTGATAGGAGAGTCGACGATGTCTTTGTCATCTTTGTTCAGTGCGCCAAGCAAATCGCCCATGACCCAGTTGCCAGCCATTTTGGCATCTGACTGACCGATTTCAGCCACCACATCTTCGAAGTAATCGGCAAGTTGACGACTACCCGTCAAGATACGTGCGTCATACTCTGACAGACCAAGCGCTTCTTCGAAACGTGCACGACGAGCAACTGGTAGCTCTGGCATCGCTGCTTTGATGGCATCAACCGTGTGCTGCTCGATACGGACAGGTAGCAGGTCAGGATCAGGGAAGTAGCGATAGTCGTTAGCGTCTTCTTTGGTACGCATGGTACGCGTTTCGTCTCGCTCTGGATCATACAGCATCGTCGCTTGTACGACTTTACCACCATCTTCGATGATGTCGATTTGACGCTCGATTTCACGGTTGATGGCACGCTCGATAAAGCGGAATGAGTTTAGGTTCTTCAGCTCAGTACGTGTACCAAGATCCGCGCCTGGCTTGCGCACAGAGACGTTACAGTCACAGCGGAATGAGCCTTCAGCCATTACAGCGTCTGAGATACCTAGCCACGTGACTAGCTGATGGATGGCTTTGATGTAGGCAAGTGCTTCGTGAGCTGAGCGCATGTCTGGCTCAGAGACGATTTCGATCAGTGGTGTACCAGCACGGTTCAAATCCACACCGGTCATACCGTCGACAGCGTCATGCACTGATTTACCTGCATCTTCTTCTAGATGCGCGCGGGTGATACCCATACGTTTAGGGTATTCGTTCTTATCTCCTTCATTCACCACGACATCGATATAGCCAACGCCGACGATAGGATTGGCCATCTGAGTGATTTGATAGCCTTTAGGTAGGTCAGGGTAAAAGTAGTTCTTACGGTCAAACGTATTAAACAGACCCAGCTCAGCATTGACGCCGATACCGAATTTGAGCGCGCGATCGACCACGCCAGCATTTAATACGGGCAATACGCCAGGTAGACCTAAGTCAACGATACTGGCTTGGCTGTTTGGCTCATGACCGAAGTCAGTCGGCGCACTTGAGAATATTTTACTTTCTGTATTTAGCTGGCAGTGAATCTCGATACCGATGACCACTTCATAACCATCAATAAATAGCTCTTTACGCACGGCGTGTTCACGGACGGCATTGTTATCAGTAGTAGCTGTGTTCATTATACCGTCTCCTTTGCGATGGCTGAGTGTTGTAAGTGATGGTCTGTATGCTGCTGGAATAGATGCGCAGTCGTAAGCAGTTGACTCTCTTGCCAGTGCTTACCGATTAATTGCAAGCCAATAGGTAGACCTTCTTTAGTCAAACCAACTGGCTGACTGAGCGCAGGCAGACCTGCCAAGTTGACCGCGATGGTGTAAACGTCGCCTAAGTACATGGTTGCAGGGTCGAGATCTTCACTCAGCTTATAAGCTGCTGTCGGTGCCGTTGGACTAGCAATCACATCACAGCTAGCAAATGCCTCATCGAAGTCTTTGACGATTAAGCGGCGAATCTTCTGTGCTTTAGTGTAGTAAGCATCGAAGTAGCCGGCCGATAGCGCATAAGTCCCGGTCAAGATACGGCGCTGTACTTCAGGGCCAAAGCCTTCAGAGCGTGAGCGTGTATATAGGTCAATCAGATCCGTTGGGTTTTCACAGCGATAGCCAAAGCGTACGCCATCGAAGCGTGATAGGTTCGATGACGCTTCAGCAGGCGCTAACATATAGTAAGTGGCAAGCGTGATCTCAGGATCAGTGATGTTCACTTCTACAATCGTCGCACCCAGCTCTTCGTATTTCTTTAGAGCGGCACGGGCAGCTTGCTCAACTTCGCTATCCAGCCCTGCGCCAAAGTATTCTTTGGCAACACCGATACGAAGACCTTCAAATGGCTTATCACCAGCAGCAGCCTGAGCATCATTGATATCTTGTACGTAGTCAGGCATCTCATGTTTGATAGAGGTGGCATCACGCGGATCATGACCAATCATTGGCTGTAGCAGGTAGGCACAGTCTTTTGCGCTACGTCCCATGCTACCGGCTTGGTCTAGACTTGAGGCATAGGCAATCATACCAAAGCGTGACACACGGCCATAAGTAGGCTTGATACCAGTTAGTCCGCAGAATGAAGCAGGCTGACGAATAGAGCCACCTGTATCACTACCGGTAGCAACTGGCACAAAACCAGCGGCAACCGCGGCAGCACTACCACCTGATGAACCACCAGGGACGCGCTCTAGGTTCCAAGGATTCTGTACCGTACCGTAGTATGAGCTACTGTTGTCTGAGCCCATTGCAAACTCATCCATGTTGAGCTTGCCCAAGCTAATCATGCCAGCGTTGTCGATGTTAGAGACGATGGTCGCGTTATATGGTGAGACAAAGTTATGCAGCATCTTTGAGCCACAAGTCGTCAGTACGCCTTGGGTACAAAAGATGTCTTTGTGCGCCATAGGCACGCCAAGTAGCGGACGCTTATCGCCTTGTGCACGCATCTCGTCTGCCGCTTTTGCTTGTGCACGTGCAGTCTCAGAAGTATGCGTGATAAAGCTATTGATCTTGCTGTCTAGCGCGTCGATGCGCTTGATATAGTGCTCGGTTAATTCCGCGCTACTAAATTGTTTGTCTTGCAAGCCCATAATGAGCTGATCGGTACTTAATAGATGAAGTTCAGACATAAGGTGTCGTCCGTCAAAATGTTAATAGCATAAGATAAGATGAGATAATGGCAAATACGTGATTAGGCGCGCTAATCACTGTCATGTGATATGACTATTCGATCACCTGTGGTACCAGATAAAAGCCGTCTTCAACGGCAGGCGCTACCGATTGATTGCGCTCGCGTTCGATATCGTGCTTGGCCACATCGACACGTAGCTCTTGGCAAGCTTCGTGGATATTGGCTAATGGCTTGATGTCTGTGGTATCTACGTTAGATAACGTGTTCATAAGTTTTAATACTTTACTGATATCGTCGGCATAGCTATCGGCCGTGCTTTCATCGACACCCAAGCGTGCAAGGTTGGCCACTTCTAGAATTTCTTCACGGCTGACAGTGTTGTCAGACGTTGCTGATTGCTGAGACATAGTTTCTCCAGTTAAGGACAGTTTTTGTTAGAGTAGGGGCAGGGCGAATATATAAGTGCTCAAATGTAATTGGCTATAAAGTTGGCTTATTATAAAGCATCTGACTCAAGTTTACAGAGTATGAGGCTTGATTGATGCACAATATCAACCAAGATGGACTAATGATCTAGGGGTATATAAACGCAGCGACACAAACATTTGCAAAACTACGCGTATAATTGGCGATTGATTCTCAATTGCTCCCCAATTAGGTTCTAAAATACGTTACAGTATGCATCTGCTGTTAAGTAAAACAATCATCTGCCTGTAGAGCCTTGTTAGTTATCAGAATAAATGATGTTTCATTGAGTGGAATGATAGTCGCTACTATTTCAAACTTTGTAACAACTTTTGGCGTCTAAGACAAAAATCCTTGCTTACTGATGCAAATATCTATGTTTTTTTCGAGCTAAATCGGTATAATTTAGCTCAGTTTTTCATTTCATCATTATTGCTTAGGTTTGACGGGTTGCGATGACTTAATTTCGCTGCCGTTACTGTCTAACGATGACCTGCTCAACACTGACGAGTAACCCCTCAGTCAATCTCATTCGCCTCATTCGTAAGACGCTGGATATATTAGTCATGAACCTGTTTGGATTTTTATCAAATAATATCGCTATCGACCTCGGTACTGCGAACACCCTAATTTTTATTCCTAATAAAGGCGTCGTGCTTGACGAGCCCACGGTGGTCGCGTTACGAAGCAATCGTACTCAAAACCCGACCGTCGCTGCTGTTGGTATTGATGCCAAGCAGATGTTAGGCCGTACACCTGCGAACATCACAGCGATTCGCCCGTTGAAGGACGGCGTGATTGCTGATTTTGAAGTGACGCAAAAAATGCTAAAGCACTTCATTGCTAAAGTAAAAGCCAAGCGTTTTATGGCGCAGCCTAACGTGGTGGTCTGTGTACCCTGTAAGTCTACATTGGTTGAACGTAAGGCGATTCGCGAAGCGGTATCATCAGCGGGCGCAAGCAAGGTGTTACTACTAGAAGAGCCTATGGCTGCGGCTATCGGTGCTGGCATGCCTGTCCACGAAGCCAGTGGTTCTATGGTCGTTGATATTGGTGGTGGTACGACTGAGATTGCCGTTATCGCGCTGTCTGGTTGTGTCTATGCTGAGTCTATTCGCATCGGTGGCGATATGTTTGACGAAGCAATCATCACACACGTACGTCGTACGCACGGTTGTGTGATCGGTGAGACGACCGCTGAGCGCATCAAAAAAGAAGTCGGCTCTGCATTGAATGAAGACAGCAAGCTAGAGGTGGAAGTGCGTGGTCGTAGTATGGCAGAAGGCGTACCAAAGACCTTTATCGTCAATTCAGAAGAAGTGCAAAAAGCATTGACTGACCCATTGAGCGGTATTATCAGCGCTGTAAAAGTAGCCCTTGAGCAGACACCGCCAGAGTTATCATCAGACATCGCTGAGCGTGGTATTGTATTGACGGGTGGCGGCGCATTGTTACGCGATCTTGATAAGCTTATCTCACAAGAGACAGGCTTGCCAGTGACTGTAGCAGAAGATCCATTAACCTGTGTTAGCCGCGGTGGTGGTATTGCGCTTGATTTCATCAATAACAAAAGCTTGAACATGATCTTTGTTTAAGTAGCGTTTACTCATGAGTGTGAGGTTGTCGTTATAGCGTCTATCATGCTTTATGACAGCTAAATATTCTGTGAGATCGCAGTTTACAATATTAAAGGTAGCCAGTTGTGCTGCCTTTAATTGCATTGAACCATGCTAGAACCCAATATTATCGATAAACACTCACGCTCTAACCCCGTGCTATTGCTCATTTTAGAATTCTTAAATTAGACGACTTATGACCCCAAGTATTTTTGCGCGCCAGGCATTATCACTTCGTAAGACTGCTATCGTATTGATAGTGGCCTCAGTACTGATGTGGTTTGATAGCAAAAATTCGGAATGGTTCAATCCAGTGCGTAATACCAGTCATGCCGCTATGCAGCCTATTTATGAGCTGTCTTTATTGCCCAGTTATGCCAAGCATTGGGCGAGTGGTAGCCTACAATCAAAAGAAGCACTGCGCCGCGAAAACATGCAATTAAAATCGCAACTTATTCATGCACACGCAAAGCTGCAGCAGCAAGATTATATCTTGGCACAAAATGCGCGCTTGCAAGGTATTTTGTCGACGACCAAACCCGAGCAGTTTGATCTTAACTTGGCTCAAGTGATCGGTACCGATACCAACCTGCTCAGACAGATTGTTGTGCTCAATAAGGGCGAGCAAGATGGCGTGCAAGTTGGACAGACAGTCATTGATGAAGATGGTATTTTGGGGCAGATTATTAATGTCTATCCTAATACCAGCCGCTTACTACTGATTACTGATGAGCAGCAGTCAGTTGCAGTCACTGTCAAGCGTACTGGTCAGCGAGCTATCGTGACAGGTCAGGGTATCCCATCTGCGTTAAGCCTTAACTATGTCTTTAAGACCTCAGATGTACGCGTCGGTGATGAGTTGGTATCGTCGGGATTGGGTGGACGTATCCCAGCAGGCTACCGTGTTGGCCGTATTGCTCATATCAAAGACGAGCAAGCCGATAATTTCAGAAGTATCGAAATTACGCCCGCTGCCAACTTTATTGATAATGCCTATGTGTTGATACTCCAAGACAAGATGCCCAATAAAAACAATACTATTATGAGTCAGTAAACATTGATCGCATCATGTTTAGCGTAAAGCTATCGAATAGCTTGCTCGTTAGGTAACTCTGTTATCAAATGGTACTCACAGTATTTGCCCTTTCAGTATTTATCCCACAACATAATAGTAGCCACCACACAATCGCTAAGGTAAGTACTCATGTCGTATCCTGATTCTGAGAATTCAACGGCGCTATTGATTGTGGTCATTGCCCTAAGCTTTATCGTTGCCTCCTCACTCAATGTCTATCCATTAAGTCCTAGTATGGCAACCTTGCGCCCTATGGTTATGATTATGGTACTGATCTATTGGCTGCTATTTCAGCCGCGCTATGTCGGTATCTTTACCGCATTTACCATTGGGCTTATTGCAGACTTACTGATGGATACCCATTTGGGGCAGCAAGCGTTTGCAGCGGTTGTGGTTGCCCTTGTGATCAAGATTGTCAGCATCTATGTCAGGCAGTTAAACACAATTAGTGCGTGGTTGATCGCCAGCTTAGGGTTGTTCGTTTTCCAGTTGAATTTATGGATACTGCAACTGTTTGTCCAAAACGTTTTTGTCGCAAAATCTGCTCTGTCACTCATCATGAGTATTATCAGCTGGCCACTTATACTGTTGGCGCTACGCAAATTCGCACGTTAATGACAGCGCTGTTATTAATGGTTGCTATCAATGGTTGCTTTGTCACAGTCGCTTTTGCATTTGCCAATCTATTCAGCAAACCCATACATTATATTTTGATAAATAAAGAGAAAAGCGATGAATATCATTTTAGCGTCTGGTTCGCCGCGTCGTCGAGAGTTGCTAGCCAGAGCGCAGTTAGATTTTAGAGTCCTAAGCGTAGATATCGATGAGACCAAGCAAGTTGATGAATTGCCAAAAGACTATATCGAACGTATGGTCGCGACCAAAGCTGCTGTTGCTATAGAGCAATTAAACCAAACACTGAATATAGATGAGGATATCTTTGCCGAGTCAGTTATTATTCTGACCTCCGACACCATTGGTGTACTGCCGGATGGTAAGACAGTCCTGGTCAAACCAGTCGATCGCGAGCATGCTTATAGTATGTGGCAGCAGATGTCTGACAATGTTCATGAAGTGTGGACAGCTGTGCAAGCAACTCGAGTACAGTTGCTATCAAAAAAAGAAGGCCATACTCCAGACCGTATCAAAGACTTCCAGGTTGTTGATCAGCAGCAATTCACTGAACGTACAGAGGTGACCTTTATACCGTTAACCACGCAGATGATGAGCGATTACTGGGATAGCGGAGAGCCCGCTGATAAAGCAGGCGGCTATGGCATTCAAGGTTTGGGTGCGGCTTGGGTTGAGCGTATCAACGGCAGCTATACCAATGTTGTCGGTCTGCCATTGGCACAAACGTTGGCATTGATCAAAGATATGTCATAGGGTAGCGAGAACACATAGCACAAGGTGAACGCAATCAACCTACCATATCGGATATGCACATAATGACACGGTAGGGTAATGGGCAAGAGCAAGCTGCATTTGTTACACTGTCAAACGAATAGGCGATGAACGCCTAATAAGAAAGCTAAGAGATAAGAGAAAAAACTATGTCCGAAGAGCTGCTGATTAATATTAGTCCAATGGAGTCCCGTGTTGCGGTTTTAGACAATGGCATCTTGGGTGAGATTTATATTGAGCGACATCACAAACTGGGTTTGGTCGGCAATATCTATTTGGGTACGGTTGTACGTGTACTTCCTGGTATGCAGGCAGCTTTTGTCGATATCGGTCAGTCAAGAACTGCATTTTTGCATGTCAACGACATGCAGCGAGAGCCACGCCCAGTCGCAGAAAATAAAAATAAAACGGCTGCAGAAACCAAAAAAGAAACCGGTGATAGTAGGTCGGCTATAGAAACCTCTGCAGACAACTTAGAGGTAACCCCGCCAGTTGTTAGTGCAAAAAGTACTGAAGTTGTACCTGCGTCGAAGACTTTGATTCAACACCGTTTGCACGAAAGCCAGCGTATCTTGGTGCAGGTGACCAAAGATCAGTTGGGTAGTAAAGGCGCGCGTTTAACGACCAACATCTCTTTACCATCACGTTATTTGGTTTATTTACCGTCAAGCGATCATATTGGTATATCACAGCGTATCGATGGTGACGAAGAACGCACGCGTCTAAAAACTGAGCTGAGTAGCTTGATGCAGACAGTCAACCTAAAAGGCGGTCTCATTGCTCGTACTGCTGCTGAGCGTGTCCCTGTCGATAAGCTAGAAGAAGACATCTATTATCTACTACAGCTATGGCGTACTATCTGTGCGCGTCGTCAAGAGATCAACCACAACCAGAGCTCAGAGCTTATTTATCAAGAGTTGTCTCTACCGCTGCGTTCTATCCGCGATCTAGTGCATGCCGATACCGAAAAAGTCATCATTGATAACACACAGATTTATGAGCAAATAAGATACTTTGCCAAAGAGTTTGTACCATTTGTATATGATAGAATCGTGCATTATACGGCAGAGCTGTCATTGTTTGATGTACACCGTGTTGAGGATGACTTGCGTGATGCCCTAAAACGCCGTGTTGATCTAAAGTCTGGTGGGTATCTAATCATCGACCAAACAGAAGCAATGACCACTATTGATGTCAATACGGGCTCTTTTGTGGGTGGTCGTTCATTAGAGGACACCGTCTATAAGACCAATTTAGAAGCCACACATGCTATTGCGCGTCAGCTGCGTCTACGTAATCTGGGCGGTATTATTATCCTAGATTTTATCGACATGCTGGAGCAACAGCATAAAGATGATGTACTAGAGAGCCTACAGTCACAGCTTACTCAAGACTATGCCAAAACCAAGATTACACAAGTCAGTGAGCTTGGATTGGTGGAGATGACACGTAAACGTACACGTGAGTCATTAGGTCAGCAGCTTTGTGAGCCTTGTTCTACCTGTCAGGGTCGCGGGTTCGTAAAAACCGCAGAAACGGTTTGTTTTGAGATATTCCGTGAGATCATGCGATGTGCTCGCACCTATAACTCTCCCAAAAAGTTCACGGTAGTGGCTCATGCGGCAGTTATTGACTTACTACTCACAACAGAGTCAGACACAGTAGCCGATTTAGAGTATCTACTAGGTAGAGTGATTACTTTTGATGTAGAAAACCTATATACCCAAGAACAGTACGATATTGTTCTGGACTAGCGATATCAATAGCTATTATTAAGCGCAGTTAATAGGTCTAAGTAATAAATAAATTTATATGCGAGAAATTTTTAGAGTTGGCATGTGAAACTCTCAAATATATTGCCCTTGCAATGACCAAAATACTGTGTATAATATACACCACTGAATTATATACGCGCAGCTGAACAGAAAAGCTGGCGCTATTACAGCTGGAGCATCGTTTCTAGCACTATTTCATTATGCCTTTGCTGACATCCATTATAGGAGGGTCGGCGGGGCTTTAAACTATTTTGCTTTTGGCACGCTATAAGTTCGGATAAAGAACTCATTCTGGTTAAGAACAGAAGGCCGCTTTAAGTGAATATTTAACCAAACTGCTTTTGATCATGATCTTGCAACGCAAGAATGACGAAAGCACATATTAGGAGCTTGCTGGCATGGCTAACCAGAGAATCCGTATCCGTCTTAAGTCTTTTGATCATCGTCTGATTGATCAATCTGCACAAGAGATTGTTGATACTGCAAAGCGCACCGGTGCGCAAGTTTGTGGTCCTGTACCGTTGCCGACTCGCATTGAGCGCTTCAACGTTCTAACCTCACCACACGTTAACAAAGACGCTCGTGATCAGTACGAAATCCGTACTCATAAGCGTATGGTTGATATCGTTCAACCTACTGACAAAACTGTGGATGCGCTAATGAAATTAGATTTAGCGGCGGGTGTTGACGTTCAAATTGCTTTGGGTTAATGCACACCCAACCCATTAATATAAGATATAAAGAGGTCTAAAATGGCGATCGGTTTAGTCGGTAAAAAGTGCGGCATGACCCGTGTCTTCACTGAAGCAGGCGCATCTATCCCTGTAACAGTAGTTGAGGTCGATGCAAACCGCATTACTCAAGTAAAAAGTACTGATGTAGATGGTTATCAAGCCATCCAAATCACTACAGGTACCCGTCGTGACAGCCGCGTAACTGCAGCACAAAAAGGTCACTTCGCTAAAGCTGGTGTTAAAGCTGGCCGTGGTGTTTGGGAATTCCGTGCCAACGAAAGCGATCTTGAAGGTCGTGAGATTGGTGGCGAGATTCTAGCTGATTTGTTCGAACAAGGTCAGATGGTTGATGTGACAGGACAGAGCAAAGGTAAAGGCTTTCAGGGTCCAGTAAAACGTCACAACTTTAGTATGCAAGATGCTACTCATGGTAACTCAGTGTCTCATCGTGCGCATGGTTCAACTGGTCAAAACCAGTCACCAGGTAAAGTATTCAAAGGCAAGAAGATGGCGGGCCAGATGGGTAACAAGCGTGTTACTGTTCAAGGCCTAGAAGTGATTTCGGTTGATGCCGAAAAAGGGTTACTTGTCATCAAGGGTGCTATCCCAGGTGCCACCGGTGGCGATGTTATCGTACGTCCGTCAGTCAAAGCCTAAGCAAGGGGATTAACGTGGATTTAAAAACAGTTACAGGTGCGGCGGTTGAGCTTTCTGATACGGCTTTTGGTCGTGAATTCAACGAAGCACTAGTGCATCAGGTCGTCACCGCTTATTTAGCTGGTGCTCGTCAAGGTACACGCGCACAAAAAACCCGTGCCGAAGTTTCTGGCGGTGGTATCAAGCCATGGCGCCAAAAAGGTACTGGTCGCGCTCGTGCGGGCTCTATTCGTAGCCCAATATGGCGTTCAGGTGGTCGTGCATTCGCTGCAAAACCACAAGATTGGTCACAGAAAGTAAACCGTAAAATGTATCGCGGTGCGATGCAGTGCATCCTAGCAGAATTGATTCGTCAAGAGCGTCTGATTTTGGTAGAAGAGTTGAGCGTTTCTGGGCCGAAAACCAAAGAACTGATTGCAAAGCTAAATGAGCTTGGTGCACCTCGTGCATTGATCGTCACTAAAGAAGTTGACGAGAACTTATACTTAGCTGCTCGCAACATTCCACACGTCAACGTACTTGGTACAGGCGAAGTGGATCCAGTGAGCTTGATCGCATTTGATAAAGTGATCATGTCAGTTGAAGCTGCGAAACAATTTGAGGAAGCACTAGCATGAACAACGCAAGACTTTATCAGGTCTTAAGAGGACCTGTATTCTCAGAAAAATCTCAAATGCTTGGCGACTCACTTGGTGTGCAGGTATTTAAAATTGATTCTAATGCTACTAAGCTTGAAGTCAAGAAAGCAGTTGAGTTGATGTTTGAAGGTGTTGAAGTTACTAAAGTAAACACTTTGAATGTTAAAGGTAAGACAAAGCGTTTTGGTAAAAGCATCGGCCGTCGTAATGACTATAAAAAAGCCTATGTTACCTTAAAAGCTGGTCAAGATGTACAAATGGCTGATGCTGGTGAAGACGTAGCGAACACTACTACTTCTACTAGTGAAACAGCGAATAACGAATAAGGATTACACTCATGCCTATCGTAAGAGCAAAGCCAACATCACCAGGCCGTCGTTTTGTTGAAAAAGTTGTGCATCCACACCTTTATAAAGGTCGTCCTTATGCAGCGCTTCTAGAATCAAAAAGTAAGTCAGGTGGTCGTAACAATAATGGTCGTATCACTACTCGTCACATTGGCGGTGGTCATAAGCAACATTATCGCATTATCGACTTCAAACGTACTAAAGACAATATCCCAGCAACGGTAGAGCGTATTGAATACGATCCTAACCGTACTGCACATATTGCACTACTTAAGTATGCTGATGGCGAACGTCGTTACATCATTGCTGCTAAAAAACAAGCAGTTGGTGATACCGTAATGTCAGGTGAGACTTCTCCAATTCGTCCAGGTAACTGCTTGCCGCTAAAAAACATCCCATTGGGTACTGTGATTCACAATATCGAGCTTAAAATCGGTAAAGGTGCACAGATGGCTCGTTCTGCGGGTGCTAGCGTTCAGTTACTAGGCCGTGACGGTATCTACGCTATTATACGTCTACGCTCTGGCGAAACACGCCGTGTACACGTAAATTGCCGTGCTGTTATTGGTGAAGTTTCTAACACTGAAAACAACTTGAAATCACTTGGTAAAGCTGGTGCTTCACGTTGGCGTGGTGTTCGTCCTTCAGTTCGTGGTGTCGCTATGAACCCGGTTGATCACCCACATGGTGGTGGTGAAGGTCGTAACAAAGGTCGCCATCCAACTAGCCCTTGGGGTCAGAAGTCTAAAGGACTTAAAACGCGTCATAATAAGCGTACTGACAACATGATCATCCGCCGTCGCGCCAAGAAGAAATAAAGGAAGAATTTCATGCCTCGTTCATTGAAAAAAGGTCCATTCATAGACGCGCACTTATTTGCTAAAGTTGAGAATGCATTAGACACCAACTCACGCAAGCCAATTAAAACTTGGTCGCGCCGCTCGATGATCCTACCACAAATGGTTGGCTTAACTTTGTCTGTCCACAACGGCCGTACTCATGTACCGGTTATCGTAAGTGAGCAGATGGTTGGTCATAAACTAGGTGAATTTGCCCCGACTCGTACGTATCGTGGTCATGGCATTGACAAAAAAGCTAAGAGATAAGGTGCTTACCATGGAAGTAACTGCAAAATTACGCGGTGCCGCCATATCGGCACAAAAAGTTAGACTCGTTGCTGATGAAGTTCGTGGCAAATCTATTGAGCGTGCTTTGGATATCCTAACGTATAGCAATAAAAAGGGCGCTGTGTTTGTTAAGAAATGTCTTAACTCAGCCATCGCCAATGCCGAACATAATCACGGCCTAGATATCGACGATCTTAAAGTCGCGACTATCTATGTTGATGAAGGCATTACGCTAAAACGTATCCTACCACGTGCCAAAGGTCGCGCTGATCGTATCAGCAAGCGTACTTGTCACATCACTATAAAGGTAGGAGAATAAGTTATGGGTCAAAAAGTACATCCAATCGGAATTCGTCTTGGTGTTGTAAAAAAGCATAACGCAAACTGGTATGCTAACCCTAAACAATACTCAGAATACCTAATCAACGATATTCAAGTTCGTGAATATCTACGCAAGAAGCTAGATAACGCAATGATCAGCAACATCATGATCGAGCGTCCTACTGGCGCTGCTAAGATTACCATCGCCACTGCGCGCCCTGGTATCGTTATCGGTAAGAAAGGCGAAGATATCGAAAGACTTCAAAAAGAATTGACCAAAATTATGGGCGTACCTGCTCAGGTCAACATTGAAGAAATCACGTCACCTGATCTTGATGCACGTTTGGTAGCAGACGGTATCGGTAGCCAGCTTGAGCGTCGTGTTATGTTCCGCCGTGCGATGAAACGCGCTGTACAGAACAGTATGCGTTCTGGTGCTAAAGGCATCAAAGTTGAGCTGTCTGGTCGTCTTGGCGGTGCTGAGATTGCTCGTAGCGAATGGTATCGTGAAGGCCGTGTGCCATTGCATACACTTCGTGCTGATATTGACTACTCGTCAATTCGTGCAGAGACAACTTACGGCACCATCGGTGTTAAAGTTTGGATTTTCCGTGGCGAAATCCTTGACGGTATGAACAGTGTTTACAATCCCGTCAAAGAAGAGCAGACTCGTGCGCCAAAACGCCGTGGTCGTGGAAACCGTCGAAACTCAGACAGAGGTTAAACTATGTTACAGCCAAAACGTACCAAGTTTCGTAAAATGCACAAAGGTCGTAACACTGGGCTAGCTCATCGTGGAAGCACCGTTGCATTCGGACAAATTGGTCTAAAATCATTGACGCGTGGTCGTATGACAGCTCGTCAAATTGAAGCAGCACGTCGTACCATCACTCGTAAAATTAAGCGTGGCGGTAAGATTTGGATTCGTGTATTCCCAGACAAGCCAATTACCAATAAACCATTAGAAGTACGTATGGGTAAAGGTAAAGGTCCAGTTGAATATTGGGTATGCGAAATCAAGCCTGGTAAAGTGCTATATGAAATTGAAGGGGTATCTGAAGAGCTTGCTCGCGATGCTTTAACGCTTGCTGCAGCAAAACTGCCCTTTAAAACTACCATTGTTAAGCGGACGATAATGTAATGAAGATCAGTGAATTACGTGATAAATCATTAGAAGAACTGACCCAGTTACTTGATGAGAAGCAACTTGATGCTTTCCGTATTCGTATGGCTAAAGCAACTGGTCAGTTGGGTAATACCCATGAAGTTAGAGACAATCGTCGTACGATTGCCCAGCTTCAGACTTTGATTAACGAGAAACAACGAGGCGACTCATGAGCGATAACAATCAAACAGCTACCAATGCTAGCGTAGTGACAGGACGAGTTGTCAGCGATAAGATGGACAAGTCCATCACAGTTTTGATTGAGCGTCTGGTTCGTCATCCTTTGTATGGCAAGCAGCTTCGTCGTTCTACTAAAATCAAAGCACATGATGAGAACAACGTTTGCCAACAAGGTGACCTTGTCCGTATCAAAGAAACGCGTCCAATCTCAAAAACTAAGTCTTGGACTTTAGTTGATGTGGTTGAAAAAGTAGAAAAAATCTAAGTAAATTGCATTAAAAGCCAGAAGCTGTTAAAATAGCCGCCTTTTTAAGGATGCTGATTGCGCCGAGCGTATATCACTCACATGAAGAGTAAATTGCGGCTATTTATATTAAAATGCCGTCTACTCATTCTGTGCTAGCGGCAGCAACTGGTTTTTATTGCTCATACGTGTGGAGTAACGCTATGATTCAGGTTGAGTCAATGCTGGAAGTTGCAGACAATAGCGGTGCAAGGCGAGTTCAGTGCATTAAAGTACTGGGTGGTTCTCATCGTCGTTATGCATCAGTTGGCGACATTATTAAAGTAACGGTTAAAGAAGCCATTCCTCGCGGTCGTGTCAAAAAAGGCGACGTGATGAATGCAGTAGTTGTACGTACCAAAAAAGGCGTTCGTCGTCCTGATGGTTCTGTGTTACGTTTTGATGACAATGCTGCGGTATTGTTGAACCAAAACAAAGCGCCGATTGCAACTCGTATTTTTGGACCGGTAACTCGTGAACTACGTGGTGATCAGTTTATGAAAATTGTATCACTAGCACCAGAAGTATTGTGAGGTAATCCATGTCAAAATTACGTAAAGGCGATACAGTTATCGTGATTGCTGGGAAAGACAAAGGCAAGCAAGGTACTGTACAAGCTGTAAAAAATGATCGTATTAAAGTTGAAGGCATTAATATTGTTACTAAACACCAGAAGCCAAATCAGGCAACTGGCGTTGAAGGTGGCATTCTTAAGCAAGAAGCTTTTCTGCATATTTCAAATGTCGCAATCTTAAATGCGCAAACCCAAAAAGCAGACCGTATTACTTATCAGTTTGGCGAAGATGGCAAGAAACAACGCGTCTATCGTTCAAACGGTGAAGTAGTGGCGACTGCGTAAGACACTAAGGGTGTAATGGTAATGGCAAGATTAAAATCT
The DNA here is from genome assembly GCF_059073055.1 of Psychrobacter sp. H29. Taxonomy (NCBI): domain Bacteria; kingdom Pseudomonadati; phylum Pseudomonadota; class Gammaproteobacteria; order Moraxellales; family Moraxellaceae; genus Psychrobacter; species Psychrobacter sp. H29. The sequence continues at coordinate 1,790,491 of NZ_JCACRY010000001.1, read as the reverse complement.
TTATATAACGATGAACTAAAGCAACAAATCAAAGAAGAACTTGGTTTGGGTAATGTGATGCAAGTGCCGAAAATCACTAAAATCACACTTAATATGGGTGTGGGCGGCGCGTCTCAAGACAAGAAATTGCTTGAAGGTGCTGTAGCTGATATGACCGCTATCGCTGGTCAAAAGCCTGTTGTCACTAAAGCGCGTAAATCAGTCGCTGGCTTTAAGATTCGTGAAGAATGGCCAATTGGTTGTAAAGTAACGCTACGCGGTGAGCAAATGTACGAATTTTTAGATCGTCTCGTTGCCATTGCAATTCCTCGTATTCGTGATTTCCGCGGTTTTTCACCTAAAGCCTTTGACGGACGTGGTAACTACTCATTGGGTATCAAAGAACAGATCGTATTCCCAGAAGTAGATTTTGACAAGATTGATCGTATCCGTGGTATGGATGTGACTATCACCACGTCAGCTCAATCTGATGAAGAAGGTCGTGCGTTGCTTAAAGCATTCGGCTTCCCATTTAAATAAGGTAAAGACGTTATGGCAAAGAAGAGCATGATTAACCGCGAATTAAAGCGCGAAAAAATGGTTGCTAAGTATGCTGAAAAGCGTATCAAGCTAAAAGAAACTATCAGTGATATGACTGCAAGTGACGAAGCTCGTATGGAAGCGATGTTAGAGCTACAAGCTCTTCCACGTAATTCATCACCAGTACGTCTGCGTAATCGTTGTGCTATCACCGGTCGTCCTCACGGTTACTTCCGCAAGTTTGGCTTATCACGCAATATGCTGCGTGAGCGTGTCATGCAAGGCGATGTGCCTGGTGTTCGTAAAGCAAGCTGGTAAGGAGTAACTATATGAGTATGCAAGATACCGTTGGGGATATGCTAACCCGTATCCGTAACGCACAAATGGCTAACAAAGTATCGGTAGCAATGCCGAGCTCTAAATTACGTAAATCAATTGCTGATTTGCTAGTTAGCGAAGGTTATGTGGCTAGCGCTGTTGTTGCTGAAGAAGAAAACAACAAAGCGACCCTTACTATTGAATTGAAATACTTCGAAGGCCGTGCTGTCATCGAAACGATTCAACGTTATAGCCGTCCTGGTCTACGCCAGTTCCGCGGCAAAGATGAAATCCCTACTGTTAAGCAAGGTATGGGTGTTGCTATCGTATCTACTAGCCAAGGTATCATGAGCGATCGTGCTGCACGCGCTGCTGGTATCGGTGGTGAAATCGTCGCATTTGTAGCGTAAGCTATACGACGATGAAGTTTACTTGATGATTGTTAGGCCTCTATTGATGGAGTAATATTAAATTATTTCAAATTGATAGGTGTCTAACATAGTCAACTATGCTAAACTAACACGCTTTTTAGCCTGTTAGTTTTTTCGCTAATATAAAGAAGTTAAATTTTTTAAGGAATATTCCTATGTCTCGTGTGGCTAAAGCCCCAGTGACGCTGCCTAACGGCGTAAGCGTTACTTTGAACGATCGGCAGGTCGAAGTTAAAGGCAAGAACGGTACTATGTCTTTACACCTGCATGAATTGGTCGAGCTGAAACAGGAAGATGATGCTATCATTTTCTCACCTACAGTCGATTCAAAAGAAGCTATGATGCACACTGGCACCATGCGCGCTCTTATTAACAACTATGTTAAAGGCGTGAACGAAGGCTTTGAAAGACGTCTTCAATTAATTGGTGTTGGTTATCGTGCTCAAGTTGCTGGTAACAAAGTAACCCTTAACGTTGGTTACTCTCATCCAGTAGAGTACACGTTACCTGAAGGTGTGTCAGCTGAAACCCCAACGCAAACTGAAATTGTTTTGAAATCAAACAACAAACAGCAGCTTGGTCAAGCAGCGGCTAATATCCGTGGTTTCCGCCCACCTGAGCCTTATAAAGGTAAAGGTATTCGTTATAGTGACGAGCATGTGATTCGCAAAGAAGCTAAGAAAAAATAAGGTGAGTTGAAATGTTTGATAAAAAAGCAGCTCGTCTGCGTCGAGCTAAGAAAACACGCGCACATATCCGTTTCTTGGGCGTTCATCGCTTAACGGTTAACCGCACGTCAAAACATATTTATGCCCAGATTATCTCTCCAAATGGTGGTGAAGTGATTGCTCAGGCATCTACCTTAGACAACAGCTTGCGTTCAGGCGCGACTGGTAATGCTGATTCAGCAACGTCTGTAGGCCAAATGATCGCAGAACGCGCAAAAGCAGCTGGCATTACTAAAGTTGCCTTTGACCGTAGTGGTTTTAAATATCATGGTCGAGTTAAAGCTTTAGCAGAAGCTGCTCGCGAAAACGGATTGGAGTTTTAATCATGGCTAGAAATGATAAAAATGATAAAAATGAACAGACTGACGGTCTAGTAGAACGCTTAGTTACCGTTGATCGCGTTGCAAAAGTTGTTAAAGGTGGTCGTATTTTCTCTTTCACTGCATTGACTGTAGTGGGTGATGGTAATGGCCGCGTTGGTTTTGGTCGTGGTAAAGCACGTGAAGTGCCAGCTGCTATCCAAAAAGCACTAGAAGCTGCTAAACGCAATATGATCACTGTTGAATTAAATGATGCAACTTTGTATCATCCGATCAAAGCACGTCATGGTGCTAGTAAAGTCTATATGCAACCTGCATCTGAAGGTACTGGCGTAATCGCCGGTGGCGCAATGCGTGCTGTATTAGAAGTTGCTGGTGTCAAAGATGTTTTGACTAAATGTTATGGTTCTACCAATACTGCTAATGTTGTTCGCGCAACGTTTAACGGTTTACGTGATATGTCAACTCCAGAGAAGATGGCAGCTAAACGTGGTAAATCTGTAGACGAAATCTTGGGTTAACTTAGACTAGGTGAGTTACGATGAAAAAAATGAAAGTCACTCAATTTAAATCGGGTGCCCATCGCCTAAAGAGCCACAAAGCGAGCTTGAAAGGATTGGGTTTACGCCGCATTAATCACACTGTTGTAGTAGAAGATACTCCTTCAACACGTGGTATGGTTAATCGCGTTAACTACATGGTAAAAGTGGAGGAAGCGTAATGGGTCTTAGATTAAATGAATTATCACCAGGTGTTGGCGCAAAGAAAACTGCCCAACGTCGTGGTCGTGGTATCGGTTCAGGTCTTGGTAAGACTGGTGGTCGTGGTGTAAAAGGTCAGAAGTCTCGTTCAGGTTCTAGCGTTCGCTCAGGATTTGAAGGTGGCCAAATGCCTTTATATCGTCGTCTACCAAAATTTGGTTTTACCAGTAAACTGGCTATGAAGACTGCTGAAGTACGTCTTTCTGAACTGAATAAAATTGATGGCGATGTGGTTAGCCTTGAGACACTTAAAGCTGCTAACCTTGTCCGTCACGACATGAAGCGTGCCCGTGTTATGCTATCAGGCGAAGTCACCAAAGCTTATACCTTTAAAGGTATCAAAGTGACTAAAGGTGCTAAGCAAGCGATCGAAGCTGCTGGTGGTAGCATCGAGGAGTAGTAACGTGTCAAAACAATCAATGTCATCGACTGGTATACCGCTTAATCCATTCGCATTTATACGCAAGTATGATGAGTTATGGTCGCGTTTATTATTCTTAATCGGCGCATTGATTGTTTATCGTTTAGGGTCACATATTCCAGTGCCGGGTATTAACCCGGTCAACTTGGCTGATCTGTTTTCGCGCAACGAAAACACCATTTTGAGCATGTTCAATATGTTCTCAGGTGGTGCGCTAGAGCGTATGTCTATCATGGCACTTGGCATTATGCCATATATCTCAGCATCGATTATTGTACAGATGATGTCTGCAGTATTGCCATCGCTTGAGGCTCTCAAAAAAGAGGGTGAAGCAGGACGACGTAAGCTAAACAAGTACACCCGTCAGGGAACGCTTGCTTTAGCACTAGTACAGTCATTAGGAATGTGTGCTGGTTTGATCAGCCAAAACCTTACTTTATCATCTGGTTTGACCTTTTATATTCCAGCCGTTACTTCATTAGTAGCGGGCGCAATGTTCTTGATGTGGCTCGGTGAGCAGATTACAGAACGTGGCGTTGGTAACGGTATTTCAATGCTCATTTTTGCGAGTATTGTGGCTGGTACACCAGGTATGATTTCGCAATCTATCGAACAGGTCAATCAAGGTCAAATGAACTTGATTGTACTATTTATTTTTGTACTACTGGGAATCGCGGTAACTGCAGGTATTGTTTATATTGAACGTGCTCAGCGCCGTGTCCCTGTTAACTATGCTCAGAAACAACAGCAAGGCCGTAAAATTTACGCTCAGCAGCAGTCACATTTGCCGTTGAAGCTTAATATGGCAGGGGTTATCCCAGCTATTTTTGCAAGCTCTTTATTGTTGTTCCCTGCAAGTTTAGGGCAGTGGGTAGGTCAATCAACTGACCCTACCTTTGTACAAAAAATACTGCAAAATATGGCATTGGTGTTGTCTCCAGGACAGCCGCTGTATTTAGTATTGTTCGGTGCAATGATTATTTTCTTCTGTTATTTTTATACGGCATTAGTATTTAGTCCTCGTGAAGTAGCAGAAAACCTTAAACGTAGTGGTGCTTATATCCCAGGTATTCGCCCAGGACAACAAACTCAGCGTTACCTCGATCATGTATTAAACCGACTGACCTTTATTGGCGCGATGTATATGACGGTTATTTGTTTAATGCCAATGGTCGTCCAGTCATCGTTTGGTGTACCGTTTCAACTTGGTGGTACGTCGCTACTGATTATGGTGGTTGTGGTAATGGACTTCATCTCGCAGATTCAAGCGCATTTGATGACCCATCAATATCATGATCAGACGTTAATTCAATCGCCCACTCAACCTTAATGAGCGGTACGATATTTCAAGGAGCATGCTATGAAAGTTCAAGCATCAGTTAAGAAGATTTGTGGTAGCTGTAAAGTTGTGCGCCGTAAAGGCCGTGTACATATCATTTGTACGGCAGAACCGCGCCACAAGCAACGTCAAGGTTAATATCTAGTATCATAAAGTTTTAAACTTTTATTACTATATAAATTAATACTTGAAAAATAACGGCGGATGGGATATCATCCGCCACTTGCCGTGTTTATACAGAATGTTTTATAATGGTTTTTAGGTACAGAATTTACTAAATCCTAGTATCAAAAGTTATTATAGAGTGTGTAGTATCAACAGCAACAATTCTGAAAAATAATGCCTTATTGATAAATAACGCTTATTTTTCTTTAATGGAGAGAAATCAATGGCTCGTATTGCCGGCGTAAACATTCCGGATAATAAGCATGCTGTTATTTCACTAACTTACATCTTTGGTGTAGGTCGTACCACTGCTCAGAAAATCTTAGAAGCAGTTGGCATTGCCCCTACTACTAAAGTTAGCCAGTTAGATGATACACAGTTAGATGCTATCCGTGCACAAGTTGCAAACTACATGACTGAAGGTGACCTTCGTCGTGAAGTTTCAATGAATATCAAGCGTTTAGTTGATCTTGGTTGTTACCGTGGCATCCGCCATCGTCGTAACCTACCAGTTAGAGGTCAGAACACCAAGAACAACGCTCGTACTCGTAAGGGTCCGACACGCCCTCTCAAAAGATAATTAACTTAGGAAGCTAAAAGATGGCAAAAGACACTCGCAGTCGCAAAAAGGTGACTCGTCGTTCAGTATCGGAGGGCATTGCCCATATCCATGCGTCTTTTAATAACACCATTGTTACGATTACCGATCGTCAAGGTAATGCATTGGCTTGGGCCACTTCAGGTGGACAAGGCTTCCGTGGTTCACGTAAATCTACACCATTTGCAGCTCAGGTTGCAGCTGAAGTCGCTGGTAAAGCGGCTCAAGAATACGGTGTTAAGAATATCGACGTTTTGGTCAAAGGACCAGGACCGGGTCGTGAGTCTGCGGTAAGAGCACTAGGTGCATTGGGTTATAAAGTTAACAGCATCTCTGATGTAACCCCAATCCCACACAATGGTTGCCGTGCGCCGAAAAAGCGCCGCGTCTAATATTAAAGACGAAGCTTTTTATCCCAAAAGCTTATAGGAGACATAACAATGGCCCGCTATATTGGACCAAAACTGAAATTATCACGTCGCGAAGGTACAGACTTAGGTCTTAAGTCTGGCGTTAAACCATATGACGTAAAAACGAAAAAAGCTGGTCGTCCACCAGGTCAGCACGGTGTAAGCCGTAACAAGACCTCAGAATATGCTCTACAGCTGCGCGAAAAGCAGAAAGTTAAGCGTATTTACGGTGTACTAGAGCGTCAGTTCGCTAACTACTACAAAGAAGCTGCTCGTAAGCGCGGTGCTACTGGTGAAAACCTTTTAGCTATGCTTGAGAGCCGTCTAGATAACGTTGTATATCGCATGGGCTTTGGCTCAACTCGCGCTGAAGCACGTCAACTAGTTAGCCATCGTACCGTAATGGTAAAGAAAGCTGGCCGTGATGAGTTTGTTCGTGTGAACATTCCATCAATTCAGCTTCAAGATGGTGATGTCATCGCTATCCAAGAGAAGTCTCGCGAACAGCTACGTATTAAAAACGCTATTGAACTAGCGTCACAACGTGGCATTCCAGAATGGCTTGATGTTGATCACAGCAAATTACAGGGCACGTTCAAAAAAGCGCCTGATCGTATTGATCTACCTGCTGAAATCAACGAAAGCTTGATCGTTGAGCTATACTCTAAGTAATAACGTAATGCTCAATGTTATGAAAATAACATTGAGCACTCAACGTTAATTAAACCAGTTTAATAAATCGAGGTGACATCATGATGCTAAATGCAACTGAGTTTCTAACGCCGAATGCCATTAATGTGGATACGGTTAATGAAACGATTGCGAAAGTCACGCTCGAACCGTTAGAACGCGGCTTTGGGCATACCCTAGGTAATGCTCTGCGTCGCATCTTGTTATCTTCATTACCTGGTGCTGCAGTCATTGAAGCTGAGATTGATGGTGTTGACCATGAATACTCTACGCTTGAAGGGCTACAAGAAGATGTACTTGACTTGCTTTTGAACTTAAAAGGTTTGGCAATTACGCTTCATGACCAAAATGAAGTATTTTTGACCTTGGATAAACAAGGTCCAGGCACTATTACTGCTGCAGACATCGCGTTACCGCACAATGTTGACATCATCAATCCAGAATTGGTCTTGGGTACATTGAGCGAACGTGGTCATCTTAAGATGCGTTTGCGTGTAGTGATGGGTCGTGGATATGAGCCAGCAAACCAGCGCCGTGAAGATGGTGATACTAGAGCAATTGGACGTTTGAAACTTGATGCAAGTTTTAGTCCTGTGCTTCGTGTTGCTTATCAGGTTGAGAACGCTCGCGTTGAGCAGCGTACTGATCTTGATCGTCTTATCGTTGAGCTTGAAACTAATGGCACTATAGATCCAGAAGAAGCAATTCGTAAAGCAGCAACTATTTTACAGCAACAGATTTCTATCTTTGTTGACCTAGAAGCTGAAGAAGCGCCTGAGCCTGTGAAAGAAAAAGAAGAGGTTGATCCGGTGCTATTACGCCCTGTGGACGATCTTGAACTAACGGTTCGCTCAGCCAACTGCTTGAAAGCTGAAAACATTTACTATATCGGTGATTTGGTACAGCGTTCAGAGACTGAACTTCTAAAAACCCCAAATCTTGGTAAGAAATCATTAACAGAAATCAAAGACGTATTAGCGTCTAAAGATTTAGAGCTCGGTATGCGCCTAGATAACTGGCCACCAGCTGATTTACGTGTTGATGATCGCTTTTCTTATCGTAGCCGTTAAACTTTAAGGATTTTTGACTATGCGCCATCGTAAGAGTGGAGTCAAGCTGGGTCGTACCGGCAGTCATCGTAAGGCAATGTTTCAGAACATGACCAACTCATTATTTGAGCATGAACTGATCAAAACAACTTTACCAAAAGCTAAAGAACTACGTCGCGTTGCCGAGCCATTGATCACTATGGCTAAAGAAGACAGCGTTGCTAACCGTCGTTTAGCATTCAGCCGTATGCGTAGCAAAGCTATGGTAGGCAAATTATTTGGCACGTTAGGTCCTCGTTACCAGACGCGTCCAGGTGGTTATTTGCGTATCGTAAAGTGTGGTTACCGTGATGGTGACAACGCGCCAATGGCTTATGTAGAATTGGTTGATCGCGACTAATTTTGCACCGTAGATATATTTCAAAAAAAAGCTCCAATTGAATTGGAGCTTTTTTTTGTTTGAAATTTAATTATTTATTATCCGTTCATAGTAATAACGAATCAACGTCAGCAGCACCTTGTCTGATCACTTCAGGCTGACTATTGGTCATGTCTACAATGGTGGTAAGTTTGGTTGTCTTTATGCCTGCATTGATAAGACCGTCTATTTGATTACCTAACAAGTCTTCAATTTCAAACGGATCATCTAAAATATCGTCTCTATCAGGAAGAATCAAAGAACTGGTCAAAATAGGTTCATCCATCGCTTCTAATAGCGCCTGGGCAATAGGATTGCTAGGCACACGAATACCAATCGTTTTCTTTTTTGCGTGGGCGAGTTTCTTAGGCACATCTTTTGTAGCATTGAGAATAAAAGTAATTGGCGCTGGCGTATGCGCTTTAAGCTGTTTAAATTGTACATTGTCGACTGTAGCGTAATTGGCAATCTCACTAAGATCACGGCATAACAAAGTAAATTGATGCTTGTCATCAAGCTCGCGAATTTGCTTTAGCTTAGTCAAGGCGTCCTTTGCGCCCAACCGACAACCAAAAGCATAACTGGTATCTGTTGGATAAATGATCAGTTGATCCTTGCGTAGCATATTGGCAGCTTGTTCGATGAGACGTGGCTGCGGATTTTCTGGATGAATATAGAGTACTTCCATAATAATTCCTTATTTTATAGTTATTGGTTTTTTTATTAATACAAATAATTTGTCAGCTGGTTAAAGCTAATTTAATCAGAAGTAGTGTCGCTGAACACTACTTCGTATGTTGCTAATGCAATCTATTCAAAAATGCTATTTCAATTATCAGTATAGCTCAAAGCCAATAGAGCTTTAGTGGTAAGGCGTTACCAATCGTAGAAAATCGTTAACACCAAAAAAATGAGTAGCTCAAATAAAAGCCTTATTGGCGTTTGATATTATTTATCTTGGCAAGCACGGAGTAGGGTGCTGAGTAATGTTTTAGCATCACGTGGTAAAATTTTTGGATTTTCAAGATAGGTTTCTACTTGTTGATAGACGTCATTAGCAAATGCACTCTCGCTAGTGTCAAAGTCAGCAAACAAGTTATCTTGTGAGACTTGAAAATGTCGCCCACATGCGAGAGTAAATAGACACTCTAGTGCTTGCGGCTTGATTTCTACACGCTCAAATGCTTGCTGCTGAGCTGCTGTTCGACCGTCTGGGGCATACCAGTAGCCAAAATCAGGTAGTCGCCTACGAGCCTCACCAGCCACACACCAATGACTGATTTCTAGTAAACTCTTAACTATAAATGTACATTACTAAGTTATTGATTGATAAAGAAGTAATTGTAATGATGTAAAATCAGCTTCTTGATAAAAAAATGTACAATATTCCTCATAAAAGGAGATATTGTACATTAAGTGAGTCATTGGAATTATCACTTTTCAAAGCACTAAGAAGCTTATATTAGCCGTGTATATACAATCGAGACATATCAATATTTTATTTTTGATGAATAGATCGGGACTTTTTGTTGGTTCTTCTCTTAGTAGATATTCTTTGTTTTTTCAATAAAATTGGGAAGGCTAGAATATTTACTATAGTTATCATCGGCTGAATAGTAGCCTGATGAATATACTTCACATGACTGCTTTGAAATTTTAAAATTAAGTAAGTATGAATTTGCAATATGTAGTTAATAAACTAATTATCCCTTAACGTAGAAAAATCTGTATGCATTAATGTTTCTAAAGCTATTCTAGCCGTAGGAGGAGGATTCGTAATCATCTCTTGATAATTAACTTCTAAGTTTTTTAGAAACACCTCTGATATCGGTCGACCTGAAAAATCATCAAAGCTAGGTGAAAAATGTATACCTATAGCTTCACACATAGCCTTTTCTAAGCCTTGAGGTCTTGCTTCAACCAATTGAAATAGCTCTTGCTCTTCACTTGTTCTACCACATTCAGTATACCAGTAACCATAGTCATCTAATTTGCGTCGTTTTTGCCCTGCCAAACAGTAATGAGCAATTTCATGTAATAGGCTTCTTGGGTAGTTTTCTTTAAAAAAGATCTTCGCATTTGTATCTGCTTTTGGCGCTTCATAGTAGGGTTCATCTACTCCACCAATTATGGTTAGAGTAGGAAAAAGATGTTCAAATAAAATTTTTAGTTTGTTACACAAATGATCGTCATTCATAGGAATACTTTTAAGGCATCTTAATAGCCGTAATATGAGAAATAAAGCTTTAGAGAGGCTTTATTCATAGATTGTATTTGAGCTAAACAGGAACAAGATTAAGCTATTTATTAGATCTTTTCACTAATCTTATATGTGGAGAATCTGCTAACTCTCTTTGAAGTTCAAAATTCTGTCTTAGAATGTTAAGATAATCTTGCATTATAATGTCATATTCTTCTTTTATCATGTCGTATTTCAAATTAGCTTTGATTTTGAGCTCTTTTTCATGTTTTAACTTAGTAGAAGTATTAGGTTTTTCTTGAGCACGATTTTTGCGTTCTTCTTCCGCTTTTGTTATTGCTTCGCAAAGTTCTGGATATCTCTCATTACGGACATACCCTTTTCCTTTACCTGCCTCTCTACCTACAGCGTCTCTAGTAAACTTAAACCGTGATGACTTTGTATTGACAATTTTGGCTGTACCATCTTGTAGACGATTCAAAGCATCCCAATAAGCCTGTTCTGCCTGGCTAGTTTTCATGTTATTTCTCTTGATTTACTTCTAATACTGAAAGAAGACTGTCTATTTTTTTAATACTCACTTCGTATTCATGATGAACACGCTTTGGAATATCTAAAGTGAGTTGAGACTTATAAAAATCTTTAGTTTGTAGCAAAATACTTTTGGATTCTGGTGAAAACACCGCATTTTCACAGCTAATACAAGCAGATGCCAATACACCAGCACCTTTATCACAAGGTTTAATAGACATACATCCGCCAACTAAAGTAGATCGATAACGAATTTTGCCATTTTTGACTGCTTTCTTAGTACTATTTCTATTATCTAAGAACTTAGGAAGCTTATTCTCTACTTTTCTTTTTTGTAGATTTTTACCAGCTGCACCAGTTAGTGTCACCCTGCTATCTAACAATTCATGCAAATTATCTGACTCTACTCTTGCTTGGGCCTCCTGCCATTCCTTTTGCATAGCTTTGACTTCAGGGCCGTTGCCTAAAATATTTATCGCTCTAGAGTTTGAGTCCGTGTAATAGACTGTCATCATCATGCTTATATGTTTTAGCTGGGATTTAAGAGTAGGATATGAAACATAACCACTAGAAGCAGCATACACGGCTAAGGAGCGTCTAAACTGATGAAAGCCTAAAGGCCAAGGCTTACCTAATTTAATATTATTAGATATTTCATCGCCGTATAAAAATTGACTGACTTCCTTTAAGTCTTGTTCTGAAATTAATAAGTGCTCTGATGACATTATTTTTTGAATGAGGTTGCTATTTAAGGCAGTTGTTGCATAATCAAAATGCGGATGAGGCTTTCCAGATTTCCCATTTTCAATTGAAAAAAACAACGGTAACTTACTCTCATCTTCTGCCACCTGACTCTTATTAGCAGACCAGTTCAAAGCTCCTTGAGTGATAAATTTAGCTGCTTCAAAAGCTTCTTGAGCTATGCTGAAGAAACCGTACAAGTAAACTTGGTAAACTAAGCATATTAATCGGAGTTTATCATGGTCAAGAAAATAAGAACCTATAGCACAGAATTTAAAGCTGAAGCCGTTAAGAAGATATCAGACAATAATGGCAATATCTCAGCGACTGCAAAGCAGCTTGGCATCGCCATGCAAACCTTATCGAACTGGAACAACAAAGCCAATCAAGGCAAGCTGATTGGCACAGAGCAATATGATCCTGATCTCATGAGTGCTCTTCAAGAAATAAAGCAGCTCAAGCGGCAGCTTAAAGTAGCCGAAGAGGAGCGAGAGATATTAAAAAAGGCGACGGCGTACTTCGCGAAAAACAGCTAGTCAGGTACGCCTTCATCAAAGATAACCAGCACTTCTTTACCATCACCACTATGTGCCGCGTGCTAAGGGTTAAGCATTCAAGTTACTACGACTGGCTGAGTCGCGATATCAGCGAGCAGCAGATACATCGCAACCATTGTGAGCTACTCGTTAAAGCCGCTCACAGTGAAACTCATGAGCGCTATGGTGTTGAGCGTCTGCATGCGCATCTAAGTGAGCAAGGTCATAACATCAGTCCCTACATGGTCAGAAGCATCAAAGAGGAATACAGCATCAAATGCCGTCGCCACAAACACTTTAAAGTCACCACCGACTCCAATCACAACAAACTGGTCTATCCAAACGTGTTGGATCAAGAGTTTGATGCCAGTCGCCCTAACCAAGCGTGGGCCAGTGACATCACCTATATTTGGACGCTTGAGGGCTGGTTGTATTTAGCGGGAGTCAAAGATTTATATACCAAAGAGCTGGTCGGCTATGCGATCAATAAGCGAATGACCGCAGATCTAGTATGCAAAGCATTGAACATGGCCATCAAGAATAAACAACCAAGCAAAGGGCTAGTCGTTCACTCTGACAGAGGCAGTCAGTACTGTAGCCATGCTTACCACAAGATCATCAAGCAGCATCAGTTTACAGGTTCAATGAGCGGTAAAGGCAACTGCTTTGACAACGCACCCATAGAAAGCTTCTGGGGCATATTGAAGAACGAGCTAGTATATCACCAAGACTATAAAACAAGGTTTGCAGCTATCAGAGATATCATTGGATATATTGAGTTATATTATAATCAGACTAGGATTCAAAAGGGTTTAGGCTATAAATCGCCAAGACAGGTGTGGTTTGATTATTATCGTCAGGCTGCGTAATCAAAATCTCCCAAGTTTATATATACGGGATTGACGGCAGGGGTCATCTTCAACAATTGAACCTGTTACCCATTTTGTAAATCTTGGTACTCCATTACTTTCCAATTTTGTTGTAGTTGACCATACTACAGGTATATTCCCAGTATCGGAATGAATATGTCTTAGCCCGTTGAAAGGGATAGATAGTAATTCATTTTTACGCATACCTGTAAACGCAGCTATAACAAAAGCGCTTTTCATCTGTATTTGACCTAAGCTGATTGTTAAACTTAACCAATTAGCATTCTTGATGATGTTTAAATCTGTTAATTCTGCTAAAATCTTAGTTAGCTTTGTATCTGTCTTCAAAGCAGTTTGCCAATAAAATCTGATTAAGCTTTTTTGTGATTTAGTAAGCTTACTCATAGGTACACTCTGATCTAATCTTAATGCTTCATCTCTTACTTTAGTACGTGCAGAAAAAACATATGAGATCTGCTCAGCGTGCTTATTAAAAACCTGCAAACTTTCAATGGTATCTTTTAGCAGGTTCTGATAAATACGTGAAGGAATGATCATGGTTTGAAGACTTTGAGAAGTCTCAGGGAAAGATTTTCTAGTCTTTCTTAGTTTGCTTGAAAATTCTTTTGAAGGTTGCATGTTACACCAAAAATTACTTTGATTTAAAACAGATGCTGTATCAATAAATCTTTGTATCTTGCCTAAATGCAAACCTATTTGTTTCTCCGTCGAACTATTAGTTACTAGGAAGTCGATTGCACTACTGTCAGTAAATATATTATTAAAGTCAATATTATTGTTTACACAGTAACTAATTAGGAAGGATATAGCGACTATATCACTATTCAATTTTGACATAGAACATCCATTCATCTCACAATTCCAATTGAGAGTAAATACCTTCAAAAACTTAACTGCTGATTTGAATTTTTTGCCGTCGGTATTAATAGATGAGGATAGGTTCCGAATTTTAGTTCTAAAATTAATAGTTCTATGTGAATTGCTAGTAGCACTATAGTCCCAAATATCATCAGAGAATAATGATAAAGCATCTCCACTCTTGGAAAGCGTTACAATCAAACCAGATGATGGGTTTTCGATTAGGTCTTTAGATATTGGTTGTATCTCTTTAACGAGGGGTTCACGCATCATTGTCTTGGTCATAAACTTAAGCTTTTTCTGTTAGATTCTGAGGCTACAGTGAGAAAATTTATATGCTCATCCCAATACTCATTATAAATTTGCATTTTTATTTTTTGTTCAGCATCATCAACGAGTTCAATTACTCTATTATCTTTTCCTTTAAGAATATTGATAATCTCGTCAATTCTAAATAGTGATGGTTCTATAGAGAGAAGATGATATTCAGGATCATCACGAATCATAGAAGACTTTAGTAGAGCCTCCTTCAAACTTAATAGTTTATGTATATCTTCAAAATCTATATGAATTGCAAAAAATTCACAGAACAAACAACTTTCAAATGTAGCACAGGAAGGGTTGGGGGCTTCATTATTAAAGCCCAATGCCTTAACAGGATCATTATCTGATAGGTTAGAACAAGATCCTGCTGGTATTTTCTCCGTATCATAGTTAGTTGAAGTCTTGATAGATATAGTTTGTTCATTAGTTCGATTAGACCTAAGAACTGCGGTAATCATTTTTTCGTGATAATGATTCATCTCTATTGCTTGAGACTCAATATCGATCGAAGTGTAAGATTTAGCTACTGTAGTTAAAGAGTTATTCAACTTCCTAGCTACTAATGACAAATTTCCTTTAGAATGTTTTATGTAGTATTCCGCACATAGGTTTCTAATGTCTCTAGCAGTAACCCTTTTAACCCCTTTAAAAAGTGGAGTATTGTCGTCAATAGAACTGACAGAGCTACGTGCAAAACGCTTTAATTGACGATGTTCTCCAATACGCATAAACAAGTATTCTTGACAGTCTCCAGGAAGATGAAGGTTATCAACCCACTCTCTAAGTTTCAAATACTGTATGAGATAACGTTTTAAGTGAGAAGGAGCGGAAAATTCAATCTGTCTACCTGCTCGATATTTATGTTTTTTAGCAAAAGTTGATAAGCCAAGGTTTTCCAAATTTAAATCAGATATTTTCAAATCAAGTGTGGGTTGTATATTAGCAGCAGTGAAAGAAAGGTAAATGTAATAAAAGCAATATGTACATAGGTTATAAGCATAAATTTTTCTAGAGTCTAAATTCTCATTGATCCATGTATTTCTGTTGTTTATTAATGTGTTTTTATAGAAATCTTTCTTAGTATGCTCACAATTATAATAATTTGATAAAGCATTTTTGAGCTATGCTGAAGAAACCGTACAAGTAAACTTGGTAAACTAAGCATATTAATCGGAGTTTATCATGGTCAAGAAAATAAGAACCTATAGCACAGAATTTAAAGCTGAAGCCGTTAAGAAGATATCAGACAATAATGGCAATATCTCAGCGACTGCAAAGCAGCTTGGCATCGCCATGCAAACCTTATCGAACTGGAACAACAAAGCCAATCAAGGCAAGCTGATTGGCACAGAGCAATATGATCCTGATCTCATGAGTGCTCTTCAAGAAATAAAGCAGCTCAAGCGGCAGCTTAAAGTAGCCGAAGAGGAGCGAGAGATATTAAAAAAGGCGACGGCGTACTTCGCGAAAAACAGCTAGTCAGGTACGCCTTCATCAAAGATAACCAGCACTTCTTTACCATCACCACTATGTGCCGCGTGCTAAGGGTTAAGCATTCAAGTTACTACGACTGGCTGAGTCGCGATATCAGCGAGCAGCAGATACATCGCAACCATTGTGAGCTACTCGTTAAAGCCGCTCACAGTGAAACTCATGAGCGCTATGGTGTTGAGCGTCTGCATGCGCATCTAAGTGAGCAAGGTCATAACATCAGTCCCTACATGGTCAGAAGCATCAAAGAGGAATACAGCATCAAATGCCGTCGCCACAAACACTTTAAAGTCACCACCGACTCCAATCACAACAAACTGGTCTATCCAAACGTGTTGGATCAAGAGTTTGATGCCAGTCGCCCTAACCAAGCGTGGGCCAGTGACATCACCTATATTTGGACGCTTGAGGGCTGGTTGTATTTAGCGGGAGTCAAAGATTTATATACCAAAGAGCTGGTCGGCTATGCGATCAATAAGCGAATGACCGCAGATCTAGTATGCAAAGCATTGAACATGGCCATCAAGAATAAACAACCAAGCAAAGGGCTAGTCGTTCACTCTGACAGAGGCAGTCAGTACTGTAGCCATGCTTACCACAAGATCATCAAGCAGCATCAGTTTACAGGTTCAATGAGCGGTAAAGGCAACTGCTTTGACAACGCACCCATAGAAAGCTTCTGGGGCATATTGAAGAACGAGCTAGTATATCACCAAGACTATAAAACAAGGTTTGCAGCTATCAGAGATATCATTGGATATATTGAGTTATATTATAATCAGACTAGGATTCAAAAGGGTTTAGGCTATAAATCGCCAAGACAGGTGTGGTTTGATTATTATCGTCAGGCTGCGTAATCAAAATCTCCCAAGTTTATATATACGGGATTGACGGCAGGGGTCAGTATTCCTTCAGTCACTGAGCTTAACGATGTGGATAAACTTCTACTCGCAGCGACTGTAGAGAGCCTAGGGGCAGATAATATAAGGAATACAGTCTCTCTACGTGACAATTTATCATTACCTTTATCACCGTTCTCTAAATTAGATGAAGAGATACTACAGCATCTTTTTAACCGAAATCTGCTCATACTCGCTTCTGAAAATAGCTACGAATACGTAACTATCAACGAAGAAAAAGAGCTAGAGATAGATTTCTATCAAGCGATCTTTGAGTTTGCTTATAGTATTGAGAATCTTACTAAAATCTTGATAAACGCTAAATCTCAGAAAAATACCAGTGCTCTAGTAGCGAATGATCAATTTAAGAACTGGTGTGAAAAGTTACAGCTAGGAGAGTGTTTAAGCTACCTGATTACTAGGTCAAGATTGAACTATCTAGCACCGCCTATTGGCGAAAAGCTAATTAGTATTCTCAGATCATGTTTAGCTGAATGCTCTGTATCAACCATGCATTATATCATTTGGAAGTCTGTGGAAAATGCTGCTGCATACGTGCAAAAACCAGGTATTACTCGAAAACATGCTTCAAATTCTGTTTCTGGTAATATAGAGAGAGTATTCAATAAAATATACAGTGGTAGTTGGAGTCACAATAAATCTTTTCGCGATGCTAGCCACCCTCAGTCTGCAATGGCCAAAATATTTTTTGATTATGTATTTGCAGTAGATGATGGTGGTTTTCACCATACTCTTGATGAGCTATTCAGCCCATATAGGTCCCAAAAAACTTTAGAGCAAGTAAGTTACGCAACTCTAGGAGATGCTAGAAGTACGAATTATTCAGTCACAATAGCTCTTGATATTAAACAATCATGATTTACCGATGTCTAAATCACTAATACAATTAAATCAGCCGAATAAGACATAGCAATGAGAGAAAGATTGTCTAGATAGAAGACTATCTGACTTGCTGAACAATTTTATTACTACTGATAGGAGCTAGTATGGAAGATTCTAAATTTGAAGCATCGATTACCGATGATCGTCCTATCCTCGTTAGCAAACAAGAAATAGAAAAGCGCCGCCGCATTAACTTTGATACTTTGGGCAGCTTCGCAGTCGATAATATTCCTATTAACCCAGATACTCAGCACATCTTTCAAGACTTTGAGGAAGGTAAAATTGCAACTAGCAAGGAAGTAAAAGCTTTGCTACATGCTCACTATACTAAGATAGCGCTCGAAGATAATTAGCTCTTATAGTTTGAGCCCGACGTTGCTAAGCTATTATAGTATTGCTTTTCACAGCCAGTATCGAAAGATGAAACATAATTAATTGTGCTATTCAATCATATTTATCAAATCATTTCACCTATGTAAGATTACTAGTCCAGTATCACTAACTCTCGTCCAGCCATCTCCGAAATAAAGAATAACTATTCTGCCCACAAACATAATAATGCTATAGCTAGTCAGCTTATTCGCTTAGTGAATAGATAAGCATTAAGACCTAATATCACCGTGGTGAATTACATCCTTGGGTCTGCTTCTATCTACACTCGCGTGCTTTAATATTACCATCATTATATCCGTGTTCATATGATTCGATATCTTGCAACTGACAATACTATGTGCAAAGACGTTAATGATAAACATGAATAGCAGAAAACTACTTTTACTTCTACCTATCTGACATAGATAAAATCTACTGGATTAGAGGATGGTACGATTGATCAAAAGTAACCATTAATAGATAGACGTAGCGAAGCGCATCATGTCCGCGTTTATAGCTTAGATAGGATGATATTAGAAAGAATGCTTCTGAAGATGTGAAAGATACCTGAAAAACTTAATTGTTATGATACCTAATTGATAGAACGACCATTATCTTTTGGATAGGTAAAAGTGATTTGTTCTGATAGGTTGTAATAATCACCGAAGTGATAGTTTTAATTTAGATGCCTACAAATAATATAGCGATGTACACTATTAGAATAAGAGGTTTCTAGCATGTCAACCTATAAGGAGATGTGTGGATTTCATGCAAAGCACTTGCAAAAAAACCATGGGCGAATTCGATTCTGGCAGGTTGATTACCTTGAATAGGAAAGTATTCAGGCTCACTATTACTACGGACCAACATAACCTGCTGCTCGCTGAATAACGTATTGAAAAGGTTTATCAGCCAATCGGTAGCTGCACGCTCGCTATCAGTCGCTTCTACTGCTTGACGACTGTCCTCAAGATTGATACTAGACAGTTTTTGCCACTGACGTTTCCATTCTTTTAAGCATTTATTACTGTCAGAACATTCTGACTTAGTAGATGTTTTTGCTAGGTCGCTGTTTTGCTGAGTAATGCGCTCGACAAGTACATTAACGTCAATAGAAGAAAGTAAGTTAGAAAAATCAGTTTTGTTGTTAGACAGATCCATAAATAAAATATTGACTCAATAAACACTAAAAAATAGGCACCAAAAACAGAAAGGTTATCTGAATGAAAAAGGAGCAAGTATAGAGGTTTAGATAGGTTTTCTGTCAAAAAATATTAACATACTACCGCTAGCGTAGCCTGATACTTTCCGTTAGTATGGCAGGCAATATTATACACCGTTTTTATGAATGAGGCCTCGCATGTCAAGCACTTCAGAAACTAAGCCGTCAGCACCTTACGCTGACAATAAAAAAGCGTCCGTATCTACTAGCATGCCTGAGCACATTTCATTAGATAAGTGGGCTGACACGGGTTATGAGTGGTCAGGAGAGGTTGATCCAAAACTATTTGATCGTCTTGCTACTACACTAAGTACAGAGCATGAACAATCACATATTCAGTTGAATGCGACGCTTTATCGCCGCAATAATGTTTTGCATCTGGCATTCACTTTGGTAGGTGATGTCTGGTTGACGTGTCAACGTTGTCTACAGCCAATTGCGATAGACTTGTCTGATGACTACGATATTGCGCTACTTGAAAACGATAGCCAAGTACGCTTGGTCAATGATGAGCAAGATTACTTGTTGCTCGATGAAATCGTCACTGAGCAATCTCCTGAGCGATTATTGCCATTCAAAAAACTGGTAGAAGATGAGATTTTGCTCAAAACACCAATGGCGCCAAAACATGACGACTGTGAAATGTCAGTTGAGCAGTTCGGCGAGCTACCAGAAGAAGAAGAAACCGAAAACCCTTTTGCAGCTTTGGCTTCATTAAAAGGCAAATTATAAATACAGAATTGACTTGCTAGATGTATTTATTGAGCCTTTTGTCGGCTTTGCACAGAAGAGTGCAAGGCAGGGCTTTATTAATTCAATAAACATGCGTATAATGTCCGGTTTATTGCATTCGAGCAACCTGTTGCGTGCTGATAGAAGCTGACTAGGTAAATTTTTCATAAATTTCAGACATAGTTAGCGCTTTATGTAAGTGACAATTTATTTAACTAATGATGCTTAAGACTTAGGTTGTTATGATTATATAGCCTCTGTCAGTATCGACTAAAGCTGAATTTTAAGCTTATCCCTTTTAAGTATAGGAGCTATATCATGGCTGTTCAAAAAAGTCGTAAAAGCCGTTCTCGTCGTGACATGCGCCGTTCACATCACCGTATGGAAATTGCTGAACTAAGCGTAGACGCTACTACTGGTGAAAAACATCGTCGTCATCACATGACTAAAGATGGTTTCTATCGTGGCCGTCAGCTATTTAAAGTAAGTCAAGACGCCTAAGACATTGACTCTATGATAATTCGAGCAAAGCAGTGATAGTACTGGTGACTGTCATTGTTTTGCCTGATTATTATTAGTCAATAAGCTTCGAGCTAAAAAAGCCAAGTTATTTCGCTATCATATATTATGTGGCTGGATAACTTGGCTTTTTGTTATTTATGACTCTAATCATTACCTAAACGAGCTTCTGTTCCTAGTAGATAATAGAGCATGATAATGTCATTAGTCTTTTGGTTCGCACAGCGCTTCACTATCATCGCTTGATACGCATCCGCTATGATAATGGCTTGCGTCAGTGTATAGTTTACTGACAATCCGTTGTCGTAGACAGGTAGTCGAAGTAGCGGCTTTGTATAACATCTAATAATATAATAAACCCCATTGTTTTTAGGGATATTCTAATCAGATAAGGAATATTGGTTATGGCTTCTGTACCCGATATGGTAAAAAAGCAACCCGCTCGTATCGCGGTTATTTTTCCTGGTCAAGGATCTCAAGCCGTCGCAATGACAAGTGAGCTTGCTGAAACTTACCCAGAGATACGTGATACGTTTACCGAAGCGAGTGAGGCGCTTGGTGAGGATTTGTGGGCAATCTGTCAAGATGAAGATAAACTTAATCAAACTCAATACACTCAGCCAGCGCTATTGACAGCTAGCATTGCTATTTGGCGTGTCTTGCAACAACAACTAAAAGAAACGCCTTGTTATTTAGCGGGTCATTCTCTTGGCGAATATAGCGCGTTATGTGCTGCCAATGTGATATCGCTTGGTGATGCCGTGACCTTGGTATATAAGCGTGGCCAGTTGATGCAAGAGGCTGTTGTAGGGGTTGATACTGCTATGGCTGCCGTATTAGGACTTGAAGACAATAGAGTCGAAAACCTATGTGAACAAGCAACAGAACATGTTGAAGCTGCTGTAGTTGGTGCTGCTAATTTTAATAGTCCAGGGCAAGTGGTTATTTCGGGTAATGCTGCGGGCGTCAACGCTGTTATCGACAAAGTAAAAAATACTGGCAAAAAATCTGTGCCCCTAAAGGTAAGTGTGCCATCTCATTGCGCACTGATGGAACCTGCAAGTAATGCCTTAGCTGAGATATTAGCAGAGATCAAATTTGATCAGGCTACTATCCCTGTGATTCAAAATCGCCATGCGCGTGTTGAGACCAGTGCAGCGGGCGTCAAGCAAGCCTTAACTGAACAGCTAAGTGAACCTGTATTGTGGTCAAAAACCATGCAAGAGTTGGCTGACAAACAAATTAATATATTAATCGAGTGTGGCAGTGGTAATGTCCTCAGCAATTTGGCGAAGCGTCAAGCACAGCCGATCGCAAGCTATCCGACTGACAAGCCTGCCCGTCTAGAAAAATTATTAGAGGTGTTATTATGAGCCGTACGATTACATTAGTGACTGGTGCTAGCCGCGGTATTGGAAAGGCAGTTGCTAAACGCTTTGCGAAAGAAGGACATTTCGTCATTGGCACAGCCACTACAGAGAAAGGTGCTGAGCTGATTGATGATTATCTTCACGATACTGGCGGTATCGGTCGTGTGTTAGATGTACGTGATACTGCCCAAATTGATAAACTGTTCGAAGAAATCGAAAGTGTCTATGGTGCGGTACAGGTACTCGTCAACAACGCAGGTATCACCCAAGATGGTCTATTGATGCGTATGAAAGATGAAGACTGGGAAAACGTCATCGATACCAATTTGACATCAGTATACCGCATGAGTAAGCGTGCAGTACGTGGCATGATGAAAGCACGTCGTGGTCGCATTATCAATATAACCTCCGTCGTCGCTCAAATGGGTAACGCAGGTCAATCTAACTATGCTGCGACCAAAGCCGGTGTAGAAGGGTTCAGCCGTACGCTTGCACGTGAAATCGGTTCACGCCAAGTGACTATCAATTGCGTCGCACCAGGTTTGATCGAAACGGATATGACAGATGAGCTTGATGAGCGCCTATTGAACTCTATGCTAGATGCTGTTCCTATCAGCCGTCTTGGCCAGCCAGAAGACATTGCAGCAGCCGTACATTTCTTAGCCAGCGATGAGGCCAGCTATATCACAGGTGCTGTTATTCCTGTCAATGGTGGCATGTATATGTAGGCGTTACACAGTTATAATAAAAAACTGTGTGAACGAGTGTAAACTATAATAAAGGGTGCTATAATGACGGATACTTTTGAGTCAAAGCCCTGTATGATAGCAGGGCTTTATTAGACATCAGACAGATTGTACACTATGTCATAGAGTACTCAGACAGCAATGCTGATCTGGCAAATACATTTTATATACCATGCTATAAAGCTTAGATTAAGCGCTATAGCAGTTTATCAAAAATAATAGATGATAACGGAGTGATCTATATGAGTAATGATATCGAACTAAGAGTAAAAGCAGCAGTAGCTGAGCAATTAGGTATGAATGTTGAAGACATCAACAATGATGCTTCATTCATGGAAGACTTAGGTGCAGATTCATTGGACCTAGTTGAACTGGTTATGTCTTTTGAAAGTGATTTTGGTATCACTATTCCTGATGAAGACTCTGCAGAATTGACTACTGTTCAAAAAGCAATCGATTACGTACAAGCTCAGCTATAATTTGCTATACAGTTGACAGTTTTGTGATGCCGCTTATTTTATAGATAGGCGGTTTTTTTATACGTCTGTTCTTCTTTATATGCTGACTATGCTAGATATACTGGTTTTCATATGTATGAACTTTGGACTACTGAGTTGTATTAACATAAGCTACGTCAATCCAACATTACTCAACATACTCTTACTATTTACTTTATTCTCCTTTGTCTATACTCATCATGGTAATTAGGAATAGAGCAAGACAGTGCTTTATTACATATCATCAAAAAAACAACGATGAATAATAAAAATTTAAGGAGTAGTTATATGGGTATGTTCAGTTTCGCAAAGGATATCGGTGACAAGATTTTTAACCGTGATGACGAAAAGCATGACGCAAAATCTGAAACCAAAGCAGATGCTAATACACCAGTACAAAGCAGTGAGCCTTCAGCACAGTCAGTCGCTAACATCTTGCTACGTCGTATTCAGCAGCAAAACCTAAATATCAGCAATCTCAAAATCAAATATAATGGTTCTACAGATACTGCAGAGATCAGTGGTAATGCTAAGACTCAAGCTGATCGCGAAAAAGCCATCATCGCTATTGGTAATGTGCAGAACGTCGCAAAAGTTATTGACAATATCGACATCGAAGAAGATGCACCTGAATCAACTATGTATACCGTAAAATCTGGCGATAGTTTATCTAAAATTGCTAAAGATGTTTATGGCGAATCTGGTGATTATATGAAAATATTCGAAGCCAACAAGCCAATGCTGTCTGATCCAGACAAAATTTATCCAGGTCAAGTACTACGCATTCCTAAGCCATAATTCTCAAAAAGTGCTTAGAGATTGAGTAGAGTCGACTAAATATAAAAAAGCCTCTTATGTTTAAGAGGCTTTTTTTGTGGGTTTCTATCAGATCAAATAATGAGTTCATATATTTATTCGTATCTATGAATTGGTTAGCTCGCTATTAGGATTTAATTTTTTATACTGCTCATCCAATGCCCATTCGATATGTTCGTCGAGCATAGCATTATGTATAGTCAACTTAGATTTCAGTTGCTCAACCACTTCCAAACTGGCATTGGCGTTGCCCAAACCAATCGCGATATTACGCAAAAAATTGATATAGCCTGTGCGTCTAAGGGGACTACCTTGTGTATTTCTTAAAAAGTCCGCTTCCTGCCATTGCCACAATTCAAGCAAACTGCTGTTATCAAGACCATGTCTTGGCGCGAAGTCCTCGACGGTAGTAAGGTTGGCGTATCGATTCCATGGACATATCAGCTGACAATCATCACAGCCGAACACCCGATTGCCAATCGCGCGTCGGTATTTGATATCAATAATACCATCGTGCTCAATTGTTAAATAAGAGATACAGGCAGATGCATTGAGCTCATAAGGCGCTACAATCGCTTGAGTAGGACATATATCAATACAAGCGCTGCAACTACCACAGTGTTCCTTAACAGGCTCATCATCGGGTAATTCAAGGCTCAAAAACAACTCACCCAGCACAAAGAATGAGCCCGCTTGTTTGTTGATCAATAACGTATGCTTGCCTGTCCAGCCAAGACCTGCAGCATCTGCGATAGGCCGCTCAAATATAGGCGCAGAATCGCTGAAAGGTCTGAAGATAAATTCTTTTTCTGCACCGATACCTAGATGTTGCCATTCAGGAAGCATGGCTTCGATATTTAAGGCCAATTGCTTCAAACGGCTACGCATTGTCTTATGATAGTCGCGACCTCTAGCGTACCGCGCGATGATACCTTGATTGGGGTGATCGTTATCCGTAACAGCACGCGGCGTCGGTGCCTGAGTGAGATAATCCATTCGTACACTGATAATGGTCTTTGCACCATCTACTAACTCCTCGGGATGAGCACGCAGATGGTGGTTATTATGCATGAACTGTAACTGACCCTCGTAGCCTTTACTCAGCCACTGCTGTAACTGTTCAATTTGCTGAGCAAACAAAGGGTGGTGGACAGATAGAAATCCACAGTCAGCAAACCCTAGTGCTTGTGCTTGCGCTTTGATCCATTGCTTAACCTCTGCTGTGGTTGAAAATACATAGGCGTCGCTAATGGCGATCTTTTTTTTATCAGTATGCATAAATATAGATGCTTATTCGGTTCGATTGAAGGTTTTGTGTTTGATCATGAGTGATGGGTATAGCGATATGATAAGCCAGTGAGTGACGAGCGCAAGTATAAAAGAAAATAAACCTACAGTCATATCGATACATAAGTCGATATTAGCTTTTGCTAAGCTAGTACGAAATATAAGAAAAGACGAGTAGAGGACATAAAATGAAAAAACAAACCATTATATTACCCATAAAAAACACAAAACCTGTGGCACTGTATAGTAGCAAGCAAGTATATGCGATGGAGCAAGCATGGTTTGCAGAAGGGTACGATAGCTTTGGGCTAATGAAACAAGCCGCTTGGCAGATGACGCAACGGATAGAACAGCTTTACGAGCAAAAATACTTTGAAAACAGTCATCCCAATATTCATGTTTATCATCATGATACTTGTCCGCATCGGGCATGCATCTGGGTAGGAAAGGGCAACAATGGTGGGGACGGGTGGCTCATTGCTCATTACTTGCAGCAAGCAGGCTGGCAAGTCGAAGTAATCACTGTAGGATTTGATAAAAGTGATCTTGCCATAAACAATCAGGCAGTAATTGCTAATCATAAAAATAGTGATAGCAGCAACATGACTGATGCTACCAAAGCGCTACAGATAGCCTTATCTGCCAATTGCAACTATCAACGTTTTGAAGAGATCCATAATCGTCAAGATAGTTCAAATGAGAGCATCTTATCTACGGATGTGCATATTGATGCTCTCTTTGGTATTGGACTTGATCGTGCGCCAGAAGGTATCTACAAAAAAGCGATTAATACTTTTAATGATAGTACGCAACGACATAAAGCACTAGCAGTAGCAGTCGATATTCCAAGTGGGTTGGTGGCCTCTACTGGTGAGGTATTTGACCGCGTTGCGATACAAGCTGATGTGACTTTGTGTCTGATAGCACGCAAGTTCGGTCTGCATAACAAAGATGGTACAGATTATAGCGGAGAAGTCACTGATATACCGCTCATACCTTATCAACTACAGCAACCACAAAAAGCTAGCAACCATACCATAGCCAGTGAAGGCACGAGCCCAGCATCTGAACCCATTGCTATGCTGCTGAAGGCTGCACATAGTATGCAGGCACGCCGTCAAAACAGTTATAAAGGCAGCTATGGTCATGCGCTTGTTATTGGCGGAAATCGTATTGATGGCTCACAAGGTATGGGCGGTGCCGCGATACTCGCTGCGTCTAGTACGATGGCTACTGGTACTGGAAAGATAACGGTTGCCTGCCATGAGGCTTTTCATGGTGCATTGTTAACCTCGTTGCCAGATGCCATGACCATTAATCTGCACGATACAGATAGTGTGAAGACCTTAATAAAACAAGCCAGCGTTGTTGCTATCGGTATGGGATTAGGCCGTGACGAAAAAGCAAAAGCACTATTCATCGATTATATAAAGGCAGCTATAGAGTATGAAAAATCAATAGTGATTGATGCTGATGGGCTTTATCATTTAGCATCGCTGCATATGGACAGTCATGAACTGGTAAAAGAGCTACAAGAATACAGCTTGTATCATCAAGTTTGTATGACACCGCATAGTGGGGAAGCGGCTAGGTTACTTGATCAAAAAATCAGCGAGGTAGAGCGTGATAGACTGCAAGCTATAACCCAATGCGCTAAGGTTTATGGTGGTGACTGGGTACTAAAGGGAGCAGGGTCATTAGTGTTGGAGCAAAAATCAGGGCGAAAGCAGGTATACGTCTGCAATGCTGGAAACGCTGGTATGGCAACGGCTGGCATGGGTGATGTATTATCTGGTGTGACTGCTGGATTGTTGGCGCAGCAGAACTTAGTATCAGCGTCGCGCAGCTTGCATCAAGCAGTACTTATACATGGGTTTGCAGGGGATGTGTTGGTCAACCAAACGGGCGATTGTTATAGTAACAATATGCTATTGGTCGGACAGCGAGGGCTACAAGCTCAAGATATGCCAGCAGCCATTCGCCATGTTATGCAGCTAATGATTGTTGAGTAATCATCGCTACAAAAACTAGGTCGTAGCGCTACCACAGTACTGATTGATTGCTTGTTGTACGCGCTCACGTTTTAGCTCAATTTCACGTCCATCTAAGTATTGACGTTTGCCATCTGCATCCATCTCATAGATACGTCCGCCAACATTTAGGTTGGTTAGGTTATTGCGCAGCGATTGACAGCGCTGGGCATTGGCCTGTGCTTCTTGTTCTTTAATACGTGCTTCAAGAGCGGCTACACGCTGCTCTTCTGCCGTTTGGGTATTATTGCTTTGGCTGGCATCTGTTTTGCCTGCCATTTCTCCAGCGTTGTTTTGTCTGCCGTCACTACGAAACTCAATCAATTCGATGTTTTTGCCATTCTGCGGAGCATGTTGACTGTACTTGACTTCACCATGTGCACCAATGGATTTATATACCTGAATAGCCTGACTGGCATTCATAGACAGCATTAGCATACACGCAGTGCTCGTTAGCAGTTTGGCAGCAGTAGTGATTATAGATGCATATGCCATAGTGGCAATCCTCTTGTTTGGTAGAAGCAGATAGGTATAAGGTTAAATATAACATTTAAGCCTGTTATTGATAGTAATAACCTGCCGACTTTTGATTTTAGCAAAAAATACTTATCAATGTATATTACTTAATAACTAATAGTTAGGTATAGGGTTTAGAAGTTTTTCTTGACAATAGGGTCTAAACCATCGAATATAAGAGCAGTTGATTGGTCAGTGAGCGGCTTTTATGATATTGCCGTGGCACTTGTGAATGCAAACTACGGGTTACTTATCGGTAGCTTACGCAGTTTTATTTCCTTTGTGATCATGATTAGCAGACGTAGTGGTCAAGCGACTACTAACCGCTAATCATCGTCTCCGGACTTATCTGTCTACAATGACTAAGATAAACTTATTATTTAAAATGTACTACATGTGATTCTATCAGTTGTGTTAAACATAAGGTAAGTATAAGGTTTTTTAAAAATCTATCGTAAGGGTCAATACGCTTGCGAGACAGCCAAATTATTGGCTATAGAATTTATCTTATTTGTTTATATCTATACGGCTGTACCAATGAATTTGTCATCAGTGCTTGCTTGTATTCACTTGCAATAATAAGCCTCTTTTTTAGATGCACTCGTATCTTGTCACTGTATATCGATAAATGTCCATCACAAAGCTGACCTTAAATACATTGCTGTGTTTGAGTGATTTGTTGTCTTCAAAAACAACGTAACTCAATACATTAGGCAAATATTCTTGATATGGACAAGAATTGGCAACCATTTTACGACTTTAGAAGTAATGCCCACATGGATTATCTCTCATCATAAAATACTGCAAATTCTCGCCGCAAAAAAAGGTGATGACAGTGACGCAAACCACGCAAAGTCCGAATATGACGGGACATACCCAAACGGGTAATGCCGCCAAAAATTTTGAAGAAAAGCAACAACGTCTTGCAGAGGGCAGTGCAGAGCCTGTAATGCTATCGGGCGCTGAAATGCTGGTACAAGCGCTGACTGACGAAGGTGTCGAATACATCTTTGGTTACCCAGGTGGTGCTGTTCTACACATTTATGATGCGCTGTTTCAGCAAGAAGCCGTTGAACACATTCTAGTACGCCACGAGCAGGCTGCGGGTCACATGGCAGATGCTTATTCACGAGTGACTGGCAATACTGGTGTGGTGCTCGCAACATCAGGTCCTGGTGCAACCAATACCGTTACTGCAATTGCTACTGCCTTTATGGACTCAGTACCGATGGTAGTGATTTCAGGTCAGGTACCAAGTAGCCTAATCGGCGAAGATGCTTTCCAAGAAACAGATATGGTTGGGGTGTCACGCCCTATCGTTAAGCATAGCTTCCAAGTACGCCATGCTAGCGAAATTCCTATGATTGTCAAAAAGGCATTCCATATCGCGCAGTCTGGACGTCCAGGTCCTGTGGTTATTGATGTGCCAAAAGACATGACCGCCCCTAGCGAAAAACATGCCTATGAGTACCCAGAAGAGGTATTTATACGTTCGTACCAGCCTTCGCTCAAAGGCCATAGTGGTCAGATTAAAAAGGCGGTTGAGACGTTACTCGCGGCGCAGCGTCCAGTAGTGTATGCAGGCGGCGGTGTGATCTGGAGTAAGGCGCACGAAGAGTTGACTGACCTTGCGCATCGTCTAAATCTGCCAGTGACCAATACATTGATGGGTCTGGGTACTTTCCCGGGCTCAGATGAGCAGTTCTTAGGCATGCTCGGTATGCACGGTACCTATGAAGCCAACATGAGTATGCATCATGCTGATGTTATTTTGGCAGTCGGTGCGCGTTTTGATGATCGTGTGACCAATAACGTCAAAAAATTCTGTCCTAATGCGACTATTATTCATATCGATATCGATCCCGCTTCGATTTCAAAAACCATTCTGGCGCATATTCCTATCGTAGGCGATGTGAAGTCGGTCTTAACGGACATGCTAGAGATTGTTGGTCAAGACAAGCAGCTAGAGCAGCATGCCCTACTAGATTGGTGGTCACAGATCAATGAGTGGCGTAAGCGCCATGGTCTGCGTTATGACACCAGTACAGACAATGGTATCAAGCCACAAAGCGCAGTACAGGCTCTAGATAAAGTGACTAATAGTAACGCTATTATCACCAGTGACGTCGGTCAGCATCAGATGTTTGCAGCACTTTACTACACGTACAATGAGCCTCGTCAGTGGTTGAACTCAGGTGGTCTAGGTACCATGGGTGTGGGCTTACCATATGCGATGGCAGCAAAGCTTGCTAACCCTGAGCGTGACGTCGTTTGTATCACAGGTGAAGGCTCTATTCAGATGAATATCCAAGAGCTATCAACTTGCCTACAGTACAACTTGCCAGTAAAAATCCTAAACCTAAATAACGCCCAGTTAGGTATGGTGAAGCAGTGGCAGGACATGTTGTATGAAGGTCGCCACGCCCAGTCTTACATGAATTCATTACCAGACTTTGTCAAATTGGCTGAAAGTTATGGTCACGTTGGTATCAAGATCACTGACCCTGCGACCATGGAAGCGCAATTGGCAGAAGCCATGGCAATGAAAGACAAACTGGTATTTATCGATGTTTATGTCGATCGTAACGAGCATGTATATCCAATGCAAATCGCTGGGCAAGCTATGCGTGATATGTGGTTAACAAAAGGGGAGCGTACCTAATGCAACAACAACATCTGATTTCGGTATTGATGGAAAACGAAGCGGGTTCGTTGTCGCGTCTAGTCGGCTTGTTCTCACAGCGTGGCTACAATATCGAAACGCTAAACGTCGCACCTACTGATGACCCAAGCATCTCTCGCCTAACATTGACAACTATTACGTCACCAGAGAGAATCGAGCAGATCACCAAACAATTGCATAAATTGATTGAAGTGGTTAAAGTGCACAATCTAACAGAGAATGTACACGTCGAGCGTGAATTGATGCTGATCAAAGTACGAGCGACTGGTAGTGTGCGCGAAGAGATCAAACGTAGTGCAGATATTTTCCGTGCGCAGATCGTCGACGTCAATGCCAATTTATATACGATTCAAATCGTTGGCGACAAGGCAAAGCTTGACGGCTTTATCGATGTGCTCGGACGTGAGCGCATTATGGAAGTGGTTCGCTCGGGTGTGATTGGTATTGCTCGCGGTGAAAAGACGCTGAGTATTTAATACTCATTACGACCTATTTTAATCAAGCTCTACTTTAATCAAAAACTATTTATCTAAATCAACAAGACGCTTATGCCAGTGACTATATTAATTACAGCATAAGCGTTTACTATCCATGGCAAGCCATGATTGAGACAAGGACTCTATTTATGAACGTTTTTTATGACAAAGATTGTGATTTATCAATTATCCAAGGTAAAAAAGTTGCCATTATCGGTTACGGTTCACAAGGCCATGCGCACGCGCTTAACCTACAAGATTCTGACGTTGATGTGACGGTTGGTCTACGTGCCAACTCAGGCTCATGGAAAAAAGCTGAAAATGCCGGTCTAAAAGTTGCTGAAGTAGAAGAAGCGGTAAAAGCTGCTGACGTTATCATGATTTTGACACCTGATGAGTTTCAAAAAGAGCTCTATAACGACGTCATCGAGCCAAACATCAAAGAAGGCGCGACATTAGCTTTCGCTCATGGTTTTGCTATTCATTACAATCAAGTGGTACCGCGCGGTGATCTAGATGTCATCATGGTTGCGCCAAAAGCACCAGGTCATACCGTACGTTCAGAATTTACTAAAGGCGGCGGTATCCCAGATCTTATCGCTATCTATCAAGATGCTTCTGGTCAAGCCAAACAACTAGCACTATCGTATGCTGCTGGTGTCGGTGGCGGTCGTTCAGGTATCATCGAAACTACGTTCAAAGATGAGACAGAAACGGATCTATTTGGCGAGCAAGCAGTGCTTTGTGGCGGTGCAGTAGAGCTAGTAAAAATGGGCTTTGAGACACTAACAGAAGCAGGCTACGCACCAGAAATGGCTTACTTTGAGTGTCTACATGAGCTAAAGCTAATTGTTGATTTGATGTATGAAGGCGGTATCGCTGACATGAACTATTCAATCAGTAATAACGCTGAGTATGGTGAATACGTTACGGGTCCTGAAGTTATCAATGAGCAGTCACGTGAAGCTATGCGTAATGCGCTAAAACGCATCCAATCGGGCGAATACGCGAAGATGTTCATCTCTGAAGGTGCAACCAACTATCCATCAATGACAGCACGTCGTCGCAACAACGCTGAGCATCAAATCGAGACAACTGGTGCCAAGCTACGCGGTATGATGCCTTGGATCGGTGGTAACAAAATTATCGATAAAGACAAAAACTAAATCGATATCACTCTAAAGTATACTGCTAGATAGTCCTACAACCCGTGTTATCACTCGATAGCACGGGTTTTTTAAGTCATGCTTGGTAGAGACACAAGTTATTATATGTGCTGGTTGAAAAGTAGTAATAACTGCCCAATATAAGCAGTCATCTCTGCACTGTCCAAAGTGCTTTTACTACGCTTATTTGTCTTTGAATAACAGATGCAGATGGGTGTCTCATTCTTATTTTCTACAGATTACAGGTTGTATGTTGTGCAAATATCTTATCCAGACTGGCTAACGCCGCAATTCGTGTATGTGACTCTCAGCGCTGTGGTAGCAGTTTTAATTTGGATAGAAGGGGAGATGCTCAAAAAAACAGATGGCAAATTGCCCAAATCTAAATTTTTTCAATTCAGCTCGCTTTTAGATACGATATGGTTCTTCATCTCTGTAGTCGCTCTATATGTGATTGATTTGGCACCGTTAGCGATTGCGGTTCCTGCTGCTTATGGTATCTATACTACCTTCGGTTGGATATATGGCACACGGTTACTAAAGCGCAAAGGAATTCCAGACTCTCCGAAAGACCTTGTGATACCAGCCAAATATATTGCCTATAGCCAATCGTTCTCATTAATCTTTTTTGCGTTATGCTTGTTAGTATTAAGTGCACCATGGCTACCTATATCGCAATAAGTAATGATTAGTATAAAGTCCTAGAATGGTTTGATTGTTTGAGTTGTTGATAGATCCACTAACACGTCAGTTAGTATAATAAAGATTAAAAATCATTTAATATCAGCATGATATGTTTATAAATATGTTTTATCCTAAGTCGAAATAATAGCTAAAATTTATTTACAAAAATTATTAATTTAGACTGTTACCCACATCGAAAACTGTTATAATCAGGCTGTACCCGAAATATTTTAGGTAAAAATTTTGAATTTTCTTTCAGATTATTTAAGGTTTTTATGATTGCATCAAGCAAAAAATACGCAGGTATATATCAATTAATCGGTGATGACACAAGTCTCGCCAACAGTTAAAGAGTCAGGAAAATTTATGTCAGATAAAGTTGAAGGCACTGTAAAGTGGTTTAATGAAGCTAAAGGTTTTGGTTTTATCGCTCAAGACAACGGCGGACAAGACGTATTTGCTCACTACAGCGCTATCCAAGGTAACGGTTTCAAAACTCTAGCCGAAGGCCAAAAAGTGTCTTTCATCTTAGGTGATGGCAAAAAAGGCCCACAAGCTGAGCAAATCGAAGCTATCTAATTTTATTTATTATTAAGTTGGCTTCTTAAGCAGACTTGATAACAGTAATATGACTAATATGCATTGATTACTTTGTTTGTTAAAACAATAAAAATACTGTATCGACTTTAAAGAAAAGCAACCTCTTATCAGGTTGCTTTTTTTGTATCATCATATTTATAGCAGAAAGATTTGTAAGAAATATCGTTGATATTTTCACAAGTATCATCAGTTCGTAATAGATACTGACTAAACTAAAAATAGGGTTCTATGATGAAATGGGAAACTTGGCTTTCAATTGACTGGCAACAGATACTAGGTATTTCTATATCCGCAGTAGGTTTTTATTTGGGTCTGATGCTGTTTACACGCCTCATGGGTTTACGTAGCTTTTCTAAGCTATCAAGTCATGATTTTGCTATGACTGTCGGTATTGGTAGTATATTGGCCTCTACCGTATTGTCTGATGAGCCCTCTCTACTACAAGGGTTGTGCGCTGTTGCGGTGCTGTTCGTGATTCAAGGCGTGGTCTCAGTGGTAAGGCGTAAAATAAAGCCACTCAAAGCGCTAATAGACAATCAAGCTATCATATTGATGGCACATGGTGAGTATTTTCCAGATAATTTGCAAGAAGCTAACCTAAGTACGAGCGATGTCCAAGAAGTGCTGCGTAAAAACGGTATCAAATCTAAAACTGAGGTATTTGCTGTCATAATGGAAACGACAGGGGATATGAGTGTTGTCAAAAATAATGAAGTAACTCCTGATCGGTCATTATTTGATGATATACGTGATAGTGAATTGCTGATTGGTTCTAATGTCAGCTCTAACGAAAATAACCAGTAACAAGTGCTGAGTCCCTATCTATTAACGCTAAAGAGATAAATAATAACAAAATGTTAAGTAAGGCTAGGTCTGAGAATGCTATAAAGGTATCAGTAATTACGACTGTCAATTAAAAAAATCGTGGAATAACGTGCTTATAGACCAATTATTTTAGAATGGTGACAAATTTATGACGCATTATTCACGGCGTTGTCTTGACCTTATCTGCATGCTGACGCAAGATACATAGGTCTGATAATAACGGTTGGCTTAGCTTTAGCAGATTTATCGATAAAGTACACATTGCTAATATGATTGTTGATATTGGCTTGTATTTCTTGAGTAATCATATTCTGTTGATGTAGTAATAACCTTGAGTAGTATTTTGAACGACAATTTGAACCACAACGAAAATTTGGTTCTTAACTGATATTTTTAATTCATAACATTAATAAACGAGGAACGTATGAAAGCATTAGTAGCGGTCAAGCGTGTCATTGATTATAACGTAAAAGTTCGTGTAAAAGCCGACAACTCTGGCGTTGACTTATCAAACACTAAAATGTCAATCAACCCTTTTGATGAAAT
Organism: Psychrobacter sp. H29; assembly: GCF_059073055.1. NCBI lineage: Bacteria > Pseudomonadati > Pseudomonadota > Gammaproteobacteria > Moraxellales > Moraxellaceae > Psychrobacter > Psychrobacter sp. H29. The sequence continues at coordinate 1,755,864 of NZ_JCACRY010000001.1, read as the reverse complement.
CGCAGTAGAAGAAGCGGTTCGCCTAAAAGAAGCTGGCGTCATTGATGAGATCATTGTTGCTTCAATCGGTCCAAAAGAATCACAAGAGCAGATTCGTGCAGCTTTAGCACTAGGTGCTGACCGTGGTGTATTAGTAGTAAGTGACGAAAAACCATATCCATTACAAGTTGCTAAGATCTTAAAGAACATCGCTGAAACTGAAAGCACTGATATTATCTTGCTAGGTAAACAGGCGATTGATGATGACAACAACCAAACTGGTCAAATGCTAGCGGCATTGATGGGCATCGGTCAGGGTACGTTTGCATCAGAAGTGAAGGTTGAAGGCGATAAAGTAAATGTAACACGTGAAATCGATGGTGGCCTGCAAACAGTCGCACTTGATTTACCAGCGGTCATCACGACTGATTTACGTTTGAATGAGCCACGTTATGCTAAATTGCCTAACATCATGAAAGCTAAGAAAAAGCCACTTGATGAAAAAACGCCAGCGGATTTCGGTGTTGATATGGCATCTAAGCAAGAAATTATTAAAGTCGTGCCACCTGCTGAACGTAAAGCTGGTATTACAGTAGGGTCAGTTGATGAGTTGGTCGATAAGCTGAAAAACGAAGCAAAAGTCATTTAATATTTCAATGATTGGATGCTTTGTTACGGCATATCTTGTACAGGGCTATGGATTGAGCTGTTCTATATGAACTAATAGCTTCTCAAATAGCGTTGTACACAAACAACCGCATGAATAGATAACACGAATAAATAAAGGATTAAAACCATGGCAATTTTGGTATATGCAGAACATGACAATGCCAGTCTAAAAAAGGCAACTTTGAACACTATCGCTGCTGCTAAGCAAATGGGTGATGATATCCATGTGTTGGTTGCAGGTAGTGGCGCTCAAGCGGTGGCTGATGAAGCGGCTAAAGCAGAAGGCGTGACCAAAGTACTATTGGCTGACAACGCGGCTTATGAGCATCAACTAGCAGGCAACGTTGCGTTACTGGTTGCAGATATTGCTAGTGACTATAGCCATGTCTTGGCTGCTGCAACGACTACTGGCAAAAACTTTATGCCACGTGCTGCAGCATTACTTGATGTCAGCATGTTATCAGAGATCTCTGGTGTGGTAGACGCACAAACGTTTGAGCGTCCTATCTATGCAGGTAATGCAACAGCGACAGTAAAAACGACAGAAGACAAAGTCGTACTAACCGTACGTACCACTGCGTTTGACCCAGTGGCAAGCGAAGGCGGTTCAGCTACTGTTGAAACTATCGACAATGTACAAGAAACTGGTAAAGCAAGCTTCGTCAATGAAGAGATGGCTAAGTCTGACCGCCCAGAATTGACGTCAGCTGGTATCGTTGTTTCTGGTGGTCGTGCACTGGCGAACGGTGAAAACTTCACTAAGTACATTGAGCCATTGGCTGACAAGCTAGGCGCAGCTGTCGGTGCATCACGTGCTGCTGTTGATGCAGGATATGTACCAAACGATATGCAGGTCGGTCAAACGGGTAAAATCGTTGCACCGCAGCTTTATATCGCAGCTGGTATCTCAGGCGCGATTCAGCATTTGGCTGGTATGAAAGATTCTAAAGTCATTGTTGCTATCAATAATGACCCAGAAGCACCTATCGCTAGCGTTGCTGATTACTTCTTAGAAGCTGATTTGTTCGAAGCATTACCTGAGCTAACTAGCAAGGTTTAATGTATTAGCAGTAGCAGACGTATAATAAAAAAACCCACTATCAATTGATAGTGGGTTTTTTCATGCTTGATAGATTGGGTTTTAATAGTATTTATAAATAGAGGCTAAGAGTACTGTCTTTGACGCAAAGTCTCATACAGACAAAGAGAACCAGCAATCGCTACGTTCAAACTCTCTTGCCCATTTGGCTGTGGTAGCGCTATAGGCGTCGCACACTGCATTAGATCGTCACTAACACCTTGACCTTCGTGACCCATAATCCAAGCCACAGGTGCTGATAAATCATGGTCATAAATAATAGTATCTGTATGTGAGCTAGTCGCCAATAGCGGTACCTGTACATAATCTAAAATATCTTGCGTACTTAAGCCCTCAAAAATAGTCAGTGCAAACTGTGCACCCATACCGGCTCGTAACGTCTTAGGAGACCAAGCTTGAGCTGTCGCACTGGTACATAGGATATTGCGAATACCAACAGCCGCCGCTGTGCGCAGTAGCGTACCGACATTTCCGCTATCTTGTACATCGTTTAAGATCAGGCAATCCTCATCGATTATCGGCAAGCTAGGCGTTGGCACCTTGATGATTGCCATAATATCGATGCCAGTACCTAAGCTACGTATGCTCTCATAAAGCGCGTCTGACAAAACAAGAATAGGCGTATAAGTGGGCAGACGAGTGAGCACTTGCTGAACCTCGGGATGACTACGCGCTGATTCAGATAGTAAGATTTGAACAAAGGGGTAGTCACTACGCAGTGCCGCATCTATCAAATGGACGCCTTCTATAACAGTCTGACCGTTCTTTTTGCGTTGGCGCGCTTGTGCTAATAGCGCTTTTACAAGCTTTACGGTTGTGTTCTTATCTGAGGTAATCAGCTCGGTGGGATTGTGTACCATAGTGGATCGCTTAGAGAAGAGTAAAGGAGTCGTTTGGACAACCAGCAAAAGGTCTATTTTTGATTTAGCACTCTGCTGGCTGTTTCTAGCATGGGCGCAAACTAATTATTTTTCAGAGTAGTTTAGGTGCAAGTCTTTCACATAATTGACTTCGTTTTTGCTGCCGAGTACCACAGGGACACGCTGATGAATATCGGTCGGTTCAATGTCCAGGATACGATTGACAGCGTCTGTCGCACCGCCACCTGCGCGCTCTACTAATAGGCTCATTGGATTGGCTTCATACATCAAACGCAGCTTACCTGCTTTATGAGCGTATTTGGTATCAAACGGATAAGTAAAGAGACCACCGCGACATAAGATACGATGAACGTCACCAACCATAGCAGCAACCCAGCGTGTATTGAAATCGCGTCCACGTACGCCGGTTTCGCCTGCGATTAGCTCATCAATATACTGTTGCATCGGCGCGCGCCAATAGCGATAGTTTGAGCTATTAATAGCATACTCGCTCGTATCAGCATCAATTTGAACGTTGTCTTCTATCAGCACATAGTCAGACGTTTCTGGATCTAGGCTGAACATGACAACCTTGTCTGCGATGGTTAACGCCAGTACGGTAGAGGTACCATACAATAGGTAACCTGCGGCTAGCTGCTTATTACCTGCTTGTAGGTAATCGCTGTTTTCGCTGGTTTGACCTTGACGCTCATAGGGCAGAACAGAAAAAATCGTACCCACTGCCATATTGATATCGATATTTGATGAACCATCTAATGGGTCAAAGAGTACTAATAAGCTGCCATCATTATTGGCAGGGGTAGCGTCATCGAGTTCTTCTGATGCAACACCAGCACAATGTGAATTACTTGCTAATGCCTCTAGTAATAAGTCGTTGGCCAGTACATCGAGTTTTTTCTGGTCTTCACCTTGAACGTTTTGGTTGCCAGCTTCGCCTAAAATATCTGCTAGAGCACCTTTTCTGAGTAGCTGCGAAATTGTCTTACCGACATCAGTGACGGTGGTAATAACATCATTGAGCGCAGTGTTGGTAGCATTTTCGTTGAGATAGTCTGCTAGGGTCGTCATGAGGCTTCCTAATAAATGGTATAGAACGTAAAAAATGGATGGTATCGGAGTAAAGAAGAAGGTGCTATTTGGCACACTCTAACGGGTTAAATTTTTAATTAGCCTGTATGGCATCTTTGTCGCAACTACAAAATCGGCTACACTATATATATTGTTATTCATTTATAGTTTTGTCAGACTTATTCTCTATGAGAATGCAGTGTGTCTGCTTATGCCGTTTTGGTCATATTTGATTATGGTAAATTGTAGCAAATAAGCATCAAAATGTCCTTTGTATCTATGCTTATCAGTGATAAATGATCGAACAAAGATAAATAAGTGATTGCTATAGACTCATATAAACCCACAATGAAGACTTGTCATTATGTCAAATTCTATCGATAGTAGCGCTACACAAGCAGTTTCGCCAACTGATTATGCAAAATTTGATCCTAATACCATTCACCATAGACTCAATACCTCGCTGAGCCGTCCGCAGCTTAATACTGATGGCAGTATCCGGCATTTCTTAGGTGTGGAAGGTCTCAATAAAGTGCAGCTCAAAGCAATCATCGCAAAAGCAGAGACTTTCTTTGATGATAATGGTCAATTAATCAACCGTCCTGAGTTGGATGGTTATACCGTAATGAATTTGTTCTTTGAGCCATCGACTCGTACGCGAACGACGTTTGAGGTGGCAGAAAAGCGATTGGGCGCCAATGTACTCAATATCGATATCGAACGCTCCAGTACGAAGAAGGGCGAGAGTCTACGCGATACGCTGTGGAATCTACAGGCAATGACCGCAGATATCTTTGTGGTGCGACATTCAGCGTCAGGTGCCGCACATTTTATGGCAACAGAAGTCACCCCTGATATCGCGATCATCAATGGCGGTGATGGCTGGCACGCGCATCCTACCCAAGGTATGCTTGATATGTTGACCATCCACCGTGAGGCGCCGCGTCCATTTGAAGAGCTATCTATCGCAATCGTTGGTGATATCAAGCACTCACGCGTGGCACGCTCTGATATCAGTGCACTGCAAACGCTAGGCGTGACAGACATCCGTGTTTGTGCGCCGCGTACGTTACTGCCCAAAGGTATCGAGCGTTTTGGTGTAACTGTGTATGAAAGTATGGATGAGTGCGTCATGGACTGTGACGTTATTATGGGATTAAGAATACAAAATGAGCGTATCGGCTCACCGCTTTTGGCATCATCCAATGAGTATTACAAGCATTACGGTATCACGCCAGAGCGAGTCGCTCTTGCCAAACCTGATGCATTAGTCATGCATCCAGGTCCAATGAACCGAGGCGTTGAGATTGCTTCTAGCGTGGCAGATGGCGCACAATCTGTCATCTTAAAGCAGGTAAACAATGGTATTGCCATACGTATGGCAGTCTTATCACTTGCGATGGAAGGCCAGCGCGCTCACCAAGCGGCTGGTAAGTAACAGCCGGCCGCGCGACTTATTCTCATTTATTTCATTTTATTGATACGGTAATAACGTTATGTCTACCATGCTTGATACTGATGCACCTATCCTTGACCATTTACCAGCAGCATTCAGAGATGCGCTACCACAATCTGCAATAAAAAAGCTATCTACTCTCGAGGCTGGGCAAGAAAAATGGCTACTACCGCCTTTGGTAGATTTATGTGCTCGTTTACGTGAGCCAGGTCAGCAGCAACACGGCACGCTAAAATCAGAAGGCAGCGCTGCTCGTGGTAATGGGTTCTTGCATGTCGTTATCCCGCCAGACACCAATCCTATTTTAGAAAACGGTTCACTCTTAAAAGGTTTGCGTGAGCGTGCGCTTGGCGATGGTGGCATTCACTTACACATTTTGGGTGCGCTGACTGCAGGGCTAGAGGGCGAGCGTCCTTCTAATATAGCAGGGCTAAAAAAAGGTGGCTGTATTGCTGTGTCTAATGCTCGCAGACCGTTTCGCAATGATTTGGTGCTATTACGTACCCTAGAATATGCAGCGACCTTTGGTATGAAGGTATTCTTTTATCCTGATGAGGCAAGCCTGTCTGGAGATGGGGTTGCTCATGAGGGCTATATTGCTTCTTATCATGGTCTACAAGGGATTCCTTGGATTGCTGAAACCGTTGCCTTATCTACGCAGCTGCTCATGGTTGAAGAGACTGGAATAGCCGCTCACTTTAGTCAGCTGTCATGCAAGTCCTCTATCGAGCTCATGCGCTGGGCAAAGGACAAGGGTCTACCTGTTACGTGTGATGTTGCAATGCATCAGCTGTACTTAACCGATGACAATCTTGAAGGCTTTAATGCGCAAGCTTATGTGTTGCCACCACTACGTAGTAATACCGACCAACAAGCCATTCGCCGTGGACTAAAAGATGGCACTATCGATGCGATCTGTAGTCATCATGAGCCGTTGAACAGTACGGCAAAAAAAGCGCCGTTTGCTGAGAGTACGCCTGGTATCTCAAACTTTGATACTTTTATGGCGCTGGCGTGTCAGTTGGTACATGATGAGGTCTTAACACTCGCGCAATTGGTCGATAAGATCTGTCTCAATCCTGCCAAAATCGCTGGTATCAGTGAGCAGTACGAAGCCATTGGTGGCGCTGTATTGGTTGATCCAACTATCGAGTGGCAAGTGACCGCGCAATCTATGTTATCAAATGGCAAAAACACGCCATTCTTTAATCAGCAATTGCAAGGCCGAGTCGTGGAGACGTTCTTTGGCTAATTGGTCCCGACAGGATGACAGTTTGCCGCCATCCTCGAAGGACAAAGAGGTTGACGTTGACGACCATCTAGACAAACCACGTAGCACTGCTAGTGAGTCCATCAAAGCGGTAGCGGTTTATGAAGTGGTTAAAGGCATTGGGGCGATATTGGGGGCGGGCGCACTGTGGTCGTGGCATACGGACCTTGACCATTGGCTACAGACTGCCACATCCTCTTGGGAGCAAACCTTTGGTCAACTGCTTGCACCGCAAATCGATAGCGCGGTACGTATTGCTCAACAGGCGAGCAAAAACTGGTCATTATTTCTATTACTGATATTTGCATATGCCAGCCTACGTTTTCTTGAAGCTTATGGCTTATGGCGTGACAAGACATGGGCGTATTGGTTTGGCGTTCTAGGCTATGGCATATTTATTCCTATAGAAGTCTACTATCTGATTATTAGCCCATTTGATTGGTTTAAGCTTGGCATACTTATCTTTAATATAATCATTATTATGGTGGTATACCGTAGTATGAAGCAAAAGGGTCTGATATAACCCTTGTACGCATGTAAAAAAGCCAGCGCAAGAGGCAGCTCTTACGCTGGCTTTTCTATGTCTACTGCACTTAACGATTATACGTCTATGATTTTGTCTTCTGTGCGAATGCTTTTTGCAACTTTGCCGACGCTGAGGCCTTGTACCAGGATAGAAAATATCACGACGGCATAAGTAAGGGCCAATAAGATATCGCGCTCTGTACCAGTGGGCAGTTGTAGGACTAACGCGACAGAAATACCACCACGTAGTCCGCCCCATGTCAGCACTTTCCAAGCACCAGTAGGTAAGTCCAATTGACGATGAAAAGTTTTGGTTGTCATACCTACCACAATGAACCGAGCAATCAGAGCAATCAAAATGGTCAAGCCCGCCGCAATAAATAAATTGCCAGAATAAGCTATCATCACTACTTCTAGACCGATGAGCACAAATAAAATCGCGTTTAAAATCTCATCGATTAATTCCCAAAATAGGTCAATGTAGTGACGCGTCTGATCACTCATTGCAAGCTCCCGCCCGCGATTACCAACCATCAATCCCATCATAACCATAGCGAGCGGTCCTGATAAATGCCAGTGGCTGGCAAGCGCATAGCCGCCAATGACACCAGCTAAAGTCAATAGCACCTCTTCTTGATAGCTATCTATGCTCTTGAGCAAATAGTATAAAATTGCGCCAAGGACCAAGCCAAAGACCACACCGCCGCCAGCCTCGACAGCTAGCGTATGTGCCACATAGTTGGCAGTTGGGATATCACCACTGGATAGGATACCGAGCAGCAAGACAAAAATGACCACGCCGATACCATCGTTGAACAATGATTCACCAGCGATGACAGTCTCGATGCTTTTTGGCGCACCAGCTGATGAGAGAATACCCATCACGGCAATGGGGTCGGTAGGGGATATTAGCGCACCAAATAGCAAGCACCACAGAAACGGTAAACCGAAACCAAACAATGGCAGCATAAAGTAGATTGCGGTGGCAATGAGCATCGCTGATACCACAGTGCCAATACCAGCTAGTATGCCGATAGGTAACTTGTAGCGTCTAAGATCATTAATGTTGACGTGTAATGCGCCTGCAAATAACAGCATCGAGAGCATACCGTCTAATAGTACTTCGGTAAAATCAAGCTGCTCTAACAGACTGACTTCATAATCAATCAACTGATCGAACCCCAAGAACCCCAAAAATATCGCGCCGATAGACAACAATATAGAGATGACCATCACACCGATGGTGGTGGGTAAGCCAATAAAACGGTGATTGATATAAGTCAGTGATGCAGTAATTGACAAAAATATGGCGCTGATTTCAAGTATGGTCAAGCTGGTTGCAGATGCCATAAAGTAGGTCTCGTATGTATATAAAATTTACCCTAAGCCAAAGACTTATAAGTGCTATGTAACTGTTGTTCTGTCATCTATCAATATTGGCGCACCAAGTCAGCCAGTACTCTATTTGATTGACTGGCTATAGCCTTAACTTGACTGCGATTCTAATGCTTGGCGGATATTGATAGCAAACTCGCTGACGTAATCAAAGTGTTGATGCCGAGCGTCTTCATTGAGAATAAACTGCTCGGCCTGATTACACATAGCGACTAGATCATCTTTCAACTCTTGATAGCTCAAATTTTCTTCACCAGCTCGTTTCACCAGCTTTAGCTCATGCAGTAGCGTCTGCTGCTGTGCACTGTTCACCCGTGCATAGTTCAGATTGACCATGGCTCGACATAGTGCTTTTAACACCATTAAGTCAGCCGCCGCATAACGGCGTATCTCACCAAGCGACACATTGATAAAGTCAGATATTTTGGGTGTATGAGTGACTAGCGCGAGTATGGCCAGTCGCTTTTGTTTGACTGCATTTTCAGAACCATCACTCTCTGGGTGTGGTATATAAAAATGATAAGGACTTGGCGGTTGGCGCCGCATCATGATACTCAAGCAACTGGTCAGAGACTGCACGCAGTTGACAGCTGTCTTTGGATCATTGATACCAGGAGACAGTGCCCGTACCGCAATTTCAGTCATTTGACCTAAACTATAGGCGATGTCATCAGAATGCGCCAGCCGTTGCTCGATTCGCACGCAACCTGCAAAGCGTTGCCAAAACATGCCATCTGGCGACCGCGGTATCATAGCCAAATGTGCGGTGTCGGTCTTCTGTTGATTATGCGGATGGTCTGCTGGACGCTGATAAAAGTACCCAATGACATTTTTGTCAGTGACATACTCGCCAAGATTGACATGCATCTGTACCACACCGCCATAATCTTGCGACAGTGCTATTAGTGACTCAAGATAGATCTGCTGCAAATAGCCTGAGCGTGGTGAGTAGATAGGCATGGCAGGCCAATTGTGAAACTGTTCGACATCATGATGTTCAGCATCACGCTGATGTTGGATATCACACTGATCGGTGTACCAATAGTAAATATTGGCCAAAGCATCATTACTGGCGTTTTGAATAACGTGAGACGCCTGAATAGCATGTACCATATGCTGTACAAAATAAACCAACAACAGCGCACAAACAATAGCCATGATAATGGCAAAGGTGACGGCTAACTGCGGTACACCAAAAGACACATCGTACTTATGAATGGATTTTAGGACGAGTAAGCTATAGCTAAACGTGCCGATAAAGGCGCCAAGGACAAACTGGTTTGGCGTATCTGTCAAAAAGTTACGTAATAACCTAGGACCAAACTGTGATGAAGCCATAGATAGTACAGCAATCGTAATCGAAAACGTCGTGCCAGCCACGCCTAATACCGCACCAGCAATAGCGGTCATGATGGCACGTGCTGCATCGTCATCACCTGTAAACGCAAAAGAGATCTCTCGAACCCTTTCACGATCAAAATGCTGATCTATTGTCACTAACAACGGCGCAAGCAAAATACCGACAATTACACAAGCCGTTGGGATAAACCAGTAAGATCCAATAAGCTGCTGCCACAAGTTTCTTAAGCGATCAGGCAGGTCGGTAAGTGTCTGTAGCGACCATAACTGAGTAAACTGTTTGAGTTTGCTTTGACCTGTACTGATAGTACGGATCCACATGCTTGTGTCATCGTCTTTGTGCGCTGCCATATACTCAAAGTATCCAAAAATAATAGTAAAGTGGCTTGTTGTCGCAGAGTTGTCAGAACATCATGCTACAAGCTTTTGGGTTCACGTACACTTAGATTTAAGTGCCCTTAAATTCAGTGCTCGTTGATGGGTTACGAGTTTGCTTTTGGGTTATCAGCCTCGGTAATAACAGCATGCTTATAGCTACGTCTACTTGATTCCGTCTTATCCGAGTGCTCAGTAGAGCCTATGGGAATAACGGCTTCATTATTGTGATCATCGTAATCAACATTGCTGTCTTTGTCATAGGCAATAGGGTCGAAATGCGGTGACGCTGCACCGTTTATGTTAGTCGAATGGGCTCTATGTTTATTGTTTTTATCCAAGTCGTTTCGCGTTAAAGACGCGTCCGCTGCTGCCGTTTTTCTAAATAATTTAGCATGACTTCCTTTTTTGCCAGAAGTAGATTTTTTGCGCGGTTCACTATTGGCAAAAATAGCATTTAGCGGTAGATGCAGTTGCTGCTTGGCATAGGCTTCGGTATGCTCAAAGCGATCTACTAACAAGCTGAGCCAAGGTTTTTGGTCCTCTAACTTCATCTCATCCAGCTCGTCTTTGATCGGCAGCGGATAGGGCAGCGTACGATAAAAATCCCATAACGTCATTGCGCTCAAGTCTTTTTTAAGTACATAGTCATCGTCTTCTGTCATGGTGATGAGATTACTATCTTGTAGATAATTGATATAGGTATACCATTTGGGTAGCTCTTTTCGCCCCAGTACATTGCGCAGCGCTTGTTCGCTAACCGCTTCGCCTTTTAGATGATGGGTGTATACCAAGTTCAACATGTCCAGCAAGCTAAGCAACGGATGGCGAGGGTAGACCTCTTCTGTCTCAAAAATAGTCAAGGTATAGCTGATCTCAACGCCTAGCAAGATAAGGTTCCACGACAGAAATATCCATAGTAAGAATATAGGAAGCGCTGCAAATGCTCCATAAATCGCCTCGTAGCTGGTGAAGTTGGCCATCACAGTACCAAACAGATGCTTCATCAGCTCAAAAACGATGGCGACAAATACACCAGCAATGGCTGCATTTTTTATGGGCACGCGTGCTTTCGGTATGAACCAATACATACCAATAAAGCCTGCAACAGTGATACCAATCGATACAGCCTGTACCCAAAACCCCCAGTCGATACCATAACCTGCGATTTGTCGATTGAGAAAACTAAGACTTTGAACGGTACTAGAGGCAATAAAAGCTGTGCCTAATACCAACGGCCCTAAGGTTACGATCGTCCAATAGCGCATCATACTTTTGAGACCACCTGAACGGTTTTCTACCCGCCAGATTTGGTTAAAAGCGCGCTCAATAGTGGTCAGTGTCAGAATGGTCGTCAAAAACAAAATCATGGCACCGATGATGGTTAGATTGGATGATTTTTCGGCGAAGTCATTAATATACTCACTAACTTGCAGGCTAGACTGCGGCAATAGATTGCTATAAATCACCTCATATATCTGTGCTCTCACTGAGGCGAGCGCTGGTACGGACGATAGAATCATCAATAATACCGTTAATACAGGCACAATCGACAGCATGGTGGTATAGGTGAGCGATGCTGCTTTTTGCTGACAGTTGTCTTCAAAAAAATGTCGAACCAAAAATCGCAAAAACTGAAACCAGCGTTGCTGCAAAAATGGGATTTTCTGTGATAGTTTTTCCATGTCGACCAGTTAGCAAAAGTAAGAGTGACAATAGTGTAACAAACATGCGCGGTCATCATCTGCGGTTTAATTGTGTCAAAATGCACAGAGCACACCAATAGAGCACGGCATTCGCTATAATAAGAACTAGGGTTGTTTGCTGTCAGTGAATGACTCGGGCATAATGTGCCCATATCCTACAATGCTATAACACAGACGTTTCGGTAGTATCAAACTACTGACAGTGGTTATAAGTGATAACGTTGATAATTTTATAAGGAAGTGTTGCCAATGAGTCAGACCGCCCCTTATGTTTTGGTGCTCTATTATTCTAACTATGGCACGACGAAGACATTGGCATATGCTATCGCTCAAGGGATCGAGGATGCTGGCATGACTGCTCGTATCCGCACCGTACCGACAGTTGCGCTTGAGACGACGTCGAGCAAGCCTGCAATACCTGATGAAGGCGACCTATACTGTACGATGGATGACCTAAAAGACTGTAGCGGTTTGGCACTCGGTAGCCCAACGCATTTTGGTAATATGGCAGCGCCCATGAAATACTTTTGGGACAATACTGTAACGCTTTGGCTAGCAGGAAATCTGCAAAATAAGCCAGCGTCCGTATTTACCGCGACAGGCTCTATGCATGGTGGTCAAGAGACCACATTGCTGACAATGATGTTACCATTGATGCATCACGGTATGATGATTGTGGGCGTCCCTTATGCTGAGCCTGCCCTAAATCGTACTGATCGCGGTGGTACGCCTTATGGTGCCAGTCATGTCAGCGGCGCCTCTCATGATCAGCCAATATCGGCTGATGAGCGTGAGCTAGGGGTTGCACAGGGTCACCGTTTGGCAATTACAGCGACGGCTCTAGCACAAGCGAACTGGGGTCGTTAACCGACTCTTTTATAGTTTGTATTGTCACTTATTTATCGTCATGCAGCGCATATACAGGAATTGCATGATTAGCGACTTGTTGTTAGGCGCTGATAGCCAAATATTAATCTAGGAAATACATACCTCTAATGGCCACAAACCGTTCTGACAGTAAGACCCTAAAAGCTGCCAAGCCTATCGCACCTATTGCAAAACGCTTGACGGTTACTTGGTTGATATGGCTTGTTTATAGAATGATTGGATTACCTGTCTTTATCAGTGTGTTCAATCCAAGTAGTCCTGACATCATTGGCGGTATTGCTTGGCAAGCGTTATGGCTTGTGCCCGCATTTATCTTGACACCATGGATACTGCGTGGGCGCTCGCCTTATGCTCTATTGATAGGCAGTATGTTTACGCTTGTCTATCTGGGCGCAAGTGGGGTGGTGCTGTTCACTCGTATATACGGCAGTAGCTGGTCTGAGATAGCCGTATATTTGAGCGACTTTGTGCTGTTACTCGCTACTAATGTCTGGTTGTTCATTTTGCTAAAACGTCTACCGTCAATGAATAATGTCGTCAAGCAGCCGCGTGCTCGCTAACATTTTTATATTATCCAACAGACGATGCGTAATCCTAATAGCGCTTAATAGTAATATAAAAACTCAGAATACAAAAAAGCGGCGTCCCAAATAGGACGCCGCTTTTTTAGTATGATCAATCAATTATTGTGCCTACTGGTATTAGTTGACCTTAGTCAATTCTAAATCCATTTTTTTACCGTCATTGATTTGGCTTACCTTGATAGGCAAATAGTCTAAGCTGGGGGCCAACCAAAAACTGGTAGAACGACTGTCGTCATCATGGACACGGTCGACACGCACGGTATCAAACGTTCCAGCTGGTACGGTAATCTTGGTATTGCCTGATTTTTTGAATGGTGTCTTTTCAACTTTATTTTTCTTTGCCATGTAGTAATTACCAGAGAACTTACCATTTAATAGGTCTTGGCGAATCTGTACCTCAAGGCTTAGGTCGTCAAAGGCTTGCTGCGACATATTCATGGTCGTGGTTTTGCCTTTATAGTTGCTAGTGACTTTTTTGGCACTTGGATTGAAGTCCAGCTTATGCGTGCGACCAAGACCTAGTAGCTTATAAGTAGTGCTCGCCTGCGTAGGACTGACGTTATTACCATTGATCGTAAAGGTACTGTTTTGCGAAGCACTAGCCACCCCAGCGACGCGTGCTTTTACGTTGTATTTCCACGTGCTACCGGACTTGCTTAGCGTGCGAGTCGCAGATCCTTTGTATTTGTCTTCAACCGTAAAGCTATAATCGGCAGTCGATGGCTGAACGGTCTTTGCGATGGCAAGCGTGGGTGCGGTCATACTTAAGGCTCCAATGGTAGAAATACTGATACCTGTCATTAAGGCAGATACAAACGTAGATGGTTTGCGTTTCGTACTATTAGACTCGTTGTGCAGTGATTTTTTGTGCATTGATGTCAAACTCATAGATACCTCTTTAGTCATATATTACTGAACTAATATGATGCTGATATAGCAGCATTTATCGATCATTCTTATTATGCTCACACCGCTTATAATGGTCATACTCTGTTACATTTTCAAGAGTTACAGTCGACTGAAGCGTGTAGTGCTTGTAGCGAATGTTGCTGTAGACAGGAATAATTTGATAAGGCGTAACGTGCTGTAAAGCCAGCAATAGAGGATAAATAAAACACATGGTCTATACTAGGCTCCATTTCTCTTGAGTGCCATTAACAATCAGCAGAATAATCTTGTAAATTTTTGGGCTTTACACTTGAAGCCAACCTATCTTGCCCCCACTTTTTGTTACAAGCTCAAAGCGTATCTTTAGATTGCTGTTATTGAATGGCGACTCTTATAGATACTGGTATTGAGACTATTAATTCAAATAAACCCTTTATTCAAACAACTAATTTTTGGAGTCATATCGATGAACATTCGTCCTTTACATGACCGTATCGTCGTCCGCCGCATAGAAGAAGAGACAAAAACTGCGGGTGGTATCTTACTTCCTGGTTCTGCACAAGAAAAGCCTTCACAAGGTGAAGTGATTGCTGTTGGTAATGGTCAAGTTCGTGACAACGGCGAAACTCGTGCGTTAGACGTAAAAGCTGGCGACAAAGTATTGTTCGGTCAGTATGCTGGTCAAACGGTAAAAGTTGACGGCGAAGAACTATTGATCATGAAAGAGTCTGATGTATTGGGTGTGCTGGAAGGTTAATTCCCTTTGAGTGTGGTTTCACATTCAGCACATATCTAATATCGACTCTCGATAAGAATAAATCATCTCATTGTATTCTCATACTTATAATAGTGGAGTAACTTAACATGGCAAAAGACGTAAAATTCGGCATTGATGCCCGTAAACAAATGATGGACGGCGTAAACGTTCTAGCAAATGCAGTACGTGTCACTCTAGGCCCTAAAGGTCGTAACGTCGTTATCGACAAATCATTTGGCGCACCTACCATCACAAAAGATGGTGTGTCGGTTGCCAAAGAAATCGAGCTTGAAAACAAATTCGAAAACATGGGCGCACAGCTCGTTCGTGAAGTGGCTAGCCGCACAAACGACGTGGCTGGTGATGGTACAACGACTGCAACAGTATTGGCTCAGTCAATCTTGCAAGAAGGCATGAAGTCAGTGGCTGCTGGCATGAACCCAATGGATCTAAAGCGCGGTATTGATAAAGCTGTTCGTGCTGCAGTGCAAGAAATCCATAACTTATCAACGCCTGCTGATGACGAAAAAGCTATCGCGCAAGTAGGGTCTATCTCTGCTAACTCAGACACCAAAATCGGTGAGCTGATCTCGCAAGCGATGCAAAAAGTGGGTAAGCAAGGCGTTATCACTGTTGAAGAAGGTTCAAGCTTTGAAGATACCCTAGAAGTTGTCGAAGGTATGCAGTTTGACCGTGGTTATATCAGCCCGTACTTTGCCAATAAGCAAGACAGCCTAACTGCTGAATTTGAAAACCCATATATCCTATTGGTTGATAAAAAAATCAGCAACATTCGTGAAATCGTGCCATTACTTGAGCAAGTCATGCAGCAAAGCAAGCCATTGCTTATCATTGCTGAAGACGTAGAAAACGAAGCATTGGCAACCCTAGTTGTAAACAACATGCGTGGCGGTTTGAAAACTTGTGCTGTTAAAGCACCAGGTTTTGGCGATCGTCGTAAAGCCATGCTAGAAGACATCGCAACGCTAACGGGCGGTACGGTAATCTCTGAAGAGATTGGTTTGAGCTTAGAGACTGCGACGCTTGAGCAGCTTGGTACTGCGAAAAAAGTCACTGTTGGCAAAGAAAACACTGTGATTGTTGATGGCGCTGGCAACAAAGCTGATATCGAAAACCGTGTTGAGTCTATCAACCGTCAGATCGCTGAATCTACTTCTGATTATGATAAAGAAAAGCTACAAGAGCGTGTTGCTAAACTAGCAGGCGGCGTAGCAGTAATCAAAGTCGGTGCAGCAACTGAAACCGAAATGAAAGAGAAGAAAGACCGTGTTGACGATGCACTACATGCCACTCGTGCTGCGGTTGAAGAGGGCGTTGTACCTGGCGGCGGTGTTGCATTAGTTCGTGCGATGAATGCCTTGTCTGAGCTAAAAGGCGACAACGATGACCAAGATGCTGGTATCAATATCCTACGCCGCGCGATGGAAGCACCATTACGTCAAATCGTCACCAACGCTGGCGAAGAAGCATCAGTTGTCGTAAATGCAGTAAAAAATGGCACTGGTAACTACGGCTACAATGCTGCCTCTGGTGAATACGGTGATATGCTTGAGATGGGTATCCTTGATCCAGCCAAAGTATCTCGTTCAGCACTAGAGAACGCGGCGTCTGTTGCTGGTCTTATGCTTACTACTGAAGCCATGATTACTGATTTACCGCAGAGCGATGACGGTATGGCTGCTATGGGCGGCGGTGCTGGTGGAATGGGCGGTATGGGTGGAATGGGCGGTATGATGTAATTCTACTTCTGCTGCAAAGCGGTTTGTCTTTGTCAGACTTGCTCAATGTACAATAAGTACTATTTTCGCTCGTCTTCCTCGACAAACCACTTTTCGCTAAAAGTATGATTTTGTCATAAAGTCTGTTTGACTATCAAAAGCTCTGTTATCGAAAGATAGCAGGGCTTTTTTATGCTCGATAATAAAATAATGTAATAATTAAAATTAACTAGGTATTTGTACTTATCTTAATAGACTTAACGTATGTGAAGGCCGTGCTCGACATTGCTCATTATTATTAAAAATCTCACACAAAAATAGGTAAAGTCGTTTTCTTAATTACCTTTCTTACCGATAGATGAGTATGTATGTCTTTTACGCTAGCAAGCTTATTTAGCTTGCGTGTGAAGCGCTCATAACCATCGAGATTGGGGCTAACTA
The DNA here is from genome assembly GCF_059073055.1 of Psychrobacter sp. H29. Lineage (NCBI taxonomy): Bacteria > Pseudomonadati > Pseudomonadota > Gammaproteobacteria > Moraxellales > Moraxellaceae > Psychrobacter > Psychrobacter sp. H29. The sequence goes on along the minus strand of NZ_JCACRY010000001.1, from coordinate 1,738,785 downwards.
CTTCCAATAAATAATCATAAGAACCCGATACCACATGTCCGTTAATGACCTCGTCCATATTGGATAGGGCTTGCTCAAAAGCTGCAATAGAGTCTTCTTGGTGGTTGTTGAGACTGACCTCCACAAAGAAACTCATCATAATGCCCGCTTTGGCTTTATTTATGTTTGCTTGATAGTTCTCTATATAACCTTCGTCCTCTAGACGCTTTAAACGCCGTGCACAAGGAGACGGCGACAGCCCTACACGTTCGGACAGTTCCGCCGTAGATAAGCGTGCTTCTTTTTGGAGCACTTCCAAAATATGACGGTCGATTTTGTCCATAATTTACCCTTTGGTTCTTTAAGCCAATAATTTTGATTTAATTGGCATTATCCACCAAATATTTGCAAAATTGCAATGAATAAATAGAGATAAAAGCGCGTATTTTAATCGATAATTGGTCTTTGTATACCAGTATAAGACACGACTATGAATACGATATTTCACCCCTCCTCGCGCAAAAATCCTTTGTTCATTATGTCGCCATTAACCAAAGGCTATGTGGCTATGAGCGTCGTATTATTGATTTGGTCAGGATTTGCGTTGACTGTGCGAGCGGTTGGGGCATCGCCGCTGAGCATTGCCGATGTCATGCTTATTCGCTTTAGTGTACCGCTGGTCTTATTGACTCCTTGGGTACTCTCTAGTTGGCATGAAATCAAAAACATAAGACTGCCAGATATCATATTTATTTTACTTGGCGGCGTGCCTTTTCTTTTGTTGGCGGCTTTTGGTGCCAGCACGGTGCCAGCAGCTTACATGGGTACTATTTTGACAGGTACGCCAGTCTTCTTTGCCGCATTATTGTCTTTTGTTTTTTATCGTCAAAGAATATCATTACGGAAATTTACCGCATTAATGCTTATTCTCTTTGGTATCGCTACTATGATTGGCGGACACGCACAGGCAATACCAAATAGTCTGCTGTACGGCGTGGGGTTATTATTAACGGCAAGCTTGATTTGGGCAGGTTTTACCTTAGGGTTAAAAAGCACCAAATTGAGTCCAATAGCTATCGCTATCGTGCTCTCTTATACCTCTTTTTTTCTAACATTAATAATGGTTCTATCGGGTATTGTGGAGACCAATATAGGGTCTGTATCTTTTGATGATGCGCTTCCATTTATCCTAGTACAAGGCCTTGGTGTAGGAGTAGTATCAACTATTGCATTCTCTTATGCTGTCAAACAATTGGGCTCTATTCGTACGTTATTACTTGGCTCTTTGTCTCCAGGACTAACCGCTATACTCGCTGCGCTGATACTGAACGAGTCTCTATCAGTCATCATGATAGGCGGCATCGTACTCAGTACTATTGGTGTCATCTTGTCTAATCGAGCAAAATAAATTAATTAAGGAAGTATCATGATGTTAAACAATATGCCTATCATCAATGGTGATCCATTGTGGGCATTGTTAGGTAGGTTTCGCGCTGACCAACGCAAACATAAAATAGATCTATTGGTTGGTGTCTACCGAGACGAGCATGGTAATACGCCTGTGATGAAAACCGTGCAAGACGCAGAAATACATCTTGCGCACCAAGCCAATTCAAAGGCTTATGGCATGTTATCGGGTAACGCTAATTTTAACCAGCAAATGGCAAAATTTGTGCTGGGTGAGAGTCCAAGTCTAAAAAACCAATGCACGATTCAGACGGTTGGGGCATCAGGGGCGCTACGACTCATTGCTGACTTGATCGCCACGCTTGCTCCAGATTCGACCGTTTGGATCAGTGACCCAGGCTATATCAATCATCGTCCGCTGATGGAAGGTGCTGGGTTAACGGTTGAGACGTATCCGTGGCAAAATAAAAATGGTCAGTTAGACATTGATGCGTGTTTTACCGCGCTAGAAAAAGCAAAAGAAGGAGACGTGCTGCTATTGCATGCGTGCTGCCACAATCCTACGGGTATAGATCCTTCTTTAGAGCAGTGGCAACTGTTTTCTGATAAGTGCAAACAGAAAAATATTGTCCCGTTTATTGATATGGCATATCAAGGTTTTGGAGATGATCCTGATAGCGATGCTGCAGGACTTCGTTTAATGATCAAAGACGCTGATTTTGCATTTATCGCTGCCAGCTGTTCAAAAAACATGGGACTATACAACGAGCGTACAGGTATTGCCTCGGTGGTAACGACGCACCATGAGCGTCACGCAGACATACAGACACTTTTAGAAACCATTACACGTGCCAATTACTCTATGCCGCCTAATCACGGTGCCGCAGTGGCTTCTCATTTGTTAGACAGCCCAGATGCTTGGCTAGTCGAGCTGGCAAGCTACCGTGATAGGGTCGATACTATTCGCCAAGCGTTAGGCGCAGCTTTGAAGGATAGGAATGCACCTGTAGAGTTTTTGGACATCTCGCATCAAAAAGGTATGTTTTCTCTACTACCGCTAACAGAGAGTCAAATGCTCGTATTGCAAGATGAGTTCGCGATTTACGGCATGCCAAATGGGAGAATTAATATTGCCGGTTTGAAAATGACGGAAATTCCTCAATTGGCTGATGCTATCATGTCGATTATTTCACGTTAGAGCATAATTTTTATAACTTAGTACAATGGTTTTATTCGATAATCGCTACAGCAAGAAGGACACGACTATTTATACTTTATATTGGGATAAGGGCGGCGCTAACATGGCGACCCATGCTGTCTTTGAAGAGCTAGGCGCGTCTTATGAGATGATAGAAATAGACCTGTCTAAAAACATGCAAAAATCAGCTGAGTATCTAGCCATCAATCCAAATGGTAAAGTACCTACGTTAGTGCATCAGAGGCAGGTTATTTATGAGTCTGCGGCAATTTTGATGTATGTGTTAGATCAACATCCCGAGTCTGGGCTAGCACCTGACACAGGATCGGCTAGGCGCGGTGTCTATTACCAGTATTTATTTTGGATGTCTTCTACACTACAAGAAGCCGCTAATCGCTGGGCACATCCTGAGCAGTACATCAGTGGCGAGCACAATTTGCAGCAAGTAAAAGATAACGCAAATGACACGCTAACCCACTGCTGGGATATTGTTGAAAAGGAGTTAGCTAATAACGGTCCATGGTTGTTGGGTGATAAACTAAGTGGGGCTGATTTTCATTTATTTATGGTTGCTCACTGGAGTCAGCGATATATAAGTCGAGCACAAGACTGGACACACCTAAATGCACACTATCAAGCCATGCTAAACCGCGCCTCGGTACAGGAAATGATGGCACAAGAAGGATTGTTGTAATCCGTTCATATGTTTACACATTCAATTAAAAGATATTTGATAAAGTCACTAGAAGCACTGAACGAATGCTTTTAGTGACTTCTAGTGATTGCAGCAAATATATTTTTATATCAAGTTACTGATCCGCCGCATCTCTTCTGAACGTCCACGTCTTATTATCGGACGCTTCTTCACAATAGTAATAACCTGCCAAATCAAACTGCTTTAGCTGCTCAGCAGTAGTGAGCTTATTGTCTGCGGCGTACTTGACCATCAAGCCGCGTGCCTTTTTGGCATAAAAGCTAATGACCTTGTATTGACCATTTTTCTCGTCTTCAAATCGTGGCGTGATGATGTCCGCATTCAGCGCTTTCTTTTTTACTGCTTTAAAATATTCGTTCGACGCCAGATTGATCAAAACCTGATCATCGCTATCTGCCATACGAGTATTGATAACGTCAGTCACTTCCTCGCCCCAAAAATCATATAGATTATCACCACGTTCGTTTTTAAGCTTGGTACCCATCTCCAAGCGATAAGGCTGGATAAGATCCAGTGGCTTTAACATACCGTATAACCCAGACAAAATCCCCAGATGCTCATTGACATAGATGGCGGTATCTTTATCCATATGATACATATCAAGACCAGTATAGACATCGCCGTCGAATAAATACCCTGCAGGCTTGGCTGCATTGTTAGCGTCGTCAGTGCTGTCATCAGTAAATGGCTTGTCTTTGCTCCAGCTCCATCGCTGATTACGCGCCGCATTGAGCTGGGCAAGATCGTCAGAGATACTCATCAATTCTTGTAAATCAACGGGCTCTTTTGACTTTAGTATTTTCATTAATGACTGAGAGTGCTCGATAAGCTCTGGCTGACCATAGTAGTTACCGAGATTCACAGGTATATCGTCTGTCTCATTCAAAGATTTGGCAGGGGAGAGTAAAAAATACATGATTATTCCTTATTATAGTGATTCGATGACCAACCGCTCTGGGTGTCAAGCCTTCTTATTATACGATACGTGGAAGTCTAACTTGACTTAGCCTTGGTTTTTTATGTTTTCTTGATGTTATCTATCAGGTTATGAGCATGTGCAAAGTCGGCTCACTAGCGATGGCAAGCCATATAGTACAAGGTCTAAAGGATTCTAAAAAAAATAATAAGTTCAATATAACAACAAAAAGTATGCCAATGGTATAAATCCCAAAATTTTTATTTTACTTGTGGGTCATCATTAGACAATGAAAACTGTTGGGTGTTGTCTCTATAATAAAAAGACATGATGGTAAACAATCCATCATTTATTAAATTGATAGTCTTTATTCTTGATAGTAAATAAGTCATAGAATAAGGGTTTTTTGTCCCCTGTGCTTTTTGAAAATGCGTTGAGGGTATTAAGGGTAAGTCATTATATATAAGTAAGGAGACGATATGAAAATCGGTGTAATCAGTGCAGATATCGCGAGCGAAAGCCGTGTCGCACTAACCCCAGACGCGGTCAAAAAATTGCGTAAACTTGGGTTTGAGGTCGTCATACAGTCAGGTGCCGGTCAAGCAGCATACTATGCTGACGACATGTATCAGGCTGCTGGTGCCGATATTGCCAATAGCAGCACCGAGGTCATTACCCAGTCTCAAATTATTACCACCGTTAATGACTTGACGACGGAGGCTACCCAAAGCCTATCATCGGGTCAGATCGTCATTGGCATGTTGGATCCTTATCGCAATACTCAGCTTGATACCTATGCATCCAAAGGCACAACCGCTTTTGCTATGGAATTGTTGCCACGTACGCTTTCACGTGCCCAAAACATGGACGTCTTGTCATCACAGGCCAACCTCGCCGGCTACAAAGCAGTGCTGCTAGCAGCCAATGAATACTCTCGTCCATTTCCAATGTTTATGACCTCAGCGGGTACGGTCAAGCCAGCCAAAGTGGTTATCTTGGGCGTTGGTGTTGCGGGCCTACAGGCGATCGCCACCGCAAAACGTTTGGGTGCCGTCGTAGAAGCCAGCGATTTGCGTCCTGCGGCAAAAGAGCAGGTCGAATCACTTGGCGGAAAATGGCTTGATGTACCAATGAGTGAAGACGAAGCGCAAAAAGCCAAAGCAACAGGCGGCTATGCGTGGACCCCATCAGAGCAATACATCAAAGATCAAGCCGCTGTCGTTGATAAAGCACTCAGCAATGCTGACATCGTCATCACAACCGCGCAGATTCCTGGTCGTCAAGCACCGCGTTTAGTGCACGGGACAACGCTTGCCAAAATGAAGGCAGGCTCAGTCCTGATCGATATGGCTGCTGGTACTGGTGGTAACGTCGAAGGCAGTCTACCTAACGAGACCGTCACCACAGATAACGGCGTACGTATTGTTGGTGCTGCCAACATCCCATCGATGCTTGCAGCGCAGTCATCAGATCTATATGCCAATAACCTTGTCAACTTTATCACGACGTTGATCAAGCCTGCTAGCGATGACGCGCCAGCAAACGATCTGTCGCTTAACTTAGACATGGAAGACGAAATTCAGGGCGCACTGGCAGTGACACATGACAGTCAGGTACGACTAGCCAAGCGCTAGGTTCGACTGCCTATCACGATATGTTTTGTCACTATACATTTGCCAGTAATGAATAAATTTTTAGGAGGATAAGATGATTGCCACTATTTTAGCTGCAGCGCCAGCTGGTGCGGCCATGAGTAGCACACCATTTGTAGCGATTTTCACCGTATTTGTACTCGCTATTTTTGTCGGATATTACGTCGTTTGGGGCGTTACCCCTGCATTGCATACGCCCTTGATGGCGGTAACCAATGCATTATCAAGTATTGTCATCGTAGGTGCGATGCTGCAGACCGTTCATATTGACGGCTCGATGTTCACACCAACCAGTTTGCTTGGTGCCTTTGCTGTATTTTTGGCCAGTATTAATATTTTTGGTGGCTTTGCCGTGACTGAGCGTATGCTTGCAATGTTTAAACCCAAAGTAAAAAAAGCACCAGTAGCAACCACTGATGTTGGAGGTGACGCATGAATGATTTCTCAACAATGATTGCGGCAAATGCTGATTGGTTCTACCTAGTTGGTGCCATTCTCTTTGTATTAACGCTACGTGGTCTATCTAGCCCAAAAACCGCTATCCGTGGTAATCGTTTCGGTATGGCAGCAATGGCTATCGCTGTTGTGACGACGTTCTTTTTAGCAGAAGGTCCTGTTCTTTGGCTCATTATCGGGGCAATGATTTTAGGCGCCCTCGTTGGTATGTGGAAAGCGAAAACAGTCGCGATGACACAGATGCCAGAAACCGTTGCGTTGATGCATTCATTCGTCGGTTTGGCAGCGGTAGCGATTGCTCTCGCCACAGTATTACATACTGAGCAGCAGCATGGCGCGGTGGCCCGTGTTGAGCTATTTATCGGTTGCTTTATTGGTGCGATCACATTCTCAGCGTCTGTTTTTGCCTTTGGTAAACTGGCAGCGAAAAGCTGGGCTAAGACACTGGTCGGCGGCTGGGTAAAACCCGTTCAAGCGCTATTGTTTATTGCTATGATTGGTTTTGGTGGCGTATATTTCGTCACAGACTCATTACCAGCGTTTTATACAATGGCAGTGATTGCGGTTATCTTTGGTTGGATGTGGATTGCGCCAATCGGTGGCGGTGATATGCCAGTGGTGGTATCACTATTGAACTCGTTTTCTGGTTGGGCGGCAGCGGGTATTGGTTTTACCCTTGGCAACTCAATGTTGATCATCGCAGGTTCGCTGGTCGGTTCATCAGGTGCGATTTTGTCTTACATCATGTGTAAAGCCATGAACCGCTCATTACTCAATGTGTTGTTCGGTGGTATGGGTACAGGCGCTGTTGCCGCAGGTGGTGATGATGGTGCACCCAAAAACTACAAAGCAGGATCAGCAGAAGACGCAGGGTTCCTTATGTCTAATGCCAGCAACGTGGTTATCGTACCGGGTTATGGTATGGCACAGGGCCGTGCACAGAATGCAGTAAAAGAGCTATACGAGCTATTAAAAGAAGAAGGCGTCAATGTTCGTTTTGCGATTCATCCTGTCGCTGGTCGTATGCCAGGTCATATGAACGTACTATTGGCAGAAGCTGACGTGCCTTATGATGATATTCTAGAGATGGATGAGATCAACTCAGACTTCGCGAGCACAGACGTGGTCCTAGTTATCGGTGCAAACGATGTTGTAAACCCATCTGCAAAAGATGATCCGACGTCGCCTATTTTTGGTATGCCTATTCTAGAAGCCAGCAAAGCCCAAACGGTCATGGTTATCAAACGCTCAATGAGTACGGGTTACGCCGGTCTGGATAATAGCTTGTTCTATATGGACAAAACCATGATGATCTTTGGCGATGCCAAGAAAATGGTAGAAGAGATGGTACGTAGTATCAATGGTGGTGGTCACTAATCGCTAAGGCATGTGTTTGATCATAAGCATTTACCCATAAGTTTTTAGATAAAGCCAAACAAAGCAAAATAAAGCCAAACAAAGAAAGTCACTCAGGTGGCTTTTTTTGCGTTAAAGTGGCCTGCGTTTATGGCGGGGTTATAAGCTGGTGTCAATGCCTATCATCAGCAATTATAAATACAATGAAATAAGAGAAAGATTTATGAATATGTTACTGCGTTTTTTTATTATGGTCAGTCTGCTCAAACAACAGCTCAAGCATCAACCGACGAGCGAAACAATTAGCTTAGAGACATTGACCGCGCCGACCGTCCGTCATTATCGCGTATTGCCTCATGACATGGGTTTCCGTGATCATCTACCCAATTATCGTTATCTGTCGTTTATTGAACTAAACGTGACACGTTGGGTAAAGGCATGCTGTCATCAAAAAGACATCAAACCTCTAAACTGGGTCATTGCCATGCAGGAGATGATTTATCTCAAACAAATTAAATTTTTGGACAAGATGACGCTGAGCAGTGCAGTTGCAGGCTGGGATCATAAGTACGTCTATTTCGAGCATCGCTTTTTTGTAAAAAACCAGTTGATGGGCGTTGGTATGACTAAATTTGTATTCACCGATGATACCGGCATGCGTACGCCAGAAGTGCTAGATATGACAGGTGAGCAGTTGACGGATACCATTAACACATGGAACGAGCACCAAGTCGCTGTCAAATCAGCCAAGTCAGCATAAAGGACACCAAAAACAGTACCAAGAAACCGCCCCGAAAACAGTGTCGCAAAGCAACTTGGCTATAATCATTTGATAAATTTTGGTAGGATAGAGCCCATCAAGTCGTCGATATCAAGGCGACTGTACTATGTTTAAAATAATTATTTCAAAACTCTCAAAGAATAAGGTACCGTTATGATCCCGCAAAAATTAAAATGGACAGACAGCTTAGATATCGCAATTGAGCTATATGAAAAGTTTCCTGAGACTGATCCGCAGTACATACGCTTTACTGATTTGCACCGCTGGGTGACTGAGCTTGAAGGCTTCGATGATGATCCACAACGCTCAAATGAAGGCATCTTAGAAGCCATTCAAATGAACTGGATCGATGAAGCAGACTAATCGACTTAGTCTGTAAGCATAACTATAAATAAGAAATTAAACCAACAGATATAAAGGGCCGCATCATGACATCACAAATTAAAGAGCTACCAGAAGCGATAGCGTGTAGCGGTATCAGCGTGCGTACCACTAATAACGCTGAGATTAGCCATGATACTGCCAAACTGGGCAGATTATGGCAAAAGTTCTACCAAAATTATGCGGGTGAACTGCCTGAAGGTGAAGATATCTATGGCATCTATCACAACTACGAAAGCGATGATCTAGCAGGGGCGTTTGACGTTGTTGCCAGCTGGAAAACTGCCAGCGAGCAAGATGGTCAATTAGACAGCTCAGATAGTAAAATTGCGGCTAACATGAGTGATGTGGTAGAAGTAAATATACCTGCAGGAAAATACTTGGTATTTTCTGAAGAAGGGCACATGCCTAATACCGTCATGAATGCATGGGAGAGTGCTTGGGAATATTTCAATACGCCAGACTGTGAGCATACCCGAACATTTAATGTGGATTTTGAGCATTATATCGGTGGAAATTTAGAGTACGGTCAAGTTGATGTGTATATTGGTATTGAGTAGGGCTGTTATATTCTTTATAAAAGCAAGCTAGTATATAAATACGCAAAAAAGCGCTACATTCGCATACGATGTGGCGCTTTTTTACTTTGAATCTCAGTAATTAATCTAACAGTAAATTTTCTAAAATACCCTCATAAATCTGTGCAAGTTTACCCAAATCATCGACTTCTACCTTTTCATCAACTTGATGAATCGTCGCATTACGGACACCAAGCTCGACGACTTGTGCCCCTGTTGGCGCGATGAAGCGACCATCAGATGTACCGCCAGAAGTTGATAGCGTGGTATCGACATCGGTGACTTTTTTGATGGCGTTTTGGCAAGCTGAGACCAGTTTTCCTTCAGGAGTCAAAAACGGCTGACCAGATAATTTCCAATGAATATCGTAGTTTGCCTTGCTATCAGCAAAATATTTGTCAAAAATAGCATGCGTTTTTGCCTTTAGTTCATCTTCAGTGGTTTCAGTTGAAAAACGGAAGTTAAAGACAATGTCTAACGTTTCAGGGATGACATTGGTTGCACCTGTGCCGCCGTTGATGTTTGATATTTGCAATGACGTGGCTGGGAAGTAGTCATTGCCATTGTCCCATGCAGTCGACGTCAGCTCCGCAAGGGCAGACATCGCCGCATGAATCGGATTAGATGCCAGATGTGGATAAGCAACGTGACCTTGCTTACCTGTGATCGTAAGCTCTGCACCCAATGAACCACGACGACCGTTCTTGATGATATCGCCTAACGTATCGGTACTTGATGGCTCACCAACGAGACAGTAGGTGATTTTTTCTTGCCGCGCTTCTAAAGTCTCTATCACTTTAACCGTGCCATTGATTGACGGCCCTTCTTCATCTGAGGTGATTAAAAAAGCAATAGAGCCATTGTGCTCAGGATGATTGGCAACGAAGCGCTCGGCGGCGATAGTAAAAGCGGCAATGCCCGTTTTCATATCGGCTGCGCCACGTGCCCATAGATATCCATCAGCAATGGTTGGGGTAAACGGAGGGTATGTCCAGTTTTCTTCATCACCCGTTGGTACCACGTCTGTATGACCAGCAAAACAAATCACGGGATCAGTCGTACCACGGCGCGCCCACAAGTTTTTGACTTCAGCATGCTCGCCCTTTGCTTGTCTATCACCATAGTACATAAACTCGCAATCAAAGCCTGCTTGCTCCAAACGCTCTGACAATATATCTTGGCAACCATCATCGTCTGGTGTCACTGAAGGGCGCTCTAACAGCGCAATACTCAAATCTAAGGTTGCTTGCTGGTGAGTCGTGTGTTGAGACGTGCTTGTTTGGTTGTGAGAGTCAGACATGAATAAGCCTTTTGTATAATAAGTAAAATATTAAATATAAATGAGTAAAGAAGGGGAGTTGTTAAACTTCTACTTCGACAAACGGGACAAGGCCATCACGGCGCATCCAAGTGGCAATAGAGTAGCGTTGGCGATAGGCAGTTTGTACTTGGTGACGTAAATCACTGTCAAAGATAATGAGTCTATTGGCAACTGGCATCACTTCATGGTGAACACCATATTTATCCACGACTTCTAGGGCGCCACCATCGGTGGTTTCCCAATCATCATTAAGATAAAACACTGCCGAGATCACTCGTTCATCGCGTCCAGCAGGATTGTCACTATGCCATTGATAACCGAAGCCAGTCGGATAGCACGCATAATGCGCTTCACTATGGCGAATACCCGCGAACAAGCTACGATTAAATAATGAAGCCAGCGCATTGATGCTTTGTAGATAGTAATAGCCTGCAAAGAAGTTTTCGGTAATCCAGCGTATTCTATCACCGCGAATATCACTGATGCGAACGCCAGCGGTCAGCTCTGCATCACGATAGTCAATAAAACCGCTTTCTGCTTGTAGCGCGAGCAATGCGGTACTATCAAAAACCTCATCAATGATCAGCCAGCCATCAGCGACAAAGGTATCAAGTTTTTGGTCCGTTAGCTTTTGTTCCCAGTCCACCGCAAAGTCAGACATTTGCAATACGTGCTGAGTAGGAATTTCTTGGCTATCATTATGAGTGTCTGGCAGCAGTAATGGTGGATTGTCTTGACCTATCGGATGATCAACGACCAGTGCTGTCGTGCTCAAGTTGCTAATAATCTGTGTCATTTCATCTCATTATTATCAATCAGCTGTCAATATACCGGCATTCAATGCATTTTTATTGAAAGTGCTTACTAAAACCACATTATCTTTTACTCTGCCTATGCTACCATAGATGCAATTTTTCTTATTTAAACTTTTGAGATTATGAACTATAAACACGCCTACCACGCTGGTAACTTTGCTGATGTGGTTAAACACATTTTATTGGTACAACTGCTTAACCAACTGGGGCAGAAAAACAAACCGTTTTATGTGCTTGACGCTTATGGCGGCCGTGGACTGTATTCACTGAGTAGTGAAGAATCACGTAAGACAGGTGAGGCTAAAGGCGGTATTCAAGCTTTTTTGAAAGCAGATACTGAAAAAGCACCAGCTGCTGTCAAAGATTATATGGAAGGCATCAAACAAGCCAAATTCACATATGATAATAAAGTCTACCCTGGTTCGCCATGGTGGGTAGCCCATCACGTCGAAAAAAGCGCGGCTAAAAAGCCTGATGCTGGCGTGCGTGCTGAGGCGTTTGAAGCCAAAGCGACTGAATACGATGCGTTGAACTATCAGCTACATAAGCTGCCAATTGGTATCCAGCATCGTGATGCTTTTGAAGGTATCACCGCTGTTATTCCACCAAAAGAAAAGCGCGGTTTGATTTTCCTTGATCCGCCTTATGAGCAGGAGCACAAAGATTTTACGCGCCTCATCGATTTATTGGTTGCGGCTTATAACAAATGGCCACAAGGCACTTATGCGCTTTGGTTCCCAATCAAAAACATCGAAGCCGTAGAGCTTTTTTATAAAAAGCTCAAACGTACTGAAATGAGACGTCAGCTGGTTTGTGAGCTAAATATTTATCCTAATGATGTGGCGGTTGGTCTGAATGGTACCGGTCTGCTGGTTATCAATCCACCATGGCAGTTTGATAACCATGCACGTGAGATATTACGTTTCTTGCAGCCAGTACTAAAAGTAGAGGACGCGCCAGACTTGACACCTGATAGCGCGACCAATGTGCGCTGGCTCGTTGGCGAATAAAAGCGTCAGCAAATAACGGTGTCAGTGAATAGCAGTAGCGGCCAATAAGGATATTAAGATGACAAATGTGCAACCACCTACTGGCCAATCCCATAATGAGACAGTGAATGATGGTTTATTACAAGATAATGCAGCCACTCAGCCACCGTTTGTTGATGAGCATGATTTTAATATACGCTTAGCAAACAACGATAACTATGATGGCTTGACCTTTGAAGTCGTTGAAGCTGAAGTGGCTGAAGGTAAGCGGGTCGTTAGTCGCGGTGTCTATTTAGCGCCCAACTTGATTACAACTTTGTCACTGTTATCAGGTTTTTACTCGATTTTAGCGAGTACCCAAGGCGAGTTTTACAAGGCTTCTTTAGCGATCTTCTTATCTGCTATTTTAGACGGGGCAGATGGTCGCGTTGCTCGTATGCTAAATGCGCAAAGCCCATTTGGTGAACAATATGACTCATTAGCCGATATGCTAGCGTTTGGTGTGGCACCTGCTATTTTGATCTATAGTTTTGCGCTACAACCATTGGGACGCATTGGTCTCGGCTGTGCTTTTGTGTTTACCGCTTGCGGTGCCTTTCGTTTGGCGCGATTCAATGTGCAGATTGGCGCTGTGGACAAAAAATATTTTGTCGGATTGGCAAGTCCACTTGCAGCTATCTTAGTAACCTCTGCTGTTATGGTGGCAGTCGATCATAACGAGTGGATTGGACAGTATGATACCGCTGTCATGTTCTTGTTTGCAGCATGGGTAGTGACTTGCGGTTTGCTCATGGTCAGTAATGTCAAATATTATAGCTTTAAGGAATTTGATAAAAAGAAAGTGCCTTTTGTTGTTCTTATCATTGGTGTACTTGTTATGAGTATCGTACTTTATGATATTCCAGTTGGTATCTTAGCTATTGGTATCATATATGCGCTATCAGGCATCGTTACTACGATTAAGACAAAAGTAAAAGGCTAACAGTATTTCTAATGTATATATCAAAAGGTACTTACCGTCAGGTAAGTGCCTTTTTTATGCGCTCTATATAATGGATTAGAAAATTTATTGCGATGAAAAGGCCTAGTCTGTAGATATAAAAGCTTACTTAGTGAGCTCTATAGCCATAGAAACAAGTTAGGTGGGTAAAATCCTGCTTATAGAAAGCAACAAAGATTATTTATAGACTTTCCTTGCGTTCTCAATAGATGTGCGTATAATGCCACCCAGTCGAAAGGGAAGTGGTTTACTGATTTGAACGATGTAGATTGTTTGAATTAAATAGAAAATACTTCTTGACTAAATAAATAAAGCGTCTATAATACGCCCTCATCGGACGGACTAGCGGCAGCTAATATGTAGTTTACATATTAATAACGCAGTTAACCTGGTGAAACAAATTATAAAAAGTCTTGACAAATCAAATCATTATGATAAGATAGTCGGCTCGCTAGATAGCTTAACCGGAGACGGAAAAGCTGTATAGCAAAAGAAATACCCTATATATCGATGACTGGACGACAGTGATTGAGACTATTTAAAAGCATAACTAAAGAACAACTTGTGTGGATTTTTGCTGATTCAGAATGCTAAAAAATAAAGTTGACTATCTTTTCTTTTCGGAAAGATTATTAACTATAAAAATTATCATTTAAGACAGCAGAAAAACTCAAAGTTAATTCATTACGAACATAATTTTTAGCGATTTTGCCAGATTAGATGAGCCAAGTTTAGAAGCTTCTTTAAAGAGCTTCATAGCAAGATTAAACTGAAGAGTTTGATCATGGCTCAGATTGAACGCTGGCGGCAGGCTTAACACATGCAAGTCGAGCGGAAACGATGATAGCTTGCTATCAGGCGTCGAGCGGCGGACGGGTGAGTAATACTTAGGAATCTACCTAGTAGTGGGGGATAGCACGGGGAAACTCGTATTAATACCGCATACGTCCTACGGGAGAAAGGGGGCAACTTGTTGCTCTCGCTATTAGATGAGCCTAAGTCGGATTAGCTAGATGGTGGGGTAAAGGCCTACCATGGCGACGATCTGTAGCTGGTCTGAGAGGATGATCAGCCACACCGGGACTGAGACACGGCCCGGACTCCTACGGGAGGCAGCAGTGGGGAATATTGGACAATGGGGGAAACCCTGATCCAGCCATGCCGCGTGTGTGAAGAAGGCCTTTTGGTTGTAAAGCACTTTAAGCAGTGAAGAAGACTCTTCGGTTAATACCCGGAGACGATGACATTAGCTGCAGAATAAGCACCGGCTAACTCTGTGCCAGCAGCCGCGGTAATACAGAGGGTGCAAGCGTTAATCGGAATTACTGGGCGTAAAGCGAGCGTAGGTGGCTTGATAAGTCAGATGTGAAATCCCCGGGCTTAACCTGGGAACTGCATCTGAAACTGTTAGGCTAGAGTAGGTGAGAGGGAAGTAGAATTTCAGGTGTAGCGGTGAAATGCGTAGAGATCTGAAGGAATACCGATGGCGAAGGCAGCTTCCTGGCATCATACTGACACTGAGGCTCGAAAGCGTGGGTAGCAAACAGGATTAGATACCCTGGTAGTCCACGCCGTAAACGATGTCTACTAGTCGTTGGGTCCCTTGAGGACTTAGTGACGCAGCTAACGCAATAAGTAGACCGCCTGGGGAGTACGGCCGCAAGGTTAAAACTCAAATGAATTGACGGGGGCCCGCACAAGCGGTGGAGCATGTGGTTTAATTCGATGCAACGCGAAGAACCTTACCTGGTCTTGACATATCTAGAATCCTGCAGAGATGCGGGAGTGCCTTCGGGAATTAGAATACAGGTGCTGCATGGCTGTCGTCAGCTCGTGTCGTGAGATGTTGGGTTAAGTCCCGCAACGAGCGCAACCCTTGTCCTTAGTTACCAGCGGGTTAAGCCGGGAACTCTAAGGATACTGCCAGTGACAAACTGGAGGAAGGCGGGGACGACGTCAAGTCATCATGGCCCTTACGACCAGGGCTACACACGTGCTACAATGGTAGGTACAGAGGGCAGCTACACAGCGATGTGATGCGAATCTCAAAAAGCCTATCGTAGTCCAGATTGGAGTCTGCAACTCGACTCCATGAAGTAGGAATCGCTAGTAATCGCGGATCAGAATGCCGCGGTGAATACGTTCCCGGGCCTTGTACACACCGCCCGTCACACCATGGGAGTTGATTGCACCAGAAGTGGATAGCTTAACCTTCGGGGGAGCGTTCACCACGGTGTGGTTGATGACTGGGGTGAAGTCGTAACAAGGTAGCCGTAGGGGAACCTGCGGCTGGATCACCTCCTTATAGATGGCATTCGGTCAGCAAGAATTCACAACAAGTTGTTCTTTAGTTTAAGCTTACGTTTTAGGACGTATTAGGGTCTGTAGCTCAGCTGGTTAGAGCACCGTGTTGATAACGCGGGGGTCAGTGGTTCGAGTCCACTTAGACCCACCATTTATATAATGGGGCCATAGCTCAGTTGGTAGAGCGCCTGCCTTGCACGCAGGAGGTCAACGGTTCGACTCCGTTTGGCTCCACCACTACTTTAGTTAAGCTTAGAGTGCTAAATAAAAATAGGTATCAAACAGAAACAAGTGATTTATTAAGATTACTTCTTTCTGTTTTATACAGAATCTGTGACTCGACGAGAGCATAGAGACTATTTAAAAACATAGATATGAGTCTGGGTTAGGAAGAGCGTGTTCACGCGCACTTCTTAACCTTAATAACTCACCTCTTAACGACATCAGTTGTTATCCCAGGGGTGAGTTATTAAAAAAGTAAAGAGAACTGAATCAAGCGTATAAACATAGGTGATATCGTTATCATAATTAGATTGTATGACACTTTGGAGTCGAAAGACTACTTGGGGTTGTATGGTCAAGTAATGAAGCGCACATGGTGGATGCCTTGGCAGTCAGAGGCGATGAAAGACGTGACAGCCTGCGATAAGCTTCGGGGAGGCGGCAATATCCTGTGATCCGGAGATTTCTGAATGGGGAAACCCACTTACCATAAGGTAGGTATCCTAATTTATTAGGAAGCGAACGAGGGGAAGTGAAACATCTCAGTACCCTTAGGAATAGACATCAATTGAGATTCCCCTAGTAGCGGCGAGCGAACGGGGAGAAGCCGATTAGTACTAATGTAGAAGAACAGCGTGGGAAAGCTGACCGTAGTAGGTGATAGTCCTGTATTCGAAACATTAGCATTAACATATTAAGTAGAGCGGGGCACGAGAAATCCTGTTTGAAGATGGGGGGACCATCCTCCAAGGCTAAATACTCCTGACTGACCGATAGTGAACCAGTACCGTGAGGGAAAGGCGAAAAGAACCCCTGTGAGGGGAGTGAAATAGAACCTGAAACCGTGTGCGTACAAGCAGTGGGAGCCTACTTGTTAGGTGACCGCGTACCTTTTGTATAATGGGTCAGCGACTTATATTCTGTAGCAAGGTTAACCGTTTAGGGGAGCCGTAGGGAAACCGAGTCTTAATAGGGCGTCTAGTTGCAGGGTATAGACCCGAAACCGAGTGATCTATCCATGAGCAGGTTGAAAGTGCCGTAACAGGCACCGGAGGACCGAACCCACTGTCGTTGAAAAGCCAGGGGATGACTTGTGGATAGGGGTGAAAGGCTAATCAAACTCGGTGATAGCTGGTTCTCCCCGAAAGCTATTTAGGTAGCGCCTCGGACGAACACCATTGGGGGTAGAGCACTGTTTCGGCTAGGGGGTCATACCGACTTACCAAACCGATGCAAACTCCGAATACCGATGAGTGATATCCGGGAGACACACAGTGGGTGCTAACGTCCATTGTGGAGAGGGAAACAACCCAGACCGCCAGCTAAGGCCCCAAATTCCTAGTTAAGTGGGAAACGAGGTGGGAAGGCATAGACAGCTAGGAGGTTGGCTTAGAAGCAGCCATCCTTTAAAGAAAGCGTAATAGCTCACTAGTCGAGTCGGCCCGCGCGGAAGATGTAACGGGGCTCAAACTAGGAGCCGAAGCTGCGGATTTGAATTTGTTTTCAAGTGGTAGGGGAGCGTTGTGTAAGCCTGTGAAGGTGTGTTGTAAAGCATGCTGGAGGTATCACAAGAGCGAATGCTGACGTGAGTAACGATAATGCGAGTGAAAAGCTCGCACGCCGGAAGATCAAGGGTTCCAGTCCAACGTTAATCGGGGCTGGGTGAGTCGACCCCTAAGGCGAGGCCGAAAGGCGTAGTCGATGGGAAATCGGTTAATATTCCGATACTTGTTTATAATGCGATGGAGGGACGGAGAAGGTTATGTCAGCCTGGCGTTGGTTGTCCAGGTGAAAGGATGTAGGTTTATAGCTTAGGTAAATCCGGGCTATTTTATACCGAGATCTGATAGCAAGCTGTACTTGTACAGCGAAGTGGCAAATACCATGCTTCCAGGAAAAGCTTCTAAGCAATAGTTATAAACGAATCGTACCCTAAACCGACACAGGTGATCAGGTAGAGAATACCAAGGCGCTTGAGAGAACTCTGCTGAAGGAACTAGGCAAAATGGTACCGTAACTTCGGGAGAAGGTACGCTGTTGGTGGTGATAGGACTTGCTCCTTGAGCTGCTGGCAGTCGCAGATACCAGGCTGCTGCAACTGTTTATTAAAAACACAGCACTCTGCAAACACGAAAGTGGACGTATAGGGTGTGATGTCTGCCCGGTGCTGGAAGGTTAATTGATGGGGTTAGCGTAAGCGAAGCTCTTGATCGAAGCCCCAGTAAACGGCGGCCGTAACTATAACGGTCCTAAGGTAGCGAAATTCCTTGTCGGGTAAGTTCCGACCTGCACGAATGACATAATGATGGCAGCGCTGTCTCCAGCAGAGACTCAGTGAAATCGAAATCGCAGTGAAGATGCTGTGTACCCGCGGCTAGACGGAAAGACCCCGTGAACCTTTACTACAGCTTTACATTGAACTTTGACCTGACTTGTGCAGGATAGGTGGGAGGCTTTGAAGCCGAGACGCTAGTCTTGGTGGAGCCAATCTTGAAATACCACCCTGGTCATGTTGGGGTTCTAACTCAGGTATAACAATACCGAGGACAATGTATGGTGGGTAGTTTGACTGGGGCGGTCTCCTCCTAAAGAGTAACGGAGGAGTACGAAGGTGCGCTCAGACCGGTCGGAAATCGGTCGTAGAGTATAAAGGCAAAAGCGCGCTTAACTGCGAGACCCACAAGTCGAGCAGGTACGAAAGTAGGTCTTAGTGATCCGGTGGTTCTGTATGGAAGGGCCATCGCTCAACGGATAAAAGGTACTCTGGGGATAACAGGCTGATACCGCCCAAGAGTTCATATCGACGGCGGTGTTTGGCACCTCGATGTCGGCTCATCTCATCCTAGGGCTGAAGCAGGTCCTAAGGGTATGGCTGTTCGCCATTTAAAGAGGTACGCGAGCTGGGTTTAGAACGTCGTGAGACAGTTCGGTCCCTATCTACCGTGGGCGTTGGAAATTTGAGAGGATCTGCTCCTAGTACGAGAGGACCAGAGTGGACGAACCACTGGTGTTCGGGTTGTCATGCCAATGGCATTGCCCGGTAGCTACGTTCGGATGGGATAACCGCTGAAAGCATCTAAGCGGGAAGCCCACCTCAAGATTAGATTTCCCTAAAGAGCCGTTCAAGACTAGGACGTTGATAGGCAGGGTGTGGAAGCACAGCGATGTGTGTAGCTAACCTGTACTAATTGCTCGTTTGGCTTGACCATACAACACCCAAGTGGTTTGTACCAAGTCTAATTATCTGTCACAGACAGAACATTTCGATATCACCTTTAACCTTGATTCAGTTAGGTTACGTGATACTTATCAAAAGTCACACTAAAAACAGACTCATATCTAACCCCCTTTGCTGACGACAATAGCGCGATGGCCCCACCTGATCCCTTCCCGAACTCAGAAGTGAAACATCGTTGCGCCAATGGTAGTGTGGTTCGCCCATGTGAGAGTAGGTCATCGTCAGCTCCTTATACTTAAAAAGAGTCATCCTTAATTGGGTGGCTCTTTTTTTTATCTTTTATTCCTAGTGACCTACGCAGAAAACGCTATTTAAAGCGTTTTCTCTTGCGCTGCCTGGCAAAGCAATGCTTTGCTTTAACGGCGCTCAGGTCATCGTCAGCTCTCTATTCTAAAGTAAAAGCCCCCTCCGCGTTAGCGAAGGGGGCTTTTCTTTGTCTATAGTTTTGTTTCTACTTTAGTCAACCTCATTAGTTATCTCTACCTAGTTACTTTCTCTATCCATGTCCCATGTTATTGCATGTTTTTATTCTTATACTTGTTTTTTGCCTAATTTTGGCTATCTATTATTAAGACTCATCAGACCACAATCTACTTTTACATTTAGATTGTTGCTTATCCATATTAGTGTTAAATTTACTCAACAATAAGTGGTTATTTAAAAGAGTAAAATATGAGTACTGATAAACTCCCTCCCAATGTTGGTGTCTCAGATAAAGTCATTCTTTTCGATGGCGTTTGTAAGCTATGTAACGTATGGAGTAATTTTATCCTTAAGTATGATAGTAAGCAGATCTTCAAATTGTGTAGTGTGCAATCAGAAGAGGGCCAAGCAATACTGCTTTATTTCGGGCTACCTACCGACTCTTATGAAACTATGCTCTACGTAGAAGGTAACCAGTCCCTCCAAAAGAGTAATGCTTTTTTTCAAATAATGGCAAAATTAGGTTATCCATGGAAAATAGTTTGTGTTTTTGGGATTATTCCAATACCTATACGAGATTGGATGTATGACCGTATCGCATTGAATCGTTATCGTCTGTTTGGTAAATATGACTACTGTGCTCTACCATCGCCAGAGAATGAGGCACGTTTTTTAAATGCAAAAAGATAAGCTTGCTCATGTCTCGTTCATTAGCAGAGTTCTATTGGGATTTTTATTTATTTATCACGGCTTGGTGCCCAAGATATTATGGTTGAGTGCAGTCGAAGTACACTTGGTCTCGATTAGTGGTCTTGGTGTACCTGCCAAGACTATCTCACCATTAGCGGGTATTGGTGAGATAGTCTTGGGTTGTGCAATTATATTTCTCAATAAGTCTAACACTCCTGTTTATATAGCCGCAGCTATTCTACTCTTGCTATTACTCTTTGTAGCTGTAGCAAGTCCAATGTATTTGATAGGTGCATTTAATCCCGTTACGACCAATGTTCTAGGTTTGGTTTTTTGCTATCTGATTTTATTTATAGGTAAAGCATAAATGAAACGCTGCTTTGCTGTCTTTAGCAGTACTCAGCAATTAAGATAAGGAAAATAAGTGAAAGCTAAATTTGCGGGTATTCAATATCTAGGCGACAGCGGTGTCACACAAATATGCAAAGAGGCAGTCATAAAGCTTATACATGCTGGTGAAGATATAAGAGAAGTGAAAATACTCACTGTTGAAGAAACTTATTCACATGCGCTACTGCTAACTCTCAGATACGATATTCAGGTCATCGTTAGAGGTGGTTTTGCCTCTGGTTACAATGGAGAGGCACCAAAAGGATATGCATTCGTCTTAAACCTATTACGCAACTATACAGATAATATTAATGAGTACATTATTTCAAAATTGATTTTTGAACGTATCTCTAATTCAAGTTTAACCGTGAAAGATTTAGATTATATCAATAGTATCAAGCCAGTGCGTCCTTCTAGGTGGTATGATTCTGCTTATATTCACAAGGGACGTGAGCGCAGTGTTTTTAGTGAATTTCCGCTTACTATTCCTATGGCATTGCTTGACCCACGCTTGATCGAGCTAGCATTGGATTTTGATAAGAATCCAGACAATGCAATTATGGGTGCATACCGAAAGCTAGAATCTATCGTTAGAGACCGTACAGGCTTACATAATGAAAGTAGTACTAGGTTACTTAAAAAAGCTTTTCAAGTTAATGATTCAATTTTGCATTGGGGAGATTTAGATTCAGGTGAATCTATAGGAAGGGCTTCTTTATTTTCTAATGTTTTTATGGCTTATCGCAACAATCGAGCACATCAAGAACCCCGTCATGATCTAGGCGATGATATTCGAGAGTTTATGTTGATTAATCAGTTGTTTGTTTTAGAGAGTAAGGCGGTTGTGAGATACACGCAAGAGGAATAAAAACTTATCTAACAGATGCAAAATTTTTAGACTAGGTCTGATGGTTTACGGGTATAAAACTCAGAAATGATATTGATATATTTAAAATTTTTATTTTTATCTTAAGGTTACAAAAATGGAATTAGAAGACAATATCTTTAAAAAAATAGAAAATAATAGAGAGGAGTTTGGTTTACTCTTGAGGGCTGCTATAAAGGATGGTCTATCCAAAATTTCCGATAGAGTATCTTCAAAAAAATACATCGGTAAATACTATGAGTGGCCTTCAATTTCATTTAGAGAAAACGGTTTGCCTAATCTTTCATCTTCAAATTTTCAAGGAGTTAAAGAGTATAGAGGTTGTTTTGGATCTAAAGAGGGAGATATTATTGCATCAGATATTAATTCTTTTACTAACTTTTTAGAATTTGTAAAATATAATAAGTATCTTAAAAAGAGACTTATAATGCGAGAATTCTTAGATAAAAATGATGATGAATTTGAAAAAATTATAGATACATTTATTTTTAATACTGTATTAAGTGGTATTGAGAGATATATACATGTATACGATAGTTTTGATTACTATGAAGATAAAGTTAACAGTATTATCGAAGAAATACAAAATTTCGTCTTTTTAGATACGCTACCAGTTGACATAGTAATCCCAATTCTATTTGTCAACTTTGATTTTGAATCGTATATTTTGTCTGAAGCGATTGAGGTTAGACGATTATTAGAAAAAGAACATTTAGCTAGATGCAATATAATATCGAACAACGTTAGTGTTCATAAATCTGTACTTTCTTCCGCAACTCATGCATTAGTCCTGAAGGGATGGCAAGTAGAAAATAGCGATTGTACGATGAATTTTAATACTTTACATAATATAAGAGCATATCCAACTGACCGCATTAATAAGTTCTTTGCTTCAATACGGCTAGTTGAAAATGTAAGCACAGGATACGCTCAGATCTTTTCTCTAGCTAAGTCTTGGATTGGCCATTGTAAGGCAGACTTACCTTATGCTGTTGGTGCTACTACGCGCGCTTACCCAGCGAATTTTGAAGATTACTATTGGAGAATTGATACCGTTCCTATAGTTAAAAATAGTCAAATGGAAAAGATTAGTAAAATTTATAGCTTATTAATGGATTCGGAAAAAAACTCAATAGATTTATCAGTAAAGAGATTAAATCAATGTCTTGTCCGAGATAGTGAAGAAGATGCTGTGCTAGATGCAACTATTGCACTTGAAGCATTGCTTTCGGATGACGGAAATCAAGAAATGACTCATAAGTTAGCGATGAGAATAGGAGCTTTGGTAAATTTAGATGATTATTTTAAAAAATCTCCAGAGCAAGCTTTCAAAGATGTAAAAAGTATTTATGCTTATCGTTCAGCGATTGTACATGGAAGCAAAAAACTAGATAAAAAGCGAATTATTAAGCTTGAGGATGACAAAGAAACTACAACTCATATCCTTGCTGTAGAGTATCTCAGATTCGTGCTTAAAATCTTACTTGAAAACCCTAAATATCAAGATTCAAAACTAATTGATTCAGAGCTACTGCTCGGTGGAGGAAGTCTTTAAGCAACTGTAAATTCTATGCCTTAGCTTTGGTTTTATTGATATTTTATCATTGAGTAATATATTTAAATACATAACAACAACCACCAAAGAGAACTCCCATGACCACATCAAAAGTAATCTATCAAGGCGATTTGCGCACCACCGCCATCCACTTGCAGTCGAATAATCAAATCATTACCGATGCACCGACGGACAACCACGGTAAGGGCGCAGCGTTTTCTCCGACTGACTTGCTAGCGACCAGTTTGGCCAGCTGTATTTTAACGATTATTGGTATCAAAGCCGAAGCGATGAATATCGATATTTCAGGTACGACCGCAGAAGTTACCAAAGTCATGGCTGCCAAACCAAGGCGGGTAAGTGAGATACATATTGTGGTCAACTTCTCAAAGGCATTGGATGAAAGTACCTTAAAACGTTTTTATAAGACCGCGTTGACCTGTCCGGTAAGCAATAGCTTAGATCCTGCCATTACTCAGAACTTAGTGTTCAATAATGGCGTGGACGCCTGATATGTCTACTAAGACTCTACTTATCGTTGCTCATGCACCATCGCCCAATACTCAGAAATTGGCGCAGGCAGCTTATGAAGGTGCCAATCATGCTGATATAGATATCACTGTCATTTTGAAATCACCGCAGGACACGCAGCCTGAAGATGTATTGGCAGCGGATGCATTACTGCTAGGTACAACTGAAAATCTAGCATATATGGCAGGGCTGACCAAAGACTTTTTTGATCGCTGCTACTATCCAGTGTTAGAAGAGAAGCAGGGTATGCCGTTTGCGGTATATATACGGGCAGGGCATGATGGTACGGGTACCAAGCTTGCCATGAAAACAATTACGACAGGGCTACGTTGGTCATGGATCCAAGAGGCGCTGATATTACAAGGCGAGTGGCAGGACAGCTTTGCTGAGCAAGTAGAAGAGCTTGCTATGACGCTTGCTGCTGGGGTAGAGGCAGGTATTTACTAGTTATGAGTTGTTTGGTAGTCACTAGGGCAGTATTAGACAGTGCTTGTTAATCTACTGCTATCAACGCTTAGAACAACAAACGGTCTGGGAGGATAGCAATGCATAACGATAATACGGAAAGTGATCATCTCAATAACAAAGTAGATATTACTGCCTTGCCGTTTTCTCAAGCGTGTGAAAACAATAAGCAGCCTATTCTACAAGTGCTGCAAACAGAGCTACAATGTTGCAACCATGTGCTAGAAATTGGCTCTGGGACAGGGCAACATAGCGTTTACTTTGCGCCTAACTTGCCTAATATAAAATGGCAAACCAGCGACGTGAGTAATAATCATCGCCATATAGTCGCTTGGCACAACGCTTACCCAGCACCTAATTTATATTCGCCATTGGCATTTGATTTGAATACAGATGCGATACCTTTCAGCAGTCGTGCAGACAGCCCCTATGATGCG
Source organism: Psychrobacter sp. H29 (assembly GCF_059073055.1). NCBI lineage: Bacteria > Pseudomonadati > Pseudomonadota > Gammaproteobacteria > Moraxellales > Moraxellaceae > Psychrobacter > Psychrobacter sp. H29. The sequence continues at coordinate 1,714,100 of NZ_JCACRY010000001.1, read as the reverse complement.
ATATTCACTGCCAATACCTTGCATATTATCAGTTGGATTTTAGTCGAGCGCTTATTTGCATTGGCTGGTGATGCGCTACCTGTTAATGGCAAGCTGATTGTATATGGTCCATTTAACGAGCATGGTACATATACTAGTGAAGGCAACGAACGATTTGATACGATGCTAAGAGCAGGCAACGCTAATAGCGGTATTCGGAATAAGGGAGACGTAGTCCATTTAGCAAATTCGCATCACTTGAAACTTATAAATACTTATACGATGCCCGCTAACAATCAGCTGTTGGTATTTCAAAAAAATTGAATACTAAATAACTGATGCTGCAAAAAAACACCTCAATCGATCGTTATCAGATCCTAATTGAGGTGTTTTTTTACGTCTACATATTTATTTGCGTAGCTATATTACTTATATTCTTCTGCCAAAAAGTCCAAGTAGCGTTTCCAAGAACGTTCGTCTGCACGAGCATCATATCTGTCGCTACCAAACACGCTAAATGCATGTGGCGCGCCACTGTATGTCACCATTTCATGCGGTATCTTAGCTGCTTCTAATGTCTTACCCAAGGTGGCGAAGCTCTCTAGCGAGACTGATTGGTCGGCAGAGCCATGAAATACTAAAATCTCTCCAGTGGTGTTGTCATAGCTCTGACCTGTTGGTATCTCAAAGGCACCGTGGAAGGGTACAAAGGCTTTTTGCTCAAAGCCTGAGCGTGCTAGCTCTAACGCTACCGTACCACCAAAACAATACCCCATAGTTGTGCCTTTACGCACATCATTACCTTGTAGCTGTCCTGCTGTTAATGCCCCTGCCAATATGCGGCGCATCTTGTTGCGGTCATCGTATAGCTCTCCTGTTAAACGCTTGTTTTCTTCAACAGAGGTAGGACGAATGCCTTGCCCAAACATATCTGCTGCCAGTACGTTATAACCTTCAGCTGCCAACATGTCAGCGCGTTTGCGCTCATAGTCAGTTAAACCATCCCAATCATGAATCAGTAAGATAAAAGGCGCGTTAGCCTTATCTGCTTTGGCGTAATAACCTTCGTAAGTTTGGTTCTCCACTGTATAAGTAACATTTTTGGTGGTGATAGCAGCAGCCGTTTGACTGACTGTTAATGCCATCAAACCCATCGATGCACCCATTAATAATGAGCGATAAGGTTTTTTGGATGCAGAGCTGAAAGTTTGTAACATGGTAGGTGGCCTTATAGTTATATAAATTAGTCATATGAAAAGATAAATATAAGGCTAAAACTATGCCAATGTATTTATCGATTGTCTCTAATACTCTCCAAAAGCATACCTGAAAGAATAACTATATTACAAGATTCTATTGTTAACGTTGATGCACCGCTAAGATAGCTTAAAAATACGACTTTATGATGACTGCAAACCTTAACCAAACATCAACAAGGTTTACCACCTATGCAACTTAATTTTTGAGTACTATAAGCCGTATGCCTTTTATTCTTTTATGTTTTTTAATAATTGGTCATACAAAACACAGAGAAATAACCGACATATGAAGTCACTATTATCTCAAAGGAATCAGCACCCTGTGTAAACCTATTTCTAATGGTCCTATAAGAGACCATTTTACTTATTAGCTAGGATTTTTTATGAATAAGAATATCGATCATACCGACCCAGCAAAGGACATGAACACTGAGCGCGGTAATGGAGGGGAAACCCATCAGCGCGCAGGCGACGACAACAAGGTTTTGACCACTCAACAAGGCGTGGCTATTGGTGACAACCAGAACTCGCTAAAAGCAGGCGAGCGCGGTCCTACTTTGTTAGAAGATTTTGTATTGCGTGAAAAAATCAACCACTTTGACCATGAGCGTATACCTGAGCGTATCGTCCATGCACGCGGTAGTGCCGCCCATGGTTACTTTGAGCTGACTGAATCGTTAGAAGAGTATACGACTGCCAAAATCTTGACAGAAACTGGCAAGCAAACCCCATTGTTTACTCGTTTTTCGACGGTTGCTGGTAATAAAGGCTCAAAAGATACGCCACGTGATGTACGCGGGTTCTCTGTAAAAGTATATACACAAGAAGGTAACTGGGATATCGTTGGTAACAACATGCCGATCTTCTTTATCCAAGATGCTATCAAGTTTCCAGATTTGATTCACGCCGTAAAACCTGAACCAGATCGCGGTTTTCCGCAAGCAGCATCTGCGCACGATACGTTTTGGGATTTTGTCTCATTGAGCCCTGAAACCATGCACAATCTGATTTGGCTTATGAGTGATCGCGGACTACCACGCAGCCTACGTATGATGGAAGGTTTTGGTATTCATAGCTATCGCCTGATCAACAAAGAAGGTAAGAGCACGTTTGTACGTTTCCATTGGAAACCAGTACTGGGTGTACAGTCGACCACATGGGATGAGGCTGTAAAAATCTCTGGCGCAGATCCTGATTATCATCGCCGTGATTTGTTCGAGTCTATCGACAATGAGATGTATCCTGAATGGGAATTTGGGGTGCAGTTGTTTACGGAAGAAGAAGCAAATAACTTCCCGTTTGATCATCTAGATGCGACCAAGCTAATCCCTGAAGAAACCGTACCTGTAAAAATCATCGGTAAAATGGTCTTGAATCGCAATGTAGATAATTTCTTTGCAGAAACAGAGCAAGTGGCATTCTGCCCATCACACGTCGTGCCAGGTATTGATTATAGTAACGATCCATTATTGCAAGGACGTCTGTTCAGTTACTTAGATACGCAGCTATCACGCTTGGGATCACCGAACTTTGCGCAGATTCCAATCAATGCACCAAAATGTCCGTTTGCTAATAATCAGCAAGATGGTCATATGCAAATGCAAGTGCCTAAAACGCGTGTTATGTACGAGCCACAAAGCTTGGATCCAACACGTCCACGTGAAAGCATTAAACGCGGATTTGAATCGTTCCATGAACGGTTGGACGATGGTGTAAAAGGTCGCGTAAGAGCAGAGAGTTTTGCAGATCATTATAGTCAACCACGTATGTTCTATCGCAGCCAGACAGCGACAGGACAAGCACATATTGCCTCTGCGTATGCGTTTGAGCTGGGTAAAGTAGATACTGCGCATGTACGTACTCGTACCCTTAGCCATCTGCGTCACATCGATGAAGATTTAGCCAATCGTGTGGCCACAGCGCTCGGTATGGACCTACCAGAGCCTGCAGATGCTGCGGCACCTGTACAAGACTTGGGTACTTCTGAAGCTGTGCAGACCATCGGTATCACACCTAAGAGTCTAAAAGGACGCTTGGTTGGTATTTTAGTTGCTGAAGGTTCTAGCCATAGCGAAGTTGCGAAGTTTGAAAAGGCGGCTGTCGACGCTGGCGCTAGTGTTAAGATCGTCGCTCCTAACAAAGAAGTGACGTTAGACGATGGCACGAAGATCCAAACTGATGAGCGTTTGGCTGGTGCTCCTTCTGTACTCTTTGATGCTATTGTCAGTATTATTATGCATCCACCAGCCAAGAAATTGGCAATGGATAGCGCGGCGTTAGACTGGTTCAATGATGCTTATGCACATTGTAAAGCGATTGCTTATTGCCCTGCGACCGAAGAGCATATTTTGAGCAAATTACCTATCGAAAAAGATGCGTTTGTGACGCCGCTTGATAATGTAGATGGTTTTATCGAAAACGCTAAAACTCGCCTATGGGAGCGTGAGCCAAAGGTACGTGACCTCGCGTAATTATATATAGCGCACTGGGCACGTCTCAGTAGAGGTAGGGTAAGCTATTATTTGAACCATACCTAAAGCGCTATAGAACAGTCATATCGAATGTTGTCTCAAACCCAGCCAAAGTGCTGGGTTTTTGCTTTTTGCATTTAGGGTTACGATTGACAAGGCCATTTTTGATTAGCTATTTATAGGCGTTTTTATAGTCACAAGCGTTCACTCAAAGGCATTTTATTTGGAGTGGTGGGCGCTATACTAAATAAGGTTTACGATATACAAACTTATAAGAATAATGAATGCGCTAGGGAATGCCAATGAGTTTATGCAAAATTATACGTTTAGAGGGGTACATCCAAAGTACTTATCTTGCGGTGTATCCAGATAAAATCATGCTACTAGATGGTGGCTGCCGTGCGGACGTACCGATGGTGCTTGATTACATCAAAACGATTTTGAAGCGACCCATAACTGATCTAAAGGTAGTGGTGGTCACGCACATGCATCCTGATCATGCTGGCGGTGCACGTAAGTTTCGGCAAAAGACCGGTTGCCTCATCGTCTCATCTGACAAAAAAGGTCAATGGTACGGCGGTATTGGGGGACGCGCGATGCACTTCGTAGATATACATCTGGGATACTACGTGGCCAGACGTCAAGGACGCCAATTCAAAAACCTATACTACTCTGCAAGTCTCAAACCAGATATAACGGTTACAGATGGCGATCTGGTCCCGGAGTTTGATGAGTGGCAGGTATTGGAGACGCCGGGGCATACCGATCGTGATTTGTCGTTGTTTCATCTGCCCAGTCGCCAAGTATATACGGCTGACTTAATAATCAAATTGCGCCATAAGTTCGTAGCACCTTTTCCTGTCTACAGCCCTGTAGACTATGTGCAGTCACTAAAGAAAATAAAAGCATTGAAGCCGTCAATGGTGCTTATGGCGCATGGTCGAGAGTTGGCAATGAGTACAGCAGAGTTTGATGCCTTTATTGCTCAAGCGCCTAAACATCCACGTACCATCAAAGACACGATCAAGCACAAACTACTGTGGCGCAGAAAGGATAAGTCTCGACTTTTTAAGCGTAAATCAGACAAGTGATTGTAGATAGATAAAAGTGCAGACAAAAAAAGCCCAGTTACTATTATAGTAACTGGGCTTCCTAAATATGGTGGGCTGTCCGCGACTCGAACGCGGGACCAATTGATTAAAAGTCAACTGCTCTACCAACTGAGCTAACAGCCCTGAGTAAGGATTAAATGAAGTTTTGCCTCATCTGAGCGCAAGAGAATTTATATTGTCGTAAATTCTAAAAACACTATATCCAAACTAGGTTTGCATTTTACTGCAATTAAAAATTCTAACTAAAGAACTTTCTAAAACTTACCTTTATTGATCTACTGCCGGATAGGGCAGAACGATCAATAAAGATTAAACTAAATATGGTGGGCTGTCCGCGACTCGAACGCGGGACCAATTGATTAAAAGTCAACTGCTCTACCAACTGAGCTAACAGCCCTAACGTTTAAAGTGTTTGTATCCCTAAACGTGAGAGCACATTATATATATTATTATGACAATTACAACCCCGAACCATAAAAAAAGTGTAAATCTCTTATAAAATTGCTCATTTATTTAAGTTTCTTTAGATTTTTGGCGCTATATCGGTATTGATACGCTTTAGACATGGCTAAAACATATCAATAAGTGGTAATTAGTCTCGAGATAGTGCTTCCACTGGGTCTAATTTGGCTGCATTTCGAGCTGGCAAGAAGCCAAAAACAACACCAATCAGGGTAGAGCAAACGAAAGCGGCAATAATCGAGGTCGATGAGTAAATGACTTTAAAGTTGTCACCGCCGACACTATTGATCAACTCACCAATGGCAAAGGCCAGTCCGATACCAATGAGACCGCCCAAGATGCAGACCAACACCGCTTCAATCAAAAATTGCTGCATGATATCGCTTTGGCGTGCACCGACCGCCATACGTACGCCAATCTCATTGGTACGCTCAGTGACAGAAACCAACATGATATTCATCACCCCGATACCGCCAACTATCAACGAAATAACCGCCACGGACGAAATCAATAAAGTCATCGTTCCTGTCGTTGACTCAATAGTCTGACGAATAGAGTCAGAATTTCGTATTTGAAAGTCATCTTTGCCATGGCGACTCTCTATGAGATCAGAGATGGCAGTCTCGGCGGCGCTCGAAGAAATGCTATCGTCTAACAAAGCCACAAAGCGGTCGATATTGGTACTACCAGTAATACGAGACATGACGGTGGTATAGGGCATGTATATGGTAGGTGTGGTGACATCTGGACCAAAACCACCATCACTTTCTTCAAGTACTCCAATCACGCGACCTGGCACACTACCAATCAAAATCACTTCACCGATAGGGTTGTCAGCATCAGTGAAAAAGGTCTGCTTGGCATTGTCATCAATAATGATATCTTGGCTACGTAAGTTGATGCTCTTTGCATCAAACCCTTGACCCAATGCCAATGTCTCACCAGTGACCTCTAGATAGTCTTTACCAACGCCGTTGACGGTAGCGTCCTCTTGTACACTACGATAGCGCACACTAGAGCTTGCATTGACTTGTGGACTGACGCTGATGATATAAGGCTGATTGCCCACAGCTTGGGCGTCCTCTGGCGTAAGATTATCATCATTATAACGTCGTCTAGGATCGCCTCTAGGGTAGCCGTCATTGACAGTGATAGTGTTAGTACCAAGAGAGCTGATATTAGCCAGTATTTGCTGCTGAGAGCCTTGCCCGAGACCAACGATAGAGACTACTGCTGCGATACCGATAATGATACCCAGCATGGTCAATAGGGTACGCATTTTGTGCGCGCGCATAGCCAGCAAAGACATCTTGAAGGCTTCAAGCAGGCGATCGACAAAACTACCAAACGCGCTTTTGCGATGTCCACCCAAAATAGACTCTGGTTGCTTCTGGGTATGCTTATAATGCTCTGTCTTATAATCAGCAATGACGTGGCCGTCTTTGAGCTCAATCACGCGCTCAGCTTGAGCTGCAAGCTTGGGGTCATGAGTCACCATGATGATAGTATGACCCTGTGCGCTCAGATCATGCAATATCGCCATCACATCTTCGCCGGATTTGCTATCCAAAGCACCAGTTGGCTCATCTGCCAAAATAACATCACCACCGTTCATCAACGCGCGAGCAACAGAAACACGCTGCTGCTGCCCACCTGAGAGCTGATTGGGACGGTTATTGACCTTGCTACCAAGTCCTAAGTCTGTGAGTAGCTTTTCGGCGCGGTTGGTACGTGCCTCAGTATCCATACCTGCATAAACAGCGGGAACGGCAACGTTGTCCTTGGCGCTGATATCACCAAGCAGATGATAACGCTGAAAAATAAAGCCAAAATGCTCACGGCGTAGTTCTGCTAACTGATCAGCGTCCAGCTTGCTTGCTGACTGACCATATATTTTATAATCCCCTGCTGTCGCTTGATCCAAGCAGCCCAATATATTCATTAGCGTCGACTTACCGGAGCCGGACTGCCCAATGATAGCGACCATCTCGCCTTGATTGATCGTCAGATTGATATCGTGCAAGACTCTAATGGTCTGCTCACCAGCAGGAAACTCTCGGATGATACCAGACAGCTGCATAATTGGCTTATCAGCATGTATGTCATTGTTGTCTGGTCTTACTTCTGCCGGGCTTGATCCTACCGAGTCTGCTTCTGATGAGTTGGGTGACACATCGACCGATTCATACGACTCTGAGTCTTTATGCGGGTGACCATCAGGCGATGGTTTAGAAGAGTGAGGTATAGTCATAGCAATGTCTTCAATAGAGGGTAGTCAGTGTCGCAGTATAGGGCTCTTTTGCTTGAGCCCTATATCAATCAACAGGTATAAAGCACAAGTTACATTCGCGGTCCACCAGGTACGCGACCGCCTGAGTTATTAGCACTTTCTTCACTGATGATGACTTCTTCGCCTTCTTTTAGACCACTTAAGATTTGTGCATTTACTCGGTTATCAATACCGACTTCTACAGTACGCTCTTCTACAGTTCCGTCATCTTTCAGTACCCGTACAAACTTACCGGTGGCTGCACTACCTTTTTCTTTGCCTTTAGAACGCTTTTCTTGTATCACTGTTGACGGTACTAAAAGCGCGTTTTTGGCTTCATTGACAATGATATAAATCTGCGCGGTCATATCAATACGAAATAAACGGTCAGGGTTTGGAACCTCTACATAGCCAACATAGTAAATAGCAGCATCCGTTGAGCTGGTGTCACTGATTTGCTCAGGAGCTGGTTCAATCGCAGTCAACGTCGCATCATACTGCTGATCTGGATTACCAATGATATTGAAATAAGCGGGCATCCCAGCACTGACATTGATCACGTCAGCTTCAGAGATTTGCGCATTGATACGTACTGTTGATAGATCAGCAAGCGTCACCAAGGTTGGCGCCGTTTGATTGGCATTAACGGTAGTGCCTTGTTCTGTTGTGATGGAGACTACCGTACCTGATATAGGGGCGCGGATGGTGGTGTAGCTAAGATCTTCTTCTGCGGTACTGACATTGGTACGTGATTTACGTAGGGCTGCTTGTTGACTGTTGATGTTTGCGGCTGTCGTTGCAATGGCTGCCTTTGCGGTATCGATAGCAGCACGAGCATTGGCAACGGCTGCTTTAGCCGTCTCGACACTGGTCGCTTGAGTGTCATATTCTTGCTGTGAGATCGCGTCAATAGCGACTAAACCTTGCAAGCGCGCAAAATCAGACTGTGCTTGCTTGAGCTCAGACTGACGGCTGGCAAGATCGGCATACGCGCTTTTTAGTGCTGCTTGTTTGCTGAGCGCTTCTGCTTGCGCGCTTTGCAATGCTGCTTCGCTCTGCTCGAGGCTAGCCTGCTCATTGCTCAGGCTATTTTTTTGGGTGACCTGGTCAATTTGGGCGATCAAATCGCCTTGCTTTACTTCATCGCCCACTTCAACGTACAGACGTTTTACTTCACCAGATACCTGCGCCCCTACATCGACAGTATTTAAGGCTTTGACCTTGCCTGAAGCCATGACGTTATTTTCAATATCGCCAATCTCAGCCGTCGCAGTCAGGTAGTTGGGGGTGGTTTCTTCTGGTTTTAAGAAGGTATAGGCTAAAGCCCCTAGAGCTATGACGACTAAGGCGATAACGCCCCATTTGATAGCAGACTTTTTGCTCATTTTGCGCATGACAACAATCCAATCACAATTAAATCAAGTGTAGACATAGTAGAGGCTTCATGTACAAAAGGGAATGGTAATTAGTTTACGAAAGGTTAAGGTAGACATCGTGGAGATAACATGACAGTAAGTGAATGACTAGGAAGGTATGGATATTAGATGGGTAACACTTGAGGAAGATAGCGGGCTGTAGAGGGAGGCGGGGTAGTATAGCTATCTCTATAAAGAAGGTAATAAAAAGTGATATTTGATGACTATGACTATGATTACGAGTAGAGGTAGAAGTACAGATACAGGCTTGATGGTTGGAGGTTTGACGACTAAATATTATTTAAGGATATCAGCGCATTGCAAATAAGCGTTTACCTGCCAATTCTAACGCTGCTTGCAATAGCAGCTCCCATGCTGGCTGGCGAACAAGGCCTTTGATAGCTTGGTCACAGCGATAGAGCAGGGCTGGCCATTCAGCAGTTTGAGATTGCGACTGGCGGCGACAAGCCTGCTGATACAGCCCTTGCTTGCTACGCCAAATACCAAGCGCCTGAGGATCTTGTCCGTCTATCAGCTGTATGATCTGGCGCATGTCTTTACTGATTGCCCAAAGCACCAAGGTAGTCGGCTCATCGGTTGCCTTTAGCTGAAACATGATTTTGGCAACTTGCGTGCTATTACCAGCGAGCATGGCATCAGATAAGTCAAACACACTAAATTGAGCATCACTGACTAAAGCGACTTGTAGATCTTTAATATCTAATGCCACGTTGTTCATCGGTTGTGGAGCATTGCTCGGAGGTTCGCTATCTTCATTATGAGCAGCTAATTGCGGTGCAAACAGATATGACAATCGCCATAACGTTTGGTAGGCACTGAGTAGATGGTGTTCAGTATGAGACATCAGAAGTTGCCACGCTTCTTGCGACAGTCGCAAGCCAAAATTTTGCGCCTGTATCTGTAGTAACTGCTGACGCTGCTGCTCATTGTATAAATTGCAGTCAATGACAGTGCCATATTTTGCAAAAGGAGCAAACCATTTGCTGCTCTGACTACGTTTGTCTTGCTTGGGTGTTAGCCACAACAAACTATGACTGCCTGCGTTTGTCTGCGCTTCAACGGCAAAGCGTTCTAGCTCAGCAAGGACGGCTTTGTCAGGCTTATGATTACCTGTCACGATCAAAGCGCTAGCATCATCGAATAGAGACTGGCTGCCAAGCTCTGACAGTACGTCTTGCCAGCTTTTGACGGATATCAGCTCGATACGTTTTATGGCGTAGTTTTGCGCGCGCCAATGCGGACGAAGCGCATCAATCAGCCATTGACTGAGTAATGGCTCATCACCATGCGCCAGCCACAAGCCCGCTACCGCAACTGAAGGTTGCAGTAGTTTTGGATAGGCTTGTATAAAGGTATCTTGCATAGAGTGATAGGACACAGGTTGGTAAGCAGGTGATAGCATTTGCAATAATGCAGTAATATAACGAGCGCTTTCGAACCTGCTTAACTGACTAACTGGCTCATTAACTAAATATAGTACGTACGCTCGTTATGATTCATACTTAAACAACTGCAAATGGTATGGCTTAATAATAGTATTGATTAAAGGCTACTTCTCGGGTACGACAACAACCGTCGGAGTTACGCCTTTACTTGTTAATACAGATTGCTTGGTAGTAGATCCGACTTTTGGTAAAGAGATCGCCACGTATTGATCGGTAATACGGCGCGCTAAGCTGTCATAGAGCCAATCACGAATCTGATCGCCTTGCTGGTCATCGGTACTGACAGAGGCTTCATTGTACTGGTAGCTGCGCTCGACTTGAATCGGATTGGTAAGGGTGACTGGCTTGCCGTTCTCAATCGTTTGGTAGCTGACGTCTGCTGAGAGTACCAAACGAATCTCTGTCAATACACCAACCAATTCATAACGTTTAAAACGTATGTTTCGGATATCGATCGCTGCAATTGTTTTAGTACCTGCTTGCTGATTACTACGAATCACATCGTCAACGCTCATATTATCAATGACGTCGACACCCAACGTCGTTAGGCGACGGGTCAATGGTAATTTTAGAGGAAATGAGGTGCGATTGTCTTCGATAATGACGGCTGTTTTGCTGGCGTTAAGTAGCATAGGCGTGTCATAACCGCGCAGCTGAAAACCGCAGCCACTCAGGCCTGCGGTCGCCCCTATGATTGCAAACATGGGTAATACTGCGAGCATTGCGGTTACAAGCTTACGCCCACCAGATTGCTTTGCACCAGCGTACCGCGTGCTTGGTATTTGTGACTGCCCAGATCGATGCTTATATGACATAAACGCTATCCTCAGATAATAAAAAGGCTTAGAGCACTAAGCCTAGACGACTAGCCTACAACCACGATATTAACCAGCTTATTAGGAACAACGATTTCTTTTTTGATCTCGCCTGTAATGAATTTTGCCACGCTATCCATCGTTCGAGCTTGTGCTTTTAATTGCTCAGGATCGCTGTTTGGTGCGACATCCATCTTACCGCGCATTTTACCATTGACCTGTACGACCATCGTGATCGTATCCTGTACCAGTGCACTGTCGTCAACGGTTGGGTAGTCTAGGGTTAAGGTGTCAAGACCTAGCTGCTCAAGTAAATGCTCACCGACGTGCGGTGCGTAGACAGACAGCATGATAAGGAGGTTAGTCAACGCTTCATGCTTAACTTGTAACTCTTGCTCGCCAGTAGCGTTAAATGCAGTCAACTCGTTGGCAAGTTCCATTAGGCTCGATACTGGGGTATTGAGTGCCAAACGATCACCCAAATCACTATCGATCTTGGCGATAGTTTCGTGCGTTTTACGGCGTAAGTTTTTGGCCTCTTTGCTCAGCCCCTCTGTGCTTAAGGTCGCACCGTTCAGCGTATCAATACTGATGCCAGCTGCCGTTAGCGCTTGCATGTGATCATTGGCAATGCGCCATACTTTTTTCACAAAGTTATAAGGGCCTTTTAACGCATCATCTGACCACTCAAGTGTCTGATCAGCAGGTGCGGTAAATAGCGTATATAGACGAACCGTATCTGCACCATATTTATCAATGGTGATTTGCGGGTCGACGCCGTTGTTTTTTGATTTAGACATTTTTTCGATCTTACCGATGGTGACTGGCTGACCATCTAGCTTTAAGATGGCTTTGATCGGCTGACCACGTTCATTGAAGTCAATATCGATATCTTCTGCAAAGTAATAAGTCGTACTACCATCTGCATTGACGCGGTAGAACGTACCAGCGAGTACCATGCCTTGCGTCATTAGATTAGCGAACGGTTCGTCACCAGTGACTAAGTTTTCATCACGCATGAGCTTGTGGAAGAAACGAGCATATAGTAGATGCATCACCGCATGTTCGACACCGCCCACGTATTGATCGACAGGCAGCCATTTATTGGCAGCAGACTTGTTGACCATGTTTTGCGCATCCGTTGGGCTAGCAAAGCGCGCGTAATACCAGCTTGACTCTACGAATGTGTCAAAGGTATCGGTCTCACGCTCAGCAGGGTTGCCACATTTAGGACACGTGGTGTTCACAAACTCTGGGATGTTTTTAAGTGGGTTACCGCGACCATCAGGCACAACATCGGTTGGCAGCACAACAGGCAAGTCTTGCTCTTCAACAGGCACCGTACCGCAATGCTCACAGTTGATCATTGGGATAGGGCAACCCCAATAACGCTGGCGAGACACGCCCCAATCCCGCAGGCGATATTGGATTTTTTTCTTGGCAAGCTCTTTCGGTTCAAGCTTGCTCAGCATTGCTTCAAACGCCTGCTCAAAATCTAAACCATCAAACTCACCTGAGTTAACCAAGGTATTGCGCTCGGTATAGGCAAGATTGACCTCAGTATTAACATCAGTCTCGTTTGCTTTGGCATCCGCTTTAGCGTCGTCAAAATAGCCATCAGGCGTATGGATAACTTGCTTGATCGGTAGGTCATACTTCACCGCAAACTCATAATCACGCTCATCGTGAGCAGGTACAGCCATGACCGCGCCTGAGCCATAGCTCATCAGCACATAGTTGGCGACCCAAACAGGCACTTCTTCACCAGTCAGTGGATGCGTCACAGTCAGGCCCGTATCCATACCGATTTTTTCAGCTTTGGCGAGATCAGCCTCAGCCACTGAGCCTTTTTTACAAAGCGCACAGAACTGAGCGATTATTTCATCATTTTCAGCAGCATACTGGGCGAGTGGATGCTCTGCTGCAACGGCGACATAAGTCACGCCCATTAAGGTATCAGGACGAGTTGTGAACACATCTAGCGTGTTTTCTTCACCAGCCAGCTCATAAGGGAAATGCACTTCCATACCGGCACTACGACCAATCCAGTTGCGCTGCATGGTCAATACTTCAGAGGGCCAGTGGCCTTCTAGCTGATCCAAATCATCCAATAGCTCATCAGCATAGTCGGTGATATTGAAGTAATACATGGGGATATCACGCTTTTCGACTGCTGCGCCACTACGCCAGCCTTTACCATCAATGACCTGCTCGTTTGCCAAGACGGTGTTATCCACTGGATCCCAGTTGACCGTTGATAGCTTTTTATACACCAAGCCTTTTTTGTACAACTGCAAGAACAACCACTGCTCCCACTGATAATATTCAGGGCTACAAGTGGCAAACTCGCGTGACCAGTCAATAGACAGGCCAAGTAGTTTAAGCTGTGCACGCATATTGTCAATATTTGCAAATGTCCATGCAGCAGGCGGGGTTTGGTTGGCAATTGCGGCGTTTTCAGCTGGTAACCCAAAACCATCCCAACCCATTGGCTGCATGACTTCATATCCTTTGAGGCGATAATAACGGCTTAATACATCAGAAATCGTATAGTTACGTACATGACCCATGTGTAGCTTGCCGCTTGGGTAAGGAAACATCGACAGCATGTAACGGCTTGGTTTGTCGCTTGGCTCATTGCTGACTTCAAAGCGCTTATCAGTGGCCCATTTGGTTTGCTGTGCGGCTTCTATCGCTTGCGGGTTGTAATAATGGTTATCGGTTTGGTCTGCTGTCACGGCATTGCTCATAGTCGGCTCGAAATTGGTTGATACTGATTTATTTAATACTGATCAAAATAGGTGGGATTTGACAATGCCATAGCATAGCGTAATTTGGCAAAAATTGCGACGATATGATGCATTCACTAACAAGGTTTGTGGATTGACCGTGAGGTATTTTCTATATCCAGTCAGCCTTCGGTATAATAGGAACATTCACAGGCATTTATGGGCAAATAATAAGGACTCGCAATGACTATCACTATTTACGGAATAAAATCATGCAGCACAATGAAAAAGGCGTTCAATAAGCTAGATGAATTAGGCGTTAGCTATGAGTTTCACGACTATAAAAAACAAGATATCAATAAAGAAGCAGCACAGCGCTGGGTAAATGAGTTGGGTATTGACAAGGTGCTGAATAAACGCGGCACGACATGGCGAAAGCTAGACGAGAGCCAAAAGCAAGCGGCTGATGCTGGTGTAGACAACGCGATAGATTTACTCGTGGAAAATACCAGCATGATTAAACGCCCGATTGTAGAAGGTCAACTGGCAGATAAAAATCAAGAAGTATTGCTGTGCGGTTTTAATGAAGCGGAGTTTGATAAGGCTTTTTCGTAATTCGTTATTCTACATGACCAGCTTTCAAGAATTGCCACTCTAAAAGCTTAAAAGTTTAAAAAACCTAAAAGAGCCCGAGCTAGTGCAAAGCTCGGGCTCTTTTTTATTGATAGCTGATAATAGGCACATTTTGTGAGTTTAATTATGCATCTATCTCACGGCTGATTAGGGTACCAACGCCTTCATTAGTGAAAATCTCCAACAAGGTCGCGTGGGGTACACGGCCATCGACGATAACGGCACTTTTGACGCCGCTACGTACCGCATCAAGCGCGCACTGAATTTTAGGAATCATACCACCTGAGATCGTACCGTCTTCGATGAGACCATCGACTTTCTTTGGCGTCAGTCCAGTGACCACTTCACCATCACGGCCCAGTACGCCTTTGATATTGGTTAGCAGCATCAGCTTCTCGGCTTGCAAAAACTCTGCGACTTTTCCTGCGACCAGATCGGCGTTGATGTTGTAGGTATTGCCTTCTTTATCAACGCCGAGCGGTGCGATAACAGGAATAAAGTCAGAGGCAATCAGCATGTTGATCACATCTTTATTGACACTCACTACATCACCGACAAACCCTAAATCAACAGGAACAGCGATACCATCTGCACCTATTTTTTCCATCATCAGTTTTTTTGCTTGAATCAAATTGGCATCTTTACCAGTCAGACCGATCGCGCGCCCGCCATGCTTATTGATCAAGCTAACAATGGATTTGTTGACACTACCGCCTAACACCATCTCTACAACATCCATAGTGCTTTTGTCGGTGACACGCATCCCATCGATACGGTCTGATTGACGACCCAACTCTTTTAATAAGTTATCGACTTGTGGACCGCCACCATGAACGACTACTGGATGCATACCCACAGTTTTTAGTAAGACGATATCGCGAGCAAATGAGCTCTCAAGCTCAGGGTCGGTCATCGCATTGCCGCCATACTTCACCACGATGAGCTTATCAACAAAACGCTGAATATAGGGTAACGCTGTGGTCAATACCTCAGCAGTGTTTTTGGCATCATCTAAATTAAGCGTCATTATGAACTCCTAAGGGCAGTGTTGAGTGGGTTGTTTTTGTTGTAACTATAATTATCTCTAACGAGATAATTATTTGATTGCGCATGGCTACTCAGCAGGCATAGCAACGATCTGTTGTGCTAGCGCTGCGCTAAATGGTCGGCACAGAGCCGCAAACGTTGCCTGAATATCTCTTAAGTCGTCCATGCTGTTGCCTGCAAAGCGTGCAGTCAGATTGTTACTGGTGTTTGATTGGCGTAATACCCCAAACCCATGTGCAAAGTCCAAGCGTATACCATCAATGCAATTCAGCTTAGTTCCTGTGGGGAATAAACTCTTGGCTTGCCCAACTGTTATGTGTGATCTGACTGTAGCGCAGGCACATATTGATGACTTGCATAGGGCCGTTGGTAGATGGGTAGCTTTTAAGGGTTGTTCAGGCTTATTGATAGAGTTGCTAACAGAACTGTTCGTAGAATCAGTATCGATAGATATACCAACCAGATGCTGCAAGTAGGTACAGAAACTCGTCAATTGCTCCATAATTGTACAATCTGTCATAGTCGCCTGCGGTAT
This sequence comes from Psychrobacter sp. H29, assembly GCF_059073055.1. Classification (NCBI taxonomy): domain Bacteria; kingdom Pseudomonadati; phylum Pseudomonadota; class Gammaproteobacteria; order Moraxellales; family Moraxellaceae; genus Psychrobacter; species Psychrobacter sp. H29. The sequence continues at coordinate 1,697,908 of NZ_JCACRY010000001.1, read as the reverse complement.
TGGTAGATAATGGTCAGCGGTACTGACCATCGCAGGCAGGCGTTGCATAATATCTGTCAGAGATTTTTTATTGTTAAGTGCATTACGAGACTGGTCAAACCGATGCAGCAGCCGTAATGCAGCGTACATCGCATCATCATAAGCAATAAAACGACTGTCATTGAAAATAAAATGTCCCGATAATTCACCAGCGAAAACAATTTGACTGTCAGGGTGTTGTATCTGTTGGCGCATAAAGCTGCTGCCTGTCTTGCTGATCACAGGCGTGGCATTGAGGTCGACCAGTAGCTTGGGTAAATGATGGGTACATTTGACATCGAACAGCACTTCAGGTGCTAGTAAGGAATCAAGTAGAGGTTTGGGATGCTCAGTGAGCGCAATACGTGCCAAAAAGTAGAGCAAATAATCAGGAGTGACCACTTTGCCTTCATTGTCGACGACTACCAAACGATCACCATCACCATCAAAAGCCAGACCCATATCTGCATTGTGAAAAATGACAGCTTGTTGCAACTCGGTTAGACGGTTAGGCTCGGAGGGGTCAGGGTTGCCCAATGGAAAGCTGCCATCTGGCGTATCATTGAGAACAATGACCTGCTGACAAAAACGCTCAAACAAGCGCTGAGCGATGTTGCCTGTAGCACCATGCATACAGTCAATGACTATGATTAGATCATGGTTGAGATGGTTTTTTGGTGTTTTTGTAGTTGCTATTTGACCGTGGCTTGTCCGATTGTGAGTTGTCTGTGTGTGCCGAGACAGCTGCTCAAATACTTGTTCGATAGCCGTGATATAAGCATCTGCTACTTGCTTGGCAGGAAGCTCTGTCAGTAAATCACTCGATGACTCGGTATCGAGGACAGCGTCTGTAAAGCTTGAGTCTAAGATGGCTTTGTTAGATTGATTTTTAGGTGAGTAATGATTGTGATGGGCAATCAGTTGTTGATACAGGGTTTGTATCTCTGAGCTGCTTGGGGATTTATGATTGACTAGCCACTTGATGCCTAATATGTCTTTGGCAGAATGGCTGGCAGTCACCATGATACCATGACCCTGATACTGCTCTGACCAAAAGGCCATCATTGGCGTGGTAATGAGCCCCAGTTGGATAACACGTAAGCCTCTCTCTATCAGGGTGGTAGATAGTGCGCGAGCAATCGTCTCACTGCCAACACGCATGTCGTAACCGATAACGACAATATTTGTAATAATGTTATTTTTAATGCCAGTGTTCTTAACACTCTGGCTTTTAACATCAGTGCTTTTAATGCCATTGCTCTCACTCCGAGCACCTTGCTTAGTAATTACAGTGCTGTTTTTACAGTCATCCATATCAGCAACCATGACCGCATCATTATGCTGGGTCAGTTGGCGGTCTTGGGAGTTATAGAGATGCGCAAAAGCATATCCCAATGCTTGTACAAACTCGTTTGTAAAATACTGATGCGACCCACGGATATCATAAGCACGAAATAAGAAATGCTGAGCCGCAAAAGATGGCATTGCTTACACTCCTTATTTCCGTAATTATGGTGAGATGATAAGTAAGATAAAAACGAGATAGCCTAAGATCTTATCAATGCTATCCAAATAAACGCTAGTCGCTATCCAAAAAACTGTCTATTTGAGCTACTGACGACCTGAATGTCCGAACCCACCAGCACCGCGTACGCTTTCATCACTGAATTCTGCGACGACTTCAAACGCAGGACGGGCAATAGGAACGACAATATACTGTGCCATACGTTCGGCTGGATTAAGTACAAAGTCATTTTCGCTACGGTTCCAAATACTGACCATCAGCTCACCTTGATAGTCAGCATCAATGAGCCCAACCAAGTTACCCAAGACGATACCGTGCTTATGACCGAGACCTGAGCGCGGTAGGATCATGCCCGCATAATTAGGATCTTGGATATAGACCGCAAGGCCTGTACCGATCAAATGGGTTTCGCCTGCTTTGATGGTCAAGGCCTCATCGATACAAGCACGCAGATCGATACCAGCACTGCCGTCGGTTGCACGAGTCGGTAGAGAGAACGCTTCATTTTCAGTAATTTTAGGGTTTACGACTTTAACTTGTACAGCCTGCATAACGCACTCACTTAATGGTTTGATAGTTTCTATATTTTAGTTTCTAGATCTTAGTTTTTAGAGTTGAACTCTTAGATTTCAGTTTATAGATTACGATGTTAAAAAGTTATTCAACGTTTTTAGATAAATTATAGTGTCATATTTTAGACAGACAACTGACTATTCGATAGTTTAACTAAAGTATCAGTACACTCGCTAATCCTAAGAATGACATAAAACCGACGATATCCGTCACGGTCGTTAGAATTACTGAGGCGGACAACGCAGGATCAATATTCATACGTTTTAGCATCAGCGGTATACTAATCCCCGAGACGTTAGCCGCAGTCATATTAATCGCAATGGCAAAGCCAATGACGGCGCTAATCTTGATATCATAAAACCATAATTGAGCGATAAACGCCATAATTATCGCCCAAATGATACCGTTTATCGCACCCACCCACAGCTCTTTATTGAGTAGCCAGACTCGGTTAGAACCACCGATTTGACCCATTGCCATACCGCGGATGACGACGGTCAATGTCTGTGAGCCTGCAATACCGCCCATGCTGGCAACCACAGGCATAAGTATTGCTAGCGCCACCACTTGTGCCAATACTTCCTCGAACTGTCCAATCACTGCTGCGGCCAGAAGCGCGGTACATAAGTTAATGCCTAACCAAACGCTACGGCTTTTGGCACTGGTTAAGATAGGCGCAAACAGCTCTTCATCTTGACTAACACCAGCGAGGTTTTTCATGGTGCTATCGACATCATCTTGGATAATTTCCATGATGTCCTCGCCATTTAGCTGTCCAACCAGTTCACCATGACTATTAATCACTGGGGCAAAGCGGATGTCTTCTGAACGAAAAATCGCAGCGGCATCTTGGATGTCTAAGCGATCGTTAATCGTAATAGCAGTATCAATCAGCTCCGAGACTAGGGTGCTTTGCTTATGTTTGATCAAATCTACTAAGCTCAATAGACCGAGTAATTGCTGGCTTTGATCAACCACTAGCAGCTCTTGGCTTTCGTCATCAAGCAAATCGTCGTTTTGGCGCAGCCAATCTTGTACATCAGACAGATAGATATCATCTCTTATTTGGATAATATCAGGATCCATATAGCTGCCAACTTCCCAGTCGTTGTACGTATCAAGTTTATTGACTTGGACACGCGTCTCTTCGTCCAGCGTTGCCATCACTGAGGTACGGACGCTCTCAGTTACGGTATCCAGAATCTCAGAGATATCCTGAGCATCGAGGTCTTGAGTAAACAATGAGATCTCTTGAGAAGAGATGTTCTCCATCAACGGCTGGCGAGTATCGTACTCGAGCTCAGCAAGCACTTCACCCTTGATGCTCTCTGGTACTTGTTCCCAGATGAGTAAACGGTTTTGGGTAGGGAACGATTCTAGTAGGCTTGCAATCTCATACTCAGACTGCTTTTCTAAAAATTCGGTGATCGCTTCATATGCTTTATCGGCCACCAAATCCTGCAAATACAGCAGTTTATATTCGGCGCTATATTCAGCTGGATTGTAATCGCCTGGTAGTGTTGAGGGTCGTTCCTGCTCGGGCGTCGGGGTAGGCATAAGGGATCCCATATTTTTAGAAAGGTGAAATAACTATAGCCCAATCATGTGTCAACGATTGCAGCGTGACGCTTGCCAAATGTACTCAGTCAACAATATGCGCTGTCAATACTACTAGTGCTGATGTTAGCGTTTACCGAGTAGCGCTCGAATATTGGCCAAGTATTCATCAGCGACAGCCTCTGGGTCTTTGGTCGCTTTTTTCTTTTTCGCTTTGGCGGGCCAATCAATATGATCTTCAGGCAGCTCGTCCAAAAACCGAGACTCAGAAGTGACACGCATCTGTCCGCCAGCACGGCGCTGGGTTGCAAGCGTCAATGTCAGCTCGCGACGCGCACGAGTAATCCCTACATACATCAGACGACGTTCTTCTTCGACTGTCTCACTCATGATAGAGTTGCGATGCGGTAGCATCTCTTCCTCAAGCCCCATGATATAGACAAAATCAAACTCCAAACCTTTTGCCGCATGCAAGGTCATCAAGTTAACTTTGTTGGTGTTTTCTTCTTCTTGCTGTTGTTCGAGCATATCGAGCAAGACCAGTTTACGAATGATGGTATCAATCGTCCGGTCTTCGTCTTCTTCCGCGCGATTGATCAACGACTGAATACTGGTATATAGCATATCGATATTATCAATGCGGTTTTTTTCTTGCTGCGGTGTTTTGGCGTCGCTACGGACAAAATCAATATAGCCCGTTTCATCAATCATTTGACGCACGATTGGCACAGGATCAGGGTGCTGATCCAGCTCACGCGTATAGTGCTCAATGAACTCACCAAACTCTTTTATTGTGCCATAAGCCTTGGAAGGTAGTACGTGGCTTAAACCCGCATGAGTACAGGAAGCCAGTAGCGATATACTGTGTTCTTGTGAAAACAAGCCGAGCTTTTCGAGCGTGGCAGGTCCCATACCGCGCTTAGGGGTATTAATAATCCGCAAAAACGCACTGTCATCTTCAGGATTCAAGATCAGACGCAGATAGCCCATGATGTCTTTGATTTCACTACGGGCAAAGAAAGACTGTCCACCCGATAATTTATAAGGAATTTGCAGCTGGCGCAGTTGCGCCTCTAGCATGCGTGCCTGAAAGTTACTGCGGTATAGCACTGCATATTGCTCCCACTCATTGCCAAAGCGCAATTTGTGCGTGACGATTTCTTTAGCGACGCGCTCCGATTCGTCATCGTCATTACGGCAGTTGATGATTCGAATCTTTTCACCTTGGCCCTTATCTGACCACAGTTTCTTTTCAAATAAATGCTCGTTGTTGGTAATAACCGCGTTGGCCGAGGTCAAAATACGCGTGGTCGAGCGGTAATTTTGTTCCAGCATGACGATTTTTAGTTTTGGGAAATCTTCTTTTAGCAGCGCCATGTTTTCAGGTTTTGCCCCGCGCCATGCGTAGATAGACTGATCGTCATCACCCACCACGGTAAATCGCCCTTGCGGCCCCACCAGATTTTTGATCATCTCATACTGAGCGGTATTGGTATCTTGATACTCATCGACCAATAGATAACGAATACGGTTCTGCCACTTATCTCGTAGCTCTCTGTTTTCGCGTAAAATCTTGGTAGGCAATACAATCAAGTCATCAAAATCAACGGCATTATACGCACGCAAATTACGCTCATAAAGCGCATAAAGCGTGGCAAAAATCATTTCTTCTGGATCGTCTAGCGTTTCCATCGCCTGATCAGGCTCAATCAAATCATTTTTCCAGTCAGAGATCATCTTGATGGCTTTGCCAACGAGCTCACGACTTTCAGCGCCACTCAAGTTATCGCGCATCATCAGCTCCATGAGCAAACGCTTACTGTCGTCACTGTCCATGATAGAAAAATTGCCCTTTAGCGGGGTATGAATCAACTCATAGCGCAAAAACTGGAGACCAAATTGGTGAAAGGTCGATACCGTCAGACCGCGCATTTTCTCACTTGGTAGTAGTTTGCTGACACGCGCTTTCATTTCACGTGCTGCTTTATTGGTAAAGGTCACCGCCGTGATACGCTCAGCTGGCATATCACACTCTTGGATCAGGTAAGCGATCTTACGCGTGATCACTGAGGTCTTACCGGAGCCTGCACCTGCAAGGACGAGTAGGGGACCAGATACGTAGAGCATGGCCTCGGATTGTTTGGGATTGAGTTGACTCATAACGTGACCTGTAAGACAAAAGCAAAAAGAGGGTAGCACTGATATCGCACAAGTAGATGAACACGACGCGTCTCACCAAAATCAATATCGTAGCGACAGTTGAATACTATTTATTGTTAGATACTATGTATTATAAGAATAATTGTATTATAAGAATAATTGAGTTCAAGGTCTGATAGTAAAATATCACCAAAATCAGGTGGGTTATTATAAAGCAAAAATAGCTTTTTTGGGGGAGGAGTTGGTTGGCGAAATAAGAGTGCTTGATCAACTAAGTTTTGATAAATACCGTAGCAAGATGCGAGCATGGTCAAAAGTATGGATTTGGGGTTAATATAAGGTAAAGTCCATATCATAATTCATAGTAAAAAAAACACATTTTTTTTGCACAGAAAGTGACCGTTCAATACAGTTAAAAACTAGCTTTTAGGCACTGATATGCGTATAGTACGTAAATAATTTATGCCAGTTGTCACGCCATTATTGGCCACGTGTAATGAGCTATTAAATCAATTAAATACGCAGCCAGATATGATATTGATTTAATACGTTGATCTTACGTTGTTAGAAGATGCGTTGGGCGACCAGCCTTTGTCCGCGTGCATTCCGGAATCTCTACAGTTGGTCATGTCTGACATCGTCGTCAATACGCTTGATAATTGGTTATTACCAGCAAAATACCTAACATGTGACTCAATGACAGTTACTTAAACTCAGTGACAAATGCTTAAATGCAATGACAGTCGCTTTGTGTTTTCGTCTACGTTATACCTGTCGTGAGGCGACCCTCGTAGGTCAGTACTTGCGCTGTGTATGACACTCGATTGGGTGAGGAGCACGTATTATCATGTCTGCTTTTAATTGGTCAGCAGTTGCTTTTATCTTAGCCGCCATTGGGCTAGTTGTCTTTATGCTGGTTGTACCGCGTTTGCTTGGTGGCCGCTCTCAAGGCTCACAAAAAGAAGAAATATTTGAAGCGGGTGTTGTCGGATCTGGCAACGCCCGTATTCGTTTGTCTGCTAAATTCTATCTTGTAGCGATTTTCTTTGTTATCTTTGATTTAGAAGCGCTATATCTCTACGCTTATGCTGTTTCAGTAAGAGAGGCTGGCTGGCTTGGTTTTGCCGCCGCTGCCACCTTTATCACTATCCTAATTATTGGTCTGATCTATGAGCTCAGCTTGGGCGCGATGAACTGGGCACCTGCAGATAAGCTACGCAAAAAAGTACGCTTACACGCCGCTCCTGCTGGCTTTAATCTGGCAGACATTACCAAGTTTGATGGCGCTCACGAATTGATGGTCGATCCTACCGGTAAGGTGCCAGCACAGTCATCAGGACAAATCAATGTCTCAAACAATATTGAGGCCAATCGTCGTCATCTACAAAACATTGATCATATCAATACGACAGGTAATGTGACCACTGTAGATTTTGCGACGTCTGCTCAACAAGACAAGACTGAGCGTTAGCACCAGCTGTTGATTTTAGCTTGTAGCGTTTGTCACAATGGGCAGCAAGATATAAAAACGGTAGTCGGTTTTATCAATGATCACCGATGATCAGGCATTTATGATCAGATACTCAATAATAAAAGTTATGGCGATAGCACAAGTAAGACGATTGCTACGCCAAACTTAATATGAAGGTTGTATGTTATGAAATACACATTAACAAAAGCCAACCCTGATGCAGATACCTATCCTGCACAGACCAGCCAAACGGTCAATGATCCTATCGAAGACGAAGTCAATAAAAACGTCTTTATGGGTCGCCTAGAAGATCTTGTTCATTCAACAGCAAACTGGGGGCGTAAGCACTCACTGTGGCCATTTAACTTTGGTACCTCTTGTTGTTATGTCGAATACGCCACTACCTTGACTGCGGTTCATGATTTGTCACGCTTTGGGGCAGAGGTTATCCGTGCGTCACCTCGTCAGGCCGATGTGATGATCGTCGCCGGTACCTGCTTCGTCAAGATGGCGCCTGTTATCCAGCGTCTCTATGAGCAGATGCTTGAGCCAAAATGGGTCATCTCTATGGGTGCCTGTGCCAACTCAGGCGGTATGTATGATATCTATTCAGTCGTACAAGGCGTGGATAAGATCATCCCTGTTGATGTCTATGTGCCAGGTTGTCCACCGCGCCCAGAAGCGTTGATTCAGGGTTTGATGTTACTGCAAGAATCCATCACTAAAGAGCGTCGTCCGTTAGGTGCTTATGTCAATGAGCAGGGTATCTATCAGCCGCAAATGACGCCTGAGCGTGACCGCAAGCAGGCTGATCGTATTGCTGTCAAAAACTTACGTAGCCCAGATAGTATTTAGGTTTTAAACAGCATTTAGACTTGTAGTAATAGTTTTAATATTTTATGCGCTTATCATAGTTCGGTTATGATTATCATAGCTCAGTTATGGTTGACATAGTTCAGTTATGATTAATGAAGGAATACATCATTCATGGTCACGGTAGTCGAAAACAAAGATTCTAAAAACATGGATCCTAGGATCAAGCCCGTCCCAGCAGTCATTACAGAGCTGGAGCAGAAGTACGCTGGTAAATTTGTTGTGCAGCACACTGTGGATGAGATTCCAACGGTTTGGGTGGCTCGTGCAGACTTATTAGACGTTCTCTTGTTCCTTCGCAAATTGCCCAAGCCCTATGTCATGCTATTTGATTTGTCGGCTATAGATGAGCGCTTGCGTCAGCATCGACAGGGTTTGCCTGACAGTGATTTTACCGTTTTTTACCATTTAATGTCGCTTGAGCGCAACAGTGATATACGTGTCAAGGTTGCACTGAGCGAAGACGATCTCAACGTGCCAAGCGCTACCAATATTTGGCCAAACGCCAACTGGTATGAGCGCGAAGTATGGGATATGTTCGGTATTGTCTTTAGCGGTCATCCGCATTTGACCCGTATTTTATTGCCAAAATACTGGGAAGGGCATCCACTGCGCAAAGAGTATCATGCGCGTGCAACTGAGTTTACTCCGTATTTCTTGAACACGGCCAAGCAGCAATACGAGCAAGAAAACCTGCGTTTTGTCCCAGAAGAGTGGGGTATGAAGCGTTCAGGTCGCGATGAAGACTTCATGTTCTTGAACATCGGCCCTAACCATCCCTCTGCTCATGGTGCGTTTCGTTTAGTACTACAGCTAGATGGCGAAGAAGTCGTCGACTGTATCCCTGATATCGGCTATCACCATCGCGGCGCCGAAAAGATGGCTGAGCGCCAAACGTGGCACTCATTCATTCCTTATACCGACCGTATTGATTATCTTGGCGGTGTGATGAATGAGCTGCCGTACATCATGTCGGTTGAAAAGCTTGCAGGAATTACGGTTCCACCTCGCGCCGAAACTATCCGTGTGATGATGAGTGAGTTTTTCCGAATCACCAACAATTTACTATACGTTGGTACGTTCATTCAGGATGCGGGCGGCATGACGCCTGTATTCTATATGTTTACCGATCGCCAAAAAGCCTATGACGTCATCGAAGCCGTGACAGGTTATCGTATGCATCCTGCTTGGTTCCGTATCGGTGGTACGGCGGCTGACTTGCCACGTGGTTGGCAGCGTCTGGTTCGTGAGTTCTTAGATTGGATGCCGAAACGCTTGGACGAGTATGTCAAAGCAGCATTACAAAACAGCGTACTCAAAGGCCGTACTCAAGGCGTTGCTCAGTACAACGCCAAGCAAGCATTGGCTTGGGGTGTGACAGGTGCAGGCCTGCGTGCGACTGGTGTGGACTTTGATTTGCGTAAAGCACGTCCGTATATGGGCTATGAAAATTACGATTTTGAAGTACCTGTCGGTTACAACGGTGATGCGTATGATCGCTGTATGGTAAAAGTTGAAGAGATGCGCCAGTCATTACGTATCATTCGTCAATGTATGGACAACATGCCACAAGGCCCTTACAAAGCGGATCATCCACTCGCTGTACCACCGCCAAAAGACCGTACTCTGAATGATATTGAGACATTGATTAACCACTTCATCTCAGTATCTTGGGGTCCTGTGATGCCAGCGGGTGAGTGTACGACAATCGTCGAGGCGACCAAAGGTCTGAACAGTTATTACATCACCTCAGACAAAGCTACGATGAGCTATCGTACGCGTATTCGCACGCCAACATTTGCGCATATACAACAGATGCCATCGGTTATTAATGGGTCGCTCGTTTCTGACGCCATTATGTATCTGGCATCGATAGATATTGTGATGGCAGATTGTGACCGTTGAAGGTGCCAGTAAGTCTTAAAGAATAGTTGTTTATCAATATATTATTGCCTGATGGCACACCAAAATGCTGTTACTTGTCGATATAACACAGTTGCAATCAGACTGATATTGTCTAGTGATAGAGCAGGATGAGTGAGGAAAGATAGAAGATTATGAAAATTGTTTCCGACAAAATGCCAAAAGTAGATGTAGAGAGCATCCTCACCACTGAGGAAATTGCTGCCATTCATGAGTTTATGCATCATTATCCGCAAGCGCGTGCCGCCTCACTAGATGCACTCAAAATCGTGCAAAAGCGCAACGGCTGGGTTGATGACGCACAAGCGAATGCCATTGCCAATATTCTAGACATTCCGATGTCAGATATGGATGGGGTAGCGACTTTCTTTAACCGTATATATCGTCAGCCTGTTGGTCGTCATGTCATTCTCATTTGTGATTCTGTGGCTTGTTACTTGACAGGTTATGAGGCGCTATCAGCTGAGATTAGATCACAGCTGGGTATCGAGTACGGTCAGACGACTGCTGATGGTCGATTTACGTTACTACCAATTTGCTGCTTAGGAAACTGCGACAAAGGCCCGGCGGTACTCATTGATGAAGATACTTACGGCCCTGTCCAACCCTCCGAGGTCGCGCAACTATTGGAGATATACGCATGAGTTTAACGATTTCAGAGCAGATTGCTCGTCGCGGTCAAGGTCAAGCACCAAGCCAGCTAAATGCACAGCGTGTTCCAATCTATGGCGATAAAGCCACAGCGACTAGCGAAACTAAGCCATTAACGTGGCGTCTAGCGCACCATGACGCTGTGCTTGATTTGTCCACTTATGAATCTCTAAAAGGCTTTTCGGGTCTAAAAGAAGCGCTATCTAAATCGCCCAAAGACGTCGGCAATATGATTAAAGCTGCCAATGTGCGAGGTCGCGGCGGTGCAGGTTTTAACGCGGGTCTGAAATGGTCATTTATGTCACCACCAGACGGTTTACCGCGCTACCTCATCTGTAATGCTGATGAGATGGAGCCAGGTACATTTAAAGATCGTTTATTAATGGAGCGCTTACCGTTTCAGCTTATCGAAGGTATGCTCATTACTGCCCATGCTATCGGCGCGACTGACGGTTATATCTTTATTCGCGGTGAATATATCTTAGCGGCTGAGCGTTTGGTCGCTGCTATCGAAGAGTGCTTAGCCAATAATCTCATGGGCGATAACATTCTAGGTTCAGATTTTAGCTTTAACTTGCATGTGCATACGGGCGCTGGACGTTATATCTGCGGTGAAGAAACCGCACTGATTAACTGTCTAGAAGGCCGCCGTGCCAATCCACGTACCAAACCACCATTTCCACAAATATCTGGTGCATGGGGTCGACCAACCGTCGTCAATAACGTTGAAACGCTTTGCAATATGCCAGCGATTTTGAACCACGGCGTCGAGTGGTATCAGTCGTTATCTGAAATCAAAGGCAAAAGTAAAACGCCAGGCACCAAACTATTTGGCTGCTCAGGATTGGTCAACGATCCAGGCCTATGGGAGTTACCATTTGGTTATACGGCACGCGAAATCATTGAAGATTTAGCAGGTGGTATGAAAGATGGTAAAACGCTGAAGGCTTGGCTACCGGGCGGTGCATCGACTGACTTTTTGACCGCAGAACACTTAGATGTTGTGGTAGATTTTGACACCATTCAAAATGCGGGTAGCCGTATGGGTACAGGTCTGATTATGGTTGTTGATGAAGCACAAGACATGGTGCCGCTACTGCGTAATCTTGAAATTTTCTTTCAACGCGAATCTTGCGGTTGGTGTACACCATGCCGTGATGGTCTGCCTTGGGGCGTCAAACTGCTCACTGCCATCAATGATGGTGAAGGGCAAGTGGGCGATGTCGAAAAACTAGAAGGCCTGACGCGTGACTTATGGATTGGTAAGACATTCTGTGCGCATGCCCCAGGGGCGATGGAGCCACTAATGAGTGCGATTAAATATTTCCGTCCAGAGTTTGATCAAAAAATCGCGCAGGCGGTTGGTGTCGATGTTATTGATGCGGCAGCCAACCAACAGCCAGTAGCGAAATAAGGAGAGCGGCATGGCAGTCATACATATTGATGGGACCACTGTCGAAGTAGATAGCAGCGACAACTTACTACAAGCCTGCTTATCACTCGGCATTGATGTGCCGTATTTTTGTTATCACCCAGCCCTTGGCTCAGTAGGCTCGTGCCGTCAGTGCGCGGTCAAGCAATTCCAAAATAAAGATGACATGGAAGCGGGCAAAGGTCGTTTAGTGATGTCCTGTATGGTCGCTCCTGGCGATGATATGTACATCTCTGTGACTGACGATGAAGCCAAAGCATTCCGTAAGTCGATGGTTGAGCTACTCATGACCAACCATCCACATGATTGTCCAACTTGTGAAGAAGGTGGACATTGTCATTTGCAAGACATGACGTATATGTCAGGTCATAGCCGTCGTCGCTATCGCTTTACCAAGCGCACACATCATAATCAAGAGCTTGGTCCATTCATCGCGCATGAGATGAACCGTTGTATCGCTTGCTATCGCTGTGTACGTTTTTATAAAGACTATGCGGGCGGCGAAGATTTGGGTGTTTATGGCTCAAACAACCGCGTTTACTTTGGCCGTGATAAAGATGGGCAGTTTGAAAGTGAGTTTTCAGGTAACTTGACTGAAGTCTGCCCAACCGGTGTGTTTACTGATAAAACCCACTCTGATCGCTACAATCGTAAGTGGGACATGCAGTATGCGCCTAGCATCTGTCATGGTTGCTCGGCTGGTTGTAATATCTCACCAGGTGAGCGTTATGGTGAATTGCGCCGTATCGAAAACCGCTATAACGGTGAGGTGAACCGTTACTTCTTATGTGACCGTGGTCGCTTTGGTTACGGCTATGTCAACCGCGCGGATCGTCCAACGCAAGCGCTTGAACGCATCAATGACAAGCATGTCAAAATCAATATTGACTATGCACTTGATGAAACCATCAAACGTATTAAAGATAAAAAAGTCATTGGTATTGGCTCACCGCGTGCCAGTCTAGAGACTAACTTTGCGTTAAAAAACCTAGTTGGCTTTGATAGTTTTTCAACCGGTCTGAACCATCAGCAGCAAGCATTGGTCAACAAGTGCATCGAAGTGCTGAGCACTGAAGGTATTTATAATCCTAGCATGACCGATATCGAAACGCATGATGCGGTGCTCGTATTGGGTGAAGATATTACTCAGACGTCATCACGTGTTGCACTGTCAGTACGTCAAGCGGCAAAAAATGAAGGGCTTAAAATGGCAGCGGCATTGCAAACGCAGCCTTGGCTTGCCGAACCAGTCAAACGTATCGCTCAAGATGCGCTAAGCCCAGTCTATGTCATCGATGTAACGCAAACTAAGCTAGAAGATATCAGTAAAGTGAGCGTAGTGGCGACCCCTGAAGACATCACTAAACTTGGTTTTAAAGTTGCTGATGAGATTGCTAATTTCGCTGATGATTTAGCAGACATAGCAGATCCGCAAGATGCTGATGCAAGTACTGAAACTGACGGTATGCAAGCACTGGCGCAGCAAATTGCTTATGACTTGATTCAAGCGGATAAGCCATTGGTTGTTTCGGGTAGCAGCTTGTCTTCTACCGCATTGATAGAAGCAGCGGCACAGATTACCCAAGCGTTGACCCAAAAACGCGCGACAATCAAAGCGACTGAGCAGCAGCAGGTTGAGGCACATAATGCCAAAGTCAAAGCCCAAGCGCAGTCTGCTAATGATCAGCCTGAAGAAGATAAAGAGCTATCAGCCAAACCGAACAAGCCTGAAACGGGTGTAGATACAGAAGTACAGGACGATATAGAGCGCGAACCTGCTGAAAACCTTGAGCTGAAAGAAGTTAATACTAAATACCAAGCGCAAGCAGGTATTTACTTAACGGTTCCTGATGCCAATAGTATGGGTGTCTGTATGCTTGGTGGTCACTCAGTTGAAGAGCTACTCGCCACCGATTATGATGTGGTTGTGGTAGCAGAAAACCAGCTAACAGACGCTATTGATGCTACTAAGTTGACGCAGCTATTGACGGACAAAACAGTCATTGCGTTAGATCATCAGTTGCTTGATTGGCATAAAGACGTCGATATCGTATTGCCAGCGGCTAGCTTTGCAGAGGCTGATGGTACCCTGATATCTGCCGAAGGTCGTGCCCAGCGCTTTTTCCAAGTCTATGACAATAACTACTATCATCCAATGAGTAGTATCAAAGAAGGCTGGCGCTGGATACATGCTGTCCATAGTAGCATCGAAGGTCGTGATGTTGATTGGACGCAGCTTGATGACGTGATTAATGCATTGATCGCAACGCACCCTAAACTTGCAGGTATCAAAGGCGCTGCACCTGAAGCGGACTACCGTATTACTGGTCTTAAGATTGCGCGTCAGCCGCGTCGTTACTCAGGTCGTACCGCCATGCGTGCACCGATTTCAGTACATGAGCCGATGCAGCCAAAAGATTTGGACACAGGTTTAACTTTCTCAATGGAAGGTTATAGCGGTAAAGAAACACCAAGCTCGATGATTCCTTTTGCCAGTGCAGCAGGCTGGAACTCACCGCAAGCATGGAACAAATACCAAGACAAAGTTGGTGGTCATCTGAAAAATGGCGATCCAGGTGTGCGCTTGTTCGATCAGCTAGAGCGTCTAGCCACTCGTCAGTACGTGGCACCAGAGGCTATGTCTGCAAACACCACTGATTTACAACAAGGCCAAGCCAAGCTGGTACCGATTCATAACATCTATGCCAGCTCAATGATGGCGTCACGTAGCCCGCTCGTCGCAGAGCAACTACCTATTGCCGCATGGCGTATCGGTATCGATGATGCCAAAGACTGGAATATCGCTGCTGGTGACTACCTAGCGATTGAGATTGATAAACAGAAAATTACTTTGCCAGTACAGTTGGTTGGTTATCTAGCAGAAGGCTGTATCGGTTACCCAGTCGGGCAGGTGAGTATCATTCATCCATCAATGCCAGCATCGGTACGTAAAGTGGATGCGCCAGTAACGATGATGGGTA
The DNA here is from genome assembly GCF_059073055.1 of Psychrobacter sp. H29. Taxonomy (NCBI): domain Bacteria; kingdom Pseudomonadati; phylum Pseudomonadota; class Gammaproteobacteria; order Moraxellales; family Moraxellaceae; genus Psychrobacter; species Psychrobacter sp. H29. Next base: position 1,682,744 of record NZ_JCACRY010000001.1, on the reverse strand, counting down.
GCATGGCTAACGATATGAATAACAATGTGGCTGAGCATATGAGCGCAGCACCGACCACGACACAGGAGGTGTAATATGCAAGTGACTCGTATTATCCCTGATGTGCCAAGCTTTTTGGCTAATAGCATTAGCTTTGATGCTTGGTCTATTTTGTTTTTGGTAGGTCAATCGCTAGTCATTTTTTTGGTTGTGGTACTGGTCGCCGCAATGATGATTGTCTATGAGCGCCGCATGCTAGCCTTATGGCAAGATCGTTATGGCCCGAATCGCGTTGGTCCTTTTGGTTCATTGCAGCTCATTGCAGATATGCTCAAAATCTTCTTTAAAGAAGATTGGACACCAAAATTTACCGATAAGTTTATGTTCACGTTGGCGCCTGCGGTTGCCATGTTTACGGCGTTGGCCTCATTTGCCATTATTCCTATCTCGCCGACATTGGGCGTGGTTGATTGGGATATTGGTATTTTGTTTTTCTTTGCCATGGCAGGTATTGCGGTCTATGCCGTGATGTTCGGTGGTTGGGCATCTGCTAATAAATTCTCACTGCTTGGTGGTCTACGCTCTGCTGCACAGACCATCAGTTATGAAGTGTTTTTGGGCTTATCATTGATGGGTGTGGTGGCGCTGACAGGTTCATTTAACCTGCGCGCCATTGTTGAGTCACAAGCGGACGGTTGGTACATCATTCCGCAGTTTTTTGGCTTTTTGACCTTTGTGGTCGCTGGTGTGGCGGTAACGCACAGACATCCATTTGACCAACCAGAAGCCGAGCAGGAGCTTGCCGAAGGCTACCATGTCGAATATTCGGGCATGAAATTCGGTATGTTCTTCATTGGTGAGTATGTCAACGTTGTCTTGATTTCGGCCTTGATGACTTGCTTGTTCTTTGGTGGTTGGCTGGCACCTTTCAATTTAGATATTCCATTTATTCCACCAGCTTTTTGGTTCATGATTAAAACGCTGTTCTTTATGACATTGTTTGTTTTGGCTCGAGGCTCACTCATGCGTCCGCGTTATGATCAGGTGATGAACTTTGGCTGGAAAGTATGTCTGCCCGTAACCTTGATCAATCTATTGATTACGGCTGCGGTCATTTTGATCTTTTCCCCAACGTTATAGTCATTACTAGCCATCACTGATGAACTAGGGTAAAGCTGATAAGGATAATAATCCCATGTTTACTACCATAAAAAAGACCGTCATTGGTATATTTACCATTGTCCGCAGCATGTGGATGGTCAACAGTCATGCGCTCAGACCGCGTGACACCATCCTTTATCCTGAAGAGCCGGTACCGGTACCGCCACGTTTTCGTGGGCGTATTGTCCTAACGCGTGATCCCGACGGAGACGAGCGCTGTGTCGCTTGTAACTTATGTGCCGTGGCCTGTCCGGTAGGCTGTATCTCATTACAAAAAGCCGAGCGCGACGATGGACGCTGGTATCCAGAGTTTTTTCGAATTAACTTTTCGCGCTGTATTTTTTGTGGATTGTGTGAAGAGGCTTGTCCAACGACAGCCATCCAAATGACCCCAGATTTTGAATTGGGTGAATATAAGCGCCAAGATTTGGTTTATGAAAAAGAGCATTTGCTCATTTCAGGACCAGGTAAATATCCTGATTATAACTATTATCGTGTGACAGGTATGGCGGTAGCGGACAAACCAAAAGGCGCAGCACAAAACGAAGCTGCACCGATTGATCTAAGGAGCTTGCTACCATGATGAATATTTTGAACCATCCTGAACTGGCTGGGTTTTATTCACTGGCGGCAGTGGCTATATTTGCCAGCTTGCGCGTCGTGACTCAGGCCAATCCAGTGCATGCTATCTTATCGATGATTGTGTCATTATTGGCAATCGCTGGGATATTTTTTGTACTCGGTGCGCCATTTGCGGGTGCGCTAGAGATCGTTGTTTATGCTGGTGCCATTATGGTGCTATTTGTCTTTGTCATTATGATGCTCAATCTAGGTATGAGTAATGACGAGCGCGAAGAGCGTTGGCTCGATGCGGGCACTTGGGCAATACCGACAGGATTGACGCTGATTATTGCAGTCGTGCTATACGCAATGATCGGTCTTAATCATGATGATGCGGTCATGATGGGCGGCACTACTATCTCTGCCAAAGCAGTGGGTACAGTGTTATTTACCAAATATATTATGCTGGTTGAAGTGGCTGCATTGCTACTCTTGGCGGCACTGGTTGCAGCCTATCATTTGGGTAAAGAATCAATCGATGAAGAGATCGTTGGTAACGATAGCCAAGACAGTATTGAGTTGTACGATAATGACAGCACCCACACAGAGCATGACGCCGTACAAATGGCTAAGCCCTACGAATATAAAGATGTTGACCCGCATGACTACGTAGGCATGAAGGTTGATACGAAGGTAGGCATGAAAATAGGTAGCCAAGTAGGTACGAACAAAGTCACGCGCAAGGAGTCAGACTAATGGTACTAGCAGCAAGCGTGGCACAAGATGTGTCAAACGTGCCGTTTGCCCACGAGGTGGCAGGCTTAGTACAGCCAGTTTCCGAGGCGCAGAACGTATTGGGTATGATACCCATGAGCCATGGACTGATTTTGGCAGGAATTTTATTTGCCATTGGTCTGTGCGGTGTCATGGTACGACGTAACTTCCTATTTATGCTTATGAGCCTTGAGATCATGATGAATGCGGCAGCATTGGCATTTGTAGTGGCGGGGAGTCGCTGGGTCGATCCAGACGGGCAGATTATGTTTATCTTTATCTTGACCTTGGCTGCGGCCGAGGCGTCAATTGGTCTGGCAATATTATTGCGTTTTTATCATCAGCGTGGGCATCTCGATGTCGATAGCGCCAATGAGATGAAAGGATGATGTCATGAGTTTATTACCATTAACCTTTATATTCCCGCTCATTGGCTTTTTGATATTAGCCTTTATGCGCGACAAATTATCAGAGACGGTCGCAGCGATTGTTGGCGTAGGTAGCATGTTGCTATCAGCATTATGTACGCTGGTGGTTAGCTATACCTTTTTGACCACCAATTCAGCAGGAACGGTCGTACAGGTTCCGCTGTGGACATGGTTCCAAGTGGGCGACTTTGCGCCAAACTTTGGGTTGAGCTTTGATGGCTTAGCACTGACTATGACGGGCGTGATCACTGGGATTGGCTTTTTGATTCATATGTTTGCCGCTTGGTATATGAAAGGCGACACTGGCTTTGCGCGCTTCTTTAGCTATATGAATTTATTCGTAGCCAGTATGTTGTTACTGGTGCTAGCAGACGACTTGTTCCTGCTATATCTTGGCTGGGAAGGCGTGGGCATCTGTTCGTATCTATTGATTGGTTATTATTACCACGATAGAGCCAATGGTCTTGCAGCAATGAAAGCCTTTACCGTCACACGTGTCGGTGATGTGTTCTTGGCTTTTGGTTTGTTCTTATTATTCCGCGAGTTCGGTACGCTCAATATTCAAGAAATTATTACGCGTGCGCCGGAAGTGTTTGACATCAACAATCCAACGATGATGCTAACGACCATGATGTTGGTTGGCGGCGCGATGGGTAAATCAGCGCAGTTGCCACTACATACATGGCTTGCTGATGCGATGGCAGGTCCAACACCTGTATCAGCACTTATTCACGCTGCGACGATGGTAACGGCAGGGGTTTATCTGATTGCCCGTTTACATCCATTGTTTGAACTGACGCCGGGCATCTTGTTGTACTGGGTTGGCGGCGTGGGTGCATTGACGCTTGTCGTTGCTGGATTCTGTGCGCTCGCGCAAACAGATATCAAACGTATCCTTGCTTACTCGACCATGAGTCAAATTGGCTATATGTTCCTAGCACTTGGCGTAGGCGCATGGCAAGGGGCTATCTTCCATCTAATGACCCATGCTTTCTTTAAAGCATTGCTGTTCTTATCATCAGGGGCGGTCATCCTTGCGGTACATCACGAGCAAGATATCTTTAAGATGGGTGGTCTGCGCAAAAAGATACCATTGGTATTTTGGTGCTATATCGTCGGTGGCGGTGCACTCGCTGCGATACCTTGGGTTACCGTTGGTTTCTATTCTAAAGAAGCGATTCTTTGGGAAACTTATGCAACAGGTCACTTAGTACTATTCTATATGGGTGTATTTGGTGCTTTCTTAACCGCGATTTATACGTTCCGTATGATTTGGATCATATTCTTTGGTGAAGAAAAAACCCATGCGCATAAACTATCAGGGGTGTCGTATTGGTTACCGTTGACGGTATTACTCGTGCTATCTACAGCCGTTGGTGCATGGATTACACCGCCACTACAAGGCGTATTGCCGGAGAGTGTGGGTCATCTGTTAGAAGTTGCAGGTCAAGATCACGCTAAGCACACCGCAGAGTATATTGCGATGGGTGCGATGGTAGCAGGTTTGATATTGGCAGCACTATTATACGTCGTCAATAAAGGTCGCATGCTGACCAGCTTTAAGCGCTCACGTATCGGCGCGGCACTATATCACTGGTGCTACCATGGCCTAGGTTTTGATGCGCTGTATGATGTGATTTTTGTAAAACCCTTTTTGTTCATCGGCCGCTTACTTAAAGCCGACCCTATCGATAAAACGTGGCTAACATTACCTAAACTGGCTTCAGTAGGTAACAAAGTATTGTCTGCGACGCAAACAGGGTCACTTCGAGGTTATGCTACAAGCTTTGGTTTGGGTATGGCTGTATTGCTGGTGCTGGTAATGATGACGGTGGTGTAAAAGATGATTGAATTACAACAAACGTGGATGCTACCAGCATTAATCGCAATTCCCTTTATTGCAGGGTTGCTATGCTGGTTGGTAGAGCGATTTAATAAACGTCTGCCGCGCTGGATTGCCTTAATTGGTATGACGTTGACCTTTGCGTTGTCATTGGTACTTTGGCAGCAAGGTGATTTTAGCGGTATGAGCAAGCAGGTCATTGCGCCAGATGCGGCGGTGCCTTGGGTCGCTGAGTTCAGTGTGCCATGGATACCAAGCTTCGGTATTAGTTTTCATTTAGCATTAGACGGTCTGTCATTGATGATGGTGGCATTGACTGGTTTGCTAGGTGTGGCAGCTGTTGCCTGTTCATGGAATGAGATTCAGCGCCGTGTTGGTTTTTTCCACCTAAACTTGCTATGGAGTTTGGGCGGTGTCATCGGGGTTTTCTTAGCAATTGATCTGTTCTTATTCTTCTTCTTTTGGGAGATGATGCTGGTTCCGATCTACTTCTTGATCGCCATTTGGGGTCATGATGTGGTTGGTAAAACCAAAGAATACGCCGCAACCAAGTTCTTTATCTATACCCAAGCGTCTGGGCTTATCATGCTCATTGGTATCTTGGTATTGGTCATTATCAGTTATGCGCAAAAAGGGGTAGTGAGCTTTAACTATAATGATTTGCTCGGTACGTCTCTTGGCGGCTGGGAATATCCAATCATGCTGTGCTTCTTTATTGGCTTTGCGGTGAAATTGCCAATTATTCCTTTCCATGGTTGGTTGCCAGATGCGCATGCGCAGGCACCAACAGCTGGTTCGGTAGATTTGGCAGGTGTTTTGATTAAAACTGCTGCATATGGTCTGATTCGTTTTGTCTTGCCATTATTCCCAGTAGCGTCACAAGAGTTTGCGCCGATAGCGATTACCTTGGGTACGATCGGTATTTTCTATGGCGCGTGGCTTGCGTTTATGCAGACCGATATGAAGCGTTTGCTCGCTTATACCAGCATCTCGCACATGGGTTTTGTGGTACTAGCAATCTATGCAGGGACATTGCTCAGCTTACAAGGTCTGATGATTCAGATGCTTGCTCATGGTTTGAGTTCAGCGGCATTATTCATTATGGCAGGGCAGTTGTATGAGCGTTTGCATACTCGTGATTTGACCTTGATGGGTGGTATGTGGGGTCAGTTCCGTTACTACGCGCCGATCCTGATGTTCTTCTGTGCCGCGTTATTGGGTATCCCAGGCACAGGCAACTTCATTGGCGAGTTCATGATTTTATTTGGCTCATTTGCTCAGTATCCTGTGTTTGTGGTGTTTGCAACATTTAGCTTGGTACTAGCTGGTCTGTACTCACTTATTTTGATTCATCGCGCATTGTTTGGTGAAAACAACATTGCTGCATTGGCAGAGCGAGAAACCAAGTCACATGGCCTACCTGTTCGTAAACTTAAAGATCTTGGCAAACGTGAGTTGTCACTACTACTGATGTTGGCGGCGGGTTTGGTATGGCTTGGACTATATCCACAGCCATTCCTTGATACGTCAAGTCATGCGATGCAGTGGATCAACAATGCATATATATACAGTCAAGTGACGCAGGTAGATGCATCGCAACTGCTTGATGTAATGGAGGCACGTTAAGTCATGAATGAGATTAAGATGAATGATTTGATAGGATTGTTGCCTTACGCGCCGATCATTGCCGTGGTCATTACGGTACTCGTGGTGATGATTGCACTCACTGTTAAACGCTCTCATATGGTCACTGGTACGATTACGGTGGTCGGCTTAAACATCGGTCTATTTACCTTATTAGGGCAAATGGCTGGTCTAATCGAGAGCGGTGCTATTGCGCCAAATGCTGAGCAGTTATTTGTTATTGATAACTTCGCTCAGTTTAATATGGTAGTGATTTTTGTCTGTGCCTTGGCTTGCTGTACGTTATCGTATGCGTACCTCGCCAACCTCAAAGACAATAAAGAAGAGCTGTACTTGCTCATGTTGCTAGCGACCACTGGTGCACTACTAATGGTAAGCGCTCAGCACATGGCGTCGTTCTTTATGAGTTTAGAGATGCTATCAGTACCGCTATATGGGATGCTGGCTTACACGTATATGCGTAACCAGTCGCTTGAGTCGGGACTTAAATATTTGGTGCTATCGGCGACCGCATCAGCAACGCTGCTGATGGGCATGGCCTTTATCTATGCAGAAGTAGGCTCGTTGGCATTTAAACCAATCAACATGGTACTGGGTAATTTATTTGAGTCGCCACTATTGATTTTGGGTGCGGCGATGATGATGTTTGGTATCGCGTTCAAGCTCTCTGCAGCTCCCTTTCACATGTGGACACCCGATGTGTACGAAGGGGCACCAGCACCTATCGCTACTTTTTTAGCCTCTGTATCAAAAGTTGCGATGATGGCGCTAGCGGTTCGCTTCTTGATCGATACGGCGTTATTAGCACTACCATCAGTACAAATGCTACTAATGGTAATGGCGACCTTGTCTATTTTAGTGGGTAACTTACTGGCAGTACGTCAGACCAGTCTTAAGCGTCTACTCGGTTATTCTTCTATTGCCCATATGGGTTACGTGATGATCGTTATCGTTAGTATTGGCTCAGCTGCTGATAGTATCTCTAGTATGTATATGGCAGTCTATGCCTTTACCTCTATTGGTGCCTTTGGTGTCGTGACGTTGATGTCGAGTCCATACCGCTTATCTGGTGAAGCTGACGAGCTGACTCATTATCAGGGGTTATTCTGGCGTCGTCCAGTACTGACTGCTGTGATGACTATCATGATGTTGTCATTGGCTGGTATTCCACTGACGGCAGGCTTTATCACAAAGCTATTTGCTATCTTGGCTGCTGTACAAGGAACCAATTGGTTCTTGGCTGCGATGATTATTTTGGGTAGTGCGATTGGTCTATTCTACTACTTGCGCGTTTTACTTACGCTATTCAAACGTCCTAAGCAGTTCATTGAGTTTGATGTCTCTGGACAATGGGGTATTCGTACCGGTGGTATCATGGTCATTGCGGTCACAGCGATTATTCTGTTCTTTGGTATCTTGCCGAACAGCATGATTGAGTGGGCAAGTTTGGCTCGTATTTGGTAGTACCAAGATTGAGCAGTAGATAAGCCTTATCTGCTGTTACGGTTAAAAAACCAAGATGTGCCCGCTTTATGATAAGCTTGGCGCATCTTTTTTTGCCTGCCTTCGCTTGCTGTTACTTACCTGGCGAGGGTCTTTGATAAAAATACAGCTTAACAAAGTATGAGTGACGAATAATTATGAGTGATAATATTCAAACGGTAACGGTACTGAGCAAAACCACTTGGACGCCCAATCTATTCAGCTTTACCGTCAGCCGTCCTGAGAGCTTTAAGTTTACAGCGGGGCAGTTCGTACGTTTAGGGGTCAATCCTAGTCAGTTGAAATATTACCAAGAGCAGAATGACGCAAATGATGCCGCTACCGATGCAGCATTGAATGAAGATATATTCCGTGCATATTCGATTGTGTCTTCGCCGTTTGATGAGGTACTAGAGTTTTTCTCTATTGTGATACCTGATGGTGCCTTTACGTCGCAGTTGCAGCATTTGCAAGTGGGCGATGAGTTACTGCTCAACACCATGCCATTTGGATTTTTGACCTTGGCACGTTATCAAAAACCATTACCAAAGGATTTGTGGTTGCTTGCGACAGGTACGGGTCTTGCACCATTTTTATCGATGCTACAAGATCTAAAGACATGGGAAGACTACGAGCATATCGTACTGGCTTATAGTGCACGTTCGATAGAAGAGCTTGCTTACGTTGAGCAGATTGAGCGCTTGCAAGAAGACTTTGGCACGCTAGTTGATAATCCAGCAAAACTTATCTTTATCCCTATTGTCACAAGAGAGCCTGTCGAAGGTGCACTGTCAGAGCGTTTGCCTAAGTTATTGTTAGAGGGTACGTTACAAGCGAGTGCAGGGATCGATTTAGATATTGATACGACTCATGTCATGCTATGCGGTAACCCAGATATGGTAGAAGATACCAAGGAGGCATTAAAGACATTAGGGCTGGTGATGAATCGGCGCGGAGAAGGCAATATTGCTGTCGAAAACTACTGGTAGTCCTTCCCACAAAAAAACGCTGTATCTTCAAGGTTGTTAGCCCTTAGATACAGCGTTTTTTTATGAATTTAGATTTTATCTTTAGCCTACTATTCTTGGCTAGGTTCCGTCGCATCGTCGATAGGATTGATCGGGCCTTGCATGATTTGAGGCTCGTCATCATCGCCTATAATATCTTCGTTGTTTGTTGAGGCTAGCAGGTCACGATAGTTGACTTGAGCCTTCAAAACCATCTGATCTTCTTCGAGCTTACCGTAATTTACCTGCACCTTGTACAAAGCGCCCATGATCTTTTTGTTGTTTTTTAGCCAGCGATTGATATCGAGGTAAATGACCTCGTCTTTTGGTCGTGCGATATTGACATAAGAGAGGATAAAGCCTAGCGGGTCTTTTTTGAGGACGCTATGATAAAACCAGATAGCAAGCTTGACGCCTTGGCGTTTGATAAAAGACTCACAACGTAGATTTAGTATGTCGGTATAGGTTTGTTGACCAAATACAAAGCGCTGGACGTTGCGATCAAGCTGTACATGGATCAAGCTAAAATTACTGGCGATCTCAGCATATATACCGCCTGCATCGACCGTACAGTAAAGGCGAAACCAATCATCGTGCAGCTCAACACGTAGCTCTAATATTGCCTTTACATTGTCCGTCACAAAGCTTTGTAGCGCATCGTTGACGTAGGTTTGTGCGATGGGTAAGGATATCTCGTCTTCAAGCTTTTCCGTGGTTCGGTTATAGATGTCTCGAACCGACTGGGCAATGCGATCCCAACCGTTGCCGAGTGACTCGTCAAAACGATAGCCGATATTCTCAAAGAACTCGTCAAAATTGTCTGAATTGTTCACGTTATCAAAGTCACTCAAACTTATTATCCTTACAATTATAGGGCTTATCATTCGATAGGTGGTACACAGCGTACTGGTATCAGGTATAAACGAAAACCTTGTATCAGATACCAGTAGACAATGATTTTGCACCGAATAATAGGGTGCTCAGTGTCACAGTGCTAAAACAGTATATAACAAATACAGTGGCTTCAAAATGGACACATGCGTTTTATGACAATTCATTTGATATCACAAGCCTTATATCTGTTTTATTATGATTTTGAGAATGTGATTCTTACTAAGATTAATATGACTTATTGCTCGAACTGAAAGTGTTCAGTGAGAACGGTATTCAATGACACAGTATCGAGTGACGCAAGTATTAAGTGATAAGGTTAAAGCAATACCGTTGATGGTTAAGCTAGCGACATAATTCTATGTCATGTTATGATAGCGCCAACATATATCGTGCCTGTCGTTACAGTGCTTATATCGTAGCTATTGAAAAGTGCGGTTACTGATACACGGCATCCATAAGCAGAGACCTACTGTGGCCTATATCAAAGACTCACAAAGCTACCATTTTTCAGCTCAGCCTCCAAAGCGCGATGTGAGCTTACCTGTGGCAGTCGTTATTGCGGTCGCCATACACGTGTTGATTATTTTTGGTATCAGCTTTTCAATGGGTAAGGACCCTGCAGCAATGATGCAAGATGTCGCAAAGGCATTGACCGATAATATGCAACCAAATGAGGAGGCTCAATTTATTGCCAACGCCTCACAAGCAGGGGGCGGGACAGTAGAGGAGCAGCTCAGACAAGAGAATGACCAAATAAGTCCACTGTCTGCTGAGCAAATGAGCGAGACGCAAGACGTCATCAACTTACAGCGTCAAGTACGACAGCAGCGCTATCAAGAGAGCTATCTGCGCACCACGTTGAGTTGGCGGCAGGCGAGCGTAGAGTCAGACAATGACAGTAAACAAGCACAAGACGATCTAATGGCACAAGAAGAGCGTCTGCGTAAGCAAATCGCGACCTTGGAAGCACAGTTGTCTCAGCGCCAGCAAGTCTATGCGACAAAGTCCAAAGTGGTAACGATGGATAGTAATTCGACCACGCGCGGAGCAGCAGCAGATTATATCAATACTTTTCGTGAACACGTCGAGCGCGTCGGTAACTTGCATTATCCTGTGCAAGCGCGGGTGCAAGGTATCACAGGTGAAGTGCGGCTGATGGTTATCATCAGTAATAACGGCAATATTAAGGCCATTCGTCTGCTTGAAAGCTCAAACTCAACGATACTGGATGAAGCAGCCAAGCAATCAGTCAGGCAAGCAGCACCCTTTGGACCATTTACCAAAGATATGCGTGATATCGTTGAGCTGCGCCTGATACGTACTTATCGTTATAGTGATACAGTGGACGTCACGTACTAACGCCAGAGAAAGTAAGTAACACGATAAGCGAACATAGAGTAGCAATGAATGCGTCATACTATTTTGGCGAAAATCATTGTTTGGCGATAGCCATTGCAAACAAGATAATGGTAAGTAACTAGTACCCAAATTTATAATACACCGCTATAGAATAAAGAGTCAGTATGGAATTTTTAGGTTTTACAGTAGATGTTGCAGCGCTCACCAGCAATGCATTAGAGCTAGTCATCAAGGTAGCACTAGCCATATTAATATTCATCGTCGGGCGCTGGCTTGCCAAGAAGGCTGTCGCTTTTGCAGATCGTTTGATGACTCGTAGCCATTTAGATGTTACGGTTGCCAGCTTTTTGAGTCGTTTGTTATACGGTGTTTTGTTGGTCGTGGTAGCATTGGCTGCTCTCAGTAAGGTAGGTGTGCAAACCACATCGGTCGTTGCTATTTTGGGTGGTGCTGCAGTTGCCGTTGGTCTGTCACTAAAGGATCAGCTGTCAAACTTTGCTGCTGGGATTATGATTGTGACTTTTCGTCCGTTTGTGCGCGGTGACTATGTGCAGATCAGTAGCTATACAGGTACAGTGACAGAGATTAACTTGGTCAACACCCATCTAACGACGATCAACAATCACGATATCATTATCCCGAACAGTGACATCACAACATCGCCAGTAGTCAATTATACTGCGTTGCCCAATCGCCGTGTCGATATTACAGTTGGGATTGGCTATGATGCAGATATCAAAACAGCCAAAGATCTGATGCTGAGCCTAGCCAGAAATAATCCATTGTCTTTTACCGACCCTGAGCCTATCGTACGAGTGACCAATCTAGGCGATAACTCAGTTGATTTGACACTGAACGTCTGGACCACCAACGATGACTGGTGGTCGATGCAGTGCCAATTGCTTGAGCAATTCAAGCACGCACTAGATGATGAGAAAATTGAGATCCCATTCCCGCAGCGTAGCGTCCATGTTAAAGGTCTGGATCATATGATCAATCAAATGGGTCAAGCACAAAAACTACCACTATCTAAAGACTAACTGGACTAAAGACTAATTGATAAAAATAGCTGTGTTAGATATACGGATTTGGTAGGTTAAGACCTGCCAAAATCTCAATTTCAAAGCGCTCCATCTCATCTTGCTCAGCTTGTCCAAGCTCATGATCAAACCCTAGTAAATGCAGCATACCGTGTACCAGTAGATGGCTAATGTGCTGTGCTAGGGTTTTGTCTTGTTCTTGCGCCTCACGTACCATCACTTCATGACAGATAATAAGCTCACCAAGTGGTAACGTTGGCATAAGACCGATGATCGCAGTAGGTAACTCACTTGGATAAGACAAAATATTAGTTGGATAGTCTTTGCCGCGAGCTTCTAAGTTCAGAGCGCGTCCCTCAATCTCATCAGTAATATATAAGTCCAATGCTTTAGATTTCTCTTGCCACAGCTCGGTATCTATATCTGCAAAATAGGGTAGGGTCAGGCCTTCATCGACACGTTTATCGATATAATCTAAAGTTGCTTTTATCACATACAGTAGATGAGCACGATTATAAAACGCATCTAATACCTCATCACTAATGCTATCGGCTGCATTGATATCAAGTGCTGCGAGTTCCGCATCATGACTCATAGCATTACTATCAGTATCAGTATTATCAACATTGGCACCATCAATATTAGTATTGTTAGATTGGCTCATATCATTATCCTTTTTATTGTAGATGGTCGCATATAAACAGCTGCACTATATTTTAGTTAATCTTTTAAATATAGTGGCATCCAAAATAGCACTATTACTAGAGAGGTTCGCTAGTTGATGCTCCACTCGTATAATTAGCTGATTATCAACTACGTCATGAAGGCGACTATCACTAAGTTATGGGCAGGCAGTGATTAAAAAGCGAGACTACATTGAACGTAGGCTAAGCCTGAACTTAAACCCACGTAAAACTAAATAGCGCCTAGTAAGAAAAAACCGGACTACCCTGAGTAATCCGGTCTTTGTTAGAACCAAGCTTTTGAAAATATCTTTATAGTTTAGCAGCAGCGTTAGCCACAGCTTGTCTACGCTCTTGCTCCTTGATACGTTCAAACTTACGCTTCTCTTCTAGAGCCATTTGCTCTTCATCGAACACATCATAAGCTTCAACGATTTGTTGTACCAACTGATGGCGTACCACGTCTTTTGAGTCAAACTTAGTGATATGAATCTCTTCGATATCTTTTAAGATATCCATTGCCTGTGCGAGACCTGACTTATGACCGCGGGGCAAATCGACCTGAGTGATATCACCAGTAATTACCGCACGTGAGCCAAAGCCTAAACGCGTCAAAAACATTTTCATTTGCTCAGGTGTGGTGTTCTGTGCTTCATCCAAAATGACAAATGAGTTGTTGAGCGTACGACCACGCATATAAGCAAGCGGTGCGATCTCGATAATTTGACGCTCGATCATTTTACCGACTTTCTCAAACCCTATCATCTCATAAAGCGCGTCATATAATGGACGCAAGTATGGATCAATCTTTTGCGTTAGATCCCCTGGCAAGAAGCCCAATTTTTCGCCTGCTTCTACGGCTGGGCGTACGAGTAAGATACGCTCAATCTCGTTGCGCTCAATCATATCTACCGCGCAAGCGACCGCAAGATAGGTCTTACCAGTACCAGCAGGTCCGATACCGAACGAGACATCAGAGCTCAAGACATTTTTTACATAGCGCTGCTGGTTGCCACCGCGCGGAATGATACGACCTTTACGTGTGCGCAAGCTAATAGGCGTAAACTCACTGGCTTCATCTAAGTCGTCTTCATCTTCGATATCGTCATCTTCCTCATTGTCCATATCTTCATCGCGTGAGATACTCGATTGGATCATTAAGTGTAGCTCTTCTGCGCTGATATCTTTGGTATTTTGAGCCTCATCTACCATCTTGTAGATGATACGTTCACCGCGCTCAACAGCGGTCACATCGCCACTCAGGCAGAAATCACCTTGGCGCTGCATGATTTTGATATCGAGGCGTTCTTGAATATATTTCATGTGGTTGTTGTATTCACCTAACACGGTTTTTAGCTGTGCTGGCGTTAGAAATTCAAACTTTATACGGCGGCTCATGGTATCAGTCAAGCGATTATCCTTGTATTGTGTGCCCGACGCTATAGTCTAGTATTGCATGCGTCATGGACTTCAGAGATAAAATAGTTAGTAGCGTTACTATGTTTTAAATCATAAGTGTTTTAAATGATAAGTGTTTCAAATGATAAGTAGTTTCTAAATGAAAAAGGGTTTTTAGATAATAAGGGTAACGGTCATTTTGTTATTGGTATTGTGAAAAATAATAAATAAAAGTCTTGTCTTCATTATGGTAGAGAATTTTCAAAATTCAAGCCATATATTGGATAGATAACGTCGTTTTTGTATGTAGATTGCAATATCAGTACAGGCGACCTTTATCGACTGTTTTTAGGTCAAATCAAAATATAGGTTGACCTGAGTTTTTTGTATTCTACTGACCTTGTTTTGTAGTTATAGACCTTGTCCTTGAGTAGAGTAGATATACGATTTGTCTACGGTTTAGCTCGCAGCATGATAAGGAATTTGTGGTAATCTATGAACGATATCTCAGCGCTTTACCATTGAGATAAAACGATAGCAATGAAGCCAAAGTAACTGAGCTGAAACTAAAGCAGCTAAGCTAAAGAGTATAGTCAGATGATAAAGGCTACAAATTAAAGGCAGTGGCAATCGAGTACAAAGCGGCTATCAATCGCTGTGGATATCAAGAACTGACCGCAGGCATGCTCAAAAATTATAATAGGAATAACTACGATGCAAGAGACTGATTCACATTTATCTAATTCCAAATATGACTCTAACAATAAAAAGGCAATCACCGATCAGCAAGTACTTATCGTTGGTGGCGGTCACGTGGGCTTGTCCTTTGCCTTGCTATTAGCGAATCACGGTATCGCTAGCACCTTATTGGAAAAAAACCGTTATCCAACCATCAGTCCAACCGATGACCGTACACGCAGTCACTATCTGGACAGTCGCAATACAGCGCTGTCGCGGCGCACAGTACAGATCTATCAAGAGATCGGACTGTGGGATGACCTGCAAAGCCATGCGTGCCGTATTGATAGCGTGCAGATTAGTGAGCAAGGCAGTTTTGGACGCGCACAGCTTAATAAAGCCGAAGAAAAAGTCGAGTCTTTTGGACAAGTGATTGAGAACGCGTGGCTCGGGCGCAAGCTCTTATTAGCCGCGCAGCAGTCACCACTCGTGACCTTGATTGATAATGCCAGTGTCAATGCAGTGACCCAACAAGCGGACGGTGTAACGCTAAGTTTTAGTGATGAAAGCAATGCGGAACACGAGCGACAGCTACAAGCCAGCGTGTTGGTCGCTTGTGATGGACGCGATTCTACGGTACGTCCACTATTGAATATTGGCACCACGACCTATGACTATCAGCAAACGGCTATCGTTGGCGTGGTAGAGACCGATAAGCCGCACGAGCATGTAGCAATTGAGCGTTTTAGCCCAGCGGGTCCATTAGCTGTGCTGCCATTGACGGATCCAGAGGGCTCAGGCAATGATGACTATCAACACGGCTATAGACGATCTGTGGTTTGGGTCTGTCCAACAGGCGAAGAAACCAAATATTTAGAAGACGATGCGCATTTCTTGCAGACGTTACAGCAAGCATTTGGGCAGCGCGCGGGCACGTTTGTCGCTGCTGGTCGCCGCGGCGCGTATCCACTGTCACGTGTATTGGCAGACAAGCAGGTCGAGGGTCGTTGCGTTATCATGGGTAATGCCGCTCATACTTTGCATCCTGTCGCGGGTCAAGGGTTCAATTTGTGTATGCGCGACGCCCATGTATTGGCGCAAATGATGAGCTCACAAGTGCTCAAAGGCGACGATATCGGTAATTCACAATTATTAAAGCGTTATGAGAAAGCACGTCAAACCGATCAAAAGCGGGTGATTCGTTTTTGTGATGCCGTGGTACATGGCTTTACCCATCCCAATCCAGCCATTAAGCTGGCGCGTAATATGGCGCTATTAGCCTTTGATAAATTACCAAATATTAAGCCATTGGTGGCAACCTACGCGATGGGTCTAAAGTCATAGCGCTATAGTTAATCCTCTTTAAAAGAGTGACAGCGTTAACCTCGCTTGAAGTATTGCCTATACATCTGCACTCGGTTGCCTTGTCTCTCTTTTAAACTGAATCAACTATATGTAATTGAGATTGATAATAAGCATTCTAATATTGAGCAATATTGAGAAACACTTTATGAAAAACAATCGTACGCTGATTATCGGTAGCGGTATCGTTGGCGCGACGCTCGCGCTAAAGCTGGCACAAGGTAAAATGCCAGTGACATTGGTTGATGCCTGTCCTGCCCGTGACGAGTCAGCGTGGCAAGCGGTGCTGAGCAAACGTGACGCGCGTGTCTATGCGCTCAGTCTGGCGAGTATTAACTTGCTCACGGAGGTTGGCGCGTGGCAACACATTGCCGCATCTCAGCGCAAAGCGGATTACTCACAGATGCAGGTCTGGCAGTTGAACGGCATGGGCGAGTTATTGTTTGGCGACAGTCGTGATCAAAACGCTGCGCCTGAGATACTCGGTAGTATGGTTGAGCCTGCCGTCATTGAGCACGCCTTATGGCAGCGATTGCATGAAGAGGATGTCAGCGAGTATCTGACGGTTATCGCTGGGCACAAAGTAGTCAATATGGACTGGCTAGGTGCTCAGCAAGGTTACCGTGTGACGCTAGATGATGAGACAACGATTGATGCGCGTCTATTGGTCGGTGCTGATGGTCGCGGCTCATTTGTCCGCAAGCAAGCAGGGATTGGGGTCGATACGCTTGATTATAATCAAACGGCGATTTGCTGTGCGATTCAGACCGAAAAGCCGCATCAAGCGACTGCTCGTCAAGCTATGTTGCCGACTGGCACGCTAGCGCTATTGCCGTTAGCGGATATCACTGAGACTGATAAAGCAAACCCGCAACATTGGCAGTCAATCGTCTGGACCTTGCCGCGCAATCAGGCATTGGCATTGATAGAAGAAGAGGATCGCTTTATCGCGGACAAACTTGCGGTTGCGAGCCATTACGAGCTGGGCGCTATCCATCAGATTGAGTCCATTGCTAGTTTTCCTTTAGCAGCACAGCAAGCAAAAAGCTACGTCGCTGATAACTTAGTACTCATCGGCGATGCGGCTCATGGCGTACATCCGCTGGCAGGTCAAGGACTGAACCTCGGTATGCTTGATGTAAAAGTGTTGTGTGAGCAGTTGATGCATGACTTTACCCGTAGTGGCGGCACGCTGTGGGGCAGCAATCAAACACTGCGTCATTATGAGCGTTCGCGCCGTCCGCATAACAGCCTGATGATGCACAGCTTCTCTGCACTCAACTGGTTGTTTGCAGGGTCGCTTGCCCAAGCGCGTCCCGTGCAGCAAATCCGTAATGAAGGCATGTACCGCGTCGGCAAAATCAAGCCACTGATGCGCTTGTTTGCGAAGCAGGCGAGTGGGGTTTAGGGTTTTGGCTTAGGGATGAATAAAGCATGAGTATTAAATTACCGACATTAGCAACGGGTTTGATAAGTGTATTGATACTGACAGGTTGTCAGACGCCGTTAAAAAGCACGGCGCTCAATCAAAGTATTGAAGAGCCGCCTATTACGTTAGTACCAAATACTCCGGATTCAGATGGGGATGGCGTACTTGATGATATAGATGAATGTCCTGCTACACCTTGGAAGGTGATAATAGATGAAGCAGGTTGTCCTATTGCAGGTATTGGAGTAGGTCTAAAAATGGAGTATCGCGCATTTTTTGATAAAGACAGTAGTGAGTTGTTGCCAAAGTATCAAGCCAAGCTTGATAGAGTAGCAGAGCAGATGAATAAGTACGATACCGCTACTATGAAAATTGAAGCTCATATTTCGGAAGATGAAATGGGACAGGTATTAAGTGCTTTACCCAAAAATAGAGCTATGATAGTCAAAAACTACCTCATTTTAAAACACGACATCGAGCCTAGTCGTTTGAGTACTTTTGACTGTGGTATCAGAGCGCCTATTTCATCAGCTGACACCACAGAGGGAAAATCCATGAATCGTCGAGTTTATGGACTAGCGACAGAGCCCGAAGATGGAGTGGTTTATCATAATCAAAATGACTCAAAATCAGATATATGTATTGAGTTTTAAATCATAGTCAGTTATCAAAAGCTATACCGACCCAAGCGCCGAAAAAAATACCATCAGTACGGGCGAGATAATATTAATCAAGAAGCCAAAACTGATCGCCAGTGGTACAACCTTTAGACCACCTGACTGCTGAATAATAGGCAAGGTAAAGTCTAAGCTGGTTGCACCGCCGAGACCTACCGCAGCAGAAGGGTATTTGCGCATAAATACAGGAATAAATAATAAGGCAAAAAACTCACGTACCAAATCATTAAATAGCGCGACACTGCCCCACACCGCACCATAAGCATCGGTCATCACGATTGCTGATAGCGAATACCAACCAAACCCTGATGCCATTGCCAAGCCTTTCGTCCACGACACATCTGTGAATAGTAAGGCAAACACAAGCCCACCAACTAACACCGATAGCGTAAAGATAATGCTCATCTCAACACCGCGCTTATTGAGCATGACTTCTTTTAAAGTAATGCCTGAGCCTTTGAGACCGATGCCTACGAGCAAAATCAGAATCATCAGCATGACCGTCATAGAGTTTTCAGGCGGCATATAATCAGCAGGTAAGAAAAAGCCAATCACCATCCCAATCACCACGCAGACGACCTGTAATAGGCTGCCCCGAATACTGACACGATGTTCTTTGGATTTGACGCTTGGTTTTTTGGCCTGCCACGGTCGTACATGGTCAAACACCATCAGTGCGAACAGCCCCGTACCAATTGTGAGTATTGATAGAACAGTAACATATAGCGCAATTTCGCCAACTTGACTGCCTAAGCCTTCTACCTGCGACAGCTCAATACCGATCAGTGCCAAGATGAGATAGACCAAATAAGACAAGCCCATATCGGCAAGTCTGGTCAGAGTTGGGTTGGCAGGAATGGCAAAGCCAATAAACATTGGCATCAATACCAAAACGAGGGTAATCAAGCTTTGCATTGTAGGGAACTCGCAGCATTTTTAACAGGGTGTTTTTGACAAGCTTGCGATTGTACCATAACACCGAAATAATGCTGAAAATACATCCCTAAAATCATATTGACCATACCTTTCAGTATGGTCGTTTAGACTGTCTTAATCGATTTCTACTAGCATGTGACTCTTTTCAGGCAGACAGTGTTTAGGCAAGCAATGCTCTGGCAGGCTGGTATCGCTTTTGAGAGGCTGCTTGGATCCCGCAAAATAACTGAATTGATCATAAGCTGGATCATGTTGTGGTTCCACAACGCTAGTAAGAGGAGTAGTCGCTAGGTTTGGATAGTCCTGTCTGTAATGACCACCGCGACTCTCAAAGCGCTGATAGGCAGACTGGATAATTAAGGTTGCTAATGTGAGTTGTCTTTCTAATTGAAAGTATAACAACGCATTGGCAGTAGTAGGGCTGTTTGCGTTATTTGCGCCAAGCTGGCTTAGCTTTGATTTTGTACGCCAATGTTGCCAGTTTTGTATTTGTTGCATCGCTTGCTCTAATTGCTCGGCGCTGCGAGTGATACCCATATTAGCAGTCATCAGCGTTTTTAATGCTGCGGTTATGGTTGCAATATCAGTGTCAATGTCAATGTCAGTGTCAATATCAGGGGTGAGCGATTCATGGGTAAGCTCATAGTGATATGCTGATGATACAGATGCCGGCAGCATCACAGACTGCGTATCGGTAAGTACTGGCGCTGCCCATGCACTAAGGTATGATTGTGTTAACTCATCACATGATGCGCGATCGAACGCAGCCATTTTTCTTAAGTCTTCTAGGTTCTGCAAGTTGTCTAAACGCTCTAGATAATGCGGTAGGTTGGCTGCGATATTACGGCCAACCACCACACACTCTAGTAGGGAGTTGCTTGCCAAACGGTTGGCACCATGCAGTCCTGTATAAGCCACCTCACCAGCCGCATAAAGTCCTGGCAAATCCGTTAACCCATCGGCATCAGTCACCACACCGCCACAGCTATAATGTGCCGTTGGCGCAACTGGGATAGGGTCGGTAGTCATATCGATACCATGTGCCAGCAGGGTCTTATAGATCTGCGGGAAATGCGCTTTTACGAAGTCTGCGGGCAAGTGACTGACATCAAGATGTACATAACCAAGTCCATTGCTATCAATCTGCGTGGCTATCGCGCGAGCAACGATGTCTCGCGGTGCTAACTCCGCCCGTGCGTCTATATCCAGCATAAAACGCACGCCTGTTTGTGGACAGTATAGTCGTCCACCTTCGCCTCGTAGCGCCTCAGATATCAAAAAGCTACTGTCACCCAGGGCTAATCCAGTTGGATGAAACTGGATGAACTCCAAATTCGCCAAACGGCAGCCCGCTTGCCACGCCATCATCACGCCATCGCCGACACAGACATTGGGTGCGCTTGCTCGCTTAAACAGTTGACCTAATCCGCCGCTGGCTAGTACGACTGTACGACTTTGAAAGGTAAGTTGACGCGCCTGTTTATGATCGAATACAAGTGCGCCTTGGCAATGTTTGGCACCATAGCCACCGAGGTATTGAGTATCAGCTATAGGCGATGTGAGTAACTCTAAAGCCTCGTGATAAGGCAATATAGTAATATTAGGCGCAGACTGTGCTTTTAGGATCAAGGTGTCCATCACATGCCTGCCAGTCGCATCATCTGCATGGGCGACGCGTCTACAGCCATGCCCGCCTTCTTTTGTTAAATGCAACTCGCTGGTCTGTAACTGAGAGAAGTCCTGTACGCTTGTATGATCTAAGGCTTTAGATGAGTTCTGAGTAAAAGGCACGCCTTGCGCGCATAGCCACTGAACCGCCTGCTGTCCAGCACCCAAAATGCTGGCAGTATTGTCAGTCGTGCATAGTCCTGCACCAGCCACTAGGGTATCGGCGATATGGTCACTGACAGAGTCATCTTTGTCTAAGCTAGCGGCAATACCACCTTGGGCATAGTGACTTGAGCAAACCTCAAGTGCTGCTTTACTCAAAACGGTAACATGCAGTGATGTAGGTAGGGATAGTGCAGTGCTCAAACCTGCCAATCCAGCACCAATAACAAGGACGTCAGTTTTTATAATCGTGTTCATATTACTGTTACTCCCATTATTATCAGGTTTAATAGTGCTGGCATGGTTGGCTGAGTGCTGCTTATTCATATTATGCTGCTCCAACATTAGCGAACAGTGTACGGTCTTTGACAATATCGCCACTGGCAGCGACGTTTTGTTTTTGTGCTTCAGCAAAATCAAGCATACGCTGCAAAGGTTTTTTGGCGGCAACTGCCAGCTCAGGTGTCATCAACACCTCACCGCTGTTATTTGTTAAGCATTGCTCGATACCTTTTAGACCATTCATCGCCATCCAAGGACAAAACGCACAGCTCTTACAGCTGGCGCTCTCACCAGCAGTAGGCGCTGCCAAAAAGCGTTTGTTTGGTGAGCGTTTTTGCATTTCATGCAATATGCCTAAGTCAGTGGCAACGATAAAGGTATCAGCGTCCATCTCGTAAGTTGACTTTAACAACTTACTGGTCGAGCCTACCACATCAGCGAGTGCAACCACGCTATCAGGTGACTCAGGATGTACCAGTACTTTGGCCTCTGGATGCTCTGCTTTTAATTGCTCAAGCTCGGTAGCTTTAAATTCATTGTGTACAAGGCAAGAACCTTGCCACAGCAACATATCTGCACCCGTCTCACGAGCGATGTATTTGCCCAAATGCCGGTCAGGTCCCCAAATGATGGGCTCACCTTGCGCATGCAGATGGCGGATAATTTCGATACCGACAGAGGAGGTTACTACCCAGTCAGCTCTTGCTTTCACCGCGGCACTGGTATTGGCATAGACAACGACCGTACGCTCAGGATGCGCGTCACAAAATGCCGAAAACTCATCAGCAGGACAGCCCAAATCTAGCGAGCATTCCGCCTCTAGATCTGGCATAAGTACCGTTTTTTCCATACTTAATATCTTTGCCGATTCGCCCATAAAGCGCACTCCAGCGACCACGAGCGTTTGGGCACTATGGGCCTGACCAAAACGCGCCATCTCGAGCGAGTCACCAACACAGCCGCCTGTTGCGAGCGCCAAGTCTTGGATAAAAGGATCAACATAATAATGCGCTACCAGTACGGCGTTATGTTCCTTTAATAGTTTTTTGATGTTCTCTTCAATCACGATGCGCTCAGAACGCGGCAAGTCAGCTAGCATTTTTGCCTTGGCATAGTCGATATTCATTTGAGTAGCGATACGGTTGTCGGTACTCATAATGGGTGCGTCGTAAGGATAAATTTTCATAATGGCGACCTCTATTGGTACGATAATGATAAATGTATGTGTCAAAAATTCAGATAATTCATGATTAAAAATGATTGAATTAACTTAATTATGCTCATTTTGAGCATAATTACAAGTGTTTTTTGTATACGGACGGATATACATCAGCTGACTAAGCGCTCCTAACTCATGTATTTTTGATAATTTTTGCCAAACGGTATTGATGCGATATGTTTACAACGGCGGTATATGATAGTGTCAGTTTCACGCTATAATATTCTGGATCCGCGTTATACTGAGGCATAAGAGGTTCTTATTATTGGTAGTCTGTTCGCCACAGTTCAAAAAGAAGGTAGTCCTAAACATTATGACGTTGTCTTATTCACATGCGCATCAGCAGGGTAGCGGCACAACAGAAGTTGTCGCCGTGTTGGTTGCTATTACTGATCATATCGCTCGAGTCCTGACCGTTGATCAAGGCAAGCTATTGCCAAACGGCCCTCTTATGCCGCTACACCGCTCATTACAGGCAGGCGTACGTCAGTGGGTGGAAGAGCAGACACAGCAGCCGCTTGGGTATTTAGAGCAGCTATATACCTTTGTCGATACCAATAGACGTAATATCGACGGCCATGCACTTGTCTATGTCAGCTATTTAGGTCTGGTACAAGAGACACAGACGCAAGAGCTGCAAAGCCAAGCGTTATGGCGAGACTGGTATGATTATTTCCCGTGGGAGAATCACCTAGACGGTATACCAAGTATCATCATGGATTTTATTGTGCCTGTGCTTTTGGAATGGGCAAATACCGCTGAAGACTCAAATGTTCGAGAGCGTAGACGTCAGCGTATTGGACTATGCTGGGGACTAAGCGAGTCGTTTTTGGCAGATGGTGAGTTGACGAATATCAAAGCAGTAAATGATGACGCTCATGAGCAGCGAGAGTGGATTGCAGAGCATGTGCTGCTACGTTACGAGATGCTCTACGAGGTAGGTCTAATACCCGAAGCACCCAATTACCCACCCAATTATCAAGCAGTTGTGCTGCCAGAGGATTGGTCAAAGCGTATCGGTGTGCCCATGTACTATGATCATCGCCGTGTCATCGCCACTGCAATCTCCAGACTGCGTGCTAAGATTGAATACCGACCACTTATTTTTGGTTTAATGCCAGATGTATTTACCTTATCGCAATTACAGCAGAGCGTTGAGGCTTTATCAGGTATGCGTTTGCATAAGCAAAATTTCCGTCGACTGCTAGATTCACAGAACTTAGTGATGGAGACTGGGGAGAGCAGTAGCGCTCAGCGTGGTCGCCCTGCCAAACTATATTGCTTCCGCCACGATATCGAACTACAGAGTTTATTGATGGATAGTAAACTTCCCAAGCGTAAATAGCTTAGAGCATACGCTCAATTTAAAAGGTGTTCAATTTCACTCTGAAAATTTTTGATGAACCGATAAGTTTGTCACATATCCTTGCCAGTTGATCAGCTTTGCGTTATATTTATGCTCATTTTGAGTTTAAATGCTTAGCAGTTTCCATTACTATTATGGCTATATGAGGGTCAAAAATGACAATTGAAAAAGAACCAGCATTAGATGAAGTATTGCTCACGCCATTGGTCAAAGATGCTTTGACTGAGGATCTAGGGAGACGCGGCGATGTCACGTCACAAGCGACTATTCCAGCTGATATGAAAGCGAAGCTACAGATCAAAGCGCGGCAGGCAGGGGTGATATGTGGTATGGATTTGGCTCGCTTGTCATTTGCAGCAGTCGATATGCAGATTGAGTTTGTGGCACACGTCCATGATGGCGAAACCGTCGCCGCTGGTACTGTACTAGCAACGGTACGCGGTAATGCGCGTCATTTGCTCACCGCTGAGCGTACGGCATTGAACTTTATGACGCACCTTAGTGGTATTGCAACAGCGACCCGTCAGATTGTCGATAGCGTGGCACAATATCCGGCGCAGATTACTTGTACACGCAAGACCATTCCAGGTCTACGTATCGTCCAAAAGTACGCCGTGCGCTGCGGCGGTGGACGCAATCATCGCCTAGGGTTGGATGATGCTATTTTAATCAAGGACAATCATATCGCTATTGCAGGCGATATCAAAACTGCCATTCAACAGGCACAAGACTTTGCTGGGCATCTGATTCCCATTGAAGTTGAAGTAGACACATTAGAGCAGTTAGAGCAGGCGTTAGATGCCGGTGTGAGCTTGGTGCTACTAGACAATATGTCGCCTGAAACGCTATCGCAAGCAGTGGATATGTGTCAAGGACGTGCAAAGACTGAAGCATCGGGTGGTATTACGCCTGAGACTGTAGAGGCAGCCGCAAGTACAGGCGTAGACTTTATTGCGATGGGTTATCTGACACACAGTACTACGGCTTTGGATATTGGTTTGGATTTTAGCGCATAATATAAACGCTTAGCGAATTGTAGGAGATAGATTGTCTACTAGTGATATCGCTCTGTAGATACAAGCTGTTTAATAACATAAAGCAAGCGTGTAATCGAGCAAAGTTAATGATTTAATTCGCTTATCTGCCTATGTTACAATGCCGTTTATATCTGCCTATTGGTCATCGTTGCACTCGCACGATGGCCTTATCTTTTTGCACAAGTGGTATCAATAGACAAGCGAGCGCTCAGTGAATACTGAAATTATCAAGATAATCCTAGCTTTTATGGTGTTGATCAATCCATTTAGCGCATTGACGTTATTTTTGGATTTGACTCGTGGCTATTCGATGAACAACCGCCGCAAAGTTGCGCGTGTTGCTTGTTTGACCATTTTTATCACCATCAGCTTTTTTACGCTTGCAGGTGAGACCTTACTAAAAACCCTTGGTATTTCTATCGGCTCGTTCCAATTGGCGGGCGGCATATTGGTGTTTTTGATTGCCCTAAATATGATGAACGGAGAGGGTAACCCTGTAAAGCCTGATCAAGAAAACTTCGATGTGGATCATGTGAAAGATGCGCCTGTTTCTATGGCAGCTGCCGTGGTACCTCTCGCCATTCCAATGATGATCGGGCCTGGTGGTATCTCTACGGTTATTATTTACTCTTCACAAGTCTCAGGCGTGTTGCAGGTGTCTGCCATATTGATCGCGGGTCTGTTTATCAGTTTGTTTTGCTATTTGGCACTGATGGCAGCAGGTCGTATCAGCCGCTTGTTGGGTGATACCGGTCTAAATATTATGAGCCGAATCATGGGCATGCTACTGGCGGCTGTTTCTATCGAAATTATCGTTAATGGCCTGCGTACCTTGTTTCCTGCTTTAATGTAGGCTATCGATTTTATCTCTGATAGAAATTATGTTTCTAGCAACTACAACTCTAGCAACCATAATTCTAGTATCTAAAATCTTAACCACAAAAAACCCCAATAATTAAATTAAGAGGCCGTGCCAGATACAAATAACGACCTCTTAATCTAACACTCTATATCTAATGGCTAGCCTGTCTTTAGCTCTGGTATAAATGCCAAGCCAAATACAGCATCAGCAGTCCTACCAACGCATCGAGTATATTCCACGCTTTTGGCTTCGCAAATAGAGGTCTCAGCAAACGTGCGCCATAACCAAGTGCAAAGAAGAAAAAGAACGACGCACTAACCGCCCCTGCGGCAAAAGTCATCTTGCTACTTGCACCTGTTGAAACCATCCCAACGAGCACCAATGTATCTAAGTAGACATGGGGATTTAGCCAAGTGAAACCAAAGCATAAAAGTAGTGCTTTTTTTAAGCTGGTCACCACTTGACCATCGACTGTCATTGCATGCGATCGTTTAACACTGGCATATAAGCTCTGTAAGCCGTAAACGAGCAAAAATAGCGCGCCTGCCAGTCTGGCTATATCGACAGCATGTGGATAGCGAGCCGTTACCGCACCAAACCCAGCGACGCCTGCTGAGATCAGTAGCGCATCACTAATGGCGCAGAACAGGCAGATAAAAAAGATATGTTCACGTTTAATGCCTTGCTTGAGTACAAACGCATTTTGAGAGCCAATTGCCAAGATAAGTGATAGGCCGAGTAAAAAGCCAGAAATATAATCGGGAGCATTCATAATAATAAGGTGCTTAGCGTTTAGAGCATCGGTGCAGAGAGTAAGAATGTTGACACTTTGCGTACTGGCAGGTGAGCAAAAACCTGTTAAGATACGCTATTGAATGAAGGTATGCAATACAGGCACAATAGGCATGTATTAGATGAGGGGCAGAGCGCGTCATGGTAGTCAGTTTGACAAGAATGCTAAAGACATTTG
Source organism: Psychrobacter sp. H29 (assembly GCF_059073055.1). Taxonomy (NCBI): domain Bacteria; kingdom Pseudomonadati; phylum Pseudomonadota; class Gammaproteobacteria; order Moraxellales; family Moraxellaceae; genus Psychrobacter; species Psychrobacter sp. H29. Next base: position 1,655,843 of record NZ_JCACRY010000001.1, on the reverse strand, counting down.
GGCAAGCTCAAGATGATTTGCCAACGCTCGCTGCTAAAAATGTGCAGCAGTCAGGAGCCAGTCATCATATAGAGAGTGTCAATCATACTAGCGATGAGTATAATAATAACGGTACTCCATTAAACCCCGAACGTACTGCAAGCCATGAACGTACCGCGCTGTCACCGCCTGAGCGGGTAGATCGTATATGTCAAGCTTTAGCGCAAGTCAGCGATATTCACTCAGCAACGCCTTTGACTGATCGGTATTTAGCCAATCACGCTCAAATGCGCCCAACCAACAGACCGCCTTTTGACCCAGATACTTTGTGGTATCTCAAACATGGACGTTGTCCGATTATGACTGAGCTTATTGACGTGGTCGATGAGGCCACCCTAAATGCCATGCCTATAGAAGCCGTTGCGATACTAGACCGTATCAATGGTAAGCTAAAGCGCTATCGCGAGTGGAGTAGCGAGCTGAACGAACAACAGCAGCAGCAACATAATGAGCGCCAGTTCGTCATCGACAAGCTCGTATCCGAAAGTATCCCCGAAGCGCTATACCATTATGAGCAGCTACAACGATTTAGCCCGCACCGCACCAAGAACAACATGGCACAAGGTAAAATGACTGCTGGTGATATGCTGACCGATTTGTTTTTAGAAATCGATTATGAGCTTGATGAGCTGTTAGATGAGCTGCATCAAACGGTGTTGAATCGTCTTGCATCGACACATCGTTACGTCAAGAGCCGTACGCAAAGCTATACGCAAAGCTAATGGTTTTCTCTTGTGCTGTTAGCAAATCATCACTGACAAACACAATCGACTCAGTACATAACAATATAGGGCTTTAACAGAGCCTTATTTTTTTGTTTAATAAAAGCAGTGCCCTATATATGACTGGCTATATTGAAGCTACTTAGCTGAGCGTATGGGCTAACATAATAAAAATTTACCACACCATTCTGCCGAACCATAAGGATACTCTGATGACCCAAGTGACTGCCATGCTAGTAATGTTTGTACTATACGGGGTGCTGCCAGCCGCTGGGTTATATCTAGGATATCGCGGTATCAAAAAAGTCACAGCGCCCAAAATGCTCGAATATACGGCGATGCCGCAATTGGGATATATTCCAGAAAAAAGCTTGCCAGTTGACGTAAAAGCAGCACTTGATCAAATCAATCAAAAGGGCAAAAAGTTACGTTTGATTTATGGCGATACCAATAACGATGGAAAAATAGACGATAAAGACACCATCAATGAAACCTATATCATGATTCAGAATCTGATGGACAGACATATCCCGCAAGCAGTCGCAGACTATCGCCGCTTGCATGATTTAGATGGGGAAGACGGCGCGCGCGCTGATACTACCAAAATCAAGCACTCAGACGTTACTGGTAAACAAGCCTTGCTAGACGTACTCAAAACCATTGATGTTCAGTTTGATGATCTGCTAAACGCGTCGTACCATCAAGATGGACAAAAACTACTCGCGACCAATCGTTATTTGCAGACGCGCTTTGATAATCCAAATGCGAACGCAACGATGCAGTCATTGAATGAGCTGGATGAAAATACAGAAACAATCCAATCTCCTATATCAAAGAGTGTTGCATCAAAGAATACCGTTGAGACAAGCGAAACGGTAGACAATATCAAGCTGTAAGTGATAATGATGAGTAGGGGTATACAGAATTGAGTAACAAGTAGCGAGTGTATATGAGTATATTAATAGGGACTGGCATCGTAGTGACTGTCGCTACTTTCTATCTGGGCAAAAAAGGCTGGCACGCGCTACATAAGGCGGTTGGTATCACACCAGGTGTGCTCATATATCAAGATAGTAATGCCGCATTATCATTAGCTACAACAAGTTGGCAACAGCTAAGCCTAAATAAAAAGTATCTAAAAAACCTATCTGAGCAGCAGCTAAGACAACTACAGAGTATAGATAACAAAGTCAATTACTATCAAAGATATCAGAAGTCACAATCAGCGCAGAATAATGTACCAGCAGCGACTGAGCAGCAATTTGTGCTGAACAAGCTACTGCAAACTCGGCTACCTGAAATGCTGGCAAGTCATCACCATTTAATGAATACTTATGCAAGTACTGACCACGCAAGTGATGAAAAAAGTATAGAAGCCAATAGATTGCTACAAAAAATGTTGGATAATATCGAGCAGCGTCTAGATATGTTAATGGCGCAAATAGAGACGCAACATCTACAGGACTTAAAAGCTATGGATAGTTACATGGACAGCCACGATAATTAAATCATTGTCCATGTGTTTTATATACTTAGTATGAAAGTCATGTACAAAGAATCTATCAGATAGACAGACTCTCAGACATACAAATATAGAAAAAGCTGCCAATGACTATATATCATTGGCAGCTTTTTTATAGCACGTCTAACGCTATAAGTGTTTTACAGAAAACTTAGACTAGCGCTTATTATTGCGGTCACGAGTGTTACGTGTGCCGCGGCTTGCAGGACTAGCGCTACTTTTAGGCTTTGCACTGCTATTACGATTGTCGCTACCGCTGCGGTTATCACTACGGCTGTCCGTAGTACGACGTGCTTTAAGCGGCTTGTTTCTGATACGTTCTTGCTTTTCTTTGGCTGCGCCATGCAGACCCGTACCATAACGTGGGCGTAAGCTTACTAAGTCCGTCAACGTGTTGATTTCTTTTTTATCAAGCTCTAAGAAACGACCAGTACGTAGCTCTTTTGGCAGAGCAATCGTACCATAGCGCGTACGCAGTAGACGGCTGACTTTTAGACCTTGAGACTCAAACAGACGACGTACTTCGCGATTACGGCCTTCTTTTAACTGGACGTGATACCATTTATTGACACCTTCACCGCCACCGTCTTTGATATCATCAAACTGTGCCATACCGTCTTCTAACATGACACCAGAGGTCAATGTGCGAGCGATATCAGGAGTTACTTCACCTAATACACGTACCGCGTATTCACGAGTCACTTCACTAGAAGGATGCATCAAGCGATGCGCCATTTCACCGTCATTGGTAAACAATAGTAGACCAGTTGAGTTGATATCCAAGCGTCCAACCATAACCCAGCGATCATGAGTCAGTTTTGGTAGGCGCTCAAACACAGTTGGACGACCTTCCGGGTCTTTTGCAGAGCAAACTTCGCCTTCAGGTTTATAGTATGCCAATACACGGCGACGCTTCTCGTTTTCAGCAGTATATTTGATCTGACGACCATCAACGCGAATCTCATCACCCTGTGAGACGCGATCACCAATGGTTGCCGGTCCGTTATTGACAGAGACGCGACCAGCTTTGATCACTTCTTCCATCTGACGACGTGAACCAAGCCCCATACGGGCTAGTGCTTTTTGTAATTTTTCATCTTTCATCTTGATGTCCTTGAGTCGGTGGGTTTACATTTCTCAATGTATGACTGTTTATAGCTTTTAAACATTGGCTTAAGTATAGACAATATCTAATAACAGGCAGATAGCATATTTGCTTTTAGCGGTACATATTATACTAATAAATTGAAATGATTATCGGACTTTTTAGTCTTTTATTTTATTCGCTCAATAGCCGTTCTTCTCCACAAAATCCGCATATGACATGGTAAGTATGAACCTGCTTTCTAAATGTGTTTTGAACTTGGTTAGGTAGCAGTTGTAGGCTAAGTTGACAGGTCTTTTATTGTGCCCTTACAGATACTGCTTGAGATTAATGTATGTAAAACAATGAATTAACTGTAGAGTAAAAGTAAGTATTAGTACAGGAAGTATTAAAATAGCTTTTTGTATCAATCAATAAGAACGTTCGTTACTATTAGCTAACTTATGTTATGATGCCGATTATTTTTGTTAAAGATGTAAAGAAATAGCATCAAGGCAAAAGCAGCAATATAGAATTGTTTTCTTAATCGTTTTACGTGATTGCAGTAATAGAAGAGGCTCTTTGATATGAGACAGACAACTAAGTTGTTAAGTACAGTATGTTTGTTAGCTAGTAGTATGCTCTATGGGTGTGCTACTACTACCATCAATTCTGGGCTTCAAACTGGTGAGTTACCACCTAGTGGTTCTTTTACTGCAGACAACGGTATTGATTTTAATGTACTGCCACTGACACTCGCCACATTACCGCCTAAGCAAATCGCTCGCTCACAAATGAGTAGCAACCTGTCTAACCTAGTACGATCGTCTAATAGAATGAATTACCGCATTACACCATCTGATGTATTGAGTATTGTTTTGGTGGACTATCCTGATATTAATGCTGCAGGAGCGTCTGGTTATCCTGTTGATCAGCAAGGGTTCATCCAGTTTCCGTTGATAGGACGTATACAAGCTGGCGGACTAAGTGTGCCACAATTCACTGCAAACTTGAGTTCACGATTACAGCGCTATCTAAAGTATGCAGACCCACAAGTGAAAGTTGCTGAATATCGGGGCAATAAGTTTTTTATCGATGGTGAAGTTAACAAGCCTGGTCAGTTCAATATTGCCGATGAACCTGTGTCACTATATAGTGCAATATCTATGGCTGGTGGTACGACGAGAGAAGGTAACTCAAACAGTATCGTTTTGAGAAGGAACGGTACCGATTATCGTATGGGATTACAGTCTCTACAGCAGGTGGGATTATCAGCCAATCAAATTTATGTCCAAGATGGTGATTCTATTCGTGTCAGTAGCGAAGATATCAATAAAGTATATGTCTTGGGTGAGTTTGGTAAAGTTGCGCCTGTACCTATTATTGACCAAGGATTGAGCTTAGCGCAGGTGATTGGGGAGTCAGCTGGACTGAACTCTAATACGGCTAATGCGGCTAAGATTTACGTAGTACGCGATCAGCCTGAATATCAGCGTACAAATATATACTATGTAGATATGCAGGCGCTTACCAGCTTCCCACTGGCTAGCCGATTTGAGATGCTGCCTAATGATATCGTCTATGTCGACCCAACAGGTCTGACACGCTGGAACCGTGTACTTAGTTCCCTGTTACCATCAACTTCAGCAATCAGAAGTTTCTCAACTTTATAGGAAGCGATCAGTATGGCGTTTGATAATATTTTGGTTGTCTGTGTCGGTAATATTTGCCGTAGTCCAATTGCTAAAGCATTATTAAAAGAACAGTATCCGCAAAAAAACGTTGACTCTGCTGGACTCTCCGCAGTAGTTGGTAATCCCGTGGATCCAAATTCACAAGCAGTAATGAACCCGTACGATATCGATATGTCGAATCATATCGCAAAGCAGATAAATGAAAAGCTGGTTATGAATGCAGATCTTATATTTACTATGTCAGATGGCCAAACTAAATGGATAGAGGAGCGGTGGCCACATTGCCGTGGCAAGACCTTTAAGATAGGGCATTGGATTAATAAAGAAATTGCTGATCCTTATAGACATGACATATCATTATTTGAAATAGCCAGGCAAGATATTGTCAACAGTCTCAGGCCTTGGGCTGATAAAATTAGTTAAGAGACTGTTACTCAAAAAACTATCCACTAAGATATTATCAAACAGCTGTCTGCTAATTCTTTCTATCAGATGATCAATTTTAAGCGATGAATATACACTTATGAATACAGATTCAAACCACCTATCTAAGCCTGCTAGCGAAGAGAATAGCGATGAAATAGATCTAATGGCACTGCTGTTGGCACTGTTGAGGGGCTGGAAAATGATAGTTTTGTTTGCACTGTTAGGACTAATAATCGGTGTACTCTATAGTCGCTATGTCAATCCAACTTTTAAATCAGATGCGTTGATACAAATTGATGATAAATCATCGGGGGTCTCAGCACTTGGTGGCGATATCTCAGAGTTAATTGGCTCTGAGGATAGTAAGGCTCAAGCTGAAGCTGAATTGATCCGCTCACGGATGATTATAGAGCCAGTAATCAATTTATTGCATCTACGTATTCATCTGGCTGACCCTGAGATAGGGGTTATGGATAAAGTTATTAGTGATCGCACTAATACTTCTATTTATACGCCAGAAGGCGTAACCTTGAAAACAATGGACGGTAATATAGAAGTAAGTCAGTTCAATGTCTCGGAGGGTTATCTTAATCGGTCTTTTACATTAGTTCGTTCTGAGTCAGGTTTTACGCTTAGTAATGGATTGGATGATTTTGAAGGTCAGCTCAATAAGCTAAACCAGTTCAAAGGCGTCGATGGACAGATCCAAATTACCGTGACTGATATTCCTCTTAATCACCATCCTATTAGCCTTACCAAGCAGTCATTACAAGTGGCTACAGATAATATAAACAGTGCGCTATCAGTAGTCGAAAAAGGCAAGCAGACGGGTATTATTCAGCTGTCTATGACTGGTAATAATCAGCAGCAGATTAGTCTTATACTCGAAGAAATTGTTCGATCGTATATCAATCAAAATCAGTCGCGTGGCTCTGAAGAAACGACCAAGACCATTGCTTTTATGGAAACTCAGATTCCAGTACTGAAGCAAAAGCTAGAAGACTCTGAAGCGGTATTTAATGAGTTCCGGATCAAATATGGGACTATCGATGTCAGCAAAGAGGCGGAACTACTACTGACGGAGAATTCACAGATAGATACACAGCTCAACGAGCTAAAGCTCAAAAAAGCAGATCTAACGACTTACTATACCGAAGAGCATCCCTTAGTTGTACAAATTAATGAACAGCTCGCAGTACTCAATAGCCGTAAGCAAAGTATTGATAACACTATTGCTGGATTACCAGAAATACAGCGTGAGTTCTTACAGTTATCACAAGATACAGAGATAAATAGAGAAATCTATCTGACGTTACTTAAAAACTATCAGCAATTACAAATCGCCAAAGCGGGTCAAGTTGGCTTTGCACGTATCATCGATTTACCTATTGATACCTTTAAGGCGATCGCGCCAAAGAAACTACTAATTATCATTTTGGCTATGCTACTAGGGGCAATGCTTGGAACGACACTTGTATTGTTAAAAAATATGTTGAGAAACGTAGTGAAAGACCCCCAACGTATCGAAGCGAAAACAGGTGTACCTGTGGTAGCGACTATCCCTCGTTCACCTCTGCTGACAAGACTACGTAAAGATAAAAAGGCACCAAATCGTTTGTTAGCATATGCTGATAGCAATAGCTTAAGTTATGAAGCCATCAAAAGTTTAAGAACTAATTTGATTTTTGGTATGTCGAAATCAGAAGAGTCAAGAAAAAGAGCAAAAGTTATACTGATCACTGGAGAAAGCCCTGGTGTTGGGAAATCATTTATTTCTGCTAACTTGACAGAAGTTTTTGCTCAACTCGACAAAAAAGTGTTGATCATGGATGCAGACATGCGTTTGGGCGAATTGCATAAGATGTTCAGTATGAATCAAGATAATGGCTTAGCCGATTATTTATCACAACATGATAATACATCGAATACGATACCATCTGAGGAGCTGGGTCATTTTATTCATTCTACAGGTATAGATAATATTGATTTCATGCCAAGAGGCGAGCATCCACGCAATCCTGCGTCGCTATTGTCTGATAGCAAGCTCAGTAATCTGATGACAGAGTTGAGCTTACATTATGACTATATCGTTGTTGATACACCGCCGATACTCGCGGCTTCTGATGCAATGATACTGGCACAATATGCCGACAAAGTATTAATGGTAACGAGATACGATAATTCAATTGAAGGGCAGTTGGTTTATGCTGTCAATCAACTGAATAAGGCTAATATAAAAGTAGATGGTATTATCTTAAACGACGTGCAGCAGGGTATCATGAGCAAATACAGCTATCACTATAGCTATGCATATGGTAACAATCAGTAGTATGCTTTTAGATACCTTAGTATTTAAAAGTAACAATGACTAAATAGACAAGTCATACGTTCAAACAGTCATCATACAGCGTTACATATAAACCAAAGCTTGAAGGTGTAAAATTGTTGCAATCTATCGCTCAGTACCTGTTGTCGCTACCAAGATATGTCAAGCGTATAATCCTTATTAGCGCAGACTTTGTCATGGCTATTGCGTGCCTGCTATTGTCACTGTTATTGCGCTATGGTTATGTCGAGCTTCATATTAGTTTATGGGCACTAAGTCTTTATGCGCTAATACCTGTTGTCGGGTTATATCTGGTGGGATTTTATCATGGTGTATCTAGAGGGTTTCTTGATACAGTTATGAGTGGTGTATTACAGTTATTTTTCGCGCTGATAATTTTTTATGAACTGATTATTTACCTTAATTTGTTACCACAGATACCCCGATCGACGCCTATTCTGTTTCTGTTTCTGCTCTATATATGGCTATGGAACAGCCGTTTAACGATCAAAGAGCTTTTGAAGCGATGGCAAGGCAAACGGCTTGAGGATGAGCCTATAGATTACGATAATATTTTGATTTATGGTGCAGGTGAAGCAGGTCAAGAGTTAATGAAAGGCTTGAGCAACTCACATAAGTATAGTGTGATTGCTTTTGTTGATGATGATAGGCAATTGACAGGTGCCCATGTAATGGGTAAGAAGATTTATCATACTGATAATTTATTGAATATCGTAAATACCCTTTATATTGCACAAGTGTTTTTGGCAGTGCCTTCTATTAGCCGTGCTCGCAAACGTAAGATTATTGAAAAACTTTCACACATCTCTATCAAGATAAAAGAGCTACCAAGTCTACAAGAATTGGCTGACGAAAAGGTTACTGTCAGTCATATGCGTAAGATCGATATATTAGATGTATTAGACCGCCAAACTGTAGAGCCTGATGAAAACTTACTGAAAAAAAACATAGCAAAAAAGTCTGTCTTGGTAACTGGGGCTGGTGGCTCTATCGGTAGTGAGCTGTGTCGTCAAATCCTCAAAAATGAACCAACTTGTTTGGTGTTGTACGAGCTATCAGAGTTTGCTCTTTATAGCATTCACCAAGAGCTTTTGGCAACACAAGCCAATCACAATGAATATCAAGGCATTCAAATCGTATCCATTATCGGTAATGTCACTGACGAGCATAACCTTATGCGGATATTTCAGACTTATCATGTACAAACAGTTTATCATGCAGCGGCATATAAGCATGTGCCTATGGTCGAACATAACCCATTCCAAGGGGTTATCAATAATACTCGTGGCACTTACCATTGTGCTCGTGCTGCTATTAGAACAGATGTGGAAACCTTTGTCTTGATATCTACTGATAAGGCTGTCAGACCTACTAATGTCATGGGTGCCTCAAAACGTTTGGCAGAACTTGTATGCCAGGCATTGAGTCATGAGGCTACCTCAATAAAGCCAGATAGCAAAACCTGTATTAGTATGGTTAGATTCGGCAATGTATTAGGCTCATCAGGATCTGTGGTGCCTGTTTTTACCAAGCAAATCGAACAAGGTCTGCCTATTACTGTAACCCATCCCGATGTCACACGTTATTTTATGACTATCCCAGAGGCGGCCAATTTAGTAATTCAGGCAGGTGCTATGGCGCAAGGTGGTGAAGTTTTTGTGCTTAACATGGGAGAGCCAGTAAAGATTGTCGATCTGGCTCAGCGTATGATTCACCTAAGTGGGCATGAGGTCAAAGACGATAAGCATCCTAATGGTGATATCGAAATTGTCTTTACTGGTCTTCGTCCCGGTGAGAAGCTCTATGAAGAGCTCATAATCGGTGATGACAATGTTAAAGAAACCGTTCACCCTCTCATTATGCAAGCTATGGAGCATAGGTTTTCTCTAACAGATCTTGAGCAGACGTTAGATAAGTTATCAGAAAAATCTCAACTGTATGACGTTGTGTGGTTGAAATTGCAGTTCAAATATTTTGTAGATGGCTATAAAGAAGACACTACAGTTCACTCCTAATTTGAAAAACACTCATTGATAAGGTTGGTTGATAGATACTATGCTAAATATTGATAATATTAAAATTGCCGTTATTGGTCTTGGTTACGTGGGGCTGCCGTTAGCAGTAGAGTTCGGTAAACATCACTCGGTTATGGGCTTTGATATCAATGCTGAACGTATTGCTGCTCTCAATACAGGTATTGATCATACTTTAGAGGTTAGCGAAGCGGAGCTAGCAGAAGCCACACATTTAAAATATAGCTCAGACATCAATGAGCTGAAGGACTGTAACTTCTTTATTGTTACTGTACCTACTCCTATTGATGACTATAAGCAGCCTGACTTGACACCTTTGATCAAGGCATCAGAAGCTATTGGTAGCCTAGTAAAGAAAAACGATATCGTAGTCTATGAATCAACGGTTTATCCAGGCGCGACTGAAGAAGTCTGTATCCCAGTATTAGAAAAAACTTCTGGATTGGTATTTAACCAAGACTTTTACGCAGGTTACAGTCCTGAGCGTATTAATCCGGGTGATAAAGAGCACCGTGTTACTAATATCTTAAAAGTAACGGCTGGTTCAACGCCTGAGATTGCAGACTTTGTCGACGAAGTCTATAACTTAATCATCACTGCTGGCACTCATAAAGCATCTAGTATTAAGGTAGCGGAGGCAGCTAAAGTTATCGAAAATACGCAACGAGATGTCAATATTGCACTGATTAATGAGTTAGCAGTTATCTTTAACAAAATGAATATCGATACTGAAGCAGTGCTAGAAGCTGCTGGTACTAAGTGGAATTTCCTACCGTTTCGACCAGGCTTGGTCGGCGGTCATTGTATTGGGGTTGATCCATACTACTTGACGCATAAAGCCCAAGCCATTGGGTATAACCCAGAGATTATATTAGCAGGTCGCCGCCTAAACGATAGTATGGGCGAGTATGTCGTTACTCAATTAGTTAAAACCATGATTAAAAAACGTATTCAAGTTGAAGGTGCCAAAGTTTTGGTATTAGGCTTGAGTTTTAAAGAAAACTGTCCTGACGTACGTAATACTAAGGTTATCGATATCGTACACGAGCTGCAAGAATACAATATCGAGGTCGATGTTTATGACCCTTGGGTAGATGCTGTAGAGGCTCAAAAAGAGTACGGTGTTAAGCCTGTCAATGAGCCTGCGACCGATAGCTATGATAGTATTATTTTAGCAGTAGCTCACAGTGAGTTTGTCGATATGGGCGTAGCGCATATAAGAAGTTTAGGTAAACATAATCATGTGCTATATGATCTGAAGTATGTGTTCGCCAAAGAAGACACAGATATCCGTCTATAAGCCTATATAGTCTTACAATAACAATATGCGAGCAATACTATGACAGCGACAACCTACAATAAAGTGAAAGAAACATTAGTACAGACGCCTAAAGCTTGGCTTATCACAGGAGTAGCGGGCTTTATCGGCTCTAATTTGCTTGAGACATTATTATTGCTCAATCAAAAAGTGGTGGGATTAGACAATTTTGCCACAGGTTTTCAGCATAATTTAGATGAAGTAAAAAGTTTAGTAAGCGCTGAACAATGGAATAGGTTTACTTTTATAGAGGGTGATATTCGTCAGTTAACTGATTGTTCGAAAGCCTGTCAAGGCGTTGATTACGTGCTGCATCAAGCAGCACTAGGCTCAGTACCGCGCTCTATTGCTGATCCTATCGCGACCAATGAAACTAATATTTCAGGCTTCTTAAATATGCTGGTAGCCGCTCGTGATGCTGATGTAGCTAGCTTTACTTATGCTGCTAGTAGCTCAACATACGGTGATCATCCGGCGCTGCCTAAGGTTGAAGAAAATATTGGCAAACCGCTATCACCTTATGCGGTAACAAAGTACGTTAATGAGCTGTATGCAGAAGTGTTTGCCCGCACCTATGGGTTTAACACGATCGGTCTGCGTTATTTCAATATCTTTGGTAAGCGTCAAACCCCTGATGGTGCCTATGCAGCAGTGATACCGAAATGGACGGCCGCTATGATCGCAGGTGATGAGGTATTCATTAATGGCGACGGTGATACCAGTCGCGACTTTAATTTTATTGAAAATGCTGTGCAGGCTAATATCTTGGCAGCCACTGCCACTGGAGAAGCTAAAAATCAGGTGTATAACGTGGCAGTAGGTGGACGTACGACCCTTAATACACTGTTTTCAGCGCTCAAAGAGCATTTAAATACTAATGGCGTTAGCTACACTCAAGCAGCAGTCTATCGAGATTTTAGAGCAGGTGATGTGCGTCATAGTCAGGCTGATATTACTAAGATACAAAATGCATTAGGTTATGAGCCAAAGTTCGATATTATTCAAGGTATTGAAAAGGCGATGCCTTGGTATGTTGATTTTAAAAAATAAAGTTAAATCATTTATAACTGTTTTAATTATATATTCTTCTTTTACTATCACTTTGACCAAAAATCTATTGAACAAAAAATAGTGCTTCAAACGTAAGCTTTTAAGGATTGTTTTTTTTGTTTATTGTTGGAAGAAATTTTATATGAATAATGGTTCACTCAATAGAGAAATACTATATCAATCGGTAGTAAAAGAATGTTTATAAAGAGCCTAACATTGTATGGAGCTTTTAGAATATTCAGCGTGATTGCAGGTTTACTTCAAATATTCATTATCAATAAAAAGTTTGGTGTGAGTGGTTATGGGGAAATATCGTTAATTTATGCTTATGCTACTTACCTTAATATTTTTGCCTTACAATGGCTTAGTAAAATTACTGCGAGATTGTCAAACGAAATTGATTTTAATAAAGCTCTTTTAACGTTACATATTTTTATAGGTGTTTTTTTTCTTATATTGTCTGTATTTCTAAATAGATTAGTAGAGTATGCTAGTCTTTTAGTATTAATCGCATTAGTAGATTCTCTAAAAGAGCATATTCTAGAATACTTTAGATCTAATCTTAAAATTAAGGAATATGGATTATTAAATTTTATTTATGCTCTAGTTGGTATAGCTTATTTAATATTAATATTAAAGATAGAAATCGAACCAGTAGAGTTTATAATATTCCTTTACTTAGTATATTTACTAGCAATAGTGTTTTTTCTAAAAAAATATGGATTATTTACTATTAGCTATAAAAGTATTTCAAAAATTAATGTATTTTACATAAAGTATGGATACTCTATTTCTATCTCTAATAGTATTTCACAATTCGCATTCTCAGGGGTAAGAATTTTTATTGGTAATAAGTTTGGTAATGAGGTCTTAGGAGCTTTTTCTATAATATATGATCTTTTGCAAAGAAGTATTGTTTCTTACATGCAAATTATAAATAGTGCTACTTTCCCAATCATGAGAAATAATTGGGATAGCAAAAATATTATCAAATTAGAAAAATACGCTAGACTAAATTTATCTCTTTTAACCTACTTACCTATAGTTGGTATCCTAATCGTTTTAACTTTGTATAAATATATTTTGAGCTTTCTAGAAATAAATATAAATTCAATTGGGTTTGATGCTAGGCTGATGATAGCAGTAGTAGGTCTGGGGATTATATTTAATAGAATAAAGAGTTTTCATGTAGATTATTTTTTGTTATTCCTATACAAGTCACATGCAATTTTTAAAATAACTACTTTAAGTATGTTTTTGTTACTACTGTTGATTATATTTTTTATTAATAGCGATAACGTTATATATATAAACATGAGTGTTACGCTTTCTTATCTTCTATCATTGCTGATAACAAGTAAATATATTAAAGTTGTTTTAATAGAGGAAGGTATTTCAGAGAAATTTAATATTTTTCAAAATAAGGAAATATATTTATTTTTTCTGTTTTTCACTTTCGTCTGTATTGGTGCCTTAGTAAATATTGATTCATTAATAATTAGTTTCTTATTAGTTTCATTGCTTTTGGTGTTATCTGTGTCTGAAATTTATTCAAATTATTTAGCTTTAAAAAAGGTAGAGAGCTATGAAAATTAGTATATGTATACCTACATACAATAGAGAGTCGGAACTAGAGAAGTTATTTCAAAGTTTGTATTTGAATGATAATCTTGATAAGTTAGAAATAATTATAGTAGACGATGGCTCTACAGATAACTCAAAGTTATTGATTCAAAAATACATTGATGAAAATAAATTAATTATAAAATACCATTACCAGAAGAATTCGGGTCGTGGAGTTGCCTTGAAAGAAGCTGTAAGCTTGGCTACTGGTGACTACATCATGCTGATGGATTCAGATGATTTTTTTCTATTTGATTCGATAGAAACTATTATCACCACTATAAGTAATAATAAACAGCATTCAGGTTTTGTTTTCTTATGTTTAGACACACAAAATAAAATCATAGGTTCTGAGTTTCCCAATAATATATTAACTGCTAATTTAGTCGAAATTTACTCAGACTATAAAGTTCGTGGTGATAAAAAAGAAGTAGTTGAAGCCAAATATATTAAAAAATGGTTATATGAAAATGTGTTTGAAGAGAGAAGAGTTCCCACTTCTTTATTATGGACTAATATATCTAAAGACATAGATTTTTTATTATTAAATAAAGCTATTGTTGTTAAAGATTACTTATCAGATGGAATGTCTAAGAATCTTAGGAAAATCCAAAAACAGAGTCCTCATGGTATGTATTTACTAAATAAAGAAAAGCTGCTTTTTCGAGACTATAACTCAAAAACTGAAAGAGGTAAGAGTCTTTTAGGTACTTTATACTATGGAGCACTCACTGTTTCTAAATATAGAAAGTTATAAAATATTTACAGTAAGATATTCTATAAAGTAGTTTGATGCGTAATATTTATTTATTATGCATAGCATTAAAAAATTTATTGACCTCAGGATTTCAGTATGAGTATTAAGATCGTACACGTAATTATTGGACTCAATGCTGGAGGTGCAGAGTTAATGCTTGAACGCTTAGTATTGAATAGTGATTCTAAAAAAATGTTTAATCATAGCGTTGTATCTTTGATGGATATGGGACCTGTAGGGATATCTCTACAGAATAAAGGTATACAAGTATATAGTCTTAATATGAAGTCTCTGGTTTCAGTACCCAAAACCCTAATGCAACTTAGAGAGCTACTTAAAAATATAGATCCCAATGTAGTTCAAACATGGATGTATCATGCTGATTTCTTAGGTGGTATAGCAGCTAGAAGTCTGGGCGTGAATAAGATTATTTGGGGTATACGCACTACTGATGTTTCAAAAGGTGCTTCCAGATTAACCAGTAAGCTTAGCAGAATATGTGCAAAATTATCCTATCATATTCCAACTGCGATAGTTTCAGCTGGCCAAGTATCAAAAGAATATCACATAGGTATAGGTTACGATGAAACGAAAATAGTAGTCATACCGAATGGTTATGATGTAGATTCATTTTCTATTGATGATAAATCTATTTCAGCATTTCGTAGAAACAATAACATTAATTGTGAAGATATAATTATTGGTTCTGTAGGAAGGTTTGATCCAGTAAAAAACCAAAAGTTTTTTATCGAAACTGCAGCTATTTTAGTAAAATCTTATTCCCAAGTTAATTTGAAATTTCTATTAGTAGGCAAAGGTAATACAAAGGATAATTTGGAATTAATGTCTTGGATAAATCGCTATAGTTTATCAGACAATTTTATTTTATTAGGGCATAGAGAGGATGTGAAGGTTTGTATAGCTGCAATGGATATATTTTGTCTTCATTCTAAAACGGAAGGGTTTCCTAATGTTCTCGTTGAAGCAATGTTGCTGGAGACATTTGTTATTTCTAATGATGTTGGAGATGCTAAGCTACTAATCCCGATAGATCAGCTGACAACGTCGAACGCTCAAGAATATAGTGAAACTATTGCTGAGGTTCTAAGGAAAAAAGACTACCTTGATAAATCAAAGCTTAAGTTGTTAAGTAACCTATGCAAAGAAGACTATTCAATCGATAGTATTTCATCTAAGTATGAAAGTATTTATGTTAAATAAAAAAATAATTCTAAGTAAATATAAGATTATAAACATAAGCTTTAGTCTTTTTTTGGCGCTTATAGTAGTTCTTATTCCATGGGAGAATCTGCGCTCTACAGAATATAGAGATCTTAACGCGTATATAAATTATATAGATAATTATGAAAATAGAATTTACTGGTTCGATTATTCTACACTAACATCTAAAATATCTTACGAGTGGGGATGGCATTACTTTGTTGATCTACTTAATAATAAATTAGGTTTTAACAGCACATATGTGTTGTTAGTGGTTTCAGTATTTATTTTGTTCGTAAGTTTTTTACTTATTAGTTCTATAAAAAATAAACGTACATGTTTTATGCTTCTTAATCCTATCTATATCGACTTTGCCTACGCCCAAGTACGATCAGCTTTTGCGGTCGCCTTTGTCTTATTATCAATAATGGCTTTCAAAAAAAATAAATTACTATCATTTGTTATTTTGACTCCTGCGTTTTTTATACATACAGCCTCATTTGTATTTATATTTATATTTTATAGTGCTTTTTTAACAGATAAATACTTAAAAAGTCAAAGTAAGAAATTTGTCATTGCAGTTTTTGTAGGCTTAATATCTTCTATAATTACTGGCCCATACATGTCTGTACTGCTGGGACTAATTGAAGATAGACGAGAGGATTATAAAGACCTCTCATCGCCTACATTGTACATGTTGTTTTGGATTATCTTGTTTTTATTTCTCTTAATAAAGTTCTTTTCTGGAAAAATAAAAAGTTTAGATAATTACTATTTTTACTTGAGTATCTCCATATTAACTATGATATTTATTAATATATTTATAAGTGGATATTCATCTAGATTTTTAGCAGCAGCTATGCCTTTTTTAGTATTGACTATCAGTGATTTGAAAGGAAGGTACGAATCTTTAGCAGTAATAGGTTACATTATTTTTGCTGCTATACTGTGGCTTTTTTGGTTGATTTAATTATGAAGTTTCTAATAATTGCTAGTTATCCTGTTTCCATTCTAAAATTTCGCGGCGCTCTCATTGCAGAAATTCAGAATGCTGGTTTTGAAATACATATAGTTGCACCTGAATTCGAGCGTTACGTAGAAGAGCGTGAGCATTTAATATCGCTAGGCTATACTGTGCACGATATACCTATGCAGCGTACCGGAACCAATCCTGTAACAGATGCACAGACATTGTTAGCTTTGTATCGCCTGATGAAAGAGATCAGGCCTGACTACGCAATGGGTTATACGATTAAACCTGTTATCTATGGATCTATCGCTGCTAAGATGGCGCGCGTTCCAAACATTTTTGCTCTGATTACTGGGCTAGGTTATGCTTTTCAAGGAGTAGAAGAGTCAGGCTACAAAAAATCTAAGTTACAAAAATTCATGCATAAATTTTATGCAGTAGCTCTGAATTCGACGCAAAAAGTATTCTTTCAGAACCCAGATGATGAAGCACTATTTAGAAAGATGGGTATTTTGAAATCTTCTATACCCAGTAAAATTGTCAATGGATCTGGTATTAGTGTAAGTGAATATAGTGTAGCAGAGTTGCCTACGGTCGATGGTGAGCCAGTTCCAAGATTTCTATTGATCGCAAGGTTGTTGACAGCGAAGGGCATTCGTGAATATGCGCAAGCTGCTTTACTTATTAAAGAAAAGTATCCTCAAGTAGCATTTGATTTGGTTGGCTGGATCGACGACAATCCTGATGCTATAAAGCAAGGTGAGCTTGATGAATGGGTCAATAATGGGTTATTCAACTTTATGGGTAAGTTATCCGATGTAAAGCCTGCCATTGCTAATAGCTCTGTCTATGTACTTCCATCTTATCGCGAAGGTACGCCGCGTACCGTACTCGAAGCCATGGCAATGGGTCGCGCTATCATTACAACAGATACACCAGGATGTCGTGAAACAGTAGAAGATGGATACAATGGTTTCCTGGTAACTGTTAAAGATGTAGACACATTGGTAGAAGCTATGTTTAAGTTCATTGAACAACCAGAGCTTATTGGCAAAATGGGTAAACGTTCTCGTGAGATTGCTGAAGAAAAATATGATGTCAAAAGAGTAAACTATAATATGTTAAAGGCAATGGGTATAGTTTCTGTAGGTTAACGAGATTTGTATAAGCTATAGATTCAAAATCCCATAAAAAATTTAATGCTATATTTTACTAAAATAGTAATAAGGTCAATTTGAATGTCAAATCACTTAAAATTAAAATATTTAGTTACAGGTGCTGCTGGCTTTATCGGTTTCTACACTGCTAAACGTCTACTAGAGGAAGGTAACCAGGTTATAGGTCTAGATAATCTTAATGATTACTATGAACCAGAACTCAAACAGTATCGTCTTGCTCAGTTAACACCCTTTGAAGACTTTACTTTTATCAAGTTAGACTTAGCTAATCGAGACGGTATTGCTGAGTTGTTTTATACTGAAAAATTTGATCGTGTGATTCATTTAGCTGCTCAGGCGGGTGTGCGATATTCTATTGAAAACCCCTTCGCTTATGTAGATAGTAATTTAGTAGGTATGATGACTATTCTTGAGGGTTGCCGTCACAATAAAGTGCAGCACTTAATCTATGCATCATCTAGCTCTGTTTATGGTATGAATGACAAAACTGTTTTCAGCGAAGAAGATCAGGTTGATAATCCTGTATCACTTTATGCAGCTACCAAAAAATCTAATGAGTTAATGGCCTATAGCTATGCCAAGCTTTATGATTTACCAGTAACTGGTTTACGTTTCTTTACTGTTTATGGACCAGCTGGACGCCCAGATATGGCGCCTTGGCTGTTTACTGAGGAAGTTTTTAAAGGTAACCCTATTAAAGTATTTAATCACGGTAAAATGATGCGTGACTTCACTTATATCGACGATATAGTTGAAGGTGTTATTCGTATTCAAGACGTAATACCCATAGATACAATTCCTTATAATTTATTTAATATTGGTAATAACGAACCTATCCAACTGTCACGTTTTATTGCCGCCATTGAGACAGCTACAGGTAAATCTGCAGAAAAAGTTATGCTTGATATGCAAGCGGGCGATGTTGAGCGTACTTACGCTAATACATCACGTCTGGAGGAAGCTGTAGGTTATAAGCCCCAAACTGAAATTGAATATGGTATTCAACAGTTTGTAAGTTGGTACAAAGAATATAAAGGAATTTAGATGAAAATAGCAATCGCTGGAACGGGGTACGTGGGTCTTTCTAATGCTATGCTTTTAGCTCAGCATAATGAAGTAGTGGCAGTAGATATTATTCCAGAGAAAATTGATTTGCTAAACGCTAGAAAGGCACCTATTGAAGATGATTATATCCAATCTTTTTTAGAGAGCGATAAATTAGACTTCATTGCAACTTTAGATACAGAGATAGCATATAGGGATGCTAATTTTGTAATTATCGCTACACCTACTAATTATGACTCACGGACCAATTATTTCGATACAACAAGTATAGAGTCAGTTATTACTACTGTTACCGCTATAAATCCAGAAGCTACAATAATTATTAAATCTACAGTTCCTGTAGGGTATACAGAAGAAGCTAAGAAAAAATTTAATACTCAAAATCTAGTTTTTTCTCCTGAGTTCTTGCGTGAGGGCAAAGCCCTATACGACAATTTACATCCATCACGTATTATTATAGGTGACAAGTCTGAAAAGGCACAAGAGTTTTCTAATTTATTGGTACAAGGTGCGATTACGAAAGACGTTGATATATTGTTTATAGGAAATACTGAAGCTGAAGCAGTTAAGTTATTTTCTAATACCTATTTAGCTATGCGTGTTGCCTATTTTAATGAATTAGATAGTTATGCCCAATCACTGAGTTTAGATAGTAGGCAAATTATCGAGGGTGTTGGTTTAGACCCTCGTATTGGTAACCATTATAACAACCCTTCATTTGGTTACGGTGGATACTGCTTACCCAAAGATACAAAGCAGCTGTTAGCCAATTACGAGCAAGTACCTAATAATATAATTCGTGCTATTGTCGACGCTAATCGTACTCGTAAAGATTTTATTGCAGAATCTGTATTAAATACAAACCCTAAAATAGTAGGTGTATACCGTTTAATTATGAAAGCTGGTTCTGATAACTTCAGAGCTAGTGCTATGCAAGGCATTATGAAGCGTATAAAAGCTAAAGGTATCGAAGTAATTGTGTATGAACCAGTGCTAGAGGATAAAGAGTTCTTTGGATCACGTGTTATTCGTGATTTAAGTAAATTCAAACAAGAAGCTGATGTTATTCTGACTAATCGTTTAGCAGAAGAGTTAGAGGATGTAGCTGAAAAAGTATTTACGCGTGATCTATTCGGTAGTGATTAGTAGTTAGTAGATCCAAGAAAAATATAAATACTTGTTGTATTTTTCAAATCAATCAATATTTAGTGAGCTAAGTCTAAAATGATAAAACGACTTTTTGATATTACCGCTGCTACTACAGCCTTAATTGCATTATCTCCAGTGTATGCCATCACTGCCTATAAAGTGAATAAAAACTTAGGTTCGCCAGTACTCTTTCGTCAAACGCGTCCTGGTAAGAATGGTATACCTTTTGAGATGATCAAATTTCGCTCGATGAAAGATGCGACAGATGCAGAGGGTAACGTATTGCCAGACAGTGAGCGCCTGACAGATTTTGGTAAGCGTCTGCGTGATACTAGCTTAGATGAGTTGCCAGAGCTGTGGAACGTAATCAAAGGTGACATGAGTCTTGTAGGGCCACGCCCATTATTGATGGAGTACTTGCCACTATACACTGATGAGCAAAAACGTCGCCATCACGTGCGTCCTGGCATTACAGGCTATGCGCAGATTAATGGGCGTAATGCGATTGGCTGGGATGAAAAATTCGAGCTTGATGCGTGGTATGTTGATAACCAATCGCTATGGCTTGATATAAAGATTTTATTGAAAACAGTCAAAAAAGTGGTCGTCAAAGACGGTATCTCTGCCGAAGGCGAAGCGACCATGCCAAAGTTTGCTGGTAGTACGGTAGAAGAGACAAGCAATGCATGAGGTTTATGCGGTCTATGGCGCATCGGGCTGCGGGCGGAGTCTAATGCCAGTGGCAAAAGCAACGCTACTGCAAACCAATCCTAAAGCAGACTTACTCTTTATTGATGACAGTCTGCAAGCAGTATCGACTATCAACGGTTACCAAGCAATAAATTATCAAGACTTTATTGCGCTAAGTGGCAAAAAAGCTGTTTTAATCGCCATCGCTAACAGTAAAGTACGAGAGACAATTACGAATAAGTTAGCTGCTGATGGTATAGTGCTTTGGTCAGTACAAGCAGACAGTACTGTTATTATGGATGAAGTGACTATAGAAGCAGGTGCAGCGCTTAGTCCGTTCGTGACTGTTGGTTCTAATGTCATTATTGGGAAATGCTTTCATGCCAATCTCTATAGCTATGTAGAGCATGACTGTGTAATCGGCGATTATGTGACTTTTGCGCCGCGTGTCAGCTGCAACGGCAATATTCATATCCATGACCATGCTTATATTGGCGCAGGAGCAGTGATTAAACAAGGTACACCCGATAAGCCTTTGATCATTGGCGAAGGCGCTATTGTAGGTATGGGCGCTGTCGTGACCAAAGATGTCCCAGCGGGAGCAATCGTCGTAGGAAACCCTGCTCATCCGCTTATAAAGGCCTAGACAACATCTATGCAGTTAGTGATTAATTATTATTCGTTATTACCGAGGAACGTATGTTAAATACCGCTTTTTCACCGTGGCCAAGTTTTACTCAGCAAGAAGCAGACAAAGTCAGTCAAGTGTTACTGTCTAACAAAGTTAACTATTGGACGGGACAGGAAGGTCGTCAGTTGGAAAAAGAGTTTGCCGAATGGGCTGATTGTGCGCATGCAGTAGCTGTCAGTAATGGTACACTGGCATTGGATGTGGCATTAAAAGCACTGAATGTAGGCGCAGGTGACGAAGTAGTAGTCACGCCGCGTACGTTTATTGCCAGTATTTCATGCGTTGTTAATGTAGGTGCAGTCCCTGTTTTTGCAGATGTAGAAGAAGAAACTGGTAATATTACTGCTGACTCTATTAAAGCAGTATTGACCAAAAAAACCAAGGCAATAATTTGTGTCCATTTGGCAGGCTGGCCGTGTGACATGGACGCTATCATGTCACTGGCAGATGAGTATGATATATATGTGATTGAAGATTGTGCTCAGGCACATGGTGCACGCTATAAAGGTCGCAGTGTTGGAAGTATTGGTCATATTGGCGCGTGGAGTTTTTGCCAAGACAAGATTATGACGACAGGTGGTGAAGGTGGAATGGTCACCACCAACGACGAGCAGCTGTGGCGTAAGATGTGGGCATATAAAGACCATGGTAAAAGTTATGCTGCTGTGTACGAAACAGAGCATCCACCAGGGTATCGTTGGCTACATGAGAGTTTTGGTACCAACTGGCGTATGCCTGAAATGCAGTCAGCAATCGGACGTATTCAGTTGACGCGTATGGAAGAGTGGACTGCGAGCCGTACTGCTAATGCACACGCTATCTTAGATGCCTGCATACGCTGGGCAGACAAAGGCTATATGTCGGTGCCTAGATTAGAAGATATGTCTGAGTCTACAGATACTAAGCATGCTTACTATAAGCTATATGTCTATGTTCAGCCTGAGAATCTACCAGCAGGGTGGGATCGTGATAGTATTATTGCAGCTATTAATGAGCAAGGCGTGCCATGTTTCTCTGGTTCCGCCTCCGAAGTATATCTAGAAAAGGCATTTGATAATACAGGCTTGCGTCCAGAGGTTAGACTACCAATAGCTCAGCAATTGGGTGAGACAAGCTTGATGTTTTTGGTACACCCAACACTCACTGAGTTAGAAATTAACAAAACAGTTCAAGCATTAGATATGGTGTTAGCAAAAGTCAACACTGATAATTAAAGCTTAGACAAGCTAACAATAGAACCAATAATACGAATTATAGTTATTATATTATCCATTACCGCTTATCTGCTATCGAAAAGCGCCCTTCATAAAGAGTAGATAATTATGTCTAAACCACAAAAATTTAAGCAGATGAGTTTGTTAGTTGCTCTCGGTACGGCATCAATGTTGACTTCAGCACAAAATCTGTATATGAATGATATGAAACTGAAGTCTGAGCTGGACTGGTTAAATGCCCAGGGTGTGACGCATATTAGCACCAGCACATGGCCGTTGACTGCTAATGAGATTACAAATGCACTCAATACAGCTAAAGTGACGACTGATACCCAGCAAAGAGTATTGCAGTCTGTACGTGTCAAGCTGGCTCAAAACCCAAATTCTTTAGTCAAAGCAGAGGCGGAAGCTTACTTACAAACAAACCGCCAGCAGCTGCCACAAACTTTTGCAGATGACAATCTGGCAGGACAGCAGATATCAGCTGCGATAGGACTCAGTGAAGAGAACTGGGAGATGAAGCTACAAGCCAACGTAAAAAACGATGAGCTTACCGATGACGATAGTGATGTTAGTTTTGAGGGATCTTATATCGCTGGTACGGCAGCCAATCAGTGGTTAATAGCAGGTAAAATTCCAGCATGGTGGGGCCCAGGTAATGATGGTAGCCTTATCCGAGGGGATGCTAGCATCCCGGTCACAGGTATTACTATGCAGCGTGATACGCAAACCGCGCCTACGTCAAAATACTTATCTTGGGTAGGACCATGGCAGTATCAGCTGTTTGCTGGTCAATTAGATGATTATGAGGCTATACCAGATGCTAAGCTATTTGGTGCCCGTCTGACCGCGAGTCCATGGGAGTGGTTAGAAGTTGGTGCGTCTCGAACCTTTATGTGGGGCGGGGAAGGTCGTCCAGAGAGTTTTAGCTCCTTTGGTGATGCCGTTTTAGGCACTAAAGATAACGGTGACAATGGTGCTACGATTGGTGAAGATCCTGCTAACCAATTAGGTGGTTTTGATGCGCGTTTAGGTCTAGCGCCTTTGGTTAACGTGCCAGCAGGTGTTTATGCACAATACATAGGTGAAGATGAAGCGGGTGGTTTACCTGCCAAAAATATGTATTTGGCTGGCGTTGATTATGCTTCTGCCGCCTATGGTAAGCCATATCAGTTGTATACCGAGTATGCAGATACACGTACGAGCGGCGAAGTCCGAGGCGTATCTTACGATCATGGTACCTATACCGATGGTTACTACCAGCAAGGCTATCCACTCGGACATTCTTTAGGCGGTGATGCTGAGAGTATATCAGTAGGTGGAAAATTATGGTTAGATGAGCGTAACTTTCTTCATGGCAAGCTACAGCATGCCAAGGTTAATCAGTCAGGAGAGTTAGACCGTCGCACTGGGGAGTCTGACAATCAAGCCTTTCCAACGACGGATAGATTAACAGCTATTGACGTATCATGGGCACATCAATGGCAACCTCAGACACTAATAACGAGCAGAGTATGGGCAGTAGACTTTGATACTCAGTCAACCGATATTGGCGCAGGTGTAGGTATAGAGTTCCAGACTTATTAGACAAGAATAAGTGAATACCTTAGCACTTTAAAAATTAAGAAACGGTCTACTAACATCATAGTAGGCCGTTTTTTATTTGAGCTGTTGCTAGAGCTATGTGTTGGTAAGTTGACGCGCATGTTCCATAAGTAATTTTCAATTTGATGGCCCTTTACTTGTATATTGCATAGCAATGGCTAAAGAGTTACTTTTTAGCTGTACTCTAATACATGCTAGGATTTTGCAGCGTACACAGGTACAATATTATTCTTAGTCAAAGGTTGACGAAGCAAAGGACAGGCATGCAAAGTATTTGCGCGCGCTGTCTTTATTTTTTTATATCGTACCCCCTATTGGAGTTACTATGTCTACTGCTCAAGAATCCGCCACCGTTTTGGACGGCAAAGCACTTGCCAAACAAATAGAACAGGATCTGCGTACACGCGTTGATACGATAAAGGACAAGACTGGACGCACCCCAAGCCTTGCCACGATATTGGTTGGTGATGATCCTGCTTCTGCAACTTACGTTCGCATGAAAGGTAATGCTTGTCGCCGTGTTGGTATGGATTCTATACGTGTTGAGATGCCAAGTGCTACAACCACTGAGCAGCTGATGGCAAAGATAGGTGAGCTAAACAGTAATCCAGATGTACATGGTATTTTGCTGCAGCATCCAGTCCCTGAACATATCGATGAACGTGCGTGTTTTGAGCAAATTGACTTGGCAAAAGATGTCGATGGAGTGACTTGTCTTGGTTTTGGTCGTATGGCTATGCAGCAGCCTGCCTACGGCTCATGTACACCACAAGGCATCATGCATTTGTTAGAGCATCATAATGTCGAATTATCAGGTAAAGAAGCGGTAGTTGTGGGACGTAGTGCTATCTTGGGCAAACCAATGGCGATGATGCTACTCAATGCCAACTGTACGGTGACCATCTGTCATTCAAGAACCCAAGATCTAGCAGCACATATCAAGCGTGCCGATATCGTAGTTGGTGCTGTGGGTGTGCCTGAGCTGATTAAAGCGGAGTGGATCAAAGCAGGCGCCGTGGTTGTTGATGCAGGCTTCCATCCAACAGATGATGGCGGTGTTGGTGATATTGAAATGAATGGTATGGAAAGTATTGCCAGTGCTTATACCCCAGTGCCAGGCGGCGTTGGTCCAATGACTATCAATACGCTTATTCGCCAAACGGTCGATGCTGCTGAAAAGTCAGCAGGTCTAAACATCAGCTGAAAGTAGTGACATGAATGCTGATCGCCGATAGTTAAGAGGCTTGAGGCAATATAGACTCAGGCTAAATCAACCACCTTTTAGTTGATAGGACCTAAAAATGTCTAAGAAAAACGTAGGTTTTCATGAGCGACTGCAAGGTATTGGCAGAGAATTTGTCGATATCTGTCATTATGTCATTTTGTTTTTGATCAGCGTGGTGGTGGTTTGGACGGCAGGTAAGGAGTTTGTTGATATTGTCCAAAAGGGTTCAGCGGACTTAAAAGATATTTTGATGCTGTTTATTTACCTTGAGCTGTTAGCTATGATAGGTATCTATTTTAAGACCCATCGTTTACCCGTTCAGTTTTTGATATTTATTGCCATAACTGCATTATCACGACATTTAGTTGTCGACGTACAGGCGGTCTCGGATTATTTTCACCTATGGCTGCTGGCGACAATTTCTGTAGCGATCATGCTATTGAGTGGCGCTATCGTAGTGCTGACGTGGACCGCAAAAACCTTTGGTCGCCCAGAGGATAATCTCGACAAACAGTATGCAAATTTAACGGTCAAAGCTATGCTACCTGACGATGCACAAGCACCAGATAGTCACACAAAGCATCGCCGTGAGTAATGTTCAATACCTATATATAAAAAAAAGCTACTACTGGTAGCCTTTTTTTATATAGGAATGGGCTATCATAGCCATTTTAGTTTTTTGAAGTTGTAGTATAAGAAGCTACACAACGCGATGATGATAATCATGATCACAAGGTAAGCATATTTCCAATGCAGCTCAGGCATAAAATCAAAATTCATCCCATAGATGCCAGCGATAGCGGTCGGCACCGCTAAGATACCTGCCCATGCTGCAAGCTTACGTACGACTTCATTCTGCCCCATATTGACCATAGCCATATAGGTATTCATAACCACACTTAACATTTCATTGAGGCCGTTAATAGCATCTAGTGAGTGCAAGAGATGGTCGTTCACATCACGGAAATATGGCTTGGCTGCTTGAGAGAAACCAGAGACAATTTCGCTCTTTTTGTGATTGATAAAAAAGCTACAGATGTCTTGGACTGGTAGGATAATAGCTCGCATGTGCACCAGCTGCGACTTGAGTTCATAGAGATTTTTTAGTGTGCCCTTATCAAACTCATAGGTAAAAACGTAGCGCTCTTGCTCACGCAAATACCGACCTAACCGATCAGTGATCGGCATATAGTTATCAACGATAAAATCAAGTATGGCATGCAGCACAAAGATAGGACCCATACGTAGCTTTTCAGGGCGACGATGGCAGTGTTCACGCACAGGGGCGTAGGAGTTTGATGGACCATTGCGAATAGTAATCAGGTAGTTTTTGCCCATGAATATCGCAGTCGTACCATAACGAATGACATTGTCTTCAAGCTTGGCAGTACGTAGCACTACAAAGACCATATCGTTGTCGTAGTTTTCTACCTTGGCACGCTGATGATCAGCGAAGGCATCTTCAATTGCCAACTCATGGATATCAAAAGCGTCTTTTACTTTGACCATGGTTTCTAGGCTGGGGTCATAGAGACCAAGCCAAATAAACTGACCGTTATTACTAAGCGCACGGCTCACATCATTGAGTGCCACCTTGTCTATATTCTCGCCTGTTTTGCGAGAGTAAGCGTAACAGTTGACCACTTCATCGGCACTCGATGAATCAATATCTTCATAGCGTTCAGAGTCAGGATCATAGACCGTCATGGTCTCGATAGTATCTTCTGTTGTCGCATCAACATCGCCATAAATATAGCTGTCATCACCATCTAAATAGAGGTGCTTGTCATTCATATTGGCATAAATGTGGCTCATATTAGAGTCAGGAGCAATATGAGCCGTTTTTTTGATTAATTGGTTATTGTCGTTTTCCATATATCCTCCTACCACATAATAAAAAACTGCAATAATCTAAAAGCTGATGTCTAAAAACCGTGAGCATGACTGCTGTGACTGAGTATGGCTAAGTACTAATGCCCTTTATTTAGCAATCCTTTATAAGGCATAGCTTTTTAGGGTGTCAATATCTACCAATGCCAATAGGCTCTCGTGACAGGCTTCTAGTTTGATTTGTGGCGCGATATCAAAGTCTAATGCTTCAACCCAGCGCAGTGCACAAATACACCAATAATCACCAGGTTTGAGACCTGCAAAATTGTATTCAGGTAATGGGGTGATCAGGTCGTTACCGCGACTGGCTGAAAAGTTCAAAAACTCGCTGGTCATCTTGGCGCAAACCGTATGCTGACCAACGTCGTGATTGCCAGTATGACAAAAACCGTTGCGGTAATAGCCGGTGATAGGATCGAAGCAACAGCTGGCAAGGGCTGTGCCTAGTACGTTGGTTTGGTTATTGGCAGGGTTTGGGTGATAATCAGATGACATAAGGCTTCCGAGATAAAAATATGGGTTAGTGTATCATGAGTATGTGCCAAAAACGCTGCTGCAAACGTACGCAGCACGCGATATATAACAAAAAATACACGCTATCATCATTCACATCTTAATCAAATAAATGTCGTGTTAAACCCTATCGTAGACAGGTCATAGATGAGACAGTATCTGCTTTACTAATAAGGCGTCATCAGATGTTAATTAGATACCGATTGGAGATAATTGTCACTAGGCGAACCTTAAGTGCTATGCTAAACTAAAGCATAAAGTGCCTTGATTATTTGTCGCAATTTTTCAGCGCATAAAGATACTCGTCTTATCATTCAAAATTATACTTATTATTCACCCTTTTGCGGTTACCTGGTTTGTTTATAAATAATTGGGTCAATGATGTTGCGTGTTGAAAAAACACGGCGTCAATATTTGGCAAAACAACCCTTTGAGTACCGCTTCATTACCGCGTTTTTGGTAAGCGATACGCCAAACAAGGATTTATTGTGTCTGTTAGTTCTGATTCTGCAAAACCTACCCAGCAAAACTCCATAAACGAGACAGCGACTCAGCCTGCAAAAGACAGCGCTGCATCTAATAGCATGCCCTATCTGAGTGGTTTTGCGAGCGATGTTGCCAACAGCTGGCTATTACCTGATGGGGTAGTCGATGTACTGTTCGAAGATGCGCATAAGCAAGAAGTGCTTAGGCATCAATTGATTGAGCAGCTTATCACTCACGGCTATCAGCTTGTTTGTCCACCCATGCTCGAGTTTACTGAATCTTTGCTCAGTGATGCATCAGAAGATCTCAAGCGTCAGACCTTTAAGATCATCGATCAGCTGACCGGACGTCTAATGGGTGTGCGTGCTGATATTACGCCGCAGATCTTACGTATAGATGCGCATCATGGCGGTACGGGTATTGCACGTTATTGTTACGTTGGTGATGTGATCCATACGTTGCCATCAGGACTGTTTGGCTCGCGTACACCGTTACAGTTAGGTGCTGAAATATTTGGTTGTGAATCACTGACAGCAGACATTGAACTGATTGATGTGTTATTTACAATGGTAAATAACTTAAATATGAGCGCTGCGCTTCATATTGACTTGGGTCATGTAGCGATATTTAAGCGCCTAGCTGAATTGGCTGAGTTACCAGATAACGCGACTGAGCGCTTGATGTATTTATATGCCAATAAAAACCTTCCAGAACTCAAGCGCGTCTGCCGTGAGTTGCCGATGGGCGATGATTTTTATGTGTTGGCACGCTTCGGTCATGATATCGCAAACTTGTTGGCCAAATTGTCAGACGCAGCGCAACAAGACAGCCAAATCGCAACCGCTGTGGATGAGCTACAACGTCTAAAATCTCATTTAGAAGATCAGTGGCAGTGCCCAGTCAGTATCGATGTGACCGAGCTATCAGGCTATCACTATCATACGGGTATCGTATTCAACGGCTATATCAATAGTGAGACCCAGCCACTAGTACGTGGTGGTCGCTTTGATGGTATGCAGAGCCAAACGCAAACCTTACGCGCCGCCACCGGCTTTAGTATGGATATCAGTCGCTTGCTCGCTCATACACAGCTTGATGCGCCAACTATTGTACTGGTTGATTTTGGATCGCTGGCTGACGCATCTGCAGATGAGACACAAACGTTATCTGTGCAAGTTGAGAGTCTGCGCCAGCAAGGTTACCGCGTCACCATGCCATTGAACGCAGATGATCGTCCACATGACGTTACTCATCGACTGGTTATGACGGACAATCAATGGCATCTACAAACTGTTTAGTTGCCAGTTCAATAAATAAAATTTATTAAGTACACGTTATTAGAACGCTCAATGGTTCGTTAGATAAAAAGATACAGTAAATAAAGCACAAAGCTATTTTAGCTTTCCAACTGTTATTGCACACACCTCAATACATAAAGGTAAGGATTGATCATGGGTAAGAATGTTGTAGTCTTGGGTAGCCAATGGGGCGACGAAGGTAAGGGTAAAATCGTTGATTTACTTACCGAAAAAGCCTCAGCAGTAGCCCGCTTCCAAGGCGGTCATAATGCTGGTCACACGTTGGTTGTCGATGGCAAAACCACTGTCTTGCATTTGATTCCATCAGGTATCTTGCGTGAAGGCGTGACCTGTTTTATTGGTAATGGCGTGGTACTCGCACCTGACGCACTACTAAAAGAGATGAAAGAGCTAGAAGACAACAATGTACCAGTACGTGAGCGTCTGCGTATCTCTCCTAACTGCCCGCTGATCATGCCTTATCATGTGGCACTTGATCAAGCTCGCGAAGCCAAGCGCGGCAGCGGTAAAATCGGTACAACAGGTCGCGGTATCGGTCCTGCCTACGAAGACAAAGTAGCACGCCGTGCAATCAAGCTTGCTGATTTGTTCCGTGAAGATCTAGAAGAGAAGCTACGTAACCTCATTGAATATCACAATTTCCAACTGACTGAATACTACAAAGTTGACGCGATTGATTTTGATGAGACACTCAAGCTATGCCAAGAGTGGAAAGAAGAAATTAAAGGTATGGTTACTGATGTCACCGAAGACCTAAATCAATTGCGTTTGGCTGGCAAGAACCTTATGTTTGAAGGTGCTCAAGGTACACTACTTGATATCGATCATGGTACCTATCCGTTTGTGACCAGCTCAAGCGTGACAGCAGGTGGCGTATCTACGGGTACTGGTATCGGTCCATTGTACTTAGATTATGTACTTGGTATCACTAAAGCTTACACCACGCGTGTGGGTAGCGGCCCGTTCCCAACAGAACTGTTCGATGATGTTGGTGCTCATCTTGCCAAAGTCGGTCATGAGTTTGGTGCAACAACTGGTCGTGCGCGTCGCTGTGGTTGGTTCGATGCGGAAGCGCTACGCCGTGCCGTAGTACTTAACTCGATGTCAGGTATCTGTCTGACCAAGCTTGACGTACTAGATGGTCTTGAGGAATTGCTCATTGGTGTGGGTTATAACCTACCTGAGACTGAGTGCGCAGGCGCGCATGATGCTGAATTCTATGAGTCAGTAACGCCTAAGTACGAGACTATGCAAGGGTGGAGTGAGTCAACGGTTGGTGTTACTAACTATGACGACCTACCAGAGAACGCTAAAAAATACATCAAACGTATCGAAGCGTTGATTGGTTGCCCAGTTGACATCATCTCAACTGGTCCTGATCGCGAAGAGACGATCGTATTACGTGACCCATATGATGCTTAATTTTCACTATACATCTTAGTGAATCATTTTTAGTATTAATAAAAATCCCAGTGCTGAGCATTGGGATTTTTACTTTTTTGCAAGGTATGGTCATAAATTAACCCTATCATTTATAGTCTTAATCATTATAATAGGCAGCAATCCTATGTTGGCACTCAGGTATTAGATTTGACTGACCATGAGTTAGTTAAGTGAGCTGAGGCCAATATGGCGGCTAAAGATAAAACAAAGTATTAACCCTTTCATTTTTTATCGAATTTATCATTTATTAGGAGCTTTTCATGGCTAACGAACGTACTTTATCTATCATCAAACCTGACGCAGTTGCTGGCAACCACATCGGCGCTATCTATAGCCGCTTTGAACAAGCTGGTCTAAAAATCGTTGCCGCTAAAATGCTACAACTTGATGACGAAAAAGCAGGCGGTTTTTACGCTGAGCACGCTGAGCGTCCATTTTACAACGACCTAAAGTCATTCATGATGTCAGGTCCAGTATTGGTATCAGTACTAGAAGGCGAAAACGCTATCGCTCAGCACCGTGAAATCATGGGCGCTACTAACCCAAAAGAAGCAGCTGAAGGCACTATCCGTGCTGACTTCGCTAGCAGCATCGACGAAAACGCAGTACATGGTTCAGACTCAGCTGAATCAGCAGCACGTGAAATCAGCTACTTCTTCAGCGATGACGAAGTTTGTGCACGTACGCGCTAATAGCAGCAGTTATTAATGTCAGCTACTCTGTAGCATAGTGATTGTTAATAATTGGTTTTGCAAGACGGCTTATATCTTATGGGTATAGGCCGTTTTAGCTATTTGCTGATGGGCAACTTCGATTATAATAAAGCAATCTAGATTGAAATTATCTGAAGAGTCCCTCATTATAAGTCCTATTTATTCTTACCAAAATCGTCATAAAGTCTTGCAATTTAGGATAGTGATATAAAGACTCACATATCGTCGGTTGATTTCTCTGTCAGATTGCTAAACACTCAAACTATGAAAACACTTAAATTACGCATCAAAAACAAGCACGTCAATCAGCTCAATAAACTGGCTGAGGCGGTTAATTTTGTGTGGAACTATGTAAATGATTTGAGTTTTAAGCATGTGCAACGTACTGGGCGTTTCTTTTCAGCTTACGATATTGCACCGTACACCAAAGGTGCAGGCGAATTTTTAGGTCTGCACAGCCAAACGCTTCAAGCAATCACTGAAACTCATGCTAAAAGCCGAAAACAATTTAAAAGAGCCAAATTAAACTGGCGTACCAATAATCCGAAAGCCAAACGTAGGTCGCTTGGCTGGATCCCTTTTAAGAAATCTGCAATCAGGTATTTGGGTATCAAGAAGGCAGGAAAGAAAAGTCTTAAATCTATAATTCAATTTAGCCTTGCAAAAGGCCAAAAAATTACTATCGACGTCTGGGATAGCTATAACTTATCTTTGTATAACATTAACACCTGTGAGCTCGTACAAGACAGCCGTGGACTATGGTATGCGTGCGTGACTGTTAAAGAGCACTCAAACTTGAAGTGTGGTACTGGTAAGGTTGGTATCGACTTAGGATGTAAAAAAGCGGCAACTACCAGTGATGGCGATACTCTAGCTACCAAGCTAACTTATGAATATGCAGCTAAATTAGGCATTGCTCAACGAGCCAATAATAAAAGGCGTGTCAAAGCGATTCATGCCAAGATAAAAAATACCCGGCAACATCTAATCCATGTTTTCACCAGCAAACTGGTTAAAAACAACAATATAATTATTATTGGTAAACTTCAATCGAGATCATTCATCTCAAGCAAGCTAGCAAAATCTGTTTATGATGCTAGTTGGTTCGAAGTGAAGCGGCAACTGGATTATAAATGCAAGCATGCAGGTTGCCGTTACTTAGAAGTGAATGAAAATTACACAACCCAAACCTGTTCGTGTTGCGGTTCACGCCAAAACAGTCCAAAAGGTAGAAAAGGCTTAGGAATAAGAGAATGGTCTTGTGCTCAGTGTGGCACAACGCATGATAGAGATGTCAATGCGGCAAAGAATATTCTTGCGGTCGGGCTTGACCGTCTAGCAGTAGGAATCTCTTCATTTTAGAGAGGAAGTCAACAATCCCTTATCAGCATCCTCTAATCAGTATCAACGCGTTGTATTGGCATTGGTTGCTCATGAGATAAACGCTACGCTCATAACGGATTGCTCATGCATTCAAGCCATACGTGTGTACGGCAACGCTCATATCAATAATTGCATCGCTTATTAGACTGATGCAAAAAGGTTACCTATTATGTCAACTGTTCAAGCACCAACCCAGCACATACCTGCCAAGCTTACTGACAGTATTAAGTTAGTAGACGAGGCACATGCCAAAACCAATCTACTGGGTATGACCCAAGCGCAGCTGGCTGATTACTTCAAAAGTATCGGCGAAAAACCATTTCGTGCTACTCAGGTTGTTAAATGGATATATCAGCATGGGGTTACCGACTTTGAGCAAATGACCAATTTGAGCAAATCCTTGCGTGATAAATTATCGCTCAATGCTTGCGTGGAACCGCCCAAAGTGATTCATCGCCAATACAGCGATGATGGTACACGTAAGTGGGTGTTTGAAGTGACGGGCGGCTCATTGGTTGAGACGGTGTTGATTCCAGCAGATGACAGTAAGCTAAATGGCCGTAAAACGTTGTGTGTGTCTTCACAAGTCGGCTGTGCGCTTGATTGTAGTTTTTGTAGTACGGGTAAGCAGGGTTTTGAGCGCGATTTGAGTGCCGCTGAGATTAT
This sequence comes from Psychrobacter sp. H29, assembly GCF_059073055.1. NCBI lineage: Bacteria > Pseudomonadati > Pseudomonadota > Gammaproteobacteria > Moraxellales > Moraxellaceae > Psychrobacter > Psychrobacter sp. H29. Next base: position 1,621,807 of record NZ_JCACRY010000001.1, on the reverse strand, counting down.
TGGACAGCTATGGGTTGCCAATGCCTCATATATGACTGACGAAAACGAAAGCTTAGAAAATGTCGATCACAGTCTATGGGAAAACAATGTCACCAACGTCGTCATGATGGGTATGGGTGAGCCGCTATTAAACTATAAGCCCGTGGTTGGCTCAATGGAATTGATGCTCAGCGATCATGCTTATGGGTTATCAAAGCGCCGTGTGACTTTATCAACATCAGGTGTCGTTCCCAAAATGTATCAACTTGCCCAAGACATTGATGTGGCATTAGCGATCTCATTGCATGCGCCAAACGATGAGCTGCGTAATGAGCTGGTGCCAATCAATAAAAAGTATCCATTAGATGAGCTGATTGCCGCTGCAAAAAACTACGTCTATGATGTTAATCCACGTCACAAAAAGCACGTCACCATTGAGTATGTGATGCTTGACGGGGTCAATGATAGCAATGAACATGCGCATCAGTTGGTCGCACTATTAGACGGTCTACCAAGTAAGATCAATCTTATCCCGTTCAATCCGTTCCCACATGCGCCATATGATAAGTCGAGCAACAACCGTATTCATGCGTTTAGTAATATACTTAGCGAAGCCGGATTTGTCTGTACTATTCGCCAAACGCGCGGTGATGATATTGACGCGGCTTGTGGTCAGTTGGTTGGACAAGTGGCTGATCGTACCAGACGTTCGGCTGCATGGCAGCAAAGCATCAAGGATCGTGAAAACGGTTGATGCAAGTCATAGAAGTACCTAACGTAGGCGCTTAGCTGTCATTTGTCTGTCGCAATGGTAACGAAAATGTATCAATAACGCTCGAGACTGAAGAACACAGCAATTAATAACAACTAAATTGTACTTATAGGGGTTAAATCTATTAAACTGATGCCTCGATGATCAAATGCATTGAACCACAGTTTTATGATGGCGGCTATGATGACTTCTAAAAATTCTTGTCAGTTTGAACCTAACAAACCATTTTTTAAACGTTATAAGCAAATAGGCGTGATGACGACTCACGTCAATGCGCCGAAACAAATGTTGTTTATGGCTGTGCTCGCAGGATCATTATTAAGTGGTTGTCAGAGCACGTCAAGTAATGATCTGACAGGTGGTACAGTCTATCAAACCTCTACGGGCGCAAGCGGTGATCGCAATTCAGACCAACAAGAAGTTGCACGTGTGCGCACCTCACTGGCGGCACAATATATCCGTAAAAATGAGCTGGATGCGGCGCAGCGTCAGCTTGAAAAAGCCTTTGCTGCCGATAGCCGTTACGCGCCAGCCTATGATATGATGGGCGTTTTGTTGCAACAAGAAGGCAGCCGCATCAATCTTGCAAAAGCCGATCAGTACTTCAAAAAAGCAATCGCGCTAGACAAAGATTTTGTGCAAGCACACAATAATTATGGTGTTTACTTGTCACAGGCGAAGCGCTATCGCGAGGCGGCAGAGCAGTTCGAGATTGCAGGCGCATCATTAGGCTATGAAGGCCGTATCGGTGCATTAGAAAATCTAGGGCGCACATACCTTCAGCTGGGTGATAACAGCGCCGCTGCCAAAGCGTTCTTGCGAGCGCTTGATGGTAACCGCAATAGCATCATCGCCCATATCGAATTGGTTGATTTGTTGCTTGAACAACAGCGCGTACCGCAAGCTCAAAGATTATATGATGAGACATTGATATTGGTGCAAGGGCAGGGCATTAGCCCCCGCTTGCTCCTACAAGGTATCAAACTTGCAGCAGCACAAAAAAACACGACAACGCGCCAGCAATTGGCCCAGCAGCTTTTATCTGCTTATCCACTGAGCGATGAAGCGAAACAACTTAAGACTTGGCTTAACAATCCAGAGGCACCATGGAAATGACCACCCCATCATCGAACACTCAATCTAACGCTCAGGGATCATTTGGTGCCATGTTGCAGCAAGCCCGAAAAACTAAGCAAGTCAGTTTAGATGAGGCGGCCGCCGAGTTATTTATTTTAAAACGCCATCTAGAGGCATTAGAGAGCGAAAACTTCTCTGAACTACCACAAGCCGCCTTTGCTCGTGGCTTTGCCATCAACTATGCCAAATACTTGGGTCTGGATTCAGCCAAAATCGCAAGTAGCTTCGATGCCGCCTATCCTAATGAGCTTAAAGCCAAGTCAGTAAATAACACGGATACGCCACTGCGACCAATGGGAACATTGCAGCGTGATACGCATAGTCGTATCCGTTTCAATCCACTATTGATCATCGGTGTGATTGGACTCATTATTTTGGCGATATTTTTATTCCGTATGGTGAGTAATGCGAGTAAAGAAAATAACCAAGAGCCTGTCGCTGCTGTGGAAGATGTATCAGCCATAGAGCAAGCGCAGGGGGCCGCGATTAACATTGATAATGATGCCAGTAGCGTTGGCGCTTCTGGCTCTGCGCTGAATCTGGGTGATGCCAATGCTAGTACGGCTTTTCTGAATGTTAAGTTGAGCGATGATGCCGTAGTTAGTATCACTGATGCCTCTGGCAATAATCTGATTAGCGGGGACCAGACAGCTGGCGACTATGATCTATCAGGTATGCCACCATTCGACGTGCAAATCGATAATATCGATAATGTCAGCTTGATGCTTAACCAAGAAACGGTCGCTTTAGAGACTTATGCAACTGATAAGCAAGCGACTTTTGAGTTAACGCCTTAATTGTTGATGAAAGGTTTGATTGCCTGTTTTCGCTAAAGTGGTCACATGTGCAAGCTCGTTTATATATACAAGCCAGTGGCTTTTTTATTTTTGATTCAAGGATTTATGTATGTCAATGCCATCACCTATCAACCGTCGTTTGACCAAACAAATCTATGTGGGTGATGTTGCAATTGGTGGTGATGCGCCAATCAGTGTGCAGAGTATGACCAATACTGACACCTGTGATGTGGCCGCAACGGTTGCCCAAATCGAGCGCTGTGTTGAAGCTGGTGCTGATCTAATGCGGGTGTCAACGCCAACGATGGATACCGTAAAAGCCTTTGGCGAGATTCGTAAACTTGTGAGCGTGCCTCTCATTGCAGACGTACATTTCGATCATAAAATTGCTCTGGCAGTTGCTGAAGCAGGTGCTGATTGCTTACGTATCAACCCTGGTAACATCGGTAGCGATGCCAAGGTGCGTGAAGTGGTTGCTTGTGCCAAACATCATAATATTCCTATCCGTATTGGCGTCAATGCAGGCTCTTTAGAGAAAGACATTCAGCGTAAATATACTGAGCCAACTGGGGAGGCGATGCTTGAGTCCGCGATGCGCCATATCGATATTTTAGAGCGCCTTAACTTTGATCAGTACAAAGTATCTGTCAAAGCCAGTAATGTGTTTTTGACACTAGATGCTTATCGTCTAATATCAGCACAAATTGATAATCCACTTCATCTTGGGGTAACCGAAGCGGGGGTATATCGTACTGGTGCGGTGAAGTCTGCAATTGCCCTTGGTGGTCTCTTACTAGACGGTATTGGTGATACTATTCGCATCTCTTTAGCTGCCGAGCCTGAAGAAGAGATTAAGATTGGTTTTGATATCTTAAAATCGCTGAATATCCGTTCAAATGGCGTCAACTTTATCGCTTGCCCAAGTTGCTCGCGTCAAGAGTTTGATGTGATTAGAGTGATGACAGCGTTAGAGTCGCGTTTAGAAGATATCCGTGAACCGATGGATTTATCTGTCATTGGTTGCAAGGTAAACGGTCCAGGAGAAGCCAAAGAGGCAGATATCGGTATCGTTGGCGCCGCACCAAGATCGCTAGTCTATCGTATGGGCGAAAAAAGCCATCTTATTGATACCGACAATTTGGTCGATGAAATAGAAAGCATGGTTCGTGCTCACGCAGAAGACTTGGCAAAAAAGCGCGAAAACGAAATCATTCGCGTAAGATAGGCCAGTGTGTTGATACATGTGTCAAACTGATACACAACGTCAAGCAGTTAATTTAAAACACGATGAACATTTAGATAGATAACAACAATAGATATACCTGTTAAATTTTTAAGGATACGACCGTACCATGATCAAAGCTATTAAAGGGTTCAATGATATTTTGCCTGATCAATCAGCAAAATGGCTACATCTAGAAGCAATATTGGCTGATGTACTTGGTAGATATGGTTACGAGCATATCCGCCTGCCTATCGTTGAGCAGACTGATCTGTTTGCACGTGCCATTGGCGGCGCTACTGATATCGTCGAAAAAGAGATGTATAGCTTTACGGATAAGTCTGAGCCGCCCACGCCTTTGACGCTACGTCCTGAAGGTACGGCAGGCGCAGTACGCGCTGTCATCGAGCATAATCTGCTGCGCGGTGATACTCCTAAGCTTTGGTACATCGGTCCAATGTTTCGCTATGAGCGTCCGCAAAAAGGCCGCTATCGTCAGTTTCATCAGTTGGGTGTCGAAAGCTTTGGTAGTGCGTTACCAGACGCTGACGCTGAACTGATTGCGATGACCCATCTAATGTGGCAAGAGTTGGGCCTAAAAGATGAGATGCATTTGCAGCTTAATAGCTTAGGTGAGAGTGATGAGCGTTATGCTTATCGCGAAGCATTGGTCGCTTATTTAACTGACAAAAAAGATCAGTTGGATGAAGACAGTCAGCGCCGTTTGACGACCAATCCGCTACGTATCCTAGATAGTAAAGAGGCGAGTACACAAGCACTGTTGGCAGACGCGCCAAAGCTGGCAGAATTCTTGGGTACAGAGAGTAAGGCGCACTTCGATCAAGTTCAGTCATACTTAACAACACTTGGCATCAATTTTGAAATTAACCCGCATCTGGTACGCGGGCTTGATTACTATAATAAAACGGTCTTTGAGTGGGTAACGGACAAGTTAGGTAGCCAAGCGACAGTTTGTGCTGGTGGTCGTTATGACGGTCTGATCGGACAGTTAAAGTCTACGGGCACTGATGGTAGCAAGCCGGCAAAATCTGAACCAGGCGTTGGTTTTGCGATGGGGCTTGAGCGCTTGTTGTTACTTATGGAAGCGGTTGCACCAATTGCTGATGTACCTGCTTGTGATGTGTTCGTTGTCGCTCACCCAGAGGTTTATAGTGCTGGTGTTGATTATGCACAACGTTTACGCTACAGTCGCCCAGATGTACGTGTAAAAATGGCAAGTGCCACTAGCTTAAAAGCACAAATGAAAAAAGCAGATAAGTCAGGCGCTGCACTAACGGTTATTATTGCGCAGCAAGAGCTAGATGATAATACAATCAGTGTTAAAGACATGCAGACAGGTGAGCAGCAAACGGTCGTACAAGACTGGTTATCGAGCAAAGACAACTTTTCTCGTGGCTAATCATCTTGTTATACCGTGGTTTTGATTTTGGTATCAGTAAATTAATGTACATTTTATCAGGTAAATATATATGGCTCTGACCCCCAACTCGCCGAATGCAGACAACTCCATGCAAGCACTAAAGCAGTATGGCAGTTATATCGTCACTGCGATTTTGTTGGCGCTGGCCGCTTATTTTGGCTGGACATACTGGCAGAATAACCATGCGCGCGTAGATACGGTCGCCGCCGATCAATACGCAGATATCCAGCGATTGAGTGAAGAGGTCAGCATCGCATCGCAGAACCCAGATCTAGAAGCACAAGCGCAAGAAGCTCTGGCACAGAGCCGCACACAATTAGACGAGAATATTGATGCATTAGTAAGCACCCATGGCGACTCAGTTTATGCGTGGCAAGCACTAATGATTAAGGCTCGCCAGCAAGTAGATAGCGATGACTTCACTGCAGCAACTGAGACGCTCAAGCAAGCACTCGCAATTGACTTGGGGGATGCGGGGTTAGAGGCGATTACTCGTCTGCGTTATGCCAAGACATTACTGGCTACTGGGGACGCAGATGCAGCTTTATCAGAAGCCAATAACGATATGCCAAGCTCGTTTGAAGCCAGTCAGCAAGAATTACTAGGTGATATTTATTTGGTTCAAGACAACAAAGACTCAGCGATCAAGTCTTACAATAATGCTTGGGAGCTGTTACGTAGCCGTCAAGAAACGCGTGCAGTATTGGCATTAAAAATGGAAAGTCTAGGTATCACGCCTGAGCCTATTGCAGAGCAAGCGAGTCTTGTTCAAGAGTCAGCGACTCCTGAACAGCCATTAGTGGTTGATAGCTCAGAAAGTGTGGCCGTTGAGATGGTACAGTAAGTAGGATTGTATTGAACGATAACACTAATAGTAGTCGCTTAAATAATAGTTAGTAGTCGCTCAAAAACTTTTAAATAAGATTACTAATGTGCGGTTAGCCAATGTACTAATTAATAATAATTCATCTGTAGTGAGAACGTATAATGACCCAATCTATTCGCGCAAGCAAAATGTTAAGTACCAGGTTCAGTACTAAGACTGTCAAAAAGACAGTCATGCATGTAGCAGTACTTGCTGTGATGAGCACTGCAGTGATAGGGTGTACTCGCGGTATCAAGCCCGTGGTCAATGACCCAGTAAAGTTAGTACAAATTGCGCAGCCAATTAGCGTGCTACAGCCAGTATTTAGCACTGACGTGGGCAATAAAAAAGCCAGCAAAAAAGACTCATTAGATTTGCAGGTTGGTTATGCCAATGGGCAAGTCGTTACTGCCTCACGCGGTGGCGACTTGGTAGGCTTTAATCAAGCAGGTGATCGCTTGTGGTCAATAAACGTTGGTGATCAAATCACAGGCGGCGTTGCTTTAGACGCGCTCAGTCAAACTGCTGTTATCAGTACTCGCAGTGGTCAAATCATGGCATTCGATAGTGCTACGGGTGCCAAGCGCTGGCAGCAACAGTTATCAGGGTCGGTCTTGTCTCCTGCATTGATCAGTAATAATCGTGTGGTGCTATCAGCAAATGATGGTTTCTTGCATGGCTTATCACTACAGACCGGTCAATCAGTATGGCAGTTTGCGACCCAAGTACCAGCCATTAGCGTTCGCGGTAGTGCAGCACCGACGTTATTAGATAATGAAACAGCATTGTTGTCTACTGCCGATGGACGCCTGCATGCGATCACCGTTGATAATGGCTTACCGCAGTGGTCAAGACGTGTCGGTATCGGTTCTGGTAGTAGTGAAGTTGAGCGCATGAGTGATGTCGATGGCACGCCAATTGTAGATAAGCAGCAGATGTTTGCCATCAGTTATAGCGGCCAGCTATTAGGCATTGATTTAGCCTCTCGCCAAGTGATGTTTGTCAATGAGATTGCGAGTCTTAAATCACTTGCTGTGAATGCTCAGCAAGTTATTGCGACTGGCTTGGATGGTAGCGTGGTTGCTTATGATCGTAATAGTGGCGAGACGTTATGGGAAAGTAAAGCGCTAGCGTATCGTGATCTCACCAACCCTGTCATGATTGGTAATTATATTGCAGTTGGTGATTTTGACGGTGTAGTGCATTTATTTGATCCTGCGACTGGCGATATCGTTAGCCGCGTCGAGACAAAAGGCGCACTGACCAACCTGCAAGTACAAGGCAGCCGCCTTATGACTCAAAGTACATCAGGACAAGTGGCTATTTGGCAGCTGGTGCGTTAGTCAGCTAACTAAGTGCTTATTGTTTTAGAACACAAACGCTGCTTGGTCAGCGTTTAGTGCTTTGTGTAAATCGCTTGTTTATAGACAGGCTTTCGCGTACTCTATGCGACCGATGCGCTAGCCATGTATACTGTATATCGTTTAGTCATTCCAGATATTTTTTAAAACTACGATTATTTTTGATTGTAAGATAGCTATCTACTATTTTTGCTATTGTTTTATTATTCATTTTAATTTGCGGTTAAGTACAGCCTATTCGCTGCTATTGTTATGTTGCTGGTTATAAGAACAGCTGTACTGTCCGTCATTGTGCCTTTCACTGAGAGTAACCCATGAGTATCAAGCCTGTGGTCGCCTTAATTGGTCGTCCAAACGTCGGTAAATCCACCTTATTTAATCAGTTCACAAAGAGTCGGCAGGCATTGGTCGCTGATTTGTCAGGATTGACTCGTGACCGTCAATACGGTGACGCGACCTATGAAGACAAATCTTTCATCGTTGTGGATACTGGTGGTATTGGTGAAGCGGACGATGGTAGCGGTAATATTGACGACTATATGTCTGAGCAGTCGCATACTGCGATTCATGAAGCAGATATTATTGTATTCGTTGTTGATGCCCGTGCTGGCATGATTGGCGCTGATGCCGAAATTGGCAAGTTTTTGCACACGTTAGGCAAGCCTGTTTATGTCGTTGCCAACAAAGTTGATGGTGTTCATGACGCCGCGCCTGCCGAGTTCTATGCATTAGGATTGGGTGAGCCGTACCCGATGGCCGCCAGTCATGGTCGCGGTGTGGGTAACTTACTCGAAATCTTAACGGCTGATATGCCTGAGCAAGAAAACATTGTAGAGCCAAGAGGCTTAAAGCTTGCGATTATCGGTCGTCCAAACGTCGGTAAATCAACCCTAGTGAACCGTTTGCTGGGTGAAGACCGAGTAGTGGTGTACGATATGCCAGGTACCACACGTGACAGTATTTACATCCCTTATCAGCGCGAAGGCAGAGACTACGTATTGATTGATACTGCTGGTGTGCGTCGCCGCGGTAAAATTGATGAAAAAGTAGAGAAGTTCTCCGTCATCAAGACGTTGCAAGCAATCGAAGACTCTAACGTGACTGTGATTGTGATTGATGCGCACGAAGGTATCGTTGACCAAGACTTACACATGATTGGTTATGCCTTGGATGCCGGTCGCGCTTTGGTAGTAGCGATCAATAAATGGGACGGCCTGACGCCAGATCAAAGAGATTATATCAAGCTTGAGATGGATCGTCGTTTTAACTTTATTCCCTACGTAAAAGTGCATTTAATATCAGCGCTTCATGGTACTGGCGTTGGCAATCTATACCCCTCTATTTTGCGTGCGTATAAGTCTTCAATGTTTGAAGTGTCAACCAATCGCTTGACGCAAATCTTACAAGATGCGGTTACGGCCAATCCGCCACCAACTGTTGCTGGTCGTCGTATCAAGTTGCGCTATGCACATATTGGTGGTCACAATCCACCAGTTATCGTGATCCATGGTAACCAGACAAGTGCGCTCCCTAAAAGCTATCAGCGTTATTTAGAGAACCAGTTCCGTCAGGTGTTCAAACTTGAAGGCACACCGCTCAATGTTATTTTCAAGCAAAATGACAACCCATATGCTAATAAAAGCGATACGCCAACCAAGGCAAAAACACAGCAGTTGCGCCAACGTGAGCGTAATCGTGCAAAGAAATTCACCACAAAAGACAAAAAGTCTCGTTAGTAACTTTTTATCTAACCCTTCTGTTTGATTCATTGCGTTGTCTAACAGTTACTCATTTTACCGTGTCACTATACACGGTAAAATGAGTATCAAGCATTATTTAGCAATGGTGCTGCATCCGTTCGGTCAATGCAGTCATAAATTACCTCAATCTTTCGCTTATCACATCTTCCAAATACCTGTACTATAAGTAAAAGTTTTCTTTACTCAGTAGAGTGATATGAACAAACGTTCGTCTCAAACCATTTCTATGCTTATCTGGCGCTCTGTTGGTCAGGTCGTAATTCTGGCCGTGCTAGCAGGATTTGTGTTGCCTTTTAGTTATGGGTTGGTACATCATTACCAAGAAGAGCGGCAGCATATCCAGCAGCTGGCTTCGCTATTGACGACCAGCGCATCAACAGCAGATGGTGCAGACATTGTGGCTGATCAAGTCAATGTTTTGCTAGAAAACGGACCTACGATTCAAAGTATTGTCTTCTATTCAACCTCTAAACCGATCAGTGATGTGAACCAGTCCCTTGACGACTGGCGAAATGCTTTATTTGCCGATACTGTCAGCTTTAATTATCCAGTCGTGAGTAAGTATGAGGATGACAATGGGGCAAGTGCTGATAATGCAGCATCTGACCGACAAATAGCCAGCGCCTTGTCAGAAAGTATGGCGAACGCGCCAAGTACGAGTCAGTTGACTGATGACTCTACCAAAAACAGTGCGCTGATTGGCTATATCAACATTACAATGGACGTAAAGTTGCTACGGCTGCACTGGTTCCAAAGCGTCTTATGGTTATGGCTAGCAGCAGTCGTATTGATTTTTTTGTTTGCCTTATATATTTTTAGAAAGCTTAATTGGCCTGTCAAAGATATCGAAGCATTAACAGATATCTGCCAAACCATCACAAAAAACTCGGAGTTAGAGCAGCTACCGATCATCCCACAGCGCTTCAATTTTCAAGAGCTTACGCAAATAAAAAAAGCATTAGTCGTATTATTTGGTCGACTACAAGAGGCCAAAATAGGGTATAAGACATTAGCGGCTTTTGAGCAGCAGCTACATAACAAGGATGTCTCGCTTGATGTACAGCTGCATAATTTTCAGAGCATGATCACCCATGAGCTAAAAACATCGCTCAATGCGATTGTGGGTGGCCTGCAGTTGTTGGATTATGAGAGCCTAACCAGAGAACAGAAAGATGCTGTTGAAATCATCAGTGATGGGAGTGATAAATTGGTCTTATCGCTCGACCATATTATTCAGCTCAATCAGATACAAAAGGGTCAAATAAGGATTCATACCAACGAATTTAATCCGCTACAATTAATCTCTGATCTATTAGTGAAATTTGAGCCTATTGCCAGTCAAAAAGGCTTAGAGCTTATTAGCAATATCCATCACATAGACTATAGCTTGCATGGGGATTCGGCCAAAATTCAACAGATACTATCGATCCTGCTCAATAACGCTATCAAGTTTACCCCTACCGGACAGGTGATTATATCGTCGCAATTGACTCATTTTGATAAGAGCAATCGCTGGAAAATCAGCGTAAAAGATACCGGTATCGGTATTGATAGTGATCATATTGAAGATATCTTCAATCCGTTTTTTCAGGTGGACTCATCACAAACACGTCAATATGAAGGCTCAGGTATAGGTTTGCCTGTTGTGAAGCAAATGGCGCAGCTTATGGGCGCTACAATCGAAGTTGATAGTACATTGGGCTCAGGCACTGAGTTTACGCTTACTGTAGCAATGCCAAACCAGCAGCAGTCCCGTCAGCAGCGCCTTTTATCTGGACTGACCATTGTTTATTACTATTATCAGGAGGCAGGTGCTCTATTAAGTGAGCTGGAGTATCTAGGAGCTACTATTATTTGTCACCAGTGTCCGCAGCAGGTGATAAATGAGGTTAGAACCCAAAAAGTTGATATGGTGATGTTTGCTGAGGATGTATTTGTAGAGAAAGCTGAGCTGCTAGCCAAGAGTATTCGTCAGTACGAAAGTGAAGAGGGTACGCAGCGCACTCTATTGGTATATTGGTATCCACCGCACCGAGCGCGCTATGTTGACAGTTTTGAATACGGACTAAAAGCAGCTGGTATTGACTACTGCCATCGTTCCAACTATAAAGACAAGGCACTGAGCGATTTATTAAAGCGCTGGTTGGTATGGACGTAATGCGACAGCTCAATACATGATTGGTGATTGGCTCTGTCAAATTCGTATGGTGTGGTCGGTAGTACGCTAGATATGATTGACCAGCAATAATACTCGTATAGAGTTTCCTACCGCTACTATGTTTGCTAGCGATTAAGCAAACGTTTTCTAGTACAAAAAAAGACGCCCAATGTTGAGGCGTCTTTTTGTTAAGGGGTCTTTACTGATTCATACGTTGTTAGCGTTATTATTTATGTTGTTGTCTATAAAGAGAGCAACTTCTAAAAGAATAAAGTATGTCCTATAAAGATAAACTACGTTCTATAAAGATAGGGTAACGCTTAAAAAAGATTCTTTGCCCAGCGTACAACATGTTGCCAAGTACGGCTGAAGAATCCCGACTGTTCGATATCACTGGTCGCGATAACAGGAACGGACGCCACCGCTTTACCATCAATAACCGCCATCATCTTACCGATTTCTTGACCTTTTTTGATAGGTGCTTCTAAACTCTCAGGAATATCGACTACTGTAGTGATTTTATTTTTTTGTGTTTTGCTGGTTAGGATCTGTAAATTATCGCCAGTAGCTAGCTCTATCTCATCCGCTTCCCCAAACCATACTGGAATTTTGCTGACAAACTGACCAGCAGGTGCTTTAGTGACTGTGGTGAAGTGACCAAAACCCCAATTGAGTAGTTCACGCGATTGATCCGCACGCGCTTGTTGGCTCTTAGTGCCCATAATGACAGAAATTAGACGCATACCGTCGCGGTTACTAGAGGCCACTAAGCAATAGCCTGCAGCATCCGTATGACCTGTTTTTAGACCATCAACAGTTGGGTCAGTGATGAGCAGAGCGTTACGGTTACCTTGGGTGATGCCATTGTAGGTAAACTCTTTTTCGGCATAAATACTATAGTAATCGCCACTATTTTTGATAATAGCGCGGGCAAGTTTAGACAAATCTAAGGCTGATGCTAAATGACCCTCATCAGGCATACCGGTTGCATTGACGAAGTTGGTATTTTCCATACCAATCTTCTGCGCTTGCTCATTCATCAAAATAGCAAAAGATGTTTCGCTACCAGCAATATGCTCAGCCATTGCTTTTGAAGCATCATTACCTGATTGGATAATGATACCGCGTAGCATGTCGATAACGCTGGCTGTCTTATTAACTGGAACATACATACAAGACTGGCTGCTACTACCACGGCACCATGCATTTGGACTCATGAGCACTTGGTCGTCTTCTTTGAGGTCACCCGATGCTAGGCGCTGCTCAATGATGTAACTGGTCATCATCTTGGTTAGAGACGCTGGCGGTAGCGCTTCATTAGCATTCTTTTGAGCCAAAATCTCACCAGTATTATAATCCATCAATACATAGGCGGTATTATCCATCTCAGGCGGCTGTATGGCTGCGTTTGCCATCACTGCACTCATTGAGATACTTACACCCACTACCAACTGTACCAGCTGATTTTTCACACGCTTTACTGTCATATATCGTTACACCGCATCATGGAACCAAATGTATCTATCGCTTATGCTCAGTACCAATTTTCATATATTATTTTAGGCAATATACCTTAGACATCATGTCTAAAATCATGTATCTACAAAAATAGGGACGACGGCACGATAGACATAAAATTAACGCCTTATCTTAGCAAAATGCCAACCGATGGGGAATCGATAAATGCAAAAAAGTAAGACAAGAATAAAAAGAAAAATGAATACTAATCAAGTGCTTGCTTTTGTTGAAGTATAACTGGTTTGCGCTTGTCATAAATGTGATAACCACAAAAAAGCCTGCCGTGCCATCTGTGATTTATAAATGGCGTTACGGCAAGCTTTGTATGATATAAACCACACGATATAGTCTATATCATTATCTTCTATAATGACTGCTAAAAATTAATAGCTAATGATTAACGCCGTTATTTTATCTGCTAATACACTCTATTAATATTCAGCGTCTGCTAAATCTTCGCACAGAGCTTTGTTTTCTTGCTTTGAGAAGCCCATTGTCCAGCTACGGATACCTTGTAATATCTGACGGTAGTCTTGCTGCGTTGACAGATATTGAATGGCTGCTTTTGGATCTTCTAGAGTTGGCATTAATTCGTGCAGTTGTACAGTGTATGACTTATAAAAACGTTGTTTTTGCTTACCGTTCAGCATTGATGGACAGATCTCTGATAGTACCTGCATCACAGCGATTTCATGCTTAGTGATATTAATGCCAGACAGATCTAACGGAATAGTGGTCGCAGGATTGTTTGCAGCATTAGACGCTTGAGACAGCATGGCAACAGACGTTATCAGTCCTGCAAGCCCGATTTTTGAGGCAGTCTTTGCTATTACAGAAGCTATAGATAATATCGATTGATTCTTCATTCAGTATTACACTCGCTTATCTTTATTTGATGGTGATATGTTAATGGGTAAAAAAACAAAAGTCACATAAAATATTGATTTATGTGTAGATATCTTGTGAGCCGAGGGCACTTTATAGAAACATATCAGTAGCATATACCAACGAGGTCACCTCAGTATAAATGCATCAGTTTGTATTGTTGTATGGTGTTGCGTATTGTAACGCACTGTTTGTTCCTACTTTTTTCTCAGTTTGGTTTGATAGCAATAGCACAGTTATCGACAAAAAACGCAATACATTTTCTAGTGAAAACCGGGGATTTCAGAGTACATTATTAAGATATAATCACTCGAGCAATTAAAGTGAGCTATCTTACGATGGTTGACGTCATTTAGATGAGATACAAGTGGAAGAGGTATAAGGTAACTAAGTGCAGGTGTCTAGTATAGATATATATTGAATACTTCAAGTGCAGTTAACGCTAGCACTCTTTTATAGAGGGTTGACCATATAATGATATGGCAAGGCTTTTAAGATGGAAGCGTTAAATTTTATCTCATTTATAGTTGCAATTTTTGCATCAATAAAGATATGGTACGGTAACAAAACCACGGGCAGATAGAACGTCTGATACAAACATAACGAGCTGATATGAAATTTTTGATTAGTAATGATGATGGGGTGCATGCGCCAGGATTATTGGCTTTGTTTCAAGCACTATCGACTATTGGTGAGGTCTTAGTGGTTGCCCCAAACGACGAACAAAGTGGCTATGCTAGCGCACTGAGTGTCTCAAAACCATTACATACGCATCAATTACCATCAGGGTTTGTAGCAGTAAACGGAACCCCTGCTGACTGTATTCACTTGGCACTGCATGAGCTACACCGTGATATGGACTTTGATTGCGTCATTACGGGTATCAATTCAGGAGCAAACTTAGGTCAAGATGTGATGTTTTCTGGGACCTTTGGTGCGGCGTTGACAGCACAGCTCTTTGGAATACCTGCTATCGCGACGTCTTTGGTAGGTGGCGGCGTAAAAGATGGCGGGCAAGAATCAGCAGACGATTATAAGGTAGCAGCCAATGAAATCGTCAAACTGCTTACTGATACACCGATTTTAGATACTCTCAAAAGTTTGCCCTATCATGTATTAAACGTTAATATCCCTGATGTGGGTAGCGCAGATGACATTAGAGGTCGAAAGATAACCTCATTGGCACACAAACAGATTGCTCAGCCTGTACGTCATATGATTGATCCGCGTGGCCGGGATGCATACTGGCTGTCTTTACGAAAACGTAAAAACGACGAGTGTATGGAAGAATCGCCTCTAGATACTGTCGCTCCGTTATCAAGACCCAAAGATGGCGGGTTTGGAAGTGACGGCAAGTGCGGAGATATCGCTACGCCGGTGATGACAGATGATCAGGCTGTAGTGGCAGGGTATGTCAGTTTATCGCCAGTACGTCTGCACCATACGCCGACGGTGGCATTGGCTCAGTTTTCGACGCTGTTTAGGCACTAAAGCTATAAGTTAGGCAATAAAGCCATAAGCTCGATACGATGTAATTCAAACCATATAAATAGCCATCATGGTTACTTTACCATCTACTGTGTTAGTGATATAAGTCATTTGATGGATGGCTAAGTGTAGTGTGCAGTCAAAATACCAAAAGAGCTTTTAGTGATGTCAAAAGCTTTTGGATGATAAAACAATAGATCAGCAATACAAAGAACAGGAACCTTGTATGAAAAAAATTACGACCGGATCGCACCTTGCCAAAGCGGCGTTGATTGGCACAATGGCAGTTGCTACCTTGTCTGTGGTGGGCTGTGCAACTAAGCCGACTTATCAATCACCTAATCAAGCTGGCCCCAAGATCATAACCAACGCGCAAGGCGTCCCTAACTATCATCGCGTACAGCGCGGCGATACGGTCAGCCAAATTGCGGCGCGCTATCGTCTCAACTATCGTCAAATTGGCGCACTAAATAACCTAGATAGTAAATATACGATTTATAGTGGGCAGTGGCTCAAGCTATGGCAGGGCAGTGCGGCAACGACGGCTAGCAATAATAGCTACAGCAGACCAGCACAGCCGCAACCTACTTATACGCCTCCTGTGACGGCGGCGCCAACGCCAGCGTACGGAGCAACTGCCAGTTCGACCTCTGGCTATGACTATCCTACTCGCAATCCAGTGACTCGCAACATTGATCCTGCGGCAGGCAACATGGGTATGTGGTTTGCTGGAAACATTGGTGATCCAGTACTTGCCAGCCAATCAGGAACAGTGCTTTACTCAGGTAACGGTCTACCAGAATATGGCAATTTGATTATGATTCGTCATAGTGATGACTATATCACTGCCTACGCGCATAATAGCCAATTGCTTGTAAAAGAAGGGGATACGGTACAGCGTGGTCAACGCATTGCCAATATGGGCAGCAGTGGTCAAACCAATCAAGTCGGCTTAGAGTTCCAAGTTCGCTTGAATGGTAATCCGATAGATCCGCGTACGGTACTTGATCGTTAGTACTAATATATCAGTACTAAGATATCATTATTAATACATTAACATTGAGGCATTGTTGCTGATGGCTAGGCGACTTTGAGTCATTCATTTATTCATATTTGAGATTTTTATGAAATTAAAAAAACAATACCTCACCCTGATGCCAGCATTAGTAATGGTCGGGTGTACAAGTCAACAAGCAATGCAAAAAAAGCCTGTCCGTCAAGGCGGTGTTGAGATCACTCAGACTCAAACTGTTCAGGTAAGGCCGACACCTGCACCAGTTGTCAAGCCGCAGCCCGCCCCAAAGCCTAGTTATAGTAGTTTTTCTGATTGGAAGTCAGACTTTTCTATGCGCGCGATATCAGCAGGCTATGATGCTCAGGTTATTCGCCGGATGTTGGATTCGGCATATCTGAATCAGCAGGTTATCTCGCTAGACTCAGGGCAGCCTGAGTTTTCTAAAATGCCGTGGGAGTATGTAGACTCTGCGGTATCAAGTGGACGTGTCAGCGTCGGCAAGCGTAAATTTGCAGAGCAGCGTGAGTTTTTGTCGCAGCTAGAGTCGCAGTATGGTGTTGATGCCGAGATTATTGCAGCGATATGGGGTATGGAGTCATCATATGGCGCGGTCACTGGCAACAGTGATTTGCCAAGCTCGCTTGCCAGTCTTGCCTATGATGGTCGTCGTCAAGCCTTTGCTGAGGCCCAGCTGCTATCGCTAGCAACGCTGCTACAGCGCGGTGATGTCTCATGGTCACAGCTCGATGGCTCTTGGGCAGGTGGTATGGGACAGACACAGTTCATTCCTGAGACGTGGCTCAAACAAGGTGTGGATGGTGATAATAATGGTCACCGCAATCCATGGGCAACAGGCGATGCATTAGCTTCTACGGCCAACTATCTTAGTAACTCAGGTTGGGTTCGTGGTCTAGCGCCTTTTTATGAGGCAACCGTGCCAGCGTCATTTGACTACTCGGTCGCTGGTAGCAAACAACCTGCAGCTAGATGGGCGGCAATGGGTGTAGATACGATCGCTGATGTGTACCTAGATGCCAATACCGAGATGGAGCTGTGGTTGCCAGCTGGTAAAGATGGTCCAGTGCTACTCCTAAGTCCCAACTTTGATGTGATTAGAGTGTACAATAACTCATCGAGCTATGCATTAGGGGTGAGTCTGCTGGGCAAAACGATTGATGGACAGAGTGGGTTGCAAAAATCATGGCCCCGTTATGAGCGTCCATTATCTACCGCGCAAGTCACGAATCTACAACGTCGTTTGACCAGCATGGGTTATGATACCAAGGGCGCTGATGGTATCGTGGGTACCAATACGCGTATGGCATTTCAGCGCTGGCAGGCAGACAATGGGCGAACCGCAGACGGATTTATCACTCAAAACAGTGCATCTTCATTGGCTGGCTGGTGAGGGACACTGGCGGTATTGATATACTGGATAAAAGCAACTTTTGCGAATTGTTTTTAATCGCTCTTGATTATCCATTAGTTCGCTAATAGTTACCTATCAGCTCCCAGACCCCCATTTTGCCTTGCTCTACAAAAAGCACCTTGCCAAGGTGCTTTTTTTGCTCCAGTCTATGTTTGATCTTGCCATACCTCATTACTGCAATAGATGTGGTTACGAGCATTGAATGTTGAGGGTACTCTAATTAACGACATATGCTCGTTTTTTCAAAACTTATCAGGACAAGGTTAATACAAGAAAGTTGATACTTTGGGTGATAGACTCTAGATACTGCATCTTTAAGAGCTTTATATTTAATAACATCTTTATCTTTAATAACTGCTTTTAGTTAGAGCTGTCGATAGTAATAATTGCAGCTATTGATAGTATGTATATGTATTTTATAAAAAATAATTAGAACGATCAAAAGAGCGTGCCTTTATGATTACCATGGAAGAATTACAAGCGGCAATAAAGCTGCGTATCAACGATTATAATAATACGGATTTTCCGCTACAAAAAAGAGCCATCAATACTTGCGATTTATTAGGCAGTCGCAACCACATACTGGCGCAAGATATTACCTCACCTTTCGATGTGCCCAGACAGAACCTTTCTGCTATGGATGGCTATGCCATTGCTGATGGTAGCGATCTATCAGACGGTAATACTATCGAAATCATTGGTGAGTCTCAGGCGGGTAGTGCTTATACTGGTGTGACAGCAGCAGGGCAGGGTGTCCGTATTTTTACGGGAGCAGTTGTACCTGATAGCTGCAATACGGTTGTCATGCAAGAAAATACCAACTTTGCTGATATCAGAGATACCATCGATAAGTCGCAGCCCTATAACATTACGCTCACACAAACGGCTAAAATCAACAATAACATCCGCGCGCAGGGCGAAGAGATTGAGTCTGGCGAAGCCGTTCTAAAGATAGGTAAGCGCCTCAACTCTGCTGATATCAGCTTACTTGCCAATTTAGGTATCGACCAAGTGGAGGTGTTTCAGCCACTTGTTATCGGTGTACTCGCAACAGGCGATGAGCTCGTGACTATCGGTGATGGGCTGCAAAGCCTAGCACAAATATATAATTCAAATACCCCAACGCTCAAAAGTCTACTGTCAGATTTACCAATTGTTATTCGCGACTATGGCATTATTCCTGATAATCTAGACAAGACCACAGCCGCTGTCCATGAAGCGATGCAACACTGTGATGTGCTGATATCGACAGCAGGCGTCTCAGTTGGTGACTATGACTTTTTGACGACGGTGATCGAGACACTTGGGCAGATTAACCATTACAAAGTGGCAATGAAGCCGGGTAAGCCTTTTGTATTTGGTGAGTTGAACAAGAGTCTTGATAAGCCTGTATTATATTTTGGACTACCCGGTAATCCACTCTCTACGGTTGTGGGTACGCTACAGTTCGTCATACCTGCACTATGGCAGATGTCGGGTGCTACTGTATCAGAGCAGCCTATGCCGCTAACTATCAAAGCGATGCTTACCAATGACATCAGAAAATCTCCTGGTCGTAAAGACTTTCAGCGCGGTATATTGTCTCAAGATGATGCAGGTAACTATCAAGTTGAATGCTTCTCTAATCAGCAATCGCACAGGATTAAGCAGCTAAGCCGTGCCAATTGTTTTGTTGTTTTGGACAAAGACAGCAGTAACGTGATAGCGGGTAGTGACGTTGTTGTACAACCATTTCCTTGGCTACATCGCTAGCTTGGCGTTTGCTAATTTGATATAAGCTGATTGAATACAGTGAAAAAAACAACATAGTAATGGCATGCTAAACACGAATAATAAAGTAACGCTTATGACAAGCAATACTGATGGCAGTGAAATATGAATGATGACCACATCCAAATAGACAGTCCGCAACTATACTCTCCTGTGTCAGCGCCAGCGTTTGCAGACAGCTATACACAGTCAGCGCTAGTAGCACCGACGGATCAAATACACGCTCATCAACCTTTGACCGATGGGTTTTCGCGACGTCTGACCTATCTGCGCCTATCGATCACCGATTTTTGTAATTTTCGCTGTGAGTATTGTTTGCCTAATGGCTACCAAGGTAAACGTCCTGACGATGAGCTGAGTATTTCTGAAATTGCGACATTGGTGCGCGGCTTTGCGCAAGTAGGTACCAAGAAAGTAAGAATCACTGGTGGTGAGCCCTCTATTCGTCGTGATGTTGTCGAAATCATCGAAACGATTAAGCAAACGGACGGCATCGAAACAGTAGCAATGACCAGTAATGGTTATAAGTTAGGTAAGCACTTAGCCAGCTGGCAAGCAGCCGGACTTGATCAGCTTAATATCAGCATGGACAGTTTTGATGCCGCTACCTTTCATAAGATGACTGGCTTTGATACCTTGCCGCAGATATTGGCTGACATGGATACGTTGTTAGAAACGACCGATATCAAGCTCAAAATAAATAGCGTTTTGATGGCGGAGACTGCCTTTGAAAACCTCATTACAGCTATCGATTACGTAAAAGACAGGCAGGTCACGTACCGCTTCATTGAGTTTATGCAGACCAGCGACAATAGCGATTTGTTTTTTGCGCAGCATGCTCAATCTGATATTATCACTGATTATTTATTAGAGAATGGATGGCAGCCGCATGAGCGTGGCAGTGCCGATGGTCCAGCAGTTGAGTACAGTCACCCTGACTATGCCGGGCGTATTGGTATGATTGCGCCTTATGCTGCGCATTTTTGCGATACTTGCAACCGCCTGCGAGTCAGTAGTCAAGGTAAGGTGCATTTGTGTTTATTTGACCAGGGTAATTATGATATTCGTCCATACTTACAGCAAGACGATATTCAAGGACTGGTGAATACCTTACATAGCTTTATGCCGATCAAGCCTGAACACCATCATCTTCATGACTCCAACAGTGGTATCATGCACAATCTATCGATAATCGGTGGCTAGAATAAGTTAGCTTTTTATACTAATACTCGATTAATTATTCTTTGCTCAAGCTGTTTTTTACCCTGAATATTTTATTAAAACCATTTTGATATAACTATAAAATCATATTTAGAAAGGATCTTTTATGAGTAAGCCTGCTGCACAATTTACACCGCTCAATATTGCTGTATTGACCGTTTCTGATAGCCGTACGCTTGCAGAAGATACCTCAGGTCAGTACTTGGTAGACAGCTTGACCGAAGCAGGGCATCATTTGGCAGACCGCCAATTAATCACTGATGATATTTACCAAATTCGCGCCGTGATTAGTGGTTGGATTGCCAGTGCAGACGTGCACGCGGTCATTACGACTGGCGGTACAGGGTTCTTTATCAGAGACAGTATGCCAGAAGCCGTAAGCGTACTATTTGACAAGTCTATTGATGGTTTTGGTGAAATGTTCCGTCTGATTTCAAAAGATGAGATTGGGATGTCTACGGTGCAGTCAAGAGCAGTAGCTGGTATGGCAAACGGTACAGGTATATTCTGTCTACCAGGCTCATCTGGTGCCTGCCGTACTGGTTGGGAAAATATCTTAAAAGAGCAATTTGACAGCCGTACGCGCCCATGTAATTTTGTGCCACATTTTTTGGCACAAAATCCTAGCCATGATTGAGTTATAAATAATTGACCTATGAGTGATATACAATCAAGTCTGAAAGGTAATAGAGTAGTAACAGATTGCTCAAATAATCTGGATGGTTTGGCAGGTGTGGTTATCTTGGCAGGCGGTGCATCTAGACGTATGGGAACGGCTAAGGCTATGTTGACGCTACCGTCAGGTGAGCAGTTATTGGATTACCATGTCCGTCAAGCAAGCAAGTTACAAATTCCTATTTTGATTGCAGATAATGGACGTAGTTTTCAAATTGGTTCAGATATAAATCTAGGAAACCCCAATTCGCCTGTTATGCATATTGCTGACTATAGTTCTAATAGTAATGCCAGTAAATGCGACGATACGATCAACACTGGCGGCGCTCTAGTCGCTATTGAATCAGCACTGCAAGTACTGCTTAGATTACAAGATTCACATGTATCAAAAAATAAAAATGAATCATGGTTGCTGGTTATTAGCTGTGACAGCTTAATACCTGCAATCGATCTGTGGTTGACATTACAGCAATCGGTGCACCAAGTCATTAATACACAAGCTGTCGATAAACAAGTCATTTGTTTAGAAGATAACAGTCATTTTTATCCACTACTGGGTTTATACCGTTTAGATATCGAGCCTGATCTAAAAGCCTATATTGATAGTGGTCAGCGTCGAGTGATGCCATTTATTCAGCCGAGGGTGGAGGCTGTGCCATTTATTGTAGAATGGCAGCATTTAACCAACTTTAATACGCCTAAAGATTTTAAGCAGGCATGTGCCGCTCTACCAAAAGAATAAAAATACTAATAAAGAGATTACTAAGAAAAGGCTATATCAATGAGTAACAGTGGACAAAAAAATCAGCAATCTGCTTTATCGCATTTAGACGGTAACGGCGACATTACTATGGTTGATGTCAGCGGCAAGACGGCAACAACGCGAGAAGCCAATGCTACTGGGCAAGTTCGTTTTCCTGATGAGATTTATGCGCAGATCAAAGCGGCTGATGGTATGACCAAAAAAGGCAGCATCACCCAAACGGCACATATCGCTGGTATCATGGCGGCCAAACGTACCTATGATCTGATACCGCTTTGTCATCCACTGCCATTGGATAAGATCAGTCTTGCTTTTACGTACCATGATGCACTTAGCAGCATTATGGTAAGCGCTACTGTTAAAGTCACGCACAAAACAGGAGTGGAGATGGAAGCACTAACCGCAGTGAGCGTTGCCTGTTTGACCATCTATGATATGACTAAAGCGCTATCGCATGACATCGTTATAGATGATATTCATCTAGTCAACAAGACAGGCGGTAAGTCAGATTATAGTCATGCTTAATACAAAAACAATGAGCTCATGTTCAAAGAAATATTGACTATTAAGCAAGGAAGCTTGTAAAGAGAGGAGAGGGTTATGAGTGCTATCGATACAAAAGCTGATATTGAGTCAATGATGGATATCAATGTCATCTATTTTGCCAGTTTGGCAGATGAAGCCAATCGTCAGCAAGAAACAGTAAAAGTGCAGCAGAATACTTCATTGACCGAACTGTACGAACAGCTCAATCAAAAGTATCGCTTTAGCCGTCCGCAGGCAGACCTACGCGTCGCTGTGAACGACTACTTTGCTAAGTGGACAGATCACATAAATGATGGTGATAGCGTGGTGTTCATCACCCCAGTTGCTGGTGGTTAGGTTTATATTTATGAGTGGCGACAACGCCGCTATTAGCACAAAAGAGACAAGATATGACAGATAACGTCCATGACCATTCAATGACTATTAAACGTAGCGCTGATGAGGCTTACCTTATCGCTGAACGTGATGGCTTTGCAATACTAGACATTGCTATTGATGAAGATAAGCTCAAAAGTACGCTAGACAATGACAGCTGCGGTGCGTTTGTCTGCTTTGAAGGGCGGGTGCGCAATCATAATAATGCTACAAGCGTAGATCGTCTTACCTATTATGGTTACGAAGATTTGGCCATCAACCAAGGCCGTGCCATCATAGAAGAGGCCAAGAAACGCTTTGAGATTACTCATGCCATCGCGATACACCGTATCGGAGCCTTAGAGATTGGTGATGTGGCTGTATGGGTAGGGGTGGTGTCGGCACATCGTTATCCTGCATTTGATGCGTGTCGCTGGATATTAGATACGATCAAAGCAGATATTCCCGTCTGGAAGCAAGAGTATTACGAAGATGACTCGTCCAAATGGCTAAGCAATAATGGTTAAAGTGGTCAAGTCAGTAGCTGCTGCTGGAGCGTTTACCTGTCTGCTGCTCGCACTAAGCGCTTGTACACAAGATAGTGGGGCCAAGTCTTCGGCTGATACGACTGAGCAAGACAAAACGCTGCGTATCGCTGCGGCTGCCAATCTATCTGATGTGCTACCCAGCATCGTTGATAGTTATCAGGCAGATAATAATGTCTCTGGACAAGACGCCTTAGATATTGACGTCACTTATGCCTCCTCTGGCAAGCTGTATGCTCAGATTAGGGCAGGGGCACCTTATGATATATTTTTGTCCGCAAATCAGGAATTTCCAGCAAAGCTTGCTGATGAAAGCATCGCAAATAAAGCCAGTGAGTCAGTGCGTCCGTTTACCTATACCAGAGGGCAGTTAGCACTTTATAGTGTCACAGAACCTTTGAGTAGTATCACGCCAACCTCACTCAGTGAGGTGTTTAGCATTGCCAACTTTACCAGTAACGGTAAGATAGCCATTGCTAATCCTGATCTTGCCCCTTATGGCGCCGCGGCAAAAGCCTATCTACAATCACAGAAGATGTATGACACATTAAATGCTCAAAAACGTTTGATACAAGCAGAGAATATCGGTCAAGCGTTTCAATATGCACACACAGGCAATGTGGACTATGGTTTTGTGGCGCAGTCTCAGCTTGTCTCAATACAAGCCAAACCTGAGCAGTTTGTTATTTTACCACCCGCAGCCTACCCACCTATTCTACAAGATGGCATTATCATCAATAATACAACTGCTGCCGCAGCGTTTATAGGCTACTTGCGCTCGGAGGTGGGGCAACGACACTTCTCACAAGCAGGCTATCTGTCTATCAATTAATTCGTTAGACTAGACATTCTACCTATAAAACGAGCAGTGACATTATATGATCGACCCGTCTCTTATGTCAGATATGCTCAGTCCATTTTGGGTGAGTATCAAGCTCGCTACTGTTACGACCTTATGTCTATTGCTATTTGCCACGCCTATCGCTTATTGGCTGGCAAAACCCAGCCGTAGACAAGCTATGGGACGTCTCAAAGTAGTCCTCATGGGTATCATTGCTATGCCACTAGTGCTGCCACCTACCGTCATTGGTTTCTATCTACTTCTCTTCCTAAGTCCCAATGCTGGTATCGGTAAGTGGCTCATTGAGCACAATATCAGTCCATTGATTTTTACTTTTGAGGGATTGATGGTTGGTTCGATTATTTACTCGTTGCCTTTTTATATACAGCCAGTATATGCACAGTTTTTGCGTATTCCCCAAAGTGTGACGGAAGTGGCGCACCTGTTAGAGCCCAGTCGATTGCGCCGATTTATCAAAATCTCCCTACCGCAAGCGCGCGTGGGTATCATTTTGGGCAGCTTAGTTAGCTTCGCTCATACCATTGGCGAATTTGGTGTCGTACTGATGATTGGGGGCAGTATCTCTGGTGAGACTAAGGTCGTATCGATTGCGATATATGAACAAGTAGAAGCACTCAACTATGAGGCGGCGCACATGATGTCGGGTGTCTTGATTATTATGGGGGTAGTGATGGTGGCGTTGATTGCCAGTGTCAGCCGCATGAGTCAGCGTCCATAGTCATAAACAGATATACGCCCGTTGGATGATTATAACTATCACTAATGCAAAAGAGAGGCTTATTGAGAGATACTTATATCAGTAAAAGTATAGATGTTAGAGTAAATATAGAAGACAAGAAACACAGACACAAAAAAACCCCAAACAATCTAATGTTTGAGGCGAAACTTGCTTAAAGTTTAAATTCGTTTTAGCTGTTTACAAGAAATGGTGTAGCGAACAGAGTTACTACTTGAGATTTTCGACGTGAAAGGCTAAACCAATCATGTTTTAATAATTTTTATGTCATCTACAAAATTTTTAAACCTGAAAATAATAGGCATGAGACACTAAATATCAATCCTAGATAATATCTAAGATCCTGACTAAAAGGCATTATCATCGATATATTAGGAAACGACCTAATAACATAAATCTTACTTTTATCCATACATTTTAGTAATCTTGCATTGGCACTTTCATAACTTAGCCTCATTACAGAATTTGTAGAGTTAAGTAAGCTGTTCTTATAATTTTCTTCTGATACCTCGTATTCATAGGTAACACTGATAGAGTGCCATTGTCCTAGATAAAACTTTTCGCCAAAAGGTGAGATATTATATGAAACAACTTTACAATTAATTTTTTCTCCAAATAGACAAATAAGGGCATCTATCAAGAAACACCCTGCTATAAAAACTGTAATTAGTAAAGAAGATAAAAACATACTATACAGAAGAAATATCTCGTACATAATTTGAGTCGCTATAATCTAGATTAAATTTTTTCTATAATTATTCTTAAATGAATTTAGATTAGTACACTTATAAGTTTTGCCTTTATAGTCAAATTCATAAAAGATGAGTATGACATGAGGATTACCCAATCTATTTTCTCTTCCTAAAGGTGCGATATCAGCTCTAATAACCATAGCTTTGTGGCGTGAAGCAAATAAAACGAATATCGTATCTATAATAATAATTAATGCAACAATTAATAAAAATATGATTCCTACCCACAATAGAGACTTTAGCAAAAATCCAATATAAGCTTCATAAATCAGATCATTATGCATTGAAAATTTCTCCGACAGAGAGCTCTCTTATGCATCTATGACTATCGTTTCCAATAAAATACAACTCTTCAGGCATTAACGTTAGTCTAATTGAGAACACTTAATAATATATCAAAAATAGTTTGATTCTCTATGAGAAGATAACTCAAAATGCTTGGAAGGATGATACCTATAGTTATAGCAATAGCTAAGATTTTCTTGTTTACTTTGAGAGGGCTTGTCATAGAAATTTGTGGAAATGATTTTAATACATAGATTTCTATATGGTTGTCAGTAATTTTTATATTTTCTAAAATATCTGTTTTATTTTCTCTAGTAAAGTCAAAAAAAGCGTTGATACTAGTAGAAGTATACTCTTTACTATTTATGGTATAAGAATACTTTATCCTCAAATCAAATAAACTGTAATTTTCTAGCCCTGAGACTGATTTTTCAACAGTATTAACTTCTAATATCTCAGCCCAAATTCTTCTACCATTGATCAGTATATAAAAATCGAAAATCAGTGCAGAAATAGTATAAATACCAACTAGAACCATTAACAAGAGTAATATATATATCCAGAACATAGCTGTCCTTTGAGTACTATTATCAATTGAATCTACCAGTATGCGCTGTATTTATCATTATAATGTCAATAAAGACTATGTTGCTAAACAATATAGCTATATTTGTTGGTAGTGCTATACCTAACGAATCTGTTGCATTTGCTAATAAGACTGCTGTTATTGCATTAATCAACATTATGCTTGTTATAGCGATTAAAGTTTGGGAGGTTTTATCAGCTGTGATCAAATCATCATTTTGCCACGTTAAGCTAAAGAAGTCGCTCATTCTTCAAGATAAAGCGTCTGTTGATTGTTTTATATCATATATGACAATCAGTAGTAAGTTGCTCCTAACGGGAAGGCATAAAATATGAAAGCTATAATAATAATAAATTATTTTATAGACACAAAAAAACCCCAAACAATCTAATGTTTGAGGCGAAACTTGCTTAAACCTAACGGTCTAAATTCGTTTTAAATATGGCGCAGCGGACGGGACTCGAACCCGCGACCCCCGGCGTGACAGGCCGGTATTCTAACCAACTGAACTACCGCTGCTTAGGTCGTCTTAGCTTCTTGCTCTTATTTAAGGAGCCCACTTGCTAAGAAGTGGTGGGTGATGACGGATTCGAACCGCCGACATTCTGCGTGTAAGGCAGACGCTCTACCAACTGAGCTAATCACCCTTCGAACAATTGCAATGCAATTTATTCAACATCAACTGAGCTCTAAGTTTGTCACTAAGCTCTGCTGCTGTGGGTGTGTATTATATAGATTTACACATGGCTGTCAAACGTTATTTTGACTATTTTATGAAATAATTCATAATAATTTTTTAATATTATTAAAAACAACAGCATAAGGCCGATATTTATTGGCATTTTTCATAACCCATTAATTATCGTTAGCTGTTGTTTGATAATGAAAAGCTACTATACTACGGTTACTTTGTTTTTGAGCATCATTGATGGAGGTCAGCATAAATACTTTTACTATTGGACAGACCTTCACCAACTGGTCGTTGGGCGACTTTGCAGGTCTGGGTCTGATATTGCACATTGTGCTTATGATCGTCATGACGTTACGCGTGGTGTCAGTACAGCGTAACATTGGGGTATCCATTGCTTGGATTGCCATGCTTTATACGGTGCCTGTATTCGGTCTGATTGCATACATATTACTGGGCGAGCCGATGATCGGGCGACGCTATCGTGAGCGTGTGGATCAAGCAAGTATCGTGATGAATGATATGGCACGCCGCGCGCATTTGGTGTTCGATAAAGGTCAGGAGCTATTGCCAATCAAATACCGCGGCGTCAGTCAAATTGGAACGCGCTGGACAGGGCTTGGAATATACCCCAATCATCAGATGCAGTTATTGACAGATCCTGCTTTGATTTTCCAGCGCTTGATAGAGGATATCCATGCAGCAAAGCGCCTTGTCTTTATGGAGTTTTATATTGTATATCCAAAAGGACAAGTATTAGAGGTAATAGAGGCGCTATCTGTAGCGGCGCAGCGCGGGGTGGAATGTCATATATTGGCCGATAGTGTGGGTAGTTTTAGCTTTATCAACAGCAGTGAGCATCGCCGCTTAGAAAAGGCGGGTGTTTTTGTTCATCAGTCATTGCCAGTAGGGCTGTTCAAGACATTGTTTAAGCGCTCTGATTTGCGTAATCATCGCAAAATGGTCGTCATTGATGAACATATTGGTTATATCGGCAGCTTTAATTTGGTTGATCCACGGTTTTTTAAACAAAATAAAAACGTTGGACAGTGGATTGATGTGGCGATACGAACCACCAGTCAACAGGCTATCAGTATTAATACAGCGATGGCCAAGGTTATCGTGACAGATATCGGCGCTGAAAATAACGATAATCTTGCCCAGCTGCATCAGCGAGTCAATAACTATACGCGTAAGCTGTACGTGATGGACCCAACCATCAATGACTTGAATAGTCGAGTGAAGGTGCTGGACGATACTATTGATGAGCATGAGCAACCAGAGATTGGTGCTACCTCCATTGTGATACCAAAGATGCCTGTTGTCGATAAGGTATTGGCGCAGTTAATACCTTCAGCCCCGCAGCTGACCGCTCACGTGATATATAACACGTTGGTCACAGTCGTCCATCGTGCCAACAAACGCATTCGCATCACCACGCCATACTTTGTACCTGATGAATCCCTATCAGGTGCATTGACGATAGCGGCTAAACGCGGGGTAGACGTGACCCTTATCGTCCCTGAAAAGGTTGATTCCTTCCTTGTACAGCATGCGTCACAGGCCTATTACCAAGAGCTGCTCGATGCTGGCGTAACCATTGCACTGTTTCGAGGCGGTTTATTACATGCCAAGACCGTGGTTATCGATGACGATTATTGTCTATTTGGCACGGTCAATATTGATATGCGCAGCTTTTATTTGAATATGGAAGTCAGTCTGGCGATTTATACACCAGAGATGGTGGCCCAAGTGGCTGACTGCCAAGAGGTCTACTTGCAAAACTGTCGTATCTTGAATAGTGAAGAGTGGCAGCAGCGCCACGGCTCAAAGCGCTTGTTTGATAATGTCGTACGCTTGTTCAGTCCGTTATTGTAGCGCTTTGGTTTTTGGGTTAAGGTAAGCTATTCAGATTTTTAATCGTGTGATCACGCTAGCTGTCTCGTCTCTACGATCAGTTAATCTACTAAAAGGACTCGCCTGTCTATGTCTGTATCGTCTGCATCGCCCTTAACGCCGCTGGATTATATGGCAGCAGGCTACTGGCAGGATTTTTTGGCTGGACGCCCTGTCGCAGGCGGTATCGCATACGAGACAGAGCTACATGCTTGTGTGCTGGATGAGTCACTTGAGAGTTTGCAACGTATCGATACGTTATTGTCTCAGGTACGCCGTGATATGGTTAAGAGCGGCATATGGGATGAGTCGACGTTATTAGTCGATGAGTACTACCGTAATTTTTTGGTATTTTTGGCATTTTATGCAGGACGGGTATTGGCGCAGCAGTGGCAAAGCAGGCCCCATTGGTATGGTCAGTTTGAGCTACGTAAGCGCTATTCTGAGTTGCCACTCATCACTGATGACTTTTATCAGCATATGGCAGTTGGCTATAATGATAATAATGCGGCTACTGATGCTAGGCCTTTATTTTTTGCACTGGAGCCGATAGGACTGCGTTTGTTTGGTCATATTGATCGTCCGTTTGATGCAGTACAAGGTGGGCAGATTGCTAGTGGGTTGTACCAAGCAGTTAAGACAAGACTGCCAGACCTCTCTGATCCATCGAGTTATCATACGAATGAAGTAGCAACGCCCGATGCGACCCAAAGCGTACAATCACCGATAACGCCAAATGCACATGCTGAAACAAGTGCAGCAGCCAATCTCCATGAGCAGTTAAAAAAGGCACCTGTCAGTCATCCGGTAACTCAAGCTGACAGGGTAGTAGCCGACACAGAGACAGCTTCTGCTATCGCTACGACCTCTGAAACATCGATGAGCGCTGCACCGTTACCGGTAGAGAACCATGTGCGACCTGAGCTGAGTGAAGTGACTGAAGTGACATCGCCAGTCACCAAATCTATAGCATCCGCAAAAACTTCGCCAACCCCAGAGATGTTTACGCAATTGCTCATAGAATTGGATGAGATTGAGGTACCACAAACAGTAGGTGTGACTGAATACCAAAAAGCGTGCAAAGTGCTCGATCAGTTTGAGCAGCATATTGCCAAGCAGGACAAACCTCGCAGCCAAATTGTTTTTTCAGATGATCATGTCGAAGCAAAGAATAAAGCGCTGCAAACCCTGCAAGTAGCGGCCGAGACTGGCAATACGGCTGCTATGCTGCGTTTGGCAATGTATCAGTTGTTGGGCGAAGGACTGACGGCAGATAATGAAAGCGATAAAAAAGCGGCTGTGGATTGGGTGAAGCAAGCCGCTAGCAAAAACGATAGCCGTGCACAGCGCTTACTCAGTAAACTGTATTACCAAGGAGTAGGTGTCCCTCAAGATATGGCTAATGGTAAATACTGGTTGGAGCAAGCCTCAGATAACGGGCATATGGAAGCTGCCAATCTAGTACGCCAATGGGAGCAAGCGCAAGCATTGATCACAACCCAAAAACAAGAGCAGCACAGTACTAAACGTTATCAGTTATTATTTGGCGCCGTGATCCTAATCGCATTATTGATTTTGATTATTGTCTAGTAGCTGTTTTTAGTGCTCTTTTTTTAGTAACCGTTTTTCAGTAACCGTTTAAAAGCTTATTGTTACGCGCTGATTTCAGGTAAAATTGGCGCGTTTTCACATTTACCCTCCTATTGTTTGATCCATTACTAATTTAGGCTGCTCAATGCCATCATCACATTCCTCATCTGACAACGCTTCGAACCCGGCGGACACTATGCTACCAGACAGTCAGCCATTGACTGAAAAGGTGGTGTACCAGACGCCGTTTTATTATCAATTCCTGATCAGTTTGCTAAAGCCACTGTACCGCTTGCAAGTGTGGCGTCGCTCTCATAAACGCGACAACTACCAGCAAGAAGTGGCTCAACGTTTTGGTAAGCAATACCCATCGCCCCCAATAGCTATGGATAAAGATCATAAAGGCGTTATTTGGTGCCATGCGGTCTCGCTTGGTGAAACCAATACCGTTGCGCCTTTGTTAGATATGCTAATGGCGAATGGTTATCAGATATGGCTGACTAATACCACACAGACGGGGTTTGCTCGCGGTGCCAGTCGTTTTGTAGACGAGATTGCCCAAGGTCGCATGAGTCACAGCTATGTACCCGTCGATAGCCCCACTGTCATTGAGACGTTTTTGGCTCATGTGCAGCCTATCGCTGCGCTATTTGTAGAGACCGAGCTGTGGGCCAATATCTTGACCAAGCTGGCTCAGCACCAGATACCTAGCGTCTTAGTCAATGGTCGTCTATCGTCTTCTTCTTTTAAGAGCTATCAAAAAATTGCGGCGGTCAGCACCAGCATGATGAAAAACCTTGCTCTCATCATTGCACAAGACAGTGATTCTGCGAAACGTTTCAGGCAATTGGGAGCTGATAGCGCACAAATACGCGTGGCAGGGTCACTAAAGTGGGTAATCAATACACCCAAAGCCAATAGTAATACTATCAATATTGATGTTCAGGACGCCAATACAGCAGAGGTGTATGCACGTATAGCACATCAAAAAAATCAGCTGGCAAAAGAGTTTGCCACAGTCGGTAGACCAGTGTGGGTCGCAGCGAGTACGCATGAGGGCGAAGAGGCGGCGGCACTATCCTTGCATCAACAGCTATTGTCACAATCAGCACTGGCTGAGAGCTTGTTGATTATCGTTCCTAGACATCCTGAACGCTTTGATGCGGTCGCAGAACTGATTCAAAAGACTGGGCTCACTATGGCCCGTCGCAGTAATGATGAATCGATTGGTGCAGACACACAAGTTTATCTGGCAGATAGCATGGGTGAGATGATGACGTGGTACACGCTGGCAACAGTCGCACTAGTGGGAGGATCACTGGTAGATATTGGTGGTCACAATCCAGTTGAGCCGGCTAGCGTGGCAACGCCTGTCATCATGGGGCGCTATACCCAGTCTTGCCAAAGTGTGGTCGATAAGCTAGCAGAGGTAGGCGCTTTATATCAACCAAACAACGAGTGTTATCGTTCGGTTGTAATGAATGAGTCATCCGAAACGGCACAACGCACTACAAATCAACAGATATTAAATAGCAATAACAAACCATCTCACAACCACGCTACTGGTAATACTGGCAGTACAGATGACACTGCACTTATTTATCAGCAGTTAGAGCGCTGGTTAAGCGACCTGTTATTAGCAGCAGCGGTAGGGCAGGTTGGTGAGAAAACAACCGCGCAGCAGCAAGCAGTATTGCTCCGTCAATTTGCGATGATCGAAGATGTCATCGAGCAATACGCTATTCGAGAACAGGCTGTATAAGAGCTGGCTATTCATAAAGCTAACGATCAAAAAACCAGCCATTAGAGCACCAGCTATTAAGAAGCTAAACCAAGAGATGCTATGAACTGTATACTATTACCTGCTGAGAACTTCTCGACAGACAAAGCAAAAATTGATGCTATGGCACAAGTCAATCATGTCAATAAAGTATTGGGTGCAAAAGTCGGTGATACGCTAAAAATCGGACAGCTCGGTGGTCATTTGGGTACAGCTACTATTGAGAGTATTGCACCTGACCGTATTCAACTGTGCAATGTCCAGCTCGACGCTATACCGCCTGCCAAACCAGATGTGACAGTTGTTTTGGCCTTGCCACGTCCTAAAGTGCTACGGCGTCTAATCATTGATATGACGGCGCTTGGTGTACGTAATATTGTTCTGATTAATAGCTACCGCACACAAAAAAGCTACTGGCAAAGTCCGATGCTTGAGCGCCTCGATGAGTTTGTATTAGAAGGACTACAGCAAGGGGTTGATACGATTGCGCCTAGGATTACGTTACAAAAGCGCTTTAAGCCGTTCGTCGAAGATACCTTGCCATGTTTGATGACTAATCAAGCGATCGTTGCGCACCCTTATGGAGAGCTGTCATTTTCTGAATGGCTACAGAGCAGCTCATCTCTAGGACTACCAAGTTTAGTATTCATCGGTGCTGAGGGCGGCTGGATCGACTATGAGATTGCGTTACTAGCAGCGCAGGGCTGTACGCCTGTACATATAGGGCCCCGTATATTGCGTACAGAAGCTGCAGTCAATGCTATATTGGGACAGTGGCTGCTCTAATCTAATCCCAGGTCTCTAAAACTTCTGAAAACGAGTCTCCGACGAAAATTCTTGGTATCTGTAATTGGTATCCATAAATAGCACTTAAGGTAAATAATGGGTGTATTTCTGAGTTCAATAAATGTATTGATAACTACTATCATTTCCATTAGTATGTTGTTCTCACATATTATGGTCTTGTGATTCCTGATATTTAAGGGTTTTATAGCCATTTTGTCTTACCATTTGTTGTACCTTTTTTATAGCACTATTATGGGGAAAACCATGTCATTGAATACTATCAGCGCTAACCTAACGTCTAAAAAGCTTGTTTTACCTGCGGCCGTATTTGGCATGATGTTGGGATTAGCCGGCTGTAGCAATTCATCTACTACAGAAGAGAGCGCGGAAGTAGAAGCGCCAGCGGCTGGTACTGAACAACAAGTAGCTAACGATGATGGTGCTACTAGCGCAGATGGCCAAACGATTACTATTTATTCTTCACGTAACGAACAGCTCATCAAACCACTACTAGATCGTTATACCGAGCAGACAGGGGTAAAGGTTGAATTGGTCACAGACCAAACAGGCCCACTCATGGCTCGCCTAAAAGCCGAAGGTCAAAATACTCCGGCTGATATGCTACTGACCGTAGATGCGGGTAACCTATGGCAAGCGGCAGAGCAAGGGTTGCTACAACCAGTAGCGTCGTCTGTATTAGAGGCCAATGTCCCGGCAAAGTATCGTGATCCAAAGGGTCAGTGGACAGGTTTGTCGCTACGTGCGCGTACGATCTTTTATGATCCAAGCAAAATTACCGCTGACCAATTGTCTACTTACGCTGATTTGGCCGATCCTAAATGGAAAGGCAAATTATGCTTACGTACCTCTAAAAAGGTCTATAACCAATCGCTTGTTGCTAGTATGATGGAGCATTTGGGCGAAGAGAAGACCGAAGCCGTCATCCGTGGTTGGGTCGATAATCTAGCGACTGATGTATTCAGTGATGATACAAGCATGTTAGAGGCGATTGCTGCTGGGCAGTGTGAAGTTGGTATTGCCAATAGCTACTACTATGGTCGTCTATTGGACGAACAACCAAACTTCCCTGTTAAGATATTCTGGGCAAATCAAGACACCACGGGCACGCACGTCAACATCTCAGGAGCAGGTGTGGTTGCAGGCTCGGACAATCCAGATGGTACGCTTAAGCTTATAGAGTGGTTGTCATCTGATGAGGCACAAGGTCTGTACGCCAGCTCAGACAAAGAATTCCCAGTCAAAGAAGGGGTTGATGAGTCAGAGATGCTCAGATCGTGGGGTGAGTTCAAGAAAGACGATATCAACGTACAAAAATTCGGTGAGCTACAAACCCAAGCTATCCAAATGATGGACAAAGCGGGCTATAAATAAGAGACTGCCAATAATCGATATACCAAGCTCAAAAACATATGTCTTGACGGATAGTTTTATAGACAACTCATGAAGAGTAAGTTATCAAAGTAATGATAATTTTGAGTTTGGTATTAGTTTATAAGGTCTCGATGAGTATGACATGGTAATGAGAATATGATCACAACGCCAGATACGTCCCTTACTCAGAACGATACCGTCCATGACAGTGTCGATGACGAGCAGGCTATCAGCCAAGACCACGCCCTTCGTAAACGTATTATATCGAAATCAGTCTTAGGGCTGATTTCGTTGTTTATGCTGGTGCCAATTTTGATCGTGCTGTTATCGTGGACTCAGCCAGTTGCAGATATTTGGGTGCATATGGCAGACTATGTGCTGCCACAAGTGCTCAAAAATACTGCAATTTTATTGCTTATGGTGACGGTAATCTCAGGCACTATCGGTACGGCTCTTGCTTGGGTGACCAGTATGTACCGCTTTCCTGGTCAGCGATTTTTTTCGTGGGCATTGATGCTACCGCTAGCGATACCTGCCTACGTATTGGCATTTGTTACTATCGGTATTGTTGATTTTAGTGGGCCGCTCCAGACAGGGTTACGTGATTTTGGTATCAGCACCGCGATTCCGTCAGTCCGCAATGTATGGGGTGCCGGTTTAGTCTTGTCGCTGGCGTTCTATCCTTACGTTTATTTGTTAGCCCGTCAGGCGTTTTTGTCTCAAGGCAGACGAGCGATTGAAGCAGGGCAGATGCTGGGCTTGAGCCGGAGCCGAGTGTTTTTTCGGTTGGCATTGCCGCAGGCATTACCGTGGATCATTGGCGGATTGTTGCTGGCAAGTATGGAGACCTTGGCAGATTTTGGGGCGGTGTCAGTATTCAATGTTGACACCTTTACCACAGCGATTTATAAGGCGTGGTTTGGCTTTTTTAGTTTGACTACGGCGGCGCAGCTGGCCGCGTTGCTCATCGGTGTGATCTTTATCGTGGTATTGTTTGAGCAGTATTGGCAGGCCAAGCGTGGTAGCTCACTGACGCAAGGCAGTAATCAACGCTTTGATGCTAGCAAGCCTGCCAAAATAGGTATGACGCTACTATGCACAGTTGTATTTTTGGTGGCGTTTTTGGTGCCAGTTTTACAGCTGATTTATTGGACAGCATTGAACTTTCGCCAAGATTTTGATGCGCGCTATATTGATTTTGTGACCAATAGCCTCATGATTGCTAGTATGACCACGCTTTTTATTGCCTTTTTGGCGATTATTATCGCGTGGATCAAACGGCAGTATTCTGATAAGTCGACCAAGCTTATGACCACATTGGCCAATTTAGGTTATGTGGTACCTGGTACGGTATTGGCAGTAGGTATATTTATTCCTATTGCGTGGCTTGATAATCAAATGATTGCCTTTGGTATTACCTCGCAGCAAGTGTTGTCTGGTAGTGTCATCGTGATGCTACTGGCATTATCGACACGTTTTATGACGGTGAGCTTTCAGCCAGTAGATAGGCAGCTGCAACGACTAACTGTCAATCAAGAGGCGGCGGCAAAGCTACTAAGCGATAGCGCTTATCAGCGCTGGCGTCATGTGATGTTACCTGTGCTTAGCCCCGGCGTACTCACGGCATTGCTGATGGGGTTTGTGGAAGTGATGAAAGAGATGCCAATTACGTTGATGACGCGGCGTCAGGGCTGGGATACGCTTGCAGTGAGAGTGTTTGAAATGACGAGCGAGGGTATGTGGGGACGGGCAGCACTACCCAGTCTATTGATTGTGCTGGTTGGTTTACTGCCTGTCTGGATACTATTGCGTCAAAGTGACAAACAAAGCTAATAGCAACAAAGCCAACCGCTGCTGCTTAAAAACCTGCTATATTCAACAGCGCTTAGCGCAACTGATATTATTATTTTACTGTTTACCTAAAACTGTACTTACCAATAGCGAACTGGGATTGTCTATGTATATTGACTCAATCAACGACTCATCAGATCCTAAGTCAGTAAAGGCTGGGGTAGACATCATCCCTGCCAAAAAATCACCAATCACCCAAGCTCGGACATTGCCGGGGCAGCCCAACGAGCCTTTAGAAGAAACCAATAGCGTACGCCAAGGCACTGAGCAGTCTCTCGCTGGCAACCCTTATTTTAGTGTGCAAAACCTAATCGTCGGCTATGACGATACTATCGTCGTCAATGGTATGTCGTTGATGCTCGAGCAAGGAGAGATTGGCTGCTTTTTGGGTTATAGTGGTTGTGGAAAGACGACAGCATTACGAGCGATTGCAGGACTAGAGCAAAGCCGCGGCGGTACCATTCACTTAAACAACCAGCGCTTGACTGAAAAAACCATTCGGCACTCATTTGCCGTGGCACCAGCCAAACGTGGTATGGGGATGGTGTTTCAAGATTATGCGCTTTTCGGTCATCTAAGCGTGGCCAAAAATATCGCCTTTGGTCTCAATAAATGGTCAGCTGCTGATAAAAAGGCTCGAGTAGCAGAAATGCTGAGCTTAGTTGAATTGACTGAACATGCGGACAAACGTCCAAATGAGCTGTCTGGCGGGCAGCAGCAGCGTGTGGCTCTTGCAAGGGCGCTTGCACCAAAACCTAAATTACTGCTACTTGATGAGCCGTTCTCTAACCTAGATGTGGTATTACGTGAGTCGCTGGCAATGAATGTCCGCGATATTCTCAAAAGTACCAATACCACAGCGATATTGGTCACTCATGATCAGAATGAAGCATTTGCCTTAGCAGACAAAGTCGGGGTCATGGATAAGGGCAGACTGGTACAGTGGGCGACTCCAAGCGAGTTGTATCATGAGCCTGTTAGTCCTTTTGTCGCGGAGTTCGTTGGTGAAGGTGCGATGATAGACGGTATCATCAAAGAAGGGCATGTAAAAACAGCACTGGGCAATATTTATCGCCGTATGGAAGTCTATGATGACTCGGGCCAACCACAGTACTGTGAGTATGACTATCCAAACGGCACACCGATCAAAGTACTGGTACGTCCTGATGACATTATTCATGATGATGACAGTACGCAGACAGCCTTGGTGGTGGGACGCGTCTTTCGCGGTGCTAATTATTTGTACCGATTGCAACTAGATGATGGGCAGACTGTCCTGTCGTTGGTTGCCAGTCACCACAATCATGCGATTGGCTCACATATTGGAATTTTGCCGTTGTTAGAGCATGTGGTCGTATTTGATGAAAAAGACATCAATGCGACCACGTGGTCAGAATATGATAGATCATCAAGAGTCGATGAAGGTGTCTAGCAAATATCAAAGCTATTATTTATAAGAAATAATGGCTTTTGTCATTGATATCACCAGACACTAATTAAGCGTGCTTTGCTGCCAAAATATGTAAATATCGTCCAAGCCACTTGTACGGCTCTAGTTGTGAGTAACGTAACTCCATTCGTATCACTGCATCTGGGTCGTTATGCCCACCGCGTTTGAGCGGGGCATAATCATGAAAAACTCGCAGACCACTGCTGCGCACGGTTTGATATTGATGAGCCTCTAACCACTGCTCAACCTCTTCTTTGGCAACCGGATGGTTGGGTGTCAGGCTTTTTTTATTGTCTGCCTTATAGTCATTATTATCAAGTAAATTAAAATTCCCCAT
Source organism: Psychrobacter sp. H29 (assembly GCF_059073055.1). Classification (NCBI taxonomy): domain Bacteria; kingdom Pseudomonadati; phylum Pseudomonadota; class Gammaproteobacteria; order Moraxellales; family Moraxellaceae; genus Psychrobacter; species Psychrobacter sp. H29. The sequence goes on along the minus strand of NZ_JCACRY010000001.1, from coordinate 1,583,115 downwards.
AATCAGGTTACGATAATCAAAGCTGGCTGGGTTATAAAAGCACAAAGATAACGCGCCATCATCTGTCAAATACTGATTAAAAAAGTTCATGACCGCTGCTGGCTCTGCGAGCCACTCCAGTAGCGCATGACACATGATTAAATCAAACTTTTCTGTTTCTATGTGGGCCAGCTTTTCCTCAAGCGCTTGATAGGGACAGACATACCAAGCGATGTCTAATTTTTGCTCAATCTGATCTGCACTCGCTTTTGCTTTTTCGAGCATATTTGCTGATATGTCATTGATGACTACGCTATGACCTTGGGTGGCGAGCTCTATCGCAACCTGTGCAAGCCCTGCACCTACATCCAAGATACGTAAAGGTCGCCCAAGCGCCTCACTCACTTGCGCGCTATATTCAAAGATATCACGGCGCAGTACCGCCAGTCGAATCTCACCTTTTAGCCCACCATAGACCTTTTTTTCAAAATGATCAGCAATAGTATCGAAGCTACGATCTGTTCGCTCGATCTCTGATGTTGTAGCGTGGGTTGGGTCAGGGTGGCTGTCTTGATGTTTAATTGGCATAAGGTATTTAGATCAATAATTAAGAGGTTTGGAGGATAATCAGCGAACTACTAAACCGCTACGATGTTACCCTCCCTAGAGGTACTATGTGTACAATCTGCGGTCGGCTGCCTTGTAGCTGTTTTAGATTTCTTTGACTATAAGAAAAATATTCAATATGAACTAGCGTTTTAAACGTCTATTAATAACCCATTTAAAAACGAATTTCGATAAAACAATGATGATAAATACGACGATAACAAACACCCACATACCACTACCTTGTAGGTTTTCTTGGTAGGCTTGTGCCAAGTACGCGGATAAAGCCATAGCAACAAAAAGTGCTCCCCAGCGGACATAAGGTACGGCACGATTGTTATGATTGGGAAAGCTGGCAACATAATCACTCGAAAAGCTATATAGCACCATTGCTAAAATCCAAATAATCGCAAGAATGATATCCATAATATAAGTAGCCTGTTAGGTCGTTATTTAAGTAGGACGTGTTCAACATGCCTTACTGTAGAAGATGAGTTAGTGTAGCGTTTAAATTTTTTTTGTCTAGAGCGTGTTTTCGATTTACTCGACAACCATTCAAACAGGCTAAATGGGCCAAAAACAGCAAAATTAGCCAATCAAAACGTCCCTGTTAGTAATATATTTTTAGAGGATATTGATTACTTGAAATATTGGGGTTAGTAGGCTGTTTTGCTTGATTTTAATGACGCTCAGAACCCCTAAATCAGCAAATTTGTGCTAAAATAGCTTCTTTTATTTATTATCAAAAATATCATCATTTTCCCAATATTTTTCACGCTTTATAGTGTTGCTTTGCTTGTTATGTTTATTGGTTCTTATCAGTATTTAATGAGGCAAATACGCTATCTATAAAGCCTGCAAAATTAATAGCGTGGATATGAGTGAAGGAGTGTATATGAGCGAGTCGGTCAGTCCTATTGGTATCGTAGATGAACTGAAGCAGTCCTATCTGGATTATGCGATGAGCGTGATTGTCTCGCGTGCGCTACCTGATGTGCGTGACGGGTTCAAACCTGTCCATCGCCGCGTGATGTATGCCATGCATGTGCTATCTAACGACTACAATAAGCCATACAAGAAGTCCGCACGTGTAGTGGGTGATGTCATCGGTAAATATCATCCGCATGGTGATAGCGCGGTATATGATGCCATCGTACGTATGGCGCAGGACTTTAGCTTGCGCTATCCAATGGTTGATGGTCAAGGTAACTTTGGCTCGATCGATGATGATCCTCCGGCTGCTATGCGTTATACCGAAGTACGTATGACCAAGCTGACCCATCAGATGCTAGCGGATTTGGACAAAGATACGGTCGATTGGGAAGACAACTACGACGGTTCTGAGCGCATGCCAAGTGTGATGCCAGCGCGTATTCCTAATCTATTGGTCAATGGTGCGACGGGTATTGCCGTTGGTATGGCAACCAACATGGCACCGCATAATTTGACCGAAGTGATTAATGCTTGTCTAGCGTATGCCGAAAACCCTCAAGTCTCAGCCGAAGAGTTGATGTCACATATCTCAGGTCCTGATTTCCCCACGGGCGGCATTATTTATGGTCGTGCGGGCATTTTAGACGCTTATCGTACGGGTAAAGGTCGCCTGCATATCCGTGGTCGCTATCATATCGAGCCAATGAGCAACTCTGGGGTCAACCGTGATCGCGAGCGTATCGTATTTACCGAAGTTCCTTATCAAGCAAACAAAGCCAAACTGATCGAGCGTATTGCTGAGCTGGTTCGTGATAAGAAAATCGAAGGTATTAGCGAGATTCGTGATGAGTCTGACAAAGACGGTATGCGTATCGCTATTGACTTACGTCGCGGCGAAACCGCTGAAGTTATCGTTAATAATTTGTTCTTACAGACGCCGCTAGAGTCTAGCTTTAGTATCAATATGGTGGCGCTCGATAATGGTCAGCCAAAGCTATTGACTCTGCGTCAGCTTATCGCTGCGTTTGTCCGCCATCGTCAAGAAGTAGTGACACGCCGCACGATTTATGAATTAAACAAAGCACGCGTCCGTGGTCATTTGCTCGAAGGCCTGACCGTTGCTCTAGCCAATATTGATGAGATTATTGCAACGATTAAAGCGTCTGCAAACCGTGGCCTTGCACGTGAAAGCTTATTAAATAACACGTGGGGTTCAGGTAGCGTCGTTGCGATGCTTACCGCTGCGGGTAGCCAGTCAGTACGTCCTGAGTTCATCGAAGGCGAAGATCCAAAAGCGCCGTTTGGTTTAATTGAAGGCGAGGAGCGTTATCGCTTGTCACTTGAGCAGGTCAATGCGATTTTAGATATGCAATTGCATCGCTTGACTGGGCTTGAGCAAGATAAATTGACTGAAGAATACCAAGACTTGCTACGTGAAATTGCTCATCTAGAGTCTATTTTAGGTGATTTTGATAAGCTAATGACCATTATCTCTAATGAGATGATTGAGATTCGTGATAACTTCGGTGATGAGCGCCGCACCGATATTATTGATTCACGTATGGACTTTAGTCGTGAAGACCTTATCCCTGAGCAAACCGTTGTCATGACGGTATCGCGTACGGGTTATGCCAAAACTCAACCGATTGATGATTACGTGGCACAAAAGCGTGGCGGTAAAGGCAAGTCTGCCACGGCGATGAAGGAAGATGATGTAATCGATCATCTGGTCGTGACATCAACGCATTCGACAGTATTATGTTTCACTGACAGTGGTCGTGTGTTCAGCTTACGCGGGTTTGAAGTACCGATCGCCAGTCGCGGTGCTCGTGGTCGTCCATTGGTCAACCTGATTGGTCTAAACAGTGATGAGACCGTAACGACCATACTACCGATTCCAAAAATAGTAGAAGAGTCACCGGTAAAAGATGACGATTTATTAGTAGATAATGAATCATCAGAAGACAGTAATGAAGCAGAAGCGCCATTTGTCTTCTTTGCCACGGCCAATGGTACGGTGAAGCGGGTAGAGCTGAAGCAATTTGCCAATATTCGCTCGAACGGTTTGATTGCGGTTGGATTAGAAGATGGTGATAAGTTGGTTAGCGCGCGCATTACCAATGGTAGCCAAGAAGTCATGTTGTTTGCGTCGAGCGGTAAAGCGATTCGCTTTGATGAAAACGATGCTCGCGCGATGGGCCGTACAGCAAAAGGCGTTCGCGGTATGCGTTTGGCGACCGATGAATTTATCAAATCATTGGTGGTTATCGAAGATGATGTACGTGAAATCCTGATTGCTTGTGAAAATGGCTTTGGCAAACGTACCTTTGTCGAAGAGTTCAACACACAAAACCGTGGTGGCGGCGGTGTGATTGCAATCAAGACCAGCGAGCGTAATGGCGCACTAGTACGAGCGACCAAGGTTGACTCTACCGATGATATTATTTTGATCTCTGATAAAGGAACGCTCGTACGTACCCCAGTTGAGCATGTCGCCAGCTCTGGTCGTAATACACAGGGTGTCACGCTTATCCGTCTATCAAAAGATGAGAAGCTGGTCGCTATGGCACGTGTTGAGCACGAAGAGAGCGACGATGAGTTAGTTGATGCCATGAGAGAAGACGGTACATTTGAGGTAGAAGGTCAGGAGCAAATAGATATTGATGCGACCACTGACAATACCGCAATGACCGATGCCAATGATGCTATCGACATTGCAAATGACCATACGCTAAATGATGACAAATAATACTTATAGTAATTAGCTTTTCAGTCTAGTTTTACATCATTTTTCTAGAAAAAAGCCTCTGACGTTCTCGTCGGAGGCTTTTGTTTTTTTGATTTATTTTTCTCAACAATTTACACAGGGTTCTATTTTTAAGGCTGTTGTTATGCTCACGACCAATCAAACTTTTCAGGGAACGATTGCATCCGTATCATCAAGCTTTTTGTTCTCGATGATGTTTTTGTTTGGGCTATTCATGTTGCCCTTGTCAGGGACACAGGTGGCGTCATGGCGGGTACTGATGATGCTACTAAGCTTGGTGATATTGCTCAGTCTAACCAAGCAGTGGCAGCATGTCTTTGAGTATATAAAAACACTAAAGACACCCAAAGAGTGGCTCATATTTACATTGCCTGCCCCAATTCTAGGCGGCCAGATATGGCTGTTTATGTGGGCGCCAGTTAATGGCTTTGGCTTGGATGTGACACTAGGCTATTTTTTATTACCATTGATGATGATCGTGCTTGGTCGGTTTTTTTACCATGAGCACATGAGTACTTTGCAGTGTGTGGCGGCGATATTTGCAGCGTTAGGTATTGGCTATGATGTGTTTCAATACGGTTCGGTGTCTTGGGTGACGCTGTTTGTGTGTTTGGGTTATCCGCCGTATTATCTACTTCGGCGTACCCTCTCTGTACCACCCATCACGGGCTTACTGTTTGATTTGGCATTATTGACACCCGTGGTGCTCATCATACTCTACATGACAGGTGGTTTTAGTGTGGCAGCACAGAACATAAAGTTTTGGTATTTGCTGCCGTTGCTGGGTGCTTTTAGTGCGATGGCAATGTCACTGACGATGGTCGCGAGTAGTAAGTTGCCAGTGTCACTATTTGGTGCACTGAGCTATATAGAGCCGATGCTATTATTTGTGTTGTCCATTACGGTTCTGAGTCAAAGCCTTGAAGAAGGTGGTTCGCTCTTTATGTACGGTATGATTACGCTTGCGCTACTGGTTATGATGGCTGATAGTGTGGCAGGGTATCTGGCTCGTCGCCGAGATGATCATCTGCATGGATATAGAGAGCCACAGGTAGGAGGCTTTCCGCCGCGTCGTCATTTTATCAATCAGCGTATCGATGGCGTACTAAAAGCCCATCGTTTTCGCAAGATTCGTCACTACCAAAAAAAGATGAATAAGATACAGCAAAAAATCGAAAAACTTGATGCAAAATAATTATTTATCTGCATTAAATTTACTCAATATATAAGTTAATCTACTAGATGCATACTGGCATTGCTTATCTATTCTGACTTTGACATAATGCGCCCCATGATGTAAGCCTAACACATCAAAAGCGTTCAACTTAGATTGCGCTACGACCTTATATGCAAAAGCCTCAGACGTTCTCGTCTGAGGCTTTTGTTTTTTTTTAAAATTGCCAAGGATGTGCCCCAATCTCTAAAGGCTGTTGTGATGTTGACTACTAACCAAACCTCGCAGGGTACGATCACTGCGGTGGCTGCAAACTTTTTATACTCTTTGCTGTTCTTATTTGGTTTGCTACTGCAACCCTTATCAGGTACGCAAGTCGCTTCATGGCGTGTGCTTACGATGTTTTTTAGTCTGGTGCTGCTGGTCAGCGTACTAAAGCAATGGCAGCACATTTTTGATTATCTAAAAACTTTAAAGAACGCCAAAGAGTGGCTGTTGTTTATATTACCCACACCGATTTTGGGCGCGCAGATCTGGATATTTATGTGGGCGCCAGTCAATGGGTTGGGACTTGAGGTCACGTTAGGTTACTTCCTATATCCTATGATTATGATTGTTGTCGGCAGGTTCTTTTACAACGAAGATATGAGTCTACTTCAGTGGGCTGCCATTGTGTGTGCAGGTCTCGGTATCGCTTACGATATCTTTGCATATGGTGCGATCTCTTGGGCGACTTTATTTGTTTGCTTGGGCTATCCACCATACTATCTGCTACGTCGCAAGTTGGCAGTACCGCCTATTACTGGCTTGATTTCAGACCTTGTATTGTTATTGCCAGTGGTATTGGTCGCGCTGTATATGAATGGTGGTTTTGAGGTGGCAATCACCAACCATAAGCTTTGGTACCTGTTGCCTCTGCTCGGCATCATTAGCACTGCGGCGATGTCATTGACGATGGTCGCGAGTCAAAAACTACCTGTCTCACTATTTGGGACTTTATGCTACCTTGAGCCAGTATTTCTATTTATATTCTCGATTGCAATTTTGGACCGTAACTTACATGAAGGCGGTTCCATCCTGATGTATAGCATGATTTTTATCGCATTGCTTATTATGATTGCGGATAGCGCACTTGGTTATCTGGCGCGCAAACGTGACAATCGCCTACATGGCTACAATGAGCCACAAGTGGGTAGTTTTCCGCCGCGTCGTCGTCTTAAAAACCGCCGTATCAAGGGCGTACTGATTGCGCATCGATTCCGTCAAATTAAGAAGTATCAGCAAAAGATAGATAAGATGACGCGCAAGATTGAAGCGCTAAATCTATCGTAATGCTAATGAATATAGCACTATCGCAGTCAATAGAACTGACTTGGTAGGTAAGATTTTTTGCTATTACTCTACAAACTTGCTGTGTCAAAGGGCACTAAATTAAGCTATTATCGAGGAAGATGCTGCTGCGCTTAATTAAGGGCGCTGCACTATGTTTAAGAAATTATGTTTAAGAGATTATGTTTGAGAAACTGTCTCTAAGTGACGGTATCTAAAAGGCTGTCTCTAAGAACGTATCTCCTAAACCTCAGGGCTGACCCAAAACAATATATGACTAGGACGGTTTATGTTACATCTTCATCATTTAGCAAACTCACGCTCGTTTCGTATCATTTGGCTTCTAGAAGAGCTAAACGCCGATTATCAATTGACTTGCTATGAGCGCAATAAAGCATACCGCGCCCCTGATAGTCTAAAAAAAGTGCACCCAATCGGTAGTGCGCCAATGCTAGAAGTAGACGATCGCGTATTGCTTGAATCGGGATTCATTATTGAGTATTTGATTAAGCACTATGACAAAGAAAAACAGTTCAAGCCTGACGATAGTGACGAAGCGGCGTGGGAAGCCTATACGTTTTGGCTACATTTTGCAGAAGCCTCGCTGATGCCGTTGTTGGTTATGCGTCTAGTGTTTACAAAGGTTGTGAGTCAGTCACCTATGTTGATCAAACCGATTAGCAAAAAAATCCAAGGTCAGGTCGAAAAGAACATGATCGGAAATGGTTTGGACAAAATGCTAAACATGATGGAGCAACACTTGAGCAAAAACCATTGGTTTGCAGGCAGCGAGTTTAGTGCCGCTGATATTCAAATGCACCTCGCGGTTGTAGGCGCGAATGCGGGCGCAGGCTTGAACAAGAGTAAATATGCCAATATCTTAACGTGGCTACAACGCTGTGAAGAAAGAGATGCCTTTAAGCGCGCCGAAGAAAAAGGCGGGCGTCTTAATTTTTAGATGATGCTGGTATTATCGAATTGGTATCATCAATAAGCACTGCTCAATACTTGGCTTATTACTCGAGTGGATATTTAGATAAAAGGTTTTGTTTATTTTTAAGCAAAGCCTTTTTTAGGATAAAATAATGACAGATTCCAATAGACCGAATCATACAAATCTAACCAAAGACATCAAACCCAACCAGCCATCAGGACAGAATATGCAAGATAGACAAGCTATTGATAGCCAACAGGTATCTATCAAGGCATGGTCACAAAAACTACTGGTTGTTATTCTATGTGCCGCCAGTTTTTATGGTGGTTGGAAGTCTTATGAGTCCAACATGGTCAATGAGTGTACCGCAAATGGTGGGCAAATGATTGAGGCTCAACGAACCATGATATGTCAGCGGTCATAATAAATACCTCTGACAAATAAAAGGCATCATCTATGCTAAAGCTAACCTTTTTGGGAACCTCTGCAGGGGCGCCAACCAAACAGCGTAACGTAACTGCGTTGGCAGTTGAGTGCTTGAATGTTCATAATTCTGGTTTGCAGCAGCAGAGCCGCTCACAGCATAGTAGCAATCAAAATAAAAAATCACGACCTTGGCTACTCATTGATTGTGGTGAAGGCACACAGCAGCAGCTGCTACATACCAAGTTGTCTTTACGTCAATTGACTGCTATCTGCATCACTCATGTCCATGGTGATCACTGCTATGGTCTACCAGGATTGCTAGCGAGTGCTGCGATGTCAGGACGCCGTGATCCGCTAACGCTCATTGCGCCCAATGCGATTGCTACCTTGCTTGAGGCCATTATCTCAACGACTGAGCTATATCTGACCTTTACGCTTGATTTTGTGTCGATAGAAGACTTACTCTCACAAGAGAGTGACCAAGGTAAAGTGACGCTAGAGTTAGATGGACAGCAGCAGATTATGATAGAGGTCTACCCGCTATCGCATCGCGTGCCGTCCCATGGATTTGGTATCACTCAGACCATTAGCCGCCGACTATTGAATACCGATAAACTCAAAGAGAATGGTATCCCAGCAAGTCCGCTATGGGGCAAATTACAACAAGGTGAAGATGTTATCACTGAGGATGGTCAGCAATTGCGTTCAGTAGATTATGTTCATAATGATATGCAGCGTACAAAAGTAGTGGTGGCAGGTGATAATGATACGCCAGAATGCCTGAGTGATGCTGTTGCTGATACAGATCTGTTGGTGCACGAAGCCACTTATACGCATGAGGTGTTGATGGCTATTCAAGCCAGAAATCCAGAGTTTGACCCTATGCATAGTAGCGCGCATATAGTGGGTACATTCGCGCAAAACACAGGTGTGCAGAATCTGATTTTGACCCATTTTAGCGCTCGTTATCAAAGCTTTGATAACCCAGAGAGCGAAACACCAAATATGGCCTATATCCGCTTAGATGCGCAAAGTGTCTATAAAGGTAATCTATGGTTAGCGTCAGATTTTGCACAATATACGGTCGATGGTGCTGCCACCTTGGTAGACGACCAGCAAGATAACCGCGTACAGTATGTGGGTTCTGCACGCAGCAATCAGTTATGACTTTATAGACATAACTTTATAGACATGACTTTATAGGTAAGGTGTTACGGGTATGGATTAGCAGCTATTGCTTATTTGTGGTCCTCAAGCGCCAATTGCGTCTTGCCGCTCCAGTAACGGCTAAATTGATAAGCCACTCGTCCTGAGCGCCCACCACGTTCAGAGGCCCAGCGCAAAGCATCCATTCTTATCTTGTTGGCCAAGCTGCCATCATCCGCAGTCACCTCCACATCATGATCAGTATGTGCCGAGATTTTCCGTTGTTCTAAATTCAGGTAATGTTGAATAATTTGCAAATAGGTCTGTTGATCCATAGGATGAAAGGTCAATGATAAGCCAAACCGATCTGACAACGACACAGTCTCATCAATAGTCTCGTAGGGGTTAACCTCGTCGGTCTGACCATTATAAATATCAAGATTGTCTTTCATCATCTGAGGGAGCAGACGACGGCGATTACTGGTGGCATAGACCAGTAGCTTGTCTTGCTCAGAGTCTAGCGCGCCATCCAGCACGCTTTTTAGCGCGCGGTAACTTTCATCTTGACCATTGAACGCCAAGTCATCACAGTAGACGATGTAGCGACAGTTCGAGTCTGCTGGCAGCTCATTAATAGCCGTGCGAATCTTATCCAGTACTTGTAGATCGTCACGCGCAATCTCAATAATACGCAACCCTTCGCTATGATACGCTTGTAGCAAGGCACGAATCAGTGAAGATTTACCGGCACCGCGTGTGCCTGTCATCAAGACGTGATTAGCAGGATAATCTCTTAAAAATTGGCGCGTGTTCTGTACCAGTTTTGATTTTTGCGTATCGATACCTTGCAGATCATCTAAACTCAAAAACAGATTGACCGATAATGGCTGCAGGTGACCAGTACGTCCACCAACCCAGCGATATGCCAGTTGATCAGGGTCAATCTCAATAGTGGGTGTGACGTGCTCTTGCAGATACTGACTGAGCAACTCTAACAAAGGGGCAGGCAGGGCATATTGGGTAGACTGTGACATAATAACTCTAGCGGTAAAGTGGCAGTTGGGTAATAAGATAGTGGCGTGATTGGGGCGGTGCAATATGATAGACAACCACACTGTGAAAAATAGTGCCAGTAATTCGCCTATTAAACAAGCCTTGCAAGCGAAGTCTGGGCAACTATTGCCAGTCATCACCCAAGCATTGTCAGAGCGAGCATATAGTAAAATAGCGCATCAGCGTATTAGTCAACAATACAGAGAGGGAAGCACAGAGCAGACTCAAGAGAGCGACACGCAACATATTAGGCAGAGCAGGCAGCAAAACTGCTATCAAGGTCTAACGCGCGCCCAACATTTACAGTATGGCAGGGTGATGATCAAATGGGAAATATCCAGCACTTCAAATGTGCTACAAAACATCTCAGATCTAACTTATGAAATAAGCGTATTACAATCGCTAAGTGTTTCGCAGAAGGTTCAACTTACTACTATCACACCATCTGTATTTGACAATTACGATATAGATATCGGAGTGTTAGGGCAGCCTCAGCGATTAACGGTATTGGTTATGCCGTATTATGAAAATGCTAGCCTAGCCAAGCTGCTAAACCATCAGCGCCACTCATTTCTAACTGACGAGCAAAAGCATCATTTGCTTGTACAGTCCGCTCAGCTCATCCTCAGTCTACACACAGCTGGTTGGTTGCATAATGATATTAAACCCAGTAATTTTTTGTTTAGCAATATTATCAACATCCCGAAGGATAATGCTGGTAGCGACCATAAAGCATCTGATTTACTACTGACGGATTTTGCATTAGCCCAAAGAAGTGATCAACCAAACGCAATAAATTCTGCTAGCGGCACACCAGCATACTTAGCGCCTGAGCGTTGGCAAGGGCAAAAGGCAACCATACAAAGTGATATTTACGCGTTTGGTATCATGATGGTTGAGATGTTGACGGGCGCGCGACCATTTAGTATAAATTCTAAAAGTCAGCAAACAATGACAGATTGGGCCATGCAGCACTGCCAACAACCTATTATTAGGCTACCAATAGCATACGCTCACTATCAAAGCATTGTAGATAAGATGCTGGCGAAGCGAGTAGAAAAACGATATAAGATGATGGAAGAGGTATTGATTGACCTTTGGGTAATTTAATATGTTTGAGATACACGTATTAAATTAATAAGTATCTTGTGTAAGGATGAAAAGTATGGAAGAAAAAACTTTAATATTTAAAGATGTTGAATTGTTATCAATGAAAGCTGATGAATTATTATTAAGTAGAGATAAGGAAAAAGTTCAAGAGTTTATTGAGCAGATTCTGACTAATAGTTACACTTTCGAAAATCTACGTGATGAAGCTCAATTCTATTACACAATAGGCAACTGCTTGCAAGAAGTTTATAGTTATAGAGAGTTAGATTGGTTTTCTGACGATTTAAGTCAAGCAGTAATTTCTTATCGAAAATCTTTATATGCTTTACAGAAAATAAAAAAATTAACCTACAATGATCAAATTTTGAAGGGCAATGTTGAAACCAACTTGGGCAATAGTCTTAGTTCACAAGGGCGCTCGTTTTGTTGCATTCCTCTTTGGGATAGTGCCTATGAATGTACTAAAAACCCAGTATCTATAATTTCAAAGGCAAACAATGAGCTTTTTATTGCTGGAAATTTATATGATCACGGACATATTGAATATCATCAATATATTGCATATGGGCTTGTAATATTAGGTCTAAATACTATTGAAGAGCTATATCCTGAACAAAAAATTGCTTATGTAAAAGGGAGTGATCTTATAAATTTCAAAACATGGTTCGAGAAGTGTTATAAAACGCAAGATTTCGAGTATTTCCATAAATTTGAAGAAAGTTTTGAAACGGATAAGCAAAAAGATTATTTAGAATGGTGCGGTAACAATAGGTTCTTTCTTAATGATTTAAATGATGTATGTATCTCACAAGTTGTTTACCAAGATATCATGACTTTACCATCAATTTCGACAGAAATTAATAGTGCTTTATCCTTGGACGAAGAGCTTATTTACCATGGTAATTTTGATGAAATAAAAAATGATTACTGCTACGCACGTTACTTAATTTTTTTAGCTCAAAATATGTCAAATGAACAGACGCACATTTTTAACGAGACATACCCCCACGTTAATGATATGTCATACTCAATTACCAATATCAAAGCTAGTCATTATAAAAGCGCATTTAGAACACTCTACTCAATTTTCGATAAAATCGCATATTTTATTAATCGATTTCTTGATTTAAATAATATTGGGAAAGATCATAGAATTAGCTTTGATAGTGTGTTCAAGGAATTAAATAATAATAAAAGATGGAAGCCAAACGAGAAAATTAAAGATAGTAAAAATCATTTTATCCATGCGCTATTTTATATTCTTAAAGATCTTCGGGATGTCAAGGGCGCTACGCCTGTAAGTCTTTGGCTAGATCCAGACGCCAAGTCATTTTCAGAAATTAGAAATGCCATTGAACATCGATCTTTAAAAATAGTTGATGATTTTGGCTATGAATTAAGCCAATTAGATATCGTATTTAGAAGTTCTGAGCTTGAAAACATACAAAATGAGGTAATAGCCTTAGAAAACCTTATTGATACGACAGCAGCTGAAATTACTGTGGTGGAAAAACTAGATAATAATGCTCTTAAATGTTTGTTACAAACTAAAAAATGCAATTTAAAGGATGATCTGAAAGAAAAGAAAACAAAAATCTATGAGAAAGATAAGCGTTCAAATCATTCTTTAGTCGTTACGGAAAGTGAGTTCGAAGCAAGAGTCATTATTTTAATGAAGCTTGTTCGTAATTCTATTATGTATCTGTCATTGGCTATACATTTAGAAGAAAAGCAAAAGCCTAAAGATGATAGGTTAGCGATTAATCTTGAAACCCCTCTAAAATAATTAAATTACAGACACAAAAAAACCTGCTAAAAAGCAGGTTTTGATATTTGGTCTAAGATGTACTATCCGAAAATGGTGGGGCTGGAGAGACTCGAACTCTCACACCTTGCGGCGCCAGAACCTAAATCTGGTGCGTCTACCAATTCCGCCACAGCCCCATTTTCCGTTACTCTATCATCAAAAGCGATTAAATTCAAACGCTATCTAGACAGTTAACTGATTCGGTAGTGCGTCTCAGTGGTTGGCTATTATATAGAGTTTGAATTTTTGGTCAACCCCTATTTGCATTTATTTTTAACTATTTCGCAATTATTTTTCGTTATTTCTATAAATATCTGATTTTAATAGCATTTAAATTTCGCGTTTTTGATGATTAATTAACCATTAATTAATCCTTGGAGGGTACTCTTGGTGCAGAGATATCTAGTTGCTGTAATTTACGGGTTAAGGTATTGCGTCCCCAACCGAGCAAACTTGCCGCTTCTATCTTTTTACCGCCGCTATGATTGAGTGCTGCCGTCAATAAGACCCGTTCGAACTCAGGCGTTGCGGTTTGTAAAATATCAGTCTCGCCTGTGTTGAGAGATTGCTCGGCCCAAATAGCAAGTACTTGCTGCCAACTCGGGTTTGTAAGAGTGTGACTGGTTTTGGTGTTTGGACTGTCTTGAGCATTATTTATGGCAGCGTCGCTGTTTTGTAGTGCAGGAGTTTGAGTTATTTCTTGCGGTGATAGACCATGCTCTTGGTACAGCTCTGCATCTGCTGGGATGTTTTCGAGCAGCTCAGGTGGCAAGTCTGCCGCCGTCACGGTATCACCAGTCGCCATTACTGTGAGCCATAAGCAGACGTTTTCAAGTTGACGGACATTACCTCGCCAGTCAAAGGCTTGCATGATCTGTACGGCAGCAGGATGTAAATGCTTGGCGGCCGTGTTCATCTGCTCAGCGGCAGACTGCATAAAGTGAGCCGCTAATGCTGGAATATCTTCGGGACGTTTGCGCAGTGGTGGTAGTGGTAGACGGATGACATTGAGTCGATAAAATAAGTCTTCACGAAATCGATTTTGGGTGACCAGCTCTTCTAAATTTTGGTGAGTAGCCGCGATGATGCGTACGTCGACTTGGATCGGCTGCTGTCCACCAACGCGGTAAAACTCGCCATTAGCCAGTACGCGCAGTAAGCGCGTTTGAGTGCTAAAAGGCATGTCACCAATTTCATCCAAAAACAACGTCCCACCATCAGCCTGCTCAAAGCGACCTTGCCGGGTTGTCGTTGCACCAGTAAATGCGCCTTTTTCATGACCAAATAACTCAGATTCAATCAAATCATGAGGTATCGCTGCCATATTAAGCGCAATAAAGGGCTGCTGCTTACGCGGTGAGTGTTGGTGCAGGGCGCTGGCGACCAATTCTTTACCTGTGCCAGACTCTCCTGTGATCAACACAGAAATAGGGGACTGTGCCAATCGACCAATGGCGCGAAACACCGTTTGCATAGCCTGTGACTGACCCACTATGCCGCTAGGATTACCATTGTTTTTTGGATCAGGGATCACTTCAGCGTCATTTTTAGCGTTTTTGGTAGGTGAGCTGGTTGCTATAGGTTGTCCATCACTCTCAGAGGTGTCAGTGGTGGTGACCTGACTGTCAGGTTCGCTTGGATAGTCAACTGCAGCCATGTTTGGTTGGTAGTTGATGGCTTTGTAGATAGTGGCCACTGCATCATCTAAATCAAAAGGCTTGGGCAAGTATTCAAAGGCACCTGTCTGATAGCTATTGATAGCAGAAGTGAGGTCTGAATGTGCTGTCATAATAACAATGGGCATATCAGGGAAATGCTGATGTACCCAGTCGCTAAATGACAGACCATCCATCATTGGCATACGAATATCAGTTAATATGACATCTGGTAGCTGAGCGTCTGATTCTGGTTGTTTTAACGAATCGTTGAGACGAGTCCATGCTGCTTGCGCTTGGGTAAAACTGATTACCGTCAGTCCTGCATCTTCAAACGTATCTGCCAAAACCATACGCAGTGCAGCATCATCATCGATCAACCATAGCGTAGCAGGGTGGTCGCTAGGGATATTATTAACGGTTACTATTGGGGATTTGGCATCGCTTTTAGGTTTGTGGTTATCACTATATTCGGTCATGTATCGGGCCTAATGAGCAATTGTTATTGTTGGTTTGGGATTGAGCGTCTTATAATTTAGCAGTTTTAGAGCATAATGTGTTCTACGTTTCAGCGATAGGCTGGGTAAAGGGCAGATATAGAGTAAAACGTGTTTGATTGTCACTGGCTTCTTTTGTAGAACTCACATCAATCATACCATGGTGGTGGCTGATGATATCTTGCACGATTGATAGCCCAAGACCAGTGCCTGCAGCACGGCTAGTCACCATTGGGAAAAATATCTGTCCAATGAGTGCAGGATCAATGCCTGAACCATTATCGGTAATGGTGATTTGCAAGACTTGCTTGTGCTGCTGTCCTATAATGGTGTGCTGAAAGGCAACGCGAGTCTGAATGTGCAGAGTTGGCTGATAATCAGAATTTATATTGGCTTGCAGGTCAGCGGATGATGCACCCTCAGCGTCAGAGAGTTTGTTTTGTTGCAGCGTTTGCTCAAACTCAGTCATAGATTCACAAGCATTATTGATAATGTTCAAAAATACCTGAATTAACTGATCTTTATCAGCGCACAACTCAGGTAATGACAAATCATAATCTCGCTGTATGGCTATTTTTGGATACTGGCTGACGACTAAAGTCAGCACATGCTCTAGGGGTTCATGGACATTCAGTGTCTGCCAGTTTGGTAGTTGGTTGGAGCCAAGCAACTGCCCAATCAGATGTGTCAAGCGATCGGTCTCTGAGATGATGATATCGGTATAGTTGCGCAGTTTTTTATTCATTTTTTGCAGATCATCATTTGTATCAGCGCTGACACTCGATGAAGTACTGCTAGCGGTAGCATCCTTGTTGGTGGTCGTGACATCACTGAATTTGATAAATTGTCGCTGCAATAATTGCGCGGCACCGCGGATACCTGCGAGTGGGTTTTTGATCTCGTGAGCGACTGACCGCAGCATATGACGGGCAACGGCATATTGTTGCTGCTGGCGCTGCTCCTCTGATATACGGCTTTGACGATCTTTACCCCACATCTCAATGATGAAGTATGACTGCTGCTCATAGATCACAGGCGTCACGCTATAGTCAACAGAGAGTAGTAGGTTGCCATTTAATGGCGTCTTGATGAGGTGATCATGGTCAATAAACGGTTGCTGGTAATCTTGCGCTTGACTAAAACGCTCTCTTAAAGAGCAGATAGGCTCGTCCAGATGCCCATTCTCACTACTGTCGCTATTGCCCAAAGTGGTGCTTTCTTTGGGTTTTAATTCTTCAGGTGCCAATAGCGTTAAGATAGACTGATTGATTAACCTTCCACTGCTAATAGCCAGCAATTGCTCTGCTTGTGCATTTAAACGTGTAATCGATAACTGGTCATTAACCCATAAAATAGCAGTAAATAGATGCTGTGATACAAATGCTAAATCAGGTGTGGTTTTGGTAGTGATAAAATCAGCGGTCATGGATGTTACCCAAAAAATAGGATGTTTGATTGAATATTTAACCACAAATCAAGACTATAGAGCGGCAAAACTGGTGATTTTTGCAAAAAAAACGTACAATGCGCTCAGCCAATTTATCTCTAGCAAGGTCAGCCATGTCCAAAATTTCTACCGAGTCAGTGAATACGACAACGACAATCCCTACGTCAGCCGTAAAAGATACTGCCACCGTCTTTAATCCTGCTAAGCCAGCCATAGCAAAAGAGCAGAGCCAGACCGATGTCAGTCAAGCAAATGCTGACCAGCCTTACCATCATAAAGCCAACCACAATCAAAACCGCAATATTACCCAAAGTAGCCACGCCACTTCAGCCTCGACAGCGAATGCCACGGCTACGATGCCAGTCAGCGCTGCACCAAAGATTGGGTTTGTGTCACTAGGGTGCCCAAAAGCATTGGTAGATAGTGAGCGTATCATCACTGAGCTGAGCCGTGATGGCTATCAAGTTGCCAGCGACTACGATGGTGCTGATTTGGTCGTGGTCAATACCTGCGGCTTTATTGAGTCAGCGGTTCAAGAGTCACTTGACGCGATCGGCGAGGCCATTAGCAAAAACGGCAAGGTGATTGTCACGGGTTGTCTGGGTAAAGAGGCGGACAAGATCCGTGAAATGCATCCCGCTGTACTCGCAGTGACGGGCGCGCATGCTTATGATGAAGTAATTACGGCAGTTGCACAGCATGTGCCAAGACCAAATCGCAGCTTGGACGCCAACTACGATCCAAAAATAAATCTGATTGATGAAGCGGGCATCAAACTCACCCCAAGTCATTATGCGTATCTAAAGATATCAGAAGGCTGTAATCATCGCTGTACGTTCTGTATTATTCCAAGTCTACGTGGTGATTTGGCATCGCGTCCGATTGACAATGTTATGAATGAAGCCATGGCGCTCAAAAAAGCAGGCGTAAAAGAGCTGCTTATCATTTCGCAAGACACCTCAGCCTATGGCCTTGATCTAAAGTATAAGACCAGTTTTTGGAATGGTATGCCGCTCAAGTCTAAATTTTATGACATGTGCCAAGCATTGAATGATTTAGGGATTTGGGTGCGCTTGCATTATGTCTATCCGTATCCACACGTAGACAAAGTCGTCGAACTTATGGGCGAAAAGAAACTGTTACCTTATCTCGATATTCCGTTTCAGCATGCCAGTCATCGTATCCTAAAAGCAATGAAACGTCCTGCGCACAGCGAAAACACCTTAGCGCGTATCAAAGCATGGCGTGATATCTGTCCTGATATTGTGATTCGTTCGACCTTCGTGGTTGGTTTCCCTGGTGAGACCGAAGAAGACTTTCAGTGCTTGCTTGATTGGTTAGTAGAGGCTCGCCTAGATCGCGTGGGTGCCTTTACGTATTCAGAAGTCGAAGGCGCAGTTGCCAATGATTTGCCAGATCACGTGCCTGAAGATATTAAGCAGTCTCGCTACGAGCGCTTGATGGCGCTGCAACAAGATATCTCAGCGCAAAAACTGCAGGAAAAAGTAGGTAAAACTTTAATGGTATTGGTCGATGAGATTGATAGTGATGAGAATATTGCTATTTGCCGCAGCTATGCGGATGCCCCTGAGATCGACGGTCACGTCTATGTCGATGAGATCAACGATCAAGTCAAAGTTGGGCAGTTCTTAACGGTAACGATTAATGATGCTAGTGAGTACGATCTATTTGCCAGTTATCAAGGTTAGGCATTTGACAAGATATACGAGTGAAAATTGCCCAATGGCGGGCAGTTTTTGCTACAATTAGCGCAATTTAGCCTGTTTAATACGCTTGTCTTTAAGTGCAGCGTTGCGACCAAACTTGATTTGTGTTTTACCCATAATTTTCTTTATAATTTCATGATAATAAGGTGACCTCATGTCTGACAAAAACCCGCGTTACGCTCGTATCTTGCTAAAACTCTCTGGCGAAGCCTTGGCTGGTAGCAAAGACATGGGTATTGATACCGAAGTGCTTGATAAAATGAGCCTGTCTATTGCTCACTTGCGCGGATTAGGGGTTCAAGTCGGTATCGTGGTCGGCGGTGGTAACTTATATCGCGGTGCTCAATTGCAAAAAGAAGGCTTGGTTGGCCGTGTCACTGGTGATCAGATGGGCATGCTAGCGACGGTAATGAATGGTCTGGCGATGCGCGATGCCCTTGAGCGTCGCAACATCAAAACGCGCCTGATGTCTGCATTGCCAATTGGTGAGGTTACCGAAAGTTATAGCAGTCGTAATGCGATTCGTTATCTCAAAAACGGTGAAGTTTGTATCTTCGTTGCAGGGACCGGCAATCCATTCTTTACGACTGATACAGCAGCATGCCTGCGCGGTATCGAGATCGAAGCGGGCTTGATCCTAAAAGCAACTAAGGTTGATGGGGTTTATGACAAAGACCCAAGCCTACACGCTGATGCCAAAAAATATGATGGTCTCACTTTTGATGAAGTGCTAGAGCAAAAACTTGGCGTGATGGATTTGACGGCTATTGCGTTATGCCGTGAGCATAATGTACCGCTACAAGTCTTTGACATGACCAAACCCAATGCCCTGTTGAACGTCATCATGGGCGAAAACGAAGGGACACGCGTTTTTCATTAATTGATGTGGCACTAAACGCAGAGTTTAGCAAGCAGCTCATAATTAACACCCTAATAGTAAATAAAAAATTTGTCGATAGCGATAAATAAGGACACATAATGATTAAAGAGATTAAGCAAGACGGCGAATCACGCATGCAAAAAACACTAGAAGCGCTTGAGAGTACTTTTAGTAAAGTCCGTACTGGACGTGCCCATCCAGGCATGTTGTCAGGTGTCATGGTCAGCTACTACGGTTCTGATACACCGCTAAACCAAGTTGCAAGCGTCAACGTTGAAGACTCACGCACCTTACTGGTTCAGCCGTTTGACCGTACCATGGTTCAAGCAGTAGATAAGGCTATTCGTGAAGCGGACTTGGGTCTAAACCCAATGACTGCTGATGTGATTCGTGTGCCAATGCCAGCATTGACAGAAGACACTCGCCGCGACATGCAAAAACTTGCACGCGGAGAAGCGGAGAGCAGCCGTGTGTCTATCCGTAATATCCGCCGTGATATGATGAATGACATCAAAGATTTGGCAAAAGAAAAAGAAATCTCAGAAGATGACGAGCGCCGCGCCAATGATGATATTCAAAAAATCACTGACAAGTATATCGAAACTATCGATAGCCGCTTAAGCAAAAAAGAAAGCGACCTGATGGAAGTCTGATATTGATATACTTGCTATTTATAGCAATGCTCAATTCAATCGACTATTTATAATGTGACAGCCAATACGTGATAACTATTGGCTGTTTATTCTTGGATATATCGATATGCATTTATTGATCTATCCATAACTTTGTAGTGTTTGCCCACAACATGGCAGACTATAGATTAGATGGTTTAGTTTACAATCTATTAAGGGATTTTATCTCTCAATGACGATAAGTTTGTGAATTATTTACATGACGCTTTTTAATCGCTGCTGCACACGTTATCATTATTTCACCTTAATAATAAGCAAGTTTGCCTATGTCCTCTCCAGCCGCTATTGCACCTACTGTTCTTCCTCATCATATCGCTATCATTATGGATGGCAATAATCGCTACGGTAAAGCCAATAAATTGGGCAAGGGCCAAGGTCATATTGCTGGTAAAAATGCGCTAGATCCTTTGGTTGAGTATTGTGTCGATGTTGGTATCGAAGTGCTGACCGTATTTGCGTTTTCTAGTGAAAATTGGCAACGTCCACCTAGTGAGGTGGCACTATTGATGCAACTATTGGCATCAACCATCAATGAGCAAATGCCGCGTATGCATAAATACCGCATTCGTTTGCGTTTCATTGGTGATCGCAGTCAGCTTAGTGAAGAGCTGCAAGCATTAATGCTAGATGCTGAGCAAAAGACCGCGAACTTTGAGGCAATGACATTGGTGATTGCCATTAGTTATGGTGGACAATGGGATATCGCCCATGCCGCAAAACAACTGGCACATCAGGTGCAGTCAGGTGATCTCAATCCTGAAGATATCAATGCTGAGAGGCTTGGTGAGCAGGTACAATTGGCCGACGTACCAGCAGTAGACATGCTGGTGCGTACAGGCGGTGACTACCGGATATCTAATTTCTTGTTGTGGCAAGCGGCCTATGCAGAGTTGTTTTTTACGCCAACTTTATGGCCAGATTTTGTCCCACAAGAACTTGCTTCGATGATTGCCGAGTTTGCACAGCGTCAACGCCGCTTTGGCAAAACTAGCGAGCAGGTTGTGACAGAGCAGCAAAGCCACTGAAGTGTTTGTCGTCATAAAAATTCAATTAGTACCCTATAAGTGGTCAATATCGCTTGCTTGTGAAATGATAAACCGCTTTAATTAGTGTCACTGCTGTTATTGGGCGATAATCGACTAGCAACTACAATACATCTCTTGGCTGTATTTTCATCATCATTATAAGGCTCGATAAGTATGTGGCAACGAATTAAGACGGCAATTATTCTCGTTATTATCGTTGGTATTGCAATGTTTGCGAGCCAAACACCTGTTTTATTTGCGCCTCTGCTAGCGGTTGGCGTGGTTATTGCGGCTCACGAGTGGGCAAAGCTAATGCCGAAATGGCGTCAGCCGATTGTATTTGTGTTATTGGTATTCGTCATTACTGTATTGTCGCTTATGTTCAAGGTGACTTGGCTATCTTGGTGGGTGGCGTCACTAGTCATATGGCTGATGGCGTTATCTTGGGTCAAAGTATTCCCCACGCAGACCAAATGGTATGGTAAACAACTAGCATTGATGGGTGTGGTCATTTTGACAGCGTCAATCACAGCGATGTTTTATCTGTGGCAGCTATCAGCATGGTGGCTCCTTTACGTGTTCCTATTGGTATGGTGCGCTGACAGTGGGGCTTACTTCGTTGGCCGTAAGCTTGGTCGCCGAAAGATGGCACCCAATGTCTCACCCAATAAAAGTATGGAGGGCTTAGCTGGTGGCTTGGTTACCGGTTTACTGGTAGTGGTTGCGATCAGTGTGTTCCAGCTACAGCTGACAGGACTTGCGCTAATTGCTTTTGCCGCACTATCTGCAATCACTATTCTTGCCTCTGTACTTGGTGATTTGTTTGAATCAATGCTCAAACGTCGTGCTGATGTCAAAGACTCTGGAACTATTTTGCCAGGTCATGGCGGTATATTAGATCGCATTGATTCATTGTTATCCGCCACGCCTATATTTGCCCTTGGTTTTTGGCTGATACAGCAGCTGGGTTTAATAGTGGTATAAAATGACAGGGTCGCTTAGCTGGTTGTATGAGTATAATACTCAAGCTAAGTGATTGTCTTGGCGAGCGCCTCATACATAGCATTATTCACGATTACATCATTTTATAGTTTTTCATATCTTGTTTATTCTTCTTTTACTTTCTAAATATCATAGGCATCAATGGTTATGACCCAACGCATCGCCGTATTAGGCGCGACAGGCTCGATTGGCGATAGTACGTTAGCAATTTTGGCTGTGCAGTCGCATCTCTACGAAGTCTACGCATTATCAGGCTACTACCGTTTAGACAAGCTGTTTGCACTGTGTCAGCAGTTCTTGCCAAAGCGCGTCAGTGTGCCAATGGCAGCGGTAGATGATTTTGCTAAAAGGCTTAAAGTGGCAGGAATCGATAGTGATGTCGTAGGCGGAGAAGAAGGGCTAGTAGATATCGCCACTGATCCGCAAACTGATACTGTTGTTGCCGCTATTGTAGGTGCAGCAGGGCTGCCGTCTACTTTAGCCGCAGCGCGTGCAGGCAAGCGTATTTTGCTTGCCAACAAAGAGGCCCTAGTGATGGCAGGGCAAGTCATGATCAATGCAGTCAAAACGCATAAAGCCACTTTGCTGCCACTCGACTCTGAGCACAATGCTATTTTTCAGTGTTTACCGCCTGCTATTCAACAAGACAACACCCAAATTCATGAGCCAGACCATGGTGTCCGTAAGCTATGGCTGACTGCCTCTGGCGGTCCATTTTTGCAACAGTCATTTGAGCAGATGCAGCAAGCAAGTGTGGCCCAAGCGGTCAAACATCCTAACTGGTCAATGGGGCAAAAAATATCTGTCGACTCGGCCACGATGATGAACAAAGGACTTGAGCTGATAGAGGCCTGTCATCTGTTTGACTTGCCTGAAGACAAGATAAATGTGGTCATTCATCCACAAAGTATCATTCACTCAATGGTAGAATATAGTGATGGCAGTTTTTTAGCGCAGCTGGGCAGCCCAGACATGAAAACCCCAATCGCTCATGCACTTAGCTACCCGAATCGTATTGATAGTGGCTCGCAGCCTTTAGATTTGTTTGAACTCAGTGGTTTGGAATTTATTGAGCCTGATCTGCAAAAGTTTGCCTGTCTGCGTTTGGCGCGTCAAGCCATGCAAACTGGTACGCAGGCGACTATTGTCTTAAATGCAGCAAATGAAATTGCAGTCGCCGCATTTTTGAATGGTCAAATACGCTTGACTGATATTGCAGATATTAATGAGCAAGCTTTGAATGACATACAGTTGCCACCCTTAGATGCCGCTGCTGATATCGAAGATATATTAGCCATTGATAAGATAGCACGTCACCTGACTGACAAACTTGTGGCAAAACTGGCGTAATTACTCCAAGCATGGCTGAGTAAAAAGGTGGTTGAGACGGCAGTACTGATAAAATATGTCAATGTTAATAAAAGATGCTAAGAACCCTACTGAGAAAAGATCATGACGTTTTTACTAACGCTTCTTGCGGCAATATTTGTCTTAGGTCCACTCATCGCTCTGCACGAGTGGGGGCACTATATTGTGGCACGGATGTGCGGTGTCAAAGTATTAACATACTCTATCGGTTTTGGTCCTAAACTGTTTGGTTGGACCAGTAAAAAAAGCGGTATCGACTATCGTATCTCTGCCTTACCACTGGGCGGTTATGTCAAAATGCTTGATGAGCGTGAAGGCAATGTCGCAAAAGATGAGCAGCATTTGGCATTTAATCATCAGCATCCACTCAAAAAAATTGCGATTGTTGCCGCCGGTCCCATCATGAATTTTATCATTGCCATCGGGCTTTTTTGGGTGTTATTCATGACACCATCTGAGCAGTTGGCGACTAAGATTGGGCAGGTACTGCCAGACACACCTGCGGCAATGGCTCAGTTACCTGTCGGTGATAAGATTGTTGCGATTGACGGACATGAGGTACAGACGTGGGAAGGTATCAACTATCGTCTTGCAGGGCGTATGGGCGAGACGGACAATGTGAGCATCACCCTACAGTCGGATACCCAAGCCAATCAATCGACCCAAACCTATCAAGCTCCCGTCACCCAGTTTATGCAAGGTGAGGCACAGGGCAAAGATGCGTTGACCAGCTTTGGGATGTTGCCATGGCAGCCACAGATTGCGCCGATTGTTGGCGGTTTGGCTCCTGATGGCGCCGCCAGTCGTCAAGGTCTACAAGTAGGCGATCGTATTACAGCCATCAATAACGAAGCAATCAAAGACTGGATCAGCGCCACGCGTATCATCCGTGATAATCCTGAGGTATTGCTTGAGTTCACTGTGTTGCGTGATGATAAGACTGTTCAGCTACAGATCATGCCGCAAGGGAAAAAGGACAACATGGGCAACGACTATGGACAAATTGGTGCTATGGTAGACCAGACTGAGATCGTGATCCCTGATGCTTACAAAACCACCGTGGTCTATGGCCCTGGTGAGTCTTTGGTCAAGTCGTTCGAGAAGACTGAACAGCTCGCCGTGATGACAGTAGACTCTATGGGCAAAATGCTCTCAGGAATGATTGGTCTAGATAACCTATCAGGTCCGATTACCATTGCCAAAGTTGCTAAACAAAGCTTCGATATCAGTTGGCAGATGGTACTATCGACTGCCGCACTCATCAGTTTAAGCCTGGCGGTATTGAATCTTTTACCCATTCCCGTATTGGATGGTGGTCATATTGTTTATCATTTTATTGAGCTGATTCGTGGTAAACCGCTCTCTGAAGGGGTGCAAATGGTTGGGCTAAACATCGGCTTACTCTTACTGGCAGGTTTCATGGTGTTAGCAATTGGTAATGACATCAGTAGGCTGTTTTAATCGATTAATTCGTAATATATTTGATAAACCACGATATACTAATGGTTTAGTGACTCTTATCTACTGATCGTTGCTATGATACGCAAGATATTTTGTGTCGTAGCCTCTGTACTAATCGTAATTTTTAGTTTATTTTGTGATGCATTTTATATAAAGTGTTCTGAGTCAGCCATGTATGGAGTTGCAACTTCATGCAAAACGGGCTAGACAACATATATTTTTTAACTTAACTTTAGCAAGTTTTTTATTGACGGATAGTGTTTATGCGTACGCCTTTATTTATGAGCGCGGCTGGGTTGCCGTTAGTTGTAGCAATGATGAGTATGCCAGTACAGGCTGCAGAATTTGTAGTCACTGACATCGGTTTCAATGGTTTGCAACGCCTAACCCCTGATAGCCTCTATCCGGTCCTACCTATTACGGTAGGAGATACGGTAAATGACAGTAGCTTGGCTGCCAGTATCAAGGCACTATATGCGACTGAAAATTTTGCTGATATTCAAAGCCGTGTCGAAGGCGGTAATCTAAGGTTCGACGTGGTTGAGCGTCCAACCATTGCTGAGGTAAACTTCGAGGGCAACAAACTCATTCCAAAAGAAGGTCTTGAGCAAGGCCTTGGTAATGCTGGTTTGTCAGTTGGTGATGTACTAAAGCAGTCAACGCTACAAGGCGTGGCTAATGAGTTACAACAGCAGTATATCAGTCAAGGATATTACAACAGCAATATCGAAGTAGATCAGACAGTACTCGATGGCAATCGCGTCAAACTTGATGTGCGTTTTATCGAAGGCAAGCCTGCCAAAGTGGTCGATATCAATGTGATCGGTAACAAACACTTTAGTGACGAAGAAATCAAAGATGTCTTTGCGGTAAAAGAATCGTCATGGACACGTTTACTCTCAAAGTCTGACCGATATGCACAAGAAAAACTGGCCGCCAGTTTAGAGAATTTAAAAGCGCTGTACCAGAATGATGGTTATGTACGTTTTGCAGTAGATAATGCGGTACTAAATATCAGTGAAGACAAGCAGAGTGTGTTTATTGAAGTCAGTCTGACTGAAGGTGAACAATATCAGTTTGGTGAGACCAATTTCTTAGGCAAACCTACTTTTGATAACAATGAATTGAATGAGCTGGTTACTTTTGCACCTAACGAAAAGTACTCACAAGCCAAATTAGATGCCACTACTGCCGCGCTCAAAAGACGCTATGGTAACGAAGGGTATTATCTAGCCCAAGTCAGACCAGTACCACGTATCAATGACGATACCAAAATGGTTGATGTAGACTACTATATTGATCCTGCACGTCCTATTTATGTTCGCCGTATTAACTTTACAGGTAACTTAAAAACACAAGACGAAGTACTGCGCCGTGAAATGCGCCAGCTAGAAGGGGCGCTTGCGTCTAGCGAAAAGATCCAATTGTCACGCACACGCCTTATGCGTACAGGGTTTTTTAAAGCGGTCAATGTCGATGTAAAGCCAGTGCCTAATCAGCCAGATCAGGTAGATGTTAGCTACACGGTAGAAGAGCAGCCTTCTGGTAGCTCAACGATTGCAGCGGGTTACTCTCAGAGTGGCGGTGTGACGTTCCAGTTAGATTTGACCCAAAATAACTTTATGGGTACAGGTAACCGCGTCAAAGCGGCACTTTCTCGCTCAGAGACACGTGACTCTTATAGCTTGGGCTATACCGATCCGTATTTTACAGAAAATGGCGTCTCGCAGGGTGTTAGTGCCTACTATCGTAAGACCAAGTATGATGATGACAACGTCAGTAACTATGTGACAGACTCATATGGTGCAACGCTAAATTATAGCTATCCTGTTGATGAAACCAAGCGTGTTAGTGCAGGTCTCAATGTTGACAACACAAAAGTACGTGGCGGTCGCTTCCTAGGTATCTCGAATGCTCAAGAAATTCTTGATGATGGTGGTACACAAACATTTGACGAAGACGATGATGGCGTTTCGACATTCAGAAATGACTATCAAACCTATAACTTATTACTTGGTTGGGACTACAGTACGCTAGATCGTCCAGTATTTCCAACTAAGGGTATGAGCCATAGTGTCGATGCCACTATCGGTTTGGGCGACGCAAATTATCAAAAACTTGTGTATAGCGGCAACGTATATTATCCGCTATATAAAGATGTAGTCGCACGTGGTTACACCAAGCTTGGCTATGGTAATGATTTGCCTTTCTACGAGAACTTCTACGCAGGCGGCTACGGCTCAGTACGTGGTTATGAGTCGTCTACTCTAGGGCCTAAATCACAAGTGTATTATGACGCGGTCACTGATCCAGACGACCAAACCTTTTTAGCAGAAGAGGTTGGTGGTAATGCATTAGTTACTTTTGGTAGCGAGCTGATTTTACCGATGCCATTCAAAGGCGATTGGGCAGATCAAGTACGTCCAGTGCTATTTGCCGAAGGTGGTCAGGTCTTTGATACCTCTGATAAAGAAGACAGAACCTTTAATGATTCAGATGTACCTCTATTAACGCAAGACAATGAATTCCGCTTTAGTGCTGGTGCCGGTGTGACGTGGTATACGCCAATTGGTCCAATCTCACTCAGTTACGCGGTGCCTTTCAATGACAAAGAAGGTGATGAGACCGAAAAAGTTCAGTTCCAGATCGGTAATACATTCTAGATTACTAATAAAATCTATCTAACCGCGCTTATGTTTATGTGAATAGGTTAGAATGTCATTAGTTTCCAGTAGGTCGTCAAAATAACAATGTGTTTTGACGACCGTTTTATATACACCTATATTCTATTAATAGTCATTATGATAACGATTGAGCAACTTATCACTCGGATCGAGCAGCGGCAGCCTATTATCAATAAGGCTGATCTGGATGCTGATCAGTTATGTCGACCATTTGTCAGCGTCGGCAGTCTAACCACTGCTGGTGAGCAACAGCTCAGTTTTCTAGCAGACCCTAACTACATCTCTAGCTTGTCTACTAGCCAAGCAGGTGCCGTTCTAGTTACAGACTCGTATCGGGATCAAGTGCCTGCATCAGCCGTAGCATTGGTAGTATCAAATCCATACTTGGCTTATGCCAGCGCCAGTCAGCTGTTTGCTCGTAAGCTATCGTCCAAAGGAATTCATCCCAGTGCTGTCATTGCTGATAGTGCTATTATTGGCAATGAGGTTACTATCGGTCCTTTTTGTGTGATTGGTGAGCATGTACAGGTAGGGTCACGTAGCTCGCTAGAGTCCCATGTGGTCGTCGAAGCACATACTGATATCGGTACGGATTGTGTCATCAAGCCACAAGTCGTTATCGGCCATGATTGCGTTATTGGTAGCCACGTTAGACTACATACAGGGGTGAGCGTAGGTGCTGAAGGTTTTGGGTTTGCACCTACCTCAGATCCTAGTACCTCGGGTTGGGAACGTATTGCTCAATTAGGCCGTGTGGTCATTGGTGATCACGTGCGTATTGGTAGCCAGACTTGTATCGATCGCGGCGCCATTGACGATACGATCATCGGCAACCATGTTATTATTGATAACCTAGTACAGGTTGCTCATAATGTGCGTATCGGCGATGGTACAGCTATTGCTGCCCATACGGGTATTGCAGGTAGTACTACCATTGGCAAACGCTGCATTATTGGCGGTGCTGTTGGTATTACAGGCCACATCGAAATTACAGACGATGTCGTGTTGTCTGGTATGACGATGGTCACTAAATCCATAAAAACTGCTGGTTCATACTCTTCTGGCACCGCTGCGATGCCAACTGCTAATTGGCGACGTGCAGCAGTACGCTTTCGTCAGCTTGGTCGCAATTAATCTACACAATCAATCAATATTCAAAACACAGCAAGGAAGCGGCATTATGAGCAGCAACAACATAGATATCCCAACTGATGAAGATATCAAAAGCTTGGCTGAGCAAGGTCTTAAGCTACCACTAACGTACCAGACGATTAAGCATTATTTGCCGCATCGTTATCCTTTTATGTTGGTAGATAGAATTGTCGCTTGTACACCTGGTGAGTGCATCACGGGTATCAAGAACGTGACGATCAATGAAGAGTTTTTTAATGGTCACTTTCCTGATGAGCCGATCATGCCAGGGGTGCTGATGGTAGAGTCAATGGCACAGGTTTCAGGCGTGCTTGGGTTTATTAGTGCTGGTTTGACCGCAGAAGATGGTTATCTTTACCTGTTTGCAGGCGTAGACAAAGTGCGCTTTAAGCGTCGTGTCATTCCAGGTGATCAACTCATCATTCGTGCAAAAACAGTCATGCAACGTCATGGTATTTATAAGTTTGATTGTACAGTACATGTTGAAGATGAGCTTGCTGCCAGTGCGCAAATTATGATTGCACGCCAAGAGCAGCAAAAAATCAAAAATGCATAAGCGAAAAAGTGCGTAGTCAATAAAAGCGCATAAAAAGTGATATCAAACCGACCATTACAATTATAATTAGCAGGTATATTTAACAATACAGCCTAGTATTAATATCATTAATGAGGCTAGATGGGTTGTATTGGGCTTACTATTTACTCGTATTAAATGATACAAGGGTTCACACTATGAGTCAGATTCATCCAACAGCACTCATCTCCCCATCTGCGCAGATTGATGAGACTGCCATTATTGGTCCTTATTGTATCGTTGGTGATGAGGTGTCCATTGGTGCACATACGGTACTGCATCGCCACGTAGTCGTGACTCGGCTAACACGTATCGGTGCGCACAATCAGTTTTATCAGTTTGCAAGTGTTGGCGAAGATCCACAAGATCTGAAGTATGCAGGAGAGCGCACTTGGCTTGAGATTGGCGATCATAATACCATTCGCGAAGCGTGCAGCTTACATCGCGGGACTGCTCAGGATGGCGGGCTGACTAAAATAGGGTGCCACAATCTACTGATGGTCAATACTCATGTGGCGCATGACTGCGTGATTGGTGATCATAATGTATTGGCAAATAACGTCGGGGTAGCAGGTCATGTGTCCATCGGTAATCACACAATTATAGGTGGTAACTCAGGTATCCACCAGTTTTGCACCGTAGATGATTATAGTCTAGTGGGTGGGGCCAGCTTGATTCTAAAAGATGTGGCTGCCTTTACTATGGTGTCTGGTAATCCAGCCAAAACCCATGGTATGAATGTTGAGGGAATGCGCCGTAAAGGCTGGTCGAAAGAGACTATTAACGCACTCCGTCAAGCGTACCGTGTGATTTTTAGGTCAGGTTTGACGACGGTACAAGCGCTCGAAACGCTTAACAATGAGCTACTGCCTAAAGAGCCAAAAATACAGCTGCTTATCGATTCACTACAAAACAGTCGCCGCGGTGTGGTGCGCTAAAAGGGTATTATGACTACTAACCTATGATGCCATTTTATATTTTTTAATTTGCCAAAAGGTTATTAATAAAAGATAATAGCGCCAAAAGCCATAACCAATTGTTATGGCTTTTTATATTTATGAATACTTGACTTTTTTAGTCGCTTAGCAGAAACTGAGCGTTTACGATATTGTAAACAATTCTTTCTTAATGTTACTGGGCGCTTCACATCGAAGTGTTTACTGAATAGTTCGGTAGTGGTACTGGCTATTTGTGGTGATCAAGGATGATTATCAGTGACATTAATTTGAGCACGAGGACGGAAAAAATGGCTATCAACAAACAAGAACATGCACAGTGGAGCTCAAGTTTTGGCTTCGTATTGGCAGCAGTAGGCTCGGCAGTAGGTCTAGGAAATATTTGGAAGTTTCCATACATGGTAGGTGAAAGCGGTGGTTCAGCTTTCGTTATTGCTTATTTATTCTGTATCGCTCTGGTTGGTTTTCCTATACTGGTTGCTGAGTGGCTAGTTGGTCGCCGTGGACAAAAAAACCCAGTCAACACTTTTGCAGATGTCGCTGCTAGTGAAGGCAAGTCACGTAGCTGGAGCATCGTTGGTGCTACTGGTATCTTGGGTGGCTTTTTGATTCTATCGTTTTATAGTGTCATTGGTGGCTGGGCACTTAACTATATTACAAAAATCTCAACAGGTAGCTTTGTGGGTCAAGACAGCGATTCTGTCGCTGCAACCTTTGACGCTATGCTCGCATCAGCGGGTACATTGACGATTTGGCATACCGTATTTATGATCTTAACCGCGGTCATCGTTGGTATTGGCGTCACAAGTGGTATCGAAAAAACAGCTAAGATCTTAATGCCATTACTGGGTGTTATCTTGTTCGTTATCGTTGGTTATAACGTGATGAATGGTGGTTTTGGTGAGGCAGTGGCTTATCTATTCACGCCAGACCTTAGCAAACTGACAGCTGACGTTATGCTGGCAGCACTAGGTCATGCGTTCTTCACACTATCGATTGGTATGGGTATCATGGTTGCTTATGGTTCGTACTTAGGCCGTGAAGTGAACTTACTAAAAACAGCACGTACGGTTGTTATTTTAGATACCGTTATTGCGTTGGCTGCTGGTCTAGCCATCTTCCCAATTATCTTTAGTAATGGTTTAGACCCTGCTGCAGGTCCTGGTCTTATCTTTGTTAGTCTACCGATTGCTTTTGGTAGCATGAGTGCAGGTACTATTGTTGGTGCATTGTTCTTCTTGCTTATCACCTTTGCTGCTATCACTTCATCTATCTCACTACTTGAGCCAACCGTTGAGTTATTAGAAGAGCGTACCTCGATGAGTCGTACTGTATCGACTATCGTTGCAAGTACGGTAATCTGGCTATTAGGTATTGCTGCATTGCTATCGTTCAACCTATGGTCGGACTTTACTATCATGGGTAATGGTATCTTTGATGCACTTGATAAGCTTACCAGTAAGTTCTTATTACCTCTGACTGGTCTTGCTGCTATTTTATTCGTTGGTTGGAAGATGGATCAACGTGCTATCCAGCAAGAGCTTGGTTTATCTAATGGCACATGGCAGCTTTGGCAGATCGTTGCAAAATTCATCGCCCCAATCGCTGTTGTGGTGGTATTTGTAACGTCGCTAATGGGCTAATATTAATAGTGATTTAGCACTACTAAATCATCTAATGTTAAAATAGCGCACAGCAAAAAGGGCTTAAGATAATTCTTAAGCCCTTTTTCTATGTTTAACAATGAAGCTATCAATAATCAAAGCTATCAGTAAGGCTTGCAACAGACTAACGTAAGTTCAGCTCAGGCACGGTTTGTCCACGTTTACTATAGAACTCGTTCACGAACTCATCGAACTGATCTTGTTCAATAGCATCTCTAATCCCTTGCATCAAACGCTGATAGTAGCGCAAGTTATGAATAGTTGCCAATTGAGCTCCTAGCATCTCTTTGCACTTATTCAAATGATACAGATACGCACGGCTAAAGTTCTGACAAGTATAGCAGTCACATTCAGGATCTAATGGACCTTCGTCATTGCGGTACTGGCTATTACGGATACGTACCACACCAGCATTGTCTGCATCGCCCGTCACAAAGTAATGACCATTACGCGCGTTACGAGTAGGCATAACGCAGTCAAACATATCTACGCCGCGGCGTACGCCTTCAACCAAATCCTCAGGCTTACCAACGCCCATAAGATAGCGCGGCTTGTCTGCTGGCATATCATCAGGGAGGTAGTCTAGGACATCGATCATTTCTTCTTTAGGTTCACCAACTGATAGACCGCCGATAGCATAACCATCAAAGCCAATCTCTAGCAGGCCCTCAAGTGACTGCTGACGTAGATCAGGATACATACTGCCCTGTACGATACCAAACAAGGCGTTGGTGCTGCCCAATCTGTTATGCTCATCAATACAGCGCTGTCCCCAACGTAGCGATAGCTCTAAAGATTTCTTTGCTTCTTCGTGAGTCGCTGGGTAAGGCGTACATTCATCGAACTGCATGACGATATCTGAATTCAGGCTGTACTGAATCTGCATCGATTTTTCTGGAGAAAGAAATACCTTAGCGCCATCGATAGGCGATTTAAAATTAACGCCTTCCTCAGTGATTTTACGCATGGCGCCCAAGCTAAATACCTGAAAACCGCCAGAATCGGTCAAGATAGGTTTGTCCCAATGCATGAACTTATGCAAACCACCAAATTTATCAATCACCTCAGTACCCGGACGTAGCCAAAGATGAAAAGTATTGCCTAGAATAATATCAGCACCGATGGCTTCGATGTCACGTGGCAGCATACCTTTGACCGTACCATAAGTACCAACAGGCATAAAAGCAGGCGTTTGCACATCGCCATGATTGAGATGAACCGTACCACGGCGTGCACGCGTGTCACCGCTGGCCGTTTTATGTAAGACAAATTGCATATGATAACCGCTATGTAAGCTATGAAAATGGCGCTAATTATAGCATTGTTGGTTAATTTTTTGGACATAGATATTGAGTGCTATCCATATACGGTGGACGCGGTACTCAATAACATTGGCTATGGTCACTTTGTCATAACCAAAAAACACAGACCATGCCTTAAAAGACACAAACAGTACGAGTCGTCATTGATAAAGTATCAATCATACTGGTGAGGCATTTAGCGTCATTAGGCTATATGTTAAAAAACTAAAATTTAAGAAACCATACTTTAAAAAACTAGGAAAATAATATGAAAAAGACAGGGTATTTATTATTAGCAGGCGGATTATTGTTGATATCGAAAGGGGCGATGGCGGCTGATGTAGAAGAGCCTGAGTACACGTTATTGGCACAAACAGGCGATTTTGAACTACGTCGCTATGATGAACAGCTCGTAGCACAGACGTGGGTAAGCGGTGACCAACGCGCGGCAAGTCGTGCAGGGTTTAAAGTACTCGCAGACTATATTTTTGGTAACAATACCGCACCAACAGGTGGCAGTAGTAAGATCAGCATGACAGCGCCTGTCACTATGCAGCCCAATAACGATGATGACAGTGACTCACAAAAAATCGCGATGACTGCACCAGTCAGTATGCAACAAGATGACGGGAAGTGGCGCGTACAATTTACAATGCCTAGCAAATATACGATGCAAACACTGCCTAAGCCAAACAATCCAGATGTTGAAATCGTAGAAGCACCTGCACAAACGTACGGTGTGATTAAATTTTCAGGGTTTACTGGAAGTGAAAAAGTAGATAAAAAGACACAAGAGCTACAGGATTGGATGCAAAGCAAAAATCTAACGCCTACAGGTGATCCTGAATTAGCACGCTATGATGAGCCATGGACATTACCGTTCTTGCGTCGCAACGAAGTCATGATTGCCTATGAGCAAAAGTAGTCGTTATACTGGACTCTAAAGGAATGCTACCAGTTTCCTGTACTATCTCGATTATTAATCAAAAAAAGACAGCCATTGCTGTCTTTTTTGTGTTCAATTTTTAGCCAGCTGGTTTAGCTGTTTTGCTCACGGATGATGTTGAGCATACGGCGTAATGGCTCTGCTGCGCCCCATAGTAGCTGATCACCAACAGTAAATGCGCCCAAATATTCAGGACCCATATTAAGTTTACGCAGGCGACCTAGCGCAACAGTTAGTGTCCCAGTTACTGCCACTGGGGTGAGGCGATTCATAGTGGCTTCTTTGTCATCTTCGACTAAGTCCAACCATTCGTTGCCACTGTTTTTGAGCGCCGCTTCGATCTCTTCTAGTGGGATGTCTTTTTTGAGCTTGATGGTTAGGCCCTGTGCATGGCAGCGCATGGCGCCCACGCGTACACACATACCATCGATAGGAATGGTGCTTGCGTCATCATTGCCCAAGATCTTGTTGGTTTCAACACCACCTTTCCACTCTTCTTTTGATTGTTTGTTTTCTAACTGAACATCGATATAAGGGATCAAGCTGCCTGCAAGCGGTACACCGAAGTACTGCGTAGGAAAGTCGGCTGAGCGCTGAGTTTGCGCGATTTTTTTATCAATATCAAGGATAGCGCTCGCAGGATTGGCCAGCTCATCCTGTACAGCGTCATGCAAGACACCCATGCCTGAAATCAGCTCGCGCATGTTATTGGCACCAGAGCCACTTGCCGCTTGATACGTCATTGCGCTGACCCATTCAACCCAGCCTCTATTGAACAGCTCACCGATGGCCATCAGCATCAATGATACGGTACAGTTGCCACCGATAAAGTCTTTTTTGCCACCAACTAGGGCATCGTCAATAACACTGCGATTGACGGGATCAAGAATGATGATGCTCTCATCTTTCATACGTAGGGTACTTGCCGCATCAATCCAGTAGCCACTCCAACCGCTATCACGCAGTGGTTGATGAACTTTTGAGGTATAGTCACCACCTTGGCAAGTAATAACCACGTCACAAGCAGCGAGTGCTTCAATATCATGAGCATCTTTTAGTTGACCGGTCTCAATACCATCAAATTTTGGTGCATCGCCACCCGCATTGCTGGTCGAAAAAAACACAGGCGTGATACCGTTGAAGTCATTCTCTTCTTGCATACGTTGTATCAATACTGACCCTACCATACCGCGCCAGCCTACCAAGCCTACTGTTAAATTACTCATGAAATTCAATCCTATTTACAATTATTTGTTGCGTCATCAACCGATAACAATGCCGTGAATGGCACAAAAAAGCAAGGCGTTTTGGCTATTATTTGGTCATTTTCTATACACTATTAAATATGCTCACTATAACTTTAGGTTATCACTATTCAAAATCACTGAGACATCTACTCGTTTCTAGTATCGTAGAATAATGCTCAGAATGTCGGCGCATTTACACATACTCATTATACTAAGGGGTCTGACATTGTAAATTTTTATGACAGTTGCCCCATAATCATGACTCACTTGTAGGCGAAAATCCTATGAAATGCTAAAGTAAGCGTCTAGCATCATTACCTAACGTCAGTTCGGTCACATTAAGACTATGATGCACTGCGTCATTGAACAAACGATACCTGACATCATGGACTCTATTATCCTCTCAATAAACGGTTAGTACATACTATGGATCTCTCACTATTATATTATGGCCTACAGTGGCTAGCAGGATTCATCGCATTTGTCACAATCTGGGGCTGGATACCGCTTGATAACTGGTGGGTGCGCGGTGTTGAGTTTCCACGTATCCAAATCATGGTGCTTGGTATTATTGCTTGGCTGGGAATGATTGTGTTTTCTTCAGAGTGGGAGCTGGGTCAATGGGTACTGTTCGTTATACTTAGCATTACTTTAGCCTTTCAGCTGAGAATGGTCCTGCCTTATACCAAGCTATGGAAAAAGGAAGTCCAAAAAGCAAAAGATAAGCCAGAAGGAAAAGTCCATCACTTAAAAATTATGGTATCAAACGTACTGACACCTAATGATGAGACGCAAAAACTGGTTGATTTGGTTGGACAAAAGCAGCCTGATATTTTAATCACCTTAGAGAGTGACAAAAAGTGGGAAAAAGCATTGCACCAAATTGAATCTGATTATCCTTATACGGTCAAGGTACCACTCGACAACCTATATGGTATGCATCTGTATTCTAAGCTTGAGCTGATAGATCCTGAGGTTAAGTATCTGATGATCGATGACATACCTTCTGTTCATACTCAGCTGCGTCTGCAGGGCGGACGGGTGATTTGGTTATATTGCTTACATCCCATGCCGCCTAGTCCAACTGAAGCTGATAAATCAACCACGCGTGATGCTGAGTTGCTCATGGTTGGCAAACACATTAAAGAAAATAACCAAACGGCGATATTGGCTGGTGATCTCAACGATGTGGCATGGTCAAAAACAACGCGACGTTTTCAGCGCATCTCGGGTCTACTAGATCCTCGTATTGGTCGACATTTTATCAATACTTTTCATGTCAAATACCCGTTTTTGCGTTGGGCTTTAGACCATATCTTTCACAGTGCTTGTTTTACGGTCGTCGATATCAAGCGTATGCCGTCTATAGGGTCAGATCATTTTCCTGTAATGACCACTCTGCAATACGAGCCAGAGGAGACTAGTAACCAAGAGGGCAATGCACCTACTGCCGAAGCAGAGGATGTTGAAGAAGCAGACCATAAGATAGAAGAGGGCAAAAAAGAAGGCAAAAAAGTATCAGATGAGCATAGAGAAGAGCAGCGCAATTTTGCTTAATAATCAATATTACAGGCAGCTGGAACTGGTGCTGTCGTAACGTAAGCATATGCTTACGTCAAATAAGGTCTTTAGCTTCTATTCGTACTACATTGATTGTCCTATAATACCTCCATCAACACAAGGATACGCAAGGATGCAGTGTTGAGACGGTACCAATAAAAGAACAGGTCAGCCCGCTGTCTTATATGTTACTGTTTATGACTCAGGATGAGTCAACATGGAAGAGAGATAATAACAATAATATGAAGCGTCAAAGCCCCGAACCAATCGCCCTAGGTTCGGGGCTTTTCTTTGTGTGTTATTTGGAAAGGCAATGGGTTGCTAAATAGCTAGCGGTATTCAGACATCTGTATTGGATAAGTTTGTTGTCAGCTATCTTTATGATTCAATAATAAGTTATCCATTTTTAGGTAGCAAAAAAGGGCACATGCTACTGCACATACCCTTTTTTCGTTAAGCTGTCTGATACTGGTATTACTACTTATTGCCGAGTAATCAAACAATGAGCATTTAGCCCAACACTTGGACGTAAGCACCTGCACGTAGCTCTTGTAACCAGTCTTCTTTGGCTTGTGGCGCTAGGCGCTGATACAACGCTTGACGTGCCATATTACGGCGATACTGTTCGCTAACATCTTGCTCACGCTTGCCATCGACTTTTAGTATGTGCCAGCCAAACTGAGT
Organism: Psychrobacter sp. H29; assembly: GCF_059073055.1. Lineage (NCBI taxonomy): Bacteria > Pseudomonadati > Pseudomonadota > Gammaproteobacteria > Moraxellales > Moraxellaceae > Psychrobacter > Psychrobacter sp. H29. The sequence goes on along the minus strand of NZ_JCACRY010000001.1, from coordinate 1,545,329 downwards.
TTTGAACGGTGCAGAGTAATCACCAACTACAGTGTTTTTCATAGTGGCTTCGAATGGGCCAACCATATCTTCTTCACTGACCCAGTCTAAATCACCACCGCGCCCAGCTGAGCCTGGGTCATCTGAATAAGTCGACGCTAAACTAGCAAAGTCAGCACCGCTACGCAATTGGTCGTACAGGTCGTTGATTTTTTGTTCAGCAAGCGCATCAGTCTGAAGTTCATCTACTTTAACTAGAATGTGACGAGTATGCCACTGCGGTATGAGCATTGTATCGCTGGCCTTTTTATCAGCCAATTTGATGATATCGATACCTTCAGGTGTTAATAGTGGCTCACTAACTGCGCCAACATCAAGCTTGGTTATCTTACTCGATAACTCTGTAGGTAGAGAGGCTGCTTTATGAAAGCCCATATCTCCACCTTGAATAGGAATAGGGTAGCTTCCTTGACTTGCCGCAACAGCTTCAGAGACACTGACGTTTGGCGCAAGCAGGCGAGTACGTAAGTTTTGAGCCACTGCTAAGGCTTCTGCGCGCTGCGCTTCTGACAAGCGGCTGTAGTCATCTATATAAGGAACACGGACGTGTACGGTTTGATATTCACTTTGGTTTAGACGCTTTGCTTCTGGTGATGCCAAAAACGCATCAATATCTTGTTCACTAATGCGCACACGGCGACTGATTTGACGCTGCTGCAGTGCTTGGATAGAAGCCTCTTCAATAAGCTGAGCACGCAGCGCAGCGTAGCTACCAGGACGGGCGGCATCTAGACGTTGCTGCAGTCCCGAGATGCTATTGATGCCTTCAGCTTGGGCGATCTGAGCTAAGCGCTGATTGATATCCGCTTCATCAGGCGATACACCGACACGTTTTACCATTGATAATTGCAGTTCACGCAAGATCAGGGCATTTAGCACTTCAGACTGTAGCTGCGATGAGTTGGCAATAGGTTCTCCTGCTGCTCGTGCACGCGCTTGAGTTTGCGTAATAGCATTGACCAGCTCACTTTTTAGAATGGCATTTTCGTTTACTAAGGCAACGATACCATCTGTACTAGTAGCAGGTGTCAAACGAGCTGCCGTGCTTTGTTCGGCGGTCGACGATGCTGGTACTGCTGCAGGTTTTACAGTGGCTGCTTGAGCACTTAAGGTAAGCGCAAGGCTAGCGCCCGTAGATAGCAGTACAGCACGGCTGGTTTGACGTAAAGAAAAAAATCTCATGATGCTCCTCATCAATGTCATCGCATCGGATGGTAGTTGGTCAACGCTATCCAATACTGTTAATAATCAATTATTCGACAGCGTTGACCATAATAGGGGTTCAAGTAATGTCTTACAAATATTCGTCTAAATAATAGGTCACGCTAGCAAAAAGTGCATTAGTCTTTCCATGCTGTCTGAACAGGTTCGAAGCCCAACACTTTGTCAGCGAGCAATCGTGTTAAGCGGCTGCTGCCACTACCAAGACCATTCAACCGTATCTCTGCCATAACCGCTTCTGTTGGTTCGTCTTTCACATTTAGGTCATTATAGTAACGACGACCATAAACTGCAAAACCAAAGCAACAATCTTCGTAATCAACGCCGATAAGTGAATCAAGCATCTTATTACTATTATAATCATATTGACCTTGAGCCAATATCCGCCAGCTATTATTGATAGGGAAAACAGCAGAAGCCGTAAAAGCAGACAATGGCAACTGATCCGTATTTTCGTCGCGCTGACGTTTAACATAGCCCACATTGAATAAGCTATTGTCTGAGGGTTGATAGCGTAGCTCAGTCGTAATATAGTTCAAATCATAGTCGTTAGTCAGCGCACCGCTGACATCAACCCAAAAATTATTGTAAGGTTGGGTACTGGTATCCCATACCATGCCCGAAGACGAGGAGTTGAAAACTCGTTGCTCATCATCAAGCGTTACACGTCCATCATCTATATAGAACTGTTCTGCAATGCTACCATCAAAACGTGTCACACCCGTTGCATCGATGTAACGATAATTGACGCCAGGCGTGATAGAGTGCAAATCCTGCAAGCGATCATGCCCTAAGAACCAACTGTCCGAAAATAGCTGCTCATAGTTGATAGAGGCAATACGAGTATTAAAGTTAGGGATATCATTTTGGTTCTTGTACGGCGAGTACGTGTATTTGACTCGTGGACTGAGCAAGCGGTAGCCACCCATAGTGTCATCAAAAGCACCAAAAGGTGAGCCTGCTTGATAGAAGTTCAGTGCCGCATCAATACTGGCTTGTGGCACGAATACGGACTGGCTACCATCTTCCTCACTAATATCATTATCTGCCAAGCTGTCCTCATCATATGAGGTATAAAGATGTTGCAAGCTCAGCTTCGGTCTAATATAGCCCCAAGATCTCTCCATCGGGTAAACGGCGCTCAGTTTATTATAGATACGTGCGCCGCTCTTCTCATCCTCAGAACCATCATCGATAGATTTTTTGAAATAGGCAGAATCATGTACGCCAGTGATGTCAAAGTTCTTTGCCCACGGTAGTCTATAGTCAAGCTTAAGCTGTGGTAGGCGTGAATAGGGCTTGTCCTTGTCTTCTAACGCCTCACCATCATCGGTAAAAGCATCTAGTGTCTGAAAGGTTTCAACCTTTAGCTCACCATCGACGTAATCATTATAATAGTTAACGCGAGCACGGCGTGGTAGGTTGATGGTGTTATCTGATAAACCTAAATTATCAAAATCATCAAGATAGTCTGAATCCGAAACATAGCTATATTTGGCATCCGCACTCAAGCGTGGAATATCTTTAGATGTCCAATAGTGATCATAAAATAAGCTTTTACGATCTTCATCATTGAATTCTTTGTCGTTAGGCAAGTAAGAGCCGCTAACGATCCCTTCACCATAATTTTCGGTCAAGTAGCGAAACTCGCCTGACAACATAGGGTTGCGGTTGGTATATATTTGAGTGTTGAGCGTGGCGTCATAATTGGGTGCTAGATTAAAATAATAAGGCACATCAAGCTCGACACCGCTTTCGCTACTCACGCTAGCACTAGGTAACAAAAACCCACTGCTACGCCGGCTGTCTATCGGAAAATTAAAGTAGGGGAGATAAAATACAGGTACGTCAGCAATACGAAAGGTAGTGTCGTAAGCTTCACCGCGTCCAGTATCGGTATTTAGATCGATACTTTTTGCATCGAACTGCCATTTACGATTGGTAGGCGGACAGGTACTAAACATCACCTCGTCCAACTCGTACTCACTATCGTTGGGTTTGTTCAAGCGCTTAGCATAACCATGTGCTTGTAACTCGACACTAGCAAAGGCCACATCATTGGCCGTTGATTGTCCAGTTTCTGTATTATAGTTCAGGCTATCTGCGACTCCAATCAGACCGCCTTGCCTCGCTTTATCATTTAGGCTCGTTTGAGAGCGGTTTGGCGTACTTTTGACTGATTTTCCAGTTGCCTGATCAGTAAACATAACCTTGCCTTGTGCAGCGGCAACGCCGTTACTCAAGTCAATAACGACCTTTTCTGCTTCAATGTGCTGGGTGCCTTGATCGACTTTGACATTGCCTGACAGCTCAGCATAGTTAATATTGTTGTAATAACCATAGTCTGACTCTGTAAACAGGGGCGCTTGGTTATTCGGTACGCTATCTACATCAGCACCAGCTTCATTCACAGCACGCTGGTAATTAGGGTTGCTTTGTGGATAGACCCATTGACCTTCACAGCGCTGCGCGCTATCTACCGCACTTGGAAGTAGCCGTAAGTCTTTACCGACTTTTGGAATGGTTTGGGCTGCTGGTGCTAAGGTGCTTTGGGTATCCTCTGATTCGACGATCGTTACCTCATCGACATTATCTAAGGTAGAAGTGTTTAAGGCAGAAGTGTCTGTTTCTGGCGTGAGCTCATAAAATTCTGCCAAACGCGTGAGGCTGGCTTGAATGCTCTCATCACTAGTATCGAGCTGTTGGTTATCTGTTACTGTGCGGTTAGGTGTAATAGTCGTGCTGGCCCGTGTGTCATTGATTTTTGGAGCACTGTCCACTGTATCTACGGGTTGTAGAGATGACGTATCATCGGCTTCATTAATTGCTGTGATGCTTAGCTCTGAGTCAACGTCTGAGTCGTCAGAGGCGTAGCTGTTCGCACTGCTCATTGATGGCTCAGTTGACTGGGTGTCAGCATCGTTGATAGCTGCACTGACAGATAGACTAGAAAAGCCTAAGGCACCAAATAAGATCAAACGAATGCTTTGGTAAAGCGGAGAATATAACAAGGGCACACCTATGATTGCAGAGCCTATTGGATTGCGATACTGAATTGCATAGCCATACTGTTCGACAACACATCACTGTCAACAAGTGGCTAAAAGATCACTTATTGGTAGCGTCGTCTCAAGAGTTTGGCTATTTACATATAATGACGACTAATCATAGTCAAAAAAAACCAAATCAGCTACACTATTTACCAAAATTTATAATATAAGCAAGCTGATTGTGAACGAGATAGAGCGTTCAGTTGAGCATCAAATACTGAGTAATATCTTTATACGTCTACTGGCGCTGATGTTGCGGCCCAGGACAGGGCTATTTTAGCAAGTATTTGCCTGACTTATCACTACTTTAATTATTTATGATTTATATTTAACCAACGACACCCATTATGACTGATAAAATGACTATAGAGCCTGACATGATCGATAACAATAACGATAATCGCAAACAACAACTAGAGCAGTGGCTGCAGCAAGTATTTACAGACAAAGCTTTTAATTTGGAGAGTTTGCCAGGTGATGCGAGCGCGCGTCGCTATCATCGCATTCAACTATTAGAAGCTAATAAGTCAGAAAGTACGCGTTACATTGTTATGGACTCTGCTGATGAACAAGATGCTATGCGTCAGTTTATCAATGTTGCCAAACTCATGTCGCCTGCCATCAATGTACCGACGCTCGTCGCGCAAAATTTGGAAAAAGGGTTTTTGGTACTACAAGATTTTGGTGCTACAGAATTTGCGCATCTGCTCACAGACGCAGCGCCAGCGCAAATCAACGACTATTATCAACTGGCAATGCAGACACTAGTAGCGCTGCAAACGGTACCCGTTGAGGCTGCAAAATCTGAGCACCAGCTGCCAGATTATGATACAGCGCTACTGGATCGTGAGATGAACCTATTTAGCGAATGGTTTATACCTTATATCGGGGTCGATCTAAACGAGACGGTATGGGAGAATTTGAAAACCGCATTGATAAATGCAATCTTGTTGCAACCACAAGTAGTTGTCCATCGTGACTATCATAGCCGCAACCTGATGCAAGACCAAGCGGACACATCACGTTTGGGTGTGATTGATTTTCAAGACGCCGTGATCGGCTCTTACACGTATGATTTGGTGTCGCTAGTACGCGATGCCTATGTCGAATGGCCAGAGAGTCAAGTGTCTACATGGATTAACGACTTTTGGCAGTTACAACAGCAAAAATCACTCTCTACAGCAGACACTGCGTCACAGCTTGAAAACGATGTGAACGTCATGGGTGTACAGCGTCATCTAAAGGTGCTGGGTATTTTTATTCGATTATCTGAGCGTGATGGCAAAGATCGCTATCTAGCGGATATTCCCAAGGTCATGCGTGATCTAATTATTGAATTAAACTGGTTGGCTAAACAAGGAAGTGACGACATCGCGCTTGCCGTTCGACCGTTCAATCAATGGCTACAAGAGACGATCTTGCCTGCATATCAGGACAAATTTACGTCACTTTCACGTTCTTAGGATGAGTCGCTACAATAATTATCAGTCAAACTCAGCACTGAAACAATGAGTACTTAAATAACGAGTACTTAAATAACGAGTACTCAAATAATAATATAAAAAGGAGCGTACATGTCGACATCTACGTCTAATATTACGCAAGCAATGATTTTGGCTGCTGGCAAGGGCACACGTTTGCGTCCATTAACATTAGAGACGCCAAAGCCCTTGGTCGAGGTCGGTGGTCAGCCGCTTATTGTGTGGCACATCAAAGCATTACAGGCAGCAGGTATTACTGACATTACAATCAATGCCTCCTGGTTGGCTGACAAACTTATGGATAGCTTAGGTGATGGGTCGCAATACGGAGTCACGCTGCATTGGTCAGTAGAGGACGATGAGCCGTTAGAGACGGCAGGTGGTATTTTTCAAGCGCTACAATCAGGAAAGCTGCGAGATGAGCCGTTTATTTTGGTCAACTCTGATGTTTGGACGACCTACAATTTCGCTCAGTTACAAGACTATGTGCTGAGCGCCGACCAGCGCGCGCATTTGCTACTCATTGATAACCCAGAGCACAACAATGGTGGCGATTTTGCGATCAATAATGGTCTGGCTAGTGAGCACCCGGTTGGCGACGCAGACAAATATACCTTTGCAGGTATTAGTGTGATGTCACCCGCATTGGTCGAGGGATTAGTACCAGGGCAGCCTGCTGCATTGGCGCCGCTGCTCAAGCAGGCGATGATTAAGTTTCAGATTACTGCTGAAGTGATTACGGATAACTGGATAGACGTGGGCACCCCTGAGCGTCTGACACAAGTAAATGACTTTGTTGAACAAAATGATATGGAGAGTCACCAAGGTAGAGCAGACTAGCTAATTTAGCAAAAACTCACAAAAAAGCAGCGTTGAATCATCAACGCTGCTTTTTTATGGGTTTCGACATTTATCTTCAATGTCAGTAGCTATAGTCCCAGATGTTGTTTATTAAACACCCATAGCAAGTTTAATGAGCTGTGCAATCGTAAACACAACTAAAAACCCTGCTGTATATAGACCAATAAACCATAACCATTGAGATTGTTTTTTACTGAGCTTTTTCATATCTTTCTCCTGATTAGCGTATGAACAGTGGCTATCGACTATCAACAGTAATAGCCACCGTTTCTAGCTGATCCGTTACTTATCACTATTAGCGATCAGTACATCGGATTATGATCAGATTTACCCTTGAACGTATAGTAAGCAAAAGCGGTATAGCTCAAGATAATCGGTAGCATGATAACCGCGCCAATAAGCATAAATGATAGCGAAGTATCCGCCGCCGCTGCCTCATAAATCGTCATCTGATACGGTACGATATACGGGAATAGCGCAAAACAAACACCAATATAACCCATCAGAAATAGCGCAACTGTCAATAAAAACGGACGATATTCACGTTCGGTCTTCAAGTCTTTACGCATGACAAAGAACAAAATCACAGCAATGACAGGCATAGGGGCAAGATATAGCAGCTCTGGAAAACCAAACCATCCTTCTAACGCATCAATGTCCGAGAAGTACATAAACGCGGTGACAACAATCATCGCTACCACTAAGGCGCTCAGCATCCAGCCTGAGACTCTACGCGCCCATACTTGTAGAGTATGTTCTGTTTTTATGATAAGCCACGTCGAGCCAAGTAAGGCATAACCAATAATCATGGCAAATCCGCAAACGATCGAGAAAGGCGTAAACCAATCAAACGGACCACCCGTATAGAGACGGTTGCTGGCCTCTAGCCCTTGCACCAACGCCCCAAGCATAATGCCCTGAGAAAAGGTAGCAACGACTGAGCCTACAAAAAAGAAAGTGTCCCATACATGTCGACGCGACGATGACTTGAAACGAAACTCAAACGCCACCCCGCGCATGATAAGACCGAAAAGCATGGCAGTCACAGGCAGGTAGAGACCTGTCATGATAATACCGTAAGCAACAGGGAATGCGGCAAATAGACCGCCGCCGCCTAATACTAACCATGTCTCGTTACCATCCCAAAAAGGGGCGATAGAATTCATCATACGACTGCGGTTTTTGTCTGAGCCTGCAAATGGGAACAAAATTCCGCAGCCCAAATCAAACCCATCAAGCAGCACATAGATAAAGACAGATAAAGCAATCAATCCGCCCCAAATGAGAGGTAAGTCTAATACATCACCGAAGTTAAACATTAGCGTAATCCTCCATCATCGACATCATCTGCAGGCGCATCTAAGTCCTCTTCAGTATTTTTGGCAGGATTGCTATCGCCACTCAATGCGCGACCTTGGCTTTCTGTTACTGAGTGCTCATAAAAGTTGTCTTCAGCAGGATCTGTATAAGGCTTAGGACCTTGAGCAATCAAGCGTAAGATATAAAAACTACCGGCACCAAAAACAAATATATAGAGCACAATGAAGCCAATGAGTGTCGTAGCCACTTGCTGCGCTGCAAGAGGAGACATACTTTCAGCAGTACGAATCACCCCATATACTGTCCAAGGCTGACGTCCTGTTTCAGTCACGAACCAACCGGACAATAGAGCAATAAAGCCAAGCGGGGTCATCATCATCCACGCACGGTGGAACCACACGCTATCAGAATTGAATTGTTGTTTCTTAAAGTATTTGTAGAGACTAAATAAGCCAACCAGTACCATAAGCATACCGATACCAACCATGATACGAAACGCCCAGAACACAATGATGACCGGTGGCTGATCTTCAGGGGCCCAGTTCTTCAGACCTTTGACTTCACCATCCAATGAATGGGTAAGAATCAAACCAGTCACATAAGGAATTTTTACTTCATATTTATTGGTCTGGTTTTCTTGATCAGGAATCGCAAATAGTCGTAGAGCGGCACCGCGCTCATCTTCCCAGATACCCTCCATTGCAGCCACTTTGGCTGGTTGATGCTCAAGCGTATTTAGACCATGTTCATCTCCAATCAACACCTGCGCTGGCGCGACAAAGATAGCCATGATCATCGCCATACCAAGCATCACGCGACCATGCTCACGGTGATCGGCGTGTTTTTTGGATTGGATATAGTAAGCACCAATACCACCGATAACAAAGGCAGTCGTCAAGAATGCTGCAGTCATCATATGGGCGTAGCGGTAAGGGAACGAAGGATTGAAAATGATCTCAAGCCAGTCGGTTGGATAAAGTAGACCGTCTGCACCCATCATAAAACCTTGAGGGGTTTGCATAAAGCTGTTGGCAGACAGGATCCAAAATCCCGAGATTAGCGTACCGATGGCGACAATGGCAGTCGAGGCAAAGTGCATGCGCTTGCTGACACGTCCCCAGCCAAATAGCATGATACCCAAAAAAGAAGCTTCTAAGAAAAATGCGGTCAATACTTCATAGGCGAGTAGTGGGCCTAAAACGTTACCTGCCTTGTCAGAGAAGACAGCCCAGTTGGTACCGAACTGGTAAGACATCACCACGCCAGATACCACACCCAGACCGAAAACGACGGCAAATATCTTGACCCAATGCTTGTAAACTTCAGCATAAATAGGATTACCAGTTCTCAACCAGCGAAATTCAAGCACTGCAAGCCAGCTGGCAAGTCCGATAGAGAAGGCAGGAAAGACAATATGAAACGAGATAACAAAAGCAAACTGAATGCGTGCGAGCATCAGCGCATCGAGCTGGTCTATCATAAATGTAGCGAACATAAACGGTTACTCTCATCTGTTAGCTGAATAGCGCTGGCTTCCGTACAACGCTCAAGTAACTGTCCGTAACTGTACATAGATCAAGGTGACAATGATTACGGGCAATGGCTTTTGGTGATACAAACTTTAGCAACATTAGGCATAAATTGTGGCTAAGCTTGCGAGTCACGGTTTAGCTGGATTGAATAATTTATGTCCCTATAAATTCATATATTACAGTCATGTGCTATAGATATATTATGCGCTTCCCTAGATAGTCACGCAACCCGAGTAGGTAGCCAGTCACGTACCTAACAGTCATCGAAATAACTGCTAATCGCCCTTGAAAAATAATATTAATTTTATAAAAAACAACAGCTTAAAAATTAGCCATATCGTTTAAGAAAGCTGCTGTCTCTGTTTTTGTGTGGTGATCTACGCTACCAGATACCCATAGATAACAAAAACATACATCATTCTTGTAACTGTTTATGAAGTATTCTTCGTAACGTCAAAATAGTCTGTGGATTGGTTTGGATACTATGACCACCGCTGATAACAGTTTCAGAAGCAGCGCCATCTAAGTGCGCGCTAGTATAAGGGACGATACCATCTGACAGGCGTTCAGTCAGTGCTTGGCTAATGTCATCATTGACAGTCACCGCTGCGACTGTTGGCTTATCTGACTGATTTGATGTGTTTTCTGTCACGCTAACACTAGCATTCTCGTCTTCGATATTTTTTTCTGTCGCTTGAGATAGGTCGACTTTGACACCTTCTGGCTGTGTTTGTGCTAGCCCTTGGGTAATGTCGGCATCATTATTGGCAATAATCGAATGATAGGTCACACGGTCATTAATCGTCAGGTCTTTGGTCAGTTCGATAAAGGAGGATTTGTTACTTAACTGACTGGCACCGTTTTGTAAATACAAGGCCCCTAATGGGTTTTGCGCCAGATCGCCTTGTGTCGCAATGGTGGCTAAGTTATCAGTGACGGTTTTCGCCAACCCAACTGGCAAATAGACAATGCGGCGCAGTGCACGCGTGAACCAGCGGTCTGCATAGTCAGTACCTCGAAAGGGTGCGGACAGAAACACAGCGGTGTCGACCTGTGGCAGTGATTGTAGCTCAAACCTTTTTTTGAGTTCTTTTTCACCGAAAGAGGCTTTGAGTGCATCACGAATTTGTCGTTTTTCGCTATTGGACAGCACCTCTTGGTCATCTAGTCTGTCTAAGTCATCAACCAAATCATCATCAGATAGCATCATTCTGGCAATGAGTGCTCCCATACTGTGGCTGATAATCAGACTGTTCTGACTGGCGCGGTTTTGCCCATTGGGATCCGTCTGCTCATAAGTACTATTGATTAACTGTTGAATTTGATAGCGGTTTTCTAAAATAGGTAAGTTGGTTGGATAAAATATCTGCCAAACTTGGTAGTTGTCACGCAGTTTGTCGTCATTAAGAATATCGTTGGTCAGATTAACCCATGTTGCCGGACTCGAGGCCAGACCATGCAGCATAATGATGACACGCTTATCAGGATCATAAGGCTCAAGCATAAAGAGTTTAGGCAGTCTTGCCTCCGGCTGACGCGTGATCAAGTTCAGGTAGCCGACACTATCCAATTGGTTTTCTGCCAGCCACATACCGTAGCCTGCTGAAAAGTTGGCAGCCAAAGGGTAGTTATCGTTGAGGACGTTGACAGTTTCGGTCTGGTAAGGGTTGTACAAATGAACGTCGAGCTGACGGCTACCCAGCACATCCAATACGCTATCACCGCTTGGTTTTATCAGGCCTGTTAGCAGTAGGTGACCTGTAGGGTAAATGCGAGTGCTTGGTTCACTCTCTGTTTTATTCTTATCATCATCGGCTAATCGACCTGATAGAGATGACGTGAGCAACTGACGAATCGTCGTGGTATAACGATCGTCCAATGAAGCAACCAAGCTGATGCCCAAACCTGGGCGTTTACTGACAGAGTTGAGTCCAGACAAACGCAGCTCATAAGTGGAGACTAAATCTGCTAGTGCAGAGTCTTGCTTATGAGCATTTTGCAGATAGTTGTTTTCATTTGGCAAATAAATACCAAGGTTATAGCCATCTACTTGTACATTCATGACCTTGATCTGATCAACCGCTTTGCCTTGTAGCGGTGCGCGATTGGCAATGGCTGCTTGCTCGCTACTATCGCGTTTAGCAGCAGGGATGGGCAGGTATTCTACCTTTGTGTCATTCATCAACTTATCGGCGTCTTCTGTCGATCGATAAAGTTGAGTGATGACATCATTGCTGGCAGCATTGTAGATATCTTGGGTCTGAATATCGTTGTCAGTTGGGATGCGAGTCTGTGCGTGGGCACTGCTGTAACTCTTATCGGCACCCTCAAAGTCATGGGTCAAGCTGTCATAAAATAAATAGGTATAGCTAGATTTTACGGCGTCAAATAGTCGTTCCTGATAGCTATTGAGACATAGATTGGTTGCGTCTTGCTGTTTTTTCGCATCAGCGTCGCTCAAAGGCGCGTTGGCATAATAGGGGTCAAGTGGCGGGCGAGCAAGGGCATTACGACAGTTTTGTGAATCAGCGAGCTGGCGCGCTTTTGCGTAGTGCAATTCTGCAAAAATAGCCAGTGCAGGTCGGTAGTGCTTATTTAAAATACTGTCAGTAAGCTGGGTCAAACACAACTCAAATTGCTGCAAGCAGGCTTGTTCATTTAGACCTGCAGATAACAAGGCAGATGCAGTATCGCTGCTCAGCTCATTATCAGTGACGATGTTACCGCGCTGTGCTGAGATGGTCTTGGCTGATGCTTGTCTTTCTACCGAGACGACACTACATGCTGGTAGTAGGGTAGCCGCTACCAATAATACGACTGAAGTAACAAACGGCGTTTTTTTATTGGTGGATATCATCGTATGCTTGCTAGGGCTAACAGGAGTCATAGGTCAGTCCAGTAAAAGGGTAGTTTTGAGAAGAGATTAATTAAAATACTTTTGACTATAATGAGTGTAGCGCAACTTGTGACATTAGACTATGTTATTTGAGGTGCTATGACTAAGCGGTAAGCTTCAAAATGAGAGTATTTGCCTGAATAAGCTGAAGTAACCACTAGAGCGCTATAATTATTATTGTAACAGACACAAAAAAGCGCCTGTGTTTGTATTAATGGTTATATTAATAGAACAAAGGCGCTTTTTTGTTTGGAGCTATTGTGCCAGGCTAGTGCTGTTGTTTACTCATTTTAGCCATAAACCTGCAGACTCAATCTACGCACCGGGTTTGACATTGATGTCAGGTGCTGGAATATCCCAAATGTAGAACTTACCTTCTTCAACGAGTTTGATTTGTTGAGGGATAACCGTATTGTTAGGGTATTGTCCCTCAAGGCGACGTAAGCGCTCTAATGCATTAGCACGGCGATCACTGAGTAGGTCTGATTGCGCCAAGCTTTGTTCAGCTTCGGTATAGCCAACAGAAACCGCTTTCTCTAGATACTTTTGACCTTCCTTAAATCCGCCACCTTCTGATAGCATCATACCGTACAAGAAATTAGCTTCGCCGCTATTTGGCTGAATTTTGATAGCACGGTCGACATACTGTCCGCCGCGCACCGTATAGTCTGAGCCTAGATCTAGATTTCGACCCATACCATTTAGTTTGGCTGCACGGAGCAAGACGTCATAAGAGGCATTTGGTGATTTGGCATATGGCTCGATCCAGTCAGTCAAGACTTTGATTTTTTCGCGAGTGTAATGGCGCTGAGTGCGGTTAGGGAAGTTTGGTGGATAGTGACGAGCATTGGGCGATACATCTGCGATGAAATCATCAAGTAAGCTGACGTCAAGTTTATCAGTACCTAGACCTGTTTGCTGTGGAATCAGTACGGTCTTAACAAAGCTCATATCTGAAAGCTGTACTCGCGGTGTTGGAATATTTGGCAACTGACCGCTACGAAGATCAATACCGGCAGCAGACATTGGACCAGGCTCATAGACGCGAGTGGTGCCGCTGATCACGGGAGCATTAGCTGGACTCATCATTTGTGATGCTGGTGGCTGAGCGGCGCTGACAGGTACACGATTTGGTTGAGTATTGCTTGACTGCATCATCTGTGCTGCCTGTGCCGTGCTCAAAGGAGTACGGTTAGGCTGAGCGTTGGTTGACGGCATCATTGTCTGAGTACCAACTGACTGAGTGCCATTAGAAGGAGTAGCTTCTGTTGTACCTTGAGCGGTATTGGCCGCTGCACCTGGCCTTGCCAGACGAATCACACGCTTGCTCGAGTCTACAGCACTGGGTACCGAAGTAGCTGTAGCATCAGCTTCTGCAGCATGTACAGGTGCTGATAGCATCATCGTACAGGCTGCAGCTAGGGCGGTCAAAGTTGCAAGCTTCGGTGACTTGTTCGGTGACTTGGCAGCAGTATTATTAGAGTAGATAGCTTTCATAGAAATCATTACCTTGTTTAATTTATTTAGTCGTTATTTATTCATTGGCCGGTTGATCATCGGGATATATCGTCACTACCAAATCGTACAAATTTTTAATACCCTAGCAAATTAAGCTTTACGCTATCTGTGGTAGGATTGTTAATCGCTAGTATTGGATACGCTCAACAGTACGCGCCTTACTAGTGATAAAAACAACGATGCCTTCATCTACAAATACCTACAAATGATAAGCGGTGGCTTTCATACGATTGGCCATCCAGCGCATGGTCTGGCGGACAGGTGGTGACAATGCAGCGCCGCCACTCGCTAGAGCCAATTCGCGATGATGCAGCTCCTCGATATCCATTTGTGCCAGTATCTCTCTTGAGCGCTGATCATGTTGTGGTAACTGATTAATATGGTCTTGGAGATGCTCGCTGACCTGCGCTTCTGTCTCCGCGACAAACCCCAGACTAAACTCATTTGAGATCGCCCCTGCGACTGCACCCAGCCCAAAAGACATGCCATACCAAAGCGGTGTAAAGACACTAGCATGGCTACCGAGCTCGTTTAAGCGCGTTTCGCACCAGACCAAATGATCGACTTCTTCTTCAGCAGACTCTTGCATGGCTTGTTTTACATCTGTGTCTTTGGCTGCAAACGCCTGCCCGTGGTATAGACCTTGCGCACAGACCTCACCAGTATGGTTGATACGCATCAATCCTGCGACATGACGCGCCTCAGTGATGGTCAGCTCAGGAATCTCATCACTGCTCACCGGTAACGGGCGCGCACTAGGGTTTGAGTTTGGCACGACAGCTCGTAATGCTTTGTCGACCCCAAGTAGTAATTGGTCGACTTTGGATAAGGGACGCAGGGCCATGGTTCACTCCTGATGGCGTTAAATTCTATCAATAAAATAAGACTAGCGACTGCTCTCAGGCAATAATCCTATACACAGCTTTTATGCACATTACTATAGCAAACAATCCAAATTATCGGCATCAATATTATGATCTTGAGCACTATCAATTGCTATAGCCAACCAAGTTCAATATTGCCTGTTCATAGGACTGTTTTTTATAAGATCACTCTTATGGGGTTATCTCGTCATTGGTTTGAATGACGGCATGTTTGATATGCTTGTTCAATTTAATGTATAAAAAAGTACCAAAGGCAATATTGAGCACACCAGTTACCAAGAATAGCTGCGGTAGACTTAGTCCTAGTGAGTTTAAGATAACAATCGCAAAAATCGCTGATGTCACCATAAATATCGCATTAAAGATGTTATTAGCACCTACAATACGTGCGCGATGGCTTTTAGGGGCATAGGCCTGCATAGAGGCATATAAAGGCACAATATATAAACCACCACTGAATCCCAAAAAGAACAAATCAGCAAAAACGCGCCAGCTACCACTCGTACCAAACAAATCACCAATACCGAGCAATACATCATTATTCACGTTTATGTTTAAGCTGGATAGGGAAAAGTACAAATCAATAGCAAAGATACTCAATCCAGCAATACCGAACGGCAGCAAGCGTAAGCTCACTTGATTTTTGGTCAACGATTTGCATAATAGTGATCCGATCGATACCCCGACCGAAAACAGCGTCAATAAAAAGATAACGACTGACTCATCACCGTGCAAAATCACCTTGCTAAATTCTGGTACTTGGGTCAAAAAGGTCGCCCCATAGAACCAGAACCAACTGTTGCCAAGAATGACAAAGAATAAAAACGGCAGCGAATATAAGTAGCGTACCGTGGACAAACTGGTAGTGATGATATTCCAGTTGACCTTGAGGTCCGGCTGCATGGCTGGCATATTAGGAATATAACGAGCCGCTAGATAGCCTAATACAGCGACAACTAATACCGTGGCACTGATCCAATACAACGATTGTGATAGCTGAGTCAATATACCAGCGACGATCATACCTACAAGAATAGCCAAGGACGTACCCATCTGAAACAGACCATTAGCACCGACCAGCTCATCTTCTTTCATAGCTTGGGGCAGATACGCGTACTTAATCGGTCCAAAGAAGGTCGAGTGCGTCCCCATCAAAAACAAGGCGACAAATAAGAGCGCATACCACTCAAAGACAAAGCCAACCGCAGCGATTGCCATAATGACCAGCTCAAGCATTTTGATAAATCGTGTGAGCTTTGATTTTTCATACTTATCAGCAATCTGTCCTGCCAATGCCGAAAACAAAAAGTAAGGCAGAATAAATAGCATTGCCGCCAAATTATTTAAAATACTGACTTCTACACCCAACTGACTGGCAGCGGTATAGGTAAGAACCAATATGAGCGCTTGTTTGAATATATTGTCATTAAACGCGCCCAAAAACTGCGTGAAAAACATGGCGCTAAAACGGCGGCGCTTGAACAACTGAAACTGATTGGACATGAACGTTCCTACAGATGAGACGCGGCTAATAAAGTAAGAAAAAGCCCTGAATATAGCTTATAGTATTATGGTAATCGTCAGTATTATCAAAAACTTATCAAAATATAGCATAGGTTTTATGAATATTAAGCCGTATAATAGCAAGGCTTAGGTAAAAATACATGTAACCTGCGCTATGATTTCATAATTAACTAAGTTATGATTTATAAATTTTATATGGTTGTATTAAAAGGTGAGAGCGACGGTAAAGTTGACGACCTGCTATCAATCAAAACTGTCTGTATGGTGTCATGGTTCTAGTGCTACCGTTTGCATTGGTAACGTCCATCATTGAGAGCAAAGTAGTCAACCATTCATTCAGCAAACTGCGATAAGCTTATTCACCGGTCAGACTTAGCGATAGCTATCGTTAATAAAAGTGCGCCGTGTGAGGCGATAGGACACAAATATGACACAGCACCCTTTAACTCGAGCACGCAACACAACCACAAAGCAGCGTGATAGGGTGAGTATTCAAAGCAACACCAGTATTCAAAGCGTCTATGTCACCGCGCCGCGTATGTATTTTAAGCGCTCAGCACTTTGTACTGCGCTAGCAACCAGTCTAGTCAGTATTGCCCCTGTAGCATTGGCGGAAACAACCAGTAGCACAGGGGTTACAAACCAATTTACCAGCAATCAGATGGTTAGTAACCAAGCTGCTGACAATCAATCAGCTACGCTATCAGACGATGATACCCAGCTAAATGCTGCCTTGGATGCGTTGCGTCTAAAAAAAGCCGTAGAACAAGGCATCATCGATCAGTCGGTCTTAGATGACTATAACGAACAAACCTTAGGTAACCAAACCTCTGGTGCTAATCAGTCGTCCACTCAAAATAGCAGTGTTCAAAGTAGCAATGTTCAAAGTAGCAGCTCCCAAAACAACACCCTTCGAAATTCGAACCTCTTTAATGATGATTTGTTGCAGCAGGCAACGGCCGTACAGCAGCAAGGCTATCAGATGATGACGCCTGAGCAGATCGATCGTGAGCTTGCGATGCTGGACTTGCAAAACGCTCAAGATATTGACAACATAAATAATATCAGTGGCGACAGTGCCTTTGATGCGCCAATCGCCACGTTAGATGATACAACACCGCCTATAGGCTTGGATATTGATCTGGATGCGACCAATCTACCCACACCTAGCAATCTTGATACCTTAGGTACAGGGGAGACGATAGAGGAACGGGCAGCTACTGCTGAGATCATGGCACGTCCTATTGATGTCAGTGATTCTGTAAGTAGCGGACGTGTCAATACAGCAAATAATATCAATAATGAGATAATAGCGGGCAACAGCGATACATCAGATCAAGGCAGTACGCCTGCAGAAATTATCAATCCTGATGATTATTTACCCGATTACGAAAGCAATACCCAAGCGGTAAATCAAAGTATCGAACAAGCCGATAAACCAAAGCCACGTGCTCGCAACAGAGGCAATATTGTTAAGCGTCTCTATAATCGCTTTTTCAACGGCGGCGTGATGGCGCTGCCGAATGTAGAGACCACTGTCTATCTAGAGCAACTGTCAGCTGAAGATGCCCCTAATGGTGAGGCTGTACTTGTCGAGGCTGATAACGATATTCAACCGATAAAAAACATCAAAGCTACACTTGATGATACGTCGGTACAGTCGGTTATTGATTTTACAGCAGCATTGCCACGCTTGCGTGAGACGGCACTAGATGCGGCAAAAGCGGTCGGCTACTATGATGTTACCCTACGTTTGAGCCAGCCTGATCGCGATACAGTCAACGTTGTTATTGAGGCGCTGGGCGAGCCTGTACTTGTAGACAGCCGTATTGTTGAGATTCGCGGTGAAGGTGGCGAGCAAGAAGAGTTTGTTGCGCTCAAAACAGAGCTGCCACCCCAAGAAGGTGATATCTTCAACCACCGTGTGTACAAGAGTAGCAAAGCTGCGCTTGAGTCTTTGAGTAATACCTACGGATATTTTGATCAGTATTGGTTGAACAAATCTGTCGATATTATCTTGCCAGACAACAAAGCTGATGTCTCGTTGGTATACAACACAGGTGACCGCTATGAGTTTGATGATGTGGTTTTCTTTACATATGACAAAAAGACCAACACGCTGACACAAGACCCTGACAAACTACCAGTAGAGTTGTCATTACTGCAGCAACTGTACGAATTCACACCAGGCGACCCGTTTTATCGCCCATCAGTGACAAAGTTCAGTAATGACTTATCAGCGACCCGTTACTTTAATACTGTCAATGTCGAGTCCATACTGCCACCTGATGATAGTAGTCAAGCGAGTACATTGGCGTTTGACAACACGCCTACCAATAGCGATGGTACATTAGATGATGATGTCAATGACGACAGTATTTTAGATGCTGCCAATGGTAATGGGTTTGCTAGCCTGACTAATAGAGAAGATACTCTCAACGACAATAGCGATATTGGCGGTGAAGGTGACAGCGCATCGACTGCCAACAGCGGGGAGATGGTCAACGAAGCTGATATCGCTGCCATCGAATTTGAAGCTGATGAAGCGACGCTCGATAAACTACAAGCAATAAGACAAAAAGCAGAGCGCTTAAGCCGCCTACCAAATGATCGTGTGCTAGATGAAAAAGACCAAGAAGCTGATAATCTATTAGGAAAAATCAGTGACTCAATCAGTAACGTGGCGCAAAAGATATTCCCTGACGAAGAAAGTATATTGGCCGACGAAAACTTCGTTCCTCCGACATTAGCGGGACGCAAAACGCCGCAAGACGTTGCGACGAGCAAAAAAATACCGCTATATGTTTTTGTAGCTGCTGATAAGCCCCGTGACGCTCAAGTTGGTTTGGGTTATGGTACGGATACAGGGGTTCGAGCGACGGCAAAGATAGATTACAACTTGCTGAACCGTCAAGGTTATCAAGCAGGTGCAGAGACTGAGGTCTCAAGAATCAGCAAAAACGTCGCGGTCTATGCCAGTCGCCCTTGGAATCATCCACTCAATGATAAGTTGGACGCACGTCTTACTTATGAAGAAGAAGTCATTGACCAAGGTGAAGGTAACTTTGATCTGTCTACCAAAACGCTAAAAGCAGCGCTAGCACGTAATATCCGTAGTGATAATGGCTGGAATCGCAGCTACTCTGTGCGCTATCGTTTAGATGAGCTTGAGACGGGTGTTGATGGAGCAGCGCTTGACGACTTGCCGATACGCTTTACCTCGTCCAGCCCTAAGCAGCAAGCGTTGCTATTTGGCTATGGTATGAACAAGACTGATACGGATAGTGCTACTAACCCGACGCGCGGTATACGTCAGTATTACTCGATTGAAGCAGGTGCTGATAAAGCACTAAGTGATACGGATTTGGCAATCGTTCGTGCTGGTGTCAGCGGTATCTATAGTTTCGGTGACGACAACAAACACCAAGTGCTAGGTAGCGTGAATGGTGGTTATATTTGGGCGGATGATTTTTATGATGTTCCTTATAAGCTGCGCTTTTTTGCAGGTGGTGATCAGAGCATCCGCGGCTATGATTACGAGAGCCTGTCACCGCTAGAAAATGGTTATCTGACAGGTGGTCAAGTATTGGCGGTCGGTAGTGCAGAGTATAACTATGAGTTCAGACCAGGCTTTCGCGGTGCGTTCTTTACCGATGTTGGTAACGCCTATGACAAAGACTTTGAGACTGAGACAAAAGTCGGCGTTGGTGTCGGTATTCGCTGGGCATCTCCTGTTGGAATGGTACGCGTCGATGTCGCCGCAGGGGTGACAGAAGAAAGTATTCCTGTGCGCCTACATTTCTTTATTGGCTCACCATTGTAAGTGCTCGCTTTATAAACGTGCAATCAGATTGTTTAAACCGTCTTATCTATTACCCATCGCGCCGATCGCTGGTCATCATTTTTTAACGTAGTTGAGTGTCATGCTGACAGAAAATACCCCGCCTAACCACGCACCAGATGAAGATCCAGCACAGCGCGATGCCCGCGCAGTCAAGCGTTGGTATCCGCTATCATTTCTCATCAAATTGCTGGTACTGATTCTTATCGTACTCGCGATTATGTTTGCGATATTCTTTTATGCAGCAGGCACCGATGCTGGTACCAAGTTTATTTTAGAAAAAATCAGTGCTGAGACGGGTATTGATTTTAAATATGGACGCGGTAACTTGCGTGACGGTATTTGGGTAACTGATATCGATGTCGATGCAACTGAAGACCTTGAGATATTAGTAGACAAAGCCTATGTCAAAATAGGCTGGCGTGCAGTATTTGCAAAAGAAGTGCATCTGAGTGATGCTGATATAAATACCATCGAAATTATCAATAAAAAACCACCTACGGGTGAGCCGTTCGATTATAAAACCTTAAAACTGCCCATTAATTTACGTTTTGACCAAGCAAAAATTAACAAAATCGTTTATAGACAAGTTACCAAAGATCCGGTTGTTATCAATAATATTACAGCTCGTGATCTGACGTGGGTCGGTAGTACCGTGACCGTAGGCCGCGGTGATTTGCAGTATGCTGATATCGTCAAAATAAGTGCGCTACAAGGTGAGATTGATCTACAAGGCGACTATCCATTAGATCTGAGCGCGATAGCTGAAGTCAGTGCGCTTGAAAAAGCATACATTGACCCATTAAATATTAGTGCGACCGGTACACTGAAACGTACTGTTGGTAAGGTGCGTAGTCGCTACAACGATAGTGATGTCAGTGGTGATTTTGTGGTGCAGGGGTTAGATGCAGGCGCACCGTTTGACGCAACATTACAATGGGATGATATTCTGATCCCTTATGCCGACAGCCAAGATATCCGTTTACAAAGCGGTACGGCTACGGCGTCAGGGGTTATCTCCGAAATAAGGTTGCGTATCAATACCGAGCTGACCGCAAAGGACATTCCGTCAGGTCATTATCAAGGGCGCGCGGTCATTGCCGATAGCCAATTGCGCATTGATCGTTTGGAGGCTGATGTCCCAGCGGGGCGTCTGGCGTTACAAGGTATTTTAGGCTGGAGCGACGGCTTTGATGCCACGATACGTGCAACGGGTCGTAATTTTGATATTCGCCGTGCTATCCCTAATGATTATGCTGATTTCAAAGCTTATGCCCCGCAAACACTGAATGGCAGACTATCACTACGCTATCAGCAGCAGAACCTTATGGGCAATACAGAGATCGATGCTGACTTACGCCAGCGAGATGGTGAACATATCAATGCGAATATGGTCCGCGGCAAAACCTCTGCTAAATCTAAGCAGGTGGCGCCTTGGTATATCGATGCCACGTGGCAGAATCTGATCCGCCGCGATGTCCCTAATATCGGTAATATCGACAGTCCTCGTGGTCAGGCAGATGTTATCGTTCGTGGCTCGAATTTATCAGTCGATGCCAATGCAGTTATTAATGAGCTCAACGCTGCGCCTAAGGGTAACTACGACGTGCGCTTACGTAAAGCAGGTGACGTCATTGATATCAATCGACTCAATTACGATGGTATCGTGGGTGATCTATCAGGTACTGGGCAGATCCAGCTTGCAAACCGTAACCGCCCATTGACATGGCAGATCGACGCCAGTACCAAAGGTCTACTGCCTAAAAAATACCGTAGCGACCTACCACTTGAGCGTCTTACAGGGCGCCTAAGTGCTCGTGGCCGATTGCTCAATATCAGCAAAAACGGTGTAAGTGGTCAGCGTCATGTGATTACTTTAAACAATACCGACTTACAGGCGCAGCTTGATGCCACGCAGAACGGCCGTGCTATTGGGCTGACAGGTAGTGGCGATGCCAGTGTTGATATCGTGGGTGGTGAGTTGTCTGTATTTGACGCGCGCTTTGATGGTCAGGTCGATACAGCAGATGTACCAAAAGGTCGTCTCTCAATTGATGCTGCTGGTACACCAAAGCTAATCAGTATTCGCAAGTTAAACTATAACGGTGAAGCTGGTGCAGTCAATGCAAAAGGCGTCATAGATCTACGGAACAATATCGGCTGGAATGTCGACGGCCGCTTTGACAAATTTAATGTAGGGTATTTTTTACCCAACAATCCAGCCATTATCACAGGCAATCTAAAAACCAGCGGTGAGTGGCAAACTCCTGCTAAAAACAATGCGAATGCCGCAGGTAAATTGCAGCGTTTTGCCATTAACTTCGATGGGGTTTTGGATGCTGAGCAATTGCCAGCAGGTAAGCTTAATATTGAAGCCAGCGGCGATAGTCAATTGATTCGTATCAATCGCTTCCGTCATGTAGGGGCAGCAGGTAGTATCAATGCAGAAGGAACAGTCGATGTGCGACAAGGCATTGCCTGGGATATCAATGCAGTCATGGATCGTTTCAACATTGGGTATTTCCTAAAAGACACGCCAAGCCTGATCACGGGTACTATCGATACCGATGGTCGCTGGGGTGATACGCAGCAGACCATCAATATCAATCAAATAAACTTGAGCGGTATGCTAAAAGGTCAACCACTCAGTGCCAAAGGTAGCTTGGCTGCAAAACTGCGCTTGCCAAAAGATGTGGCCAGTTATTTTAAGCGTCTGCAGGCACAGGATGCACAGGCACAATATAAGCAAGTAAATGCTTTAGTGGATAGTTTGAACGCTGATAATCTAGTGCTGCGCTGGGGTGATAACTACGTCACTGCCAATGGCAATGCCAAACAGCTGCAAACCAAAATCAATATCACAAGTTTAGATCAATTGTCTGATAAGCTTGCTGGAAAAGTGACTGGCGGCGCCACATTGGCTCAGCCAACAGGACAGGCGTTACCAACGATTTATATCGACTTGGTCGGTGAACGACTTGCACTACCAGGGTTTATCTTACGTCAGGGCCGTATCCGCGGCAAGCTTGTCAACTTAGCCAATAGTCCCAGTCAGCTCATCGTTACTGCTGAGGGATTAGATGCTGCTGGACAAAGTTTCGATAGTATAAAAGCATCATTTAACGGTACTGAAAAATCTCATGTAGTCGATCTAAACGTCGCCAATAGTAAGTTAGATATTGGGGCCAGACTCAAAGGTGGCTTTGATAGAGATAAGCTCAGCTGGTCAGGGGTTATTGGTAAAGGCCGCGTCAAATCCAAATACGCCACCTTAAACCAATTACAGCCAGCACAGTTGATTGTGAACTTGCCTGATAACCAAAACGGCAACAATACAGACCTAAAGGTACAGTTAGCAGCGCATTGCTGGCAGGCGGCTGACCAAACGGGCAAGCTATGCCTGCGCCAAAAACTGGTCGCTTCACCATCCAATGGTGAAGTCGATGTGGCACTGCAGAATTTAGACACCTCACTATTTTCAGTATTTTTACCAAAAGATATTGATTGGCATGGCAAAATCAACGGTAAAGCCGTTGTCGGCTGGCAACGGGGGCGTCCACCAACCATAAACACAACCCTATACTCAGACAATGGCAAAATCGGCCTGATTCAAGATGGCGATAGCACGCCAATGACCTTGCCTTATAAGCGCGTTTCTCTTATAGCTTTGTCTGTGCCGGAAGGTATTAAGCTGCGTACTGATATCAATACAGGACGCGGTGCCCGTGGCTATGCTGAGGTTGTCGTTGATCCTTACAAAGATCCTAAGCCAATCTCTGGTGCCCTAGTGCTCAACGAGCTTGATTTAGCGATATTAAAGCCTTTCTTCCCGGGTATGCGTGTCCTAAGAGGTAATGTCACGATGGCAGGCGGACTGGGAGGTACTTTGACTAAGCCGCAGTTCTACGGTGATGTAAAACTCTCTGACGGCCGCGTCGCGATGCTTGACTTACCAGTCAATCTAACCAACGTGAATGCCGAAGCAAAAATACGCGGTACGCAAGCGACTATCGATGGGACGTTCAACAGCGGTGATGGTAAAGGTGAATTGTCTGGTACCGTCAACTGGCAGCAAAAGCTTCAGGCCAAATTAAGTATCGTTGGCGAGCGCTTAGTGATCACTCAGCCACCATTATTAGTGGCTGAGATTGATCCTGATATCGATATTATCGTGCGCCCAAGTGATCGCTATGTCGATATCAAAGGCGCTATTAGCGTACCCTCAGCTACCATACGTCCACCAGAAGCCAGTGAAGACATCATCACTCAAACTGAAGATGCCGTCGTATTGGACCGTCGTTTAATTGGTAACATTGATGAAGTATTAGCCATCTCAAAACCATGGTCAATCAACGCTGATATCGGTGTCGATTTGGGTGATGATATTAATTTCCGCGGTTTTGGTGCCGTTATTCCATTAGCAGGTGCGATTAATATCACACAAAGCGGCACAGGTATCATGCGCGCAACAGGTGTCGTACAGGTCTCACGCCGTACCAATATCAATGCCTTTGGTCAGAACTTAGAGCTTAATTATGGTCAAGTACGCTTCAATGGTGATGTGATGAAGCCGATATTGAGTATTGAAGCTGTCAAAACGATCACTGGCAAAACAGTAGGCGTACGTGTGAAAGGCAGTACAGAGAGTCCGAACATCACTGTCTTCAATAATGCAGGACTGACCCAGCAACAAGCAATGAACGCTCTGGTAACAGGACGTATTGATAATAAGAGCGCCACTCAAATCAGTGAGCAAGGATTTAAGTCTCAGGTGACCAATAATCTTGCCGCTGCTGGATTGAGCTTTGGCTTGAGTGGGACACGTGGTCTAACCAACCAAATTGGCCAAGCTTTTGGCCTACAGAGTCTAACGGTCGATGCCTCAGGCAGTAGTGAAGATACTAATGTCAACGTCACTGGTTACGTGACCCCTGATCTGTATATCCGCTATGGAGTGGGCGTGTTCAATGCTCAAAACAGTCTGTCGGTTCGCTATCAGTTGACTCGCCGTATTTACGTAGAAGCGAGTTCAGCGGCAGAAAACGCCGTGGATGTCGTCTACAGTTGGCAGTTTTAATAACGTATCTAAAGGACAGATATTTCACTATTGACGTTAATTAAATCTATTTGAATAATTGCTACCCAACAAAAAACGCCTTGTAATGAAGGCGTTTTTTTATAAGTACAAATAAACGGTACTAAACTATTTGGTCAGGATCAAACGGTTGTTACGAGTTAGGCGTAGTCGATACTCTTCGCCCTCATGTTCGATACGTACTTCTTTGGTCAAAGCAAATAGATGCTGTGATTGTAGAGTCGGCAGACGATTTTCACGGCAGTTTAAATAACGAGAGATAACCATGCTCATGGTGAATTCCTTTTGATAGTAAGTGGCTTAGTAAATTAGCTATATCGTAACTGACTTTAACGATAATAATTATCATTTAGATTAAAGGAATTTGCAAGCAATTGATAAAATAAAATGCAGTTATTATGTAAACTTATCTAATATTAGCGTCACAAACGATAAAGTTCGAAAGTTATGTACGCACATTTGCATGCACAAAAATCTCGTATGCTTGAATCAACTTCATTGATACAGCCGATTCAAACCAAATAATTAAAAATCATCAACAGACATAATAGTAGAGGACAACGCCATGCCAAGCGAATCAAACAGCCCGTCAGCAATAACAAACGTAACCATCGTCAATGTGGCTGTCGCAGTTATACATTACCAAAACCAATATTTGCTTGGGTTCCGAGATGCAGCACAGCATCAAGGCAATCGCTATGAGTTTGTAGGCGGCAAGATAGAGGCGACTGAATCAGCAGAGCAGGCACTAAAACGAGAAGTAGCTGAAGAGACAGGTATCTTAGTTGATGATAATACTATCGTTAAGCTTGGGCGTTTGCACCATGATTATGGTGATAAGCAAGTCAGCTTGCAGGTTTATAAGATTGAGCTGACAGCGCAGCAGTACGAGCAGTATAAGAGCCATGAGTATGGTCTAGAAGGGCAGGCAATAACGTGGGCAGATAAGTCGCGTCTACTGGCAGGCGACTACCCGTTGCCTGCTGCCAACAAAACTATTCTAGAATGGTTGAAGCTACCTACACAAATAGCAATCACTTATCCTTTAGCTGATTTTCATCAGCATACTGATCCAAAAACAGCATGGCTACAATATCATCAAGAAAAACTACCTCCAAAATCTTGGGCATATATTCGCTTGAAGCACAATGGTTCAGAGTCTATAGCCAAGCAGCTAATGGACGCACGTCCAGATCTTCTGGCAATTTTACCGTATAGCAGCGATTATCAATACACTGACACTGACACTGACACTGACACTGACACTGACACTGACACTGAAGTATCAGTAGAAGCTACTCACAAAAAAACCAACGATTCAATCGTCGCTAGGCACTTAACACATTCAGCATTAATGGAATGGCTTACTAATACTCAGGGCGTTATAGCGTCTGAACCGTTACTGCCTGATAACTATTCATTCACTTGCCAGTTGCTCGCTGATCACTCGCTCAATAATTATCCACTCATTGTTAGTTGCCATGATACTGCCAGTATTGATGCTGTCAACAAGCTTGCCAGCGCGCGTATCGAGCAGGGTTTACCTCCAGTCATCGGCATGCTCCTGTCTCCTGTATTAGCGACCCAAACGCATCCTGATACCATACCACTTGGTTGGCAGTCATGGTCATCATTGGCACAGTTGGCTGATATGCCTGTTATCAGCTTAGGCGGATTGGCGCCTTCGATGATTGAACAAGCATTAAACCATGGCGGTCTCAGTATTGCTGGTATCAGTCAGTTTCATTTGTAAAGAATGTAAAAATAAATATAGTTCAACTATCGATATTGTTTGTATAGACTTTGGCTAGATCATCACATGCGACTATTAAAATAAGTAAATGTAGATAACTGATTTTTAAAATATTTATTCAGTAAGTAACTGTGTGGTTATGATGTATTTATAGCAATGCACAAACACATCGTTATTTACAAACCGTTGCGTTTCCCTACATTGGACTACTGTTTTAATCGCCTGACTGCCCTTAATATATATTGCATATCTAAAGTACATTTATTTTTCAGTGATGGATCTACTAACGACGATTCTATAATAATTATAATAAATAAAAGCGTTGGTAGTAGTAAAGCTTGAATATGTTCTCGATTTTATAGCCAATATTCATTTAGAAATTAGATAGATAAATGGAACTAGATAGATGATATACGCAAAGAACTTCAACAGTCACTATTAATAATGGTATCCCTATGAAAACCAACAAGTTACCTAAGTCAGAATGGACTGACACACAGGCAGCTGGTTCTCAATCTCAGCAGTCTATACCGTCTAGCGATTATCGCAGGCACAGTTATGTCACGCAGCAGACCAAAAACGCCAGTAATGACGCTAGCTATAGCCATAAAGACATAAATAATGAACGTTCAGATAATGAGTATTCAGACTACTTAGCAGAAGATAACGTCTTGTCGCATAACTATTCTGGATACAAAAGCGCTGACCAAGATTCCAATGATACAAAAGAGTCAGCCATGAATCGTCAGGTCATAGAACAATTCAATACTGCTAATGGCTACAAACGACCAAAAACACTGAACAAAGATGAGCCGTTGATATCAGGGCTTTTGGATGATCAAATGAGCAACTTAAAAGATAACGTCCCACAGGATGATAACATGTCATCAGCTGATATCGACTCATCGTACAAAGAGATACCGGAGCGCGTGTTTATGAATGGACTTATCAAACATACGGGCATTGCGTTAGCGATTATTATACCGTTAGCGGCGTTTTCAGCCTATGCAGCCACACCACCAGTAGATATGGCAACTACTGAAACGTCTAGTAATGCGATGAGCGAAAAAACCACAACTGACATGTTATCAGTTAAGCCAAGTGATATTATCTATAAGTCTACAAATACACCAACCACAGTAGATAATGTAGATCTAAATTCTTACGCAGGGACATGGTATGAAGTTGGTCGTTTGCCGATGTACTTTCAGCGTAAGTGCGCGGGTGACGTAACCGCAAATTATGCTCAAAATAATGATGGTTCAGGCATTACAGTCACCAATAAATGTGTGGCTGCAGATGGTTCAGATATCGTTGCAGAAGGTCTAGCAAAGCCAGTAGATGATAGTGGTAGTAAACTAAAAGTGACATTCCTACCTAAGTGGATCAGATGGATTCCAGTAGGTCGTGCAGATTATTGGGTGCTGGCACGTGATGAAGACTACAAAACGGCTCTCGTGGGCACACCTGACAAAAAATACTTATGGTTATTGGCACGTTCACCAAATATCAGCCAAGAGACCTATGCTAAGTACCGCCAAATTGCGCAGCAGCAAGGTTACGATTTAAAAGAGTTTACGCTGACGTCACAAACTGATCAAACCGTGAACTTGGTACCATAAAGCTGAATAAGCCACATATCTTCTTCTACAGAGATTTAGATGCAAATTTTTGATATATCATCAACAATTCATATTCAATAGTTAGACTAATTCAAGATAAAGCAGCCGTCCGTGCTGCTTTATTTTTATTGCTATACATCAGAATTAGGATGCTAATACATACTATGTAAACGGTTATCACTGGCAAAATAAGGCGTTTTAGGCTAAAATCGAGGCGATTTGAATACTCTGACGTCAAGAACTGATGTTGATAGTGGTTGATAATCGCATTACAGTCACCACTTAGAGCATACACGACCTATCTCATTTATACTTCTCCGTATTTTATTGACCATACATTACTGACCATAAGGATGTTTCTCGTGAGCAACGCTGATACCTTACGCCAATTACATCAAGACCACTTGAAAAATTACAACAATCAAGAGCAACAAGCCATTGAGCTTATGGGGCTATTGAACAAGCTTTACAATGCGCAAGATGTACAAGTGACTTTGTTTGGTGAAACGCTAGATTCTACCTCAGTCAGTCAGATATTAGCGCTACATCAAAAAGTAGCCCTACGTGACCACGGTGCCAAATCTATCGATATCTCTGATACTTTAGCAATGGTAAAAGTTATCTCAGAAAATACTGATATCCAAGCCACTCGTATCGATGTTGGACAACTGATCGCTAACGATACTGACTTACAAACTGCTTTACAGTCTATCAACAATGCTGGCGCTACAAATGGCGCGACAGATGTTGTGCTGTATGGTTTTGGTCGTATTGGTCGTATCTTGACTCGACTATTACTGTCACAAGCCTCAAGTGCAAAAGGCTTACAATTAAAAGCCATCGTTGTGCGTCCAGCTGCTGCTGGTGACTTGGCTAAGCGTATTTCATTGCTTGAACGTGATTCAATCCATGGTAGATTCTTAGGCGGCATTAGTATTGATGACGACAATAACGGCATGATTGTGAATGGCCGTTTTGTACAAGTTATCTATGCTAAAGACCCAAGCGAGATTGACTATACTGCTTATGGTATTGATGATGCATTAGTTATCGATAACACAGGTATCTGGAAAGACGAAGCTGGTCTTGGTAAGCATATGCAAGCGACAGGCGTGAAAAAGGTCTTATTAACAGCACCTGCTGGCGGTGATATCAAAAACGTCGTTTATGGCGTGAACAACGATACCGTTGGCGACGATACTATCGTTAGTGCTGCGAGCTGTACGACCAATGCGATTACGCCAACGCTAAACGTACTAAACGATGAGTACGGTATCGAAAATGGTCACGTAGAGACTATTCACTCATTTACCAACGATCAAAACTTGGTTGATAACTACCATAAAGCAGATCGCCGTGGTCGTAGTGCTGTCATGAATATGGTTATTACCAGCACAGGTGCAGCAAAAGCAGTTGGTAAAGCATTGCCAGAATTGAATGGCAAGCTAACTGGTAACGCGATCCGTGTACCAACGCCAAATGTCAGCTTAGCTATTTTGAACTTGAACTTAAAAAATGCACCAGCAAATGCTGAAGCTTTAAATGAGTTCTTACGTAAAATGGCTAACAGCAGCACGTGGCAGTCGCAAATCGCTTATACAGACTCTACAGAAGCAGTATCGACAGATTTTGTGGGTACAACTCACGTTGGTATTGTTGATGCGCAAGCGACTATCCTAACTGACAACCAAGCTATCGTATATGTTTGGTATGATAATGAAGTAGGTTACAGCACTCAGGTACTACGTCTCGCGACACAAATGGCAGGAATCAGCTACGCTCAAATTCCAGCATAGTGTACTGAACACAATAGAGCAATGACATGCTATTAATCATATCGAAGTCGTATTTACTTTAGATCAGCGTTATTTAATAGTTATGCGCTCGTCGATACCACTTTGAATAGATTGATATGACTTTAACTGTCATACTTAGACACCCGATAGTCCGATTGATTATCGGGTGTTATTGTCATAATGGGCGTTGAGTAATAGATGCTTGTCTAGTTTTCATTATGACGTAATAGTCTAGCAAAACCCAAAATACAGCCGTTGGTTGTTACCAGTTTATACACTGGATTGTGAATTAAGGAACGTAGAATGCGATTTATTGATGAAGCCGTCGTAACGGTAAAAGCAGGTGACGGTGGTAACGGAATCGCCAGTTTTCGCCGAGAAAAATATGTCCCGCGCGGTGGTCCTGATGGTGGTGATGGTGGCAAGGGTGGAGATGTGTATGTCATTGCAGAAGACAACACCAATACCCTAGTTGACTATCGTTACACACGTCGTCATGACGCCATGAGAGCAGAAAATGGTCATAGTAGAAACTGTTCAGGTAAGGGGTCAGATGATCTTTATTTACCTGTACCAGTTGGCACGACGGTCGTTGATACTGAAACCGATGAAGTATTGGGTGATTTGATTGAAATTGGTCAGACGTTGCTGATTGCCAAAGGTGGTGACGGTGGTCTGGGTAATACGCATTTTAAGAGCTCTACCAACCAAGCGCCGCGTAAAGCCACTTCAGGTTTTGAAGGTGAGCTAAAGGTTCTTAAGTTTGAGCTAAAAGTAGTGGCTGATGTGGGTCTGATTGGTTTGCCTAATGCAGGTAAGTCTACCTTTATCCGTCAGGTTTCTGCTGCCAGACCAAAAGTTGCTGACTATCCTTTTACCACGCTAGTTCCTAACCTCGGTGTGGTTGATATCGGTCGTCATCGTTCGTTTGTGATGGCTGACATTCCTGGTCTAATTGAAGGCGCATCAGAAGGCGCAGGACTTGGCATTCGTTTCTTAAAGCATGTTGCGCGTACCCGTCGTCTATTGCATTTGGTTGATGTAAAGCCAGTCGATGGTAGTGATCCGGTCGAGAATGCCCGCGTTATCTTAAATGAGCTTGAGCGTTTTTCGCCCGAATTGGCTAATCTACCGCAGATTTTGGTATTGAACAAAATTGACCAAGTGGCTGAAGAAGAGCTGAATGAGCTATGTACGCATATCGTAGCAGAACTGGGCTGGACAGGCATTGTATTCCGCACAGCAACCTTAACGGGTGAAGGCGTCGATGCAGTCAAATATCACTTAATGAATGAGATCGAACGTGAGCGTGAGCGCGAGATAGAAGATCCTATCTTTGCTGACGCACAAAAAGAGCGTTTTGAGCGACTAGAAGCAGAAGTACGTCTAAATACTGAAGCACAGCGTGAAGCATACCGTGCAGCCAAAAAAGCGGCACGTGAAGGTTTAGATTTGTCTGATGACGACGATGACGACGATGGTGTTGAAGTAATGTACGTTCCTTAAGCTAGTATGCTTGAGCTGATATACTTGAATGATTAAATTAATCCCTCTAATCAATTTATGTGAGAAAAAGGAGTTTATATGGCAGGTGACATCGCAAATACGACCGAAGAAGCAAGGTTTATTAAACAAGATCGCAACTTTGATATTCAGCGCGTTATTGTCAAGATTGGCTCGTCGTTACTGACTAACAATGGTCGGGGGCTGGATCGTACTGCCATATATGAGTGGGCAAAGCAAATTGCTCGCTTACACAAAAAAGGCGTAGAGGTGTTGCTGGTGTCATCAGGAGCCGTTGCCGAAGGTGTGGTACGTATGGATCTCGAGGAGCGTCCCAAAAAACTGGCTGCACTACAAGCTTGTGCGTCTATCGGTCAGATGGGTTTGATCGAAACGTGGTGGTCAGCTCTGATTCAGCATGGTATTCAAAGCTCGCAGCTTCTATTAACGCACGATGATTTGTCCAATCGTAGCCGTTATCTCAACACCACAAGTGCGCTGACGCAACTATTAGAATGGCGTGTACTGCCCGTTATCAACGAAAATGATACCATCACTATTGATGAAATCAAATTCGGTGATAATGATACGTTGGGTGCCATGGCAGCGGCGATGATCAATGCAGACTTGTACATTATTTTAACGGATCAAGATGGGGTATTTACTGATAACCCACGTGACAACCCCAATGCCAAAATGATCCGTCAAGAGCGTGCGATGGCTGATTATTTATTTGACATAGCAGGTGACGGTGGCAAGCTCGGACGCGGTGGTATGTTGACCAAAATCCGTGCGGGTCGTCTGGCTGCGATGGGCGGTTGCCCAACTGTTATCGTGAGCGGTGCGATTGATGATGTGATCACTCGTGTGGTGTCAGGTGAGGCGGTAGGCACATTGCTGACTACCAATGACGAAGACAAAATCATTGCACGTAAACAGTGGCTTGCAGCTCATTTGCGCATGGCAGGAAGTCTGATGGTTGATGCTGGCGCTGCCAACGCGCTCACTGAACACAATAGAAGTCTATTGCCTGTTGGCGTGGTAGATGTGCGTGGCGACTTCGATGAAGGCGACGTCGTAGAAATCACCCATCAAGATACTGGCGAGCGTATTGCAGTGGGACAGGTGAATTTTTCATCGAATGATGCACGCCGCGTCGCTCGTGAGCGTACTGAACAGTTCGATAAGATCTTTGGCAACAATGAAGAACGCGTGGTTATGGTACATCGTGATAATCTTGCACTCACCGTATAGTGCATAAGTTGTGTAGCCGCCTTTACTTTATCTAGCGTCTCTAAGTTTTAGGTACGCTAGATATTAGGTGCGTTAGATGAATTTATCAGCTACAAATAGGTGGTAAGTTTTTCTTAACCTCAGTTGATGTGGTTCATACGCTATAACCGTTTATTATTTTATTCAATCTATTTTATCCAATACAGCATCCGTTAACGATTATGGATATTGTGTTACTTTGGAGATTTGTACATGAGTGCTTTAGACAATAGTGACTCGATTCAGCAGCAGTTTGCCCCTTTAAAAAATGACAGACTGCTCCGCGCATTGCGCTTTGAACCCATCGATACCACGCCAGTTTGGATGATGCGTCAAGCTGGTCGTTATCTACCAGAGTACAAAGCCACTCGTGCTGAAGCAGGCGACTTTATGAGTCTGTGCAAAGATACAGATCGAGCTACTGAAGTGACGCTCCAGCCATTACGTCGTTTTGATCTAGATGCTGCTATTTTATTTAGTGATATTTTGACCATTCCTGATGCTATGGGATTGGGTCTTTATTTTGAAACGGGTGAAGGTCCTAAGTTCAAACACCCGATTCGTGAACAGGCAGATCTTGATAGATTGCCGGTACTTGAACCTAATGATTCTCTTGACTATGTGATGCGCGCCGTCACAAGTATCCGTAAAGCATTGAATGGTCAAGTACCATTGTTTGGGTTTTCAGGCAGCCCGTGGACGCTAGCTACGTATATGATTGAAGGCGGAAGCTCAAAAGATTACCGCTATACAAAAGGTTTTTTGTACAGTAATCCTGGTTTTTTACATCAATTATTGGATAAGCTTGCTACCTCGGTTATCGATTACCTAGATGCACAAATCGTTGCCGGTGCTCAGATTGTACAAATATTTGACAGTTGGGGCGGCGCACTTGGCCATCGTCAGTTTATTGAGTTTTCGCACGTTTACAACAAACGCATCGTCACTGAACTGAAGCTGCGTCACCCGCAAGTACCAGTAGTATTGTTTACTAAAGGTGGCGGGTTATGGCTTGATACTCAGGCTGATAGTGAGGCTGATGTGCTAGGTCTAGACTGGACGATGCCACTTGACCGTGCGCGTCAAGTATTGACTGAAAGCCAGCGCCAATTGACCAAAAAACATAAAAAGCTGCAAAGTAGCAAAGCCATTCAAGGTAATTTAGATCCAGCAACACTATATGGATCACCAGCGACTATTCGTGCTGAGGTGAATGCGATGCTTGATCGTGCTTATGCAGATGGCGAAAAGACAGGCTATATAGCAAACTTAGGTCATGGCATTACTCAATGGGTCAATCCTGACAATGCCAAAGTCTTTGTCGATGCAGTACACGACTATAAAATCTAAAATTGGGCTTACTCTTGTATGGCTAGATGAGCCATGTAAGAACCTATTGGTATTGTCTAGTAATTTTGAATAAAAGAGAGTGTTTTATGATTTCAGCAGCTATTGTTGGTGGTACAGGCTATACAGGTATCGAGCTCATTCGCTTATTGTCTGCTCACCCTGAGGTTTCTATTGATTTGCTTACCTCGCGTAGCGAAGCTGGCACTCGTGCTGATGAAATATTTCCAAGTTTGCGCGGTATCTCTGACATCGTGTTCAGTGATTTGGGTGATAACACGCTGAGTGCACTAAAAGAGTGTGATGTTGTGTTTTTTGCAACGCCACATGGTGTAGCGATGAAGCAAGCTGAAGCGCTCACGCAAGCTGGCGTAAAAGTTATTGATTTGGCTGCTGACTTTCGTTTGCAATCATTGACTGAGTTTGAGCACTGGTACAAACAGTCTCACGCCTGTCCTGAGCTGTTGAAGACAGCGGTTTATGGATTGCCTGAAATCAATCGTGATAAGCTTGCCAGTGCATTGTTAGTAGGTAATCCTGGCTGTTATCCAACCACTGCAATCTTGGGACTAAAACCAATCATCGAAGCACAAAATGAACAAACAAAAAGGTTGATTGAGTCTCGTATCGTAATTGATGCCAAATCTGGAGTATCTGGTGCTGGTCGCCAAGCATCGCTTGCACTCAACTATGCTGAGACAACCGATAACTTCAAAGCCTATAGCGTTGAAGGTCATCGCCATTTACCTGAGATAGAGCAGGGTGTTGCACAGTTATTGGGTAGTCAGTTTGACCACCGTATCCGTTTCTTACCGCATCTGGTACCGATGATACGTGGCATGCTCAGCTCGATTCATATGGAATTGACTGATGAGGGCGTGGCTATTGATTGGCAGCAAACGTTTGAAGACAGCTACGCCTTAGAAAGTTTCGTTGATGTCATGCCAAAAGGTATTTATCCAGACACA
Source organism: Psychrobacter sp. H29 (assembly GCF_059073055.1). Lineage (NCBI taxonomy): Bacteria > Pseudomonadati > Pseudomonadota > Gammaproteobacteria > Moraxellales > Moraxellaceae > Psychrobacter > Psychrobacter sp. H29. The sequence goes on along the minus strand of NZ_JCACRY010000001.1, from coordinate 1,509,806 downwards.
CGCAGTGTGCGTGCTAGTAATCGTTTGCGCATTGCGATACACCAAGACAATGAGCGCGCCGAATTGACGGTTATTGTCGTACAAGATAATTTGGTAAAAGGTGCAGCAGGACAGGCCGTTCAAAATATGAATGTGATGTTTGGATTTGATGAGACAATGGGACTAAATTTTGCGCCTATTGTTCCTTAATACTGACTTTGTTGCGTTTAAGTCATTCATATTTATGATACTAGGTATTGATTATAAATTCCGCTATAATGACTTGCCCTTACTTTTAAGAGATACCCTCTAGATGCGTACTAAGCTTGAACTACGCTTTTTCTCGAAGTCAGCACACTTATCGTGTCAAGAACCTGTTCTATCTGATTTGGGATACAAAATGCATTCCAATCAAGATGATAATGGTTTTGAACAGCATGTCGGGAGCAATCAACGCGGCGCATCTACGCTAGTACTGGCATTGTTCGTGGTAGCCGTATTAGTAACAGCTGTGGTTGGATTAGTATTTGGTCATAAGCTTGGCTATCAGCGCGGCTTTCACTCGATGGAAACACAAGCTAAACAAGCAATTATCGATGGTACTGAAGCGACAGCAGCACTTGAGGACTTGCGTCTCAGTAACAAGATAGCGATGAATCAGGCGGCAACTGCCAAGCAAGAATTGGCCATAAGCTTAGCGAACCTCAACGAGCTGCGTGAAAACCAGCAAGCGTTGACAGTAGAAAACAGACAAGTCACACAGCTCAATGAATTATATGCTGATGTCATTAGTGATAAAGGCGGTATGCCACTGCAAGTATTAGGCGCCAAGATTGAGCCACTACCCGAAAATGCTTTTGAGTATGGTTTTGACATCGGGATGCTTAGCAGCGATGGTCAGGCCAAGCGTCTTAGACCAACGTTGACACTGCTCAACAATGATGACCTTGTAGAAGTGCCCCTAGATCCTGCAAGCTATGCTATTGAAGGTATTGTCCGTATACGTGGTCGCTTTGTGATGCCATCAGGTTTCAAGCCTTTACAAGCAAAGCTTAGCTTGCAAGCAGGTGGGCAAGAGGTGGAACAACTGTATGATTGGAGACTCGGCGATAGAGTTGATAACATGTTACCATCACTTTTAGATTTGCCAGAAGTCGATGAAAGTCCTATTTCGCAATAGGGACGTGTCCTAATAAACATCTAATAGCGATGATATAGCCAAAAGCAAAGTAGAACGATTATAGTCATAGAAAGTAGAGCGACTATAGTTAGTAATTATATTTTGCATCATGGTTCACCGCCTGCCTTTATAACTTCTTTTATTTTAAACTTACCTTATAATTATACTTTGATTATGATGAAAAAAATGATATCACAAGACATGCCAACAACTGCTGATTGGCACTTTCCACATATACCTGCGTATCGTGCACAAGATGGCGATACCGATGATGAAACATCACCGCAAGCAGATGTATTGGTCGCAGAACCAGAAGTCGCTAAACCACCAATGTATGCAGTGGTTATGTACAATGACAACTATACGCCAATGGAATTCGTTGTTTATATTTTACAGTCAGAGTTTCGCCATACCATGGATTCTGCGGTTGAGATTATGTTGACGATTCATAACAGTAGCAAAGGCATTGCTGGCATTTACCCCAAGGATATTGCTGAGACCAAAGCCAAAAAAGTAAATAGCTTAGCGCACCGTGAAGGTTATCCGTTGCTGACACAGATTGAACCTCATCAAGGTGAATAAGCTTTTATATCTCGTTTTGTTATCAGTATTTGCCTTACCATGCCGAATTTTTTAACATATATAAATGGCTCACTATTACAGTGAGCTTGATCACTTATCTTCCCAACATCTGCTTTTCTTTCAATACTTATTTTTCTAATTACTTCGTTTCAAATCTTCATTGTATTAACCATATTAGTGAGCAGCCACGTCGCTATGATAGACTTGATTTTTTCATAATATATCCTTATATATTAAAGTGTATCTATAAATAGCTTTGAATTCGATACTATTATGATAGCTGCTTTGTTGGCTACAGAGCTATTTAGCATAGTCATTTGGCATAGTACTCAAATAATCCTTTCGATATTAATACCCCTAATAGTCCATTCATCTTTTATCTGCTCAAAATTTTGAGTGTCAGTCGTTGCTGCTTAGCCTTTTAACACTTACTTTTTGTATGCTTTGATACACTTTAGTCTGCGTTAATAGATTGACTCCGTCCAAATATCGTGTTGATATAAAGACAAGCGACTATGAATTATCACAATCACTGCTAACTGGTAGATAGGTTAAGCATTCGTAAAACAATCGTTATCACAAACAATATATCCACGGCTTGTAATAATACGAATATCACCCTTGAACAATCGATCTGCCGCCCTGATTTACTTACTAACTCATTCATAAAACTATCAATTATAAAGATAGATATAACCGTAGGAAGTTGTTATGTTAAGTCGTCATCTTGAAGTTTCTCTACGTTTAGCAATGACGCTTGCGCGCCAAAAATCGCATGAGTATCTCACTGTTGAACATCTGCTACTAGCGCTACTAGAAAACACCCACGCTGCCAATACGTTGACTGCTTGTAATGCCAACGTGTCGGCACTGCGGTCTGAGCTTGAAGCGTATATCAATAAGCATACGCCAACTATCGATGCAAACACGGAACAATCGCCGCAACCAACGCAAAGCTTTGATCGTATTTTGCAGCGTGCTATTTTTCATGTGCAATCTATAGGCGGTGGTCGCCTAGTTGAAGGCTCTGATATTTTGGTATCTATGTTCTCAGAGCATGATACTTATGCCGTTTATTTGCTCAAAAAACAGGGCATTAGTCGCCTTGAGCTGACCCAGTATTTGTCACATGGTCAAGACAAAGAAGAGCCGTCTGAACCTCGTACTTCTATGTCTGGCGAGCGCCGCAGTGCATCTGAAAAAACCAGCAAAGATCCATTGGTTGAATTCGCGACCAATCTAAACCAACGTGCTGCAGAAGGTAAGACAGATCCTTTAATTGGACGTGCTTCTGAAATTGAGCGTGCAGCTCAAGTCTTATGTCGCCGCCGCAAAAACAACCCATTATTGGTGGGTGAGCCTGGTGTTGGTAAAACCTCTATCGCTGAAGGTTTAGCATGGTTAATCATCAATGACAAAGCGCCAAAACCACTTAATGGTTGCGTGATCTATAGCCTTGATATTGGTTCACTGATCGCGGGCACCAAATATCGCGGTGATTTTGAAAAGCGTATGAAATCATTGCTTGATGCTTTGAAGAAGAAACCAAATGCTATTCTTTTTATTGATGAGATTCATATGATCATTGGCGCAGGGTCGTCGATGAGTAGTAATATGGATGTATCAAACTTAATTAAGCCTGCACTTGCTAATGGTGAGCTACGCTGTATTGGTTCAACTACCTTTACTGAGTATCGTCAGGTGTTTGAAAAAGATCATGCACTATCGCGTCGCTTCCAGAAGATCGATGTAAAAGAGCCTAGCGTCGATGATACTATTGATATCTTACGCGGTCTCAAACCTCGTTACGAAGAGTTCCACAATGTCGAATATACCGATGAAGCATTAGTCACGGCAGTACAATTATCAGCCAAGCACATTCACGAACGTTTCTTGCCTGACAAAGCTATTGACGTAATCGACGAAGCAGGTGCTTATAAGCGTTTGGGCGTGGTACCTGATGTAGAAGACATTGATGCCGAAGAGAGCTTTATTGCCGATTTAGAGCAAGATTTTGATGCGCAAATCGATGCTGAAGAGGTTGATATCGATGCAGACAATGACAGTGATAATGAAATGTTAGATGAAGCCGAAGCTGCTAAGGCAGATGACCGCGCTAAGTCTACTGATGGTGTAAAAGTATCAAAAGCAGAGAAACCGCCAATGAAAATCGACGTGGCTGATATTGAAGCTATTATTGCTAAGCTTGCACGTATTCCGCCTAAGTCTGTATCAAGTGATGACAAGAGCATTCTTGAACATTTGGATCGCGACCTTAAGCATCTAGTGTTTGGTCAGGATGAGGCGATTGCAACACTTGCTGATGCCATTAAACTGTCTCGTGCAGGATTAAAAGCACCAGATAAGCCAATTGGCTCGTTTATGTTTGCAGGACCAACAGGCGTGGGTAAAACAGAAGTATCACGTCAGCTTGCTAACTTGTTAGGCGTAGAGCTGGTACGTTTTGATATGTCAGAGTATATGGAAGCCCATACTGCCTCGCGCCTGATTGGTGCGCCTCCAGGCTATGTCGGGTATGATCAAGGTGGTTTGCTCACTGAAAAAATCAACCAACATCCGCATTGCGTATTACTTCTTGATGAGATTGAAAAAGCGCATCCTGATGTGTTCAACTTGTTACTGCAAGTCATGGATCATGGTACCTTGACGGACAATAACGGCCGTGTTGCTATCTTCAAGCAAGTCATCGTTATTATGACGACGAACGTTGGTGCTGATAGTATCAGTCGCTCTTCTATGGGCTTTACTCAGCAAGATCATAGTCGTGATAATACCGAATCACTCAAGCGCGTCTTTACGCCAGAATTCCGTAACCGTTTAGATGCGATTATTCAATTCAATCCCCTAGATACTTCAGTTGTCGTATCGGTTGTTGATAAGTTCTTGGTTGAGCTGCAAGTACAGCTTGATGATAAGCAAGTCACTTTAGAGATTGATGATGACGTACGGGATTATCTAGCTGACAAAGGTTATGACCGTCTGATGGGTGCGCGTCCGATGCAGCGCCTGATTCAGGATGAAATCAAAAAGCCATTGGCAAGTATGATCTTATTCGGCGAATTGGTGAATGGTGGGGTAGTTCACTTGACCTTGGAACCCAAAGCAGACGACATACAAGATGGCGATACCGTGAAGCTAGATAAGTCTACGGATAAAGGCTCATCTGACAGTCGAATCGTTCTGACAGTCGTTGAAACTCACGAGCCGCGTTCGGACTCTGAGTCAGTAGCCAGCTAAGCAGCTTACTAAAGCGCTTACTACTAATGCGTTTAGTTCTAAGGTGCTGAGTTCGAGTGAATGACAAACGGTTACCGTATGAATGCGGTAGCCGTTTTTTTATTGCTATAATTTATCAACAAAGCTCATATGGTTTTTTGTTACCATTAACCTTTAAAATAAACCAATTATTGAGCCCTATCTCATAATAAATATAAAAAGGATTTACTATGGAACTGTTTGACGAACAAACAACCAAAACGCCAGAGCAAAAACAAGCTATTCTAGATAATGTCCGCTTGCCAGAAGACTGGAAGACGGCATTGGCCGATGAGTTGACGTCTGAAAATATGGATACTTTACGCGCATTTTTGAAAGAAGCTTACCAGTCGAGTGATAGTATCTACCCACCAGCACCACTTATGTTTAATGCGCTGAATCTTACCCCTTTATCACAGGTCAAAGTTGTTATCTTGGGTCAGGATCCTTATCATCGCCCAGGACAGGCTATGGGTTTGTCATTTTCTGTTCCTAAAGCCATCCCCAAGCCGCCATCACTCAATAACCTCCTAAAAGAGATGGCAGATGATATTGGTATTCGTCCGTCAGCGCATGGGGATCTGACCTATTGGGCTGAGCAAGGTGTTTTACTGTTAAATAGTTCACTGACTGTACGAGAAGGCGAGCCGAATAGTCATCAAAATAAAGGCTGGGAGCAGTTCACTGATGCAGTCATCGATGCGGTGAACGAACAGACAGAGCATACTGTGTTTATACTATGGGGTAGTAAAGCACAGAAGAAGGGAAAGTATATTGATACCGACAAGCATCTGATTCTGACTGCAGTACATCCTTCACCCTTGGCTGCCAACCGTGGTGGGTTCTTTGGTACCAAACCTTTTTCCAAAACCAATGATTATTTGGTGCAATATGGTCAGACCCCGATTAATTGGCAACTGCCACAATAGATGATGACCATATCGAGTACAAGTTTGAAACCTTATCAATCGTTGAGTCGTCAGCCAGATGTCGAAGGTGTGCATACCAGTACATTTTGGTTAGCTGAAGATGCCAAATGGATGCAAAAAGCGCTGAAGCTCGCTGAACAGGGAGCTGAGTGTGGGGAAGTACCAGTCGGGGCAGTGTTAGTTCATGAGCAGCAGATAATCGGTCAAGGGTTTAATCAACCAATTGGCGGTCACGATGCGACAGCTCATGCTGAGATAGTCGCGTTGAGAGATGCGTGTCAACGCTTAGAAAACTATCGATTGCCACTACACACAACTCTATATGTGACTTTGGAGCCGTGTACGATGTGTATTGGCGCCTTGATTCACGCCCGTGTAGACAGGCTCATATATGCAGCGAATGAACCGCGTGCTGGTATGGTAGGTAGTCAGCTCGATTTATCAATTCAGCCTTTTTACAACCACAATATCCAAGTTCATAGAGGGTTGTGCAGTGAGCATAGTAGTCAGATGCTAAAGACGTTTTTTCGTGAGCGTAGGCGAGCAGCAAAAAAGAATAAAAGTAAGGCTTTGATTGAAAATAACTAATAAACAAGATATCAGTCTTGGTGCTAGTGATAGCGTCTATTTTTTGCTATAATGTCGCCCTATTTGGTAGCGAACCTTTTGTTCTGCTACCAAACGTATGATATATCAGTAAATATTACTTTCTTGAGAGTATGTGATAGATCCCATAAGTAGCAATTATTATTGTTGAGTAAGCACTATGACCGTCTCCACATCCGACAACGATTTGCTCAACAAAAATGACAGCAAAGGTTATCCAAGGCGCTATCCTGTGATCTGTATTGATGGTCCTAGCGGTGCTGGCAAAGGCACAGTGACTTGGCGTTTGGCACAAGTACTGGGTTATCAACTGTTGGATTCCGGGGCGCTATATAGAATCGTAGGACTCAAGGCATTTGAAGCTGGATTAATAACCGCAGATGCTAGCCAACCAATTGACGAAGATGCTTTATTGGCACTTACAAAAAGCTTGGATATAGCGTTTGTACCGAACAATGACTCAGGACGTGTAGACATCATCGTGAATGGGCAAGCAGTTGGTGATCAAGTACGCAATGAGACAGTCGGTGGATATGCGTCGCAAATTGCAGTGTTTCCACAAGTTCGTGAGGCTTTGCTCACATTACAACAAGACATGGCCACACGTTCAGGGCTTGTCGCTGATGGTCGCGATATGGGAACGGTTGTATTCCCAGATGCGGATGTCAAAGTGTATTTGACTGCCAGTGCTGAAGCGCGTGCTCAGCGCCGTGTTACCCAGCTGACTGATGCGGGTCAAACGGCAGATTTTGAGGCGATTTTATCAACGATCAAAGCACGTGATGACCGTGATGAAAATCGTAGTACAGCGCCATCAAAACCTGCGACAGATGCTCTATTACTTGATAGCTCTACTCTCAATGCCGATGCTGTTTATGAGCAAGTAAAGAAGCACTGCCAAGATCAAGGCGTTTTTTTTAGTAGTTAATAAAAGAGTAATAGCTAATAAAAACAACATATTAAGTACCAAAAAGTTCAACACAAGCTTTGTTTTTGATGTAGAATTATACAGTTAGGATTCAGTATTTTAACCAGACTATGATAGTCAGCTGAAAAATTCAGAAAAAGACAGTTGTTGTTAGTAATTTCGATAATATGCTTACTAACAACAAACGTTTTTTTATATGATTGTATGAGATATAAAACCAGTATCCTCGTTTTATGCAATCATAAATTTGATCCGTACTGTGCTGGACAGGATACGGCTATACAAAGGTAGACATAATGGAATCATTTGCTGAACTATTTGAAGCGAGCATCGAAGAAACAGGCCTAGATATCGAGCGTGGCTCGGTTATCAACGGTACTGTTGTGGCCATCGATAGCGATTGGATCACAGTAGATACTGGTCTGAAATCTGAAGGTATCGTCGCTCGTGAAGAGTTTTTAAGCGAAGAAGGCGAACTTGAAGTTGAAGTTGGCGATAGCGTTGATGTCGTAGTTGAAGCGGTTGATAACGGCATGGGTCAAACCTTGCTGTCACGTGAGAAAGCTAAGCGTGTTGAAACTTGGAACTTCCTTGAAAAAATCGCTGATAACGATGAAATCGTTAAAGGTATTATTTCAAGCAAAGTTAAAGGCGGTTTCACCGTAGATATCGGTTCAGTACGCGCGTTCCTACCAGGTTCATTGGTAGATGTACGTCCTATCCGTGATACAACGCATCTTGAAGGCAAAGAGCTAGAATTCAAAGTCATCAAACTTGACCAAAAACGCAACAACGTTGTTGTTAGCCGCCGTGCAGTTATGGAAGCTGAAAACTCAGCTGAGCGCGAAGAGCTATTGAACAAGCTTGAAGAAGGCATCGAGATCGAAGGTATCGTTAAGAACCTTACTGATTACGGCGCGTTCGTTGATCTAGGTGGTATCGATGGTCTATTGCACATCACTGACATGGCATGGCGCCGTATCAAGCATCCATCTGAAGTTGTTGAAGTTGGCCAAGACCTAAAAGTTAAAGTATTGAAGTTTGACCGTGAGCGCAACCGCGTAAGCCTAGGTCTAAAACAACTTGGTACTGATCCTTGGGATAACGTTGGCGGTACTTATCCAGTAGGTAGTGTTGTTAAAGCACGCGTAACCAACCTAACTGATTATGGTTGTTTTGCTGAGATTTCTGAAGGTATTGAAGGTCTAGTACACGTATCAGAAATGGATCATACCAACAAAAACATCCACCCATCTAAAGTTGTTCAAGTGGGCGATGAAGTTGAAGTAATGATTCTTGATATCGACGAAGAACGTCGCCGTATCAGCCTTGGTATCAAGCAGACTCTAGCTAACCCATGGGATGAGTTTGATAAGAAACATGAGCGCGGTGATAAAATCACTGGTACGATCAAATCAATCACTGACTTCGGTATCTTTATCGGTCTAGACGGTGGTATTGATGGTCTTGTTCATCTATCTGATATCTCTTGGAACGAGACTGGCGAAGATGCTATCCGTAACTACAATAAAGGCGATACTGTAGAAGCTATGGTATTGTCTGTAGATGCAGAAGCTAACCGTATCAGCCTAGGCGTGAAACAGTTGAGCTCTGATCCATTTAACGAATACCTAGTTGGTAACGACCGCGGTGCTATCGTTAATGGTAAAGTAAAAGAAGTAGACGCTAAAGGCGCTACTATCGAGCTTGCTGACGAAGTTGAAGCCTACCTACGTGCTTCTGAGATCCAACGTGACCGCGTTGAAGATGCAACTAAGCATCTGAGCGTTGGTGATGACGTTGAAGCGAAAATCATCAGTGTTGATCGTAAAACACGCAACATCAACTTGTCTATCAAAGCGAAAGACGAAGCTGAAGAGCGTCAAGCGATTAAAGATCTTGGTAGCACCAATACTGCTGCTGCTCCAGGTTCTGATGCACAGCCAAAAACTATTGGTGACTTGATCAAAGAACAAATGCAGTAAGCTGTAAGTTATTGATATAGTAGTAATATAAAAAAGCGACTTCGGTCGCTTTTTTTTTGATTAAATTTTGATAGGGATAATTAATAACGAAGGTTTTTGGCTAAATGGACAAACTCTTATTCCTATTTACCGCAATATCCGCTATCATTTGCAACATTGAGTAACGAGATGTGAGCATCAGTGTATGCAGAGCTATAACCTAACTTTAGCCATGAATGTATTTTTTAATGAATAGCTAATCATTAGCTATTAAATTACTTACTAAGCACACGATACTGTTTCATCATCAGTTTATCCATTAATCAACAAGGCAAGTGTAATAATGCAGCAAGCGATCAACAAATCTGAATTTATTAGTAACTTGAGTGCGAATTGTGACAACATGGCAGATACTACTGTCGATGATGCCGTTCGTGAAATATTAAATTTAATGACTCATACTTTGGCTAGTGATGGTCGAGTCGAGGTTCGCGGGTTTGGTAGTTTTTGTCTACATCATCGCCGTGCTCGTGTGGGACGCAACCCTAAGACGGGTGAAAGTGTACCAGTCCCAGCCAAGGCCATTCCACACTTTAAACCAGGTAAGGCTCTGCGTGAAGCAGTCAACGATAAAGTAGCCCATAGCTAATATTTATCTATTATTGACCAAGCACACCTTATCATTTCAAACAGGGGTAACTGTCTCATGCGCTTTTTACTATTTGTATTGCTGTTCTTGAGCTTTGCTTATTCGCTTGGTTTGGTGTTAGCAAATAATACCGAGGTCGGAGTCAATTTACTGTTTTCGCAAGCGCCTACGATGAACTTGGGGCTGCTACTCATCCTGTGCTTAATTCTCGGTATTGTCATTGGCATCTTGCTGTCATTGCTTATATTCCGTGTCTTACAGAATAGATGGGAAATATCACGTCTAAATAAGGCGAACACACATTTAGAAGAGCAGCTGACGCAAGCCAATGCTGTTATTGATCGTCAAGCAAGTGCGCCAACGGTGGATGAAGCCGTTTATGGTGCGAGGACTTCGAATGTCCAGGGCGCCGCGGAAACTGACTTGAATGCTGGTGGTACGCTGTCCAAGCGTAAACGTGACTAGCTTACTGAGCGATAGCAGTACTGCTGACCTCAAAAATATAATGCTTTGATAATTCTGACATATGGCAAAACCATGAATAACACGATTAATTCTCCAGTGATTGTTGCCCTAGATAACATGACTCTGCAAGCCTCTTTGGCGTTAGCCGATCAGTTAGATCCAACGTTATGCCGATTGAAAGTAGGCAAAGAGTTGTTTACTCGCTGTGGCCCTGAGGTTATTAAGGCGCTACACCAGCGTAATTTTGAAGTATTCTTAGACTTAAAATTTCACGATATCCCTAATACGACTGCTCAAGCTGTAGTGGCTGCAGCCGAACTTGGTGTGTGGATGGTGAACGTCCATGCAAGTGCAGGTCTAGAAGCCATGTCTCTGGCAAAACAACGTTTGCTAGATAAAGATCTTAATACATTGCTTATTGCCGTTACTGTATTGACCTCGATGGACAATGAAGCGCTAATGCAAACAGGTATTACTGATGGCTTAGATGTGCAAGTGAGCCGTTTAGCACAATTGACTAAGCAAGCTGGTTTGGATGGTGTGGTTTGCTCTGCACAGGAAGCAAAGGCACTCAAGCAGCTATGTGGTCTAGACTTTAAGTTGGTCACACCTGGCATTCGATTAGCGGAAGACAGTGCTGATGATCAAAAGCGCATCTGTACACCGAGTCAAGCATTGGTAGACGGTTCTGATTATCTGGTTATTGGGCGTTCGATCACTCAAGCGACAGATCCTGCGGCTAAGCTGAACAAAATACTTCAGAGTATTTGATATATAGGGTTTGTAGTAGTTAATAGTAAAAAGGCAGCCGTTCAGGCTGCCTTTTTACTGTTCGATGACGGACAGAAAGCTGCTACACTGTTTAGTCTTATGCTTCGTAGCATTTTTCAAGTATTGTCGACCATAGTAAATATTTGGCTTGCTAAGCGCTGGCTTAAAGAGTGAGGCTGCACTTGATGTACGTTTGCATGTTGGTGAGATGGTCGATAATGACATTACTGGATGATATTGAATAATATGAAATTACAGATATTGAGTGACTTACATATTGATAGTTATGTGCGCCAGTCGCAGCCTATTGGGCATATTCCCAAAACCGATGCAGATATCGTATTGGTAGCAGGAGATACCGCCAATAGTGATAAGGGTATGCCATGGCTACAAGAGCAGGCAGCACGCTTACAAGTGCCTTTGATTACTATCGCAGGCAATCATGAGTACTTTGATGAAGATGTACTGAGTTTTGACCAAAACCTTGCGACTTGGGACAACTACAATACAGCGTCTGGTGAGGGTGTCCGTGTCTTACAATGTCAGCACATCGATATTGGGGACGTACGGATCTTGGGCTGTACGTTATGGACTGATTACCAGTATCATGCTAATGAAGACACCATGGCTGCTGCTAAGCATTTTATGCGTGATTATAAGCAAATCTATGCTGGTAAAGAGATGTTCTCGCCTGAAATCTCAATGCAAATTCATGCAAAACACCGTCAGTGGTTGCAACAAGCATTGATCACTGCCAAAGCGCTGGGTAAAAAGACCATAGTAATGAGCCATCATAGCGTTAGCGCATTGTCCGTGTCCAAAAAATACGCCAACTTACCGAGTAATGCGGCCTTCGTTAGTGATCTATCTGGATGGATGGATGAGGACTGGGCACCAATGCTATGGGTACATGGACACACTCATGAAGCCTTTGATTATCAGATAGGCAATACGCGGGTAGTCGTCAATCCAAGAGCCTATCCCAATGAGGTGAGTAGTACGGCTTTAGCATTTGCATGGGATAGAGTCATCGATATTGGTTAAATTAGCTTTGATATAACATTAAAATACTACCAAATATTTACAAGATATATTGCAACTGAATTTGTATGTTGTTCATTCCTGACAAAAAATCTGCTACGCTTGCTACCATGAGTAAATATCTGAATAATACCCCATCAAAAATATCTACTGACAAGCTTGCGAGTCACACCCCAAGCGCGCCTGCACCATCACATCTGCCAGATAGTATGATTCCCTCTGTCAGTTTATTACCTGAAGACAAACGTCTGATATTGTTTACTAGGCATTCTTTGCGTGAGCGCTCTGATGGCAATGGGTTTGCCAGTTATCAGCTACCGCTGACGCCTAAAGGTCGCGTATTGGCTAAGTCTTGGGGGCGTTGGCTTGCAGGTCACCTCCCATACTCACTCGATGTCGATAGTATTTCAAGTCCGATTGGACGCTGTATTGATACCGCGCAGTTGATGCAAGAAGGGGCTGGTCTCAAACGTGATATTGCACATCAATCACTATTGGTTGAGCCTGGTAGCCTTGTCACTGAGCCTGAAATAGCAAATCCAGTATTTAAAGAGATTGGGGTGCTAAATTTTATCAATCGCTTTTTGCAAGGCAATCTTGAAGGCACCAAAAATGCCTATCAAGGTGGTCTTGATATTCTATCGCTTTTTTATCAAAACCAACCACAGCAGGGCCATTTAATGCTTGCCGTGAGTCACGATACATTGTTGTCTGCATTTTTAGCAGTGATGTTTGATTTGGTTGAGATTGACTGGAATGACTGGCCAAAGATGATGGAAGGCGTATTCTTATGGTTTGATGACAAACCTTTCGATCAGGCAAACGCGCATTTTATTTGGCGAGGACAAGTATATACCAGGCCGATCAGCTCTTTACTAGAGGGTTATCGTGCAGCGGGCATTCATCCAAGTAAGTTACTGCTGCCGCCAACATTGGATTGGCGCTAATTGCTAAGGTGCTTAATTTTTATTGGGCATCAACTTGACCCAAGCACCAATATCACCTAAGCAACTCAAAAGCGAGAAACCATTCTAATCTGGTGTTTTATCCTGCTGTTCGGTCTTTGCCATAGGAGAACTGAGAACGATCACCTACGCTACGACCATGGTTCCAGAGGGTCATGCCATACGATAGCTGATTGCTCTCCCACGCCTGTAAAGCGCTAGTAACGTCATGATTATGATGGACCAGTGCCTCTACCAGTGAAATCGCATTTGCCGCAGCTTTTGAGGTACCAGCTGCTGTATGAGGGCGAGGAATAAAAGCAGCATCGCCTATCAGAGCAACGCTATCGAAAGCCATTTGCGGCACTGTCAAATCCAAAATAGACTGTACAAAGGGCGCTTTAGTTGCGGCTATTAACTTTTTGAAAGGGTCAGCAAGTACATCATCTGCGTAGTGTCGCATTGCTTCCTCAACCGCAGGTGACATCATTTCTGGTGGAACAGAGTACTTTCGCGGCTTACCATTCTTGTCAGTAAGTATGTGAGCAAGCTCTATCTTCTCGTCGTAGTTGACGTACCATACCCAATTGAATCGACGTTTTCCTGAAACCAGTGATTCGTTTTCGCCAGGAATGACGTAGGCCAAAATATGGGAGTTTGGGAAATCATAAAATACGAATCGTTCCGTAAATATCTCGGCGGCTTCTGGCTCTAAGTCAGCCTCGTCGACCAAGCCTCTATAAGCCACGTAACCTGCATATTGAGGCTCGTAAGTAGGCAAAAGCTGCCGACGCACTGTTGAGGTTGGGCCGTCAGCACCAATTAATAAGTCTGCAGTCTCATAAGAGCCATCAACGAAAGTAGCGGTTACCTTAGCGCCTTTCGATTGTACCTGCGCCAATACTTTACCCTGATGATAATGCGCATCTGAAAAGTGCCTTCGCATCGAGCGATACAGAATATTCCAAGAGGTAAGTGTCTGACGCATGGCCATTTTTTCAATTTGGCCATTTTTTTGTAGGTAATAACGCTCAAGGGCATCGACACCTAAATTTTCTGTCGCAATGCCTGCTTTTTTGAGGGCGGTGACGACATCGGCCTGCAATACAATACCGCCGCCTCTGCTGTCCAAATCATGAGTAGAGCGCTCATAAATATCTACTTGCCAGCCAATAGAGCGTAATAGTGTCCCTGAAAACAGCCCAGCTAATGAACCACCAATCACGATTGCCCGTTTATTTATTGATTCCACTAAGCCTCTCCTAGATATTTATATGTACATGAGAGTAGCATAAAAAAACCTTGCCCCGGTATGAGAACCAGTGGCAAGGTTTTAGTCATTACGCTATAAAAGCGTGATGCGGTCTAAACAATACAAATCTTAAGCTTGTAGGCCTTTGATTGTTTTGTTTAGGCGGCTCTTGCGACGAGCAGCTTTATTCTTATGAATAATACCTTTGTCAGCCATACGATCAATAACTGGTACCGCTTTTTTGTAAGCTTCGGTAGCCGCGTCATAATCTTTAGCTTCGATAGCCGCATCAACACGTTTTAAGTAAGTACGAACCATAGAGCGTTGTGACGCAGAGTTCTGACGACGTTTGGTGTTTTGACGGGCGCGTTTACGAGCTTGTGCAGTATTAGCCACGCGTATCTCCTTGATAAAGACAGATAAAAATATGAATGTTGATTGCAATAATGGGTTTAACAATCATCGGTGACGAGCAGCCTCTCGTCAAACATGATGTCGATGTCTGATATTAAAGTATCTAATATGAATAGATCATCGCAAGCGCCAGAACTGTTTGGAATAATTAAACAGCGTTGACGTGTAAAGCCGGTTATCTTAGCAAATTATTGAGCATAGGACAATATATTTGATGATTAATGCTCAAAGAAGTGGTGTAATTTTATAAATTTGGCTCATTTAGATAACGAAACCAATCATAGACACTAGAAGATATAAGTAGCTGATAAAATCTTTTACAATATATTGTGCATAATGGCGTCAGCTGGCTATGAATTTAGGTATGATATCCTAACGATAGACCTTAGCATGGGTCATTCTTCATCAATATAGAATTTTTAATGTCATATAAGTGGATAGAGTATGCAGCGAAAAGCAATTGTGATTGGCGCAACGGGATTGGTAGGGCAGCATTTGGCAAAACAGCTGAGTGAGCTTTATGACACACTGATTGTGATCGCTCGGCGCCCGCCACGCTACATTAATGCCAGCATGCGATTTTATCAGGTTAATGATTTTGAAAACCTCTCTGAGGTGTTCGCAAGCGTCGGTGCTGACCGAACGACAGATGCCTTTAGCTGTCTGGGTACGACCAAAAAACAAGCTGGTAGCGATGAGGCTTTTCGAAAGATAGATCACGATTACAATGTTAACTTTGCCAAACTATGTCGTGATAAAGGTGTGGAAAACTTCTTTCTACTGTCGTCGATGAACGCTGATATCGACAGTCGGTTTTTGTACAATCGTGTCAAGGGCGAGACTGAGCAGTCTATTATGGCATTGGGTTTTACGCAATTGGTGATTTTACGACCTTCGTTATTGCTTGGCAAGCATCAAGGGCGTCCGCTTGAGAGTATTGGTCAAAAAGCGTTTAAACTGATCTCGCCTTTGGTTTCAGAGTCGCTCTCACTACATCCGATCTCTGCCAAACGTGTTGCTAGTGCTATGGCGATGAGTGCGCATGATATCTATCATCGTAGCAAATACCGCTCCGAACCTCAGACTCAGCAGACAGACATTATCGAAAATAAAAAGATGCTGTCGATGACTCGCGTCAAAAAATAAAGGTGTGGTGTCTTTTCAATGTAGAGTACGTTCTAAAGTTGACATACGAGACTGCTCATCTAGAGTGAGCATTTACCAATGATACGAGCCTAAAATTATAACATTGGCAGAAAATACAGTATCTTTAGTAGGCATAAAAATATCAACGAGCAAACTCATTAATGATAAGGAGTAGAAGAAATGTCAGAATCAATGGAAATGAATAGAGATAATTTTGTGACGTGTGACTTATTGGATGCTAATCCTGAGTCGCAAGTATGCCTACCTAATATAGAAGGTAAGTCTTTTCATAGCTTTGGCGCAAAAGATAAGTTCTGCGGCGAAATCGTGACAGTCAAATGTTTTGAAGACAATAGCCGTGTCAAATCGTTATTGAATAGTGATGGTAAAGATGAAGCGGGCAACGGTAAAGTGTTGGTCGTCGACGGCGGCGGGTCTATGCGCTGTGCACTACTGGGGGATATGATTGCGCAATCAGCCATCGACAATGGCTGGGCTGGCGTGATCGTATATGGGTGTGTACGTGATGTTGATGACATGGCAGCGATGAATATTGGTGTCATGGCGCTTGGTTGTATTCCGCGCAAGTCGACCCGACGTGATGAAGGCCAAACAGATATTGAAATCAGCTTTGGTGATTTAACGCTCAACTCAGGCATGTTTGTTTATGCAGATAACAATGGCATTATTGCAAGTTATGAGCCTTTAATAGCGTAAATTATTATTGGTCTGAACTTCATATAATCACTAACAAATATATATCCCAAACGACTATAAAGAAAAAACCCAGTTCAATGACAGAACTGGGTTTTTTGATTGAAAATAAGCAAACCGTTAGTATTTTTCAAGCTCCGAGAGCATCTGCTCACGTGCTTTATAAATTCTGCGTAAGCCAAGCCACAAGCTAATACACATTACAATCAATACCGAGGTAAAAGGTAGGCCTGTGCTTACTGAGCCTGCTTGGATGGTTTTTAGAGCTTGTGCGCCGCCGCCATAGAGCAGCGCAATAGCAATAAGACCCTGAGCAACTGCCCAAAATATACGCTGATATATTGACGCTTCAAGTTTACCACCCGCTGTAATCGTGTCGACAACCAAAGATCCTGAGTCTGATGAGGTCACAAAAAACACCATTACTAGAATGATAGCAATTAAAGAAGTAATGGTTCCTAGAGGAAGGTTTGCCAGCATCTGAAACAAGGTTAAGGACGCATCACTAACCCCACCTGCCAGTTCACCGACTTTATTGTCATATTGACTCAATCCTGACTGTCCAAAGACCGTCATCCAGACGATGGTTACCATGGTAGGGGCTAACATCACTGAAGTAATAAACTCACGTACGGTACGGCCCTTTGAGATACGAGCAATAAACATACCTACAAATGGTGACCAGCTGATCCACCACGCCCAATAAAACACGGTCCAGCCGTGAAAGAACTCACCATCACTGCGGCCTATAGGATTAGATAAAGGGATGATATAAGTTGCATAATCAATAGTGGTGGCGCCGATTTTGCTTAGAAGCCCGAGTGAGTCTCCAACGAAGAATACAAACAATAGTAACGACAAAGCGACTAGCATATTAACGTTGCTCAACAGCTTGACCCCGCCATCGAGACCACGTGCTACTGATATTGTGGCAAGCGCAGTGACGACCACTATGATGGCAATCTCAAGTGAATTACCTGCGAAGTCCCAACCAAACAAATAATTGAGTCCGCTGGCTGCTTGTTGAGCACCCAAGCCTAGTGACGTTGCTAAACCAAATATCGTCGCTAGTACGGCCAATATATCAATAATATGGCCAGGTAACCCCCATGTTTTTTCTTTAAAAATAGGATAAAACACGGAGCGCATGGTCAATGGAAAGCGGAAATTATAAGCAAATAGGGCCAATGACAAACCAACGACGGCATAGATACCCCAAGGGTGCAAACCCCAATGATACATCGTTGCACCCATAGCAGCACGATACGCTTCAGGACTGCCTGCGGTTACGCCAAGTGGTGTACCTGCCCAGCTGCTTGCATAAGCCAATGGTTCAGCCACACTCCAAAACATAAGACCGATGCCCATACCCGCAGCGAACAGCATTGAGAGCCATGAGCCCCGGTTAAAATCAGGTT
Source organism: Psychrobacter sp. H29 (assembly GCF_059073055.1). Lineage (NCBI taxonomy): Bacteria > Pseudomonadati > Pseudomonadota > Gammaproteobacteria > Moraxellales > Moraxellaceae > Psychrobacter > Psychrobacter sp. H29. Next base: position 1,491,548 of record NZ_JCACRY010000001.1, on the reverse strand, counting down.
TGGCATTGATACCACCAATTCGAATACTGCCATAGGGCGACACAATTAATATCAGACTAAATATCACCATGATATTGGCGGTACTGATAAACAGCCAATCAAAACTATTGACCACCCAATCTTGAGCACCATTAAGCCAAGCGTTGGCTATATTAGGTAGTAATAATGCAAACAAAACAAAGCCAATAACGGCAATCGCGGTAAAGAAGAATACAGGTCTGTGTAAATCTAACCCTAATATCTCAGTGTTATTTTCACCAGTGGTATGCTCAGTGGTATAGAGTCTGCGACGGAACTTGTCGAGAAGGTGCTTTGGAATCTGTTTTTGCTCGTTCATAGGTGACGAATCTCCTGATGAGTTAGCTGAGCTGGACACCGTCAAAGTATCGACTACTCATTAATAGTAAATAGTTTTTGGCAGCTACAAGCTTTAAATTTTAGGTGATATAAAAGGGCTTCTAAGGATCTATAAATCGTAAAAGCTACTGAGTAATTGACACTCAGTCAGAAGCCTTTATAGGAGATAATTGTTTAAGCTAATATGCGAAAGCGTATATAAAAACAATAAAATGCTAATAATAGAAAGAGAGCTCAAAACAATAAACGTTAAGATCGGTAATTATAAAAAGCGTGCCATACTAACAAACTGTTTGGTTTTGTCAAATCGTATTGGTAATTGCTCAAATATTCGTATAATAGCTTTCTAATTCCCTAACTTTGATCCTATCTTTTATGCCTATTACTGCTTTGACTGATGCGTTCGACCCTATTAACCAGCAGTTGTTTCCTATCCAAAATGCCGAGCGGCGTTGGCTAGTGCCTGTCCATGGTGCGGTCAGTAGCTTGTGGTTGGCAAGTTTGGTTCAGACGCCACTATGGAATGTTGCCGAGCGATTAAAAGTCGTGGTGGCACGCGACCAAAACCAACTCAATCAGATAGAAACCGAGCTGGCATTTTGCGGAGTCGATGCCTATGTGTTCCCCGACTGGGAAACACTGACATATGATGAGCTGTCCCCGCATCAAGATATCGTCAGTGAACGTATTAACTTGTTGACAGACATGCCAAGCTCAGGCGTGCTACTTATCTCAGTACAGGCGCTAATGCATCGTGTGGCGCCGCCGAGTTGGTTAATCGGTCAGCATTTTGATTTGAGTGTTGGCGATCGATTCGATATCAGCACTCAACGCGGGCTATTGGCAAAAGCGGGCTACCGTGCTGTTGACAATGTCTTTGAGCCTGGTGAGTTTGCTGTGCGTGGCAGCATTATTGATATTTTTGCTATGGGTCAGCCTTTTCCGTTGCGTTTGGACCTATTTGACGATGAAATCGAAACCATTCGCTTTTTTCATCCGCAAACGCAGCGCACTTTGACCGCTGACGATCTCAAGGCAATGCTGACGGGTAATGATACCAGTATGGGCAAAGAGTCACTGTCATTACTACATAAGATGCCAGATATCTCTAAGCCTATCGAGCAGTTTCAAATACTTCCCGCAAAAGAGTTCCCTCTGGATGAGGGACGCGAAACGTTTCGCACGAACTTTGCGGCCATGTTCCCTAATGCCAGTAGCCGCAAGTCTGAGCTGCATAAAGATGTGATGGCAGGTATTGCGAGTAGCGGACTGGAATATTATCAGCCATTATTTTTTGATTTAAAAGACTGGCAAGAAGAGAGTAGTTTATTCTCTTACCTACCGAATGATGCGTTGTTTATCACAGATGAGCTGATCAACGAAAAACAGGCAGACTATTGGTCACAGATCCAGCGCCGTTATGAGGAGCGCCGGCACGATATTGATAAGCCTATCGTGGACCCTGCGCTGTTATATCTATTATCTAACGCGCTCAATGAGCAGTTAAACCAGTACCCGCGAGTGATACTAAGCGCACGCGATGAGCTAGCGACACAGGATATTGAAAGTAAACTCCCATCTGAGAGACAGCTGCCGCTCAATATCATTGATAATGAGACTAAACAGCAAGGCCTAGTCACGTTAAGTGCGCAACAACCGCCAGATCTGGCAGTTAACCACCAAAAGTCTGAACCATTGGCTGAGCTATTAGCGTTCTTAACCACACAGCAAGAAACCGCAACGCCAGTACTAATCGTCGCAGAAACCGCTGGCCGTCGTGAGATTCTCATTGAGCTGTTTAAAGGCAAGATTGATATCAAGGCATATGATAGCTTTGAAGCATTCTTAGCAACAGATAAAACGAGTGCTATGAATAATGCTCGTCTACCGCATGTCGGTCTGACTGTGGCACCGATTGAGCGTGGTGTCTATGTGCCTGAACGCTTAGTATTAATCAGTGAGACGCAGCTGTTCGGTCGTCAAGTCTTACAAACGCGTCGCCGTCGTCAAAGCGGTGTATCAGAAGAGTTCTTAGTCAAAAGCGTCACTGAGATAACAGACGGTAGCCCAGTGGTACATATTGAGCATGGTATCGGTCGCTACAATGGTCTGATTACACTAGATGTGGGCGATGGTGAGCAAGAGTTTATTCATCTAAAATATGACGATGATGCCAGTATCTATGTACCGGTCGCTAATCTGCAAATGATCAGTCGTTATAGTGGCGGTGATCCAGCGTTAGCACCGCTCCATAAGATTGGTAGTGGTAAGTGGGATAGGGCCAAGCAAAAGGCGTTAGAACAGATTCATGATGTTGCCGCAGAGCTGCTCAACATGCAAGCGAGGCGTGAGGCTAAAGTTGGCATCCACTTTAAAATAGACCCGTCGCAATATGAGCTATTTGCCAGTCAATTTGCGTTTGAAGAGACTGCTGACCAAGCCAATGCCATCCATGCCGTTATGGAAGACATGAGACAAAACCAGCCAATGGATCGTCTCATTTGCGGTGATGTTGGTTTTGGCAAAACAGAAGTAGCCATGCGAGCAGCCTTTATTGCTGTTAGTGCAGGCTATCAAGTAGCGGTATTAGTACCTACCACACTGCTCGCAGGACAGCACGAAGACAACTTCCGCGATCGTTTCGCTGATTGGCCAGTGCGTATTGAGAGCTTGTCACGTTTCGGTGGTAAAAAACATCAAGACATGGTGCTGGCGGATTTGGCTGATGGTAAAGTCGATATCGTGATTGGTACTCATAAACTGTTACAGCCCGATGTGAAGTTCGCCAATCTAGGGCTGATGATCGTTGATGAAGAGCACCGATTTGGCGTGCGCCACAAAGAGCGTATCAAGGCTATTCAGACAGATGTAGACAGTATGTCTATGACAGCGACGCCTATCCCTAGAACGCTTAACATGGCGCTCTCAGGCATGCGTGATATGTCTATTATCGCAACCCCACCTGCACGCCGACTTGCCATCAAAACTTTTGTCATGCAAAAGACAGAAGCGTTGATGAAAGAGGCTATCTTGCGTGAGCTGCTACGCGGCGGGCAGGTCTATCTGTTGCACAACGATGTGGCTAGTATTGAGCGTATGGCAGAGACCATTCGTGACCTCGTACCCGAGGCAAGAGTAGGCGTTGCTCACGGGCAAATGCAAGAGCGCCAGCTTGAGCAAATCATGCAGCAGTTCTATCATAAAAAATTCAATGTGCTGGTATGCTCGACTATCATCGAAACAGGTATTGATGTGCCAAATGCCAATACCATTATCATTGAGCGTGCTGATAAATTTGGTCTAGCGCAACTACACCAGCTGCGAGGCCGCGTAGGACGTAGTCATCATCAGGCGTATTGCTACTTATTAGTGCCTTCTCTTAAAGGTCTTAAAGGAGATGCCAAGCGCCGCCTTCACGCGATTGAACGCGCCAATACACTAGGTGCAGGCTTTATGCTGGCGAGTGAAGATCTAGAGATTCGCGGAGCAGGTGAGATATTGGGTAAGCAGCAAAGTGGTAATATGCAGGCGATTGGTTTTAGCCTGTATATGGATATGCTGGAGCGAGCGACTAAAGCAATTAAAGCCGGTAAAGAGCCTGACTTGAACACGCCATTATCGCTAACCAGCGAGATTAACTTGCATAGCTCGGCGCTTATTCCAGAAGAGTATCTACACGACGTGCATCAGCGTTTGTTGTTTTATAAACGCATTAGCAACACTGATGACAAAGAATCATTGACGGATATTCGTACAGAGATGATTGACCGCTTTGGCGCGTTACCGGACCAAACCAAGCAGCTATTTGCCATTCATGGATTGCGTTTGCAAGCAGAACCATTAAAGATTAATAAGATTGATGCGAATAGTAGTAGTATGACGCTGGAGTTTGCGCCAGATACGCCAGTCGATGCCTTAGCTATTATTAAGCTAATTCAATCGAATGGTCAGCATTACCGTATGAATGGCGCATCTGGTATTCGCTATCAACATAGCGATAAGTTGGCAACACCGCAGCAGCGAGTGACGGTCATACAAGAACTGTTGCGCTATTTTAGCGAGCATATGGTGACAGAACCTGCTTAGTTTGGCTTTGATAAAGGGTAGATAGTTTGAGTAGGTTGATAGGTAACAGTGAAGCAGTCAGTTATGGTGCTATTTTATCGAAAGGATAACTGATAAAATAGCCAAACTGTATTTCACCTTTTATATTTTGTACCTACTTTTATTTGCATTAAACAACAAGAGAACCGTCATTATGTTCCAACTTCATCATAAACTTGCTGCTGATAGTTTTTTAGTAGGGGATTTTCCATTATCCACTTGTCGTTTAATTAATGACTGTCAATTTCCATGGCTGATATTAGTGCCGCGCGTATCAGGTATAAAAGAGCTGTATGAGCTGTCTGAAGCAGATCAGACTCAGTTTTTACGTGAGTCAAGCTGGTTATCGAGCCAGTTAGCTAAAACGTTTCAAGCGGACAAGATGAATGTCGCTGCCCTTGGCAACCAAGTACCCCAACTTCATTTTCACCATATTGTCCGTTATCAAAACGACATGCAATGGCCAAATCCAGTATGGGGTGTACCAGCAGTCCCTTATACCAAAGAAGTGTTGGCACAAATGCAGCAGACATTGATGATGGCACTACGCGGTCATCATCAAATGCCGTTCGATTGGCAAATGTAGTAAGTGATCGACACTATTGTTAGTTGATACTATTTATTAATAGTGCCGCTAACAAAAGAAATCGGTAATAAAAAAGATTCGACGTGTCAGCGTAACAACGACAGTTATGAAGTAATAAATAATGCAGAAATGAAAAGAAGCCAGATACCTGATTGTATCTGGCTTCTTTTTTAATACTATTGGGTGTTTACAGCCATAAAACCTTACGAGTCAGTAGTGCAATTAGATGATAAATGGTGTTTTTTTAGTTACCGATGACCTAGGTTTCGTACTATTTAAAAAGTATAATATATTATTAGATATATCTTATGATTATTTATCATAAAGACAAAGTGCCTATACATGTTATTCTTATATGTCTTGTCTCTTCGATAGTCCGTCTTATTTAAGTGAACACTCAATATGCCTTTTAAAGAGACATTGAAACCAAAAACTTTATTAGAGGGTAAAGGCATCTGCCGATTTGACTACCCAGAAGTTTTTGTTTTAATACTCACGGTCATGTTACTCGCTGTATACTACGACTTCCGTCCTACCTCAATGGCATTGCTCGTTATTATTGCACTGCCTAGTCTGATGATTCTCATCTATAACTATCGACGCCAGACCAACTTTTGGACGTCCAATATTGTCATTGTTTTACTGGCAGTCGTTATTGGCGTGACACAGTTTTGCATTATTATATCGCTCAGCTTGGCGTCTTTGATTGCTGTTAGAATTATTCTAAATAAGCCTCAGAATCGCCTAAGATTGTTTACCGTAGCCTTAGTGACTGCTGTCATTTTCTATTATGTCAGCGCCATTCTAAGACCCAGTGGAATAGACTGTAATGACAGCTGGTTACCACCTACAGTACTATTGGCAAGTATGGCTGTGATTCTATGCCAGTTTCGGCGTACGTATCGAGAGTATGTTGCCTACAAATCATGTGCTCAGCAGGCAGGCGAGCGTTTGAGTACGATGGTATCAGTTATCAATAAGCTGACTCGTTTTGTACCACCGCAAATCTGGGAACCCATTGTCAGAACAGATAGTCCAGTTAGTGTATCCAACAAGCGTGCTAAATTAACCATTATGTTCTCAGACATTGTAGGCTTTACGGAGCTGTCTGATAGTTTAAGTGCGGATAATTTGGCTGATATTTTGAATACCTATATGCATTGCATGACGTTGATTGCTGAAAAGCATGGGGCTGTACTGGACAAGTTTATTGGCGATGGTATGGTCTGTTTTTTTGGAGAGCCTGATAGCCGTGGTTCACGCCAAGATGCACTAGACTGTGTGGCGATGGCGATAGATATGCGCCGAGAGATGCGCACCTTACGTCAGAAATGGCGGCTTATGGGGTTTGAGGGTTTATATATACGTATCGGCATTACCACTGGCTATTGCCACGTTGGTAATTTCGGGAGCAACAATCGCCTCAGCTATACGCTCATCGGTAAAGAAGCTAACCTAGCATCAAGGCTTGAAGCACATGCTGGCAAAGATGAGATACTGGTAAGCGAGAGCACCTATGATTATATTTGTCATAACTATGAGTGTCAGCATGCTGGCGCGTTTCGACTAAAGGGTTTTGATAATAAGATTGACGCGTGGCAGGTGTTTGACCCTGATGCTAATAAAGGTCACTTGTCTAAATGGGTAGATCATACCTTACCGGGTTTTAACTTGCATTTGAACTTTAAAGATATGAAAGACAATGATTATCAGGACATTAGAACACGCTTAAATTTTGCGCTTGAGCGTATCGAGCAAGAAGAAGAAAAACTGGCCACTAGCATAGCTGAAGAAAGTAAACGTCATAGTACTCAGAAAAAGTCATGATATGAGCAGTAATATCGTGGCATGTTATTGATAGAAAAAGCCAGCTATTTAATTATAGCTGGCTTTTTTGAGAGTAAAATACAACTTATTATTTATTAATGGTTTTCTTTTGCATGGTTTAGCGTATATTTGGGTACTTCGATGGTTAAATCCTCATCATCAAGCATGACCTGACATGACAGACGCGAGTCAGGCTCTAAACCCCATGCGCGATCCAATAGATCCGCTTCCACATCATCCATCTCATCTAGACTATTAAATCCTTTGCGTACGACAACGTGACACGTCGTGCACGCTTTTGACATTTCACAAGCATGCTCAATTTTGATACCTTTTCCTAGTAACGCTTTACATAGGTTTTCGCCAGACTCTAGCTCAACTTCTGCACCTTCTGGGCAAATTTCGTGATGGGGTAGTACAGTAACTTTTGGCATAAATTATGTGTCCAATGCTAATCAATCTAAAAATAAGAAATTAGCTTAGTATAATGACTAAGCTATCATTTTAAGCGTGTCGCTTACCAGTCTTTAGCACTAGTACCTGCCATGCTGGCTTTGACGCTTTGATTCATAATGCGAGCAGCAAAAGCATCGCTATGTGGCTTGAGCTGAGCCTGCTGCGCTTCTATAAGTGTTAAATCACTAGTGCTAAGTGCGGTCTTCAGTGCTTGTATTTGCTCTGCTAAAGACTGCTGCTCATCAGAAGAGAGTAGCGCTGCAAACTCGTTCAGTGCAGACTCTAAAGCCAATACTTCACGTTCAGCTTCTACCTTGGTCTCAATCAAAGAACGCGCATTTTTATCTTCTTCTGCATGCTTAAACCCAGCAACAAGCAATTGTTCTTTTTGCTCATCAGACAAACCATAAGACGGCACAATTTCGATCTTACTTTCTGTTTTGGTCGTCGTTTCCTGAGCACTGACAGTAAGCTGACCATTGGCATCGATACTAAAGGTGACTTCGATACGAGCAAACCCAGCTTTCATAGGCGGAATACCATATAGCTCAAAACGTCCAAGCGAGCGACAGTTTTCGACGGTTTCGCGCTCGCCTTGCACCACATGGATAACCATGCCAGTTTGACCATCTTGATAAGTAGTAAACACTTGGCGTTTTTTGACAGGGATGGGCGTATTACGCGGAATCAGTACTTCAACGAGGCCGCCCATGGTCTCAAGACCTAATGACAATGGCGTCACATCTAACAACAACAGATTGCTATCACTGTCGCCATTGACCAGCTGGTGAGCAGTTTGGGCCGCGCCTAAAGCAACAACCTCATCTGGATTGAGACGAGAAAGCGGCTGCTTGGCAAAAAATTCAGTGACGACTGCTTGTATGGCGGGCATACGGGTTGAACCGCCAACTAAAATAACTTCGTCTAAATCTGTAGCATTTAGCTTAGCATCGCGCAGTACTTGTTCACATACGCTCAGAGTACGACGACTAACAGGCTCGACAATAGCTAACACGTCTTCACGGCTTAGTGTGCCTTTGTAAGACTGTCCGTTGACAGTAACGTCAATATCAACCTGTTCTGCTTCAGTTAGTGCTTGCTTATAAGCTTTGGCTTGTTGTGCGAGTATCGATTTGTCATGAAGGCTTACCTGTTTTGGATCAATACTCAACTGCTTGATGATCCAGTTGGTAATAAGACGGTCAATATCGTCCCCGCCTAGCGCACTGTTACCGCCTGTTGCCAATACTTCAAAGACGCCATCATTCAACTTTAAGATAGACACATCAAAAGTACCACCGCCCAAATCATAGATTAGGTAATAGTTTTCTTTGTTATCATTTTGATTTTGCTGATCAAGGCCGTAAGCAACCGCGGCAGCAGTTGGTTCATTCAACAAACGTAGTACATTGATGCCAGCCGCTTGGGCAGCATCTTTAGTCGCTTGACGCTGCGCTTCATCGAAATAGGCAGGAACCGTAATGACAGCACCTTCTATACTGTCTGCAGGTAGGGCACTTGCTGCACGTTGCTCAAGCGCCGCCAATATACGCGCTGATACTTCCACAGGTGACACTTCACCTTGAGCCGTGACAAATGCTGGCATAGCATCTGTATTACCAGACAACTCATAAGGATGAGAAAATTTGATATCAGTTTGGCTACGACCCATAAAACGCTTAGCCGAGACGATCGTATTTTTTGGATCGTCTGCTAAATGAGATAAGGCATCATAGCCCACTAATGGGTTACCTGTCGCTGGATAATAGACTACAGAAGGCAACAACGTATCTGACGCTTTGCCTGCTTCTAAGACTTGCGCCTTGCCTGAACGTACTACGGCGACCAGTGAGCGCGTGGTGCCAAGATCAATCCCTAGACCAAAACGATGCTGGTGAGGTTGGGCGCTTTGATTGGGTTCGGCAATTTGCATTAAAGACATAAGAATAACTCAGGGATAAAATGAATAAGTAAAATGGAGCAAATATAGTGTAGATATAACAACTACGTTCTCACATTGAGGACAGAAAATCTTGGCAGTCATGCATACTTAGGGTTAGAGATTATACGGCATAGTTGATATTAATTTAACCATCTATACAGAATCTAACGCCAAAACTAAAATCTAATTGTCAAAAAATACACGACCTACGGATATCTAAACATAGAGATCGTCATCATCTGAATGCGCTGTATTGGCGACATCATCGAGACCAGTCGTCACATCAGCATTTAGCTTCACTAAGAATTTCAGTTTTTGTGTCGCATCAATGGCTGTACCCCAGTCTTGCTCTGTATAGGCAGTGTTAAAGCGTTCAGACTGATTGTTCAGGCGTGCTGTAATTTGAGGATGTAACTGCTGCAAGGTTGCAAGGTCTTTACCTGTAATAGCGTCATCTAGATCCATTCGCATCTCCATCGCATCTTCTAAAAAATCCAAATCTGCAATTGAGTGCTCTATATTTTGAGCTTGATCTGCCATATCCAATAGATAACCAGCACGGCTATCAGGTGCACTGAGCGTTTGGTATGCTTGATTGATGATAGCGGAGGCTTGCTCTGATTGCTGCTTTGCTTGCTTAGCATCTGCTAAATTCTTTGCGACATTATCAGGATGATAGCGTTTTTGTAATAGACGTAGATGTTGATCCAGACTGTCTTGGTTGACTTCAAATTGTACAGGTTGCTCAAATAGGGCAAAGAAGTTCTCAAATTGCGTGTCTAGAATAGAGTCTGTCATATCATACGCCTTACTTTTTATTTGTTTCTTTAAGTCTTTATCTGGCTAGTAGTTTATCGAAGTATTAGACAGTAAAAGATTCACCGCAGCCACATTCGCCTTTTTGATTAGGATTGGTGAATTTGAAGCCTTCATTTAAGCCTTCTTTTTCGTAATCCATTAACAAACCGTCCAAATACACTAGGCTTTTGGGGTCAATAAAGATGCTTACACCGCGGCTCTCATAGCGCGTGTCATTCCCATCAGGAGTATCTACAAACTCCAAGACATAAGCCAAACCCGAGCAACCCGCTGTACGGATGCCAACGCGAATGCCTTCACCTTTACCGCGGTTGTCCAAGAAGTCTCGAACATGCTGAGCGGCGCGTTCTGTCATTTCAATCATGCCAACTCCCATTGACTATTAATAATCATAAGTATTAATAAAAATTTATATAAATTGGCAACTAAAATTAGAAGTTTGCCAAAATAATAGACTAGCGACTACCAGAAAACAAAAGGTGACAATTACATAATGTCATTGTCACCTCTTTAGCGTCAGTAGCTATTTAGATATTGCCACTTTAGCATTGCTAGTAAATCATAACGCAGACGCTAATAGGTTGAGCTTAGATAGCAGCTTCTTCTGCCGTTACTGCTGTACCGTGCTTACCTTTGTAGTCGCTAATAGCGGCTTTGATAGCGTCTTCTGCAAGTACAGAGCAATGGACTTTTACTGGTGGTAACGCTAATTCTTGGGCGATATCGTTGTTTTTGATTTCGCCAGCTTGATCCAAGCTCTTGCCTTTTAGCCACTCAGTAACAAGTGAGCTTGAAGCAATTGCTGAACCGCAGCCGTAAGTTTTGAAACGTGCGTCTTCGATAATGCCATTATCGTCGACTTGGATTTGTAGACGCATTACATCGCCACAAGCTGGGGCACCGACCATGCCGGTACCAACGTTTTTGGCATTTTTATCAAGATTACCAACGTTGCGTGGGTTTTCGTAATGATCAATAACTTGGTCACTATAGGCCATGGGGTTTTCTCCTGGTTAGATGATGAATAGTCGTTTGTTAACTTTGAATGTCTGACTACTCATCGATAATTGGGGTCAAACGCTTAACTTAATTGTCTAATCAATCGTTTAATAAACTATATGTGGTTACTTAATACTAAAAAGCTATACTAAAAATTAGTGCTCAGCCCACTCAACTGAGTTCAGGTCAACACCTTCTTGGTACATATCCCAAAGTGGTGATAGGGCACGCAATTTGTCAACAGCTTCATGCATTTGCTTAATAACGGTATCGACGTCTTCGTCAGTCGTATAACGACCAAAGCTAAAGCGGATTGAGCTGTGTGCCAATTCGTCTGGGCGACCGATAGCGCGCAATACATATGATGGCTCAAGCGTTGCTGATGTACAGGCTGATCCTGACGATACAGCTAAATCTTTTAGCGACATCATTAGCGACTCACCTTCAACAAAGTTAAAGCTGATATTGACGATATTAGGTACGCTGTTTTCAAGATCGCCGTTTAGATAAATCTCTTCGATATCTTGAAGACCATCCCACAGCTTTTGACGTAATTTTGCTGCATGAGCATGATCTGTCTCAAAGCTTTCGTTAGCTAGAGCAAATGCGGCACCAAGACCAACGATCTGATGCGTCGGCAGTGTACCTGAACGCATACCACGCTCATGACCACCACCATGTTGCTCTGCTTTTAAGCGAATACGGGGCTTACGACGAACAAATAATGCGCCGATACCTTTAGGACCATACGCTTTATGACCTGAGAAGCTCATCAAATCAATTTTCATTTCTTCAAGGTCGATTTTTACTTTACCAACAGACTGTGCGCCATCGACGTGGAATACTACGCCAGCTTCACGAGTGATTTCACCGATTGCAGTCACATCAGTTATGGTACCAAGCTCGTTGTTCACCATCATAAGCGATACTAAGATAGTATCGTCACGTAACGCTTCTTTTACTTGCTCTGCTAAGATAAGGCCAGTGCTTGGCTGCGGCTCAAGATAGGTAATCTCAAAACCTTCTTGCTCAAGCTCACGGCACGTGTCTAACACGGCTTTATGCTCAATTTTGCTAGTGATGATGTGTTTACCACGAGACTGATAGAAGTGAGCTGCGCCTTTAATAGCTAGGTTGTCAGACTCAGTCGCACCAGAAGTAAAGACAATTTCGCGTGGATCGGCGTTGATAACTTCAGCAACTTGTCCGCGGGCAGTCTCAACAGCTTCTTCTGCTTGCCAGCCATAGCCATGTGAGCGAGAGGCTGGATTACCAAAGATGCCATCTACTGTCAGATATTCGCTCATCTTAGCAGCTACTGGTCTAGCAACTGGTGTGGTGGCGGCATAATCTAAGTATATAAGGTTATTATGTTGGCTCATGCTGGGTTTGCCTCGCTGTTCGATAAAGTAATAGTATTGATGTCTTTTATGGAAATATCTTTTGTAGAGGTGTGCTGACGCTCTGATACTGACTGCACGTTTTCCATATCTAATAATTGCGCTAATGTTATATTTTTCAAGTACTGCTCAATATGATTTGATAGTGCACACCACAGATCGTGAGTTAGGCACATTGTACCACCTTGACAGTCACCGCGTCCTTCACACTGCATGGCATTTACCGACTCATCGACCGCAGATATGATACTCATCACATCTATCTCATCTAATGGTTTAGCTAGGTGGTAGCCACCTGCAGCACCGCGGATACTGGTCACAAGACCACGCTTGCGAAGTTTGGAAAACAACTGTTCGAGGTAGGATATAGAAATCGATTGTCGTTTAGCGATATCAGATAAAGAAACGGCACTCTCTTGTTGACTGGTTTGTAGTGCCAAATCCAATAAAGCAGTGACAGCATATCTGCCTCGAGTAGTTAAACGCATGTGTCATCTCCAAACTTGTATGTCATCTTTATTTAACAACGATCTTAGAAGGGCATATAGAAAGGTAATACTATAGCGATATAGGATTTGGCAATCTTGCCCAGCTAAGTTGTGTTCTATCGTTATTAGACAACAGATGGTTAGCCCGATGTGTGCAACGATTAGGTCAATTATACTTAATCCTGAGTAATTTAGTCAAGATTAAAGTGTGGTCGAACGGTTAATAGAGCTTATCGCTATGATTGATAAAAACAATGACGTGTGACATGTACTTATAAACCAGTAGTAGAGTTGATTATATATACAGATTATAAAAAGCTTGTTAAATGATGGGTAGTGATAAGGTAGCTAGCGATAAAGGTGTGGAGTAGAGAGGAGGGTGCTATACATAAGCGTTTAATACTACTTCGAGTATTAAATGCTTATGTATAGCTAGTACTAAGTATATAAGTGTTGAAACTGGTCTTGATTAGCGTTAGTTCATAAGTAGGGCAATGACTGAGCCGATCATAATGACAAGCGCTACGACAGTCACAATCATTAAGGTTTTTTGCTTACTTTGTAGCTCTTTTACCGTGGTCTCAAGCTCGCGGTTTTTGATGGTCAATGTATTAATTTGAGTTTGTTGTTCTTTGATGCGCTGCTTATAGTTATCTTTTTTCTCTGCCATTTCAGCATCGGTCGGTTTGGTTTTGCCTTTACCGCCTTTCATTTTTCTGATCAAACCCTGAATCAGGCTGCCAAGACCAAGCTGTATAATGAACTGCTTGACCAGTTGCACTTGTAGAGATTCACCGCGCATCTGTAATTTCTCGGTTGTTTCTCTGTCATGAGTCGTGATGGCATTGATGACCTGAATACTATAGGCGTTGATGACAACATCAGGCTCGCTACGTCCAACAGGTAGCTGAGCATCCAATAACACACCTTTGGTGCTAAAAGTAGCAAACACTTCTATATGAGGTAGGTATAAACGTAGTGCCACAACGGTACCTTGCTTAGCAAGTGGATAAGCGGCTTTACGCAGTTCAGGATCTAAACGCAACAATAGTGTTAGCGCTGACTCTATGAACACCAGAATAATATTAAGAAGAGAGTGAGACAACGTAGAACGCTTCATGCAAGTAATCCATTTTTTTATTTAGCAAATTGAACATCAGTGAACTTAAGTTTATCTGTATACAGAATTTGCAGTGATATTTCGTTTATAGTAACGCCTTTATAATAAAAAGTAACGCTAGTTTCTGTCAGTGGCAAAATTATTACAGTACAATTTAGCAGTCAATAAAGACACTACTATTTATGACTGGCAGTGCACAGACACCGTCTGACAATCGTTTCAAAGCATAAATAAATATGCAGGGTAGTTAGATAGGATAAAGTAACCTGCCTGAATACAGGTTGCAGATGTTTTGCGTAACATTGGGTGTCAAATACGTAGTATATCGCACAAAAATATGTAAAATCGCTTGCGCTCCTTATGCTGCCTTGATATAAAGACGATAACAAAGTGAAACCTGTTAATACGCCAGTCAGGTAGTTTTTATTGCGTAAGTACCATGAGAGCGTTACAATGCTTGGCGTGAGCGTTTATTACCCCCTTAAACTTGAAGGAAATTTTATGAATAAGTCAGAATTAATTGATAGCATCGCGGACAAAAGTGGTCTAAATAAGACTCAAGCTGGTGATGCTTTGAATGCTGTAATGGAAAGTGTTGGCGAAGCTTTAGAAGCTGGCGATAGCATCTCTCTAGTTGGTTTCGGTACTTTTAGCGTAAAAGATCGCAAAGCACGCACGGGCCGTAACCCAAAAACTGGTGAAGAGCTAAGCATCCCAGCAAGCAAAGTACCAAGCTTTAAAGCTGGCAAAAACCTAAAAGAGCGCTTGAACTAAGACGCCCTATAGCAAAAGGGTGCTTTGGCTGATGTCATAAGTTAAGCACCAAGAAAGCACCTAATATTTAGGTGCTTTTTTTGTCGCTATAGTTTGCATCATATAACGTGAATAATACGATGTGAATATTTTGAGTATAGATGAAAAATCACGTATCATAGGGCGCGCGATAGATGCGTTGTTCAAGTAAGGTTTGCTATTCAGCCTTGTTTTATTTTATAACATGCAGACGTTCTTCTTTTTTGCCATTGCCGGCTTAGATAGCATTGATATTGGCAGGTTGCATTTATTGGCTCCTAGCGGTATTACAATGGTTTTTCATCAATATAGGTTAATAAAGCAGAGATAACTATGGATAAATTGCGCGATTTCTTAAAAAGCTGGCCGGGTCGCATTTTATTGATTTTATGCCTATCGCCACTTGCCTTATTGGGTGTCGAAAGCTATTTTGGCGGTGGAGTTGATCCCAATCAAGTCGCTCAGGTAGGTGAGGCAAGCGTAGGGTTGTCCGAGTATCAGACTGCCGTCAATAACCGCCGTAGCGAAATACTCGAGCAAGTTGATGATGCCAGTTTATTAAATGAAGACGTACTGCATGAACAAGTGCTAAAAGGTCTGATTGACCGTACCCTGTTAGAGCAGCAGGCGGGCAAGCTTGGCATGACAGTCTCTGATGATACGATCAATCGTCTACTGCGCGAAGAAGATATATTTAAAGACGCGGATGGCAATTTTTCTAATGACCAGTTTTCAAACTTCTTGCGTCAACGTGGTATGACCAAAAACCAGTTGTTTGCAGAGTTTCGTAATCAGCTAAGTTTGGATCAATTGAATGCCAGTATCGTAGGGACAGCGGTATATCCCATGCAGGCGGTTAGTCAGTTAATTGACTTACAACTAGAGTCACGCAATGTCTGGATACACCGTTTTAACTGGCAAGACTACGCAGATCAGGTCAAGCTCAGCAAAGCCGACATCCAAACGTACTATGATGCCAACAAAGACACATTAAAAAGTGCGGCGATGGTCAATTTGGCTTACATCCAGCTTAGCCCGCAGACCATCAAAGTCGATGAGATAACCTCAGAAGAATTACAGCAGCAGTATGAAGCGTATAAGCAAAGTATTGCTGCTACTGACGAGCGCCGAGTGAGCCAAATTCTATTGACGGGTGATGACGCTAAGACACGAGCAGACAAAATCAGAGCGCGCTTAGCAAAAGGCGAGTCTTTTGCTGCTGTGGCCAAAACAGAATCAGATGACCCTTCAGGAGAAACAGGCGGTGATATCGGTCGCTTCAACCCTTCTGTATTTGGTAGTGATGCTGATACGGTTCAGAACGCTTTAGAAGGATTGAGCGTTGGGGATGTGACCGCACCTATCAAAACCAGCTTTGGCTATCAGATATTTACAGTTACCGAAGACAATGGTGAAAAAATACCGAGTCTTGAGAGTATGCGTGAAGAGCTAACAGCAAAAGCGAAAGAATATAAGCGTCAAGAGATTTATGCGGACAAAGTAACGTCGATTAATGATTTGGCAGCAGATGGTTTTAGTATCGAAGATATAGCGCAGCAAGAGAATGTGACGCTAAAAAATATCGAAGATTACCGCAAACAAAACAACAGCTCAGTCCTGTCGCAACCAGCAGTGGTCAAACAGGCTTTTGATGAGTTTACGATTCAAGATCAAGCAGTAACAGCCGGTATAGAAGTCGGTAATGGTACGGTATGGGTACAACCAACCAACTATCGTCCTACCAAGACGCTTGCTCTGAGTGCTGCTACACCAAGAATCACTCAGATATTACGTCAGCAAAGAGCCACAGCATTGGCACTAAAAGAAGCCAAGGCGGTAGCTGCTGGTATCAAAACATCAGGTGATATCTCTAAGCAGTCAGTAAGCTTACGAGCATTGGGTGAGATAAACCGTCAAACGACACTGCTAACAGACAAAGAGCGCGGCTTGGCTTTTAGCAAGCAAGCTACTGATGGTAACGTGGTAGCCCTTGCTAGTGAGACTGAGCTTGGTGCAACGCTGTTGGTGGGTGATCGCATCCAAACTGAGCAACAGTCACCACTGTCTGATATGCAACGAGCGCAGACCGCTAGCATCATTCGTGACAATTTGGGTCAAGATCAGTTGCAAGACTACTTAGATTATCTGCGTCTGATGTATCAGGTTGAGATCAATGAATCTAATATGGCTAACGCGCAAGGGCGCTAAGCGTTTATCCTGTTACTAAAAAAAAGCATTGACCGAAAAAAAGCCACTGTAACGTTACAGTGGCTTTTTTTTGGATAGCACTTATATTGTGAAGGTTGATTATAAGTAGCAGCTGAATATCACGACTGCTATTTATGTCAATCTATAAAACGACATTACAGTCTAATGACGGAAATGACGCATACCTGTAAATACCATCGCAATACCATGCTCGTTGGCGGCAGCAATGGTCTCGTTGTCACGCATAGAGCCGCCTGGCTGAATGATAGCAGAGATACCCACTTCGGCAGCGTTATCGATACCGTCACGGAAAGGGAAGAAGGCATCTGAGGCCATGACCGCACCTTCAGTAGCTAATCCAGCATGTTCTGCTTTGATAGCAGCGATACGTGCTGAGTTGACGCGGCTCATTTGACCTGCACCAACCCCAATAGTACGTTGACCTTTGGCATAAACGATAGCATTAGATTTGACGTATTTTGCGACGTTCCAGCTGAACAATAAGTCAGCAACTTGTGCTTCAGTTGGCTGGACATCAGTCACGATTTTTAGATCATTTGCGGTAATTAAACCAAGATCTTGCTCTTGTACCAGTAGACCACCATTGACGCGCTTATAGTCTAGCTGACTATCACGTTGATCTGGTGCTGGTAGCTCACCGCATACCAATACGCGTACGTTCTTTTTAGTCGATGTCGCTTCAAGCACACCATCTTCAATGCTAGGCGCAATGATAACTTCTACAAATTGATTATCAATAATCGCTTTTGCAGCAGCAAGGGTCAATGGACGGTTGAATGCAATAATACCGCCAAAAGAAGATTCAGGATCAGTGCTAAAAGCAGTGCGATAGGCCGCTACTTGATCATTATCAACTGCAACACCGCAAGGGTTGGCATGCTTGACGATTACGCAAGCAGGGGTACTAAAGGCTTTTACACATTCAAGGGCAGCATCTGTGTCGGCAATATTATTATATGATAGCGCCTTGCCTTGTAGTTGCTTGGCCGTTGCAATAGAAGCCTGCTGGCTTTTTAGGGGTTGGTTTTCAGTATAAAATGCCGCGTTTTGATGCGGGTTTTCACCATAGCGTAGGTCTTGTGCTTTTTCTAGCTGTACATTGAATGTACGTGAGAAGTTTTCTGGCTCTTGTGTCTCATTGACACGGCTACCTAAGAAATTGGCAATCATACCGTCATACTGTGCGGTATGCTCAAAGGCTTTGACTGCCAAATCGTAGCGCAGCGCAGCTGTTAGCTCAGTGGTACCATCTAAAGCGTCAATCACGCGATCATAGTCAGCAGGGTCAGTTACGATACCGACATGAGCGTGATTCTTTGCCGCTGAACGTACCATAGTAGGGCCGCCAATATCGATGTTTTCGATAGCGTCGTTCATAGTCACGTCAGCGCGAGCAATCGTCTCAGCAAATGGATATAAGTTTACGACCACCAAATCAATACGTTCGATGGCATGGTCACTCATAATCGCATCGTCTGTTCCACGACGACCCAAAATACCACCATGGATTTTAGGGTGCAGTGTCTTTACACGACCATCCATCATTTCAGGAAAGCCGGTGTAGTCTGAAACTTCAGTCACGGCAACATTGTTTTCTGTAAGTAGGCGATAAGTACCGCCAGTAGAGAGTAAGCCAAAACCTGCTTTGATAAGGCCTTGAGCAAACTCAACGATATTGGATTTATCAGAGACCGAGAGTAGGGCAAGTGGGGTTGTACTCATAAAAAATCTTCCATAAAAAAAGCCTGACGTAAACGTCTGGCAAGGTGGTGATGACAATGAGCATAAACTCTATCGTGATAGATAAAGCTATGAATATTCAATTGCCATGCATGATAATTAGCGACGATGAGTAAGCTCATATAGCAGTGCTACATTAAGTCGTAGGTTTTGAGTTTTTTGCGTAAAGTACCCCGATTCAGACCCAATATTTGCGCACACTTGGTTTGATTGCCACGAGTCTTTTCGAGAACCACAGATAAAAGAGGCTCCTCAACCTGTTTTAAGATCAGTTCGTATAGGTCGGTCGGCATCTCGTCACCTAGCATTGCAAAGTATTGACGTACCACACGCTCAACATGTACATGCAGAGGTTGTTGTACGCTACTCGCAGCACTATCTAAAGAGCGCGAAAAATCATGAGTAGAGGAGTGATAGTCTTCTTTATTATAGTCGGCAGGATGCTCAGAGCTTTTAGCAAAATGGTGGGCATTATGCTGTGCATGAGGTGCCATAAGATAATATCCTTGAAATGAAAAAAGTGTCAAACCATTAGATGTCAGAATAATAGTATATCAAATTAATATCGTCTAACGCTGACAGATTGATGGCTATCTTGATTACAACGATACGCATCGAGAGTAAGTATGGT
The DNA here is from genome assembly GCF_059073055.1 of Psychrobacter sp. H29. NCBI lineage: Bacteria > Pseudomonadati > Pseudomonadota > Gammaproteobacteria > Moraxellales > Moraxellaceae > Psychrobacter > Psychrobacter sp. H29. The sequence goes on along the minus strand of NZ_JCACRY010000001.1, from coordinate 1,472,058 downwards.
GCATATCACCTATGAAAAATATTTATGCTGATACCAATAAAAATCAATAAAGTGGTGTCATGGTAACTTCACGGATTTGTCTGTCGTCAACGGGTATAGTAAACAGCAGACGTTTTTTGTCGTTAGCAGGTAGCTGGCTTTGTTTACCCAATAAGTAATCGGTGGGCGCTGCAATAAACTCTCCGATAAGGCTATCGGCGCCATAAACACTAACTTTTATATTTGGATAGAGCTGCGCTTGTGTGCTTTGGTTGTTAAGTGTCGCACTTATATCGCTAAATGTGCCCGCTGTTTGTATTTGGCTGGCTCTATGATTTGGAGTAGTGATAGTAAAAGCAGTCAAGTCTGCACTTGGCAAGCTGCACGCTGCAACAGAGCATACGGCTTGTAGCCTTTTGGCATTGGCAGGATTCTTGACTAAAGTCTCTAAATTAAACATAACATATTGTGCAGCAAGTAGGAGCGCCAATACCAAGCACCCGAGTATCCAAAGTATAGAGGCGATCGAAAGTGCTGCTGATGTGGGCGCAAAATGTGCCTGTGCTATTTTTGCATGTTCTGCGGCAGAGATTTCTTCATCTCTAATAGGAACACCCATATCTATTAGTAGCTGTGATAAATCTGTGTCGTTTATTGGCTTTTCGTCGCGTTTACTTTGCTCGTCAAGAAGTGCTTCAAGCCATGAGTTGTCAGTTGTATCATCTACACTGGCGTGAATATCATTGGCAGCTGCAGAACTGAGGACTTCTTGTGCTATCGAGGAAGACTCTGGTACCACATGTGTCGTAGCAGGTTTTGCCATTGGATCGTTATTTTTATGTTTAATATCAGAGGGCGAGTGTTGCCCAGTAGCTGATGTTTCTGTAGTAGAAGGTGTGTTGCTGACTTGGGTCAGCCAAGCATCCATACTATCTAAAGAGGCATATTCTGTAGGATTATCCTCTGGCTCATCAATATCCATATCATCGTAGATAAGATCATCATGAATGAGAGTGTCGGATGAACGTTTTTGATTGAGTGACGGTTTAGTATTAGGACGTTTTGCTTTGGTACTTTGAGTTGCTGAGGTATCAGAAGTTACGACGAGGTTCTTGTTGACCAAAAAACTTTGATGACACTGATCACAGCTGACGGTAGCATTGACTTTATTTAGCTGAGTTTGTTGAATATTAAAGTAAGCTTGGCAATGAGGGCACTGAGTTTTTATAGGGGTGGTCATAGGGCCGAATCCAAAAAAGTATGGTTATCAATACCGCATCGCCACTCACCAACAGCTACCTACAGTGCTCTTAAAATTATATCAATCATGAGCAAAGACAGAGTGGCGTCAAATACCTAACGTTTGACTGCCCTCTATCGTAACAGATGTAATTAAATGTTGCTAGCTAGTAAATGTACCAGATAAACGCTGCCAATGTTGGTCTTCTTGAGCGGTAAAAGCATGTTTAGGATCGAGGGCAAAATAGGGCTGATAAGCGGTCATAACTTGCTCAGTTTGTGACTCAATCAAGCCTGCTAAAACAATACGGCCCTTTGGTGCAATCAAGGTTGAGAAGTAAGGCGCCAAGCCAATTAAAGGTTTTGCTAGGATATTTGCGACGATGACTTCTACAGGTAAGATATCGTTTTGCGAACAGTGTTCAGTAAATGCTTCTGGCAAAAACGCTTGCAGACGGTCACCCACATGATTGCGTACCGCGTTTTGATTGGTCGCGAGCACCGCTTGCGAGTCGATATCAACTGCATATACTTGGCGTGCACCCAATAATAAAGCAGCGATACCTAAAATACCTGAGCCACAACCGTAATCGATGACCACTTTATCTGTCAGATCTTGCTCTGTCAGCCAATCAAGGCAGAGACGAGTTGTAGCATGGTAACCGGTACCAAAAGCTAAGCCTGGATCCATGATGATATTTGTCGCCTGAGGGTTAGGCGGCGTTAGCCAGTCTGGCACAATCCATAAGTCATTGGCACATTCAATAGGATGATAGTTGCTCATCCATTCGCGCTCCCAGTCTTTGTCATCAACGGCCGTTAGCCAAATGCGGGTTGCTTGTACTTGTGCTGCGATTTCATGACTGAGCTGCTCAACAGCCTGACGGCTACCAGAATCAGTAGTCGCGTCAAATAAACCAGTCAATATCACCTCATCCCACAGTGGGGATTCGCCTGGTAGTGGTTCAAACAAAGGCTGATCACCTGCATCATCTAGGGCAATTGATAGAGCACCGGCCTCTAATAAAAGCGCTTCGGCCAAATCGACGTTTGATTTTTCACATTGTAAGTGCAGTTGTTGCCATGCCATAAAGATAACCTTAAGCTAAAATAATAAATGTGTATTTTGAATGAAAGACAGATATTTGGTGTCGAAAGTGGGACGCCAAATATCTGTCAAATAATAATTCGAAATTTTATAGGTTTCTGAGTAGATCCCTATCAGTTAGATATCTGCCTATTAACTATGTATCGTCTATCAACTATGTACCTGTCTATTAGCGCAAAGCTCGCCTTGCTTCATTGATAACGCGTGAATTACCTTGGGCTTGACCTGATTGTAAGATAATTTGCCACAGTGCCCGTCTGCGATTGGCATCTTGTGACACACTAAGACCGCGCCGCGCCATTGCTTCTGCCTTGCGTGGTTGGTTCTTTTTCAAGGCGACTTGGGCCAAATAGAAGTACACGGCGGATGATTTAGGTGCCAAACGCTGTGCGCGAGTGAAGCTATTTTCGGCGTTGGTCAGTTGACCGGCTTTTAGCTGATTGATACCGACCTGCATCAAGTTACGAAATGCAGGCAATGTACTGTTGTTGCTGGTCGACTGTTGCGCCCGTTGTTGCGAGTTTTTTCGTGCCTGCTCCAGTAAATCGTTATGGGAGGGTGCTGATGGCTCAGAGATGATATAGTCATTACGCGAGGGTACGGCAATGCCTAGGTCAGGCTCTGTCGTTACTGGAGTAGAGGGCTCAAATATAGGCGCCTCTTGCGTCAATGGGTTTGGCGACTCGAGCTGCTCAGGTGGGATATAAGGCTCAACTGGATACTCATTTTCATCATCTACGTCAACAATGGGCGCCTGGGTGATGATTGTTGTGCTTGCAACTGGCGGCTGTGATGATGGGATTGTCTGTATCGGTACTGTGTTTGTCGCAGTTGTCGACGTACTGGGTACGGTCTGACAAGCGCTGAGACTCAGCATGCCGGCTAAGGCACCACCTACAAGCATAGTGTTGGCTGACATCAGCTTTTGGCGCCACTGAGTCACTTCTTCTTTAACAGTGGCAAATTGCTGTAAAGATGGGATCATGTCGAGACCTTTTTTAAATATTAAAAGCTAAATATCAAAAATAACGTTAGAACCATTCAACAGCACGGTCGTACCAAGTATCAGCGCGTTCTTCGTTACCATTGTCTTGCTCATTGCTGTTTTCTGAATCCGTGTTCTCAACTGCTTCACCGTTTGGAATCTCTAAACCTTCACGGCGACGCTGCTGATTGATGGCACCTTGCTGGTTCTGGAATTGCGTTTGCTCACGGGCACGATCTTGTTGGTACAAACTCAGCGCACAGCTACTGGCTTCTTCTGGTAGATACGCGGACATGACTGGTAAATAGCGCGCATTGGTACAGCGCTCATTAGACAGCTTGCCTGAGTTGTTCTCTAACCACAACCATTCTATACCTTCTGGTTCTGGTAACGCTACAGGGGTAAGTTTTAGACGATTCATGTAGTCAACCCAGACAGGAAGCGCACCAGTACCACCGCTCAGGCCAATAGGTTTGTTGTCATCACGGCCAACCCAAACCACACTGACATAGTTGCCGCTATAGCCTGCAAACCAAGCATCACGGTAATCATTCGTCGTTCCCGTTTTACCAGCAAGGTTTAGATTGCTACCAAGTGACTGGGCACGTCTGGCGGTACCGTTTGAAACCACCTGCTGTAGCGCATAGTTCGTCAAAAAGTTGGTCTCAGGTGGAATACTACGCTGAGTGTTCAATCCAGTACGCTGCAAAATACGCCCACGATCGTCAATAACCGTACGAATACTATGAATAGGGGTGCGGAAACCACCAGTGGCAAAGACCTGATAAATACCCAGCATATCCATCGGGCTAAGATTGACAGAACCTAACAGCGCTGACGGGTACGGTGGTATCTTTTCTTCAACTCCCATGCGGCGTAGTTGTTTGGCAAAGGTATCAACCCCAAATTCCATACCCAGACGTACCGCAGATTGGTTATAAGATTGCGATAATCCTGTGGTAAAAGGTACATAGCCATGATCACGGTTGTCATAGTTTTTGGGATTCCAGTCGGTACCATCGCTTAGGTTGACTGTGATAGGGGAGTCATCCACTGAGCTTGCCAAGTTATAGCGACCACTCTCAAGCGCTGTCATATAAATAATAGGCTTCAATAAAGAACCAACTTGGCGTTTGGCATCAACAGCACGGTTGAATCCTGTGAACTCACTGCCACTACCGACGACAGAAACCAGTTCACCAGTCTCCGGGTTGGCACTGACGAGCGCCCCTTGCAAGTCTTTAGTTTTGCTACCGCTACGGCGCAGTTCACCAAGTTTCTTATCAACTGCTTTATCTGCTGCTAATTGCGCGATAGGGTCTAAGGTACTGATAATAATGAGACCTTCGTTTTTGAGATCGTCTGAATAGTAAACAGTGTTGAGCTCGCGTTTAACGATATCCAAAAAGTCAGGGAACTGGCTTTTGCCTTCTGCAGGCTTGTCCACGATACCAAGAGGCTGCTCTAAAGCTTTATCGTAATCCTCTTGGCTTAGCGTGCCTACTGTGAGCATGTTATTAAGTACCACATCACGGCGTGCTTTTGAATCATTTGGATTGCGACGAGGATTATAAATACTTGGTCCCTTTGCCATACCGACTAGCATGGCTTGCTGATCTAAGCGTAGCTCATTGAGTGGCTTGTCAAAATAAAACTGTGCAGCCAATCCAAAACCGTTAATAGAGCGGTTGCCGTTTTGACCCAAATAAATCTCATTTAAATACGTTTGTAGGATCTCATCTTTGCTGTAATGCAGTTCAAGCAATACTGCCATTAACGCTTCGTTGGCTTTGCGCTTTATGGTGCGATCTGAGTTGAGATAAAAGTTTTTGATAAGCTGCTGGGTAATGGTTGAGCCGCCCTGTCTTGCACCACCAGAAAAGTTATTGTAAACAGCACGAGCGATACCACGTATCGAGACGCCTTTATGCTCATAAAATGCGCGATCTTCGGTGGCAATCAAAGCGTCAATCAATGGCTGAGGCACGTCATCTAAAGACACCACCATACGATCTTCATTACTATCAGGATAGATACCACCAATATTCACCGGCTCTAGACGTATGATGCCGCTTTTGGCAGGTACGGTACTTTGAATAGAGTCCACTTTATTATTAGCAATCGTCATTTTGATGACTTGCTCAGCATCTTTGTCGCTGGAGCTATAAGTAAAGCCGCGTGTATGGATAAAATAAGTATTGCCTGATCTATGGTAAGTACCAGTGCGATCGTAAGCTTTATTGCTCTGATAATTAAGCAATTCTAGCCACGTCTTCATCGTATCTCTATCGACGTTGGCGCCTTGATACAGCTCAAGTGGTTGCGAGTATACTTTGGCTGGAATATCCCAACGCTTACCTTCAAACTTATGGGTAATGGTGCGATCAAGTTTGATCAGGTACAGGGCCAAGAGCACCATGCCTGCGATGATAACAATTAATAGAAGGCTACTAAACACCAAGCCGCGCTGCTGTGAAGGTAATGTACTCATAGCAGGCTTAGATGATGGAGCTGACTTAGTATTTAATAACTTAAAATTGGATTTTTGCACGGACGTCGCACCATTTTTGGATAAAAAACTGCCTCATAATGACGTAAATTGATGAATTTTTCAATCTATCATCGTCAACGGGCGCATTCATTGGCATCAGAGCAGTGCTGATGTTACTGCCTAGGGTGATTGCTTGTAGTATAATCTTAACTGAAACACCGTTAAGAGCAGTGAGGTGTGAGCAACTTGTATAGCGTTGATAAACGTATATAGGATAACAATTTATTATTGCTGCAACGATGTAATTTGTATGAAACTGCTGCTGGATTTATTTTTACCATCAGCCTTCTGCTGTTTATTTTATGCTAACAGTAGCAATGCCAATATCAATTAATAGCAGTCTCGATTAATAGTAGTCGCAATCAATAGTAATCTTAACGAGTAGTAACTCCAATTAGTAACAGTTTCAACCAGTAGTAATGTCAGTATCGTCAAAAATGACTGTTCTTATTTAATTAATAGTCAATAACAGCAAGCTTGCTTTTAGTGAGTACGTTTTGAGTAAGCTTGTCAAAGGAAGTAAGCGCCGACTATGTCTAGTACCTCATCATCTGTAGCATCTACCACCACTCATTCCTACAAAGATAACTCTATTATTGAAGGGTTAGTGCTTCCATTGGCTGATCACTGCTTCCATTGCGGCGATCCTGTACCGCAGCCACCTTTTCATGCCGAGATATTAGGCAAGTCGCGTGAGATGTGTTGTATGGGCTGTCAGCTAGCAGCGCAGAGTATCGTAGAGGCAGGTCTTGAACAATATTATCTTGACCGTTCGGAGATTAACCGTACGGCAAGCTTGCCGACTCAGCTGACGCGCCTTGAGGTATACGATCATGATGAGATAAAGTCGCAATTCGTCTATGCGCAAGATGGACTGTCAGTTGCCGAGTTGTCTGTTAATAACTTGCGCTGTGCTGCCTGTACGTGGCTCATTGAGTCGCGTCTTGATGAGCTACAAGGCATCAGTAAGTGTCAGGTAAATCTGACCAATCAGCGTATGCGCGTCGTCTGGAATGAAGACATGCTGCCAATCAGTCGCATTCTAGCGGTCATTAATGAAATCGGCTACGAAGCCAAGCCTTATCGGCAAGATACTCATGAGGCCATGCTGGCACGTCATAATAATCAAATGCTCTTGCGTCTCGGTATTGCAGCATTGGGTTCGATGCAGGCGATGATGTACGCTGTTGCGCTCTATTTTGGTGAATATAGCGATATGTTGATATTCCAGCGCGATTTTTTGCGTTGGGTATCGTTATTTGTGAGCACGCCTGTTTTCTTTTATGCAGGTATCCCGTTCTTTACCTCAGCGTGGTCGGCGATTCGGGCACGCCAAGTAAATATGGATGTGCCCGTCAGTCTGGCGCTGATTATTACTTTTTTTGCCAGCCTCTATGCCACCGTTACTGGACAAGGGGAGACGTATTACGACTCAGTCAGTATGTTTATATTCTTTTTATTAGCAGGGCGTTATATCGAGCACAATGCACGTCTAAAAGCTGCCACTATGGCTAATGATTTGGTCGTGGTCGAGCCTGTATTGGTCCAAAAAGTGGCTGAAGACAAAGCAGCGGCAGCGCGTATCTTGCAGCAGCTTAGGGGCAATAGCGCTCAGCAAGATGACAGTATCGAAAATGAGTCTCATGAGGTGGCAGTCTCTGCAACTGACGTGATGCCTAACTTTATGCAGAAGATAGATGCGGATGTCCATCAGCTCACATCAGATATTGCGCAAGAGTGGCAGCACTCTCGTAATCAAAAAAATGCAACCTCACCGTTAGAAGGTGATGTATCGTCAAAACAAATGGTGACGGCTCACAGCTTGCAAGTGGGTGATGTTATTTTGGTTGAGGCAGGTTCAGAGATTATCAGTGACGGTATCTTGCTGAGCTCGACGGCAACCGTGTCACAGAGCTTACTGACGGGCGAGGGTGACTTAATCATCAAGACCCAAGGCGATTATATCGTCGGCGGCGCACAAAACGATAGCCAACCGTTTGAGATGCTAGTTACAGCGCTACCACAAGACAGTCAGATAGGTCTCATCGATAGGCTAATGAACCGGGCGATGAGTGAAAAGCCCAAACTGGCACAGCAAGCGGATAAGCTGGCACGTTGGTTTGTCGCCCGTATTTTAGTGTTATCAGTCTTAGTATTTGTTGGCTGGTATATCGTCGATCCAAGTCAGGCTATTTGGGCAACGGTCGCTGTATTGGTCGCTACTTGTCCCTGTGCGCTATCATTGGCGACGCCAATAGCGTTGACTGTTTCCACCAATCGCTTAGCCAGCTATGGTTTTTTGACGACGCGCGGGCATACGCTACAGACGCTGGCTGAAATCACTCATATTGCTTTTGATAAAACAGGAACGCTGACCTACGGTAAGCCAAATCTATTACATATTGAACTGGTGGCACCAATAGATCAGACAGAAACGGATGATGGGTCGTCAATAGCGCAAAAAGATAGGCTATTAGCAATTGCAGCTGCCTTAGAAGTCGGTAGTCGTCACCCGATTGCACACGCTCTGCTAACTGCTGCTTATCAATTACATCTACCAACGACGCGGGCAGTACAGCACTATCCGGCAGGTGGTGTGGAAGCAATGATTGATGGTATGAGATATCGCATCGGTCATGAAGGTTTTGCTTTAGACAGTGATATAAATAGTATTGAAAAAAACAATGATTTGACCATCGATTTACTAACTCATCGCGCAAGCTCAGCTGTTGTTTTGTCTTGCCAAAAAGCAAATACCAATGGCTGGCAGGCGCTGGCATGCTTTTATTTTAATGATAAAGTGCGAGATAGTGCTCAAACGATGCTTAATACTATAAAAGGGCTAGGTATCGAGTCTGTGATGCTAACAGGGGATCCAAGCCCGCAAGCGCTGACGATGGCTGATAGCTTAGGAATGCAGGCTGCCTATAATGGTCTATCTCCGACGGACAAGGTCAATCATATTCAGCAGCTGCAAGCCAAAGGCGCGGTCGTATTGATGGTTGGTGATGGCATCAATGATGCGCCAGTATTGGCAGCAGCAGATGTGTCCACCTCAATTGCTGGTGCGGCAGATCTGGCACAAGTATCTAGTGATAGTATTATCCTAAACGGTCAAATAGAGGCCATCACTGCTGCTAAACGTATTTCTGATAAAACAGAGCGCATCATTAAGCAAAATTTCCGCTGGGCGCTCGCTTACAACAGTATTGTCCTGATACCAGCGGCTTTAGGTTATGTACCACCATGGCTTGCTGCTATTGGTATGTCGCTTAGTTCATTGTTTGTCGTGTTGAATGCGCTGCGTCTAAAACGTGCCTAGTCACTTCAGAACGCACTGACGTTAAAAGAATGCATTGACGTTAAGCAAGCCCAAGCCTGTAACATTCAGCCATAAAAAAACCGCCTTCAATTATAAGTAGTTAAGGCGGTTTTTATACAGAATTGCTATCAGACAATGTATAGAATTAGTCTTGTAAATAGCTCAATAGACGCATGAATTCGATATACATCCAGACTAGAGTCGCAAGGATACCAATACTGAATAACCATTCGTAGTCTTCTGAGATACCCATCGCAACACCGCGATCGATATTGTCAAAGTCTAATAATAACGTAAAAGAAGCGATAACAATCACAAACAAGCTAAAGCCGATAGCGATAGCACCGCCTTCAAACAAGAATGGTAGTGTTGAACCAAATGCTAGAGAAAGCACCCATTGTGCGACATATACCAGCATAATGGCAATAACGGCTGAGGTCACAATAGAGCGGAATTTTTCAGTAACCTTAACCAAACCTGAGCGATAAAGACCTAACATGACTGCTGCTGTGACGAACGTCGCACACATTGCAGTTACTGGTACGGTCGGATACATTCTCATAAAAAATAATGAGATACCGCCCAAAAAGATACCTTCTAACAAGGCATAAGGCACTGCCAACGTCTTGGCTTTTTGTGGCTTAAAGGTAATAAAAAGGGCAAGAACAAACGCAGCAATCATGCTACCGAAGGCTGCCATGGTAATAAAACCTTGCGATAAACCTGCCATAAGCGCATAAAAGAAAAAGCCCACACCAGTAATAGCTGATAAACCAAGTAACAGGCTGGTCTTTTGAATAACGCCCTTGACCGTCATTGGATTACCGCCGATCGCAAGTTCTGCGCGACTGACAATAGGATTGGCCATACATAAATCCTTAATAATAAAATATGAAAATAGAGATGTTAGCTACTTTAGCAAAACCGCCATTATTGTCAACTGTGTTTGCGTGACAGCCATTGTGACTGTCTTCCTAGCTGTCTAATAGTGTCAGTAGCTCACGTATCAAACTGCTGCACGCTTGTGCGTATATTGGGCAGGCAAGTAAGGCTAAGTAAGTCATTTGATAGCTTTTATATGGGGTCAGTTACGACAGTTAACAACGATAATTGAGAAACATGCTAGTCTAAGCGCGCATTTATCGCTATCATTGCCCTGTACTTCACCGTTATACCGAGTCGTTTTATGGAAAACTCAGCGCAGTCAGCAAGATTGCCACACTTACATGAATCAGAGCTATTCCACGCTATCAAGAACCCTGCTTTTAGGCGCATTGGGCTGATGGGCCGCGCTGGTAAACGCAGCGTCACTCAAAGTCTGGTGCAGATCGCCCAAACCATCAATGATATGAATTTGACATTGATCATGGATGTGCAAACTGCCAATTTGCCCACACTGGATCTTATAGACATAGAAAAAGTCAAAATCGTAAAGCGCGGCTTAATTGGTGAGATTTGTGACTTGGTTATTGTGGTCGGTGGTGACGGCTCGATACTACATGCTGCTGAAGCATTAGCACGTTACCGTGTGCCTGTATTGGGAGTTAACCGTGGTCGCTTAGGGTTTTTGGCAGATGTAAAGCCTGATGAAGCGGCGTTTAAACTGCGTCAGGTGTTGATGGGAGACTATCAGCTGGATCATCGGTTTTTACTTACGATGGAAATACGAGAAGGGCGCAAAATAGTCCATGAGGATATGGCGCTCAATGATATCGTGTTGCATGCTGGCAAGTCGGTACATATGATTGATTTTCAGATGAAAATTGACGGACACGATGTATATAGACAGCATAGTGACGGGCTAATAGCAGCAACACCGACAGGCTCAACTGCCTATGCGCTATCTGGTGGTGGTCCTATCATACATCCGAGTATGGATGCCATTTGTCTCGTGCCTATGCATCCTCATACCTTGTCTAGTCGTCCGATTGTGGTCAGCGGTAATAGTGAAGTCTGTATTCGTATCCATGAAGACAACCGTACGCAGCCAATGGTTAGTGCAGATGGCAAACCCAGTGTACCGCTCGAACAAGAGCAACGCTTACATATTCGTAAGCACCCTGACAAACTGACTTTGTTGCACCCACCTGGGTTTGATTTTTATGAAGCGTGCCGGACAAAGTTACACTGGAATGTCCACGCTGAAGAATTCAGTCTTGATGTCGATGATGATATCATGGACGATGAATAAGTCAGTCTTTTACAGAGAAATATGATCCAAAAACCGCAGTGGAGTAGGCAAAATGGATAAACAAACAATACTAGCAAGTCTAACGCCTGAGGTAGTCGATAAATTCCGTATGGCGATTGAGCTGGGCAAATGGCCTGATGGTCGCAAAATTACTGCTGAGCAGCGCGACACTTGTATGCAAGCGGTAATGGTATGGGAGCATGAGCATCTACCGCCTGCTGAACGTACTGGCTATATCCACAAACCAGTAAAAGACGACGGTTCAGTGGTTGGTGCTGAATGTGATGTCGAGCATGAACATCATTATCCTAATATGCCGAACCCTAAAGGTGCCGTGCAGCCTGTCAAATTTCGTGATAAATAAGTTTTGTGATAAATAGACCTACAAATAGGTAGGTCTGTAATAGCCATAAATACAGCCATCACAAAAAAGCCACGCTCATTAGCGTGGCTTTCTTACTTTATAGTGTTTTAATCACAATACATGATTAGATTGCAGTCGTATCGACACTAGGACGAACCGTTAGTGGGTTTTTCTGCATCAAAAATCCCTGCCAGCCCCAATGCAAAAAGTTACGAATGTTGGCGTGATCAGTACCATTAGGCGTTGATTGTACTTTAGCATAGTGTTCGCCAAATAGTTTTAGCGTGTCCAGCTGGTTCAAACCATGATGCTTAGCAAAACCAAAAATCTTTGCACTACCTTCGTTTTCACCAGCGGCATTATGTACCATGCCATTAACGAAAGGGGCAGGCGCATAGCGATAAAAATCATCAATAAAGCTGATGACATCATTGAATCCAATGGCTTTTTTGTTCAAACCATTAAGTAGTGCCGATATATCTGATTGGCGGATACTCATAAATAAATGACCTCAGAGCAGATTAAAAAAACAATATAGTACTTATTGATACCCAATAGCAGCTGAGCATCAAGTATTATAGATTAGCGATTGAAATAGTCTTCGTCATCGAATGAAGGCGAAAAGTTGCCTTGCTCAAGATGCTGCATTTGCGACTGTACAGAGCGCTCATGCTGAATACGTTGATAAATCTCTTCGCGATGTACGGCAATATCTTTCGGTGCGTTTACACCGATACGTACTTGATTGCCTTTGACGCCCAAAACCGTCACACTGACTTCATCGCCAATCATTAGCGTTTCGCCCACGCGGCGTGTCAAAATTAACATGCGTCACACTCCTTATGTCGCATCAACAAATTATTACTCATCAGATTACTTCTCAATTGCAGAACATTACCGTAGCACTAAGCAAGCAATGTATCAATAATTACAATGCTCGACATCGTGCTCATAACGGTAACGATAGGTAGATTCATTTAGCCCAAATGAAAGCCCCATTATAGGTGGCATAACAGATACTGTCACGGTTTTTTCACAAAACTATTAGGTAAGTGCTCATTTTAGCTAGGGCAAAAAATAAAAATAGGACCTAAAGAGATCCTATTTTATTTGAGTATTATATCAATATAACAGTAGCACTGGACAAATTACCGACAATGCTCAGGCGGTATTTTAACAGTTTTTGAGGGTTATAGCCCAGCGATTTTGCTTTCGCCGTCTTCACGGTCAAGACCAAATGCAGTATGCAGTGACTTGACGGCTTTTTCTAAGTGCTGGTCTTGAATCAGTACAGACACTTTGATTTCGCTAGTCGATATCATTTGGATATTGATGTTGTTTTCAGCCAATGTCTGGAACATTAGGCTTGCGACACCTGCGTGTGAACGCATACCAACACCGACTAATGAGACTTTGACAACTTCGCTATTGCCTGAGATTTCTTTGGCACCAATCTCGTCTTTGACTTCTTCATTGAGCACTTTTAGGGTCTTGTCCAAGTCAGTGCGGTTTACAGTGAAGGTAAAGTCAGTGGTACCATTGTCTGATAGGTTTTGGACAATCATATCGATTTCGATATTGGCGCGACCAATGGGGCTTAAGATAGCAGAGGCGATACCAGGATGATCGGGTACACCGCGTACTAAGATTTTTGCTTCGTCTCGATTAAACGCGATACCTGAGATGATTGCCTGTTCCATATTGTCTCCTTCGTCTATCGTAATTAGGGTGCCCACATTGTCTTGAAATTCTTGGTCAAAGCTGCCGTCTGTGTTTTCATCAAAGCTAGATAGTACGCGTAGAGGTACACCGTACTTGCCAGCAAACTCTACTGAACGAATCTGTAGAATCTTTGAACCAAGGCTAGCCATCTCTAGCATTTCTTCAAAGGTAATTTTTTCAAGTTTTTTGGCTTTTGAGGTCACACGAGGATCAGTGGTATAGACGCCATCGACATCAGTATAGATCTGACACTCATCAGCACCCAAAGCTGCTGCAATCGCCACACCTGTTGTATCAGAGCCACCGCGTCCGAGTGTGGTCGCGTTGCCTGCTTCATCAATACCTTGAAAGCCTGCCACAATAACGATATTGCCAGCATCTAGCTGCTCGCGTATGTTTTTATCATCGATGCTTTCGATACGGGCTTTATTATGGGCGTTATCGGTTTTGATAGCGACTTGACGACCAGTAAATGAGCGAGCACCAATACCAAGCTCTTTAATCGCCATAGCGAGTAGTGAGATAGAGACTTGCTCACCCGTTGAGACCATTTGGTCGTATTCACGTGCGTCAGGGTTGTTGCTAATTTGGCGTGCTAAATCAATCAAGCGGTTGGTTTCGCCGCTCATAGCTGAAACCACAACGACCACTTGGTGACCATTGTCATGCCAGCGTTTGACTCGTTTGGCGACGTTTTTGATGCGGTCGATACTGCCCATTGAGGTGCCGCCGTATTTTTGTACTATTAACGCCATAAAAATCTACCTATTATTCAATAATGACTTTTTATGATCAGTGATGAGTGTCAATGTGAGACCTATCAATGCTTGTATACATAAAGCCAGATTATAAAAGTGATGCCCTAGGTTTTTGTTCATCTGGTTGTGTCTACTACCTTTAATGAACGAAAAACATGCCCAAACGTTGACCTTTATACCATATCTACAGCACAACTTTAAGTCTCAGTATCGCCTAGATATATGGCGATTGGTTATAGTGGTTATAACCAATCGCGTATTTGGTGCGTAGTCGAGTAAAGCTATGCGATAAATATAAGGTATATTATGACGCGCTATACCAATATACTCGCTGGTCTAATATTCACTAGCTTAGCTAAGCTGGGTTTCAATCCAAGCAGGTAGAGCGCTGATAACCGCTGCACTGTTGCCAGACTTCGGCGCGCCACCTTGGGCGTAGTCAGGCTTACCGCCGCCTTTACCACCAAGCTCACTCGCCAAATGACGAATGATATCACCAGCTTTTATCTTAGCAGTGACAGACTTCGCTACGCTCGCTGCGAGCGCCAACTGCTCGTCTTTATCACCGACGAGTACAATCACGCTATCAGGTAGTTTTGATTTGATATCGTCCATCAGCGTACGGATAGATTTACCATCGATGCCGCTTAGGGTGCTGATAAGAACTGGTGTACCTGCGATAGTCTGCACATCATCAAGTAAGTTAGCTGCTTGAGCACTGGCCATCTTTTGTTGCAGACGCTCTAGTTGTTTTTCAAGATCGCGCTGCTTATCTGCCATGGTGCGTACACGCTGCGCCACTTCAGGACGTTTTACTTTGAGCTGACTTGCCAATTCACCCAGTTGCTGCTCGCTTTGCTGCATGTTTTTGACCGCGTTCATGCCAGTAACTGCTTCGATACGGCGAATACCAGCTGCGATACCTGATTCACTGGTGATCTTTAGCACGCCGATATCGCCAGTACGCTGCACATGTAAACCGCCGCATAGTTCGATAGAGAACGGCTTGCGCTGACCATCTACGATACTGTCTGTACCCATGGTTAGGACTCGAACGTCACTACCGTATTTTTCGCCAAACAGTGCCATAGCGCCTTGGTTCATGGCCTCATCAATCGACATGTGCTCGATACGGGCAGGGGTGTTGGCTTGGATTTGTTCATTGACGAGACGCTCTACTCGCGTAATTTCAGCGGCACTGACAGGCTTGTCGTAGGCAAAATCAAAACGTAGTACTTCGCTTGAGACCAATGAGCCTTTTTGCGTAACCGCATCACCTAATACTTCTCTTAGCGCTGCATGTAATAGGTGAGTAGCAGAATGGTTTTTTGCACTAGCGGCACGGATGCTTGAGAGTACATGAGCGTCAGCCGTCTGCTTAGGGCTAATCTCACCCATAGTCACGACACCATAATGAATAATCGCCTGACCAGATTTTTTAGTGTCTTGTACATTAAAGACGCCTGATTCGGTACGAATTTCACCAAGCTCACCAACTTGACCGCCGCCTTCTGCATAGAATGGGGTGCGATCAAGTACGACAACGCCTTCCATGCCTTCTGTTAAGCTGTCTGCTGGGTTACCATCTTGGTAAAGTGCATCAACAGTGACACCTTCTTCTTCAAGCTGCTCATAGCCGATAAATGTCGTTGGCGTTTCTACTTGGATGACGCTGCTGTAATCAACGTCGAATTTGCCAGCATCACGGGCACGCTCACGCTGCGCTTGCATATGCTCATCGAATTCTGCTTCGTCAATGACAATACCGCGCTCACGAGTGATATCGGCAGTCAAATCGAGTGGGAAGCCGTAAGTATCGTAAAGCTTAAAGGCAGCTTCACCAGATAGCGTATCGCCATCTTGTAAGCCTTCAAGTTCGCTGGCAAGCAAACGCAAACCTTGGGCTAATGTTTTAGCAAACTGTGCTTCTTCTTTTTGAATGGCACTTTCGATGGCAGTTTGTTTTTCTTTTAGATCTGGATAAGCGCTGCCCATTTCTGCGACGAGCGGCGCCACCATTTTGTAGAAAAACTCACTATCTGCACCAAGTTTGTTGCCATGACGTACGGCACGGCGAATGACGCGGCGTAGGACATAGCCGCGACCTTCATTGCTTGGCGTAACGCCATCAGCAATCAAAAACGCTACGGCACGAATATGGTCGGCAATGACTTTTAGTGATGACTGCTGTTCATTATCAATCTCTAGGATTTCAGCCGCCGCATCCATCAAATGGACAAATAGGTCGATCTCATAGTTGCCATGGACGCCTTGCATGATGGCACTAATACGCTCAAGTCCCATGCCTGTATCGACACTGGGTGCTGGTAGCGGTAATAGAGTGCCGTCTTTTTGACGATTAAACTGCATGAAGACACAGTTCCAAATCTCAATAAAGCGGTCGCCATCTTCTTCAGGAGTACCTGGCAAGCCGCCTTCGATATCGGCGCCGTGGTCATAAAAGACTTCGGTACAAGGACCACAAGGACCAGTATCACCCATGGTCCAAAAATTATCAGAAGCGTAAGGCGCACCTTTGTTATCGCCAATACGAATGATGCGATCGCTTGGAATACCGATGTTTTTATTCCAAATCTCAAACGCTTCATCATCGGTTTCATAAATGGTGACGTACAGACGATCCTTATCAATGGCTAGCCACTCATTTGAGGTCAAAAACTCCCAGATATATTCGATACCTGCTTGTTTGAAGTAATCGCCAAATGAGAAGTTGCCTAGCATTTCAAAGAACGTGTGATGGCGGGCAGTGTAGCCGACATTATCTAGATCGTTATGCTTGCCGCCAGCACGGACGCACTTTTGAGAAGTTACAGCACGGGTGTAGTCACGTGGTTCCATACCCAAAAAGGTTTCTTTGAACTGATTCATACCGGCATTAGTAAATAGTAATGTTGGATCATTATGAGGAATCAAGCTAGACGATGAAACTTGGGTGTGCTGCTTGCTTATGAAAAAATCGATAAAGGCTTGGCGAATATCGGCTGAGCGAAATGGCTGGCTCACAGCGGCTCCTTACTGACGGATAGAATTGAGTAAATAACATAAAATAATTTTGCAAGCGATTTTAGCACAAACGCCTAAGCTCTTGGTACAAGAGTTATAACTGCTAGGTTATTATGCGCATGCTTACCGCTGCTTGATTGGTAGCGCATCAAGATTGGCGGTTCAAACAAGCCAATCGTGCAATCAGGTCAGTCCAATGGACAAGCTAGTTGGTCAAAATAGCAGCATCAGTTTCATCGAGTTTGTCTTTTATCACGGGGTCAGACTCAATCACTTGTACGGGCAGATAGCGTAATTGCAATTTGATGGGTAGATACTCAGGAAAATTATCTGCCATATCTTGGGTAATGACCGCCTCGATCTGACGGACATCGGTTGAGGTTGGTGTCGTCTCACCGCGCACGACTGCACGCACGACTTGATTCTCATCTGATGTGTCAAATTGAGTATTGGTCAGCACGTTGCCTTGATCGATAAAGTAGCTGTTGATAGCTTCTTTCACACTACTTTCAAACACCTGCTGCTTGGCATTGGTCTGTAGGTTGATGGTCAAATAGGTACCCAAACCACCCAGTAATAACAAAGTCACCGCGTTACGCTGCAAAAAAGTCAGATAGTTGTTTGATTTATAGTCGTTGTCGACCAAGCGGCGAAAACCCAAAACCCATAACACAAGTGCATTAGTAAACTGAATAGCAATGATGTTGGTTACTGCCAATAAAAGCGCACCAAATCCAAGCTGTAGCTCACCGTTAGCAAATAAAATACCACTAGCAGCAAGCGGTGGCACCAACGCAGTGGCTACTGCAACGCCGACTACCGCGACTGATAAATGCGGAGACACCATTGCATAGGCACCAGCCGTACCACCTGCCAATGCAATCATAAGATCCATAGAGGTGGGCTGGGTACGCGATAGTATTTCAGCGGTCAAGGGTTGGTCTTTGTGTAGCCAGCCAACGATGAATCCAACAACCAATACCAATGACACCCCCAGAAATACGGTGACTAGTGACTTACGTAGTAGGGGCATACGGTAGTCGATGATCGCTAACGCGACGCCAGTGATGGGACCTAGCATCATCGCAACCAGCATCGCGCCAATCACGACCGCTGCTGAGTTGGTTACTAGACCATAGCTTGCGATGATGGCAGAGAGGATATTCATAATGAAGTACATTCTGCTGGGCAGTGCATTGGCTTCAATCCTAACCCGCACCTCTGGATAATCTACTTTTTTGTTATTGAACTGCTCAGCGACAAACTGCTTATAAGACTCAAGCTTGGCTTCTTTTTCTTCCTGAACCTCTTCTTCATCGCTTTCGTGTTCTTTATGTTCATCTATATTAGGGCTGTTGTCTTGTTCATTATCCTGATCGTTATTTTGATCATTGTATTGATCATCGCTTTGCAAACTATCGTGCTCATGTACACTTTCATCTTTCAATGTATTATTCGTTTTCACTTGACTGTCTGCTTGCTCATCAGAGCTGTCTACGGGTGCGTGTTGAGCATCGACAGATAGGTCGTCGTCTGTTGGCTTTGTTATGTCAGCATTTTTTTTGTCTTGAGCGCTCCTCTCTAATGTATCAGCCGCATCTGATTGAAAGAAATCTGATTGGGATTCAGATGAGTCTTCATAGTTCTGCTGTTTAGGATTGGACTGCTCAGAATTGGGCTTATTAGGGTTAGGCTGCTCAGAATTGGACTGGGACATAGGTTCAGTTGTCTCCAGCGTGGCTACCACTACATCTTCACTGATTGACTCTATCTTAACATTGGCTTCAGGGTTTTCAGCACAGGCTAGATCTTCATTTTCTAGTGCTTCTTGAGTCATGTTGGTCATTTCAGTGTCGCTTATCGCCGTATCCGCTACTGAATCAGTCAAAGCATCTTGATTGTTTTTAGGATCAGCATTGGCTGAAGTTTTATTCTGCTGAGCTGAGTCAGTAGATACGTTTTTTTTAGATGAGGTCATAACAGATAACTTTCTCAACGAATGAAGAAAGTCACTATTGTAATGATAAACGGACAAAGGTATAGAGGTTTTTTGCGATTAGGCAAAGGAGAGTATAGATAGGTAAGCGTGTGATAAAAGAGCAGTTTATTAGCATGCATCTAAAACCTTAAAGCTAACATGGTTTTGAATAAAAGTCATCTGATATAGGTGATATAAGCGTTCAGATTAAATACTTACTAAAATTGTGGAATTAAAGTATAAATAGATTATACCCACAAAAAAAGTAAGGATTAAATCATGAATTGGTCATTATTTGCTGTTATTTACATCATAGCAGGCACGGTCACCACAGGCGTTGTCATCATTGGTACGCTCATTATGGGGTTCGATGAGATCGCTCATATGCAAATAGCGGTCGCGGTGGGTGCTTTGGCTTCTATTCCTGTAACGATGTTCTTTGCCAAAAAAATTGGCAACATTACGGGTGATGAGGAGGGCTACGAGGCGTAGTTAATAAGACCTACGTTTTGTAAGTGAGAAGCTGTGCTAAAACGCTTTGATTCTAAGGCAGCTCTACAACAAAGTGATTCTATAAAAGGTCGCTATATATAAGGCGACTATATGGAAAGTGATATTATAAATAAGCAGAAAAAACAAGTAGACATAAAAAAGACCTCACGATGGAGGTCTTTTTTGTCATGATTTTTATGATGGATTGGGATAGTCAATCAGACTTACTGAAGTTCGACAACCGCGCCGTTTTCGACATTGGCATAAACCTCTAACACATCCCAGTTGGTCAAACGAACACAACCTGCTGATCCTTGGCGACTGATACCTTCAGGTACTGGTGAACCATGTAATCCATAAGAAGGCTTAGATAAACCCATCCATACCACACCCACTGGATTGTTCGGTCCTGGTGCTATCATATGGACTTTCTTTTGAGCGCCTTCACCGACAGTTGATTTATACCAAGGCATTTTTACTTTGTTGATGATCTTAAACGACCCTTTTGGTGACGGTGTGGCATCGCTACCGACGGTCGTTGGGTAGGTAGCAACTAGCTTGTCACCGTTGTATGCATAGAGTGTCTTATCTGCTTTGTTGGCAACGATACGGTTGATACGTTGGTTAAGCTTGCCACGGTTGTTCAGTACGGTGATCGTCTCACCAACTTTATACTCTTTATTCTTATTCAACTTATCGAGGTAGCGTACGTCCATATGAAAACGTTCGCCTAACATCTCTTTGATGTCTTGATAATACAAGCCTTTCATTTTTGACTTGGCTTCTGAACCAGAAGGGGTGGTTGCAAAATTGGTATTAAGGTCATCTTCAGTCAGGGTATAAGTGACCAATACAGGTTTGGTTGCAGGAATATCTTTTACTAAGGCATCCCACGTTTTTTGGTCCATTTTACCTGTCTTTGGCAGACCTCTCATCGCTTGAAAGTTGACCAAGGCTTTTTTGCTGTTCATGCCCCAACCGCCATCGATAGGACCAGGAGACGCATGGTTCCAATCAAGTAGTGCTTGTATTTTGATGGTCATTGCTGAGTTGACGTTCATGTTTGGTGACCAGACAGCACTATTCACTTGCTTAGCATAGTTTGATAAGTTTAGTGTGGTGTGTCGTTTACCATCTTTGTCTTCAATGCTTTTGATGGTTGGATCATCACTGAAGTCTTGACGCTTTTCACTCTCTGGCAGCTCAAAAGCAAGTGGGTCAGATGAATTGATAGATGACAAATCGCTAGGAGCAGCAACAGCTTGGCCTTCAGTTATATCATCATCACGGTCAGCTTGCTCATCTTTACGTGTCAATTCTGCAGCGCTCATGTTATCTGCAGCCTTTGGCTCACTCTTTGAATCAATAAGCTGAGTCATACGGTCAGCTGGCAAGCGACTGTCTAACGAGCTGCTACGATTTTCTTGTACATCCAAGCTCACCTTTTGGGCAAGGCTCGGCATCGTATCTGATGTGCGTACTGGCAATGTGCGAGTAGCATCAGCAGGCGCAGCCAATGCGGCAACGCTAGCACTTATGGTGGCAATAGATATAGCAGTAATAATAGGCTTTATTTTCATCATGTTGAATCACTTGTGGTTGCTACTAATGCGGCTATTATGCGCATAATTTGTCGCCATCGCAAACTTTTGACACATGTTTTTGTATTTAACGGTTGCCAAACGTCAGCTGCTGACGTATTCGCTACAGTTGGGTAATAATTTAACGAATATATGTATGGCATGGTGCGCGATTCTTACGCAAATGATCTGAGACTACCCCTGTTTTTTGTTGCAGTAATAGCGACACTGATTGGCGCTATTAGGTGTTTACGTCTATAATGTAGGATTAAATTTTTGGTTAATAAACCGACTTTTAGCAAAAAGCAGTTTTTAGCAAAAAGCAATTTAATCCGCTATGTAGTTAATCCATAAGGTGCGATATGTCAGAAGACCAAACAATGAGTGCAGAAGAGTTTCAAAACCAATACTTTAACGATGAGTCTGAGGGCTTAGACGGCGAGATGGAGTATAATTTAGAGACTGGACTTCTTGGTGAGCACGATGAATTTGCTAACCTACAAGCAGAGCTGAATGAAGCGCGTGAGCAACTGGTAAGTATCCGCGACTTTATTCGTTTTTCGGTCACGCAGTTGCGTAACTATGATGTGGTTGTCGCGCAAGGCACTACAGATGAGTTTGCAGAAGCCTCAGCCATCGTATTGCATTCGCTATCGTTGGACTGGTCAGCCAATGAGCAGATTTTAGACTGCCGTTTGACCACGTCAGAGAAGCAGGCAGTACTTGGGTTGTTAGAAGAGCGCATCGCTGAACGTAAGCCATTGAGCTATTTGATTAACTTGTCGTACTTCTGTGATTTGCCTTTTTATGTGGATGAACGTGTCCTTATCCCTCGCTCGCCAATCGCAGAGTTGATTCGCCAGCAGTTCCATCCATACTTTGATGTGACTGAACTTGCCAAGCCTCTAGGCGTTAGTCCAAATGAGCAGTCAGCGGTGTTTTATGACCATGGTTTAGACGTGAAGCAGTTGTCACAGCCTGAGCGTATCTTGGATCTGTGTACTGGTTCTGCTTGTATCGCCATTGCGCTTGCGACCCGTTTCGTCGATGCATTGGTTGATGCAGTCGATATCGATAAGGGCGCATTAGAAGTAGCCATGGTCAATGTCGATCATCATGACCTTGGACATCAAGTCAACGTAATTGAGTCAGATCTGTTTGCTAAGATACCTGCTGAGAACCAGTATGAGCTTATCGTCACCAATCCGCCATATGTCGATGCCGCTATCATGGCAGATTTGCCTCCTGAGTTTTTGTATGAGCCTGAGCACGCGCTAGCCGCAGGTCAAGATGGTTTGGACTTGGTGCATCGCATTTTATTTGAAGCGCCAGATTATCTGAGTCCAGAAGGATTGTTGATCTGTGAAGTGGGTGACAGCGAATGGGCACTAAAACAAGCTTATCCTGAAATCCAGTTCGATTGGTTAAAGTTCGCTCATGGCGGACATGGGGTGTTTGCCATCACTTATGATGAGCTGGTATCACATCGTCAACTGTTTGCCTCTTTTGTTCAACTATTGGACAGTATCCAATAGTCAGCCATTAAGTTGCATGGATATCGGTTGTATGAGTGAATGCGCTAAACAATAACAGCTGATATCCGTAACCGACATCTGTACTCGAGAATTATAAGCACTAATCATAAAAGATGGATCAAATAGTCATCAGTAACGTTTACTTGTTTAAGGATAGTTATGGCAGGCAATAGTATTGGGCAGGTTTTTACGGTTACCACTTGCGGTGAGTCACATGGCGCAGGCCTTATGGCGATTGTTGACGGTGTACCACCAGGTTTGGCGTTATCTGCAGAAGATTTGCAAGTAGACTTGGATCGCCGCAAGCCAGGATCGTCTAAGTATTCGACCCAGCGCCGCGAGTCTGATGAAGTTGAGATTATCTCCGGTGTATTCGAAGGCAAGACCACAGGTACGTCTATCGGTCTATTGATTCGTAACACCAATCAAAAATCAAAAGATTATAGCGACATCAAAGATACCTTCCGCCCTGGGCATGCTGATTATACTTATAGCATGAAATATGGCTTCCGTGATTATCGTGGCGGTGGTCGTTCATCTGCTCGTGAGACTGCCATGCGTGTGGCAGCGGGTGCTATTGCAAAGAAATACTTGCAAGAACGTCTGGGCGTACAAATTCGTGGTCACGTGACCCAAATCGGTAGTGAGCACAGTAATGTCCTAGACCCTAGCCGAATCGATTGGGCCTTCGTAAACAGCAATCCGTTCTTTTGTGCTGATAAAGAAGCGATTGGCCGTTTTGAGACTCTCATTGATAGTCTGCGCCGCGAAGGGACCAGTTGCGGTGCCCGTCTTGAAGTCATTGCAAGCGGTGTACCCGTAGGTTTGGGCGAACCAGTGTTCGATCGTTTAGATGCCGATATCGCGCATGCGATGATGAGTATTAATGCGGTCAAAGGGGTTGAGATTGGTGATGGTATGGACGTGGCAGGTCAATTCGGACATAGTGCTCGTGATGAGCTGACGCCAGATGGGTTTGCGGCCAATCATGCAGGTGGTATCTTGGGCGGTATCTCATCAGGGCAAGATATTCGTGTGAGTATTGCGCTAAAACCAACGTCTAGTATTACCACGGCTGGTAAGAGTATCAATACGCAAGGCGAGGCAGTCGATATGCTGACTAAAGGTCGCCATGACCCATGCGTTGGTGTACGTGCGACGCCCATCGCAGAGGCGATGCTAGCAATTGTAGTGCTCGATCACTATCTGCGTCACCGCGGTCAAAACGCGGACGTGAAACCACCAGTGCAATCAATCACCTAGTATTTCCGTCGTAGAGTAATCAGCCCTTTATCGCTTTCAGTATCCAATTACTAGAGGCGATAAAGGGCTTTTTTATGGCTCGTTATAATATTGATTATATCTAAATATAATAAACGTTTTGAACTGTCAAAGTATTAGGCTGCCAATTGATACGTATCAATAGCCACACATTGTTGATGCCGAAAGATCAGTAATAACCGCTGACTGGGAATTGCTAACCAGTGCCCAAAAGTAATGCTACTCAGCCCTTGGTTTGATAATATCTCTATACAATGATAACGGCTATGACCTACTAAATTTCTAATAGTAAGGCTGTCAGTGAGTAATTTTGCCATTTGATATCTTCTCCTAATTTGCTTTACGAATTTGGCTGTTCAACAGCCTATAGCGCTATCGTAAAATGAAGAGATAGAAATCATATGCAGTCATGATGTAAAATTGATGAACTGCCGTACATGTTTATTTTTAAGCCAATGGCAGGGTGATGCTAACGATAACGCCATAACGTTGCTTTTGATGGGTGCTGAGTTTACTAGCACTAGCTTTACTCTTGTCGGCATGGGTGTTGTTAATAGTGACTTGACCACCATGATGTTCGATGACTTGTTTTACCAAAGTCAGTCCAAGCCCCGTACCTTTTTTGAGCGTACTACCAGCGTTAGTAGCCGGTTTTGATTCAGCGGTTTGGTAAGAGGGTTGGCTCTGATGCGATAAGCTAAAATAACGCTCGAAAGCTTTTGCGATAGCGTATTCAGGCAGCAGCTTGCCATCATTAAATATATCGATAGTGACCTTCCGCGCTGTACTATACAAAGAAATCTCAACAATGCTGTCAGCAAAATGAATGGCATTATCTAGTACGTTCTGTAGCACTTGTATCAACCAAAACTCATCAGCGAACACGCTAGTAGACGCTAAGATATCTGCTGGCAAGTCTATACTGTCGGTCACTTGCTCATTATCAATATAGATATCAATAGGTTTAAGGTTCTGCCGCTGCTGTTTAGCTGTATTGTCTTTTATCAGGCTCTGCAATAATGGCAGTAGGGGTGTTGGCTGACGGTTGAGCTTAAAGGTAGGCTGCTCCACTTTAGCAAGTAATAGCAGTCGATCGATAAGCTGCTGCATTTTTATGCTTTGTTCACCTATTGTTTCGATGAGCATCTGCCGATCATCATGATCAAGGGCATTTCCATCCATGCCATCATCCTCTAATAGCTCACCACTGGCGCGTATCGCAGTCAGCGGGCTTTTAAGCTCGTGGGTCAACGTATGCACATAGTCAGTGACGTAAGCACGATTTTCCAAGCGATGTTTCATGGACTCGATTGTGTCTGTCAGGCTGTTTAGTTCATGACCGAGATAAAAGTAGGGCTTTTTGGTGTCTTCTGCCAGTGCACTAGTGTATTGGGTGACTAAGGTAATGCTTTGTTTGAGCCACCATGCTACTAGCCCTGCCAGAATGAGGGCTGCGATGCTCATAAATATCGCGGTGATGAGCATGCGATTACGCGTATCGTCTAAGTAGGGCAATATGCTGGCGACAGGCTTGCCGACACTGACTACGCCCATAATGTCACCAGATGCGTTTTTTATTGGTTGTGCCACATACATGACCGAACCATCACGTCGTTGGTAGTCTTTTAGCGTACTTCTTGCGCCGTACTGACCTCTTAGTGTGAGGTAGACGTCGTTCCAGCGTCCGTAATTCTGCCCTTCGTTATTATCAGGTTTGGGGAGCGAATCGTAAATGACCTTTCCGCTACTGTCTGTCACATATACTCGAAAGCTGGTATGGTTCTTGGTTTGGTAGATAGGACCCAGACTATCGTCAGTCGTTGACATAGCAACAAACGCAGCATCAAGCTGTGCCTGGTAAGCTTCATCATAAAGCTGACCTGTAGATAGAGGCACCTGTAGACTAGCAGCAAGTAATTTACTGGTATCTAGTAGGGTATCTTCAATGACTTGCTGTGCAGTAGGCTTGACGTAGCCGAATAACTGCGTAAAGGCAACCACACCGCAGACAATGAGTACCAAAGCGACCGCCAACCAAATTCTAAAGAAGATACTTAGATTGAGCAGTCGTTTGCGTTTAGGGACTTGCTGCGCAGTACCAATAGGGTGTAGTTTGGCATACCAATTGCTTTGATCATCGTCGATGTTGTGATCGCGATTGATGTCACTATTACTATCACTACGGTTATCGGCTTTTTGATTCATAGGTTCAAAGCCATTATCAAGCAGGACATAGTGCGTAACCCAGTCCGCGATGTGTGTGAATCACATCGATACTCGCATCGACGGTCGCCAACTGCTTACGAATCGACTTAACATGACTGTCAATCGTGCGCGCCAAGCGATGATCGGGATAGTCGCTTACTGCATTAAGCAGTTGCTCACGACTAAACACTTGGTTCGGTGCTTGTAATAATGACAGTAAGATTTTGCGTTCTGTATTACTAAGCTCAAGCTTTTGTCCTTGCCATCTCAATGAGTAATTAAGCGGCTGATAGTGCCAAACACCAGATTGATTTTCAAACGTCAGTGCCTGCCCAGTTAGGTTGATTGCGGGCGTGTTTTCAACTTTGTCATTAGTTGTATAAGATTCAGACTGCTGAACCAGTAACTGCTCACGTCGCCAGATAGCCTTTAAGCGTGCAACCAATTCGCGTGGGCTAAAGGGCTTGGCACAATAGTCATCACCGCCCATCTCCAACCCCAAAATACGATCGACCTCATCGCTACGCGCGGTCAAAAACACAATAGGTAAATCTTTTAGCGTATCGATATCAGTTGCATGGCGTATTTGCTGACATAGACTCAGACCATCACCATCTGGTAGACCGACATCCATAATAATCGCCGATAGGTCGCGAGCCTCATCACTATGCAGCATGGGTAACACACTACTGGCATTATCCAACCATGTCATATCCCAGCCTTCACGCTTGCAAGTCACTTTGAGTGACATGGCAATAGCAGGATCATCTTCTACCAGTAAAATATGGGTCATAGTCTCTATATCGTCTTATAAGCTTAGTAAATTATCGTAGCACAAAAGCGTGGGTTGCTCTGGCTGCCACGAGTTAAATGGTGTGAAAAGTTAATGGAAAAGGGGTGTGCTCAGTAAACCGTTTATGACGTTACTCCCTTAATGCATTCAACAAAAAAGGCCAGCTTAACGGATAAGCTGACCTTGATAATAAAGATTAAGCGTGATTGTCTATTAACAGACTAAGCTAAAACCTATTTAAGACCTTTACAGTTGGCATAATAGCTTACCGTAGCGGGCCAATCCGAAAAAATACCTTGGACACCAACGTCCTGCGCTAGGACGTCAATATAATTCATCATATCGCCATCATTGTTGATAGCATCACCAAGACCGCTATAGTACCAATCGCCACCATCGGTTAATGGCCCTGAACGCTCTATCGACCACGTAATAATATTGAGACCATTGGCTTTGGCTTGTTTTGCATATGCTGAGGGCAACAGTTTACCCTTACCATCGGTAGTGACTAATAGCCAAAGCGCTGGTGCAATAGTATTGATGCCGCGAGCCTTGATATCAGCCAATGAGTGCTTCCAAGTGGTTGCGTCATCTTTATCAAATATTTTATCGTTAGCGGTCTCGTTGCTGTCATCAATGAGGTAGACAGCATTAGCCCCGTAAGCTGGCTCTTTTTTGATCCAGTAATCAAGATCTTCTATATTGAATGACTGAGCAAAAACATCGCTTGCAGGTACGTTGGCAGCTTTATAAGTGTCTATCAGCTGTTGGCGATAGTCGTCTAAACGATAGCTATTAAACGGCATGGCTACTGCAGGCGCTTTTAACTCAGGCGTGTGCTTCATACCAAGCTTGCGCGCCAATGCGATATGCTCTTTTAACGTCATCACCTTGCCGTTTTGTGCATACAAATCTGTTCGCCACGGCGCGGTTGCATTCATATACTCGCTAATGCTGGTTGCTTCTTTGTTTGCAGCATCCATCTTACCCGTCAAGGTTTTAAACTCAGCACCGCTAATGTCTGAGGTTCGGCATTCGATACTATCAGCATTGGTAAGTTTGCCTTTAGCATCTAAGATGGGCGGTACCGTACATTGCTTGGCCAGCGGTGTGGTCAAAATATTAGTAGTGGTGTGCAAATCGTTTTGGGCGTGACGACAGACAAGCTCCCCATCATTGGTAAACGCCACATCACATTCCAAGATGCCAGCACCCATCTGTGCCGAAGCCACATAACTGTCATAAGTATGCTCAGGTAGCTGTAATGGCGCTCCTCGATGTGCAATAGAGAAGTCTGTCTTACTAGGCGTTTGCGATTTGCACGCCAATAGCTCTTCTTTTAGTGGTCCTTCGTCCATATCATTGATCAGATAAAACGGACGTACCCCATAAGTATACGCGAAAGGTGAAGACGACTGTGGTTGCAGTTGTGCAGTTGATGAAGATGCTTTTGATGTGAGAATTGAGTGGCTATCGGCAGTGCAACCTACTATCAATAATGAGCTGATCAGCGTTAAAGGTAAGGCAAGATTAATCTTATTAACCTTGGCCGGCGTCTGCTTACTCAGCTCAAGCGCTGATTTATTAGAAATTGTCATGTAAAATGTTCCTGCAAAATTATAAAAATCCCATCGGTTATATGGATAGGAATTAAAAAAATAACGTTTTGCTAAAAAGCACTAAAGTCAATGTATTCTTGTAAAAGCTTAACCGTGTAAGAATTTAGCATTAATGCGGACACTATTGTAAGCACATGTACTAAAGAATAGACAGTTAACAGTATTCAAGCTTGATAGTATTGAACCTATCGGTCTTAAGGTCATACGTGTCTTTTTATAGGGTTCACATTTTTGCTATGGTCTGTTTCATGCTGCACTATTGACCACACTCTCAAACTAACAGATGATATTGACCATCTAATGACACCCACATTATTTTGGCAAAAAATATAGAAATGCTTAGGGCATATCTCACTACATTATTAAGGATAACTATGAGTAACTATTTAGACGCAGTCGTCGTTGAACACAATCCCTCTCAAAAAAAGATAGATCGCGCAGTGATTTGGCTGCATGGCTTAGGTGCTAGCGGTCATGATTTTGAGCCAGTGGTACCGCAGCTTGGACTGGCTGATGATATGGCAGTACGTTTTATCTTTCCGCATGCACCCAAACGCCCAGTCACGGTAAATGGCGGCATGGTGATGCCAGCATGGTACGACATCATAGAGATGAGTCTAGAGCGTAAAGTAGATGTGGCTCAGATTGAAGAGTCTGCTCAGCAGATACAAGATTTGATTAGCCGTGAGATGGAGCGCGGTGTACTAGCAGAGCATATCGTTATTGCAGGGTTTTCGCAGGGCGGGGCAGTGGCATATCATGTGGCACTTGGCTATCCAGAACGTTTGGCTGGCTTGATGACACTTTCTACCTACTTAGCAACCAACGACAATATCGAGTATAGTGCTGCCAATAAAGACATGCCCATTTTGATTGAGCATGGTTCTCATGATCCAGTCGTGCCTGTCATCCTAGGTGAGCAAGCGAAGCAGTTATTATCGGCAAAAGACTATAATGTCTCTTATAATGCGTATCCGATGGCACATCAAGTCTGCATGCCGCAGATTCAAAATATCGGTAGATGGTTAAATACGGTTTTGGCTTAGTCTACTAAGCTGTAACGTAATGTAATGCAAGTCTACTATAGGTTGAAAACTTGCCTGATATTCCTATATAATAAGCGACCTTATTGGGGATGTTCTGGCTTCGACGCTGGTGATGAAACTCAATGATGCATGTCGAGAGTGTATGTCCTCTCGTTAATCAAACATATATTGTTATAGTCGCAAACGACGAAACTTACGCTCTAGCAGCATAAACCCTGCTTACTTAGTTGCTGATCACCTACAGTTGGTTAACTAAGTTGAAGCGTCCGCATGTAGGCTCGCCACAAGGGATTGTCTCAATCGCTTGGGTTCAAAAGTAGAGAATCGTCCAATCCATCCTGACTGTCGGATCGGTGCGGATTAAATTTAAAGACAGAAACTAAACATGTAGATTCATGAGCGTAATGCTGGCGGACGCGGGTTCAACTCCCGCCATCTCCACCAAACATTGATAAAGGGCTGACCGTCATAGACTGTCAGCCCTTTATTTTGCCTGTCTTTTAGGTTTTAATTTCTATCTCGTCCTATGATGCTCTATATAGAATGTTGGTCTTACTAGTAGTACAGGATATTATAAATCTGCTCAATATTAACAAAAATAGTTCGACCCTCCCACGCCATCCAGTCATCAAATCGCATAGTTTCTGGTCTAATAAATCCTGTCAGTTGTACCATTTTAATCAACGAAATCTCTATCTTAAGTAATGAGATTTGCGCTCTAATACGGCCATTCAAAACTTCTGAGTCTAAAAAATATATTGCAGAAAGTGAATTTATAGGTAAAGTAGAGACTCAACGGGTCATATTTTAAGGATTAGAGATGATTATCGAACTACAAGGAAGTAGGTTGACACAAGCGATCCTAGAACGCAGCGATACTGGCGTATGGTGTGCTGTGAGCAATGTTAATGACGATCATGCGATGGCAACTATCGATAATGGGTATTACGAATTATTGGTCACTATCGTATCTTTTGAACAAGATAAGTTTGTCTGCGATCAAGGCAATTTATGGCGCTATGCTGTACCGATTAAAAAAGTTGAGCTTACTCAGGATGAAGTAGGACTGTAAGCAGTTATTGTCTAAGACAGTTGGATCTTATGGGTCTGAGCATCAGCATTTATAGTTATTCAACGATGCGCTTGGACTACTATAGTCGCTTCTTTAGCGGTTAACTAGACGTCATGATGTTTATGTAGAATAACAATGGCACGCATGAAACAGTTAGGATATCGGAACTCTAAGATATATTCAGGTGGCTGCTCCTATTATCCCAATTGTTTAACTGAACAATCATATTCATCGTAGGAGTCATCATTATGGATAGGGGAGTTGTAGGAAGCGAGTTGACCCGTTCAATGCTTAAGAATGGTCACCAAGAAGTATGGTGTGCAGTGAGCGACATAAGCGATGAAGATGCGTTAGATGACCAAGCGGATAACGATTTTACAGCTTGTATTGTAAATTTTGAAGAGGGACAGTTTTATTGTAATGCTGATAGGACGTGGCTTTATGCTGTGCCAATCGAGATAAGTGAACTGACACAAGATGAAGCTGGTTTCTGAGTAATAGACATAAGTCAGATAGTTGTTGATGAGAGTCGTTTGTAGTGATATATTTTTCGATTATATTGCGCAACTATTGAGGGTGTTATGATGAAATTGTGGTCAGCGTTTATTGTATCGTTATTACTCATGGCACCCGCCATGCAGGCGAATGCTCAGAATAAGCCATGCTCTGGTAAAATGGGCGGTGTGTCTCATTGCGAAGGTGGCAAGTTCGTGTGTAAGAATGGCAAAATTAGCCAGTCGAAGAGAGTATGTAATGGCTAATAACGCAAACACATTTCGGCATCGTCTGTTACCTTTGTAATTAAAAAAATAGCTATAGCGCCCGGCTCAAAAGTATGTCGCACCATACTTAATTTTGATGGCATTATAAGTTGAGCACTCATTTACTGTCTTTGCTAATGACTACTAAATATCAAAAATCCGATCACTTAAGGTGGTCGGATTTTTTGTTTTACTATTACTTGTTGAAAGCGTTAACAGCAGGGGGGCTTATAAATCTCTGTTAGAGAAGTCAGAAGTAAAAGACATGATCCTAACAATTGAGCACTAGATGCTTGGTAGTAGGCTTTTGTTATCTAATCAGCTCATAATATTCGCTTGTCATCATCCATAATTCTGATTATTCTTAGTTGTGGCCTAATTTTAGCATCAGAAGATGTACTCATAAGAGTAAGGTGACATTAAAACAACTACAGGGAATGTACTATGTTAGGAAAAATGATGTATCAGCCATTGCTGATCAGCGGTCTTATCGAACACGCCGCGCGCTACCATGGCGATACGGCGGTTTTGTCCAAAGAAGTAGATGGTCAGATGACTCATACCAATTGGCAGAGTATTTCGGATAACTCAAAACGACTGGCTAATGCCTTATCTGCCCTTGGACTCAAGTCTTCAGAGCGCCTTGCCACACTAGCGTGGAATAACCATCGTCATCTAGAGGCGTGGTATGCCATTTCAGGCAGTGGGATGGTTTGTCATACCATCAATCCACGCTTATTCCCTGAGCAGCTAAGCTACATTATCAATGATGCTGATGACCGTGTACTTTTCTTTGATGTTACCTTTTTGCCACTCATTATGGCAATTAAAGAGGATATCAAAGGTATTGAACACTTTATTTGTCTGAGTGATCGAGATGATGATGTTGTCGCAAAGCTACCGAATGTATTATTCTTTGATGAGTTATTAGCAGATCACTCTCCTGACTTTGAGTGGCCTCAGTTCGATGAGTCTACTGCCAGCTCGTTGTGCTACACCTCAGGTACGACAGGCAACCCTAAAGGGATATTGTATACCCATCGATCGTCCGTACTTCATGCGATGGCGCTGTGTATGCCTGATGTCTCAGCGCTATCTGCTCAAGATGTCTTGCTACCTGTAGTACCTATGTTCCATGTCAATGCGTGGGGCACTCCTTATGCTGCTGCATTAACTGGTTGTTCCTTGATGCTTCCAGGTCCCAATCTTGATGGCGACAGCCTAGTTTCTCTCATTGACGATTATCACGTGACTGTCGCTTTGGGCGTCCCAACAATTTGGCAAAGTCTATTGACCGCTGCTAAAGCCAGAGAAAGTAAGCTAGACAGCATGACACGTACTATCGTTGGCGGCGCTGCCTGTCCACCATCAGTAATCAAAACCTTTAGAGAGGATTTTAACTGCGATGCGGTACATGGCTGGGGTATGACGGAAACAAGTCCACTCGGAACAATGAATCAAATCAAAGCTAAGCATAAATCGCTGAGTAAGGATGAGATTAACGAATTACGTAATTCTCAAGGTCGTCCACCCTATGGCGTACAGTTACGCCTCATAGATACTGATGAGCCGCTCAAAAGAGTTAAAGAAGATGGTGTCTCTCAAGGTCGCCTACAAATCAAAGGTCACTGGATCATCAACGACTACTATACGGAAAACCCTGATGCGATAACGGAAGATGGCTGGTTTGACACTGGTGATATTGCAACCATTGATGCTGACGGCTATATGAATATTCGTGACCGATCAAAAGACTTGATCAAATCTGGCGGAGAATGGATATCTTCAGTAGAACTTGAAAACATTGCAGTGGCACATCCACAGATAAAAATGGCAGCCGCAATTGCTGCAAAACACAAAAAATGGGGCGAGCGTCCAGTATTAATTGTGGTCAAAGAAGAAAGTGCAGAACTCGAAGAGGCACAAGTGCTGAGTTTTTATGAAGACAAGATTGCTAGCTGGCAAATACCTGACAAAGTTATTTTTACAGAAAGTATTTTGCTCAATGGCGCTGGAAAAATGGTGAAAAAAGACTTACGTGACGACTATGGTGATGCACTACTAGAGATGTGATAGTGGTCTCTTATACCATGATATCAGTATAACTTTAAAAGTCTCAAGTATGACATGACATAGGTTTTGCTGAGCGTAGTGGTGCAAGTGAAAATATTTAAAACGCTTTTTGAATATCTTGGCTTGTGCCACGACTCTAGTTATTATGGCAATTGCACGTGGAGTATTGATATATAGAGCTTTTAAATAAAGTTCTATATATCAGGACAGTATAGAACGCCAGATACAACAAAGCCCCTGATATCAGGGGCTTTAGCTGTTCTATAAGATAGTATAGGACTATGTAATGGTACCCGGAGCCGGACTTGAACCGGCACGCTATTGCTAGCGAGGGATTTTAAATCCCTTGTGTCTACCAATTTCACCACCCGGGCAAAACTTGTGTTATCTAATATGTAAACCAGCTGATAGACCATCTGGTTACTAGATAAGTGGTCGCTATTATAATCGGTTGGGATAATAATGCAAGCCAAAATTAACGTAAAGTTAATAAATAATTGGAGGCTGGAGTCGGAATCGAACCGGCGTTAACGGAGTTGCAGTCCGCTGCATGACCACTCTGCCATCCAGCCAATCAAGGTGGACTATATTAGCAAAAATATGCCAAATTACAAGTCATTTTTCATGCAAACAAAGGTTATTTTTGATTAATATGGATTTACCCTTTATTTTCAATTGGTTGAGTTGCTATTGATTTAGTTGTGATTAAATAATAAAAGGACAAAGGAGTGTTAAACATCAAATCTTAACCTGATGAGCGATCTCTTTATCATTACTTGTGGTCTTTTTGGTGTTGCTTGTATCTGTGGGTGATCAGACCCGTGAGTAGTAAGTGACTCGGTTGTTACGCAAAAATCCCGCTAACCCAAGACCATAACGTTCAGCGACACGTACGGCGGTACTGGTCGGTGCTGACATGCCAATGAGCCAAGGTATGTGGCTTCGAATAGATTTTTGCACCAATTCAATCGATAGGCGTGAGGTCATGAGTACGCAATCAACCGCTACTTTTTGTCGCAATTGCCAACCGATTAATTTGTCGAGCGCATTGTGGCGTCCCACATCCTCAAACAAGTATAACTGCCCATTGTATATCGTTGCTGCTGCGTGCACAGCGCCTGTTAGTTGATGTGTGTGCTGTGCGGCATCCACTTGCTGACGTAGTCCTAATAGATAGTCAAGGCTTGGCACAGCTGCCTTAGAGCCATGTATGTTTGCTTGTGAGTAGTGGCTCAAGTCGGGTAATGCCTGTATCAGGCCAGTGATACCGCACATACCGCAGCCTGTACGCCCTGCTAATTGCCGCTTCTGAGCTTGGATACGTTGATGGCAACGCTGGCTTAAGACCAGCTCTACGACATAGATATCATAATCTTGAAATTGTTGTAAGCTTTGCTCCAATGATGATTGTTCGAAATTCTCATCTCTTGAAGCCTGAGCAAACTTTTGGTAGCTATCAATATCCATAAGATGAGTTACTTCCCAGTCGAGTAACTCGTGACTGTGCTGGATCAATCCTTCACTAAATAAGAAGCCAACAGCCAGGTACTCTAGCTGATAAGGGCTAGCCATCAGTACCGCATAATGAATCCCATTGATAATAATTGAAACCGCTGCTTCTATGGCCAAACTGGTGGTCTGAGATTCGATATAAGCTTGAGCAGTATGGTCCTCACTATTAAGTCCGTCATTATCTGATGAGTAATAATGCTTATGCGCTACATGGTTGCGAGCAAGCAGCATCTCAGACGCTGCAGTATCTTCAGATAAATCTGTCGTAACCACATTAGTTCCAGCTGTATCATTCATCATATCGGTGGTGCTAGGTAACTCATTTTGCTCAACGCTATCTTCAGTTATCATAGTCATTTACGCAGGCTCAGCTATTCCAGCACCTGCATTGACGCGCTCCAAAATAACGGTCGTCGACTTGTACGCTGGAATATGAGAGTCTGGCGCATGTGTGTCCAAATCAAACAGATCGTTGCATTCAGGATAGTAAGCGGCAACGGCGTTGGAGGCAATATCCATCTCCGTTAATATCAGTGGACCTAGTATGCGTGGTTGTCCTGAACTGTCTTTAGCACGTTGGCGAGTCACCATAATATGGTCACCTTTTTGCCAACCTAAGCGGCTTATCTCATCTGGATGCATAAACAGTACATCGCG
This sequence comes from Psychrobacter sp. H29, assembly GCF_059073055.1. Classification (NCBI taxonomy): domain Bacteria; kingdom Pseudomonadati; phylum Pseudomonadota; class Gammaproteobacteria; order Moraxellales; family Moraxellaceae; genus Psychrobacter; species Psychrobacter sp. H29. The sequence goes on along the minus strand of NZ_JCACRY010000001.1, from coordinate 1,436,211 downwards.
GCGATTGGTTTGGCGATAGCGGTCTTTAAAACCGAATATCATAGTATTAAATTGGTCATGACTACGGACACTGGTCAATTGCCAAACCTTTTGCGTCACCTTTTGTATTGTATTATCTTCATCAATGCTTTGCGCATCTTCCATTTGGGCTGCAACATACGTAATAGGGTATTGTGGTACTTCAAACTGCGCTTTGCCGCTCTCAGTATTCCATACGCGGTGACGCGCCGCATGATACAAATGAAAACCGCGTTCCGAATGGCGAATGCGCTGGTTGAAGTTTTCAAAACCGTTAATAGCTTGGGCAATATAGTCGCGAATAAGGTTAAAATCTTCACTCATCGCAAGCCAAGGAATAGACGAGTCAGCACCGAGCACATGTACCGCCATATCTGCCACAATTTGTGCTTCAGATTTTAAAGTGTCGCTCACGGGTTTTAGCTTGCCTTGAGTTGGAACGATTTGGCACATTGAGTCTTCGATCGTGGCAAACTGCTCACCTTTTGTCGTCGTAATGCGCTCAGTACGACCTAGGCACGGCAAAATTATATTATTTGCACCTGGATATAACATCGTCTCATTAAGCTTAGTGCCGACAAATATATTGAGCTGAGTAGTGGTTAATGCTTGTTCTATAGCGCTCGTATCAGGGGCTGCTACCGCGTAATTACCGCCCATACCCATAAAGACTTTTAATTGACCCGCGATAAGCGCTTTGGCACCTGTGACGACGTCGTAGCCATGCTCTTGCGGCATAGGGCGCTCAAAGACACGTTCAAGATTGTCCAGTAGGCTCTTGCTAGGGCGCTCGTGGATACCCATGGTGCGATCGCCCTGTACGTTGGAGTGACCACGAACGGGAGAGGCGCCTGCACCATCAATACCGATCATACCCATCAGTAGCAGCAAATTGGTAATCATTGCGACATTGTCATCGCCTTGCACATGCTGGGTGATGCCCATGCCCCAAGTACAAATTGTCGCTGGGCTATCAGCAACCAACTTAGCGAGATTAACAATATCTGTTTGAGTGATACCGCATCCAAGCGTGATATCTTCCCAAGTTTGCGCTGTTAGCCATTGTTTTAGCGGTTCAAAACCTGAGGTATGAGTGGTGATAAAGTCATGGTTGATTCTATCGTTTTCAATCAGCCATTTGGCAATGCCCGTCAATAGCGCGGCATCCCCGCCGATTTGAATCTGAATGACATCATCAACCATGTCAGCACTTTGACCAGCTGCCATATGCGTTGGTTTTTGCGGATTTCTAAATTTATTTAAACCTTGCTCACGCATCGGATTGATTGAGATGATTCGGCACCCTTGCTCATGTGCGTATGCAAGCATCTCCAGCATACGTGGATGGTTTGTTGCTGGGTTTTGCCCAAACATCAAAATAAGCTTGGCTTGCTCAAAGTCTTCTAGCATGACCGTCGCTTTACCAATACCTAACTGTTTGCTGAGCATGACCGATGTGGGCTCATGACACATATTGGAGCAATCAGGTAAATTATTGGTACCAAAACAGCGTACAAATAACTGATATAAAAAGGCTGGCTCGTTGGTCACGCGCCCTGATGTGTAAAATAGGGCTTCATCGGGTGAATCAAGCTGTCCTAGTTGTTCAGCGATCAAGCTATAAGCCGTTTCCCAAGGAATAGGGACGTAGCGATCTTGCGCGGTATCATAATAGACAGGCTCTGATAAACGACCACTATGCTCAAGCTCGTAGCCAGACCATCCCTGTAACTCAGTGACGGTATGCTTCGCAAAAAACTCTGAGTCTGCTTTGTGCGTCATGGTCTCACTAGCAATGACCTTGATACCGTTTTCACAAACATCGATGGCTTTATGCGATTTATGATCAGGCCATGCACAGCCTGGACAGTCAAACCCGCCTTGAGGTTGGTTGCTTTTGAGTACGCTAAGACCGCCTCGCAAAAACGTCTGATAGTCCATCAGTTTTTGAGTCGATGAGATCAGCGCAGGCCAACCAGCAGCAGGGTGGGAATAAATAGGAATTTTGCGCATGACAGACCTCATAGATAGATGACAATAGCGAAGCATGGATAGACAACAACTATATAATGGTCAATAGAAACTTCATATGAGTATTAACTATAGATAACAAAAAACCTTCAAGAAAAATCAATTCTCTTGAAGGTTTCAGGAAGCGTTAAAACAGTTATATCCGTTACTTAAAATTTATAAGTTGAGAAGTTTTAGCTTAAAATCAGACTGTCGTCTTCGACCTTTTCGCCGCGTGTTTGCTCAAACATATCTAGTAGGTCGTGTACGGTCATACCTTTACGAATATCTCCAGACACATCTAAGACCACTTGCCCTTGGTGCAGCATCACGGTGCGTGTTCCATGTGCCAAGGCTTGCTGCATAGAATGCGTCACCATCATGGTGGTGAGTTTGTTGTCGGTGACGATTTTATCTGTCAATTCTAAAACAAAAGCGGCGGTTTTTGGATCGAGGGCTGCTGTATGCTCATCAAGCAATAAAATCTTAGAGGGCTGCAATGATGCCATAAGCAAACTTACGGCTTGACGTTGACCACCAGAGAGCAGTCCCATGCGGTCTGTCAGACGATTCTCTAGACCTAATTTCAATACTGATAACTTTTCTCGGAACAAGTCACGGTTGTCTTGGTTAAGTGCAAACTTTAAACCGCGTTTGCCGCCGCGCTTATAAGCCAATGCCATGTTTTCTTCAATGGTCAGAGCTTCACAAGTACCAGCCATCGGATCCTGAAAAACACGTGCAACCCAGTGCGCGCGTTGATGGGCGGATTTTTTGGTAACATCAATGCCATTGAGCAAGATTGAGCCACTATCGACGCGCGTTGTACCGCTTACTGCGTTCAAAAAGGTAGATTTACCTGCGCCATTGGTACCAATGACAGTGACGAACTCACCATCAGCGATATTCAAACTGATACCACGTAGGGCAGGGTTTTCGATAGGTGTGCCTGGATTAAAGGTCAGCTGTAAATCGGTGGCTTGCATCATAATCGTTATTCCTTATTGTCTCTTCAAGCATTGCAAGTGCTGTTAATACTTGCTTTAACTGTCATTAGGCGCGAACCTTTCGTGATAAAAACTTCGTTTTCGCTTTTGGCAATACCAAGGCTAGTACCACGAGTAGTGCAGTAATCAAGTTCAAATCCTGCGGACCAAAACCGATACTACGTAAGGTATCGCTCGATAGCGCCACCTGAATGAACAGCTTGTACAATACCGCACCGACCACAACGGCAAAGGTAATCAGCCAAATACGCTTGGCAGGAATGATGGTCTCACCAATGATGACCGCTGCTAGACCGATAACGATGGTACCGATACCAATTGAGATATCTGCACCACCCTGAGTCTGGACAAACAGTGCACCTGCTAGGGCAATCAAACCGTTAGAAATTGCCATACCGATGATGGTCATCCATGAGGTATTGATGCCTTGCGCCTGTGCCATTCTTAAGTTTGAGCCAGTAGCGCGCATCGATAACCCAGTTTCGGTGCTATAAAACCAGTTTAAAAATAACATCGCGAGCGCCACGACGACACCGATAATCAGACAGCGCATCCAATAACCATTGCCATCAGTCACCAAGCTACTAAATACCGTCGTCTCACCAAGCAAGGGTAGGTTTGGCGCACCCATAATACGTAGGTTGACAGAATATAGAGCGACCATCACCAAGATACTAGCGAGCAGTTGCAGGATACCGAGCTTGACGTGCAGCCATGCGGTGACGATACCAGCGACTGACCCTGCTAACATACCAAAAGCACAGGCGATCCACGGGTTGATACCAGCGACGATAGAGATGCCAGCGACGGCGCCGCCTAACGGAAAACTACCGTCAGCGGTCAAATCAGGAAAGTCGAGCGTACGAAATGAAATCAGCACACCGAGTGCGACTAGGCCATAAATCAGACCACTTTCAAGCGCACCAAAAAAAGCAATTAAAGACATAAGAGATCAGTAAGTCATAACCAAGTGTCTAGCGTATGGTATCAAGATAGGTAAGTGGCAATGGCCAAAACCCTCTACATGCTAAACAGCTAAGCGGTGAATTTAACAGATTAAGCAATCTGCGGTTAGGGTAAACCAAAACAGGTCACGATTAACAACGATCATAAGTTACCTTGGTTTAAAGCTCTGATTCAAGCGACAGCAATATTCGATGCGGTAAAGTGTATTTTACGCAACAAGTACCAGATAAGCCACAAGCTAAATACCGCAATATACGAAACAAGCTCATTGAAATAGGCGTTACTGAAACAAGAAGCCCAGCCTACTGATTCATAGCTGGGTTTCTTGTCTAACATTTAACATCGAAGCATAAGATAGACGATCAATTAATGAGCGTTACGGCTATCTTATAACGGCTGCTGCTCTGAGCCAAATATAAAGGTGCGTTATTCTACCACTTCTTTTGCTTTATCGATAACCGCTTGTGACAAAGTAATGCCTTCTTCTTTGGCATGTTTTGGGCTGACATATAGATTAAGCGCTTGCGGGGTATAAACAGGGATAGCGCCTGCTTTTTCACCGTTTAAGATACGCACAACGATTTTGCCCGTTTCACGGCCAAGCTCATAGTAATCTACGCCTAATGCCGCAACCGCACCGCGCTCAACTGAGCTGGTATCCGATGCGATAAGTGGGATTTTGCTTTCTCTTGCGATTTGATAGAGTGACTCGTACGCGGACACCACATTGTTATCAGTCGACGTATAGATCATATCGACCTTGCCTTCAAGACTACGGGCTGCCATCGCAATATCATTACTACGCTGTGCTGGCGCTTCGAGTACATTGATACCTAGCGGCGTTAGTTTCTCTTTTAGGTTCTTTAGGATAATAGTCGAGTTGACCTCGCCTGGGCTATAGACATAACCGACGTTCTTTAACTCTGGAATGATTTGACGCATTAACTCGATTTGTGGCTCATATGGTAGGGCGTCTGATGCGCCTGTGACATTGGTACCAGAACCATCTAGAGTAGGTACGAGCTTGGCCGCTACTGGGTCAGTCACAGCAGAGAATACTAGTGGAATGCTGCTAGTAGAAGCGGCAACAGACTGTGCAGATGGTGTGGCGATGGCAACGATAACATCTGGTGCATCAGCGACGAATTGCTTGGCAATCTGTCCTGCAGTCGCCGTATTACCCTGCGCGCTTTGGAAGTTAACCGTTAGGTTTTCGCCGTCCTTGAATCCTGCTTCGTTCAGTTCATCAATGACCCCTTTACGCACATCATCAAGCGCTGGGTGTTCGACGATAGCAGTGATAGCGACTGTCTTCATCGCTACCGTATCACCGCCTACTGCACCATCAATAGTATCTGGATCATCTGTGGGTGACTGATTACAGCCTGTCAAGATAGCGGTGCAGACGCCGCCTAATAAGATAGCTTTGCCAAAATTAAAACGACCAAAACGATTTTGAGACAACATGGGTTTTACTCCTAAAATAATAGTGTGTCCATACACTATATAAATAATGAATGTGCTAATGGATAGCTGAATACTTTTTATTTGGTATCAGTATCAACATTGATGGCATTTTTTAACAAGTCTGCCGGCAAGTTGGCACCTTGTGTTTTAGCGTGCTTAGGACTGACATACAAGGTCAGATCGTTCATGACTTCAGGTTCGATAGTATTGACGGCTTCACCGTTTAATACACGATATACCATTTTGCCTGTGGTACGTCCAAAGTCATAATCGTTGACACCCAAAGCAGCGGTGGCGCCGCGTTTCACACTGAATTCATCAGATGCGATAATCGGTAGCTTTAGCTCATTTGCTGCTTGCGTCATTGCTTCAAAGGCAGATGCAACGTTGTTGTCAAATGAGGTATAAATAATATCTGCACGTCCCTGCAAACTACGTGTTGCCATACCGATATCGGTTGGGCGGTTGGCAGGAATATCTAATAACGACAGACCTCGTGCTGGCAAGGCTTGTTTGAGACTCTCTCGCAATGATACTGAATTGGCTTCGCCTGGACTGTAGACATAGCCTATCGTTTTTAGGTCAGGCTTTATCTGCTGCAACAAATCTAACTGCGGCTCTAGCGGGAGCTGACTTGATAGTCCGGTCAAATTGCTTTGAAAAGGCTTGCCATCTTCGGTGATGAGCTTGGCACCTAGTGGGTCTGATACCGCGGTATAGATAATAGGAATCGTGGTGGTCGCCGCTACAATCGACTGAGCTGATGGTGTAGAGATTGCCACGATGGCATCTGGATTGTCTCCTGCAAACTGCTTGGCAATCTGTCCGGCTGTCGCTGTATTACCTTGCGCACTTTGAAAATTAACCGTTAGGTTTTGACCTTCGACATAACCATTATCTGCCAATTCATCAATAATACCGCGGCGCATATCATCTAATGAGGGGTGCTCAACAATTTGGGTAATGGCAATGGATTTGGCGGGTTTGTCTGTAGCGCTACTATTTTCAGTTGTCGCTGCAGTATCAGTAGAGGAGTTTGAGCAGCCGATGAGGCTAAGTGTGCTAACAGCACTAAGAGCAACGCCATATAGGCTCAAGCGTAGAGTAGAAGCAATAGTCATTATTAGATTAACTCATAGGTTATATCAATCACAAAAGTCAAATGAGTGCTATCAGAGTGGTCGTGACTACTTGTAGTAGTGCTCAAACCATCTGTCAGGCTCTTTTTTTGATTGTTGAAAAAGGATATTGGAGAATGCAGATTAGTCGAGTCAATGCTACGTCGATAACAAGATAGCCGGCTAACCATTAAATACAGTAATCGTTCCATCGATTATTATGTTTATATTATGACAGCAATGTAAGTTATCGCAATAAAAAATTAAAGCGCATTCGTCATAGGAGTAATAGGTAAACACGTTGACGAGCAGCGTAAAGGCTTATTTTAGAGAGGTCATCATAAAGTAATACCTTTTGACTGAACTTTATACTCAAAAAAATGATAATAAAAAACTTACATGCGCGCAACCTATCTATCACGTACCCGCTTCATTGTTAATGTAAGCTCATTTTAATACGGTAATGCTAATGCGCTAATGCATATAACATTCAAATCATCATTGTAATGAAATAATAGATATGTGATGCGCTCTACTGCTTACCTACTAATTTTTCAAATAACTATTTTAAGGATGACATGATGAATATCGCTAATCTCAAGCTATTAACTATCGCTGGTATTACGGCCACTTCTTTAGTTTGCCTACCTGCTATGGCAAAAGATAACAATGGCAATGGTAACGGTAATGCCAAAGGCAAATCTACTTATAGTAGTAAAGGTTATAAACAAAACGGTAATGCCCAGCCTAATATTAACGCTTATCGTAATGCGAGCCCAAACGCTTCGTTCAAGCGTGATCTTGATAAGTACGGTTATAGAGTAGTCGGCAAGATTGATAGAAGAGATTATGATCGTTCTGTCATTTTAGATCGTTATGATGATCGCTACGTTCGTATCCGTACGCCAGATAATAATATTGTGACCGTAATCAATGACACGTTGCAGATCATCGATATTTTAAGTAGATAAGATTTCAAGTAGATAGTATCTTACATAGATAACAACAATCTCTAGTCTTTTTAAGTAAGCCACAAAAAAACGGTCTAAATAGACCGTTTTTTTTGTTCTTTAATGATTACTTACATCATTAGTGAAGCCAACATTTTTATGCGAGGACATCACCAATGACACAGTTATCAGGTAGCGTAACGACCGTTAGCTGGGTTTTTGGATTACCAGTTGATAGCACCATGCCTTCTGATATGCCAAATTTCATTTTACGCGGGGCAAGGTTGGTCACGCAAATGACTTTCTTACCCGTCAATTGCTCAGGCTCATAAAACTTGCGAATACCACTGAATACGTTACGTGGCTTGTCTTCACCGACGTCTAGCGTGAACTGTAGTAACTTGTCTGCGCCTTCTACATGACTGCACTCTAAGACGTGTGCTACTTTCATCTCGACTTTGGCGAAGTCTTCGATGCCAATGTAGTCCGTTTGCTCAGCATCAGCATCTGTTGCAGATGCTTTATCTTTTGCGGCAGACTTGCTACTTTCAGTTGCGGCAGGTGCGTCGGCTTGAGTTAACGATGCTTTGGAGTCTTCTACCATGGCTTCGATATCTTTTTCTTCGATACGCTGCATCAATGGTTTGAACTTATTGATTTTATGACCTAATAACCATTCATTACGACTGGCAAAGCTTAAATCATCAATGTTCAAAAACTCTTTAGCATTATTAGTCAGCTCAGGCAATACTGGCGCCAGATAGACCATCAATTGACGGAAGATATTAATAGCAACCGAGCACACATCTTGAACTTCTTGTTCAGTACCTTCCTGCTTCGCTAGCGACCATGGTTTTTTGGCATCGATATATTCGTTAGCTTTGTCCGCACATTGCATGATGAGACGCATTGCACGTGAGAATTCACGATTCTCGTAAGCAGCGGCAATTTCATCGCCTGTTTTGGTGATGTCTTCTAATAGCGCTGACTCGACGCAAACCTCTGACAGCATACCATCGTATTTTTTAACCAAGAACCCGGCGCTACGACTGGCGATATTGACGACTTTACCCACCAAGTCAGAGTTGACCTTTTGCATAAAGTCTTCTAGATCTAAGTTGATATCTTCAACTTTGTCAGACAGTTTGCTGGCGAAATAATAACGCAGATATTCAGGATGTAAGTGCTCAGCATAAGTTTCGGCCTTAATAAAAGTACCGCGTGACTTACTCATTTTTTCGCCATTGACCATCAAGAAGCCATGGGCAAAGACACCAGTTGGTGTACGCAATTCGCTACCCGCTAGCATCGCTGGCCAAAACAGAGCATGGAAGTAAACGATGTCTTTACCAATGAAGTGATAGACTTCGGTTTTGTGCTCGTTTTCTTGTGCCCAGTAACGGTCAAAATCAAGCGCTTGGTCCGTGCCTGCGCGCTTGTCACACAAGTTCTTGAAGCTTGCCATGTAGCCAACTGGCGCATCTAGCCATACATAAAAGTATTTGTCTGGCTCATCGCTTGGCGTATCTGGAATTTGAAAACCAAAATAGGGCGCATCACGTGAGATGTCCCAGCTGGCAAGTCCGGCATCAAACCATTCTTGGAGTTTGTTAGCGACTGAGGTTTGCAGGCGATTGTCACTGCGTGTCCAGTCCTGCAAGAACTGCTCAAATTCTGGCAAATCAAAGAAGTAGTGCTTGGAGGTTTTGAGGACAGGCGTTGCATCAGACAAGGTTGAGTAGGGATCTTTTAGCTCAGTAGCATCATAAGTCGTACCGCAGACTTCGCAGTTATCGCCATACTGATCTGGTGAGTCGCACTCAGGACAAATACCTTTGACAAAGCGATCCGCTAGAAACAATTGCTTTTCAGGATCAAACAGCTGCTCGACATCTTTGGTACTGATATGACCTGCGTCATTGAGGCGACGATAAATCAGCTCAGAGAATTCTTTGTTTTCGTCTGAGTGGGTGGTGTGATAGTTGTCAAAATCGATTAGAAACTTTGAAAAATCTGCTTCATGTGAGGCTTTTACTGAGGCAATTTGCGCCTCGGCCGTTACGCCATTGGCTTCTGCCTTTAGCATGATTGCCGTACCGTGTGCATCATCCGCGCAGACATAGGTAACCTGATGGCCTTGCGCTTTCATCGCACGCACCCAAATGTCAGTCTGAATATATTCTACAAGATGCCCCAAATGGATATAGCCATTGGCGTAGGGCAGCGCACTGGTTACTAGAATCTCACGCACTTTTGTCACCTATACTTTTATATAAACGGATTGGTTATCGAACATCTCAAGCGACTCATCACTCATCGATGCGATGTTATTCATACTAAAAACTTCTAAAAATAATAAAAATTAAAAAAGTGTGCCTATGATACCGTAATTCAGATAATTTTGTGATATTCCTTAGTAATTACTTCTCATTTACCAGCTATTTACGAGTTGTAGACAGTCGATTTTCACTGTGTTTATAGACGGTGTGCTGCCACAAAAAACCCACCAAGCATTGAGCTAAGTGGGTTTTATTTGTGATGCGATGCGCTTGAACACTAGGAGCACATATCAACTTGCAACTAGACTGTCCTAGAATAAACCAAACTTAGAATGAACCAAACATTGTACCTAGCGTGATCACAGCCACCACAGCGACCAATGGAATGACCATGGTGACCATTGCCAAGTTTAGATAAGACTGCTTGTGGGTGAGACCACAGATAGCCAATAGCGTAATGACAGCACCACTGTGCGGCAGTGTATCAAGACCACCCGCCGCCATGACGGCGACACGGTGCATAAGTTCAGGGTCGATACCGGCATTGACTGCCATTCTGAGATAGTCTTCGCCCAAGGTAGACAGCGCAATGCTCAAGCCACCAGATGATGACCCTGTGATACCAGCGAGCGTGGTCATCGCCACCGCTTCTGAGATCAGAGGGTTATCAGGGTTTAAGTTCAGAATGCTATCACGGATAAGAAGAAAGCCTGCTAGTGACGCGATAACTGCCCCATAACCGACTTCTGATGCGGTGTTAAAAATAGGTAGCATAGAATCATAAGTACCGCGGTTAATGGTTTTTTGTAGGTTATTCCAATGCCCGATACGAAGTAGGATTAATACCACACAAGCCACAACCAACGAGATGATAATTGACCATAGCCCCAGCGATCCTGCGACATTCAAGTCTGGAAACTGAGTTTGCAGACTGCCAAAATCTATCGTTGGAAAGATCACATAGGTCAATAAAGCGTTCAAGCCAATAACCAATACGAGCGGAATCATAGCAACAGTAAATGAGGTTTGATGAGTGTTTAATACTTCAGCTTCTTTCTCAGCGGCACCTATACCGCCTACATCCTCTTCATCATGCTGACCATAACCTTCGCCTGCTGCATTGGCTTTTTTGGCGCGCGTTTGTAGCCACATCCACCCACCGATGAACATGATCGTACCACCAATAATACCTAAAATAGGGGCAGCAAAGACGTTGGTATTGTAGTAAGGGATAGGAATAGCATTCTGAATCGCTGGTGTGCCTGGCAGTGCAGTCATCGTAAAGGTAAATGACCCTAGAGCGATGGCTGCTGGAATCAAACGCTTAGGAATGTCTGCGGCCTTGAACAGGTCTTTTGCAATGGGATAAATAGCAAAAGCCACAACGAATAGCGATACACCGCCATAAGTTAAAATCGCACAGACCAAAATCACAGCGAGTATGGCTTTACTTGCACCGAGCTTTTCGACAACCGTATTGGCAATGGCGGTTGCTGCACCAGAGTCTGCCATCAAACGCCCAAACAGTGCGCCCAGCAGAAATATAGGGAAGAATTTGAGTAAGAATCCACTGAGTGCGCCCATAAAGATGTCGGTATAGGCGGGGATGGTACTTAAGAAATCACCTGATAGTAAGACTGCTAGTGTCGCCATAATCGGTGCGAGGATAAGCACTGAATAACCGCGATATGCAAAAAACATGAGTAATAATAGGGTAATGACAATAGCAAGCGTACTAAACATGACTGGCCCTCCTTGGCAAAATTGGCAAAAAAATAAGGCAGCGAGTATGCCGTGCTTATCGATATAGGTCAATAAAATTAATCAAAATAAGCCTATTTCGTCTGTTTTATCAAACATAAATCCAGATTATCATCTAATTAATAACAGCTATTTTGTCGATCTATACAGCGCATTGCATTGACTCGCGTGCTTTTGGTGTTATTTTCTAGTCGCTACGAAAATAATATGTTAAGTTAGCACAACTGTTTCATGCATGATATAGCGATATAGAATGTATTATTATAAAAAATACGATAATATATAATGTTTGCTACTTATCAGATGCAGAGCGCAGTAAGTGAGCTTGAGTCTGATAGTTACGCAAAGTAAGCGTTAAAAATAAGCAGTAGTCATCCTCAGAACCAAACATCAAATTTACAAGGAATGTGAATATGTTTAGTGCCATTACCAATATGAGCGTGCAGTTAGTCAATCGCTACCTGCCATCTCCATTTGTCTTCTCTATTGTGTTGACACTCATTGCCTTTGCTGTTGGTCTTGCGATTACTGGTCAAGACATGATCGCGATGGCAGGACATTGGGGCAATGGGCTTTGGTCATTACATAGTTTTGCGATGCAAATGGCACTTATTCTAGTGACAGGTTATGCATTTGCCAGTGCGCCATTTATTCAGCGTTTACTGGATAATCTAGCCAGCAAAGTCCATTCTCCTACGACTGCTATTATGGTATCGACCTTGGTAGGGTTGGTAGGTTCATGGATAAACTGGGGGTTTGGTCTAATCATTGGTGCTATCTTTGCCAAAGCACTGGCAAAAAAAGTCGCCAACGTTGACTATCCTTTGCTCGTCGCTGCTGCCTACTCAGGATTTGTGATTTGGCATGGGGGTTTTTCAGGGTCGATACCTCTAACGCTTAGCTCTGGCGGCGATACATTGCTGACATTGTCAGGCAATACTATGACGGAGGCAGTACCATTATCGGAGACTGTTTTTGCTGGCTATAACTTGCTGATCGTGGGTCTGCTTATCGTTATTCTGCCAATTCTAAACCGCTTTATGCATCCAAAGAATCCTACGGTTATTGATCCTAAGCTCATCAAGGAAGAAGTGTATGTCGCGCCGCAAAGAGACACGCCTGCGCAAAAGCTAGATGATAGCCGTATTATCGCGGTGGTATTGCTAGCCTTGGCATTGATGTATTACATTAGCGAGTTTGGTACCAATGGTTTTAATCTAGGATTAAACATTGTCATCGGTCTATTCTTGTTCATAGGTCTGCTGTCGCATGGGACACTAGAGCGGTATTATCGTGCCGTCAATTCAGGGATAGGTGGTATCACCGGTATTGTGTTATTGTTCCCGTTTTATGGCGGTATCATGGGCATTATGACTGGCGCAAACGCTGATGGCATCTCTATTAGTACCCAAGTGACCCAGTTTTTTGTTAATTCTGCCTCTGCAGACAGTTTTCCGATTTTTGCATTTTTGAGTGCTGGATTGGTCAACGTCTTTGTACCATCGGGTGGTGGGCAGTTTGCGGTACAGGGACCTGTCATGATACCTGCCGGTATTGAGCTGGGTGTGAGTCCAGCCGTTACAGCAATGGCAGTAGCATGGGGTGATGCATGGACCAATATGATTCAACCTTTTTGGGCCTTACCGTTACTGGGTATTGCAGGTCTGGATGCGCGAGCCATTATGGGCTATTGCCTGATCGTACTTGCCGTATCTGGAGCCATTATTATGGGTGTGTTTTGGCTAGTGGTATAGCCACTCCACTATAAAAGTAATACGGCGTTAACCTCGCTTATACTATTTTTAAATGGAATCGACTGTATAACGTTATAACGCTCAAAAGAAAAACAAGCATGATCCATTTTGGCTGTTGGTTTGTGCCAAAAGCATCATTCAAATGGATAATTGAAACACTTAATTCAGCATTAGTTTGCGCAAGAATTAAAAATATAAACGACAATTATAGGAGACTAGCATGAGTCAATCAAAAGTATATAGCAGTGCTGAAGAGGCGCTAAAAGATGTCGTCAGTGACGGACAAACGCTTGCTATCGGCGGTTTTGGTCTTTGCGGTATTCCAGAGGCATTAATCGAAGCATTACGTGATAGCAAAGTTAAAGAACTGACCTGTATCAGTAATAACGCTGGTGTCGATGACTTCGGTCTTGGTCTGCTGCTACAAACGCGTCAAATCAAAAAAATGATCTCATCATATGTGGGTGAAAACAAAGAGTTTGAGCGTCAGTACTTAGCAGGCGAGTTAGAAGTTGAGCTAACGCCGCAAGGCACATTGGCTGAAAAGCTGCGTTCAGGTGGTGCTGGCATTCCTGCTTTTTATACTGCAACTGGCGTAGGCACACTAGTTGCTGAAGGCAAAGAGACGCGCGATTTTGATGGTCGCACTTACGTGCTCGAGCATACCTTACGCGCTGATGTTGCACTTATAAAAGCGCAAAAAGCTGATAAAGCGGGTAATTTGATATTTAACAAAACCGCTCGTAACTTCAACCCAGACTGTGCGATGGCTGGCAAAGTCACCATCGTCGAAGTAGAAGAAATCGTCGAAACAGGTACATTTGATCCAGATGAAGTGCATCTGCCAGGTATTTTCGTTCAGCGTATTGTGCTGAATGCTAATCCTGAAAAACGTATCGAAAAAACCACGACTAAAGCGGTAGAAGGTGCGTAGATAGAAAAACGATCGAAGCTTAATCGTATATAACATTGATAGTCAGTTTTAAATGAATCATAGTTCATACAGCTTATCGATTAAATAACTGGCTGTCTAAATAATAACAATCGAATATTGCAAAAATAAGGAAATCGACATGGCATGGACAAGAGAACAAATGGCGCAGCGCGCTTCACAAGAGCTACAAGATGGCTACTATGTGAACTTGGGAATTGGTCTACCAACGTTAGTTGCCAACTATATCCCTGAAGGCGTTGATGTGTGGCTACAGTCAGAGAATGGCTTATTAGGTATTGGTGAGTTCCCTACAGAACAAAACGTCGATGCGGACTTGATTAACGCCGGTAAGCAAACGGTCACCGCAGAAGCAGGTGCCAGTTATTTTAGTAGTTCAGAGTCTTTTTCAATGATTCGTGGTGGTCATGTCAATTTGGCTATATTGGGCGCTATGGAAGTCTCAGAAAAAGGCGATCTTGCCAACTGGATGATCCCCAAAAAAATGGTCAAAGGTATGGGCGGGGCGATGGATTTGGTCGCAGGCGTACAGCGTGTCATCGTATTGATGGAGCAAGTCAACAAGCACGGTGACCCTAAAATTTTAGCCAACTGTGAACTACCATTAACCGGTAAAGGCGTGGTTGATCGCATCATTACTGAGCTTGCCGTATTAGATGTCACGGATAGCGGGCTGAAGCTGGTAGAGTTGGCAGACGGTGTGAGCTTTGAGGAATTACAAGAAAAAACGCCAGTAAACATTATCCAGTAAGCATTGCACGGTAAGCTCTTTATAGCAATGCAACTGTTTTAAATAAATGAGCTTTACTACTAAATAAATACGCCACTATGATTATAGTGGCGTATTTATTCAGCTCTGTTTTTATAGTATTCAAATAATATGTTAGACCATGATAAGGAATATATATGGCGACCCAATTACAACAAGATTTGACAGGTAAAGTAGCGTTAGTCACAGGCTCTGCAAGTGGTATCGGCCGTGATATCGCTGAGACTTATGCTCAGGCAGGTGCAGCTGTTGGTATTGCC
Organism: Psychrobacter sp. H29; assembly: GCF_059073055.1. Lineage (NCBI taxonomy): Bacteria > Pseudomonadati > Pseudomonadota > Gammaproteobacteria > Moraxellales > Moraxellaceae > Psychrobacter > Psychrobacter sp. H29. The sequence continues at coordinate 1,420,900 of NZ_JCACRY010000001.1, read as the reverse complement.
GATATCAATCTTGAAGCAGCACAAAAAACCGTTGATGCTATCGAAGCTACTGGTGGCCGCGCGCTTGCGATTGCTATGGATGTGACGTCAGAGCAGGCAGTAAACGACGGTGTACAAAAGCTGGTCGATGCTTTTGGTGGTATTGATATCTTGGTCTCTAATGCTGGTATTCAGATTATTGATCCTATCGATAAAATGGCATTTAGCGATTGGAAAAAAATGCTCGATATTCATTTAGATGGCGCATTTTTGACCACCAAAGCCGCAATTCAGCATATGTATAAAGCTGATAAAGGGGGCACCGTCATTTATATGGGCTCTGCTCATTCGCATGAGGCTTCATTATATAAAGCCCCTTACGTGACTGCCAAACACGGACTGCTGGGTCTGTGCCGCGTTTTGGCTAAAGAAGGCGCCACGCACAAAGTACGCTCGCATGTGATTTGCCCAGGGTTCGTTAAAACACCTTTGGTCGAAAAACAAATTCCAGAGCAGGCTGCCGAAAAGGGCATCAGTGAAGAGTCGGTCATCAACGATATCATGCTGGTGAATACCGTCGATAAAGAGTTCACGACAGTCGAAGATATTGCTCAGCTGGCGCTGTTTTTAGCGGCTTTCCCAACCAATGTATTTACAGGGCAGTCTATCGTTGCCAGCCATGGCTGGTTTATGAACTAGGATTGATATCGAGTTGTAGCAATATGACTCTTGTATACCACAGCGTCAGACCTACTGGCGTTGTGGTTTTTTTATGCGTCCAATTCAGCTACACTGTCACGGTAAAAGGTTTGGTGAAATGCTCATCGACGCTATCGCATCAACAGATGCGCTAAGATATAAGATAAGCCGTTCACTAAGCCCACCCACTTTTATAGGCAACAATAATAGCTATGTTTAATTTTATGAAGAAAAAACCCACAAAAACTGAAACGCCTGAGCAGCAGGCAGAGCGTGATAGCGCCGTTGACAAAGTCCTACTAGGATATGAGATAGGCACCGTCAGTATCGCAACGATGGTTACAGGGCTTGAGCGTGATGGCGAAGCACTCACCTTAGACTTGCGTCTACCGCAAGACAGCAACCCTGAAGCTATTCAGCAGGAGCTTGGACAACTGTTACATCCGCACGGTATTACTACGATTCATATGAATGTGCGTCTACCCGCGCCAGAAAAAGGGGCAGGCTCAAGCTTGCCAAAGCAAATGCCGAAGACAACGAACGCGATGGAATCACAGTCCAAGCCGACGTCTAATGCTAATAGTAATGCTAACAATGCTGAGCCGCCGATCACTAAGGCTGCACCTACCCAAGCCTCATTGGCCGCGCACCCTCGTATTCGCCATATTATCGTTGTGGCATCAGGTAAGGGCGGCGTTGGTAAATCAACGACAACGGTCAATATCGCACTAGCACTACAAAAGCTCGGCAATCGCGTGGGTGTGCTCGATGCGGATATTTATGGCCCTAGTATGCCAACGATGCTGGGCGTCGCTGATGTAAAGCCGCAGCTAGAGAACGAGCAATTTGTGCCAGTCGATGCGCATGGCATGGCTATGCTTTCTATTGGCAGTCTGCTCGATGGAGACAGCACGCCTGTTGCATGGCGTGGACCAAAAGCCACAGGCGCACTGATGCAGCTGTATAATCAAACCAACTGGCCACAGCTAGATTACTTGGTGATTGACATGCCACCAGGTACAGGCGATATACAGCTGACATTGGCACAGCGTATCCCAGTCACGGGAGCAGTGATTGTGACAACACCGCAGCATGTTGCATTACTAGATGCACAAAAAGGTGTGGAGATGTTTAACAAAACCAACATACCTGTGCTAGGAGTGGTTGAGAACATGGCACTACATACCTGTAGTAATTGCAATCATACCGAAGCGATCTTTGGTATTGGCGGCGGTGAGTTTATCGCTGAGCAGTACCATGTGCCATTATTGGGTCAATTACCGCTTGCCAGTGGTATCCGTGCACAAGTAGATAAAGGCGAGCCAAGCGTATTGGCTAATGATGAGTTTGCGACTTATTATTTGAACATCGCCAAAAACATCGAAACCAATATCAATAAATTTGCAAAACCTGTCGATGATAAGCGAATTTTCTAGTAGGTAATAATAAGATAGGGTGTTGGTTACTTAGTCAGTTTAAAACCAATATAGGATAAAGCAGCCATCACGCTATAAATCTAGCTGTCAATTCCGTATAATCGTCGCTATTAAATATTTGCTAAGGAACAACAATGTCTATCAAGTCTGACCGCTGGATTCGTAAAATGGCCGAAGAGCACGGCATGATTGAACCGTACGAGCCAGGTCAAGTGCGCTTTAATGATGCAGGCGAGCGTTTGGTTAGCTACGGCACCTCAAGCTACGGTTATGATGTGCGCTGTGCTCCTGAGTTCAAAGTTTTTACCAACGTGCATTCAGTGGTCGTTGATCCTAAAAACTTCGATGATAAAAGCTTTATCGATATCGTTGGTGACGAGTGTATCATTCCACCAAACTCATTTGCGTTAGCGCGCACGATGGAATATTTCCGTATTCCGCGTGATGTACTGACTATCTGCCTTGGTAAATCAACGTATGCACGCTGCGGTATTATCGTCAATGTAACGCCGCTTGAGCCTGAATGGGAAGGACATGTAACGCTAGAATTTAGTAATACGACCAACCTTCCAGCCCGCATTTATGCCGGTGAAGGGGTGGCGCAGATGCTGTTCTTCCAAAGCGATGCTGATGACGTCTGCGAAACCAGCTATAAAGACCGTGGCGGTAAATACCAAGGTCAGCGTGGCGTGACACTGCCAAGAACCTAGACAGTCAGCTTCTATTCATCATATTAAGAGCCTAAGCCTTTAAATAGGTAACAAAAAAGCCAGTCATATTAATTATGGCTGGCTTTTTTTATGTCAAAAAGAATAGATATGGTGTTCCAACTACTTCAATACTTTTAGACCTGCTTTATTATCACGCTTTGGTTTTGGTGCTTTTGTAGGGCTTTGGCTGGCTTTTGGCATTGAGTCATCTTCTGGTACATAGTCATCATACTCTTTAGGATCAAAAAACATTCCCTGTGAGTTTTCTTTGGCGTATATACCCATTACTGCAGTGAGTGGTACCCAAATCTCTTGCGAAACGCCGCCAAAACGGGCGCTAAAGTGTATGTAATCATTTTCCATACTCATATTACCTGTCGCACGACTGGCAATGTTGAGTACGATGCGACCGTCCTGTACATGCTCTGTGGGTATCTGAACATTATCGGCAGTGGCATCTACCATCAAATAAGGCGTCAAAGCGTTGTCTTCTATCCATTGATACAATGCGCGTACCATATAAGGACGGGTCGGTGTGATAGAGGTGGTTTCGCTCATCTAATGATTTCCTATACTAATGATTTTTAAGAATTGAAAAATATGTTTTTTCGTCATGTATCAAATGACAAATGCTATTTAACACTTTTCTGAAAGCTACTACGTTCAAAGACTCTCGTTTGGTACTCGAACAATGGACGGCTGATCGCACGCGGCAACTCGATACCCATCTCATCCAATCGCCATAACAACGGTGCCAACAGTACATCACACCAGCCAAACTCATCAGCCATAAAATAAGGCTTATGAGCAAACAAAGGCGATAAAGTAATCAAAGAATCGCTCAGTTGCTTTTTGGCAGCACCAGCTTGCGCTTTATTAAAGCTATCTGGATGTGTCAATAAGCGCTTGCCAAGTACTAGCCAATCACGTTGAATGCGCCAAGCCAGCTGACGAAACTGTGCACGCTCTTGCGGCGTGTCAGGGAGCAGTTTATTAGTATGATAACGCTCTTCAAGATATTCAAAGATCACGTTGGTTTCATAAAGAGCGATCTCACGCTGCTGTAATACAGGCAAGGTATGATAAGGGTTAAGCTCAGTCAAATCTTCAGGGCGCTCAGAATGCAGACGAGACAAGTAATAAGCGAGCTTTTTTTCTTCAAGTAACAGGCGTACCACATGACTGTCGTAGCCGTCATCAGCATACAGAATTAGCTGACTACTTGGAATGTCATTCGCATCAATCATGAAAGCCTAATGTTAAGAGTGAAGGCTGTCATCGTAAACAAACTCGCTCTGTTTATCAAGGTAGTGTACGTAAACATTGCCCCTGAGAGGCTTGTTTTTCAGCTTATCTGGCATTTGGACTTAATACCAAAGCATAAAAAAGCACTACCGAAGTAGTGCCTTTTTCATTTCTAAGAAATATCTATCAATAATGACTTATTTGACGTCTTTCCAGAATTCTTTATTCAATAAGTATACTGGGATGAGCAACACTAATAAGAATAAAATCACAAAGAAACCGATGACTTGACGATCATGACGAGCAGGCTCACCCATCCATGCCATAAAGTTGACCAAGTCACCAACTTCAGATTCAAACTCTTCTTGGCTTAGCTCTTCTTGCATATTGTGCAATACATGAGGCATAGCAGCATTTGCCAGTACTAAGTTATTAGCGCCCCAAGGACGACTTGGATCTTCATAGAACGATAGTAGGTATGTGTATACCCAGTCATCACCGCGCAAGCGCGTCTCAAGTGACAGATCGGGAGGTGCAGCACCAAACCAAGACGCTTGAACTTCAGGATCGATCTCAGCATCGATATGGTCACCGATTTGATCAGTGGTAACCATCAGATATTTTTCGACCAACTCAGGTGGTATCTCTAAATCTTTGGCAATGCGCGAATGACGAACATACTTTGCTGAGTGACACCCAGCGCAGTAGTTCATAAAGATCTTTGCACCGTTCTGTAACGAGCCCTTATTAGTAAAATCAATAGGGGCAGTGCTACAGGCCAATTGCTCGTCAACACCTTCAGCATTGGTGAACGTACCACATCCACCACCAGCTGCTTGGGCAGTACCAGCAGTTAAGGTCAATGCCGCGCCTAAGCCTAGACCAGCTAGGGATTTAATTAGCGTGTTCATTAGTGACCTCCGGTGACGCGTTCTGGTGGCTGTTTACACTTCTCGATAGCAGTGTAGAACGGCATCAGTAAGAAAAACAAGAAATATAGAACCGTGAATATACGAGACATCAACGTTGCTGTTGGCGTTGCAGGTGTCGCACCCAAGTAACCCAATACAACAAAGCTAATAGCAAAGATAGTCAGGGCAATCTTAGACAAGATACCTTTGTAGCGCATTGAGCGAACAGGAGATCTATCTAGCCAAGGCATTAAGAACAATACCGCAATAGCCGCACCCATCGCAATCACACCGCCAAGCTTATCTGGAACCGCACGCAAGATGGCATAAAATGGTGTGTAGTACCATACTGGTGCAATGTGCGCTGGCGTTTTCAGTGAGTTTGCCGTCTCAAAGTTTGGTGGCTCAAGGAAGAAGCCGCCGCCTTCTGGGAAGAAGAACACCACTGCAAAGAAGCAGATAAAGAATACAACGATACCAACCATGTCATGCACAGTGTAGTAAGGATGGAATTCGATACCGTCCAGTGGCACACCGTTTTTGTCTTTTAGTTTCTTGATATCGATACCATCGGGGTTGTTTGAACCCACATGGTGTAGCGCTACAATGTGCATAAATACTAAACCTACTAGGACTAGCGGAATAGCAACAACATGTAGAGCAAAGAAGCGGTTTAGGGTGATACCAGAGATGATATAGTCACCACGTACCCATTCAGCAAGACCGTCACCAATGACTGGTAGCGCTGCAGGTAGGTTCAAGATAACCTGTGCACCCCAGAATGACATGTTGCCCCACGGTAGTAGGTAACCGAAGAAACCTTCAGCCATCAATGCTAGGTAAATACCCATACCGATAAGCCAGATAAGCTCACGAGGTTTTTGGTATGAACCGTACAGCAAGGCTCTAAACATATGCAGGTACACAACCACGAAAAACGCAGAGGCGCCAGTTGAGTGCATATAGCGAATGAGCCAACCGCCTTTTACGTCACGCATGATGTATTCAACAGACGCAAATGCCCCTTCGGCACTTGGGTTGTACATCATCGTCAGCCATATACCAGTCACCAATTGGTTGACCAGTACAATCATCGATAGCACGCCAAAGAAGTACCAGAAATTGAAGTTCTTTGGTGCGTAGTACTTCGACATATGGTATTCATAGGTTTCAGTCGCCGGAAAACGCGCGTCCACCCAGTGCATTAACTTTTTACCTATACTCATGTTAAGCCTCCCCAACCGTCAAAATGGTACCATCCATACCATATTCTGGAACGGGTAAATTAAGCGGTGCAGGAACGCCACTGTATACGCGGCCTGCTAAGTCATATTTTGACCCGTGGCACGGACAGAAAAATCCGCCATACCAATCATTACCACCTAAATCAACCGCGCCCACATCAGGACGGTAGTTTGGTGCACAGCCTAAATGGGTACAAACGCCTTCCACAACCAATACGGTTGGTTCTAAAGAGCGAGTAGGGTTTTTGCAATATTCTGGCTGTAGAGACGCATCAGACTCAGGATCAGATAATAAAGGTTTGACTGATTCTAGTCCTGCGACCATGTCTTCTGTGCGTTTAACCACATAAATAGGTTTACCACGATATTTGACAACGATCATTTGTCCATCTTCGATAGAACCAATATCTTGGGTTACTGCAGCCCCTGCAGCCTCAGCTTTAGCGCTTGGGTACCAAGAACGGACAAAAGGTGTCGCCACGGCAGCTACCCCAGCTGCACCAATTGCGGCAGTTGAGGCAATAAGAACTCTACGGCGTTGTACATTAACGCCTTCGGCTTGGCTCATTAATACTTCCTCCAGGTGAATGAAATGGGATTATCCCACACTGGGTTTGTGGCTTAGAAAATATACAATATCAAGCCACTTTAGCTGTGCCTAATTTTGCTAATTGTTGCTATTCTAAGCTATTTCGGTGATAAAATAAATTATTGCGTTAAAAATAAAGCAACCTTGATAGGACATATTATAAGGTTGAATATGACAATCAAACCAAAACAGCTGGATTATCAATGTGTAACGTCGACTCTGTTTTGATCAGGATTGTGAGTGCGATGACCTTATAATTAATAAGGATTTTTAGCAACAGCGAATGATACTTGAAATCAAGGCAATGTTCACTAACTTTCACTACCTAACTGTTTTGTAAATCACTATAAAATAGACATCACCACTACATATAATGAAGTGGTGATGTTTTTATCATGACAGTCATCATTTTTGTCTAGATATAAATACCTATCTATCTATTGCAGCAGGCTATTGATTATAACCTGCTGCAATAGATAAGGCATACCTAAACAAAGACAGATAGCGAGTTGCTAACCTTCTAGTTCGCTCCAGCGTTCAAGTTTAACCATCATCTCATCTTCGATCGTTAATAAACGCTCACTTGCGGCAGTCGCAGCATCTACGTCGGTATTGAACCAAGACCCATCAGCCAATTTTTCTTGCAACTGAGCTTGTTCAGTCTCGAGCGCCGCGATTTCTTTTGGTAAGTTATCCAGCTCGCGCTGTTCATTAAAATTTAGCTTCTTAGTAGCTTTATTTGGCTTGGTATCTGTGCCAGATTTGTTTGCTGTTTTTTTGCTAGTGACATTATTGGTTGGTGCTTTTGCCGCACGCGCGGCTTCTTCGCGGTTTTTTTGCACCAAATACTCTTGGTAGCCACCAACATACTCATTGACCACACCTTTACCGTCTCCATCTTCGCCAAACACCCATGTAGAGGTAACGACGTTGTCCATGAATGAGCGATCATGACTGATCAGCAATATCGTACCGCCAAAGCTGGCTACAGACTCTTCTAGCAGCTCAAGCGTTGCCATATCTAAATCATTGGTTGGCTCATCGAGCACCAAGATATTGGCAGGCTTTAGCAACTGCTTGGCAAGTAAAACACGGTTACGCTCACCACCTGACAGTGCTTTGACAGGGGTACGCGCACGCTCTGGTGCAAACAAGAAGTCTTGCAGATAGCTCATGATGTGTGTCTTGCGACCGCCAACTTCGACAAAGTCAGAACCTTCCGAAACGTTTTGTGCAACGCTTGCTTCAAGATCCAATTGATCACGCAGCTGATCGAAGAATGCGATTTTCAGATTAGTACCTAACTCTACACTACCAGACTTGGTAACTTCGGCATCAGACATATCAAGTAGGGCTTTAATAAGCGTAGTTTTACCCGCACCGTTAGGGCCGACAATACCAATCTTATCGCCACGCATAATAGTGGTCGTAAAATCATCTACCAGTACATTACCATCGTATTCAAGATGTAAGTTTTTAACTTTACAGACAAGCTTGCCGCTTTTCTCGCCTTGACCCATGGTGATGTTTACGTTGCCCACTTGCTCACGGCGTTCACTGCGCTCTTCACGTAGGGCTTTTAGCTCACGGACGCGGCCTTCATTGCGGGTACGACGTGCTTTGATACCTTGGCGAATCCATACTTCTTCTTGCGCCAGTTTTTTATCAAAGTTAGCGTTGTTCTTTTCTTCAGCCTGTAACTGTAGTTCTTTTAGCTCTTGGTAGCGTGCATAGCCCCCTTCGCCTTGTGTCACGTCGTAGCTAGTCAGTTGGCCGCGATCAAGCTCAATAATGCGAGTCGATAGCTTATTTACAAATGCTCTATCATGGGTCACAAACAATAAGGTAAGACCTTGCCAGTCAAGCAAGAAGCGCTCAAGCCATTCGATACTTTCAACGTCCAAATGGTTGGTTGGCTCATCAAGTAAGAGTACATCAGGCTTAGTCACAAGTGAGCGCGCAAGTAACACGCGACGCTTACGGCCACCCGAGAGTGATGACAAATCATCGTCTGGATCAAGTCCCATGGTGGTGATAAGACGCCTAGCATCGCGTTCTAAATCCCAGCCATGTACCGCATCGATATCATGTTGCAATGTCGCCATATGCTCGCAAGCATCCATATCGCCATTGGCACACATATCGACTTGCTTGTTATAGTTAATGAGCAAGTCAGCTGTACGGCGACTACCGCCCATGACGATGTCTAATATACGACCACTAGACTCAGGGACATCCTGTTCTAGCATAGCGACACGCATGCTGCTATTAGTGATAATCTCACCGCTATCAGGCTGCAATGAGCCATTGATAAGTTTGAATAGAGTAGACTTGCCTTCGCCATTACGGCCAATCAAACAAACACGCTCACCTGAGTTGATAGAAAAATCAATACCATCAAGAACAGGTGCGACGCCAAAGGCTAAGTGAATGTCTTTTAAATGTATCAGTGCCATAGAGTATCTTAAGCTTATATAATAGTGAGGTAGGGGTTGTTGCAAAATTGCCAGCAGTATAACATGCCACCGCCTAACTGTAGTGCGAGTAAATGGTTTTATCAGTACTATTTATGGCGATGATCAACAACTGACATTCTGTGATTGTCATCATAGGCTTACCGCTGGTGTCCAGTATTTATCAACCACTTTACTACTCGCCCTCCGATCTATACTCACTATACTGTAGAGAACCATATGAACCAATCTGATAACAAAAACGAGGCTTATAATATGCAAGATGACCTGCAAAACCAAGTGATTGACCTACAAATGAGCTTGACGCATCTTGAGGTCACAGTAGAGCGACTCGATGAGGTTATTGCACGTCAAGATAAGGACATTCAGACCCTACAGCGTCAACTTCAGCTGATTTACAAACAAATTGAGGGACAGGATACAGATAATGGTATTGCACCATTCGATGTCATTGCAGACCGCCCACCACATTACTAACAAGTGCAAAAACAGACGTAAATAAGACATACAGCTGGTAATTAATCAATACTATATGAGCATTTTTGAATAATAGTAACGTCTGGTGACTATGAAGTCATAATTCGGAAATAATGTGTTTTTGCAGTTGTTTTAGTGTTAAAAAATCTTTACTATCTTCGACCTCGGATACTGCTTATCTAGAAAAATCAGATATAGCGGTAAAACAATGCGGATGTTTGGAGATATAAAATGCGCGCCACTTTTCATTTAAAAACTCTTGCAGTAGCTATCGCTGCTCTTTCTGTTGCTAGCGTTGCTAGTGCTGCCGGTCTTGATCGTTCAGGTCAAGATGTCACCGCATTCCTACAAGATGGTACCTATGCTGAAGCTGTCTATACCTATATTGACGCTGATGTGACAGGTGAAGACTCTTCAGACAATAAGATCGATGACATTGCAGAGTCTTATGACTTTTTCCGTTATGGTGTAAAAGCAGACATCAACGAAACCTTTAGCATTGGTGTTTTATATGATGAGCCTTTCGGTGCAGCGGCTGATTATGTAGGCGATAGCAACTTTGTAGATGCAACAGGTGAAGGTACGAATGTAGAAGTACGTACAGAAAGTATTACTGGTATCCTTGGTGCAAAAATTGGTCAAAACAAAAACTTCCAAGTATACGGTGGCCCAGTTGCTCAGCGCGTAGAGGCAGATGTAAAGTTACGTGGACCTGCTTATAGTGCTGCAAATGGCTATACAACACATATTAGTGCTGATCAAGATTACGGTTATATCGCCGGTGTGGCGTATAGTAAGCCTGAAATTGCATTAAAAGCAGCATTAACGTACCGTTCAGAAATCGAACATAACACGCAAGCGGCTGAAATTTATCCTTTTGCTCCAAGAGTAGGGTTATCAACAGATAGTACCAATACTATTGAGGTTACTACTCCTGAGTCAATAAACTTTGATTTCCAAACAGGTATCAACCCTACAACGCTAGCGACTGCAAAGGTGCGTTGGGTGCCATGGAGCGATTTTGCAATTACCCCATCGCTATATAATGGTGTCAGCCAAGTACTTGCAACAACACCTGCTGGTGCTGGTATACCTTTAGATGGTTTAGACTTAGTCAGTTATGACGACGATCAGTGGCAAGTGGAGTTGGGTCTAGCCAAGCGTGTCGCACCAGCATTGGCTGTTAGTGGTACTGTAGGTTGGGATAGCGGAGCAGGTAACCCTGTAACTTCACTAGGACCTATCGAAGGCTACTATAGCGCTGGCCTTGGTGCCAAATACAACGTGACCGAAAACTGGGCAGTATCTGCTGGTGGTAAGTACTTATGGTTCGGTGATGCCGAAGGTCAAATCCCAAGTAAAACCATCGTTAGTGATTTTGAAAGCAATGACGGTTTTGTATTGGGTGTAAAGGTTTCTTACCAAGCTCAATAAATCATAGTTTCACTATAAAATAATTTTTATCGTCTAGTAATAAAAGAAGCGACTCTATTAAGGGTCGCTTTTTTTATGCCATACTTCTCGACACGTTTGGTTTGAAATATTGTGAACCAACATATTTAGATTGTTGATATTACTCGGCAATGTAAATATCAGGATGAAATAAAAACTAAAAAACAATGTTTCACTAATATCTTATTTGTACTGTTCAGTCATAATTGAGAAATAAAGCACTTTAATTGTTGTTTTAGTGTCAAAAAGGCATTAGTATTCAACTTAGGACACGACTTTGATAGTTTCAATGTTTAGTAAATTCATGCTAAATACTGATTATTAAAGTAGTAATACAACAAGGACCGTTGGAGATACATAATGCGCACTACCTTTCACTTGAAAACCCTTGCAGTAGCAATTGCCGCTCTTTCTTTCGCTAGCGTAACCAACGCTGCTGGTCTTGATCGTTCAGGTCAAGATGTCACCGCCTTTTTTCAAGATGGTACCTATGCTGAAGCTGTCTATACTTACATCGATGCTGATGTCAGTGGTAGAGATAGTGCTAATACTAACCCATCTCAAAACGATTATGAACGTGGTAATGCAACGGGTGATATTGCCGAGTCTTACGATTTCTTCCGTTATGGTGTAAAAACTGATATCAACGATACTTTCAGTATTGGTGTTTTATACGATGAGCCTTTTGGCGCAGCAGCTGAATACACGCAAGGTAATTTTGTAGGGCAAGGAGACATTGATGCTTCCATCGCGTCTATTACTGATGGTGCTGCTCCGAGCCTTGCAGCAGCACAATTTGGTATATCTCAACTTGAACCAGGAGAAACTGCTGGTTTGTTGACCGATGAACAACAAGCAAGTTTGGATGGATTGCGTGGAGCAGTAGCAGTAGCAACAGCAGAAGCTACTGGTGCTGGTGAAAATACTAATGTTGAAGTTCGTAGCCAGAGCTTAACAGGTATTCTTGGGATGAAGTTTGGTGCGAATAAAAACTTTCAAATTTATGGTGGTCCAGTAGCACAGCGTATTCAAGCAGAAACAAAACTGCGCGGCTTAGCTTACGGTCCTGCTTCTGGTTATACCTCAAATAGCAATCCTGATATGGATTATGGTTATATCGCAGGTGTATCTTTTAGTAAGCCTGAAATTGCTTTGAAAGCTGCTTTGACCTACCGTTCTGAAATTGATCATGATGTAGAAATATCTGAGTCTTATCCTTTGGTAGCGATTAGAGCTATATCAGCAGGAGCTACGCCAGAACAGGCAGCAGCGCTGTCAAACAGAGTGAGTAATTATGAGATTTCTACTCCTAAATCAGTCAACTTTGATTTCCAAACAGGTATTAACCCAACGACTTTAGCTACGGCAAAAGTGCGCTGGGTGCCATGGAGTGATTTCGTTATCACACCACCACTTTATAATGATACTAGTAAAATCAGCTATGGCCCTGATGGATTAAACTTGGTTGAGTATGATGATGACCAATGGCAAGTAGAGCTAGGTCTTGCCAAGCGTATTGCACCAGCGTTAGCTGTTAGTGGTACGGTTGGTTGGGATAGTGGTGCTGGCGATCCAACAACATCATTAGGTCCTGTTGAAGGCTACTATAGTGTCGGTCTTGGTGCCAAGTACAACGTAACTGAAAACTGGGCAGTATCAGCTGGCGGTAAATACTTATGGTTCGGTGATGCTCAAGGTCAGCTACCTAGCGATAAAATCGTTGCTGATTTTGAAGACAATGATGGCTTCATCGCTGGTGTAAAACTGTCTTATCAGGGAAAATAGTTTCTTGATGTAACTGTTAGATAATGAAAAAGCGACCTACAATAGGTCGCTTTTTTGTGGACTGTAATATTGTGATTGTTATATAAGGTTTTGAGTATAGGTGGTTATGTGATCATAGTCAGTTGGGGGGGGGACGAGTGCTATTACAATAACAGCGTTTAGCTTTGTAGCTACTATCTATTGTTTATCTATACGTTGATGCTAACTTTATATCTATAAAAGATACGTTGTAGGTGCTCGATGAATTTTCAAGTCATCTTCGTGAGTCACCAATGACGGGATACAGCCACTCTACTATCGATGCTTTAGCAAGGTATACGTCTAGTGCTATGATAGCTGGATCGTTAGCCAAGCAAGGACAGATACCTGTATAGTGCTTCAACGCCTTGCTCCACTTATCTCAATTGCTTCACTTATCGCGACTGTTTAGCTTGTAGTTAAAAGATACTGATAAGCAAAGTCAAAAAAACCTCGCCACTAATGGCGAGGTTTTTTAATCATAAAATAAAGCGAGTGTATCAACTTATTTATTTAAGTTAAGCTCCATCTCTTTATACTTAGCAGATACTGAAGGTCTTGGACCACCAGTCATAATACTAACGGCAAAGATAGCGATAGTGCTTAAGATAAAGCCTGGAACGATAGCATATAACCAGCTGTTAAGCGCCATACCATCGACTTGGAACGGACCATAGATCCATAGTATAACTGTCAACGCACCAACAACCATACCAGCGACAGCACCGTTACGGTTCATACCACGCCATGTTAAGCTAAAGATAACCAACGGACCGAAGGCTGCACCAAATCCTGCCCATGCATTAGAAACCAAGTTCAACACTGAGCTATCTGGGTTAGAGGCTAACATAATAGCGACAATAGCAACGACTATCACTGAGATACGACCAACCAATACCTGACGAGCTTCTGGCGCGTCTTTATCAAAGAATAGCTTGTAAACATCTTTGGTTAGAGAGCTTGATACCACCAACAGCTGTGATGAAATTGTGCTCATGATGGCAGCTAAAATCGCAGCTAACAAGAAACCTGAAACCAATGGATGAAACAAGAACTGAGTAAATACTAAGAAAATCGTCTCAGGATCATCAAGCGTCATCGCTGTTTTTTGTACATATGCGCGACCCGCAAAACCAGTCATCAATGAACCGATAAGACTAACAACCATCCAGCTCATACCGATATTACGTGCTGTCGGTACATCTCTAACCGAGCGAATAGCCATAAAACGTACGATGATATGCGGCTGACCGAAGTAACCAAGACCCCATGCCATGAGTGAGATAATACCGATGACACTCATACCGCTAGTCACATTTAATAGGCTTGGATCAATGTTTCTAACTGCTTCACTTGTGGCAGAAATACCACCAAGATCAGTAAAGGCAACGACAGGTACGATTACCATTGCAAAAAGCATGATAACACCCTGCACAAAATCCGTCATTGATACCGCTAGGAAGCCGCCGAATAACGTGTAAGCAACAACGACACCAGCAGTAACCCACAGACCAGTACTATAGGATAGGTTAAGTGAGCTTTCGAAAAGCTTACCGCCACCTACTAAACTTGCAGCGGTGTAAACGGTAAAGAATAAGATGATAACCACTGCAGAGATGACGCGTAGCATATGCGACTTATCTTCAAAGCGGTTGGCAAAGTAATCTGGTAAGGTGATAGCGTTGTCAGCTACTTCGGTATAAACACGAAGGCGAGGCGCTACAATAATGTAGTTTAGAAGGGCACCAAGGGTCAAACCAAGTGCAATCCATACACTGACGACACCGTCAGCATACATATAGCCTGGAAGACCAAGTAATAACCAACCTGACATATCTGAGGCGCCTGCTGATAGTGCAGTTACCGCTGGGCCCAAGTTACGACCCCCAAGCATGTAGCCTTCAGTATCATTGGCTTGCTTAAAGTAAGCATAGACGCCAATCCCTATCATCACTAAAAAATAGGCGCCAAGCGATATCAGCACGCCACTAGAAACTCCGTTCATATAAATTATCCTTAACCAACATGGTTGGCTGTAATTATTTTTTAACTATAAAAGTCTTCATCCTACAAGGCGATGTTCAAAACAATATCTAAAGACAAAAAAAGCCATTAATGTGAGACATAATGGCTTTTTTCAGTATCTAATGTAGTTTTATATGATTGAGATGGCTCTATGGCTAGCACTCATATAGAGATAGAGAACAACGGGAATGTCGCATTCCGCTTATTTATTATTGCTCGCATCTGCTATTTATATATGAGTATTAGCAACCTACATAATCAATCAGATGAAACCATTAAACTTACTGTTAACCATCATATCTTACTAGAAGTATTCGATATATGACTATCAGTGTCCCTGTGGTAAGTTTTTGTTATTAAAGCAACGTCAAGCGCATTATAACGCATGGCAGTCACAAATGCGAATAGCTTAATCTGATAAATTGTTATAGCAAACGGTTTTTACTCGATAGGTGCAAGCAGGTCTAATAATGCAGTCACGCTACTAGATTGGGTTAACTTTGGATTGATAACCACACCTAAATAGCGTTGTAATTCGATATTGTCAGCCATATCGATACGTTCTAAATCTTGACTGACCATTGTTTGTGGCAACACGGACCAGCCAAGTCCAACAGAGACCAACATACGAATGGACTCAAGAGGGTTGGTGCTCATCGTGGCATATGGCTTTAGGTTATGCTTAGCAAATTCAGCCAAGGTGATCTGACTGGTAAAAGTATTGGCAGAGGGTAAAATGGCAGGGTAACGCGCTAGCTGCTCTAGTGTGACATTCGATTTGGTAGCCAAAGGTGATAACGTACCGGTCATAAAGTAGAGCGGGTCTGACCATAGCGTGTGATACGTTAAACGCTTATCATATACAGGCGGTAGTGTCACAAATGCCAATGACAGATCACCATCCAATACCGCTTTGTGCGCTTTTTCTGAATCAACAAAATGCACTTCTAACTGGACTGCTGGATAAGTCTGGATAAAATGCTTCAGTACTGGTGCTAGATGATGTAAGCCAATATGATGGCTCGTACCAATCACAAGCTTTCCAGATACAATATGCTGAGAGTGCTGTAGATTAATCTTAAAATTCTCATAATCTTCTAACCAGCGCTTGGCATGTGGTAACATCTCGCTGGCTGCTTGAGTAGGTACAATCCCGCGCCCTACAGTATCGAACAGAGTAATGTTAAATTCATCTTCTAGGTTTTTGATGCGCTTGCTGACGGCCGGCTGAGTAATAAACAGCTTTTCTGCTGCACCTGATATACTGCCGGTGTGCATAACGGTAACGAATGTCGTCAAGTTTGTAGTGTTCAAGCGGGTGTCCTTAGCTACTTTATGAGCTATAAATAAAAGTTGGCGTATCTAATTATAACGTATTAGAAATAAAAGTTTGCATCTGGTTAAAAATCATCAATTATTATTATAGGATTTGCCTGCTATAATCACAAGACATCAAGACGTATTGTCACATATTTATTCTACAAACCTGATTATTTACGACACAAAGACATGCTTTGAGCACTGATAATTGTCATAGAGTGCAAGTTATAGGTAAGCAATCTGTATTACTGGTTTGACTACGGGTCTAAAAATAGCGATTGAAAAATTAGCAGTCTTACTTTTGGCCTTAAAAACCATAGCCTAAAGAATATAATTTAAAGGGTATAACCTAAACAGCATAGATAATTATCACGCTTGTAGAGACAACGTTATAGACCAGCATAATATTTAAACAACCATTCAAATAGATAAAATCCCAGCTTGCCATTGAGTAAGTCTGCGAAAATTAAGTCATTAGTCATCAATAAAGGATAGCATCATGGCCGGTCAAACATTATATGACAAACTTTGGAACGCTCACGAAGTCACCAAGCGCGATGATGGTTCGAGCTTAATCTATATCGATCGTCATCTTTTACATGAAGTAACCAGTCCACAAGCCTTTGAAGGGTTAGAGCTTGCCAATAGAGCACCATGGCGCCTATCTGCCAATATCGCAAGTCCTGACCATAATGTACCGACTGTCACCAAAGAGCGCTCAGAAGGTGTGCCTGGTATTAAAGACAAAGTGTCACGCTTGCAAGTTGTCACTTTAGACGAGAACTGTACCAAGTTTGATATTGCTGAGTTTACCATTAATGATGCGCGTCAAGGCATTTTGCACGTCGTTGGTCCTGAGCAAGGCTTAGTACTACCTGGTATGACCGTTGTCTGCGGCGATTCGCACACAGCCACCCACGGGGCGCTTGGTTGTTTGGCTCATGGTATCGGTACCTCTGAAGTTGAGCATGTATTGGCAACGCAGTGTTTGATTCAAAAGAAATCAAAAAACATGCAGATCCGTGTTACTGGTCAACTGGGTACTGGTGTGACATCAAAAGATGTCGTATTGGCTATTATCGCTAAGATCGGTACGGCGGGTGGCACAGGACATGCGATTGAGTTTGCAGGTCAAGTATTTGAAGACATGAGTATGGAAGGTCGTATGACCGTCTGTAATATGGCCATCGAAGCCGGTGCCCGCGTAGGTATGGTAGCAGTTGATGATACGACGATAAATTATGTCAAAGGTCGTCCGTATGCGCCTGATGAATCACAGTGGCCACAAGCGGAAGCTTACTGGCGCACACTATATTCAGACAATGATGCGGTATTTGATACTGTGGTTGAAATCGATGGTAGTCAAATAGCGCCTCAGGTGTCTTGGGGTACCTCACCTGAGATGGTGGTAGATATCACGCAATCTGTACCAACGCCTGATCAAGCTATTGATGAAGCGCAAGAAGAGGGCTGGTTACGCGCTTATACCTATATGGGGCTAGAGGCAGGTCAGAAAATAACAGATATCCAGCTTGATCGTATTTTTATTGGCTCATGTACCAACTCTCGTATTGAAGATCTGCGTGATGCAGCAGCGGTAATTAAAGGCCGTAAAGTTGCTGATAACGTCAAAGAAGCTATCGTCGTTGCAGGCTCTGGACAAGTAAAATTGCAAGCAGAAGCAGAGGGTTTGGATGCTTTGTTTACTGAAGCGGGCTTTGAGTGGCGCGAACCGGGTTGTTCAATGTGTCTTGCGATGAATGCAGACAAACTTGAGCCACAAGAGCACTGCGCTTCAACCTCTAACCGTAATTTTGAAGGTCGTCAAGGTAACGGTGGACGTACGCATTTGGTGAGTCCAGCAATGGCAGCCGCTGCAGCATTGGCCGGTCATTTTGTGGATGTTCGTACGTTTTAGGTCCGATGAAGATGAGTTGAAAACTGGTATATATAGTTATGACTTATGCCAGTATATTGTTTGAATCAGTGAGAGATTGATTGCCGTTTTACTGACTCATCAAAGTTTTCCGCCAGCAAAAATACAATTGATAGGAAATTTTATGCAAGCTTATAACACCCAAACCGGCATCGTTTGCCCACTTGATCGCGCAAATGTCGATACCGATCAAATTATCGCAAAACAGTTTTTGAAATCTATTAAACGTACAGGCTTCGGCGTAAATCTATTTGACGATTGGCGCTATCTGGATGAAGGCTATCCAGGTCAGGACAATAGTACACGCGTCATTAATCCAGACTTCGTATTGAATAAACCGCGTTATCAAGGTGCTACCATATTGCTGGCACGCAGAAACTTTGGCTGTGGCTCTAGTCGTGAACATGCCCCTTGGGCGCTTTCAGAGTATGGCTTTCGCACCGTCATTGCGCCAAGCTTTGCAGATATTTTTTATAATAACTGCTTCAAAAACGGTATGCTCCCGATTGTTTTAGACGAAGCTATTGTAGATACTCTAATGAAAGCCACGATTGCCAATGAAGGCTATGAGCTTACCGCTGATTTAGAGCGTCAGGTGGTTATCACGCCAACAGGCGAAGAGTACGCCTTTGATGTCGATGCTTTTCGCAAACATTGCTTACTCAATGGACTTGATGATATTGGCTTAACATTGCAGCAAAGTGATGCTATCAAAGACTATGAGCATAAAATGATGCAAAAAACGCCATGGATATTCAATAGCGTACGCGCTTAGCTGGTGGGTCGACGATGAGTTTATGCGTTATTGCTTACAAAACTACCGGACAGGCGTAACGCAGCGTTGAGTTATGGCGGTGAACTGGCTAAAATGAAAGGTGGTTTTTACAATATTTTATTATCTCTCTTACAAATAGTAGCCGCCATTATGAATAAAAAACATTATGCTCTATGGACAAGCACCATTGTTACTGCAAGCTTATTTTTGTCAGGCTGTCAGCTGCTGACGGGTTACCAAAAAATAGACGAGGCAAAAAGTGCGCAAGCGTGGGTAGGTAAAATTCAACCTATCGATGGGGAAGTGAACATCGCATGTGTGGGCACTTATCACTGTGAAATTGTGCAAATAGACAAGACGCTCATCATCGCGCCTGACAGTCACAAACCAGTCAATCCTCAGATTGTAGTAGATATGCCGAGTTACCAAGGTGCGATAAACGCCCCTGCAAGTATGGATATGACGCCTCTTATCAATAAAAATGCTATAAAGATAGTGCCATTAGCAGCGTCTAGTATGCCTGGGTTGACCAATTACTATGCTCGAGTACTGCCTGCAAAACACGAAGTCCATGTTAATTTTTATCCAGAAAACAATATGGGCTATATTGAGCGTTTTGCGATGATTCATGATTTTGCTGTAGCAGGTACTTATCAGTTACGTGCTTATCAAAAAAACATGAGCAAAAAGCCTGGTAGCCTACTAGAAACAGCATCACCTGAGCCTTTGTGTATTGAGCTATTGCAAGGTAATGAGGTTCAGCGCCGCTTCTGTAAGCAACTGGGGGCTGAGCATCAAGGTGAGTTTGTAGAAACTGACATCATAAAAACTGTATCATCATCCAAAGCCAAAAAGATCAAAGCGTAATAAAATTAATTTACCAATAAAAATATATCCAAAAGGATTAGTATGGCAACGATTTTAACATTAGCGGGCGATGGTATTGGCCCTGAAATCATGACTCAAGCTATTGATGTGCTCAAAGCAGTCAATGATAAGTTTTCGCTAGATTTAACATTAGAGTCTGGATTGATTGGCGGCGTAGCCATTGATGCAACAGGTGAGCCCTTACCTGATGAGACGTTAGCGCGTGCGCGCGCAGCAGATGCTGTATTATTAGGTGCAGTCGGTGGACCTAAGTGGGATACAATTGAACGCAGCAAACGCCCTGAGCGCGGTTTGCTAAAAATTCGCGGCGAGCTTGGTCTATTTGCTAACTTACGTGTAGCAAAACTTTATCCGCAGCTAGCCAATGCGTCAAGCATCAAACCTGAGATCATATCTGGTTTAGATTTGCTTATCGTTCGTGAGCTGACAGGTGGTATCTATTTTGGTGAGCCACGTGGTATCCGTACACTAGATAACGGTGAGCAGCAAGGCTATAACACAATGGTGTATAGCACCAGCGAGATTGAGCGTATTGGTAAAGTTGCTTTTGATCTGGCAAAAACACGTGCCGAAGCCGCAGGTAGAGCTGCCAAAGTATGCTCAGTAGATAAAGCCAATGTCCTAGAAGTGACTGAGCTGTGGAAGCAGACGATAACTCAGATGCAACAAGCTAATTATAGCGATGTGGCGCTGTCGCACATGTATGCGGACAATGCGTGCATGCAGTTGATCAAAGATCCTAAGCAGTTTGATGTCATGGTGACGGGCAATATGTTCGGTGATATCTTATCTGATGAAGCAGCAATGTTGACAGGCTCCATTGGTATGTTGCCATCAGCAAGCTTAGATGAAGCTGGCAAAGGTATGTATGAGCCATGCCATGGTTCAGCACCAGATATCGCCGGGCAGGATAAAGCCAATCCACTGGCGACTATTTTGTCTGTTGCTATGATGCTGCGTTACACCTTTAAGCAAGAAGCAGCAGCACAAGCGATCGAGCAAGCAGTTAGCGAGGTTCTCGATGATGGTTTGCGTACGCTTGATATTCTAGACAGTAGCGAAGCTGGCTTAAAACAAGTAGGGTGCCAAGAGATGGGGCAAGCTGTTCTAGCTAAATTATTGTAAGTTTGCTGATATCATGTAGATTTCTTTGACAGTCTTATTTATGTTTTTTGAACCCATAAGTTACTTAATAACTTATGGGTTTTTTATACTATAGGCATAGAATCGTCCTTTATTGTAAACAAACCAGTATGTTTATGCGCTCTATTAACAAATGCATAGTAGGAATAGTCAGTTATTAACATAAAGCTGTTAGAGGATAGTGGTAGCGCTGTGGCAATATATTCCTACAATAAATTTTTTGACATTCTTTCGATACTTTTTTCGATATATAGTAATTATTTAGGAGGTTTTATGTCTCAACTACTCAAGGTTGGCGGCGTTGTCGTTGCTATAGGGACAGCATCATTATTATCAGTGGGTTGCAGTAACGCTAATACCACTGAAAACAGCGTACAAACGACTAATGACGCGGCAGATATGGAGACGAGTGCAGAAGCTCCTACAACAGATAGTAGTATGACTGCAAATACAGACACTGACATGAGCGCTATGAGCAATCAAAATAGTGACAGTACCAATACTGGGGCAACAGACAGCATGATGATGGGTGGCAACGATACCAGTCCCGTCACCAATGGTGTCAGTCAGCAAATAGAAGGTGATAGCAACACTGCCAACTCGTTGAATAAACTACTTCCTAAAATTAAATATAGCACAACAGAATTATCGGAAACTGCCAAAAAAGTAAATGACGCCACATGGACAGCTGACAGTAAAATAGATCGAAATATCGGTACTAAAGTACAAGCACTATTGAACTGGAATCATAGTGGTGTTGGGGCAGTGGATGGCTACTGGGGAAAGAATACACGTAAAGCCATGCAAGCGTTCCAAAAAGCACAAGGCCTACCAGTAACAGAATCGCTGGACGAAACAACGTGGCAAGCATTAACTCAAAATAGTACGCTTACTTCACAACCCGTATTGGTCAGCTATCAGTTAACCGACGCTGATGTAAACGTCAAGACAACTCAGATTCCGGCTAGCGCAGAAGCCAAAGCGAAGCTAGATGGTATGTATTACGAAAGCATTCTAGAATCTTTAGGTGAAAAATTCCATATCAGTCGTGACTATCTTAAGTCACTCAATCCTAATGCTAGCTTCGAAAGTGGTGAAACTATTATCGTTTATAATCCAGGCAATCCTAACACCACACCAGTAAGTCGTGTGGTCGCTGATAAAGACACACAAACGCTATATGCTTATGACGATAGTAATAATTTGGTAGCCAGTTACCCGACGACAGTAGGCAGTACAGCAACACCTTCACCAACAGGTACGCATCAGGTCAAAGTAAAAATTCATGAGCCCAATTACACCTATACGAGTGATGATGGTAAAAAGTCGATTATACCTCCAGGCCCTAATAATCCAGTCGGATCAGTGTGGATTGGGTTGAGTAAGCCCTCTTATGGCATTCATGGTTCACCAGATCCTGAGCGTATCAGCCGTCAAGCATCAGCAGGCTGTGTTCGCCTCACCAACTGGGATGCACTTAGTCTATTAGGAGTTATCAAG
This sequence comes from Psychrobacter sp. H29, assembly GCF_059073055.1. NCBI lineage: Bacteria > Pseudomonadati > Pseudomonadota > Gammaproteobacteria > Moraxellales > Moraxellaceae > Psychrobacter > Psychrobacter sp. H29. Next base: position 1,398,294 of record NZ_JCACRY010000001.1, on the reverse strand, counting down.
AGCGATGCAACTGTCGAGTTTAATTAATCTATAATTCAAGCAGTTCATAAAACGCAGACAAAAAAATACCGCTAATATTGAGCGGTATTTTTTGGTAAAAATAAACAGCGAATACTAAATAACTAAAACTGTGATAGGCAATAATGAGTAGGTCAGCATTTTCATTATTATTATCAGTTAAACCACCCAAGCGTCTATATCAGCTATCAGCGATAAAGTAGCTATTTGGTTGTTGGCTGTATTTTTACAAATACATCTATAACTATTTGGTTGGTATGTATTTAGTTCTTACCACGGTACGTGATACGACCCTTAGATAGGTCATAAGGGGTCATCTCGACCTTAACTTTATCACCTGTCAAAATACGAATATAATGCTTACGCATCTTACCTGAGATGTGTGCAATGATTTCGTGTCCGTTTTCTAAACGAACTTTGAACAAGGTGTTAGGAAGGGTATCAATGACTTCGCCTTCAAATTCGATAATATCGTCTTTTGCCATAATTTGTATCAATCAATTAAAAATAAGCCCATATTATACGTAAGTTAGTAGATTAAAGCAATACAGAACCTGGTTTTGACTTGACAGCCTGTAAGTGATATGTATATCAGGTTGTATTGAATCAATCAGGTAGATTTAGCCAGACAGGCGTTAATGGTACATCTGGTAATAAGGACTGAAAGCGTTCAGGGTAGTAGGCATTGATAAAATACAGACCGTCGCCTGACGCCGTGGGCGGCGCAATGGTTCGATCTTTTTTATTCAAAATGTTCAAAAAATCTGCTGGTTTTAGCTCATTTCTACCGATAGCGTATAGCGTACCCATTAGATTACGAACCATATGATGCAAAAAACCATCTGCCTGTATGTCGAATACAATAAACTGTCCATGAGCAAAAAGATGAGCATGACTGATGGTACGGACTGGCTGATTGGACTGGCAAGCCGCAGCACGGTAGCTGCTAAAGTCGTGCGTGCCAACAATATCGGACGCCGCCTGTTGCATAGCGGTGAGATCAAGAGGCTCATAGATGTGAGTCACTTGATGATTCAGTATCGCAGGTCTCTGTGTTTGATTGAGCGTGATATAGCGATAACGCCGGGCAATCGCGCCAAAGCGCGCATGGAAATCAGCGGGCATTGGCTGAACCCAGCGTAGCGCAATATCATCAGGCAAGAGGCTGTTTACGCCGCGTAACCAGTTATGAGTAGGGCGATACGCATGGGTGGTGAAATGAGCAATCATGTTACTGGCATGGACACTGGCGTCAGTACGTCCAGCAGCAATGACTTCAACTGATTCGTTGGCGACCTTGCTAATGGCATTCTCTAACGCTTCTTGGACACCCAGCACCTCTCGTTGTCGCTGCCAGCCATGATAGTGTGTACCCAAGAATTCGATGGCAATCGCTAAAGTATATAGTGGCGATTGTTCATGATCGATGATTTTAGTATCAGACATTGTGGTTTCTAAGCTTATAAATTTGGAATGGATGCAGAGTTGCTTATCTTTTTTTGATGCTTGTACCTGCTTGGCTGACATTGTTCAACCAACGCTGTCGACGTCTTGCTGGACTGTCATAGCGCAGTAGCAACCATAGCAACCGTGCATAAATAGCAGGGATAGTTAAACGACCACCAGCAATTACATGATAGTCGTATTGCCAACTACCAGCGGCATAGCTGTCGCTTACACCGCCAAACGGACATTGGCTGGCGCATATCACGATGTGTCCCTGCTCATGAGCAAGATTGAGCGTATCTGCTAGCGTATCTGAATAAGGAATATTACCAGCGCCAAACCCTAGCAGGATAATGCCACATGGCGGCTGAGATAATAAACTTTGTAATTGATTGTTTATTACAGACGCATCATTGGGCAAGCAGTATAAGGCATGAATCTTGGACTGCTCAGCGCGTGCTGTGATATCGGGCAGCAAGACTTGCTGATCATCAAGCCAATGCTGTCTGCGAGTATCTGGGAGGTTTCTGATATAACTGTTGGCCGGATATGCCGCACGTGAATGACCCGTAAATGCCATAAGATCATGACTGTGAATCTTTTGCACGGTTTGTGCAGGCCATGATTCACCGCCAAAGCTAATTTTGACGCCTGACTCACCAGCAGCAGCTAACTTTAATGAGTCGTTAAGATTGCCCCAAGCATCGCTATGGTCGTCAATCTCATAGGACTGTATTACCTCACTGTTTAGCAATGGCCGCATGCTTCCAGTCACTACGATACAAATATCGCTACCGGCAAAAGCCTCTGCTAAAAATGCACCTAAGTAACTCAATGTGTCGGTGCCACTAATCAGTACAAAGCGTCTCTCACCTTGCGTGTAAGCATTGAGTAGTAACTGATAAAAATGTACAAAATCGCTGGGGGTAAGCTGGCTGCTGTCTTTGATTAGCGTGTTGTCCAGCCATGAAATGGCTGGTGAAGTAACGGCGTTATCTTGTTCAGACAATAGTTTTTTTAGTGTGGGCAAAAAGATTTCTGCTGATAAAGGGGCCAAAGGGCGGCCATAGCTACCAAAGGTACCACCAGCATAAATCAGTTGAATAGGATCGGACAGGTTTTTGGATGTAGCAGAAGATGGCATAATATCAACACAGTAAAAAGTATGAAAGAAAAGAGGTGCTATAGAGTTTAGTAGCAGTGATAGCATTTAATAATAGATGGTATCAGAGTCAGATGCAAAAAATCAGCAAGCACGCCTTAATCAGAGAATATTTGCTGATTAAGGCGTGCTTGCTGATGACTACTTTGTTTGTTGATTACGCAGTACGTTCAAGCAGCACTTGTGCTTGTTGTTTTTGCTCGCTATTACCTTGAGCAATCACTTCATTCAATAAACGTTTTGCACTATCATACTCACCCAGCTGTAGATACTGACCTGCTAAGTCCAATGTTACCTGATTGCTATCTAGAGACTTCACAAAATCGAAATCAGCGGCAAAGCGTGATGAAAAGTCTTCTACTGATTCAACAGCTTCAGTGGTGTTATCAGTTTCGATCTCTACTGGTGCGGTTGTAGAAGCGGGAGCTTCTAATAAAGAGTCGGCATCATCAATACCAAAATCATCATCTATGCTTGTATTGTCATCAAATCTCAGCGGTGCAGGTGATGAATCATCCGACGCTTCAACAGGACTATCTTCAATATCATCAGCGAGTAGTTGTTCTTCAAGATTAAGATCTACAAAACTATCATCTTCAAATGTGCTGTTTTCTAACGTATTGTCTTCAGCAGCAACTTCTTCAAAGTCAGTGTTTTCTAAAATAAAGCTATCGAGGTCATTACTTTCTTCGGTAGTAGATAATTCGTTATCAAAACCGGTATCGACATTAGAGACAGCATCAACGTTATCTGGCGTATCTAAACTATCTAGAGATAAAGAAAAGTCATCTTCACTGCTTTGAATAGCATCAGTAGAGGTGCCTACTAAGTTATCAGTTACATCGTTAGTTATTGCTGTATCTGTATCCGCAGCTAAGTCATCAAAATCTAAGACAAAATCGTCATCTTCTAACGCTAACTCTTCGTTTTGGTCGTCTACGGTATCTGAGATAATAGCGTTGTCAGTCGACGTATCGTCAGTCGCCGAGTCAAAATCAAACTCAAAGTCACTAAAGTCATTGTCTTCAATAACTTCAGTACTTTCATCAGTAGATGTAGCGGAGGCGTCATCATCTGCAATAGATAATGGTGCAACAGGATTGTCAGCAGTAGTATGAGGCTCGTCAAAATCACTTTCTAAGTCGCTTTCTAATGAGTCGCTTTCTAAGTCACTAAGCGTCAGGTCAAAGCTATCTGCCGCATTTTCAGTAGTTGGACTGGTATCATTGAGTTCATCGGAAAGTACTGGCTGAGCAATAGGCTCGTCTATCACAATATCTTTGTTGTCTTCAATGACTGGCTGATCAGAGACTGTATCTGTGTCATTGACTTGGCTGGTTGGTAAATCAAAATCTAGACCGTCAAAGTTATTATCAACAGCATCCTCAGTTGCTAGTTCTTGTGTAGCGACTGGACGTGGCTCGCCAACATACAGATCTTTGAGTTCGTCAGCGAGCGTAAGGGTCTTGCCATCGTTATTAAGTTTGATGGTGTTATAGACGTTATCAAAGTTTTCTGGCTGATCAATAGTGGCGTATATACTGAGTAACTTGATAGATAATTGACCATCATTAGGTTTTTCACTTAAACCACGATTGATTGTTTCGATCGCTTTGTCATAGCGCTGTTGATCTATGAAGCGCTGAGCAATGGTAATGTGATCAAACTTATTGTTTTCGTGTTCATTGCTTTGGGCAGTAGTGCCATAATCCGTTTGCGGTGCCCGAGTAGTAGAGTTTCTTAGCGAGTTGACAGGGGGTTGAACACTCTGTTTTTGTGCTTTGTTTTTGCGCAATAACAAGCCTGCAACTAACAGAATAAGCACCAATCCGGCGATAATATATAGCATATTGTCCATTGTTACTCCTACGCCTATGATCATAGCGTCTTGCGTTGATCAGTTAGGCAATTATTGATTGCGTAGTTTTTTAAGACGAGCTTGTAGCTCAGCCAGTTTTTGATTTTGTAGTTGGAGCTTTTTAGTATAGCTATTGAGTGCGCTGCTTGTCTTTGACAAACGCTTCGCCTGTGAGGCTGTTCCTTGTCTTGACGATTTGAGCGTTGCTAAAATATCAGTGCTTAGACCATTACCAGTATCCGCTGCAGATTTTGCTTGTGTTCCATCTGCATTGCCGTCACTACCAGGGGCAAGCACAGAAAACTGCGCTTGCGGCAGTATCTTTGTTTTAGTCGTTGTGGGTTTTTCAGGACGCTTGGCTACTTGCGCCGTTTCAGATGATTTTTTGGTTGGTGATGGTGCAGCCTTTTTGATTACAGGTGTATTTGCTCTACGGTTATACTGTCTTTGGGCGCTAATAGCAGCTTCCAAACTCTGCTGCGACGGTATGATATCGTAACTGGGCAGGCTCAGCTTCGCATCTGCTTTTAACTGATCGGCATCTTTATTGATAAAGGCATCAGGGTTTTGTGATTGAATCTGCTTCATTACTGTTGGCGTATCTAGATTGTTTTCTTCTGCAATCTGCTGAGCAATCACCCACAAGCTATCGTTGCGCTGTACCTGATACTGAGTAGTAGCGCTACTCACAACTTTATTACTGGCTGTCATCGAATCATTAGGCGATGGTACAGATAGTGCTGTGCTATCCGCGGTCTTGGGGTCTTGAGAGGCCGCCGTAGGAGTATCACTCGCATCTTGCGCGATTGTTGATACGCTTATGGGCTTGCTCGTTGGTACGAGAGGTGAGCTTGCTATAGCATCTGCTTTGCTGCTTGGCTGTATTTGACGTGTCACTTGTATATTGAGAATATCGAGCTGCTGATTGGTTCTTGGTTTATCTGCTACCACTGTATTTATGCTGTTTTTGTTAGGGCGTTCATTTATAGCACTATTGTCAGTTGTCGCCGTGCCACTATTGCTACTTGCGGTACTCAAAAGGCTATTGCTCAGAGAGTTTGTTAAGTTACCGCGGTTATCAGTAGGGCTAGAATTATTATCTGTATCAGAGATACGCTTTAAACGTCCATTATCAAGGCGACTAGGTGCATAAGCGAGACGGTTGACCTGTGAGGTAACGGTCACAGTGGGCGCTTGTACGTTAGGCGCCGCTAACGTGGTCGCCAATAAGGCGTCTGTTGGTGCTTTTGGTGTTGATAACTGGGGCGTCGATAATTTAGGCGAGGATATTGCAGGTACCGAAATCAGCGGTGGCGGAGCACCTCTGCGGACTGTCAAAGGCATGGCAGTACTTGCAGAGACGCTAGGTAGATTTGGTTTCTTTGCTGCTGTCGCCATAGTGTTACTGGTATTGATAGGCAGGGTTTCTTTCAAAGGCATCAGTAATGTTTTTGGCAACATATTGCGCTGTCCATTGTCGTTTATCGCCAAAACAACATCAGCAAACGGCTTGGATACAGGCTGTGAGGTGGTGATAAGCAACTGGCCACTGGTCGCCGAGGTCGGTTGAAATCGTACCATCATAGAGTCAGTAGGGGAGAGTCCCATTTGCTGGTAGATAGTAGAGTTTGCCAAACTGGCTGAAAAGTCCGCTGCTTCTATATTGCTAACAGCGATACTAGCGGCTAGTGGCTCATGCTGAGCTGAGGTAACTACCGTTTTACCGATAGTTGCTGCCTGTGCGCTTGATACTAGGACCGCCCAACCTATAGAGCAAAGCATTGCCATCGATACCGCGCGATGTACAGGAGTCAAGCGACGAGATAGATGACAAGACATGAGTAGTCCTTTAGGATATAAGTTATCTTTGCTGTTATAACAAAATACGGTTTAGTTTACCAGTTTATTTCACAACTGTTGTGTGCAATGCACAAAATGTTTATGTCATGTTTAGTCAACTTTTCTATCTAACAGCATGGCATCACCATAGCTGAAAAACCGATACTGTTTGTCAATAGCATGTTGATAGGCGTGCTCAATAGATGATTTGCCTGCAAATGCCGACACTAGCATCAGCAGTGTTGATTTAGGTAAGTGAAAGTTCGTTAACAATCGATCGATAACGCCAAACTTAAATCCTGGGTAGATAAAAATATCGGTATCACCTGACCAGCTAGAGAGCTTTTGCCCGTCCATAGCTGTCTTTTGATAAGCCGTCTCTAGGACACGAGTTACTGTTGTACCGATAGCGATAACTTTGTTCCCATTTGCATGAGTCTGATTGATTAGCTCGGCCGTCGTTTGCGGTAGGTGTGCATATTCGCTATGCATGGTGTGATTGAGTAGGTTGTCTGTTTTGACTGGCGCAAAGGTACCAGCACCAACGTGTAATGTGACAAAAGCAGTATTGATGCCTTTTTCTGCAAGCTTGCTCAGTACCGCTTCATCGAAGTGCAAACTCGCTGTAGGAGCCGCTACGCTAGCAAGCTTAGTAGGATCATGAAAAACGGTTTGATAACGAGTGTTGTCAGTCTCATCGGCATGACGCTCAAAATAAGGTGGAATAGGAAGTTCACCATAGAGCTCTAACTGCGGTAAAATCGGCGCATCAAATGCCAAGATAAATAAGTTATCTTGACGTCCAATCATTGCAGCACTCATATGACCGTCAGCAAGTTGCAAGCGCTGACCCAGCTTAAGTGCTTTGCTTGCTTTTACATGACAAAGCGCAATGTGTTCTTGATTGACTGGCTCATCACTCATGTCTTTTAGATGCAGGGCTGCAGTATCTAAATCATCAAGATTAACTAAGCGTTCAATCAGGACTTCAAGTTTGCCGCCAGTATCTTTTTGGCCGAACAGACGCGCCTTCATTACCTTTGTATCATTAAAGACAATCAGATCGCCTGCATCCAATAAGTCGGGCAATGCAGAAAACAAACAGTCTTCTATTCGAGTAGTGTTTGTCTGAGAGTTAGCAGGCAAGTATAGCAATTTTGAAGCAGAACGCTGTGCTAGAGGATAGCGGGCAATCAAGCTATCTGGCAGCTCATAATCATAGTCCTCAACGCTCAAATAGTTTGAGGTATCGTTATTGGCGATGGTATCAAGCGATGTGTTTGTATCAGTAAATGCAGTGTGAGAGTCAGTCATAATCAGTCTTTAGTTCAATAGAGATTTTGGCATAATTGTAGCAGAAATGCTTTTATGAAAGGATACTTTACCCGATGATAGCAGCGTATGATATGACTGTTAGAACAGAGTAATAGCCTAAGCGGAAATACGAAACTGATTGCTTTTATTAAAAATAACCATCAGTCAGCGATTAGGTTATTCAAATAAAGTTAATTGAGGCAATAACTGCGTAGAAGGTAATAAAGAAGAAAAGGTCACACCTACCAGCCGAATGGGCAGCTCGCGTGGAATATCTGCAAATAGCTTGTCTAACCAATAATGTGCAGACTCGGCGCTATCAAAAGTGGTAGATAAAGTATGCGAGCGCGTAATTTGAGTGAAGTCCGAGTATTTTATTTTGAGCGTGATGGTATGGGCAACGAGGTTTTTTTTGTGCAGCTGGCTAAAAGCATCAGCATTCTGCTCATAAATCTGTATACGCAGCTCGTCATTATCACTCAAGTTATCTCTAAAAGTCGTCTCTGAACCAACTGATTTGTGAGTACGCTCAGACTTGACTGGTCGCTCATCACGGCCATGAGCGATATCGTAATAAAACTGACCACGTTTACCGAACTCCTCAACCATAGTAGCTGCTGGCACACGCCGGAGATCTGCGCCATTGCTCACACCCATCGCATGCAATCGCTTTGCTGTTGCTTTCCCTATACCGTGAAAGCGTTCAATAGGTAGCGTACTAATAAACGCATCAGCATCTTTTGGTGTGATGATAGCAGTGCCATTGGGCTTGTTGATATCGGAAGCAATTTTAGCCAGCATTTTATTAAATGAGACGCCAGCAGAAGCAGTCAACCCTGTCTGCTCTAGAATTTGTGCCCTCAACCAGTTGGCCATTAGCGTTGCTGAGCCTTTGTGCGCGCTAAGCCCAGTAACGTCCAAATAGGCTTCATCTAGTGATAATGGTTCAACATGAGGCGTCAAACTATGCATAATACGGCGAATGTCACTACTGACCGCTCGATAAACCTCAAAACGCGGTCTGACAAATACCACCTCTGGACAGCGTCTACGTGCCTCATAGCAGGACATTGCTGAACGTACGCCAAATTGACGTACCTCGTAACTGGCAGCGGCAACCACGCCGCGACCGTTAGGATCGCCGCCAACTACCAATGGCTTGCCTCGAAGCTCGGGAAAGTCGCGCTGCTCAACACTGGCATAAAAAGCATCCATATCAATATGAATGATTTTGCGAGGACTGGATTCTTCAGAAATGTTCATAGTCGATATTTTACCTGACTTGCTGACTTTTTCTATTATCAATTGTTAGATTTGATAGGAGCCAATAAAAACTGACAAACAAAGTTGCATTAATATCCATATTTTGATATATATCATAAAGTAAATATAATATAAGTGGCGCACCACTGTTCTAGATAGATAGGAAATTTCACGCTTTTGCAACGTTAGTGAACAGTTGTTTCTTTTTGCCCAGTTTTATTAAAAAGTTTGTTAAGTGTTTTTATTCAACTAAGCCGTTTGTCTTAGTAGTTTTGCCATTCATCGCTAATCTGATGGCTATCTATTACAGTAAGTCCATTAAAGTTTTACACTAGTAGATACTCAATAGTAATAAGCGCGGTAAAAAATAAATAACGCCTAACATGCTTTTTTATAAAAAAACATTGTTTGTCGTTAATGCCAAATTTACGAATTGGGTACGGATAAATCAACTCTTGAAAGGTAGGTATTGTGAGAGAGTGCAGGATGTCAAGGAGCCGATGATGAATAACGAACTGAAGGGGAGTGACCTAACACGGGCAATGCTAGCACGCGGTACCAAGCGAATATGGTGTGCGGTTTGTGATGACAGCGATGAGCAAGCAATGATGGATCATTGTGGCAATGATTTTACCGCCTATATCGTATCATTCCGTGATGGATTTTTTTACTGCAGTGCGGGCATGCCATGGAGCTATGCCGTACCGATTAAGATAAGTGCGGTTACGCAATACGAAGTAGCGGTATAAGTACAAACAAATATTGCCAGTAAGAAGTGGCAAGACCAGTAAAAAGTGACAAGCGTAACGTAATAGTCATAAAGTTACAGGCACAAAAAAACCTCCGAAGGGGGAGGTTGAATTGCACTACATATTGGTACCAGTGGTCGGAACGATACATATTATTTAAGTTATTGATATTAAATAAAAAAATATTCTTAATAAGTTTTTGTGTACACCACAGTGTACATGGAATATTGATTTCAAAATTTTGGATCAAAGATGAATGTTTAATAAGTGTATTGTACCTTAATTTTACGCAAGCTAAAAAATTTATACCTGTCTTGAGTTATAACTTATGATAGTTATCTGTATTGACATTACCTGCATCTCTAATTTGTTTTCCATAATTTTCTTCAGGAAGAAATGTTTGTAGTGAACTAGCTTCCTGTTTGGGTGGAGGGGTGCCAGTTGGTAGCTTTTCATTATCGTATATTGATGAAATAGCGGAATCTGTATCATACGAGCGACTCCGATCTTCTTTATTGTCAGTACGTGAGGTTTCTTTAAGAGTGGACTTCTCCTCATTATCTTCGCTTTGCGAATTACAGGGCTGCTCTAGAGGTATCTTATCAAAAGAAGCATATTGATTAGGAAAAGGTGGGTCTAGCTGAATGTCCTGACCTCTCATTTGACTATAAGCAGATTCAACTAAGTCATTTAACACTTCACGCTGTGTCTTACCACAAGCCTTAGCAAGATACTTTAGGTTTTTCTTATTATCGCTTGTGAGATCTATACCCTGATTTTTCTTGATTTTATTGCGATCACGCCTTTGCTTCGAATTCCAAACGTCTTCCATATTACTAATAAAGAGGCCTCTATTATCAGCCGTTTCTCTGTCTACAACGTCACCATCTTTGTAAAGCCAATAGGTATCGAACATCCAATAATCAAGTGATGCCAGTATGTGACAAAGCCGCATAGCTGTATCTGTTTCTTTAAATTTAATAGTGCCAGAACAAATTAAAGCCTGTTGGCACCCAGCCTTATTAATGTGTATCTTTCGTCCTCCGTTCTTTTTTTTACTCTCTTTGTTTATTCTCAGATTATTAAGATCATGCAGTTTATTCATATATTGATATATATGGTTTGTTTTAACGCTACTGTTGCTCTTACTAGTCAGCCATTTAATATCTTTCGAATTTACTTGGCTGAGAAGGTAAGCGTCTTTTAGTAATTCTAAAGTTATCTTTTTGAATTCAACTTGTGAATCGCTATTTATCTCAACAATTTTTCTATTCAAGACTAACAGTTTTTTATTAAAAATAACATCATGAATAAAAATCGATATATCAGATTCAGTGATGATTGATTCACTTGAGTTGATAGTGTTTTTTAAAACCATCTTTAACCATAGTGCGGCTCTTGTATCGTCGTAAAACCACTTGATAGATGATAACGGAATGCTGTTTTCTGCACTGGCTTCCAAAAAATTATTTAGTGTTATGACATTGTATTTATGCTTTTTTAAAAGACTTATTAACTGTAATTTACAAAATGAGTCGTTTTTCAACACTTTACCTTCGAGTAATTTACCTCGCCTTCTCAATTCATAAAGGCACCAATACACATTGTAGATGCTAAGAGTATTTACCTTTTTTTCAATATACTCTTCTTCCTTTATCAAAATCTCGCTACTATTTCTACGCGTATTTCTCATTATTTGTCTCCATATAATAACTAAAGATAAATCATTTTTTGCTGATTGCTCATAGTCAGATTATCAATTTTTTCGTCAGAAAAACGTCATTAAAACGTCATTAAAACGTCGGTATAACTTTAGCATGTTGTAGGAATTATATATGCTTTAGCTAATAGATTATTATAAAGTAACATCAATGACGATCAGCTAACTCTATCTTCACCTTCTTCCCTAAAACACAGCGAATTACTGTGTTGTGATTTTCATAAACCCAATGCTGGCTTACAAAAATCCTGCCTTTGGATACTCATGAAGAGACGGTACGATAATATAACTTACATTAAGTACTGCATGACTAAGGCGGATCCTATCCGCACTTCACCGTAAAAAAATACATAACCCTATAAATATATGTAACACCTCTTCAACTTTATATTTATAGGAAATCAAGCCATGATCTACTCACCTGTTAATCACTCACAACTTATCTCTAAAGTCGACAGACTGGTTAGAGATGTACTGTTCGGTACGATCAGTTTTCAACAAATCAAAAGTCAACTGAACGAGTTCTATTACTCGTTCATGATTAGCCTTAATTCTGAAGACAGATACTCAAAACCAATTCAGGCATTTATAGAAAGTACCAATGCGATTATTGGTGACGCTTATGCTTATAACGTATTTTGGGATGATGAAAAGACGATGCATTTTATTAAGCTGCTATCAGGTTATGAGATGGCAATAAAAAAAGACTATAGTGCCTGGCGTTATCAGAGTCATCAAAACGGTAAGCGTTTAGAGAATAATATTCGAACCCTAATCTCAAATTACCCAAGATTATTGTTTGTCCGAGTGGATTTAAAATACATACCAGACCTCAGTCATCATATTACCATTCGTGATTTTGACTTCCATATGAAAAAGTTAAGAGATTTCATTCATAATGGCGATACTTGTTTTAAGCATTTACTTAGCCATGCTTGGTCGTTAGAACAGGGTGAGGAAAATGGTGGCTTTCACTGTCATTTGCTATTGATTTTTGATGGCTCAAAGCATTACAAGGACAGCTACTTAGCTGATCAAGTTGGACAAAAATGGCGAGAGATAACTGAAGGCGTTGGATACTGCTTTATCGTAAATAACAAAGAGCATAAAGATGCGCTAGCAGCTGGCGGTAGACTTGGTATTGGCATGATTCATCGCAATGATTTACAAGAAGTCGAGAATGCGGTTGATGCCGCCTTGTATTTAACTCGTCCTGATAAGCGTAATAAAAGTTATCAACGTCTTAAGGTGGCTTTACCTAACATGAATACGTTTGGACAAAGCATGACTCACTAGCTCGGTAAGAGGGGTGTTTAACAAAGCCCCAGCATAGATATCCCTTAATAGCAAAATAATTTCAGATATACAGTATCACCATGAGATGAGATAAGTAGCCATCGCTGTCTTATCCATCTATCCCTCAACGTCTAATCAAGGTCTGCTTTATAGCAGGCCTTTTTTATGCGCCACTATCAAGGAGTTACTATGAAACCTATCTGTCCCAACTGCCATTCAGCACACGTTATAGAAAATACGGATACCAGTATGCAAAGCCTGTTAGAGCATCTGTGTTCAGCCAAGCTCTTAGTCAGTCTTGGTACTAGCGTCTGCAAGTACTACAAGATCAACCCCATGATCGGGATGGTTGCAGGCAGTGCCATTGCCACCGTAATTAATCTGGCACAACAACGGCTGATGCAGCCGCCATTACTCAGAGCAGCTATTATGCCGCGTTATCTATGCAGTACCTGTCAGCATAGCTTTAGCCTCTAACATTCTCATTTGTTTAACCACTCAATGATTCATGCATCAAAGCATTGAATCAGTCAAACCACTTATTTATTCAACAGTAAAAGGAAATTAATCATGGCACATTTAATCGAAAGCATGGCATACGTTGGCGAAACGCCATGGCATGGTCTTGGCAACGAGCTATCCCCCAAACAGCCGATTGAGGTCTGGGCACGTGAGGCTGGGATGGATTGGCGTATCGAATCCTCAGACGTGAGCTACATGGCAACCAATGATAAAGGGCAAAACTTGATCATGCCTTATGACAATAACAAGGTGCTGTATCGCTCAGACACGCTTGAGCCCTTATCAGTGGTGAGTCAGCGCTACCAAGAAGTACAACCAAGTGAGATTTTAGAGTTTTATCGGGATCTGACAGAGCAAGCTGACTTTGAGCTAGAGACCGCAGGGGTACTTAAAGAAGGACGTAAGTTCTGGGCACTCGCACGTACAGGTCAATCAGCAACGCTACGTGGCGGTGATGTCAGTCATGGCTATCTGCTGCTAGCAACCGCTTGTGATGGCACGCTTGCTACTACAGCACAGTTCACCAATATTCGCGTTGTGTGTAATAACACCTTAGCGATCAGCCTTGCGAACGACAATGGCGGCGTGGTGAAAGTACCGCATAGCACGACCTTTGATGCCGAAAAGGTCAAGCAGCAATTGGGCGTCTCCGTCAGCCAATGGGATGCGTTTAACTATGAGATGAAGCAATTAACTAATAGACGCGTCACTCAAGCAGAAGCAGCCAACTACCTAAATCGTGTGTTTAATGATGTTAAAGATGATGGCCTGATTCTGTTTAATACGGCTAAGAAAGAAAAAGATGCGGTTCCAAATGCAAAAGCCATGAATCAGGTGATGAGTATGTTTAACGGTCAAGGTCGCGGTGCGGATCTGGCATCAGCAAAAGATACGGCTTATGGGTTGTTAAATGCGATGACAGAATTTGTTGATCATGAACGCCGTGCGATGTCGCAAGACCATCGCCTTGACTCAGCATGGTTTGGGGCTGGGGCTAAACTTAAAGATAGAAGCCTCGACGAAGCACTACGCTTGATTGCCTAATCGCTTAGCCACTCTACTTATCTCTTAAATCAACCACGCCTTTGCGCGTGGTTTTTTTATGCCATTAATTAAGCAAGGCATATGCGCATCTCACTAAGAATAAATCTATTAAAGGAGTTCACCATGAACCTGATCGCATTAAATAACATAACCACGACTCAGTTAAAACTCAAACGTTCAGTCATGACAGCTAAAGCGTCTCGAACTGCTAAGTCTAAAACCAAGGACAATTCAGTAGAAGTCATGCTAAAGCAAAATAAAACGGTTGATAAACCGGTTCAAGCAAAGACATCAACCACCGCTAAGCGTTTGGTCAATACCAAAGACTTAAGCCGTGAAGATTGGCTACAAGTACGCAGACAGGGTATTGGCAGCTCCGATGCTGCTGCCGCTTGTGGTATCCATCCATATTTATCGATGCTTGAGCTATGGATGATTAAAACAGGACGCATAAGCTCAGACATGGATGCCAGTAGTAATAACGGTATTGATGGGTATTCGCCGCTGTACTGGGGCAATACCTTAGAGCCCATGGTGGCGAAATACTACCAAGAGCATACAGGCAATAAGGTTAGGCGTGTCAATGCTGTCTTACAGCATCCTGATCCTGACAAAGCCTTTATGCTGGCAAATTTAGACTATGCCATTACTGGCAATGATGAAGTACAGATTCTAGAGTGTAAAACCGCTGGTGAACATGGTGCCAAGCTCTGGAAACATGGCGTGCCTTTGTATGTGACTTGCCAAGTGCAGCATCAGTTAGCGGTCACGGGTAAAACTGCTGCACATATCTGTGTGTTGCTATGCGGACACGAAGCGAAGATTTATAAGGTTGAGCGTGACGAACGTTTGATTGAATCGATCATCGAACATGAACGTTTGTTCTGGCAATACGTAGAAAACGATACACCGCCCACTCCGGATCATTCTGAATCCGCAGCACGAGCACTAAAACTGCTTTATCCAAAGCCTAAGCCATTAAGCAAGGTTGATCTACGAGGCGATGACGGGGCTAACAAGTTGTTTGAGCAACTCTTAAGCTACCGCGCATCTATAGAAGACATCGAGCAGCATCATGATCAAGTCAAGCATCAGCTACAAACGCTAATTGCCGATAATGAAGTCGCTGTCTTTGATAAAGGTGCGATCTCATGGAAGCGCTCGAAAGACAGTGTCGGTCTTGATAGCAAGGCTGTCATCAAGGCGCATCCTGAATTGCTCGCGCAGTTTGGTAAAACCAAGCAAGGTAACAGACGCTTTGTCATTCTTAATGACTAAGCCATCAGTCACTTAATCATCAACGCAGCAATCAACCAGTTAAAGCGAATCAAGCAAGCGCATAAAGCCCACCTGAGATAGGTGGGCTTTTTTATGGCTCATCAAAACACATAAGGAATATCACCATGATTAAAGGTCTCACGATTACCCCACCCGTACTCGGTCGCATCAGCATTGGCCGTGTCATTGAAAAAGATGGCAAAAGTCTGCCTGCCAAAGACGATCAATTCACCATTACCAGTCAAGTTCAAAACAAGGATGGCTGGATCAATCATCCACTCGATGCAAAGCTGCGTGCAAATAACGACGGTAAGCTCAGACAGATTCCCGTACGTATGTTGTTTAACGATCCTGAGCTAAACCTTCGTGCTGAGTACACGCTGTTCGATAGACAGACAGGTCGTCCATTATGTGTGGGTGACGGTGAGCAATGTCAGCGCAGAACCAATAATGGTGTCGAGCAGCTTCCTTGCCCATCACCTGATCGCTGTCCACTAGCACAAGGCGGTGCTTGTAAGCCATATGGCAGGCTCTATGTGAATCTTAGTGAAGACGATGAGCTGGGTACGTTTATCTTTCGGACGACTGGCTTTAATAGTATTCGAACGCTTGCAGCAAGGCTTAGCTACTTTGCGGCGGTATCCGGCAACAAGCTTTCATGTTTGCCCCTGCAACTCACCTTACGAGGCAAAAGCACAACCCAAAGCTATCGTACGCCAATCTACTTCGTGGATTTGACGTTACGTGATGACGTGACACTAAAGCAAGCGGTGCAAGATGCACAGGCAATTGATCAAGAGCTTAGCGAACACGGCTTTGATCAAGCGGCATTAGAGGAAGCTGCTAAACAAGGTTATGTAAATTCCTGCTTTGAGATTGATAGCGATGGTCTGATAGATGTAGCTGAAGAGTTTTATCCAGTAGAGATAGATGAGGCTGATAGTAATCATCAAGGAGGGTCGAAAAATATTGTTGCTCCCTACAATGTCGGTAATATTGAAAGAAGTCTAAGGGAGAGTGTGACAGCTATAAGTTAAAACAGTGGTAAGGATAGACGGCATAAGAAAGGAGTTGATTATTCAGCTCCTTTTTATGTTGTATATCTGGCCAATCATTGGACTACATGGGATGCCGTAAAAAAATATGGGACTCCGTAACTGTATGAGAAGAAAGATTCTCATTAACTTACAAAGGAGATATTCATGGAAAATTTTAATGCAACACAGCCTGTAATCAAACAATGTAATCACATCCCACAGCTACTAAGCATCAAGGATGTTAGTCATTACACAGGTCTTAGTCGTTCCACAATATACGAGCTTAACAATAAAAAATCCAAGCGCTATGACTCAACATTTCCTAAAAAAATACAGCTTACACAGGTTAGGGTAGTGTGGGTAGCTAGTGAGATTGCAGAATGGATTGAAACTAAGATAGCTGAGCGATTAGCCTAGGTTTACTGAACCGCCTTACCACTAAGAGTAGGGCGGTTTATTTTTTATTAAAAACCATTTATAAGCTTGAGTAAACGTAGTCGGAGCAGTGTTTTAATACAAACAGTTTCACTGGAACATGTTTCTAGAGATAAATAAGTAAAATAAAACTATTCGCATTTTAAAAAAGTCTTGAAAGTTAATATTTTTAGACTTCGATAATAGCTATCAGAAATTTTCTACCCAGCCATTTTTGTCCTCAATATATAAAAGAACTGCTAAGCCACCTTCATAACTATCAGGCATGCCTCCTGTTATTTCAATGTACTTATCAAGACTGTTTATAAAGCTATGCGATTTATCGGTAGACCAGTAAAAGCCACTTTGTAAACCTCGGTTTCGACCTTGACTATCGTAAGTCACACCATTTTTAGCATAAGCTTTAATGTCGTACTCGCCTTTATAGCGATAAGAATTAGGAATATCTTTCCACTGTTTTGATAGAGCTATAAACCCATTGCAATAAGTATCGCCTTTACAAGCTGATATTTTCGGTGCTGATTTAGGATTCTTATATATTTTCATCATTTCAGGTAGACCAGCAAAGCTAGAAACACTGATAAACATTACCGCTAGTCCAATGAATGTTTTTTTCATTACAAATCCTTATGAATTAATTAGTACAAATATCTAAAGAGCCGTTCTTAGTTTTGTAACAGTAAAGTAGGTGGTTGGCATTGGCAGCTTCTGATGGCTTTACCTTCGTATGGAATGTGCCATCTCTTAGGTAAGAAATAGTTTGCTTAGGTTTTATATTGCTATCTGAACCACCTGGGTAATAAGAGTAATCGCATTCGCCATCCATACCGCATGCCCCTTCAAATAAATGATACTTATTACCAATTTTTATATTTTTATAAACTCCGCCAGCACCACCACCTGATGAGACGATACATGACTGTGTCTGTTCTAAAGTATCGCCAGCGAAGCTATAACAAACTTTAACTTGATCAGGAGACGAGTGAGCATACGAGAGCAGAGGTAGGCTTAAAGCAGCAAAAGCCATAGCAATGGTTTTGTAATTCATTATGTTCCCTTGGCTTATCTATAGGTAGTTAACGGATTCTTTATCTAATCAAAATGACAAGTGAGTGTCTTGTTCTGTCTGTCGTACTCAGCCTTAGACTCATACGAGCTACCATCCATCGGATCTTCAACTTGACGACCTTTGAAATTAGGCCAAATACTATTTACATCAGCATTTCTTGCAAATTTTAGAACTTCCTGACCACCTTCAGACTCAGGTCTAAATTTATAATGATATTCTGCCAAAGGTTGACCGCGGTAGAAAACATTATCTTTGAACTTAAAATGATACTCAGTATATTCATAATTAACATCTATATTGACATTATCAATTATACGAGCAAAACCAGGATGCCATTGTGACTTCGGTCTTACATAATACTCATAACCATTATCTATAACAGGATCCACGATTGGAACATCTCGAACTGCTTTAATGTTTTCAATAAATTGTGAGTTAAGCAGAGCAATTTTCTGATATTCAGCAGAGCTATTCCCAATACAAGCATCTTCCATCCAACCGAATAAGTAATATGCATTTGCTACATCTCCCTGTTTATTTAGCTTATTGGCTTTATCATAATCTTCAAAAGCAGTTTTAAAGCCTCCGACAGTTTCGGTAGCAGCGGTGCTCACAGCTTGCGTAATCGCATTGGTTTGAGCGCAGCCTATCAATATCAATGTCGTACTAAAGAGCGAAGCAACTAGCATTGAAGATTTTATAGTCATAAAAATGCCTTTTGAATAGATTGAGTTATCTGTTGATAATGATTAAAGGGTATTATAATTTTTAGAACAGCTGTTAGCTTTTATGACCTTTATATAGCTAATGATAAATAGTTTAGCTTGTAGCTAGCAGTAACACTCAATAATAATAATAATAAAAATTTGTGGATGATTAAACGAAGTGGATTGTATATGGATATAGCATAATACAAAATATTGCAAGAGAAATGTATTATTTCTAGACCTTGATAGTCATAACTATGATAGTTTTAAGCATTCGAATTAAGTAAACTATTTAGTTTGTGATGGAACTGAAGTATTACAAAAAAGAGTAACTAAAGGGCAAACATATATTCAATTGAATTATGCAGTATAAGTGCTCCAGCCTGTGGTAAGGGGTTATAAGTATATGAAATATAGTTTGCTAAAAAATCGAAAAAAATAGTTTCGTAAAGGATGAGGCGCCAGTAAATCGGTTGCTAATTAAACTAGTATAAACGGATGTAAGTAATAGCAGATATGACAATATTAAACATGATAGACAGCCCGCCAAATGCTGCTGCATTGATGCAATCTCTGAGAGATATTGGATATGAGTTAGACACAGCACTAGCTGACTTGATTGATAACAGTATTACAGCGAGTGCAAGTCTTGTTGATATCGTGTTTGATATAAAACCAGAAACCAAAGTTGCAATTATCGATAATGGTGATGGAATGAGTCGTGATGAGCTTATTAAGGCGATGACCATTGGCTCAAAAAACCCTTTAATTGAGCGTGATAATAAAGATCTAGGAAGGTTTGGTCTAGGTTTGAAAACAGCGTCATTTTCTCAGTGCAAACGTTTAACTGTGATAACGAAGCAGTTCGATAAAATTTACGGTATGTGTTGGGATCTTGATCAGGTATCACAGAGTAATAGCTGGAAATTAATTCAGCTAAGTACAGATGCTATTGATACCACTTATCAAGTACGGCGCTTAAAAGAAATAGATACAGGTACATTGGTTGTATGGGAGCAGTGCGATCGTTTAAATAACGATCACAAGCTAGGCAGTGAAACGCACTTACTGCAAAAATTTGAAGAAGCAGAATCACATTTGAGACTGATTTTCCATCGATTCTTGGACACATCTTATCGACATGCCGACAACTTACAGATTAGGATCAATGGTAGAGCTATTGGTTTTGTAGATCCATTTTTTCGCTCTTCTCTTGCCACTCAGTTTCATAATAAAGAAAGCATTAGATATAAGAGTACCTATATTAGTATTCAAGGCTATACGCTACCGCATCATTCAAAATGTACCCAAACAGAGTATGAGAAATACGCACTAGGCAGCTACCGAGATAATCAAGGGTTTTATGTTTATCGAGCCAATCGGTTATTGATCTTAGGGGACTGGTTTCGATTGACTAGTAAATCTGATTTGACAGCGCTAACACGTATCGAGATTGATTTGCCTAATAATTTCGATAGTGAATGGCACATCGATATCAAAAAATCCCATGCCAAACCACCTGACCAGATTCGTGATCAGTTAAAGCATTACATAGATACCTATGTTTCTGGCTCTAAGCGCGTTTATAACTCTAAAGGCTATCGCAAAAAATCTGTCACCAATCCAGTCTGGCATCAATATACCAACAAGGGTTTGAAGTCTTATCAGGTTAATAAAGAGCATCCACTAATCCAAAGGCTAATTACTGAGTTAAAACCATCTCAATCTAGTCAGTTAAAAGATGTGATAGCACTTATTGAGAAAAGTTTTCCTGTGGATCAGTTTTATTCAGAATATGCCGCTGCACCAAAAGATTTTAAGACTAAATTAACAGACCAAGAAATAGAGACACTGGCTATAAATTATTTAAAAAATTTTGCTGATATGAATTTGGACATCAGTCTCATAAAGAGTTTTTTAGAAACGAGTGAACCTTATTGTAACTACCAAGGAGATTGGCAGTTATTTTTGAATAATAAAGGATATTAAAGTATGAGTGATCAAACCATTAGCAGAATTTATGAAGCATGCATAGCTGCTATGTCCAGTAACAGTAATTTATCATCTTCTGAGGCAATTACAGGAATGATGATAATGCATGGTCTAAAGGTAGAGGATCAACAAGATGCCTTTGAATTGCTCAAGCATAAGATAGAAACTTACTTTAGTACTGAGCAGCAACAAGCACATATTTTAGATGATCAAGAAAAGATACCGTGGCTACAATCTGTATCAAGTAATGAGTATTATAGTGATCGTTACTATGAGCATCTGCGTACTGAGGGCCAGCTGCCTAGTAAAGTAATCAGTGTTATGAAATCTACTAATAGAGAGACGTTAGAGCGTTTAGGGAATCCAAATACTGACACTCCGTTTAAACGTCAAGGCTTGGTAGTCGGTAATGTTCAGTCTGGAAAAACGGCTAACTATTTGTCTTTGATCAACCTTGCCGCAGATTATGGTTACAAGCTAATCATTTTGATCACAGGCATTCATAACAATCTAAGATCGCAAACTCAAAAACGAGTAAATGATGGTTTTATTGGTTATGACAGTGAGAAGCAAGAGTATGTTGGTGTAGGAAAAAGCAACGACCCAGATACTATAGCTTTGATTAAAGCGAATCAGCCACATTGTTTTACCACAGTAACTGATGACTTTAGTGGCAGAACACGTGCATCAACTGCTGTTAGACCAGAAAATGCCAAAAACCCTGTCATCATGGTCGTCAAGAAAAACTACCATACTTTAGGCAATATCATTGAATGGTTACGTAATAAAGATGATGGCCAGCGCTTTATTAATACGCCTGCGCTTATCATTGATGATGAGGCAGATAATGCCTCAATCAATACCAGCAAAAACCCAAATGAGACCACTCGCATTAATGGTCAGATAAGAGAGATGTTTAACTTATTTAGTCAAGGCTCCTACATCGGTTATACAGCGACACCGTTTGCCAACATTTTTATTGATCCCAACGATTACGATCAAGCGCTAGCAGATGACCTTTTCCCAAAAGACTTTATTTTCACCCTTGAAGCGCCTTCTAACTATCTGGGTGCAAAAGAGTTTTTCTTGAATGATAATGGCGACCCTAATTATGATTCTCCTTATATCGAATTTATCGATGATAATGAAGATACAATCCCATTAAAAAAACCAAAAGACTTTGAGATTACAGAACTACCAAAGAGCCTGATAGATGCCCTCTATGAATACCTAGTGAGCATTGTTATTAAAGATGTGCGATCGGTTGGAAATCGACATACATCTATGCTTATCAACGTGTCCCACAAGACACAAGAACAAAAAGATGTGTTTGGACTGGTAAGCCAAGAGTATGAAGAGATTAGACGAGCTGTAAAATACTCGGGTGCTAAAGATCAAAATGAACGTATAGAAAACCATCACTTAGCCGCCCTTTATCGTAAGTATTTGGCATATAGCGATGAATGTCATGTGGATGAATTTTTTGAGAAGCTACAAAATGTTATTGAGACTATTAAAGTCAAAATTATTAATAGTGCAAGTGATGACAAGCTAGATTATGACAATTATGCAGATGGCTTAAACGTCATCGCTATTGGTGGGTATAGTCTGTCTAGGGGCTTTACTTTAGAAGGTCTCAC
Source organism: Psychrobacter sp. H29 (assembly GCF_059073055.1). Lineage (NCBI taxonomy): Bacteria > Pseudomonadati > Pseudomonadota > Gammaproteobacteria > Moraxellales > Moraxellaceae > Psychrobacter > Psychrobacter sp. H29. The sequence continues at coordinate 1,375,905 of NZ_JCACRY010000001.1, read as the reverse complement.
TATTAGCTATTTAATTCGTAATACTGCTATGGCTGATACTTTGTTACAGATGGGACGTTGGTTTGGCTATCGTGATCGTTATCGTGACCTTTGCAAACTCTATATTCCTGACGCTTCATTTGAGTGGTATGCCTTTATTGCCCAATCTATCGAAGAGCTACGCAAAGAATTTATCATTATGGAGCAGAATAACTTAACGCCATCTGAATATGGCTTAAAGGTTAGAAATAGCAACACTGGCTTACTTATTACAGCAAAAAATAAAATGCGCCATGCAGAGTCAGTGACGTTATCCGAAAGCTTTTCTGAAAGTAGCTTTACCCTCAGAGGTATTGTGCTGAATGACTTAGACCAGCAGCGACGTAAGTTTACTACTTTTGGATCTGTTATTAATGATCAGTACGGACTCCATGGCGCTTACAGTCATGATAAAGAAAAAGACCATGAGTTATTTCTCTCAGCAAATGATGTCACTGTGAATGATATTATCGCATTGCTTTCTAATTATGAGTATTCAGTAGATGATCTTGATCGTAAAGAGGCGCTATATACTTATATTTTAGAAAGAAAAGAGGAGATGGCAGCATGGGATGTCGTCATTCACAAAAGCTTTTTAGGTATACAAGCACCATCACAGCTGCGTACCTTTGCTAAGTCTTGCTACCACCAAGATCATGTTAAAACCGCTGATGGTGGTGGTCGTATCTTACGCCCTTGGGAAGAGGCTTTTGGTCTAACTGAAGATCAATATAACAAAGCAGAGCAACAAAGAATCATTGCAGATATCGACCAAACAGCTCAATTTTATCGGAAAAATAGAGATAAACCTTTATTAGTACTCAAATCATTAGACTTAAAGAAAAAGCAAAAGAGTCATGAGGATGCGAATAAGGATGAATCTAATTTAAGTCATGTACCTGCATTTGCCATTAGCTTTCCGAAATCTGAAAATCATCAGCCCGTAAGCTACATTGTCAACAAAGTATATGTAGAGGGCTATATCGGCAGTATGGAAGAAGCTGATGATGAATTAGGAGAGTGATGATGAACAATCAAACGGATCTAGAAAGTTATTATGATGACTTGATGAATGAGCTAGATCACAACTCATCATCTCAAGGTGAATATAAGGAGATACTATATATAGAGCGAACCTTGCCTTATCTGCAAGAGCAGGGCGTTGTTAACGATATGGACTTACATCATTTTCACCGTCCACGTTATGGCCGAATTGATGGATTAGGATTTAATGGAGATTATGATAGCCCTGATTCAGATCCGCTTGAGCTGGTTATTCTGATTAATGATTTTAATCACGAAGATAGTTTACAGACCCTAACGAACAGCCGTATTGATCAGTTGAAAAAGTCTGCAACTCGATTTTTTAATAATGCTTTAGACAGCAGTTTTATCGAAAGCTTAGAAGAAAGCTCTTCTGGCTACATCGCTGCCAAAGAAATATTCCAAAAATATACACGTATTGAGTCGATAAAGCTGATTATTTTAACCAATGCTCAGTTAAGTAAACGTGTTGCCAATCAGAGGGATACTGAGGATGATATCAATTTGCCTTTGCGCGTTGATATTTGGGATGTGAAGCGTCTGTATGATTTAGAGAGCAGTCAATCTCAATCTGAAGCAATCGAGATTGATTTGATGGAGTGGGGTGGTGCTATTCCTACGCTAGTCGCAACTGAGTCTGAAGAGCTGACAAGCTATTTATGCGTCATCAATGGCGAAACTTTAGCAAACTTATATGATGAATATGGCGCTAGATTATTAGAAGCAAACGTACGTAGTTTCTTAGAGTTTCGTGGCAAGATTAATAAAGGGATCAGAAAAACAATCAATACAGAGCCATCACTATTTTTCAGTTATAACAACGGCATAACAGCGACAGCGTCAGAGGTAGAGTATGACGCTGATAAGCGTGCTATTACTAAGCTGAATAACTTACAGATTGTGAACGGTGGTCAAACCACAGCATCCTTACTATTAACACGTAAAAAAGACAGAGCCAATTTAAAGGATATTCACGTACAAGTGAAACTAAACGTCGTCAGTGCTTCGAAGTCTGATGAGCTAATTAGCAATATTTCAAGATATGCCAACTCTCAAAACGCGGTTAAAGACTCTGACTTTTTCTCTAACCATCCGTTTCATCGACGCCTTGAGGAGATCTCACGCCGAGTATGGGCACCGCCATCGGATGATAATATCAAGCAGACACGCTGGTACTATGAGCGCGCGCGTGGTTCGTATCTCAATGCTCAAAGTAAACTGACCATCGCAGGCAAAAAAGCATTTAAATCCGAGCATCCAAAATCACAGCTTATTGTTAAAACAGATTTGGCTAAGATATATCTGATTTTTGATAAAAAGCCGCATGATTCGATCAAAGGGGCGCAGATGGCATTTAGAGGGTTTGCTCAATCTATAGAGAAAATATGGGAGCACTCACCCGAGCAAATCAATGATTATTTTTTTCAAGAAGTCGTTGCTAAATTTATTATTTGGAATGCTTGTAAGAAGTCTGTTTATAGTCAAGAAAAATTTGTGGGTAATACCAAGGCGACAATCACCGCTTATAGCATCTATGTGATTAAATCTTTAATGGATAGAGAGTCGCTTGATTTTAACTATCCTAAAATATGGAACAACCAGTCAGTCAATGCCCATTATCATAATCAATTTATCCAAACGTCTACTAAAGTGAATGCGTTACTTAATCAGCTTAGTGAAGAGTCTGGGAAAGCCGTGCTATCCATGGCAAAGGCTAAAGATACTTTAACAGTGTTTCAAAAAATCATGGATAGTAAAAAGTACTTTGAGCTCGATATATACTTCAAAAGTCAGCTGGTACCAGATAGCGTTATCAAGGAAAAACAGAAAGATGTGGCAAAAAAGGCAGTACAAACTGTTAATTCATTAAACGAGCTGTGCGCTATGCCAGTGAGTAACTGGACAACGTTAATAAAAAAAGCGAAAGAACAAGATTTACTAAGTGCTAAAGATGAAGATATCGTGTCTATTATTCCAAATCTACTACAAGGTAGATCTAGAAATAATCCAACAAATGGACAAGTTAAAGCGATTAACCATGTACTAAATGATTTAGAGACTCATGGTATTTATCTGAAGCAAGCCTAAACTTATTTGCATGAATAGTGTGACCTACTCCTAACGGTAAGCTTATAAGGACTCTACGAATGAAAAGATTTATCTACATATTACCTTTAATAATTATCGGTATGATGCCTGCCTTCGCGGACAATAATGCTTTGAAGATAAAAACTGTAAAAAATATGTACAATACCGCAGCCAAAGCAAGCCGTACTGGTCAGGATATTGATACGTTAGATAGCCTCTTTAAGTATTCAGATAAAGGTCTACAAAACGCTGTAGCGTTATCTAGGATCAGCCGCATGAGTGATGACGGTATGGAGCTGACTGAGTGCCATAGTGCTTACGAAACACTCATTATTAATCCAAGTAATGGCTTCTCTATCGATGAAGCTCAAAATGTAGATTATAAAGTGTTAAGTAATGGGCGAGTTAGAGCTAGTGTTAAGTACACTAGCGAATATACTGGCCTAAAAGACTTTTCGCTAAAATGCAGTAGTGATAGTTGTAAGATTACAGATGTGCTGAATTCCGAAGGTGACTCAGGCAAAAAAACCGCTGAGAAGTTATGTCGTTAAGCAGTTACACAGAACTTGGGATGGTCTCCTGTGTTCTTATATATACAGACTAAAAAGTAGGGACTACGCTGCCAAATAATGTTAACTTGAATAAGGTAGAAGGTTTTACAAGATTCTATAAAATGCCAGATGCTATGCCGATGATGGCTAATTTAGTTTGAAAATACCAGTTTTTTTGTTTGCTACAAATTTTTGAAATATATGTTCAATATGATACTCCATATATTTTTGTGATTGAACAGAAAAATTGTTTAGCTTTTTGGGTATTTGATTAGAGTCAAAAAATCCTTCAATGTCAGATCTGAAAAATAATATAGTTCCCTCTTTCGTAAATGTGATCAGCCCTCTATCGAAAAGCACATCGATATGACTTGCAAGGAGTAAACCGTTATGAGGGTCTAGTCGCTCATGATTATTAGATTCTCCCCAAGGTTTTATATGGCTCGCTCGTAGAAGCTCTGGTATTTGAATGCCGGTAAGTTGACAGTGGCCATCATGCATATCCAATAAGCGTTTTCTAAATTCTGACTGGCCGATTCTTTGCCTCACTGTACCTAATCTTTCTGTAACCTTATTTCCAATCGGAAAATTATTAGTCTTAACAGATTCGAGCTCAAAAATGATGTTGGAAGCTTCTATTAAGTAGTCTGCAAAGCTAGAAGGTATATGAGCTAAGTAGCAACCTTGATTGCCATTACCATTGTTAGGATTAATAGGTGAGTACTTATCAGGCAGCATGTGTTCAAACTCATTTAAGCGTTCTTTAAGACGAAATGGATCTTTTATTTTCTCGAAATCGATGTCAATTTTCCATCCAGATTGATTCCAGGTTTCTGAAAAGCCAATAGGCTTTGGAGCAGTGTAGGCTTCCGAGGTAGCACATCCTATAGCTTTTACTTCGGTCTCGGCAAATGAGAAAACAATATCACCAGGCTTCACTTTTTTCATATTATTGTAAGACCAGTTAGGCTTTCCATCACTTTTAGTTTTTGGTGACCATAGATAGCCATCACCTAGTTCTTCTTTATGAGTCTGACTATGATTTACGAAAAAATATTGCATGAGCGCTCTCTATTTTTATATTGTTAACATTTAGTCTAAGATGGGTATGATTACTTTTTTATATGGTTGTAGCTAAAAATAACTAGCGTTGGTGAGATATTATATTTTTGAATTATGATAACAATTAGTGTTTCAACTACTCTTTACTCTCTGTAGTCTCAAATTCATAAAGTGACCTAACAATCAATCTCAAAATCATCCACCATGCATAAACCGATGCATGAGATCCAGAACTTTGGTCATTCAGCAATCCATGAGCAACTCCGTTACGTAAGTTAGCACCAATTGATTCGGTAAAGACAGCTTTCAGCTCGAATAGTAGGTCCTCACCTAATATATCTTCAGACCGCTCATGTCTCAGTAATGTTGATAAACCATTTTCATTGTCAATGCCGTCTATGCCAATAGTAGATGTATTAACACCATTATCTTTAAAGCGTGTTCTAATTAAGTGTTCAACTTGAGGAGCAAGTAAGTGGATACTATTTCTAAAGTCATGTTCAAAACCGCTCCATAAAGCACTGGCCATTAAGTATTCTCTGCCTTCAGGAACTATAGGTGAGCTGTAGCATATTTGCATTAGATGTTCTTTGGTTACTCTAAACTCTGACAGTATTTGATTTAGTGCTGGAACTATATTTGCTTCCACGATTAACTGTAAACCTATCTGGTTGAAGCTTTGAATAGTTTTATTATATATAACTAGCTCATTTTCTAGTTCGCTACCAAGACCTACTGCTGGAATTTTAGCAACCACTCGGCCACCTTCGGAGTAGTGAACACTGCCAAACATGCTTGCTAAAGGATGTTCTTGTAGGTTGTACATAGTTGCAGAACGTAAGTCTTTATATATGGGAGAAGGAAAGCCAGTAAAATACAAAATGGAATGATTCAGATCTTGCTTACCTTTAACGTGATTTATAGATGCCTTTCTTACTTCAGAAATATCAATACCAGGTAGTTCGAAAAATCTCATCTCACTTAGTACTTGATGACCAGTGTCAGTAATTTTTTCTTTTATTTGAGATATTTTCTCTGCAATACCGAGTTCTTCTCTATGAGAGTTGGGTATTTGTCTATATGCATGTAAAGCACTTTCATAATTAGAATTAGCAGATATACTACTTTGAGAGATTCCTTCAAGTAAAGAATTACCCTCTAATTCAAAACACTCAGCGATAAGAACTAAGCAATTCAGCCACCCGTTACTTTGATTCCCTTTTTTAAAAATTTGCTCAGCCAAAGATAAGTATTGTCTAGCTTGGTAGTAGTCACATGAAGAGTAGAAGAGTATGGCATGTCCTAGTAATTCCTCTGCGATTTGTAGCAACTGACTATCAAGCAAATGATGACGTTGAATCATCTCAGCAAGCCAAAGGTTCATAAAAGCACTGTCTGGATAATTTTTTTTAAAAGCATTTTCCAGTAATTCCTCTATTGCTTGAATGGAATGGGTATTATTAGTTTGCCTAGCTAACTTAATGCATCTCTCCCAACAATAGCCTACATCATGATGCCAAGTGATAGGATCAATCTGAAGAAGCATATAGCTTTGAATAGCAGTTTGTGCATAAGCAATTTTCTTTGGGTTAACGCATAACCAAAGTAAATCAGCAAAACGAGCTCTAACCATGGGATCTGCTATTTCAGTATAAACATCTGCTACAAAGTTTAGCTGCTCATCAGTTAGGTCGTCTGGGATTGTTGAGCGCCAACTTTCTGTTAAGTCACTATAAGATGCCCCAGCCACAAAAGGATTGTTGAGACTACCCGGATTAAGCTTCATTGAACAGACTGTTGAGGCAAGTTGTAACGCGTTAGCTAAAGGCTCGTTACCTTGTTCTCGTTCTAGATTTGCTTGCTTGTAGTACGTTGCAGATATAGAAGAATATCCATACTCAAACGGAGCATTGATGATTTGGTTGCTTTTAGCAATAAATTCAGTAGCCGAACATAAAACAAAATCTGACATTAATACTTTCCTTAATTTTATATAGATTTCTAAAGTCGATTCAGTGATTAATAATGCTCTTCTATATAACCATAAGCTTTATCAAACAAATCTTTATCTCTACCTAGACCAAACTGTGCAAGCGTTAATAACAGTGCCTTCTGAATCTCTCTAGGACCACTGTTAGAGTTCTGCCAGCCTTCAAACCGGGTTGCTCTCACAATTTTATCAATTTGCTCAACGACATCACCAATCATCTTTGGTGTGCTATCAGGTCTAGTGGCCAAGAAAAGCTTGGTTAACGCCTGTTTATTATCTTGTTCTGTGACTACTTGCTCACCTGTCTCTCGTTCCGTATGTACTGTATTCTTTGCCTCTTCAAGCAAGCCTTTAAGCCACTCGATAGCCTTGATGACACCAGCCTCATATTGCTCACGTAGTTTTTCTAAGCGTTCGCCTAGAGCTACAAAGTTAGGATCGCCATGGCCGCGCAGACGACCCATTAGATCTATCTCTAATTGAAGAGCGCGCTTCTCCTGTTCTTTTTCAGTCAAAGTAAAGAGGGCGTGTTCATCCATAACAAGTTCATCAATATCGTCACGAATATTATTGATGTCAGTATGCTCATGAATCATCTTGATAGTTTCTGGACCAAGAGCTGCCCAAACTAAAGACCCTGTCTGACCGACTGGTCTTACACTCTCATATATCTGCGCTAACCATTTGTAATCTTGACGATAAGGAGTTAGAAAAGAATCAGGATTGATTGCTGACCAAAGCTTTGCCAGTACACCGAAAGCCGCAGCAAAATCATCACGCTTTTTATTGGTAGGAATGCATTCTTGAGCCGCTAAAATTCCATCGAAACCTTCTACGGTTCGATCTATATTTGGAAAGAAGTTCAGGCATCTATCTAGCTGAGTAGGTAGCAATTCTTTAAAAGCTTCGATGCCTTCAACGACACCCTCAATCTCTTCAGAATCAAATGCTAGAGCAGTACGTAAGTTTTCAAAAACACCCAGATAGTCGATGATTAAACCCATGTCTTTACGTACGTCTTCAGTCTCATACAGACGGTTGGTCCGACACATAGCCTGTAATAGGGTATGATCACGTAGAGGCTTATCTAAGTACATGCAGTAACAAATAGGTGCATCAAACCCAGTCAGTAATTTTGCAGTGACGATAATAAGCTGTAATGGATGATTGGGATCTTTATAATTTTCAATGAGTTCTTTCTGCTTTTGATCATTGCTATCAGTAGTCTGCCAATGCTCAAAATCTGCTTCTTTAATAGGTAGATCTAAATCCTCTTTCCATTTACGCCAGTCACTATTTAGCTTGCCGTTACTGTCCTCAATCGAAGCTTGATTAACGTTCATTACGATATCTATGGCATCAAATCCAAGCTTTTCACCAAGTAAGTAATACATCTGTACACAGGCATCACGATCATAGACGACGACCATACCCTTCATTTTTTTAGGCTTGACATGAGTGGTGAAGTGTTCAGCGATATCAGCACTAACGGCCCGCATTCGGTTTGGCGCCTTAAGCATGATGGATAACTTGCCAGCACGTTGGGATAGTGCTGCTTTTTCTTCAGGATCTAAATCATTGTCTTTGGCAATCTTTTCAAACTCTTCATTGATAGCGTTTCTATCTACGCGCAGTTCAACTAAGCGGGGCTCGAATTTAACCGGGTTGGTGGCACCATCGCGTATAGACTGTTTATAGCTATAGCGGTTCATGTAGCGACCAGTGTCTTCTTCAGCACCGAATAGTTTAAATGTGTTGCGATCAATACCAGAGATCGGAGTACCTGTTAAGCCATAAAAATGTGCATTGGGTAGAGCCCAACGCATCTTATCGCCTAAGCCGCCTTCTTGAGTACGGTGTGCTTCATCAACTAATACGATAATATTGTCGCGACTGTTTAGACCATTAGTATTATTGTCATCTATGACAATTTCTTGAAACTTAAAAATAGTGGTGATCAAAATTCCGCGACTATCTTGTTCGATATATTTGCTCAAGTTTTTACAGCTTTCAACTTGGATCAAGTTTTTAACATCGGCTCCACCAAAAGTCTCACTAATCTGACTATCAAGATCGCGTCTGTCTACCACAACCAAAACGGTTGGATTCTTTAAATCGCGGTCAATACGTAATAGCTTAGCCGCATAAAGCATTAATAGTGATTTACCTGAGCCTTGAAAGTGCCAAATCAGCCCTTTTTTGGGATAGCCATTTCTGACACGATCAACTATCTGTTGAGCTGCTTCAAATTGTGGATATCGAGGTAAGATTTTAATACGTTTAGAAGGAATACCTTGTCCAGTCGTAACTGTAGAGAAAAGCGAGAACGCTTCCAGTAACTGTAATAATATTTTAGGATTCAGTAAGTTTTCGACGCTATCTAGCACGGTAGCTAGACTAGGGATAATCTCTTCATCCTGCGTGGTTTTATGCCATGGCCCCCAGTCTTTCACACGTGCGTTAACAGCACCATAAGCAAAGGTTTTACCTTCACTAGCAAAGCAGAGTAGGTTAGGTACGAAGAAAGGCGCTACGTTTTTCCAGTAATGTTTCTTGCCACCCATAAAATCAGCAGCGCCGTCTTGCCAGCTTATGCTAGGTCGCGTAGCAGTTTTGACTTCACCCACCACTAAGGGAATACCATTTACATAAAGGACGATATCAAAATATGCTTTAGTCGTCGCAATGTAGTTCACTTGCTGCGACACGACAAAGTGATTATTACTAATATTGTCGAAGTCTATTAGATTGATAGTGATATGGTCACCGTCTTCACCAAACGGCAAGGACTTCTCCGCCATTAACCATGCATAAAAATCTTCGTTAGCTTTAACTAAGCCTGTGTGTCTAGCATCTAAAAATATACCACGTAGTTTATAAATTACTTCATCAGCATAGTCAGGCTGCTTGGCAATATCTGGGTTTAACGAACATAGTGCGTCCTTAAGCCATTCATCTATCAAAATATCCGACGCTTTTTTTGGTAAGTTATTACCATGGCAATAAATCCATTTATCTCTGCTTAAAGTTTTTAAGCAGTCGACTATTCCATTTTCCGTGACACTTAGTTCATTAAACATCTAAGCTCCAAATATTATTTTTTCTCGTATTTTACGCATACATAAAATTTTATCATGCAACAATGATTTTTGTGTTTCCAGCTCTTCTAGTATTTTAACTTGCTCAATCTGTTTTTCTTCAGTGAAAAGTGGAATTTCTGTATTAAGAAAATCTTTGGGAGAAATACGTTTTGCCTTTCTACCACCTCTAGCACTATGAGAAAATAGCTCATAGAATTCAGGACGACTAACATAATGGAAAAGCCATTGAGCACTTAATCCCTCGCTTATATCAAAAGCAGGTAAATCTAGAGTAGATTCATAGCCATCTAATTCGTTAGGGACTACTGCAAATGCTCCATTAAGGAAATCTAGTTTTGAATAAATAAACTGTCCAGCTGAGCGAATAAAGTAGTTAGTATTCTCACTACCAACTATATCATTTTTAGCAAAAATACCTTTACCATATAGTTTAACTGTTATCTTTTTTGCAAGTTTTCCATTTGAACCTTCAACACGACTCTCCTTAGCAAAACATTTCAAGCGTGTTACTGATCCCTTGGGACGTAAAGGCATTTCAGCAGTTTTGTATGCTCTCATTAGTATATCTAGTTGCTTTAAAGCTATCTTAGACTTTTCCTCGATATACATTGATTTTTCTAAACTATGCAGTATCTTTAATTGGTTTTCTCTGTTTGGAATTGCGAAGTTAAAATCTTTTAATAATGCGAACTTTGTCCTAGGAGAAAGAGAACCTGAAGATGTTTTTACAGCATGGTTCCAGAAATTTGCTGTATGTATTAAATGTGGAAAAATTTCTGGTAATATTTGTGATTCCTTTGTAGTTAAAACAATAATGTCACTGGAACAAATCCCTTCAAAATTAACAACTGAAGCTTTCCTTAAGTAAGGGCGTCGTTTACAAAGTAGTATATCGCCATCTCTAAATATTTTTGTGAAACTAGGAGAGTCTTCAGCTATTGAACCCCAGCGGCTAATTATTATTTCATCAGAATCTATATGCTCTAACCCAATATATCTTGAAAGACCTTCTTTAAGAGGATCCTGAGTTGACTCTTTTCTCTCACTACATAGACTTCCAAAAGAAAAAATCGAAAATTCGTTTGCTGTTTTCATTTATTTCCCAACATTATTGATAATTTTTTATAACTTGAATTAATGTCTTCTATATTTGATTGCCAATCACTAAAGGCGCCAACCGTATCAAATCTATAGTTAGAGTGTTTTACTTCTAAATACAGTGGAATAGATAGATTGAATTCATTTTTTTCTATATTTTCAATAGTAACAACTTTAGATTTATCTGTTTGAATATGAAAATTCTTGAATAAATTTAAAATATTATCGATATCTGAATCATCTAGTTTACTAAAAGCTCTTTCCTTAGTTACAAAATCGAAGGCATTAATAAACTGAATTTTATTTGTCTTTGATTTTGGCTTATTTTTATTTAGTATTACGATACAAGATTCCATTATAGAGTTGTAAAATAAATTTGGCCCAAGACCGATAATTGCTTCAATAATATCTGACTCAATGATCTGCTTGCGAATGCTTTGCTCTGAGTCTCGAAACAGTATGCCATGGGGCCAAAGCATTGCAGCACGTCCAGTATCAGGTTTTAAGCTTTTAATAATATGCGTGTAAAAAGCATAGTCAGCACAACCTTGTGGGGGGATGCCATAAAGGTTGCGCCCATAAGGATCAGCAGCAAATAACTTTCGATTCCATTTCTTGATAGAGTAGGGTGGGTTTGCCAAAATAACGTCAAATTGTTTAAGCTGATCTTGTTCAATGAATTTTGGATCGCTTAACGTATCGCCACGTAGTACTTTGAATTCCTCGATATCATGTAAGAACATATTCATACGGGCGATAGCAGAAGTTAATAGGTTAACTTCTTGTCCGTAGAGCTTTACGCTACGCCATTCTTGTCCGTCAGTACGTAAATCCATAACGGCATTAAGCAACATACCACCAGTCCCGCAAGTTGGGTCATATGCACTTTCACCAGGTTTGAGATCCATAATACGCGTCATTAGATGTACTACTGTACGATTAGTATAAAATTCAGCAGCGGTATGGCCTGAATCATCAGCGAATTTCTTAATTAGATACTCGTAGGCTTCGCCTAGATCATCCTGATCCACTGACTTGATACCTAATGGAATAGTGCTAAAATGTTCAATCAAATCGCTAAGCAAATTATCTGGTAGCCGCTCTTTATTGGTCCATTGCGCATCACCAAATACCCCGTGTAAACGTTCATTGTTTTTTTCAATAATACGAAGTGCGTTTTGTATGGCTTCACCAATATTTTTATTAGTGTTACGTACATTATCCCATTGGGCTTCTTCCGGAATCATAAATCGATGAAACATGGTCATCGTCTCAAATCCAAGTTCATTTTGCTGTAGCTCTAACGCTTCTTGATACTCTTCTAAATACACATCGGAAAGACGTTTATAGAACAAAAGTGGAAAAATATATTGTTTATAGTCAGAAGCATCAATCTGTCCACGTAAAAGTTCAGCAGCGCCCCAAAGTAAATCTTCTAGCTTTTTTTTGCTTAATGTACTCATAGCTCAAAACCCTCTTTCATAAGCAATTCTTCTAACTCTTGTTCAGCTTGATTTAGTTCAGTTAACCTTTGTTGAAAATCTTTTAACGCTTCTTCCACTGTTATAGTGTCTTCGTCTAATATCCTTTGTACATAGCGAGCAATATTAAGGTTAAATTTATTGCTCTTTAATTTTTCTAACGACACCCAACGAGCTACACCTTCTATTTCATTAGCAGACAAACCTTTTTTAATCATAGTTTTATAGATCTCGAAGATTCTATCAGACTGTTCTGAAGTAAGTATATTTTGGTTACGACCTTTATTGTAAATGTCCTCAGCATTGATAAACAGTACATGATTTAGATGACTGTCTGGACGTTTTTTTCTAATAACTAAAATACACGCAGGAATATTTGTCCCATAGAAAAGGTTATCTGCAAAGCCTATAATTGCTTCAATTAAATTATCTTTAAGTAATTTAGCGCGAATATTACTCTCTACTCCATCTCTAAAAAGAATACCATGTGGCAAAACCACGGCCATACGTCCTGTATTATTTAATGAGATAAGCATATGCTGTACCCAGGCAAAATCACCGTTAGTCTTAGGTGCTAGTCCATATTGCATACGGCCATAAGGATCAGCTGACCATAATTCGTGACCCCATTCCTTAAGGCTAAATGGTGGGTTGGCTATCACGCAATCAAAGGTCTCTAGCTTATCGTCAACGATAAACTTAGGATCACGTAGCGTATCACCACGTACGATGCTGAAATCTTCCTGACCATGTAGGAACAGGTTCATACGAGCAATAGCTTCAGTAGTTAGATTCTTTTCTTGGCCTTTAATTTTCAGTAAACGCGGATCTCCACCGTTTTCTTTAACATGGTGAATAGTTTCTAGTAGCATGCCACCTGTACCACAGGCTGGATCGTAAACACTTTCTCCCGCTTTAGGGTCAAGAATATTTACTAGTAAACGCACTATCGTTCGAGGTGTGTAGAATTCCCCAGCTTTTTTATTAGCTTTATCGGCAAAGCGCTTAATCAAGTATTCGTAAGCTCGGCCCATATCGTCATCACGGACATTAGATACACCTAGGTTTACCTTGTTAAAGTGATTTAACAGAGTAGTCAGGAGCTCATCAGGTAAGCGCTCTTTATTGGTCCAACTAGCATCGCCAAAAATGCCATGTAATAAAGGATTAGCTAACTCGATACCTCGGAAAGCGTCCTTTAGAGCTTGTCCTACATTTTTAGTTTCAGCAAATACATCCTGCCAGTGACAACCCTCAGGTATTTGAATGCGGTGAAACATATCAGACTTTGCTAGTTCTTCATCATTGACCTGCTCCATTGCCTCCTGGAACTCTTCATCGTATACATCGCAAATGCGTTTGAAGAATAGGATCGGGAAAATGTATGTTTTGTAGTCGGATGCATCGATAGGCCCAGTGATAATGTGTGCTGCGTGCCAAAGATGAGTTTCAAGATCTTTGAGTTTAATTAGGGACATGTAGTAGATGGCCTTTATTGAGAATGAATATTATTTTTTAATGGTTTGATATGGTGTGCGACAGTTGATCGTCATTAAGTATCCTAATAACGATCTAGTACATATCGTTAGATATTAAAGCCTAAGTTTTCAAAGTGGCTATCTATTTCAGCACCTAACTGATCGAGCTTGGATTTTAACATCAAATGTTCAGTACGCACGGTAAGTAAATCAATTCTTTCTTCCTGTTCAGTGGTATCTACATAACGTGGAATATTTAGATTAAAATTATTATCTTTGACTTCATCAAAAGTTGCTAAGTAAGCGTATTTATCATCTGATTGTCGATTTTTATATGTCTGTACGATTTTATCGATACTCTCTTTGAGCAATACGTTTTGGTTTCGGCTAGATTGATAATCATTACTGGCGTCAATAAACAGTATTTTTTCATCAGTTTTGTTCTTTTTGAATATTAAAATAGCTATAGCAATACTTGTGTTAAAGAGCAGATTATTAGGTAAACCAATAACTGCATCAAGTAGGTTTTCCTCTATCAAGTGTCGACGAATTTCACCCTCACTAGCGCCTCGAAATAGAACGCCATGTGGTACTATTACTGCCATACGACCTGTATTTGGTTCTAAAGCTTCAACCATATGACTAATAAATGCATAATCACTTGAAGCTTTAGGTGGCATACCTCGGTGAAAACGATTGTAAGGATCATGATATAACTCTTCATATCCCCAATTTTTTAGCGAAAATGGAGGGTTAGACACAACTACATCGAAGCGCAGTAGGTTTTCGTTATTATCTGTCAGCATTGGATTACGTAATGTGTCACCCCATTTTAGAATGTGGTTATCCTCTCCATGTAGAAACATATTCATTTTAGCCAATGATAATATTGAGCTATTAATTTCTTGTCCGTAGAGAGTATAAGTTTTGGAAGATGATTTTTTATGTACCAGTGCCCCACATTCTATTAATAGAGAGCCTGAACCACATGAAGGATCATATATGTTATTGCCTTCTACAGGTTCTAATAGAGCAGCTAGTAAAGTTGATATTTCACTCGGCGTATAATACTCTCCATTCATCTTACTATCAGTGGTAGAGAAAAAATTTAACAAGTACTCAAAAGCATTGCCAGCTAGGTTTGTCTCACTATTTTCCGAAATGCTTAGATCTAAAGCATTGCTACCAAAAATTTCCAATAAATTACACAACAGCTTATCTCTCTTTTTCTCTGATCCTAGCTGATCAGTATCAAAAGATATGTTTTGAAAGATACTTCCGAATTTAAAATAACTATCTTCCTCGATAGCACTTAGAGCTTGATCAATACGCTTACCATTACCAGGAGTGTTACGAAGTTTGTATAAACTCCAAAAGCTCATGTTTTTAGGGTTATTTGAATATTTACCTAGCAATAATTTATCATTTTCATCTTTATATGTATCAGACAAGGACTTTAAGAATAGCATTGGCAAAATATAGTCTTTATACCTATCTGGTCGAACAGTTCCACGAAGTAGATCACAAGTATGTAATAAAATATTATTAACTGCACTTTGCTTAAGCTGATCGTTTTGATGAGTTGACATTTTGATTCGCCTTTTAAGAAATGATATTTACTTAAATATTTTGTAATGTGGTTTCTTGATCTAAGAACTTGAAAGCAAGTGCTTTGAGTTGTTGCTTCCTGTTATCTATCATCTGTTGCAAAACTCTTTCTTCTTTTAAAGAAGCTTGATATAAAGATGCTATTTCTTGCTGTTCTTCTAATGATAATAAAGTGATTGGTGTGCTTTCTAGAACTTCTTTTCGAATACTTAAATACATAGACCCTTCAGCCGTCTTCTCAAAATGCCGTTGTGCTGGTGCTTGATTCAATTGCCAGCCTATAAAAGCTGGTATGACTTTATTCTTAAATTCATCTTTTATCTTTAGTAGATAGAACTGGGGTGCACATACTGTTTCTTCAGGTAGATCTTCAACCAGGACAGCGAAGAAATTAGCTCCTTTTGCCGCGAATAAAACATCACCTGCCTGTAACCAATCAGGTTTTTTTCTGCCTGAAAGAGTAGTCTTTATAATCTCGTCGGAAATAATGTAGCCACTAGGATGAGCATCGCGCAGTTGAACTACGTGCGTATCACCATCTTCATTTGATTCAATTTTACCTCTAAAAGGAAATCCTCGGTGAAGCTCCACAAAGTCGCTCAATTTTTTTATTTTCATTATGTTAGTCCAGTTAGTTAGGTTCTCTTGCAAGCTGAAAAGTGGTGGTTAATAACCCACTTCACCACAGAATATCTTGTCAGCTTTTTCACTTTCAAATTCGATGCTTATATCTACATTGGTACCTGGCCTTTTGACTAACTGTATGCTTTGATATATATCATGGTCTTTATAGTCATTAAATGCCTGCAATCGAGCGTTATCTTTGTTGTCTGCTTTCAAGTTAACTTCATGTGTTAAGCTCATCTTGAAGTAGACAACGTTTTTGTTTTCTAGCTCTTCTGGGTAGGCGTCTATTACAATAGCCTTCTTGTTGCTTGTACGATTAAAAAAATGCTTATACTGCTCATTGTTTGTTAAGAGGTAATTTAATACTTCATTAGGCACGTCATTACCTTTCTGCAATAAAGCGATATCGTAAATATCTTCAGGAAATTTGATATCGTCTAAGATACTGATATTTACATTTACTTCATATCTAGTGATAGAGCGCCAATGGTCCTGATCAAGCTTATTACGTTTGAGCATTTTTTTGATAGTTTTAATCATTAGACAGTATCCAGTAGTTAAGAGTGTGTATAGCAAACTTGCTATACACACTAAAAAAATATAGCTAAAAATTTAGTGCATGAGAATGATGCAATAAAAGATATGAAGCAACTATAATCTTTAATTTGAGTCATGTCAATGATGCAAAAAAGAAAAAAGGCCTAAAAAGGCCTTTTTCTAACATAGTATATTTTTCACTTTAATTTAGTATTGTAGTAAGTATCGATTTAAGCTTTATTTTTGAGAAGCTCTAAAACCTTATCTTCTCCTAACTGATCAATCAAAGCCTGCAACTGAGTAGCGTGGTCAGCTTTGGTTTGCGCATCCGCTCTAAACTCTGCTGTATCTCTACCTTCTCGTAAAGCATCTAAATAGTCAGCCCACTTCTGCATCATATCGCTACGATCATCAATGTACTCAAATCGACCGTAAGCGCTTCCATTAGGATCTTTAGTGGTATGACCCAATGCCATCTCTACAAGCACAAGAGGGTATTTTAGCTGCTCTTGTAAGAGTGTCTTTGCTGTCGCTCTAAAGCCATGAGCACAATGTATGTTTTGATAGCCTAAATCCTTGAGGCGTTTGTTTGCTGTATTTTCAGAGATGATCTGGTGCTTTTTTGCCGTCTGACTAAAGAAGACATATTCAGTATGTCCATTTATCTTATGCTGCTCACGCAATATAGATAAGGCTTGATCAGGTAGGGGAACCACCATATCTTTAACCATGTTAACTTTGCCTTGGCCTTTTAATGGCTTTAATTGCCATCTACCAGCCTCTAGATCAATATCGACCCACCTCATACGGCGTAGATCACCGTTACGTACGAATAGTAATGCCAATAGCCTAAGGGAGTTAATTGTGTTTGGATCGCCTTCTATTGTTTCAACAGCTCGCAACAGTTTAGCCAAATCTTTAGGCTTAGTAATGGCAGGACGATGACCATAGCTAGACTTAGCTAATTGACTTTTAATAAGTGCCGCAGGATTGCTGCTACAGAATCCACGAGCTCCCGCATAGATGAATACATCGCTAGCGATGCTTGCACAGCGTTCAGCCTTATCTGTGGGCTTGCCAGCTTTATTTAATGAGTTAGCTTGGATGTCTAGTAATACTTCGAGCATTCTAGGTGAACCAATGTCACTAATAGGTTCATTACCAATATAGGAGCATATAAGCTTTAAACGACCTTTCTTACGAATTAACGTATTACCTTTTTGAGTCTGCTCTAGTCCTTCAAAATACTCCCAAGCAAAATGATTAAAGGAGTTTTTAGTTTTACTAATAAGACTTTTCTTTAATTCTTCACGATGGCTTTTGGGGTCAATGCTACGGCTTAGTAGCTCTTCATAGTCACGCCAAATTTCACAGGCACGTGAAAACGATACGTTTGGATATACACCAAGCGATATACGTTTGTTTTTTGAATGAGTAGGGGACAGATAGCGGTAAACCCAAGACTTAGTGCCATTAGGTCTGACCATGAGATAAAGCATAGGATGATTTTTTACAGAGACTAGGTATTCCTTGTCATCGGCTTTATGACTACTTATGCTTCGATCAGAGCTGATTGGCTTGCGTGCTTCCATGACTAACACCCCAATGTACATTTAAAAAACCAGTGTACATAGTAGTGTACATCAGATGCATGGATTAGGATAGATTCATGGGACGGTATGGAACGCCAGATACAACAAAGCCCCTGATATCAGGGGCTTTGACGGCTCTATAAGTAGCTATAGAACTATATATTGGTACCAGTGGTCGGACTCGAACCGACACGCTTTTAAAGGCAACGGATTTTGAATCCGTCATGTCTACCAATTCCATCACACTGGCATGTTAGGAGATAATGTTTATTACAACTATTATCGAATTTGGCTACAGTGTTGACTGTATAGGCTGCGTATTATAGCAGCCTATTTGCAGGCGTCAAGAATTATTTTAGATAATTTTCTATTCCCTGAATTACTCTCAATCTAACCGACAAAGGCACGCTCAACGGCATAGTCAGCCTGTACACCCATACGTGGTGAAACAGTAAGACCAAAGCCATCTAGAATCTCTGAAACCTCAGCATTGAACGGCATGCTACCACATAACATGACACGGTCATCGTCTTTATTCATCGGTGGCAAGCCAATATCTTCAAACAGTTTACCTGACTTCATTAAGTCTGTGACACGTCCCTGATTCTTAAACTCTTCACGAGTAACAGTCGGGTAGTAGATGAATTTTTCGCGGTACCATTCACCAAATATCTCATCATTAGGCAGCTCGTTTTCGAACATATCACGATAAGCCAAGTCATGAGCATGACGGACGCCATGTACTAAGATGATTTTATCAAAGCGTTCATAAACTTCAGGATCACGTGCTAACGCTAAGAATGGTGCAAGCCCAGTACCTGTCGATAGCATATATAGATGCTTGCCAGGCAATAGGTCATCTAGTACCAATGTGCCGGTGGGTTTTTTGCTGACCAATAACTCATCGCCCACTTTGATATGCTGTAAGCGTGACGTCAATGGACCGTCTTGAACTTTGATAGAAAAGAACTCTAGTTGGTCTTCGTAGTTAGGACTGGCAATCGAGTAAGCACGTAGCAATGGTTTACCATCGACAACAAGTCCAATCATCGCAAATTCGCCATTACGAAAGCGTAAGCCATCGTCACGAGTGGTTTTGATGCTAAATAGAGAGTCATTCCAGTGATGAACCTCTGTGACCGTTTCGGTGCGAAGTTTTGACATAAAGTCCTCGTTAATTAATAAGTTGCTGTCGGTGTCGTCACGTTTAAATACGTATTAAATCAAAATTTTCAATGATAGATTAAAAAATATAAAAACCTACCAGTATTCTAATAGTTATCGAAAATACTGATTATTAAAACGTAAGTAACGAAGGTTTAATAATAAATCTGGCCTATCAGTCTCTATAAAAGAGAAGGTAGCCTATATTGTATTTCGTATACCCATTCACAATTAATGCCAATAGCCTTTACAAATAAGTATCAGAGAGTACAAATGAAAAAGACTCTCATCAAAATGATTGCTCATAATACCAAACTTTAAAATAAAAATCCGTCTAGCCGTTACCTTCTAGCATGATAAAATGGAATATCGTTAGTGAGTAATTTTGTATCATTTGATAGAACTGTCTAAAAAGACAGTCAGCTATTATGGAGCAGGCTTATGTCTGATGGCAATATGCCTTTAGTTGGTTATC
This sequence comes from Psychrobacter sp. H29, assembly GCF_059073055.1. Lineage (NCBI taxonomy): Bacteria > Pseudomonadati > Pseudomonadota > Gammaproteobacteria > Moraxellales > Moraxellaceae > Psychrobacter > Psychrobacter sp. H29. The sequence goes on along the minus strand of NZ_JCACRY010000001.1, from coordinate 1,355,991 downwards.
ATCAATCGCCTATCATTGGCTACCACCGCGCACCGCTTTCACAAAAGTTTGGGGCACCGCGCCAGCCAAATTTGGTCGCGCTGACCAGCGCTATTGAAATGGTCGCGCCTTATGATACGCCAGCCGCGTTTGAGGGTTTAGATGCTTTTAGTCATATATGGATCAGTTGGCAGTTTCATCATAATTATCGATACAAAAATTTTGGATATAATGACAACCATCAAGCGGATAGTAACTTTCGAGCACAAGTGCGCCCTCCAAGATTGGGTGGTAACCAAAAGATAGGGGTGTTTGCCAGTCGTAGTATGTATCGACCATCAACATTGGGGTTATCTGTCGTTAAATTTGAGCGTGTAGAGGTGATACAAGGTCGTATACTACTTATCATTAAAGGTGCTGATATGATAGACGGTACCCCAATTATTGATATAAAGCCGTATGTGTCCTATAGCGATGCACTCATACAGGCACAAAGCGGATTTGCACCCGCTGCGCCAACGCTGCTAGACGTGATTATGACCGAGCATGCTTACGAGCAATTTATGCTGCTAGTGAGCACTAAAGAGCCAGCTGGTATCAACGATAGTGACGAGGGCAGTACTCATATAAGTAACCACATAAGTAGCCATATAAAAAGTGCATCCAGAAATGCTACAGTAGCTGCAACACTTCGTCAGATACAAAGCCAGCTGGTAGTCTCTGATATCGATGCTATCAAAGCGCTAATCGCTCAAGACCCGCGTCCAGCTTATCGTCGTCAAGAGGTGGATGCATCATTTGTGATGCGTTATAAGTCTGTTGATGTGGGCTTTAGGCTAATAGCGTCAGGGCAGCTACAAATAACATCAGTGGTGGCAATAGCGCTCGTATGAGTTGATGCCTTGTCTGATAAGAGACCATTTAACCATAATAGAAGAAGAAAAATATGTCTGCTCAAAATTATTCGATAGTGATTGATTTGCGTTGGTGCCTAGATGAATTATTGGCAGATAAAGTCATTGATCAGCGCAGCTACAATCTAGTGATTACCAGTCGCCGTGATAAAACGCAGCATCCACTGCTGACGATTAGTGAGTTTGGGTTGCCGAATGGTCATGCAGCAGACACTAGCGCTGAAAGTAAACTGACGCTGGCATGGTTAAATCAGTGGCTAGCATCAAAAGCGGGCGTGCCACTGGTCCGTATCGACCCGCTCAAGATTGATGTGCCTGCCGTCACGCAGCTGATGTCATTTGAGTACGCGCGCTCACAGCATATTTTGCCGATAGAGGTTACTCTAGATGAGGTAGTCATCGGTACCGACCAGCCTTTTTATACCGATTGGCACTCCAGTATTGAAAAGCTGATTAAATTAAAGAACTATCGCACGGTTTATATTAGTCCTGACCAAATCAATCGCTACCGTCAGGAGTTCTATCAAGTCACGCAAGCGATCGCTGGGGCAAACAGTGTTCACAAACGCGCCGCGGCTGATGTCACTAACGTCGAAGCGTTATTGCAGTTGGGTGACAATACCAATCCTGATGCCAATGATCAGCATATTGTCAGAGTCGTTGATTGGCTGTTGCAATATGCCTTTGAGCAGCGCGCCAGTGACATCCATTTAGAGCCACGCCGTGAAACGGGAAAAGTGCGGTTCCGTATCGATGGCGTGCTGCATACTGTGTATGAGATGCCGCTTGCGATCATCGTGGCAGTGACAGCACGTATCAAAATTTTGGGGCGTCTCAACGTCGCAGAAAAACGCAAACCCCAAGATGGTCGCTTAAAAACCCGTACACCAAAAGGATTGGAGACTGAGTTACGTCTCTCAACCATGCCCACTGCTTTTGGTGAAAAGCTGGTCATGCGGGTATTTGATCCTGAAGTACTCGTACGCTCATTTGCTCAGCTCGGTCTCTCAGGCAAGCAGCTTGAGACTTGGCATCAGCTGACTGCGAACCCTAATGGTATTATTCTAGTCACGGGCCCGACAGGCTCAGGTAAGACCACGACTCTTTATAGCACGCTCAAGCAACTGGCCACTGAGCAAGTCAATGTCTGTACGATTGAAGATCCGATTGAGATGATAGAGCCTGCATTTAACCAAATGCAGGTCAATCCAGGAGTTGATCTGTACTTTGCTGATGGTATTCGCTCGTTGATGCGTCAGGATCCTGACATTATTATGGTGGGAGAGATTCGGGATGCCGAAACGGCAAATATGGCCGTGCAGGCTTCACTAACAGGGCATTTGGTACTCTCGACGCTTCACACCAACGATGCACCAAGCTCACTCACTCGTCTGCATGATCTCGGTATCCAGCCGTTTTTGACGTCAGCGACGATACTAGGGGTTATGGCACAGCGATTGCTACGTACGCTATGCTCGCATTGCAAGCAAGCAGTAGACGTGACACCAGATAGCGAAATCGCCATTCAATGGCAAGAGTTGGTCCAACCATGGCGTGCAGCAGTACCTGCGCAGATTTATATGGCGCAGGGCTGTGAGCACTGCCGCCATACAGGCTATCAGGGCCGAGTTGGCCTCTACGAGATTATGCCATTATCTAATGAATTGAAAAAATTGGTCGCCGCTGATGCAAACTTGGATGTGCTCAAACAGCAAGCGTACCGTGAAGGTGTGCAGCCACTGCGTCTCTCAGGTGCTAAACGCATTAGCGAAGGGGTGACAACGATAGAAGAAGTCATGCGGGTGGTGCCGCTGCATTAACGGTAGGCACCATACGTTAATTGAAAATACGCTCATTAAATACCCAGCCGCGCGTAAGTCTATTTTCCGTTGCACGTAGCTGCACTTACGCTGCTTGGCTTGAACTTACGCCGCTCGAAAATCATCCACTACTTGAAAACCATCATTGATAGAACAATTAAGATACTAACGAATTTTTAATTTGCATAGTTTTTATTGCATAGTTTTCACCGATACGCTTCCAATAACGAGATTATTTATGTTTACAGATACACATTGCCACCTAAACCGCTTAGATCTAACCAAGTATGATGGTCAACTGACAGGCGCAATTGATGCCATGAAAGCTGCCAATGTGACGCGTGCGATGGCAATTATGTGTGATTTTGCGGAATATGATGAGATTGCAAATATTGTTAGTACCTATGGCGATGAGACACTCAATTTAGGGATGAGTGTGGGTATTCATCCCTGTGAAGATATTGGTGTCTTGCAATCAGCGACAGTCGAGCGTCTAATAGAAACTGCAAAGGCTGATCACGTATGGGCAATAGGAGAAACGGGTCTTGACTACTATTGGTCAACAGAAAATAAAAAAGAGCAGCAAGCCAGCCTTGCGCGCCATGTTCATGCCAGTCAACAGTTAAAAAAACCGCTTGTGATCCATATGCGCGATGCAAAAGAGGATACGATAGATATCCTAAAAAGTGAGGGCGCTGAGCATGGCATCATTCATTGTTTTACTGAAGACTGGGAGACCGCAAAGCGTGCGTTGGATCTGGGTTTTTATATCTCATTCTCAGGTATCGTGAGTTTTAAGAGCGCGCAAGATATCAAGGATGCTGCTAAACAAATGCCAAGAGATAGAATATTAATCGAAACTGATAGTCCGTACTTGGCGCCAGTCCCCAAACGCGGTAGACCCAATGAGCCTGCGTATGTGCCCTACGTGGCGAGCTGCATCGCAGACATGTATGGTTGTAGTGCAGAAGAAGTAGGTGCATTGACGGCAAAAAACTTTGAAAATTTACTGGCACAGTACCACTAAAATGGTTATGCTATGACCAATCAGTCATTTATTCGATAGTCTTGTGGTTCAATCCCCCTAAGTATTTATCACAATAAATATAATCACATGACTACCGATAACTATGTCAGCAAACATAAGCATATTCCCCGTTGTAGAGCTTTAGCAGTTTTGGTATAGCATTAAACGCTTACTACCTATACTGCTGTGAATGATGGTTGTATGCTTAATCTTGTCATGTTTTAGGAGAGATTATGAGTCGTCAGCATCAGTTCAAGGCACGAGAAGAGAATATCTTAGCGATGGCAGAGCAATTGCTACTTGAGTCAGGCGATGGTGATATTACGTTGGACAGTTTGGCAGATCAGCTAGACTTGGCCAAAGGCACGCTATATAAGCATTTTTCTAGTAAAGATGAGCTCTACCTACGTATTATTATTCGTTATGAAGAGCAGCTGTTCGATATCAACCGTATCGATGACTGCCCATCAGCAGGTGTTGCCCGCATGATTTTTCAGCAGTTATTTAATCCACAAAAAGCCATGCTACTGAATCAAATCGAAGAGCGTCTTGCTGCATCAGTTACTGGTCTCAATCGCTTGTTTGGTGAGTTATATGATATTCGCCGCCAACGTATGAAGCGCTTGATTGATATTATTAGTGCTTACTTAAAAGACGAACACAGTAGTTTGAGCACACGTGACTATTTGTCGTCTATTTGGGCAATGGGTCAAGGCGGTGCAGGGCTGCTAAATTCAAGTTTTTATCAGCGTTATTTAGGTCGCCGTGATACCTTGCGTTACGCTTTTGTTCAACAAATGCTAGAGTTGCCTAGTCATTATCCCGCTGAGGATGATGAGGTGATGGATGAAGACATGCAAGAGCTAGTAGAGCAGATCGACACTGAGTCAGAAGAGCATCGCAATACCAATTATTAAACGGTCTATGATTTATTATTTTGGCTACCATTAATGACGTCATTTCTGTGTTGCCATACCCGATATGGCAACACATTAAAATGTCTCTTTTTAGCGTTTATAAAAGCAAAATCTATTACCCTACATATATAAATGAATTATAGGCTCTATAGGTGCGATATGCCGGTCACTGTCAAGACTCAGTCCAGCTCAGTGGCCACTCGCCCTTTAGCCTTAATCAGTCAAACCTCACGTTTAACCCACTTCGGTACGATAGCTACCAACCCTAACTACAGCGGTGCTCCTACAGCTGTTTGTGACTCATTATCTCCTTTATCGATATATAAGACCACGCAGACTGGCTTTACGCTGGTTGAAATCGTAGTAGTGGTGGTTATTTTGTCTATATTTGCTGGCATGATGAGTCTGTCTGTTGGGAGTAGCGAATCCCGAAAAAACCGCGCCTTTTATGAGCACCTTACCGACTCCTTGAGCTACGTTCGTCTACTATCAGCTGAGCGTATGCAGCCAATGGGTTTACGTCTACAAGCAGATAATCAAGGTCAAATAGAGCCCGTCATCGTTACCTTGTCAAATCCCTATATCGCTTATCAAACTGCTGATAGCGTATCAGGCAACCTATCAGGTAATTTCGACAGCCAGTCCAAAAATTCGATGGAGCTGTCTGCAGATCTGGGCGGTATGTCAGGCTTCATTGGAGAGCAGCAGCCAACACCGAGCTGGGATCTTGAGTCAGAAGTGAGCTTGCCTGAACTGCCTGCTGGTGTCAGTATCAGAGTCCAAAGTTTGGACGCTATCAATCTGGCAAATACAGGACAGACGCAGTCGCTACAACCTTGGTTTAGTGATCAAACCGTACCGCAGATATTATGGTTTGGTACGGGACAGGCGACACCAGTTACCATTGAAGTCATCCATGACTCGCGACTAGTAGGGGAGGTGATTACCATTATGCCTGATGGTAGTATGATGATAGGGCAGGGGCTATAGTGAGCAAACGATCTAACAGTCCCAAAACGATGAATAAGCCGAGAGCAATTAATGCTAAACGTGAGAGTGGCTTTACGTTAATCGAAGTTATGGTTGCTTTAGCTATCTTGGCAGTAGTAGCAGTAGCAGCCAGCCGTGCCAGCAGTGCGTATTTAAGATCGGTTGATATATTGCGTACCCGTACGCTTGCTCATTTTGTGGCGCAAAATGCCGCTGCTGACTTACGAATCCAAGAGACATGGCTGACCGCCAATCGTACTCAAACCGTGAATGCTCAAGGTCGTGACTGGCAAATAGTGATGACAGTTGGCGATGCCATCACACCTGCTCTAAAAGAAGTTAATATATCGGTGGCACCTATCATAGATGGACAAACGCGTACCTCGGTCACTGATATTAGTGTCATGCTAAGTAATGCTGAGCAAAATACGGCAAGCTTAGACTTTAATAACGTGGGTGGTGATAATACCCGGCAAGCAGGAGATGGCCTGTGAAGCGACAGCGTGGATTTACACTGCTCGAGCTGATGGTTGCTATGGCGATATTCGCGATGCTAGCAGTCGCAGGCTGGCAAGTATTTGATAGTGTCAACCGCGCTCGTGAACGCGCCCAAACCCATGCGGATAACTTGGCTGTACTACAGTATGCTTATTTACAGCTGCAACAAGATATGGCACAAGTAGTCCCTTATCAAGCGCTTAGCGATCCAAACGTCAGTGTTGCTGTGCCTACAAATAACCGTACAGATAGTACCAGTCCAGCAGGCGAGCAAACCAGCGAAACAGTACCTGAGCCTTTTATGAAGGTAGATAGTGAGCACATCAGCTTTGTACGTTTTGCTGATCCTGACCCACGCTATCAAAGCAGCACGAGTATCCAGCATATCGAGTATGTATTTGCAGATGGGCGCTTAATACGTCGGCAGTACACTAGTCTAGAAAATGGAAGCAATAGCGTTAGCTTAGACAGCGTGCTATTAGAGGATATTAGCGCAGGACGTTGGCAAGCCTATCTACCAGAGCTAAGCCCTAAATTTCCAAGTGATGATATCAATAGTAGTAGCACTACTATCAATACCGCCTTGGGACAGACAGCAAATACCGAGAGTAGTGAGCCCGATGCTATTCTGCTCCCAAAAGGTGTTTCTATTAATTTTACGTATCAAGATATGCCAATCACGTGGCAGTGGGCGCTTACTCCGCAGCCGATACCACAAAGTACGCCAAGCGTGACTAACAATCCTGAGGGTAATAATAACGATAGTGGTAGTGATAGTAATGGTAGCAGCAATACAGATAATGGCAGTATAGAAAATGGTAATTGAGAGGGTGGTATATAATAGGCATCACTTGCCGAGCAATAAAGGCTATATATGTCAATAACAGTGAACGCTCAGCGCGGTGTGGCGCTGCTCACGATCTTGCTATTGGTCGTGAGTATTACCGTGGTTGCAGGAGCGATGCTGGCCAGTCAAAAGGTCGCTATTAGGCGTAGCGGCTTATTGTTTGATCAAAATCAGCTATTGCAAGATATCGATGCTGGTCAACAGTTGGCAGTGACGATGATTCGCGCGGATAGTCAGCTTAACGATACCGATAGTGAGCGAGACATTTGGGCACAGCCAATTCCGCCTTACACATTGGCGAACCATAGTGTCAGCATTGAGTTACGCGATGAGGCGGGTCGTTTTAATATCAATAATTTGTATCAAGGCGGTGCGGTTAATACGGCTGCACTGGCAGTCTTTCAACGATTATTGACTGAACTAAACCTAGAGACAGATATTGCTATTGCGGTACTTGATTGGCAAGACGCGGACAGCGATGTCTATCAAGATGGTGGTGATGAAAGCACAGTATACGCCCAGCAGCCAAGCGGCACTGCAAATGGCGCTTTACCTAATCAACCTTTTGTCAGTATTGATCAGTTACAAGAAGTGCAAGGGGTAAGTGCTGAGGCATTAGCGACCATGCGACCTTATCTGACTGCGGTTCCTTATTACGTGCCTATCAACATCAATGCTGCCAGCCCAGTATTGTTAGCAGCACTGATTGATGGTGCAACCAGCCAGCAGATGCAAGGATTGGTCGACGCGCGCGCAAGACAAGCATTGACCTCTATCGATGAGATATGGCAGCTGACAAATCTGAGCGACGTAGATGATACACAGCGTCAAGCGATAGCCCCGTTGCTAGCAGTTGACAGTCAGGCTTTTATGGCGCTTATCACAGCAAGTGACAATGTTGTTACTGATAATGGACGGGGTAGACAGCGCTTTGCTACCGTTTTAATCAGTAAGACCGCAGTGAACGACAGCCAGCGGTCAAATAATAACCAAACCCCAAACGGTACTGATGGTAGTAATACCAATAGCGACACGCCCAAAGAAATCAAAGTGGTTGGACAGCGACTATGGGCTTTTCGTCCGAGTTTTTAGTGAATCATCGTGAGTGACTCATCAATCTCGCAGGCGAGTCTCTTCACTCGATTTCCAATTATAAGCACCATAAAACAACATCTGTGCTTGACGAGTACAATTATGGAGCATCAACTGCTTATTCTCTTCGATTTCATTTAGATCGATCTCGTCATCGTGGTCTTCAGTATAGGTCAACTCCAACCAGTCGATAATCCAAGAAAAGAACATATTTACGCCAGCCTCAGCCAGCAAACGGCGGTCATAAGCATTGATATGCGTAAACGCTGGCTGTAACGCCAAATCATCTGCTAAGCTTTGGGCATGCTTTTTTACTAACTCATTAATAGCTTTGCGTACCGCTTCTGAACCGCCATAACGCTCACTGACCAAAAACTGCCAGTAATAAGGCTGGTCGCTGACCATATACAAAAACAGCTGAATGCTCTTGGCTATTTGACGATCAAAACTACGTTTGCGTCCGATTTGTAGACTATCGCTAAGCGCGGCTAGTGTACCGCCCAGCTCCTCGATGACTAAGGCGCGCCCTAGTGACTCCATATCATCAAAATGACGATAAAACGCAGTCGGCACTACGCCAACCTCGCGGGTGACTTGCCTGAGGCTAATAGAGCTAAAAGATTGCCCTGTCATACATAGATCGAGTACGGCGTTAAAAAAAGCGTGCCGAGTTTGAAGTTTCTTTTGTTCGCGACTGCTCATAATATTTCAAAATTGTCCGATAAGTGTTTATCATACTCATTTCAACGCATAAATACGACCAAAATGCGCAATTCGTGTGAATTTACTAGACCTGTACCTAGTTTTTTAAACCACGGTACCCCAATGGCCCTGCAGTTCTTGCGCCAATCGATAAGCCTCGTGGTCATTCATACCTGTAATAAAATCTAAAATATTCAATATATTGTCATAAATATCGTCTGATAACACGCGGCGATGTTCGTCAAAATGTGGCCGTAGCAAGCTCAGTAGACGCTGCTGCTCAAAAGACATCGATGATAAGCTGTCTACTTGAGAGCCTGTCCAAGCCAATGGCACAAAAGCATCCATCAGGCGATGCAGACATTGATTGGCCATCAGCTCCATTCTGACTTTGCTTGGGTGATTGAATATCTTTTCACGCGCTAATTGCTTGGCCTGCAAGATACCGTTTTGTACGCTAGTATCACAGTGAGCAAACAAGCTGCCTTGCAGTGTACCAGCCAGCAACGCTGCACTGTTGGCGACAAAAGCATCGGTGACTGTATTAACCAAACGCATCATAGCGCGTGATCGCAATGATGCGAGGCTCTGCCTAACAGACATGTGCGCGGGCAGGCTGACGCTATCAGGACGCTCACCAATCAATTCATAAAATATCGTGGCAACCTCATGATACGTGAGCATATTGAGATTAATGCCATCTTCTAAATCAATTAGGGCATAGCAGATGTCGTCTGCCGCTTCTAATAAGTAGGCTAAAGGATGACGAGTAAACCCATCGTGTTGTGTGGCACGCGGCAGCTGTAAACATGCTGCCAGCTCCTCTAACTGAGCAGCCTCACTATAAAAGCAGCCGAACTTCTGTATATTGTGGTTTTTATCATTAGTTTCATTGCTGTGAGTGGCGAGCCAAGGATACTTCATAAAAGCGCCTAGCGTTGCGCAGGTGAGACGCATACCGCCTTTATCAGGATGATGCTCATTACGTACTAAAAGTCGAAACCCTTGAGCATTGCCTTCGTAGGCCAGTAAGTCCAATCGCTCGTTGCTGCTTAAATTTTGCAAAATCGCTTGCGGTTCAGGCTGCCTAAACCAATCACGAATGGCGTACTCTCCAGCATGGCCAAAGGGCGGGTTGCCAATATCATGAGCGAGACAGGCGGCCTGTACTATCACCCCAACATCATATGGTGAGACGCCTGCTGGTAGACCACTGCCCAACTTATCATGGAGTTTTTCTGCTGCCATCATGCCCAAGGAGCGCCCAATAGAGGAGACCTCAAGTGAATGGGTGAGGCGGGTATGAATGCCCAGTTGATTGGTCAAAGGATGGACTTGGGTTTTTTGGTTTAACTGACGAAATGAGTGAGAAAATACCAACCTATCGTAGTCTTTATGGAACTGAGAGCGTGTACTGGTATTTGCGTTAGGCTTTTTGGCAGCGCCAAGACGTTGCGAGTTGAGAAGATGAGACCATTGCGTGGTAGAAGACAGCAAAGAGGGAGAGGTACTTAGCATACTAAAACATCCGAAACCAAGGGAGCCTCTAGCATAGCAAAATAGCGCTCTTGGTACAGCTATAGTCCATTATTTATACAGTGGATAGAGTCTCAGTTTCGCCTAGCTGACTTATTTTAACTGACTCATAATAGCACTGTCACTCGCCGCCTTTATAACTAATAGATATTGAACGGACTATATTAAAACTTCTGACAGTCAAAAAGTACGTCTTCCTCTTCGATAGCCACGTTACTGTCTAATGTTTTGTTTAGCAATGTCGCACTGTCACCATTTACTTGCCAGATAATACCATGATCGTTATCTAAGCCAATATCACTGGTGTAGGTAGCTTTATCCGTATTCACATTGCTATCAGAAGCCGCTGACAAATCGTACTCAATACCATCGATAAGCAGATGTGCTGTCTGCGGCGTAACATCATTATGATAAGAGACACCGATAGTAGCAGCTGGCTCACAGGTGAACGTTATGCTGTTGCTGGCGTGCTCAGAATGGTCGTGACCTGCATGCTCATGTCCTTCGTGAACATCCATGTCACTATGGCTTTCATGGTCATGTCCTTCATGATCGTGTTCCATATCATCATGTGCTTCGTGGTCATGCTCTTCATGAGCATGTTCATCGTGTCCTGCATGACTGTCTGTGGTTGTTACATCTTCAGATGCTACTGGTTCACTGTCTGTTTTGGGCTGGCAACCTAACAGTGAAACTGTCATAACACTGCTTACTAGAGCAGCGCTTGCGAATTTGGAAAAAGTAAAAGAATTGATCACAATATAATCCTAGAGTAAGACAAAAAAGATATGTTATATTATAACAATTAAGTAATAAAATAAAGCCGATGCTGGAAAATATCCAGCATCGGCTTGTTAGCGACTAAACAGTAGTGACTATCTACAGCTACACGTTAAATCTAAAGTGCATGACATCGCCATCTTGCACGATATAAGTTTTGCCTTCTAGACGTGATTTACCAGCAGCGGCAGCGCCTTTCTCACCATTATGTTCGATGAAATCATCATAGGCAATGACTTCGGCACGAATAAAACCACGCTCAAAATCAGTGTGGATCACGCCTGCTGCTTGCGGTGCGGTTGCGCCAATGGCTACTGTCCATGCGCGCACTTCTTTTACGCCAGCTGTGAAGTAGGTCTGCATATCAAGTAAGTCGTAACCACCGCGGATGACTTGGTCAAGACCGGCCTCTTCCATATCCATCTCAGCTAAGAAGTCTTTCTTATCTTCTTCGTCCAGCTGAGCAATTTCAGCTTCGATTTGGTTGCATAGGGCAATGACGATAGAGTCTTCACCAGTGGCATAGTCGCGCACCGCATCGAGGTATGGGTTGTTTTCAAAACCATCTTCAGCAACGTTCGCGATATACATGGTAGGCTTTAGGGTGATTAAACCGTAGCTTCTGATCAGTTTTTTCTCATCAGCATCTAGAGTAGCCGCACGTGCCGCTTTACCTTCTGCTAATAATGGCTCAATCTTTTTGAACACATCAAGCATGGCACTGGCGTCTTTGTCACCGCCCTTGGCTTTCTTGGTCAAGTTAAGGATAGCGCGTTCAACGGCTTCTAAGTCGGCTAAAGCCAGCTCAGTATTGATGGTTTCAATATCATCAATCGGGCTGACGCGACCATCAACGTGTACCACGTTGTCATCGTCAAAACAGCGAACGACGTGAGCAATCGCATCAGTCTCACGGATATTGGCTAGGAACTGGTTGCCCATACCTTCACCTTTTGAGGCGCCTGCGACCAGCCCTGCAATATCGACAAACTCCATCGTCGTAGGCATCACGCGCTCAGGATTGACGATATCAGCCAGTTGCTTTAGGCGTGGGTCAGGTACTGGTACGATACCAGTATTGGGATCTTTGGTACAAAATGGAAAGTTTTCCGCGGCAATACCCGCTTTGGTTAATGCATTAAATAAGGTGGATTTACCCACGTTTGGTAGGCCGACGATGCCGCAATTAAAACCCATAACATTCTCTCAATGTATTAATAAAAATAGTTGGTATGTAGTGACTATCAGACTGATTATGGCGTAAGCCTAAAACCTCACCTGTACGAAACGAAGCGCGTTTAAAATAGGCATTTAGAACAGCAGTCAGATAGTCAATCAAAATTGGGCACATTGTAGCAAATTTACCTGAATAGGGGTGAGGTTGTTACTTTATATGCTAAGGTTTTTGCCTGCCAATGACAGCTTGCTCGATGGCTAGGTTCGTATACATAGAGCGTCCATAAACGAGTCGGGCAGCTTATATGAGTGGTAAGCATTACTTTTGCGCGGTTATTCAAGACTTTTTAGTATGGTAAGCTATCTGATACAAACATTACCCTAAAGCACAAGACGATGAAGCACTTGTGTGGTGTTTGACTTAACAACTAATACTGATTCTATAGCCTGATATCACAGCGATAAAAAGCTGACCAAAAAACAATCAGTTCGCACCAAAATAAGACGTAAGGCAATATCTGACGATGACAATCTCGATCTTTGATACACAGCGCTATAAATATCCGCAAAACTTCCTTGAGATGAAGTCTAAGCTTGCTCGACTTGAGCAGGCCATAAAAAAGCTAGAGGCAAATTTAATTCATACCAGTGATGTCAAAAATACCAAGCTTCTCGCTCAACGGTTAGATAGTCATTTAGGATTAACGGTTGACTATGCCAGCGAGTTAAATCCCGATCAGCTTATGGCAGCCACTACCACCGAAGGTAAAGTGTTGGTCATTGCGGGCGCAGGCTCTGGCAAAACCAAAACCTTGACCTATCGTACCAGTTACTTGCTCGAAAACGGGGTATCGCCCAAAGAGATATTACTACTGACATTCACTCGTAAAGCCGCGAATGAAATCAAAGATCGCGCTAAGTCTTTGCTGGCAAGTAGGCTAACAAACGAAGAGCTAGCTGAAGATAAATTACCAACAGACAAGGCATTAAACAGCATCACGAGTGGCACGTTCCATTCGTTTTGCAATATGCTGCTACGTCAGTATTCTGGGCTGCTTGGTATCAATCCACGATTTACTATTTTGGATACCAGTGATAGCGAAGATGCGATTGATTTGGTGCATAAAGAAAAAAAATATCCCGCGCAAACCAAAACCCAAGCCTTTCCGCGCAAAAAAACACTGCAAAATATCATATCAACGTCTAGAAACAGGCGTATTCATATTCGCGACTTAATAGAAAGTAATTACCCTGATATCGCGGTACACATTCCTATCATCGAGCAGTTGGCAGTCGACTTCCATGAGTATAAACGCGCCAATCACTTATATGATTTTGACGACATCATTAGTCAAGTGGTGCGTCATCTAAAAACCAACGACACTTTTCGAAAGCGTCTCCAAAGCACGTACGGTTATGTCATGGTTGATGAATACCAAGACACCAATATCCCGCAAAAGCAGCTGATCGATTTGATCTGTGAGCCTGACTCGGTGTCACTAATGGTCGTTGGTGATGACAATCAAAGCATCTACGCCTTTCGCGGTGCCAATTATGAAAACATTTTGCTGTTCGGTGAGACATATCCTGCCGCCAAACTTATCAAGCTTGAACAAAATTATCGCAGCACGCCATCAGTTTTAAACTACATCAATGCATTGTCAGCGCAAATTACCTTGGGCTATCAAAAGCAGTTGCACTCTGACGCACCCGTAGCAGGCGACAAGCCAATATTTCGACGACTCAGCGATGAGACGAAAGAAGCGAGTTATATTACTAATAAAATTATCGCGCTCAAGCCAGAGTTTGACTATAACGATTTTGCTGTGTTGTGCCGTACGTCTTTTCAGTCCAATTATGTACAGTTGGAGTTTATGGCGCGCAATATTCCCTTTATCGTGGTGGGCGGTATCAAATTCATCGAAAGGCGCCATATCAAAGATGTGCTGGCGTTCGTTAAAATACTTTACAACCCGAATGATACGATTGCGTGGCACCGTATATTGACCTTGTTTAAAGGGGTAGGCGCAGTTACCGCAACTCGTCTCACACAAGCCATCACTGCTGACAACAATGCGTTTGAGCCGTTATTGGCAGCGCCGTTTGCCAAGAAAAGTGAACAGCTACAACCGCTGTACCATACACTTGTCAGCGCCCAGAAAGCGGAATCGGTTGAAATAGCCATTGAGCGTATTCTTGATTTTTATATTCCTGTGTTAAAGCTGATTGAAGACAACTGGCGTGAGCGTACTGAGGACTTTCGGGTGTTAAAGAACTTAGCGACAGAGCATACCAGCCTCGATAGTTTTTTAGAAAATCTTGCGCTCGACCCACCGAATGATTCGGTCGCGGTCATGGGGCGATCTGATGGTGAGCAGAGTAATGACAAAGTTACTATCTCAACCATTCATAGTGCCAAAGGGCTAGAGTGGCCAGTGGTATTTGTTAACTCATTGGTAGATGGCATCACGCCGCATCACCGCTCGCTGGATGACTTTGAAGCATTAGAAGAAGAGCGTAAACTGTTTTATGTGGCCTGTAGTCGTGCAAAGACACAGTTATATCTGACCGCGCCGAATTATTTTTCTAGCTACTCTGGATACTTTGATATGGCATCACGCTTCATCGCGGAGTTATCTGCCGACGAGGTAACAGTAGAAACGGTAAAACCGCCTATCATGGATAATGATGATCCAATGTGGTGGTAACTGTTGATGAGACTGCGTAATTAAGTTATTTTTATAAGACAAAGGAGGAGAGCGTATTTTTATATCACATGAGATCTACAGTAGAAATTCGTGCTGATTTTTAGCTTATTTCCTCCCATTTTTATAACCAGATAACCATACCATACCTCAGTTATTCCTTTTGAAAATACTCTACCAATAAAGGCATAACCAAAAGTATTTAATGGCGAAAATATTTTTCAGATAAGGGTTTCATATTTAGCCCAATGCGTTACTATTAGCACCTAATTCGGTTCGACCCTTATATTTGATACTCTGTATTAACACCCTAAGAAAAGGATAGGTTATGCGCTACGAAGTGATCGTTATCGGTGCAGGTATGGTTGGCACGTCAATCGCGTGGCATCTACAAAAAAATAACTCAAATGTATTACTCTTAGATAAGAAATTGCCAGGTTCAGAGACCTCGTATGGCAATGCAGGATTGATTCAGCGCGAAGCGATTCATACGCATCCTTTTCCGCGTCAGCTGACAGAGATGATCAGGGTGTTGCCGAACCAAGGTACTGATATTCGCTACCGTATACCAGCTATTTTGCGTTATCACCAAGCGCTATTACAGTACTGGAAATACTCTACGCCAGCATCCGTCAAAAAAATTGAATCTGAATGGCAGACGTTGATCGAGCATTGTACCAGTGAGCACCAAACCATGATCAGCGCCTCTGGTGCTGATGAGCTCATTACTCGTGATGGTTGGTTGCAATTACATCGCTCGGAAGAGACGTTCAAAGAAGCCCAAGTATCAGCCATCGATGCGCGCAACCAAGGTGTTGAGCATAACGTACTGAACCTTGAAGAACTCAAAGCCATGGAGCCTAGTGCTAATTTTGAAGGGTTCGTTGGTGCGATTCATTGGAAAAACTCTTGGCAAGTGTCAAACCCAAGCTCGCTCGTAAAAGCCTATGCAAAAAACTTCCAAGACATGCAGGGTACGATCAAAGAGAATGACGTAAAAGAAATCGTCAAAGACGCAGACGGCTGGAAAGTCATTACTGATAAAGACACCTACTACAGTGATAAATTGGTCATTGCAGCAGGTCCATGGTCCAATGATTTGATCAGACCACTGGGATATAACCTACCGTTATTCCCAATGCGCGGCTACCATCAGCATTTCAAAGTAACAGACAAGAACACCATCAATCATAGTATGTTTGATATGGACAAAGGCTTTGTCATGGGTCCAATGCAGCAGGGTATCCGTATCACGACTGGTGCTGAGATGACGACCATGAATGCGCCAAAGAACTTTGGTCAGTTAAAAACCGTATTGAAACTTGCTAAGAAAATCTTGCCATTAGAAGATGCCGTTGAAAGTGAAGCATGGGCTGGATCACGTCCTTGTATGCCAGATATGAAGCCCGTCATCGGACCTGCTGACAAGCATGACAAACTATGGTTTGCGTTTGGTCACAGTCATCAAGGCTTTACCTTAGGGCCAATGACAGGGCGTCTCGTCGAAGAGATGATTCATGACAAGCCGGCATTGGTAGATTTGGCACCATTTAGTGCACAGCGTTTTTCTAATTAAAAGCGCGTCTAGCAAATTTAGCACCATTTTAAATTAATAAATTAAAGGTAGATCACATGATAAAGAAATTACATAGCACCCCGCGCATGAGCAGAATCGTCGTCCACAACCAGACCGTTTACTTATGTGGTCAGGTCGGTAATGCAGAAGACGATATCAAAGCGCAAACATTGACATGTCTAGAAAAAATCCAAACGTTATTAGAAGAAGTGGGCAGCGACAAATCAAAACTGCTTTCAGTGACGGTTTGGATCAAAGACATGGCTGATTTTGCAGCTATGAATGAAGTTTATGACGAGTGGTTTGAAGGTATCGAGCCACCAGCGCGCGCTTGCGGCGAATCAGCACTGGCACGTCCTGAGTTATTGGTTGAGATGATTGCCATCGCTGCTGAGTAAAGACTGCTTGCAGCACCTTTAGCCAAGCAGTAAAAAAAGCCATGATAGCAATATCGTGGCTTTTTTATGCTTTATAATAAATTAGTTTAATTATTTATATGACTATTAGCACCCTTTCCATACCGCTCGGCGCTTTTCAATAAAAGCATCAATGCCTTCGCCCACATCGCCCGCCATCATATTACAAGTCATCACGTCACTGGCATAATCATAAGCGTCTTTGAGGGTCATGCCCAGCTGCTTATAAAACATATCTTTGCCCGTTCTTACTGCGACTGAAGATTTTGTAGTAATCGCTGATATTAATGACTGTAGCGCTTGATCGAGTTGCTCTACTGGTGCGACTCGATTGATCAATCCATATTGTAGGGCGGTATGCGCATCGATAAATTCTCCCGTGATGAGCATCTCAAACGCTTGCTTGCGAGGTAGGTTGCGACTGACGGCAACGGCAGGCGTAGAGCAGAAAAGCCCTACGTTGATGCCAGATGTAGCAAACTTCGCATCATCAGCGGCAACGGCCAAGTCACAAGCTGCAACCAGCTGACATCCTGCCGCAGTGGCAATACCTTGTACTTTTGCGATAACGACTTGCGGCATACGGTTGATGGTAAGCATCATCTGGCTGCATTGTTGAAATAGGGCACGATGGAATGCTTCATCGTCGTGTGCTCGCATTTGTTTTAGATTATGACCCGCACAGAATGCCTTACCTGTCGCTTGAATGACGACAATTCTAATCGTGTCATCTGATGCGATACTGTCTAGCTCTATTTGCATGGTAGACAGCACTTCTACGGATAGGGTATTGAATTGTTTGGGTTGGTTTAAGGTGAGAGTGACCACATCGGTTTCTTTATGGTCTTCTCTAACAACCAAAAGGTTATCCGTGTCTAGAGTGGTGCCTAATTGAGTCATATATCATCCTTGATAATGGGTTGGTTTGATAATTTTATATATAGCTAACCAAATAGTAGCATGGCTTATATTCTATATAATAGATGGAGCACATAGAAAGCCCACAAAAAAATAACGCACTCAGATAATGAGTACGCTATTGGTTTTTCAGTCAGATATAAGCTAAATTTATACTAGGATTAAGCCATATTGAATTTAGTATGCGCCTTCGCTATAGATAAGCTCGTAGCTATGGCTATATATCTCGACGATGTTGCCAAACGGATCTTCCATATAGATCATGCGATACGGTTTTTCACTAGGGTAGTAGTAGCGCGGTTTTTCCATACGCTTTTTACCACCTGCGGCAACCATACGCTCAGCCAACTCTTCAACATTTGGATCTTGAACGCAGAAGTGAAAAATGCCTGTTTTCCAGTATTCAAAGTTATTTTCAGGGTTCTCTTGATTTTTGAATTCAAAAATCTCAACACCGATACGGTCACCAGTAGACAAGTGAGCGATACGAAAGCTGCCCCAACCGGCCCCAAATACTTCAGTGCACATCTCACCAATTGGACTGTCATCTTCGACAATCTCAGTGGGTTCCATGATGGTGTACCAACCCATCACTTCGGTATAAAATTTTACGGCAGCATCTAGGTCTGGGACTGATAGACCAATGTGCGAAAAGCTTCTTGGATAGACGTTATTCATAGTTTGTGCTCCTGTTTAATGTGCGTTTTCTTTAACGTGGAGCCAGTATACAAATACAGGTTAATTATGTAAAATTATCAAATATTATATAAATAAGTATAAAACGTAATGATAAACATCACATGGCTACGTACTTTTTGCACGCTTGCTGAGGTCGGGCATTTTACGCGTACTGCTGAGCGCTTATACATGACGCAGTCGGGCGTGAGTCAGCACATACGTAAGTTAGAAGAGCAGTTGGATACGGACTTGTTGATTCGACAAGGTAAGCAGTTCTCACTGACCAATGCAGGTGAACAGCTTTATAAAGAAGCAGGCGAGATATTGCAGCGTCTATCAAATTTAGAGCAACGTATCGGTGAAGACCCGCCTTATGAAGGGTTGGTACGGCTAATGTCACCGGGTAGTGTAGGGCTTAAGCTATATCCAAAGCTTCTAAATCTACAGCAGCGACACCCACAGCTGGTGATTGATTATCGTTTTGCACCCAACTCAAATATCGAGCAAGCACTTGCCAACCATGAGATTGATATTGGTTTTATGACGAATATCTCAGAGAATGAAACGGTTAGCTGTAAGCCTATGGCGCAAGAAGCATTGATACTGGTGACACCTGCCACGACAATCGAGCCGAGCTGGGAGCAGCTTACCCAGCTTGGATTTATTGATCATCCGGATGGTGCCCATCATGCAGGCATGCTACTGACTGCCAACTATGAACAATTTCAGCATATCAATGATTTTAAGAAAAAGGGCTTTTCGAATCAGATTGGTCTGATTTTAGAGCCTGTCAGCAGAGGAATAGGCTTTACGGTTTTACCTGCACATGCAGTAGCTGCTTACTCAAAGCCTGAGCTCATCAACAGCCATGCTTTACCAGTTGCCGTTAGCGAAACGCTATATCTGGCAGTCAGACGACAGCAGGTACTCTCTAATAGAATGCATACGGTCATTGATGATATCAAAAAATGGCTATAGATATTTTGAAAACAATAAATGCACCGCTAGCAGGTATATAGGAGCGGTGCATTTAACGTTTTTATATTTAGAGAAGACTATGAATTTGTGGGCGTTGCGCTACTTTAGGCTTTGGCCCAGCTTAATACTTGCAGCAATATTAGCAGCAGTAGTCTCAATATTGTTGTAAGCAGAGCCTAACACATTATCGATCGTATCTACTTTTTGGATACTCGGCATGACCACATCGAACTGACTGGTCTGCGCAGGCTTTAATCCGTCTACGCTGCCGCAGATAGCGATAACAGGTGTACGGCTAGCCTTAGCGATTTGGCTGATACCGCCTGCCACTTTACCCATGGCGGTTTGCGCATCGAGCTTACCTTCGCCAGTGATGACAAGATCAGCCTCTGCGATATGCTCTGACAGATGAGCCACTTCGGAAACCGTATCAAAGCCTGACTTCAACTGAGCGTCAAAGAATGTCATCATCGCATAGCCAAGACCGCCAGCAGCCCCAGCACCTTCAACGTGTTGACAGTCTTCATAGCCATGCTGGTTGCACATTGTTGCAAAGTGATTCAGTGCTTTATCTAATGTATTGACTTGCTCTGGGTTAGCGCCTTTTTGCGGGCCAAATACTGCGCTTGCACCCAGCAGACCACAGAGTGGATTGGTCACATCACAAGCGACCTCAAATACAGTATTCAATATCTTGGCATTGAGGTTGGTGCTGTCTATATGATGTAGGCTGGCAAGTGCACCGCCACCATGAGTGAGCAAGCTATCATTGATGTCATGAAATGTCACACCTAATGCCATTAGTATGCCAAGGCCTGCATCGTTGGTTGCGCTACCACCGAGACCGATAATGATGCGCTTGGCCCCTTCTGCTAACGCATCTTCGATCAGCTCACCCACACCATAACTACTCGCAATCACAGGATTACGCTCATCAGCTGTCAGTAGATGCAATCCGCACGCTTGAGCCACTTCGATTACCGCAGTCGCGTCAGGCAACAGTAAGTACTTTGCCGTAATAGGTCTCATCAATGGATCATGTACTTTGACTTCTTTCCAGTGACCTCCTAATACATAAGACAACACTGCTGATGTGCCTTCGCCGCCATCTGCCATTGGCAGTAGCTTGTAATCAGCATCTGGAAACACTTGGCTAAAGCCAGACTGAATGGCACGGCAGACATCGAGGGCTTCTAGACTTTCTTTAAACGAGTCAGGGGCGATCAAAATTTTCATACGGCTCTCTTTGAATATCTTAATGACACGATCATTGCGATGGTGTCATGTTTTAAAACGTTTACTTAGTAACAGCCAAATAAACGTCTGTAAAAACAGCTAATCTTAGAATTAGATAAATACTAGCGTCAATAACCAGATAAATACGATGCTAGTCACACCTTGGATACCAGTAGCCATTGAATGAGCTTTGTACGCTTGTGCCACGCTCATTCGACTGAACTGGCTCACAATCCAAAAGAAGCTGTCATTGGCATGTGAGATGGTCATGGCACCGGCACCAATTGCCATCACACAGAATACCCGACCAAGCTCACTGTCTAGACCGATTTGGTTTAGAAGAGGTGCGACCATTGCAGAAGTCGTAACCAATGCGACTGTGGTTGAGCCTTGTGCGGTTTTTAGCGCAGCAGAAACGATAAATGGCATGAAGATACCTAAACCCAAAGCAGATAGCGTTGAACCCAAATAATCGCCAATTGGTGTCACTTTTAACATGGCACCAAATGCGCCACCAGCACCAGTGATCAATAGAATAGGGGCAGCAACAACTAAACCTTGTGAGATGCTATCGCTAATTTCTTGCGTTTTTTGGCTTGATTTGATTAAGAAGAATGATAAGAACAAACCGATAAGTAACGCAGTCAATGGGTTACCAATAAATATTAAAATCTCAGCTACCATGCTACTGCCAAATGGTGCGCTTGGGAAATTAGCAACAGAAGATAAGCAAATCAGGATAATAGGAACAATAATAGGTAAAAACGCCATTGTCGCTGACGGTAGGTGACTATAATCATCACGAGTTTTCATGCCTTCAGGCATTGCTGCTGCCGGCGCGTCAGCCTCGTTTATGTTGTCAGGTGCTGTATTGAGAAAACGGTTAGACCACCACCAGCCAGCCAGTACCGCCACGGCAGTCACGACCACACCGACCATGATGACCAAACCCAAGTTAGACTCTAGTCCTAAATTGCCCGCCGCCGCGATTGGACCTGGAGTAGGTGGTACAAAGGTGTGGGTAGCATATAGACCAGTGGCTAAAGCAATACTCATCGCCACACTTGAGACGTTCAAGCGCTCAGCTAGAGATTCTTTTAGAGAGTTCAAGATGATATAGCCGGAGTCACAAAACACAGGTATTGATACCACCGCACCAACAATAGACATGGTCAAAGTAGGGAAGCGCGGTCCCAATACTTTGATCACTGACTCTGCCATTACGATAGCAGCGCCTGTCTTTTCAAGGATTAAACCAATAATCGTACCAAACACAATAACTAGACCGATGTATCCTAAAATCCCACCGAAACCATCAGAGATTGTTTTTGCGACTGTATTGAGCGGTACTTGATAAAATAGCGCGACCAAAAAAGCAGATAGAATCAATACTAAAAAAGGATGCCACTTCAGTTTTGCAGTAGCGAAAATAATAAAAAGAATGGTCAGTACAAGCCAAAATACAATCATCACTGTCTCAATATGGTTTAGAACTTAATGGATTATTAATACAAATACAGTCAATTTTATATAAATCATATACGGCATCAGCGCTGCTCAGACTATATGTCATAGTGGCAGGAATCTTATTTGCACAGGTTTTTATATGAGTCATCTTGAACTGATTATAAACATGAATAACGATACGAAATTTTGAAGGGGCATATTCTATAGCAAATGGCTGCTACTAGGAAATATATTCAGCAGAAATATAGTGCTATTTCTATCCATGCCATATTGAAAAATAATATGGCTGTATCGGACTACTGTTTATTAAAGCCATTCTAAAAGAAAATCAACGTTTGTTCAAAGTGTTTCATTGCATCGAAACTATTGAGGTCTATTTTATTAGAATAGGTTATATGGATAGGGCACAAAAAAACTGGCCACATGTAGTGACCAGTTTGTACTGATAAGAGATAATGTCTAACGCAATGCTCATATCAAAGTTTTAGCCCAAAACAAGGTATGAGTAAGCGGTATTTATACGATATGGTATTGAGCCAATGAACAACTATACATGACTACGCGATTTTATCGAAAAACGCTTTGTTTGGCGTGGTTGATATCGTTGTATCAAAACTCACATGAATACCTTGTTCGTCGTGAGTGGCATACCAATGATCGTCATTATCACTCGTCAATAGTTGGAAGTACTTGTCATTGACGATTCTGCCTACTGTATAAATTTCACCTTCTAGGTAAATATCATTGCCTTGAATACATAGAAGCTTATCATCAGTGTATATTTCATTGTCTTTCATACTTGTGCGCCCTGTTGTAAATAAAACAGCAGAATATCAATCCTGCTGTTGATAATAAAGACGATTATATAGGCACTATCTTATTGTTTGGTATACCATTTTTAAGGTAGTTGTAGCAAATAGTTGCTATATCATTACATAGGTAACATCGCCGTTAGGACAGTATTTTTTTAAGTAACTTATAAACGACTAATATTTAGCCGACTAATATTGAATTGAATTTTAAGCTATCAGAATAGCGCTGCGCAAGACGACAGTAAACTAGTCTACAATTAATCAAGAACCGTACACAATAAAAAAACCAGCAACACAAGGCTGCTGGTTTTTTTGAATAAATCTAACTGTCTAAAGAATTACTCTTCAGAGTAGTCTTCTTCAGATGCTTCTTCATCAGCTGAATCTTCGTTGTTACCATCTTCAGAAAGAATAGTAACTAAGATGCTAGCAGTAACGTCATGGTGTAGCTGAATATCAACATTGTATTCGCCAATTTGACGTAGAGTGCCTTCAGGTAGCTTGATTTCAGCACGGTCAACTTCTAGACCTGAGTTAGTCAATGCTTCAGCGATATCGCGAGTACCGATAGAGCCAAATAGCTTGCCTTCGTCACCTGATTTAGCACGCATGATAACATTAACGTCGGTTAGTGCATCAGCACGCTCTTGAGCAACAGCGATCTCTTTTGCTTCTTCAGCTTCAAGCTCAGCACGACGTGCTTCGAACTTTTCAATGTTAGCTTTAGTAGCAGGTAGAGCGCGGCCCTGAGGGATAAGAAAGTTACGTCCGTAACCTGGTTTTACATCGACAGTTTCACCGAGTTTACCAAGGTTGACGATACGCTGTAACAAAATAATTTGCATGAGTCATTCCTAGTTAGCGGTTAACCTTGATGGTTATCAGTGTATGGAAGTAGCGATAAATAACGAGCTTGCTTGATAGCAGTCGCTAGTTGACGCTGATATTTAGTAGATGTACCAGTAATACGGCTAGGTACGATTTTACCATTATCACTAATATACTGTTTTAGCAATTCAACATCTTTATAGTCGATGTGAGTGATGCCTTCAGCAGTGAAACGGCAGAATTTGCGACGGCGATAGAAACGTGCCATGAGTATTCTCCTTTAATTAGTCTTCACTGTTGTCGTTGTCGTCATTATCGTTTTCACGATTGTCTGGACGACGAGTAGTTGCTTTGCGTGCGCGTTTTTCATCGGCATTCTTGGCTAACTGCGACTCTTCAGTGACAGCTTCGTCACGGCGCATAACTAGACTACGAATGATCGCGTCGTTATAGCGGAATAATTCTTCAAGTTCAGCTAAAGTCTCGCCGTCAGTTTCAATGTTGAAAAGAACGTAATGAGCTTTGTGAATCTTGTTGATTGGGTAAGCCAGTTGACGACGGCCCCAATCTTCTAGACGGTGGATAACACCGTTGTTGTCTTGAACTAACTTGATGTAGCGCTCAACCATGCCGACCACTTGGTCGCTTTGGTCTGGGTGTACAAGTAACACCAGTTCGTAATGTCGCATTATGACTCCTTACGGATTAGTAGCTATTAACCCTATGTTAATAGCAAGGAGATTTATAAGGTAAGCCCTAATTCCTAAAAATATAATAAGAAAAAAGCTTAGTTTATAAAGCGCCGTATTATAACAGTACTCGGTGATTAACACAAAGGTTAATCACCGAGTACTGCCAATAAGATATAAAAAGAAGATAAATAATCTCTGCCAAATAAAAAAGCCGCGATGATACGCAGCTTTTTTATAGTAACCACAAGAAAAAGTAGAGACAGTATTGATAATCGAGTATAAAAAGATTTACTTCGTTTTAGACTTCTTTTCTAACTGGCTACTGTCAGCTTTGACGACTAAGGTTTTGGCAAGTTTGTCATGCCAGCCGATATTTTGAGGGTTTCTTGATGCCATATAGTAATGAATGGCAATGATCACAAAACCTAAAAAGCTGGTAAATGAAAACAGCAAGTTGTAAATGATGAACAGTAATAATGTACGCGTACCGATAAGCTTTATGAATGAAGGCAGTCGATGCGTGGTCTGATCCACCACTCGAATACCAGTAATCAGTTTGCCTAGTGATTGGCCGCGCATGGCAATAAATAACAATTGCAAAGCAAATAGTCCAAACACCATCACTTGTGACATCATGAGCGTGCTACTAGGAAGGCTCTCCATTAGCGACATTGAATACTGATAAGCGGCGTCCATATCTTGGATATTTTGAAACTTGGTATAATCTACATCTAATTTAGTCAATGCCATGACCAATGGCAAAATGGCTAAGACATAAAGTAAACCATTGAGCGCCGTTGCCAATACACGCGACATAATAGGCGCGAGCACGACGTTGCCCACGGTTTTGTCTGTGGCCGTCTTTTTGAGATTGGACTTGTTCAACGATACATTGTTATGCGGCGTTTGATGACGATTGGTCGTCATGTCTGCCTTGACGCTTTTGGGACGTTCAGGCTTGCCGTACAACCTATCTAGTGAGACAGATTTGTCTTCTTGACCACTAGCGCTGTTAGCATTGTCTTCAGGAAACACAGTCACATTGTTGATAATGGAATCGTTGCTTTCAGAACGACCACTAGTAGTAGGTCTATAAGCCGCTTGGTTATTGGTGAGATTGCCTACACGTTGCCATTGGCTCAAGCCTTCATGCCACATCAAATCATCTAGCAGTACTTCACCAGAGGCGAGCATGATATTCAGCTGCTCCAAATCATATGGGCCAGCTTGTACGTTATTTCGAGCAAGGAAAATCTGCATAATTGCCTGCATAGTTAGTCATGTCTTAACACATTATATTAGGGTCTATTTGAAAAAATCAAATAGACCCTAATAGTAGTATCTTTTATGACTGTGTGAATTACCCCAGTAACTTAATACTGTGACTTAGCATAGTGAGTCAATATAGTTACTTAACACAATAGTCACTCAACACAGTGACTTACTGTGCTTCTTCACCAGCTAAGAAGAACCAAGTATCTAGTACCGAATCTGGGTTCAATGATACTGAGCTGATGCCTTGCTCCATAAGCCAGAATGCTAGATCTGGATGATCTGATGGACCTTGACCACAGATACCAACATATTTGTTCTGTTTACGGCAAGCGTCAATAGCCATCGTCAATAGTTTCTTAACTGCAGGGTCACGCTCATCAAATAGATGTGAGACGATGCCTGAGTCACGATCAAGACCAAGCGTTAGCTGAGTCAAATCGTTAGAACCGATTGAGAAACCATCGAAGTGCTCTAGGAACTCTTCAGCCAACAGAGCGTTGGTTGGTAGCTCACACATCATGATGACGCGTAGACCGTTTTCGCCGCGTTTTAGACCATTCTTTTCAAGTAGCTCAATGACTTGGGCTGCTTCGTCAGTGGTACGCACAAATGGGATCATGATCTCAACATTGGTCAGACCCATCTCATCACGAACACGTTTCAGTGCTTTACACTCAAGCTCAAAGCAATCACGGAAGTTGTCAGAGACATAACGGCTAGCACCGCGGAAACCAAGCATTGGGTTTTCTTCTGATGGCTCGTATAACTTACCACCTAGTAGGTTAGCGTATTCGTTTGATTTGAAATCTGACATACGAACGATAACTGGCTGATCCATAAAGGCAACGGCTAGGGTTGAGATACCTTCAACCAATTTATCAACGTAGAAATCAACAGGTGAGGCATAGCCTGCAATACGCTCTTGGATTGCTTGTGAAATTTCACGTGGCAAGCTGTTCATGTTTAGTAGTGCTTTTGGATGCACACCAATCATACGGTTGATGATGAACTCTAGACGCGCAAGACCAATACCTTCGTTTGGCATTTGGGTGAATGAGAACGCGCGATCTGGGTTACCAACGTTCATCATCACTTTAAATGCTAGCTCTGGCATAGACTCAACAGAGTTGGTCTGTACTTCAAAGTCGATTTGGCTCTCATAAATGAAACCAGTGTCACCTTCAGCACAAGACGCAGTCACGTCTTGACCATCAACCAATAGCTCAGTGGCGTTACCACAACCAACGATAGCTGGCACACCTAGCTCACGCGCGATAATAGCAGCGTGACACGTACGACCACCACGGTTAGTGATGATAGCAGAAGCGCGCTTCATAACTGGCTCCCAATCCGGATCAGTCATGTCTGATACGAGTACGTCGCCTTCTTCTACTTTGTCCATCTCGTTTAAGTTGCTAACGATACGCACTTTACCTGAACCGATACGTTGACCGATTGAACGACCTTCACACAATACTTTTGCGCCAGTCGTATCGATGACATAACGCTCCATAACGTTACTGTCTTGACGGCTCTTAACAGTCTCAGGACGTGCTTGAACGATAAAGATCTCACCACTATCGCCGTCTTTTGCCCATTCGATGTCCATTGCATGACCATAATGCTGTTCAATGGTTACCGCTTGCTTGGCAAGTGAGGTCAGCTCTTCAGTAGATAAAGAGAACTGCATACGCTCTTGCTTTTCAACATCGACAGTTTTCACTGATTTAGCCGTGCTGCCTTCATCACCATAAACCATTTTCTTATGCTTGCTACCTAGATTACGGCGAATCACTGACGGCTTACCATCAGCTAGCAGACGTTTTGAGATATAGAACTCATCTGGGTTAACCGCGCCCTGTACAACCATCTCACCTAGACCGTAGCTTGAGGTGATGAATACCACTTGATCAAAACCACTTTCGGTATCTAGCGTAAACATAACACCAGCAGCGCCAGTTTCTGAACGCACCATACGCTGTACAGCCGCAGACAAGGCAACGCCTTCATGCTCAAAACCTTTGTGTACACGATAAGAGATGGCACGGTCGTTATATAAAGAGGCAAATACTTCTTTAATAGCGATTAGAACGTTATCAATACCACGAATGTTCAAGAAGGTTTCTTGCTGACCGGCAAATGAGGCATCTGGCAAATCTTCAGCAGTCGCAGAAGAACGGACAGCAACCGCGATGTCTTCGCCGCCACTCATGGTTTCAAATGATTGACGTACTTCTTGCTCAAGATCTTTTGGCAGCTCTTGTTCAATGATCCAAGTACGGATCTTTTTACCTGTTTCTGCAAGTTTTTTGACATCATCAACATCTAGTGTTTTTAGCTCATTGTTGATTTTGTCCAGCAAGCCCGTTTCTGTCAAAAAGCGATTGAACGCATTTGAAGTGGTGGCAAAACCGCCTGGAACACTAACGCCTAAATCAGAAAGATGGCTGATCATTTCACCAAGAGAGGCATTCTTGCCGCCAACCATTTCGATATCGTCTTTTCCTAGCTGATCAAGATTGATTACAAGTGCTGTAGATTGCGCTGCCATGATAACTCCAGAAAATAAGGTTATTTAGTAAAGATTATAACGGTGAATTATACCGCCATATTATGAGGATTTCGAGGGGTTTGACCAAAAAACTTGTTAAAAATACACAAATTGTAGGAATTGCCACATAAAGTTTGGTAAGTGGCTGAGATTTTTTTGTCTGAAAGCACAAAAAATATCAACAGTATTAGTAATGGTATGTGCTTGTTGAGTGCTTATAATTGTCAAGAAATTTGAAGATGAGTGCATTCGAGCGACGGTATTCAAGTATTCTCACAACTTCTATTTCTACATAAAAGGTTCAGTAATAAAAACATTTAATGAGTAGTCAGTTGAAGGTAATGATTGCGTGAAAAACCGTGTTGGTTCTAAGTGTGCGCCTGTAACATTGATTTCTATTAAGGGCTTAATATGCGTATAATGTAGCGCATAGATAGGTGATGTGCATGGTTCTATCAATGTACGATACAGATGCCGCTGTGTATCTTGTTTGAGAGCACTCATTGAGTACTTAAATAGCTAATCAGGTAACTCAATTAAGCCGCCAAATTTAGATAAACGCTATCAAATCATCACTAGAAGCTAAATGAAGATCATTATTGAGTTTTCAACCAAGGTGCCAACGTCATGTACTCAAGCAATCCATCTGAACAAGTTAAGTCCACTATCCAAAACCATCACGCACTCAACTTGGACAGCTCACAAGCCATCAGAACGGCATTTTTTATCTCAGATGGCACAGCGATTACTGCTGAGACATTGGGTCGCGCTATTTTAAGTCAGTTTGCTTCAGTGCCTTTTGAGACGCGTGTTTTGCCATACGTTGACAGCCTAGAGCGTGCTGAAGACGCAGTCGAGCAAATCAATATGGCCTATCAGCGCGATGGCTCACTGCCGCTGGTGTTCGATACTATCGTTAATTCAGAGATCCGCGAAAAGATTAACTCAGCCCACAGCTGTAACTTGGATATGTATGAGGGATTAATAGGACGCGTTGCAGAAGAAACCGGCGTTGAGCCAGATGGTCACTCTGGTCATGCGCACGACGACGTTGACTCTGAAACCTACAAAGAGCGTATCGATGCGGTTCATTTTGCTTTGGACAATGACGATGGAGCGCGTACTCGCCACTATAATGCAGCAGATATTATCTTAGTGGGGGTGTCGCGTTCTGGTAAGACACCGACATCGCTATACTTGGCATTACAGTTTGGTATTCGAGCGGCAAACTATCCTTTGACCGAAGATGACTTGTACGACAATCAGTTGCCAAAAGCATTACGTGAGCACAAAGACAAATTGTTTGGCTTGCTCATTGATACCGATCGCTTAGTAAAAATCCGCCAAGAGCGCCGTGCGGGCAGTCGTTATTCCAGCTACCAACAATGTCAGCAAGAGCAGCGTGCGATACAAGGTATCTATATCACTCATGGTATTCCAAGCTTGGACGTATCGGAGATGTCTGTTGAAGAGATTGCCACCCGTATCTTGCAAATGACTGGTCTTAAGCGCCGTATTGGCTGATAAATTATTACTTTGTAGTGCGCAATACGTATCAAGATTGCAAAAACGAAATCCATACTTTATGGTGGCATGATTTTACTAACCTAATTTTATCAACCTATGTAGATCGTAAAAACTCACTCCCATACAAACCTATTCATATAATCAATAAATAAAGAGGACATCATGGTAAGTAAAAGTGCAAGCGACGCGACCAATGATACTGGTAAAGATATTCATACCGAAGTATCTAATAAAGAGAACGGTCGCACGCCCAACCCTGAACATACCGAAGGTAAAGACAAAAAACAAAAAATTGAACAAACCCACGAGCAAGTTACTGATGATGTCATGCACCATCCAGACCTTATCAACCCGCTCGATGACACCCGTATCGATATTCAATCGGGTTTTGCCAAAGACTCTCGTCGCCTAAAAAGCGACAATCACGACTATGAATACGATGTTGTGGTATTGGGTGCAGGACCAGCTGGAGAGGCTGCTGCCATGAAGCTTACCAAATCTGGTAAGAGAGTGGTGGTGGTCGATCCGCGTGATCAGGTGGGTGGTAACTCGACTCATGTAGGTACGATCCCGAGTAAAGCACTGCGCCAATCGGTATTTAACTTGATTAACTTTCGCCGTGATCCAATGTTCACCAAAGCGATGGAGTATAAGCAAGTTCCGCTGAATAAAGTGCTTGCCAACGCTCGTCAAGTGATACGCCGTCAAGTGAACACGCATACGGGTTTTTATGAGCGCAACCGTATTGAAGTCATCCAAGGGTGGGGCAGCTTTGTTGACAAACATACTCTGCGTGTTGAAACTGATGACAATGTGTTTGAAACCATTACTTTTAACAAAGCCATCGTAACGGTCGGTAGTCGTCCATATCGTCCTGATATCTTAGACTTCAACCATCCGCGCGTTTTTGATTCTGACAAGATCCTACAGATGGATTATATCGTCAAGAAAATCATCATTTATGGTGCTGGCGTGATTGGCTGTGAATACGCTTCCATCTTTACTGGTCTTGGCTATAAAGTTGATCTGATTAATAACCAAGATCAGTTGCTCAACTACCTCGATAGCGAGATTAGCGATGCCATCGCGCACGATTTTAGACAGTTCGGTGTGCTCATTCGCAGTAACGAAGAGATTGATCATCTTGAGACCCATGATGACTGCGTAATCCTACATCTCAAAAGCGGTAAGAAAATCAAATCAGATGCCATTCTGTGGTCAAATGGACGCTCAGGTAACACTGAAGGTCTAAACCTAGAAGCTATCGGGCTAAAAGCGAACAGCCGTGGTCAGCTAAAAGTTGATGATACTTATCGCACTGATGTTGATAATATCTATGCAGCAGGCGATGTGATCGGTTGGCCATCGTTAGCGTCAGCGGCATATGACCAAGGACGCTGTGCGGCTGCATTTATCGTAGGTGATAGTGATGCTGAACCTGTATCTAGCGTACCAACGGGTATCTATACGATCCCTGAGATTTCTTGTATTGGCAAAACCGAGCAAGAGCTGACAGATGAGAAAGTACCTTACGAAGTCGGTCAAGCTTTCTTTAAGCATCTGGCTCGCGCACAAATCATTGGTGAGCGTACAGGCGTACTAAAGATACTATTCCATCGTGAGACGCTAGAGATTCTGGGTATTCATTGCTACGGTAACCATGCATCAGAGATTATCCATATCGGACAAGCGGTTATGAAGTGTAACAATACGCTTGAGTACTTCGTTAATACCACCTTTAACTATCCAACAATGGCAGAGGCGTATCGTGTTGCAGCGCTCAATGGTTTGAACCGAGTGTTTTAACGATTACCTTTAGCTACTGAGAATGCTTCAACGTTTGGAAGTACAAGGTTCGGAATTACAACGTTTAGAAGTAACAAGCTTGGAAGTATAAAGTCCTTTCCATAAAAAGCGCCTGCTAATAATAGCAGGCGCTTCTTTGTCAGGGTGTTGAGCTCAGTTACTATCAAGCGCTATAAGCGGATTGTCTTTGCGGTATACGTTTGCGTAAAAACAGTAGCAAAGCAAAGTAAAATAGCCATAAGCTTGCCAGTGCATAAAATCCAATAGCGACTTGCGACACGCTGGCACCCATTTGGTTCAACTGTACAGAGGTATTGATGGCAGGGGTTGTGGGCACGATCCAGCGTATGACTTGCAATACTTGAGGCAACTGGTCTGCTGGCCATGGGTAGCCACTCAAGAAAAATATCGGTAGCGAGACAAAGATTAAGATTTGCATGCTGCGTTCTCGCTGCCGGAACCATAGCCCAAGCACGCAGCCGAGCGTGGCGACCGTCGGGCAGAATAACGCCAAAAACAACAACGTACCAAGCATGTTTTGACCACGTGGATAATGATGAAGCTCAAACGCCCAGCCATAATAAAAACAGCCGACGATAAAGCTCAGCGAGCTTAGCGCGCCGATGCGTCCTAGCCAGCCACGTATACTCGTCGCATGGCGGCGTTGCTCATACCATGTGCCAATCAGCATCGCTGTCGCCATCAGTAGTGTTTGTTGCAAGATAATGACAGAGACCGCCGGCACGACATAAGCACCATAGCCTTCAGTTTGATTATACAGCGGTATGATCCGTAGTGGTACGGCCTGTGTGCTCTGTGCGGCAGTGGGTGCATAAGCCCCTTTTGCAACGGCCTTCTTTACCTTTATGCCTGCTGATACCGTACCCACTGCTTGAGAGAAGCCCAATTGAACATTTTTATTGAGGATAAAATAGCCACCATTACCCAAAACACTGACATGGGCTTGTTGACCTGATAGTACTTGCGCTTCAAGCCCACTAGGAATCACCATATAACCTGCAATTTTATTGGACCACATGGCTTCTTTGGCGGCTTGCTCATTGACAAAACGCTCGGTATCTAAATAAGGGCTCGAGCTTGAGTAACGAGCGAGCGTACGCGATAAGTTGCTATTGTCATAATCGATGATACCTACCGGTACATGATTGACCACCTCAGTAGAATAAGGCCACGGATAAAAGAAGCCATAAATAATAGGGGCGATGATCAACATCAGCAAGATGCCTTTATCCCCAAAAATATCTTTAAGCGTTTGGACGAAGCTTTTCCAGAACGACGGTGATGACAACGACTTCGTTGATTCAGATTTTTTGTGATTGGGGTTTGATCGTATTGACATTAGCGTGCTCCCCAACGTTCAGGATGTGCCAATGCACGTTTGGTTAATAATGCGGCTAATAGCAATGCTATGATCATAGCGATAGTGAGACCGTAGACACCAGGCAGAGATATAGCAATGGGCGCTTGCATCTGCAATTGTGCAACATGAAGTTTCAGATAATGCGTCAGTGGTAGGATGTTTGACCAATACTGCGCGCTATCACTAATTGCAATATAAGGAAAGGTCACACCAGCAAAGGCATAAGAAGGCGCTGAGATAAAACCAGTAGCGGACAGCCCCATACGTAGAGAAAAGGCATTCAACGTAAAGATCGCACCCAGCCAAAACGAGAGTGTCATTAGGCATAACAAACCTGCATAGACCACAGCAAGAGAAGCTATGCTTATAGCTTGGTTCGAAGTTGCCAACCACAGGATCATAGCCGACCATACACTGTAGGCCAGCATTGGCCAAAAATATTTACCTAATAAACCAAACAACAATACTGACATGCTGACTGCCTGTGGCGTTTGTAAGGTTGATGCTACCGTAGCATTATCGCTGCTATTATTGACACTATCTTGCTTGGTGAGAGGCGCGGTTGGTGGTTTCGAATATTGAGGTGAAGTTCGTTCAGGATTTTTGGTAACAATAAAACGGTACCAGCGACCAATATTTTTATCACGTAGCTCACGTCCGATGGTCGTTGCGCCAACAACCATTGCCAGTATATGTAGTAGGGCAGGTATCACGGTTGAGGCCAAAAATTGCTGATAATTGGTCGCTGCATTGAACAGACTGATACGCTGAATACTGATAGGCGCGTAAGCAGTCGCGGTTTGTGATGGTGCTACGCCTTGCTTGACCAATCGCTGTATTTCGACGCCTGCGGACAGTGTACTTGCAACTGCTTGAACACTCGTTTGAATAATACCAGAGTGAGTACCATACTGTGCGTTTACTTGTAGTGTGAGTGGCGCAGGTATATTCGATAGAATATGGCGAGAGAAGTCTTCAGGAATCGTCACGACTGCGTAAATATCGCGTTGCAATATCGCAGCCTCGGCCTCTGCTTGAGAATAATACAACTGCCTGACTGTGAGCGTAGGACTGGCTTCTAAGTAGCGTACGGCAGTATTGGCCATCGCACTATTGTCTTGATCGATAACGCCTATAGGCAAATCAGTAATCTGAGTCTGTGAAAATATCCACCAAATAAGTAGGACGGTTGCCAGCGGTATCCATAACACCATGCTAAGGTCCCACTGGTTTTTGGTCAAAAATCGCCGCTCATAGGCGGCACTGCGCAAAAACGCCTCAATTAAGCGCATGGTTTACTCTTGGTTCTGGTTAATAGGCGCAGGATTGATACGCACAACCACGCTCATACCCGAGCGAATACGAGTATCTGGCGTTGATGGTCGAGCTTTTACCTCAAAGGTACGCACATCAAACCCATCGTCGTTGTTAGTCGGTCGCCAAGTTGCAAAATCAGATAGGGTCGACGTCGCATAAACAGTGAACTGTTTGCTATAAGGTTTGTCTGCTGATGATAGAGCTGGGATAGTCCCTGTAAACGTTTGACCGATAGCAAATTGATTCAGATAAGATTCAGTGACGTTGAGTACCACCCATTGGTCATTGGTATCTACCAAAGTGAGCAACGGAACGCCTTGACCGATGACTTCGCCAGCACTGACAATGACATTATCAACGATACCTGCGATAGGGCTTTTTAGATTGGCTTCTTCCTTTGCGACCAGTGCCTCGTCCAGTTGGGCATCGACCTGTGCGACTTGGGCGGTAGCGGCTGACTTATCTTCACTACGCGCGCCCTCTAACGCCAAATCATATTGCAGGCGTGCCGCTTCAGTCTGATCTTCGGTAGCAAGGTACTGTGCATACGCCTCATCGCGCTTTTGCCGCGCCATCAACCCTTCTTCATAGAGACGATTAACGCGCTGGTAAGTGTTCTTTGCCAGATCAGAGGCTGCTTTATTGGCTTGCCAAGCCGCTTTGGCCTGAGCGATTTCTTGTGGGCGTGCGCCATTTTCGGCTTTGTCCAACTGGCTCTGTGCGATTTGCTTGCCAGCCCGCGCTTGATCGATTTTGGCATTAATTTCGGGTGAATCCATTTCAACCAGCTGTTGACCTGCTGTGACAGCATCACCTTCTGTCACCATAATACGTGCAATGCGGCCAGGTACTTTTGCAGCGATAGAGGTTTGCTGCATTTGCATTTGCCCCTGAAGCGTAATGATTTCAGGTTTGCTCTGTTGATTGCTCTTATATAGACCATAGGCAATCACAGCAAAAACAATCAATATAAGCCCTACAAGGAGCGCTTTTTTTGTACGAGCAGATTTATCAGGGTTAGCATTACCGCGATTGTACGGTGGCGTAGGCTGCACCGGCTCAGCGTCAGGCGTGTTTTCTGCTGGTTTAGTTGAGTATTGACTGTCTTGAGAGGTCATTGACTCGGTTGAATCATCAGATTGATTTGAGTTGTTTGATTCATTTGGCAATTCAGACATGACAGCGGGATTCCTAAAGCAGCAAAGTTGAGAGTAAGGGGTTATGATTAATACATTCGAACAGCGTAAGGCTTAGCACTGTCTAACGCTTCAGAGTTGAAAATAGCACCAAAAGCGACAATAAATGCCGAATAATACAGCCACAGCATAATTACCACAGCAGCTGAAAGCGCACCAAACTCAGCACTATAGTTATTGAAATTTTGCACATAGATGGAGAACAGCACAGACAATACAATCCACATAATGGTTGCTAGTGCGGCACCTGGCACTAGCCTTTTTAGCGCGACAGCATCGCGATTGGGTGCTAAGCGGTAGAGCCCCAAAAAGCTCAGAAATATAATACCAGCCAATATTGGCCATCTGCTCCAAAGCGCAATCGTTTCAGCTATCTGAGGAAACGGGAAAAAAGCCGCTCCCACAGGAATAATGGCGATAGAGGAGACTGCTATAATCAAGACAACTACTGCGCCAAAGGTCAGTCCAACGGCTCGAATAGTACCTTGAATGAACCCACGCTCATGAGTGATATGAAAGGCGAGGTTGATAAGGATAATTAAAGACTTAATGCCTTTAGAGCCAGCATAGAGGGCGAGTAGTGACGATAAAATAAGGCTAAAAGTTAACTTAGACGTGGTAGTAGAGACTAGGTCGTTCAGGCGTGAGTTGAGGACTTCATATACGGTATCGGGTATGTATGGACTCAAAATTGAGATCTGTTCTTGCATCTGGACGGGTGAAAACACGAGGCCATAAATGAGTACAAACACAGCCATCACGGGGAATATTGACAAAAAACCAAAAAAACCCACGCTTGCACAGTGTGCCCAAACGTTAGAAGTGTTTGCAAGCTGCCATGTTTTGAGTAAAGGCTGTAGCCAATGACTTATCGATTTAGAAGTAGATTTTTTCATAAAACAATTATTCACAATAGAATGAGTAACAGTATGGATGTTGTCAGTGTTGTGATAGCCTCGTATTCAGTGCATTACAAAGGTATGATTGCACCTCACTCACTTGAGGAAGTCGATGTATCGTACCGCTCGATATACCGTACCGCTCAAAGACATCGTTATTAAGGACATCGTTATAACGAAAGGCTAGATCGACTGTACAAGCGCTGATCCATACGACTTATGGTTTTTTATGTTCATTATTGTTCAGTATACAAAGTTGGTAGTCGAATGTCAGCGGCATTCAGATAAGCATTGAAAGCAAGCGGGGTGCCACAGCTTTGCATGAGTGCAGCCAATGATTGTACATAGCTATTGGCAGCTTGTGCTTGCTCGGTGCGGGCTTTGAGTGACTGAGTTTGCGCTTGTACCACATCGACGGTGGTATTCACGCCTTCTTGTAAGCCCAGGCGGCGCAGTCGCAACACTTCTGCCGCCAAATCAACATTACTCTGAAGTGCCTGATAGCGTGACTGGGCATTATTGACATCATGCCAGTTTTTTTCTACGAGCAGCAGCAGGTTGTCACTGACTTCAATTTCAGAGAGATCGGCTTGACGGATTTGCGCGCTACTTGATGCCAATGAGGCTGTTTTATCAAGTCCACCCCAGAGTTTCCAACTGGCAGATATACCAGCAACCCAGCTTGGATCCTTCTCTACCTGACCATAGCCATACAGCAAAACGGTCGGTTTATAACCAGTATCAGATAACGCATGCAGCTGCTGTGCCTGCGCACGTTTGGCGGCAACTTTCTGTAATCCTGGGTGATGACTCAGAGCCAGATCTTGAAAATAACTGACATCTGGTAGCGGGCGACTAGATACGAATAAAGGCGTCGTTGGCTTAATACGGTAGTTGGTACGTAGTAACCGCTGTAATGCAATCATAGCCAAGCGTGCATCGTTATTGGCATTAACAGACTCGCTTTTGGCGTCGGCAAGCGCAGATTGCGCCTCTAATCTCTCGACCCGTGAGATAAAGCCTTCTTCAAATAGACGCTCTGCCATATGGTCAGTTTGTTGCAGTGTATCGTAAGCGTCTTCACGTAAGTAAGCGGCAATGATCGCTAGCTGCGCCTTAAAGTAGCGCTCAATCAACGTATTATACAGCTCGTTTTTATCAAGAATACTATCTGCTAGCGCTTCTTGGGTGCGTGCATCGGAGGCGCCAGTCAAGGCATCTGTACGTCCAGCAGTATAAATAGGCCAGACCACACCAACACCTGCTCCAGTTGTGGAGCCTGAGCGTTTGAGGTCATACGAGTCTGGAATCCGCTCACCAACCAATTCGCCAAAGTTGGGTAAGTCTGGCAAGCTTGCAATAGGAGGAATGACACTATCGACACGATTATTCACCCCATCTATGATGCCGTTTTTAAGAGTGGATAAATCTATATCTTGGTCTAGATGGTAAGCACTGGCAGATACGCGAGCAAATACGAGCGGGTTATCGATGGTTCTTAGAGCATCAGTTTGGTATTCGCTGGCAGCAATGGCTGCTTGATTGGCCGCTATCTTGGGCGATACTTGGACTAAAAGTTTTTGTGCTTGCGCTAAGCTCAAAAAGCTGGAGACCTCTAACGGATAGCTATTATCAATCGTTTTGTGTGAGATGGGATCGACAAGGGTAGCCAGTGAAGGTTGCCCATCATAAGTATTTATCGATGTGTTATTAGGTGTTTCAGTGGTCTTATGATTGCTCGGATCGTTAGCCTCCACGATTTGTGTTACAGGGCCAGATGCCATACCAGTTGATTCGATACGATCGGCATCAGTACTTGCGTAAGTCACAGGCGCAACACTTATGAGTGTAACAGTCATCATAGCGGACGGTAGCGCTGATAAAGCGAATTTCATAAGTCACATAAACCATTAATTGAGAGGTAAGGTATTATAAGACAACGGTTATCATTGATAGACCGTATTGCTCAGATATTAACTGATCAAATTATTATAGACTATCTATGAGTGACCGCGTCTACCAGTCATCGAGTAAATGATGCCGATACAAAACATTTATTGTCAAATAGGTCAGGGCTTTTAAATAAAAAGGGTCTTATCATAGCGTCGCTGACAGTCTATCATTTAAAACATCATTTGAATTAAGGCGTACACTGTAGAGCCACAATGGTGACGGGTCAATGCTCAGTATTTTTTGGTTTTCTATTGTATGGGCAGTAGCGGTATGATAGAAGCTCAACTCTATATTTAAATATCTCTTTATAACTAACAACATAGCTTAGGAGGTATTTTGAGATGATTCTATTTGTCTTCAAATAAACTTTGTTTTTAGTTTTACTATTAAAATAATTAATCAGTCATTCATAAAAAAACAGCAATCAATGAGCGTTAATCAATGAAGAGTAAGTAGTCACTTATTACGAATTTTTGTCAAATAAAATAAATAACCTTAGTAGAGGATGTGCGTAATGGCAGGATATATTTTGGCGCTGGATCAGGGAACAACATCGAGTCGAGCGATCCTCTATGACGATCATGCACGCCCTATAAAAATGGTACAACAACCAACGACCCTCCAAACGCCAAGTGCTGGATTTGTAGAGCAAGATGCACAGCAGATTTGGCAAACCCAGATCAGCTGTGCGCACGATGTTATCAATCGGGCAGGTTTGCTTGCAACGGACGTCACCAGCATTGCCATTACCAATCAGCGCGAATCTATCGTGATGTGGGACAAACAAACGGGTAAACCATTGGCACCTGCTATCATCTGGCAGGACAGACGGACGGCAAACTACTGTAAGACGCTTGCTGCTGAAAGCGCTACCAATAGTATGGATGATAGCGGCTATAAAAACAGCTCTCATACGAACACGTCTGAAAATCATCAAAATAATATGGCGCATGAGGTACAGCGTATTACAGGCCTGCGGTTAGACCCTTATTTTAGTGCCAGCAAGATTGCGTGGTTGCTCGAAAATAATCCAAAGCTTAGCGTGCGAGCCAGTAAAGGTGAGATAGCTGTCGGTACTATCGACAGTTGGCTGATATACAAGCTAACAGGTGGAGAGCACGTTATCGATGTGACTAACGCCTCTCGCACTTTGTTATTTGACATCCATAAACTGGCGTGGTCAGAGACACTTTGTGATCGCTTTGCCATTCCTATGAACATATTACCCAAAGTGCTGACCTCAGACGGTGATTTTGGTAAAACTAAAAAAGGCTTGTTTGCCAAACAAATACCCATTCAAGCAGTACTTGGTGATCAGCAAGCAGCGCTCTTTGGGCAAGGCTGTCTTGATGCAGGTATGGCAAAGAACACCTATGGTACAGGGTGTTTTATGCTGATGAATATCGGTCAGCAACCAAAGTTGAGCGACCATAAGCTACTGACAACTATCGCGTGGCAACGAAAAACATCGCCAACCCGTCCAGACAATTTATCGTTTGATCAGATTGTACAGTCAGGAAAGCGTATGCTACAACCGCCCAAAAAGGAAGTCACTTATGCGTTAGAAGGGAGTGTCTTTATGGCGGGCGCTATCGTCCAGTGGTTGCGTGACAACTTAGGTATGATTCAACAAAGTAGTGATGTTGAGGACCTAGCGCGCCAAGTGGATAGTAGTGAAGATGTGGTGCTACTACCAGCGTTTACTGGGCTTGGGGCACCTTATTGGCGTTCTGATATCAGTGCTAGTATCACAGGGATGAGCCGCGGTACAACTAAAGCGCACATTGCTCGTGCAGCATTAGAGGCGGTAGCCTATCAGACATACGATGTACTTATCGCTATGCAAAAAGACAGTCCCCATCCATTGACCGAGCTGAGAGTAGATGGCGGCGCAGCAAACAACGATTTGCTGATGCAGTTTCAGGCGGATTTGTTAGATGTTCCTGTACTGCGTCCAAGAGACACAGAAATTACCGCAAAAGGCGCGGCGTTACTCGCAGGTCTAAAAACTGGGCTATACGATGAGTCAACAATGAAAGCATCATGGCAGGTAGATCGTATCTTTGAGCCAAGTATGTCTACTGATGCTCGCGAACAACATCTTGACAAATGGCAGCGTGCTATCGAGAGATCGTTGATGCAGCTATGAGCTTGTTCTACTTGGCAAATTGAGTGTCAACGCGTTTTTATAATTACTCAAAGTATAGATCAATCGTACACAAACGTGATAAAGATACAGGCTGTAACGCAAGCCTACAAAGATATCGACATAGCTTACATAACCTGTATATCGTAGGGTAGCGATTATTCCTATACTTCGAATGCTAGTCAAACAATGATTTTGACAAGACCTAGAAGAACAAACGGAAATCAATAACTAATTAAGGATATATTTATTATGAATAACCATGACGAACTAAATAAAACAAAAATTAATGCAGATGGTACTACACGTACAAATGTAACAGACGACTACAACCGTGACCATGATGCCATCGACCGTAGCGAAGTGAAACATATGTCTGATGAGACAAAAGACGATTTGAACGCTGATATGATCACAGGTGAACCAGGTTCACATCCAGTGGGTACTGGTATCGGCGGTGTGGGCGGTGCAGCAGCAGGCGCAGCAATCGGTTCGATGGCAGGTCCACTAGGTACATTGATCGGTGGTGCTATTGGTGCAGTTGTTGGTGGCGGTGCAGGTCATGCAGCAGGTGAAGCGATAAATCCAACACACGAAGAAGCGTACTGGCGTGCAGAATATGCAAACGCTGACTATTATAAAGAAGGACATGATTTTGATCGCGATCTGCATCCAGCCTATGCAGTAGGATATGCAAACCGTGCTCGTTATCCAGCAGATGCTCGTTTTGAAGATCACGAAGCAGATTTAGAGCGTTCATGGCACGAAGTAAAAGGTGAGTCTCGTCTGGCATGGGATGAGGCACGTCTAGCGTCACGTGATGCATGGCACCGCGTTTCGTAACACATACAATACAAAAAGCCATGTAGCTGCCTTTTAGCTACTGAATTAGTCAGGGTTTGTCAGGTTACATCTTGAAGCAGCATTGATTCATAAAATTATCAAGTAAACGGATAAT
The DNA here is from genome assembly GCF_059073055.1 of Psychrobacter sp. H29. Taxonomy (NCBI): domain Bacteria; kingdom Pseudomonadati; phylum Pseudomonadota; class Gammaproteobacteria; order Moraxellales; family Moraxellaceae; genus Psychrobacter; species Psychrobacter sp. H29. The sequence goes on along the minus strand of NZ_JCACRY010000001.1, from coordinate 1,314,398 downwards.
CTGAAATATTGTTGATTCATTGCTAAAAATAGACTAATTGTATAACTAGCTCTACGAGTGGCTTTAACTATCAAATTTATGCTATTTTAAAACTTCCAAGGTTGACCTTGGAGGTTTTTTTAGGCATAAAATTTGCTGTTTATACACATAAATGAATATTATGTATTATAATGATGAAAACAATAGGGAATATATGAGTAATCACGCTGATAATAATAAGCAGTTTTATGTTGCCACAGCCAATTTATTGAATTTCGCCAACCCTGATCGGATTTATTACGACAATGCACCGGCTTATGATAAGCAATCCTATGAGCATAAGCTACGCGGTCTTACAGATCTATTGTCTAAGGCGAATGCTGATATTATTGCCGTGCAGGAAGTATGGGACAGTGAGGCACTAGAGGCGCTATCTGTCTCGTTAGGGTTCAGACCAGAGCATGCTGTGATTCCATTAGCAAGTAATGATAGTGCCAGTCCATATACTCAAGGTATGGGGGCACAAGGCACACCAGCTGTTGGTATTATCAGTCGATTTGAGCAGTTAGAAACCAGTCTATTAGAAGATATTGCACCAAAGGCTGTTATCGATATTCCAGATATAGGACCTTATGAGCGCTTTAATCGTCCACCGCTCGTATTGCGTGTCGATGCATATGGTCAACCGATAACGATTATTACTGCGCATTTAAAAAGTAAACGTGCTTTTTTCTTACGTGATAAGAACGGCAATCTACTAGAAGATATGGATGATCCCAATATTCGTATTCGTGCCAAGCTACGCAGTTTGTGCATGCGTGCTGCAGAAGCTGCATCAATTCGAATGGCGATTATGGAGCGTTTGCACCACACACGTGAGCCATTGATACTGCTGGGTGACATGAATGATGTGACAGGTAGTGTCACCACTCAGTTGATGACCGAAACTGGTGAGGTCAATTACGATAAAAGTATGCGCGACGTCGCACTTTTTGATGCCGCTCGTATCCAGGCTCGTTATGGCTGGATGAAAGATGTTGCCTACACCCATATACACCAAGGCATGCCAGAAGTAATCGATCAGCTGTTTGTCTCAGAGGAGTTTTTACCTGATAGTAAGTTTTCGCTTGGTCAGGTTGAACGCGTTGATTATTTCAATGATCACCTTAAATGGGATTATGCAGACAGAGTCACTGATCATGGTATTATAAGAGCGAAAATCAAACTTAATGATTAACTTTTTAAAATTAAACAGTTAACTCTAGTAGAGTATTAATCGATACATGAACTTCTAACCCATTCATGTCCCTTGCTTGATAGTGTACAAGCGTTTATGATGCCTCCTCATCGAGTGTGGTAACGATAATATTGGCGCTATATTTTAGCCGATAGTCAGTAATCCGTTAATTTTGGATGAATACTGTCTGATGAAGATTATATCTATACAATAGGGCGTAACATAAAGAGATTTATAATGAGTGATAACAAAGACGACAAAATTGAAGATGTGTTGGTAGACTCAGAATTGGCAAAAAAGCTTGTACCAAACAAGTTTAAATTTACCAGCCAACAAGGCCGTGTACGCCGCCAAAAACTTTTGGCTGGTGCCAAAAAACTGAGTGAAACACAAGCAATTAATGATATTACCTTGGCTGCCGTATGCGAAGAAGCAGGCATACCAAGAGCCTCTGCTTATCACTTCTTTCCTAATATTGAAGCAATATTTTTAGCATTGCGTTTCTTGAACGCAATCGAAATACTGGAGATGGTAGAAACAGTTGATATCGGTAATTACGATAGATGGCAAGGATATTTGACGGCACTTATTGATCAGTGCGTGATGATCTTCCATAGTGATGAGACCAAAGCCAAGCTAATTTACGATACCAATACGCCTGACTTTGAAGGCGACAGCTTTGGTGAAGATATGGACCATCAAATCGTTGACTTGGTATATAAGCGCTTATCAGAGCGTTATGAGATGCCAAACTTTGATGACATCCAAAATACCCTGTTGATTGCTTATAGTATTGTCAATGCTATCTTCACCTTGTCTTATCGTCGTCATCAGAGCATCACTGAGGACTATATCCAAGAAGCAAATACAGCATTTATCGCGTATCTACGCTGCTATCTGCCAGAGAAGCTAAGACGCAAAAGCGTTTAATTTTCCATACCACATATAAAAAGCCGACATCTCTGTCGGCTTTTTTATGTTTTGTATTTACTACAATTTCTTAAACACACATGACCATCACAAACATCGTTATCGTTCATCAGGATGTCATATGGCAATAGCAATAATGATCAATAGTATTTGTCAATAAGGAGCTGTCTCTCAACTATTGGGCGTTAAGTCTTGTCCACGGCAGACATCATCGACAGCATCTAAAGGGGCATATTGCTGATAGTAGCTGCCTATTGATGTTTCTAACGCTACATTAGTCTGTGAGTCATGAGCGTTGATATAAGCTTCACGTGCTTGCTCAAGCCATCGATCTGCCATACGAAAATGTATACCGGACTCTCGCCAGCCTCGTTCGCATTGGTTGGTGGCGGCCCATATTAGAGCCACTTCACCAAATGCCATCTCACGAGGTGCTGACGCTATACCATTACCATCTTTGAGTGCACTCAGCGTTGCCCATAGGTTAGGTCGCATTAGCGCAGAGGTAGTAGGAATGTCCTGATATATACTTATGTCTTGTGCAGTATTGTTTTTTAGTGCTTGCAGAATAGTCTCTGCCATTTCTACCGCAACTGAGCCTGTAGATGAGCGGCTGTTCATACTGTCTTTGTTGATAGCATAAGTAAGCCATGCTTGTGCTTTATAGGCGAGATACTGCTCATGAGCGGTTTTGTTTTTTTTCTGATAGGGCTCTAATTGCGCTACCATACAGTTCAATACACGCTGTTGTTGGCTTTGATACTTATAAGAAGGCGCTTGATTCTGCAAACGGTTTTGCAAATCATCACGGCAGTCAGTAATATTGTTCGTGTTAGTGATTTGGGCTGAGGCACTAGTGATGTCACTGTTAGCTAAAGCAGGTGAGACTACCGTCAGCAGCAGTATTGCCGATAAGGCAGTAGATATCGGTTGCTTATCAGGTATGGTTTTCATGACAGCTTTGAACATAATGCAAACCTTGTATGAAGGTAATAAGGGGTGTTATTTACCATTATTAGGGCTAGTGCTACTCATAGCTTAGTAAATCGTAATATAGTCATTACGGCATTGTCGTAAGGCGGTACTGAAGCAATACCATTAGATTATGTTATCGGATTACAACGTATCATCGCTGATGGTAGTAGAGCTGCTCATTAAACGCTGGTTTTTTCGTGGATCTTCACGTTTGAATAGATCTTCGTCGAATTTGAAGCGCAGTCTGAAATAAGCCCCTTCTTGGGTACTGTCATCATAGGCGATGTCTTCATCTTCAAAGCCCATAAAGTTGTATCCAAGTGACAACCACAGATTGGTCATTGGACTATAGCCAACCTCTGCACCAAGCATATAAGCCAAGTCGTTTGCTTGATCGTTCCAGTAAGTGCCTGCTTGTAAGCCAATATCCCAGCGCTCACTGAGGTCATAAAGCCCGCGACCATAGACAGCATGTGCCGTATTGTCACTGGTCAATGCATCTGCTTTGTACTCTGTGTATTTACCAGCATAACGTCCAGATAAGGTTAGTGGACGCGTCGGATGGTAGTTACCATTCCATGACCAGATGGTCGTGTCTTTTCGATAAGTGTCATCACCAGTGTTGTTATCATCCAAGCGATACTCAAGCTTTGCCAGCATATCTAACTGGTTGCTATCATAATCACGATAAGCTGCGCCTAGCTGAAAGCGATTAATAGTACGGTCGCCATCAGTGTAATCAGTGCGTGAGTAGATATCTTTGGCAAGTAGGGTGATCTCATCAGTATAGCGATAGGCAATACCAGCACTACCTAGTAATGTATCACTTGTTTCGCCCCAGCGTTTTTCAAAACGCCCCGATGCTTTGTAGTTTTGTTTGGCAAGATACTCAACACCAATACCTGCTGCGGTTGCCGTGTTGTCTTCTTCACCTTCAAGCGACTCAACACGCTCAAACAAGGTATTTAGAGTTAGACCTTCTTGGACATACCATTTGTTTTTTAGACCGATAGCGGCTTCGGCCTCGCGTGCACTAATAGCGTCACTCATACGGTATTCGCTATACACTTTACCATCTTTCATATAAGTGGCATCGAAACCAAAAACAGTACGTTGACGCTCATCAGTATCATCAAGACCATAAGTACCCGATAAGCTGTTGATCAAATCGTGACGCGCGTACAGTCGTCCCAAGCTACCAAGAGGGGTCTCGCCGCCAATAGAAGTGGCATTACGTGAGCTATTGTCGATATCTTGCTCATACTCTGCAAATACCAAGCTATTATTCAATTTAGGCAGGCGAGAGGTAATACGAGCACGAACGGTTGTACCTTCGATGTCTTCATCAGCATTACTAACGCTACTTAACGCTGATTGATTGATGATGTCATCATTAAATAGCGTATCGTCTGTAATATCCAAAACGTCTGTCGCCGCTTGGGTATTGCGTGAAGCAGCAGTGGCATCTTGCTTATAGTAGCGTACGCCAATCTCACCGACCACATTCTCACTCAAACGCTGCTCTATGCTAGCCTGGATACCTTCGACGCTCGCCTCGGTAGTATGGTCTTCGGTACGTACACCTTCTAGCTTTAATGCTGTTTTTTTGTTGTTTATCGTGTGAACGACTTCTACACCAGACTCGGTACGTCCCGCCGTAAGCGGTGAGGCACCAGTGACAAAACCTTCATCAGCATCATTGTAGTACGCTTTGGCACGGGTGTTTTTCTTATTATCAAAGTCGATCTCAAGACGAAGCGCATTGCCCTCGACATCACTATCATCGAGTTCTGTGGTATTGATTTGATTGCTGGCTTGAAAATTTGGATTCTCAGCTTTATTCATGGCGTATTCAGCGACTAGCTTTAACTTGTCGTTGAATTTGATAACGCTGTTGAGACTTGCAAGCTCTTCTTTGTTCAATGGATCGTCGCTATTGATATAGCTACCACCGATAGATACTTTGTTTGTTAGTTGTTGCTTAGCAGCGATACCACCAACCAGATAATCTTCACCACCTTCATCTACTTCTACCGTGACACGAATATAGACAGGATTGCCTTCGATGTCTTGACTGGCAATCGGTGATTTCAAGAATAAGCTGCGGCTAATCGGGTCTATCTCGTAATCAGCAAAACGCGTCAGCGTTTCACGGCTGATGATAAGACCAGGATTATTGGCATCACGAGTGATCACTTCGATCGTTTCAGAGTTTTCTAATACCGCATCAAAGTTCTCAGCCAATGGATACGGACCTGAAATACCTAGGCCACGAGTCTCATTAACACGCTGGCTGGTACTGGTCTCTGCCAAAAATGCCGTGACACGAGTATTGCTGTCCTCAAACTGAGCTTTTAGACCAGTTAGGGTACGGTTATATTGACCCAGCTTGATACCTTCATCATTATCAATCTGGGTCTTTAGGTCACCATACATCGCGAACGAGCGACCTTTATCCAAGCGCACATAGAGCTTGCTTGTAGACTGCGCATCAAAGCCTTTAGCTGATGAGTCGCCATACACAGGGTAGTATTCGCCTGGCTCGATATCACGGAAGAGTCGCTCACCTTTTTTATCACTATCATAAGCGAGCGTAAGTAGATAATCGCCGCGCACTTTACCTTTGAGGAACATCGCTGCACGACCAGAGGCTGTGTAATCGTCGTTACCCGCAAAATCATTGAGCTCTTGTTCAAATGCACCTTGAGCATCAGTAATGCTGCCACCGTCGAAATCTTTGAGCGAAATAGCCCCTTCTACGATACCAACGGCAATCAGCGGACGCAATTGAGCAGTGAACTGTAATGGAATGACTTGTTTACTGCTACCCGTGTCAATGACGAGCTCGCCCTTACCGGGTACGCTTGACGCGATGACTGGTATGAGTAGCTCACCACCTGACACAGTAACTTGGGTGCCGGCTTGATCTTTGCTGCTGTCTTCCAAATTGATACGACCGATATTAGTATCAAGTGTAAGAGAAGTAGTACCAATATAGGGGCGATTGTCACGATCTTTTAGACTAACGACTATCTGGTATTCGCTAATGCCATCTGCAGCTACTAGCTGAGTCTGAGTGCGATAATCGATAGATTGTAAGCTATCAGGTGTCAATACTTTAATCGTCTGCTCAGAGATGATTTTGCCGTTGATATCAGTGGCCACACCGCGCAGGGTATTACTTCCACGTTGTAGGTCAACCGCATAATAGTCAAAAGCCGTCACATTTTGCTTTTCTTGCTTAGCAGTTTTACCGATATTTTGCTCTGATACCGCTTTGCCATTGGCGTATAAAGTAAATATTGAGCCAAGAGGGGCTTGCACCTGTACCATCTGCTTGTAAGTGCTAAGCTGTTGACCTTCACCTAGATTAATAAAGGCGACATTGTTGTTAGCCACTTCTTTTAAGTATTCTTCGAGCTCTTTTTCTACTGGAGGGGCAATCGTTGTCACGGCCATATCGACACGATTGGTCGCTTGCCCAACCATATCGTTGACAATAGCAGAATCACAGTTGTTACCAAGGTCTAAGTCACCATTGATATTACAGCCACTTGCATCGATATTATCAGTCGTGTCGGTATCGTAGTCTGGCTCTAGTGTTAGCGCTGTTTTTACCGCTTGTTCTAGCGTATCGTTTTTAGCGCTCACTGATTTACTACGAGCGATTAGCTCAGCGTTCAGACGCTCAGTGCTATCCGCCATACCAGCGACTATTGCAAAATCTGCACGATGTAACTCGCCGTATTTTAAGTCAACAAAACGGCTGCCAGCATCACCAGCATTACGGTTGCTTTGGGTGACCAGTTCTGTTTCTCTAGGGATCGTCGTGCGGTCTACTTTCAGTACATGCGTTTTGGCACTGATGCCATAAAAGTTGTATTTACCTTCAGGATCAGTAACGATGAAGTTACCGTTCTCCATGTAGATACGTACACCAGCAACACCAATCTCACCGTCTTCTTTTTGCTGAATACCATCGCGGTTGATGTCGTGATAGACCTTACCGATGATGATGCCGTCAGTGTTCATGACGCCACGTTCTACGTCGATTTTCCACTGTGCTTCTCTTGATACTAAGCTTTGGCCTTGCTCGTTGTTAGCAACTGCGATTGCGCGGTTGATACCATCACCACCTAGTGATGAAGCACCAACAAGCACACGATAAGTAATTTTTTTACTTTCGCCATTTGCCATATTGCCTAAGTTCAATACCTGGTATTTACCGTCAGACTTAAACTCAGTAGTTTGTGTCTGATTGATATCGATATCAGTCGCTGGGCTCACACGCACACTGCTATCGACATAATCAAAACCGCGTGGTAATGCGTCTTTTAGCTGCACATCGTAAGCAGTAGCGTTACCATTGTTCGTGATATTGATGGTGTAGCTGACGTAATCACCGAGCTCAGCACTTTTTACGTCACTTTCCTTTGTGACAACTAAAGCTGGGTTGTCATCGACGATATTAATTTGTGAGCTCAGATCACTGATACGCACGGTGAAGTCAGACGCGTTCGGCAATTCATCAGCACCAATGCCAACCGAAGGGGCGATACAGGCGTCTAAGCTGACAGTCAATGTGTCATTGTTCAACGTCTGGATGAGCTTATCATTAATAGCGTTGGCGTTATTTTGAGTGGCCGCTGATAGCTGATATTTACCCGTGTTATTACCAGTTTCTATAGCTTTAAGTGAATAGCTATCTCCAGTTATCGGCGACTTGATGGTTACCCATACTTGATCAGGCTTGTCAGTTTGTACGTTACATTGCGCATAGCTGGCACTGACATAAACATCATCATTAATTTGTGAAACAGTTTTACTTTCATCAAATTTAGGAGTGGTGAATTTGATACCAGATTCGATAATGACCAAGCTATCGGTCGCACTCACGCTGGCTACTGACGAATCTGCTAACACAACTGCACCAATCTTAATATCAGCAGCATCCCCATCCTGACCATCAACATCTGATAGCGCTTGTACAATAAGCTGAATGTTTTCACTCTGACCAAGCTTGATTTGAGCACTCATGTTATCAAGAATAAGTTGTCTATCGCCACTGTCGACAATACCATTGTTATTCAGGTCTTGATAAACTTTTAAATTAGATAGAGTTGGCGATACATCAAGCGTCAGCTCAACAGTCTGACTACTATAGCCAGTATTACTAAGAACATTGACCCAATTCACTAATGTGTTGGGTGCGACAGTACGCAGAGGTTGCTGAGTTAAATTAATACCATATTCAGGTAGGGCAGAGGTTTTGACTTGAACTTGGTTTGAAATGCCGCTTTGTTCAATAGAATCGACATCATAAGTCGCATTAGCAATGTTGTTGATAGTCTGTACGAGCGTGCTAGGCGCAGCAAGCGCCACATTTGATTGCATAAGCAACATTGCAGCTGTCAGCGCAGAGATCTTCGCTGTATGCAACGTAATACGATTAGACGTTGAGTATGTAGTCATATGTCGCTTATCCAATAAAACATAGAAGAGTAGGGTAGTAACCCTCCAGCTTGGCTAACCAAAAACGATCAGGTCAAACTGGAGCGTTAGTCTATAAACGTCTTGTGACGCTTATAGACTTTGAAATATTAAATATAAATTAACGATCGTTTTTGATTTTGATTTTGAAAGTCAAGGTGCCAACGCCCTGAGGAACTATAGTAAAGTTAGTACCAAGAACTGCAGTACTAGTCGCACTAGGCGTGCCTGCAGTAGATGAAGCAGTCGCCGAAGTAGCAGGTGAACCAGCTACTAAATCCGCACCAGCTGAGAAGTTAGACAACAAATCTGAGATAGTTAATGCGTTAAGATTAAAACCTAATGCTGTTGAAGAAGTGTTAGTTGCCTGAATACGATAGATAACACATTGATCAGGTGCCGCATTGAGTGTAGTCTGAACAAAGGTACTTGTAGCAACGGTAGCTTCACAAGCAGCATCTAGTGATTGAGACTTCACCAACGTTAAGCCTCTAACGTTAGTCGTATCAGTCACTGAAGTAACAGCAGGTGGATTAATACCGGCAGGCGTTAGCGTTACGACAGAAGTTTCAGTGCTACCAACAGCTGCAGCATCAGCAACAGTTGCAGGAGCATCCACATTGCCCGACGACACATTGTAGTTGATTGCTAGTGTGCCACCAGGTGCAATACCATTTGGAAATTGAGCGGTTGGTAGTGTAGTGCTATTAAGGGTGTACGTATTACCACCAGCAACGGTAGGTTGCAGCGATATAGTAACCGGGGCGCCATTACCAGGCGGCGTGTAAGTAACACTAACAGGACCAGTAACAGGTCTAACAGCCCCATTATTGCCACCATCAGCAATAGTAAAGGTCAATGGGTTAGTATTAGTACCTTCAGCATCTTGACCACTGTTAGTAATGAGAGTTGAATGAGTCGCTTGACTAGCAGTACCTGAGGCAGGGGGAACTTCTCTAGTTGTTGGATTGCTCACTACAACCGCTCGTCTGGTAAAGTTAGTCACACCAGCAGTATCTATACCAGCGCCGTTAGCTTGATCCGCAGCAGCAGGTACTCTAGTCATATCTAAATTGTTATTTGTACTATCCAAAATGTCATAGTCAGTACCAAGTACAGGAGCAGCAATTAACGGACTAACCGCACCGACGAACTTATCGTAGACTTCTGCATTGTTAGTTACTGAACTATTAGCAGCTGTATACTGATCTCTATCGACATTAACTGTGAAAGTAATTGTGCGACTTGCGCCAACGGCTAAGTTCGCTACAGCAACATTAATAGCTTGTCGAGTACCAACAGTAGAAATCGTAGCAGTGCCAGCACCAGTTACGGTCACGTCTGAGGCTGTGCCATTAGGCAAACTCAAACCTGCAGGAAGGACATCTCGGATGACAATATCAGTCGCAGCAGTACTATAGTCAGTATCCACGTTAGTGACTACGATACTATAAGCGATCTGTGGGTTAGCGACTGTCAAATCGACAGTACTGGTTGCTGTTTTTGCTATTTTGAAGGTAGGCAGTCTCACGATAGTTTGGTTTTCGTTCACCAATGTCGCATTTGCTGGAAGATTAGCAGTAAAGAAACTACTGGTTGCTGTTAATGTGCCTACACCTTTGTCATTACCGTTACGAGCGGCTGGTGTAGCTGCTTCGTAGCTTAAGTTAGCTCTGGTACCTGGTTGTAGTCTAATAGTACCACCGTTGGCTAGGGTACCTGTCTGTGCCTGACCATTCAAAGCGGTGACTTGAGCAGGAGTTAAAGCAGTGCCATCTGCTTGTACAATCGTAAACGTGACAGGCGCAGTACCTAAAGCATAGTCTGGCGTAGCTGTTACTAGTGCTGAGTCATTACCTGTGGTATTAACGGTATAAGTATCCGTTACGTTACCCGTATTGGTTAAAGCATGAGTAAAGGTAGTCGTACCACCTGGCGTAGCAGTCTGATTGATAGCAATATCGTCACCGATGCTACCATCATCAATAGTCGATACGAGTGCAAAGTTAGCTGTTTCGCTAACGCTCACAGTCACTGTGTTAGAAGTAACGTTTGGCTGAGCAATGCCAGCAACGCTATAGTTTGCGGTTGCGACGTTGGTAATCGGTGCTGCTCCTGCACTAATACCACCAGTAGTATTAGGAGTAGCTGCATTAGCGGCAGTAGAGATACCCATTGCAGCCACAACACCTACGGCTAATACTGAATATTTAAAAGAATTTGGTTTCATGCAGTAAATCTCCGAAAGATTAAATCAGTAAGGATGAAGGGTTATTTGTTAACGACAGTATTGAGGGCAACAGATGCTGCCTTTTTTGCGGGTAGTAATTTGATGTTCCAGCGTAGCGTACGGTATTCAGAGTAGGGCACTTTAACCATTTTGCCATCGACTTTCCGCATTAGCGGCATATCAGCATAGTTCTTGCCATCAGTGCTAGCTTGTGCGCTTGCAGGCATCGCATCACCAGTAAAGGTCATGTTGGCAGGAATAGGTAGAGTCACCATTAGATCATTAATATCTTTATTAATGGTATTGGTATAAGTTGCCTTGTATTGGATGACAGTACCTGCTGGTGCGGTACGTACTGCCGTATAGACTGTCTTACCGTCAGCATTTTTGATGACTTGATTGGCAGTCAGTTCCATCTTTAGAGCATCTTCAGCATGCGCGAGGCCTAACATGCAAGTAGAAGCAACCGTTGCTAATAGAACATTGCGTAGAATCTTGAAACGTTTCATATAAAATCCTTTCTTATACCGTTGCTATCATTGGGATATTGATGCTTTGGGCTCCAGTGAGGCTGTCTATAACTCGATATCAGGCTCGTCTGTAAAAAGCACACATCTCCCTTTAAGCTATTGTCACGTAACCAATACAAACTTTCATTATAAAGACGACAAATGGTATTTCGAGATGACCAAACGGTAAAAGCCCTATCTAGGAAGATAGGGCTTGATTGAGTATTCAGTAATTTGATACACAGGTGTTTAGTTACTAATGGTAGTACCATATTTAGTATTAAAACGAATGGCCTGACGGCGAGTGGCTGTAGTAGCACCTAAAGAAAAAGTATTGGTAGTCACTGTACCGTTGTTACCAATAGATACCGAGTTTGTTGCAAATGATGGAGTGCCGCTATTTTCACCAATAGGTGTTGGATTAACTAAGGTAGAGGTAATCAGCGAATTATTAGAGTCATTTTTACTCTGTAGCGTATCCTTGATAACAATATCTGTCAGAGAAACGTTGCCCCGGTTGATGGCTTCAATTCTATAAGCGATACATTGTCCTGGCACAATGCCAGATATTGGTTTTATACTATACGCGCTGTTAGCACTACCTTCATAATTGACACCAATTGTAGCAAGGTTATTTAGACTACAGTCATGAACATACTGACTTTTGATTAATACTAATGCAGCATTTTCTTGGATAACATCACCGAAATCATTGCTAGGATAGTTGTACTGACTATTAATAATGTTTATTTGTCGCATATCGCTTGTCGTGTCTACAGAATATGCATAATTGCTAGGTTCATTCTGAGTGACACAGAGTCTTGTGTAACTGCCAACTTGTGCAGATGTCAAATTGAAGCTGTAGGTACCGTCACTATTGATATTCACTGTTTGAGGCGAAAACGTCCCACTATCACCAGCACATTTATTCAAAGTAATGGTGTGACCAGTGGTAAAAGGGATTCCAGATTCAGTTGGTGAGTCATATCTACCATTAAAATAAAGACTATTATTTAGATATTTAGTAGAGACATCATCTTTGGCTGGAGATGTAATTTGACCGTTATCGTTAAATACAATACCTGAAAAGACATAATTGGATCTGTCATTTGTGATTGTACATGCCCAATTATCTCCGTACGTAAGCTTTAGATTTTTTGGATCTAAAGTGGTAACGGTTGTACTATCCGATCTTCTACATGCATATAACGCAGTATAATCTACTAGGTTGGTCGTTCCTGAGACGGCTTCTGTCAGTGTATAGGTCTTGGTAGGGTTCACCTTAAAGGTTCCTGTAGTGCCTGTGCCCGTAGTGACAGTATTACCTGAACCCGACGTAGTGACCGAGCTGATGCCGTTGGTAACAACTGAGTTATCTGCATTGTCCTTTATTTGAACAGTGAATTGATCGGTATTTGTTTTACGAGAAGAAGAGAGAACTTTAGTATATGTTAGGCGCGGCTGTGGTAGGTAGCAGTAACCATCAAATACAATGTTGATCAGCTGATCGCCAGGGTTACCCACAGTGCCAGTAGTATTATCGTAGTATTCTAGGTTAGGGTTATTGCCATAAGACACATCTACTCTAACGATAGGTTGATTAAAAGCAACGGATACTTTACATCTCTCGTCTACAGAATCTGTACTACATAAAACGCTACCGGTAGTAGTTGTTTGACGATAGGGTGCAGTAGTCGTTATTCCGGTGCCTCTATATGTCAAAGTTGGCGTCACACTAGCACCCGCACTAGTAAAACCAGTGATTGTTACTTGGTCGGAAAACTCGAAATACCTAGTACCTGCTGTTGTTCCTCCGTTTCCTGTCCCTGTACCTAAATAGTTCACATCTATATCATAAATACTTAAGCTGACATTGGTAAGGGCTTGAGATTCGTTGGTGAAACTGTTTTTAAAAGTGTATGAGACCGCACGAGACGATCCCTTATTAGTAAAATCCTGAAAAAATTCAAACGATTGAAGGTTGCCTGCTAGCGTCTTAGGTCTATAAAAATTTGAGCCGCCAGCATCTAAACTGCCAGTAGTCACTAAACTGTTAGAAGCAATAGTGTAACTTTCACTTCTGAGACCGTTTAAAAGTTGGTTTACACCAAGGATAGGTGGCGATGCTGTCGATCCTAAGTTACTGTAATCAGTGCTTGCAAACTCATCAGACACAAAGTTAGCAGGGCAAGTTGTAATTGCCGCTAAAGCCAGATAGTTGGGCAATAGTATCAACAAAGATGGCAAAGCTATCCAACGCGTTACTCTCGACTTAAGAGCTGATAGTTCAACAGACGAATTCATAATAGCTCCGAGAGCAAGGATGGAATGTAGATATAATTTTGTTATAAGAATAATATTTAAGTGACAATTAATATACAAAAATGAGACGAAAGTCTATTTATAGGGTATGAATAGCAGAAAGCTTTTCCAGATAATATATTTAGAGAGCTGAACCCCTACTGCAAAGGCTATACTTGTTTTTGCACATTCAACAAAATTATATCTCTCTCAATGAATCATCAGTAATCATTTTTAAAAAAACTAATCGTTATTTATTTAAAAAATACTTGTTATTTATCCATTTCTTTACAGCCATAAACAATTCCCTCGCAAACGCCTATAATGGACTGTCAAAATCATCTATGACAGGATATACAGGGATAACAGTATGAGCTGTTTTGTCATGGCATCTATTTGATGTACAAGTCAGCTCACCGTAGTAGTATTTTTTACCATCATGTTCTATACCACCGCACAAAACAATGGAATGATTGAAGATAGCAAGGAAGCCATCAGTAAGTCGATATCCCATCACTCACCAGTATTTAACAAAGCCCTGCCATATAGGCAGGTACGACTGATATAAAAGGATTAACACCAATGAATTATTATAAGGATGCTGATAGCACCGAAACCCAAGAGTGGCTGGCAGCCTTTGAATCTGTGGTTAAACACGCAGATAAGGACCGTGCCCAGTTTCTACTAAAGGCGTTGTACAACATGGCAGTTCAAGAAGGCCTGCCTTTTAATAGACTAGATACCGCTTACGTCAATAGTATCGCTGCAGAAGATGAGCCAATGTACCCAGGCGATCTAGGCATGGAGCGTAAAATACGTGCTTTGATTCGCTATAACGCACTTGCTATGGTTATGCGTGCCAACAAAAACGATGATGACTTGGGTGGTCACTTAGCGACATTCGCCTCTAGTGCAACGCTTTATGAGACTGGTTTTAACCATTTCTTCCGAGCAGCCAGCGATCATTTCGGTGGCGATATGATTTATTACCAAGGTCACTCAGCACCAGGTATCTATGCTCGCTCTTATTTAGAAGGTCGTTTGACCGAAGATCAGCTTGATAACTTCCGCCGTGAAGTGGGTGGTAAAGGTCTATCAAGCTATCCACATCCATACCTGATGCCTGATTATTGGCAGTTCCCAACGGTATCAATGGGACTTGGGCCAATCATGTCGATTTACCATGCCCATGTACATCGCTATATGGAAAACCGCGAATTACTAGAAAAAGAAGGTCGTAAAATCTGGACGTTCTTGGGTGATGGTGAAACAGATGAGCCAGAAAGCTTAGGTGCAATCTCTCTTGCTGGTCGTGAGAAGCTAGATAACTTGATATGGGTAGTCAATTGTAACTTACAGCGCCTTGATGGTCCTGTACGTGGTAATGGCAAGATCATTCAAGAGCTAGAGTCTGTGTTCCGCGGTGCAGGCTGGCGCGTCATCAAAGTTATCTGGGGTGGCAACTGGGATTCACTACTTAGTAAAGATCATACCGGCGTGCTTAAACATCGTATGGAAGAAGTGGTCGATGGTGAGTACCAATTATATGAAGCACGTACGCCTGAATTTACCCGAAAAGAGTTTTTTGGTAAATACCCAGAGTTAGAAGAGATGGCAGATGCGCTGACAGACGAAGAGATTGCACGTCTGAACCGTGGTGGCCACGATCCAGTGAAAGTTTATGCTGCTTTTAGTGAAGCAATGAAGACAAAAGGTCAGCCAACCGTTATTTTGGTCAAAACTGTCAAAGGCTACGGCTTATCTACTCAAACGCAAGCCGTTAACAAGTCACATCAGATCAAAAAACTAGATCAAGAAGCCTTAATGTATTTCCGTGATCGTTTTGATTTACCGTTTACTGATGAGCAACTAGAGACCCTACCATTCTATCGCCCTGAAGAAGGTTCGGCGGAGATGAAATATCTCAAAGGGCGCCGCGAGTCGTTAGGGGGTCATCTGCCCAACCGCCGTAGTGGTCACATCCCGCTTAATATTCCTGAGCTATCGATGTTTGATCGCGTATTAAAAGGTAGCAATGGCAAAGAGCAATCTACCACGATGGTCTTTGTACGTTTGCTATCTGCGATGCTCAAAAACAAAGACATCCAAGATCGCGTTGTACCAATCGTACCTGATGAAGCACGCACATTTGGTCTAGAGGGCATGTTCCGTCAATTGGGTATCTATTCAGCGGTCGGTCAAAAGTATACGCCAGAAGATAGTGAAGCGTTGATGGGTTATAAAGAAGCCATCGATGGTCACATGCTAGAAGAAGGTATCAACGAAGCGGGCGCAATGAGTACGTGGATTGCCTTGGCAACCAGCTACTCTGTGAACGCCCTGCCAATGATTCCGATGTATATCTATTACTCAATGTTTGGTTTCCAGCGTGTGGGTGATTTGGCTTGGGCTGCAGGCGATTGTCAGGCACAAGGTTTCTTACTAGGTGCAACAGCTGGTCGTACAACGCTCAACGGCGAAGGCTTGCAGCATCAGGATGGTCATTCACAGATACTATTCAATACCGTACCGAACTGCGTCACCTATGACCCTTGTTTCGGTTATGAGCTGGCGGTAGTGATGCATGATGGCCTGCGCCGTATGTATGGTGAAGGCGAGCGCGTCTATTATTACTTGACGCTGATGAATGAAAACTACGAACAACCTGAAATGCCAGAAGGAAGCGAAGAAGGTATCAAGCGCGGTATGTACTTATTAGAAGACAATGGCTCAGCACAAGTACAGCTGTTAGGGTCTGGTGTGATCTTACGCGAAGTACAAAAAGCATCACAGATACTAAAAGATGAGTTCAATATCACATCTAACGTCTGGAGCGTTACCAGCTTTAATGAACTGACTCGTGATGGTATGGATTGCGACGACTACAACCGCTTGCACCCAATGGATGAAGAAAAAGTGCCTTGGGTTACTGAACAGTTGGCACCGCACGAAGGTATCGTGGTTGCTGCGACAGATTATATGCGTAACTACTCAGAGCAGATTCGTGCTTGGTTGCCAGACAACCGTCCTTATACGACTTTGGGTACGGATGGTTATGGCCGCTCTGACACGCGTGAAAACCTACGCAGTTTCTTTAACGTTGATGCCGCCCATATCGTTGTGGCAACGCTGAAGCGCCTAGCCGATGAGGGTGAAGTTGAAATGCGTTTGGTCAAAGACGCGATTTCAAGCTTAGGTATCGATGTGGATCACCCGCCTGCATGGCAACAGCAGTCTTATTATGATCAGTCTCCAGATGCACCAGCACCAGGTAATGTCAATCCAAAACCTGTTCCTGAGTTTGTTGAAGAAGATGATGATGAAATCAGTGATGAGGGACGCGCTGAAGACCAAGCAGATGCAAATGTACTCGATGATAGTGATGTCAAAGAATAATAACCATAAGACGAGGAAATAAATCATGGACATTAAAGCCCCCGATTTAGGTGTGGATAGCGCCGAAGTCAGCGAGATTATGGTAGAAATTGGTGATGTCATCGCAAAGGATGACAACATTGTGCTATTAGAGTCTGACAAAGCATCAGTCGAAGTACCAAGCTCCGCTGCTGGTAAAGTTACTAAAATTAGCATTACTATTGGTGATCAAGTCAGTGAAGGTATGGTGCTGATTGAGCTTGAAAGTGTAGATGATAGCAATGACAGCGATAGCGCTGCTGATGACAAACAAGATGAGAACACTGCAAAGGACACATCTGCTGAAACAGAAGAAAAATCTGAGCCTGACACTACTGAACCAGAGCGATCAGAGTCTACTGCTAAGCCAGCCACTGGTGCTGGTCAAGCAACGACTCATGCGTTGCCTGACCTAGGTGTTGATGAAGCACAGGTTTCTGAAATCATGGTAAGCGTCGGTGATACGGTGAGCGCTGAACAGTCGATTTTATTGATCGAATCTGATAAAGCTTCAGTTGAAGTGCCAGCACCCGTTGCCGGTAAGATCGAAAAAATCTTGGTCGAAGCAGGTGATATGGTTGCCAACGGTCAGGACTTTATCGTTATTATAGAAAGCGGTACAGACAATGCGAGTGATAGTGAGCCTGAAGCTTCTAAACCACAAGAGTCTGCACCCGCTAAAGCAGAAGATAAAACAGATCCTAAAACCACTGGTGAGCCAAAACAAACTGCCAAACCGAGCAGTACTGACACAGCTGCTAGCAAACCAAAGGGTAAACTCACTGAAGCACAGGTCAATGAAAAACTAGTTGATGTGTATGCAGGTCCTGCTGTGCGTAAGCTTGCGCGTCAGTTAGGTGTTGATATCACGCAAGTGTCTGGCTCAGCATTAAATGATCGTATCCTAAAAGAAGATCTGTTTGCTCATGTTAAAGACAGCCTAACCAAGCAAAAAGCAGCGCCTGCGAGCAGCAGTGCCGTAAGCTCAGGTCTACCGAAACTGCCTGACATGAGTAATACAGAGGTTTGGGGTGAGACAGAAACCCAAGACCTCAGCCGTCTGCAAAAAGTATCAATACCGCAGCTGAACTACAATACCTTGCTGCCACAAGTGACACAGTTTGATTTGTCTGATATTACCGAGACTGAAAAACTACGTGGTGAGTTAAAAGGCGGTATGAAAGCTGAAGGAATTGGACTGACTATCTTGGCCTTTATCGTTAAAGCGACCGCATACGCGCTCACGCAGCATCCACGCTTTAATAGTCATTTAAGCGATGACAATACGCAAATCATTTTGCGTAAGAGTGTCAATATGGGTATCGCAGTAGCAACTGATGATGGTCTGATTGTACCTGTTATTAAGGATGCGCAAGATAAAGGTATCAAGCAAATCGCAATTGAGATTGGTGAGCTTGCTGTCAAGGCTCGCGATAAGAAGCTCAGTACCAAAGATCTACAAGGTGCAAGCTTTACTATCTCAAGCCAAGGCATCCTAGGTGGTACAGCATTTACGCCACTGGTTAACTGGCCACAAGTAGGTATCTTGGGAGCTTCAGAAGCCACTATGCAGCCTGTCTGGAATGATGCTAAGCAGACTTTCGAGCCGCGCCTGATGCTGCCATTATCATTATCTTATGATCACCGTGTTATCAATGGTGCCGATGCCGCAGTGTTTACCCGCTATGTTGCGACCTTGCTTGCAGATCCACGTCGTATCTTGATCTAACACTCACTGATAAACAAAAAAAGACTGTCTACGGATGGTCTTTTTTATGGCTTGCTTTTCGTTTCTAGAAACCACTATTCTAAAAACAGCTATTCTAAAAACAGCTATTTAATGATTAGGCTAGATGTAGATGGTAGTCATAGTGAGTAGCAAGTGATAAACAGTAATTAGTAAGTATAAAAAAGCCAGCTAATAAGCTGGCTCTTTTGAGTCATGATACTTGACTGGCTTAGAACTGTTTGACAAAGGCAACGCCATATACCCAAGGGCTGATATCAATTTCACCGATATCGCTACCGTCTAAAGTGGCATCGGTTTTGATGTCCATGTAGCGTGCATCAATTCG
Source organism: Psychrobacter sp. H29 (assembly GCF_059073055.1). Taxonomy (NCBI): domain Bacteria; kingdom Pseudomonadati; phylum Pseudomonadota; class Gammaproteobacteria; order Moraxellales; family Moraxellaceae; genus Psychrobacter; species Psychrobacter sp. H29. The sequence goes on along the minus strand of NZ_JCACRY010000001.1, from coordinate 1,295,258 downwards.
GAATGCCTCAGTAGGGGCAAAAGGAATATCAAGACCTACGTGACCAGCTACGCCAACGCTATCATCAAGATCTAAATCACCACCACTAGAGATTCTTTCTTTAAAAAATGTCGTGTAGTTCACACCAACACCGATAAAAGGCTTGATATTCATTGGCATACTGTCATTATCGAAGTGATACTGTACAGAAAGCGTAGGTGGTAAATGTTGGGTACTACCTGTCAAAAATTCATTGCCATCAGCGTTGTTCAGGTCAAAGTCATGATGAAATGGGATGGCTGCAAGTAATTCGACACCAACATTATTAGCGATAAAGTATTCGCCGCTGATAGTTGGACGGATATCATCATCCACTTTTACTGCTAGTGTACCGTCGACTAATGTACCGTTGTCGCTTTTTGGGTCGACCATATGGGCGCCAGCGGCAACGGACCATGTGCCAGCAGGGACAGCGAAAGCAGTGGTCATCGTAAGTGCAGCAGCTACCAAAACTAGGGATTGTAGTTTCATTGGTTGGTTCCTAAAATGTGAAAAGGGTCAGTGAAATGAGGGATGGCATTGTACACTGATACATAATGTTATAATAGATAATTAATCTGTAACATCATGGCATCATTATAGTTTAAAACCACATTTATTGTAAGGTTTTAATTTGAGATTTAAGTGCTTTTATTTAGTCACTAACGATAGAAGGAATTGTTTGACAGCTTTTGACTGTTAAAAAACTAATTATTGTGGGATAGGGTATAACCGCATTGTGATACTCTGATATAACTGGTTCAAAAAACTGAGATAATAATGGTTATCTGAATCGAAGAGTTGATGAGCGTCAAATTATTAACGATTGATAATGGCTTATGGAATTGATATTGATGATATGACAAGAGGCGTAATATATTATGCTCGGTTATTGTAGTAATTCTCCTCTACGCTGTGAGAATGCACGCTCTACAAAGATATTGAATCAGGTAGACTCTTGTTGCCCTGAATGCAATTTGTTTTTGGTGCCTGCTCAAGATATAAGCCAACAGCTCATTGCTGATGAGCAGTTTTTGAGACTCTCTATTTTATCAACCGCACTGATGCTGCTCATATCTGTCTATATCTATTATTCAAAATTTACGTAACCCTTTATGGTCAAGTATGATAAAACCATGAGTAATACGGGTGGCTTCAAGTCAGGAGCTGTCATAAGCTGTCAGGCGCTCCATCAAATGAGCTATTTTTTTGACCATCTGTCTTTTTGAACATATAGGTAGTCATATTCTATGATCACTGTTTTATTCTACTAATATAATACCGGTGTTTCACCGCATAGGGACGGCATGCTATTCCAATCTATACGGCGCTTGCGTCATTTTGTTTATGATGTTTTGCAAAACGAAGCGCACGACACGTTATTTAGTCGTTATCTCGATTATTTTCTTATATTCTTGATTATGACCAATGTGGCAGCCGTGATAGCGGAGTCAGTAGATAGTTGGTATTACCCGTATCAGGAATATTTTACGTGGTTTGAGAACTTCTCTATTGTGATATTTTCTATCGAGTATTTGTTGCGATTATGGAGCGTCGCTGAAGCCAAACCTGACAATACAACGTGGAAGCAGCGTTGGGATTGGATCAGAAGCCCGTCAGCACTCATTGATTTGGTAGCGATTGTCCCAGCGTTCCTAAACTTCTTTGTCACGATTGATTTGCGTTTCCTACGGATTTTGCGTCTGTTCCGTATCCTAAAGCTGACTCGCTATTTTGCGTCCATGCGTATTCTACTAGTGGTTATCAGTAAAGAGCGAGGCTCGTTTCAAGCTGTTATCTTTATATTAATTATCATGATTGTGACGGCATCGAGCGGTATTTATTTGGTTGAAAACCATGCCCAACCAGAAGAGTTTGAGTCGATACCCAAAGCGATGTGGTGGGCTGTAGTTACGCTTACTACTGTGGGCTACGGCGATGTAACCCCAATCACCAATGCTGGCAAGATATTGGGGGCAATCATTACCATATTGGGTGTGGGTCTTGCGGCCCTGCCTGCAGGTATTCTGGCGACGGGTCTTGCAAATGAGCTTGCGCAGCGGCGTGAAGAGCTGGAGCAGCATTTCCGAGAGCAGCTGATCGATAGTGACTTTGATTTGGTACAAAATCAGATGATGATTGATAAGATTCGCCGCGAGCTAGGACTGGACAAAGAGCAGGCACAAAATATCGTATTACAAGTGCTGCGTGAACAAGAGTTGGAGCGCCGCGAAAAAGAAGTAGAGAACCGTCAAAAGAATTTTTGTCCACATTGTGGTGAGGTCTTATAGATAAAAATTAGATAGGAGTAGGTGTTTTTTAAAGGAGCTACTAAGGTAACTATTGAAGGAGCTATCGAAGTAGCCATTCAAATAGTAATCTAAACAGTCACCAGATAACGGTGTGGGCGATAAAAAAATGGTGCTGTGTGATCAAAACACAGGACCATTTTTATATTTTACTATTTGTTGATAATATATATCTAGGACTATACACCCTGAGGAATAGGCATCGCACGTGCCAACTCATGGGCCACTTGCTGTGCTGCACTTGATAGATCTTCTGCATCTAGTGGTAGGTTTTGCAGCGTCAGATGCCAGTCATCGACAGAACGACGCAAATGAGCAACCCAAAGGGTTTTACAATCACGTGGCAGCTGTTTTAGGTTGACTTCAAAACAGCGGTTGCCCTCGTCATCGCTCAGATGAATCTCGCCTTTCTTAACTCTTGAAAACGCGTGACCATGGTATGAGTTGGCAAGCAACGCAATATGGGTGATATGTTCTGGAACTTCTTCTAACTCCAATCTAATTTGCTCTTGGTCAAGTGGCGCAAGATACATGGCTTGCTCACCGCGATCCTTGCCGTTTAGACTGTCTCCTTGATGCTTGACTGATTCGGCTCTATCACGCAATTGTTTGAACCAGACAATGTCACTAATGATGCAGTTGTCATCATATAAGACGCACGCTAAGTCGATATCGACCGCGCTTTTGTTCTTTTTAAAACGCTTAAATAAGCCTTTTGGCTCAATCTTGGTAAATTCATAATTGAGCGCAAAAAATAAGGTTCCCGTATCCAAGCCCAGTCCTCTTAAACTGTCGGAAAGCAGTGGTGATGGGGCAGTGGTCGGCATAACATTCCTTTTTTCAATTCTTAGTGGTTAATTCTTGGTTCTTGGTTCTTGGTTCTTGGTTCTTGGTTCTTGGTTCTTGGTTATTAGCGCATATTGTGGTCTAAGTATTACTCAGCTTAGACATCACTATCAGTATTCGTTGTCGCTCGAGGTTTGTCTAATACCGCTTGGTATAACAACTCAGGCTTAGCACCTAACAACCCATTGCCAAAACCACGTAGCCACCAAACCAGTTGTGAGGTCAGATTAACCGTCGCTTTTATCGTTAAGGTTCCGTCATCATTTGCTATGACAACCTGATCGTCACTCAATTTACTCTCGGTGAGGCTTCTACCTGCTTGCTGCGTAAATTGTAGCTCAATGGTGGTGTTTTTACCACGCTCAGCCAGTTCACCGAAAAACGGGTGACTAAATCCCATACTGCCTTCGTCCAAATACGTATCAAGTTGAAAGTTTTCTGGTGTTTGCGCAGTACTTTCTAAAATCTCCACACTATCAAATCGGTGTAGTGCAAAGGTACGAATGATGACGTCAGGATCATCGGTACGAGTGGCCAGTAGATAGATAATCACACCGCGCTGAATGATAGCAATAGGGTTTAGCGTATACTCGCTGGCTTTTGACTTATTGCTGCGAGTATAGCAGGCATTGATTTGTAACTGATAAAATAGAGCATGATAGATGTTGTCTTTGCTGTCTAAGTCTATGTGTGGCGCAATGAGTGGCTGAGTCGCAGGTTCAATACGGACACGGTCTATCCAGGAATGTGTCACTTTGCTATTTTTGAGTTGTCGCCTTGCCAAGTCAAACCAAGGGAACAGCTCATCTAAAATGACAGGTGGCAATAGCTGAGTCAGATTGGCCTCAACCATATTGAAGGCAACGGCTTGCGATAAGTTCATATGCGGTAAGCTTTGTAGCGGGGCATCTTCTTTCCAGCGCCAGCCTTGAGGATTGGCATTGTTTTTTTCGATAGGAAAGCGTTTGGCCAGCGCATTCAAATCACGCTGTACAGTACGTAGGCTGATGTCAAAACCGGCCATCATGAGCTGTTCGTAAATATGGGTGGTGCCTACCCAGCGATTGCGCTGTAGCTGTGACAACACCTGCCATTGACGAGCAGTCGTCGCCGCCCCATGACGGTTGTCATTGCTCTCTTTTAGCGCGTTGCTGTCTGTAGCCACCAGCATATTCTCTTGCTCAGTAGCGTTGGCTTGAGCGTGGATGTCATTGGCAGTGGTAGGACGTACAGTCATTAAGAGATACCCTTTATGAAGTCATAGGTCAATATTTTCAAGATTAATGCTTTAAAGGTTAATATTTTATAGGTTTTAACCAGTTAGCAGCCGTTTATCATCGCAGAAAAGCATCGTGGCGTCTAGGGACGTTCGTACATGTCAACGCCATATCGAACGCTCTGTATTTAATAATGAAGACCAATATGGTAGATACTAAAGCTAGTAGGTACTAAAGCTAGTAGGTACTAAAGCGATTCATCATAAATGACTTCAGTCTCACCATTTTCGTCTTTACGATTTTCTTCCTTTTTCTTATCCTCTTTTTTCTGACGTTTTGCTTTACGCTTTTTTTTCTCTTTCTTTTTTGACTTTTTATCATCGACCTCATCATCACCATCTTGGTTTTCATCCCACAGCATTAGACGATCCAGAACTTTACCGAATAGCGTATTTTTGCGATATCGACCTTTCTTGTTCATGGTGTCGATGGGTAGACCTGTCATCAGGGTCAAAGCTTCACTCAACGTATAAACACCATAGATATGAAAGTTGCCGTCTCTTACGGCAGAAATAATATCGTCACGTAACATCAATTGTTTGACATTGGCCATCGGAATAACCACGCCTTGCTGACCTGTCAGTTCTTGCTCGCGGCAGGCATCAAAAAATCCAGCGATTTTGGCATTAATGCCGCCAACAGCTTGTACTTCACCCAGCTGATTCATGGAACCGGTGATGGCAAATGATTGATCAATGGGGACATTGGCTAAGGCGGATAGTAGGGCGCAGCCTTCGCTGACAGTGGCGCTATCGCCATCGATATGAGCGTAGCTTTGTTCAAATGCGAGCGAGGCACTAAAATTTAGGGCATGGTGCTGGCTAAACAGCGCTCGTAAATAGCTGGTCATAATCAGCATGCCCTTAGCATGCAAGCTACCACCCAAATCTACATCACGCTCAATATCAAGTATTTCGCCTGCGCCAATATTGGGTTGAATAACCGCAGTGAGACGCGCAGGCATACCAAACTCACTATCAGCGTAACTGACGACAGTTAGGGCATTGACCTGTCCAACCGCACTGCCTTGGGTTTGAATCAGTTGCTGCCCGTTTTTGAGCTCATCCCAATATAGGTCACGCAAATATCCTGAGCGCTCATCCATATCGTCGATGGCTTGAACGACATGGTCAGCAGTAACCATAATCTCATCATTTAAACGAGCGTGACGGTTTGATTCATGTAGCAGTTTGATGAGCAAGTCACTATGTAAGCTTAGGCGGTCTTGTTCTTCAGCTTGCAAGCTTAAATGCTCAAGTAAGGTGGCTTGGGCGCTACTATCGAACGGATACAGATCGGCATAGTCAATGATGTCTGCCATTTTTGCTACCAGTGCCAGTTCATGCTCACTGGTGCGAGTCACATCATCATGAAAGTCCGCACGAACTTTAAACACCGCATCGAACTCAGGCTCAAGCTCTAACAGCTCATAATATAAGTCTGCTTCGCCTAATAAGATCACTTTGATATCAAGATCAATGGGCGCAGGTGATAAGGACAAGCTACCTGTTAGGGTCAGCATCTGCTCAAGACTTGAGAGTTTAATTTTGCGAGACTGTAATGCGCGCTTTAGACCTTGCCATGCATAAGGGTGCTCAAGTAAATGGCTGGCTTCTAGGAGCAAGTAACCACCATTGGCACGGTGCAGGGCGCCCGCACGAATCATACTGACGTCAGTCGTTACGGTACCCAATTGAGTGATTTGCTCAACGTGACCCAACAGATTAAGGTGAGTCGGCAAGTCTTCAAAGACAACAGGTGCACCACTGTCTGGCAGATGGCTCACAATAATATTGACCGCATAACGGCTGGGTGTCGTGGTTAATACTGCCGACACAAATTCTTCATCATCACCGTTAACGATGCGCTCTACATGAGCAACCATATCAGCAAACACAGTTTTGAGGTAATCAACAACAAGCGGGTGCGTGGCAAACTGCTCATAAATAGGGGCAAACAAAGGTTGTAGCGCACGGTACGCGATACTGCGATGCAATGACTCGATTGCATCGTTGGCTTCATCTTCTAACTGCTCTAAAGCGATGGTCAGTTGGCTGAGCCGTTTTTGCATATGGTTCTTCTGTACAAAGTTATTTAACTCCGCTTCGTACTCACTATTGCCATACTCAGAATTTTGGGTATTATTTTGATCTTTATCAGTATTGGCTTTATCGTTACCCGGTATATTGGCTTTTTGGTTATCATTTATCGGCGATGAGTATTCATCATTGCTAGGTGATTTTGAATCCTTTGAGTGGTCGCTGCTATTGTCTGTCGTCAGTTGACTGGGATGAACAAAAACTGCTTTATTATCAAACGAGCGAAACGTCAAAGCTAAGTCATATTGTTTGCCTTCAGCGTTTAGCGCATCATAGGCATAACTTTCTTTTTGATGTGTATTGTTCTTTATTGCTTCGATTTTACTTTGGTATTGGTCACTACGAAACCGTTGGCTCAGTCGCTTTTTGGCTTGTTGCCACAAGCTATTGACGTGCTGCTGTAGTTGTAATGCTTGACCTGCAGGTAGACGCAGCGCGAGCGGCGTACGGGGATCAGTAAAATTATGCACATAGACCCAATCGTCAGGCGTCGGTGCATCAGCGGCGATGCGGGTAAGCAGGCGACTAATAACCGTGCGTTTGCCCAAGCCGTTCTCACCAGCAGCAAATACATGGTAGCCACTAGCCTTGATATCTAGAGCCGTATGCAATGCTTTGAGTGCGCGCTGCTGACCAAAACCAACATCCAAGTCCGGTGCCGTGCGGGTGTCTGTAGGCAGCTCATCAGGGTCACTATAGCGCTTTAGTTGCTCAGCTGATATGCGGCAATTTTGCTGAACCTCTATAAAAATAGGATTGGGCGTATTAGGTGTGTCTTGCTGATTATTTTTTGAGTCAGCGGTAGGTAGTACCATATTGTTAGCGTCTTTTGATATTTGAGATATAGGGGTGCGGAGTTGCTCAGTCATAGGATATTAAAACATCATCTTAAAGGTATAGATTGGGGTACGGTATTTTATACGAGGCTTGTTTGTTCTAAAACTATCACTTTCAATAAAGACATCTTACAAGATGTAGCCGCATGTTAGCGAAGTCATTGAGCGCAGTTTTGTATCATATGCAGATAACTTATATAGAATAATGAATAAAAAAACAATAAATGGCTCATGGCATGCTATTACAGCACAATAACGCCTCACAACAAGCGTAGATAGTATAAGATGTCCCACATTGGCGCAATCTGCAACTATTCAATGAGCGGGTCACATGATAAAATAGGCGGTTCACATGTCAAAACTGGATAACTCGTTGTATGTCAGCTTCCGCTAAAACCTCTTCATTGTCTGCTAACACGGGTAACATCCGTATTGATCCGACTGGCTTTGTCAAACTTGGGGCACAGCTGCCAACGCTTGCTAATATCTTAGCACAAGCAATAGCCGAGCTCGGTTTATCTCTAAGTGAGAAACAGCAGCGCACGTTATTATTGTACTTAGACCAGCTTTTGTTATGGAATAAAGCGTATAATCTGACCGCTATCACTGATCCAGAAGAAGCGTTGATCAAACATGTGATTGATTGTTTGTCTATTATCACGCATTTACCAGCGGGTTCATTGCTTGATATTGGCACAGGAGCAGGATTGCCTGCAGTGATTATTGCGATTTGTCAGCCTGAGCGTCAATGTACAGCACTTGATAGCAATCAGAAAAAAATTCGCTTTATAAAGCAAATCAGCAGCGAGCTTGGCTTGGGTAATATGCAGCCAATCGCTTCACGTATCGAAGCACACGAAGCCAGTTACGACGTAGTGACTTCTAGAGCATTTGCCAGTTTGATAGATTTTGTTGAGGTAGCGCAGCCAAGACTAGTAGAGGGTGGCTATCTTTGTGCCATGAAAGGCAAAGCACCGAGCGATGAAGAGCTGCAAGCGCTCGATAGTGAGTGGTACATCAAAACGATCAAGTTATCAGTACCACGTCTGCATGACAGCCGTCATTTGATTGAGATGTCTAATAAAACATCAAAATGACAAACACTTCTCAGTCATGAAACAGCTATCATTTTTTGTGAAACATAGTTTACGTTTGTACTCAAATGACATAGTATTTAAAAGCACTAAAACTACGTAAGCGGAAATTGAGCAGTTGATATCTAAAACGGCTGCGGATTAAGAGTGCTGGTGTAGTGCGAATTTACCAGTATGAGCGTTACCAACTGCATCAAATACAGTAAAAGAAAAATCAAGTAATAGATTTTAATAATATTGAGTGAGTGTATGGAAATCATAGCAATTGCGAATCAAAAGGGCGGTGTGGGCAAAACCACAACGGCGGTAAATTTGACCGCCAGTTTAGCTGCTAAGCGCAAGCATGTACTGCTGATTGACTTAGACCCACAGGGTAATGCAACCAGCGGGACTGGTGTTGATAAAAATGAGCTAACGCTTACCATAGCAGATGTTTTGCTTGATGGGGTATCACTGACTGAAACTATTGTCACTAGCCCTGCTGGATTCGATGTTATCGGTGCCAACCGCGATTTGGCAGGTATGGATATCACGTTAATGAGTAAGACTGATAGCCATGAATTGTTCAAAACTGCCATGGCAGATTTGGTTAATGATCAAGTCGCTAATAAAAAGCAGTCATATGATTATGTGATTATAGATTGTGCGCCTAGTTTGAATCTATTGACCATTAATGCTCTGGTCGCAACTGATAGCGTCATTATTCCGATGCAGTGTGAGTATTATGCATTAGAAGGGTTGGCTGATTTATCCCAAACGATTGAGCGTCTAACAGAGTTAAATCCTAAGCTATACATACGCGGAGTCGTGAGAACGCTGTTTGATGCACGTAATACGCTTGCTCGTGATGTGTCTGCTGAATTAGAAGCACACTTCGGCGATATCATGTACAAGACACATATTCCAAGAAATATTCGCCTAGCAGAAGCGCCTGCACATGGTTTGCCCGTCATTGCTTATGAGAGATGGTCAAAAGGCGCACGCGCGTACCAAAAGCTGGCTGCTGAAGTCATAAAGCAGAGCAGTTGATTTTTATATAAGCGTTGTTTATATAAGCGAGTGTCACTGGTAAAGACAGTAAGCAATCAGTTGGACAACAAAGCACTGAAAATTGTATCTAGTAAGCCGTAATAGTAATCAATAGGCTTTTATTTTAGCGTTAGAGGATAGGTAATCATGGCGAAGAAAAGAGGGTTGGCTGCCAATCGAGGCTTAGATGCCTTATTGGGATCAATCAAAAAAGAAAAGCAAATCACCGCCTCTGCCTTGCAAGACGATATGGCTGCACGTGACAACACGTCGCCAGCTGAAACACCGAATCCCAAAGTGCCTGCCGATACCAACGCGGCAGCTGCGACTGCTGATACTACTTCGATTAAAACCAGCAAAAAATCGACTGATACTGATAGCGACAACGGTACTCGCGCACCGCGTGGCCCTCGAGCTGCGAGTAAGTCCACTGCTGCTAAATCACGCAATAGCAGCACAGAGGCAAGTACGCAAGAAGATCAAATCAGCCTCGTACAAATCGATGTCACCCTTTTACAAGCGGGCAAATATCAGCCACGTCGTGATATGAGTGAAACGGCGCTTGCAGAGTTGGCGTCTTCTATTGAGCAGCATGGCGTGATGCAGCCTATTGTGATTCGTCCTTTGCTAGCCAATGAAGATAAAAGTGAAGATTTCGTTACTCACGAAATTATCGCCGGTGAACGTCGCTGGCGCGCGGCAAAAATGGCAGGAAAGTCGGTTATTCCAGCTATTGAACGTGCGCTATCTGACGAGCTCGCCATTGCACTCGCATTGATCGAAAACATCCAGCGTGAAGACTTATCCGTCATTGAGCAAGCAGCAGCATTGCAGCGCTTTCATACTGAGTTCGGTATGAGTCATGCCATGATTGCTGAAGTCGTTGGCAAGGCACGTACAACGGTATCGAATCTACTGCGGTTGAATCAATTACATGATACGGTAAAAGACCATTTGGCAACCAGCGCGCTAGATATGGGTCATGCCCGTACGCTATTGGCATTGTCTTCTGAGCAGCAGCCTATTATCGCGCAAAAAATCATCGATGGCGGCATGACGGTGCGAGAAGCGGAAAAACTGGTCAAATCTATCTTGCAGCCGGCTCCCAAAGCCAATCGTATCGAACAAGCGCAATCTCGTGACGCTGAGCGTCTCACTCAAAGACTGACGGATATGCTAGGCGCCGAAGTTAAACTCAAGCATAAAAAAGATGGACAGGGTAGCGTTGAGATATTCTTCCATAATCAAGATCAACTGGCCGCTTTGATTAAGCATATAGAAGCGCAGGCTTAGGACAACACGCGAATTAGTAGGACTGATTTATTAGTAGCAATTGTTTACGCATGAATCTGTCTACGTCATAACTGTTTTGAGAACATGGAAGAAAGTAAGTATGTGGGAGTTAGTAAAGGCAGGTGGCTGGCTAATGACACCTATCGTCGTCTGTTCTATATTAGCACTGGTTATCATCATTGAGCGTAGCCATACGCTACAATTTAACAAAATTGTGCCCACTAGACTACGAGAGCAGCTCATCACTCGCTTACGTGAAAATGGTGATATTGGTCGTACGCAGCTGATGAATGTCAAAGAAAAGACCGCGCTTGGTGATATTTTGGCAACAGGTCTGTTCTATCGTCAGTATGGCTTAGAGTCTATGACCATGCACATGCAAAACCGTGCCAGCGTACAAGTTCATCAATTAGAAAAAAATATCAATATGCTGGGTACGATTGGTGCTATTGCGCCATTGCTTGGGCTATTGGGTACAGTGCTGGGTATTATCTCTTCATTCTTAGCCATCACTGATGGTGCGATGCAAGATCCAACTATGCTTGCTGCTGGTGTGTCACAAGCACTAATCACGACGGCTGCTGGCATGATCGTGGCTATCCCAGCACTGGTGGCGTATCGATACTTTCAACGCCGTATCATTGATATCAATGCGCAGTTCGAGACGCAAGCAGGGCTTATGATTCAAGAGCTATATGACTACCAATTGCTCGAAAACACTCGCACGTCGGCATCTGCCAATAGTACAGTAGCTATGGATGAGCATGCTAGAAGTCAGTTAGATGCAGGCTTAGATACAGACAAGGTCAACATGGCGACACCATAACGGTCATAGTTTTGATTCTATATAATAGCGATGGTTTTCATACGAAAAGTATGCCCATGCGCACTAGATAATTTGAAGAGATTCATATGCGCTTTAGAAAACCGACGGTTGAGCCGCTTGAGATTAATCTCACACCGATGATCGACTGCTTATTATTTTTGATTGTCTTTTTGCTACTGGCTACCTCCTTTAACCACTTTAGTCGCTTGAACATTATCCTTCCTGAAGCAGAAGGTGTGGCACAGACAGAACCACAAAATAGCATTGAAGTGGCTGTGCAAGAAGACGGCAGTTACTTGGTCAATGGTATTACGCTCGCCAGTAGCAACGAAGCCGAACTGACCAGCATGTTGCAGCAAGAAGCAGGAAGCAATCGCGATATGCTCTTTGTGATTGCAGCGGATGCCAACGCTACCCATCAGTCTGTCGTACGAGTAATGGATGTCGCTGGCAAACTTGGCTTTTTGAACCTGAATATCAGCACCGTTGTCCCACTTGGTCAAACTTTGCCGCAATAACATTTGCCGCATCATTACTATAAACTGTGTATCAAGCACAGCCCATTCATGTTATGACACCTACATTGAGGCTTTTATGAGCCAAGCTTATACATCTGACTCTACAAAACCTTCTGCTAAAAAACCTTCAGCAGCACCTTCTAGTCCGCCCAAAAGTAAGACCTTATTGCGCCTACTGAGATATCTAAAGCCGTATTGGTGGGCCTTGCTCCTAACGGTTGTGGGTTTTGCTATCAATGCAGGAACCGAGATTTGGATTGCCAAGCTATTGCAATACATCACTGATGCCATCAATCAAAGTGACCGAAGCAAACAAGCTTTATTCCCTTTATTGATCATTGCCTTGTTTTTTGTACGCGGTGTGGGTAGCTTTTTGGGTAATTATTATTCGGCTTTGGTGTCACGTAATCTGGTCTATGAGCTGCGTGTAGAGGTATTTAATAAACTACTACGTCTACCAAGTTCATTCTATTTGGCCAACCCTGCTGGTACAATTTCATCAAAACTGATATTTGATGTAGAGCAAGTCACTGCTGCCAGTACCGACTCAATGAAGACTTTGCTACGTGATGGTTTGACGGTTGTGGCATTGATAGGCTTTTTGTTGTATAGCAACTGGCGCTTGACGCTCATTTTGTTTGTCGTATTACCACCTATTTTATGGCTTATCCGTATCGCTTCTAAGCGTTACCTTAAGCTGTCTAAAGGTATCCAAAAAACGATGGGTAGTGTCAGTCATATCACCAATGAAGTCATCGGTGGCTATCAGGTGGTAAAGAACTACGGTGGACAAGCGTACGAAGCCGAGCGTTTCGATAAGACTTCAAAAAAGAATTTACGCCAAGGCATGAAGGTGGTCGTCACAAACAGTATCAATACCCCAGCGGTACAGTTATTAATGGCGATAGCCATGTCAGTGGTGGTATGGCTTGCACTTAGACCTTCAGTCATCAGTAATATTTCAGCGGGTGAGTTTATCTCTTATATTGCGGCGGCTGGTCTGCTCAGTAAGCCTGTCCGATCACTGACCGATATCAATCAAAAGTTGCAAAAAGGTATTGCCGCTGGTGAGTCGATTTTTGCGTTACTTGATGAACCAGAAGAGGAAGACACAGGTACCATTAGTAAGGCGTTATCCGGTCAAATGTCTTTGGACAATGTCAGCTTGGTATATCCAGACTCAACGGTTGCTCTGCGCGACTTTACCTTAGATATAAAAGCAGGCGAGACAGTTGCACTAGTCGGAAGAAGCGGGGCGGGTAAATCATCCTTAGTGAATCTTCTAACACGTACTTTAGAGACGTCCTCAGGGCAGATTACTCTGGATAACATATCCATTGAAGATATAAAATTAGAAAGCTTGCGTGCACAAATCGCCATGGTAAATCAGCAAGTGGTGTTGTTCAACACGACAGTATTGAACAATATTGCTTATGGCGGCTTGGCTGATAAAACCCAAGCTGAGGTTGAGCAGGCCGCAAAAGCGGCGTTTGCCCATGACTTTATCATGAAGATGCCAAACGGCTACCAAAGTGAAATCGGTGCTGAAGGACTACAGCTGTCGGGTGGACAGCGTCAACGACTGTCTATTGCTCGTGCCCTGTTAAAAGATGCGCCGATTTTAATTTTGGATGAGGCCACTAGTGCGCTTGATAATGAGTCAGAATACTACATTCAACAAGCGCTCGATAATGTCATGAAAGACCGCACAACACTAGTAATCGCGCATCGTTTGACGACGATCGAGTCCGCTGATCGTATTGCTGTGATGGATGGCGGACAAATCGTTGAGCTAGGAACGCATGACGAGTTGATGCAGCTGCAGGGTCACTATGCGCAAATGTATGCTCGAGATTTTGAGTAGCATCACATATCTGTACTTTGATTTATGGTAAGTCTGGTAGTCTTTAAAACTGGAACGACCGTTAGCACCTATGCAATGCATCAATAGAATGAATGGCAATTATCAATGAGCATCGAGACGACAATCACCCGTGCATGGCAACGCCGCGCCCTTTGGCTTTGGCTATTGTTGCCTGTTAGCTGGCTTTATGGGTTGATTACCATGCTTCGCCGCAATGCTTATAAATCTGGGTTGCTATCGAGTTACCGTGCATCTGTACCCGTCATGGTCATTGGCAATATTACGGTAGGGGGTAGTGGTAAGACGCCGCTTATCATTGCTTTAGTTAGTTATTTGCAAAGACAAGGCATAAAGGTCGGGGTTATCAGCCGCGGTTATGGTGGTGATACCAGTCAAATGCCAGCCGTAGTAAGTGCTACCAGTTTGCCGAGCGTGGTAGGTGATGAGCCTTGTTTAATTGTTCATACGACAGGCGTTGCTATGGCAGTATGTCCCAACCGTCAGCAGGCGATTGCTGCTTTGCTGGATGCTCAGCCTGATCTACAATTGATCATCGCTGATGATGGTTTGCAGCATTATGCGCTCAAGCGCGATATAGAGTGGATTGTGGTAGATGCCGCGCGAGGGTTTGGCAATGAGCAGTTGCTCCCGACTGGGTTTTTGCGTGAGCCGATGTCACGACTGCAAGGGGCTGACGTCATCTATCACGAGAAGCCTGTCATAGATTCGGCTTATGATAATAAAAGTGGTGAGAAAGCGCGACGTGCTGAGCGCTTAACCATGCATTTGCAAGCGGATACATTGCAAAGGCTATGGAATCCACAGTCGGATACGCCTCAGGCCGATAACGCAATACCGGTTAGTAATAGTAGAGTACATGCAGTCAGTGGCATCGGCTATCCACAACGTTTTTTTAATACCTTAAAATCTCTTGGTTTTGATGTCGTAGGACACCCTTATCCTGATCATTATGACTTTAGTTTGGCTGAGTTATTGCAATATAGTGATTATCCAATCGTGGTGACCAGTAAAGATGCGGTAAAAATAAGCGCGTTATTGTCAGACTATAGAACGGATCAAGTGCTGAATGATGAGTACACAGAGCTCATCAGTAGATTATGGGTATTGCCTGTGACAGCGGTTTTATCCGATAACTGCTACGATAATCTCAATCAGCAATTAAAAGCTTTAGGTGTTAACGCTAATCAAGATGCTAGTATAAGCGTCTCATCATAGACACTGGTTAAGACACCAAACTGCACCATAATTTTATAGGAATCAACCATGTCGCTTGTCGCTCCCTCTACTAAAACCCATATCGTAATTCCTGCTCGCTTTAAGAGCACTCGGCTACCTGGTAAGCCATTGCTAAGCATTCATGGCAAGCCGATGATACTGTGGGTGGCTGAAAAAGCACAGGCAGCTACCTTTGCAGATGATATGTGTATCGCGACTGATGATGAGAGTATTGCAAAGGTTTGCACCGATGCAGGTTTCGATGTCGTTATGACCAGCAGCGAACATGCTTCGGGGACTGATCGCTTGGCAGAAGTGGCTGCTATCAAAGGCTGGGCTGACCATGACATCGTGGTCAATATGCAAGGGGATGAGCCACTTGTACCGCCATTGCTGCTCGAGCAGGTACAAGCGCTTTTGGTCGCGGATGAGGCTAGCGTCATGGCGACACTCTGTGAACCTATCGATGATTACGATACGTTTCAGCGACCATCTGTGGTAAAAGTCGTCAGTCAACAGGCGAACAATCTACAGCGCGCCCTTTATTTTAGTCGCGCGCCGATCCCTTGTGATCGCGACGTTGCTCTGGCAGATGACAATCAAAGTCAACCACCAAAAAATGCGTATCGCCATTTGGGTTTATACGCGTATCGCGTCAGTCTATTACAGCAGTTTGTACATTGGCCACAGACGCCGCTCGAGTTACTCGAAAGTCTAGAGCAGCTACGTGTGCTAGAAAACGGTGAGCATATTGCCATTGCCGAAGCTGCCTGCCAATTACCTGCTGGTGTGGATACACAGGAAGATCTAGAGCGTTTAAATGCGATGAGCTTAGCTGACTTTCAGAGTCCTGCTGCTCAAAACCTTGCTACCCAAAATGGCATTACTCAAAGCCCCATTGCGCAGTAATCTAACCACATATTTTTAGAGCAGTGGTCGCATGCTGCCTCTCAAGCCCAAGTACCCAAAAACGTGATAGAGCCAATAGAGCTATAACTATGAATGATATGACAGGGAATGTAGGTACACTGGAGGCGTCAGGCAGTATCTATTTTGCACCATTGTTGCCATGGCAGCAGACGCTGTGGACGCAATTGACGCAGCGAGTATTGATGCAGCAGTCATTGCCGCATGCACTACTTGCTGCTGGCATGCAGGGTATGGGTAAACGGGCCTTTGTGTGGCGATTGGCTGCTTGGTTATTGTGCCGCAAGCGTAGTACACATCCATCAGGAGCCTGCGGCGTATGTGAAAGCTGTCAATGGTTAAAGTCGGGCACTCACCCAAGCTTGCACGTCTTACCGCTAGTCAGTATGCCCGTCGAGGCAGACAATGAGCCTACAAAAGAAAAATCAAGCAATAAAAAAGACAAGAAAAATACCAAGAGCACAAGTAATAGCACTCTTAAAATTAAAGTTGATGACATTCGAGCGCTCCAGCCTTTTATATATCAAGGCGGACAGGGAATGCGTATTTGCGTGTTAGATCATGCTGAGCAAATGACCGTTGCTGCTGCCAATGCTTTACTTAAAACTTTAGAAGAGCCGCAAGCGCAGGTTCATTTGTTTTTGATTAGTGATACACCCGCTCAGCTACTTCCAACCATCAAGAGCCGAGTACAGCAGTTAGCGCTACAGACGATAGAGCCTGCCGTTGCCATCGACTATGTGACCCAAGTGCTAGGCCATACGATCAACCGTGAGGCAGTGGGTCAAACAGCCATCGAGCAGCTCATACAGCTGGCAAATGGTGCTCCGCTCGCTGCTATAGACTTAGCGCAGGCAACGTGGTACAGCAAGCGCGCGCTGTGGTTGACCACATGGCAGGCACTGCGTAGCGGCAAGCGTAGTAGTGTGGCAGCAAGTGATTATTGGCAAAGTCAGCTGAGTATTAAAGAATTTATTCAGTTGTCTGAGTTGATGCTTCTTGATATACGCCGTGTTTGTTTGGGACTTAGCGAACTACAAAAAGACATTAATCTCTCATCAGCATTGGCATCGTACCAACCCACTGGTAGCGGACTAGAAACCGTAGCTATGAGCTTGCAGCAGACCAAAGTTGCTCTACAACAAAATGTGCAAGAAAAATTTGCCTATGATAAGCTAATGCAAGAATTGGCATACTTGTAAGGCAGTGCTGTAGCGTCTTATAAGGGATTGCTAACTCACAATTGCTTTTATTTATATATGTACAATACGCTCATAAAATATATTTAACTCATTCGATAAAGGAAGCTGACTATGGCAATGCCAGGCCGCGGCGGGATCTTAACCTGCCACATTGAAAGTATCGAGACATTGTATGCCAGCTATTTATCCTTTGTGAGTAATGGCGCACTGTTTGTGCCCTCTGATCAGCCGCAGCAGTTAGGTAATGAAGTGTTTATTGCTATCACCTTACCAAACTCTAGCGAACGCTTACCGATGAACGGTAAGGTCGTTTGGATTAATTCTAAAACCCAAGGTGGTCGTCCGGCAGGTTTTGCAGTGCAAATTGGTAGTGATATTTCTGGACAGCGTATCAAAAACGAAGTTGAGCGCCTGCTGGCTGGTAAAATCGATAGCTTACAATCCACATATACGATGTAATGTTTTTAAAGGCGTATACGAAAAAGCAGCCTATTAACTAAAGGCTGCTTATAGCAATTAAAGTCTCTTTGATTGTATATAAATACAGGCTAGTAGCGGGGCGGTACATACATGTCATCAGGTATGGGTTCGCGGTAGTACTCATCGTCGCGCTTACGATCAGGCAGTTCGATCTCATCACGAGGGACTTCTTTATAAGGGATTTGTTCGAGCAGGTGAGCAATACAATTGAGCCTTGCGCGCTTTTTGCTATTGCCTTCAACCACCCACCATGGCGCTTCAGGGATATGAGTACGCTCAAACATGGTCTCTTTTGCTTTGGTATAGTCTTCCCAACGTCTACGTGACTCTAAGTCCATTGGCGAGAGCTTCCACTGTTTTAAGGGGTCATGGATACGGCTCATAAAGCGCGAATGTTGCTCATCATCGGTAATAGAAAACCAGTATTTTACCAAGCGTATGCCCGAACGGACCAACATACGCTCAAAATCTGGTACGGACTGAAAAAACTCCTCGTACTGCTCATCAGTACAAAACCCCATCACCCGCTCAACACCGCCGCGGTTGTACCAGCTGCGATCAAACAATACAATCTCGCCTGCTGCTGGTAGATGTGCAACGTAGCGCTGAAAATACCACTGCGTTTGCTCACGCTCAGTCGGCGCAGGCAATGCGGCAACCCTACAGACTCGGGGGTTCAACCGCTGGGTGATGCGCTTGATAGCCCCACCTTTACCTGCAGAATCACGCCCTTCAAATATCACAACGATACGTTCGCCATTCTCAACGACCCAGTCTTGTAATTTGATGAGTTCACGTTGTAAACGAACCAACTCTTGAAAATAAGTGCGGCGGTCGAGCTTCTCTTGGGTAGTTAACTGACATCCGTCAAAATAAAAGTTACGCATATAATCGTCTATTTCGTTCTCTAACTCTTCGTCATGGCTATCGATCAGGTCTTGGTGCATTTTTCGACGTAACTCATCATAGTCGACTTCTTTTTCGATGCGCTTTGACAAAGTGGTCTGCTCACGCTCGTATCGGCTCTTATTGGCATTGTCGTAGGTATGAGATGAGATAGGTTTAAATTCGGTCACCGTTGAGGGCTTTTTTTTATCATGTTGGACAGTTTGATGCTCATCAAAAATCACTTGCCTGAGCTTTTTTAACAAGTATTTCATCGTACTCATAAATATTACCTTTGTTTGATAAGCTTGCGTTTGTAAAAGGCTATCGTCATAGAGCAAATTTATGATAACAAAATAAAGGCAAATAAAATGCCCTCTAATTGAATTAGAGGGCATTTATTTTTTGACAGCGTCATCTGTATTAATGACGCTTAACTAGCAAACTATATTGGCGTTAAGTCTTATTTTTCTAAGATGCAAGTCACACCTTGACCACCAGCCGCACAGATAGAGATAAGCGCACGACCTGAACCTTTTTGATCCAGTAGTTTTGCGGCAGTCGCTAGGATACGAGCACCAGTTGCAGCAAATGGATGACCTGCTGCCAATGACGAGCCGTTTACGTTTAGCTTGCTACGATCGATAGATCCTAGAGGCGCATCAAGACCTAAGCGCTCTTCACAGAACTTCTCATCTTCCCAAGAGGCAAGGGTTGATAGCACTTGCGAGGCAAAGGCTTCATGAATCTCATAGAAATCAAAATCTTGCAAGGTTAGACCAGCACGCTCGAGCATACGCGGTACCGCGTATGCTGGTGCCATTAGTAGACCTTCTGTGGTACCAGATTTACCAATGAAATCTACCGCTGCGGTTTCTTGATGAGCGATATAAGCCAGTGGCTTTAGACCATGCTCTTTTGCCCATTCATCAGTACCTAGTAACACACAAGACGCACCATCAGTCAGTGGCGTAGAGTTAGCAGCAGTCATCGTTGGGTTAGCACTCTTTTTACCAAAGACTGGCTTTAGCTTGCCCAGTTTTTCTAGTGTGGTATCTGGACGCAAGTTATTGTCACGAGTCAGACCTTTGTATGGTGTGATTAAATCATCAAAGAAACCTTCGTCATAAGCACGCGCTAGGTTTTGATGGCTGTTAAATGCCAACTCATCCTGAGCTTCGCGGCTGATATTCCACTCAAGTGTGGTGATTGCTTGATGCTCGCCCATTGATAGACCTGTGCGTGGCTCACCGTTTTGTGGAGAGTCGATTAGATCTTTTGGATTTAGACCCATCAATGCTTTTAGACGTTGTTTGTTGTCTCTTGCTGCACCCAGCTTGATAAGTACCTTGCGCAAGCCATCACCAATAGCGATAGGCGCATCTGAGGTTGTGTCTACGCCGCCAGTGATGGCAGAGTCGATTAGACCCAAGGCGATTTTGTTGGCAGATGCAAACGTCGCTTGCAAGCCAGTACCACACGCTTGTGAGATATCATAAGTTGGTGTGTGCGGGTTTAGCGCTGTGTTTAGCGTCGCTTCACGAGTTAAGTTGATGTCACGGCTTAGCTTCATGACAGCGCCAGATACCACTTCGCCTAGTACCTCACCTTGTAGGTTGTAACGCTCAACCAAACCGTCTAGGGCAGCAGTCAGCATATCTGTATTGCTAACGTCAGCATATGAGCCGTTCGAACGTGCGAATGGGATACGGTTGCCACCTAGGATAGCGACACGGTTTTGGTTTGAGGCAGGCTTGGCTTTGCTCGTCTTTTTGGCAGTGGCCGCTGGCTTTTTAGCAGCAGGGGTTGCTGCCTTTTCGTCATCTGCTTTTTTTGCAGTATCTTTAGTAGCGGTTTCTTTAGTAGCTGTATCAGTAGCCGCATCTTTAGTGTCAGGCTTTTTAGGTGCTTCAGTTTTGGTGTCTTTTGCAGACACGTCTTTTTTTGAGCTATCTGTTTTTGTATTGTTGGTATCTTTTGTACTGCTAGTATCGACCGCTTTTTTTGCCACGTCTTTGACATCTGCAGTAGGCTCACTGCTTGCTGCTGTTTCTTGTGGTTTTGCATCATTTGCTTTAACGACAGTACTTTCGACAACTGGGCTATCAGGGTGGTTATTTTTGTTACTCATAATATTATCCTTAAAAAGTATGGGTAGAAGAAATGGAGGGTAAAGAATAGGTAATGTTATTTTAAGCAAGAAGCAAATATTATCATTTATTACATCGTATAGCTGTGTATGATAAGGCGTTTTTACTCGTTTAATGTATATCTTTAGCAAACGATGTGACGCTTATACAAGCGTTATCATCAGTCTTAGTAATAATGGGTAAGACGTTAATCGCCCAACCAACATTAGATATTAGCATTGCATAATGGTTCGTTTGATAATATATTGTTATCGATAATTAAACTTGCCATAACTTATAGGTCGGATTCTAGCATGATATGGTGGCGATTAAGGCGACAAAAAGTTGCTGGCTTGTATACTGAGTTGTTTACAGATTGTTGTAGACATTGTCTGTTTTTGGACTTGTTTACAAGGGCAGTGTATAGTTAGGCTGGTTTTAAAATGATTTACCAAATATCAATAATTACAATGTCGATGAGCCTATATAATAGGTGCATTACCTCTTGTGTTTACTATTCTTCTAACCATTTATTATTTATAGGGAATATATTATGTCAGACCGTTATGGTGATTTTGTTCAATCTTCTCTTGGCAAAAAAGTAGCAAAAAACTTAGGTTTGCCGATGCCAACCACGCTTGATCGTTTTGAGAGCGGTGAGCGTTTGGTTCGCGGTAGTGTGTTGGTTGGCCGTGCGAATGGGGACGACAAGAGCGTTGGCGAATCAGTTGCGCGTATTTTGTCAGATGTTCATGCTGAGGTTTATGTAAACAGCAGCGATGATATCAAAGACGCATTGGCTGATGCAGGTATTGAGGCAAAAGCAAACACAGGTGGCGATGATCAATTCAAGGTTTTACTTTTTGATGCCAGCAACATCAGCAACGCCGATCAACTAAAAGAAGTGTATGACTTTTTTCATACCGTTGCCCGCCGCGTAGAAAAATCAGGCCGAGTCATCATTGTGGGTCGTACGCCAGAGAGTATCACTGATATCGAAACGGCAATGGCACAGCGCGCACTCGAAGGTTTTGTAAAATCAGTCGGTAAGGAATTCAAGCGCGGCGTTACGGCGCAGCTTATTTATGTAGAAGCAGGTGCCGAGCAGAACCTAGATTCAACCTTGCGCTTTTTCACTTCAGCACGTTCAGCGTACGTTTCAGGACAAGTGGTACGTGTGAGCAAAGGCGAGTCGGTCGATGTCGATTGGAATCAACCTTTAGGTGGCAAAACCATGCTAGTGACTGGTGCCAGCCGCGGTATCGGTGAAGCAATTGCTCGTGTCTTGGCTCGCGAAGGCGCGCATGTGATCTGTTTAGATGTACCACAGCAGCAAGCAGACTTACAAAAAGTGGCAAGTGAAATCAGTGGCTCTGCATTGACGGTAGACATCACAAGTGATGATGCTGGTGCAGAAATTGCAGATGCGGCGCAAAAGCGTGGGGGTTTAGACTCAATCATTCATAATGCTGGCGTAACACGTGATAAGACGCTAGCTAGAATGGATGAGAAAAAGTGGGATATGGTTATCGATATTAACCTAGGCAGCATTGCTAAATTGAACCGCTATCTACTTGATAATGACGTACTAAAAGCAAACGCTCGTATCGTCTGTGTGTCATCAATCTCAGGTATCGCTGGTAACATGGGTCAGACTAACTACGCGACTTCTAAAGCGGGTGTGATCGGTTTGGTCAACGCAACTGCCAAGCAGCTAGAAGACAATGCTAAAGGCATGACCATCAATGCAGTGGCACCAGGATTCATCGAAACGCAAATGACTGAAGCCATTCCTTTTGCTATTCGTGAAGCGGGTCGCCGTATGAACTCAATGAGCCAAGGTGGTTTGCCAGTAGATGTGGCTGAGACTATTGCATGGTTTGCTTCACCGGCTTCTGGCGGTCTGAACGGCAACACTGTCCGTGTCTGTGGTCAAAGCTTACTTGGTGCATAATACGAATTTATTTGAGAGTATTTGTGGTAATGAATAGGCGGGAAGCTGCATAGCACTTCCTCTCAATTTTGATTGGTTTCACATATGCTTACGAATAATTGCTGATAAATTGTAATAAAGCTGCCCACGGGTGGCTTTTTTATGATAAAAACACAAGACCCATTAGCCAAACTATTTTTTGCTATTAGAGATACTCATAAGATTGATTGAATATGGCGCTTATTAAATGATTTAATAATAGGTTCTAATCAACGACTGCAGAATGTCTTTAGATACGTTAAAACTTGTTCAAGCCACATTTAGGATTTACTTATGTCAGACACACATTATGATGCGTTGCCAAAAGCGCACACTACCTACGCCAATATCGTCAAAAGTTTATTGCCTATTGGCAGCAGCGAAAAAATCAGCAAAGATCAATTACCACAAGCGACTTATTACGTCGATGACTTGCATATCGATCAAGATAATCTAAATGACTATCGTAAAATTTGCGGATTCGCTGATGATGGAAAAGTTCCAGCGACTTATTTTTCAGTATTGTCGCAAACGTTGCAGATGAACATGATGGTAAAAGAGCCATTCCCATTTGCTATGTTAGGTCTGGTGCATATCGACAACAGCGTCACACAGTATCGCCCTATCGGTGAGCGCGAAACGGTCGCAATGGCCGTCACATTTAGTAACTTGCGCGATCATGCCCAAGGTCAGCAGTTTGACTTTGTAACAACAGTCAAATCAGAAGACGAAGTTATTTGGGAAGGGACGTCAACTTATCTGTCACGCAGCAAAAAATCTAGCAGTAGTAAAGACAAGAAAAGCGCACCGCGTCCAGTTGCCGTCAAACCAGAAGTCGGTGAGAAAGATGTCCATAGTATTTTTGAAGTGCCAGAAGATATCGGTCGCCGTTATGCATTCGTTTCAGGTGACTTCAATTTGATTCACTTGCATCCGTTATCAGCTCGTGCCTTTGGTTTTCCAAAAGCGATTGCACATGGTATGTGGTCAAAAGCCAAGTGTCTTGCTTTAATGGATGAGCTACCTGACGCTTATACTATCGAGGTTTCATTCAAGCTGCCTATCTTTTTGCCAGCTGAAGTAGAGCTCATCGCTGAGCCAGTAGCACAGCTAGAAAACACAGGTGATACTTGTGAGTTTGGCCTATATAGCTCTAAAAACAGCAAGCCGCATTTGGCTGGTGTTATGACCTTAAATAGCGACAGCAAATAGCACATATTGTATAGCGTAGCTTTTATTTTAATAGCCATATTTAACGAATATATTTATCATTATGACGTCACAAAATACAAACCCACAAAGCAATGCGACAAGCACCAACCACGCTGATAGTTTAGCAGCTACTGACACAGTCGCTGCTAATGACAAATCAATCACTGAGGCTTTAGATACTGACTTAGATAGTGACAACGGTATCGACTTAGCTGCTGTCTTTGAGCCTTACTTCCGTCCGGATGACAAGACTATTGTGTGCGGGGCATTGGATGACGAAAAAGTCACTGTTTTGGCAAAATCTGGTGTAGAATTGGTCATCAATTTACAGCCAGATGATGAGCTTACTTTTGATGAAGCAGTAGCGGTTGAGCAGGCAGGAATGAGCTATGAGCATCTGCCTATCAATGGGGCTGCCGAGCTAAAGCAGCTCAAAATACTGGCATTCGATAACATACTTCGCCAGCATCATGGCAAAAAAATTGCCATGCATTGTGGATCCGGTAATAGAGTTGGTGCAGCGATTGCACTACGAGCAGGTTGGCTCCGTGGACGCAAAATGGATACTGCCATGGAACGCGGCCGTAGTCATGGTCTAACCAAGCTTGAACAAGAAGTTCATAATCGTTTGTTAGTGCCTCGCTAGACTAGATAATTAAGCTGGGTGAAATGACTCAATAAATACTAGCGTGACACATAGTCTTAGTAACACCCTAAAATATTATTATTGAATAATCAAAGGCGACCAGTAGGTGGCCTTTTTTATTGATTGCACATTCATTTATACTAGTTCAGACCTTATGATAGCGTGTTTATGTAATTCCAAAATGACAATAATTTATAGCACTGGAGCCAGACAATAATGACGGAACATAATAAAGAACACTCTCATGTTCTAACAAGAATGGACTTGCAGCAACGTTTGCAGCAGCTACTAACTGTATTACAGCTTGATGATGCACCAGCAGGTGGTGCGGTAGTGGTATATCAGGCAGGTGAGTGCATCGCGCAAGCAAGTATAGGAATGGCGCGTCCTGATGAGCCGTGGCAGCCTAGCACGCTAGCGATTAACTTTTCTACGGGTAAAGGCATTTTAGCGACGCTCGTACATGTGCTGGTCTCTGAGCAGCTGCTCACTTATGACGTGCCTATCGCTAAGTATTGGCCAAAGTTTGCTGCAAACGGTAAAGACAACATCACCTTGAGACAAGTCATGTCACATCAGGCTGATCTGTTTTCGATCACCAGTATCGATGTTGATAGCGACACTGTGCTCGATTGGGACGCGATGCTGAGACATGTTGAGGGTATGCCTGTCACCGCACCTGAAGATGCAGCAAAATATGATAGCGCGTACAGTGCGTTGATATATGGCTGGGTGCTGGGCGGTGTGATAGAAGCAGTGACGCAGATATCACTAGCTGAAGCACTACGCCAGTATCTCACTGACCCTTTAGGTATTTCGGGCAGTTGTTATTTTGGTGTGCCAAAAGATAAGGTTGATCAAGTAGCAAAACTGGTAAAAGACTTTGAAGCTTCAGGCGAAGATAGCGTACTGCTACGTAACAAACGCAATAAACCAACGTTGAAATCCGACTCACAAGACACATTGCGTACCTATGCCAGTTTACCCAGCTATACATACTGGCAGCAGCAGGGCTTAATCAATGACCAGACACCCAATCCAGCTATAGCTAATGAGCAAGATAAAGGTAATGAGCAAAATGATTTGCCACTCATGGATACAGCTTATATTAGCCGTTTGTACTTTGATACCAGTCAGCTCAATCTAAAGAACTATAAAGCGGCGCTCATTCCTGCTGGTAAACACGCACTTGACTACCATAATCGCAAAACGTTAGAGGCCATCATTCCCGCTGCGAACGGTGTCGCCTCAGCTGATGCATTAGCCACTATCTACGCCATGCTAGCCAATGGCGGCGTATGGCAAGGGCAGACGCTGATCGATAGTGCTACTTTTGAGCAACTGTCTACGCCGCAAGTCACCGGTCTAGATGCAGTAATGCCAGCGGCCATGCAATGGCGCTTGGGGTACCATAAGCTATTTAGTATAGGCAACAACGAGAGAGCCACCGATAGTAGCGTAACGCCTGTCACATCAGGGTTTGGGCATATGGGGTACAATGGCTCAGTGGCGTGGTGTGATCCTGCGCAGCAATTGTCATTTACCTTTATTCATAATTTTGACACCACGATGCTCAACGACATCCGTCAGTTTGCGCTTACAGAGGCGGTTTTAGACTGGATCAATGAGCTACATTAGTTAGTGCGCTCTCAAATTAACGTGCTCTTAAACAGTTGCTGTAGTCAAACTGATTTTGCCCAAACAGCTTTATTAAAAATAAATCCAGTATGAATAATCAACTGGACTTTTGAGGGGTTAGTTTTAGGAGCCTAGCAGCACTTAAACCATGGATAAAGATAGAGGCCAAAATCACAATTGAGCAGACAATCCATAGTTTGAGTGCATCTTCATCAGCAAAAAAATCTTGATTGAGTGCATAAGACAGATAGTACAGCGTACCAATACCACGAATGCCCAGTGCTGAGATTGCGTATTTTTCGGTATGCGGTAAGTTAAGTCCCGATAAGGCGATGAACCCCCCAATCGGACGTATGAGTAATAGAAAAGTAAAGCTGACGATATAGACACGCCATGTCAGCTCAATCCCAGACTGTAACCCTTGGCCCAAGAACATACCGAAAATCACCAGCACCAGCGACATCAGCAAGCCTTCTGACTGCTCAGCAAAGTCGTGAAGTTTTTGATGATAGCTATGCTCACACTCTGAACGACGAAAGGCGAAAGCTGCAACGAAAACTGCGATAAACCCATAACTGTGTACGTATTCTGCGACACCATAGGCGACTAAGGTGAGTGCAATAACAACATACCCCTGTGAGATAGTCGTGTCACGAGTATGTTTAGAAAACACGACTTTGGCCATCGCTTTGCCGACCAAGACACCAACAACGACGCCTGCGCCAATCTTCCACAAGACATCATGAGTGAACCACGACCATAGCATATCGTAGGTAAAGGCCTGTCCTTCACTAAAGGCTTCTGCAATTTTGATGGCCAAATAGACGAAGGGAAAAGCAAGCCCATCGTTTAATCCTGCCTCTGACGTTAACGTAAAGCGCGGTGTGTCTTCTCCACCAGTATTAGGCGGTCCAACCTGAATGCTCGATGCCAAGACAGGGTCGGTAGGTGCCAATACTGCCCCTAACAATATAGCAGCGCCTAGGCTTAAACCAAACGCGTAGTAACCTAACACTGCCATTGCAAAGATACCAATGGGCATGGTGATCAGCAGTAGCCTGACAGTAGGTCGCCATAACTGCCAAGAGAGCTCGGTATCAATCTTGATACCCGCACCAACCAACGAAACCAATACCACGATCTCAGTTAGCTTTTCGATGAGCATGCCATTGTCTATAGGGTCCAAAAAGGAAAGAGAGGTCCACCAATAGCCCATCATCAAACCAAAGCTAACTTGTAGCATGGGTAAGGAGATAAAGTTACGCTTAAAGATGACAGGAAATAATGCCCCTAATAAAAAGGCGATACCGCAAATCAATAAGAATAAGTTATATTTTTCAATCATAAGGTTTGCGCACGTTGTTAGGTTTTAAATGCCAGTTCTAGGGTGTTGTTTTGAATACAGCTTTTTGAAGCTGATGAAAGTCTATATCAATAAAAACTTTGTCTAACGGTAAGACTTATCATGCCGATAAAAAACGATTATTACCGAAAGAAATAGTTATCAAAACGATTACTGCGTTGTTTTTTGGTGAAAAAAAAGCCTGCATAGCGCAGGCTTAATAAATGATACAAGTAGCTTTTTAATGTTAACGGCACAAGCAGGGCTTAGCGCTCAACTTGGCTCACGTCGCGTATGGCACCAGTATCGGCACTCGTAGTCATGGCGGCATAAGCACGTAGTGCAGGGGTCACGTATCGTTCACGACTGACAGGCTTCCACGCATCGCGTCCACGAGCTTCCATGGCTTCACGGCGAGTTGCCAAATCAGCATCGCTAACCTGCATGTTGATAGTACGATTAGGGATGTCAATATGGATAGTATCGCCTTCTTCAACCAGACCAATCGCCCCGCCTTCAGCAGCTTCTGGGCTGGCATGACCGATTGAGAGACCTGATGTACCACCAGAGAAACGACCATCGGTGAGTAGGGCGCATTCTTTACCCAGTCCTTTTGACTTCAAGTACGTGGTTGGATAAAGCATCTCTTGCATACCAGGACCGCCTTTAGGGCCTTCATAGCGGATAATGACCACATCACCGGCAACGATTTTGTCATCCAATACCGCGGCAACCGCATCATCTTGAGACTCAAATAAACGTGCACGCCCAGTAAATACTAAGATGCTTTCATCAACCCCTGCGGTTTTGACCACGCAGCCACGCTCGGCAATGTTGCCATACAGTACAGCTAGGCCACCATCTTGCGAGTAAGCATGTTTGGCACTGCGGATACAGCCAGACTCACGATTGACATCGAGGTTTGACCATTCTTTTGATTGTGAAAACGCCTCAGTAGTACGTACGCCACCAGGCGCGGCTAGATAGCGTGCGCGTGCCTCTTGGTTGTCCGTATTCATGATATCCCATTTATCAATCGCCGCTTTCATCGTTGGGCTATGAATGGTCGGAACGTCCGTATTCATTAATCCTGCACGGTCAAGCTCGGCCAATAGCGCAAACACGCCGCCAGCACGATGCACATCTTCCATATGGTACTTTTGTGAGGCAGGGGCGACTTTTGCCAGACAGGGCACACCGCGGCTTAGGCGGTCAATATCTGACATCTTAAAGTCAACTTCTGCTTCGTTCGCTGCGGCTAATAAGTGCAAGATAGTATTGGTCGAGCCGCCCATCGCGATATCTAATGTCATCGCGTTTTCAAAGGCGGCTTTGCTAGCGATTGAGCGAGGTAAGACTGAGTCATCATCTTGCTCGTAGCGACGTTTGGCAAGTGAGACAATAGTACGTCCTGCTTCTAAGAACAGCTCACGGCGCAGTGAGTGGGTCGCTAGCAGTGAGCCATTACCTGGTAGTGCCAATCCTAAGGCTTCCGTAAGACAGTTCATAGAGTTGGCAGTGAACATCCCAGAGCACGAACCACATGTCGGACAGGCTGAGGCTTCGATAGCGGCCACATCTTCATCACTAATGCTGTCATCAGCAGCGTCCATCATAGCATCGACCAGATCGAGTTTACGAACAGCACTGCTGTCATTACTATCAGTATTGTGGCTCTTACCGACGGTGCTGGCTAGGATTTTGCCTGCTTCCATTGGTCCACCTGAAATGAATACTACTGGAATATTCAGGCGCATGGCAGCCATCAGCATACCTGGAGTGATCTTATCGCAGTTTGAGATACAAACGAGCGCGTCAGCACAGTGAGCATTGACCATATACTCGACCGAATCAGCAATCAAATCACGACTTGGCAGTGAATACAACATGCCGCTATGACCCATCGCAATGCCATCATCAACGGCAATGGTGTTGAATTCTTTTGCCACGCCGCCTGCTTGTTCAATCTCACGTGCGACCAGTTGTCCCAAATCTTTTAGATGCACATGACCAGGTACAAACTGGGTGAAAGAGTTAGCAATCGCAATGATTGGTTTGCCAAAGTCGCCGTCAGTCATACCAGTTGCACGCCATAATGCACGCGCACCTGCCATATTACGACCGCCGGTAGAGGTTTTTGAACGATAATCCATGTGATATTCCTTACAAATAGGCGGAGTTGTTAAAATTTGCACCCTCAGTTTTAATAGGGATAGTGTGCTTTTTATAGAGAGTGAGGACTAGTGAATAATACTAAGTCGTTACCATACCATTAGATATGAATAACTTAAAATAATATGCTAATAATAATGGTTCCAGAACCGCTAAAGGTGAGTAAAAAAGATTATTCAAGACGCGCCAATATGGCTGTGTCAAACCAAGGTAAATCAGCTTTGTCAGCTTCTAGTTTGACAATAGCTGCCAGTGCATGAGTGGCTAAAAGCTTTTGATAGTCGCTACTTGCGCCAATCGTTAGCAGTGATTCGGTAGGTAATGCTGGGGTACTGGGATTTTGCTCATCAATACTGATCAATGTCTGCTTGTTATTCTTATAAAGGACATCTACGCGACCAAAAAATTGCCAGTCTTTAAAAGCTGCGGTAATCGCATCTGTGGCATCTTTGGTATATACCTGCTGCGTCTCTTTGCCCGTATTGGTCCAATGTAGCCGTACGGCTAACTGCAATGCTTCACTAAACACGACTAATGAGCCAATTACCTTTACATGCCAAGGACTGGTCAATAACTCTTGATTAATACCAATTAAGTTAGCAGCCTCTTGAGCTGACATAGGCGTATTGAATTGAGTCAGAAGTTCAGGCGTAAGGGGGTGCGCCTGTTTGATGGTATCGTCTAAGCTATCATAGTGATATAGAAAAGGTAGTGGTAAGTCTTGAGTGACCGTCTTTTTTATGATTTTACAGTTATGTATTTGCCAGCTGATGGCTTTGTCTGTCAACGCTTCTGCCAAGATGATGGCGTTTGGGTCGATGGTCTGAGTCATATTTTCAGATTCAGCATTGGGTTGTTCTGAAGCAATGCTGTCAGATATAGGGATATTTGCCCCAGACGTTTGGGCATTATCATTGAGTATTGAAGAAGGGTCGCCGTTATCTAGGCTATCTGAGTTGTCTGATGTATTGGTCGGCAAAGTAGGCAAATCCATAAACATAGCGTTGTTAAAATAGAGGGTTAATATAACATTTAAAAGGCATGACTAGCCAATAAATTGGTGATCTGAGGAAGTGATTTATGCTAATAAAAGAATATCATTGGGTAAATAGTCAATTATGAACTAGTCGTATTTTGTTTGTTAAAAGAATGTAGAATATAACCGAATTTTTAGATAAGTATATAGATAGAGTAATTAATGAAAACCCCTTCCGATAACGAATCTATTCAAGAGTGGATAACATCAAATCGTCTCTATGAAGAATACCTCTTCTACTACTTACTCATCTGCCTATTTTGGTTTTTCGTTGGTTTGTTTTCTATCGGTATACGCATACCTGTATTCAATGATTTGCAGAATTTAGCATTTAATACGGTATGGTTTTTAATCCTGTGTGTCGCATTAAGCGTTCCTAAATTTTGGTATCGGCTGATAAAAGGCAAAAATGCGTACCTGTTTCAAGCCACTGCCAAAGTGTATGAAACGCTAGACAGCATAGAGGATATTGAGCAAAGAGAGCAGGTACATAAGCAGATTACTAGCAATGGCAAGTTGCCACCTAACCGATTAGAAACACTATCACTGGCATTTTTATTTGTATTCATACTCTTCGATATATTGTATACCCGCTGCTGGATAAGAGATCTGAGCCTAGTGTGGCAGCCTGACTGGGTCAATATGTGCATTGGTTGGATACATAATAATTTGGCGCTGCCTCCGACTAGTGAGAATAGAAAATTCTTTAATCTGTATTTTAGTGGTAATAGTGCAGATACCAAACTGAAGCAACAGTTTGGCGACGAATGGGCGTTTTTGGCTTCCCCATTTGGAGATGCGGCAATGTTTTACCACTTTATTCGAGTGGTCATGTTTGTTCCTATCTTAGCGGCATTGTCGATTGTATTGTGGAAGCCGCTAAAGTTTATGGGAATGCAGCAAATTGACCCCAGAAATATTCATAGCGTCATGTCTTTTTTACGTAGCTGCGCTTGGTCACTTATCTTTGGATTTTTTATGACCATTGGTATGTTAGGTTTTTTAACCAATGCAAACTGGTTCACATTAGGTCTGATAGATCAAGAAGCATGGTTCGAGAATTTATATATCAACGGTTTATATCTGTTTATCGTTTTTGGTATCCGATTTTTTTATGGCTGGTTCGTTTTTTGGAAAAATATTTTTTTTAAGTGTGTAAAAAAATTCAGTTATTAGAGGTTCGTTCGCTTTGAACTCACATTGCTGACTTGTACTAAAGTCATATTTCGTCCACTATATGACAGACGCTTTTATCTATTTTTGATAGCTATTAAGCTATTAATTAACTAATAATAAAACTTTTAAAGGAAAAAATAATGACTGAAGTAAATCAAAAGACTGCTTATGACGACAATAATATTTTTGCCAAAATGCTGGACGGGGATATTCCATACCACAAGGTTTATGAAGACGATAAAACCCTTGCCTTTATGGATATTATGCCGCAAGCAAAAGGTCATGTATTGGTCATACCTAAGCAAAAAACAGCTGATTTGGCTAATCTTGAGCCAGAGTATGCCTCGGCTGTTTTGATGACGTCTAAGAAAGTCATGCAAGCCCAGCGCCAAGTGTTCGAGCGTGAAGGTATCATCCAAATGCAGTTGAATGGTGCGCAATCAGGTCAAACGGTTTTTCATTATCACATACATCTGATCCCCTCGAGTATTCATGAGCTGGGTCGCCATGCAGTGACACAGGCGGATCAAAGTGAACTTGCCAATATTGCAAAGCAACTTGCTGCAGCAATCAATGATGCTTAATCGCAGTACCATGTTTTGTGATATAAATACCATGCTTTATGACCTTAATATCTATAGCGATAGGTAGGTCTAAGTCATAGCGCATTAACATAAGTGGTGTACAAGATAAGAAGACAGCTCGCAAGCTGTCTTTTTTGTTGCTTAGTAATAGTCATGTAACGAGCGTTAAGGTCATGTTACGAGTCAGCTGGTCGTCTAGGGTTTTTGAAAAGAATGTGATAGATATGATGCGTGTTTACTAACTTATCGTTAATCGACTTATTACTAACTAATTTAGATTTAACGCACAACCATAAACTATCTATTAGCTATCTTACATTCACCTTTGTCCTTACCAATGAATAACTATAAAAAAGGCAAAATCAACTTTTGGGAAATCGCTTTTCATGAGTAAATTACCTCGTTCTACTATTTTATTACCAGTCTTTGTACCCGCTGCCATCATTATGCTGCTACTGGTCATTGGTACAGCGATCAATCCTGAAGCAGCAGGTGCTTTATTCAACGATGTACTTGCCTTTACGACTGAGACGTTCGGTTGGTTTTATATGTTGGCAGTGGCGTTGTTCTTGATGTTTATTATCGTATTAGCATTTTCGTCCTATGGCAGTATCAAGCTGGGGCCTGACCATGCTGAAGCGGAATACAAGTTTCTTGAATGGTTTGCTATGCTCTTTTCGGCAGGCTATGGTATCGCGCTCCTGTTCTTTGGGGTAGCAGAACCAGTGATGCATTTTGCCAGTCCGCCACTCTCGGAGCCACAAACGATTGCGGCGGCAAAAGAAGCGATGCAAATTGCCTATTTTCACTGGGGATTTCATATTTGGGCGATTTATGGGGTAGTGGGGTTGTCACTGGCGTATTTTGCATTTCGCCACGGTCTACCATTATCGATACGCTCAACGTTGTATCCAATCATCGGTGACAAGATTCATGGTCCTATCGGTCACACGGTCGATGTATTTGCGATATTGGGCACGATGTTTGGTATTGCGACCAGTCTCGGTTTGTCAGTATCGCAGATCAACGCGGGACTCAACTACCTGTTGCCAGATCTCATTCCAGTGAACACCACTGTGCAGGTGATTGCTATTGCATTAGTGACGTCAGCGGCTCTGTTGTCTGTGCTTGCAGGCATGGACAAGGGTGTCAAACGCTTGTCTATTTTAAATATGGTGCTAGCGACAGCACTGATGATTTTTGTGTTTATTGTCGGTCCGACCATTTTTATCTTGAATGCCTTTATGGAAAATACAGGAAGCTACTTGGGCAATATCGTTGAGCGTACTTTTAGCTTACAGGCCTATGAGAACAGCGACTGGATCGGTAGCTGGACGCTGTTTATTTTTGCGTGGACAATCGCATGGGCGCCTTTTGTGGGTCTATTTATAGCCAAGATTAGCCGTGGTCGTACCATTCGCGAGTTTGTATTGGGCGTGATGCTGGTACCTACGTTCTTTACGTTCTTTTGGTTTGCTGTGTTCGGTGATACCGCACTACATATGATTATGGTCGATGGCTATAACTCGCTCATTGGTGATGTACAGGACAACCAAGCGATTGCTTTATTTAAACTATTAGAAAACCTACCATTCACTGAGTTTGTATCGTCATTGACTATTCTATTAATTATTACCTTTTTTGTGACGTCGTCAGATTCAGGTTCATTAGTGATTGATTCACTAGCGGCTGGTGGTCGTAGTGATACGCCGTGGTGGCAGCGCAGCTTTTGGGTAGTGACTGAAGGGGCCGTAGCAGCGGTACTCTTGATCGCAGGTGGTCTAACAGCACTGCAAACAGCAGCTATCGTCAGTGCGCTACCGTTTGCCATTATTATTCTAATCTCAATGTTTGGTATGTGGCGTGCCCTACGTATCGAAGGTCACCGTAATCAAAGCCTCGGTCAAAATAATAAACTGCCACCGCATCTACTCAAACCATCAGCATGGCGCGAGCGTATTGACTACATGACCGACAAGCCAACGCGCGATAAGGTCTTGAGTTATATCAAAGAAGTGATTATGCCATCCATGATGGAAGTGTCATCTAAGTTTGCAGAGACAGGTTGGACGACTGAAGTCAATTACGATGCAGTCAATAACCGTGCGGTACTTGAGTTGCAGCGTGGCGATGATGTTGAGTTTTGGTATGAAGTGCGCTTATCTGAACATGATGCGCCTGATTATTATACTGAGGGCACCGCAGACACCTTGCCGCAAGAGTATCATCACCGTGCTGAGGTCTATCTACGCCGCGGTGGTCAAACGTATGATCTATACGGCTACCAGTCTGAGTCAGTGATTAACGACATCATCGATCAGTTCGAAAAGTACCTGCATTTCCTCAATGTATCGCCTGATAGTCTCCCATGGCGTATGCAAGTGCATGATGAGGATATCACCCTAGAGCAGGGCAGTG
This sequence comes from Psychrobacter sp. H29, assembly GCF_059073055.1. Lineage (NCBI taxonomy): Bacteria > Pseudomonadati > Pseudomonadota > Gammaproteobacteria > Moraxellales > Moraxellaceae > Psychrobacter > Psychrobacter sp. H29. The sequence continues at coordinate 1,260,194 of NZ_JCACRY010000001.1, read as the reverse complement.
TGCTCGATAAATAACAGAATGAATGCGTCAATAGTAATTATAAATCAGGCAAGCTATTTACCGTAATAGCTTGCAATAAATATAAGATTCCTTAGAATAACGGCTTGTTTTCCTTACAAATCAAGCCGTTTTTTTATGTCTATTGATTCTTCAGTTTTATCCTCGTCCGCCCCAGTGTCTGACCATCCGTTATTGCAGCCATTAGTCATCGGTGGTCTGACTATCGAAAACCGTCTGATGGTTGCCCCGATGGCAGGGGTGACGGATAACCCTTTTCGCCGTCTGTGCAAATCATTCGGTGCAGGTCATGCGGTCAGTGAGATGATTATCGCAGATACGGCACTCTATGCACGCAAAAAATCGCTATATCGTGCCAATTTTAATAATGAGATTGCCCCTATCTCTGCACAGATAGCAGGTGCGGAGCCTGACAAATTGGCTGAAGCGGCTCGTTATCAAATCGATAACGGTGCACAGATCATTGATATTAATATGGGCTGTCCTGCCAAAAAAGTCTGCCGTAGGCTGGCAGGTTCAGCGCTGCTACAAGATGAGGATTTGGTCGCGCGTCTATTAGATGCCGCAGTCAATGCGGTGGATGCCCCTGTCACGCTAAAGACAAGATTGGGATTTGAGAATGGTCGCGAGAATATTTTGCGAGTAGCGAAGCGTGCTGAACAAGCTGGTATTGCGGCGATTGCCATTCATGGGCGCACGCGTGAGGATATGTATACGGGTGAAGCGCGTTATGAGCTCATACGAGAAGTCAAAGACAGCATCAGTATTCCGGTTATCGCTAATGGCGATATCGATAGCGCGCAAAAAGCCCAGCATGTCTATGAGATGACGGGCTGTGATGCGGTGATGATTGGTCGTGCGGCGCAAGGGCAGCCATGGATATTTCGTGATATTGAGCATTTCTTGCGTACGGGCGAACGTCTGGATGCCCCAAGTATCAGTGAGATAAAAGAGATTGTACTGGCGCATCTACAAGAGCTCTATGAATTTTATGGTGAGTACTCTGGCTGCCGTATAGCCCGTAAGCACATCGCTTGGTATACGACAGGTATTCCGAACTCTAACGCCTTTCGGCAAGCAATGTATGGCGAAGAGAGCACCGCTGGACAATTTCGAGTGGTTGAGACTTTTTTGCAGGCGCATGAGTAGTAGAAGACAATGATGCTATTATGCTCATCTAGTATCTATCATCACACTTGTATAGCAGATACTGCATACGCGTATCTTTATCGTTTCCTATGCTTTATCGATAGGTGTCGTATTCTCAGCAGGGGTAGTGGCGAGGTTTTCTTTCGGCAACGGTTTTTCTTTTTGCCAAGGGAACCGACCTTCTAGCTCTACCTGTAGTGATAAGCTCAAAAATGTTCTAATAAGTACGATAATACCCAATACTATTACGCTACGTAACGATGGCTCTGTGACCACAGTAGCGACGATATCAGCAGCGATCAGTACCTCTAGGCCTAATAGGATAGATTTACCAACAGTCTGCCTGATATCGACATACGTATTATGGTTGAAGCCTCCTGGCAGTCGAAATGCTCTATAAAACGCAAAAAATATGCCAAAAAACATTATAAGAACTCCAATGACTTCGACTATTTTGGCAATTAGATCGATATAGTGGGTTAACGTTTCTATCAAAATATATCCTCCTCAAACTCAATTAGTACATAGCAGAATGCTAAGTCTTACCGCTATTGTATGACTATATACCACTGCATACTTGCATAATCATCGTACTAACGGTCAGTTACTGGTGTTTTGTTCACTTTATACGATATTTTTTTGCTATGCTATAAACGAATATTTATTGGCATAGGACAGACAAAAAGGACTTTTTATGGCTAATCCCTCGAAAAAAGCAATAACCAAAGCAGTGAAAGGTAAAAATATTATCATTACAGGCGCGTCAAGTGGTATTGGCGAGCGTACCGCTTTTTTATTAAGTGAGTGCGGTGCCCACGTTATTTTGCTTGCACGTACTGAAGACAAGCTTAGAACAGTAAAAGAAAATATTGAAATACTTGGTGGTAGAGCCAGTTATTATCCATGTGACCTCACCAACATGGATGAGATCGAAAAAACCAGTGATAAAATTCTGACTGATTTTAAACATGTCGATGTCCTCATAAACAATGCTGGTCGCTCGATTCGTCGTTCGGTGCATGAGTCTGTCAACCGTTTTCATGACTTTGAACGTACGATGGAAATTAACTATTTCGGTGCCGTCAAGATTATTCTTGGGTTTTTGCCCACGATGATTGGCCGCCGTACTGGACAGATTGTCAATATATCGTCAATTGGTGTATTGGCAAATAGTCCTCGCTTCTCTGCATATGTGGCATCAAAATCCGCATTGGATGCCTTTAGTCGTTGCCTAGCAGCAGAAGTGAAAGGGGATAACATTAAAGTCACCAATATCTTTATGCCATTGGTACGTACGCCTATGATTGCCCCAACTAAGCTATATCGTTATATGCCTGCGCTTATGCCAGACGAAGCTGCATTGATGGTCGCGAGAGCCATCGTTGATAAGCCAAATAGTATCGCTAGTAATATGGGTAAATTTGCATCAGCGACCTATTCGTTAGTACCAGCATTCAACGTCGGCATTCAGTCGATTGGTTATCGTATCTTCCCAAGCTCTACTGCAGCACAGACCAAAGACAGCAAGCCAAACCTTGCTCAACGCGCTTTTGCTAAGATTTTGCCTGGTGAATATCACTAGAGTAGAAACTTTTTGAGTTTTTAAGCAAACAAAAAAAGGATACGATGTTATCCTTTTTTATGCTTCTGACTTTTTGAGTGATCTAATGATTAGCTTATTTGATTATTCGGTTGCCGTGAGAGAGATATTTAGATGATATTTCGATTTGTTTTTGATTTTAAGAATATTTATTTGAGAGTGATCGGAGACTATCGATGGCTATCTATAAAAACTTCGAGGGTCAGCAAAGGAGTCCGTAATTTACAGACGGTTTTTAGGTTATGAGCTATAAAATGGTGTCTACAGTCAGTCTACTTAACGCCTATTTGACTTGCTGGAACCATGCATCGTTGATCGCCGTTTCGTTCGAGTTAAAATGGACACATATCCTTTCGTTGCATTTTTTGGCATACCAGTATTCGTCGAGCCCTATTTTTATTTCAAATAAATCCTTGGTCACGACATCGCCAACCGTATATATAGATCCTTCTTCAAAAAAAGGATTGCCAATGATGCATATAAGTTTGTCACCAGAAACTATCACAAGTGTATCTCCCCAAAACCAAAACAACATAGAATATATATTATTTATAAACAAATGCCAATTATAAAGACGGTATTTTTTTGTATTTCTGGCTTATATCGTTGATTATCCGATAAACGGTAAAAAAAAGTCCATTTTATGACTGTTTGTTTGTATTAGGATTATTTTTGTAAAGTTGGTATTTGTTACCAAAAGTATTGATTGAGCAAACTAATATCTATCTGTTTGGCTTTGTTATTTATGCTCAGATAATATAAATAGGTGATAGTAGGTTCCTGTACCTAGATACCTATAACGTTCAGTTATTCATATCAGTCAGAATGTACCCATGACTATTTACTACAAAGTATCTTATGGCGATAATAATGACTTGAGAGCCCGACCCTAAACTCAAAATTATTTGTATATATTTTCTCATCTAGTGTGCTGGTAAGTGTGCGCTGCGTGAGTTATCAGAGGTTTTTAATGATCAAACAACATCGACAGGCATTAGTCGTTGAAGGTGGCGGAATGCGCGGCGCATTTACCAGTGGCGTTTTAGATGCTTTTTTACAGCAACAGTTCAATCCTTTTGACCTTTGTGTGGGCGTTTCCTCAGGTTCAACCAACGTCGCTAACTATTTGGCTGCACAAGAAGGTCGTACCTTGCATATTTACTTAGATCACTCTCTTCGATCTGAATTTATTCGTTATGGTCGTTTTTTTAGAGGCGGTGACTTATTAGATTTGAAGTGGATGTGGGACGTTGTCGAACAGGAATACCCGCTAAATCAGGAACAATTATTTGCCAATCATGCTGAATTTTATATGGTATTGACGCATGCTATTTCAGGAGAGGCAACCTACATCAAAGCTTGCAGAAAAAATATTCTGGAGGGATTAAGAGCATCAAGCTCTATCCCGGTGCTGACCAGACAAGCCGTTGAGATATTTGGTGAGCCTTATTTTGATGGTGGTGTGGCTGACGCTTTACCCGTACATTGGGCTGCCAATCAGGATCGCGTCGCTAAGATGATGGTTGTACGTACTCGCCCCAAAAACTACTATAAAGCGAGTCTCAAAGGCGATAAGCTGCTGGCAAAATACTATGCTAAGCAGCGCCAAGGTTTTGCTCAAAGCTTATTGACGCGAACCCAACGCTATAATAATGCTGTGCAATTTTTGCACACATCGCCAACACAGAAGCTTTTAGAGATTTGTCCACCTGACTTAAAAAATATGGCGAGCCGGTTGTCTAAGAACAAAGCTAAAATTCGCTATAGCTATGATGTCGGGCTGGATGCTGGGCACCAAGCGATTGAAGAGTGGTACAGGCTCTAGTTCAAAGAACGATATAGAAAACATGAAGCCCGTTAAGTTAAGCGCTTATTCAATATAATTTTTAACCAAAAACCCGCCATAATATCCAAAACACACCCAGCATTATGATAGCGATAACGAGCACGCGTTTTAGCCAGTAGGGGAGTAACGGTTTTTTGTAACCCAAATCATTCAATTGACTGTCTACACCCGCTTGTAGACTTTTAAATCCTTGCTCTGATTTAGTCGATTTGACCCGATTTTTTACTAGCGGTCCAGAGTCCTCTTCGACGTCTTGTTCTCTATCGAAGCTGATGGCTTGATTGGGGATGCCTTGTTTATTGGCAATGGTACTTAGCTTTTGCTGCTGCTCTATTTTTAGCTTGGTCTCATAAGCATCAATCCGTACCTTGGCCTCGTCCATACTGATGTTTTCATCAGCTGCCAATGTTTTGATCGCCATGACCAAGTTGTTTTTTTCGATCATTGTAATGATTGCTTTGGGCAGCTTTGTATTGACGGGCTTTGTGATAGGGTCGGGATTAAACATGGTTGTCCTTAGTGTCAAATAGATGCCACATAGAGTAGGAGAGTATCGTCGGTTTATTATAACCATGTTACACAAACAATATTCAAGCAAAAAAATACCGCGATCACATTATGATTGCGGTATTTCATTATTTATCTTGTGTCAGCATTGATGCCAATTTTTGATAAATTATAGATCTTTCCAGCGTTGAATGGCTTCATGGATGACTTTTTTGGCCTCGCTGACATCGCCCCATGATTCGACCACAGTGGTTCCTGGTTTTTTCAGGTCTTTGTAGTGGTTGAAATGATACTCTAGCTGATTGATGATTTGCTTTGGTAGGTCATCCAAGCTGTTGTAGGCGTTGCTGTTGTTGCGGTCATCGGCAGGAACAACAACAATCTTGTCATCAACTTCGCCATCATCAACAAATTTCATCACACCAATTACTTTGGCTTTTAAGAAAACACCTGTGGTCAATGGCTCTTCGGTTAGAATCAACAAGTCCAGTTCATCGCCATCTTCGTCAAGAGTTTGCGGGATAAAACCATAGTTGCAAGGCTTTGCAAAAATTCGTGGATCAACACGATCAAGCTCAAATACCGCCAATTCGCGGTTCCATTCGATTTTGTGGTTGCTACCAGTTGGAATCTCGACAACGGCGTTAATAATGCCGCCGTCTACATCGCCTGCGTCCAAGATTTTGTTAAAATCTGCCATAAAATACTCCAATTTGCTTTTGTTTTAGAAGTTTGAATAAGGGGTTGAGCTTGGAGTGCCACAACGTCATATTGGGGCATCCGATTTATGCTGCATGCGATTATAGCAAGTTTGAATCAAGTTTTCTCACAATGCGTAAGTCTAAGCGTGCAAGACATTATGCAAAAAAAGATTATGCAAAAATGGACTCAAAGCGTTTATTTAGGTGCAATCGCTCGTAATTTAATCAAACCAGCATGGCGTTTTGCAATATTGTCGATGAGTTTTTGAGTAACGACGTCATAGCTCAGTGCCTCACTTGCTTGTTGAGCCGTTCGGTTTTGTGTCTCTTTTTGCATATCTACAAAATCCGATAGGCGTAGCATTTGCATACCTGCATACCCGCATGGGTTGATCGCATTAAATGCTGATAAATCGCAATTGATGTTAATCGCAATACCGTGATAGCTAAAGCCATGCTTAATCTTGAAACCTAATGAGGCTATTTTGCCCAGCATAATTTTATGATCAAGAGGTGTGTCATCAAACGAGGTGCTGTTGGTTGATGTATCGGTAGGGTCAGCGTAAAGATAAACACCAGGGGCATCACGTCGGGCATGAGCGCTGATGTGGTCATCACTAGATGATGCTGAGCTATGCAAACAGTCGTTGACGACATCTTCGATCGCCTGCTCTGCGTGAGAGACCAGATGACGTACGCTCCATTTGAGGCTATCCAAGTCAAACAACCAGTAAATTACTAATTGTCCATGACCGTGCCATGTCACCTGACCACCGCGATCGGTCTTTATAATGGGCGTATCGGTACGCTGTAATATGTGCTCTTCTTTACCAGCTTGTCCGAGTGTATAGACGTCGTTATGATCCACGATCCACAACTCATCAGGGGTACGCTGTTCTTGTTGTTTTTTTAAATCGATACGAGCAAGTGTGCGTGATAGCATCGCATTAAGCGTAGAGACGTAGTCGGCTGCTGATAGAGATTTACTGATCAGTGTGTCATTGAGTTGTTGCGTGTCGTTTGGCATGAGAGTGTCTTATTATTGTCTGGTGTAAAGGCGCATAACGGTTTGGCGTAAAGGTATAGTGTATAGATAGGCAGTGTAGCAGTTTTGGCGACTATCGCTCAAAATTATATGCTATCACGCTGCCTACAAAGGTGGTCGACGCTCATAAAAAAGCAGTGCGAGAAGGCGCTAAAAATATTTGTATATCATTGCGTTAAAGGTCAAAAAACAGTATTGATACAAACCCTGTAGTCAATCAAAGATGCTGTTCATTGCGCAGTCGATGCGCTACATTAAAGTAGCACAAATGGAACTTGATAGAATCTACAGTCAAAGCAGTATAGTAAACAGCAGGACATTCAAAAGTAAGACAGTCAAAAGTACATAGGACTATATAGAGCTGATCATAAAATAGACCTGAATACAAAATAAAAAGGTCTGCCTAGTAAGACCGTACCTATAACCCAATATAGCACCGTGACTGCATTATAATATATGAACATAAATGATATGAGCATAAACGACTACGACAAGGAAGAAAAATGACAGATAACAATCAACACACCCCTGAGCAGACATCAGCTGATGCCCGAACTGTGCTACAGCGTATGCCCGAAGCACTGAGCACTGCTACTACTATCGATGAGATGAAAGCACAGTTTTCACGCTTGCAGATGTTGAGTCGTACGCAGCCAATCAATGACTGGAGAGAGCGTGAGACTCATCTGGATAATTTAGAAGTGATGCTGAGTGATAATCAAGAGAGCTTTGCAAAGGCGATCAGTGCTGACTTTGGTTATCGCAGCCAATCAGAGACCCAGTTTGCTGAGCTGTTCCCTAGCTTTACGGGTATTAGTCATGCCAAAAAACACGGCAAAAAATGGATGAAGACGCATCGCGCGCCTATCTCAGCCCTATATATGCCAGCACACAATGAGATCCAGCCGCAGCCGTTGGGTGTGATTGGTATTATGGTGCCTTGGAACTATCCACTATACCTAGCCATTGGCCCAATGATCGATGCGCTCACTGCGGGCAACAGAATCATGGTCAAGATGAGCGAAGCGGCGCCGCAGTTTGCTCAGGCGTTCGCGGATGCTATTGCTCGTTATTTTTCACCAGATATGATCTGTGTGGTACTGGGTGAGGTTGATATTGCTGCAGCCTTCAGCGAGTTGCCATTTGATCATCTGCTCTATACAGGATCGACTGCTGTAGGCAAAAAGGTAATGGCTGCTGCTGCACCTAATTTAACGCCAGTGACGCTTGAGCTCGGTGGCAAATCACCAGTGATTGTATTGGATGATGCCAACTTAGAGTCTGTGGTCAATCGCGTGATGATGGGCAAAACATTAAATGCCGGTCAAACCTGTATTGCTCCAGATTACGTGTTGATTCCGCGTCAACATCATGACCAGTTCATCCATTTAGCAAAAGAGTGGATGGCAAAACACTATCCTAATATCGAAGAAAATCCGGACTATTCGCGTATCATCAATGGTGAGCAGTTCAAACGGGTCAAAGGCTATTTAGATGCACTAACTGGTGATGAGATACATGCCCTTACCACTGCGGAGCCTAATATAGAAACACGTCTGATGCCGCCAGTCATCGTGAGTGAGCCTGCACCTGATAGCGATATCATGCAGAACGAAATATTTGCCCCAATTTTACCATTGGTGCATTACGAAACCCTTGATGATGCGATTTATTTTGTCAACTCACGTCCACGGCCATTGGCGTTGTATGTCTTTAGTGATAACTACAGTAGTGTGGAGAATGTGCGTAATAATACAGTCTCTGGTGGTCTATGTATTAATGAGGTGATTATTCATGTTGCCCAGCACGACTTGCCATTTGGCGGGGTTGGTGACTCTGGTACAGGCGCATATCACGGCAAAGCAGGTTTTGAGCGTTTAAGCCATATGAAGCCTGTCTTTGTACAAACCAAGCTTAATGGTCTAAATTTCTTGCTGCCGCCTTATGGTGGACTGTTTAAAAAGGCGATGGCGCTGTTTCTAAAATGATAGTTTCTAAAATGACAAATTTTGAAATAATCTTTTCTAGAGGGTTGTTTTTTAAAAGAAATACCTTTGAAATATTTGTTCTAAAATAGACGGTTCAAAAATATCTTAGTTAGACGATTTTATAATTCATATTTTACAACTTACAGTACCTATTTAGATAGGTGCTGTTTTTTTTGTTCAAAAATTAATCAACGCAATCAGAAAAAGAGTGTTTAGTACCAAGATATCTGCCTCTGTGATATCAAATTTAATCATCGCAACCACGACATCTATCGATAAATAAGCATTTGTCATCACTCACATAAATCGATACACTTTGTAGTAAGTCTAAACAACAGTAGATAATATTTGCATGATTCATAAATGTCATTGATCGATATGTCACCACAAAATGCCATCATAAGGCTTTGCTGATTCGATGCTTACTTCATGCTAATACAAAAAAAATAGGACAAAGCATGCGTCAATGGATCGCGTTAAGTTTACTGTGTATGAGCGCGCTGTTGCTACCCGTATCAGCATCTGCAGCTTGTGAATCACCCATCAAGTTTGGAGCACTTACTTGGGAGAGCGGTCAATTTATCTCTGGTGTACTCAAGTACATCGCAGAAGATGGCTATGATTGTACAGTTGAGGAAGTGCCAGGCGCAGGCCCTGCGCTAGAGACGGCACTGTCGCAGAACGATATCCAAATCATTGGTGAGCAATGGATTGGTCGTTCACCAATTATGGAGGACGCTATTGCACAAAACAAAGTCGCTGTCATTGGTGATACGCTAAAAGGCGGTGCGACCCAAGGCTGGTACGTCCCAAAATACGTCTTAGAAGAAAACCCAGGACTGCGCAGTTATCAAGATTTGCCTAAATATGCTGACCTATTTATAGATCCCGAAGACCCAAATAAATCGCGCTTTATGAACTGTCCCTCCGGTTGGACATGCGAGATATTCAATACACGGTTGCTAAAAAACACCGGTCTAGACAGTATTTTTAATAATGCTCATCCTGGTACTGGCGCGGCGCTCGATGCCGAAATCGCCTCCGCTTTTGAGCAGCATAAGCCGCTATTATTCTATTACTGGCAGCCCACGGGTCTCATGGCAAAGTATGATTTTGCCGCGTTGGAATTTCCTGCTCATAAAGATGCCTGCTGGCAAGATCTATTGCTTGCTGACGGTACGTCTGACTGTGTATCAGGCTTTCCTGTATCGCCTTTAGGCATCGCAGTATCTACGCCATTTATTAAATCTAATCCTGAGCTGGCAGAGGTGTTCGAGCAGGTACAGTTTACGCCTGATGAACTCAATGGTGCGATCTTAGAGATGAGCGAAACGAAGCGTAGTGGAGAGGAGCAGGCGCTGGTGTTTTTGCGTGAGAACCCAGACGTTTGGCGTGAGTGGTTGTCTGAAGAGGCCAGTAACAACCTCGCCTCAAACTTAGGTATCGGCTTAGATGGTGCTATTACTGAGAGTACTGCTACCACTAGCATCGATAGGTCAGCCCAAGCATCAATATTCCCTTCATGGTCACTTGAGACGCCGCTCAATAACGCTTTGGCCAGTGTGGTTCAAAATTATGGAGACGTATTTCGCACTCTTAGCACAGCCGCGCTTACGTATTTACTTTTACCTATCGAGCGATTGCTGACCATCATTCCGCCTTGGCTGATTATCGCTTTGGTGGCTGTGCTGGCATGGTTTGGTGTTCGCAAGATTTGGTTTGCGTTGGCATGCGGCGCGGGGCTGTTTTTGATTGGTGCCTTTGGATTATGGGGCGCATTAATTGATACCTTGGCGTTACTTATCGTATCAGTATTGGTCACCGTAGTGATTGGCATTCCTATCGGCATTGCGATGTCAGGCAGTAAGCTACTGCGTAAGATTGTGACGCCAGTACTCGATGTGATGCAGACCATGCCAAGCTTTGTGTACTTGATTCCAGTGCTGATGCTATTTGGCATTGGTAAAGTGCCTGCATTGTTTGCAACGGTTATCTATGCACTGCCACCACTGATTCGTCTGACGATACTAGGGATTACGCAAGTTAATCACGAAATGGTCGAAGCAGGACGCTCTTTTGGTAGTACGCATTTGCAGCTACTTATTTGGATCAAACTGCCACAGGCGTTGCCTAGTATCATGGCAGGTATCAACCAAGCGGTGATGATGTCGCTTGCGATGGTAGTACTGGCGTCGATGATTGGTGCCCCAGGGCTTGGTGAGGATGTATTGCAATCTATCCAAACCCTCAATATCGGGCAAGGACTACAAGCAGGGACGGCTATCGTTATCGTTGCCATTATCATTGACCGTATTACTCAAGCGTTTGGTCAAGGCAAGCGTGCACGCCAAAAAACGATTAAGGCAGGTAGGCGTTCCATTGGATAGTTGTTTATCCAATCGTTAGTGACTAAAGCAATAATAAAAAATCAGGCAATAGTGAGAGCAATGATGAATCATATCCAACTAAAAAATATCAGCAAAATTTATAATGCCAATAGCACACAAGCACAATCTGCATTGGCATTACTGGCTGAGGGTATGGACAGTACTGCTGTCAAAGAACAAACTGGCTACTCGGTGGGTCTTTACGATATTAATTTGAATATCAAAGCAGGCGAGCTACATTGCATCATGGGACTATCAGGTTCTGGTAAGTCTACGTTGATACGTCATCTTAATCGCTTGATCGATCCTACTAGTGGTGAGATATGGGTGGATACTGCGCTTAATGCAGATCGTATTACTCAGGCAGTGACAAATACTAAAAGCCGTGCAGGAAGAATAGAAACGCTCGACCCAGCAGCAGAGGAACTCTCAGAAACCGCCACCAATATTTTGTCGCTTAATGATAAGCAATTGCAGCACTATCGGCAGCAGACGGTTAGTATGGTATTTCAGCATTTTGGTTTGGTGCCGCACATGACAGTGATGCAAAATGTCGCTTACGGGCTACGTGTCCGCAAAATGAGTGTGAATGAACGCAATGAGAGTGCACGGCACTGGCTAAATGAAGTGGGACTTACCAATGTAGAGCACAGTTACCCAGACGAGCTGTCAGGCGGTATGCAGCAGCGTGTCGGGCTGGCTCGAGCATTAGCAACCGACAATCCGATTTTGTTGATGGATGAGGCATTCTCTGCGCTTGATCCACTTATTCGCGCCCAGCTGCAAGATCAGCTGCTTGCACTGCAAGACAGACTCAACAAAACCATTGTTTTTATCACTCATGATATTGATGAAGCTATCAAAGTCGGTCAGCGCATCAGTATTTTAAATGGTGGACGATTGATACAGACTGGCACCTCAAGTGAGTTACGGCATAATCCTGTTGATGACTATGTCGAGCAGTTCATGAGTGCAAAAGCTTGATAGATCTTAATACTTAATAAGACTTGATAAATACTAAGAAAACTCTGATCTAAAATAAATAAAAAACGCTAAGCTAAGCCTTAGCGTTTTCTGTGTCATATGCTCAACATGCCAGCTCACTAATTTGAAGGTTGTACTAATTTTGCTGCAATCTATAGTGAACTCTGAAATAAACACCAAACTTCGTTATACTTAATGGCTTTTTGATAACCCGCGCTTGATAAAGGTTTGTCGTTTAATATTTAGATACTATTTATAGTTCAAATACAGCCTATATTTTAAGTACAGTTTATATCTCAAATACAATGTTGCAATGTCGCTTGGTCTATTCAGTGACGCTTGTTTCTCATTTTGCACTTCTAAGGCCATAGCATGACTGCTACCTATACCCCGATCATTACCTCACTGCTTGATAATGACTTGTACAAATTTACCATGCTACAAGCCATGCTGCATCAGTTCCCTCAGACACATGGTGTTTATCGTTTTCGCTGCCGCAATAACAAAGACACGGCCTATCCATTGGCTGACATCCAAAAAGACTTAGAGCAGCAACTAGACAGCTTGTGTGAGCTGCGTTTTTTACCAGATGAGTTGGATTACCTGCGCAGTTTGCGCTTTATGCGTTCAGACTTCGTCGATTATCTTGAGTTATTTAAGCTAAAGCGCCGTTTTATTACTGTCAGTACCGATGCAAAAGGGCGCTTATCTATCGATATCGAAGGACCGATGATTCAAGCGATGTTCTTTGAAGTATTTGTGCTGGCTATCGTCAATGAGCTATATTTTAATGCACTATCGAATGATAGCGTGATTGAAGAAGGACAGCGCCGACTCGATGAAAAGGTCACGCTACTGCACCAATATGCGGTAGAGCAAGCAAACAATGGTGTCGATACACCGCCGTTTATCGTTGCTGATTTTGGCACGCGTCGACGTTTTAGTAAACACTGGCAAGCGCATGTGGTGGAGACGTTATACAACGCTGAACCAAAGATCGTGAGCGGTACCTCTAATGTATATTTGGCAAAGCAGCTTGGAATGACGCCAATAGGGACGATGGCACATGAGTTCATGCAGGCATTTCAGGCATTGGATGTGCGTCTGCGTGACTCACAAAAGGCCGCACTTGAAGCATGGGTACATGAATACCGTGGCGACTTAGGTATTGCCTTAACCGACGTAGTCGGAATGGATGCGTTCCTGCGTGATTTTGACTTATATTTTGCCAAGCTCTTTGATGGGCTACGCCACGATAGTGGCGACCCTTATATTTGGGGTGATAAAGCAGTTACCCATTATGAAAAGCTAAAAATAGACCCAAAGACCAAGATTCTGACTTTCAGTGATGGCTTGAACTTAGAGAAGGCGTGGGAGCTGCATCAATACTTTAAACATCGTATCAGAACCAGCTTTGGTATTGGCACCAACCTGACCAATGACATGGGTATTACACCAATCAATATCGTACTAAAACTGGTAGAGTGCAATGGTCAGCCAGTAGCCAAGCTATCTGATAGCCCAGGCAAGACCATGATCAATAATGACACGTATCTTGCCTATCTTCGTCAAGTGTTTGAGGTAGATGAACCAGAGTAAGCCAGAAAAACACTCTGTTGTCTAACTATCAGCCTGATTATGCTTGGAGTCGCTAGTAGGATTTTCTTCAGCAAAGGCGGCATCCAATGCTTGTTGAACCGCATTGATGCGAGTCTCGCACACGCGATAAGCGGCGATAGACTCTTCAACGGTGGTCATCAGGTTGTCAATGTCAGGCTCGTCTTGTTGCTGTAGTTCGGCTGCATTGGTTTTCAAAATATCGTAGGCCGCCTTAAAAGTTTTTGGGGCGGCTTTTTTGCGTCTGCGAGTAGGGGTGGTCATAAAATTTCCTAATGTTTAAAGGTAAGTAGACGAGTGTTCTTTAGATATTATTATTTTGTTAAGTCAAAGTGCCTGAGGTTTCTGTTACTTCTTTATCCATAGTGATATCTATAATCTGTGCTGTTGCGCTACCATCTTTTAGAATAATATTGACCGTTTGCTCAGGATGCAGTTGGGTGCTGCTGGTGAGTGTTTGTTTGCCTTTTTTATCCATAAGCATGGTATAGCCTTGCTTGAGCACGCGAGAGGGTCGATGTAATAGTACAATGTCTCGCAGATGTTCACTATCGCGCTTCGCTTGTATCACTTGTTGTTGGGCGTTTTGCATAATGGACTCTTGGTAATTTTTACTACGAGTAGTGGCCTTTATGAGCTGCTGATGCGCTAAGTTTTGCGTCTGTACATACCGCTCAGTCGTTAATCTGGCGGCTTGCTTTACTTGGCGCTGCGCACTTTGTTGAATACTACGCCACGCATAATCACTGTCTTTTTGTAGAGCGGTGAGCTGTCCGATAGTTTGCGACTGTATTTGGCTCAACTGGCGCGTGGTTTGTTGCTCGGCAGTATTCAATTGGCGCTGAGCGGCTTGCTTAATTTGCGCTTGATATTGTAGCGTCTGAGAGACGAGCTGCGCTAAATGGTTATGGATAGCAGCAATGACTTTGGAAGGCGTATCGAAGCTTGTGTGCGCAACTTCATCTAAAATCACGCGGTCCCGCTCATGACCGATACCGACCCAGACAGGAATAGGTAGCTCAGCAACCAACGCTGCCAACTCATAATCATTCAGATAAGCCAAATCACCAACTGCACCGCCGCCACGAATAATGACTAACAGGTCTGGTAGGTGCTGGTAAGTATCATAAAACGCCTGTTGGGCGCTAACAATCGCTTGTCGTATCTCGGCAGGCGCGTGATTGCCCTGAAAGGTCGCATGATGATAGTGGAACTGACAAGCGCCTGTATTCGCTAAGCGATCTGCATCGGCTTGAAAGTCACCCAATCCAGCAGCCTTTTCGGGTGCGATGACCAGTACATGCTCGATATCAAAAGGAGTCGAAAGCTGTCGGTTAAGATGCAGTAGGCCTTCGCCTGTCAAGCGATCGACCATCTCCGCATATTGCCGTGCTAAGTCACCTAGTGTATAGCTAGGATCAATATCTTCAACAGTGATAGAAAAACCATATTGGGCATGGAAACCTGCCGATACTTTGAGTAGGACAGTCAAGTCACGCTCAAGGGGCATGCCTGTTGCGCGCTCAAACTTAGCCAACACACGAGACGCTTTAAAACGCCAAAGATTACCGCGGCAACTGGCAACTACTTTGCCATCGTCGTCTTTTTCTGCCAACTCAAAGTAATAGTGACCGCCCTTACTTGATAAATTGCGGATTTCCGCCTTGACCCAGACACGGTGATCAAAGGTTTGCTTGATGACCATTTCAACCGCCGATAAATAGTCGCTCAGGCGTAGGACGGTATCTTCTAAATGGTCTTCTTGCTCAGCGAGTTCTGCTTCCAATGTTGCCAAATCTTTAGCAGGCGCTAATACTTTGGCGGGTTTGATATTTGAAAGATTGGGTTTGCGCATGATATGAGACCGAAGATGATTGAAATACAAAGACTGATGAGGTAGTGATAAGTAGAATATGAACAGTTTAACCCAAAAGGGCGTGTACAAAAAGCGAAGCCAACACGCTTTGAGCGATATATTATCGACATCGAAGCTTGTTGGCTATTTGATTGGCATCAGATTGTCTGTGATATCAGCAGATGACTCGTAAATTTACCATCCGTAAGGTGGCTATCGTATAAAGTAGGTTGTTGGCTTATTGGCAACGAAAACTAATAGTATATTCATAGTCATCATCACGCGACAAGTTAGGTGTGCCTGTACCAAAGATAGAGCCAACGACTGCACCCATTTGTCCAACCATGCGACCAGTACGCTCATTCAAGATACCGTTATATTGCACGCTGTCTTCTACGATAATCACTTGCTTGCTACGACAGGTTTTTTGCGCACTATCTATGGCATTCTGTTGCGCCTTTACTTTAGTATCGCTGATACCAGTAGTCTCATAAATGGAATTGGCACGTTGAATCACAGGCGATGATGGTGTGCTTTGACACGCACTCAATGTCAGTATAGCCGCGAAACACGCACCTAGACTGGCGGTTTTATTAAAAGTATTCATAAATGATTCCTGAGGTTACGAACAAAACATCATGGTTATAAGTAAAGCTTTATGAATGTAACCTAACGATATATTAAATGTCTAGATGCTTATGGTGTGTTGTATTGCAGCGATATTGCGACGAGACACTGCCATAAGTGGGTTTAGTGAAATGAGTGAGGTATAAAGCCTAAATCCCAAGGCTAAAAATAACTTTCATTCGTTTAAAACAAAACAAGACACAGCCGTACACAGCAAATTACTTGAAATATAAATCATATCTAGCATAATTGAGCCATTCATTTTTTATTAAAAAGTAATACTATGCAATTGATTCCTGCTCCTGCTGGTGTGCTCGAGGTCGACGCACTATGGCAACAAGACAATCCGAATGATCCAAACACCGATACCGTGGCGCTATTGTGTCATCCTAATCCCCTGTTTGACGGTACGATGAATAACAAAGTAGTCACGACTATGTATCGCTTTGCTCGTGATAATGGCATGCATGTGGTGCGCTTTAATTTTCGCGGGGTAGGACAGTCGACAGGTGAGCACGATTACGCGGAAGGTGAAGTCGTCGATGCAATGACCGTGCTACAATGGATCACCGAACAAACCAATGCCCGTAAACTATGGCTTGGTGGTTTTTCTTTTGGTGGATATGTCACAGCCCGCGTGGCTGAACAAGTGCTTGAAGCCCCGCATATATGGGGAGTGGGTGATTTTGAAGTTTCAAAAATTGCCCTTATTGCACCATCAGTCGAAAAAAACGACAGTAGTGACATTGATCTACCGGCTGACAAAACCTTTGAGATTTATGGCAATGCTGATGAAGTGATTGAACCTGACAATATGCAAGCGTTTGCAGATCGTCTAGGGCTTGAGGTTAGCGTCGTCGATGGTGCTGGACACTTTTTCCATGGACGCTTGTCAGAGCTCAAAAAATTATTAGAAGCCCATAGCTTTGGGCATGACGGCTAGCTTTGGCTTTATAATTGTTCTTCAAAGGCCGTTATTTCACAGCTTTGTCTTTGAAGAGGCTTTTTGTAGTACATCTCACAGCCCATGTTTTTGAATAAAGTACCTTGGTGTGAAGTGTGTTGACGGGTAGTGTTTCTTGTCAGATACTTGGCTATCCCACTGTTTTGTTATTTAATTTTGATATTTATTGAATCCAACGATGAGTCGTATTATGAGTTTATCTCCATTGCAACGTTACGAGAAAGCCGTCAGTACAGATGAGTTTACCCGTGATGAGCAGCAGTTTCAGGCCATGAGTTCCCTTGATGAGATATACCATCAGCTCATCAATAGTGCGCCGCAAAAGAAAGGTTTTTTTGGGTTTTTGAAGTCTAAACCGGTCGCACCAACTGGGCTATATATGTGGGGCGGTGTGGGACGCGGTAAAACGTGGATGATGGACATGTTCTATGATTCATTGACCATTGAGCGCAAAATGCGCCTGCATTTTCATCATTTTATGCAGCGCGTCCATCAAGAGTTGAACAAACTCCAAGGTGAAAGCAATCCACTCGAAAAGGTCGCCGATATTATTTATGAAGAAGCGGTCATCATCTGTTTCGATGAGTTTTTTGTGTCTAACGTCTCCGATGCTATGATTTTAGGTGATTTGTTCACTATGCTGTTTAATCGCGGCATTACCTTGGTCGCCACATCAAACATTGAACCCGCTGGACTATACAAAGATGGCCTGCACCGTGACCGCTTCTTGCCAGCCATTGCAGAAGTTGAAAGCCATACAAAAGTGATGAATATTGACTCTGGTATTGATTACCGTCTGCGAGTGCTTCAGCAAGCGGAGCTATATGAGTCGCCAATGACCAAGGCCAACCATCACTGGTTAGCCAACCGTTTTGCCAGTCTGTCTGATAACCAAAAAATCAGTAATGATCCTATTACTATTAATGGTCGCGAAGTAAAAGTCAATGCGCGTACTGACGATATTCTATTTTGTGATTTCCGCCATCTGTGCATGGCACCGCGCTCAGCATCTGATTTTATTGAGCTTGCCAAACAGTTCAGTACGGTATTGGTCGATTCAGTTCCTGCCTTGGATGATGATCTGCGTGATCCAACGCGCCGCTTTATCTACCTTGTTGACGAGTTTTACGACCGCCGTGTAAAACTCTTGGTACGAGCAGAACAATCGATTTTGGACTTATATCAGGGAGAAAAGCTGGCGTTTGAGATTGAGCGTACTCGCTCGCGCTTGCTTGAGATGCAATCAGAAGACTACCTACGTATGGAGCACCGTGTCGAGGATGCCGCGTAGTTCTCCTTAAAGCTGTATTGCTGATGCTCTATGCTCATTGCTTCTAAAAGTACTGTCAAAGATTTATTCTTTAGAACTGCTGAGTAATAAGAATTAGGCAGTCAGTGATAAATATTACAAACAATCAGTAAAAATAGATAATAATAAATAAGGATAAAAAAATGACTACGACAAATGAAGAAACGCTAGACAATAAGCTGTCCGTGAAAAATGTATCAGGAAGCGATATGTCATCTACCAGTGATGAGTTAATAGGTTGGATTAATTCAAGACGCAGTATGGGTAATCTAGATACACCAGCACCGACGCGTGACCAGATTGAGTCTGCTATTGAGTGCGCAGCAACAGCACCAGATCACAAAAAATTGCGCCCATGGCGATTTATTGTGACGCAAGGTGACGCGCGACATGAGCTTGGCAGTGCTCTGGTTGAAGCCGTCAAAGCAAAGGCATTACAAGATGGTGAAGAGGTGTCTGAGAAGACCATCAAAAAAACCCACACTATGCCACTTCGTGCACCAGTGATTATAACTGTGGTTACTCAAATGCAAGCGCATAAAAAAGTCCCACCATTTGAGCAAATGCTTAGTGCTGGCGCTGCGGTGCAAAACCTTATATTGGCGCTAAAAGCCCAAGGGTTTAGTACGGTGTGGCGTACTGGACTACTATGTAACGAGCCGGCAGTAAAAGCCTATTTTGGCGTAGGGCCAGATGATTATGTGACCGCTTTTGTTTATACTGGCACAAGCCCCAAAGATGAGTCTGCCCGCAAACCTATCGATATCGAACCGTTAGTACGCTTCGAGTCATGATTTGACCCTATAGGATTTCTTGGTAATAGTATTGCCAAAATAGACAGTCAACCTGTGTATCTAAGATATCAGGGGTAAGATAGATTCTATTGATAATAAGTCAGTCAACACGGATAAAAGAACATGACAAGCCCTAACAATAGCAACAAAGACAATAGCAGCGCTAGTGATGAGACGAGCAACAATATGTCTGACAAACAAAACGGTATGCTGGCAGGTATCTTAGAGCGTGCAAGTAAGTCAGGCATCGGTCGTAAGAAATCAATACCGAGTCCAGTGGCGTCTGCAGTTGCAAAGGATATGGCAGATATTCATAGTAATCCTACCAAACTGCGTTTGGCATTTTTGGGTGGTGGTAGCTTTGGTACGGCAATGGCAAATTTGGCCGCACGTAATGGCTGTGATACCACGCTATGGGTACGTAATAAACGTTCTGTCAAAGCGATGGCAAAAACCCAGACCAACAAAAAATATCTACCGGGCTACAAGCTTGATGATCGTCTAAAATACAGCCATGATTTGGCGGCAAGCGTCAGAGACAAAGATATCATCTTTATTGCTGTACCGGGCTTGGCCTTTCGCGAGACCCTCAAGAGTATCGCGCCATTTATCAGCGGACAGTCTATTGTCTCATTGACAAAAGGCATGGAGAAAGATACTTTTGCGATGATGAGCGACATCATCAAAGAAGTGCTGCCTGAGGTAAACTTTGGTGTTATGTCAGGGCCAAATCTGGCTATCGAAATTATGAAAAACATGCCATCTGCTACAGTCATAGCAAGTGAGTCGGAACCATTACGCCATGCCGTACAAGCTGCGCTGCATAGTGCGTTTTTTAGAGTGTTTGCTAGCGATGATATACGCGGCGTTGAGCTTGGAGGCGCACTCAAAAATATCTACGCCATTGCTATGGGTATGGCAGCTGCCTATGAAGTGGGCGAGAATACCAAGGCAATGATACTGACCCGTGCGCTGGCAGAAATGAGTCGTTTCGGTGTAGAAGAAGGGGCAAATCCGCTCACCTTCTTAGGTCTGTCGGGAGTCGGGGATTTATACGCTACTTGCAGCTCAGAATTGAGTCGCAACTACCGTATCGGCAATATGCTCGGTCGTGGCATGAGTATCGACGCCGCTGTCAAAAAGCTCGGTCAAACTGCTGAAGGGGTCAATACGATTCAGCAGGTTCACGAAAAAGCCACTAAAGCGGGCATTTATATGCCCATTACCCATGCACTCTATGCCGTGATTTATGAAGATAAGGCAGCACTAGGCGTGGCACTACATTTGATGGAAGCAGGATTCCGTAGTGATGTTGAGTTTGTGATGGCTCATGACCATAGCAATGCCGCGCTGACCGCTCATATGAAAAACAGTGCTACAGACAATGCCAATGATGCTGATAGCAAGTAAGGCCTATCATTTAGGCAAAGTACTATTAGGCAAAATACACTGCCGCCACATGCACCAAGGAAGGTTATGAAAATTATATTAGTACGTCATGGTCAAGCAGAAGATGAGACGCGTCCAGATAGTGCGCGCCAGTTGACTGATTTTGGTCAGCAGCAAGCAGTGCAAACGGCGGAGTACGTGACCACTCATTATAGCCCAGATCGTTTCATAGTCAGTCCTTATGAACGCGCGCAACAGACACTGTCTGCATTCCAGTCGCGCGCGCCAAAAACACCATCATCTATCCAACCCAACATCACGCCTTCTGATAATGCTCGTCAGGCGCTAATAGATATCGCTAATATTGACGCGGAGTGTCTGGTAGTGGTTTGCCATATGTCGATTGTTGCTTATATAGCGGGGCTGCTTACCGGTGAGTCTCCTGAGTCATTCTCTTTGGCAGAAGCTAGAGTGTTTGAGATGGAGTTTGTGATGACAGGTATGGCAACAGAAGTGGATCGGTTTGTGCCTGATCAGCCATACTAAAAAATTTGGACATTCAGCAGATGCCTTTGGGGTTCTGCCTCATGAACGTATGGTTACAATTGCATCAATAATTGAGGACACGTTTAGTGTTACACGTTTGGTTACGAGCGCAGCATAGTCCGTTAGCTGTCTGGCATGAAGAGGTACAGCAGTGGCAAATGGTTGACAGCTGGCAGCAGCTGCAAACTGTCTATAGCCATTATAAATCCAATAGCCAAAAGTCACTTTGCCTATATTTTCCCTCAAGCTATGCACTGCAGGTAGATACCGAGCTTAGTGCTACTCAGCTCAAGCAGCTAGGCAACAGCGGTAAGCAGTATCTGTTTGAAGAGACCTCGCTCACACCTGTTGAGCAATTGGCTATTCGCCAGTTAGGTCATGCTGATACTACGCAGCTGTACGCACTGGCGCAAAGCGATATTGAGTCCTGGCAGCAAAGTGCTCAGCTTATTGGCATGAATATCGTTGCCTTACTTCCTGATTTTTTATTGTTGCCGCCACCAGAGGAGGGAGCAGGTCAGCAAGTGACACTGTACCAAGATGAGCAGACCATGCTATTGCGTCAGTCAGTGCGCCAAGGTATGGCTGTCAGCTATTTGCCACTGATATTGGAGCGTCTGCCACACTTAAGTGAAGTGATGATGCTATCGTCCATTGAGGCTTCGAGTCTTGTAGACAGTCAGTTGATAGATGATGGTCTAAACGCGGCTATAGAACCTAACAAGGCTGACGTTGCGGGTACAAAAGATACCCAGATGACGCTAGCGATAACCAGCGCCATCGCACAAACAACAGCGCTTATCGCTGATTCTCAATTGTTATTGACGACGCTACCGAGTATACCGAAACCCATTGACGGTCCTGAACGTCATGCTCTTAACTTTTTTATTAAATCAACTGACTCGCAGCTATCACCTTATCTGCGAGTGGCAATGATGGTTGCGCTAGCGGCCTTGGTGCTACAGATGGCAACCGATGGCGTACAGTGGTACAAATACAACGAGGCCACTGCTGCAACCAAGACTGAAATCGCGGCGCAGTATCAATCTTGGTTCGCTGATGAGCCACTCAGTACACGTACCAAACTCCAAGTACAACTGCAACCCAAGCTGATGAGCGACAGCCAAGCACCCGAGTCGCATATAGCCGCACTATCAAAGATATCACCTTTGATCAAACAGTCCTCGCTACGCGCGCAATCATTAGTCATGCAACCATCAACACTCAGTTTTACGCTCATTGCACCTGATCGCGGCAGTCTAGATCAGTTTACGAGCACACTGGTTGCACAGGGATTGAGTGCTAAGCTTGCACAAGTGAATAGTAATGAGCAAGGTCAGTTCAGTGGTCAGATCACTGTGAATGTGGTGGAAGGGAGTGGTGCAACAGACAATGTGGCAGCGTCATAACTCATCTAGGTATCGGTAATAAAGGTTAAAATATGAAACGATTACAGCGCCGTACCAAACGTAGTGCAGCTGGCTCTGCATCCAATACTACAACGCATGCACTCTCAGCTCAGATTGGCAGTTATCAAAACATGCTGGCAACGCGCTGGCAAGCTCTACCACCACGTGACCAGCTGGCATTAGCTGTATTGTCCGTGTTTCTGCTGTTATTTATCGGTGGCTATGGCGGTTATAGTATTCATCAAGCCGCAAAAGCCAGCAAAAGTAACTATCAAGAGCAAGTATCTGATTATTTTTGGTTGCGTGCGCAAGCAGGTAATATTGATAATAATGCATTGAATATTAATAATACTACTAACGGCGTGGCTGACATGCCACCTGCCAATCGCATCAGTGCGCTACTCAATAATTCAGGTATTACGGACGCTCAAGTCGTTTCTGCTGGCGATTCGGTGCAGTTGAGGTTTGTGCATCCTAGTCAAGCTGTTGTCAGTACTGCACTTGGTAAGCTTGAGCAGCAAGGTTGGCAGTTCATGCAGTTATCTATGCAGCAAAACCTAACGGACAAATCCATTGAAGTGCAAGCCACTATCACTTCATAGTGTGGTGTGCTAAACGTGATATATCAGTTAAGATGAGCGATGGCCAGTGCTTAAGACGGCGTGCTGGGTCCAACATCTTAGATTAGGTGCCATTTTAGCTTGAGTATTATTTTAGCTTGAATGTCATTGAAACGCCATTTACTGGCACCATTAACTATTTATTAGTCACTGCTACCTACAAATACGTATCATAAAAAAATATCTAGATAGCCAACTCAGTAAGGAAGATTGCCTACGATGAGTGACAGTATGAGCAAAGACAAGCACCGTTCTTTGGTGACTTACAACCACATTACTTATTTCTTATATGTGATCAGTTACTTTACTGCTGGTTTATTATGGATTGTGCCGATTGTGATGAACTATGCCAAGCGCCATGATACAAATGGGTCATGGTTAGCCACGCATTTTGATTGGCAAATCAAAACCTTCTGGTACAGTATTGTCTGGTTTGTCATTGGCGTTGTTATCATCACCTTTGCACTGGGCGGATTTGGGGTTAGTGTGTTGGCCGATAGCGGTAATATTGCCATTGGTTCCATATTATTGGCTGGATTTGGTCTATTGATTATGACCTTTACCTTTATCTGGCATCTATATCGTATCGTTCGTGGTTGGATTGCCCTAACTGATGGTCGCCCAGTACCTTAGTGCTTTAATATGGTTTGAGTGTTTTTTGATGTTGATGCACTGAACAGGCAGTGACTTATTATCGTCATTTACTGAATGCTTAGGAGTGCTAAGAGTTACTTTGGGGTGGAAATTTACCGTATGAAACTTTGCCCTTGTTTCTGTTAAGCTGATATAATCGCTGCGCTTGATTTTATTCATATTCTTTATTCACTATTGCTTTTGAGCAGGGTCTGTCGTCATTATGTCTTATGCCTTACTTCGTCCTTTTTTGTTTAATATGGATCCTGAACACGCCCATGAGATGACTTTGTCTTTATTGGACAAGGCACATAAGGCGCGCGTCTTAGGTCTGGCATATGGTCAGTCGATGCAGCCCACAGACTGTATGGGATTGCAATTCTCTAATCCAGTTGGTCTTGCCGCAGGTCTGGACAAAAATGGTGACTATATTGATGCCTTAGCTGAGCTTGGATTTGGCTTTATAGAAGTAGGTACCGTCACCCCAAGACCACAAGTGGGTAATGATAAACCCAGACTGTTTCGAATCAAACAAGCAGACGCTATTATCAACCGTATGGGTTTTAATAATGAAGGCGTTGATTATCTGATTGATAACGTCAAACGCTGCAAGTATAAAGGCAATATCGGTATCAATATCGGCAAGAATGCTGATACGCCAGTAGAGCAAGCAGCAGATGATTATGTCTATTGTCTAGAGCGTGTTTATCCTCATGCGTCATATATTACGGTCAATATCTCATCGCCAAATACCAAGAACTTACGTGATTTGCAAAGTGGAGAAGCGTTGACCCAGCTGATGGATACGATTAAGAACCGTCACAGTCAGTTAGCCACTGAATATGGTTTTTATGTGCCGTTAGTATTAAAGGTTGCCCCTGATCTAGAGCCTCTACAAGTCGACTATATCTCACAGCAGTTGTTAGATTTTGAAATCGATGGTCTGATCGCGACCAATACAACATTGAGTCGTGTGGGTGTCGAAGACTTGCGTGATGGCGATCAAATGGGCGGTCTTTCAGGTCGACCAGTCAGCCATATTAGCACTCAGATTTTGCAGCAGTTCTCCGATCAGCTGGATGATAAAGTGGCTTTGATCGGTGTCGGCGGTATCGATAGTGGTGCCAAGGCCGTCAAAAAAATCGAAGCGGGTGCAGACATGGTGCAGCTCTATACAGGACTGATCTATAGAGGTCCTGGACTGGTACAGTCGTGTATTCAAGCAATTGGTGGGTATTATGATGCCATGGAAGGCTAATCACATGAAGCAGGTAGTGAGGCGCAAAGTATGAGCGGTCTAGATATTGTGATTGCTATCGTTGTATTGATTGGCTTGTGGCGTGGCTTTCAAGTCGGACTGATCAAAACAGCAGTAGGCTTGGTAGGTTGGTTCATTGCGCTTATTGCCGCAACTCGCCTAGCAGGCGTAGTATCGCCTCAACTGTCTGGTATCGTACAAAGCCCTGTGTTACAAATGGCGTTGGCTTTTTTGTTGGTAGTGATTGCAATATTGGCTATCATGCACTTGGTGGCTTTTGTGTTCTCAGGCGTACTCAAAACCCTACGCTTAGGTGTGGTTGATAAAATGGCTGGTGGGGTACTTGGTGCTGCCAAAAACGTCTTGATGGTATTGGTCATTTTGAGTGTCAGTGCACCACTATTGGTGCAGATGCCGCAATGGCAGACCTCAGTACTTGCCCCTGAACTCATGCCTTATGCACCCATGGGCAAAGCTTTGGTTTCAGATGTGTTGGGCATGGCTTGGGATCAAGTCAATCAATCGTAATTTTCTAAAGTTTTCATTCTTTTTATACTTCTAAATGTTTGTGCGTGTCGCGGATCATCAAAAACAAGTTACCAGAAACTATCGTTAAGTGTCTTACAAAATCATCAGGTTAGCGGTGGACGACAGTGAGTGATTTTAGCAACATGCTGTCGTTGCATTTGCCGTTATTGTCATACTAATGTGTGGGTCAAAATAGGATATAGCTATTATGTGTGGAGTCATTGGAGTTGCAGCTCATGAGCCAGTCAATCAGATACTTTATGACGGCTTGACGATGCTACAGCATCGCGGGCAAGATGCAGCAGGTATTGTCACTTTGCAAGATGGGCGACTCTATCTACGTAAAGAGAATGGCATGGTACGTGACGTATTTATGAATCGTCATATGATGAAACTGGTTGGTAAATTTGGTATTGGTCACGTTCGTTACCCAACCGCTGGCACCTCTAGCAGCGCTGAAGCCCAACCATTTTATGTCAACTCACCCTATGGTATTACGCTTGCACATAATGGCAACTTGACCAATGCTGAGAGTTTGGCCAAATCGCTATATATCGAAGATCGTCGTCATCTAAATACTGACTCAGATTCAGAAGTGCTACTAAATGTACTGGCGCACGAGATGCAAAATCTTGGCAAGACTCATCCAACGGCTGATGATATCTTTGAAGCAGTAAAAGCGGTTTATAAACGCTGTGAGGGTGCTTATGGCGTTGTGGCTTTGATTACTGGTCATGGTCTGCTGGCATTCCGTGATCCAAACGGTATCCGTCCGCTTATCTTTGGTAAACGCATGGCACAGAACGGCGGTACCGAGTATATGGTCGCCTCAGAGTCAGTAGCGCTAACAGGGTCAGGATTCACTATCGTTCGTGATGTAAAACCAGGCGAAGCGATTTTTATCGACTTGAACCATAAATTGCATACGCATCAGTGCGTAGAGCAAAAAGAATATACGCCTTGTATCTTTGAGTATGTGTACTTTGCTCGCCCAGATTCAATCATGGACAATATCTCAGTTTACAAGTCACGTTTACGCATGGGTGAAAAACTGGCAGATAAGATTCTTGCTGAATGGGGTGACGGACATGATATCGATGTGGTTATCCCCATTCCAGACACGTCACGTACGTCAGCCATGGAGTTGGCGCTCAAAATGAACGTCAAATATCGTGAAGGGTTTATGAAAAACCGCTATATCGGTCGTACTTTTATCATGCCAGGTCAGCAGCAGCGCAAAAAATCAGTGCGTCAAAAGCTTAGCGCTGTCCCATTAGAGTTCAAAGGTAAAAACGTACTATTGGTTGATGACTCTATCGTTCGTGGTACGACCTGTCATGAAATCATTCAAATGGCACGAGATGCCGGTGCAAATAAGGTGTTTTTTGCGAGTGCTGCGCCACCTGTTAAGTTTCCAAACGTGTATGGTATTGATATGCCAGTGCGTAACGAGCTGATCGCTTCAGGTAATAGTGTCGAAGAGGTGCGTGATATCATCGGTGCTGATCGTTTGATTTTCCAAGATTTGGATGATTTGATCGATGCGGTAAAAGACACCAAGCATAGCCGCGTTGAAGGTTTTGATTGTGCGGTATTCAATGGCTGTTATATCACAGGTCAGATCAATGAAGCGTATCTTGATCACTTGCAAGAACAGCGTAATGACACCGCTAAAACGGGTAAAAAGGGTGTGCAAATAGTGGCCGATACCCCAGTAGATATGATGGGTGTTGAAGAGTTATAAGTCGTATACCGCTGAAGAATGATGTTGTAAAAAAAGCTGGGTTCTGAGTAGAATTCAGCTTTTTTGTATGTAAAGCACAACCAGAAATACTGAAAGTAGTACAAGCGTACGTCATATAGTCAGCTAAAAAATCGACTAAGTATCCAAAACAAACCATTGATTGCAGCAATACCAACGATCATACTTACCAAAAGTTGACGGCTAATATGATAAACAAATAGTACCAAAATAAGCGCACCAACTTGAGCCATCAATAAATGGAGCTCAGAGTTGTTGATCGTGATATCTGCTGGTAAATTCTGATAAGACAGACTGGTTAATATAAGTAAGACCATGACAGACAGCGGCAAGCTCTCATTCAATCGATGTAGCCAAGGCGTGTCTAAAATTTTTCTAGGTATTAGCGCTGGCAATGCACGAGTGATGAAGGTGACAGCGGCCATGGCAAGTGTTGCAAAAATAAGATAACTACTGGTCATGAGGCGCTCCTATTTCTTGACGTTGTATCCAAAATCCACGTATTAAAATCATGATCATACAGATAGTAATGGCTACTAATAGCAACCAATCACTCGTAAATAGCGAGGCGATAATTAGGCCAATCACTGCAATACCAATTGGAAAGTAACGCTTGATACTTTGAAACTGCTCATAGGCCAAAATTGCAAACAGACAAACCAACGCGAAATCTAAATGCGGTACTAAATCACTGAGGGTGCTACCAATGACCACGCCAATAGCACTCGCGAGTACCCACCAGCTTTGATTGAATAAGCTAATAGGCAGTATCAATGCTCGTCGTGACTCATGGGGTAGACTGGTCATCACCGAAAATGTCTCATCAGTTAGGGCGAACAAACAATACGTTTTGGCGAGTTTGTGTTGAGGTAAATACTGTAATAATGGCATACCGTAAAATACGTGACGTAAATTGATCGCTGCGATATTGGTTGCGATATTACCGATTGGTAAGCCTGCGCTTAGCATGGGTAGACAAGCGTATTGTGCAGCACCGGCATACAACACAATGCTGAGCATGATAGTTGCCCATATGGGAATATCAGCAACTTGTGTCAGCACACCAAAGGCAATACCTGCAGGCAGATACCCCATAGCAACGGGTAAGCTCTTTTTGAACCCCTCAGCCCAGTCGTAGTGACTGCTGTGTTGCTGGCTTAATTCATTTGAATGAGTACTCACATGATATCCTAAATTTGTCTCGCTAATTTTTTATAGATTTATACGTTCTAAGGATAAACCACTCATCGCATAAAATGGCTAACCAAGCAGGCATTTAGTCGATAACCATTATGATTCAGGCTGTAGCATCTCATAACTACCTGACTGATGCGCACGGTATAAAAACCCACTTAAAATGATCAATCTCAATAGCAACAAACACCACACGCTGAGCCAAATACCAGTCATATCCCATTGGTGATAAAGTAACCAACTCAATGGAAAGAAAACAACAGCCAGTATCATGGCCGCATTTCGAATGACATTACCCGCGGTCAAACCAAAAAATATACCATCCAACCAGTAGGCACCCACGCCGACAAGAGGTAATAGCACAGCATACCAATGGTACTCATAAGCGAGGGTAAATACTGGCTCAATATTGGTCATAAAGTCTAAGTATGTGGGCATTGCAAGCCACCAAATGGCACTCAACATGATAGCGAGAGCATAGCTAACCACACCTGTGCGTTTGACGATCAGACGAAAACGTGGCCAGTCACGTCGACCAGCGGCCTGTCCACTCAAGGTTTCGGCAGAGACAGCAACGCCGTCAAGCGCAAAGGCTGAGATACTTAATACTTGTAACAAAATAGCATTGGCTGCCAGTATGACGTCGCCACTTTGAGCAGATAAGCGAGTGATCCAAGCAAAGCTTAGCGTCAAAATAAGTGTACGTACAAAAATATCTTTGTTTAAAGAAAATAGCCTAAGCATCTTTTCTTTGATGAAATGTTGGCTATCAGCCCTAAATAGAGCGCTCCAAGATATCGTTAGGTGATGACGACTTAACCACAATGCTATTACGACGCCTAACCAAAATGCGATAGTCGTCCCTAGAGCAACACCAGCCAAACCCATCTGCATTACAAACACAAAAAATAAGGTCAGTACGATATTGATTATGGCGATAAAACCCTGTTGGTAGAGCATATATCGTGTCTTACCTTGTCCTGCAAACCATCCAATAAATGCAAAGTTCATGAGTTCCGCTATCACGCCCCAAAAGCGTACATCTAGATAGGTTTTTGCCGCGCGACCGCTCTCCGGGTTGGCTGACAGTGCTTGTAAACCATAATCAATCAGCCATGGTTTTGCGAGTAGCAGTATTGTGCCAATAATAAAGGCTAACAACAGCGCACGTTGTAAGATAGACAGCAGAGGGGTGGCAGAGGTTGCTGTAATACGATCAGTACTATTAGCCAACTGTCCTAATGCCTGTGCGGAAAGTCCCGATGAGGCGTATTGCAAAAAGTTAAAACTGACCAGCAATAAGGACAACAGCTGTATTGCCAGACCCATACCAGCCAGTTTGGCAGTCTCATTCATATTGCCTACGATTGCTGTATCGATAACACTTTGCAGTGGCATAGCCAGATTGGCCAATAGTACAGGCAGGGCAATCGCGATGATACGCTTATAGCTGGTATCAATAGGCGGCATGGCATTAGATGTTGAAGCGTTGGCTGACATTGGTAGCTCGTTTATACTGAGGTGATAAAGAGAGTAATATGTTATTTAATCTGTAGCAAAACAGCAGTGCTATACCTATGAGAAGTGAGACAAAATAGCTATAAAGACAAAAGCACCTAGACTCATCATTCATGAGTCAGGTGCTCTTATTTAGACGCTTTTAAAGATTGTGACTGTTATTATGACTATTTGAGTAGCGATAATATAAAGACCAATAATACGCTATGTTCGCGTCTTAGCTCAACCAATTTGCTAGACAGCTAATATGGCTTATTAGACATTGTCCTGTTCAAACATCTTTGGATCATTAAAAGTAACAATCTCTTCTTCGAACTCTGGTTTTACTTTCACAATAAAGTCATCGCGCGATAGACCCATACGTAATGGAATCGAGCTTGCGATATAAGTCGACGAGTATGTACCGGCAAGCAAGCCGATAAATAGCGCCACTGAGAACCAGTATAGACCATCGCCGCCCAAGAATAACATGGCCAATACGACCAACAAGACGGTCGAAATGGTCATAATCGTGCGGCGTAAGGTTTCAGTCAAAGATAAATCGACAGTTTGACTGGGCGATATACCTCGAACACGGCGGAAGTTCTCGCGGATACGGTCATAGACAACAATCGTATCGTTCAATGAATAACCAATCAAAGCCAAGATAGCAGCCAATACTGTCAAATCGAACGGAAAGCCAAATAACGCAAACACACCAATAGTTACGACGGCATCATGAAAAAGAGACAGTACAGCGCCCAAAGAGAGCTTGAACTGAAAGCGTAGGGCAACATAGCCCAGCATACAGGCCAGTGCTAGTGCTAGCGCCATAACTGAGTTTAAGTAAACCTCATTACCCACTTGGCTACCAATGATATTGACGTTGCTAATATCAGCAGTATTATTAGGTAATGCCAATGCTTGAGTGAGATCTGCACTTAGTCCATCGACGTTGTCGGACTGAGGCGGCAGACGTACCAGTAGCTCCTCGCGAGTGCCTAGATACTGTACGACAGCATCATCAAACCCACTGTCTGCCAGCGCCTGTACCACGGCTACCTGCTCGACAGGTTGCTCATAACGCACGTCTGCTGAGACACCACCAGTAAAATCAAGACCTAAATTCAAGCCATTGACAGCGATAGCAATGATACTAGCGATAACCATAAATAAAGACAATAGCGCCATTGGCTTTTCTATCTTCATAAAAGGAATAATACGCTGATTACCAACCGCTTTGATACCACCTTCAGCTACGGCTGCAGCATCATCAGCGGCGTCACCTGATACTAGATTGGGATCAGTCGCAGTAGATAATGCCTGACTGTCTTTGTTATCTTTGCCGCCGCTACGACTGCTTTTGCCAGATTTTGTGGCAGTTGGATTATTGGTTTTAGTGTTGCTACCTTTACCATCACGACGCGGTTTTTTGCGGCGTCGCGTATTTGCATTAGTCGCCTCACCAGTCGAGCCATTTCGATCAGGGTTGTTCTGCTGTTCTAAAGGGTTGTTATTATCGATCGCCATAGTATTCTCCTAACCGATGCTCAGACTTTTGATGGATTTACGCTTACCGTAAGCAATTTGTACCAGTGCACGTGTCACCAAAATAGCGGTGAATAGTGAGCTGACAATACCAATAGCTAGCGTAATCGCAAAGCCTTTAATCGGACCTGTACCAATCGCAAATAGGATAAACGCGACCAATAAGGTTGTGATGTTGGCATCAAAAATACTACTAAATGCGCGGTCAAAACCTGCCACGATAGCGGACTTTGGCCGTACGCCATTCGCGATCTCTTCTCGTATCCGCTCAAAAATCAGTACGTTGGCATCAACGGCCATACCAATGGTCAAAACGATACCAGCAATACCAGGTAGAGTAAGAGACGATCCCAAAATTGACATGATAGCAATGATAATAATAACGTTCACGGCGAGTGCTACGTTGGCAATCACCCCAAACAGACGATAGAAGACAATCATAAACGCAAAGACTAGAAGATAGCCAACCTGCGTAGAGAACAAGCCTTTATCAATGTTTTCTTGACCCAATGATGGACCAATGGTGCGCTCTTCTACAAAATACATCGGAGCTGCAAGTGCGCCTGAACGTAGCAATAGAGCAAGCTCAGCTGCTTCAGCAGTGCTGTCTAAACCAGTGATACGGAATGATGAACCCAGTACCGCTTGAATGTTAGCGCGGTTGATAACTTTAGTTTCAGCATAAGGCGTACGAACTTCAGTCGTCTCACCAGTCTCTGGATCTTCTTCGTAAGTAATTCTTTGCTTATTTTCAATAAACAATACAGCCATTTGTTGACCAACAGCGGTACGAGTGGCGTTCTGCATGAGCTTGCCGCCAGCACTATCCAAAGTAATACTTACTTCAGGTAAGCCGCTTTCATCTACGCCAGTTTGTGCGTTGGTTACTTTATCACCTGTGACGATTGCTTGGCGATCTAGTAATACTGGTGGACCATCTAGTGTCTCAAACGGGAATGCCTCTGTGCCTGCAGGAGGTATGCCGCCTGTATAGGTATCGGCGTCGTCTGCCACCATACGAAACTCAAGGTTTGCGGTACGGCCAAGGACACGTTTTGCTTCAGCGGTATCCTGTACACCTGGCAGCTCGACCACAATACGGCTAGCACCTTGAGACTGTACCAAGGCTTCAGTAACACCTAGCTCAGCAATACGGTTACGTAGGGTAGTTAAGTTCTGATTGACCGCGTAGCTATTGATCTCATCAAGCGTTGCATCATTATACGACAACACTAACGCAGGCCCTTGATCATCAATAGAAGATTGCAGATTAAACGTATTGCTCATCGAGCCTTGCAACACATTCTGTGCACGATTACGCGTATCAGTGTCAGCAAAATGCAACACAACACCGCGCTCTTCAGTTTTTATACCTTTGATCGCCACTCGCTCAGCACGTAGCTCGCGTCGCATATCGCGACTGGCACTGGTCAAACGCTGCTCAAGTGCCTTGTCCATATCAACTTCTAGTACAAAACGAACACCACCGCGCAAATCAAGACCGAGCTTCATCGGTTTTGCACCGATATCGCGCAGCCACTGCGGGGTCGTCTGTGCTAGGTTGAGAGCGACTACATAGTCCTCACCCAAGTTTTGACGGAGTACTTCCTGCGCTTTTAGCTGGTCAACTGGGTTGTTGAGGCGTACCAGCGCACTGTTTCCCTCAAACGTACCATCATGATTGTCTAATCCTGCCTCTTCGAGCAAGCTTTGAGACTCGGTCAAAATGCCTTCAGACAATTGCGTGCCAGCTGCAGCACTGGTGATCTGCACTGCAGGCTCGTCAGGGTAGAGGTTAGGGGCAGCATATAGACCGGCCACGAGTAGCACGACGGCAATAATTAAGTATTTCCAAGCGGGATATTGCATAATCACTTCTTTAGGTTGATAAACGACTGGCGATGTGAGCCACAAGTTAGCAGATGGGAAGTTAGCGACAGCAATGATTGACTGTCTATTTGGCAGGCTTCATTGCGATCATCCGCGGTGATAGTAAAGCATAAAACAATAAAGCAAATAATACAGCGGTATCTTTATCTAGTCACCAAAAATATCACCAAGCAAATAGATAAAACCAATGTGTCTCAAGAGCCAATATATATAGACAAAAACTCAGCCTATATGGCAACTATACTTTACTGCCTTAATAGCGAAAAATGACCGTAAATGATATACGGTCATTGTTTTGTCATGACACCCAGTGGTGAGATGACCATCAAATCATTACTAGTAAGAAACAGTAGAGACTATACGCCTTCGATCGTGCCAGTAGGCAATACTGAAATAACAGAAGCACGTTGTACTTTTACGTCAGTATTGTTGTTTAGGCTTACGACGGCATAATCGCCTTCGATCGCTTTGATACGGCCCATTAAGCCACCAGCAAAAATGATTTCATTACCAACGCTCAAAGCGTTAACCATTGCACGGTGCTCTTTGGTACGCTTAGACTGCGGGCGAATAACCAAAAAGTAAAAAATGGCAAAAAAGGCAACAGGTAGTAAAATCTGACCGAATAAACCTGCAGCACCTGCAGTCTCTGGGGCAGCATGGGCAGCTTGGATAAATAGGCTCATAATATCTCTCAGTAAGTCATAGATAACAATAAAATTAGACGCATAGTAACAAAAAATACCCGACTTGGTAACTGTTAATCATAGGCTGAGCGTGTTTTTGTTAGCGTAGCGGCATACTAGCAGCACACAGGTGTCACAACAACGTTTTACTATTCCAAGTATAGGATACGCAAATACGAAGCCACAAATAGCATTATAAGGAGCCACAAACAGCAGTGACTCGCTCAGTAATATTGAGGCAATAATGAACAATAAAAGTGACCAAAAAATAAAAACTTAAAAATAGCGACTTATTGTGAAATGCTATTATCAATGCTACTATCAAATGGCAATGATTGCCTGCATTTAGTCTGCTGTCTATTGAAGCGAAATATAGCTTTGGAGCAGTGCTAAGTCAGCTTTGAGCAGTGGTATCGGTTCGTAGCAGTGTAGTGACGTAGATGGTGAGTAAAAGTACTACAGAGTAGACTGAACGAGCCTGACATCGTATCTGATCTATATATAATCAACATTATAATGATCTCTAGGTATCTTGTAGTACGCTACTAACCGACATCTTTTGCTCTTTATGTCATATTCCCTTTTCTCTTTTTAGGTTACCTAACTTGTTCACCACTTTTATGTTTGTACCTCGTTTATGTCGTCCGCGCGCTCATCGTGAAGACGCATCTGCAGAACCTCCCCCGAGAATGAAGCATAGTTCTCAAATTGGTTATACATTTTTTTCTGCGTTAGCGTTATTGATGCTACCGCAGTCTGTATGGGCAGCTGGTGCTGTAGCCACAACAACCGCTGCTGCTGCACCAACTGCGCTTAGCGTTTCTCTCTTGATATTTTTTGTCTTGCTTGCTATTGGCGTCTCTTTTGTTTGTTCGCTTGCAGAATCTGTTCTGCTTAGCATGACGCCATCGTTTATTGCCGATGTGCAAGAAACAAGCCCCAAAAAAGCAGCCATGCTAAAGAGCCTTAAAGTTGACAATATCGACCAGTCATTGGCCGCTATCTTGACCCTAAATACGGTCGCGCATACGCTTGGCTCTATTGGGGCTGGTGCGCAGGCGACGATCGTATTTGGTAGCGCTTGGTTCGGCTTATTCTCTGCCATTATGACGCTTGCCATTTTGTTTTTATCTGAAATTATTCCAAAAACACTGGGTACGGTCTACTGGCGTCAGCTGAGTGGCATGGTGGCATACTTTGTCCGCGGTATTATCATGATTTTGTACCCACTTATTTGGGTGTCAGAACGCTTGACTAAGCTACTAGTACGCGGTAAAGAGACGCAAACGTTTAGCCGTCGCGAGTTTGCCGCACTTGCTAGCATTGGTGAAGAGTCAGGTCAGATCGATCCATTAGAGTCACGTATTATTCGTAATCTACTGGCGTTTGGTGCTATTAAGGTCGAAGACATCATGACGCCGCGCTCAGTGATGCTCGCATTTGAAGAAAACAAAACAGTGGCTGAGTTATTGGTTGATCGCCCAAAACTGACTTTTTCTCGACTGCCTATTTATGATGGTGACTTAGATAATATTACGGGTTTTGTCTTAAAGACTGACATGCTACTGGCTAAGGTCAATCATGCTATGCACAAACCGTTGACCCAGTTCAAAAGAGACATTACTTTCGTATTCTCTAAAATGAAGCTATTCGATCTACTAGAGCTTATGCTAAAAAACCGTATTCATATTGCGATTACTGTCGGTGAATATGGCGAAGTAAAAGGCTTGGTCACGTTAGAAGATGTCTTTGAGACCCTGCTAGGGCTTGAGATTGTTGATGAGATAGATCGCGTAGAAGATATGCAGGCCTTAGCTCGACAAATGATGGACAGACGTGTAGAACGTTTGGGTATGAAGCTCAGTGACGACGAGCAAGATGACGATAGCAATAGCGACGCCAAATTCTAGTATTGAGAGCTGATGTAGTATTAAGAGCCACTATAAGAGCCCTTGAGATCAAATGTTATGGTACCAAACGTCATAAAAATAACCGTTTTAATGACGTGCGGTGTCATAGCCGCGAATGTGAGACTTCTGCGTTTTGTTAGTCGCAATAATTACACAGGGTGTCACATGGCTGTGAGAATTCGATGATAGGCTCGGCATATTATATAAGTATAATCATATAGATATATCTATAAAAACGTACTGCCAAAATAAATGATAAA
Organism: Psychrobacter sp. H29; assembly: GCF_059073055.1. Classification (NCBI taxonomy): domain Bacteria; kingdom Pseudomonadati; phylum Pseudomonadota; class Gammaproteobacteria; order Moraxellales; family Moraxellaceae; genus Psychrobacter; species Psychrobacter sp. H29. The sequence goes on along the minus strand of NZ_JCACRY010000001.1, from coordinate 1,223,673 downwards.
GAGCGTTGATCGTCACTATATGACGCTAACGAAAAATATCGCTAAGGATTATCATGAAAAAACTATTGGGTAATGGGCTATTAGCTCTCTTGGTAAAAGGCGCCAGCATCACTGCGATAGTAGCAGTAGCCAGCACCATTAGCATCAGTGCACAAGCTGCCACGATGACAGAAGCTTTGGTGCAAAATTATGCATCAGCAATGAAGTCCTCTGCAAATAACCAAAGCATCAATCAAGTGGCGCGTCTTGTATCTGATGATGCGCTGATTTCTTTATCTAGAAAGGGTAAGTCGACTAGCCTAGATAAAGACGCCTACTTGAGACTATTGCAGAATAGCTGGAACGATACGTCGAATTATCGCTATGACATATCAGTAGATAATGTGGTCATCACAGGTGATCAGGCCAAAGCCAATGTCACAACAAACGAAAGCTGGATCAAAAACGGTCAGCCAGTATCGTTTGTTACTACCTCTCGCGTGACGCTGACGGTATCTACTGGTAATGCCATACTACTGCGCGCAGTATCGCAAGTAGCTATTAACTAAGTCTGACTCAGAACAAGCGTAGTTAGCTGCTGCCTATTACCTGTTAACAAAAAGAGTGGGTAGCCAAGCATGTCCGTCAGACAAAGCAAAAAACGGTTATTTGTTTGAAAAAGTAGTCAGTCTGATTGTCGATGTCAAAACCTATGACTAAGGATTTTGACATTAAAAGTCTGACATTAAAAGTCTTTGAAAGGTACCAGCTTTAAACGATTCTTTAAACGATCATTACTATCTTTTATATTAGGCTGGTTTTTGCTTTACGTTGCATACTATACTATCTATCAACTTTATCTTATCACTTTCTGTCGTTAGGAAACCTCCAATACCATGTCTACTGTGCTATCAAAATCTCGCTCGTTTGTCGCGTTACCCTTGACGCTTGCAGTATCAACGTTACTCATCAGTGCGTGTAGCAACACCTCAGCAGTAAAAAACACAGGTGCGACTAATAGCTCATCTGTTGTTACTAAACGTCCTGCTACTCAAGTGGCGACGAATAGTACAGACTATTCTACTGCATTTTTAGATGCAGAGAGTTTAGATGAGTTGGCAGATTTGTTAGAAGCAACTGACATGACAATGGTGGAGGGCAACCAGCTTGCCATTCAACAGTATGGTGATTTGTGGAATCGCCTGCGTGCCGGTTACCGTATGAACGGTGGTAAGCCGATTTATAATCAGCGTATCGAAGGACAAAAAAGCTGGTTTACTAGCAGACAAGACTACCTAAACCGTTTAACAGCGCGTGCCAGCCGTTATATTTATCATACGGTACGAGAAGCTGAGCGACGTAATATCCCGACAGAGCTGGCTTTGCTACCCGTTATTGAGAGCTCGTATGATCCAAGCGGCACCAGTAGTGCAGCCGCTGCAGGGCTATGGCAGTTTATTCCAAGTACGGGCCGTATTTATGGTTTGAACCAAAGCAGTACTTATGATGGTCGCCGTGACGTGATTGAGTCGACCCGTGCCGCTTATGACTTCTTGACCGCACTGCACAACCAATTTGGTAGTTGGGAGCTTGCGCTGGCGGCTTATAATGCAGGTCCTGGTCGTGTACAAAAAGCCATTGATGCGAACGCTGCACGCGGCTTGCCAACCGATTATTGGTCACTGCAGCTGCCTACAGAGACTATGAACTACGTGCCACGCTTTTTGGCAGTTGCCGAGATCGTTGCCAAACCTGAGCAGTATGGCGTATACCTACCAGCTATTGCCAATCGTCAGCATTTCCGTAGTGTGCCAGTCAACTATGGTGTGAGCTTGTCTGAGGTATCACAGCTCACAGGTGTGACTTATGATGAGCTCGAACGACTCAACACGGCATTGACCTCAGGTCGTGTTGATTCTTCAGGTCCGCAGCGTGTCATTATTCCTAACGATGTTAGCCTAAATGCTGATGCCAAACTGAGCCTATTGCGCGGCAATGGTACAGGTAACGTATTGGCATCTGGTAATACAAGCACACCGGCGTCAACGACACCAAGCTATAATAACAAGCCATATACCTCATCATCACTACCATCTAGCAGCAGCGCTCTGGCCGATTATGCTGCTATCGCTAGCGTCCCTCAGCAAACGACAAGCTATATCTCACCATCGGCTCAAACGACGAGCAGCTCTGTTTATAGCGGTAGTGCTTCAGTTCGTACTGAGCCACCATTGACCAACGCTGAGACCAAAAAAATCAATGCTGAGCTTAAGAGTAGTAACAGTCTACCGACCACTTCAGCTCAAATCACTCAGAATAATACGATTGTCCAAGAGCCACCACTGAGCAAAGAAGAGCGTGATTTCATTGCCAATCAAATTCGTAGAAGCACCTCTGAAACTAACGTAATTAATGCTGATGGTAATATTAACCTATCAGCCGTTCAAACGCAGCAGTCTATCCTAGAAGCAAGTGGTGCAGAGAAAAAACTTAGCTTTGCAAAGTCATCGGACAGCAAGCCAAAACCGCAAGGCACGCGCAGTACTTATACAGTCAAGCGTGGCGACACCCTATCGAATATTGCGAGCCGTGCTGGGGTGAACTGGCGTGATATCGCAGAGTGGAACCAGATAGACGCCAGTGCCAACTTATTGTCTGGTAGTACGTTATATTTATACAATGCTAAGTCTATCGAGCCATTGGCTGCTGCCAATAATACTGCAGCCAGTCAGCCTGATAGCTATATTGTACAAGGCGGAGACACGCTCATCGGTACGGCAAATCGCTTTGGTTTGTCAGTTACTCAGCTTGCCAGCTACAACAATCTTAGTAGTCGTGCAGATCTGCTTAGAGGACAAAAGTTGTGGTTGATACCGGGCAAAGTGACTGCACCGGCGACAACACCTGCGGCACCTTCTACTCGGTCGAACAAGTCAAGCGCCGCAACCAAGAGTTATAAAGTAAAATCAGGAGACGGTCTGATTGCTCTAGCGCGTCAGTTCAATGTATCAACAGACACATTAGCCAGCCTAAATGATATCAATACCAACAGCTCACTATACGTTGGTCAGATATTAAAAGTACCAGCTAGTGTTAATTTTGATACAGCAAGTACGTCAAGCTCTAGTAGTGCCAATAGCGCAAGCTCAGTAGCGACCACCAGTTACAAGGTACAATCAGGTGACACCTTGATTGGCATTGCCAATAGTGTGGGTGTTAGTGCCGCAGAGATTGCTGCTGTTAACAGCAACTTTGATGCAAGAGCACGTCTCCAACGTGGTCAAACGATCAAAGTACCTGTGTCTAAAGAATTGGTTGATCGTCAGCTCAATGATAAAGCGGTTAGCTATAAAGTAAAATCAGGTGATACGCTAACTGGTGTGGCGAGACGCTATAACATCGGCTTGAGCGATTTGGCATCAGCGAATAACTTAACGACCACTTCTAATTTGATACTGGGTCGTACGATTACGATTCCTGCTGGTGGCAGTGTTGCAAGTGCCTCTAGCAGTAGTCAAAGCAGTAGTTCTACTAGTGGTAACAGCAGCAGCTCTGCGAGTAGCGGAACAAAACTGAGTAACACTGAAAACTACAAAGTCCAATCAGGTGATGGTTTAATTGCTTTGGCACGTCAGTTTGGAGTTTCTGTTGAGGATTTAGCAGCGACGAATAATCTGGCAACTAACGCACAGTTACAGCGTGGTCAAACCCTTAAAGTACCAAAAGTAACTGTAAGCTATACCGTTGGTTCAGGCGATAGCTTGATCGGTCTAGCTCGTAAGTATGGCGTATCGACACAAGAGCTGGCTGACATGAATAATATCGCTGCTGACACTATGTTGCAGCGTGGTCAGCGTCTGACAGTACCCAACCGTTAATGAGACCTTAGATACGGTATCTAGATATCGTTTTGATTGACCGTATAACAAAAAAGCTGCTCTTAATAAGAGCAGCTTTTTTTTGGATATTTAGTTTTACAAGTTTCTATCCAATAGAGATCTATCGACTAGACAGTTTGAGTTTTGATGGTCTCAAGGTAGCTTCTGATGTTACTGACATAATGCATTGCTTGCCCGTAGCGACTGTTGGAAGCTTTGTTATCTGCTAAATAAGCATAGACGTTCGCCCAGCTCTTATCATCAATACCTTGAGCACGTAGTTCACGCTGAATTCTTTTGACTGCATTGGGACCCATGTTATAGCCTGCAAGGGCAAACCAAATACGGTCTGTTTTGGGTACATCAGAGAAGTCGTCTTTGACTTGCTCTAGGTAGCGTGCACCGCCACCAATGCTTTGGTAAGGATCAACACGGTCTGAGACGCCCATCGCTTTTGCGGTGTTATTGGTCAGCATCATAAGACCACGTACGCCAGTCGGTGACACCGCATCAGCATCCAGATGAGATTCTTGATAACCCATAGCCACTAGCAATTCCCAATCATGATTATAATTGCGCGCTTGCTCTTCAAACGATGATTGATAATCAGGCAGTTTTTCTGTCAGTGTTTTTTGGAAATGATCCTGACTATATGCATCTTTTAGCAAGTTCTGATTGTAGAATGCTGCTAGCTTTTGTGTGTTTTGTAGCTTGATGCTATCGCACAAGAAGTAACTGGCTTTTTTGGATAGTGGGTCATTAGGTGAACTGAACGTCCAGCTGACTTTTGGATGTAAGCCATTTTTAGTCAAACTGGCATCATAACCACAGCTGACATTTATAGAGGACAGATTAAGCTGGCTTTTTAGCTTGGTGCTGGCAGTAGTCAGCGCCATATCAGCATCACCTGATCTGATAGCTTTTAGCGCAGCTTCTTCATTAGCATAAGCTTTTAGGTCGATATCAACACCCAGCTCATCAGCGTAAGTGCGCACCAAATCAAATCCAAAGCCATGTTGGAAGCCATCAGTCGCAAAATAGGTACTATCGCCTGGTACTGCGGCAATGGTTAAGGTGTTCTCTAGCATGACGTTGGCATAAGCTGGCACAGGCGCGCTCATAGTGGTCAGACTTTCTGCTGGCAGAGAGAGTAGCGCTATGCTGGATACTTGTGCCAGCTTCTTGGTTCTGGCAAAACGCCCTGACGCGGTAGGGGTAACGGATGAAACGATGTTACTTTTGGTGTTAAGCAGGCGTTTAGATGGACGCAGTAAATAAGAAATACGGCGTTTGGCCCCTTGCGCAGATACTTTTACACGATAAGTAATACGTTGCATTGATGTCTCCTGATTTTAGCCATCCTTCTTACCACAAAAACACATAAAGACAAATGCACGTCATTTTGCACTTATCGATACAGCGTCTCAGACGATAAGGTACTTTTGAATAAAACAAGTACATATCATCTTGCTTGAATACAGTGCCACTAGCATACTCTCTCTAAGAGTTAGCAATGTGAGCGATCATTAACCGGCGATTCAGGTATCCTCTATATCATCACAACAGTCGTCTCAAAATCTAGACGCACGACTATAGGAAGGATATAGATCAGATGATTCCTTCATCAATGTTTCGATGTGGCTAATGGTCAAACAACTATATATCAAACATAGGTAAGGTCATGAGTAAGTCATTGGGACAATGACATAGCGCTAAGCAGCATTGAGATATTTTAAGATTAAAATAAATATCTTCATTTGCCTTTACTATGCAACTTTGAAAACTGGCGACACCTTGTGTTATTAGTAATAAGGTGGCTTGCTACAAAGTTTCTTGTCCAGCGATGAGAGTAAGTACAGTAGCTATCGAATAAAAATAAGCCACGTTTTATTGTCATCGCGACACTAAAGTTAAAAACACGATGTTGCCAAAATATAGTGCATACATCGTGTCTCAGTAGCCAGCATTCTAAAATATCATTACTTATCATGTGTAATAAAATCTTAGATTACTGCCAATATCACTCTAGTGCCATAACCGGAAGCTGTAATAATGGGAAGTTTCATGACAAAACGTTCTTTCTTACAGGTAGTAATATGCGGTTACCGATTGTATTATTCAAGTAGAGTTAAGAAAAAAGCGATAAAACTTAACAATAGAGACATAAACGGTTAAATTTCCATATATTAACTTTCTGTTATTCACAAAAAGACTAATAATGGCTGAAAACAAATAGACAGTGAATTTAAAAAAGCCTGAAACTATCAATTTTCAATCTGTTTTTCTACCATGTAACTGTCCATACACGCTATGCTGATTTCTTAGGCAGGGTTATTGATATCAATAAACGTCACTGGTAACTCGAATTTTTTGGCAACGATATCGCCCAATGCTTGGATACCGCCACGCTCGGTTGCATGATGACCACAGGCAAAATAGTCGATACCCAACTCTCGCGCACTATGCGTGGTACGCTCAGATATCTCTCCTGATATAAAGGCATCACAGCCCATAGCAGCCGCTTGGTCAATCATATCTTGGGCACCACCGGTACAAATACCCACTCGTCTGATCAATCTGTTCTGTGAGTGAGCATCTGCGTTATTTTCATAATTGGCTGAGATATGAAGCGGTACGCGCCCTAATACTTGAGTAATTGTGGTGATAAGATCATCAGTAGTTTGCGGTGTACAAGTGGCAATATTGCCAACAGGGTGCGACTCGGAAGGGTAGAGCGCACCAGTCATCGTCATACCTAAGACATCGATCAACTGGGCATTGTTGCCAACCACAGGATGCGCGTCAAGCGGCAAGTGATAGCCAATCATAGAGATACCGTGCTGCATGAGTTTACGGACACGTCGACCCTTCATGCCTGTGAGCGGGGCAGGTTCGCCTTTCCAAAAGTAACCATGATGCACCATAATGGCATCAGCATTATCAGCGATAGCAGCGTCAATTAAGGCTTCACATGCTGTCACCCCTGTCACGATGCGTTGTATCGGTCGTCCACCATCTACTTGTAGCCCGTTTGGCGCGTAGTCTTTAAATGCACTGGTAGATAGATACTCATCACAGAACTGCGTCAGTTCTTGTGCACTGATACTACTGGTCAAAGATTTAGTCGTGTTTTGGGTCATTGGGTTTCCTTATTCTTATCGTATCGGTCTCTGTGGCAAGTATTTTACATGGTTTTTATTTTAACATGACGCTGCAAAAGAGTAGACAAGATGGATAACTGAAACGGTACACGATACGTTACTATTTCACGGCATTGCGGTTATAATTTATACATGTAAGTCTGCCTATCTGTGCATCCGTTGCCTAGCCAGACCGTTTCATTGCTTAGCCAGGCAATGAGATGCGATCAGTCGCAACCAACTTACTTTATCTCTTATAACTTTATTTTTCACTGTTTGTTTGCATTACATTTATAGAGGTTCTATATGTCGTCATCCCAGAACACCCATAACAAGGCATCCCTATTAAAATGGTTGCCTTGGGTTTTATTGTTGCTAGTGTTAGCAGCGTTTATCTGGTTGTTTATGAGTATGAAGTCGACATCAGAGGCGACATGGGAACCACCAAGAACCACGCCAGCTGAGCAGCAAGCCTCAGCACCAGTGGCAGACACGCCAGCGCCGATATCTTCTTATCATAACGCAGTGGCTCGCGCATCACAGTCGGTGGTCAATATCTATACGACCCAAGCGATGATGGAGCATCCTTATATGGATGATCCTGTCCTACGTCGTTTTTTTGAAAATTATAGTGGACCGTCACAAGATCAAGGGTCGACCAATCTAGGCTCAGGGGTCATCGTATCAGAAGACGGCTATATCGTGACTAATGCTCACGTGATCGAAAAAGCCGATGAGATTACAGTCGCATTCAACGATGGTCGCAAGAGCCGTGCTAGAGTCATCGGTACTGATCCAGACAGTGACTTGGCAGTGATCAAAGTCGATATGACAGGACTGACGCCACTTGGCTTCCGTGAAGATCCTATTCGTGTTGGCGATTTGGCCCTAGCTATTGGCAATCCATTCGGTGTCGGTCAGACGGTAACACAAGGGATTATCTCAGCAACTGGTCGTACGGGACTGGGTGTCAATAAATTCGAAGACTTTATCCAAACCGATGCGGCAATCAACCCAGGTAACTCAGGTGGTGCGCTAGTCGATGCGCGCGGTGAGCTGGTCGGTATTAACACCGTAATATTCTCACGCTCTGGTGGCTCGATGGGGATTGGTTTTGCGATTCCTACGGCGCTCGTTGAGCAAGTGATGAATGCGCTCATCAAAGATGGCCGCGTCAGCCGTGGCTGGCTCGGTATCGAGATTCAGTCACAACTACGTGACCCAACGCAGCTCGAAACCTCAACTGGTGTGGAAGTGCTAAATGTCATTCAAGGTGGTCCTGCTGCCAAGAGCGGACTGCGTGTTGGTGATATCATCCTAACTATCGATGGTGTAGAGATGACCGATGCCAATACCTTGATTCAGTATGTTGCTCGTAAGCCGCCAAATACTGAGCTGGATGCGCAGATACTACGCCAAGGCAAAAATGCACAAGTAAAAATTATGCTAGAGGAACGTCCTGTCCAAGAGCCTATCGAGCGTCCTGTGGTACTGCAAGGAGAGAGTATGGGCGGTATGGAAGCAGAGCCAAGTATCCAAAGTGATGAAGAAACGCCAATGATGTCAAAAGCCGAGCGTGATCGTATGCGCGAAGAGTTGATGAAACTGTTTGAACAAGATACGGCGGCACAGTAAGGTGTATTGATTTAGCTAGTCGCATAAAAAAGCGCGTTCCTTTAGATAAGGAGCGCGCTTTTTGTTTGAAGGTTTGAACCTTTAGCAACGCTGACTGTCGTAAGCTTAGGGTTTTGCGTTTACCATTGTATTATGACTTTTCAATGGGGTCATGATTGATATGAATAACCCCTTGCACGCGGCAGCAGCAGGGCAGGATCTCATCGTCCTCAATCATCGCAAGCGGGTCAAACGGATAATCGACCGTATGCGAGCTAGTAATACGTTTGACTCGGCAACTACCACAGTAGCCTTCGCGGCATTGATAGTTAACCTCATGTCCGGTGCGTAGCAGTCCATCTAGCAGACTCTCGTCATCATGTAGATAGAACTGCTTTTTACTGGTCATTACCCAAGTCATCGCTGATCCTATTGGGATATATCTGTGCTATTACTATCCCTACTATTAATCGATAAAGTGATTACAGCCCAAGCCTTTATGATTTAAAACCCTTATAGCTCAAAGCGCTCACAACTCAGCTCTTATAATTCGGAACCTTTATAGCTCAAAGTCATCAAAATCACTGTCTGATAAGTCAGAGTCGATCTGACCAACCAAGTACGAGCTAATCTCGGTCTCTTGCGGCGCTACTTGCACATTGTCAGACGACAACCACGTATTGATCCACGGGATTGGGTTTGATTTTGAATTCGGGAACGCCGCTGGCAAGCCGACGGTCTCCATACGCAAGTTGGTGATGTATTCGATATATTGGCAAAGGATGTCTTTGTTTAGACCAATCATTGAGCCGTCTTTGAACAGATAGCCTGCCCATTCTTTTTCTTGCTCAGCAGCCTTGCGGAAGATCTCGATGCTTTCTTCATAACACTCTGCGGCAATCTCAACCATCTCAGGATCGTCACGACCATTGCGCATCAGGTTCAGCATGTGCTGCGTACCCGTCAAATGCAGCGCTTCATCACGAGCGATGAGCTTGATGATTTTGGCATTGCCTTCCATTAATTTGCGCTCAGCAAAGGCAAACGAGCATGCAAATGATACATAAAAACGAATGGCCTCCAACACATTGACCGCCATAATGCATAGGTACATCTGCTTCTTCAGTGATCTTAAATCAACCGTGACTTGCTCGCCATTGATATTGTGCGTACCTGGACCGTACAAGCTATATAGCTGTGAGTTGCGATACAGCTCATCATAGTACTGGGCGATATCAGAGGCACGGCCTAAGATGTGCTCGTTTTGCATGATGTCATCAAAGATAATATTTGGATCATTGACGATATTACGAATGATATGCGTATAGCTGCGTGAGTGAATGGTCTCAGAGAACGACCATGTCTCAATCCACGTCTCAAGCTCAGGGATAGACACCAGCGGCAGTAGCACCACGTTTGGACTACGGCCTTGGATAGAGTCGAGTAGGGTCTGGTATTTGAGGTTACTCAAAAATATGTGCTGCTCATGTGAGGATAGATTGCTAAAGTCGATACGATCGCGTGACACATCGACTTCTTCTGGACGCCAAAAGAACGATAGCTGCTTTTCAATCAATTGCTCAAAGATAGGGTGCTTTTGTTGGTCATAGCGCGCTACGTTGACGGGCTGACCAAAGAACATCGGCTCTGTTAGCGCATTGTTTGGCGTTTGCGAAAAAATCGAGTAAGTCATGGGACTGCCTTTATAATTGATACGGTTATTAATTTATAGGGGTTTGACTGGTTTTGATCTGATGTTATGACACGTTTTTGGATTATAGCGTCTTAGCTTAGAGGTTCTCTAGTGATATCTGTGACGACTCTTGCCCATCGTTCATATAGGCTTTGAATATCTCGCTCAGTTCACTATCATCGAGTGCTTCTAATTCATCAAGCGCGCTTTTGCGTAGGATGCTCACATCCGACTCTTCTGCTGCTGTTTTTAAGTCTTTTTTAGCCGCTCTCGATACTGGCTTTTTGGCTGCTTTTGCCACGGTTTTTTTGGTGACAGTTGCCTTTGGTGCTTCATCCACACCTAACTGCTGACGCACCGCTGCAATATCAACCTCGACTTGTACGATATGCGAGCTACCATCGTTTAGGTCTGAAAATACGTTTGGGATAAACAAACCACCGTCTTTGATGATTGCGGTATATTGCACATGACCTCCGTCGTTTTAGTTCTATCTGTATTTTTTAATTATAACAGTAGACAATCCCGCCTACCGCTTGTATCTGCCTTGCCGCTGGCGTGCAGTCTATCGTGTCTGACCGCATTCCTGTTGTCTCGATACTACGTTCAGCCACCGACTGCATCACCATCGTCGTCAGCAGGATACCACTATAGTCGGGGCTAAAAAGCCTTGCTAGGGCGTCTTTCTTTGCCCTTAACGACTTTTTCGTTTGGGCGTAATTTGTAGGGTGTGCTTCGTGCACCCTACAAAATATCCGCTTCCTATGCATTTGAGTAGGTTGGTGCCGAGGCACGAGACCCAACAAAAACTCAAACCGTTGGGTTTCCTTCGTCAACCCAACCTACGTGCTAAATTTCCATATCATCGGTGCGCTAGGCGCACTCTACAACTAAGAAAGATTCGCTTGATCTAGGCTTATGAGCTTTCAAAACAACAATTTAAAAACCTTCTTAACTTCCTATGCCTTTTACTACTTATTAAAGGAGTAAATTGTCTCATATTATCTGCACTAAACAACTTAAAGCCATCCGCAATAATACTATGAGCTTCACGAACACTATCATCTAATTTTTCATTCTCTTTGATCATTTTGCTAAGTTCTTTGAGAGTTGTCTTGTCCTCATCAAAATCATTTAAACGATCAAGAGTTATTTTGCTATTTAGAATGATGGCTTTAATTTTGATTCTATCAGTAAGATAGTTTAAACCTTTCAAATCACCTAAGTTATCAGAAATATAGAAAGGATTTTGAACGTATTTTCCTGTTCTAACCTCTTCAAGCTCAATCTCAGATTTTGTAGCTCTACGCTGTATTGCAATAATGGAACTCTTACTATGTTGCATTTGTTCTAGCTTGTCGTATAGCTCATCAAGACCTTCAGATTTTATAGCTCTATAAACGCTTTCAATCTTCTTCCAATCAGCTTCTATTTCATTTAACTTTCTATGATTTTCAGCAATATTCAATTTAGCTAATTTTATATTCTCGATTTTGTTTGAGTAATCAATCTCTTTGCTAAGTTTGTTACTCAAGGACGTAAAGTTTTCTCCAAAATACTTTTTGCCACAGTCATTCCCTAAATTAGTCAACCTACCAGATTCAGTTTCAACAATACATCCAATATAATGAGGTGTGCGACAATTTGATAAACCGCATCTTCCCTTATTTGGAAGTTCATATTTATTAATAACTTGCTTTAATTTTTCCTTCTTAGGATCTAATGAGTCGGTATATCCACTCATTTTAAAAATATCATCCCAAGTAGTAATTCTTGCAAAAGGCTTTTTACTAACTGAAGTATTCAAATTTTTACTCCTCTCGCCAACTTATACTTAATAGTGTCAAGGCGCGAAAACGCCCCAACACTAAACCATTGAGGTTAGACTAATAACCTATGCTATTTTCCTAGCATAAGCGTACTTAGTATTTAAGTTTATATATCTGTTAAGTCCATTCCCCATTCTAGCTAGCTCAATCATTTTTTTGACATGATTAGAACCAGTTATGGAATAGTTGTACAGATACATACCACCCTTCGTAAAGCGCACAGTTATAAAGTCGTCACCGATCTCGTATGCGCTTATACCAGAGTTACCACCGATATCACGATATTTTTCCATGCTCATTTCTCCTGAGCTGAAACATTTGCGACTATCAATTCACGGTTTCTTTGGACAAGGGGTAAGTTTTAAATTAGAATAGCTGCCTAAGAACGGAACGTTATTCTATTTTCTTACCACTTGTGAAAGTCGATAGTCTCAACTTCCTGATATTGAATATTGGCGTATTCAGTATCTCCGATGGCATTGGTGATTTATCATCAATGCCATTTTTATCTTCTACTATCTACCTCCTGTGCGACTCCTTTGTAACTACCTTTCATACCACTCATAAATTGACCTGTAGTAGCGTCTCTCTTAAGCGAATGCTTAGGGTTACTAGGATGCTTCATTTGAGTTCGAGCTGTTACCGAACCTTTGCGAGTACTACGGCCTGTATTCTTAGCCATAATTAATTTACCTCTTTATTGGTTAGTTTTAGGGATTTTATGCTATCTATATTGCTGTTTTACCTCCTTTGGCTAAATAAAAATAAAATATCTATCCAGCTCTCTTAATTGAATGAGAGAGCTGGATAGTCGAACCTTAAATCTTACATGCACCGCCAGCACAATCATCTTCCATATCCGCTTGGGCATCGTTCGCACCATCACGAGTGTTATGGTAGTACAACGTTTTTACACCCATCTTATAAGCGTTTAGCAAGTCTTTTAGCAATATCTTCATCGGTACACGGCCACCAGCATAACGAACTGGATCGTAGTTGGTATTGGCAGAGATACTTTGATCGACGAATTTTTGCATGATAGCGACCAGCTTTAGGTAGCCGTCATTGTTTGGCATTTGCCATAGTAGCTCGTACTGATCTTTTAGCTTATCAATCTCAGGCACGACTTGCTTTAGGATACCGTCTTTTGACGCTTTGATAGAGACCAGACCGCGTGGTGGCTCGATACCGTTGGTCGCGTTGGCGATCTGACTTGAGGTCTCAGACGGCATCAAGGCGGTTAGGGTAGAGTTGCGTAGACCGTGCTCAGTGATCTCGCCGCGTAGCGTTTCCCAATCTAGATGTAGCGGCTCTTGGCAGATTTTGTCCAAGTCGGCTTTGTACGTATCAATCGGCAAGATACCTTGCGAATACGTGGTCTCATTGAACGCAGGGCACGCGCCTTGCTCTTTTGCCAATTTGTTTGATGCTTTCAAGAGATAGAATTGCAATGCTTCAAACGTCTGATGGGTCAGACCAAGCGCGCTGTCGTCAGAGTAGCGTGCGCCATTCTTAGCCAAGTAGTAAGCGTAGTTAATCACGCCCACACCAAGCGTGCGACGACGCATGCTGCCGTTTTGAGCGGCTTTTACTGGATAGTCTTGATAATCGAGCAGGGCATCAAGTGCACGGACGATTAGCTCAGCTGGCTCTTCGATATCGCTGACGTTGTCGACTTTACCCAAGTTGACCGCTGATAGTGTACAAAGGGCGATTTCGCCTTCTTCGTCATTGATGTTATCAAGTGGCTTGGTTGGTAGGGCGATTTCCATACATAGGTTTGACTGGCGAATTGGCGCAACCGTCGCGTCAAATGGGCTATGCGTGTTGCAATGATCGACGTTTTGGATATAGATACGACCCGTACTGGCGCGCTCTTGCATCATTAGGCTGAACAAATCTGCTGCTGGGATTTGACGGCTACGTACGTTAGGATCATTTTCGTACTTGGTATATAGCTCTTCGAATTTGTCTTGATCTTCAAAGAATGCATCGTACAAGCCTGGCGTGTCGCCTGGTGAGAATAGCGAGATGTCTTGGCCTTTGATTAGGCGCGTGTACATTGTCTTGTTTAACTGTACGCCGTAATCCATATGACGGACACGGTTGTCTTCGACGCCGCGGTTGTTTTTTAGTACCAGTAATGACTCAACTTCTAAATGCCATAGTGGGTAGAACAACGTCGCTGCACCACCACGTACGCCGCCTTGTGAGCAGCATTTCACAGCCGTTTGGAACAGTTTGTAGAACGGGATACAGCCAGTATGCTGCGCTTCACCGCCACGGATAGGGCTACCAAGGGCGCGGATACGACCTGCGTTGATGCCGATGCCAGCACGCTGTGACACATAGCGTACGATGGCGCTAGTGGTGGCGTTGATAGAGTCTAGGCTATCACCACATTCGATCAGTACGCACGAGCTAAACTGGCGCGATGGCGTACGTACACCTGACATGATAGGTGTCGGTAGGGAAATTTTGAATTCTGAGGTCGCATCATAGAAGCGTTTGACGAAATCAAGACGATCTGACTTGTCGTATTGGCTAAACAGACACATACCGACGAGCATGTATAAGAACTGCGGGCTCTCATAAACCGTCTTGCTCACGCGATCCTGTACCAGATATTTACCAGCCATTTGCTCAACAGCCGCATAAGCAAGATTCATATCACGCCAGTGGTCGAGGTATTCTTCTAACTCATCAAATTCAGCACGGCTATAGTCCGCTAGAATATGTTGGTCGTATTTGCCAGCGTCTGTTAGCGTTTTGACATGGTCATACAGATGCGGCGGCGTGAATCGGTTGTAAGCAATCTTACGTAGATGGAAGATAGCCAAACGCGCAGCTAGATATTGATAGTCAGGCGTGGTCTCAGAGATGAGGTCGGCAGCAGACTTGATGATGGTTTCGTGAATGTCACGCGTCTTGATACCTTCATAAAACTGGATGTGCGACTTTAGCTCAACTTGTGATACCGACACATTGTCCAAGCCATCTGCGGCCCATGCGATCACCTTGTGAATTTTGTCTAAATCAATAGGCTCTAAACGTCCATCACGTTTGGTTACTTGGATTTTATCAATATGTGTCATGCTAGCCTCTATTGTGATTGCTTATAGTGATGCTACGCGCCGAGTGGGCGGCAGACATTCTTTATAACGCTATTATGCGGGGTTGTGATAGGTCGTTTTTTGGACAAAAGACTGCCACTACTCATAGTGATGGTTAAAATCACTGAGTACTACATATAGCGTGTTTGTTAATTGGTAGGCACAATATAGCGGGAAAATTTTGAAAATGCTATATTGATTTTAGAATAAAACTATGTTGCTACAAGGTTGTAGGCGGTCCAAATTTTGGCAAAGGACGATGGGATAAGGGTTAGACGCGAATGCGGTCAATAATAAATTTTTTGTAAAAATATCGTGACGTTTCGCTTTTCATTCTCTCGGTTATTGTTGACTGAAAAGGGCAGTCATGACGACAATAATGCGGGCGCAGATTGTACATCAAACCACAAAAAATCGCCACCCGTATCTTATTACTAGCGAGTGACGACTTGGACTAAAAAGGCGTTAAAGTTTTCTAAGCTGTCTACAGCACAATACGAACCGTTTTTGCATTATCAAGTGACGCATAAAGCGCGTTGACTTGCTCAGCAGCCGTTAGGTATAGATTGACCCGTGCTGAGTGAAAACGACCTGTCTTTGATGGCTTAACTTCGATAGACGCCAGATCAAAATCAGGGAACTGACTACCCAAGATGAGCTTTATCTCATTGAGTAAGCTTTCATGCTCGCCTTCATGACCGATGATACTGAGCGGGTAGTTCATTGGAAAATCCCAAAGCTCTGGATTTTGGATATCCGTTTTTTTGCCTTTTAGGACGCCTTTATTTGGCGTCAGATCAGTGACTTTCACTGATGGCTGATTGCTGGTTGGGTTATTTGAATTGTTGTCGTTTGAATCATCACTCATGATATGAGCCTCGCTTGTATAGGGAAATAAGAAAAAGTCAATCAGTAACTAGTAGTAAGTAACTAATAATGAAAAAATCACCGCTATAGACATCCAGTGAGTCAGACATCTGCTTGAGTCATGCCAAAATCATAACGCAAAAATCTGAGACAGGCTCAGTATGGTCGTAAATGGCATTTGAATCAGTCAAGCTATAGTCGATTCAATTTAAAAGTAGTACAAGGCAACCGAGTGTAGATTTAACTGTGATACTTCAAGCGAGGTCAACGCTGTCTACTTTTATAGTGGAATAGCTATATTAGGTAGAAAATATATGCACTGTTTATAGTGGTCTATCGGCAATTATTCAAGTGAAGTCTGTATTTAGTCTGTTTTGAAGCTAGGTAATAAGCCAAATGGCTTTTTATCAATAGCTATTGATAAAAACTATTGCAAATAGCCGTTGATGGGAGTGATATCAGGCGGGATATCCGTCTCTCCCAATGCCTCTCGTAGATTGATCTCGATAGTGCGTGACAAGGCAGTCAAAGGTAGCTGGTTCGCGGCAAAGCCAAAAGGCTCTTCTAACTCTTCACTCAGCGCGTCCAGACCAAAAAAGGTATAAGCAATCACCGCGCAAATCAATGGCGTTGCCCAACCGAGTGAGGCTACCAGACCAAAGGGCAACATAATGCAATACAGGTAGGTCGTGCGATGTACCAGCAGCATATAAGCAAATGGCAGTGGGGTGTTGTGAATACGCTCACAAGCTGCCAGTACAATCGTCATCGAGGTCAGGCGCTCGTCCATGTTCTGTATGACTTGCTCCGATACCAGTCCCTGACGCCGAATATCGCTAAGCTGCTTACCCATCAGGCGCATTATATAGTCAGGGGCGTTTTTCGCTTGGTGCATATGGTCATGATGCGTCGATGCGACAAAAGGCTCGATATCCTCCCATGGTTCAGTACCACGCAATCGATGACGTACAGCATGGGCAAAAGCAATGGTCAGATATATCATCGTTCGCTGAGTATCGCGTGCAGTCTCGTTGCTATCCTTACCATCCTCTATGGCAGTCGTATTGTCCTCATCTATAAAGGACAGCACTTGGCGGGCTAAGCTACGAGAATCATAGACCAGCTGACCCCATAGCGTCCGCGCTTCCCACCAACGCTGATAGCTAGCATTGTTCCGAAACCCAAGGAACAACGATAGTGCAATACCTATCAAGGTAAAGGTCGCCGTACCATAATAAGGGAACGAGTTAGGATACCAGTGCTGGATAACCGTTATCAGCGTGCTAAGTAGAGTAGTCAGTAAAATCTGCGGATAGATCTTGGGAACAATAGAGCCACGCAGGGTAAAAAATATTTTGAGTGCGTTTGGGGTTTGGCGGACAATCATATCGGCGTCCTAGCGGTGGGTTTTGTGGTCACACTAACAGCATTAGCATTAGCATTAGCATTAGCATTAGCATTAGCATTAACATCAATATTGACTTCAATAGCCACAGGTCAGCCTAGAACGTAGCAACCTGTGTGAGCAGTTAATAACGCTGTAGTTGATTCGTTAAACACAAAAAAGCCGAGATAAACTCGGCTTTTTTGTGTCGCTGGCTTGAGTATTAGTCGTTCTCTAAGAACGAACGCAGATGCTCAGAGCGCGATGGATGACGCAGTTTACGTAGTGCTTTTGCCTCAATCTGACGAATACGCTCACGCGTGACGTCGAACTGCTTACCGACTTCTTCTAACGTATGATCCGTTGGCATATCGATACCGAAACGCATCTTGAGCACGCGCGCTTCACGTTCAGTTAAGTTGCCGAGTACATCACGAGTGGCTTCTTGTAGTCCAGCAGACGTCGCATCGTCGACAGGGCTTGAGATCGTACCATCTTCGATGAAGTCACCTAGGTGTGAATCTTCATCATCACCGATAGGCGTCTCCATAGAAATAGGCTCTTTAGCGATCTTGAGCACCTTACGGACTTTGACTTCGTCCATCTCTAGACGTTCACCTAATTCCTCAGGCGTTGGCTCGCGTCCCATTTCCTGTAGCAGCTGACGTGAGACACGATTGATCTTATTGATGGTCTCAATCATATGTACCGGAATACGAATGGTACGCGCTTGGTCAGCAATAGAACGGGTGATTGCCTGACGAATCCACCACGTGGCATAGGTTGAGAACTTATAACCACGGCGATATTCAAACTTATCAACGGCTTTCATCAGACCGATATTACCTTCTTGGATCAGATCCAAGAACTGTAGACCACGGTTGGTGTATTTTTTCGCAATAGAGATAACCAGACGTAGGTTGGCTTCGACCATCTCTTTCTTAGCACGGCGAGCTTTTGCTTCACCAACTGCCATACGGCGTGCCACGTCTTTCATATCGTGGATTTTCATATCGAGCTGCTGCTCGTAGTCACGGATACGACGTTGTAGTAAGATGACGTCATCAGTGACTTTTTCTAGCGTACCAGCAAATGCAGGCTTACCTTTGATACGCTCAATGAGCCAATCAACATTGGTTTCATTGCTTGGGAAAGTCTTGCGGAACTCTTCGCGCGGCATACGACCACGGCGAATTACCAGACGCATGATCTGACGCTCTTGCTTACGCACATCGTCATAGACATCATGCATAATTGCCATGACTTGATCTGATAGGCGGTTGTTTAGCTTTAGCATCATAAAGCGTTCAGCAAGTAGGGCATACGCAGTATCTGCCTGTACGCTACCACGACCATAATCTAGCAAGGCTTGCTTGGCTTTGATGAATAGATGCTCGATCTCTTCTAGACGTAGACGTACTTCTTCTGGATCAAGACCGCTGGTTTCTTCTTCAGCTTCTTCTTCAACGTCGTCTTCATCTTCGTCTTCATCATCAAGGGCTTCGGCTTTGGCATTGACCTTGGCTTTGATAACTGGTGGGTTTTCTTTTTCTTCTTTGATGCGCTCACGCTCTTCTTTCGCCGCTTCTTTTGCTTCTTGAGCAGCGATTTTGTCTTCTTCGGTTTCAGGGTCTAAAAAACCAGTGATGACATCAGACAGCTTTTTTTCGCCGTCTTGTACTTTTTGATATTCATCAAGGACGAACTGTACGGTACCCGGCCAGTAAGACATAGCGTGCTGTACGTCACGAATACCTTCTTCGATACGTTTAGCAATAGAGATCTCGCCCTCACGGGTCAGTAGATCAACGGTACCCATCTCACGCATATACATACGGACAGGGTCAGTGGTACGGCCAGGCTCGGTCTCAACAGAGGCAAGTACCGCTGCTGCTTCATCTGCTGCCATGTCATCGTCACTTGAATCATCATTCATCAAGATGTCATCGGCATCAGGAGCAGACTCAAAGATTTTGATACCAACATCGGTTAGCATCTGCACAATATCTTCGATCTGATCGCTTTCGGTAATAGAGTCGGGCAGCTGGTCATTCACCTCAGCGTAGGTAAGATACCCTTGCTCTTTGCCCATTTGGATTAAGGTGGCCAGTTGAGATGTGGACTTAGAAACTGACTTATCGTTCATAAATACTCGCTTACTTGCATCGGACATTTTTATATTGTGACGCGCTATCGCTCGCTCTTTGCGTTGATCTTATCAGTCGATTGATCAAAATATGGCGTAGAGGTTGTCAATAATATCAAAAATGAGTTGATATGAATAAAGGCTCAAAACACTACAATAACAATGCTAAAAAAATAACTATGCTAAAAAACAGCTAAAAAACTTCAATATGGTGCTTAAAAGAATATAGTACTCAAAATACAGTACTTAAAAATAGTATCTAAAAGCGGATACGTAAAAATAATACCTAAAATTTGTGCTTAACGATGCATGCTCGCAGTCATTCACCAAGCAGTGCTGTCAATATACAGCGACACAGTTTAACACAGACCGCAGCTCTCAAGCACGAGCTAGTGATAGCTACTGACCATTTTTACTGATTATTTATTATCAGTTGAATGATATAGGAGCTGCTCATGCTACTGGGCATAATCATTAGTAGTGGGGGCAGTGGATAAACTTTTAAAGGGTCGACATTTGAAATTAAGCATTAAGACTGGACAGTGACCATCTGTGATGAGCGTTCGGCATGTTGCGCGCGCAGCCAATTACTCAAGTGCTGGGCTTGCATGCGTACGATTGCTTGTTTGATATGATCAGGGTTTTTTATCAGCTCTTGCATTTTTTTCTTTATATTACGTTCAAGTAGTGAGCTTACGAGCTCTTGTATTAAGTCATCAAGACTGAGGACGTTCCTTGCTGTTAATGCTCTATAAAACCCGCCCCAGCTACCGCTCAATGTTACTTGATTGGTATGATCAAGGTTGGATAATACAAAGTGTGCCGCCGCATTGGCGTCTGTCGGTAAGTGCGTGATACAACGCTTGATGGTCGTGACGACATTCAATAGCGCAGCATCTTGCAAGTCTTCCCATGCGATAGCGCGCAATGCATCGCTCGCGGCCTTTTTTTGTATGTGGGCTGGCAGTTTTAGTCTTGTAAGACCAGACTGTTGCCATATTGACTCAATAGGATCATCGACTAACGCGCGCGGCTGAAACAAAAAACAAAGCTGCAGTTGCTGACTGATGGTCATGTCACCATCAAAATCTAACAATGCATCTTTGGCCTCGACATTTTGACTACGCTTGCCGCCCAGCTTTTGATACACATCATTGTTGAGCAAATAGCGAAAGCTACTGCCTTTAGGTAAGGCGGTGGTCAACGAGCGTACTTGCGACATGAGTTTGGCTTTGCCTTCAGCCAGACTCATGTCATAGCGCTCACTCAAGTATGCAAAAATATACTGTGATAGCGGCATGGCATTAGCGATTTGCTCACGCATGGCATCGCTGCCCTGACTTTTAATAAACGTGTCAGGATCATGATTGTTGGGCAGGGTCAAAAACCGTAGCTCTTTGTCATCGGCCAATACAGGCAGTGCAACTTCAAGCGTACGCCAAGCCGCTTTTTGTCCGGCACTATCGCCATCAAAGCTCAAGGTCAAGGTTGGGTTTAGAGTCAATAAACGTGATATCTGGCTTTCGTTGATGGCCGTACCCATTGACGCAATAGCGCCATAGATACCGGCTTGGTACAGTGCAATCACATCCATATAGCCTTCGACCACCAGCCAGTCGTTGGCACGCTGCTGACGCGACTCGTAATAGCCATAGAGTACGTGCTGCTTGTGAAAGACAGGCGAGTCTGAGGAATTGATATATTTGGGCTTAACTTCATCGTCAAGCGCTCGACCACCAAAACCGATGGTACGACCTTGATTATCACGAATAGGGAAAATCACCCGATCGCGTAGCAGATCATAGTCGCGGCCAGATTCTGACTGGCGCACTAGCCCCAAGGCTTTGAGTCCTTCGATATCTTGTGGAAACTGATGCTCAAGATGTTGCCACCCAAATGGCGCGTAACCTAAACCAAAAGTCTCAAAAGTCTCTTCAGTGAGTCCGCGAGACAAAAAGTACTGCTTGGCATGGGGGTGAGTGGTTAGGTTATGCTGATAAAATTGTTGAATTTGCTCTAGCAGCTCGTATAAATTGCCATCTTGGTCAGTCGTCTCAATACTAGCTATGCCTGCATCGGTGTCCGTCAGCCATGCTGGCGGGTAGCCATCATCCTGTGAATAATCGGACGGATATGAGTCCGCTGCGTATGGCACTGAATCGTAAGCATCTATCGGCGGGAAATTATCGTAGCCCTGAGCATCTGGATAACTGGGCTGATCCATGTAGCTTTGGTCGCGGTTATCTGCATGGCTCTGATCTGCGTGGCTCTGATCTGCATGACTAGGATCTGAATGGGCTTGCTTTATATTGCTCTTGCTTGAGTCGCTATCATTTGGATGGCTTTGATTGACAGCTTGATCTACGGCTACGCTAGAACGGTTTGGTTCCTGCGGCGGAGGCACAGGTTTGGGTGCGCGGCGCTGGTAGCTGACGTTTTTTTGTTCTTCTTTTGGTACCTCAATGCCCGTTTGTTTGGACAGCTCATTGACCGCCTCAATGAAGGTCAAGCTCTCATAATCACGCAAAAAACTGATGGCATTGCCACCAACACTACAGCCAAAACAGTGGTAGATGTTTTTTTGTGGATTGACATAAAATGAGGGTGATTTTTCACCATGAAAGGGGCAACAGCCTTTATATTCACTACCAGCACGTTTGAGCGTGGTATGTCGACCAATAATGCTGATCAGGTCAGCTTGGCTATTTAATTGTTCAAGAATATGGTTAGGGATGCTCATACAAAAAACAGTTTACCATAGGTCAATTATATTGGGGCAGAGCGAATAGCATACCACTAGAAAAATAAGGCCAACATGGTGTTGGCCTTATTATTAATCATACAGATGGTGTCGACTTAACCCAGTCACTGAATGGGATTATTCGTCGTCCATATCTGATGGGGTCAGTAGTATGCTATTGCTACTATCATCTAGGGTGGTGCGGCGTGTTGGGTTGATGTTTTGTGGATCAACGTTGGCTTCTCTCGCCGTAGAGCCAGTGCTTGATTGACTGGTCACGCGTTCAGCCGATGCTTCTGGCAGACCTAGACCCACATTGATGCCGTTGTTGCCTGAGGCCATCGCAGTATTGGCAGCGGTTGCACGAGCAGCGCTTACACCATTATCGCTTGGTAGTCTGAGCTGATTGGCATTGCGAATCATCTGAGTTTTAGTCGCGCCGTTATATTCGCCAGTTGCCACTGAGTTGTCAGTTGTGTTTGAGCGACCAAGCTTACCAAAAGTCACTTTGTTGAGCCAAGAGCGATCACGTTTGGTACTTAGCTTCACACTGCCGTTGCTGGTCAACATGTCTGGATAGTTGATTTGCAAGAGAGTTTTGTACTCGTCTGCTAAATCTGTTAGACCAAGCTTGTCGTGGCTATAGGCTAAGACGGCTAGGGCATCTGGAATCGATTCGCTAAGCGGGTAGTACTGGAACACCCATTTGGCACGGTTGACAGCTGCCA
This sequence comes from Psychrobacter sp. H29, assembly GCF_059073055.1. Lineage (NCBI taxonomy): Bacteria > Pseudomonadati > Pseudomonadota > Gammaproteobacteria > Moraxellales > Moraxellaceae > Psychrobacter > Psychrobacter sp. H29. Next base: position 1,200,562 of record NZ_JCACRY010000001.1, on the reverse strand, counting down.
CATAAGCTTCACGCTCGATATACCAGTTGGCTGCGCTCATCTCGCTTTGAGCAAATTGATTGTAGATGAAGGTCATACGCTGAGCGGCATCTGGTGCGTAAGGGCTGTTTGGATACTTGTTGATAAGTTCTTGGAAGTTGGCAAAAGCAATACGCAAATACGCAGTATCACGCTCTGCTTGGTTGAGTTTAAATAGCTTTAAGCTCTCAGATGAGCCTTCCATATTGGCAACGCCGCGTACATAGTAAGCATAGCTGACTTGCGGGTTAGACGGATATAGACGGATGAATTGCTCAGCACTTGCCGCTGCCATCTCGTATTTATCAGCCTCATACTGTGCGTACATCATGTCGAGCAATGCTTGCTCAGCATATTGTCCAGTTGGATAAAAAGTACGCAAATTGGTCAATTCTTCAATACCTTGGAGATAACGACCTTTATCGATTTGAGCAACGGCATCGCTATAGTAACCTTGCTCTGATTTTTCTGCAGTTTCTACCGCATCGACGTCTTTGGCACCCGTTAGGTTTTTAAAAGTTTGGCAACCCACTAGATTGACGCTAAGCGCAAGTAAGGTTATTGAGGACAGCTTGATAAACGTATTGCCAACAGCTTGCATACTTCTTCTCCGACACAAGACGCATAATAGCAGCAGCGCTATCATGCTATATAAAAGGTTAGTGATAAAAACAATTCACGAATAATAAGGTTTTTATCGAATGCAGTTTTTGTTATGACGTGTTTTACTCATAGAACTGATTAAGCTATGAAAAATTTATAAATGTTCAGCCGCGCATGCGTGTTTTATCACAGTCAAACGATATAGAGAGCAAACGTTGTTGATAAAATACAACGGCACTCAAATACGGCATATCAACAGGGCATTCAAATACAAAGCATTCAAATATAGTGCAATAGCATACAGCAAAACATGGCTACACTTTATAGAATAACGTCAGCTTCGTCTATTTTTTCGCCACAGGTATTTTACAAGCAGTTTAACATGAGCGGCTATCACGAGCGATATCGAATATCACTGGCTGGAACAAATATACAGTAAATTACAGCAATGTTATGTTCCAGAGAGCTAAGGGGTAAATGTTAAACGCTCAAAATCGATAGATACCAGCCACTTTTATAGGGCTTGGGCGCGTGACATGGTACACTATGGCGATATTGTTTCCGATTTTTTGAGTCCTGATTACTTTTGTATGTCAGCTAAAGGTCAAAAAACGCCAACGTTTTATAATTTTTTTATTACTTTTTTTAAGGCTGCCTTATCATTATCTGTTAAGGGTCTTAATATGTATAAATTCGCTATGAACAATAACGCCATGACTACCCATTTATCACAGAATCAATCGTCAAAGACTGATTCATCAGCACAAGAGCCACCAATGCCAAATAACGTTTTAAATAATGAAGAGCTACCTGATAATCAGACAATGATTGATGAAGCACATGATGAAATACTGGATAACGACGATATGCTCATCGACGATTATGGTGTTGAAGAGCATGGCATTGATGATGGCGATGCAGATGATATAGATGATAGCGACGATGATGAAGCGCCAGTAGCAGGTCAAGCGGTGCCAGTAGTCGTAGATATGACACACATCGTCACAGAAGAAGAGTCTGGTTTGCGCATTGATAAAGTCGCCTCGCAAGTATTTTCAGACTTTTCGCGTGTGCAGTTACAAGGCTGGATAACTGACGGCAGTTTGCTATATAACGGCAAAGTGCAAAAGCCAAAGGTCCGTGTAAAAGCAGATGATGTGCTACATCTATCAACGACGCTGCAGCAGCATAGCGAAGATCAGCCAGAAGATATTGATATCAATGTGGTCTACGAAGATGATGAGGTACTGGTGATCGATAAGCCTGTCGGCATGGTGGTCCATCCTGGGGCAGGCAATCAAACTGGCACTTTAGTCAATGCCTTGCTATACCATTATCCGCAGCAGCACCATCTACCGCGTGCTGGTCTGGTACACCGTATTGACAAGGACACCTCTGGGCTGCTGCTTATTGGTAAGACCAAACCTGCTCAAATGGCACTCATGGAGCAGCTAAAAGACAAGTCTGTTTATCGTCACTATAAGTGTGTGGTAGCAGGTGACCAAGCAAGTTTGCTGCGTCATCGCCGTATTGATGCACCGATTGGACGCCATCGTACGCAGCGTACCAAAATGACAGTTATGACAGCAGGCCGTGAAGCGGTGACTCATTTGCTGAAAGTGACGCCCCTTAATGACAACTACTGCCTGCTAGATGTGGGGCTTGAGACGGGTCGTACCCATCAGATTCGTGTGCATTTGAGTCATGTGACTTATCCGCTAGTAGGGGACCGTGTTTATGGTGGTCGTCGTCAATTGCGTGCAGGGTTGTCAGAAGCACAGCGCCAAGCCATTAATAATTTCCCGCGCCAAGCACTGCATGCTTATACTTTGGGTTTTGTTCATCCAGCGACTGGTGAAGATATCGAAGTCACTACGCCACTACCAGAAGACATGCAAAAACTAATAGCCGTATTAAGCGATGGTTATGATGAAGAGTAAAACCTGCTGAAACAAAGCTACGGAAACAATGCTGCGGTTGAGTCATTGCTATACACAGGTATGATACCTATCTAGTCTACGGCAGTGATACAACCAACCTCATCGTGAGGTAATCGGTGGATAAAGGGGTAGAGCAGTCATGATAAACAAGCTTCCGATAACAAATAACTTCCCAATGACAATGCTTGCGCAAATGGACGAAGTGGCTGTTTTTCAAACGGCTGCGTTTGCGTATGATGATATGGATGACTCTGTTACCAAAAACCAGTGTATGGGGTATGAGGGTCAGTCAAATTATGGTGAGCTGAATCTAGGTCTTCATGTCAATGATAATGCACTGCAAGTACTAGATAACCGCATGAGTCTATTAGCTGCTATCAATGAGCAGCTGGCAAGTGAGTCATCGACAGATGGGCAGTATGGCAGTATCAATAGTATACATTGGGTCAGTCAAGTCCATGGACAGCAAATCCACGATATTGATGCGACGACGTTGAGTATGACGCCATTGGCTGCTGATGCAATGGTCAGCCAACAACGTGGGCGCGGACTAGCGATAATGACGGCAGACTGTGTGCCGATTGTCTTATATCAGCCCACCAGTGACAAAATAGCGGCGATCCATGCAGGCTGGCAAGGGCTGGCGTGTGGCGTCATTCAAGAGACGGTACAGCGCTTTATCGATTCAGGGGCTATACAGGCTTGGATAGGGGTCTGTATCAGTCAGGCTAACTACGAAGTAAATACAGACGTTCGCGATAAGCTACTAGCAGGATGCATAGAGCATCAGGCATTATCACAGGAACATATCGATAATTTTGCGACGCTGTTTTCTATCCCATCTATCGATGACAAGGTCAAGCTGGATTTACCGAAGCTTGCTGCCATGCAGTTAGAAGCGGCTGGCGCTACCATTATGAATGATTTGCCAGTTAACTGTAGTTACGCAGATACTCACTATTACTCTTACCGTCGTCAGACCCATATGCAGCAGCCAGCAACGGGCCGCATGGCACTGGTCGTTGTGCGCCGTTAGAAGCGCTCTAATTATATACAGATTTAGCAGGCAATAAAAAACAGCAGAATAATCTGCTGTTTTTTTATTTAAGAACTAAATTTGTATTAACAAACAGAATCGCTAGATTTTGGCACTGATAAGCCAAACAAAGGGCGTAAATACAGTGCTAAGAACGTACCTGCCATTGCGAGTATGCCCCAGATATAACCATGTAAGCTAAAAGAAGCGATACCGCCAAAATAAGCGCCAATGTTGCAGCCGAATGCTAAACGTGCGCCATATCCCATCATCAACCCGCCAATGACAGACGCTGCAAAATTACCTGTGGTAATCTTGGTAAATTTGAATAAGCCGCCCGCTGCAGAAGCGATAAACGCACCGACGATGATACCGATATTTAGTACCGTGGTCGAATCTGCGAAGATAGAGGCTTCTAGAGCTGCTGCATTAGCACCCTGCCAGTAGCCCCAGCTGGCGACATCCATACCAAAGCCGCTTGCAATTTTAGAACCCCATAATGTAAAGGCAGAGGTAATCCCCCACGGTTGACCACGCGTGAGCAGTGTCAGTCCGTTAAGTAGAGCCAATACGATAGCGGCAGCAAACAGTGGCCAAGAACCGCGAAAGATTCTTCTCCAGCCAGACTCAGAGGGTACGGGCGCCATCTTTGGTGCGTTTCTTTTTTTCTCAACGATCAGAGTCACCCACGCGATGATACCGAATATCGCAAGAGACAATAGCCATGCCCCCGTATAACCGAGATCTGTGGATGTTGCCAAAGAAAAAGGCGCAGCTGCGGGCATCTCCTCTGTCCAAAACGGCAGATGATAAGCGCCAATCGTCGCGCCTATGATGAAGAAGATAAAGGTGATAAACATCACTGAACGGCCGCCGCCTACCGCATAGAGCGTACCAGAGGCACAGCCTCCACCAAGCTGCATGCCGATACCAAACACGAATGCACCGACGATCAGACTGACACCTAACGGTGCGACATAACCTGCCACAGGTCCACCGAATAGCGTCGTACCATAAGCAAGTATGGGCGCAAACAAGGTTACGGCAACCGCTAGCATCAGCATGTGTGAGCGCATCGCCTGACCATTGCCTACCGCCATGATGCGTCTAAAAGCAGAGGTAAAGCCAAAGCGTGCATGAAAGAGGGTATAGCCCAACAACAGCCCAATGCCAAGTAGCAATGATTGAGAGATATGCTGGGTAGCCAGTAGATACACAAGCACCATTAATCCTACGATACCGCCCCCTATGATCAAGGGTTTTTGCGGGGGATTCAGAGCAAGATCGTCTCTGACAATGGGGTCTTTTGTATCGTTTACAGGTTGAACGAGAGTAGTAGTCAAGGTAATAGCTTCCTTATCCGATAGTTTTATCAGATATCGTTTTTATGAGAATTTTTGTTTTATATATATGCAGGTCTACAGAGTTGAAAAGTCGTATCACGGTCAAATTAAGAGAAGCGCTACATCTTAATCCTATTAAGCGTAATGTAAACCTGAAGCGAGTAGAATAATTTGAATTAGCATATAATTATTTGGAATATAGGAGGTAGTTGCTGATATTGTTCGAGGTTGATAGTCGTCTATATAGTTACTAAACATAAGGGTTATCAGCATATGAAGGCCATTACGTCTATTTAAGGTAAGACTCTAGGCTGTATTGATCGTGCCTAGCGCCTCGTTTGGTAAACCGCGTAGCCTGATAGTTTGATAGGTTGGAATCTAACAAATAACTCAAAAATAAAAATACGTCTGATACAATAGGCTTGAATTCAATGAAGTTCATCGCATATATGATGATACGTGTACGCTGACGTATAAAAGTCATGTGGAAGCTTTGTCATTTAGAGATTTTACCATTTAGAAATGTTGTCATCGACGCTTTTGTCCATGAAAGTGATTGATTTAGTAATCAATTGCCTAGAGTCGCTTGTCAGCACTCGATTACTTATCAGTGATAATGATGACGCCTTTACCAATCAAAGCGATGTCACAAGCTACTGACTATCGCTAAGTAGCCGATATTTTATAATCTTCATTATCCAACCAATTATTTATTATTAGAGTACGTATGAATACACCTGTTAAATCGTCTGAAACATCTATTGATAGCACGCCCAACGTATCAATCGCTGTTATTTTTCATAGTAATTATGGTCATACCAAGCGTGTCGCTGAAGCGATCGTAGAAGGTGCGCATCAGCAGTTGCCGCAAGCTCAAGCAAAGGCAGTCGATATTTATGATATTGATTGGGACTATTTAGATCAGGCAGATTTGCTGGTTTTCGGTAGTGCAGTATATATGGGTAGCGTGACCGCTGAATTTAAGACCTTTATGGATGAGACTTCAAAGCGCTGGTACAACCGTAAGTGGGAAGGTAAGTGGGCCGCAGCCTTTGCCAACTCGGGCGGTTTGAGCGGTGATAAGCTTGCTGTACTACAGCAAATTTCGTTATATGCGATGCAGCATGGCATGAACTGGATCGGTCTGCCCTTGATGCCGACAGGTCATGAGTCACATGACTTAAACCGTTTATCTAGCTTTTTGGGTTTGATGACGCAGTCGCTTGATGGTCCACCTGAAGAGACACCAGGAAAAGGGGATATCGACACCGCTATTTGGTTCGGTGATCATTTGGCAAAGACTATTATCAAGCACCAACCAACTGATACTAAAAGCTAGACGAGCGGATAGCTAACAGACTAGTAGAAGAAAAAAGCAGACACCTTATGATGTCTGCTTTTTTTTATGCCAAATTTATCTTGGAGAGAGTTTTTGTACCGAGTCTCTATTGAGCAATTAGCGTAGTAGTAGGGGCAGCGGTCACAGGGATGGGGCTGTCAACAAACTGAAATGCCTGACACCCTGTCAGCATTATCGTCACTACCAACAAATAAATAAAGCTAAATGACTTCATGATCGTATCTCGAGGGCAGTGTTGACCAGTAATATTTTTCTACTACCGATTATCATAAGCGATGGCAGTAAAGTATTGGATGTATTTTAGCTATTATATATAAAAACCAGCCAGCTATAAAAGTTTAGACAAGATATATGTGTTTGGCTTTGTTTTTAAAAGAATTATTTATTCAATGGCAACCTACTTTATTGATTACTTCGCTTTTTCTGTTCCGCACATGATTAAAGCTGATGTGTAGTGGCAATATATTTGCTACTACACATATCAATCAGAACCAGTGAGCATCCGTCTATATATCAACTATTCGGTAGTATTGGTAGGCATCCTAATGGGTTGTATTGTAAATAAGAATAGTGATAATATGTTGAAAGCTGACCAAATAGTCAGGTATCTTGTATCTTTAAAATTATATCTCTAGCATTAGTTTCTAAACTGTTTGTGAATTTCTAACGAAACTGCCTGATGATTGCTGATATTTTTTATCCGTTTATTTACTATAAAAGTGTACTGTCGTCAATGTATTGGTATCTTGCAAGTGTGCCACAGAGCAGTCAATAAATTACAGGCTGTAGCACCCATGAATGATACGAAAACAGTTGCAATACGATACAAGTCGGATGCTTAAGCTGAGTGTTTGAGCCGTCAAATTCCTTATTTTTATCTTCATTATTTTAGCCGAGCCTTGCTATGATTAGTTTTTATCTCAATGGAAAAATCCAAGAGCTAACCCAGCTTAACCCCAATACGACGGTGCTTGAGTATCTACGATTGTATGAAGGCCAAATGGACACAAAAGAAGGCTGCGGTAGTGGTGACTGCGGTGCCTGTACGGTGATGGTTCAGCGTTTACCCACAACCAACCAGCAGTCGTCTGATGTCGAAAACGGCAGTAATGAAAGCACTGCGTCGCCGTTCTATACTATCAATGCCTGTATCACGCTAGTCTCGCTCATGGATGGCCATCATGTGATGACAGCGGCTTACTTAGCAGACAATCCTGATCATCACCCCGATCGTGCCTTGTTGCATCCCGCCCAGCAAGCGATGGTCGAGTGTCATGGATCACAGTGTGGTTTTTGTACCCCTGGGTTTGTGATGTCGCTGGCTTGTGTTTACGAAAACAAGCGTTTGCAAACCAATCAGAATGACAGTGAACAAAGTGATGCCAAGCCATTAAGCTATGATGAGGTAGTCGCGTCGATATCTGGCAACCTATGTCGCTGTACAGGTTATCGTCCGATTATTGAAGCGGGTCTACTGATGGGTGATATCGGTCAGCAAAGACAGGTAGAGCAGTCAGCGGTGAAAGATCTGACGGTCAGTTTGGCGACAGATGCCATGAGTAGTACAAAACAATCAGCAGCCCCTCATACTGCCTTAACTGAAGTTGAACCAGATAATACAGCGCAAAAAAATACTGAAGCTGCATTGACTGATGCTGGACGACAGTTGTATATGCCTAAAACAGTAGATGAGCTTAATCAAGTATTGGCAGCCAATCCGCAGGCAACGATTTGGGCAGGTGGCACGGATTTAGGCCTGAGCGTAACCCAGCATCTAATCGATCATGACGTCATTATTCAGCTCTCAGGTGTTGAGGCATTAAAGTCATGGTCGCTACTTGACGCAAAACCTGACTCTAATAGTGATAAGTCGGATAGCGAACAGCTGACAGCTCAGTCACTAGTACTAGGTGCTGGCATGAGCTATCAACAGATGCTGCCTGTGCTTGAGCAACACTTCCCAACCTTTGCGCAAGTGTTTGAGCGTATTGCCTCTCCGCAAATTCGTAATATGGGCACCATTGGGGGCAATATAGCCAACGCGTCGCCGATTGGTGATCTGCCACCGATTCTTTTAGCATTGGACGCTGCAATTCATTTGCGTCACTGTGCGACTAATACTGAAGCGTCAAGTGGCTCGTCTCATACGGATGAGATCATACCGTTATCAGAATTTTTCTTAGATTATAAAAAGACTAAGCTACAAGCAGGCAGCTACGTCGTCGCTATTCATATTCCTTTGATGAAAGACAATCAGCACTTATTTATTCATAAGATTAGCAAACGTTACGAAGATGATATCTCAGCGTGCTTGCTTGCGGCGCGACTGGATGTGTCAGCAGATGGTGCAACCATTGAGAGTGCTAAGCTAGGCCTTGGTGGTATGGCAGCGATACCATTGTTAGCGACCAAGTGCCAGCAAGCACTTATGGGACAAGCTACTGAAGTGGCAAGTTTTGAGAAGGCAGCCCAACGCTTATCTGCTGATGTGACACCGATGACTGATGTCAGAGCCAGCCGTGAATACCGCATGCATGTGGTACAGCGTCTACTGATGAAATGCGGTAAGCAGTTGGCAGCAGCTATGCAGACTGAGAGTGCCTAATCGTCATCATTGTCAAAAATTAAAAACAGCATCAATAAAAGCGTATTAATAGAAGAGACTTGCCATGAGCCATCATTCGTCCTTATTCGACAGTTATAGTATTCGCCGTGTGCGTCCGCCAAAAAACAAAATTGGCACCTCGGCCAAGCATGATAGTGCGATCAGTCATGTCATGGGGACGGCAACCTATGTAGATGATATTGCAAAACCACAAGGTACGCTACATTTAGCAGTTGGCAAGAGCAGCCATGCTCATGCACGTGTCCTGAGTATGGATTTGAGTGCTGTTAGAGAGGCGGATGGGGTTGTAGACGTTCTAAGTTTCCAGGATTTACCGGCGCAAACAGATATCGGTGCGGTGTTCGATGGTGAGCCACTCATGGTTGATGATATTACAGAGTATGTGGGTCAGACACTATTTGTGGTAGTAGCGAGCAGTCATCGCGCCGCTAAAAAAGCGGCTACTAAAGCCGTGGTTGAATATGAGCCATTGCCAGCGGTGCTGAGTATCGATAAAGCGCTAGAGCAAGAGTTTTTTGTGCGTCCGAGTCATTTTATGAAGCGCGGTGACGCCGCGACGGCGCTTGAGAACGCGCCAGTTCGTATCGAAGGTCATATTCATATGCGCGGGCAAGAGCACTTTTATCTTGAAGGGCAAGTGTCTTACGTGGTGCCGTGTGATGATGGTGGGCTGGAAGTATACACGTCGTCGCAGCATCCAAGCGAAGTGCAGCAGCTCGTCGCTGAAGTGACAGACTTGCCATTCAATGCGGTCAATACGGTCGTGCGCCGTATGGGCGGCGGTTTTGGCGGCAAAGAAACGCAAGCCGCGGCATGGGCGTGTCTGTGCGGTATCATTGCCAAGCGCCATAACGTTCCTGTCAGTATGCGTCTAGACCGTCAAGACGACATGGTTGTGACCGGTAAGCGTCATGAGTTTGCCAATCGCTATGAGGTTGGCTTGGATGAGTCAGGTCGTATATTAGGCGTCGACATGCAGTTGGCTGGTCTGTGCGGTTATGCGCCAGATCTGTCTGATGCCATTGTCGACAGAGCGATGTTCCATTGTGATAATGCCTATTATTATCCAGCGGCTCATGTGGCAGGTCATCGCTGCAAGACACATACGGTATCTAATACAGCCTATCGCGGGTTTGGTGGACCACAAGGGCTGATGACGGCTGAATATATGATGGATCATATTGCCTATACCTTGGGTCAAGATCCACTTCAAGTGCGCTTAGCCAATCTATATCAAGATGGTCAAAGTACGCATTATGGTCAGACCATTGAGCATTTCGATTTGGCGACCATCATGAGCACACTGGCAGAAGATTGCGATTATGACAATCGACGTCAGCAAATCATAGAAGCCAATCAAAAAGCTGCTGCTGAAGGTAGTGACAAGCGTTTAGGCATCGCGCTAACGCCCGTCAAATTCGGTATTTCATTTACGGTGCAGACGCTCAATCAGGCAGGTGCGCTGGTACATATTTATACCGATGGCAGTATCCATCTCAATCACGGTGGTACAGAGATGGGGCAAGGACTATATATCAAAATCGCCCAGATCGTCGCTAATGAGTTCGATGTGGATCTGGATACGGTCAAGGTATCAGCGACGCGTACAGATAAAGTACCTAACACCTCGCCAACGGCAGCGTCATCAGGTACTGATATCAATGGTAAAGCGGCGCAAAATGCTTGCTTGAGCATCAAAGCGCGCATCGTTGAATTTGCAGCTGAGCATTTTAAAGTGGCACAAGAAGACATACGCTTTGAAAATAACCATGTCTATATCGGTGATAAAGAAACGCTAACCTTTGCTGAGATGATTCAGCTGTCGTACCAGAATCGTATCAGTCTGTCGTCTACTGGCTACTACAAAACGCCTAAGATATTTTATGATCGCTCTAAAGCATGGGGTCGTCCGTTCTTTTACTTTGCGCTAGGTGCCGCCTGCGCTGAGGTTGAGATTGATACGCTGACAGGGGAGTACAAAGTGCTGCGCTGTGACGTGCTACATGATGCAGGGCAGTCGATTAACCCTTCCATTGATATCGGTCAGATTGAGGGCGGTTTTGTGCAAGGCATGGGCTGGCTCACAGCAGAAGAGCTGATCTGGAATGATAAAGGGAAGCTTGCATCTGACAGTCCTGCCAACTATAAAATTCCAACTGCGCATGACTTACCTAAGCAGTGGAATGTCAAATTATACGACCGCAAAAACGAAGAACAAACTATCTATAACTCTAAAGCCGTTGGTGAGCCGCCGTTTATGTTGGCAGCCAGTGTCTGGTGCGCACTCAATAATGCAGTGGCTAGTCTCGGTGAGTATAAAAAGAATCCAGAGCTGACCATGCCTGCAACGCCAGAAGCGGTACTAAAGGCAGTGATGCGTATGGAAGGTGCCTCATGGGAGCTAGAGACCAAAGCAGACAAGGATACGATGGATAGCCTTGCCACAGGCGTAGAAGAAAATGGCGACCTTTATAACGACAAGGTCATGCCGCAAGATGTGCGCCATGCAAAAGACATCGATCCAAAAGAGGTGACAGGCAAAAGGACCGATGAGCAGCCAGAAGCGATAGAGCATCCGAATGTTGCAGGGGCGAGAGGCCCTGCGCACAGTGAGTGAGTCATTAGCACCGCCAGTGATCTGGTATGAAGGTCTGGCACGATATCAGCAGCAAGGTACCGCTCATGTGTTGGCGACGGTTGTGGCTGTGAATGGTTCAGCCCCACGTTCGCTACAGGCAAAAATGATCGTCACGCAGGATGGCATCGTAGATACGCTGGGCGGCGGTGGTCTAGAGCATGATGTGATTACTACTGCTCGTCAGCTACTGAACGGTGAGATTTCAGCAACGGTATCAAAGGAAGTCAAACCAAAAGTATCTGAAGTCAATGATACAAGCGCGCCAAATCCTTCTAAAGCGGTACGCCGAGACGCGGTTTATACCAAGCATTACCCGTTGGGTGCGAAATTGGCACAGTGTTGCGGGGGTAGCGTCACCGTTATGTTCGAGTGCTTTAATGTGATACCGCCGATGTCAGTACTGGTATTTGGGGCAGGGCATGTGGCCTCAGCACTCATGACCATTCTTGCTGAATTGCCATGTCAGGTAGATTGGGTAGATAGTCGCCCAGAGATGTTTGAGCGTTATTTAAACAACAAGCCAAATACTGATAAAGCAGATCAGACAGACTGTAACCGCCACACTTCAATATCACATAACGATGCTGAAGCACGACCATTAGCATCAAACAAAACAGCATCAACCCAACCAACCTCTTACAAATTACCAGCGCATATCCGTCCGCATATCGATGACGATCCTGTAGATTTTGTGCGTCCATTTATAGAGCAGGGCGGTCAGCGTTTTATTTTAGTTATGACGCATGACCATAGTGTTGATTTTGAGCTGGTGCGAGCAGCATTAGATACTATTTCTGATAGCAGCTCAGCTGATGATAAGCGCTCAGATATCCCAGTACCTTATATCGGCTGCATTGCTTCGGCCACCAAAGCCAAACGTTTTAGAGACCGTTTGATTCAGCGCGGTTATAGTGAGTCATTAGTGAGTCAGCTCGTCATGCCCATTGGACTATCAATCGGCGGCAAAGAACCGATGGCAGTAGCAGTCTCTATCGTGGCACAGTTGCTACAGCGTTATCATCAGGCTGCTCTTTGAAGGAACTAATTACCTCATAAAACCGTGTCACTTTTTATTAAACAATCAAAATGCTCAGTACTTATTTATCAAAACGCTCAGTACTATTAAGCCATGTGAGACCACCAAATGACCCTACATATTTATCAAGCTCGACTGCTGCATTATTTGACCGAAAGCGATCGTACTGAGCGTACACCCTCTAAAATAGCGAACACCAATCAACCTGATCATGCACAGGTATCAACCATTGATCAAAGCACAATGTTATTACCCGTGATTGCAGGCGAGCGCATTTACCCTGAATATATTGCTGATGGTGCGCTTGTTGTAGATGATGTGACAGGACGCATTGTAGAGTACGGTCGTAGCGAGACTATCTTATCGACGTATGCTAATGCAGAGGGCAAGCCAGCAGTTAAAGTGCATGACTATCGCGATAAACTCATCATGCCAGGTTTTATCGATACCCATGTGCACTATCCGCAAATCGATATGATTGCCGCTTATGGTGAGCAACTGCTCGACTGGCTCAACAACTATACCTTTGTCACCGAAGCCAATTTTGCTGATCCAAAAGTCGCGCACGACACTGCGCAGTTCTTCTTAAACCAACTGCTGGCAAATGGTACGACCAGTGCCATGGTTTTCTCTACCAGTCACCCGCTATCTGCCGAGGCATTTTTTGCCGAAAGCCACAAGCTCAACACGCGTATGATCACGGGCAATGTATTGATGGATCAAAATGCGCCTGAGCAACTGTGCGTTCCTGCTGAGCAAAGTATCCGCGATACTCAAGACATCATTGATAACTGGCATGAGCGCGGACGTCAGCATGTCGCCATCACCCCGCGCTTTGCTATTACTTCGACACCGAAGCAGCTACGGCTGGCAGGCGAGTTATATGCCAGTTATGATAGTGTCTATTTGCAGACGCATTTGGCAGAAAACCGTGATGAGGTGGCCTTTGTTCAGCAGCTGTATCCCAATCACAAAGGCTATCTCGATGTCTATGATGATATGGGTCTGTTAGGTCGGCGCACGACTTTGGCGCATGGGATCTATCTTGAGACATCAGAGTATGAGCGCCTACGCGCGACTGGGACACAGATATCACATTGTCCGACGTCCAATCTATTTTTGGGTAGTGGACTGTTCGATTTACCCAAGACGTTAAGTTATACTGGTGTCAGTATCGCCACCGATGTTGGGGCAGGGACGAGTCTGTCTATGCTCACGACGTTATCAGAGGCTTATAAAGTTCAGCAACTACAGAGCAATCAGTTGTCAGCGCATCAAGGGTTGTATCAGATTACTTTGGGTAATGCACAGTCGCTGCTATTGGATGATAAGATCGGTAACTTTATGCCCAATAAAGAAGCCGATTTTGTCATCATAGATATGGGTGCGACGGAGCTGATGGAGCGACGTATGGCACAGACCAAAACGCTTGAAGAGCAGCTGTTTGTACTTATGATGCTGGGTGATGATAGAGTGATCGAACAGACAGTCGTTGCAGGCGTGAGTCGCTATTGCAGCGCTGCCTTACAGGACAAATATATCAGTGTGTGCTTGCACCAATAGCGCAGCCAGTAGATATCTCTTAAGAACAAACCCCCTGCTTCTACCAAATAGGAGCAGGGGGTTTTATGAATAAAGGTATCTTTATCCGGTGTTAAAAATGGAACTTTACTAGGGCGCTAGGAGCGCTTTGATTGACACCATCGACACCGTATTTGTTTTTCCAATAACTATACTCCATGCCGACTTCTAGGCGGTTATCAATACCGAGCACCTCCTGTAGATTGTATTTGATTTGCGGATTGATATGAATATTATCTTCAATATCATCGTTATTAAATGAATAATCGATAAAGCCGTCCACTACAAAATTGTTACGCTCCCAACCGTAGGTCAAGGTGATTTGTTGATCATCATCGATATTGTCATTAAAAGCATGGTATAGCGTTGCAGACGCGTACGTTGTCCCTGGAATAGGGATATTTAGATCGGCACCAATACCAACCAAATAATTGTCTTGATCAAAGCCAGTACTGTTTGAGCCAAATTCATAAGTAGCGGCTAAATTAACTTGCTTTATAAAGCTATTGTCAAAAGTCGCCATTTTGAGTGTAGGAGACAGCTCGCCATAAGTTTCTCTAAATCTATTGTTTTCAATATCATTGGCACCTTGATTTCGATCGACAAAGAAGAATACACCGCCCCAGTCGTGCGCAGAGACATGCTCTAATGTAACAGTCGTCAGCTCTCCATCCTCTACAAGGTCATAGTCACTGCCGTAAAGTACAGAAACGCTCGTATCGGTAAAATAGGTCTCAGCTTGGAGGTTAGACATGCTACCGAAAGCGGCGACAGCAACTGCTACCATTGACAACGGTTTAAGCAAAGACGGCTTTGGGCTAAATGGTTTCTGATTAGACAGTTTAGAGGTGGAGAGTGGGCTCGTTCGTAAATCAAAATGCAAAATGTAACTCCTTTATGTACGATGGAATATTAATTACCCTAAATTTATCTTTGATAATTCATAAAATAGGTTGTTGTTTGAAAATCACTATCAACTAACAATAAGCGTGCTATTGACCGGTTCTGTTTTTAAGTAGTAATCAATAAATAGCATTCATACGCTTACCCCTAAAGAGTATTCAATAATCGTGCCACGAACCTATAAAATATATGCTCTGCAGCATTTACTGGCTTTTATGCTTATTTGCTATTATCAGGGTATAAAATAAGCAAAATAGTCCTTAGTTTTTCTTAAATGCCAGACGCATCTTCTATATATTTGAGTAAATACAGAAAACAGTGCTTTTGGATGAAAAAGCACGTAAGAAAAGCACCAGAATGGACCTTTTTATGCCCCAATTTGGGCTGTATAAAATACCTTTGAGTCAACATAGATAGAACTTGCCAATCTGCCAAACATAAAAAAGCCAGCTAATAGGAATTAGCTGGCTTTTAGTTTGTATCGTACGTGCCGTATTAGCTGGTTAGCTGCACTCGTCTGCTAGTTTAATAAATACATGCCAGTCAGTAATATCTATCTCATGGCAATTGTTACCGTCGCCATTGATGCGATCAACCACCAGGAAATCACTATCACGCCCTAGTGCCAGTAGTGGATGATGCCAGACGTTAGCGTCATATTGCACACCCTGATGAGAGGTGGCATAGAATACAGCGAGGTCGTCAGCAGACTGGGGCGGTGTACCCGCTTTTGCAACAACGACGACATAGTCCTGACCTTCCATAGACACAAACGCTTGTGTTCCAAGTGGGTGGTACTCCATGACGGAGAGCGCAATAGGGTTCTCGCGCTTTTTGGCACGAAAGATACTCATACCTACTGTACCATCCTCAAGCTGGCTTTCAGCAAGTGCATGATGGCGAACGGCATAGCCATTATTGATCTCATAAGTGTTGTCAGCGGTTTGCTCATCATCACTATAGCGCTCGATGACCGAACCATAGGGGGCAAAATTTTCCTTGGTTAAAGGTATGGCGGTTAATATGACAGACATTAGGTAGTCTCGCTATCGTTAGGCTGGGCTGCGGCATTGTCAGCAATCTGTCCATATATACGCACGCGGCTGATACCACCATCTGGAAAGATATTGACTCGAATATGAGTAATAGGCTGGTCTATCTGAAGCTTATCTTTACTAAAAGTATGGACGTCATTGGCATTGGTCTTTTGCGGCTCAAGTAACGTCTCCCAAAACATGCTTTGAGTCACTAGCGTTTGCTCTGGTGTGTTTGGTGAGTAGACCGCTTGGATCGAGACTTTGTCAGGATAGTTGCCCTTAAAATGAGCCGTATCAATCTCAATAGAATCAACGATACCTGCTTGGCCTAAAGCAATAATACACCAGTCGTTACCTGGCTCACGGCGACGACGAGTCTCCCAGCCATCCCCCATATTGGGTGCTTTGGTCGGTAACAGTAAGTTGCTGGCTGCGCCAAAGTGCGCATCATTGCTAGCAATCGCGCGACCACCATTTAGCGCACCTGCCAAATCGAGCAACTCGCCTTGAGTATTGAGGCTCGCATCAAGCTGGATATCACCGTAGACACGTAGCCTAGCAACGCCGCCATCTGGATAGATATTCAAACGAATATGGGTCACCGTTTGCTCATGATCGATCTCGACAAACTCATGATTGTGTCCTTGTAGCGGCGTCATACCTACAAGCGTTTGCCAGTTTTTACCGTCCCAGTCTTCTTTGCTTAGGTTGGCAAGTTCAGTATCAGCCTGCTGTAATAGCTCTGGTGCATACAAAGCATCGACACTGGCAGAAGAGGGGAAGTTGCCAGTAAAGTGACTGGTATCGATATCGAGCCCAGCGATTTTGGTTGGGCGGGCAAGTTGAATAACCAAGTAGTCATAACCTAAATGACGCTTACGACGCGTCTCCCAGCCGTCCATCCATTTACCATTGTCATCGAATTTACCAACCACAAAAATAGGCGCATCCGGATTTAGAATACGGCTTTTATCTGCAAAAAAATCATCAGTCGCAAACAGTGATTTTGCGCCTAAGCGACTGTCAGCCACGTTTGATTTTTTGGTAAATGCTGGCAATGTCTCAGGTAAATTGTTTGCTGAGAGTATTTGTCCGACTTCTGAACTACTTTGACTCATCGTTATTTCCTTTATTCTATATTAGGTTGTATTTATCGTATGCGGTCTGTCTTATATGGTCAATATATCAAGATAATGACGGAGCTCACATCCAGTTGGCAGTGTTGTCTGACGTGGCAGGATGATTGTCGTACCAGTGCTTGGCGATGTCATCACGGCGACATATCCATACGTCAGGTTTATTGGTGATATATTGCAAAAACTGCTTTAACGCTTTGATGCGTCCTGCACGTCCGATAATTCGGCAGTGCAAACCAATCGTCAGCATTTTAGGCGTGTGCGCGCCTTCTTCGTAAAGGGTATCAAAGCTGTCTTTGAGATACTGATAAAACGGCTCTGCATGAGTAAACCCTGGGCTTGAAGAAAAACGCATATCATTGGTTTCTAAACTATAGGGTATGACCAGATGCGGCTTACGCGTGATGACATTGCCATCTTGCACTTTTACATTGAGCCAGTAGGGTAGCTCATCCCCATACGAGTCAGAGTCGTAGACATAGCCGCCTTGCTCAGCGACTAACTCGCGAGTATTTGGGCTATCGCGTCCGGTATACCAGCCGAGAGGCTGATTACCTAGCATACGCTTGAAGATAGTAGTCGCACAGCGAATGTGCTCGCGTTCAGTCTCACGGTACATGTCCTGATAGGTAATCCAGCGTAGACCATGACTGGCAATCTCATGACCGTCTTCTAATACACGCTCAATAATGTGCGGCGTTTTTTCGGCAGCGGCAGCACAAGTAAATGTGGTGATAGGGATGCCGTACTCTTTAAAGACGTCTAATACACGCCATACACCGACACGACTACCGTACTCGAAAGCAGACTCAATAGACTGGTGACGGTTATTGAATTCTGGTGTGCCCAAGATATCAGATAAAAAGCGCTCTGATTGTCCATCGCCATGAATGACGCTATTCTCTGCACCTTCTTCGATATTGAGTACAAACTGTACGGCGATTCTCGCGCCGCCAGGCCAGTTTGCTTTTGGTGGATTGTCGCCGTAGCCCTTTAGATCTCGTGGATATGTACTTAGATCAAAGTCACTGGTAATTTTTTGGGTCATTATCGATGTTCCTATATCTCTTAGAGCCTTAAATATTTATTTAAAGGTTACTGGCCAAGGATAGCTTTTCTTAGATTGTAAATTAAAGCGATGATGCATATGCGATAAGCTGCTGGCGCTCTGTATCTGTCAGCTGCGTGATATTACCAAGTGGCATGTAACCGGTCTGTACCGCAGTGACGACTTTTGCTTTATGTATTCTCAAATCTTCTGGTGTCTGTAAGATAATACCTGCTGGAGGCGCGGCAAACCCCTGTTGCGTTGGTTGTACGGCATGACAAGTGCTACAGCGTGTATGCACCACATCCATAATCGCGTCATCTGCTGACGCGCTTACGGGTACGGCTTCAGCAGTGGCAGTATTATCGGTAACACTGTTATTAGTACTACTATTAGGATTGGCATTAGCATTAGTAGCGGTATCAGTGTTTGAGTCAGGAGTCATGCTTGCAGCTGGTGGCGTGCTATCAGTCGTCGTAGACGTTACTGAGGCAGTAGAAGGCATTGCAGGCGCTGGCTCAATCGGCTCAGGTCGCATCCAGATAATGAGCAATACGGTCAGTATCGCTGGTATGACTAGGTAACGCGGTTTTTTGTGTCCCAAGTGCTTTTGGTTAAAGTAATGACGGGCAGTCGCGGTAATGATACCGACGAAGACCAACACCAACCAACCTTGCTCGTGAGCATACATCATTGGATAGTGGTTACTGATCATGGTAAAGATGAGTGGTAAGGTAAAGTAGTTGTTCATCAGTGATCTATTTTTGGCTTGTAGCGCCAATTCAGCCACTTCTTTACCCGGTTTTTCGCCGCGCCTTACGCAATCTACGAGGGCGCGCTGTGCCGGCATGATACCAAAGAACACATTACCGACCATCACCGTACCCAAGATAGCACCGATATGGATAAATGAGGCGCGATCACTAAACAGCTGGTACGAACCCCAACAGGCAATGATCGAAAGAATAAAAATCAACGTACTAAATATTAGGGCGTTTTTACCCAAATGACTGCGGACGATGACCTCATAAATAAAGTAACTACCAAACAAAAACAGCAAACTTGTGGCAATAGCGCCGATACTGGTAAAGGGTACCTTACTCGGGTCAATTAGGTAAGCAGTTGCATTGGCATAATAGACGATAGACATCATCGCCGCACCCGTTAGCCACGTGGTATATGCTTCCCACTTAAACCAATGTAGGGTTTTTGGCATCTCTTCTGGTTCGAGCTTGTATTTGGCAATCTCATAAAACCCGCCACCATGTACGGCCCAAAGATCGCCTGAGATCCCTTTGTCTGCTTTCCACTGTGGCGGCTTGCGTAGGCTCAGATCTAGCCACACAAAATAAAATGAGGCACCAATCCATGCTACCCCAGCGATAACATGAAACCAGCGGAAAAATAAACTCAACCATTCGAGAAGATAGGCACCCATGTAGTAATTGTCCTTTAATATGACCGTGTCTTGATAAAATATATTGATAAGCTTTTTTGATAATTAACAACGACCATGGTTTACAGTCGCTTTGATATAAAGTAATGAGATAAAGTGGCAACGTCAGCAAAATGTCAGCAATGAGTTATGATCATATAACGCGAATACACATTAAAGGACACCACGCTCTATAGGCTACGATCCACGGTACGTGCTATAACCATGGGCACTCAGTAGTAGTGGTACGTGATAGTGACTGGCATCATTCACCACAAAATCGATAATGACTTGCGGATAAAATGCAGTCAACTGCTGGGCATCAAAATAAGACTGAGTATCGAAAGTCACGGTATAGCGTCCGATGCTTAGCTGCTGCGCTGCGCTATCAAGCGTGGTATCAAATTGCCAAGCATCTGGGGTGACACGGCCATCTTCATTAGTTGTACCGTGTGCAAGTAGGGTAGCGCCGCCGCTGTCCTGTATACGGTGTAAGGTGACAGCAATATTGGCGGCAGGCTTACCAAGATGAGTATCCAAGATATGTGACGATAGGGTGGCAGACATGATGCTTCCTTTATATTTGTTAGCGATGTAAATTCAGTAACGATGTGAATGAGTCTAGAGTGATTGATGAACAAACCATTGTATGAATGTTGATCTTACGGTTCATCAAGTCGCAGTTATCTATGCTTGACCGAATAATTTATGTAGACGCAGGCGTGTGATCTTGTTTTGTTCAGTGGCTGCGTTCGCCAGCTCAGTGGTACGCTCATTAGGCAGACGAGCCAATAGTAAATCAAGCATTTGCTGCGCGCTTTTGCCAGTGGCAAAGACAATAAAAATAAAACCAAACTTTTCCAGATAGTCCTGATTGCCTTTGGCAAGTGCTTCGAGCACATCGTCAGCTGCATCATTAGCACCTGACTGCTCGTGGGCGGCGCTACCTTGTGTATTGCGATATTTTTCTTTTAGGGTTGCCACGTTACCGATTTGTGGATGACCATCGAACGCTTCTAGCAAGTCTGCCTCGTTGGTTTGTACCTCATGCCAGATAGTATCGCTACTCGTTAGCAGTGTATCCAAGTCTGTAAAAGGACGCGCATCAGCAAGTTTGCTCGCCCACGTGCTGCTGGTACAACACGTTAGCAGGTACTCGGCAGCCAACTCTTGAGACAGATCATTAAATTGCGCTAAGGTTAAGCTCACGATGATATCCTTTTATAATAGGACAGTCCGTTTACCTATCGGGTAACGGTTGTCTAATAATGATTTATACATTATGGTTATGGGCATAAATGTGACGGTAGCAGTAGACGTTTTACTATATACATGTTGCTTTGCATGCGTATATATTTCACTTGATGCATTTAATTCTTTATTGCTAATAACCATGATTTGTGTGGAATAGCATTGATAATAAAAAATTGCTTTATCGAATAAATGCTAACAATTCAGTGGTAAAAAAGCATGGCAACATGATTTTAGTAGTAATGTGATGAATTTATAGTTACCATTTTGCTAAAACCTGACTAATTGGTCAACTGTTTTATTAGAAATATTTTTATCCAGAGAATAATGCTGCACAACTCTGTGCATTTATAACCAAACGTCTCAGGGAATATAACGACTGTTTTGTCGAACCTGCCACTCGGAGTGAGATACCACTACCATGACTAAAGACAACCAAAAAGAAGATACCCTTACTACTGACGCACCCTCGCATCGAAGCCAGCAAGCGACGCGTGCACACAATCAAGCCTTGATACTGGCAGCAGCCGAAGAGGAGTTTGTGCTCCAAAGCTATCGCGGTGCTACGATGCAAGGAATTGCGGATAGAGCAGGGCTACCCAAAGCCAATGTTCATTACTATTTTAAAAACAAAAAAAACCTGTACATGGCGGTACTGCGCTCAATCATTCAGGAATGGAATGAGGGTTTGGTCACCATGACTGTAGAGAGTGATCCAAAAACTGTCATCGAAAAGTTCGTCCGTACCAAATTGCATCAAGCCTTTACCAACCCGAGTCGTCATAAACTGTTTGCTATTGAGGTTATTGGCGGTGCGCCGCATTTACACGAATTTATGTCTACCACGATGAAGGACTGGGTAAACGACAAAGCACAAGTCATGAAAGAATGGCATAAGCAAGGAAAAATAGGTATTACGGATCCCTTGCAACTATTGATTTTGATATGGGCGACGACCCAGCGCTATGCTGAGTTTGAGATAGAAATTGTCGGTTTGATGGACAAGACCGCTTATGATGCAGAAGACCAGGCACGCGCAGAAGCGTTTTTAGTGCCCTTTATTCTGCGAGGTTGCGGGCTAGAGTAATTACGGATTAAAGTCACAGGCTTTATGTCGTATGGGTTGTCTACGTTGAGTAGTCTACCTCTCATCACCAAGCAGCTCTACTGTGTTTTTCGCTGTTTGGTGATTGAAGGTTGTCAGTCAAGATCAGTCAGTTAAGAACAGCCAGATAAGATAAGTCAGATAAGATAAGTCAGCCAAGCGTAGTCAATCAAGCACTATGTACAGAGGCTTATCAAGTTGCTTCTTGAGCTTGCTCTAGCGAGTCTTTTTGGTGCTGCGCTTTGGTATCAAACTCAACGCCGTAGTTCTTCGGCAAAATCATATCAAGCGTAATCGCGACAATTCCTGACATCGTCACCGCTGAGCCAAAGATATTCTGAAAAAACTGCGGGGTTTGTGACAGTACATCAGGTACGAACGCAATACCTGTCGCCAAACCTAGAGAGGTAGCGATAATCAATACATTACGGTGGGTGAAGTTCACGGTAGACAAAATACGGATACCCGCAGTCGCCACAGTAGCAAACATCAATAGCGTGACACCGCCAACGACAGGTTTGGGTAATTGCGTAAAAACAGCCCCAAGCACGGGGAATAATCCCATCAAGCACAATATACCACCAACATAAAAACCGACATAGCGACTGGCAATCCCCGTCATCTGAATCACACCGTTGTTTTGGCTAAAGGTAGTGACCGGAAAGGTATTAAAGACCGCCGCAATCAGAGAGTTGACACCGTCACCCAATACGCCGCCTTTGATGCGTTTTTCATAGAGAGGGCCTTTGATTGGCTCCCCTGATATCATCGAGGTAGCCGTCAGATCGCCAGACGTCTCAATACTGGTAATGATGTACATAAAGGCAATAGGAATAAACGCCTGCCAATCAAAACCAAAGCCATATTTGAACGGTACGGGCACGGTAAAAAACGCCGCCTCAGATACCAATGAAAAGTCAATACGACCCATAAAGACAGCAGCGACGAGTCCAAGCATCAAACCGATAAAGATAGCGCTTGAGCGAATAACCTTGTTATTAATAATGCTGATGAGCACGACACTTGCAAGTACGCCACCACCTAAGAGTAAATTTGGAATACTACCGAAATCCTCCGCACCAAACCCGCCTGCCAAATCAGTCAAACCTACCTTGGTTAAGGACAAACCAATCGTGACAATCACACACCCTGTAACAATAGGGCTCATAAATGATTTGAGTTTGGTAATAAATTGACTCAAAAATATCTCGACAAATGCACCGAGAAATGAAACGCCAAAGATGACTGATAAAATCTCTTCAGGACTACCGCCACGGTTTTTTACCACAAACCCTGCGGTCAATACCGCCGCTAAAAACCCAAAACTGGTACCTTGTAGCGCCATTAACCCAGAGCCCACAGGACCTACTTTTCGAGTTTGAATAAAGGTTGCCACCCCAGAAACAATCAAAGACATGCTGAGAAGGTAGGGGATATGCTTACCCAAACCTAGAGTACCACCGATAATTAGGGAGGGAGTGATAATACCAACAAAGGCTGCTAGCACGTGCTGTATAGCACCTAAGAATGCTTTGATAGGGGTTGGGCGGTCATGCAGTTTATACAGTAAATCGGTATTTTCTGGAACGTTTTCACTCATGGTGGTTTCCTCCTAAAATAACTACTTGGCACCCGCGCAACGGCATATATCAGATAACATGGCAATCAAGTGGACCTCAGATAACATGGAGGTCATTAGATAAGAATTAATATCTAACCTTTGAGCAGTTTTTTATCGATTTATACAATGGGGGCACACATCCGATTGAATACTAGCCAAAAAACCCATATTTGTTGGCTAATACCGTTAAATTCTGACCATTTGGTCAGGTCTATTTAGGATATAGATAAATTATGAGTGAATGCAATGTTTTTTTTGGTACTAGTAGGTTTACGTGATCGTTACGTATTAGAAAGAAAGGGTTAACCTAAATAGAGAGATTTTAGAAAGTAAATATCATAAGGTGACAGTCCATCTCATCGCGTTTATTTTTCGAACACCCACAAAAAAACCCCGACCATACTTATTATGATTGGGGCTTTTTTGGATAGCTACATTGCAATAAAATCGCAAGTTTATTTTGGACTTGATGACCATACTGGTGAGCGAATAATGCCTTGTCCTGACTTGCCAAAGGCTGCACCACCATTGAGTGATTTAATCGTCAGTACACCTTTGCCACCTTGGGTCGACGCATAGACCACACGTTTACCATTGGGCGAGAAGCTTGGCGCTTCGTCGATACCAGTATTACCAAGGTTGGTCGTTACCGCACCACTGTTATTCATAATAGCGGCTGAGCGCCCGCTCAAAAAGGCAATTTGCGTCCCATCACTACTAAACTGTGGGCTAGTCGCATAGCCACCATTGGACACTTTGGTTGTGCGTCCTGAGCCGAACTCATAACGATAGACTTGCGGCTTATTAAACCCTGTTTTGTCACTGACATAGACAAATGACTTGCCGTCAGGGGCATAACTTGGCTGTACTTCACTGCTTGGCAAGTTGGTGAGTCTTCTAGGTGTACCGCCGCTGACACTCATCTCATAAATATCAGCGCTGCCCTCAAAGCTACTGGAGAACAGTATCTTGCTACCATCAGGAGAGAATGATGGGCTTAGATTACTACCAGAAAAAGGTGTCAATACGCTGGCACCGCCGCCACTGACGTTCTGAATGTAGATGACAGGGTACGACTTTTCACGTTGTACCGAGTAGGCGATACGGTTGCCATCAGGTGACCATGCTGGTGAGAAAATAGACCCTGCTACTTCGGTAATGGTTTTGGCGTTTTCACCATCAGCATCCATTACTTTTAGACGAGAGACTTTTTGCTTGCCAGTGCCTGTCTCTTCAATGTAGGCAATACGTCCCGAGAAATCCCCTGGAATACCAGTAATCAGCTCATAGACCTTATCTGCGATCACGTGGCCGGCGTAACGCATACTTTCTCTGTTGTTATCTGCCGTTAGGCTTTGCTTACCCTCTATCACGCGGCCAGATTTAACATCGATAACCTCGTAATCGGTGACGACTTTGCCACGATTGGTGCGGGTGCTACCGACAACGAGATAAGGGATGCCCATGTTTTGCCACACAGGTAGCGTACCTGCCAGCTCGCTACTACTGCGCGGCTGCTGCGGCAAGTTTTGGCTGGTGACTGTCAGCTCTGTGTTGCTCAAGTCGTTTAGGATGATAGGAGATAAAACAGAGTCGCCTGCGAATGGTACAAACGCGACTTGGTTCTGTTGAACAGGAATATCATAGTCGAGTTCTAGTACGACAGGTGCTGCTAGCAAACTTTGCGAAGCAAGCAGTGCCGAGGTGCCAGTCAATAAAGAGACGAGTAGTTTTTTATGAGTACGCATGAGTTAATGGAGCTCCTAACAGTAGTATGATATTCATTTTTATAGTCAATAAGGCACGCATTTAAATAGAAAAAACCGATACGATACAAGCCGATTAACGTTACGTTATCAATAATACAAGACGCTAGCAACTGATTAGTTGCTACCTCTGAACTGTATGGTAAAAGTAGGGTATTTAGGATCATCAGTATTGATGGGTAGGCTACCTGTATTGAGTACGGCTTGTTTGGCGGCTTCGTTGACGGTGTTATCAGGTCCGGAGGCGGTAACATTGATGACGTCGCCATTGGCATTGACAGTGATGGTCAAAGTAGCACGCTGGGTGGAACCTCTCGCTGCGGTAGGCGGTGTATAGTTACGCTTGATAAGATTTATAATCTCGTTGTTGCTGGCACCGCGGCTACCACTGGAGGCGGAACGACTGCTGCCTCTAGAGGTGCTAGCCGTTGAGGTATCACCTGTGATGGTTGACTGACCATCAGATAAGCTAAAGGTTCGGCCTGCATTGCCAGAGCCATCGGTATCAATCTCTATATTACGATCGTTGGCAGTAGGTCTTTTTATTTTAGGTGGATTGTTTTGCTTTTGGCGAAAATCCCCAAGCCTTTTTTGCTCTTCGATCATCTGCTCTCTTTTATTTTGTTCAACTTGCTCGAGCTCTTCCATGGTTGTCTCGTCCAACTGAGATGCCCACTCGGCCATTCTGCGCTCATACTCTTGGTTTTGTTCGCGCAATCGCTGATGCTGCTCTTCGCTCATGAGCATGGGCTGGCTAGCTGGCTCGTCAGATCGTGTAAACACAGGAACGCGCTGAGAATCTGGCTGGCTTGCGCTTTGCGCGCTGGTACTACTGCTTGATGTTTGCGGTTGAGCGCTACTGGGCGAGTCGCTGGTGCTACTTTCCATTTGCATGGCACTTGCTGCTGCACGGTTGGCCAGTATCTGTCCTTGCATCTCAGCGAGTTGCTCAGGCGATACCATTACGGTTTCGATACTACCAGAGGTTTCGACGTCAGCGGTTTGATAATTATAAACCAGTACACCGATGATAAGACCATGTGCTAGCAAGCTGAGCAACGTAGGTAGGGTCAGCCCATTACTTTCAGGTTCGGTAGGTACATAGACGGCAGGCGCATTATGCATGGTATAGATACTCATGAACGGTAGTTATCAGAAACGAGAATTATCGGGCTGGCTATTGAGTCAGTATTTATGGAGCGTACCACTATTGGAGCGCAGGCGTTGGTAGAGGCGCACCAGTCAACAATCCCACTTTTTCAATACCGGCCTGCTGCAAGGTCGCCATTAGCGTCATAATAGCGCCGTATTGGTTATTTTGATCGGCATTGATCATCACTTGCAATGGCTCGGCGTTGGTACTACCGCTCTGAGACTGTAAGTTTGATAGTGTGTTGATCAGCTCAGGCTCACTCATAGGTAAATCGATGTTGCTCTCATAGCTGACAAAAATCTCACCATTATCAGTCAAAGAGACAATGACGGGTAATTGGCTCTGACTCATCGTATTGGTTTGCTCTTTTGGCAAATCAACATCGACACCCGTAATGAGCATCGGCGCGGTCACCATAAATATCACCAACAGCACCAGCATGACATCGATATAAGGCACGACATTCATCTCTGCATTGAGTGCTTTTTTTTCACGGCGATAGGGGTTTGGTTTCATAGCCCATTCACCTGACTGGCACTCACTTGAGTTTCTCTGTTGACAGGGCTTTGTACGCTAGTTTCACGCTGGAGCATACCTGTCATCTCATCGCAGAATAAGGCACGTGAGTCATAAAGGTTACTCGATTTTGCAGTGAAATGGTTGTAAGCCAGAACCGCAGGAATAGCAGCAAATAAGCCCATCGCCGTTGCAATTAATGCCTCAGCGATACCGGGTGCAACAGAGGCAAGGGTGGCCTGCTCCGTTTGCGACAGTCCCAAAAAGGCATTCATAATGCCCCAAACAGTGCCAAATAAGCCAATATAAGGCGCGACCGAACCGATACTGGCAAGCGCCGTCAGTCCTGACTCTAATAGCTGCTGCTGACGACCTAAGCCCACGCGCAACTTACGCTCGACACCATCGATAATATCGTCTTTGGGTTGGCGCTTTTTATGCATTCTGAGGTATTCTGAAAATCCCACATAAAAAATCTGCTCAAGCCCTTGGCGATCAGGTGAGCCTTGGATACCTTGATATAGCTTTGCCAAGTCTTCACCTGACCAAAACCAAGTCTCAAACTGCTGATCAAAGTTCTTGGCCGTACCGAGACGCGCACTCATACGAAAAATAATAACCCAACTGAATAAAGACGCTAATAGCAATAACGCCATCACAATCTGTACCAATAAACTGGCTTGGGTAATAAGATCAATAATATTTAATGATTCAGGCATGTAATGGACTCACGGATAATTGACAACAGCTGGATTGAATAAAAGTATATGAACCAGACCAACCTCAAAATATAACGCTTATGCTTTATTGGTCGCCCTCAAGGCAATGCTATGTTTACAACAGCAAAGATAATCGCCCATAGGGGTCGAGCTATAATTAAGGTATCGACACAATAACCCCCTAGTTTACTTCTAAATGAAAGAAAGGTCATTATTAATGTGTTAAACAAATAGATAGCGCATATATCAAATGGCAAGTAGCGAGTATATATAGAAATAATTGCAGAGCAACGAACGCTTTTATTGACAACTGATATACCTCGATACACTTAGAGTAATATAGAGAGTCGCATATTTGTATAGACGTTTAGCCCTTACGCCAGTGGCATCTCGAATTGTGTTTTTATACGAATTAGGCATTATCAACGATTGAGTTTGTAAGATAACTGGTCTAATATGTTACGCTTTGTTACTACATTATTCTCACTGTGGCGTCGTCATTTTTGCTGAAGTTACGTTTGATTTTAAGTAGTGGTGACTTTTTATTGGCCAGTCGGGGGCGACACTTATGAATGCAATTGAACGCTATTTTGGGATCAACGGTGAGAATACCACGATCAAAACAGAAATCATCGCAGGTATAACCACGTTTTTGACGATGGCATATATCATTTTTGTGAACCCAAATGTTTTAGCTGATGCGGGGATGGACAAAGGGGCAGTATTTGTAGCGACTTGTGTAGCTGCAGCGATAGGTTGTTTTATCATGGGCATATATGCCCGACTACCAGTAGCGTTAGCACCAGGAATGGGGCTCAACGCTTTTTTCACCTATGGTGTTGTGCTAGGCATGGGCTATGCATGGCAAACAGCGTTAGGTGCGGTGTTCTTATCGGGTTGTATCTTTGTACTGTTAAGCCTGTTTAAGATCCGTGAAGCGATTATTAATGCGATTCCAAACTCGCTCAAAAATGGCGTAGTCGCTGGTATTGGCGCGTTCTTGGCTTTCATTGCTCTACAGAGCGCTGGCATTATTGTCAATCATGATGCAACCTTGGTTGGTCTTGGTGACATGACGTCATTTGGACCTGTTATGGCCTCACTGGGTTTTGTGGTTATTATCGGCTTGTCTTACAAAAAAGTACCAGGCGCGGTTACCATCGGTATTTTATTGGTTGCTCTGATTAGCTTACTAATGGGCTATACACAGTTCACGGGTATTATCTCTACGCCACCTTCAGTCGCACCAACGCTCATGCAGCTTGATATCGCAGGTGCGTTCGATGTGGGTATGATCAGTGTGATTTTTGCTTTCTTGTTTGTCGATTTATTTGATACTGCGGGTACTTTGATTGCAACCACTAGCCAAGCCAAGCTGACCGACAAGGACGGTAATATCCCTAATATGGGCAAAGCACTATTGGCTGATTCGTCAGCGACAGTAGCAGGCTCTTTGCTGGGTACGTCATCGACGACCAGTTATATTGAGAGTATCTCTGGTATCGCCTCAGGTGGCCGTACGGGCTTAATGGCAGTGACTGTTGGTGTGCTATTTTTATTCAGTATCTTCTTCTCGCCACTAGCAGGTATGATTCCAGCGTATGCAACGGCTGGTGCAATCTTCTATGTTGCTGTACTGATGATGGGCACTCTAAAAGACATCAACTGGAGCGATTTAACAGAAGCGGCGCCTGTAGTCGTCGTGTTGTTATTCACACCGCTGACATATTCTATCGCTGATGGTATAGCACTAGGTTTCATTACATTTGCTGCGGTAAAAGCTATCGCAGGCAAGTTCTCTGATATCAGTATCGCGGTATGGATTTTGACTATTATACTACTGGTTAAGATTGTCTTCTTGTAAGGTATAACCAGAGATTAGCTAGTATCTAAAAAGCAAACCCTCTTTATCATTGAATGATAAAGAGGGTTTTTCTTTGTCAGTAATGTAGATCTACTGCTTCAGCTTTCACCCTTACATTTTGGGTGTTTGTGCTGGATTTTGACATGCCAAAAAACAGGCAATAGTAAATAGAAATATATAACCAAAGCGTCATAGTCAATAAATTGCTTGTAAGCTATTGTTATTTATGTATATATTAATTTATGAAATTAAGAAAAATTCGTTAGTTTGAAATTTTTTTTCATGATATTATAGCCGAGTTAAGCGCATCACCTCAATCAACGCCGTAGAGGTTTTTCTTACAGTGAATTAGCACATAAAGATGACAGATTTAGACTCTCTCAAGCGATATCTGGTCATCACACTCCTTTCACTACTAACAAGAAGAAGGCACTAATGCCGCTTAATTTTTCGTTGTTGCCTTTGTATTGTTAACGTAGCCCGTTTAACAGTCGAACGACCTACTTAACCGTCTCCAGCATGTGCTGGATTTTCTAGTTTTGTGATGGCGCCGTTTGGTCTTTTGATTATTGCTGTGAATATCCGTCAATAACCTCTATTTTTTGATAGCGGTTACGAGCAGTTATACAGGACGATCAGACTTCCTAAAGCACCATTTATTATGGTTTTTAAACGATAGTTATGGAGTTGTTATGAACCCAGTAGACCAGTTTACCCCGCAAGAGCCGATTTTGTTCAATCCTGTTGATTTGCTGTCGCCAGAGTATCTTGCGCAGTCAGCAGCAGAGCTACATAAGCGTATTTCGCCATTATATAGCGTTGATGAAGAACGTTGGTTGTCTGATTTATTGCCACTTGCCAAGCCTAGTATAGAAGAGCGCGATGCTGCTGCTGAGCAGACACGCAATCTGGTTGAGCATGTGCGTAACGATGGCAAAGCCGTCAAGATGGTTGACTCATTACTGCTCGAGTATAGCCTTGATACCCAAGAAGGTATCTTGCTCATGAGTTTGGCAGAAGCATTGATTCGTGTACCAGATAATTATACGGCTGATGCGCTGATCCATGACAAAATGAGTGTCGCTGATTGGAAAAAGCACATCAAAAACGACAATGGCTTTATGGTCAATGCTTCTACATGGGGCATGATGATGACAGGCCGTGTTGTCAGTATCGATAGTAGCACCACTGCATCAGGTTTCTTGGATCGTATGACCAAAAAGATGGGTGAGCCTGTCATTCGTAGTGCCATGCAAAAAGCCATGCGTATCATGGGTCACCAGTTTGTATTGGGTGAGACTATTGAAGACGCCAATAAAAACAGCCAACCATATCGTAATAGAGGCTATACCTATTCGTTCGATATGTTGGGTGAGGCGGCGATCACGCACAAAGACGCTGAAAAATATTTCAATGACTACCTGCATGCGATCAGAGCAACGGCTAATGTTAAAGTCAAAGAAGGCATGCCTAAGCCATCTGTATCTATTAAATTATCAGCACTACATCCTCGCTATGAAGCCACGCAAGAAGCTCAAGTTATGGGGCTATTGCGTCAGCGTTGCCTACTGCTTATTGAAGCTGCGCGCGAAGTCAATGTCGATATCAGTATCGATGCTGAAGAAGCAGATCGCCTTGAGATTTCTCTAAAACTGTTTGAGTCTTTGTACCGTGATAATTTGACGGCTGGCTGGGATGGTTTGGGTATCGTTGTACAAGGGTACTCTAAGCGTGCTATCGCTGTATTGGCTTGGCTTGCTCGTATATCGACTGAAGTAGGCGACCGCATTCCAGTACGTCTGGTAAAAGGTGCTTACTGGGATACTGAGATCAAACTTGCTCAGCAAAAAGGTCTATCAGGCTATCCGGTATGGACACGCAAAGAAGGTACGGATACCGCATACCTTGCTTGCGCGCGTTTCTTATTGTCAGAGCAAATACGTGGTCTTATCTGGCCACAGTTCGCCACGCACAATGCCCATACATTGTCGTCAATCATGACCATGAGTGCGCACAGAGACTTTGAGTTCCAACGTCTGCACGGTATGGGTGATGCGCTGTATGATCATATCTTGCAAGCTTACGAGATCCCTGTGCGTATCTATGCACCAGTGGGCGCACACAAAGACTTGCTACCGTACTTGGTACGCCGTTTGCTTGAGAACGGGGCTAACAGCTCGTTTGTCCATCAGTTGCTAGACAAGTCTTATCCAATTGAAAAGCTAACCGTACATCCGTACGACAAGCTACTTGCTAATGCCACCTTGCACAATCCAGATATCCCGTTACCACTAGAGATTTATGGTGAGCGACGTGCAAGCTTTGGCCCTAATATATTTGTTGAGTCGCAATGGCTGCCGTTCAAATCAGCTATTGATAGTCATCTAAATAACAAATGGTCAGCGACACCTATCATTAATGGTCAAGCGATCAATGAGTATGAAGTAGATGGTGCCATCCATCAGCTGAATGCGCAGACTGTACTTGCGCCTTGGAACCACGATGTAAGCGCTGGTGAAGTCAAATATGCCAATGCAGCACTAGCGCGTCAAGCGATTGATGTGGCTGTTGCTGGACAAAGTCTGTGGCAAAACGTGAAGGTCGCTGAGCGTGCTGCTATCTTGCGTAAGATTGGTGAACTATTTGAAGAAAACTATGCTGAGCTGATGGCACTATGCCAAGTCGAAGCAGGTAAGACCATGCAAGACAGTATCGATGAAATCAAAGAAGCCGTTGATTTCTGCCGTTTTTATGCTGATGAAGCAGAACGATTAGACGATGTTGTACATGAGTTTACCGATTTGTCTGGTAAGCAATCTCGTCAAGTGTATAAGCCACGAGGCACCTTTGTTTGTATCAGTCCGTGGAACTTCCCACTAGCGATTTACACAGGTCAAATCGTAGCAGCATTAGCAGCAGGTAATACTGTCGTGGCTAAACCTGCCGAACAAACCAGCTTAATTGCTCATTTTGGTGCACAGTTGATGTATCAAGCGGGCGTACCAGCTGAAGCGCTACAGTTAGTTACTGGTGCAGGTGATGTAGGCGGCGCATTGACAACTGCTGACAACATATCAGGGGTGATATTCACAGGTTCGACGCAAACTGCCCAGCGTATCAACCAAAGCTTGAATGATCATGCACAAGCCAGCGGTGAGTTGCCTGTCTTTATCGCTGAGACTGGCGGTCAGAACGCTATGATTGTTGATTCAACAGCATTGCCAGAGCAAGTCGTGAGAGATGCGGTGCTATCAGCATTTGGCTCAGCGGGTCAGCGTTGTTCAGCTTGCCGCATACTATGCGTGCAAGAAGAGATGGCTGATGACTTGATCGAGCTACTGCAAGGCAATATGGCTGAGCTGTCTGTAGGCAATCCTTTGTATGCTGCGACAGATGTAGGTCCAGTAATTGATGCTGACGCCAAGCATGGTTTGGAGGCGCATATTGCGCGTATGGATGCTGAACCGACAGCGAATATTTTGGCGCAAACGCCAATGAGCTCAAGTTCAGTGGTCAGCCAAGAAAAATCTACCTTTGTACTGCCAACCGCGATCGAAGTCAAAAGCATTGACGTCATCGGCGGTGAGCACTTTGGTCCCATTCTACATGTGCTGCGTTATCAAGCGCGTGATCTGAATAAGCTGATTGATGCCATCAATAATACAGGGTTTGGTTTGACTTTGGGTATCCATAGCCGTATCGAAAATACGGTTGAGCACATTGAGCGTCGTGCTTTTGTAGGGAACACCTACATCAACCGTAACCAAATCGGCGCAGTTGTAAACGTCCAGCCATTTGGCGGTTGTGGTTTATCTGGTACTGGTCCAAAGGCTGGCGGACCGCACTATGTTGCGCGTCTGATGCAGCTCAAATCAGAGTCAGTCAATGCTGCACAACCAGCCGCTAGCATGACAGCGACAACCACCCAATCTACCACTCAAACAGAACTCGCATAAGGAGTAGCAACATGGCGACTGAATTCAAAAAAAATCATGCCCAGGTTTGTGAATCTTGGCGACTACTTGGCGCAGTCAATCGCGCAACGTACCTGCAAGCGGGAGTGTCAAAACTGGCGCTGCTCACTGGTGATGCTAATAAAGCAAAGCGTTTGTTCAACCATCTATTGAGTGCGGCTCCTAGTCTAGATGAGACGCACCGCATGACGGGTGCAACTGGCGAGTCAAACGACTTGTATGTGACTGGCCGTGGTAAAACCATGGTCATTGGCGGTGAGTCTGCTAGAGCCATGGCCGTACTAGGACAACTTATCGCTGCGCTATTGACAGGTAATGAAGTCATACTACATTGCCCAAGCCAAGATGACATGTGTAGCGAAGCGGCCAAGATACTACATGATACTGGTATCAGCGAAGACGTACTGAGCGTTGCTAACGACTCACAAACGGTCACGCTTTTATATATCGACCGTCTTGCGCAAGTGGCAGTGTCTGGTAGTCATAGCGAAGTACAGGCGATCAGTCAAGAGCTTGCCAATACTGACGGTATTTTGACCCAAGTCATTAGTGTCACTGATATGGAAGGCCTATCAGAGATGCTGACGCCTGATTATTTGCATCGGTTTGTCACTGAGCGTGTTAAGACTATCAATACCACAGCAATCGGTGGTAACGCGAGCTTGCTTGAGCTGGGTACAGAGTAGAGTAGTTGCATTAATTACGAATCCGCTCAGCTTTTATATCAATCTTCATAAAGATTAAGCGGTGTTTGGTAGCGCTATAAGTACCAAACCAGTAATTGCAAAAAATGTATAAGAAAAAACCGCTATCTGAGTAATTATCAGATAGCGGTTTTTTGCGTTATTTAACTGAAATTTTATTACTGAGTATTATTCAGCAATATCCACCCATACCCAGCCGTTCTCTAGCCATTCGCTCAAATCATCTGCATCGATACCCGTCACGTCGCTATGTTGCAGTGTTTCACCATTGGCCAAGCGTACCAGTACTGATATTGCCACTTCATCAAGCCCATCGATACGTTGACCGTTGGCATACAGCACGGTGCTATCATTGGTCTGGCTATAGAGGATGCGATTGCTATAGTCTGCTTGTAATGTGGCACCTTCTGATAGCGCTTGCATGAGCTCATCGGTATCTAACGTTTCTTCTGGCATCAGCGCATCATATTGACGCTTACTGACCACCTCCGAGACTGCTTGACGAATCATGTCGTCACCGCGACTAGATTGTAGCATCTCTAGCAACTGCGCTTTGATAGCAGCGATACTATCCGTTTGCAGCTCACCTGAGTTCTGTAGTGCTTGTGGCAGTAGCATCGGGACAAACAAGCTGCTGTCATTGGTCGCAATATCTGCCACGCTATCGATAATTTGCATCAGGTTTGGACGGCGGCACCCAAAAGAGAAGGTCAGACAATCGTCTTGTGCCACACCGAAATGTGATAGCTTGGGCGGTACATAAAGCACGTCACCTGCTTCTAGTACCTCATCAAAGATAATCTCGCCCATATCATCAAATAAACGAAGCGGCTCATCAGCAACAAATTCTGTTTGTTCATCACAGAATTTACCCAATTGCCAACGTCTAGAGCCATAGCCTTGCGCCAAAAATACATCATAGTCGTCATAATGCTTACCGACCGATCCACCTGCTGGTGCATAAGACACCATAATATCATCCCGCTGCCACTGCGGAATAAAGTCAAATGCTTGCCACAAATGACCCAGCTCTGGTGACCATTGTTCGAGATTTTGTACCAATACCGTCCATTGCTCTGGTAAGTCTTCAAAGTCAGTCTCAGCTAGTGGACTTTTTTTGAGCTGCCACTGCGCTTGACCTTCTTTTTTACTGGCTGCTTGGGTTAGCAGTCGTGCGCTAGCGTCTTCTTCAAGGGCAAGACCGATCATGTCATCAGGCTCAAACATGTCAATCAGTTGCGACAACCCTTGCTTAATAAGGAGTGGCTTTTTTTGCCAGTATTCTGCTAGAAACTGCTCAGGCGTTATGGTGTCAGGTAGACAAAGCGGAATAGAAGTCATTGATAAATCCATATTTTAAATACGTACAATATTAATAATAAGGGACGCTTTATAGGAAGGTTTTAATAGTCTATGATTATGGTCTATCTGATGGTTATCATCAGAGTAGCCACTAAATCGTAGGAAAGTTATGAAAAAATTGCACTTGATCGCAATCATCGCTAGCGTGTTTTTGCTACAAGCCTGTGTCCACAAAATCGTCACGGTGCCCGCTAAAGTTGCTTATAAAACCACTAAAGGCGTGGTAAAAGGGACAGTAGCGGTCGGCAAGGCCATCATACCAGGCGACAGTGATGACGATGATGACAAAAAATAAAGCCTCACTTGTCGACTATGAATTTTAAATCAATATCATAGCATTCAAAGTAAGGCTATTATGTGGTCACAAAACCAGTAAGACATTAGCTGAATCAGACAGTAATATTATTGAAATAAGAGCGCGTAAATTATTTTACACGCTCTTATTTTTTGGTATCCGCTTGCTGCTATTAAAGCTTGGCAATCCATTCTTTGATAGTGCGCGCCTGTTCAGCAGCATTACCAATATAAGTAGCTGGTGTCAATGCGCGTAGACTTGCTTTATCCGCATCACTAACTGCCGATAGCTCATCACTTTCGACGAAGGTTAACATGGCTTCGCGAGTCATAGCATTGCCGCGAGTTAATGCTTTTAATTTCTCATATGGGTTTTCAACACGGTAGCGGCGCATGACCGTTTGAATTGGCTCTGCCAACACTTCTTGCGCTTGATTTAAGTCATCATTTAAACGCTGCGCATTTAGCTCAAGTTTACCCACGCCTTTTAGACACGCATCAAATGCAATCATGCTCTGTGCTAGACCAACACCAATATTACGCAGTACCGTTGAGTCCGATAGATCGCGCTGCATACGTGAAATTGGTAGTTTTTCACCTAAGTGTGCCAACATAGCATTGGCAACGCCCAAGTTACCTTCAGAGTTTTCAAAGTCAATTGGGTTAACCTTGTGCGGCATGGTAGAAGATCCAACTTCACCATCTTTTAGACGCTGTTTAAAATAGCCTAAGCTGATGTACTGCCAAATATCGCGGTTAAAGTCTATCAGTATTGTATTGAAGCGCTTAACAGCATCAAACAACTCAGCAATATAGTCATGCGGCTCAATCTGAGTCGTATAAGGGTTAAAAGTCAGCTCTAGACGCTGATTGATGAAGGCTTCAGCATGGCTTTGCCAGTCGACGTCAGGGTACGCTGAAAAATGCGCATTATAGTTACCAACGGCACCGTTTATTTTACCAAGTAGCTCTACTTGACCGATTTGCTTGATTTGACGAGCAAGGCGGTAGGCGACGTTTGCCATCTCTTTACCAAGCGTCGTTGGACTAGCGGTCTGACCATGTGTGCGTGATAGCATTGGTTGGTCAGCATGGGTGATCGCTAAGTCAACGATGCTGTCAGTCACTTGCTGCATTTTGGCAACGACGAGCTCGCGGCTGTCTTTTAGCATCAATGCGTATGATAGGTTATTGATATCTTCGCTGGTACAGGCAAAGTGAATGAACTCAAGCGAATCAATTAAGGCATCCTGACCACGGAATTTGTCTTTGATAAAATACTCAACCGCTTTTACATCATGATTGGTCGTTGCTTCGATGTCTTTGATCGCTTGAGCATCGGCTTCGCTAAAGTCATCAACAATCGCATTCAAAAAAACATTGGTCTGTTCATCAAATGCTGCTAATTCACCAATTGCGCTGTTGTCAGCCAATGACTGCAACCAGCGAATCTCTACCGTAACGCGGGCTTTGATTAGACCAAATTCAGATAAATAAGGACGTAAGCTGTCAGCCTTTGATGCGTAACGACCATCAATTGGAGAGAGAGCGGTAAGTGGGGTCATGGTTATGCCTCAGTAGTTATGAAATAAAAAACTGCAAGAGTCTGGCTAAAAATTACCATACAAAAAACGACATCGAAATCGCTGCGCGTAATATAGCAGAAATATGTTATTAAAAAAGCGGTCTATGCAAAAAAAGCAATGTTGAAGCCAGCGCGTTTTTGCTGTCTATGGCTTCGAGATATAAGGCTTCAACATCATATACGGTTTCAATATCTATGCCTCAACTAACAACATCAAAGAGAAATGTCTAAAATCCACAAGGTGCATCGATAGATTCAATCACGCCGCCGCCCAGACATACGTCATCGATATAAAATACGGCTGACTGACCAGGAGTGACGGCGCGCTGTGGCTCATCAAATACCACACGCACTTCGCTGCCATCAGTATTGGTCGCAAATACGCGACATGCTTGGTCTGGCTGGCGATAGCGAGACTTTTCCATACAGGCTAGACCTTTGTCACTAAACACATCAGCAGGCGGCAGACCATTCGTCCAATCGAGCTTATAAGCTTTTAGCTCGTTGCTCATTAACATGGGATGTTCATGCCCTTGACCAACGATTAAACGGTTTTTTTCTAAGTCTTTTGCCAATACAAACCACGGTTCTTCAGGACGGTCTTTAACACCGCCAATACCGATGCCGCCGCGTTGACCCAGTGTGTAATACATGAGGCCGTCATGAGTACCGATGACTTTATTGTCATCAGTAAGTATCTCGCCTTTTTGCGCAGGCAGATATTGCTGTAAGAAGTCTTTAAAGCGGCGCTCACCAATAAAGCAAATACCTGTAGAGTCTTTCTTTTTAGCCGTCGCTAGGTCATGCTCTTCGGCAATTTGACGTACCACTGGCTTTTCAAGCTCACCAACTGGGAACAGTGTTTTGGCGATTTTATCGCCGCCAACCGCATGTAAGAAATAGCTTTGGTCTTTATTGTTATCAAGGCCGCGCAATAACTGGGCAACCTCGTCACCCTCGGCATTTTTGTAATTCACACTGCGGCGCGTATAGTGACCTGTAGCGATATAATCTGCACCAAGGGTCAACGCGTAGTCCAAAAACGCCTTAAACTTAATTTCCTTGTTGCACAAGATATCAGGGTTAGGGGTGCGTCCTGCCTTGTATTCTGCCAAAAAATGCTCAAAAACACGGTCCCAATATTCCATAGCAAAGTTGGCGGTATGTAGCTTCATACCGATTTTGTCACATACTGCTTGAGCATCCGCTAAATCGTCCATTGCCGTACAGTATTCTGTACCATCGTCTTCTTCCCAGTTCTTCATAAACAGGCCTTCGACCTTGAAGCCTGCTTGTTGAAGTAATACGGCTGACACAGAAGAATCGACCCCACCTGACATACCAACAATCACATGTTTGGTGCTAGGGTTTTCGACGTCGGCAAGTGTCAACGGGCGATGAGCATTAAAAGACTCAGAAACGACTGCGTTTGAGGTGTTTTTTGTGGCTGACATAGAACGGCTCAACTATTTATACGTTATCCAAAGTAAATGCCGACGCCAAGAGTTATGCAATTACTATAACGTATAGTCTCAGCATAACAGTGTCAGCTTGTCTTTTGGATCTGGTATTATGATAAAATAAACGTCATATTATACCAGTTAATTGAAACTGGTGGCGACCGATGCTATCTAGCTATTGGGAAAACCACTTTGAAAATTCAGATAGTTATTTTGAATTATTTTAATCACGTCTAACTCATCTTGGAATGAAAATGATAAAAATCGGTCAAGGTATTGATGTTCACGCGTTTCATAACAACGGTCAGCAGCAGCAATACGTCGTATTGGCAGGGGTGCCCATTGAGCATTCGCACAGTTTGCTGGCACACTCTGACGGCGACGTGGTTTTGCATGCCTTGGCTGACGCACTACTTGGCGCTTTAGCACTTGGTGATATTGGTCAGCATTTCCCTGATACAGACGCCGCCCATGCAGGCCTAGACTCGCGTATATTGCTACGCTACGTTTATGGCAAAGTACAAGAGGCAGGTTATAGCCTAGGCAATGCCGATATCACGGTGATGTGTGAACGGCCTAAACTGGCACCGCACAACCAAGCGATGCGCGCTAATATTGCGAGCGACTTGCAAACAGATATTAGCAATATCAGTGTGAAAGCCACTACGACGGAAAAATTGGGATTTACTGGTCGACAAGAAGGCATCATGGCCAACGCCGTGGTATTATTGGTGCCTAATGCGGTTGGTCCATAATGCTATCGAATCTAGGAGCTGTTGAATCTAGAGCTTTTAGATTTAGTAAACAACAACTGGCTAAAACAATATGAAAGGGCGCTTGTAATATACAAGCAGTCACCCCATGTATCAGCCATATCTTCACATAATTATTTTTATATAAATAATCATTTTAATAAACCGCTTTATCAATAGGAGCTTTTATGAGTGAGCAAACCCCAAATACTGCTGCAAACGACGTTGAACAATTGATCCGTGATCAAATCCGTGACAATAAAGTCATTATCTACATGAAAGGCACGCCGCAATTTCCGCAGTGTGGTTTTTCTGCACGCTCTATTGAAGTGTTGACTCAGATTGGTCGTCCATTTGCATTTGTAAACATTTTAGAAAACCCAGAAATCCGCGCAACACTCCCGAAAGTTGCTAACTGGCCAACGTTCCCACAGTTATGGATCGATGGTGAGTTGATGGGCGGATCTGACATTATTTTGCAAATGTATCAATCAGGTGAGCTAAAGCCATTGGTTGAAGCAAACAGCCCTGCTGCTTAATAATTGAGAGTGTTGGTTGGATGTCTTTGATGTCCAATTAGCCTTTGCAAGATATGAGCATAGCAAACCCAGATAGCTATTAATGGCTATTTGGGTTTTTTATTGTCCCCATTAGTATTCTCACGCGCCTATATCATTAGGCTTCGTTGTTTTTATAGTATTTACCCCCATATAGTGTCCAAGATATTAGCGATATAAATAATAATTACTAGATGAGTAAGAGAGCTTTATGAATAACAAAACCAATGAACAGTTAAACGAGCAAAAAGAAGCGGCTGAGCAGGCGGCGATTGAAAAACGCCGCGCGCGTCTAAAAAACGAATCTACG
Source organism: Psychrobacter sp. H29 (assembly GCF_059073055.1). Lineage (NCBI taxonomy): Bacteria > Pseudomonadati > Pseudomonadota > Gammaproteobacteria > Moraxellales > Moraxellaceae > Psychrobacter > Psychrobacter sp. H29. The sequence continues at coordinate 1,159,829 of NZ_JCACRY010000001.1, read as the reverse complement.
CGTATCATTGAGATTGCTAGTAATGAGTCAAACTCAGCACTCAAGTGTATTCACCAGTTGAGTGTGGCAGGCGGTGCGACAGAAGCGACCTATATCGCTATCGAGCAGCGCGTCGTTGCAGACCAAGATACGGCAGGTGCTTATCATTTGGCATTATTGGCACAAAATACCCCTGATCTACCTATTGATGCGCGCCAGCTAATCGAGTTGGTGGTCAACAAGGGTGACAACGACCAACGCTTAGCATTGCTTAAAAATTTACCATTACCACCAGTCGAGCTCATCAAAGAGCAGATCTTAGCGAGTGATGACGGTGATGCCATTGGTCAAATGAATGCCTATTTACAGATCAATCCAGAAGGGTATGGCAGTCACCATATGCTGTCTAGTGGTCAGTCAGATCAAATAGTACCGCTGAGCCGTGGTAACGGTAATGGCTAAGATATCATCATAAACTAAAAAGCTAACCGCTAAAGTGATGGTGGCTGCACCAGTAATGACGGTGTTACTGTCAACATCGTCATTACTGGTATAAATATCTTTGCGCTTAATTATAATAGTTTTTGTCCTAGCGTTTTTTAAGCGTCAAAAAATTGTTATAATGACAGGTTATCTAACCAATTATGAACGACTTATCTGAGTCGTTATCTTCTTATAAATTCGACTGACGTTTATTTGCTGATTGTTTTCTTATTTGAACATAGGATATGGCAATCAACAGCGTTATGAGTCAAGTGAGGCACACATGCAATACCCAAAACATTACGACGTGATAGTGATCGGCGGTGGTCATGCTGGTACAGAAGCTGCTTTGGCGGCTGCACGTATGGGCGCACAGACCTTATTGTTGACGCATAATATTGAGACGCTCGGGCAGATGAGTTGTAACCCTGCGATTGGCGGTATCGGTAAATCGCATCTAGTACGTGAGATTGATGCGTTGGGCGGTGCAATGGCATTGGCAACTGATAAAGCAGGTATCCAGTTCCGCGTATTGAACAGCCGTAAAGGGGCTGCCGTTCGTGCCACGCGTGCGCAAGCAGATCGCATCTTGTATAAAGCAGCTATCCGCCATACGTTAGAAAATCAGCCAAATCTGGATATATTTCAACAAGCTGCTGATGATATCTTGGTCGAAAACGGCCGTGCGACGGCAGTCGTTACTTCTACAGGTATTATCTTTAAGACCGAAACAGTGGTACTGACCTCAGGGACTTTTTTGGGCGGTGTCATTCATATTGGTATGGAAAACTCAAAGGGTGGCCGTGCAGGAGACCAGCCGTCTATCAAACTTGCAGATCGTTTGCGTGAGCTTAAACTACCAGTAGGTCGTTTAAAAACAGGCACACCAGCGCGTATCGATGCCCGTAGCGTTGATTTTAGCGTGATGACGGTACAGCCGGGTGATACGCCACTACCAGTCATGAGCTATATGGGTGACGTCTCTATGCATCCTGAACAGGTCAATTGCTATATCACCCATACCAACGCGCGTACTCATGACATCATCCGTGAGAACCTTGACCGCTCACCGATGTTCTCTGGAAAAATCGAAGGCGTAGGCCCGCGTTATTGCCCATCGATTGAAGACAAAATCCATCGTTTTGCGGATAAAGACAGCCATCAGATCTTTATCGAGCCTGAAGGTCTCACCACGCATGAGCTATATCCAAATGGTATTTCGACCAGTTTGCCGTTTGATGTGCAACTAGAATTTATTCATAGTATGAAAGGACTAGAAAACGCTCATATCACACGTCCAGGCTATGCAATTGAATATGATTACTTTGATCCGCAGAACTTAAAACCAACGCTTGAGACCAAGTCTATCGATCGCTTGTATTTTGCTGGTCAAATTAATGGTACGACGGGTTATGAGGAAGCGGGCGTACAGGGTCTACTAGCAGGTACTAATGCCGCACTCGTGACGACCAATAACAGCGAGTTTGACACTTGGACACCGCGCCGTGATGAAGCTTATCTTGGTGTGCTTGTCGATGATTTGATTACGCACGGTACGACCGAGCCATATCGTATGTTCACGAGCCGCGCAGAGTATCGTCTATTGCTACGTGAAGACAATGCCGATCAGCGTTTAACTGAGACAGGTCGTAAGCTAGGACTGGTAGATGACGTGCGCTGGCAGGTCTACCAAGAGAAAATGGAAGCCATTTCGACAGAGACGTCACGCTTAAAAGACATGTGGGCAACGCCTAGTAATGCACTAGGTAAGCAAGTAACTGAGCAAACAGGTGAAGTGCTGTCTAAAGAATCGACAGCCTTTGATTTGCTGAAGCGTCCGCAGATTCACTTTGCGGATATCGCTGCTATTACTGATTCAACAGTAGATGCACAAGTGGGCGAGCAGATCGAGATTTCTGTGAAATATGCAGGCTATATCGATCGTCAGCAGGAAGACATCGATCAGATGAAGCGACTAGAGAACACAGCGTTACCGCTAGATTTTGATTATAGCGTCGTCTCAGGTCTATCAAACGAGATTGTGCAGAAACTCACGCAAGTGCGTCCTGCAACGCTTGCTCAGGCTGGGCGAGTCAGCGGCGTGACACCTGCTGCTATACAGCTGTTAGCGATGACGGTCAAAAAACATAAGAAAGCAAAGGCGGCATTGGACTCATAGCTGTATTGGACTCACAATAGGTATGTAATAAAGCCTTTTATAATAAAGCACTTATGATATAAGAAGCCTGTAACGGCACTTCGTTACAGGCTTTTGTTTGTCAAGATATACATCATTCTGACAAGAAAGAAGTATGTGAGCTTGTTTTACTGGCTACTTTATCTCTATACTAGGTCACTGAAACTAGGTTACCAAATTCACCAAATCTCACTACTATTTATTAATTTATATCGCTGATGCCCATATGATGGTGGGCTTGTCAGCGAACTGAGCTTATTTATGATCGATGCTGTTATTTTTGCGATTACCATTGTCTTTCCCAACCTTGCACTGATGTGGTTGGGTTTTTTTATGCAAAGGCGAGGTGAGACCAGCCAAACTTTTATCGATCAAGCATCAAGTTTTGTCTTTAACTACTGCTTGCCGTGCTTGTTGTTCTTTAGCGTGGTCGATAGTGATGTCGACTATGGTCAGCAAATTAAGCTAATCTTCGTTGGTATCTTGGTAACCTTTGTTTTGTTTATTGGCGCAGAGCTTTATGCCAAGCGGTTTGTCAAACGTCCTGAAGATCAAGGCGTGTTCGTACAGGGTATTTTCCGTAGTAATATGGCAATTATTGGTCTTGCAACGGTTGCCAACGCTTATGGCGCGCAAGGTTTAAGTATCGGCGCTGTTTATATGGGCGTGGTGACGATACTGTTCAATATTTTAGCGGTCATTACCTTGAGCCGTGTTTCAAAAAGTATAGATGATACCTTGATCAGTCGTAGTATTATGATCATCAAAAAAGTATTCACTAATCCGCTTATCTTGGCATTGTTATCAGCATTTGCATATAAAGCACTGCCATTGCCACCACTGACAGGTGTGATACATACAACAGGTGACTTATTGGCAGCGGTCGCATTACCCTTAGCATTGATTTGCGCTGGTGCGAGCATTGATTTGAAATCAATGCTGAGTGCGTCAGGATTGTCCATGCAGGCTAGTATTGGACGCATTGTTGTTGCACCATTGGTAGCTGTCGCGATTGGACTGGCATTTGGCTTGTCAGGTGTGCATATGGGCGTGTTGTTTTTGATGGTAGCGTCACCAACAGCAGCAGCCAGTTATGTGATGGCAAAAGCGATGGGTGGCAATGACATACTGGCGGCAAATATTTTAGCGTTTACTACGGTCGTTGGCATGTTCGGAATGGCGTTTGGGGCGGCAGCGCTACGTGCACTTGGCTTGATGTAGTATTTATTTTATTAAGGACATCGGTTACATTCAAATCAACAGCATTATTGAGTGTTGGCATATCTTTGAGCCAAAAAAAGCCCTTTTTCTTATTTGAGAAAGGGCTTTTCGTTATCGATTTAAATTGTCTCGATTGCGCTTATCTTCTCGGCGCTGTTTGCGTTTAGGGCTAGTACGATAGGTAAGGTATGCAAAAATAGCCAGTACTGCAAGGAGCGCCACGATATACATAAATATTGATGAGCCAATCATCAATGACGCGCCAATAATGGGAGTTGCTTCCATGTCAAAGATCCAGTTTTAGGTTTACCAATAATTATGCAAGTCTCTCATTTCATTGTAAAGTAAATAAGTTTAGCTCCGGTGTAAGTTCAAGTGAACGGATACGGGCGGCTTGGTCATAGATATTGGCCGTCACAATCAGCTCATCTGGCTGGTATCTTGCCAAAAATGCAGATAACTTAGGTTTAACGGTCTCAACAGATCCAATGAAAGACACTGACAGCGCATTGTCTACCATCATTTTTTCTGCTTGACTCCAGATACTGTCCATATCGTAAGTAGGTTTTGGCATCTGACCGGTTTCACCGCGGCGCAACCGTACAAAGCTTTGCTGCGCTGAAGTAAAATGATACTCGGCGGTTTCATCGTCATCAGCGAGTAATAAGTTCGCAGCCAGCATCACATAAGGCTTGTCCAGATATGCAGATGGTTTGAACTGTTCACGATAGGCAGCGATTGCTTGTCCAAGCATCTGCGGTGCAAAGTGCGAGGCAAACACGTAAGGCAGTCCTAAATGGGCGGCCAAAGTCGCGCCAAAAAGAGAAGAGCCCAATATCCAAATAGGAATGCCTGATTTTGCACCTGGGAATGCCTGTACAGGACTACCGTCAGTATCATTGCCCAAAAAGTACATCAGCTCTTGCACATCCTGCGGAAAACGCTCAGCGTCTTTCATTTGTCGGCGAAGTGCCTGAAACGTCGCCCCATCAGTACCAGGTGCGCGTCCCAAACCCAAGTCAACACGGTCGCCGTAGAGCGCTTGCAAGGTACCAAACTGCTCAGCGATCACGAGGGGCGCATGGTTAGGTAACATGACGCCGCCTGCGCCAATACGAATGCGCTTGGTTTGACTACCAATATGTGACAGTAGTACCGAGGTTGCTGCACTAGCAATACCTGGCATATTATGATGCTCTGCCATCCAATAACGATTCAAGCCAGACTTTTCTGCTTGCTGTGCGGTTTCGACCGTTTGGGCGATACCTTCAGCGATAGTATGGTCTTCAGGTACGGGTGCTAGATCTAAAAAAGATAAAGGGATGTTGTTATTCATAAATTATCCAGTAGTGTGTAAATTACTGTCTACCGATATGCTCATGATTGGTGATAGTTTCAAGTGCTGCTAGTCGGTGTTAATCAATCATAACAAAGTAAGCTAACTCAGTATTTAATTCCACTTAATAATCACTCGTTAACCATTAAGTGTTACATATAACGTTGTCATACGATATAGAGGTAGTACAAGCAATATTGCACCATCATAGAGAACAAAAAAGCAGGCAACCTAGGTTACCTGCTTTTTTTGGTTATTGATAAAATAGCCATGATATGAATCATTGGTACTTTATCAACATAACGTCCTATAGCTGAGCGGCTGTTTAGCCTAATAGCTATTTAGCTTAATAGCTGTTTAGGTAAATGCTACTTAGACTGGTCACCAAGTTTATAAGCCATGACGTAGTCACCAATAGTTGTACCTACTGAACCATGTCCACCAGCAACCAGTAGTACCATCTGCTCACCTTTAGAGTTTAGGTAAGTCATTGGTGTAGCCTGACCACCCGCTGGAATACGAACATTCCACAGCACATCACCATTCTTTAGGTCATAAGCGCGGAAGTTGTTTTCGGTCGCCGCTGATAAGAACGCAACGCCGCCTTTGGTGATCATAGGTCCGCCAATACCAGGGACCCCTAATTCCAGTTTAATTGGGATAGGAGACAGATCTTGTACTGTACCGTTTTTGCGCTGATAGGCAATCTCGCCAGTCGCCAGATCAGCACCTGCTACCGTGCCCCATGGTGGCTGCTGGCAAGGGACGCCTAGTGGCGATAAGAAAGGACCTAGCTCGACTGCATAGTCTGCGCCTTCGTTTGCATTGACCCCTTGTTCGCCTTTATTGGTCTCCGCATCGCCTAGCGTTTCTCTAGGAATGAGTTTTGAGGTAAATGCTAAATACGTCGGCATACCAAACATCACGCCATTTTCAGGATCGACCGCGATGCCGCCCCAGTTAAAGGTACCGAAGTTACCAGGATAGACCAAGCTACCATTGGTTGATGGCGGTGTATAGCGACCATCATAGTTGAGCTGATTGAACTCGATACGGCACATCATTTGATCAATGAGACTAGCGCCCCACATGTCTTTTTCAGTCATCATTTCAGGCTCAAAGCTCAAACCAGAGTAAGGCTGAGTCGGTGCGGCGTGCTCGCCTGCTACCAGATATCCCTGCGGCGCTTCACGTTCTTTGATCGGTACAATAGGCTCGCCTGTTGCACGGTTCAATACGTAGACGTCGCCTTGTTTGGTCGGTACGACCAACGCAGGCTGAACGCCGTCAGCAGTATCTAAGTCAAGCAACGTAGGCTGAGCAGGGGTGTCCATGTCCCAAAGGTCATGATGCACAAACTGCTGAACCCAGCGCGCTTCACCCGTTTCGATATCTAGCGCAACCACAGACGTTGCATACTTTTCTTCAGCAGCGTTACGATAGCTACCCAGCTGATCGGGAGTACGGTTGCCCATTGGGAAATATGCCAATCCAAGCTCTTCATCAGCACTAGCAATCGCCCATGAATTTGGTGAGCTGGTTTTGTAAGTTTGGGTTGGATCATTAACATCAAAAGGTGCGGTGTTTTCAGGATCACCTGAATCCCAGTTCCACATGAGCTCACCAGTATTGACATCATAAGCACGTATCACACCAGAAGGCGAGTTGACATCATAGTTGTCATTGACAGCGCCAGCTACAATAATAACGTCGCCTGCTACTACTGGCGGCGAGGTAGAGTAGTAGTATCCTGCCTGAGTAAATGGCATGTTATGCATCAAATCTAATGCACCATCATCACCAAAGTCTTGGCAGCGCTGTCCAGTATTTGGATCAAGTGCATATAGCTTGGCATCAGACGTCGGGATAAATATTTTGGCATCACATTGCTTAGAGGCGTTGTCAAATGTATTGCCAGCAATTTTTTGAACCATCGTATCGCGAGTATCCGCTTCGTTAGTCGCAGTAGTATCATCAGCAATCAAAGGCGTGTTATCAGTGCCAGCTTGCCCCGCATAATAAGAGACGCCGCGGCATGTTTGGTGCTGACGTTGTAAATTCTCTTCTACTTGAGGGTCAAACTTCCATAGTGTCTCACCAGAGTCTGCATCTAATGCCATAACCCAGTTGTGAGGTGTACATAGATATAGTGCATTGCCGATTTTGAGCGGGGTTACCTGATAGGTGGTCTCACCGACATCGTTAGGACCTTTGACATCACCTGTCTGGATCTGCCAAGCCAGTTCTAAATCTTTGACATTATCAGTGTTGATCTGTGTCAGAGGAGAGTAGCGCTGTCCGTAGTCTGTACGACCATACGCGCTCCACTCGCCATCTGGCGTTTGTTGACCATTGGATAATGGGTCACCAAGATTGGCTGACGTTTCATCTGTACTGTCATCTTGGTCGCTTTTATCGGTCGCAGACAAATCAAGCTCGCCTAGTTTGTCAGTAGCGTTATTTGCCAAGCTCCCAAAAGAGAGCAATGCGCCCACAACGACACTAGCGAGCAGACCCCAATAATATAGGGGACTTTTCTTAACAGAGTCTGTGGTTGGTGATGTGCTCGCGGCTACTTGAGGCTTATGTCCACGCATCTTATTAGCTACCCATGGTAATAGCATGAGCAAACCAAATATCAGTGGGAAACCAACGCGAGGTGCTAGCGCCCACCAATAAAATCCAGATTCCCATAGTGCCCACACCATGGTCGCCACGATAAAGAGGGCGTAGAGTCCGTAAGCACTCCAATGTTTTTTGAACAATAAAAAAGCTGTCGTTAACATGATAACGCCAGCGAAAAGATAGTAAGGACTACCGCCTAGAGAGAGCAGATAAGCGCCGCCGATAAGCAAAGGGGCGGCAAAAACTGCCATAATGATCGCTACGAGTTTTTCCATGAGCGGTATCACCTGTTACATAAGAGCAAATGGACATGTAGTGATCGATACCCAGTAGCCATCAAAGCCTAAATTTTCAAATATTTAGGCCATTAAATGTCTAGGTGTCCAGCAATACATGCATAAATAAAAAATAAAACGTTGGATGACGTTTTAGACTCTATTTTATCATTTATGCATAAGTTGGGTAAAGGTGACGCAAGCTAGCAGTAACGGTTTGGTAGGGTTGTTTTAGTTGTTGAATTGTTTCTGACACAGTTCCATAAAGGCGCGACCGTATTGGCGGATTTCGGCATCATCGCGTACTGCCATCCAACTGGTAAAGCGGCCAAAATGATCTACTGGTATGGCAGTTAGGTTCTGATAATGGCTAGGTTCAAACGCCATTTCTGCGATGATGCCAATTCCTAGGCCCAGCCCAACATAGGTACTGATCACATCAGCATCCAGCGCCGCTAGTACGATATCTGGATCTAAACCTGCTTCTTCAAAGGTTTTATCGATGGCGCCGCGTCCAGTAAAGCCGCCATGATAGGTGACAATAGGATAGCTGGCAAGGGTAGGCAAGTCGATAGATTCTTGACTAGCAAGCTCATGATCGCTCGGTACGATAACGCGGTGCGTCCAGTCATAGTAACGGTAGCATCTGAGGTAATTGTTTTGCAGCAACGACTCGGTTGCGATACCAATATCCGCCTGACCACGAATCACCATCTGCGCGATGGTCTCAGGATCTGCCTGTTGCAAGATGAGATTTACTTTGGGAAAGCGATCTTTGAACTCTTTGACCACTTGCGGCAACACATAGCGTGCTTGTGTGTGAGTGGTGGCAATCGTTAGTGTGCCTATATTGGGATTGTTAAAATCTAGACTCAAATTTTCAATGGTACGGATTTCAGCAAAGATAGACTCGATATGAGGCATGAGTGCTGTACCCATAGTGGTCAAACCTGTCAAGCGCTTGCCTTGACGAATGAATACTTCGGTCTTTAGTTGGTTTTCGAGGGCTGCGATATGCTTAGATAAGCTCGACTGGCTCGTGTGTAGTACCGTCGCTGCTTGACTTAAGTTATAGCCATTGATCACCGTATGCCATACTGTTTCCAACTGTTTAAGCTGAATCTGCAAATGTCGCTGGTTGACCACTACGTCGATTGCCATAACCTAATCCTATTGTATAACTATATAAACCTTATCTATGTTTGAAAGGTCTGTATATGAAAGTAAAAACATATGAATATACCGCAATAGGCTAGTGTAAAACAAACCTATTATTCTTGTATATAATAAATAGCTATCAATTTATAATAATAATGAATATAGAGGCAGTTCATGTGGCGACATAGCTCTCAACATCGGTCATGATGGCTTATGTCAGTAAAACGTGAATGGCTTATAAGATGGTAGCCGCTCATAAAAGACAAATGTCTTATGAAGGATAAGCGGTTTATAAAGCACAGAAAATTACAGCTTTCTAGAAAATAGATTTCAAACGGGTAAATTTTCAGCACAAAAAAACAGCTACCTTCTAGAAGGTAGCTGTTCATGATTTATAGACTTACTTAATGTTCATGAATCCAATAAATAACGCTTACTTAGCAACATCATAGCGATCTGCGTTCATCACTTTATTCCAAGCGCTCACAAAGTCACGAACAAACTTCTCTACATTATCGTCTTGTGCATATAGTTCAGCATAAGCACGTAAGATAGAGTTTGAGCCAAATACTAGATCGACACGGCGTGCTTGCCATTTGACTTTTCCAGTGCTGCGCTCACGCACTTCATAGTTATCAACAGTATCACTTGCTTTGTCGTCCGATTTTACAGGATGCCAAGTGTAGTTCATGTCTGTCAAGTTAACAAAGAAGTCATTGGTGAGAACACCAGCACGTTCCGTAAAGACACCATGTTGGCTGTGACCATAGTTGGTATCGAGGACTCGCATACCACCAATCAATACAACCATCTCAGGCGCTGTCAATCCCATCAACTGAGAGCGATCAAGTAGCATCTCCTCAGGAGAAACGGCATAATCTTCTTTGACCCAGTTACGATATCCATCATGTAATGGCTCTAAATCAGCAAAAGATTCAGCATCAGTCATTGATGCATCGGCATCACCGCGACCCGGTGTAAATGGAACGGTTATGTCTACACTTGCCTCTTTTGCTGCTTGCTCGATAGCCGCGTTACCAGCCAACACAATTAGATCGGCCAAACTGATGTCTTTGTCAAAGTCAGCTTGAATGCGTGTCAATGTCTCAAGTACACGTTGTAGCTGCTCTGGCTCATTACCCGCCCAGTCTTTTTGAGGGGCCAAACGGATACGTGCACCGTTGGCACCGCCACGATAGTCTGAGGCACGGAATGTACGTGCGCTATCCCATGCGGTAATGATAAGTTCACGGCGGCTCAACTCACTATCTAATACCTGCGATTTTAGCGTTGCAATATCATCAGCAGTTAACTCTGCATTGCCTGCTGGGATAGGATCTTGCCAGATAAAATCTTCGCTTGGTACATCGGCACCTAAATAGCGAGCTTTAGGTCCCAAATCACGGTGAGTCAGCTTGAACCATGCTTTGGCAAATACTTCATCAAAATACTCTGGGTTGTTGTGGAATTTCTCAGAGATCTCACGATAGATAGGATCTTTAATCAACGCCATATCGGCATCAGTCATGATTGGATTGCGGCGTACGCTTGGATCATGAGCATCTAATGGACGATCTTCTTCTTTTATATCCGTTGGTTCCCACTGCCATGCACCTGCTGGACTTTTGGTCAATGCCCAGTTTTGGTTTAATAATAGCTCAAAATAACCGTGATCCCACTGAGTAGGGTTGGTCGTCCATGCGCCCTCGATACCACTTGAGACCGTGTTACCTGCATTGCCGTTACCTTTAGGGTTGCGCCAGCCTAGACCTTGCTCCTTCACATCAGCGGCTTCTGGCTCATCTTCTAGGGTTGTTGCATCACCATTACCATGACATTTACCCACGGTGTGACCACCAGCTGTTAATGCCACAGTCTCTTCATCATTCATTGACATACGAGCAAAGGTAGTACGCATATCTTGAGCTGTTTTTAGTGGGTCAGGGTTGCCGTCCACACCTTCAGGGTTAACATAGATCAAGCCCATTTGTACTGCTGCTAGTGGGTTTTCGAGCGAGGTACGGTCTTCGTCATCGTCGTAACGGTTCTCTGTATCTGCTAACCATTCACGCTCAGAACCCCAGTAGATGTCTTTTTCTGGATGCCAAGTATCAGCGCGACCACCAGCAAAACCTATGGTTTTGAAACCCATAGACTCATAAGCCATGTTACCTGCCAAAATCATCAAGTCAGCCCAAGACAGTTTATTGCCGTATTTTTTCTTAATCGGCCATAATAAACGGCGCGCTTTGTCTAGGTTGACGTTATCTGGCCAGCTGTTCAATGGTGCAAAACGTTGGTTACCGGTATTAGAGCCACCGCGACCATCAGCGCCGCGATATGTACCAGCTGAGTGCCATGCCATGCGAATCATCAAGCCACCATAGTGTCCCCAGTCTGCTGGCCACCATTCTTGCGACTCAGTCATTAGATTTTTCAAATCTGTTTTTACCGCTTCTAGATCGAGTTGTTTAAACGCTTCGTTATAGTCAAAATCCGCTCCCATAGGATCGGTCTTTTTGTCTTGCTGATGTAATATGTCTAAGTTCAAGCTGTTTGGCCACCAATCGGTTGCAGCAGAAGCAGTAGTGGTATGAGCTTGTTGTATGACAGGACAGCCACCCATGCTAGGACGCTGCGGCGCATGTGATTTGTCAACGTTTTCACTATGAATCGTTGGACCCTTGTTATCTCCTTGATCATAAGTGGTATTGGTTGGTGCATTGTTGCTATGATCCACAGGGCAACCAGCAGTATCCTGCGTAGCGTCTTTGTTGGTTGGGGTATTGGTCGAATCGGACATGGTAAAACTCCTGGGCTATGATAATAGAAAGAACAAACAGTTAATCGAAATAATCATTGTTTATACATAGAGCATAGCGAAGCACTGTGTATTTATAAAACTAATATATAAGAATTATAAGTTTTAAATTATTAATCGTAAAAAGCTTGATGTTTTGTTTATCTAAATCGTCATTAACGCCTGTACTCGTTATCGCTAGTTGAGAATAAACCAGCAGATTACGCTCAATCAATTAGATCTATTTCAATTTTATAGCTACCTTTATATTACCTATATATCATGACGTTGTCAGGTATGGCTTAAGAGAGAATGTAGCAAGAAAAATAAGGGTTAATTTAACCTTAGAGAAATATTGTTATAATCTGCGAGACTACTACGAAACATAAGCCATCGTAAAAGCAATATAGTCAGTGAGTTAGTGCAAAAACATCTAGTCAAGGTGAAGGTTCTCAAGTACCATAACTGGATTTTGTTGTCATATCTATATTGGTACAACTTTATATTGGTACAACGTCGAGCAGTTTTTATCGATTCTTTTTTGTCGCTCCTTTGCTGAGTAACCGATTTTGAAGAGTGATAAGAATGGTGTGCAGTTGTGTTCCTTGTCTCAATTGTTGGTGAGTTATTATGTCTGCTGTCAAATCTGTGCCGCCCAATCAACCAATTGCCAAAAAATCATGGGGCGAGGCGACAAAAGCCTATCTAGACCCACGTGTGATTATCATGTTGTTTTTGGGTTTTTCAGCGGGTATCCCTATTCTGCTTATTTTCTCAAGCTTATCATTATGGCTCAGAGAGGCAGGAATCGATCGTAGCGTCGTCACCATGTTTAGTTGGGCGGCATTAGGATATTCATTTAAGTTTATTTGGGCGCCATTAATCGATGCGCTACCTGTACCGTTTTTGACAAAATGGCTCGGTCGCCGCCGCAGTTGGATGGTGGTATCACAGCTGCTCATTGTGCTGGCCATCGTTCTAATGGCAAGGGTAAACCCTGTCAGTGAAGATGTTTTGGTCTATATGGCAGGTGCTGCGGTGTTGCTTGGCTTCTCTTCTGCGACGCAAGATATTGTGATTGACGCCTACCGTATCGAGCTTGCACCGCCGTCTATGCAGTCTATTTTGTCTTCTATTTATGTGTCAGGTTACCGTATTGGTATGATCGTTGCTGGGGCAGGCGCGTTGTATTTGGCGGACTATTTTGGCTCAAATGAGACTTTTTATAGTTACGAAGCATGGCGCAATACCTATTATATTATGGCAGGGGTCATGACTTTAGGGGTCTTGACGACGTTTGCCAGTTATGAGCCGACGGCTGACGTTTTACAAAACAACAAGCAAAAAGGCAATTTAAAAGTATTTCTTATTTATTCTGCGTTACTGCTGATACCAGGTTTGCTATTCGGTATCATTTATCTGATCAACATCTTAATCAATACAGTATTTGATAGCACAGTGGCATTGATACCGCTAATGATAATGCCGGCTATCAAGTTTTACTTTTTGGCTTTGGTTGCTTGTGCCCCATTATTACTACTGTACTTCATCGTCAACCAACCCAAAATCATCAACAAAGCCCCACTGGTCGCTGAGACTCGTGAGGATTACGTCAGACTGGTGGCGTTGTTTGTGTTTTCAGTGATTGCCTTTATTGCTGCTTACATAGTGATGGGACAAGTCCTACCAGAATTTGAAGGCGCATTTTCTAGCTTCTTTGTAGAAACTTTCCATTTACTGGTGAGTTTAGGGGCGGCGATGGTAGCAGGCTACGCATTGGTACAAGTAGGATTAGTCAAGAAAGAAGTAGCCATGGCAACATGGATCGAGCCTGTTTTGGATTTCTTCCGTCGTTATGGCAAAAAAGCCCTGTTGCTGCTGGCGTTGATTGGTCTGTATCGTATATCTGATATCGTAGCCGGCGTGATCTCAAACGTCTTTTATCAAGACATGGGCTTTAGTAAGACGGACATTGCGAATGCCGTGAAGCTGGTCGGTGTGATTATGGCGATTGGAGGTGGGTTTTTGGGCGGGATTTTAGCCCAGCGCTTCCGTATTATGCACGCTATGATGATTGGTGCTATTTTAGCCTGTGCGACCAATTTGTTATTTGTACTATTGACGTATAATCCAGGTAGCTTACCATTCATGTATTTGGCAGTCATTTTTGATAACTTAGCTGCAGGACTAGCAAGCGCTGTATTTATTGCCTTCTTGTCGGCACTGACCTCTATTCGCTTTACCGCCGTACAGTATGCTATTTTTTCTTCACTGATGACGCTCATACCTAAGGTCATGGGTGGGTACTCAGGTGCTATCGTCGATAATATGGGCTACCCGTTCTTCTTTATCTTTACCTTTGCGATTGGTATTCCTATCTTGGCACTGATTTATTTCGTTGATAAACATATTGTCATTGGTGATAACGATGACATTTATGGCGACGACGATGGCAGCGGCGATAAATTAGCTAAGGCAAATCCAAACCTGGCTGATACCAAAGAGCCACCGCGCGCGTCAGAGTAGTTTAGTCCCTTTACTGATCTTTCTATTATTTTTAAGAGTGACTTATGTCAGCATCAACCATCGGTCAAATTAAGCAACACATTGGACAACTGACGAATGATAATACGAGCAACCAGCTGCCGTCGTTTTGGCTAACGGACTGGTTGCTATATGTCATTGATAAGCCCGCGATAGCGTTGATGACGGATGAAGATTACCAATTGAGTGACAGCGAGCTTGCACAGTTCACTGATGGTGTGAATAAGATGCAGCAAGGCATACCGCTTGCGTACTTGACTGGGCAGCAAGAATTTTGGTCACTTAATTTTAATGTCAATGAGCATACTCTGATTCCTAGACCGGATACCGAGGTATTGGTCGAGCAGGTACTACAGTGGATCAATGCTCAGCCGACATGTATTAATAATAAGCGTTTGCTAGATTTGGGGACGGGTTCAGGTTGTATCGCTATCAGTCTTGCTCATGAACTTAAGCACGCTAACTGGCAAGTTGTTGCGGTCGATTTATCGCTCGACGCGCTGAAGGTTGCTCAGCATAATGCTGTGAGCAATGACGTTGCTGATATTGAGTTCGTCCAAAGCAGTTGGTATCAGGCACTCGCTACTGGTTCTGAACATCAGTTTGATGTGATTGTCTCTAATCCACCATATATCGATGAGACAGATGAGCATTTGGCTGCGTTAAAGGCTGAGCCGATAAGCGCGCTGAGTGCGCCCAATCATGGCTTGGCAGATATCGAGCATATTATTCAGCACGCATCGATATACCTATGCACAAATGGGTTATTGGCTATCGAACATGGCTATGATCAAGGTCCTGCTGTTCGACAGTTATTTTTGGATAATGATTTTGAGTCGGTGCATACGGTACAAGATTATGGTGGTAATGACCGTGTCACGCTAGGGCAAGTTCAATAGACAAGTTTTTTGGTAGTAGATTTCTTTGATTATAGGTTGTAGATAAATATGGTAGAAGAGGTGGTACCGCTATCCGATGATGAGCTGCTCCGTTATGCTCGACACGTTTTATTAGACGGTTGGGATATGGATGCTCAACTGCGATTAAAATCAGCACGCGTGGTTATGATAGGGGCAGGCGGTCTTGGTTGCCCAGCGTCTGAGACACTGGTACGTGCAGGGGTAGGTCATGTTCACCTGATTGATGATGATGAGATTGAGGCGAGTAACCTACAACGACAAACGTTGTTTTTGCCAGAAGATATTGGCAAATCTAAAGCATTGAGTGCAGCTGCCATGTTAGCGCGTATCAATCCTCTGATACAAGCTCACGGGACAGTCGCACGTTTAGATGAAAACAATGCTTATGAGCTGCTAGGTATGGCGATAAACAAGCCTGACTTACTTTTAGACTGTACTGATAATTTTGCGACGCGTGATAGTATTAACCGTATCAGCGTGCGCTATCAAATACCGCTGTTATCAGCCTCAGCAATTGCAATGCAAGGACAGCTGGCGTTGTTTGAGCCTCAGCTCGATACTGGCTGCTACCACTGCGTGTTTGGCTCGGTTGTGCGCGATGATGCCGCTGATGAACGTACTTGTGCTAATTCGGGTGTGCTCGCTAGTACTACAGCCGTCATGGGTAATCTGCAAGCCAATGCCGCCTTACAGTATTTGGGATTAACCAAAAATCCACTGACAAACAAGCTGCTCATATGGGATGGTAGTCAAATGCAGCAGCGGCTGATGGGTTATAGAAAAGATCCCCAATGCCCTGTCTGTAGTAGTGTTAATTAATATGCTAGTGCTGTAACCCTTTATAAATACTTTTATCATATTATCTATTTTCAAACATCCTTCTTATTACCATAGTTGTTTTTTATGAAAATTCATCGTCCGCATTTATTAAAACATACCTTTAATGTTGTCAACCGTGTTCGCCAAACAGCGAGTGTGGCGGGTTTGTCTGCGCTGAGAGTAGCAAAAGGGGAAAGACCTGATGCGATGTTACTCAAAGAGACTTTTGAGCAGCTCGGCACCACTTATATCAAGATTGGTCAGTTTATTGCCAGTACGCCGTCGCTATTTCCACGAGAGTATGTCAAAGCATTCCAAAGCTGTCTGGATCAGACCACGCCATTGTCTTATGCTTATATTGAGCAAGTGTTAAAAGAAGAGCTAGCGACTGAAGGCATGACCCTCGATGACACGTTTGCACATATTGACTCAGAGCCGCTCGCATCAGCTTCTATTGCCCAAGTGCATGCAGCACGGTTGCATAACGGTGATGAAGTGGTGCTAAAAGTGCAAAAACCTGGCGTTGAAACTATTATGCAGACTGATTTGGGTGTCTTGCATGGGGTAACTAAACTGCTCGAAATTGTAATGCCGTCGATGAAATTTGCCAGCATCGCACCGATCATCGATGAGATTCGTCTGCGTATGCTTGCTGAGACTGACTTTATCGCTGAAGCGCAAAATATCCGTGATTTTCAGCAGTTCCTAGCGGTATCAGGGAATACGCGCGTAGTGGCGCCGCAAGTATACGAGGCGTTGACCACCAAGCGTGTACTCACAATGAGCCGACTATATGGCGTCTCGATGGTCGATGAGTCACTCATGCGTCAGTACTGTAGCGATCCTGCACAAGTGATGGCAGATACTCTAAACACGTGGTTTGCCAGTCTCATGCTGTGCAACAGTTTTCATGCTGACTTACATGCTGGCAATTTGATGCTATTGACCGACGGCCGTATTGGCTTTTTAGACTTCGGTATCGTGGGTAAACTAAAAGCTCAGAGCTGGCGCGCGTGCATGGGTATGATGCAGGCGATGCAGGACAATGACTATCAAGCGATGGCACGTCATATGATAGATATGGAAATGACGCATGGTGATAACAAGGTCGATGTGGCTGCATTGGGTAATGACTTACAGCGCATGATGAAAACCATCATGGCAGAAGATAAGGCGTTTACCAGTGGCGTACCTTTCAACAGCAAAGAACAAGCCGATGAGCTGAATCAAATGATGCTTGAGATTGTCGAAGTAGGTAAGCGTCATGGTATCCATTTTCCGCGTGATTTTGCTTTACTGACCAAACAGATGCTATATTTTGATCGGTTTATGCGTACGTTAGCCCCTGATATGGATATGTTCAGTGATCAACGTGTACAGATGCTAGGACAAGGTGAGACAGAAATGCCGCCGCTAAACGTCTCGTAAATGTTGATTCGATTAGTAAATCATAGGTTTGTCGTTTTTGCTATTGATGAGTGCCTGAATATCTGATTCGATGGGCATTTGGGCTACATGGCAATGCCGCTATTGTAGGGTTAAGATGTTTGCAATCAATCTCTGTCGGCAGGGTAGCGATGATACTCACACTATGCCAAATACCACTGCTGCCTACTCCGACTTACTGATTGCATTGGCAACTCTTATCTATGGACTAGGGCAGTTTCTTGGCTTATTGGTCATAGGCATGCAGGCAGGGCAGAATGATAATGCTAATACTCCGTCGTCCTGCACTGATGGTGGCTTGAATTAGTGGCTTAGATTCTCTAAACCACGCTCCGACTAAACACTTCTCGTAACTCAAAGCTGGTATGTACTTGGGCAACGCCTTCGATACGATTGAGTCTATGTAACAAAAACTCCTCGTAATGCGCCATATCGCGTACCCTCACTTTGATTAGATAGTCCTCTGTGCGTCCTGTGACAATACTACAGCTAATAACTTCCTCAAAACTTTGAACTTTGCGCTCAAACTGTTCGAAACGCTCAGCTGTATGACGGTCCATACTGACAGCGATAAACACAGCAAGTGGATAACCGAGTTTTTGTGCATCGGTCTTGGTTTGATATCCTGTGATAACATTTGCATCTTCTAAGCGTTTGATTCGCCGCGCGCAGGGCGTGGCAGATAGATTAACGCGCTCAGCAAGTTCAGTCACACTCATGCGGGCTTGTGTCTGTAATAAGCGCAGTAGTTGCCTATCGATCTCATCTATATCTGCTATTACTGTATTCTCGATCTGATGGTCTGGCATTTTTATTGTCTCAATAGTGAATTAACTCGATTATAGAGCCTAATATAGTATTATTCACTAAAATAACAATAAATAGAGTGAAAAAAAGCAGGTTTCTGAGCATCAAACTTTGCTATTATTGTGATATAAACACTAGCTATCTTGTATGATAAGTATTGATCTAACCAGCAGCTAATCGCCCACTAAATATACAAATAACGATACCGTCTAAGGATTGATTATGTCTGACCAAGCCACTCGCACTGCAGTCTCAGGGACTGCAAAGATCACACCAAAAAGTGCCGCTTTTGACTTTCGTAAATACCGTCCATTTGCATTTGCACCCTCGCTGCCAGATCGGACGTGGCCGAGCAAAACAATCGAAAAGTCACCGATATGGGCAAGCGTAGATCTGCGTGATGGTAACCAAGCATTGATTGACCCGATGACTATTGAACAAAAAATGCGTTTTTTTAAGACGCTAGTCGATGTTGGTTTTAAAGAAATTGAGATTGGTTTCCCATCAGCGGCACAGGTTGAGTTTGACTTTGCTCGTAAGCTCATTGAAGAAAACCATGTACCTGATGATGTGACATTACAAGTATTGGTACAAGCGCGAGAGCATTTGATTGCCCGTACCTTTGAATCATTGAAAGGCGCAAAACGCGCAGTCGTTCATGTTTATAACTCAACCAGTCGTGTACAACGCGAAAAAGTATATGGCAAAGACAAAGCTGAAATCAAAGAGATTGCTATTGCCGGTGCCAAGCTACTACAAGAGTATGCAGCAAAGTATCCTGAGACGGATTGGGTATTTCAATACTCTCCTGAGAGTTTTAGCCAGACAGAGACTGAGTATGCTGTAGAAGTCTGCGACGCAGTTTGTGATGTGTGGCAGCCACAGAACGGTCAAGAAGTTATTTTTAACCTACCAGCGACTGTTGAGGCATCTATGCCCAATGTCTTTGCTGACCAAGTCGAGTACTTCTGTCGTCATCTTGCCCAGCGTGAGCATGTCATTATTAGTTTGCATACGCATAACGATCGCGGCTGTGCAGTAGCGGCAGCTGAATTGGGTGTACTTGCAGGCGCTGATCGTATCGAGGGTACTCTGCTTGGCAATGGCGAGCGTACCGGTAATATGGACATCATGGTCATGGCTATGAACTTGTTTAGCCAAGGTATCGATCCTGATCTTGATTTTAGTAATATGAGTGAAATCGTACAAGTCGTGAGCGAGTGCAATAATTTACCGTTGCATCCACGTCACCCTTATGTAGGCGAGTTGGTCTTTACGGCATTTAGTGGCTCACACCAAGATGCCATCAAAAAGTCTCTCGATTATAATGAAAACCATCAAAATGAGACGGATAACGTTTGGGATGTGGCTTACTTGCCAATCGATCCTGCACATATTGGTCGTAGCTACCAAGATGTGGTGCGTATCAATAGTCAGTCAGGAAAAGGTGGCGTTGCTTATATTCTACAGCGTAATTATGGCTTTAATTTACCGCGCTGGATGCAGATTGACTTTAGTCGCGTAGTACAAAAGCAGGCTGAAGCGGTTGCCCGCGAATTGCAAAACGATGAAATCCTACAGACCTTTGAAGATACTTACTTACAGCAAGGTAAGTTCGAGCTATTAGACTATAGTGTCAATAACAAAGGCGGCGAGGTGTATTTTAGTGGTCAGGTACAGATGAATAGTGACACTATTGATATTGATGGTACTGGTAACGGTCCGTTGTCATCGTTTATTGATGGTCTTGCACAGCATACGGGTAAGTCTTTGCATATCATTAACTATGCTGAGCATGCGATTAACCCGCACCATAACAGCGGCAATGGCATCGATGACGATACCAACAGTGACAACAAGACTAATGCCAATGCTGCTGCCTATATTCAGCTAAATGTAGATGGTGAAGTATACTCTGGTATCGGTACATGTAGTAGCACGGTATCAGCGATGCTCAAAGGGGCGCTGTCAGCTTTTGCTCAAGCATTGAATACAGAAGTAGCCTAATACTAAAAAGTGTACTAAACAGCAATCACTGAGTAGTCCGGTGACCTGCGCTGATCTTAACTTCATAAATATATAGCGCCATAGCTCCTTGTGTCTAACAAGAAAAGTTATGGCGTTATTTTTTGGGTAAAAAGAAGACTGAGTGTTGGTCAATGTTCTATCTTCTTATGGATATAGCCTACGGTTATGCGGATATTTTTGAATACTTTATATATATAATGCTGCGACTAATAGCATAATGTTACTTGTGTTTTTGGTGCCTACGACTTACGCTAACGTATATATTAAAATATTATAAATAAAAGGTTAACCATGGAACCTACCTCATTTGCTTCGTTTACATTAGCATCTATTCTAGCTTCATTACCTGCAAACGGTGAAGCGGTTACTGAGCCGACAATCACTACTCATATCAGCCCCGCTATTGCAGGGCAGTGGGAGATCGATTTGGACAGCCCTATCACTATGACCAAAGAGGCGAGGGCTAAGCAAGCGACTGTGAGTGAGCAAAAACCCAGTAGTGCAGAGCCTAAAGTGATGGCTGGGATAGATGGCGGTATACTGACCCAAAACGAAGAGCGAGTTTTAAAGATTCCGCCCACTACTAACAAGAACCTTATTAGTTCAGCAAATAAGTCTGCGCAGTGCCGCGAGTTGTACAATTTCGGTGCTGATAACGAGATGCGAGCGTCGAGTGGCAAAGAGTGGACCTATGGTCGTTACTTGATCACTCATCGCGAAGAAGGTCTGCCTATTATCGCGATCAAGACAGTCTATGACAATAACGAGGTAGACTGCTCGGGCAATCAGATAGACCAGACTGATGAAGCGTTGATTGCCTTTATCAATCATGATGGCAATCAGATGCAGTGGTGTGCTGATCCTGATGGAAAAGAATGCTTTATGAATTTCAATAGAGTTTTGCCATAGGAAGTGGTGTTAATAGTACATTATCTATCATATAGAACACTAATCGTCCTGTTCTAAAACGACAGAAAAAAGCCGCTATCGATCTAGCGGCTTTTTCGTATTAAGTTTCTAATAAGTCTGGTTTAGAGAGTAATAATAAGCAGATTAAAGTCTTTAACTATCAATCCTCTAATTGTAATAACTCTAATTGCTATAATTTATGATTCTTTCTTGGTTTTGTCCGCACTCAACATCTCTCTTTCAAGATAGTGAATGTTTTGTGCTTCTTGAACAAACTGATCATCCGCCAAAATCACATCACGATGAAGTGGAATATTGGTCTTGATACCTTCGATGATTAATTCATCAAGGGCATGTACTGTCTTAGCGATAGCTTGCTGACGCGTTTGACCGTGACAGATAAGCTTACCGATCAACGAATCATAATAAGTCGGTATTTCATAACCAGGATATAAATGCGAGTCAAAACGAATACCAGAACCACTTGGTGTGAACAATTGGCTAATAGTACCAGGGCACGGCACAAAGGTAGCTGGGTCTTCAGCATTAATACGGCATTCGATCGCATGACCTTGGATTTCAATCTCACTTTGGCGATAAGATAGACCATAACCAGCGGCAATTTTGAGCTGCTCGACAACGACATCGATGCCAGTAATCATCTCAGTTACGGGATGTTCAACCTGCACTCGAGTGTTCATCTCAATGAAGAAAAACTCGTTGTTTTCAAATAAAAACTCAAACGTACCTGCACCGCGATACTTCACAAGCTCACAGGCTTTCACACAAGCTTTTAGAATTGGTTCGCGTACATCATCTGGGATATCTGGTGCAGGCGCTTCTTCTAGTACTTTTTGGTGACGACGTTGTAATGAGCAGTCACGGTCATACAGATGGATGGCATTACCATTCCCATCACCAAGTACCTGTACTTCTACGTGGCGCGGGTTTTGTAGATAGCGCTCCATATAGACTGTATCATCACCGAACCATAGCTCAGCTTCTTGTTTGGCAGCTTGTACTTGACCAACCAACTCATCAAAGCGCTCAACCACACGCATACCGCGTCCACCGCCACCAGAGGCGGCTTTGATCAGTAATGGAAAACCGATATTACGTGCTTGCTCTTCAGCGTTGTGGAGTGTCACAGCGCCAACAGAGCCTGGCACAGTCGGCACGCCTGCTTTTTTCATCGCGTTGATAGCAGAGACTTTATTGCCCATCAAGCGGATGTGATCTGCATTTGGACCAACGAAAGTCAATCCTGCTTCTTCTACTCGTTCAGCAAATTCGGCATTTTCAGACAAAAAACCATAGCCTGGGTGGATAGCATCTGCGCCAGTGATTTCAGCAGCGGTTAAGATGGTATTGATATCCAGATAGCTTTGGTTGGCATTAGGTTTGCCAATACAAATTGCCTCATCAACAAAGCGCAGGTGCATCAAATTGGCGTCAGCGGTAGAGTAGACACCTACTGTTTCAATACCTAGCGCTTTACAAGCTCGAACGATGCGCAGGGCAATCTCACCTCTATTGGCAATGAGCAATTTTTTTATCATGGGTTCATCCTTGTCGAAGCGTCAGTCATTGACCAAGTTTAATATAGCATCGTATTATTCAATATTGATACGATAGGTACACCAAAACTCAGCCATTATGAAATAAAGTATGGCAAATATCGTTACGCTTTATAGCGTATGACAGGTTGGCCGAACTGTACGACTTCAGAATTGTCTACCAAGATTTCATCAATGATACCGCTTTGAGTCGCTTCAAGTGGATTCATGATTTTCATGGCTTCGATAATACCTAAGGTATCACCTGCTTGAACTTTTTGCCCGACTTTTACAAATGGTGGATCATTTGGCGTTGGTGCTGAATAGAACACGCCAACCATAGGTGAGCTTTCGACATTTCCAGCTTTTGCCGCAGGTTTTGCATCAGCAGCTGTCGTTGGGGCAGCGCCAGCAGTTGGAGCTGCCATCATAGCTGGTACAGGCGCATCATAGTGACGAGTCAAACTAATATGTTCATCATCTGAACTGATTTCTAAATTTACCAGTTCACTTTCTTCCATAAGGGCGATGAGGGTGCGTATTTTTTCAATATCCATAGTTTTTATCTGACCTTGTACTAAATTCGAGAAATAGTGTAACTAAATATTGTCTAATTAGTCGCTAATGATACCTAGATTCAGGGCAATGAGCAATCAATGTACAGTTGTTAACTGAGAATTTTTACATATTTTGACGTAAGCTAGCTGTTTAGTAAGAAATCTTCTACGATTTATCATAGTCTATGTCACCAAGCAGCGCCAGTCATGTTGTGAGATAGAATGCTCTATTAAGTCGATATTAGCCCCACAATGCTGTCAGACGTTTTTGTTGATAACGTAGACGCAGCGTCAATAGAACAGAGGACAAAAACAGACCAGTGATAAGGGCCATCCAAAATCCTTGTGCGCCAACATCGGTAAAACGCACTAAATAGATACCCAGTGGCAATGCAACCAGCCAATAGCAAAAGAGCGTCACCCACATCGGTATCGTTGTATCTTGCATACCGCGTAATATGCCAGCGACATTGACCTGCCAGCCATCAAAGAGCTGGTAGGCAAGGGCAAAGATAAGCAGATGCATAGACTGAGCTCTCACAACGGGATTATCAGTAAACGCAGCTGCCAATTCTGGCCTAAATAACCATATACCGAGCATACAAACTATAGCAATCAGGACTGTCCAAATAAGCCCAGTAGCTTGCACTTGGCGTAGTGCCAAGAGGTTTTTTTGACCAAATCGATTTGAGATCATGATAGTGAGTGCCATAGCGACGGATATCGGTATCATGAATAGTTGCGAGGTCACGGATAGAGCCACTTGATGCGCTGCTGTCGCAATCTCACCCAATGGACTAATAACCAAGGCTCCCAAACTAAATAAGCTGGCTTCAAAAAAGATAGAAATACCAATAGGGATGCCAAGCTTTAAAAGTTTTTTGATCTGTGTACGATTTGGACGTGTAAAACCATAAAAAAAGCGAGTAGTGGCAAACTCTTTTCGCTTGGTAAAACCTGTATAAGCGGCTAATAAAAGCACATTTATCCATAATACTAATGCAGTTGCTACACCGCAGCCAGCGCCGCCCATCTCAGGCATACCAAATAAACCATGAATAAAGATATAGTTGAGCGGTATGTCGGCCATCAGACCAATAATACTAATGACAGTCACAGGCTCAGGTCGACCCAGTGCCTCACAGTAACTGCGCAGTACGGCATAGACTGCTAGTGCAGGGAAACCAAAGGACACACCATGCAAATACTGTGTTGCGATCGGCTGAATATTCTCAGGTACACCCATGAGACCCAGAACATTGGGTGCCAAATTGACAGCAATAAACCCAATAATCCCAATCACCCCTGCGGCCCATAAGGACTGCTGCGTGATATGTGGAACCTGGTCATGCTGGTTTTGACCAACCGCTTCACCAATCAGAGGGGTCGTCGCGATTAATATACCTGTCGCTAACAAAAACAGTGGGAGCCAAATACCAGACCCAACTGCCACTGCTGCCAAATCAAGCGCAGACACCTGGCCTGCCATGATAGCGTCAACAACACCAAGTGCCGCTTGGCAAAACTGAGTGATCAAAATAGGTAGGGCAAGTACGCCTAAACGTAAACTGTAGCTTTTAAAATCTTTGAAAGACAATGGAAAAACCATGGTGAGCAACTTTTTATTCTTTGCGGTAATTGTTATTAAGAGCATTATTATGAATGAGCCCGCACTACTATTAATCCGAAGAGAGCAATGCATCAAAAATGAAGCAATAGCATGAGCAGAAAAGTCGTGCCGATGATGATACCTCGATAAACGTTATGAGCAAGCTCATAAAGACCAAGCACGGCAATGAAAATAAAGGTCTTAAAATAAGGGTTCTAGAATAAAGACACTAAAATAAAAATAACCCGTCGATCCAAGCAGTGGATTGACAGGTCATATATAGATAAGATGGTAAAGAAGCGGCGCTATGATGTCAACGCTTTGAAGGGTCTATATACATATTAATCATAGACGCTTTGTACTTCACTGCTTATCACCGATAAGTGATGTGTTGAATCAATAAATTAATTAATGATTCGTTGTCTGCTCTGGTAATATCTCAAGTGTCTCCGCCATATTCATAATCGCGCGCCAGTGCTTGGGTTCTAATGGGATCACTGTTAATTGTTGACAGCCTTTTCTCAGTAGTAAGGAATCTTCGAGCGCAGGCAAAAATTTTAGCTCTGATAAGGGCAATACCTCGGTAAAAGCGTGCTCAAAAGTGAGATCTACCATGTACCAACGCGGCGCTTCTTCGGTCGCAATAGGGTCGTAGTGTCGATGCTCAGGGTGAAACTGGCTAGGGTCAGGATAGCCTGCTTGGCTCACAGTCATAATACCAGCCACACCAGAGGGTTTGGCACTAGAGTGATAAAAGAAAACCTTGTCACCAACTTTCATATCATCGCGCATAAAGTTACGCGCGCGGTAGTTACGAACACCGTCCCAACCGTCGGTGCCCAAGCGCTGCAAATCTTCAATACCAAAAAATTTAGGGTTGGATTTCATTAACCAATACGCCATATATCTATCCTTTGAATTTTTGTTTATTCTTTAATTCGTTCTTAAAACTACTAGGGTTAGTTTCGATTAACTCACCCTCAAACATGTTTTAAATCGTGTCTATTCTTAGTAGAGGCTGTTTTTAATAGATTCTCTATATACTGCCCATAAGTTGTTATGGTGAATAGAGCGTTTATACGTGTTTTTGTTAATAGTTTTATGATAGATAGGCTTTTCTTTATCCAATCTAGTCGCTATCCTAGCGTTACTTTTAATATCGATTATTATTGCTCACTACAAAATAAGTTTATTTATGCCCAAAGTGAATACAGAAAGCATGCCAAACGACCTAAATACATTAAGTCTTACTGAACCAACAACGGATACTATCGCGGTAAACGTGACTGACATTCCATTGTCTCTTTACATTCACATTCCGTGGTGTGTGAAGAAGTGTCCTTATTGTGATTTTAATTCGCATGAGTTGCCTGTAGACAGTCAGATCTCCATGTATGATGACTATGTCGATGCGTTACTGCTAGATGCAACGATGCAGCAATCACTGGTGCAAGGTCGCAAAATTTCTTCTATATTTATCGGTGGCGGCACGCCATCTTTGTTACCTATTGCTCAGTATCAGAGATTGTTCTCTGGTCTACGGTCATGTTTTGAGTTTGCAGCAGATATAGAAGTCACGATGGAGGCCAATCCAGGTACGCTTGAGCATGCGCCATTTGCGCAGTATCTAGAGGTTGGCATCAATCGGTTGTCTATCGGCGTACAGAGCTTTGCTGCTGATAAGCTGACAGCGCTTGGACGTATCCATGACCCTGCGCAAGCATTATCAGCAATTAAGGCTGCCAAATCTGCTGGATTTACGCGTGTTAATGTCGATTTGATGCACGGTCTACCACAGCAAACTATGAAAGAAGCTCTTAATGACATTCAAATGGCGCACGATGCTGGCGCCACACATATTTCTTGGTATCAATTGACAATTGAGCCCAATACAGTGTTCTATCGCAGTCAGCCGGTCTTACCTGATGAAGACAACTTGGCAGATATTGAACAAGCAGGTCAGTCGCTATTGCAGCAATTAGGCTATAGCAATTATGAAGTGTCGGCATGGGCAGGCGCATCAGACAAGCCATGCCGTCATAATATAAACTATTGGCAGTTTGGCGACTATTTAGCAATAGGTGCAGGGGCGCATGGCAAAGTGACGGTTGGTTATAACCTAAACAATGAGCCGTCAACGCAAAGCAATATGCTAGAGACTGACCTAGTAGCAGAAGCAGGTATTTATCGATTCAGTAAGTCACGTCTGCCGAAGGATTACGTTGGTTCTACAGATATCACTGAGCAGTCTCCTGTCAAGCAAAGCGCACCCAAAATGGTTGGCTGGCAAGAGATTGATCGTGATGAGCTGGTAAGCGAGTTTATGTTGAATGCGCTGAGGTTGCATGGAGGTGTGGCTTGGTCATTGTTTGAGGAAAGAACGGGGCTGAATCTTGATAGTATTAATGAGCAAGTGGCTGGTTTGATAAAACAAGGGTTGCTGATAGACAGTGATACGCAGTTACAACCGACACTGTTAGGGCAGCGCTACCTTAATCAGATACTACGTGCTTTTTTATAAGATAAATAGCCAAAAATAAAAAAGGCTTACCAAAAAATGGTAAGCCCTTAACAAATCTAAAAAAATCATACCTTAGATTTTGTTTTGTACTTCTTGTGCGCCACCAGTGACAGCATCGCCAGCACTTGATACGTCTTGACCAAAGCCTTTGAATGTGTTGCAACCAGTTAGAACGAACATAGCAGTTAAAGATGCGATGATTACTTTTTTCATAATAGTATCCTCAAAGATAAATGGATGGTTATAAATAACAACAGTGATGCAAAGCGGTCTGCTTAAGCGTCACTGAAGGGGTATTGGATGAGACAGTCACACTTAAATGCTATCGCGTTATCCATTACAGACATCATAGAGAAAGTTAAAAACGCTGCACAGTATCAAAATGTAATTATTGGCAGTAAACTGTAACTTTTAATTACCTGTCGCTCATAAACTTAAATAACAGAGCGTTAACCATTTTTGGAGTAAATAAACATGACCATTCATATCGTGCTGGTTGGCCCAAAGATGCCGAGTAACACAGGCAATATCATTCGCCTGTGTGCCAATAGCGGGGCACAGCTGCATTTAGTCAGACCGTTAGGGTTCGAGCTTGATGATAAAAAGCTACGCCGCGCAGGACTCGATTATCACGAATACGCGCATCTACAAGTACACGATGACTGGGCAACAGCGAAGCAGGCGTTACAGACAGCGGACTGCCATGTCATTACCGCGCTGACGACTAAACTGAGTAAGCCCTTTTACGATTATGATTTTGGCGGGCGAGTAGCTGCTGAAGAGGCTAATGACGACGTAGTACCTAATATCGCACTGGTATTTGGTTCTGAAACGGCAGGCCTTACAGAGGATATACGTGAAGATATTGGTGCTGATAATTGGTTAAGACTACCCATGCTGGCTGATTCGCGCAGTTTAAATTTATCCAACAGCGTTGCTATCTGCCTGTATGAAATATGGCGGCATCAAGGGTTTTTGGGTGATGAAGGTCGTAGTGTCGGTTATGAGAGTTTGACAGTCTACGACCCAAAGTAGTTACTTTAACGAATAGCGATTTGTCTGATAAGACCGATAGGATTGATTATCCTTGTTTCATAAAAACAGAATAAGCAATGATATGTATTATAGGCAGTTTGGCGGTTTGGGTAGACCCGCTAAGCGGTTGACATGACGTGCAACCAAACCAGTATGAAACAGCTGCTGCAACTTTTGATTGCTAATGTCATGTTCTGGCAAGGTTTTTTGTAGCCATTTTATCAATGGGCGTGTGGCTGGCGCGTGGTTGAACTTGTCAAAAAATGCACGCACTTGCTGCAAAACCTGTAAATGCTCAGCTTTCAAATGAACGTCTAATGTGTCAGCCAGTTGCTGCGCGATGTCAGGTGTCCAAATAGTGTGGTCACATAAGTGACCGTCTTGATCCAATGCAGCCTCAGTGGCTGCTATCATTACGTTGTTGTTGGGCGTGGAGTTGTGATCTGTCATAAGGCAATGGTCACCACTTTATCAAATTGACGGTCCTGAGTCAGATTGACCCATTCGGCGTCTGTTAACACGCCAGTTAGCTTAGTATCTAAATTTAGCTTGCCAGTAGTATTCTTCGAGAGCTGCGCGACATCATCTGCCAATGCATAAATAGCAGCGATGTCATCTATCTCATTATCATTTAAATAAGCACTTAGCCAGTCGATAAAAGCGACCGTTGTACCGAGCAAAACAATGCTGTCGCCATTGTGCCAAGTGCGAGACATTTCTTCAGTGCTACGTCTGAGCGTGTCCATCGTACTGTGTAATTGATATAAAGTCGCCATAAAAGTATCCGATGATGTGTTTTGTTATTTTTCTGATGATATAGTCATTTAAAAAGTTAAAATCTGCTCAAAGTCTTGCGAGCTGATGATCTCTGGTACCAGTGTAAGCTGTGATGCCAGATCTGTCGGTAGCATACCAATGACCCAACCGCTAAAGACATCGTCAGGTAGCCAAGCTGCGGGCATATCGTAAAGATCAAGCGACTGAATCATACCGTGCAAACGGGACTCCGTTTGCATCAATAAACCAAATACAGGCGCATCCAATGATAACTGCACCTCATGTCCGAAAGTCGCCAGCGTCAAAGCAAGGGCACAGCCTTCATAACTAGCCGCTTCAGTGGGCGTATGCAACTGAATTAATAATTTCATATTATATTCCTAAATAGGTTTGTCGCTGTTGACAGTCGTCATCGTAATGTTATCAAAACTGTATCAATCGGCAGTCATCTTGCATCATTAGAGCAAGCTCACTGAGTCCTACCAACGTAAATCCTGCAGCAAGATTGGCACCCTCTAGCTGATGTCGTGTGCTGTTGTCAGCGTCACTCACACCGCGGCTCAGTGCAGTGCTGACACAAACGGGTAGTGATAATTGATACTGCTCAGCCAACGATTGCCATTCTTTTGTTAAATCTATTTGATCTGCTGACTGCCAACGTAGACGGTTGGCAGTATGAGCTGAATCGCCGTAAAAAAAGACATTGAGCAACGCCCGTTTGGTGTTAGGATTGTCACTATCGTTTATGTCGTTATCGTCAATTCTACTATTCTCAGAATGGTTTGAGGCCTCTCTAAGATAAGCGTGTGCATAACGTAGTGCTAGGTGCGCCAGTGGGTGGGCGGGATCAGCAGTGATGAGCAGTAATGGAGTAGTAGTCATAAGGTGCGGTATCACATATTGTCAATAAGAGTGTTATGAGAATTAGAAGATAGTAGTGAGTGGTTGCGACTGTTTTGTAGACAGCGGTTTGTTTCTTTGATTTGCTTCATTGGTTTATGGTCAGGTATATAGTCTTTAAACACTATTATATCAAAATACTATTTTTATTGGTGAGAAGAGCATTTAGCTACATTGCCACGTCGCTATAGTGGTGTAACGACAGTGACGGATCAGCGACGCATTTTAGTATGCTACCATAAAGCGCTTCACATCAAATAGAGCGACTAATTACTAAACGCGCCTTTATCTTTTGTGCTGATATACCAAGTATATCTATCTAACGTTGTGACTGTCTCGTAAGAAAAAACAATAAACTTATGAGCTTGGTTCACGTAGTCTTACCATTCTATGTAAGGAGTTTTTGTCACTATGTTACCTGCTATGCCCTCACGTATGAACAGTGGTACAGATTATCAGCCGACAGCGGAGCAACTACAAGTACTACAAACAGCAAGTGAATTTGCTTATCAGATTTGGGAGAGTCGAACGGTTTCATGTCAGACGTTTTTGCGTAGTTACCCTTTGAGTAGTACGCTAACCCGTCAACAAATCGATGATCTGATACAAGATTATACGCTGGATGAAAACTACCAACTCGCTGATGAAGCCAAAGTCATGAGCGGCTTGCGTAATCTGCGTACACTGTTGATGATGCGCTGGATTTGGCAAGACGCTTTACAGATGATCAGTCTTGAGCAATTGACCGATGAGTTGTCTGAATTTGCAGATGGTTGTATTTCTTTTGCTAAAGGCTATACCTACCAGCACTTAGTTGCTAAATATGGTGAACCAACCTTTATCAATGCCCAAGGTAATGTACAGATTGATGACATGGCAATCATGGCTATGGGTAAGCTTGGCGCTCAGGAGCTGAATTTATCAAGTGATATCGACCTAATTTTTGTGCATCAAGCGCGCGGTGAGACCGATGGTGACAAAACCAAAGGCACACGTAGTATAGACAACAAACGCTTTATGACTAGGCTTGGTCAAGGCATCATTAAACTACTCGATAACAAGACGGCTGATGGTTTCGTGTTTCGAGTGGATATGCGCCTGCGTCCATGGGGTGATGGCAGTGATTTGGCCATTCACCTGTCAGCATTACAAAAATACTTCACGATGCATGGGCGGGCGTGGGAGCGTTTTGCTTGGCTAAAGGCGCGCGTCGTTGGACAAATAGAACAGCCGTTCTATGATGAGATACAGGCACTGATCAAACCCTTTGTCTTCCGTTATTATGTGGACTACAGTGCATTCTCGGCACTTAGAGAGATGAAGTCTCTTATTCAAAATCAAGTGGCACAGCGTGAAGATTTAGATAATATCAAACTTGGTGCGGGCGGTATCAGGGATATTGAGTTTATCGTACAAGCATTTCAGTTGATCTATGGTGGCCGGCATCCACAGCTGCAAACAAAACCTTGTCTACAAGCAATGAAAGTGTTGCGTGAGCTTGGATATCTAGAGCAGTCAACCTACGATAACCTACAAGCTGCGTATCGTTTTTTGCGCCGGCTTGAGCATGGCATTCAAGCAATTAATGATCAGCAAACCCAGCGTTTACCACACGATATACAGTGGCAGCATAATCTAGCCGTGACGCTCAATTTTGAAAACTGGCATGCATTGCTAGATCAGCTCAATTGTCACCGAGAGCATGTGAATGATCCGTTTGAGCGTATGGTCACTGAGCGCCAAGTACCTGGTAACGAAGATACTGGCCTAGAGCCTGAAAACTTAGATGAGCAAATTGCTCGTTTAAATGAGGTATTAACAGAAGATAACCGAGAGCTATTACAGAATTTTTGGCAATCAAAGATGGTGGTGAACTTAAGTGAGGAAGCAAGAGAACGCTTAGATGACGCTTACCCTGTTATTGTCCATGCGTTACTTGCTCATCAAGAGCAGCAAAAACTTGCTAATGCCGCCCTGCCTCGACTGATTTCACTGCTTGAAGCCATTTGCCGTCGTTCCATCTATCTGGTCATGATTGCAGAAAACCCCAATGCAACGATTGAGCTGATCCCGATGCTGTCTGCCAGCCCATGGATTGCAAAAGAGCTGGCACAGTATCCTGTATTGCTAGACACCTTTTTACAGCAGCGCTACCGTCATTTGCCAGACAAGCGTGAACTGCGTGATATTTTGCGTCAACAGCTACTGCGCGTAGAGCCGAACGATGAAGAAGAACTACTAAGCGTTTTACGACTATTCAAGAAAAACCAAATATTGGCTGTGGCTGCGAGCGATGTATTGGCTGAGCGCCCAATCATGAAAGTATCGGACTCTTTGACGTATATTGCCGAAGTAGTACTGGAGGCCGCACTAGAGCGTGCTTTTGCCGAGATCGTCAACCGTTATGGTTATCCTATTGGCCAAGATGGAGACCCTGTCACCGAAGCGGACTGTGGCTTTGCTATCATTGGTTATGGGAAGCTTGGCGGCTTAGAGCTCTCATACTCGTCTGACTTGGATTTGGTGTTTTTGCATAAGATAAAAGAGCGGGGTATGACCACAGGCGAAAAATCAGTGAGCGGAATGAAGTTTGCTGCGCGCTTGGTACAGAAATTGATGAACTATCTCAATACCCAAACGCGAGATGGCAGAGCATACGAGATTGACATGCGTCTACGCCCTTCAGGCAATGCTGGCATGATGGTGGTGTCTTATCATGCGTTTGAAACCTATCAAATGGACAAAGCCTGGTCGTGGGAGCATCAAGCGTTGGTGCGTGCCCGAGCAATTTGTGGTGACAGACGAGTGACGGCGCTTTTTTGTGACATTCGCCGAGATGTGTTGGCCCTGCCACGGACACTGGATCAAGTGCGCAGTGAAGTCACCAGTATGCGTATAAAAATGCAAAAGCATTTGGGCACCAATCAGTGGCAGCAGCAAGCGGGCAAGTTCCATCTTAAACAAGATGCAGGCGGTATCGTAGATATTGAGTTCTTGGCACAGTTTGCGGTATTGGCTTATTCGCATGAGTATCCAAGCTTGACCAAGTGGAGCGACAACGTTCGTATCTTCGAAGAGGTAGCCTTACTTGGTATATGGCAAGAGCAGGTCTGTCAAGACTTGAGCGATGC
Organism: Psychrobacter sp. H29; assembly: GCF_059073055.1. Taxonomy (NCBI): domain Bacteria; kingdom Pseudomonadati; phylum Pseudomonadota; class Gammaproteobacteria; order Moraxellales; family Moraxellaceae; genus Psychrobacter; species Psychrobacter sp. H29. Next base: position 1,126,196 of record NZ_JCACRY010000001.1, on the reverse strand, counting down.
TTATCTCAGGATACGTGCTGCCACGCATCAACTGGCATTATCAGAGCAGTCGTTGCTGGTCGATGAGTCACTTTGGCAGGAGACACGCGCATTGGTACAAGCACAGTGGCAACACCTAATGGGTGTTGAATCTACCAAAAAGTGATTGATACTTGTGTTATTAAGGTCTTGCTGATAGCTACAGAGACGCTTACACTGTAGGGCCCTATGATGATTGATAAGCGTAATTAAAAGCCATGTGCTCCCAAACCAAAAGATTTCATTTGCCAACACGGCCAGTGATATAATCGGTCGCGCATCGTCATAGCACTGTCAGCCATTTATCATAATAATGCTGGATTTTAAGCAATAAATAAAGGCACTGCAGTGTTATCATAGGGTGTTAATCACTACTGTTAAATAAAACCTACCTAAAAAAGTTAGACGTCAGTGCTAGCATAAGGACTATAAAATGAATATGGCAACACAAGATGGCAAGCTTTGGATGAATGGCACAATAATTGAACAGCCAGATGCTAAAGTTCATGTGCTTACACACAGCTTGCATTACGGCATGGCTGTGTTTGAAGGTGTGCGCGCTTACCAAACGGCTGACAATCGCACGGCTATTTTTCGCCTAAAAGAGCATACTGAGCGTCTGCTTGGCTCAGCCAAAATCTTCCAAATGGATGTGCCTTTTGATGCAGCCACACTAGAGCAAGCACATAAAGATGTGGTCAAACAAAACAACTTAGCAGAAGCGTATATTCGTCCACTCATTTGGGTCGGTGCAGAAAAACTTGGTCTGTCTTCACGTGAAAACAGCATCAATGCTATGGTTGCCGCTTGGCATTGGGGTGCTTATCTTGGTGAAGAAGGTATCAAAAACGGTATCCGCGTAAAAACCTCTTCATTTACACATCATATGACCAATGTGACCATGTGTAAGGCAAAAGCATCAAGCAACTATCCTGTGTCTATCATGGCGAACCAAGAAGTCACTCGTAATGGTTACGACGAAGCTATTTTAATGGATCCGCAAGGGTATGTTTGCCAAGGTGCTGGCGAAAACTTGTTCTTGGTAAAAAATGGCGTGTTACATACCCCAGATCTAGCGGGCGGTGCACTTGATGGTATCACGCGTCGTACTATTATTCAGTTTGCTGATGACTTAGGAATTAAAGTCGTTGAGCGTCGTATCACTCGTGATGAGTTCTACTTAGCAGATGAAATCTTTATGACAGGTACAGCCGCTGAAGTTACGCCTATCCGCGAATATGATGATCGCATCATTGGTAACGGTGGCCGCGGTGAAATCACTGAAAAACTACAAACCTTGTATTTCGATGTGGTTCATGGTCGTAATGAACAGTATATGGACTGGTTAAGCTTTATTGATTAACAATGTCACTACTTTGAAGACCGAAAAGGCTGAACATAATTGTTCAGTCTTTTTTTTATGCTAATATAGCCATCATATTTATTCATAAGATTAAAGCGAGCAGTCAATGCCAACAGATTCTAATATAGTAGATGATAAAAACATTAAGCAAATCATTTGTATCAAATGGGGCACAAAGTACGGTGCTGATTACGCCAATAAACTATATGGCATGGTATCTCGCAATATCACACCGCCGTTTCGTTTTGTTTGTTTTACAGATGATACAACCGATGTACGTTCAGAGATTGAGTGTCAAGAGTTACCACCACTTGATGTTAGTATGCCAACCAATACACTGGGTAAATGGCCAAAATCTCGTTTGTGGGGTGAAAAGCTAGGTGATTTGACAGGCACAGTACTGTTTGTAGATTTGGATGTCATTATAGTAGACAGTCTTGACCCTTTCTTTGAATATGGCGCGCCAGATGACGTTATTTTATCTTATAATCCGAGTAATCCATTAGAGCGCTTGGGACAGACGTCTTGCTTTAGATTTCAGGTAGGCTCGCTTGTTTCATTACAAGAGAAGTTCAAGGCAGATCCACAAGGCATCGCTGACGAATATCGTTTTGAGCAGCGTTTTGTTACTCGTAATGCGCCAGGTGGCGTGAAACTGTTTCCAAAGGCATGGGTCGCCCATTTTAGACGTAAGTGCCGTCAGCCGTTTCCACTTAACTATGTTAAAGAGCCAAAGATTCCTAAAGGCGCTCGTATTGTTATCTTCCCAGGCGACTTGTATCCAACCCATGCTATTGAAGGTAGATACAACAAAAATGCTGCCAACAATGCCAAAGACCATCTGAAAAGACTTACTGAGCCCAAAAACCTAAAAAGACCACTACGTCATTTGCGTCATTTTATTTTACCAGTAGGATGGATTGAGAAGTATTGGAAAGAGTAGGCTGAGCGTTATTGTATTAGTAGAAGTCAGTATTGAGTTGTTCTATTCTAATGGAAATTAGAATAGAACAAACTCTCCAGTAAGCGGATAAAATTATGAACACAGAAGATACTATTAAAGTCTTTGTTGGCTGTGACCCAAATAACTGTGATCTAGAGCAGATGATGGTATTAGATTATAGTATTCATAAACATACCAGTGTACCTGTTGAGATAGTGTGGATGCAGTTGTCGCGTGATCCTAGCAGCTATTGGTATTCCAATCCTGAGACTGGTGATGGTTGGAATACCATCAAATGGTCAACGCCGTTTTCAGGATTTCGCTGGGCAATTCCGGAATACTGTAATTATTCTGGACGAGCTATCTATATGGATGCCGATGTTGTCATATTAGATGATCTAGTAAAGTTATGGCAGCACCCTATTGAAGGGCAGTCTATAGTAGCTGCCAAGACAAATGCTGATATGACACGACTATGCACGTGCGTATGGGATTGTAAAGCTGCAAAAAGTATTGTTCTACCAATACAAAGGCTCAGGAAAGATCCTAAAAGCCATAAAGAGATGATGGCTGTCTTCAAAAAAAATACACAACTGATTGAGCCTTATCAAGACAGTTACAACTGTATAGACGGTGAGGACCTAGCATTAGAAGATATTAGGATTTTGCATTACTCAGATATGGGTACGCAATTTAGTCATAAATATGCACTGCCAAGAGTGAAAAAAGAAGGGATTGAGCATTGGTTTGATGGTGAGGTAATGCCGCACCCAAGAGAGGATTTGTCCGAGATTTTTGATATCTATTATAATGAAGCGCTTGATAATAAATATTGTTTAGATAATTATCGGGTTGAGCCTTTTGGTGATTTCCCTAAAAAATCTCAGCAAGGTTATATTGGCAATAAGGTAACTCGTCCACATGCCTCTAAGTCATTTTTCTCAAAACTATTCAAACGCTAGTTTTTAATGAAGCAGTGATAAACCTTTTTAAAAAGTCAAAGATTTATTCTATAGGTTGTCGTTTATGAAGCAGCATAAAAAAATAGCGTTACTCGTTATTAATTGTTTACAAGGCGGCGGTGCGGAACGTGTTGTGTTGACATTGGGGCAAGGGTTCTATGAATTAGGATACGAAGTACATATTCTAAGATTCAAGCCACTGGTACAGTATGATTTGAGCCAGAACCTTAATTATCATGTCCTAAAGTTTAAGCCCTACAAATTAATACCAGGGGCACAAAGACGCGATAGAGTGTTTGCGCGCGCTGTTGATAAATACGTTCTGCAACATATCGGTCAGCCTGACGTCATTTTGTCTAATCTAGATCGTGCAGATAGTATTCTAAGTAATAGCAAGCTGTCTAATATTACTTATATTATTCATAACACAGTATCATTACTCTATAAGTTCAATAAAAATCACGATGCTGAACAATTAAAGCAAAGAATGGTGGAGATATACGCAAAGCACCCATGTGTGTGTGTGAGCGAAGGCGCGCAAAAAGATTTTATCAAGAGCTTTGGTCGTATTACGCCAACCACTGCCATCCACAATCCAATTGATAGAGACAGTATTCAAAAGCAGGCTGATGCTTTTGTTCCTGAATATCAAAACTATATTATTCATGTTGGCAGTTTCAAAGACGCAAAACGTCATGATATCTTAGTAAAGGCTTACGCACAGACTGATCAATCTATGCCGTTATTACTCTTAGGTCAGGGCAAGCACAAGACTGAGACAGAGCAGCTGGTGGCAGAGTTGAGTTTAGTAGGCAAAGTGGTATTTCTAGGGTTTCGTGACAACCCTTTTCCCTATATTAAGCATGCGCAATTCAAAATATTAACCTCTGACTGGGAAGGCTTTGCTTTGGTTATTGCCGAAGCCCTCGTACTAAATACGCCTGTTATTAGTACCAACTGTCCATCAGGCCCAAGTGAGTTACTGCCAGAAAGTAACTTGATGCCAATGGGTGATATTGATGCCATTGCTGAAAAAATGCGTCAAGCTATGAGTGATCCACAAGCATTTTGTGCGCCATTTGATGAAGCGCTGCTACCAGTCAAAATAGCAGAAAAATACGCAGAGTTCACTCAGAAGCAATAACTGAAAAAACAGTGATATCACTGTTTTTTTAAATCGAAATACTTATCTTTAAGAATACCTGATACATGATTAATAATACTATAGAAATAAAAGAAGATCTGAATAAGAAAGAAAAAGTGTTACTTGTGATTAATTGCCTACAAGGCGGGGGTGCCGAACGTTCGGTTTTAACTCTTGGGCAAGGTTTTCATGAGTTAGGTTACGACGTCCATATTCTACGCTTCAAATCTAAAACATCTTACGAACTCAGCGATGATATTTCCTATCATCAGATTGACTTGAACGACTATAAGTCTATACCTACTAAACAACTGAGGCACTGGTACTTTGCAAAAGTATTAGACAGATACGTGATCAAAGAGATTGGCACTCCAATACTGACGCTTGCGAATTTAGACAAAGCTGATATGGTCTTGCGCCACAGCAAGCTACCTAATATTGCACACGTAATTAGAAATAATCTTTCTAAAAAAATTGAGTTGTTTAGAAGCCAAGGCAAAAAAGCAAATGAGAAAAGGTTAAGCAATATATATTCTCGGCATCCTTGCATATGTATTAGCAAAGGAGTCGAAAAAGACTTTCAGTCTACATTAGGTGTTACAAATACCACGACAATATATAACCCGATTGACCAAATACAGATCATGCAATCGGCGTCAGAGTTTGAGCCAGAGTTTAATAGTTATATTATTCATGTCGGTAGTTTTAAGACTCAAAAAGCTCATGAGGTCTTACTTAGAAGCTATGCAAAAACAAGAAAAATGGTTCCGCTTTTGTTGTTAGGTGAGGGAGCTTTGTTAGAGCAAATGAAGATGTTGGTTGCCTCTTTAGATCTAGACCATCATGTACATTTTTTAGGTTTTCAAAAGAATCCGTATCCCTATATCCGGAAGGCAAAATTTATGGTGTTATCATCAATATTCGAAGGGTTTGGACGAGTCATTGCTGAGTCAATGGCTTTAGGCACGCCTGTCATCAGTACAGACTGCCCATCAGGTCCAAGTGAGCTATTACCATCATACAATCTTGTCCCTGTAGGAGATATTGACGCTTTAGCAGAAAAAATGGATGAGGCAATGATAGATGCTAGTGTGTATGAGTCCACATTCGATAATGAGCTGCTACCAACGAATATTGCTCAACAATATATAGAGTTTATGGCAAGCAGTAATTAGGTTCTTCTTAGTCGTAGCATCGATAAAAATTGAAAGCAGTGGTTCTGAGTAAAAGTATAAAAAAGGTAGCCTAATCCAACCACCATTTAGACCAATCGTCTCTGTGTAATGCTCGCAATGTGGCAAACGCACTATCAGTATGCTGTAGTTTCTCAAAAACAGATAATAGTATGCTAGTGGCTAATTTATCGACTTTCTGAAATTTATTATAACGTTTGCGCATGTTTCTCAAGCTGTCATCAGTGCCGATGCGAAAATAAGTAAGACCATCGTATAGAGGCAGATCACCTGCATAAAGCATATCGGTTTTTTCAGTTAGCAATGGCAGAGATTCAGAAGTAGCGGGCAACTGCAGGAAGTTTTTGGTTTCGTAAGTGCGCAAAGTATTCATGAGAGTCACGACATTCATCAAGATAGCTGCTCTACAAGTATCGTCTGAATGGTCAATGAATGTGTCGCAGGCAGAAACAATCCAGCGTAGCGAGAGGTGCTCTAATAAGTAGTCGCTTTCCACCTCCCATAATCTCTCAAATTCAGCAAACGTTTTAGCTATCCTATATTTACGGCGTATCAAGATAACAAGAGTATTATGATAAAAGCAGAGCTCAGATTCACCAAGTGATTTATATTTCAAATTATTTAAATGACTTTCTAAGTCTGTGCTTTTGCGCTCATCGGTTAACGCTTCAATATCACACATCGACTCAGTAATCGTTGTCGCTTTCATCTCATCAAAACTTTTATCATTATAGTTATTGACAACCTTACCTGCATTTAGTCTTTTTTCGCTTCGAAACAGTAATAGCAGTTTTTTTTGCCAGTTTGCAGATGTAGTCATGTCATCAAAATCCTTTGAAAAAATACAAAGATGCTCGCGTTTTAATCTCTATAATATAAGTCTGAAAGATTATCACTGCTTATCTAAACTGAATAATATCGTTGATACCAATCGACAAATTGTTTAATACCCTCTTCGATACTAGTCTCAGGTTTAAAGCCGATATCCTCTACTAACTCATCTATATCAGCATAGGTAATAGGCACATCACCTGCTTGCATGGGTAATAAGTTTTCCTGCGCTTTTTTACCACATGCGTCTTCGATAGCAGTAATGAAACGCCGCAGCGTGACTGGCTGATTGTTACCAATATTATAAATCTTGTAGGGGGCGGTTGCTGTTGTGACAGTAGAACACTGAGGAGAGGGCGCTTTGTTGATTATACGAATAATGCCGTTGACGATATCATCAATATACGTAAAGTCACGCTGCATAACACCATTATTGAAGACGTTGATGGGTTCGCCCGCCAAAATTTTCTTAGTAAAAGAAAAATATGCCATATCTGGTCGACCATAAGGGCCGTAAACCGTAAAAAAGCGCAGACCTGTGGTAGGGATATTGTATAAATGACTATAGCTATGTGCCATCAGCTCGTTTGATTTTTTCGTAGCCGCATACAAGCTGATAGGAAAGTCAACGCAGTCAGCGGTGGTAAATGGTTGTTTGATATTCATACCATAAACAGAGCTCGAGCTTGCATAAATCAAGTGCTTGATATCGTGGTGACGGCACCCTTCTAATATATTGACGAATCCAACCACGTTTGAGTCGATATAGGCATTTGGGTTTTCGATAGAGTAGCGTACGCCTGCTTGAGCGCCCAGATTAACAACGGTATCGAATTGATGGGTGGCAAAAAGCTCAGACATGGCTTTGCGATCAGCAAGGTCTAATTTGATGAACGTAAATGTGTCTGGCGATGCTATCTCACCTAATATTCTTAAACGCTCTTTTTTTAAATCTACATCATAATAGTCATTGATATTATCGATACCAATAATACAATATTCGCTATCAGATACGCCCGTTTCCAATAATGCTTTGATTAAGTGGAAACCAATAAAGCCCGCCGCACCAGTGACTAAAATTTTCATTAATCGTTCCCAAATAGATCTCTAGTAAATACTTTGTCCGCCACATCTTTTATCTCATCAGATAAGCGGTTGGCGACAATCACATCACTCATTGATTTAAAGGTTTCTAAGTCCTGAATAACCTGCGAGTTGAAGAAATTGTCTTCTTTTAATACAGGTTCATAAACCACCACTTCAATCCCTTTTGCTTTGATACGCTTCATGATACCTTGGATCGCAGACGCTCTAAAATTATCTGACCCGCTTTTCATCACTAAGCGATGTATGCCTACGATCTTTGGCTGTCTTTCGATAACTTTATCAGCAATAAAATCTTTGCGAGTTCTATTAGAATCGACAATAGCCTTTATCAGGTTGCTTGGTACTTCATCGTAATTTGCAAGTAGCTGCTTGGTATCTTTGGGTAGACAGTAACCGCCATAGCCAAATGAAGGGTTATTATAATGATCACCAATGCGTGGGTCTAAGCCGATACCTTCGATGATTTGTTTGGTGTCAAGTCCAAAGGTTTGAGCATAAGTGTCAAGCTCATTAAAATAAGCCACGCGCATCGCTAGATAGGTATTAGAAAATAACTTAATCGCTTCAGCTTCGGTAGATTCTACAAATAATAGCGGTACGTCCTTTTTGATTGCGCCTTCAAGCAATAGGTTGGCAAACACGCGAGCCTGCTCAGACTGTGCACCTACAATGATTCGAGAAGGGTAAAGGTTGTCATGTAGTGCTTTACCTTCGCGCAAAAATTCAGGTGAAAATACAATGCGATCAGTCGCGTAACGTTCTCTGATACTTGCCGTATAACCCACTGGTACTGTAGACTTTATGATAATAGTCGCTTGCTGGTTGACTAAGAGTACTTGTTCAATGACCGCTTCTACTGTGGAGGTATTGAAATAGTTGGTCTTAGTATCATAATCAGTTGGTGTGGCAACGATGATAAAGTCAGCATCTTTGTAAGCTGTACTGGCATCCAGCGTCGCAGAAAAGTTGAGGTTTTTATGCGATAAAAAGTCTTCAATATCTTCATCTTCAATAGGAGATTGCTTGGTATTTAACATCTCTATCTTTTCAGCAACCACATCGACAGCGATGACTTCATTATGCTGTGCCAGTAGCATTGCATTTGATAAACCTACGTAGCCTGTACCTACGACTGTTATTTTCATAATATATCCAAGTAATGTTTATGCTTTTATTGGTTCAAACCAAAATTGGCTAGTTCTTATAGTTGTTTAAGATTGGTAGCTGCTCAAGCTTGAGCTAACCTGCTTTAGACTTATTCATTAATGCTTGCTACCACAGACGTAGGTAGATAAGCTGTGAGTTTATGTGTCATGGCTTGGCTGATTTTATTGTGCAAATCTGGCTTGAGTAGGTCCAAGCTTTGAATGCAACCATATTTGATGGTTTTGTCTTCTAATGCAAGAACAAAATCTTCTACGCTACTCTCATTTTTTAGATAATTGACAGAGGTATCAGATTTTAAATGTACTTCACTCTTTTGAATTTTCAGATGATTCATCAGGGTTATAGGATTGACCTGTGCAACATCCCTGAATTTATATTTTATCTGTTCTTCTAGCAGTTTAGGGTTATTTAACAGGTGAGCTTTTAAAATATTTCTATCAACAATATGAGGGTAGTGGTGTATCTCAAAAAATTGATCCATACCTAATATTTTAGCACTTAACATTTGGGCTATAGTATGGCGTGGTTGAACGGGGGTGCCAAATAATTTCAAGCGAGATTTTCGGAAATTAAGCTTAGCGCTCAAAACAGCATTATTGCGCCACTGACCGTGAATGATCAGGTGGTTACCATCTAAGAAATCATCTATCGTCACAGGCTGGTTAAAAAAGAAATCATCATTCATATAAATAAAATAGTCAGATAGCCCTTCGATATTCCATATCATTGTCTCAATTGACCGAGTATTAAACGTAGGCAAAAACTGCTCATAACCTGAAAATATTTCTTTATGATCGACGATACGTATTTTATCTGTCGAGCAGATATTCTGCTTGGCAAACTCATCGATAAATGCAGGTTTCTGTTCATCGGTGACAATATAGATATGACGGCAAAAAGGCATATATTTGATGATAGAGGCAATATTATAATATATCTCATCGTCGCTTGCGAAACGCGTCGCAGATGTCGCATCTGACGCTACTGCCTTACCTGACTTATAATGCTCTCTTTTTTGTTTGAGGATAGGATCTGCGCCATCCACCCAAGCGATGACAACGTCTACTACTTTTTCATTAAACTGCTTCATAATAGATCCTACCTTTTGGGAATGCATTTTATCAAAATGCTATTATTTTTAGTAGTGACGTTAGCTCAGCTACGATATTTACTGATATCAGTGTTACCAAGGCTTCATCAATTTATAAGAACAATGTTTATCACAAGTTTGCTATGGGCAGGCAGACCAGTTACGCCTATACTTGATTCAGTAAAATTAGGAGGGCAAAGGTAGATGAGACTAGCATATAAAGCCAGAATGCTGCAATAAATATGGCTATTGATACACTTATTTGGTCAATCAATCATACTAATACGCTTACCAAGCTAAGCTGAGACACGCATGCCACCCATTATTTTATTTATTCTAAAAGCACTTGAAGGTCGCGGTGCTGAGCGTATGGTTACTACGCTAGCGAGTACTTATGTACAGATGGGCTATAACGTACATATACTATGTCTGGAAGGGACGCAGGATATGCCGTTGGATGCTGGTATTCACTATCATGTCGTACCATACGATGAAGTGTTCATTGAGCAAAATCTTGATCCAGATTCCAAACAGGCACAGGCTTATAAGAAAGTTGCTACGCGTATTGACAATTATGTGCTTAGTCAAATAGGAACACCAAATCTAACCTTGGTTAACATTTATAAATTGAACTGGATCATGACGTATAGCCGATTGCCAAATGTCGTAGATGTGCTACATACAGCGCTATCTAAACAGTTCGAGCACCAGTTATTAGACACACCAGTGCAGACTCTTAATCATTTAAGAATGGTGTATGGTACACACCCTTGTAGCTGCGTCAGTGAAGGTGCACGTAAAGACTTAGTCTCGCTTTTAGGAGAAGTGACTGCTACCACAACAATCTATAATCCTTGCGACGCTGCTTGGATCAAAAGCAAATCATCGCAAACATCACATATTGAAGCATTTGGTTTAACGCATAAACAGTATATGATTCATGTTGCCTCATTTGACACTATGAAGGGGCATCGCGAGCTATTACAGGCCTATGCACAGACGGCGCAGAAGCTGCCGCTAGTACTGGTGGGTAAAGGCACGCTTGAAACAGAGATTAAGGCGTTAGCAGTTGAGCTTAATATTAATAACCATGTTAGGTTTTTGGGTTTTCAGACCAATCCTTATCCTCTGATTGCGTCAGCGGCATTGATGTTAGTCACCTCTAAGTTCGAAGGTTTTGGCTATGTTATTGTCGAAGCGCAAGCACTTGGTGTACCCGTGATCAGTACCGACTGTCCTTTTGGTCCAAGGGAGCTGTTACCAACTAGAAACTTGATAGCTGTCGGAGACATTGAAGGATTAGCCATACTTATCGATCAAGCGGTAGACAATCTTATACGTTATATCGTGCCGTTAAATGAGCAACTATTGCCAAAACATATCGCGCAGCAATATTTGGAATTTGGTCTCATGTCGAATTTACTAGGTAATGAAAGTTAGAAAAAAGATTATAGACCATCAAACAAATCTTTGGAGACGGGTGAATGATTGATAACAGCAACCCCATGTGCTCTGTACGCTCTACCCAGTAAATTAAACGAGGGTACAATGCGCTCGCTCATAACTTTACTCAATGTACTTGGCGCACTGTTGCCATCATTTTCATAAAAACGCGGTTGATCACTATTGAGTAAGTCAATACCGTATAGATGAATAGTAGCTGCAAGACGAGAAAAAGCCAGTTGGGTGGCGACATAAGCAACGGTACCTGCCTCGACAAATCCATGAGTGACATTAAGAGAAACGCCAATTTCAGCAGCGCTATGAGTGCTCGCAATAACAAAGTTTGGATGATTTATAAAGTAAGACAATGGCGTTTTTTTATTCAGTCGTTTTTTCTTAAATATAAGCTTATTGAATGATAGCTTATTTGACTTAACTCCCCACGGTCTATCTACTGGGTACAATACCCGCATGGCATGATGGTAAGTGCGCATGATGTCCGGGTGAGTGGTTGCCATTGCTTCAAAGACAGCCAATGTCGCGTACAAAGGTTGACCCGTATAATGCTGCCATAGAATTTCAGGTTGATGATTGATAAAGCGGGCATCACTGATAACATAGCCGACAATATTATTGAAATCATGCTCTGCGGTAAGGCTGATACTGCCGTTTACAAAAATAGTTGGCGTGTCTGATAAATCTGACAATACCAGCTGCTGTATTGATGGGCCTGAGGCGATAATATTGACGTCTTTTTCAAGCAAACTTTGCTCTGCTTCATTAGCATTAAAAGCATTGATAACGACGAGCTCGTTATCAATATTGAAACTAGCAGTAGCCGGTAATCTTAAATACAACGCCATACCATTTTCCAGTAGTTGACCTCAATTATTTGATATTTTAATGACTAAACGTTTACTGCCAGTGTTCTTTTAACCAAGGACTTGGCTTCACATGCCGATACCATTTGCCGCCGCTACCAGCAATGGCGTCTGGTGGATTAATCTCGCCATGGAATATAACAATCTTTGCATCGTCAGGTAGTGTGGGCGCTCGTACAAAGTTAAACGGAATGGGCGCGATACATTGGTATTTAAAACTCACACACCAGGTTTTATCCCAATACTCTAGATGATGATGCTCACGCAGGTAGTTAGACAAGTAGGCCTGTTCATGACGTACTTGAGTGCGAATGGTCTCAAAATTTCGCTCAAAGTTTGCTAATAGATCAGGGTAGGTGTTCATACCAATATTGAAACGATAGACAGAGCTATTACCAATCATACGCCATGGTTTTTTCCAATCGCGAATGATGACCACACTATCTTCATGCTTTGCTGCATAAGTAAAAAAAGCATCGATATTATCAACAATGACGATGTCAATATCCAAAAATAGTGCCACACCTTTTAAATCATACAGCTCAGGCTTAAAGGTCGTGAGCTTTTTCCAGCCACGTTCAGGACCTGCGGGCAAATCCATCTCAGGTATGGGGTAACAAGCAATCGCAGGATCGATACCTGTACTGTCATCGGTCAAGCAAACCATTTGAAAATCTAGTGTCAGATGACGGTTTACCATGTTGTAAAGACGATTGACGTATTCAGGACCATATTTATCGCCCCATTTCATACAAATAATATAACGCTGTTCAGTAGTGTCGCTATTGCGCTGCGCTGGGTCTGTAGGTGCGGCTTTGGTTACGTCAGATGTCATAATACACTCGTGATGAGATAATAATAAAGTGAATATAGGATCAATAAAAAAGAAAAGAATTTGAAAGTTAGGCAATATTAGCATAACTGTGATTGATGATATGTCTAAATCACTACATGATAGCACGGTTGTTGCTAGCGCTTATTAAGCTCGGTGCTATCGCTGAGAATCGTTGAGATCATTGTTCGAAAGGTCAGCAATAGCATGATGTGCTTGAATAAAGGCTGCTAGTTTTGCCTTATCCTTTCGGTAAGGGTTGCCTAGATTTGGTATGCGTTTAAACCGTCGGTAGCCCCACATATAATGACTGCAGTGTTCGTTGATCATATGCTCCATAGCCTGATTGAGCGCGTGAGTCGCCACTTCAGCATTACGGTCGTATAAAGCAGAGTCATCGAGCTGATAGCAGTAAATATCAAAACCGCGTCCATCAGTACGGCGAATACATGCGAGGCCAACTAAGGCGCATTTGGTTTTACTCGCCAATTTTGAGGCAAGGGTGCTGGTTAATGTTTCAATGCCAAAGAAGGGCACGACAACGCCGCCAGAGGGATCTGGGACATGGTCTGGCAGTACAATACTAAACCCCCCTTGCTTGAGTGTTTTAAAGACGGCTTTTACGCCGCTACCATCGGTAGGTACCAACGTGGCATTAAGACGCGCACGACCTTGCAAGATAAACTCATTAGCGAATCTGCCTTCTACGGGCTTGTACATAATAGTTGGCGAACCAAACTGATTGAGCCAGGCGTTCATTATCTCCCAGGTACCAAGATGGGGTACGATGGCAAGCATGCCATTGGGATTGGCAAGCCCTTCTAATAGAATGTCTTTATTATGGACATCACAAATTTGAGCAATGCTCCATTCAGGTGGCATAGCCCAGCTTTTGATAGATTCGATACTGGTCAAACATTGATGGTAGATGATGTCTTTAGTTAGTGCGCGCTTTTGCTGCTCAGACAAGGTATCAGTAATCAGCGCCATATTGATACGAATGGTGCGCATGATACTTAGATTAGGTATCTTAACGATAACCCAAGCGACAAAACGTGCCAGCATCTGCAGTACAGACAGTGGCACGAATTTGAAAATATGATACGGATTCATAACCACTCACATGGCAATGAATCACGTAACAAGCACGGTAGATAGCAACTACGCATCATCAAAGGTTTTATTGAGCAGGTTTGTTGGCATCAGCCTGTGCTTTTTCACGCACACGGATACCAAGATCACGTAACTGTTTGCTATCAACTTCAGCAGGTGCTTGGGTTAGTGGGCATTCAGCAGTTTTGGTTTTTGGGAAGGCAATCACGTCACGGATAGAGTCTGCACCTACCATAAGCATAATCAAGCGATCCAAACCGAAAGCCAAGCCACCATGCGGCGGTGCACCAAATTTCAATGCATCAAGCAAGAAGCCAAATTTGTCTTCTGCTTCTTGCTCGCCGATACCTAAAGCATCAAGGACAGCTTGCTGCATATCGTAAGTATTGATACGCAAGCTACCACCGCCAACTTCTGTACCATTCAATACCATGTCATAAGCGATAGAAAGCGCAGCTTCTGGGTTGTTTTTCAACTCTTCAACTGAGCCTTTAGGCTTAGTAAATGGATGATGCATTGACGTCCATTGACCGTTGTCAGTTTCTTCGAACATTGGGAAGTCAGTCACCCAAAGCGGCGCCCACTCACAGGTTACCATCTCAAGGTCAAGACCGATTTTTTGGCGTAATGCGCCGATTGCGTCGTTCACGACACTGGCTTTATCTGCACCAAAGAAGATAATATCACCATCTTCTGCAGCAGTACGCTCAATTAAGCTAACAAGCACATCATCAGTCATGTTTTTGATGATCGGAGACTGTAGGCCAGACTCTTTATCTACGCCATTGTTGATGCTACTTGCATCATTGACTTTGATATAAGCCAAACCGCGTGCGCCATAGATACCAACAAACTTGGTATAAGCATCGATTTGCTTACGGCTCAATGAAGCACCGCCAGGGATACGTAGGGCAGCAACGCGACCTTTAGGATCGTTAGCAGGGCCAGCGAATACTTTGAAATCAACGTCTTTCATCAAGTCTGCAACGTCGACCAGTTTCAATGGAATACGTAAATCAGGCTTGTCTGATGCATAGTCGCGCATTGCTTCAGCATAAGTCATGCGAGGGAACTGCTCAAACTCAACGTCCATCATGGTCTTGAACAAATGCTTGATCAGACCTTCGTTGATGTTCATGATCTCTTCTTCGTTTAAGAAAGACGTCTCGATATCCACCTGAGTAAATTCAGGCTGACGATCAGCACGTAAGTCTTCATCACGGAAGCATTTAGCGATTTGATAATAACGGTCAAAACCTGACACCATTAATAATTGCTTAAATAGCTGTGGTGACTGCGGCAGGGCAAAGAAGTTACCAGGACGCGTACGTGATGGTACGAGATAATCACGCGCACCTTCAGGCGTTGCACGAGTCAAAATAGGCGTCTCGACATCCAAGAAACCATGATCGTCTAAGTAGCGACGAATTGCTGAAGTTGCCTTGGCACGGAACACCATACGCTCTTGCATTTGCGGACGACGCATATCAAGATAGCGATACTTTAGACGCAAGTCTTCTGATACCGTGGTTTTTTCGTCATTCAATGGGAATGGCGGTGTTTCAGATTTAGCCAATACTTCAATTTCTTTGCCCAATAGCTCGATCTGGCCACTGGTCATATTATTATTTTCAGTACCTTCATAACGACGACGTACGCGGCCAGTGATTTTTAGTACGTATTCAGGACGTACCGCATCAGCGGTTGCGAAAGCTTCTGGTGTGTCAGGGTCGACCACGACCTGCAAGATACCAGCGCGGTCACGCATGTCTAAGAAAATCACACCACCGTGATCGCGACGACGATGTACCCAACCTACGATGCTAATGGTTTGCTCAAGTAAGCTCTCGGTTACGGCTCCGCAATATTCGTCTCGGTATTCGCTATGCGTCATAGTGCTTTGCGTCATAATATAGTTATCCAGTTATCAGCCCAATTCGAAATACAGTAATGCAGCCATTGCTGTGTGTTTCAAGCGATTTGCAAAAAAAACACACAAACAACGCGATCAAGACAAAGGGTCATCACGTTGGCTGCAGAAAATTTGATATAAACGCATATTATGCCTAATATGCCCTTGTTATACAACCGGCTGAGTTCAATCAAAGTGCAGCCATGCACCGGTATCGGCTGTATTCATTGAGCGATATCTAGATTAGGTTAAATATTGTCATTTTGCTTGAAAACACCAACAAGCGTGCGCATATCAACCGCACCTGAATAAAAACATCTATATTGATATATCTACTGACTTGAGGATTTGTAATCATGCTATTTCATCCCCCTAAAAACCCGGTTGAGCTAAAAGTAAGACATCTAAATGAAGCCCAAAAACAGCGTCGCGAAGATTTGATGGAAGCGACCCAGGGCAAAGCCGCGCTTAAAGCATTCAAAAAAGCAATGGCAAAAAAAGCCAAGCAAGCTCTAAAGACAAAAAGCAAAAAGCAGAAAAAAAATACTGACACTGCGTCACAAGTTTTTGTACTCGACTTTGACGGTGACATCAAAGCCACTGCCGTCAATCATTTACGTGAAGAAATTAGTACCCTTATCAGTACAGCTAATAAAGGCGATGAAGTGATCGTACGTCTTGAGTCAGGCGGCGGTTTGGTGCATGGTTATGGTCTGGCAGCCGCGCAATTGGTGCGCTTAAAGGACGCTGGTCTAAAGCTGACAGTATGTGTTGATAAAGTGGCAGCGAGCGGCGGCTATATGATGGCGTGTGTGGCAGACAATGTCGTGGCAGCACCATTTGCGATTATTGGCTCAATTGGCGTGGTATCACAATTGCCAAATTTTCACAAATGGCTCAAAAATCACGACGTCGATTATGAAATGTTTACCGCTGGCGACTACAAACGTACGGTGACTGTGTTTGGGGAAAATGACGCCGAAGATCGTGCTAAGTATCAAGAAGAGCTAGAGCAGACGCACGAGCTATTTAAGCATTTCGTTAATGCTTACCGCCCAGAGTTGGATGTTGCCAAAGTAGCCACAGGTGAGCACTGGTATGGCGAAGACGCGTTGAAGCTCAACCTCGTTGATAGCTTGCAGACCTCTGATAGCTATATTTTGGAGCGTATGGAAAACAGTGAAGTATATTCATTGCATTCACGCCAAAAGCCAACGCTTGCAGAGAAGCTGGGTCTGGCACAAGCTGCCGAAGCAACCCTTAGCATTGCAGTGGATAAATTACCGGATGCATTAGCACGTTTTGAGTTAAATAGTCGTCTGAATATCTTAAAATAGTGTTAGATATCATTATGATGTCTAATAGTTAGTGTTTTAGTCGCTTTACTCTTAACTACGCATTGTTTGTATTTTGTAAAAGGCGTGTCCTAGCTGGTCGCGCCTTTTTGCTGTTTATTCATAATTGCTGTGTTATAAATGTAGCATACTAAAAACAGTATACGTCCGTACACTAAAGCTTGCGCTAAAGGTCTAACAGCGCTTTTTATCAAAACTCGATTTAGACAATCAATAAAGAAAAGGAAGTCATTTATGTCTAACGACAATTTAATGTTTACCGCAACAGAACATGGTCAAGCCATGCATGCCAAAGTCAAAGCGTTCATTGAAACGCATATTGAACCCATCGAAGCCCAGTTCTGGGAAGAGTGTCATAAGAAAAACCCTGACGGTAACTGGGAGAACTGGGAATGGCCAGAAGCCTATGACAACTTACGCAAACAAGCGCGTGAGGAAGGATTGTGGAACCTGTTCTTGCCAGATGATACTTTAGGTGCAGGGCTTTCGGTTACTGATTATGCGCCTATTGCAGAGCTGACTGGTCGTAGTTTGCTCGCGCCACATGTATTTAACTGCAATGCGCCTGATAGCGGTAACATGGAGCTACTATGGCGTTATGGTACACAAGAGCAGCAAGACAAATGGCTCACCCCGTTGTTAGAAGGTGAGACGCGTTCTGTCTTTTGTATGACTGAGCCTGATGTGGCGTCAAGTGATGCCACCAATATGCAAGCCACTGCTGTGGTTGATGGTGATGAAATCGTTATCAACGGTAGTAAATGGTGGTCATCGGGTCTTGGTGATCCTGCAGTTGATATCTTGATTGTTATGGCATATACCGCTGACGAAACTGCCGGTCGCCATCATCAGCATTCGATGGTATTAGTTCCAGTCAATACTGCGGGTGTTAAGATCAAGCGCATGCTCAAAGTATTCGGTGATTATGATGCGCCACATGGTCATGGTGAAATTAGCTTTGAGAATGTACGTGTGCCAGTCAGTCACTTTATCGGTGGACCAGGCAAAGGTTTTGAGATTGCACAAGGCCGCCTAGGACCAGGACGTATTCACCATTGCATGCGTTGTATCGGTGCGGCTGAAAAATCACTAGAATTGGCTGTTAAGCGCGGCATGTCACGTACCGCTTTTGGTAAGCCATTACTACAATTGGGCGGCAACTTTGAGCGTATCAGCGATGCCCGTATCAAGATTGATCAAGCACGCTTGCTAACCCTTTACGCGGCGCAAAAAATGGACGCCCAAGGTACCAAAGCGGCATTGACTGAAATCTCTGCTATTAAAGTAGTCGCGCCAACTGTACTACAAGAAGTGGTCGACATGGCGATTCAAATTCATGGTGGCATGGGTGTATGTCAAGACACGATGCTACCAGGGTTCTATGCCCAAGCTCGTGTATTACGCCTCGCAGATGGCCCTGATGAAGTACACCAAACGATGATTGCCAAGCTAGAGCTAAAACGTCAAGGTTTTAGTCGTTCTAAATCTGACAAAGGTTAAGACTCATCAATAGGTATGAGTAAACCTGAAGTTGCTCATACCACTATTGCCGAAAATAAAAAAATTGAAAATTCACTATTAACGATTTAGTAGTGAATTTTTCATCACTAACAGTAGCTCATTGCTATTAAATAGTTGACTACTGGCTATAAAAATACATGATCACACGATAAGGAATGTCTCATGGCAACTGATAATAAAGTACTTGATAAAGGCGGTGCCGTACGTGAAGGTGAAGAGCTTGATGCTACAGCAGTGAGCGAATGGCTTCGCAGTCAGGGTGTCGAGGTCGTAGGCGAGCCTAAAGTTACTCAGTTCTCTGGCGGGGCGTCAAACTGGACGTATCGATTACAATATGAAGGTGAAGGTAAAAACCAGGATCTTATCTTACGCCGTCCACCAAAAGGTACCAAAGCAAAATCTGCTCATGACATGGTACGTGAGCATACAGTTCAAAAGGCATTGAAAGACGCTTATCCTTATGTACCTGAAATGGTTGCATTATGCACTGATGACAATGTCATTGGTGCTGATTTCTATGTGATGGAGCGTATGGAAGGTATCATTCCTCGAGCCAACTTACCAAAAGGCGTTGAGCTGGACCCTGCCCAAACTCGTCTGCTTTGTACCAATGTTTTAGATGCGTTGGTAGAGCTACACCAGATAGACTATACAGAGCATCCTGATTTGGTCGATTTAGGACGCGGTGATGGTTATTGCGAGCGCCAAATTAGTGGCTGGGATAAACGTTACGTCAAAGCAAAAACACCTAACGTACCGAGCTTTGCATTGGTCAGACAGTGGCTTAAAAAACACACACCTGCGGATAGCAAAACGTGCATTATTCACAATGACTGGCGTTTTGACAATGTCATACTCGATGCGGATGAGCCGACCAAGGTGATTGGTGTACTTGATTGGGAGATGGCAACCCTTGGTGACCCATTAATGGATTTGGGTAGTGCATTGGCCTACTGGATTGAAGAAGATGACAATATTGTTATGCAGCAGTTCCGTCGGCAGCCAACTCACTTAGAAGGCATGATGACGCGTGATGAAGTGGTTGCTTATTATCTAGAAAAATCTGGACTCAAGATAGATAACTGGACCTTTTATGAAGTATTCGGTCTATTCCGTCTATCAGGTATTATTCAGCAAATCTACTATCGCTACTATCACAAACAAACCACCAATCCAGCATTCAAAAATGCATGGCTTGCTATACACGTCATGCACGCCAAGTGTCTCAAACTGATCGCGCAATATGAAGGCGAAGCGCTGTTCAATACACACGTTCAGCCGCATTTAGAAGACAGAGGGGTAGATGCTGCTACTATCGAGCAGCTGCCGAGCCCTGTACAAAAGGTTGTTAAAAGTATTTTACCAAAGGGGTATTTTGCAAAATCACCTCGCTCTCCTGAATAAACTGTACTTTGGTAAATATGATAAAAGGTAGTAAGTTATGACAACCATACTTTTAGCCCGTCACGGCCAGGCTTCTTTTGGTCAAGAAAACTACGATCAACTTTCAGAGTTAGGTAGTATTCAAGCAAAAATGCTAGGTCAGCACTACGCTGCAACGCAGCGCCGTATAGATGCAATATTCACTGGTAATTTGGTTCGCCAGCAAGATTCAGCACGCCATTTTTGGGAGGGCTATCAGCCCTTTGTTTGTACCAATAATGGCGATGGCAAACCAATGATGCCAGCAATCGATTTTGATCAGCCTAATAGCTATATTGTGCCACAATTCGATGAGTTTAATCACAAGGACGTCTTTATTAAGTCAACTGACGGACTCAGTAATCGAGCCGATATCTCAGCTGAAATTGCTAAAGCGGAATCACCAGCCACGCGACTGGCAGAATTATTCGATCAGGCAATGCAGCGCTGGCACGGTGGTAACAATGATCAAGATTATGTTGAAAGTTGGCCACAGTTTAATGAGCGTGCACAGCAAGCGCTTGAGCAAGTACGTGCAAAAATAGCAAATATGAGCTTAGATCAGGACAGCACAGTACTTGTATTTACGTCAGGCGGTGTTATTGCTGCAATCACTGCGCAGTTGTTACGTCAAGGTAGCCAGACAGCCTACCAGTTAAATAAAAGCTTGGTTAATACAGGTGTGACCTCGATCACTCTAAAAAAACAGAGTACTCGCTTGCTGTCTTTAAATGAATATAGCCATTTGTTCTCTGAAGGTAAGCCGTTTGTGACATGGCGATAAACTTGTTAGTGATACGGCGTTGTGTATATATAAAGGAAGTACATTGTTTGTGCGTGAAGTACACCGTCTGTACTGATAAGATGCACTGATACAAGCGGACATGACGTTAACGCTATTCATTACTGATATTCAAAGGACTGTATATGCAAAATAAATTGATAAATTTGGTTGCCAAAAGTGCCCGCAATAGTAAAAACCAGTTAGTCGGTGCGGTTCAACCTGCACGTTACTTAAAAGGTCTGAACAGGCAGCAAGTAGGCAAGGGTAAAACGGTACTTATCACAGGGGCAAGCTCAGGTTTAGGCGAGGGGATGGCGAGACTTTTTGCCAAATTAGGGTATAACCTGGCAATATGTGCGCGCCGTACGGATCGTTTAGAGCAGCTAAAGTCAGAGCTAACGGCGCAATACCCTGATATCCGTATTGAGTATCGTGCTTTAGATGTCAGTGACTACGATGCGATTTTCCAAGTATTTGCGGCTTTTACAGAGGACTTCGGTAGTATTGAGCGCGTAGTAGTCAATGCTGGCATTGGTGACAGTCGCCGAATTGGTCAAGGGCATTTCGAGACCAATCGCCGTACTGCAGATATCAACTTTGTGGCAGCATTGGCACAGTGTGAAGCGGCAATGAGCATCTTTCGTGCCCAAAACAGTGGACACTTAGTAGTGATATCAAGTATGTCAGCCATGCGCGGACTGCCTAGACATCTAACTACCTATGGCGCGAGCAAGGCTGGCTTGGCTCACTTAGCAGAAGGTATTCGCGCGGATATGCTATTGACCAAATTGCCCATCAAAGTATCTACTATCTATCCAGGGTATATCCGTACAGAGATCAACGAGGGCTCCAAGCCATTGCCATTCGAGGTCGATGCAGATACTGGTACCAAAGCGATTGTGGCAGCGATTGAAGCGGAAGTAGATGAAGCCTGTGTACCAAGTCTACCGTGGTCAATGGTCAGTCATGCGATGAAACATTTGCCGTTGCAAGTAATGAGTAAATTAAGCTAATAGAGTAAAATGGCAAAATATTAGATATGACAAACAAAGCAGCCCACTATTATGATAGTAGGCTGTTTTGTATTTATCCAAAAATCATAGTATGAGTACTATAGTGTTTGTGGGTTGTCTGCAATATGCTGCTCACGCAGCTTTTGACGTAGTACCTTACCCACATTGCTTTTTGGTAGTTCGCTGACAAACTCAATATGACGCGGGCATTTGTAACCGGTCAAATTATCCAATGCAAACTCTTTAATATCCTCTTTAGTGACATTGTTGTCTGCAGGTACGATATAAATCTTAACGGCTTCACCTTGATGATCATCAGGAATGCCAATGACAGCACAGTCGACAATACCGTCGCAATCAAGCATGACCGCTTCAATCTCATTAGGAAACACGTTGAACCCTGATACTAGAATCATGTCTTTTTTGCGATCCAGCAAGGTGATATAGCCTTTTTCGTCCATGCTAATGATATCGCCAGTACGGAAATAACCATCGCTGGTAAAATCGTTCGTATTGTCTTTGTTGAAATAACCGGAAGTAATGTTAGGACCTTTAATGCACATCTCACCAGCTTGATTCAATCCAACACGTTTGCCATTATCATCAACCACGATGATGTCAACGCTCGGAACTGGTATACCGATTGTACCGTTGAACTTGCGATCAGTAATGACGTTTGCGGTACCAGCTGCAACACCTTCAGTCATACCCCAACCTTCAACCATCGGGCAGCCAGTCACTTCTAACCAGCGTGCTGCCGTTTGTTCTGTTGCTGCCATACCACCGGCTTGCGTGATACGCAATGAGCTAAAGTCCAAATCTTTGAAGTTTGGCTGATCAAGCAAACCTTTAAACAAGGTATTTACAGCAGGGAAAATATGGAATGGTTGTTTTGATAACGTTTTGATAAACCCTGGCATATCACGTGGGTTAGGTATCAGCACAAAGGTATAACCTGAACGCATACCAAGCAAGCTAAGCATGAATGCAAAAATATGATATAGCGGCAATGCCATCACCATATTTATATATACCTCATTGATATCTGAGGTAACTGGACGATACCATGCTTCTGATTGCATAGCAGCAGCGACGACGTTACGCTGAGTCAGCACGGCACCTTTAGATAACCCTGTTGTTCCACCAGTATATTGCAAGATAGCTTTTTGCTGCATGGTGGCTTTAGGTGCTTGAATAGGGAGGTTCTTACCTTTCTTAAGCACTTCAGGAAATTTGGTAACATGGTACTTAGGATCGTTAAGGTTGTATTTAGGTACTAAGCGTTTCACCTGACGGATAACGGTATTTACCAAAATACCTTTCAAGCCCATCATATCGCCCATTTTTGAGAGGACAATACGCTTGATATTAGTCTCTTCAATGACTTGCTCTAGCGCTTGAGCGAAGTTGTCGACGACAAAAATAACCTGAGCACCAGAGTCATTTAGTTGATGACGCAGCTCACGGCCAGTATATAAGGGGTTGACAGGGGTGCAAACGTAACCTGCGCGTAAGATGCCAATCATAGTTGGTAGATACTGTGGTACGTTTGGCATCATAAGTGCCACAACGCTGCCTTTAGGTAGGCCTTGAGCTTGTAACCATGCCGCCACTGCAAGTGATGCCTTATCAACGTCACCATAAGTATGAGTAACACCCATACAAATAGTCATAGGATGCATACGAAAACGGTTAAAGCACTCTTCATATAGCTCTATGAGGCTTTCATATTGGTCAGGATTAATAGTCTTGGGTACATTGTCTGGGTATTGAGCAAGCCAAGGTTTATCTACTGTCATGCCTAGCGTCCTTAAATTAAGATAAGCTAAGGTTCTATAGAGAAGTAGTCACATCCATGTCAACAATATAAGTCGCTGCCTTATAAGCAGTGCATTGTCGAGTGCTATCCTATTTTTCACATACAGCTAAAATACAGAGGCCTTTATAAAGTTTTATTTAACTACTAAGAGTAAGCCGTTCGAATAGCAGACATCTGAGTAGATTAAACGACTGGTTACTGATTCTACAATCAAAACATTCATTTAGAGCGGTAGCAATAATGTGTCCTGTTTTTAGCCTAGAATCAAATTAAATCGATAGAAAGCATACTGACACATTGCGGCATTACATTAACACAACTACAACTAATCTTGTTATTGCTATACAAGAACTTAATAGTTTATATTTAAGTTTGATATAACAAAAAAAATATGTTGCAAGCTAAAAAAGATAAGTGGTTATTTTAAATGGATAAAATTATTGATAAGATTTGAAAGCCTAAAAATTGATACGAGCCAAAAATCAACAGCATTGTACAACTAACAGACCGGTTACAGCATTATAAGTTTTTGTATATAAAAAATCACTACAAAAAAAGCCCCGCATTTGATGTGGGGCTTTTTTCTGAAATCATGAATTAACATGAAATGATATTCGGGATCAATATAAACTACTTATAGCTGAGGGTGCTCAGCATTATGTTTTTCACGTAGTTTTTGACGTAGTACTTTACCGACATTACTTTTCGGCAATTCGCTGACAAACTCAATATAACGCGGACATTTGTAACCAGTTAGATTGTCTAACGCAAACTCTTTAATATATTCTTTAGTAACATTGTTATCTTCAGGGACTACATATAGTTTGACTGCTTCACCTTGACGTTCATCAGGGATACCGATTACTGCGCAGTCCAAAATACCTTTACAATCAAGCATGACTGACTCAAGCTCATTAGGGAACACATTAAAACCTGATACCAAGATCATATCTTTTTTGCGATCCAATAGAGTGAAGTAGCCTCTTTCATCCATGCTAGCGATATCACCAGTCAAGAAGTACCCATCGCTTGTAAAGTCATTGGTACTGTCTCTATTGTAATATCCGGAGGTGATATTAGGTCCTTTGATACACATTTCACCAGCTTGGTTGACGCCCACACGTTGACCATTCTCATCAATGAGTATGATATCAACACTTGGTACTGGTATACCGATAGTGCCATTGAATTTATCATCAGTAAGGATATTGGCAGTCCCGCCAGCCACCCCTTCGGTCATACCCCAACCTTCAACCATAGGACAGCCTGTGATTTCTAACCAACGCTCTGCTGTTTGTTTGGTCGCTGCCATACCACCCGCTTGAGAGATACGTAGTGGTGTAAAATCTAAGGTTTTAAAGGAAGGAGTATCCAGCAATCCTTTGAACAAGGTGTTGACAGCAGGGAATATATGGAACGGTTGTTTTGATAAGGTTTTGACAAACCCTGGCATATCGCGCGGATTGGGTACCAATATAAAGGTATAACCTGAGCGCATACCCAGTAGACTGAGCGAAAATGCGAAAATGTGATACAGCGGTAGCGCCATAACCATATTGATATATACCTCGTTAATCTCTGAGGTAATTGGGCGATACCAAGCTTCCGCCATTAAAGCGGCGGATACGATATTGCGCTGAGTTAATACGGTACCCTTAGATAGTCCTGTGGTACCACCTGTATACTGTAAGATAGCCAGTTGATCCAATGTCATTTTTGGCGCATGAAAGGGCAGATTTTTGCCTTGCTTGAGCACATCAGGGAACTTGGTCACTTCATGCTTGGGATCATTTAGCTTGTATTTGGGTATCAAGCGTTTAACTTGACGGACGATGGTATTTACCAGCATACCTTTTAAGCCCATCATATCGCCCAATTTGGACAAAACAATGCGTTTGATAGCAGTTTCATCAACCACTTGCTCAAGCGCTTGTGCAAAATTATCGACCACAAAAATAACTTGTGCACCAGAGTCGTTCAGTTGATGACGAAGCTCACGACCAGTATAAAGTGGATTGATTGGCGTACAAACATAACCTGCACGCAGGATACCGATCATGGTTGGTAAGTATTGAGGTAAATTTGGCATCATAAGTGCCACAATACTGCCTTTTGGTAACCCCTGTGCTTGTAGCCATGCTGCAATTGCAAGAGAGGCAGTATCCACATCGTTATAAGTATGAGTTACCCCCATACAGATACTCATTGGATGTCCGCGAAAACGATCGAAGGACTCTTCATACAACTCCATTAAGCTGCCATAGGTATCAGGATTAATGGTTTTTGGTACACTTGCTGGATATTGGGCAAGCCAAGGTTTATTCGGCATCATGGTCAGCGTCCTTGCAATTTAGGATGGGTTAAAGTGTTGTAAGAAAGCAGCCATCTGCACGTAAACATAACAAAACAGCAGTAACCTACTTTATTTTCTGCTGTGTTCGACAACGTCCTTGTCTATCGACTGGCTACTCACTTGTGTTGCTGTTGTTCAATGCTTCTTAATTACCAAAGCAATTGGCTAATTAATTAAGTAACGTTGAACGAGTAGATAATCACCTAAGAGAAATTATAGATATTTCAGGTAAGTATTATCTGCTCTTTGCAACTCAGGTATCAAAAAATGATACATTTAAGCAATACATTAGCATGAATAGCGTTGAAAACAACAACAGAAAGCAAAACTGAGCAGTCTATACATAAAGCTAAAAAACTGAAAAATATGTGACGTACAAGTATTTGGCAGATATGAGAGGTGCTTTTTTTATCACAATGGATGTGCGAATGGGAAATGACTATTCTATAAATTGACTTAATGATGAGATTTGTCACGGAGCCAGTACTACTCGACGATATCATAAACGCTTTAGAGCGGTGAAGTCTGATCATCAATTTATAGAGAGGAGA
Organism: Psychrobacter sp. H29; assembly: GCF_059073055.1. NCBI lineage: Bacteria > Pseudomonadati > Pseudomonadota > Gammaproteobacteria > Moraxellales > Moraxellaceae > Psychrobacter > Psychrobacter sp. H29. Next base: position 1,099,379 of record NZ_JCACRY010000001.1, on the reverse strand, counting down.
GAAAGAGGAAGCTACTGGGGGAGCATAAATTGCTTGCGCTTATTAAAAAAGCGTCGATAAATCAATAAAGCACTGATAGTACAACCAAGCGTGCTACTTGCACAGATCAAAAACATAGTGACAATCTGATAGCGAACAGCCTGTGTAGGCTCAGCACCTGCTAATATCTGACCGGTCATCATACCTGGTAAGCTGACAATACCGACGACTAGCATAGAGTTCAGTGTTGGGGTCATACCATTAGTTATTGCTGCGCGTATCTGTTCATGTACTGCCTCAAATGGCTTCGCAGAAAGGCTGAGCATCATCTCAATACGCCCTTGCTGCTCGTGAAAAGCTTCAATCAACTGGTTGCTGGTCAACGAGATAGCCGTCAAAGAATTGCCCAGTATCAAACCTAGTACAGGAATGATGAATTGCGGTGTATACCAAGGCTGAACCCCTAAAATAACCACAATAGCTATCGCGGTAACGAGTACAGCCGAGGTGCTCACTGCTAATAAGGTGTCAGTTAGTAAACCCTTATAGCTGCGTTTAACACGATTTTTTGCAGCACTGCCGGCAATAAGCGTCATGATGGTCAAAATCAGCAAAACTTCATACCACTGCTCACGTGCAAAAATCCACGCCAGGATCAGACCAATAAAGCTCAACTGTACGATGGTACGGACAGCCGCGATTAAGAGTGTCTTTGTCAGTTTTAAGCGCAGCTGCCATGACACCAAAAGCACGATAATAATTAGACCGCTGGCAAGAGTGATATCACCATAAGTTAGTAATACTTGCATATCATCTGTACCAATCATAGGTGCTCATTATATTGTCGATCCACTATAAAAGAGCTACAGCGTTAACCTCGCTTGAAGTATGACATATATATCTGTACTCGGTTGTCTTGTAGCACTCTTAAATTGGATCAACTCTAGATATGAAAAAATAAACGAGTAAAAAAGTGGGGGCAAGGGGGATTAAACTGCTTATCTAGCGTTGGATAATTGTCTCAAGATATCTCAGTTAAGACACCCGCCTGCATTTGCCAATGTCTATTAGCCAGCGGCATGATATCTTTGGTATCGTGAGTGACCCACAATAACGTGCGCTGTTTATTGGTCTGTAACCAGCTCATCAACAGAGTTACCAATTGCGCTGAGGTATCAACATCTAGTGCAGCTGTTGGTTCATCTAGTAATAACACTCTTGGATTCAGTTGTAATAGACGCAACGTATTGACGAGTTGACGCTCACCACCAGACAAATGATAAGCGTCTTGCTGCAAAAATCCTGCATTTCTATTAAGCGTCTCAAGTTGCGTAATATGCCAGTCGATATCAAAGCTTTGAGATTGATGTGCTTGCAGTTGATAAGGCATCTTTAGGTTGTCAAGGACACGGCCTTCCATCAGTTGCGGGTGCTGAGCAAGTAAAGCAACTTGTTTGCGCCATTCTGTAGGCTCAATGATTTCAATACTGTTGCTGCCAATAGGCGCACTGCTACTCTGTAAGAGAATAACACCAGCACTCATTGGCAGTAACCCTGCAAGCACGCGTAACAATACGGATTTCCCACTACCAGAAGCCCCTGTCAAAACAGTTATTTGACCTGAATGTAGCTCGCCGCTTGCGCCACTGATTAGTGCGCTGTTATGAGTCGTCCGGTCATCGGGCGTCGTATTGTTCTTTAGCTTATCTGACCAGTTCTGATATATTTTTTGCAAAGTAAAAGCGTTTGCTCGCGTGCCTGTTGTAGCTTCATTATCAGACATGCTGACTGCTCGTCTGCCATATACCCAGAGATTTTCAAATGCAAGTAATGGCTTATCACTATCGATACTCATAAAGTACTATTGGTGTCCACTCATTTGCGCGCTAATCGCTTGCCCAATACTATCGCGCAGTTGTTTTGGTACACGAATAGGGCGCATTGGGGTGGTATTCACTGTCGTGTCAGTTTTGTTATTGTCTGTTTGCTCATTGGCCATTGGCTCTGGTTTGACAAGATTCTGTACACAGGCGATGACGATCTTGGCGCTGCTTAATAGCTGACTACGGGTTGTTTTGGCAGTGTCATCATCAGATAGGGTTCGATGAATGCTTTGATAAAATATCATGCTGGCAGGTTTTAGCTCTACTTTATCGATACGGACACTGATGATTTCATCTAAGAGAATGGCTCTTTTGTATTGTAAATCTGCCTGACTCACGACAAAATGCTGTACATCGCCATCATCAGTCTGCAAAAAATAACCATTTAGACCCAGCTTGGTAAACCAATCGCGGCGACAGTTTTCAAAAAATACTAGATGGTTGGCATGATAAACTATACCGCCAGCATCAGTGTGGTTGATGTAGACGTTATAGTTTTTAGCAAATAGTGGTTCGATATTGTTATTAGGGGCTGTGTTATTAAGGGCGGCATTTTTATTTTTTTGATCAGTCATTGTCATAATAGTGCTCAGTATTCTAATAAGTATTGTTTGATGAAGACGCTATATATGTTTGTGCCAATAAAAAAACGTCTATTATATTTATAATAAGAGCTACTCTAGCTCAAGATATAAGGCCATGCAACTGCTCGAACAGACGAGGTCTGTTATCATAGACATTTATAGCGCATTCGTTTTTATTAGCATCGTATTTTAACCAATCAGTATAGGACATTTTATGACCCGTTTTGTCAGTTTTAATATCAATGGTATCCGTGCTCGCCAGCATCAGCTTGAGGCGGTGCGTGAAGTAATCGATCCTGATGTCATGGGTCTACAAGAGACCAAAGTTCATGATGATCAGTTTCCACTTGATAATATAGAAAGCTTGGGCTACCACGTAGAGTATTTTGGGCAAAAAGGACATTATGGTGTGGCACTACTATCGAAAACTGCCCCTATATTTGTACAAAAAGGTTTTCCTGGTGAAGATGTAGAGGCGCAAAAGCGTTTTATCCATGCGCGCTATGAGATTGAAGGGCGTGAGATAGATGTGCTCAATGGCTATTTTCCACAAGGAGAGAGTCAAGATCATCCGACCAAGTTTCCAATGAAGCGCGCTTATTATGCCAATTTGATGGCTTATATTGATACGCTAAAGGCAGAAGGTCGCTCACTCATTGTGATGGGTGATATGAACATTGCACCAGAAGACACCGATATCGGTATTGGTGAGGTTAATGCAAAGCGCTGGTTGAAAAATAGAAAGACCTCGTTTTTGCCAGAAGAGCGTGAGTGGTATTCAGCATTGATGTCACGTGAATTGACTGACACATACCGTTTGCATTATCCCGAGAGCACAGAGTTATATAGTTGGTTTGATTACCGCAGTCGCGGTTTTAATGATGAGCCTAAGCGCGGTTTACGTATTGATCATATTCTGTGCACATCTGATCTTCTTAGTGAGTGTATCGATGCTGGAATCAGCTATGAGCTACGCGCTATGGAAAAGCCCTCTGACCACGCACCAATTTGGTCGGCATTTGATCTAAAAAAACCGTAATATACCTATAGTGTTTATTACGTTACCCTTAAAAACAACGATAACAATTAAAAAGTAAGGATTTTATTATGGCTGTTGGAAATGTAGCAGTACCTGATACCATCTATCCGATTGACGGCATTAGACTCAGTGCGACCGCAGCAGGCGTGCGCTACAAAAACCGTGATGATTTGGTTGTCATAGAAATTGCGGAACAAGCGACCACGGCAGTTGTCACGACCAAAAATACATTCTGTGCCGCACCTGTGCGCATATTACGTGAGCACTTTGCCAAGACCAGTCCTCGTTATTTAGTCACTAATACTGGTAATGCGAATGCAGGTACAGGCGCTGATGGCAAACGCCGCGCCGTTGACATCTGTACAGCCTTAGCTGATAAAGCAGGCGTAGATACTCATGCGATATTGCCGTTTTCTACTGGTGTGATTGGCGAGCCGTTAAATAGTGATGCAGTCATTGCGGGTTTAGATGATGCGTTGGCAACTTTAGCTGATGATAGCTGGCTGGCTGCCGCTAATGGTATTCGAACGACAGATACTATTCCTAAACTTACTAGCCAAAAGATTGAGGTGTCAGGTACCAGTTATCATATCACTGGTATGTCAAAAGGCTCAGGCATGATACGCCCAAATATGGCAACCATGCTTGGCTACGTAGCAACGGACGCCAATATTGCCGCTGATTTATTGCAAGAGATGTTGAGCGCTATTAGTGAGCAGTCTTTTAATCGCATTACCGTCGATGGTGATACCTCAACCAATGACTGCTGTGTATTGATTGCAACAGGGGCTGCCAGCTCAGATGTGATTGATAGTCCAGCACATCCGCATTATCAGCCTGTCTTTGACGCATTGACCCAAGTCTTTGTGCGTCTGGCACAGTTGATTGTACGTGATGGTGAGGGCGCGACTAAGTTCATGACGGTCAAGGTAACTGGCGGTCAGACCACGCAAGAGTGCTGCGATGTGGCTTACGCAGTGGCGCATTCACCGCTAGTAAAAACCGCCTTTTTTGCAAGTGATGCAAACTGGGGACGTATCCTAGCAGCAGTTGGTTATGCGGGTATCGACGACCTAGACACTGAGCAAGTTGATGTATATTTAGATGAGGTCATGATTTGCCAAAATGGTGGTGTTGCGCCGAGCTATACGGAAGAGGCAGGTAAAGCTGTCATGAGCCGCGCTGAGATTACTATTCATATTGATCTTGCTCGTGGTGAGGCTAGCGATACAGTATATACCTGTGATTTGTCATACGACTATGTCAAGATCAATGCGGATTATCGTAGCTAACAAGCTTAACTCAAAATAATATTCAAATACGTCCAAGAAAGGCCAAAGCAAACGTTGCTTTGGCCTTTTTGGTTTCTAATCCTTTTTGCATTCTAACGTAAGCCGAGTATCAAAACACTCTGTTATTTAATACATACTATTAACATGAGTTGCAAAAGCTGACGTTAGTTTACAAAGCAGTCGTAGAGAGTAAGTTGGTTTGCAGCATATACTTGCCTAAGTAAATAAATGGCACTTGTTATTTTGATGATAAAAAGAAGTCTTTTGAAAAGAAATATTTTTTGATTGCTGTCGATTAATTAGCAATATCACTGCCATAGAAAAATAGTTTCAATAATAAATCTAGACACACAATAAATAATTATTACCACTCACTTGAGGAATACACAATGAAAAAACTAGCACTCGCAGCATTGATGACAACTTTTGCCCTTTCTGGTTGCTCTACTATGAGCATGGATGACGAGCGTACAATGGTTGTGGAAGGACAGCCTATGAACGTAAAAGTGGTTAATATCCCAAGTTTTGAAGTAGAAATTGCACCGCGTAAAGCAGTTTGTGATCTGACTGCAACAGATGGCAGCATGGTAGAGTCACAGTGCTTACAGTATCGTCAAACCTATCAGAAAAACTACACAACTTTAAATGGTAACATTCAAGGCTTTACTTACGAGCCAAACTATCGCTATGTTTTAGATGTACGCCAAGAAGCAGTCGCTGCTGAAGGATCAAATATGGTGCAGCCTGTCTGGATTCTAAACGAAGTGGTTTCGAAAACTGCTGAGTAATTCTAATACTTAACGTCATGATTTAGCGTTACGATGCTGTTCATGAAAAAGACCTCTAATTTTTTAGAGGTCTTTTTTATTGCTATCACTGTTAACGATTACGATTCACCGTTAGCACAACCGGTAACTCAGATTAGCATTGACTGTAGTTGACACTAACACCTCGAGTGGCAGTAGGAATTCTGTTATCAGCATAAACAGCAAGCCCACCACGTGCAGTCTCTTTATATTTATCAGACATATCTGCGCCTGTCTGCTTCATGGTTTCTATGGCTTTGTCCAAAGAGACAAAGTGCTGGCCATTACCTCTACAAGCTAGGCGTGCAGCATTAATTGCCTTGACCGCACCCATCGCATTACGCTCTATACAAGGTACTTGTACCAGACCGCCAATAGGATCACAGGTTAGGCCTAGGTTGTGCTCAATACCAATTTCGGCGGCGTTTAAGCACTTGGCTGGTGTGCCATCCATAATTTCTGCTAATGCAGATCCTGCCATCGCACAGGCAGAGCCTACTTCACCTTGACAGCCGACCTCGGCACCAGATATAGATGCATTTTGTTTGATTAGACTACCGATAGCAGTAGCGTTCAACAAGAATTTGCGGACGCCGTCTTGGCTATAGTTGGGCAAAAAGTCACGGTAATAGTGCAGTACGGCAGGGATAATACCTGCGGCGCCATTAGTTGGTGCTGTCACGACCTTACCGCCATTGGCGTTTTCTTCATTGACGGCGAGTGCGTATAAGTCTACCCAATCCATAGCGGCGAGTTTATCCGTTTTAGTGATAGGCTGATCTTTTTCAGCACACAGTTGACCGTACAAGTCTTGTGCACGGCGCTTAACATCTAAGCCACCTGGCAAGATACCACCATTTTCACAGCCTTGCTTTACACAGTCTTGCATGACCTCCCAAATACTATCTAAGTAAGCAAATATCTCTGCTTTATCATGGAAGTGGCACTCATTTGCCAGTACCAATTCGCTAATACTCAAGTCATGCTGACGACATTGCTCTAGAAGTTCTGCTGCGTTGTTGAACGGGTAAGGCACGCTATCGATGGTTGGGCTGGCATGATCTTCGTCTGGGTCGGTAGCATCTTCTTCATTGATAACAAAGCCGCCCCCAATCGAATAGTAGGTCTGTTGATAGCGAGTGCCATCGTTTGATATGGCACGCAGTGTCAGTGCGTTAGGATGGTAGGGCAATACAGTGTCATCGTACCAATGAATATCCTGCTCTGTATCAAAGGCAATGGTGTGAGTACCTGACACATTCAATATTTTTTCAGAAAAAATAGGAGATAAGTAGTCACTACTCATGCGCGTATCAATAGTGCTTGGCGTATGACCTAGTAACCCTAGCAATATGGCCGTATCCGTAGCATGCCCTTTTCCTGTTGCTGCCAGCGAGCCATAAAGCTCGATTTCTATCTTAGCAACGGCAGTCAATGCTATCTGTTTGGTTAATGAGTCCAAAAACAGGTTGGCGGCTACCATTGGCCCGACAGTATGTGAGCTTGATGGACCAATTCCGATTTTAAATAAATCAAAAACACTAATCATAATAAGTTACCGAAAAGTTTAAGAGCCTTAGCAATCCTCACGATTACATTGAGCGCTTTTATTGAGAATACAACAGACGGTTATCGCCCGCAGCCACCATTAATAGGGGTATGCGAGACATTGTCTATAAAAGGTTTAACACGAAAGAGTACAAGTGATGACTGAATAATAACTTTTATTTATTTTGAAACTCCGCTATCATGCTCGGAGTCAACGACTATGTAACATCCTGTAAGTAAATATCGCTACTGAGTATGCTAGCGTGCAAAAGGGTAAGTATGTTTTTGACAACAATTTTCAACCTTATGCAGCTATCAAGACTTGGCTATCATACCAAATAATACTTTTGGTTTGTCATATTACAACATAAATGAATGAATTAAGATGACATATTATTGATAGGGGACATTAGGTTTCTTCGATTTAAATCATCTGTAACTTACGCGGTTTTGTTGGTCAGTCTATCAACCTCATTCAGTTTTTATCTCATTAGTTATTTTAGCCTATTACTTTAGCTCAGCTCACATAGGACAAGCGCGCATGCCATCACAAAAAGACCCATCATCAGCTCCAGAGAACAGCGCTCAAGATCAGTCAGCTCACAATGCATTAGAGGCTGCAGGTATTGATTCCGCAGCCATAAACTACCCAAAAAATCCAGATTTTGAAAATGGTCGCTGGTTTCCGACATGGCGAGCCTACAAAGGTAACTTAGACCGTGATCCAGTTGGTATTAATGAATATCTGCCACCATCAAAGAGTGTCTTGCTAGGGATACAGCATACGTTTGCAATGTTTGGTGCGACCGTGCTTGCGCCATTATTGATGGGGTTTGATCCTAACCTAGCTATCTTGATGTCTGGTATCTGTACGGTGATGTTCTTTATGATCACTGGTGGACGTATGCCAAGTTACTTGGGATCGAGCTTTGCGTTTATTGGGCCCGTCATTGCGGTGACCGCTTATGCAGGGGCAGGGTTCAATGATAATTTGAATGTCGCGCTAGGCGGCATCATGGCTTGCGGTATTATTTATGCGCTAATTGGTTTGCTGGTGATGAAGACGGGTACAGGCTGGATTGAGCGTTTGATGCCGCCCATTGTGACTGGTGCCATCGTTATGATTATTGGTCTGAATTTGGCACCAGTGACCATTCAGGGTGTCTCTGCCAATCAGTTTGATGCGTGGATGGCCACGTTGACGGTATTACTCATTAGCAGTGTAGCGATATTTACGCGCGGCATGTTACGTCGTCTGTTATTACTGGTAGGTTTGGTGCTGTCCTATTTTGCTTATTTTGTCATGACCAATGTTTTAGGGTTTGGTACGCCAATTGATTTTAGTACGGTCGCCGCTGCCTCATGGTTGGGGTTACCCAGTATTCATACCCCAAGTTTTGAGATGAGCGCTATTATTTTAATTGCTCCTGTTGCTTTTATTTTGGTAGCTGAAAATTTAGGGCATTTTAAGGCAGTAGAAGGCATGACTAAGGCTCGTGTCACCCCTTATATGGGTCGAGCGTTTTTGGCGGATGGTTTGGCTACGACTTTTTCGGCTGGATTTGGTGGTACAGGGGTAACCACTTATGCGGAAAATATTGGTGTGATGGCAGTTACCAAAGTATATAGCACAACAATATTTGTCGTTGCAGGTATCGTTGCAATTATATTGGGTCTATCACCAAAGTTTGGGGCGATTATCCAAACGATACCAGCTGCGTTATTGGGCGGTGCGTCTATTGTGGTATTTGGTCTTATCACGGTGGCGGGCATAAAAATCTGGATAGACAGCAAGATCGACTTCAGTAAAAACAGCAACCTCATTATCGCGGCAGTGACCATAATCATGGGTACGGGAAACTTTAGCTTGCACTTAGGTGGTTTTGATCTGGGCGGTATTGGTACGGCTACTTTGGCTGCTATCGTATTAAATGCGTTATTTAACCAAAGCGCTGAGACCAAAGCAACTAAGCAATCATTGGCTAAATAATTAGACTATATAATAAGTAAATCTGAAATGCTTAAATAAGTAATACAGTCTATTATGCCAATAAAAAGCGCCCATACTATTGATAGTGTGGGCACTTTTTATTGGCTGACCGTATTCAGTCAAAAACGCAGTTTTACTTATAGTCCCGCTTATAAAATTTTGAGAAAAATCCATAACGACGTAGTGCACGAGGCTTGGGTTTCAGTGATCCTAAATAAATAGCAAACATAGTCAATAAGGCGCCGCCCCATTGTAAGCTATTGATGGGTTTGTCCAGCCAACTGTAATCAATCACGAGAGCGGCGATAGGTTCAGTCAATAGTAATAACCCAGTCAGTGCCAGAGACAGCTTCGGAATCGAGTAGGCAATCAGACCCCATGCCAAGCACTGCATCACTGTACCGTAAACAAGTACCCAGCCAATCTCAGACCATGTATTGGGTAATATATGACCAGTATCAAATACGAACATCGGTATAATCATCGCTAAAACACCGCCAACACTGATCAGCTGCATCAGCATAAAGATTGGTACAGGTTCGGTATCGTGTGTCTTACGAATAAAGGTCATTGATGCGGCCAGCATCGCGCCTGAGACAATACCGGTGACAAAGCCCCAAGTAGCAGCTGTATTATGCGCAAACTCAGGACTGCCAATCATGGCCACGCCCAACATCGCCAAAAACAAACTGATGATCTGTACGATAGATTGGCGTTCATTGAAGTATAAGAACCCGATTGCCGCCAAGAAAAAGATCTGTAAGCTGTTGAGTAGGGTCGAGATACCAGGACCAACGGCATAGATACTCTCGTGCCAAAGCGCCAAATCTAATCCCAAAAAGGCACCTGATAACAAACCATAAAAAATAGCACGCCTTGATTGAGGTATTCGTTGTCCCATTATTTTGGCTAAAAAGGCAAATACGACACCTGATATGGCCAGTCGCCAAAACGACATCGCCCAGCCACCGATATCGACATGAGCGACAATCAGACTGCCCAAGCCAAAAATAATACAACCAATAACCAAGCCAATAGGGGCGGCGCGTGAAGAAGCAATTGCCATAAATCGTCCTTATATTATTATTTTAGTCGGCACATATGTCGGTTGACCAAAGGCATATTGTCGTGGTTTTAGGCGAGAAATGAAATGGTAAAACCAAAATTTATTTTAGTTTTAGAAAGATTACTACGATAGGTAGTGAAAGTGCTTAAATAAAGGGCAGATACAAAGTCAGACATTCACGAGCATTAATTTCCAAAAGTTCAAGTTTTTAAGAATTTATACACTATTTGAGAGTTTATGCGCTATGTGGCGGTGTTGATATTTATACAACAGCGCTTATATAATCGAGTCACATCCTTACAGGAATGGCGTTGGCGTGCACATGACTATTTGTTAGTCTAATGCCTTATGATGTGGCTAGCGCTCAATGTGCTATACCAAACACTCTATATTATTTGCCTAGGTTTGCTCATGCTCCGACATTTTTTGTCAAATATACCGTCAAATGTGATTTCTAAATCTTCCCTAAGAGTATCGCAGTTTAGCGTTGCTATTGGTGTTCTCTCTAGTGCTGTACTTTTGATACCAAGCGCACAAGCAGCCAGCTGTAAGCTTCCCAAAAGCTACTACAAAAATGTCTCCTGTACGGCTAGTAGTCGTTACTTTTTAGCAGAGAAAGACTTTGGTGCACCAGTGGCTTTGATTGATAGCAAGGGTAAAAGAGTTGTCGACTTATCACGCTATCAAAAAGTTGATGCCAATAAGATATCAGGCGGTCTACTACCTGTGCTACGCAACAGCCATGTCGGTTATCTCAATATGCAGGGCCGTGAGGTTATACCGGTAATGTACGATATGATCACAGGAAACCAAGGATGGGCGCGCCCAGTATCCGATGGGCGTATCGTGGTAAAAAAGGACGGCAACTATGGCGTTATTGATACGTCCAACAGTACCGTTGTCTCGTTTTCAGCCGCAATCAATGAGATCGATGACTATCGTAATGGTGTGACGCGCGTCCGCAAAAACAGCACAACCAGCTGGTTGGACAAAAACGGCAATGCAGCTAACGATCCAAACGCTCGGAGTAGCAGTCAGACAACTAAACAACCGACCACGTCTAGCAATACCAATGTATCATCATCACAATCGGAGCGACCCACACCTAGACCCTTTACGACGTTGCAACCCCGACAGCAAGATGGAAAGTGGGGTTTTGTAGATGATAGTGGCGTTACGATGATTACTTATTCATTTGATGAAGCCCGAGCATTTTCTGAGCAATTAGCTGGTGTACGTATTGGTAATGAGTGGGGGTTTGTGAATCTTGGCGGTGAGCTGGTGATTCCTTTTCGCTTTACCAATGATGGGGTATTGGCCAATGATAGCTACAAAGGCAAGCCGTCGTTTTTATTCACGGATGGCAAAGCATGGATTGGTAACCTAAAAAGTGGCAATAAGATGTGTATTGATAAAGAGGGTACTGCTATTAGCTGTGAGTAGAGCAGCGCCGTGCTTATATAAGTAGGCAAAAAAAGAGTGTAAACCCCATCAGTGATTGATAAGGTTTACACTCTTTTGTACAACAGCTATTCGTCAGCTCTTTATCATAGACAAATGGTTATTTATCTGACAAGTGATTGCTGATCAAATCGACCATATAAGGCTGATAGTACTCTGGAATATCATGCGCCATGCCTTCGATCAGATGAAACGTAGCATTAGGAATGGTCTTAGCAACTACTCGGCCTTGTGATGCAGGTAATAGCCCATCAGCGCTGCCGTGCAGTACGATAGTCGGTGCCTTGACTTGCTTACTGAAGCGACTGATAGAGCCTGATGCCAAGATCGCATTGAGCTGCTGTACAGTACCAAGGGGATGAAAGTTGCGTTGATAACGGATTTTGGCAATTTCGCGCACCATACGTACATTGACATGACCTGGCGTACCAACTGTCTTCATAAACCAAACGCTATGGCGTACGATATCACGCTCAGAGTGACTCTCTGGGCGATTGATGAGAGTATATAGCTGCTTGGGCTTTGGCGGTTTTAAAAAAGCACGATTGGTTGTGGTGAACATCAGTGCCATACGCTGAACCAAACTTGGATAACGCGCGGCCACGATTTGTGCAATCATACCGCCCATAGAGGCACCAAGCAGGTGCGTTCTACCGAGTTTTAGAACTTTAATCAGACGCGCAGTGTCCTCTGCCATATCAGTCAGGTTATAGGCAACCTGAGTGCTCTTATTTGACAGCCCCGTTTGTAGACGCATCATCATTTTGAGCTGACTAATACGAGGCAGACCATCGATCTGAACTTTAGAGGACAGGCCGATATCACGATTATCAAAACGAATCACAAAAAACCCAGCATCAATAAAGCGTTTGATAAAATTATCCGGCCAAAATACCATTTGCGACCCCAACCCCATAATCATTAACAAAGGTGGATTGTTGGGGTTGCCGCCAGCTTCGATACATAGCTCAATACCATCACCAATATCAATCATCGCTTGGTAGAGGTGTTTGCTAAGATCGGAGTCTCGCCATTGGTGATCCCCAAACTTTTGCCATTCAGGCGCTGGATAAAAATCTGGCGTATTATCTAGATCTGTGTCTGAAGTTTCACGCAATTTGGCACTATTGATGTCATCTGATTTTGTCATGAAGTGTCCTAATTAGAGGGTCGTCTATTACAGCTCAAGCATCTCAAAATCAAGCTTGCCGACACCGCACTCAGGACACGTCCAGTCATCAGGGATATCTTCCCATTTGGTACCTGGTGCAATACCTTCTTCAGGGCAGCCAAGTGCTTCATCATATATCCAGCCGCAGACAATACATTCATAACGTTTCATAAATAGTCCTATCGATCATTGCTAGTGTTATAGTGCATCATAAACACTCATGTGTAGCATCACAGTCATCATATTAGACTGCAAAAACGCACGTAGTTTAGCATATAACCGTTATTTTCATAGTTAAGTTTACACTTGTATATTGAGATGACTTGCCTTTTATCAAGGCTAGCATGTGCTCTGTTTTGCTGTAATGTAATACAATCTAAGGCGCCAGTCCGCAATACGAAAGCCAGTTATGCTATAATAATCGCCGCTAAATTCACAGAGTCACCCGTTATTGAACGCTGATATACGATTAACCAATTAGTATAGAAGCCATACCCATTCATCATTCAAACCAGATAAACATATAAGTTAAGGGTTAACATGAGTATTAATGCCGCCGCCGCATCTGCCACTACCGAAAATGAGACGACTACCATGCTCAACACTGACCATCCGTTTTGGCAGATTATTCGCACAGTACCAGACTTTCCAAAACCTGGCATTGATTTTTATGATATTACCCCGTTACTGCGCAGTCATGTTGATGCTGTCATCGATGCACTACTTGATGCGTTACCAGAAGGTTTGATGGATGAAGTGGACTGTTTAGGCGCTGTTGAGGCACGCGGTTTTGTATTTGCCAGTATGTTGGCAGGCCGTTTGGGTAAAGGTATGATCTTGCTCCGTAAACCCGGCAAGCTGCCACCACCTGTTGCCAATAAGGCATACGCGCTTGAGTACGGTAAAGATACACTTGAGATGCAAAACAATCTGCCACCTGAGCGTGTACTATTGGTCGATGATATTTTGGCGACTGGTGGTACGCTGACGACAGCGTATGAGCTGTGTCAATCAGCGGAGCATACGGTGGTCGGTGCGTTGGTATTATTAGATTTAGTAGATCTGCATGGCGCGTTTCCAGTACCCGTCTATACGGTATTAAAAGCCTAAGACCAATACTAAAAGACTAAGATCAATCGTAAGTCGTTGCTGTCAGCCACAAAAAAGCGCCCTGAAAATAATCAGGGCGCTTTTTTTATGATTGGTCTGATATATTATGCTTCGTCTTGTTCGTAGCTTTTGCAAGCGCGTTCAACCAGTGTGCGTCCGACTGTCTTTGGTGTCGTGACTTTAAAGTCTTTAGTGGTCAGTATGGGTTTTTCTGATTGCCATGACTTGATGACCTTATTGTCAGCGCCATAATTGACATAAGCTCTTTTGTAGTAACTGGCGTCTTTGCAAGAAATCAGGAGCTGCTGGTCACTATGGTGAATAGTTTTTTCTTTCACTGTATCTTTTTCTTTTTGCTTAGGATAGGTTCTTAGCATAGAGACAGTGATATTTTCGACCTCTTTTTCATCAATGATCTTGATGTCAGAGCTCTCAATAGAGTCCAAATCTAAACTAAAAACCGATCCAGAGCCGCTCTTGGACACTTCTACCCAATTGGCTGCATGGGCGCTGAACGCTAAAGCACTGCCTGCCAATAACATTGATAGCCGTTTCATACTTAAGCCTTGCTTCTTGTTATCTGAAGTCGCTCATGATAGCCAACTTACTGTGGGCAGGCAAATATCTTTTGTGTGACACCAGTGTGAATCTTGTCTCTTTTATTACCCACGGATTGCAGTTAGTGCTTTGGCAAGCTCATCACGTGCACCAATAAAGCCATCGATACCTTTAGGTAATAAGTCTTGTGTGACTTTATCTTTTTGGTAGGCGGCGCTAAATTCCTCATGGGTTAAGCTGACTTGGGTCATTGCTTGTACGTCCATTGACATACTAGGCGAGAGCTGGCGTGTCACCTCAGTGTCCATGGTTGCTAGCTCATCAATGAGATTGGGCGCAATGGTTAACAAATCACAGCCTGCTAATGCCAAAATTTGCTCAGTCGAACGGAAGCTGGCACCCATTACTTGCGTCTGGTAACCATGCTGTTTGTAGTATTGATAGATGAGCTTGACTGATTGTACGCCCATGTCATCAGAAGCTGGTACGTTTTGACGGTTCTGTTGGCGTTTTTGCCAGTCTAAGATACGTCCCACAAAAGGTGAAATCAAGGTCACGCCAGCATCTGCACAAGCGATAGCCTGATGTTGTCCAAACAACAGAGTCAAATTACAGTGAATACCTTGGGTCTCAAGATAGCGTGCTGCTTCAATGCCTTGCCACGTTGCTGCCATTTTTATCAAGACTCGCTCTGAGTTGACGCCAGCTTTTTGATACGCGTCCATAAAGGCGAGGGCTTTATCTATAGTTGCCCCAGTATCGTAAGACAAACGCGCATCAACTTCGGTTGAAACCCGTCCTTCAATCAGCTCTAAAATATCACAGCCCACTTGAATGGTCAGTGCATCAATCACGGCATCAACGTCACCATTATGACGGCTCATTGTCTCTGATAGCATGCCTTGATTGTCAGGGTGAATCATAGCCTTGGTAATTAGACTTGGATTGGTGGTCGCATCGATAGGTTTTAAACGTGCAATGGCCGAAAGGTCACCAGTATCAGCAACAATGGTAGTCATGGTGCGTAGCTGTTGTAATGCGCTCATCAGGTATCCTATTTTTTGGTAATGATATGATGCTCCTCTTATATATAGCAGGGTAGGGAGCTGAACTGAGACTGTAACACAGTTTTGAGCATGTGTTTGCCCAGAGTTGTGCTGTGCGACGCTGTTATGTGCCTTAACTGTGCTAATATTAATGGCTATTGATATATTTATGCGCATTTACGAATGGGCACTGACTCAAGTTTTTGTTATAGTAGAGCCGTCTATATGTCGAGCAGCTGTATTTGATGATACATATAGTATCAGCAGCAAATGACGCTAATGCGTAACTGACTTTCGAATGACTCCATCATGGGGCTATACACAAATAACATTGTATATAATCATCGATATGTAAAGACAATCAAAGCGCCTAATAGTTAAAATACTTAATGATTGAGGCACCTAATTATTGAGGCGCCTAGCAATTAAAGTATATAAAAGACAGTAGGATTAAGCAGTATTAACACCTAAACAATAGCAATACCTAACAGTGATAAAATCTAAAAAGGATGGGCGGTAATGAGCGAGCAGTCACCAGATCAAAATATGGACAATCTAAATCAAACCACCGCAGGCGCTAGCGATACCGCAACTGAAAAAGAGTTTTTAGACAATATTCGTCAAAATATTGACGCAGTCGACTGCGAGATCCAAACACTCATCAATAACCGCGCCAAGCTGGCTCAGCAAGTCGCTACAGTAAAGAAAAACCATATTGCCACTGATGATACCAGTAACCCTATCTTTTATCGTCCTGAGCGCGAAGCACAAGTACTAAAAGCAGTAATGGAGCGTAATACTGGTCCTATCGCTGACGAAAAAATGGCGCGTTTGTTCCGTGAAATCATGTCAGTATGCTTGGATTTAGAAGCACCGCAGCGCATTGCCTTCTTGGGACCAGTCGGTACCTTTACGCATGCCGCCGCGCTCAAGCATTTTGGTAAGGCCGCAGATACCGTGCCTATGACGACGATTACGGATGTGTTCCGTGAAGTTGAAGCGGGTACTGCGATGTATGGCGTGGTCCCTGTCGAAAACTCTTCAGAAGGGGTGGTCAATCATACCTTGGATGGATTCTTATCTTCTACCCTAAAGATCATTGGTGAAGTTGAGCTACCGATTCATCAAAACTTCTTAGTTGCTGAACACACCAAAATTGATGGCTTGAGCCGCATTTACTCACATCAGCAATCGCTTGCTCAGTGTCGCCATTGGCTAGATGTGAACTTTCCCAATGTTGAGCGCGTTGCCGTATCGAGCAATGGTGAAGCCGCCCGCCGTCTAAAAAACGAGTGGCATTCAGCAGCGATTGCAGGTGATGTGGCAGCGGCAGAGTATGACCTGCACAAGCTTTACTCAAACATCGAAGACAACCCAAGCAATACCACGCGCTTCCTAATCATCGGTCATGAAGCCATCGCGCCATCTGGTCAAGATAAAACCTCTATCGTTGTGTCAGCACACGACAAAGCGGGTGCGCTTATCGAGATATTAAAGCCTTTGTCCTATCATGGCGTATCGATGACCAGTATTGAGACCCGTCCTGAGCGTCCTAATAAATGGGCATATGTGTTCTTTATTGATATGAATGGTCATATCAATGATCCAAATGTCAGTGCGGCTATCAATGATATTCGCCCATTGGTGAAAGATTTGCGCATATTAGGCTCGTATCCAAAAGCCGTCCTATAAAATATGTAGGCAGCACTTATTGGTATGAACATACAATAAGTGGGTCTTAGATTTTAAAGGCAGTATTTAGAGACAACATTTAGGGATGAACCATGCAAGATTCTCAATTGACATCATCAGACTTATTACCACTTGTGCCTGCTTATGACAGTATTCTGGCATTAACACCCTATCAAATAGGTAAGCCGATTGAGGAGTTGACCCGCGAGTATGGTGTTTCAGATGTGGTCAAGCTGGCTAGCAATGAGAATCCAATGGGGTGCTCACCGCGTGTGACCCTAGCAGTGACCGAGCAATTGGGTCAACTGGCACGATATCCTGATGGCAATGGCTATTACCTAAAGCAAGCTTTGGCTGACTTTAATGATGTCAGTGCTGATCAGATTACGCTTGGTAATGGCTCTGATGATTTGCTTGATATCTTGGCGCGTAGTTTTGTTGGCACTGATGATGCTATCGTCTATAGCCAGTACGCTTTTGTAGTGTATTCGATGTTAGCGAAAATGCAAGGCGCTGTAGATATTGAAGTGCCTGCCCAGCGTTTTGGTCATGATTTAAAAGCCATGAGCCAAGCGGTTCAGGATAATCCCAATACCAAAATTGTTTTTATTGCCAACCCTAATAATCCAACGGGTACTCAGCTAGCGCAAAAAGCGCTGCGTCAATTTTTTGATAGTGTACCACCCTCAGTACTGATCGTATTGGATGAAGCTTATATCGAGTATAGCCCTGAGAGTAATAACCGCGCGCTATTAGATGAGTTTGATAATGTGGTTATCGTACGTACGTTTTCTAAAGCTTATGGACTGGCAGGGTTACGCGTGGGCTACGCCCTAAGCTCAGTCGCTGTTGCGCACTTATTAAACCGTATTCGTCAACCGTTCAATGTCAGCCGCGTAGGTCTAGCAGCAGCAGCAGCGGCACTTGCTGATCAAGACTTTATCGAAGAGACTCGTGTGATGAACGACGAGCAAATGCGCTGGTTAGAAAAGCAGTTTGATGCGTTAGGTCTGGGTTTTGTGAAGTCGCATGCCAATTTTATTATGGTTGAGGTAAAAGTTGAGATGGAAGATATAACCGCTGATTCCATTCACCAAGCACTACTTGAGCAAGGTGTCATTGTCCGTCCACTGGCAGCTTATGGTCTCCCTAACTGGCTACGCATTACGGTAGGTTTGGCTGAAGACAATCTGCGTTTGATAGATACGCTGCGCTCTATATTGACCGAAGATTAAGCTGCTTGATAGATGGTTTTAACCAAATAATATGATAATGAATCATTAAATTTTATAACGCTAGGGTATGCTTTATCTAAGTTTATCTTAGCGTGTTCAACGAGAAAAGCCGTGAGTCATCAGAAAAAAAACAACATTCGACCGTCTTTGAATATACCCCAACCTATGTTTAAACAAGTTTGTGTGATCGGACTTGGACTGATTGGTGCCAGCTTTGCGCAAGCCATCAAAGATAATAATCTAAGCGAGCGTCTGGTAGCAGTGGACAGATATGCACCAAGTATTGCTGAGGCTATTGAGCACGGCTTATTGGATGCAGGTAGCGCCACCCTTCTAGACGTTGCTCGCGGCAGTGACTTGATTATCATTGCCGTGCCAGTACAGGCAGTACAAGCAGTGTTTGTCGATATCAAGCAAGCAATGGGTGATGGACAGCTTGCTACCGATTGCATCATTACGGATGTTTGTAGTACCAAGGTCAATATCATTGATGCTGCAAAAGTCGTGTTTGGTTCGTTGCCAATAGGGCTTGTGCCTGCGCATCCGATTGCTGGGGCTGAAAATTCAGGGTATCATGCCAGACGCGCCAGCTTGTTTGTCAACCATAGCGTCATTGTCTGCGAACTACCGACTACCAACACAAGGTCAATCGCAAGGTTGCGTCTATTGTGGGAAGCAGTAGGCGCAAATGTGATGTCTATGCCAGCCGATCACCATGATCGTATATTGGCGCATACCAGTCACTTACCGCATTTGCTTGCCTTTAACTTGGTTGAGCAGTTGGCGAGCCATGATGATAATTTAGATATGTTTCGATATGCCGCTGGCGGGTTTCGCGATTTTAGCCGTATCGCCGCCAGTGACCCTAAAATGTGGCATGATATATTTTTTGCCAATCAAAGCGCCATTGTGAGCGCTCTTGATGAGTATGGTGTCTATCTACAAACCATGCGCCAGCTCATCATTGATCAAGATTCAACCGCCCTGATGGGACTTTTAGGCCGTGCGCAAGCCGCACGGCGACATTTTGGCCATATGTTAGCCAGCACCCCTTATACGGATACTTCTGCCATGTCAGCTTCTTATAATATTACCCCTAGCAACACTGTCTCTGGCACCATTGCGATCCCTGGTGATAAATCCATCTCGCATCGCAGTATCATGCTTGGCAGTCTTGCCACAGGCGTGACCAATGTGACCGGATTTTTGGAAGGAGAGGATGCTCTTGCAACACTACAAGCATTCCGTGACATGGGCGTCACCATCGAAGGTCCTGACAATGGAAACTTGATCATCCATGGTGTCGGTATGAATGGTCTAAAACCAAGCAAGACCCCACTATATATGGGCAATTCAGGCACCAGTATGCGCCTGCTATCTGGTATTTTAGCGGCGCAATCGTTTGATAGTGTGTTGACTGGCGATACCAGTCTAAATAAACGCCCGATGGAGCGTGTGGCGGCACCGCTACGGTCTATGGGGGCAGTGATTCAGAGTACGGGTCACAGTGGCACCGCGCCACTGAGCATCACTGGTCGTGACACAGTCGGTAAGCCACTGCAAGGTGCTGAGTATGATATGCCAGTTGCGTCAGCGCAGGTCAAGTCCTGCTTACTTCTAGCAGGCCTGTGGGCAGAGGGTACGACAACCGTCACACAGCCTGAGGTCAGCCGCGACCATACTGAGCGTATGTTATCGGCTTTTGGTTATCCTGTGACTGTAGAAGGCAATCGTATTAGTGTCACTGGCGGCGGTGAGTTAACAGGTGGTGATATTGCGGTTCCTGCTGATATTTCTTCTGCGGCATTTTTTATGGTAGCAGCTGCTATCAGTCAAAATAGCGAACTGACGTTGACCCAAGTCGGTATCAATCCGACACGTACGGGTGTCATTGATATTCTAAAATTAATGAATGCAGATATTAGCCTAAGTAACAAGACACACGTTGGCGGCGAGCCAGTGGCTGATATTACCATTCGCAGCTCAAACTTGGTCGGTATCGACATACCAGAGCATCTTGTGCCACTAGCAATTGATGAGTTCCCTGTACTGTTTGTCGCGGCTAGCTGTGCGCAAGGGCGTACCGTATTGACTGGGGCTAAAGAGTTACGCGTCAAGGAGTCAGACCGTATTGCCGTAATGGCAGAAGGCTTACAGACGCTTGGCATCGATTGTACTGTCACTGATGATGGGCTGATTATTGAAGGCAAAGGCACTGCTACTGAGAACGGCGATATAAATAATAGCCAACCTGTCTTTGGTGGTGGTCACATTGTCTCGCATCATGATCATCGTATTGCGATGAGTTTCTCTGTTGCCAGTTTACGTGCATCCAAGCAAATTACTATCGAAGGGGTTGAGACAGTCAACACCAGCTTCCCAGGATTTGCGACGCTTGCCAACCAAATCGGTATGTCTATTGACGTTGATCAATTGGATACTGGTGCCCAATAGATCATCAAATGCCAGTTAGTGTTATCTTCTTGATTGACAACACAGCGCATCAATAAAAATTTAGTATTACATCGTTAGCAATGTACTCATGTCACTACTGGCATGAGTACATTGCTTTTTACCTTATAATCTCACTGTAGTAACCCTGCGCTTTCACCATGATGTCGATAATAACAATCAAAACTAGGTGATGGCGCGCTTTGCTCTAAAAAGTTGTCCTATATTATGACTACCCAAAATGTCATCAAAAAACCTGTTGCTCCCATTACTACTACCAGGCGCGGTATCATTACAGCGCTTATTGCGTTTTTTATCTGGGGCGGATTTCCGTTATACTTCAAAAAACTATCTGATTATGATGCGACTGAGATCATTGGGCATCGTATCGTCTGGACGTTTTGCTGCCTACTGATTGTGTTAGTGGCTACCAAACGCTGGGGGTGGATAGAGACACTCAAAAAGAACCCAAGATGGATTGCGCTATCGCTAGTATCTGGTTTGATTATCGCCACTAATTGGCTCACCTATGTGTGGGCGGTTAATCATGACCGTATCCTTGAGGCCAGTTTGGGATACTTTATTGGACCGTTGGTAGGCGTCGCATTATCAATGATATTATTCAAAGAGCGCTTGCGCCCTTTACAGTGGGTTGCTATTGGGTTTGCATTATTTTCTGTCGTCATTCAAGTAGTGATGATTGGCAGTTTGCCGTGGATATCGTTGATTTTGGCGTTTAGCTTTAGTACTTACGGGACTATTCAACGACAAACGCCATTGACTGCTGTTGATGCTATGTTTGTTGAGACAGCGATGTTGGTACCGTTATGTTTGTGGTGGTTTTGGCAGTCTGATGTGGTCAGTCACCAGCTGAGCTTTTGGTTTAGCTCAAACATTTGGCTGCTTATGATTGCAGGCCCGATTACGCTGATACCGCTACTGTTGTTCAATAAATCTACCAAGCTTGTCGCGTATAGTATCCTAAGCTTTATGAACTATTTGACGCCAACCTTTATTTTCTTCTTGGCGGTATTTTATTATAAAGAACCATTCGATTTACATCGTTTAGCAGTATTCGGTTTGATTTGGTTAGGTCTGCTACTATTTAGCATCGACCTTTGGCGCCATCGCCCAAGTAAAATGTTAAAAGCGGCGCGCCTACGCGAAGAAACTTTGCAATAGTTTTGGATAAAAATTTATCACTCAAATAAAAATTCGCAAATAAGGATAGACGTATGTTCCATACACAGTCTGATGTCGTATTTATAAAGGGTCTAAAAGTTGAAGCGGTAATTGGCGTTTTTGACTGGGAGCGCGCAATTACCCAGCCGTTGCTCATTGATATCGCACTTGAGACGGACATTAGCGCTGCTGCACTGTCAGATGATGTGAGTGATGCACTCAGCTATAAAGAAGTCTGCGATGATGTGAGCGAGTGGTGTAAAGAGATACAAGCAAAGCTACTTGAGCATTTAGCAGGTCAGATCTCTGATAAGCTATTTGCAAAGTACGACTGTCAAAAAATCACGTTAAGTATTGCCAAGCCGACTGCTATCACTCAAGCCGACGCGGTCGGGGTGCAAATAACACGCTATGCACCAGCGTCAGCTAACGAGTCAGCTACTAAAGACGCTAATGACAGCCAAGCCGATGACGCATAAAACGTCGATAGATTTAGAAACGCTAACACAGGGCGAGCCTGAGACTCTGCAGACACAGCCTGTGGTAGAGGTAGTGTTAGCGCTGGGTAGCAACTATCAAGCTGACAAATATCTTCCGCTTGCTCGAAAGCGTTTAGCAGCGTTAGGCAAAGTACATCTGTCCACAGCGTTTCAAAATCCTGACTTTACCGCGAGTTTAGACCAGCCAAAACCTGACTATACCAATCAATGTGTCCATCTAGTACTGACAACGCCAATGAGCCTGCAGCGACTACAGCAAACCTTCAAATCTCTTGAAGGGGACTGTAATAGATGCCGAAAAACTGAACCGAATCAAGTGCGGCGGGTGACAATGGATATTGATATTCTGATGATTAAATTGGCTAATGTAGAAAATAGCCTAAGCAGAAAATTAGCATCCAAACCAATGCCTGATTGGATAGTAATGGCCGATCGTTATCCGTTTAAAGCGCATGAGGAGGGGGGGGTTCAAGAGTTAGCAATAGCCAATCTATCGTTTCCAATATTGTTTTGAGAACCAGTAACGTCTGATAGGCAGACTGCTGGCAATCGAATTTGTAAAGGGTGATTTGATAAAAATATTATAGCGCGTACATTTTACTTCTCTGTAAGCGCCATAATATCGTCAATATTGAACGTTAAGTCTGAATACTTCTATTATTTTTTCTCGGTACCTGCTTCTACTTCGTTAATATCAGCACGACCAATCACATCTAAATCCTCTAGACACAGCTTATCGTATTTTTTCTTGCAGAAGCTAGGGTCGATATCGCACATTGCTGACTGCAATTGATCTAGGCGATTCTCTGATTGCTGAATGTGCTCAAGCATTTTAGCAAAAGCTTCTGCAACAGGGTCTTGTGAATAGGGGTCGATACCATAAGCGCGGAAGGTATTGGTACGTTTTGCGGTAGGGGTGGTATCAGCTGTTTGATCTTCGCTGCTGTCACCTGCTTTCGCAATTTTCTCTTGCTGCTTGGCATCTTGTACCTTAGTCGTAAGCGGGTTGCCTTTTTCATCATGATAATCTGAGATCATACGAGCCGCACTACCGACCATCGTTGCACCTGCTGGTACCGGTTTGACCACCACTGCATTTGAGCCAATTTTGGCATTTTTACCGACAGTGAATGGCCCCAGTACTTTGGCCCCAGCGCCGACTGTCACACCATCTTCTAGTGTTGGATGTCGCTTGCCATTGTTCCAAGACACTCCGCCTAAAGTGACACCGTGGTATAAGGTCACATCGTTCCCAATCTCAGCGGTCTCACCGATGACGACGCCGACACCGTGATCGATAAAAAAGCGCTTACCAATCTTGGCAGCAGGGTGAATCTCGATACCGGTAATAATACGTGAGCCATAAGAGATGACGCGCGCCGCCAATTTTTGTTCGTTGTTCCACAAACAGTGGGCACCGCGGTGCAATATCAGCGCATGAATACCAGGGTAGGTCAAAACAACCTCCAAGCTATTACGTGCTGCAGGATCACGGGTAAATACTGCTTCAACATCTTCTTTTAGATCTTTTTTGATGCTGGCAAGTGTTTTGAACAATTTGGCTGGCACTGACATAAAGCGTCCTATCTATTTGTCTATAGAGCACCGCTGCTAACATAGCAGGGTCTCTCATCTGTGGTCATGATATTCGGATAACAATGGAAACGTATAGCCGCTAGTCTCTCTCAAGTTATAACAGCTTTATGCCCTAAAATATAGTAAGGCGCTATCAAATAAACTGAGGTGATGAGCGATAACTTACCTTAGTCTTTTGAGAGTTTCGCAATCAAAGCACTTAATAGTTGATACTCTTTTTGATCAAGCTGCAAACGCGACCCAAGTCGAGACAGCCGCGATGGCAATGATTTTAGATGTTCGCTATTTGCCAGACCACGATTGATCATAAGATCCGTAGTACGCTGGGTGAGCTGCTGTAATTGCTGCTGAGTGATAGCAGGCTCGTCCCATTGCTGACGCAAATGCACATCAAGTGTCGGCTGAGTCGTGTCATCTGACTCTGTATCCAAATCATCTGCTGTCTGAACGTGTGTCTGAGCATAAGCAAAAATAAAGCTAGCAATGACTTGCACTGCGGAGGCGACATTTAGTACTGGATAGGCAGGATTGGCATCGATTTGAATGTGATAGTCTGCATAAGCCAATTCTTCATTGGTCAATCCGCGGTCTTCACGTCCAAATAGTATAGCGATATTTGGCTTGCAAGAAGGCGCAGCAGATAAAGTATCACTATGATCTGTACTTAAAGCTGCTTGTGCATCAATAAAGTCAAACATGATTTTGGCGGCCTGTGTGGGTGTCACGACAGGGCGAGGCAAATGACGACTGCGACTACTGGCAGCAAATACCAACTGACAATCAGAGATAGACGCCTCTAGGGTAGGCGCAATCACAGCAGCGGACAACAGATCACTGCCACCAGCTGCATGTGAGACACTGGTATCATCAATCGGTAGTTTGGGATCGACGACTGTCAAGCGAGACAAGCCCATAGTATGCATGGCACGGGCAGCAGAGCCAATATTAGCAGGTAGAGTCGTATTGACCATAACGACTTGTAGACAGTTAAGATAATTATTCACTGTACGGGCGTGCTCAGTAGATAATAAAGCGTCGTTACTCATTATTGCCCCAGTCTTTGATTGATTTCTTGTTCGGCGCGTTGTAATGCGCCAGCGATGTTTTCAATCAGATCTGCGTGCTCACTGATATGGCGCTCACGGCAGTACTCTTGTAGCTCGCTGCTCAGGCGGACTAATTGAGTGGTACCTAAGTTTGCACTTGCCCCTTTTAGAGCGTGAGCTGCCTCAAAGCCGGTAGCGTTATCATTCTCTTGCTGGGCACTACGTAATGTCTCAATTCTTTGACGACTGTCCGTGAAATATACATGTATCAAATCGACAAAGTCTTCTTCTAGCAAGTCACGCATGTCTTCAAACTGTTCATGATTGACAATCTCTTCATCAGTCTGACCAGTTGTATTATTATTTGTCATGTCAGTCATTGTTTTTGTCCGATTATTAAAAGTTAAAGCGGTAAGATTACTATAGTAAATTTTTGGGGTATTGTGCATTTTAGCTGTAATGAAAGTGTAAATTATCTTCACTCACTAAAGTCTTCAATTGTTGCAAGTTGTCATCATTTGGGTAGACGCGCCAGTGCTCGGATAGTCCTACATTGGCAATACCATATACGTCATAGATGCTTAGTCCAAGTGGTAAGCAGTTGTCATTGATAGAGGCATCCGTATTACTTAATGCATTGTTTGCATAACTTTGGAGCATGCCGTTTTGGTTCATTGCATCATGGTTCATATCGTTCTCTAGCGCCAACAGATCATTGCCATTTTCATCATATAAGCTGCCGCCCATGGCAGGATCGTAGGCGTTACTGCCAGCACCGCCTTGTTCGTCTTGTTCTTGATTATAAGTTAATCGCGGTTCAGGTATGATGTCAGCTTGGGCTGACTTGAGTAATGGCTGCAAGCGCGTGAGCAGGTCAATGTCATTGCCATGAACTTTGATACTGATTTTTTTGAGCCAACGCAAGCGGGCATCGACCATACTCATGGCGCTATCAAGGCGCGCAAACAAGCGCCCGTCACGCTCGCGGATGCTGCCTTTGATGATGACGACTTCATCGATTTTCAATTGTTCTTTGACACGGTTGAATCGCTCAGCGTAGCAACTGACTTCTAGCCTTGATGTGCCATCATCTAACGTAATCACGTTGCGATTACCGAAGTTTGCGATATCTATAATGAGTCCTGCAAAATAGCAGCTGCCGTTGTAGCCAGTATCTGCCAGTTTATTGAGGCGAGCGCCTGAGGTATAGCGTTTTAACTCATCCAAGTATTCATTAATTGGATGACCCGTTAGGTACAACCCTAAAGTGTTTTTTTCCGCTTTTAGGCGATGCTTGTCACCCCAAATCAGCTCAGGCGTCATCACGAGCGGCGGCGCGGCAACGACCCCATCCATCTCACCGAACAAGTCCATCATGCCAAGCTCATTATTTTGCCGATCTTGCTCAGCAGCTTGTACCGCGCTTGGTAGCTGGCTCATCAATGCACCGCGAATCTCATAAGCTGCATCGGCTGGTAAGTCGGGTCGTAGCGTCGCGGCAAAGTCATCAAAACAGCCTGCACTAACCAATGCTTCGAGAGTACGCTTATTGACCTTTTTGATGTCCACACGGCGGCAGAAATCATATAAGTCTTTAAAAGGACCATCAGTGCGACGGGCATTAACGATCGACTCGACAGCCCCTTCGCCCACGCCTTTAATCGCTCCAAGACCATAAATAATATTGGTCGGGGTATCCGCGACGAAGTGCCATTCACTGCGATTGACCGATGGATTGACCACCGTCAACTCAAAATTTTCGCGACAGTCATTGATAAAGAACACCACGTTGTCGGTATTGTTCATATCTGACGTTAATACCGCTGCCATGAACTCGGCAGGGTAGTACTGTTTTAGATAAGCCGTTTGGTAGGCGAGCACCCCGTAAGCGGCAGAATGCGAGCGGTTAAAGCCGTAGCCTGCGAATTTTTCCATTAGGTCAAACACGCCGCCTGAGGTGACCTCGTCGATACCTTGCGAAGTTGCCCCAGTCACAAAGATATCGCGCTGCTTTGCCATCTCTTCAGGTTTTTTCTTACCCATCGCACGGCGCAGCATATCAGCACCGCCTAAGCTATAGCCTGCCATCACCTGTGAGATCTGCATGACCTGTTCTTGATAAACGATAACGCCGTTAGTGTTTTCTAAAATCGGTTCGAGATTGGGATGGTCATAAATGACTTCCTCACGGCCGTGCTTACGGTCGATATACATCTCTACCATACCTGCATCAAGCGGGCCGGGACGATAGAGCGCACACATGGCGATCACATCTTCGATATTGGTCGGCTGTAGTTTGGCCAGATACTTTTTCATGCCCATACTTTCTAGCTGAAAGACGGCTGTTGTTTTGGCATCTTGCAGTAATTTGTAGGCTTTGACATCGTCTAATGGTAAGTCTTCTAAAACTAAGGCGGGCACGTTTTCTTTGACACGGCGCAAGTTGATGTTCTCAACCGCTGCGTTGATAACGGTTAAGTTACGTAGACCCAAAAAGTCAAATTTTACCAGACCGACCGCTTCGACATCGTCTTTATCGAACTGACTGACACGGTGCCCATCATCATCACAATAAATCGCGCTAAAGTCCGTGATCTTATGCGGTGCAATCAGTACACCACCAGCATGTTTGCCGACATTTCGGCAGACACCTTCAAGCTTAATTGCCATCTCCCAAATCTCAATAGCATCTTCATAGTCCATGTTATCAGGGTTAGAGATTAAGTCTTTGAGCTGTGGCTCTTGCTCAAGCGCTTGGCTGAGGGTGATGCCGGGTGTTTTGGGAATCAGTTTGGATATTTTATTAGCCAAAAAGTACGATTTGCTTTGTACACGTGCCACATCGCGCACCACCGCTTTTGCGGCCATGGTACCAAAGGTGATAATCTGTGAGACCGCATCACGACCATAGGTCTGCGCCACATAGTCAATCACGCGATCGCGACCCTCGATACAAAAGTCGATATCGAAATCGGGCATGGATACCCGCTCAGGGTTCAAGAAGCGCTCGAATAACAGATCATAATGAATAGGGTCAAGGTCGGTAATATTGAGCGCGTAGGCGACCAGAGACCCTGCACCAGAACCACGTCCAGGACCTACGGGTACGCCGTTGGCTTTCGCCCAGCGGATAAAGTCCATTACGATAAGGAAGTAACCGGGAAAGCCCATCGATAGAATAATATCCAGCTCATATACTAGGCGCTCGTCGTATCTTTGACGAAAGTCGCTCCAGTTATCTGTACGTGCCTCGACTGGAAAGAGCTTATCTAAGCGCCGCTCAAGACCGCGCTGGGACTCTGCACGGAAAAACGACTCAATCGTCTCGCCTTCAGGGACAGGAAAATCGGGCAATACATTAATGCCTAGCGTCAAGGTTACATTGCAGCGGGTAGCCAAACTTAAAGTGTTATCAACCACTTGCGGAATATCAGCAAACAGCTGCGCCATTTGGTCTTGGGTTTTTAGATACTGCTCATCTGAATAGGTCTGCGGGCGGCTGGGGTCTGCTAAGACATAAGAGCCTGCGATACACACGCGAGCCTCATGCGCATCAAAATCATCTTGCGCTAAAAAACGCACATCGTTGTGGGCAATGATAGGAATGTTGTGTTTGGCACCTGAGTGAATGGCCGCCCTAATAAAGGCATCTTCGCCTGAGCGATTGGTACGCTTGATGGCAAAGTATAAACGATCGTCAAATTTTGCTTGCCATTCTGTGAGCAGCTCATCGGCTTTTTCTGGCATCGAGCCAACCAGTGCTTGGCCAACGTCTGATTTTTCGGTCAGTAGTACAATGACACCTGCCGCATGCTCTAAAATATGACTGCGTTTAATCACAGGTGTGCCATGGTTGACAGGATCAGCGCGACCTTCGGTAAACCCAAGCGAC
This sequence comes from Psychrobacter sp. H29, assembly GCF_059073055.1. Lineage (NCBI taxonomy): Bacteria > Pseudomonadati > Pseudomonadota > Gammaproteobacteria > Moraxellales > Moraxellaceae > Psychrobacter > Psychrobacter sp. H29. Next base: position 1,070,252 of record NZ_JCACRY010000001.1, on the reverse strand, counting down.
ACGATGCGAGTAATGTTGTGATACCCTTCATTATTCATCGCAAGTAGGGTCAGGCGTGTGTCCTCATTATCCATAATGACGTCACTGCCGATAATGGGCTTGATACCCGCACCTAGGCAAGCACGATAAAACTTCACTGTGGCGTACAGGTTAGACAAATCAGTCAGTGCCAGCGCACGCTGATTGTCGGCTGCGGCCGCTTTTACGAGCGGTTTGATACGCACGATAGAATCGGTGATGGAGTATTCGCTGTGGATGCCAAGGTGTACAAATGCCATAGAAGACTCTTACTAGTACGATCAAAAATAAGCTGTCACTATAAATAAATGATGATTATCAATCGGTTATAGCGATGTCGAAAAGTAATTAAGACTTCGACAGCCATCTTGATACGCTTTAAATGGGGTCGTTAATAATATCATTATTTGCGGCAGACAGCCACTGATTGCAAGGGTTTAATCTGAGTGAAATAAGTCACTATACGACTTCCAATAGGTCAAATTGCATATTAAAAAGCCCTCTATACATAATGTATAGAGGGCTATGTTATTGATAATTAAAAACAGTTTGATCTAGTATCCAACCACCGCTGCATCAACTATACGGGGATCAGAAGAGCCATAAACGCCGTTTGGTGTGAGCATAATCGACTGCGTGGAGCCCATGGCTGATTTTGGACTGACCGTGTGACCCATAGATTCCAATTTTTTGATCGTATCGATATTCAGTGCCTTTTCGACTCGAATCTCGTCAGGCAACCACTGGTCATGAATGCGCGGCGCGTGCGTTGCTTCCGCGATATTCATGTCGTGGTCGATGACGTTGGAGATGATTTGGGTGACCGTGGTAATGATACGACTGCCACCTGGACTGCCCGTGACGATATAAGGTTTGCTGTCTTTGAATACCAGTGTCGGGCTCATCGAGGAGAGCGGACGTTTATTGGCTTCAACGGCATTTGCTTCGCCGCCTAGCAGGCCGTAACCATTGGGTACACCCGGCTTGGCAGAAAAGTCATCCATTTCATTATTGAGCAGAATACCTGTGCCCTCAGCCACGAGACCAGTGCCATAAGAGAAGTTCAACGTATAGGTGTTGGCGATGGCATTGCCGTCTTTATCAACAATAGAGAAGTGCGTGGTCTGATCGCTTTCATAGGGAAGCGGGTTGTTGGCTTTGATGGTAGCTGCTGGCGTGGCTTTGTTCGAGTCGATTAACGTACGCAGTTTATCTGCATAAGCTTGTGAGGTTAGGCCACTGGCAGGGACATCAATAAAGTCAGAATCACCGAGATACTCAGCGCGATCCGCATACGCCAGTTGCATGGCCTCGCTCATCAAGTGAATGGTTTGTGCGCTGTTTTGACCGTAGTCACCCAGTGGGTAGCCTTCTAGAATATTTAAAATCTGCACGATATGTATACCGCCAGAGGAGGGCGGTGGCATCGAGACAATCTCATAGCCACGGTAGTCGCCTTTTACAGGCACACGGGCGATGGCATCGTAATCGGCTAAGTCTTGTAAGCTCATAGTACCGCCTGCCGTATTGACCGCGTTGACAATTTTACGTGCGGTTTCCCCTTTATAAAATCCGTCCGCCCCTTGTGCCGAAATCCGTTTTAATGATTGGGCAAGTTCAGGCTGTTTTAACTGCTCACCCGGCTGATAAGCGCTGCCATCCGCTTTAAAAAACACTTTTTTGGTGCTTGGCCATTTTTGCAATCGATCACTCAAAGCAGTAAGCGAATCGGACAAACCTGCGGTGACCTCTATACCATCTTCTGCCAATGCAATCGCTGGTGCCATGACTTGCTCGCGGCTCATCGTACCATGCTCTTCTAGTGCTTTTAACAGTCCCGCTACCGTCCCCGGCACCCCAATGGCTAAGCCATGATAACGAGATAAGTCACTAACTGCGTTGCCCTCATCGTCGAGATACATATCACGAGAGGCGCTACTTGGTGCCTTTTCACGGTAATCAAGGGCGACTGTTTTGCCTTGATTGGCATCATAAATCATCATAAAACCACCACCGCCAAGGTTGCCCGCGCGCGGTAAGGTCACTGCTAAGGCAAAGCCCACTGCGACCCCAGCATCGACGGCATTGCCACCGTCTTTTAAAATCTGCAAGCCAATATCAGAAGCAAGCGCTTCTTGGGTGGCAACCATGCCATTTTTTGCCCATAGCGGATGGTGAATCGCATCTTCAGAGTAGATTGCCTGATCGCTATTGGCATTGTTGGACGTGGTTTTGAGAGTGCTGGTTTTGGCTCGTGTGATGCGTTTGGTTTCAGATAGGACGGTTGGATTGTCCGTCATGATGGCTAAATTGATTGCACTGGTATTGATAGAGGTATTATTAAGCGTCGCGCTGTTTGCCGGAACGGTTGGCTCAAGTGCATGGGCTGAGACAGACAGTAGCAAGGCGCTTGTGATCAGCAATATATTAGTTTTTAGCTGGTTTTTGGTTTTTGAATGAATCTGCTGAGCAGTCTGATCAGCATGAAAAGGGAGTCGTGACATCGCAAAGTCCTTTTTGGGCGAGTAAAGATAAACCATTAGAGAGATGTCTGAATGATAGCGAAAATAACGAATAGTAGAAAGTTGTTTATTAACTTCTACAATGAGGTGTTGATACAAGATGAGCAACTCTGTCAGTAATTTCAGTTGTTTTCATTCAAGCACGACCTAGCATAATTGCCTCGTTGTATAGAGGAAATTACTTCTCATTGAAGTTTTCCTTTAAAAAATATACGCTAAGCTTACTAAACTGTAACGTCTTGTGATATAAATAACAGTACTACTGTACACTCATTATCGATGAGTCTATTTACAAAAAGAGACTGCTATGCCATTACGTCATTTGAACACCTGCAATCAACAACGTTTTACTGAGACTACGCCTGCCTGTTTTTCTAATACTAAGCGCCATAATGATCGTTTATATCAAACCTGCAAACTGACTTCTATCGCACTGTTAGTGAGTAGTGCATCACTAGTGCTCGCAGGTTGTCAATCTGCATCTCCTATATCATCGAATACAGGGTCGACCAGCACACTGATAGACTTTAGCAGTGCAGATACCGCGCAGAGTCAAAGCCAAGGACGCGCCTTTACAGCCAGTCAAGATGCTCAGGCCGAGCGTTACGCGCAACTGTTTGATCAAGAAAAATACCCGAGTACTGAGAACCAAGCTAAGACGCATTTACTAGCTGCGATTCGTCAGCACTTAGCGACAGAGCATGTGGCTGTCGCCCAAGCGAACTATCAGTCAGTACCGTTCATCGATGCAGACAGTATCGATGCAGGATCAACCAGCTTGCTCAGAACGATCATAGAAACCTATGCCTATCAGCCTGAAGGGATGGTCGATGAATATCAGCCTTATAGCGATGATTATGACGATTCATTGCAGTCTGACTATTACAAAGACAAATACGGTGAGAGTGACCCTGCCGAGGTAGAAAGAAAAGCCATTGCCGCGATATTGGCCGAAGCCGGTGAAAATGAACCAGTAGGTGATCCCAACGCTGATAATAAGTATGGCTATGATAAAGACGGTTATGGCAGCGATGACTACTATAGCAGTGACGACTATGAGGACTATGACGACTATGGCAGTGGTACAGGGGGTGCGCTCTCAGGTATGTCAAGGTTAAACCCAAAGACAATGGCTGCAAAATATGAAGCCATGCAATTGGCAAAACAGCAGGCTAAGACAGAGGCATCAGCTGATGATAAGCCCTCGATGTCTCCTACTGGGTTGATTGGTAATATACTGACCATGTTCCACCGTACGCCAGAGCAAATCGCCGCAACTAACGCCTATCAGTATCAGAACTTGACGTTCAATAGCGTTAGCCAATATAACCCTAAGCTACGACAACTACAAAGTGTCTATAGCTACGATTACGCCACACCAACGATCAGCTCATCTATACAGATTCCTCTCGCATTTGATTTTAATAACAGTAAAGTCACCGTCGATCCATCGGCCATTATGCCACTTGTCGCCATGGTCAATCCTGAAAACACTCCTTTACCTGAACAAATGGCTGCACATACGGTAAGTTTTGGTTTACCTGAAAGTGTTACCGCTCAGTTGCCACCAGCAGTACTGTATGACGCTGTGCTTAACGCTATACAGCAAAGCATGGCAGAATTGGCACCTGAGCACTTTAGCGCGGTAGATATTGATGGTGATGCATTTGCCAAAGAAGTCGGCGCGACCCGCGCAGTAAAAGTCTATTTTGGTAGTCAGCAAAGCGGTGAGATGATTGGTAAAGTGCTAAAGTATGTGACGCAGTCGTTACAAGCGCATGTCGATGCCAATCCAAAAAAATACCCTGATGGCGCTATGCTAAAGACTGCACTTGCCAAAGCGCAGCTGTACAACAAAGGCTATCAAAGTGCTGATGTGGGCTCACTGTTGCAGCTCATCGAAGCTATTGGCCCCATCTCATTTAATCAAATCAATTATTACTACTTAGACAGCTCAGATCGCCTACTTGCCAAGCAGCAGCGTGTCAATATTGGTAGCGATTTTATGGGCTCTACGACGACTATGCTCAATCAAATACGTTATGACAAAACCAGCTTTAATCGTCATGCATTAACGCCATTATTGGCGGAATCGTTTGGTCCAAAAGCTACCGCTCCTATCGATGGTAATGCATGGATAGCCGCACAGCGTGAGAAAAAAGACAGACTACAGCTGGCACGCTATGCCCGTTATGACTATCAGGATGATGAGCTAGAGAATTATTACAATAGTGATGACTATAACAGTGATGACTATGAGCATAACTATGGCGAAGAGGCCATCGAGCAGAGCCGTACCTATAATGGCGAAGATGATACAGATAATAAATAACGACTCAGCTGCATTATCTCACTGCATTTACGCTCATATCTATTAGGAATAAATAATGAAAACAATATATAAAACCATCGCTCTACGTTTACCACCTATGATGAAAGCCAATCATTTGTTGACCAGTGCCTGTCTATCAGGGGCACTACTATTAACAGGTTGTCAAGCCACTAATGTCAGTCAGGCAAGTACGGCAGCTAAGCCATTACCTAGTACTGCAAAAAAGACATTGGCAAATGCGTTGCAAAAACAGCGCCGTCAATCGTTTAGCTACCATAGCAACCTTGAAATAAGTAATGGAATCAGCAATAACCGACCGCTGACTGCTACAGACAGCCGACACATGGCCGTAGCAGACTATGTGGATCAACACTGTGAGGAGGCGCATGACCAAGCGTATGCAGCGCTGATATTGGAGGCAGAAAACCAAAACAAAGAGGTTCTAACAGCTGATTACGATGCTGAGCGCGGTAACATCAAGCAGTCGTACGTCGAATGCGTAAAGGCTTACAATGCTTGGAACGATCATTATTATGATAGCACTATCAAGGTTGCACCAGAGTATCAGGCGCTATTCGATGATTATGAAGACAAACCAAAACCACTAGATAACAAAAAAGCGCAATTGCTTGATGAGTATTTGCTACAACCATTATCTATCGATGCGCAAGGAATCTACCAACCACTAGCGGGCAAGACGACGATGCTTGCCAGCGCCCAGTATCAGGCGCGCAACCACTATAGTAGTATCAATCAGCCTATTTACGTTGATTTAAAAAACGGTGATATCTATCTATGGGCAGATAACCTTGCGCTGATCAACTCTGAGCTGTTAGATGATAAGCTTGGAGAAAAATGGCGTAACAAATGGCTAAAAATAGCCATCGATGATGGTACATTGCCCAAAGGGTTTGGTCGTGCGGTAATAAAAAGCCACTTTGCCGCGTTAGATATGACTTATGATGCAGCCCCAGTTGGTCAGTTTGATTATGTCGCGCCCAACACACTTACGTCAGTATCCCCGAAGCTACCTGCCCATCAGCTATCAGCAATGTTGCCAAGCGAATCTATTATTCGCCGAGTACAGAGTTTTGATGATTATCTTGACGATTATAAGAGTTATATGCAGATTTTCTATGATCGTATCAGCAAGCAATATCCAGAACTCATTGAAGAAGCGGCGCCTATGACAGCCTTTGAGACGATTCAAAACCCACAGGCATTCACTAGCAAAGCGATGGTACAAAAAATACTAGCGATGATAAAAGAACAAATGAACGATGACGTATCAGAGGCGCAAGCAGCTGCCCACACAGAGGTACAAGAGCTATATGGTTTTGATAAAAAGGGTCAGCTCAAATGGCAGCATGTCCATCGCAAGCTTGATATCGACAACGCCTCTGATAAAAGCAATCATATGATGATAGACGTGTTGCAGCAGTACGCTGCTATCAATACCAAAAATATGGCGTTCCCAAATCTACCACGTGATGTTCAGTCGCCGAATACAAGCAATAGTATCGATCTTAGAGAATACGCGCCAGAGTTACTGCAATATTACCGTGATGGTAATGGCACGGTAGTGGGTAAGATGATGTTCAATATGCTACCGATGGCCAAAGAGCGTCTTAGTTCGATTGATTAATGCGTAAGACCAGTCGTTGATGAGCAGAAAGATTTTCAATAAAAAAGCGCACCGTTTATACGATGCGCTTTTTTGTTCATATAGCGATAGGCACTGTAGCGATGGGTACTATGTCGATAAGCACTATAAAGACAAATTAGTACCGATCAGTACAGTGGTGTCCGCTTACATACCTGGACGTTGCTCATCATGACCTTTACGGTCTTTTGAGTGCTTGCGTCCTTTTTCTTGTCTTTCTGATTTCATTTGTTCCATTTTTGCACGCTGTTCAGCCGTTAGGACTTGAGAGATAGCATGCTGAGTTTGTACACGCTCGATAAAGCGTTGTTTGGTTTTGGCCGCTTGTTGATCAGCCAAGCGGTTTAGCGCAGCGTTATTTAGTGTGCTTGCGTTGGTCAAAGCTTGTATTTGCTGATCCATCTGCGCACGCTCTGCTTGATGCTGTGCACGATCAGCAGTACGATCGCCACGCTTTTCTTGCATGATGGCTTTGATTTGGGCTTGCTGTGTGGCCGTTAGATCCAGCTTTGACATTGGACCTTTCATAGCGCCATTTTTATGTTTTTGTTGCATTTGAGTCGCGGGTGTTGTATCGGTGGTTGCATTAACACTAGTACAGGCGGTCACGGTAAACACGCTAGAAGCTGCTAATACTGAACCTAATAATAATTTTTTCATGATGAGATCCTTTATGAAGTTGAGTGTGGTTTAGTAGACACTAAAATCTTATCTTGCGAGCATCCTTTTCCAGACTGCGGCACTCGCTGCTGATAGGAGCTATATTACGACAGTTAAAGGTTACGAACATTTATGAAGTATTAAGAAAGGTAACGTTTATAGCGAACTGATACGCGCATGCCTGATAATATGGATAACCGGACCAATGAAAGCCAATTGAAATCATCAAAAGTAAAAGGAGAGGCGTATGCCAAATATACTGATAGGTGATGATGACGAAGAGTTAACTCAGTTATTACAAGAGTATTTGTACAATCATGGCATCCATTGTGACTGTGTTCACGATGGCGCTGCGGTTATACAGCGATTAAAAGCGGTGGCGCACGACGATGCTGCCTACGATTTACTCGTGCTCGATATCATGATGCCCAAAATAGATGGGCTGAGCGTACTGCGTCAACTGCCAAGTATCAGTGATATTCCTGTGATTATGCTGACAGCAAAGGGGGAGGAGATCGATCGTATCATCGGCTTGGAGTTAGGCGCTGATGATTATATCACCAAGCCCTGTAACCCGCGCGAACTGCTGGCACGTATCAATGCGGTGATCAAACGAACCAATACCACCACATCTGAGCATACACCGCTACCAGAGAGTCGCTTATATCTTGACCAAAACCAGCGTGTCTGCGAGATAGACGGCGTGGCGTTACAAGTGACTGGGACAGAGTTTGACTTGCTTGTGGCACTACTTAAGCAAAAAGGAGAAGTGGTGAGTAAGGCATGGTTATCAGAGAATGTCTTGCAACGTGAGTTGCAGCCTTTTGACCGTAGCCTCGATGTGCATGTGTCTCGCTTGCGCAAAAAATTACAGCCTTTTCATGACGAACCAATTAAAGCGGTGCGTGGAAAAGGCTATCAACTGGTGATCTAATGACAAACTCATCAATAAAAGCGCCCCAGCAGGACACTAACAAAAACGCTCAAAAATCACCCAAGCTAAAGGTGCGTGTGACGCTGTTTTGGCGTTTGTTTTTGAGCTTATTGCTGACGATCCTGATTACCTCTATTTTATCCATTGTGGTCGAGCGCTGGTTGGCCGAAAAGGAGCTGACTGCTCGGATGGATGTGCAAATTGAGAGCCTATTAATTAAACGTCAAGAGATGGCTGCAGCACTACGAGTAGGCGACTTGACCACGGTCACGCAGATGTATCGTCAGGATAGACGGCTGATGAATCAAATCAGAGTCTACGACGAGCAGGGCGCTATTATATTTCCGCGATATCGAGACCGAGAGGATCGAGCACAAGAGCGGCTACAGAACGGTCAGCAGTCAGTTGAGCGTGCTATACCACCGATGCCGCAGCCCAGAATGGACAACAACGATAGACCAAGAAATTATAATGACGAGGTACCAAAAAAACCGCCGACGGTCTTGCATGAGATTTTGAAGCCATTAACCTCGAGTAGTGCTGCAATTGCAGAGATAGATGCTCGTCCTGAGCTGGCCGACATCTCGGTTGAGCTGCCCGATGGGCAGTCAGTTATCATACAGCTGCGCCCGCACTTGCGTTTCTCAGATGTCGTTGCGTTGCAACACGGCAATTTTCCGATACGTCTGCTCTTGATTATCGTTTTTAGTGTGTTGATCTGTGTATGGCTTAGCCGTACATTGACCCAGCGTATCGGGCATGTACAAAGCACGGTTCACCGTATGATTGATGGGGATTATCAAGCCAATCCAGCATTGTCAAAAATGGGTGATGATGAGCTTGGGTTACTGGCCAAAGACGTGGCGCATTTGTCGACGAGACTGGCTGAGAGTGAGCTGGCGCGCAAACAAATGCTAAGCGATATCTCTCATGAGCTACGCTCACCGCTTGCACGACTTGATGTGGCAACTGAGCTGACTCGCGACTTTGCCCCCAATGCCAATCGCTATCTAGACCGTATTGACAAAGAGTCTACGCGGATGAATGAGCTGATTGAACAAATCATTCATATTCAATCATTACAAATGCAGCAATATACGATCGACAATCTAGAAAGTGACGTCGTCAATTTGACTGAAATTATCAGTGATATCGGACAGGATGTGTGTTTTGAGTTTCAGCATAAAGAAGTTCACTGGCAGTGGCAACCACCTGAAGATTTGATGTCCACTGAGACAAAAAACGTAAAAGATGCTTGGACGATACAGGGCAATCAGGAGCAATTGCATAGCGCGCTCGAAAACATCATTCGCAATGCTTTTATGCATACGGCTGCAGGTTCGACAGTCATTGCTGAGATGAAAGCAGTTCAGACAGATGATGGTCGATCTGCCATTCAAATTAGCGTAAAAGATGAAGGCGGCGGTATAGCGGATAAGGACCTAGAACGTATCTTTCAGCCATTTGTGCGGTTAGACTCTGCGCGTCATCGTGATACTGGGGGGTATGGGTTGGGATTGGCTATCGTTCACGCTGTTGTGATGGCGCACAAAGGCTCTATCACGGCCTACAACCGACAGGATGGTATCAAAGGATTGATAGTACAAATCGTTTTGCCTATGAAAGAGAAAATAAAGTATTAAAAAGCAGCTTAAATGAATCGTTTTCGCTCATGCATATATGTAGTGTACATAAGTCCATAACCTGTATGAGATTATGGACTTATGTTTATAAAGAAGCATCGTCTTGACAAATGCACTCAATAATAAAAATCTATTATATTCACAAATATGAATATAATAGATGAACGGTATTAAATCACGGACGAACGGTATTGTCTCTCTCTATATATTCGGTAATACTAATATATAAGAGAGTGATACATAACTTACAAAACGAAACGTCTTACTTCTTAAACCTTAATATCAGTAATACTTAAAAAGGCTTTACTACCGCACACATAACTCGTCTTATTTTGTCATATCGACTCTCTTGCAAGATGGATTTTATCTCTGATTTTTTAAATCTGACAAATCTGTAAGGGAGTACATATCATGAACCGCATCTATAAAGTCATCTGGAATGAAGCCCTAAATTGCTTTACCGCAGTCGGTGAGTATGCAAAAGGGCATGGCAAATCTTCCAAATCTAGTGTCAGTGCTAACACAACCATCAGCACGACATCTCGTTCATCTACTATCAATACACTACGCCTGAGTGCCATAGCACTTGGGCTCATAACGGCTGGATTCGGCATGCAGGCAAGCGCTGTGGGCACAGAAAATCACCATAATGGTAACTATAGTCACAGTCATGGTAGTCATGGTGTCCATAGCCACACCGCTGGTAACAACAGCCATAACAATTCAGGTCAAGGCAACCCCGGAAGTTCAATAGCACTAAAATTTGAAGGCGATAATGCTACAACTATTACACGCAGTAATGGTGAGACGCTCAATATTTTGGGCGGTGCAACAGGAGCGCTAACGAATGGCAACATCGGGGTCTTTGGTATAGGTGATACTTTGACCGTTAAACTAGCAGAAGATTTGACGGGTTTGGAAAGTACTACCTTTAACAGCGGTATTGTTATTTCATCCACTGGTATCAATGCTGGTAATAAGAAAATAACCAATGTAGATAATGGGCTGGTTAGTGCTAGTAGTAAAGAGGCGGTCAATGGCTCACAACTGCATAGTTTAACCAATACCGTCGCCGCTAACAAAACCAAGTACTATAGTGTCAATTCAACTGCCTCTGGCAATGCCAATAACGATGGCGCAACCGGACCCAATGCTATGGCAATGGGTGGTAATGCTAGTGCTACTGGCGGGCAAGCTATTGCTATTGGTAGTGGTCAAAGCGGTCAGAACACCGTAGCGAGTGGACAACAGTCTATCGCCATCGGTGCAAACGTCGTGTCAACAGGGCATTCTTCTATCGCCATTGGCGGCGATGATCTAGATGATGCCTCAAAAGCCAATATCGATGGGACCTCAGTATCCACACTCAATGGCGGTGATGTTAATACTACTTTCTTCTCCTATACAGGACGTGATTTGGTTGAGACGCCGCGCTACAAGGTAAATACCGAGTCAGGTGGTGCCGCCTCTATAGCTATTGGGGCAAAGTCGTTATCTGAAGGTGCACTATCTACCGCTGTTGGCGTACAGTCCTCTTCATCTGGTGTTGCGTCTTCTGCCTTTGGCATCGGTGCTTCAGCAAGCGAAAAAGGATCAGTCGCACTTGGTGCAGGGTCAGTGGCCAATGTTGCAGGTGGCGCTATAGGTTATGATCCAACAGGTAATGATAATGCTGCAATCATAGCAACCCAAAGTGGCGCAAGTTATGGTGCTGTTTCAATCGGGACCGGAGAAGCAGGTGGTACTCGTCAGATTGTAAATGTCGCTGCTGGTACCAATGATAGCGATGCAGTGAACGTGTCTCAGCTAAAAGCGTTAGATGCTGTCGTTGCTGACATTGATTTTCCTATCCGCTCTAGCAATACACAGCCATACACCACATCAGTAACAGGCACTGATGCGCTTGCCGTTGGCTCTAATGCCAATGCAGACGGTAGTAGCTCAACCGTTATTGGAGAAAATGCGTTTGGAAAAGGAAATGCGACCGTCATTGGTGAAGGTGCACGATCTTCATTCAATGGCTTCGCGGGTGGTCAAGATGCAAAAGCAGGTGTTAATTCAGTTGCGATAGGTCAACGAGCCACAAATGGAAATGCAAGTCGTGCAGTTGCAATAGGCTATGAAGCAAAAGCAACTGCCCAAGACACCGTTGCACTTGGTCTTGGTGCGCAAGCCAAAGCGCAAGGCGGTGTGGCACTTGGTAAAGGTGCTAGTGCCAATGCTCTAAACAGCGTGTCTTTAGGTCAAAACTCTGTTGCTGCGTTACAAAGTGGTGCTTCATTTTTAACCAACGTTGCTGCTGATGCCAATAACGGTACAGTCTCAGTGGGCGCTGTTGGAAGCGAACGTCGTATCATCAATGTGGCAGGTGGCTCAGCAGACACTGATGCAGTGAATGTATCTCAGTTAAAAGCGGTTGCAGACATTGCAAATGAAGGCTGGGACATCAGCGCACAAGGCGACAGTACTACCGCAAGTACGGTAGAACCTGGCGACTCAGTAGACTTCAATAGTAAGAATAGCAACATCACCGTCTCCAAAACCGCAAACAGCAATGATGTCTCGTTCGAGCTTAACAACAACCTAGACCTAGGCAGTAACGGTAGCGTGGAAATGGGATCAAATGCTCCCTTTGGATTCGGTAGCACCACAACACTTGATCGCTCTGGTCTGACAACAGGCAACTCATACTTTAGTACAACGGTAGATGGCTTAGGGGTCAGAACAGGCAATGCATTGGCTAGTACGACAGTCAATGGCTTAGGCGTATTTGTAAATGGTCCATTGGGTATTCCTAGTACTGCTTTAACTGGGAATGGGTTAACCATTATCGGTGGCCCAAGCGTAACAAGGTCTGGTGGTATTAACGCCGGAAATAAAAAGATTGTAAATGTTGATAATGGTGAGAATCCAAATGACGCCGTCAACGTCAGCCAGCTCAATAGCTCATCTGCTGCTGCCAGAACCAAAGTGGTCAAAGGCACTAATGTGGCCAGTGTGGACTTTTCAACTGACAATAATACAGGCCAAGACGTTTACACCGTCAATGCTAATGGTACCAAAGTATCAGAAGGATCGTCAGCAGTAAAAGTAAGCAATACTACTGATGGCAATAATTTTACTGACTACGCCGTTGACTTAAGCGATGACAGTAAAGCCAGTTTGGGTAAAGCGGATAGCGCGCTACAAATGGTCGTCACCCAAATCGATGGTGACGAGGTTAAAACCCTGGACCAAGCTGACAATACTGCCAATTTCTTAACTGGTAAGAACATCGTTCTCACCGATAAAAATGGTGATATCGAAGTCGCAACAGCCGCTGTAGTTGACTTCACTAGCGTCACTACAGGAGACACCTTACTCAATACAGGTGGTGTTAGCTTCTTAGGTGGTAGCAGCGTCAGACTGAGCAGCACCGGTCTTAATAATGGTGGTAACAGAGTCACTGAGGTTGGTGATGCTATTGAGTTAGATGACGCAGTCAACCTCAGTCAGCTAAACAGTGTCACAGAAACAGCCAATAGAGGCTGGGACATCAGTGCACAGGGCGACAGTACTACTGCAAGTACGGTAGAACCTGGCGACGCAGTAGACTTCAATAGTAAGAATAGCAACATCACCGTCTCCAAAACCGCAAACAGCAATGATGTCTCGTTCGAGCTTAATGACAATCTTGATCTAGGCAACAACGGTAGCGTTAGTACAGGTAATATCTTTGGTGGTACTCAAGTTAATCGTTTGGGTATGGTCACAGGTGGCCTAGCTATGGGCGGGGTGACAACGGTTAGCGGGCTTGGCGTGAAAGTAATAGGTACAAATCCACTATCTAAGGCAACGTTGACCAGTGATGGTCTAAGCATGTTCAATGGCCCAAGTATTACTAAATCTAATGGTATCAACGCTGGAAATAAAAAGATTGTAAATGTTGACGATGGTGAGAATCCAAACGACGCCGTCAACGTCAGCCAGCTCAATAGCTCATCTGCTGCCGCTAGAACAGAGGTCGTTGCAGGTACCAACGTGGCTAGTGTGATGAAATCTACAGGAGATAATGAGCAAGACGTCTACACTATCAATGCTAACGGCGTCAGCGCTTCAGCTGGATCTGCTGCAGTCACCGTCACAGCGGGTGAAACAGACGAGATGACCAACATTACTGATTATGCCGTTGACCTAAGCGATGACAGTAAAGCCAGTTTGGGTAAAGCGGATAGTGCGTTACAAACGGTAGTTACCCAAATCGATGGTAACGAGGTCAAAACCCTGAACCAAGCGGATAATACTGCCAACTTCCTCACAGGCGACAACATCGTTCTGAGTGCTGATGATGGTGGTATTAGAATGGCCACAGCAGCAGATGTGAGGTTCACCAGTGTGACCACAGGCGATACGGTATTAAATACAGGTGGTGTGAGCTTCTTAGGTGGTAGCACCGTTAGACTCAGCAATACCGGTCTGGATAATGGTGGCAATCAAATCACCAACGTCGCAAGCGGAGTAGGTGATGAGTTCAATGCCGCAAACATCGGTGATGTGAATCGTGCATCGAGCGCTGCTAGAACCAAAGTGGTGAAAGGCACCAATGTCGCCAGTGTGGACTTTTCAACTGACAGCAATACAGGTCAAGACGTCTACACCGTCAATGCTAATGGCGTCAGCGCTTCAGCTGGATCTGCTGCAGTCACCGTCACAGCGGGTGAAACAGACGAGATGACCAACATCACTGATTATGCCGTTGACTTGAGCGATGACAGCAAAGCCAGTTTGGGTAAAGCGGATAGTGCGTTACAAACGGTAGTTACCCAAATCGATGGTGACGAGGTCAAAACCCTGAACCAAGCGGACAATACTGCCAACTTCCTCACAGGCGACAACATCGTTCTGAGTGCTGAGGATAGTGGTATTAGAGTCGCTACAAAAGACGACGTCACCTTCACTAGTGTCAGTTTCACTGACAGTACAGTCCGTTTGAGTAATGAAGGACTGGATAATGGCGGCAACAGAATCACTGAGGTAGCCGATGGTGATGAAGATACGGACGCTGTCAATGTTAGACAGTTAAATGCAACCAATAGTACAGTCGACTTGGGACTGAACTTCACAGGAGATGACACCGCAGCTGTTATCAATCGTAAATTAGGACAAACCTTAACGATTCAAGGAGGTGGGACAGAGCTGACTGATAACAACATCGGTGTGGTCGCTGATGAAGATGGCAACCTAAACGTTAGGTTGGCTGAAGATGTGAGGCTTGGTCGAAACGGCAGTGTGAGAATGGAAAGCACTGTACTTAATAATGCAGGTGTGACCATCACTGACGGTCCTAACGAGACCATCACTTTAAGCAACGAGGGTCTTGATAATGGTAATAATAGAATCATCAAAGTTGATAAGGGGATTGCACCAACTGATGCCGTAAACTTTGCACAGCTCACTATGACCAATGATGAAATCGCCAAAGGTATTAGGGTTGGCGATGGCAATAGCGATAATGATCAGCAGTTTGCATTAGGCGATACGATCAATGTCACAGGTGATAGCAATGTAACCACCACTGCTTCTGCGACTGGGGTAGCAGTCCAGCTCAACAACCAGTTAGATCTTGGTGATGAGGGTAGTATGCAGATAGGCAATAGCATTATGAATAATACAGGCTTTACTTTCATTGATAGTGGTCTGGGCAGAACGGTCACACTCAGCAGTCGTGGTTTGGATAATGGCGGCAACCCTATCAGCAATGTTGGTCGAGGCGAGCTAAACTCTGATGCTGTAAACGTTGGGCAATTGAGAGAAGTGACCATTGCCTTGGATCGAGGTTGGGATATCACCGCTCAAGGTGATATTGCGACTCAGGTAAGACAAGGAGATGCAATCGACCTAAATAGTAGAGATGGTAATATCAAAGTATCTAGAACGTTAGTCAATGATACGGCCACCTTGGATGCTAGCACAGGTTTACGTGCAGCAGCTGTACCTAGCAATCCTAATGACATCAGTTTTGATCTAAATCCAGATATTACCTTGGACAGTGTCACTACTGGTGATACCACCATCAGTGATAATGGGCTGACCATAACTGATGGTCCAAGCATCACGAAAAGTGGTATTGATGCTGCTAATAACAAAGTCATCAATGTTCAAAATGGTGAGGTTTCAGCGACCAGTCAGGATGCGATCAACGGTAGCCAGCTCTATACTCAAGGAGTTGGTATCAGTAGCATCATTGGCGGCGACACTGTCTACAATGCTGAGAGTGGCACCTTTACTAATAGCGATATCGGTGGAACAGGTCAGAGCAATATAGACGGTGCCATTGCTTCTATTAGACAAGGGACGATTGAGATCAACGAAAGCGTGCAAGTGAATACCACAAGTATAGCTACTAACTCGACCAGTATCGCCACCAATACGACGAATATTGCTAATAACGCCAGCAGTATCACAACCAATACCACTAACATTGAGACCAACACGGATAGGCTCGATTCAGGACTTAGCTTTGGTGCAGACAGTGGTGATGACATCAATAAACCAGTCGGAGACAGCAGTGTCCTAAGCTTCACAGGTGGCAGTAACATCACCACCGCAGCAGAGGGCAGTAGCATTAAGTTTGATCTGAATGGTAATATCAGCGTTGATAGTGTCACAGCTGGGACGACAGTCATCAATAGTAATGGTATCAGTATGCAAGATGGACCGAGTATGACAGCCCAAGGTCTATATGCTGGTAATCAGCGCATGACTGGAGTCGCTGATGGTGTCGAGGCAACAGATGCCGTCAACTATAGTCAGCTGAGTGCGCTCGATAGTAGACTAGGTCGCAATATGAGCGATCTTGGCTATAAGATCGATGAAGTAGAAGATGATGCCAATGCAGGTATTTCGGCTGCGATGGCTATGTCTTCACTACCTCAAGCCTATATCTCAGGTAAGTCACTGATCGGCGGTGGTATCGGTACGTACAATGGAGAAAGTGCCGTAGCGATTGGTTTCTCTAAGCTATCTAACGATGGTCGCTGGGTTATCAAAGTGAACGGTACAGCAGATACCCAAGGCAACGTAGGCGGCGCAGTGGGTGCAGGTTTCCATTTTGACTAAAAGGTTTTGGATTATGACGCTTAGTGACCTATAAAAAGCAAGATATTAGATATCTTGCTTTTTTTTGTGGCTGAACAATAAGCATCTCAACCAATGATGGCATAACGATTCTACTATTAGCTGCTATTAGCTGCTATTAGCTGCTATTAGCTGCTATTAGCTGTTATTGGTTGTTATATTGGTGTTTTTTGCTCAATTTGCTACGTCTTGTCAGCTGGATTTATTGAAAATGCAAGAGGATGGGCAGTAGATCTTGCACGCTTTTTTATTTGTCAAGTCATCAAAAAAATCCATATACAGGGTTGTTTTTAATGCGTATTCTATTAGCTATGATGATACCAAACCCATTTGCCCGTCCTATCACTGCTTGGATCACTGTGTTCGTTATTTTACTGCACGGGGTTACGGTGTGGGCGATGGTATCTATGGACAGTCCACCACCGCTGATAGAGACGAGCAGCGCCAACGCTATAGAGGTGGAGTTTATTACACTGTCTTCACAGCCCAAAGAATCAATCAGTACGGATATGCAGCCCAAAACAGTGACGACAAAGCCTGCACAGTCTAATGCGCCTACCGTGAAGCCGCCTTCAATAGAGCGACAGCCTATTGAAACCATATCAACAGAAGGGACAGAGCCTAGCCAGTCATTGTCAGTTGCAAAAACACCCGAAACCTCTGAGACTGAAACTTTAGAGGTTGAGTCCGCTATACCTAAATCCTCGACACCTGAGCCTTTCATACATCATATACAGCAACAGCAACAGCAACAGCAACAGCAACAGCAACAGCAACAGCAACAAAACAAAGATATACCGTCATCAGAAGAATCAACCAAAAAAAACATGACGATTGATACACCGTCATCGGCAGCAAACCTCACGATAGTGGAGTCTAAAAAGGTAGCGAAGACCTCTAAGCAAGCAAACCAAACAGAAGCCAAAGAAGAGGATTATCTGTCCTATATGATTCGTGCTGTGACAGAGAAATACAATAGGGAACAAGCCGTACAGAAGCAGGCAGCAGCCAAACAGGCCAACAGAAAGCGCAACGAACAGGCGCAGTGGCAAGAACAAGCTGCCAACGAAACGGTCAGAAAAATGCTAGCGCTGGCTGCTGCTCAAGCTGAAGAACAAACGATGGATCGATCGGCATCAGACAATGATGCTAGTCAGGCAATTGACGAGGCTGTTTTTTTGGCAGAGTATGGCAGCTGGATTGAGGGACAGGAACCCATTACTAGTATCCCATCGCTAGTATGGCGTAGTGTCGATGGGGAGTTGGGTGACGTCTTTATTGTAATGCTTGAGCTACACGTCGACACAGCGGGCAGTATTACCGAAGTGCAGTTACTTGAATCGTCGGGCAGTCCTATCATCGATGCCATAGCAACGACCCAAGTAAGAGCAGGGCAACTCAATCCAATACAACAAAATGGCGTAGCAGTCGATGCTATCGTACCGATGTCATTGGTCTATGAGCGAGCGAAGGGCTAAAATGCCCGCTCGAAGAACCACCATAGCGCCACTAGAATACCAATCAATGATCCTATATAAAACACACCCCATTTATAAAACTGCGTGTGACGTAGTAATAGTGCTATCGGAAAGACCACAGCGATAAATACCAGCTGTCCCAATTCGATACCGATATTGAAGCTCAATAGCGCCAATACGCGTGCACTTGTGGCAAGTGGCAAGTCGACCAGTACATTGGCAAAACCAAAACCGTGAATGAGTCCAAAAAAGAAAGCCAAATAAACGGCTCGAACGCGTAGCATCGGTACCAAATTATTTAGCGCAGCAAACGCAATAGACAGTGCGATGACGGACTCAATAAAGCGCGCAGGAATACTAACGATTTGTAATGCTGCTAAGCTCAATGTGATTGAGTGGGCAAGCGTAAAAGATGTGGCAATCCAGAAAACTTCGATTAACGCCGCTTTTGGGTTAGAAACAGCTACCAACTGTTTTTGCTGACGTATGTATACGGCAGGGATGAGTAGTACGAACAAAAATAGCAAATGGTCCAAACCGATTAGCAAATGGTGTATGCCACTTTTTAGGAAGTTTGTGGCTATTGCCATCCAACCAGAGTCTGCTTCTGTGCCCAATGGGTTCTGTCCGACTGTCAGTACTTGCAAGGGTGTGTCAGTGTTCGCTTGTGTCAATATTAAGCGATGATTGGCATCAATACCTGCCAATATCTGATAATCAAGACTATCGATTGGCTGATCACAGTTCAATGAAAAACGAGTATATAAGTAATTAAAACCGCCACGAGTGTTGACAGCTAATGGTGCAAAACGTGCTACTTGACATGCTTGCGCTGCGTGAGCCAATGTTACTTTAGAGATTATAAGCTGCTCTATGAGCGGCGTCTGTGACGTCACTTCTGCCCAGCTCACTTGATTATCAGAGTTTGCATCGATATCTATTAATAATGCCAAATCGCGTAGTGATAGCTCGTAGGTAGCGTCATATATAATATCGGTCGTGCTGTCAGACTCCTCAAGTGCGAGATTGAGGTAGGCGGTACTAGACTCATGCGCTTGTGCTAGCGTGCAGGTCAGCATGAGCAATAATACAGTCAAGTAGCGGTACGTATGATGCCAAATAAGTCTACAAAGAATGCTCATAAAGTCTCATCCTTATGCTTAACTGGTATCCATGTATACGCTTTGGTACTCACTTGGTTACTGTGAACTTGGTTACTGTGAACTTGGTTGCCGTGAACGTGGTCATTGTGAACAGAAGCGTTTGCCGCTTGCAGGCTTGATTGTCGTTCACTTGCAGCTTGACAATGTAGGCAATCGCTTATTTTACCCTCACGTAGAGCATGCTCTAATGCAGGATATTCAAACTGCGTATCGGCCATAAACTCGCGTATCAGTTCGATATCTTTTTGGCTGTCAGCTTTTATCGCTGCAGTAGCGTATAGTACGATGTCTGCCGTTTCGCGCTGCTGTTGCCAATTTTCTTGCGCCAGTTGTAGAGCTGAGTCCACTTGATTGGCAAGTAGCGCATAGGTGGCCTGTTCGCGCATATGGGCATCTTCTCGACGTATTTGCCAGACGTTAATACGCTCTTTTATTAATGCTAAATTTTGCTTGGCTTTTGGGTCATTGAGCGCCATTTGAGCAGTAATCAGACGTAGTAGCAGGGCATCTTTTTCGGTATGCGTCTTTAGCAGCTCACGGACTTTTTTGTATTCACCAATACTGAGTAGCCAATCAGCGCGCGCCATAAGTGCAGGCACGGTCTGATCATCTATCGCATCAAATACTTGAGTGGCAAGCACTGTATCGTGGCTACGTAATGCAGCGTCAGCTTGAATCAGATACACCCAGCGCGCTGTCGAAGCGTCCAGACCAGGTGCAATAGTGGCTAGACCATTGAGCGTTGTTTTTGCAGTGTCAAGCTCTCCTGTCATGGTTTGTATCTGAGCGGCACATGCCAGCTCATAGACACGCAGGTCAGGATCGTCAAGTTTTTTACAGTAGCGCATCGCTTCTGTAAATTGCCCTTGTACAAGCAGTAATGAAGAAAGCGTTAGCAGAGCATCTGGATGAGCGGGTTCTTGATTTAGTATTTGCTGCAACGTCTGTTTTGCTTCAGCGAATTTGTGATCCGATTGGAATGCTCGCGCCTGTAGCATCAAGGTATTTATACTGTTGTCTGTACTCTGGTCTAATTGCGCACGTGCTTGCCCGAGTGCCCTTGGGTCACCTTGCAAATAAGCACGCTCGAGCAATTGACTGGTCTGCTCAAGGTTACTTTCTTGTTTATCAGAGGCAAAGTCAGCTACGCTTAGGTAGCGAGGTGGCGGCGAGTTTTCTGGTAGAGTGGCGAGAATTTGTTGACCGTCTGTGGGAATAAATGGGGCAGCATAAACCGCTTGGCTACCGATAAATACTAAAAACAGTAATTTGACAAGTGTCTTAATCCAATGCATAAAAATTACCTTGGCTCAATATATAAAGAAGCACCTAATCAGTAGGCTGATTAGGTGCTGGAACGATCTCATATCACACTATAGTGAAGCGTTGGCGTCTGTGACAGCAACAGGCTCAGCCAAATTGGCTTCAGGAAGAACAATTCTATCGATATCCTGAGGCTCATCAGTGTCTGGACGGTTACTGGCGTCAATCACATCAGAGGTTCTTTTAGCAGCCAGCTCAGCTTTTGCTTGGTCTACTGCAACGTCACTTTTACCTATATTTGATGAACTATCGTTATCATTGAAACAACCAGAAAGCGCAGCTGATCCAGTGATCAATACGGCTAACATTACATAGCGCATAGTATTTCTCCTTGGTTGGATTTCAGCTTATTGGTCATCTGTGGTAGAGGTTCGGGCACCTGGATTAGGCGTTGTCAAATAAGGAAAAACTGGGTCAAACTTGTCAGCAGTTTTACGAGCACCGTCGGTGAATGGGGCTGTACCAGCAGCAGCGTCTTCAGGGATACAGGTAGCATCAGCATCAAGACCAGCATGACATAAGGCACCCATAGCAACTCTTAAAGCGATATCAGTGACATCATCACCAGGTCGACGTCCATTAGGGAATCCTGAAGCATCACCAGCTATAACCCCTAAATCGTTTTGATTATTGGCAGTTTTTGTAGCGCTATTAGTATTTAAGCGCAACATGTCAGCAGGTACTTGTTTTGCATTAGCCGGCTTGTTGACACCTGGAACACCTGTCAAAAATGCAGTAACCAAATCTTGACGAGGGAAGTTCGTCGGTGCTGGCGCACTAGGGTATAGGGTTTCAATCAATGCTGGAAGCGTTGGATAAAATACATAAGGGGCAAAATTAGCCACATCATCTTTTGGCTCCGATGCATTAAACTTGTCTTTGTCTTTTAGACCAATGACCACTTCATTGACCAGCGGCATACCCAATCTTGAGACTTGTGTCCATGCACCGCC
This sequence comes from Psychrobacter sp. H29, assembly GCF_059073055.1. Classification (NCBI taxonomy): domain Bacteria; kingdom Pseudomonadati; phylum Pseudomonadota; class Gammaproteobacteria; order Moraxellales; family Moraxellaceae; genus Psychrobacter; species Psychrobacter sp. H29. Next base: position 1,048,447 of record NZ_JCACRY010000001.1, on the reverse strand, counting down.
TTTTTTGGCTGTTGTACTGATGCCTGAAGCGGGATTGCCATTTACCAAGGTCGCTTGACGAACGCTAGCGGTTGTCCATCCGCCTATAACAGGATCAGATCCATTAGTTAGACATGCTTTTGGCACTTCCATGGCAATAGAAGTAATGTTTTTGTTCGCTAGAATGTTGGTCCCGCCATCGCGATCACCTAAAGGATTAAGATTGATTAAATCAAACACTCTACCTAAATCAATCGCAAAACCTTCAGCGCGCTGACCGACAAATACTTTGCCTGTACCACAGCTACCTAGATTGAGCGGTTGGATAAAGCCACGCGCATAGGTAGGATAGTCTTTAAATGATTTGGTTCCAATATAATCGAATGGCTTATCAAAATTACCTAATGGGGTGCGCGCGCCACTACGACGATCGCCTTTTACCATAGTGACTTCATAGCTTTCATTTGTCTGAAAGTTGACAGCTTTTGAGGAATCATATACACCAGCATTGACTAAAGGAATGTTAACGTTTGACGGACCACCCGAAGGTATGTCGAAACCAGAATTTAAATTTTGCGTAAAATCAAACTGAAAGGTAATGTCTTCGACTGCATCACCATTATTGTCAATATGAATTTCATAAAGGGCATCTGGATCTAGAGCAAAGTAGTTGGGCCCGCCATACGCATCTTGTAGAGGCAGGTAGTTGGCAATAATCGTCACGTAGTCCGATCGATTATTCTCATAGCTATTGAACATATAAAAGTCAGACGCATCGACTTTTGGGGTCTTGGTGATGGAAGGGGCTTCGCGGTGACTGGAGGCAAAGGCGCTTGCACTCATACATAATGTCATCGCGGCTATTAGCGCTTTGGTAGTATATTTCATACGGATCCTTGTAGAAAAGCTTTAAGTGATGGGGCAGTTGATATTGAGTCTCACTTGCAATTACCAGTTAACGAAATAATGTCCTTATTAAGTTGGTTTTAACTATACACTTGTTTGCTGTATTGTGTCTACGATTTTATCCGTTTTAACTTTTTGATATCTCTTAATTTTTTGGTGCGTCAGGTTGCATCATAGGAGCGGCATCTATAAAGGCTTTTAGTGCTTGGCAATGGGCATCAATGGCTACAATGTTGGGATACGCAGTGAGGTCTACCTTAAAACGTCGGGCAGAGGCCACTTGCGGAATCAAATAGCAGTCTGCGAGAGTCGGTCTATCACCGTAGCAGTAGTTTCCGCGATTCTTATCTGCTGCCAGTCGCGTCTCTAATGCCAAGAACCCATCCGTAATCCAGCGATTGCACCATGCAATGACGTCCTTATCCTCGATGGACAGCTCGTTGCGTAAATATTGTAGGATACGGCGGTTATTGATCGGATGAATATCGCAGCCAATCATCGCACTAAGCGCCCGCACGTGCATACGCCCAGTAGCATCATTAGGCAATAACGCGTGTTCAGGATAGACGTCCTCTAACCACTCCAAGATGGCTGGACTTTGGTATAATAGTAAGTCATCAGCTTGCAGGACAGGCACCAGTCCTTGAGGGTTAAGAGCCTTAAAGGCTGCTTCTAGTTGCTCATCTTGAGCTAGATTGATAGCGACATCCTCATAATTTAAACCTTTTAGATTCAGGGCGATACGAGTACGGTAAGCGGTGCTACTACGGAAATAGCCATAAAGTGTCATCATTATTCATGTCCTTATTGTGATAGGTTATTGGTATATCAAATGAGTGCGTGACGAGTATGTACTGTAAAAAACGACTACTATAGAATGGTCATACAAAAACTCTATGTATATGAAACCTGTCTCTCATTGTTGGTTGGCTACATAGTCCACCAGCAAACAACCATCAAGCATATAATCAAATAAATATAATTGAGCCCATCATGCCAGCAGCCAAAAACGCTTTAGATAACCTAGGCATCAGTAAAAACCAGAGCGGGGTGCAGTCGCTTGAGATTGGGCTATCGATACTTGATGTGCTCATTGATCACAATGAGCCTATGATGCTAAAAGACATCGCTGAAACCATGAACATGCATCCAGCAAAATCGCATCGTTACTTGGTCAGTCTCATCCGCAAAAACTACGCGTGTAAGCTTGAGGATGGGCGTTATGGGCTCGGCGATAGAGTGCATGCATTGGCGGCATTGGGATACACCGGACTGAACCAAAACAATATCTTGGCACGTCTCACACAGGTCGCCAATGAGATCAAAGACACCCTAAACTGCGGTGTGCAAATTGCCAAATGGTTTAGTGAAGGCCCTATTATTATTCAGTCCGTTGAACCAGACAGTCCGATTAGTATTATTACGCGTATCGGCTCACGGATGCCCTTGACGACATCAGCCACAGGGCAGCTGTTCGCCAGCTATCAACCTCAGAGTATGATCCAGCCGTTGGTCATGGCTGAATGGCAGACAAAGGATACCGCAGCAGATACGTCGGAAAAATGGCAGAATTTTACCCACCTACAAACCAAGATACGTACTCAGGGCTATGCGACCGTTACGGGTGATATGCTTATGGGTATCAATGCCATTACTATTCCTGTGATTGTGCCAACGCTTACCAGTCATACTAAGAGTCAGTCCGCGACTGAGAGTGAGGTGCCTAGTGACAACCTACCTATAGAGTATGCCATTACTATTATCGGTACCACAGAGCAGTTACCGATAAGCGAGCAGAGCAATGTGGTCGAAAAATTATTAGCAATAGCGCAGCGTTATCAAATAGCGTAGCCAGTATACTAAAGTGCTTTGAGAGCACTATAGTATAGCGTGCTACTCACCGACAGGCGCAACGTCGCGTGCTTCAGCCAGCTCATCACTGTGCAAAAACTGCGTATGTGCTGGCGCGCGTTTGGTACGTGACCACTCATCTAACATATCTTGTTTGATGGCATCTGTAATCATCGAGACCTTGTCTTCTGAGGTCGGATCATCATAGGTTAGCTCAAGGCGATGACCATTGGGGTCAAAGAAATAAATAGAGTGAAAGATACCGTGATTGGTCACGCCGATGACATCAATACCTGCGTTCTCTAAATGTTTTTTGGCAACCATTAGCTCTTCACGGTCTTTAACCTTTAGAGCCAGATGCTGTACCCAGTTTGGGGTGTTGGGGTCAAAACCCATTTCAGGCTGGTTGGGCACTTCGAAGAACGCTAAAACATTACCATTACCAGCGTTTAAGAATACGTGCATATAAGGGTCAAATGCCTTGGTTGACGGCACGTGATCTTCTGCGAATGCCAAAATAAAATCCATGTTTAGGTTTTTTTGGTACCACTCGACCGTTTCTTTGGCATCTTTGCAGCGATAAGCCACATGATGGATTTTCTCAATTTGAAAGCTCATATCAAACTCCTTTTGATAGGGCGTAGCGAGAATATTAGAGAACATGATGCTAGAGCTCATAGACCAAATATCATTTTAGTTTTAAATGGTTCTAACCACTCAAATCTACTGTCACTACGCCTTCTTTTATTCCGTTATTATTCGTTAAAATTAAAGTCAAGAGCTGGTAGCACGGTGCCACGTACTTCACCAAACCCAACACGAATGCCGTCTTTTTCGCTATAGCCTTTCATAATGACGGTGTCACCATCTTCGATGAAGCTACGGGTTGCCCCACCTTCAAGTGTGACGGGTTTGGTAGCATTCCATGCAATCTCTAGCATCGAGCCATAAGAATCAGGCGTTGGCCCTGAAATAGTACCTGAACCCATCATATCGCCAACTTCTACTTTGCAGCCCGTTATAGTGTGGTGCGTCAACTGCTGCGCCATTGACCAGTACATATATTTGAAATTGGTCTCGCAGATTACTGTTGCGGTTTCTGCCTCTTCAGGCAGTAGTTCAACGGATAGAGTAATATCAAAACTGCTATCGCTATCTTTTTCGTTTAGATAAGCAAGTGGCTTAGGTTCTTGGACTGGGCACGCGGTACTAAACGGCGCCAATGCCTCCATAGTGACAATCCACGGGGAGACTTGGGAGGCAAACGTTTTGGCATTGAATGGTCCTAGCGGTACATATTCCCACTTTTGGATATCTCGAGCAGACCAGTCATTGAGTAGTACCATGCCAAAGATATGACTAGCTGCCTCATCGACAGCGATTGGTTGACCGATACGATTGCCTTTACCCACGACGAACGCCGTTTCTAACTCAAAATCTAAGCGCTTACAGGCAGAAAAAATAGGACGCTCATCAGGGATTGGCTTTAGCTGACCTGATGGACGCACGATATCCATGCCGCTAACGATGACAGTACTGGCGCGCCCGTTGTAACCGACTGGCATTTCGGTCCAGTTGGGGAGTAGGGCATTGTTTGGGTCGCGAAACATGGTACCGACGTTGGTGGCGTGCTCTTTAGACGAATAAAAGTCAGTAAATCCTGGTACTTGAACGGGCAGATGCATGGTGACGTCTGCTTGCTTAAACAGCGCCTTTTTTTGCAAATCAGTATTGTCGCGTAACGCCTCATTGTCGCTAGACAGTAGCGTTTGAATAGTTGCACGTGCGTGCATCCAATTGTCTGGGCCAGAGTCAATAAAGGCATTTAAAGTAGGCTGATTAAAGTAAGGCCCGCCTTGTAGACTCAATAGCCCTTCTGTCTCTAGTACGGATAAATCAAGCACATGCTCACCAATGGCAACGCCCGCACGGCGAGCGCTATCTTTAGTGTCGCTAAAGATGCCATAAGGTAGATTGTGAATAGAAAAGTCAGAGTCCGCTTTGATATCGATAAAAGAAGTGAGAGTACTGTCAATCGTTGACATAATTTGCTCCTTGCTAAAAATATAGTTAATTACGTTATAATTAATTACTTACGTATAATGTAATTTATTGATATATTGATTGCAAGCTTTTTATGGAGTGTGCTTTGTGACTCATCTTGCTAGGGACTACACTTATGCTATCGCAGAAATAACCTAAGCGTAGTAAGTGTTACCTATAGCGCTCACCTTATCTTGGTTAGTCACACATTTTAGGGGAGTAGACACTTCGATTAGAAAAGCAAAAGGTAAGCACAAAAAAGCCGAGCAATCGCTCGGCTTTTTTATTACTTATTACGATAGCTTGCTGATAACGCTAGCCTTTTAGGACGTCTGCCATTGCGTTGGCGACATAGTCGATGTTGCTGGTATTTAGGCCAGCAACACACATACGCGAGTTGGATACCATGTAAATACCAAACTCACTTTGCAAGCGCTCAACCTGCTCAGGCGTCAGACCAGTAAAGCTAAACATACCGTTTTGACGGGTGATGTAGTCAAAGTTACGGTTAGGAATTTTGGCTTCTAAGACTGATTTTAGTTTTAGACGCATGGATTTGATACGATCACGCATGGCATAGACCTCACCAACCCATTGCTCGTGTAGGGCTTCATCGTTCATGACGATATCGACCACACGACCACCATGTGATGGCGGGCTTGAGTAGATACGACGTACCATCGCGTTTAGCTGACCAAATACGCGCTCAGATTCATCTACGGTGAGACAGACGACTGACAGGCCGCCAACACGCTCGCCATATAGCGACAAATTCTTAGAGAATGAGTTACTGACAAACAATGGCAGCTTCATCTCAACGGCTTTACGAATAGCGTAAGCATCGCTGTCCATATCTTCGCCAAACCCTTGGTAAGCGATATCCATGAATGGAATCAATTCACGCGCTTTGATGACATTGAGTACCGTATCCCATTGTGCTTGGGTTAAATCCAAGCCTGTTGGGTTATGACAGCAAGGGTGCAGCAAGACGACATCGTTTTTGTTCAGTGTTTCAAAAAACGCAATCATTTCATCAAATTTGATGCTGCTATTGGCTTTGTCGTAGTAGGGATATTTGCCCACTTCAACGTCAGAACCTTCAAAAATAGCAATATGGTTGCCCCACGTAGGATCGCTCACATAGCATTTAGATTGAGGGAACCATTGATTGATAAATTCGGCACCCACTTTTAGAGCGCCAGAACCACCGATAGTGGCAATCGTTGCGACCAGACCGTCTTTTAAAATTTGGGCGTCTTTACCGAACAGTAATTCCTGACAGCCTTTGCGATGTCCAGGCAAACCCGCCATTGGTAAGTAGGGACGAGGAGAGACAGGATCAGCAATACGCGCTTCGGCTGTTTTTACACAGTCGAGCACAGGTAGTACGCCATTCTCATCATAATAGATGCCAATACCTAAGTTGACCTTGTTAGGATTGCTATCTGCTGAGTATTTTTCCATCAGACCCAAAATTGGATCACCAGCGTAATAATCGATACGTTCAAACATGCCATTTCCTTATAAGAATATAAACCAAGCAGCCGAAAATCATAGAGCAAATTGCCGATGAACTCAACACGAGAGTGCGCTATCTTTGACAATTAACCAAATAAATCATCAAATATCTTTTTTGCGCATCTGACTGTCTATCCAGCAAAAGCGTTTGAATCATAATTTATTACTTAAGTGCCAGTGTGTCAGATTGATGCAGATCGTTGTAGTGGGTGGCAAAGTACGTTTGCAAAAACTGCTTGAAGGCAACCGTAGCCGGAGACAAAGCCCGAGAAGCCCGTTGATAAATAAAGAATTGCCGCATCTTGACAGGCTGCGTGAGTGGTCGCATTTGTAGACCATTAGCGCTGACCCAGTCGATGACCTCAGGCATATAGGGAAGACACAACGTAATGCCAAACCCTTGGCGCGTCATCTCAAGCGCGGTAGACATAAAATTCACCTTATAGCGCGCTTGCTGGATATGGGCTGCAATAGAGTCCTCCAGCTCTGCGGTCACTTGCTCAAGAAATGGTCCCTGCAGGGTGATGAGTGGAATATCTAATAAATCTTGCCAAGTGATTTCATTTTGCTCGGCCAATACATGGCTGTCTGGCATGACCACACAAAAGGGTAGCTGATACAACAAATCAGCGCCAATATCGTCTTCTACCTCAAAGACACCCAGCTCAGTCCCCACGCCCAAATCAACCTCAATATCTTGAACATGCTTGAGCAGATTTTCTGCTGAACAGTCCAATAATGACACGCTGATATTGGGGTGCTGTTTGGCAAACTGAGCGATGACTGCTGGCAGGGAGGACGCGGCAAACTGTGATACTGCCAAGCGTACCTGACCTTGTGCCAAGCTGGTCAGGCTGCTTGCTTCGTTTTCGAACAACTGCATCTCATTCAAGATACGCCGCGCTTGTGGTAATAGGTGCCGCCCTACTGCGGATAGGGACAGCTGGCGGGTAGTGCGATCAAACAGCACGATACCAAGGCTAGACTCTAGCTCTTTAATCAGTCCACTAACGGCAGATTGGGTCAGATACATCTGCTCGCTGGCACGAGTGAAGCTGCCGTTGTCAGCGACTTTGATAAAGGCGTTTAATTGACGAATGCTGATATTCATAAGTAAACCTGATAAATAAATCATAAAAAACAATTAGTCTTATAAATAAAGCTAATCTAATATAAATACAACGTCAACAATAAAGATTCATTACGAACCGTTTTAGCGACTTTCACTATTGATTAACTATTTACTACTCATTAATCGACTTTACTACTAATTGACATTAAGGATGATTGCAATGGCAGATTTATTTGACAACCCAATGGGACTAAATGGGTTTGATTTCGTCGAGTTTGCATCCCCGCAGCCTTATGCGGTTGATGCATTGTTTAAGCAGCTTGGTTTTTCTCATGTGGCCAATCACAGATCAAAAGACGTTGCGCTATATCGTCAAGGGGACATCAACCTTATCCTAAACCGTGAGCCAAAAAGCCAAGCCAGTTACTTCGTTGAAGAGCACGGCGCAGGCGCTTGCAGCATGGGATTTCGGGTAAAAGACGCCAAAAAAGCCTATGAGCGTGCTATTGAGATGGGCGCTCAGCCCGTAGACGTGCCAACAGGCGTAATGGAGCTCAGGCTACCAGCGATTAAGGGTATTGGCGGCTCATTAATCTATTTGATTGACCGTTATGAAGAGGGTGCGTCTATCTATGATGTTGACTTTGAGTTTTTTGCAGATGTGGACAGAAAGCCCGTAGGACATGGCTTCAAAGTCATCGATCATCTGACACATAATGTCTACCGTGGACGCATGGCGTACTGGGCAAAATTCTATGAGCGCATCTTTAATTTCCGTGAGATTCGCTATTTTGATATTAAGGGTGAATATACAGGACTGGCTAGTAAAGCCATGACCGCGCCAGATGGCAAAATCCGTATTCCACTCAATGAAGAAGCCAAGCAGGGCGGTGGACAGATCGAAGAGTACTTGATGCATTTCAATGGTGAAGGCATTCAGCACATTGCGCTGGCTAGTGATGACTTGTTTGCCAGTATCGATAAGCTAAAAGCCGCTGGTATTCCGCTTATGACTGCACCTACTGCCTCTTATTATGAAATGCTCAGTGAGCGCTTGCCAAACCACGGTGAAAACGTCGCGGATCTACAAACGCGCGGTATCTTGCTAGACGGCACGACAGAGGGCGGCGCACCGCGTCTACTGCTACAGATTTTCTCCGAAACTATCTTGGGTAGCCCAGTGTTCTTTGAATTTATCCAGCGTAAAGGTGACTATGCAGATGGGTTCGGTGAAGGTAATTTTAAAGCGTTGTTTGAATCGATAGAGCGTGACCAAGTGCGTCGTGGCACGGTCGGTCAGCAAGAGACCAATCAATCAGAAACAGAAACGCCGTAGGCCACGCTACATCTAGAAAAAATTTAAAAAACAAACGGACAAGGCAAAAGGAGTTTGGCTTGTCCTTAATAGGTAGGCTTCAACAGCTACTTTTTAATAGATACGTTACTGATAAATACAAGTGCAGTTACTGGCAAATACAAGTGCAGTTATTGAAAAACATAAGCGCAGTTACTGATACACATAAACGCAAAGGTAACGTACTCACTGCGATAGAAGGAATACGGGCATGGAACGCCTCTCATATACAGACTCTCCGAATACAGTCATCGGTACCGATCATGTTGCGACCAGTCAGCAAAGTGATACTGCGACTGATCACACGACCGATAAAAAGCCCTATATCTCACATCAGCCAGATACCAACGGTCATATTCATTATAGTGATGATGAAAATGCAATGTGGCAAGCTTTGCTGACGCGTCAGGCTGCGCAAATCCCCAACCGCGCATGTACTGCATATCTAGAGGGTTTGACCAAATTAAATCTATCGGCAACGCATATCCCGCAGTTGCAAGACATCGATGAGGTATTACAAGCAACCACCGGTTGGCAAACCGCAGCGGTACCTGCATTGATCAGTTTTGGTAAGTTCTTCAAACTGCTGGCCAATAAATCCTTTCCTGTCGCGACGTTTATTCGCCGATTTGAGGACATGGACTATATTGAAGAGCCGGATATCTTTCACGAAATTGTCGGGCACTGTCCATTATTGACTCACCCGGCATTTGCGACGTTTAACGAAACATACGGCAAGCTGGGTTTAAGTGCAACCAAAGAAGAGAGATGGTTTCTTGCACGGCTGTATTGGTTTACTATCGAGTTTGGACTGGTCGGCAGTCAGCCTGAGGACCGTAGAATCTATGGTGGTGGTATATTAAGCTCGCCTTCTGAAACGATTTATGCGCTTAATCATACGTCGCAAGAACTCTCAACCGCTCAAAATAAGCAGCAATCTCAACCTGAGCATCGCGAATTTGATTTGCTCGATGTGTTGCGTACGCCTTATCGTATCGATCGGATACAACCGATCTACTATGTGATTGACGAATTAGACATGCTATTTGATATCGTCGATAGTGACATCATGGGGACGGTCAAGCAGGCGATGTCACTTGGGTTGTTTGAGCCGACTTATCCAGAAAAAACTCGTTAAAATTCAAATATAAACATAAACATCAATGCAGTCATTTCAGTACGGAGTATTGAAGTAGCGCTAAAGCTATTTCAATATGGATATACGAGTATTAGAGAAACAGCTATTAAAAACAAACAACTTAAAAGGATTTTATTATGACAGCACTATCACAAAGCAGCTGCGAAGCCTGCCGCATTGGCGCACCGAAAGTCGACGATGCTGAGGCACGTGAGCTATTAACACAAATTCCTGATTGGTCATTGATTGAGATAGATGGCATCCAGCAATTGCAGCGTCAGTACAAATTTAAAAATTTCGTCGCAGCGATGGCATTTGCCAATCAACTGGCAGATATCGCTGAAGCAGAAGGGCATCACCCAGGCATTTTGGTAGAGTGGGGCAAAGCGACCGTCACATGGTGGTCACATAGTATTAAAGGGTTGCATCGTAATGACTTCGTCATGGCGGCTAAGACCGATAAACTACTTGATAAGTAACGCATAAGTCATTCGGTTATTCGCTAGCAAACCCGTTTTCTAACGCTATAAAATTAACACTCCCAAATTCAAACCCACTCTAATGCCAGTATCTACTGGCATTTTAAGGATGTGTCATGCCACCAAAACCGCTCACCGAGATCAGCGCCAAGCTCGCCTTTATTATATCCGCCATCGTCATCGCGATCATGGGTATCACCATGATCGGCTTTGGCTGGGTACCGCATCTTTCTCTTATTCTTGCCATCTGCGTATTGCTGGCTATTGGTATGACCAAAGGTCTCAGCTTTGACGACATGCAAGCGCAAATGGCCTCAGGGGTCATGCGCGGTATCGGTGCCATCTACCTATTCTTCTTTATTGGTCTTATGGTGGCGGCTCTCATGATGTCAGGAGCGATTCCTACTTTGATGTATGTAGGCTTTCAGCTTATCTCACCTGAGTACTACTATATCTCTGCCTTTGTCTTAACCTCTATTATCGGTATTGCCCTAGGTAGTAGTTTAACGACTGCGGCTACTTTGGGCGTGGCATTTATTGGTATGAGTAATGCGTTTGATGCCAATGTGGCGATAGCAGCGGGTGCGGTAGTATCAGGCGCGTTCTTCGGTGATAAGATGTCGCCATTGTCTGATACTTGTACCATTGCGTCCTCAGTAGTGGGTATCGACCTGTTTGAGCACATTCGCAATATGATGTATACGACAGTACCAGCATGGATACTGACGGTGATATTGTTTTGGATGTTCTCAGGACAGACAACCAGCGCTGATCTGAGTCAAGTGACTATATTACAAGGTCAGCTGATAGACAGTGGTTTAGTACATGGGTATTCGGTACTGCCATTTGTGGTATTGGTAGGATTGGCACTGTTTCGGGTCAATGCGATTTATACAATTATCTGTACGATTGCAGCAGCACTGATTATTACCTATGTGCACAGCTCACCCAGCTTTGGACAGTTGGGTGGTTATCTGTTTGCCGGCTATACTCCTGCTGAGTCATTAGAGCTAGGGGAAGTTGGCGGTATGCTGTCGCGTGGCGGTGTACAGAGTATGTTCTTTACCCAAGCGATCGTGATACTGGCACTAAGCTTAGGTGGGTTACTAACGGCATTAGGTATTCTGCCTGCACTACTGTCTGGTATTAAGAATACCCTCACGACATCAGGACGGGCGATATTTGCCGCAGCGATGTCGGCGCTCAGTATCAATGTATTAATCGGTGAGCAGTATTTGAGTATTTTATTATCCGGTACGGCGTTTCGGTCGACGTTTGAGCGCCTGCACTTACATCCGAAGAATTTGTCTCGGACGATTGAGGATGCAGGAACGGTGATCAATCCACTGGTGCCTTGGAGTGTCTGCGGGGTATTTATCAGTCAGGCGTTAGAGGTGCCAGTGTTGGATTACTTGCCGTATGCGTTCTTCTGTTATTTGTCATTACTATTAACACTGCTGTTTGGCTTTACGGGGCTGACGATTAGTCGGGTGAAAGAGGGGAAGGTGATTGAGGCATGATAGGCAATAATCTATAAACAAGGCGTGGCTCACATGAGTCACGCCTTTTTTGAATTTAAAATCTGTAGTTATTGCTCTGCCGTTTGGGCATCCTGACTTTTCACCACTTTATGCTGATCCTCTGTGCTGTCGACTTTCCAGTAGCTAGACACATATAAATGCGTCTTTGGTATGTCGCGCTCCATTTTAAAATACTGGCGCAGTGCGCGCATGCTATGGAACTCACAAGCCGCCCAAGCTGCAGGCTGTCCCTCAAGCCAAGTCAATGATTTGACCGAGTCAAGCAAAGGGCTGCTATCTGCATTCGGATGCGCGTTAATTACCCAATGAATCTCGACGTTATCTGGTTTTTTAAGTGATTGCTGGTCTGCCTCAGTCGTCACTTCAAGCACGGCATAACCACGTGCATCAGTGGGTAATTGTGCCAGATTGACCGTGATTGCTGGTAGCGCCGTCATATCACCGACTAACAAAAACCAATCGGCGTCATTGTTGATGAGTTTTTTGGGTCCGGGTCCGCCTACTAGTACTTGATCACCAGCTTGAGTGTTGCGTGCCCACGTCGATGCAGGGCCTGCAGCCTCATGTAAGGCAAAATCTACGTCTATCTCATCATCGCGCTGAACGCTGACGGTGTAGGTACGTACCACTGGCTTTTCCTCGCCTTGAGGAAACATCAGTTTGATATAAGCGCTTTCTTGATCCACTGGAAAATCAGTCAGTCCTGTGCCACCAAGCGTGACACGGCACATGTTTGGGGTGAGGTATCTGCTACCAATAACATCAAGTAATCTAGGGGTTGGTTTTGCCATATATTATCTTCCTTCTTTTAGCGCGTGTAGCTTTTCGCGTATAACATTGGTGCTCAAACTATTATGTACGTTCGTTTGATAGTTTATAAGGCAAGAGCACTGCTTTGATAGTCTATTGTCTTAAAAATCTATACTGTCTTAAAAACACATCGCTAGAATGGTCGACTGCCAAACACCATTCTAACGATAACTGAGCTCATAAGGTTTAAAAATTGGCTTTTAAGCTAACGGACATTTGGCGTTCAGGTCCCATCCAGCAGTTCTCGGTATCGTAACAAGCGCCGACGTAAGTCTTGTCAAACAGATTATTGATACTAGCACCCAGCGCGAGCATAGGGTTAATCTGATAACTACCACCAATATCGACCAACGTCACGCTTGGGAGCTCGTCTGAGTTTTGCTTATCGATCTGCATGCCATCTTCATAGCGAACGCCAGCATTTAGAGTCAGTTTGTCTGTCGCATAGTAGTCTGCCCATAGCGTGGCTTTGTGCTTCGCCGTTTGGGCAGGAGTGTTGCCGACCACATCTGGATTGAACTCATCTTCGGTAATCTCAGCATCGGTATAGCTGTAGCTTGCAGCCACGTCTACCCAGTCATTAAGCATGCGGCTACCTGATATCTCAAACCCTTGTGATTCAATCTCACCCGTCTGAACTTTCTGTCGATAGTCAGCGGGATTGGTGACGACGACATTTTGCTGTGTGATATCGAATACGGCTAGCGTTCCTTTGGTCGCACGGTCTGGAGACAAGTACTTCACCCCAGCTTCGAGCTGATCAGCAGTGCTAGGGTCAAAGGGTTCATTGGTAATAAAGTTGCTACCAACCACAGGCTGGAACGACTCTGAATAGCTGACAAATGGGGAGAGTCCATTGTCAAAATCATAAATTGCAGCAAAACGGCCGCTGGTTTCGGACGCGTCATTACCAAACGTCTCGTTATTATAAACTGCACCTTGAGAGGCGTCGGTTTGCTTAGTCGTACTCTCAAAGTTGTCGTGACGTAGTCCAGCGACAACGGTTAAATCTTGCCACTTCATTTCGTCTTGCACATAGAATCCAAGCTGGCTTTGTTCGATATCTTGTGTCTGACGATAGGTATCCAGCGGTAGCGTAGCCGTATTTATTTGTGAAAAGTCTGGATTAGACAAGTCAAGATTTGGCGTGCCATTTGCACCAGCATCATAGTAAATCGCGCTGCTGTCTGTCTCTTGATATTCAGCACCAAACAATAAGTTATGTGAGGTGTTGCCAGTATCAAATGTATAGGCCAGTTGATTGTCTGTGGTCCAGTTATTCATGTTCTCATCAGTGGTATAGGCGACGCGATTGAGAATCGTGTCACTACCTTCTACAAACCCTCTATTGTACATATTGCGCTGCTGCGCCTCAGCATCGGTATAGCGCGTGATGTGTTTAAAGGTCAACTGATCATTGATATCCCAGTTCACGGTGACACTTGGCATAAAGACTTCTTTGCTAAATTTATTCCATTCATCACCTGCATAGGCGTCACTGTCCAATTTGCCATAGCTTGCTTTGTAGACCGTACCGATAGCAGGGAGCGGGGTAGAGGGCACCATCTCTGGATCATCTTGATAAAACAAGTTGGCAAGTATTGAGACATCGTCGGTCGCTTGCCATTCAAGCGACGGGTTAATCAGCAATCGCTCTTCTTCTGTGGTTTGCATTTGACCGTCTTTTTGACGTTTTAGCGCCACTAGCCGGTAGTTCAGCGTGTCTGTGATAGGGCCTGTACTATCGACGGCGACTTCCTTTAGGTTTTGATTACCGAATCGCAGCTGTACTTCATTTTCTTGTGTGCTTTTGGGTGTCTTGGCTATTTGGTTGACCATACCTCCAGGTGCTGCGTAGCCATAAAGCGAGGATGCTGGTCCTTTGATAACTTCTACTGCCTCTGTAGCATAGACGTCGACTTGCGGCATAAGGTTCCAAGCGCCATCGTAGGGTAGTCTCAGTCCATCATAAAAATTAGAGTAAGTTTTGAACCCGCGGATGTTGTACTCATCAAATATCGATACTGTGCCACGGCTTTCAGTGCTCACGCCTGGCTCATAACGTAGAGCCGCATTAACGCTATCTGCTTGTCGTTTTTGTAATAAGTCTTGATCGATTCTGGTATAGCTCATTGGGGCATCGTCTGGGTCCAATGCAGTTTTGGTACCGGTACTGCGATAGCCATCTGAATAGACGGTAATAGCGTCTAAGGTAGTCGATGGCGCTGTGTCATTGCCCACTTTATTAATATCAACAGAATTTTCTACGCTTGTCTCAATCACGTTATTTTCAATACTGTCAGCCGTATTGTTTTCGATACTGTTTGGGGTGTTCTCAGCATAGGCTGAATGGCTCAGACCCATTGCTAGTCCCAGTTGGACGGCTAAGGTTAAACGTTTTTGGCGAATGAATTTGGACGTTGAGACAGAACGCATCATGTTTCCTTGTAAGGTGTTATTGAGTATCAGAAATAGAAGAAAAGGAATAATAACATTAACGATAATCATTATCATTAAAATTTACAAATAAAAAGGTTTTAGAGGGATATTAAGCGAGATGGTGCTGTGTCTATAGCCTGCGCATGACCAGTAGTTATCATCATCAACGCTAGTAGGTACCGCCTATCCGCTAAAAGGCGTAACTTATCGATAATTGCTGCTACAAGTAATAGCGTTTATATGGCTTTTCTCGTATGATGCAGGCGTCTATTTGGGCTTAAGTAAACCAGTAGGCATTGTTAAGGGCAACTACTGATAGAGCGCTCTTGTTTATCAGTGACTAAAAAGCGCTAAAGGCCATATTTATGAACGAACCTATGCCGAAACCCACGAACAACCAACGCTACTTTACGGTATGGCGTTGGCACTTTTATGCTGGGATATTCGCGGCTCCTTTTTTGATTGTTTTGGCCATCACTGCACTTGGTATGCTGTTCATGTCCAACACTGCAGGCCGTGATGATGATGGTCTCACCGTGGCTATACCAGAGTTGACCAGCCAAGCACCTGTTTCTATCCAAGCCAAAAACGCGCTGAGCACTTTGCCCAATAGCACACTGGTTAAGTATATCGCGCCTCGCGATACAGATACGGTCGCCTTGTTTCAGATAAAATCAGACGAACACAGCAACATGGTGGCGGTCAATCCCTATACGGCTGATATCGTCCAAAGTACACCGTCTAATAGCGGGCTATATAGCACCTTTAATGATATTCACAGTGATTTGTTGATTGGAAAAGTTGGTGATTACCTCCTAGAGACCGCGGCGTCCTTGACTATATTGATGATATTGTCTGGCTGGTACCTCTGGTGGCAAAAACGCAAGTCCGTCAAAGCGATGTTAATACCTAACGATACGGCAACCAACAAGAAAAAACGGTCTTTTATGCGTACCATTCATGCCACGCTCGGCAGTTGGGTCTCTATATTACTGCTGTTTTTTTGTATTTCAGGAATGGCGTGGGCAGGCGTATGGGGCGAGAGAGTCGTGCAAGCATGGAGCCAGTTTCCTGCGGGTAAGTGGGGTGTGGCACCAGTACCAGTATCCATCGATCATAGCCAACATAGCACCATGCAGGAATCTGCTGCAGCACCACATGTACATGGTGCAGCCGCGTCTGACGTGCCTACACATGGTAGCGCCTTAAACTCAGGAAGCACTAAAGAAGTACCTTGGGTGCTTGAACTGACGCCGATGCCAGCATCAGGCACAACTATGGGTGAAAATGGTATCGCTCCCAATATACCGATTATGATAGATACGGTAGATCGGTTCGCTCGTGAGATGGGGTTTGTAGGGCGCTATCAACTAAACCTACCACAAGGCAGTACAGGCGTCTGGACCATTAGCCAAGATTCAATGAGCTATGATATGAAAAGTCCAACAGCAGACCGTACGGTACATATCGACCGCTATTCGGGCAATATCTTGGCGGATATACGTTTCGATGATTATAATGCTTTTGGTAAATTTATGGCGGCTGGTATTGCGCTGCATATGGGTACGCTTGGATGGTGGAGTGTACTTGCCAACGTGCTATTTTGCCTTGCAGTAATCGCTATCTGTGTCAGCGGTTATGTCATGTGGTGGCAACGTCGCCCGCGTCATGCTAGTCAGAGCAGTGGGTTAAACCCGCCAGCACGTGGGCAGCACTTTACAGTGTGGTGGCCGCTCGCCATTCCTTTATTAATAGTGGCGATCATATTCCCAACCGCTATTATTGCGATTGTGGTGATTGTGCTATTAGACTTTTTAGTGATTTCTCGTGTTGGGTTGTTGCACAGATTATTAAAATAAATGGCTCAAAAAGTTATTCTTATTTGAAAAAGCGGGGCATCTTGTTAAGAGACGCCCCGCTTTTTTCTATTGTTTGAGTTGGCTCTGTACCGAGATGGTCTTTATGACAACATAGCAATGGCGTCCTTACTAGCGCGTTGTCTTTCTTCAGCATTGAGCTCAGTGAGGCGACCTTCTTTCATGAGCAGTAACCGATCAGCGTGCTCAAAGTAACCATCATCGTGGCTGATGATAAACAGCGTTTTGCCCAATGCTTTTAGTTCAGGTATCAGTGTCTGGTAGAACACGCGGCGAAACGCAGGATCTTGGTCAGCCGCCCACTCATCGAGTAGTAAGATATCTTTTTGTTCAGCGACCGTGATGAGCATAGCCAAGCGTTTACGTTGTCCTTGTGACAGCTTGTCTGTAGACAATTGATTGTCAGTCACGCTGACTTTGTCTTGTAAGTTCAACTTATGCAGCCACGCACTTACCAGAGACTCATCTGGCTGCTGTCCTTGCTGACCAATCAGTTGCTTAAATAGATGCTGATCGCTAAAGATAGCAGAATATAGCTGTCTATAGTCAGCATTGTTCTGTGGCTCAACGCGTTGTGTATCGATCTGCACTGCGCCTGTGGTAGGGGTAAAGATACCCGTAATAATCTTGGCAAGTGTGGATTTCCCACTTCCGTTAGCCCCAATAAGGAACACCACGTCGCCTCGTTTGAGCGTCAGATTAACATCTTTTAAGATATTGCTAGTAACGTTGCCAGTGGTATGGTCACCCTCGCTGTCATTGAAAGCGGTATTGTTCGAGGTACTGTCACTAGGAAGACCGTTACTGGAAACACCGTTACTAGAAACATGGTATCGATAGTTTACATCAGTTAGCGAGATGGTCTGCCAATGCTGGCTAGTACCACTTGTTTGAAATGTAGGCTGGTGCTCAGCTAACGCTAGTGATTGTATTTTGTCTAGGGCAACTTGAGCTGTTTGTAGGGTTGGATAGGCACCGACAGCATGGAGCAGTGGTGACTGCATAAATAGGATGGTCAAAGAAAAGGTAGTGGCGATACCCATCGAGATACCCAGGTAATTGGCCACCGCAAATACCACACCAATCGCGGCAAACATCATAATATTAGACCAGTTCACAGCGGATAAATGATAAGTGTCAGACTTGATCACTCGTTCTTTATAAGCTGCCGCGTGTTCTAAAAAGTCATGCGTGTATAGTTGTTCGGCGCGGTGATGGTTGAGTGCCAGCTCTTTACGACCATCGATGATTGACTGATAGTCTTGATACAGCGCATCGTTAATCTCTCTAATGGCTCTTAGATGATGATACACATGCTTGACCAAGATAGTGCTGATCCAAATCGTCATCGCAATCCAAAACATCACGATCAGTAATAGTGGTAGCGAGAGCCAGCCCAGATAAAACCCAACACCAACAGCCAAAATAACGCCTTGTACCAACTCCGGCATACGCACGAAAGCGACGGTAATGGACTGAATATCTGCGGACAGACTGGCGAGTAGCCGTGCGCTACCTAGATTATCGATTTGAGGAACCGTAGTATCGATGATTTGCTTGACCAGTTTGGTTCTGAGCTCATAGACGAATTTGTGCCCCAAGCATGTCAGTGCATATTGCGATATAAAGGTGGTCATCAATAATAATAGTACCAGTAGTACAAATTGCCCTAAACTTGCCCACGATAAGGTATTGAATACAGGCTGACTGATAAAGGTGTGATTGATATAAGCAATAATACCGACACTAACGGCAGCATTGATTAAGTTAAGTAAGATGACTTTTAAAAAGGGCGAGCGATACTGTGCCCAAATCATATGATACAAAGAAGTGCTGGCACGAGAAGACATAATGACTCAGTAATAGTATAAATTTTTGATAGCAGAAAAGGGAGTAGGTCGCGCCTAGTCCCTTCTATGGAACTCAATGATGTCTAGAAATCGAACGTTGCGGATACTTTTAATGCAGTGGGTTCGCCAGCATTTAAGTAACCATAACCTGGCAGACCACCGACTGATTGCCAATAATCTTCATCCGTGACATTGGTGACTATGCCTTTGAGGGTGACATCTTGTCCGCCAAGCGTCGTGCGATAGCGAGCCCCTAAATCTAAGGTCGTATAGCCGTCAACTTTTAAAGTATTGGCAGCATCTGCGTAACGTGCCCCTGTGTGGATAATATCGCCCGTTAACGTTAACCCTTCAACTGCGGCTAAATCATACTCTAGGTTGACGTTGCTTTGAAGCGTAGGAATGCCGATGACTCTGTTGCCATTTAGCGCGTCATTGCCCGTGTCTCTTTGCTTAGCACTTAAGTAGCTGACACCAGCATTGAGACGCATGTTTTCACTTGGACTACCAAAGACCGTCAACTCAGCACCTTGGTGACGGTTTTCACCCGCTTCGACAAACGTACTGGTGTCATTGATATAGGCACGCGGCTCATCAGTACTGAATAATGCTAGACTGCTGCCAATCATGCCATTGTCATATTTAACGCCCACTTCAGTTTGTTTGCTGACATAAGGGTCTAAGTTTTGCCCGGCATTAGTTAAAGCATTACCATCGCTATCATTCAATGGTGCTGTAGCCCCTTTGGCTAAGCTTTCAATATAGTTGCTATAAATAGACCAATCTAGCGTCGGCTGATAGACAATGCCTATGCTTGGGGACCATTTACTCTCATCATATGCAGACAGTTGAGATTGAGTGTTATAGTCATAGCTTGTCGTTTTTATATTCTGATGACGCACGCCTACCGTAGTCTTTAGCTTGTCATCAAAAAATGAGAGCGTGTCAGCGAGCGCAACGCTCTGTAGCTCGGTCTCAGACGTACGTTTGGGATTATCTAGATCACCACCAAAAATAGCAGCACTTGACCACGCGTTATTAGCATAATCAATAGGATTATAGAGGTTGGTCGCGAGTTGGTTACCAAAGTCAAAAGCGTAAGCGCCTTTTTCTTCTTGATCATAAAGATCAGCGGCTAGTACCCAATTGTGATCAATCTTACCTGTTTGCCACTTACCCCGTAGTCCAAGCTGGGCACTTTGCACCAGATCTTCACGAGTATTATCGAAGCGATAAGTCGTGCCTGTGCCGTCGGCATCCGTGACGGTGAGGTTTGCTAAGGAGTTGGACTCGTCACTGCTTCGAATACCATAGGCACCGTAGCCTGTGATGCTGTCATTAAAGTCATACTCACCTCTAATGGTGCCAAAGATGTCTTCCTCGTTAGAGTAGGTCCAAGGCTGTGCCCAGTTTTTCGTACCTTTTGGCGCTTTTGGCACATCTGTGACACCATCTAACGTGACATTGGTACGCGTCTCATTGAGCTTATTATCTTGCCAACCAAGATCGGCGGATAAACGGTACTTGTCGGATCTGTAATCCAAACCAAGCGCTGCTAGTCCTAAAGTTGAGGATTCATCATCGATAGCGCTGTCACCATCTTGATAGGCGGCATTGAAGCGCACACCAATGGCGTCATCCGTACCAAAGCGATCACTGACATCTAGTGCGACTTTACCTTGATCACCTTGACCATAGCCAACCGTTATCTCGCGCAGAGGCTCATTGTCAGCCCGTTTAGGTAACAGGTTGATAGTACCGCCCGCATTATTACCGCTAGGTGCAGCACCATTTAACATCGCTGATGCTCCGCGTTGAACCTCAACGCGCTCGAACAGTTCAGTTGCGATGTATTGTCTTGGTAGAATACCGTATAGACCATTGAACATGGTGTCATCTGAGGTCGTCACAAAGCCGCGTATAAAGTACGCTTCTTGGAAATTACCATAACCTCTAGCGACACGCACGGTTGGGTCTTTTTTGAGTAGATCGCCTACGCTTTGTGCTTGCTGGTTGGTGATGTATTCATTGGTGTATGAGGTGGTGGAGAAAGGAGTATCCATAATATCTTGATTACCCAAGAGTCCAACACGGCTACCGGTTGCGACTTGTCCGCCCTCATAAGCGCTCGGTAGTCCAGATGCTGACGCATCGGCGCTACTGGTGACGACGATGGTATCAAGCACTACACTGGGAGAGACAGACGAAGAATCAGTGTTTATATCTGTCTGCGCCCATGCTGCATGACTTGCGCCTAATAATAGTATTGATGTAGACAGATAGGCTGAGTGCCGCGCGCTTGATGATCGCGTGTGGCGAGATGTTTTTACAGTATTGATGCGAGATAAAGCAGAATATAAGCGAGACAGTTGCATTGGGTTTTCCAGCAAGTATGTTAAGCGTCTATTGTAATGATAATCATTTTCGTTATCAATATTATTACGGCATTAATGCTAAATATACTTTTAGGTTGTAGGGTAGGGTCTTTTATCATTGGGGTTTGAGAAAGTCACCAATCATAAGCAGGCTGTAGTTTGTGGGAAGTTAGCTATGCATTGGAATGGAATAGTATAGTTTTGGCGCTAAAACCTTAGTAAATTGCCAATTGCTAAGTATCAGTGAATGCGGCTCAGTCTAAATGCATAAGATCCGTTTTGTAGTGTTGATGACACAGTGATTGACTTACCATAAGAGTACACAACAACCAGTTAGTTTCTTTTATTTGTATCGTCTATGTCAGATAATGAACCGCGAATATTTTGCAGCTTGCGTATATTTAAAGGTTTTCATCACACAAACACATGGCATGATTTGTGCAACAACTGAAGTTAAAGTAAGACTTAAATACCTACCCAAAAATTATTAATCAGGAAATCATCATGGAAAAAGTACTAAAGAAAGCTATGGCTACTATTGTTTTACCTACTATTCTACTTGGTATTTCTGGCTGTGCTGTCACAGGCAACAGTGGTATTGATAATGAAGGTGACAGTCGTAGAGTGAATAACGTCATGTGGAATAATCAAGTCGACATGGATTTTCGTGATGTGCTAGCAAAAGAAGTCAATGCTAATGAAACGAGACTGGTGTTTATTCGTAAAAGTGATGATGACCTAGAACAAACCAGTGCCAATATTTCTGTTAATAATAGATATCAGGTGAGCTTACACCCTGGCAATTATACGGCCGTTAACTCTTGCGTTGGTAGCAATCAGTTAAGTGCTCATGCTACTGGTTTTAAAGACAATGATTTATTAGCAGATAAGACAGACTATAAACTTGATGGTGGACAAACATACTTTTTCTATGTTGACATGGATGCTTCTGGCAAAAGCACACTGGAACAAATAACGAGTGATAGTGCTTTACCATTACTAGAAACCAAACGTTATCAAACTCATCAAATTAGCCGAGTGGTACCCAACTGCGCAGTACCGACAGCAGTTATAGCGCCGATACCTGAGACTTTGCCAGTAGTACCAGTATTGGCTGAAAAAGTGACCATCGAACTTGAAGTGCTGTTTGAAACGGACAAATCTGTAGTACAGCCTGAATACTATTCTAAAATATCTGAAGTCGCAGAATTCATGGCTCAATACCCAAATACTATGGTTACTATCGAGGGACATACCGATAGTCGGGCAAGCGAGCGCTATAATCAATCACTATCACAACGACGCGTAGATGCCGTAAAAGAAGTATTGATTACTCAGTTTGGTATCGATCCTGAACGTCTCAACGCTATCGGTTATGGTGAACTACAGCCTAGAGCTACCAACGATACAGCTGCTGGCCGTCAGCTTAACCGCCGTGTTGTCGCTGTGGTCGAAGAACGCGTGGGTAATTGATACAAGTATATTTATATTATAAATAAAGCCGCATCATAAAAGTATTTCAAGCGGCAACAAAGCATTTAAAAAAGGGTAACCAATGAATACTATCGTCGTAAAAACTAATAATACTACTGAGACTGTAAGCCAGATAGAAGTCGTCACAAAAGATGGCATACCTACAGTTATTCAAGCCTCAGAAAGAGTGAATTACGAGTTTCATGACAATGCCATAAACCGTGCTCCTAACCATATTATTACTAAACGTATTAAGAACGACCTCCATGTCTCATTTGAAAAAGAAGGCGAAGAGAGCGATCTTATTATTGAAGGTTTTTACGACAGTGCAGATAGTGCTCTACTAGGTATTGCTGAAGATGGTGAGTATTACTACTATATTCCAGATACTGGTGAAACCTATGATTATGTTACTCAATTAGAAGTGGGTGACGTGGAAGGGCAAGCATTGGGCGGGGAAGTCTATGCAGCTGTCATCCCTTGGTGGATACCTGCTGCTGGATTGGGAATTGCCGGACTATTAGCGAGTACAAGTAGCAATAGTCGAGATAACACCCTCATTGAAGATAATACGCCGCCATTGGTAGAAAATGAAGTTATAGCTGGTAGTTTGGGGCAGTCGGTTACTATTACTTTGTTAAGTAGTGCCACCGACCTTGAGGGCGACATCGACCCAACTAGTGTCAAACTAATCAATCCAAACACTGGACTTGAAGTCACTAGTCTAACCGTACCGGGTGAAGGCACATGGAGCGTGAATCCAGAAACAGGAGCAGTGACTTTCACCCCAGAGGCGGGCTTTACTGCTGATCCAACTCCAGTGGCATATATAGTGTCTGACTTGACTGGCAACAAATCCAATCAAGCCACTATAACCGTCGACTACCCACCAACGGCGCCAGTGGCACAGAATGATGCAGACACTGGTGACTCTGGTGAGACTGTCGTGGTAGACGTTGTGGCCAACGACACCGATGCTGAAGAAGATCTTGACCCAACCACCGTCATCATCACCCAATCACCAGCCGGTGGCACCATTGCCGCTGATGGCAAATCAGTCGTGGTAGATGGCGAAGGCAGCTGGAATGTGGATGCAGACACTGGGGCAATCAGCTTTACCCCAGAAGATGGCTTTACCGCAGACCCAACCCCAATCAGCTATAGCGTTGAAGACATCAATGGTTTGGTATCGAACGAAGCCACGGTCACCATCGACTACCCACAAACCGCCCCAGTGGCACAGAATGATGCAGACACTGGTGACTCTGGTGAGACTGTCGTGGTAGACGTTGTGGCCAACGACACCGATGCTGAAGAAGATCTTGACCCAACCACCGTCATCATCACCCAATCACCAGCCGGTGGCACCATTGCCGCTGATGGCAAATCAGTCGTGGTAGATGGCGAAGGCAGCTGGAATGTGGATGCAGACACTGGGGCAATCAGCTTTACCCCAGAAGATGGCTTTACCGCAGACCCAACCCCGATCAGCTACAGCGTTGAAGACATCAATGGTTTGGTATCAAACGAAGCCACGGTCACCATCGACTACCCACAAACCGCCCCAGTGGCACAGAATGACGTAGGTGTCGGTCCTTTGAATGCCCCTGTGACTGTCGACATCTTGAATAACGATAGCGATGCTGAGGGTGACCTTGACCCAACGACCGTCAAGCTAATTGACCCAGACAATGGTGATGAAGTAACAACGTTGACGGTCACAGGCGAAGGGGAATGGGTCGTTGATCCTACCTCAGGCGCTGTGACCTTTACACCAGAAGTTGGTTATACTAATGACCCTACGCCTGTAGATTATGTGGTCTCTGATATCACTGGTCAAACGTCTAATTCAGCGACAATCGTTGTCGACTATCCACCAACGGCGCCAAGAGCAGCGGATGATAACCAAACAGGTATCACTGGAGCACCAGTTACCGTTGCTGTATTAGGTAATGACGAAGACTTTGACAATGATATCGACCCAACGACCGTCAAGCTAATTGATCCAGACAATGGTGATGAAGTAACAACGTTGACGGTCACAGGTGAAGGAGAATGGGTAGTTGATCCTACCTCAGGCGCTGTGACCTTTACACCAGAAGATGATTATACAGGTGATCCAACACCTGTAGACTACATCGTAGTGGACAGCACCAACTTAAAGTCTGACCCAGCTACCATCACCATCGACTACCCACAAACCGCCCCAATGGTACAGAATGATGCAGACACTGGTGACTCTGGTGAGACTGTCGTGGTAGACGTTGTGGCCAACGACACCGATGCTGAAGAAGATCTTGACCCAACCACCGTCATCATCACCCAATCACCAGCCGGTGGCACCATTGCCGCTGATGGCAAATCAGTCGTGGTAGATGGCGAAGGCAGCTGGAATGTGGATGCAGACACTGGGGCAATCAGCTTTACCCCAGAAGATGGCTTTACCGCAGACCCAACCCCAATCAGCTATAGCGTTGAAGACATCAATGGTTTGGTATCGAACGAAGCCACGGTCACCATCGACTACCCACAAACCGCCCCAGTGGCACAGAATGATGCAGACACTGGTGACTCTGGTGAGACTGTCGTGGTAGACGTTGTGGCCAACGACACCGATGCTGAAGAAGATCTTGACCCAACCACCGTCATCATCACCCAATCACCAGCCGGTGGCACCATTGCCGCTGATGGCAAATCAGTCGTGGTAGATGGCGAAGGCAGCTGGAATGTGGATGCAGACACTGGGGCAATCAGCTTTACCCCAGAAGATGGCTTTACCGCAGACCCAACCCCGATCAGCTACAGCGTTGAAGACATCAATGGTTTGGTATCAAACGAAGCCACGGTCACCATCGACTACCCACAAACCGCCCCAGTGGCACAGAATGACGTAGGTGTCGGTCCTTTGAATGCCCCTGTGACTGTCGACATCTTGAATAACGATAGCGATGCTGAGGGTGACCTTGACCCAACGACCGTCAAGCTAATTGACCCAGACAATGGTGATGAAGTAACAACGTTGACGGTCACAGGCGAAGGGGAATGGGTCGTTGATCCTACCTCAGGCGCTGTGACCTTTACACCAGAAGTTGGTTATACTAATGACCCTACGCCTGTAGATTATGTGGTCTCTGATATCACTGGTCAAACGTCTAATTCAGCGACAATCGTTGTCGACTATCCACCAACGGCGCCAAGAGCAGCGGATGATAACCAAACAGGTATCACTGGAGCACCAGTTACCGTTGCTGTATTAGGTAATGACGAAGACTTTGACAATGATATCGACCCAACGACCGTCAAGCTAATTGATCCAGACAATGGTGATGAAGTAACAACGTTGACGGTCACAGGTGAAGGAGAATGGGTAGTTGATCCTACCTCAGGCGCTGTGACCTTTACACCAGAAGATGATTATACAGGTGATCCAACACCTGTAGACTACATCGTAGTGGACAGCACCAACTTAAAGTCTGACCCAGCTACCATCACCATCGACTACCCACAAACCGCCCCAATGGTACAGAATGATGCAGACACTGGTGACTCTGGTGAGACTGTCGTGGTAGACGTTGTGGCCAACGACACCGATGCTGAAGAAGATCTTGACCCAACCACCGTCATCATCACCCAATCACCAGCCGGTGGCACCATTGCCGCTGATGGCAAATCAGTCGTGGTAGATGGCGAAGGCAGCTGGAATGTGGATGCAGACACTGGGGCAATCAGCTTTACCCCAGAAGATGGCTTTACCGCAGACCCAACCCCAATCAGCTATAGCGTTGAAGACATCAATGGTTTGGTATCGAACGAAGCCACGGTCACCATCGACTACCCACAAACCGCCCCAGTGGCACAGAATGATGCAGACACTGGTGACTCTGGTGAGACTGTCGTGGTAGACGTTGTGGCCAACGACACCGATGCTGAAGAAGATCTTGACCCAACCACCGTCATCATCACCCAATCACCAGCCGGTGGCACCATTGCCGCTGATGGCAAATCAGTCGTGGTAGATGGCGAAGGCAGCTGGAATGTGGATGCAGACACTGGGGCAATCAGCTTTACCCCAGAAGATGGCTTTACCGCAGACCCAACCCCGATCAGCTACAGCGTTGAAGACATCAATGGTTTGGTATCAAACGAAGCCACGGTCACCATCGACTACCCACAAACCGCCCCAGTGGCACAGAATGACGTAGGTGTCGGTCCTTTGAATGCCCCTGTGACTGTCGACATCTTGAATAACGATAGCGATGCTGAGGGTGACCTTGACCCAACGACCGTCAAGCTAATTGACCCAGACAATGGTGATGAAGTAACAACGTTGACGGTCACAGGCGAAGGGGAATGGGTCGTTGATCCTACCTCAGGCGCTGTGACCTTTACACCAGAAGTTGGTTATACTAATGACCCTACGCCTGTAGATTATGTGGTCTCTGATATCACTGGTCAAACGTCTAATTCAGCGACAATCGTTGTCGACTATCCACCAACGGCGCCAAGAGCAGCGGATGATAACCAAACAGGTATCACTGGAGCACCAGTTACCGTTGCTGTATTAGGTAATGACGAAGACTTTGACAATGATATCGACCCAACGACCGTCAAGCTAATTGATCCAGACAATGGTGATGAAGTAACAACGTTGACGGTCACAGGTGAAGGAGAATGGGTAGTTGATCCTACCTCAGGCGCTGTGACCTTTACACCAGAAGATGATTATACAGGTGATCCAACACCTGTAGACTACATCGTAGTGGACAGCACCAACTTAAAGTCTGACCCAGCTACCATCACCATCGACTACCCACAAACCGCCCCAGTGGTACAGAATGATGCAGACACTGGTGACTCTGGTGAGACTGTCGTGGTAGACGTTGTGGCCAACGACACCGATGCTGAAGAAGATCTTGACCCAACCACCGTCATCATCACCCAATCACCAGCCGGTGGCACCATTGCCGCTGATGGCAAATCAGTCGTGGTAGATGGCGAAGGCAGCTGGAATGTGGATGCAGACACTGGGGCAATCAGCTTTACCCCAGAAGATGGCTTTACCGCAGACCCAACCCCAATCAGCTATAGCGTTGAAGACATCAATGGTTTGGTATCGAACGAAGCCACGGTCACCATCGACTACCCACAAACCGCCCCAGTGGCACAGAATGATGCAGACACTGGTGACTCTGGTGAGACTGTCGTGGTAGACGTTGTGGCCAACGACACCGATGCTGAAGAAGATCTTGACCCAACCACCGTCATCATCACCCAATCACCAGCCGGTGGCACCATTGCCGCTGATGGCAAATCAGTCGTGGTAGATGGCGAAGGCAGCTGGAATGTGGATGCAGACACTGGGGCAATCAGCTTTACCCCAGAAGATGGCTTTACCGCAGACCCAACCCCGATCAGCTACAGCGTTGAAGACATCAATGGTTTGGTATCAAACGAAGCCACGGTCACCATCGACTACCCACAAACCGCCCCAGTGGCACAGAATGATGCAGACACTGGTGACTCTGGTGAGACTGTCGTGGTAGACGTTGTGGCCAACGACACCGATGCTGAAGAAGATCTTGACCCAACCACCGTCATCATCACCCAATCACCAGCCGGTGGCACCATTGCCGCTGATGGCAAATCAGTCGTGGTAGATGGCGAAGGCAGCTGGAATGTGGATGCAGACACTGGGGCAATCAGCTTTACCCCAGAAGATGGCTTTACCGCAGACCCAACCCCAATCAGCTATAGCGTTGAAGACATCAATGGTTTGGTATCGAACGAAGCCACGGTCACCATCGACTACCCACAAACCGCCCCAGTGGCACAGAATGATGCAGACACTGGTGACTCTGGTGAGACTGTCGTGGTAGACGTTGTGGCCAACGACACCGATGCTGAAGAAGATCTTGACCCAACCACCGTCATCATCACCCAATCACCAGCCGGTGGCACCATTGCCGCTGATGGCAAATCAGTCGTGGTAGATGGCGAAGGCAGCTGGAATGTGGATGCAGACACTGGGGCAATCAGCTTTACCCCAGAAGATGGCTTTACCGCAGACCCAACCCCGATCAGCTACAGCGTTGAAGACATCAATGGTTTGGTATCAAACGAAGCCACGGTCACCATCGACTACCCACAAACCGCCCCAGTGGCACAGAATGACGTAGGTGTCGGTCCTTTGAATGCCCCTGTGACTGTCGACATCTTGAATAACGATAGCGATGCTGAGGGTGACCTTGACCCAACGACCGTCAAGCTAATTGACCCAGACAATGGTGATGAAGTAACAACGTTGACGGTCACAGGCGAAGGGGAATGGGTCGTTGATCCTACCTCAGGCGCTGTGACCTTTACACCAGAAGTTGGTTATACTAATGACCCTACGCCTGTAGATTATGTGGTCTCTGATATCACTGGTCAAACGTCTAATTCAGCGACAATCGTTGTCGACTATCCACCAACGGCGCCAAGAGCAGCGGATGATAACCAAACAGGTATCACTGGAGCACCAGTTACCGTTGCTGTATTAGGTAATGACGAAGACTTTGACAATGATATCGACCCAACGACCGTCAAGCTAATTGATCCAGACAATGGTGATGAAGTAACAACGTTGACGGTCACAGGTGAAGGAGAATGGGTAGTTGATCCTACCTCAGGCGCTGTGACCTTTACACCAGAAGATGATTATACAGGTGATCCAACACCTGTAGACTACATCGTAATGGACAGCACCAACTTAAAGTCTGACCCAGCTACCATCACCATCGACTACCCACAAACCGCCCCAATGGTACAGAATGATGCAGACACTGGTGACTCTGGTGAGACTGTCGTGGTAGACGTTGTGGCCAACGACACCGATGCTGAAGAAGATCTTGACCCAACCACCGTCATCATCACCCAATCACCAGCCGGTGGCACCATTGCCGCTGATGGCAAATCAGTCGTGGTAGATGGCGAAGGCAGCTGGAATGTGGATGCAGACACTGGGGCAATCAGCTTTACCCCAGAAGATGGCTTTACCGCAGACCCAACCCCAATCAGCTATAGCGTTGAAGACATCAATGGTTTGGTATCGAACGAAGCCACGGTCACCATCGACTACCCACAAACCGCCCCAGTGGCACAGAATGATGCAGACACTGGTGACTCTGGTGAGACTGTCGTGGTAGACGTTGTGGCCAACGACACCGATGCTGAAGAAGATCTTGACCCAACCACCGTCATCATCACCCAATCACCAGCCGGTGGCACCATTGCCGCTGATGGCAAATCAGTCGTGGTAGATGGCGAAGGCAGCTGGAATGTGGATGCAGACACTGGGGCAATCAGCTTTACCCCAGAAGATGGCTTTACCGCAGACCCAACCCCAATCAGCTATAGCGTTGAAGACATCAATGGTTTGGTATCGAACGAAGCCACGGTCACCATCGACTACCCACAAACCGCCCCAGTGGCACAGAATGATGCAGACACTGGTGACTCTGGTGAGACTGTCGTGGTAGACGTTGTGGCCAACGACACCGATGCTGAAGAAGATCTTGACCCAACCACCGTCATCATCACCCAATCACCAGCCGGTGGCACCATTGCCGCTGATGGCAAATCAGTCGTGGTAGATGGCGAAGGCAGCTGGAATGTGGATGCAGACACTGGGGCAATCAGCTTTACCCCAGAAGATGGCTTTACCGCAGACCCAACCCCGATCAGCTACAGCGTTGAAGACATCAATGGTTTGGTATCAAACGAAGCCACGGTCACCATCGACTACCCACAAACCGCCCCAGTGGCACAGAATGACGTAGGTGTCGGTCCTTTGAATGCCCCTGTGACTGTCGACATCTTGAATAACGATAGCGATGCTGAGGGTGACCTTGACCCAACGACCGTCAAGCTAATTGACCCAGACAATGGTGATGAAGTAACAACGTTGACGGTCACAGGCGAAGGGGAATGGGTCGTTGATCCTACCTCAGGCGCTGTGACCTTTACACCAGAAGTTGGTTATACTAATGACCCTACGCCTGTAGATTATGTGGTCTCTGATATCACTGGTCAAACGTCTAATTCAGCGACAATCGTTGTCGACTATCCACCAACGGCGCCAAGAGCAGCGGATGATAACCAAACAGGTATCACTGGAGCACCAGTTACCGTTGCTGTATTAGGTAATGACGAAGACTTTGACAATGATATCGACCCAACGACCGTCAAGCTAATTGATCCAGACAATGGTGATGAAGTAACAACGTTGACGGTCACAGGTGAAGGAGAATGGGTAGTTGATCCTACCTCAGGCGCTGTGACCTTTACACCAGAAGATGATTATACAGGTGATCCAACACCTGTAGACTACATCGTAGTGGACAGCACCAACTTAAAGTCTGACCCAGCTACCATCACCATCGACTACCCACAAACCGCCCCAGTGGCAATTCCAGAAGTAGAGCGTATTAATGAGGATGTCACCTTAATAGATAACGTATTGACCAATGACACTGACGCGGAAGGTAGTCTATTGACCGTTGAATCAGCAACCATAGACATTAATGGTAGTGGTACACAGACGGTTCTAGAGCTAGGTGTTGTAACAGTTATTACGGATGTCAACGGTGACCCAGTTGGTAACTTGACTTTAAACACTGATGGCAGTTATACCTTCAATCCTGCGCCTGATTTCAATGGCAGCGTACCGACGGTCAACTACACGGTTACTGACCCTGATGGTTTAACAGATAGTACCACCTTAGATATCACCGTCACACCAGTAAACGATGACCCAGTAGCGGTAGATGACGCATACACCGTTGCCGAAGATGGTAGCGTGGAGTTGACGCCGCTTACTACTGGCACCGCAGACAGCGACTTAGATGGCGACACGCTCAGTATCAGCAGCATCAACAATACTGACTTGACACCAGGTACCGCACAAAGCATTGCTGTGAACAATGGGGTGGTAAACATCGACGCGCAAGGGGTGATTACCTTTGTGCCTGCTGCCAACTTTAATGGTGTTACCAGCTTTGACTACACCATCACTGATGGCAATGGTGGTACAGACACGGCCACCGAGACCATCACCGTCACACCAGTAAACGATGACCCAGTAGCGGTAGATGACGCATACACCGTTGCCGAAGATGGTAGCGTGGAGTTGACGCCGCTTACTACTGGCACCGCAGACAGCGACTTAGATGGCGACACGCTCAGTATCAGCAGCATCAAAAATACTGACTTGACACCAGGTACCGCACAAAGCATTGCTGTGAACAATGGGGTGGTAAACATCGACGCGCAAGGGGTGATTACCTTTGTGCCTGCTGCCAACTTTAATGGTGTTACCAGCTTTGACTACACCATCACTGATGGCAATGGTGGTACAGACACGGCCACCGAGACCATCACCGTCACACCAGTAAACGATGACCCAGTAGCGGTAGATGACGCATACACTGTTGCCGAAGATGGTAGCGTGGAGTTGACGCCGCTTACTACTGGCACCGCAGACAGCGACTTAGATGGCGACACGCTCAGTATCAGCAGCATCAACAATACTGACTTGACACCAGGTACCGCACAAAGCATTGCTGTGAACAATGGGGTGGTAAACATCGACGCGCAAGGGGTGATTACCTTTGTGCCTGCTGCCAACTTTAATGGTGTTACCAGCTTTGACTACACCATCACTGATGGCAATGGTGGTACAGACACGGCCACCGAGACCATCACCGTCACACCAGTAAACGATGACCCAGTAGCGGTAGATGACGCATACACCGTTGCCGAAGATGGTAGCGTGGAGTTGACGCCGCTTACTACTGGCACCGCAGACAGCGACTTAGATGGCGACACGCTCAGTATCAGCAGCATCAACAATACTGACTTGACACCAGGTACCGCACAAAGCATTGCTGTGAACAATGGGGTGGTGAACATCGACGCGCAAGGGGTGATTACCTTTGTGCCTGCTGCCAACTTTAATGGTGTTACCAGCTTTGACTACACCATCACTGATGGCAATGGTGGTACAGACACGGCCACCGAGACCATCACCGTCACACCAGTAAACGATGACCCAGTAGCGGTAGATGACGCATACACCGTTGCCGAAGATGGTAGCGTGGAGTTGACGCCGCTTACTACTGGCACCGCAGACAGCGACTTAGATGGCGACACGCTCAGTATCAGCAGCATCAACAATACTGACTTGACACCAGGTACCGCACAAAGCATTGCTGTGAACAATGGGGTGGTGAACATCGACGCGCAAGGGGTGATTACCTTTGTGCCTGCTGCCAACTTTAATGGTGTTACCAGCTTTGACTACACCATCACTGATGGCAATGGTGGTACAGACACGGCCACCGAGACCATCACCGTCACACCAGTAAACGATGACCCAGTAGCGGTAGATGACGCATACACCGTTGCCGAAGATGGTAGCGTGGAGTTGACGCCGCTTACTACTGGCACCGCAGACAGCGACTTAGATGGCGACACGCTCAGTATCAGCAGCATCAACAATACTGACTTGACACCAGGTACCGCACAAAGCATTGCTGTGAACAATGGGGTGGTGAACATCGACGCGCAAGGGGTGATTACCTTTGTGCCTGCTGCCAACTTTAATGGTGTTACCAGCTTTGACTACACCATCACTGATGGCAATGGTGGTACAGACACGGCCACCGAGACCATCACCGTCACACCAGTAAACGATGACCCAGTAGCGGTAGATGACGCATACACCGTTGCCGAAGATGGTAGCGTGGAGTTGACGCCGCTTACTACTGGCACCGCAGACAGCGACTTAGATGGCGACACGCTCAGTATCAGCAGCATCAACAATACTGACTTGACACCAGGTACCGCACAAAGCATTGCTGTGAACAATGGGGTGGTAAACATCGACGCGCAAGGGGTGATTACCTTTGTGCCTGCTGCCAACTTTAATGGTGTTACCAGCTTTGACTACACCATCACTGATGGCAATGGTGGTACAGACACGGCCACCGAGACCATCACCGTCACACCAGTAAACGATGACCCAGTAGCGGTAGATGACGCATACACCGTTGCCGAAGATGGTAGCGTGGAGTTGACGCCGCTTACTACTGGCACCGCAGACAGCGACTTAGATGGCGACACGCTCAGTATCAGCAGCATCAACAATACTGACTTGACACCAGGTACCGCACAAAGCATTGCTGTGAACAATGGGGTGGTGAACATCGACGCGCAAGGGGTGATTACCTTTGTGCCTGCTGCCAACTTTAATGGTGTTACCAGCTTTGACTACACCATCACTGATGGCAATGGTGGTACAGACACGGCCACCGAGACCATCACCGTCACACCAGTAAACGATGACCCAGTAGCGGTAGATGACGCATACACCGTTGCCGAAGATGGTAGCGTGGAGTTGACGCCGCTTACTACTGGCACCGCAGACAGCGACTTAGATGGCGACACGCTCAGTATCAGCAGCATCAACAATACTGACTTGACACCAGGTACCGCACAAAGCATTGCTGTGAACAATGGGGTGGTGAACATCGACGCGCAAGGGGTGATTACCTTTGTGCCTGCTGCCAACTTTAATGGTGTTACCAGCTTTGACTACACCATCACTGATGGCAATGGTGGTACAGACACGGCCACCGAGACCATCACCGTCACACCAGTAAACGATGACCCAGTAGCGGTAGATGACGCATACACCGTTGCCGAAGATGGTAGCGTGGAGTTGACGCCGCTTACTACTGGCACCGCAGACAGCGACTTAGATGGCGACACGCTCAGTATCAGCAGCATCAACAATACTGACTTGACACCAGGTACCGCACAAAGCATTGCTGTGAACAATGGGGTGGTAAACATCGACGCGCAAGGGGTGATTACCTTTGTGCCTGCTGCCAACTTTAATGGTGTTACCAGCTTTGACTACACCATCACTGATGGCAATGGTGGTACAGACACGGCCACCGAGACCATCACCGTCACACCAGTAAACGATGACCCAGTAGCGGTAGATGACGCATACACCGTTGCCGAAGATGGTAGCGTGGAGTTGACGCCGCTTACTACTGGCACCGCAGACAGCGACTTAGATGGCGACACGCTCAGTATCAGCAGCATCAACAATACTGACTTGACACCAGGTACCGCACAAAGCATTGCTGTGAACAATGGGGTGGTGAACATCGACGCGCAAGGGGTGATTACCTTTGTGCCTGCTGCCAACTTTAATGGTGTTACCAGCTTTGACTACACCATCACTGATGGCAATGGTGGTACAGACACGGCCACCGAGACCATCACCGTCACACCAGTAAACGATGACCCAGTAGCGGTAGATGACGCATACACCGTTGCCGAAGATGGTAGCGTGGAGTTGACGCCGCTTACTACTGGCACCGCAGACAGCGACTTAGATGGCGACACGCTCAGTATCAGCAGCATCAACAATACTGACTTGACACCAGGTACCGCACAAAGCATTGCTGTGAACAATGGGGTGGTGAACATCGACGCGCAAGGGGTGATTACCTTTGTGCCTGCTGCCAACTTTAATGGTGTTACCAGCTTTGACTACACCATCACTGATGGCAATGGTGGTACAGACACGGCCACCGAGACCATCACCGTCACACCAGTAAACGATGACCCAGTAGCGGTAGATGACGCATACACCGTTGCCGAAGATGGTAGCGTGGAGTTGACGCCGCTTACTACTGGCACCGCAGACAGCGACTTAGATGGCGACACGCTCAGTATCAGCAGCATCAACAATACTGACTTGACACCAGGTACCGCACAAAGCATTGCTGTGAACAATGGGGTGGTGAACATCGACGCGCAAGGGGTGATTACCTTTGTGCCTGCTGCCAACTTTAATGGTGTTACCAGCTTTGACTACACCATCACTGATGGCAATGGTGGTACAGACACGGCCACCGAGACCATCACCGTCACACCAGTAAACGATGACCCAGTAGCGGTAGATGACGCATACACCGTTGCCGAAGATGGTAGCGTGGAGTTGACGCCGCTTACTACTGGCACCGCAGACAGCGACTTAGATGGCGACACGCTCAGTATCAGCAGCATCAACAATACTGACTTGACACCAGGTACCGCACAAAGCATTGCTGTGAACAATGGGGTGGTAAACATCGACGCGCAAGGGGTGATTACCTTTGTGCCTGCTGCCAACTTTAATGGTGTTACCAGCTTTGACTACACCATCACTGATGGCAATGGTGGTACAGACACGGCCACCGAGACCATCACCGTCACACCAGTAAACGATGACCCAGTAGCGGTAGATGACGCATACACCGTTGCCGAAGATGGTAGCGTGGAGTTGACGCCGCTTACTACTGGCACCGCAGACAGCGACTTAGATGGCGACACGCTCAGTATCAGCAGCATCAACAATACTGACTTGACACCAGGTACCGCACAAAGCATTGCTGTGAACAATGGGGTGGTGAACATCGACGCGCAAGGGGTGATTACCTTTGTGCCTGCTGCCAACTTTAATGGTGTTACCAGCTTTGACTACACCATCACTGATGGCAATGGTGGTACAGACACGGCCACCGAGACCATCACCGTCACACCAGTAAACGATGACCCAGTAGCGGTAGATGACGCATACACCGTTGCCGAAGATGGTAGCGTGGAGTTGACGCCGCTTACTACTGGCACCGCAGACAGCGACTTAGATGGCGACACGCTCAGTATCAGC
The DNA here is from genome assembly GCF_059073055.1 of Psychrobacter sp. H29. Classification (NCBI taxonomy): domain Bacteria; kingdom Pseudomonadati; phylum Pseudomonadota; class Gammaproteobacteria; order Moraxellales; family Moraxellaceae; genus Psychrobacter; species Psychrobacter sp. H29. Next base: position 1,011,977 of record NZ_JCACRY010000001.1, on the reverse strand, counting down.
AGCATCAACAATACTGACTTGACACCAGGTACCGCACAAAGCATTGCTGTGAACAATGGGGTGGTGAACATCGACGCGCAAGGGGTGATTACCTTTGTGCCTGCTGCCAACTTTAATGGTGTTACCAGCTTTGACTACACCATCACTGATGGCAATGGTGGTACAGACACGGCCACCGAGACCATCACCGTCACACCAGTAAACGATGCACCCGTGGCAGCAGCAACTTCAACCCGAGTCTCGGAAGAAGGTCTTATTTCTCAAGGAGGTATTGTTGATGCGGTAGGGAGCAACGACACTACAAATAATGCTACCGTAACAGGTGAGATTACATTTACTGATGTTGATAATGTGTCTATCTCTAACTTTAGCATTGAGTTGACAGGACCAAGTGGTATCACTGTTCAGGGCAATGCGGTTACATGGATGTGGAATGATGCTACAGATACTTTAACCGGTCAGGTAGTATTGGTTGCAGGTGAGCCGGCAATTGATGTGATGACGATAGAAGTCAATAATATCACAGCTAATGGTTCTAATTTTGTTGCATCTTATGATGTAACGCTATTGCACGCTATTGATCATCCAACAAATAATATTGAGGACGAGCTTGATGTGACATTCGGCGCAGTTGTCAATGATGGTAGTAATGATTCATTAACTGCTGATCTGGTAGTTACAGTAGAAGACGATCGCCCTTTGTTGGCTGAAGGACCTATCGATTTTAGTTTGAATACTGTGAGCTCAAATTTAGCTATTACTTTAGATTTGTCAGGTAGTATGAACACACTAGTAAACCCCAACCAAACTCGCTTAGATATAGCCAAAGCTGCAGCTATCAACTTAATTGATGGTTATGCTGAGTTTGGTGATACGATGGTACAGATAACTCTATTTGCAACCAGTGCTATAACTCAAAACGCATGGTTAACTGTTGATGCCGCAAAAACATACGTTAATAGTCTTACGGGTACTACAGGTGTTACAAATTACGACGCAGCACTCAATACTAGCATACAAGGCTTTAGTAGACCCGGTAAGATCGTAGGAGCTCAAAATTACTCTTACTTTTTGACAGATGGTAATCCGAGTGCTGCACAGGGTACTATAGATTCATTGTCAGGTGCCTTTAATCAAAATGTACCTGATCTTGGTATCGGACAAAATGAAGAAGCTATCTGGACAAATTTCCTAACCGCCAATAGTATTAAGTCTTATGCCTATGCATTTGGACCAGAGGCAGAAGTATCGCTTAGCAGCATATTACCAATCGCTTATGATGGACAGCAAGGAGTAGATGATAATGGCCTTGCAAACATAGTTAGGAATGTAAATGAGTTGAATAACGTCTTACTGGACTCATTGAGTGATCGTCAACCTGAGGTGAGCAGAGATTTGGTTAGAGGAAACCTCTTATCAGACACTGTATCTGAGTATGGGTATGGAGCAGATGGTGGTAACGTATTAACTATTACTATAGATAGTACTACGTATACATATAATGCTACTGACGGCAGTATGACTGTACAAGGTGATAATCGTTCCACTTATGATCAAGCAACCACGACAGTAACTATTAATACGCTTACTGGAGGTGTTGTATCATTGAATTTTGAAACGGGTATTTTTGAGTACCAAGCTAGGGCTACAGATACTGGTTACCAAGAGAATATTGCCTTCTCAGTAAAAGACAACGACGGCGATATTGTGTCCGCTACCCAGGTATTAAATATTACTCGTAATGCTGATAATGACTACTTAGTAGGTACTAACCAAGCTGAAACATTGAGTGGCGATATAGGCGACGATACCTTAATCGGTTTGAGCGGTGCAGATACTTTATTAGGTGGTGATGGGAACGATATTTTAATATTTGATGCAGATGATGTGTTAATTGATGGCGGTCAAGGTATCGATACTTTAATTATTAATGATATAAATACTGTATCAGGTGCTAATTTAAGTAATGTGACTAATATTGAAAGTATCAATATAACCAATAACACCGCTCAAACCCTGAGCTTGGGACTGAGTGATGTGGTTAGTATCACTGATAATAACAATGAGCTATTCATCAAAGGCGATAGTACGGACACGGTTAATATATCGGGCATGACTAAATCAGATACATCTGATCAAGTTGGTTATGATTTATATCAAGATGGTGCTAACTCTGCCAAGCTATATGTACAAACTGCCATTGATGACAATGTGATTTAAGATTCATTAGCCACTAGCAAACAGCAAAGAAAGCGCTCCCAGATGGGGGCGTTTTTTTGATATGTGGGTATAGAAATATTATAATTTGATAAGATTACTCAAAAATCTATCTTACTTATAGTCAAGAACAGTTATAACTAGAGGTAAAGACAGTACTACCGTTGCTGTAAAATAGAGTCTATAAACTCACACAATAAGAAGTCAGCAAAATATAACCCGTTGTCCATTATGGAAATAACTATGAATGCTTCACTACCACGCCTATACACCTTTCGCCGTTGCCCCTATGCTATGCGCGCTCGTCTTGCACTTTTATTTGCTAAAATACCAGTTGAGCTGCGAGAAATCACACTAAAGAACAAACCAGAGCAAATGCTAGCAATCAGCCCAAAAGGTACTGTACCCGTCTTACAGAAGATAGATAGATCAGTCATTGAAGAGAGTGTAGAGATTACAATGTGGGCGCTTGAGCAAAACGATCCTCAGGGGCTGCTCGACGAAAAGGTTTCATCTGAGGCTAATGCACTGATAGCACAAAACGATAATGAGTTTAAACAGTGGCTCGATCGCTACAAGTATGCCGATCGTCACCCTGAGATGACTCAAACAGAGTACCGAGAGAAGGGAGAAGTGTTTTTACAAGTCTTAGAGAGCTTATTGACTGATAATATCTATTTATTAGGAGATAATCCAACCATTGCAGACATCGGTATCATGCCTTTTGTGCGTCAGTTTGCCCATGTGGATCGTGAGGTTTTCTATAATTTGCCCTATCCAAACTTACAGCGGTGGCTACAACATTGGCTTGAGCATCCATTATTTGTCCAAGCTATGACTAAGTTTCAACCATGGCAGGAAGGCGATGAGGTGGTTGTTTTTCCTACTTAGCATAGGCGCCAAATCGATCTAGGAAAACTTACAGTGAGAGTAGAGTAGTATATAAAACGCTATATAAAATAAGGCTACTATGTCTAATATAAATACCCCAATGCACCAACACAGCATATCGATATCGGATAAAAATAAATATATGTCCAACATAGACAAGGCGAAAGCGGCTTTTTCAACGCTACCAGTTGTCATACAAGCAGCATTAGAACAATCCAAGCGAGTTATCTTAATTGCAAACAATCCTGCAATCACGACAGCGCAGCTTGAGAGACTGTTACAGCCTGATGATGTCCTAGTGCTATTTAACCATTTTATCCACGCTGATTTCTTTGCCAACCATCAGGCAATAAGTTTATTACCTAAGCTCTTATTTTTTCGGCAAATTGGCGATAGCAAACTGCATTTTGGCTTACCGCCTAGAAGCAATAACCTCTCCATGATGGAGCAAATGGCAAAAACAGCCCCGTTAGGTATATTTACGAGCAATCAATCTTATCAGTTTCCATCGCTGACTGACGACCCAAACCCTGACCCTATTGTCACTCATCGCGTTTTGAATGTTCCTTTTCCAATGCAAGAGTTGTTGATGAGCCCTACTTATTGTAGCGTGCTATCAGAACGTCATGCAGTTGTTGCTGACTATCCATATTTTGTAGATATTCATTCGTCAGCACCTTCGTCAGGTTTTTTGTTATATCGGTTGATGCTAGCAGCTCGAGAGTATGTGCATCATACCCAAAAAACAGAGCTACCGTTAGAGTTGCTCTTAATCGGCTTTAACAACAATGATAAAACGGCTCATTTTTGGCACGGCCATAACTGGGCGTTTGAGCGTCAGGAGATGAGCACATTACCGTCCCGGGTATCTATCCATCGATACTAAGATCGTTATCACCGAGCGTGTCGGTTACAGCTAAACATAAGGAGCGTTTGGATAGTGGGCATGCTTTACTTCATCGTCGCTAGGCTGCCGTCTCACAGCTATGGGTGAAGACTGTTCTTCTGCCCAATCAATCAGCCCCATGTCAGCAAATTGTGACAGCCATCCTGCCATGGGCCAACACTGCCATTTTTGATAAAAACGATCGGCATTGATAATGATACTATCTAAGTGATTGAGGGGCGGTCGATACACACTATGCTGCTGATGATAGATCACATCGGCAGTAAGGTAAAAATCAATATTCAACTGACGCGCGCTAAAGGCAAAATCTGTGTCCTCTGCTCCGTAGCCTGTATATTGAGTATCAAAGCCACCAATATCGTCGAAAGTCTGTTTTTTAATAGCAAAACATAAGCTCCAAAACGCCCCGTAATCATCAGTTCTCTTGATCGCTGTTATCCCAGTTTCGGTAGGAATTGAGTCTGCCTCATCGAAGTTATACCGATAAGGATTATAAACAGACAACTCATTTAGAAAAGAAAGAGACAAGTGATTGCTTTGTAATTGTGTACTCTCTACATCTGACAAAGGTCGGGTAAGATAGCGTGGTTGTCCCATCAGTAGCGCATCGGGATGTTGCCTGAGCTTGCGATACATGTGCTCAATAAATGTAGGGACGACGATACAATCGACATCTAAGAATATCAGGGTGTCATGAATAGCATGCTGCGCCCCAAGATTGCGATTGTGACCGATATCAAACGCTGCAGTCTGTGTATCGCAGTTATCATTCGTAGATGATTGAATAGTAGTCGGTAACTTTATGATATTTAAGGAGAACTCAGCCAGTCGGTCACAATCGGCATCATCATTGACGACGATGACCTCAGCCGGTCTTATGCTACTGTTCTCTAGACTGCTGAGCAGGTTATAAAGGTGGCGGTTACGTCCATAGCAAGTCGTGATAATGGTTATCGGTGCTGTATTGGTATTATTAACAATGGTCATTGTGTATGCTCGTCTCGCTATTATATTATTTGTCGTGTTTGACGTATCATTGCTTATGAGTTGATTCAGGCTTTGATTTGATTTTGGTAAGTAGCCAATTCTCAAACCAGAGTTTCGTACTAGGATAAGCGCATAGACTATTCATAAAAGCTTGAGCAGCCATCAATGTACGAGTCTCATCGATCTTGTCATCACTCACTGGTGCCCTATATTGTTTTTCTGATGCATGGCTCATAGCTTGACTGGTAGTATCAAAACATTCAGATTTACTGTGTTGAGCTATCATCAAGGCTTTAAACTGCTCCCAGTTCAGTGCCTTGTCTTGGGCGACTAATGCCTGTGCCATGACCACGTGTTCTTGATGTGGTCGGTCGTCAGGTATAACGATAAGAGGGGTTGCACAATGGTATGCCTGCGCCACGGCATTCAAGCCGCATGCCATAATCAAATAATCGCTATGATTAATAAACGGTGTGACGTCATCTACTTGTGCTGAGATATCGACATAACCTCGTTTATCATCATCAATAGGACCGAGAGAGACAATCAGTGCGTGAGGCAGTAATTCACGAAGTTCAGGCAATTTTTCATCAATTGATTGATGTCCACCATAGCCTTTTATAATTGTGATAATAGTCTGAGTAGTCGCTATAGGCATGGCCGATATCATAGGCTCAGGATCATACGTTGATTCAGGTTTGGTAGATTGAACTGTTGTAGAGAGACGATTATTCGTGTCTAGCTGCGTCAGTATGTCTATAAAGTCTTCACGAGTATGTGACTGGGTGTTGCGCGTATAGATAAAATCAAGATATAGCGTCTTATCGCAGACCCAACCAGCAGTATGGGTCGATTCTAGGCTCTGAGGATAAGGTGCCAGCAGGGCAAGCGCGCCCGCGAATGTCTCTAGATGGGCAGTATCATCGCGGATACCCGGCAGTCTAACATACAGATAAGGGACACTGGACACGCGGCATAACATAGCGATTTCGGCACTGACATCAATAATCATGAGATCAATATCATAGTGATGAATAGCATCGAGTATTTGATGGCTGCGTCTTTGAATATCAATATTACCTACAGGAGAGTAGTGCAGACCTGCAGGTTTCCAGTATTCTCCAGCCCGTCCTGTTAGCACGTCATCATGACGCTCATCTTCTGGGTACAGTCGTATGATCTGCTGCTCATTGATCGAAGTGAAGCGATAAGTATCAGCTTCTAGACTTGTGAATACTATCAGTTGTTCTCTGATATCATCAGGTAGTAGCGCTGCGAGTTTGTCGGCCTGTCGGCAGTGTCCTGAGCCATGATGATGAGCATAATAGCCGATACGCATTATGCTTCTCCCGCAATACTGACCAGCTCATGATCTGTTGTAACGGACGAATGAGCGCCATCATTAGAAACCTCAAAAGAGTTATGCGTCATGTCAGACTGTATTTGATGACTACTGGTTTGATCACTACTATCAGCGCTCGGATAATCTTTTATGGAATTATCTTTTTTTAGCGCTGCTTTATAAAGTGTCAAGTAACCTTCGACCATGGCCGCCACGGAACAAAATTGCAATGCGCGCTCGCGGCAAGCCTTACGTGATATTTGCTTGATCATAGAAAAGCCACTAATAAAAGCGGCTTTATCGCCTTTAGGAACGATGATGCCGGTATCTGGGGTAATGATTTCGGCACTGGCGCCAACATCAAAACCAATCACTGGCGTACCACATGCCAAACTCTCAGCCAAGATCAATCCATAAGGCTCGTCCCAAGTACTGGTGAACAGCATGGCAGTTGCTTGACACAAATAGTGATTAATTTCGTCTTTAGTGGCATGACCGACATAACTAAATAGTTTGTTATTGCCACGTTCACTGTCTTTAGATAATAAGGGAGCGACATATTGATCGAAGTATGCTTCGTTGCTTTTAGGCCCTGCAATGACGAGATTTTTTCCTGCTTCTAGGCAGTACTGCATGGCCAAGTGAGTGCCTTTTTCGGGGCAGATACGTCCATACCAGAAATAGGTTTCTTTATCGCTATTTTTACTCGATTCAGTATTGGCAAAAAAAGACTCGACGTCGATACCGTTATAAACGGTGTGTGAGGGGACAAACTCAGAAAACAGTTGCTGTTGATGTTTGCTCACGGCTGTAAATTGAGTGGTTGTACCAGCACGAAGGGTCAACAGTGCCAACCGCAGTTGCGGGAAGATAGGCGTATGAAAAGTGGTAAAAAATCTTTTGCCAAGCGCTTGACCTGTCATCATTGGGATGTGATGCAAACTGTGGTTGTGTACGATATCGATTTCACCGCGCTCGTCACGTTCGATGATATCTCGTAGGGCTATCTGATAAGCAAGATACTGATACATCTCCTCACGATCCATCGCTACTGCTTCGTGCTCATTGTCATAGACCATGTCATCAAATTCATGACGAGTCAATAATGGTACCAGCGTTGCGTTGGTCTCGCTATATTCGTGCGCATAAAGCAGCACGTCATGCCCTTGTGCCACCAGTTCATCGCAAATCAATTGGGTGATCATCTCTAGACCCCCCGCATAGGGCTGGGCAATAGGGTACAGTGAGTGCGCAATGATAGCGATACGTAGTGGCGAGGCTGAAGACCGAGTCATGTTATTAAGACCTTTATAATGATAAACGTTTTGGCTATTGGTAAGACGATACTTAGTAGCCCTAATATACAAATAATAAAAAACAGGCTGATATAGTAAAAAACAAGCTGATAATGCTTAAAATCCACCTCTATGAGTCGATGGTTTTTTTGTCTTTGAATAACGCTGACATATAAGAAGTGGTTACGACTTTGTTCCTATCATGCGCTGTTCTTAAGGTGTACTTGAGCGTTTCATTCATACTAGACGTGCCTGATGCGATATCAGTGAAATTGTTTATGGCTACGCTGGTTGCTGCAAGTTTTAAAATACAAACCAGCATGGCACATACGAATAAGACAGGGGAGTAAAGTGGTGAGAACGGGGCAACAGCCACTGCGGTAATGATATTTACGATTAGTAGTAGTTTTGGTAAGGCTGTGATGTTTTTTAGAAGTAACGAATAACGGCTACGGACGTCCTTGTGTTTTGGTGTACAGACAAACGGTTTGTTCTGACCCCACAACACAGGTAGCCATGACAATGCACCAATCTCCCAAAAATTTAAGTGCATCAGCCATGCTCGTACGCCTTTTATAAAGCGTGGTTGATGACTGCGGTCTAGCTGTTTGTTCAAAGGCGTTTGATCACGGCAGTATGCCCATAGACGCCTGATAATAAAAAACGCGTACCCTGCATAGACTAGGTATAAGGGGGCAATCATAGCTGTATCAGAATTATCCATCGAAAGTAGATTGGCGATTAAAAACAAAGAGCAAACATGCATAAGGATAAAAAACCCTGTGAAGTTCACCCAAGCGCTCAGCTGAGACAGATGAGCCCGTATGTATGCTAGATGGTCACCAATGCTTTTGTATTTAGAAGGAGGTGTTGATTGAGAAGAGTGTGGCGTTGATAGATAATCAGTAAGCACTTGCATATTGCCATATATCCAGCGTCGTCGCTGACAGATGAGATCATGTAGTGTATTGGGTAGTAGACCTGTGGCAATCACCTCTGGTATGAATTGACTGCGAAACCCTTGTCGATGCATGAGGACGCCCATCTGAGCATCCTCAGTAATAGACGCCCCTGACCAGCCACCTATGGTCAGAAGATCTGAACGCCGAATCACTGCGTACGTACCCGTTGATAAAGCACGTGTACGATTAAAAGGTCGATATAAGTGATGGTTAAAGTAATGATTTAACTCGCTATGGGCATCTACTTGTCCCTCATTACGATAGAACTGCGGAAACTGGAGTAGCGTATGGTCAGGGTACTGTGCGATAGCTTGTGCGATAGCATGTCTAGCATGTGGTAATGCCTGATAATCACTATCGACAACAACGATATGAGTACATCTTGGATCCATCAACCCCAGTGCTAAGTTCAAAGCCCCTGCCTTAAATCCTGCGACATGATCGACATGATAAAAATGAACATTTAGCGCATCATCCAAGCCGTTACAAAATGCTGCTAAGGGCTCATATAGCGCCGACTCTGTATTGTTGTTATCGATAATAAGTATTTCATCGTGAACGTTTTTGACTGCTAATAAGGACTTGATAGTGGCAATAACTAGCTCTGGAGGCTCAGCCCGCGTCATCAATTGGAAACTGAGCATTGCTGTTGTCAAAGCTTCTGGTTTGGCAGTCATATCTAGTCCTTAGGCATATGAAGCAGGTGAAAGTTATATAAAGAAATAGAGCTTTTATAGAAATTGTGTGCTTGTAGCAAAGGTAGGGGTGTGTATCTCCAACGACTCAATCAATATCAATGAATACTAATACAAAATTAGGTAACTATTTAGCCGATAATTGTTTATGGTGAATTAACGGTGTAAGTCTATGTAATATGACTGGACGACAGTCGATGTTTGGTCAAATAGAAAAACAGGAAGTTGGTCTATAGAAAATTTTTCTATAAAAAGTTGGACCATAGAAGGTTGGTCTATAGAAGGTTAGGCGATGTAGAGGAAAGTGTATTGAAGTTCTAGGTTATAGCGTTGGGTTTGTGAAAGATACAAGAGTAAAAGGGTTGTCAGGCAGGCAGCATCAGTTAGTGATAAATATCGGAATAATTATTGTAGTGCTTATCGAAAGCTATAATGACAGCTAAAATACTGGCACTTGCCACTTTAAGTACGTCTTGTCATCAGCCAAAATATCTATACTGCCATCGATCTAACCATTAGGCTAACCGCGATGGCAGTGAGGGTAATCAGCTTCGATATTATAGATATTGTGAATTGTAGAGAGTCATACTCAATAGCATTGTGCTTAAGCATTGTGCTTAAGGTGTGTTGTATCTATGCAGAAGGCGTACCCGAAAAGTAGCTGCTCAACTCCTGAATGTGCTCAGGACCAATACCGCAGCAGCCTCCGATTAATGAGGCACCCTGTGCTTGCCATTTTTGTGCCCAATGCAGATAGGCAGGTGGCGTTAGGTCATCACGTACCTGATTGAGCGTATCATTTGCTGCGGCGTTTTTCGGTTGCGGCGGAAAGGCATTGGCATAGGCACCAAGCTCAATATGGGTCGCATTTTTATCTTGCAACGTGCTTTGGGCAACATCTAATGCTTGATCGATAACATCAGGCTGACAGCAGTTAAACAGGATCGCTTCGACGTCGCGGTCTGCCATTGCCGCAACTGCTTCTGCTACCGTCTCTCCTGAACGCAAGCGTGGTACATCGATATCCATGTTATCTTCTAAAGTAAAAGCAATCCATATTGGCTTATTATCCGTGTCTAGCGTACTTAGTAATTCACGAACAGCGATAGATTCTGCGATCAGACTTTGGGTTTCAGCGAGCCAAAAATCCACATACGGGCTCAATCCATTTATAAGCGGAGCCGCAATGTCTTCTACATGGTTAGCATCAAACAAATCGGCACGGTAAGAGCCAAATAATGGCGGGATAGACCCTGCTACTTGGGTTGTAGTGCCTTCTAGGATAACTGCTGCACGAGCCATCTCGCCTGCTGATGCTGATAACTCTTGCCCCTGCTGCGCAAAGCGTTCTGCGCCAATATGAAAGGGCACAAGGGCATAGCTGTTGGTGGTGATGACATCGGCGCCGCTTTTGATATAAGCGCGGTGTACGTCGCGAACGACTTCGGGCGCTTCTATCATCGCCAGTGCCGACCATTCAGGTTGACGAAACGGTGCGCCGCGCTTCGCTAATTCTCGTCCCATGCCGCCATCGATAATTGTGGTTTTTTTGGTTGGCATAACGCATCCTTCTTGATAATAAATGTATATATCTATTGAGTCTGTATCTTAAAAAATAGAGTGTTTTGACGGGGCGAAATACTAGGCGCTATATGCAATAGATGCAACCAAAAGTTTGGTAAGAATGTTAACGGATGGTTTTTCAAAGATAGTATGACGCTGGTTACAGTAAAATGGCGATGAGAAGTGCTTGGTTAAACTTGTTATGCCGACTTGTCATGTCGACGCTGTTTGGTTGATTGAGCGCATAAGACAGCGTTAGAGTAAGAAATTTTTAAAGTAGGACAGTGTTAAGGAATTTTTAGTCCAAACACAAAATAAGGCAGATACTATGATCAGTATCTGCCTTATCTCACTTTAGGTATATTGTTTCACTCTCTATAGTTAGCAACCTGTTGCTAGGGGCTTAATGTATAGATGTGATTAACCTTGAGGTGTGATCAAGTATTTCTCACCAGTGGCTTGCTTGCCATAAGTAGCGATTGACTTTAATTGCAATGCTTCCTCTAACGTCACTTCATGGGTATAGCTGCTTGCAAACGTGGTGGTGATTTCTTCTGCAACTCTCTGACGCATCGACATAACGGTTTTGGTGCCTAGTTTGCCGAGTGCATTGAATAGTAAGAAACCATTAACACCCCAAGCAAAACCAAAGTTACGATTTAGCGTGATAGGTCCACGGTTAAGAGCGCCATAAATATAGGCTTGTTTGAAGGTGTTTGAGCCGTATACGCTATACTCTTCCACATCGCGAGTGATGGCCGCTTCCATGCAGTTTAGGATATCGCTGGTCAATTGACCGCCGCCCACAGGGTCAAATGAAATAGTAGCCCCTGTTTCGACAATCGCTGCTGTCAAATCTTTTAAGAACGTATCGTTGCTTGAGTTGACCACGTACTTTGCGCCCATATCACGCAGTAGTTTTTCTTGTTCTTCTTTACGCACGATGTTGATTAGGTCGATACCATCTGCCATACAGATACGGTTGAGCATTTGACCTAGACTAGAGGCAGCTGCAGCATGAATGATGGCTTTGTGGCCTTCAGCGCGCATGGTTTCAACCATTGCTAGTGCAGTAAGCGGGTTCACAAAAGAAGACGCACCTTCTTTGGCAGTCGTACCTTCTTTTAACTCAAGGCAGCTTTTCACATTGACGCAGTGGTATTGGCGATAAGTACCGCCACCGATCACAGCAACCATCTTACCCATCAATGCTTGTGCAGCTTCAGATGACCCTGCTGCAACAACGGTACCGGCGCCCTCATTACCTACTGGAGTGTCTTCATTGACACGTGTTTTCAGCGATGGCATGAATTTGGCAGGTATATCGGCAGTAACGACTGGGCTTTGCTCAGTACCTGACTGTACGGCAGTTGACATATCAGCGGCGCTGAACATCACCCCAAAATCAGAAGGGTTCAATGGGGCGGCTTCAATGCGTACAACGACTTCATCTGCACCAGGGGTTGGCATCTCGATATCTTGTAGCGCTAGGGTTAATTTATTGTCATCACTAACGGTCGAGGTCAGTTGGATATTTTTATCAGTCATAAGATTTGCTCCTGCAAATAATTATAGGTATTGGGCCACTTATATTAGTGTGTTGGTTAGGTTTTGAGTGTTGTTTAATCAACGCACTTATTTTAATAGTGGGTGTTTTTGTTGCTCATTACTTTCATACTTTATTTAGCTTGGGTCGCTTGTATCTGAGCTTGTACATGCTGCATAAATTCAGGCATATTTGCCAAACGATCTTTTTCGACAGTCTGGGCAATATCAGACTGAGTCATAGAGGTGCTCCACTCTTTCATGCCAGGGATTTGTGCCAATACGTCCCATTCGAGCTGGCTTGAGGCAAAGGTGTTAACAATAAGGTTCACATAGTGGACGTAGATGTCAGCCATGGTGAACTGCTCGCCTGCAATCCAAGGTGAGAACTGGCACAAGCTATTTAAAGCGCCGATACCGCGCTCCAATACTTGGCGTACTTCAGCTTTGAGTGGCTCAGGTGCTGCAGCACCCGAAAACACATACGGTATGAGTCGGCGACTTGGCAGCTCAAAGTAAAGCTCTGCTATTTTCATAATTTGACGTACCACAGCACGCTCACCAGCATCTGCAGGGTATAGCGGCATATCAGGATGAGTCTCTTCAATAAAATCACAAATCACGCTCGACTCTGAAATATTGAGTCCGTCATCAGTAGTGATGGCTGGTACTTTACCCACGGGGCTGACTGAGAGTAGCTCATCGCTACCAGCGAAGATTAGGTTTTCTTCAAAAGGTATCTGTTTGTACAGTAGGGTATGTTTGACGATGTTGTAATAGTTGCTTGCAGCAAAACCGTGCAAAGTAATCATATGTCATTCTTCCATTATTGACGTGATGGGTTATTTTTAGTCGTGTTTTAATCACGTTTTAGTCGTGACGTTCAAGTTAACCACATTATTACTGGTTTTAACATGGTTATATATAGGATAAAACGTCAATCACTATTGCTTTTAAGACAACAATAGAGCCAAAATACTTGGCTACTCAAGCTTAGATAGTCAATGGAGAAGTTAGTTGGATCAATTACGTGCAATACGATATTTCAGTAAAGTGGTCGAAACAGGGAGCTTTACCAAGGCTGCAAAGGCATTCGACGTACCGCCATCCTCACTATCAAGACGCGTGTCTGATTTGGAAAAGAGTTTGGGCGCGACTCTATTACAGCGTTCGACTCGAATGGTTAAGCTGACCGAAGTGGGGCATGTCTACTATAATGATGTGCAGCATATACTGAACCAACTAGAGCAAAGCAAAGAGACCGTTCGTAGTTACCAAACCACTCCAATGGGGCGCCTGCGTATCAGCTCAATGGTAGGGTTTGGGGAGAGGATACTACTGCCTTTATTGGATGATTTTAGTGCTCTATATCCTCAGATTATATTGGATGTCAGCTTGAGTGACGAGCTATCGGCACTCGGACGTGATGACGTTGATATTGCGATTCGCGGTGGCTACGCGCCAAACGAACGTGTGCTGGCTATCAGGCTTATGGACAATAGCTTTATTCCCGTTGCCTCTCCGAGCTACCTAGAGAAGCATGGTACTCCCAAGCATGTGATGGAACTCAAGAATCATCGTGGCCTGTACTTTAAAGCGCCAAACGGTCCAACACCGTGGCTGTGTCATGTAGATGATCAGTGGCACGATGTCTCAGGGCCTGTGGTTGCGATCTCAAATAATGGACCATGGTTGGCACAAAAAGCCAGTAATGGCGAAGGTATATTAATGTCCACTCGGTGGGCGCTGGCGTCGTATCTTGAGTCAGGCGCACTGCAAGAGCTAACCTTTGAACACAAGTTAGCCATCACTCAGCATTCTGACATGGCGGTTTATCTGCTGTATCAAAAACAGCGCTACCTAGTACCCAAGGTAAAAGCGGCGGTAGATTTTTTGGTTGAAAGAATACAAGTGGCAGGTTTAAATAAATAGCCTAAGTAAAATATTATGATTAGCTAAAAATGTTCGAATATATATGTATTAGTTGTAGTTCTCCAGTAATATAACTAAAAATAGCTTGGTGTGGGATTATAGAGAATACTGTCAAATATATTATCTACATATTTATAAGCTTATTTGTCAGTAGCAATATGAGTAAAAAAATATAGGGCGTTTTGGGATGTCACAGGAAACCAAAATGGGATTTAGGAAAACGTTGTAAATTAGTAAGGAGTTGATTTTAATGGGAGAAAAGAGACCATACTTATACTTAAATGCATTCTTGGCAAAAGAGGAATATGCTTCGCTTAAAGTGTCTGATTTCTTAAAAGAAATATCCCAAGTGAACGCTTATGATCTAGACAGTAAGCATAAGCTTGAAGGAAAGCTGTTCGTAAAAACGCCGGAAGAAAAGAAGCCAAAGTGGAGTGCGTTTACTGAAGAGGTTACAGGCGTTTCACTCGATGAACTTGCTAATCGTTCTAGCTCTGCAGTTCTCATTATAAAAACAGCAAAAACCACAATGGCTTTTACCTTCGGTTATGGTCGTTTCTTGATAGATACAAAATACTTTGTTCATGACTTTGGGATAAAAACTGCACTCAATACGCTCAATCATGACAGCTTACGCAGCGTTGACCTCTTTACGTTGGAAGATCAAGCCGTACAAAAGAAGTCGCAAGCATCGAGGGAATCAACAGTTGGAGTATTTGGTATTGATATTTCCAGAGATGTTTTGCGAGCTATTACTGGATCACCAAAAAGTAACGTGAACTTAAAAAATATTTCAGGCGGTGATTCTGTATACTCCTTTGCTATAGATATTGATGTCGATGAAATATCGGGCTTGGCAGACTTGCTTTCTAACTATTATAGCAACGAATCATACAAAAATGGATTTTCATGGGTTGACAATATTAGGAAAGTTAAAGAAAACTCAGAAATCAATAGACTAGACAAAAAGCTGCTTGAAAAAATTAAACTAAAGAGTTCAGACATAATAATAACTCTTCCTGAGATTGTTCAATGGGATATGATCTATGGGTTTAGCTTTACTCGATCTAAGTGTTCAGTAAAGCCAATAATTGAGACAAACGATTATTTTGACAGTTTAGATATTGCATCGGTTTCAATTAATTCAATCAAACGGGATAAATTGTTCGTATACGATGTTCACGAAAATGAATCTTCATACAAAATATATAAATGTATTTATTTTGAAAACAAAGAAGTAAATAACACTTATATATTGTTCGCGGGTTTGTGGTACGAAATTGATAATAGTTTTATATCCAGAATTGATGCTGTTCTTGCTCAAATAAACATATCAAACTTGGTTTTCCCCAAGATTTATGTATGGGAAGAAAAAAAAGATGAGCAGCTAAAATCGAAAATTGAAACTGAAGGCGATTACAATGAAAGGGTTGCTAATGATTATTCTTACCACTTGCTTGATAAGAAGCTGATAAAAAGTAATAAGACAACTTCATCTATTGAACTTTGCGATTTGATGACCGATAACAAACAGTTTATTCATGTAAAGCATAGAAAAGGAGGCTCAGCCGGTTTAAGCCACTTGTTCGCTCAAGGTAGCGTTTCTGCTGAGATATTACTTGGTGACAAAGAGTTCAGGAAAAAAGCACGAACAGTTTTGAAAAAAGTGAGCAGCGGATTGCAAGATAGCGTATCGCTTGACAATTTCAAAAGTGATGGAGTCGAAGTCGTCTTCTTAATTTTAGGTGAGGATTCAGCAAGCTTAAAGAGTAACTTACCATTCTTTAGCAAAGTTAATTTATCGAAGACATTTGAAAATCTTTCTCAAAGGGGGTTTAAAGTAACTATTTCAGGCGTTGATAAAGAGCTAAAACCTCATACGTAAAAGTTACTGCACTACTTGAACAGCATGAGTCTTTATTTTCCTTCCAATTATTCAAAATAGTTTAACCTAGCGTTTTAACTACTTCTAAGCTAAAAAATACTCGCTAACGGTTCTAATTATTACGACAAGGCTCAATGGGTTGTAACCAATTGAGTCGATATACCTATACAGTTATCCTATCGGAGACGGCTTACCATGCGGGCCTGAGCGCAGATACTGTTTAGGCGCTTATACTATTGTACTAAACCCTGCCGCCGTATGCCAAGGCGGGTCATACAATATACCGTGTGCCAATGCAACCGCGCCCGCTTGCTGCTCGGTGATGATGCTTTGTGCTTGCTTGGTTTCAGTAATTAAGCCCACTGCGATGACGGGTATATTGACGGCTTCCTTTACTGCAGTTGCAAAAGACACTTGAAAGCTCGCTGCTACAGAGATTTGCTGCTATGGGCTAGGTACTGCGGTGCTCACATTTAAATGATGCTAACTAATATACAAATTACTCTCAATCATATTTTTCATATGCAGCAGGCGAGGGGCAATGTCTTCTTCTAGCTTGGTGCGACTCAGGATAAAACTGGGCGCGCCGCAGTTAAAGGTGAGTAAGCCTTCCGTCGGATGCATCAGCGCAATAGCCACCGCGTTGACATCCTTTTGCCATTCACTAATCGAAAAACAATAGCCGTACTCTTCGTAATCTTGAAAGGCTTTATCTAATCCTCGTCTGATTTTGAGCCAATCATCCTTGTACTTGCTACGTATAGCATTCAAGATAAATTCTTGCTCAGCAGGTGGCATACTGGCTAGGCAGGCTCGCCCCATTGAGCTTAAATGAATAGGCAGATAAGAGCCGACGTTGCGCTGCATGGTGGTGCTACCAGCACCTTGGACCACATTGAGATAGACCATCATCAGACGATCGCGGGTCGCCATGGCAACAGCGCTATTGGCGTAATCTGCCAACTCTTCCATATAGGGGGTGGCAAGGTTATTGATAGAGATGTTGGTCATCATCGTATAACCAAAACCAAGTACACCTGTTGAGAGCTGATACTTACTGCTATTGGTAGACTGTTTTAGATAGCCTAATTTGACTAAGGTGTAAGTCAGACGAGTGATGGTCCCTTTGGGCAGTCCTGTCAGCTGGCTTAAGTCTTGATTGCCCAGATAAGGACGCTGCGGCGTAAAACAGCGTAGTAGCTCTAATCCTCGAGCGAGCGCGGTGACAAACTGTCTGTCGTTTTTGTCGCGCATCTCTGCAATGGGCTCTAACAGTTCGATATGCATCGCAGTGTTAGCATCTTCATTGGCAAGGGTATCATTCGTCATATGCAGTCTACTATTCCCAATTAAGTCCATATAAACATCATAAGTTTCACTACCTAGGGCAACTATGAGCCAATACAAGAGCTTATATTGACTCGTGCAATGGCTAATAGTATCAGCCTGTAGCCACGTGCTTAGGACAGTCTATCCATTCAATTATACTATAATAAGTTATCATTGAACGCTCAGCATAGCACGATATGTATAGATTGTTTCGCTATGCGGTATGAGCGGTAGCGACATAAGCTACTAAAAGGGGTTACTAAAGGTACTCCTACACTCAACTATACTCAACGTGCGCCTACGCTTGTTGCGGGTCGTACTGCTTTTCTTTGATGAATAGCGTTGGGATAAGACCACATAAGAAGTAAGCACCTGCCATTAATAGCAGACCTGCACCGATAGAGTTGTGCATTGCCATATAACCAATCGCAACAGGGGCAATCACAGAACCCAAGCGACCGATATTGAACGCACCACCAATGGCCGTACCGCGAATAGCAGTAGGGAAGCTTTCGGTCAAATAAGTGGCGTTGATCGCATAAGGAATACCATATAAGAAACCAAAGGTGATCATGAGCCAACCAATGTTTTCTGGGGTATGCATATAGACCAATATCGGGATAAACAATGCGGTACCCATAGTGCCAAAGGCAAAGACGATTTTGCGACCGATCTTATCTGCCATATATCCTGCGACTACTTTGGCAAACATCATGGTCAAGTATGTACCCGCCATATATAGCGCCATTTCTTTAAACTTAATCCCAAGCTCGGTCTCTAGGTAAGAGGGCAGCCAATTGCTTACGCCAAAATAACCGAACAGCAACAGCCCTGAGCTCATCGACCATAGAATAAACATGATACGGTGTTTTGGGTTGTCTAATATCGCCTTGTAGGGGTTCTCGGCTTTTTTAAGTGGATCTTGTGCGCCGCTCAACTTCAACGCTCGAGCGTCCTTCCAAGATTGAGGTTCAGGAACCAGAAAGTACATCGCAACGGCGAGAATAATAGGTAAAAAAGTCAAAAGATATAATGTGCGCCAACCATAACTGGGGATGATCCAAGCGGATACACTGGTGATAACCAATGAGCCTAAAGTAAAGCCAGTCATCAAGGCGGCAAGGACGGTAGTACGATGCTTGGTAGGTACCATCTCTGACATCAGTGTATTGGTAGCGATATAAAGACTGCCCAGACCCAAGCAAGCAAAGGTTCGTAAGGCTATAAACTGCTCGTAGCTCTGCACCATGCCACTAAACCCAGACAGTATAGAGAACATCCCAGTAGCCAGAACAATCACCCGTACTCGACCAAACCGGTCGCAAGCCCAGCCACCAAAAAATCCACCGATAGCCATACCAAATAGAGACCAACTGCCAAGCGCCCCTGCCTGTACATTGGTCAATGCAAACTCCAGTTTTAGGCTGGATAAAGTAAAGGAGAGAATACCAATATCAGCCCCATCACATAACAGAACCAAAAAACAAAATACAAAGGCCAGTTTCCAAGGTTGTTTTTGGACAGCGCTTGCGCTTGGGTCTGACGTCATAACAGCACTTTTCACAATGTATATCCTTATCGTTGTGAGAACAAAAGAGTAATGAAGTACAAAAAAAGACGGTACCGGCATCCTAGCCAATACCGCGATACATCCTAATGCTCAATCAAGACTACTCGCTGGCTTCTTTGATCATGTTGCGAGCGATGATAACTTGCTGTATCTGAGTGGTACCTTCATACAAACGATAGAGACGCACATCACGATAAAAACGCTCGATTCCGTAGTCAGCGATATAGCCTGCGCCGCCATGGATTTGTACGGCTCTATCAGCCACGCGGCCACACATCTCGGTGGCAAACATCTTGGCACACGACGATTCGGTGACGACGTCTTTACCCTCATCGCGCAGACGTGAGGCATCTAATACCATAGAACGCGCCGCATATATCTCTGCTTTTGAGTCAGCAAGCATGCCTTGGATCAGCTGAAAACTGGCAATCGGTTGACCAAACTGTTTGCGATCGACGGCATAGTGTAGGGCATCGTCTAACATACGAGTGGCAGCGCCAGTACTGGCAGCGGCAATATGTAGGCGCCCTTTATCGAGCACTTTCATGGCGGTCTTAAACCCAACACCTTCAATACCGCCAATTAGCGCGTCTGCTGGCACAACACAATTATCAAAGATCACATCGCAGGTATGCGCGCCTTTTTGCCCCATTTTTTTATCGATTTTACCCAAGGTAATACCAGGTGTGTCACTCTCAACGATAAATGCTGAAATCCCGCCAGAACGTTTGTTTTGTGGATCTGTGCGTGCCATGACGGTAAATATGCCAGCCTGCGGGGCGTTGGTGATATAGCGCTTGGTACCGTTGATGATATAGGTATCGCCATCTTTTATAGCAGTCGTCTTCAGTGACGCCGCATCTGAGCCTGACTCAGGTTCGGTCAAGCAGAACGAACCGATAATTTCACCGCTGGCCAACCTGGGTAAGTATTTCTGCTTTTGCGCTTCAGTACCGTCGATTACCAGCCCAGATGAGCCGATACCGTTATTGGTCCCTATTAATGAACGAAACGCAGGGGAGGTGCGACCCAGCTCAAACGCCAACGTGACCTCTTCTTCCATCGTGACGCCCAGTCCGCCGTACTCTTCAGGAATAGTCAGTCCAAAAAGCCCCAACTCGCGCATCTGCTCAATAATCTCTTCTGGGAGACGATCGTTCTCTGCCACCCAGTGCTCTAATGGAACGAGCTGATCGTTTACGAAGTTACGAATGGTTTGGGTAATGTGGTCGAGGGTTTCTTTATCTCTAATCATGTGAATCTTCCTTGTTTGGTTAACCGCTACTCTTAGTAGTGGTTTTATAAGCGTCCTGAGTGTTTAAAATCTTAGATTTTAATAAACAATATGATTAATACTGAACAACAATCTAATTGTCTTGGGTAAACAGCATAATTGATGATTTATTAAATTACAATAGTTTTGGTTTAAAAAACCGCAATGCGGTTTTAAATTTAATAATTTGTATCCAATACCAAATACTTATTTCTAAATTTAAGTAGTTTTCACTTTACAAATTAAAATAAACGCTATATTTTGGTATTAAATATCGCTGTGCGGTATTAAGTGTTTAGAATAAGTAGCCTTTATTATTGTTTATAAAACAAACAAATGTAGAAAAGAGGTAGTCATGGAAGAGTCACTCATTATTTGTGAAAAACAAGGAGAGGGAGTGAGTGTCATCACACTAAATCGCCCCAAAGTACGCAATGCGCTAAACAGCGAGCTACGCCAGCAAATGGCAGAGCTGTTCATTCAATTAAATGAGGATCCAGAAACCAAAGCGATTGTGCTAACAGGTGGTGATAAGGTGTTTGCCGCAGGTGCTGACATCAATGATTTTTTAACGGCTAAGACAGTCGATGTGTACTTACGTCGTAGTGAGCGATATTGGCGTGCGATTACTGATTGCCAAAAGCCGATTATCGCCGCGGTGAACGGCTATGCGCTTGGCGGTGGCTGTGAGCTTGCCATGCATGCTGACATTATTGTGGCAGGACAGTCTGCCAAGTTTGGACAGCCCGAGATTAAAATAGGACTTATGCCAGGTGCAGGCGGCACTCAGCGATTGTTTCGTGCTATTGGCAAACACAAAGCCATGAAGATGATACTGACAGGGGACATGATTGGCGCTGATGAAGCTGACCAAATGGGATTGGTATCTGAAGTGGTCGCAGACGACAATACGCTCACCCGTGCGATTGAGATTGCTAAGCAGCTGGCAGGTTATTCGCCTATTGCATTGACTCAGATTAAAGAAGTATCGATGCTCGGTCCCGACATGCCTTTAGATAGTGCGCTGGCGTTAGAGCGTAAGGCATTTCAAATCCTATTTGACACTCATGATCAAAAAGAAGGTGCCAAAGCCTTTTTGGAGAAGCGTCCTGCAGAGTATAAAGGCTATTAAACGCCATCACGCTCCTTATTTCTTTTGAGGTCCACGCCGACCAAATCCTATCGTAAATTATATAGAGAGTTATTATGACCGTGAATACACTTGCCATTGTTGGCACTGGCATCATGGGCATGGGGATTGCCCAAATTGCCGCTCAAGCGGGTATCCAAGTCCATTTATATGACGCCAAGGCAGGCGCGGCTGAGCAAGGGCGAGCGTCACTACAAGCCGTGCTCGAAAAGCTCACCGCCAAAGGAAAATTCAGCGATGATGAGCTACAGTCGATGTTAAGCAACTTAACCGTCGTCCAAGAATTGAGTCAGATTGCTAGCGCTGAAATAGTGGTAGAAGCCATTATCGAAAACTTAGACATCAAAAAACAGCTGTTTGCCCAGTTAGAAGAGGTTGTTAATACCGATGCTATTTTGGCGACCAATACCTCATCGCTATCTGTCACAGCAATTGCCGCTGACTGTGACCATCCAGAGCGCGTGGTCGGTTTTCATTTCTTTAACCCAGTGCCACTGATGAAAATCGTGGAGATTATTCCAGGAATATCCACGCAGCATTCAGTTGTTGAGGTTTTGACCGATTTGGCCAAACGCATGGGGCATCTGGGTGTGGTCGCAAAAGACACACCAGGATTTATCGTCAATCATGCAGGCCGAGCGTATGGTACCGAATCCTTAAAAATACTGGGCGAGGGTGTCGCAAATTTTGAGCAAATCGACCGTATCTTGCGTGATGGCGCTGGGTTTCGTATGGGTCCGTTTGAGCTGATGGATCTGACTGGCGTTGACGTGTCGCACCCTGTGATGGAGTCGATCTATGAGCAGTACTACCAAGAAGCGCGCTACCGTCCGCATTCACTAACCCGTCAGATGCTGACAGGCAAAAAGCTCGGCCGTAAAGTTGGCGAGGGGTTCTACCACTACGAAAACGGTCAAAAGGTTTCAGTGGATAGCGCTCAAAATCAATCGTCCAAAGTACTAGCATCTGATGCCACCATCACCTCAGTTTGGATTGGGGCTGATTTGGTAGAAGATAAAACACAGCTGGTCGACTATCTAAATAATCGTGGTGTCCTGATTGATAACAACGACAAGCCGAGTCCTGATAGTTTGGTGCTGCTCGCCATCTACGGAGAGGATACGACCAACGCGGCGATTCGCTATCAGGTCGATCCCAAGCAAGCGGTTGCCGTCGATATGCTCACCGAGCTTACTAAGCATCGTACGTTGATGCCAAGCCTTGTGACACAAGAGCAGTTTGTGGCACAAGCTTATGCGTTATTCAGTAAAGGCTTAGATAATAACGTCGCAGCGCAGGATGTGGGTAGTGCCACGCTGATTGCTGAGAGTACAGGTTTTGTGGCGCAGCGTGTGGTTGCGATGGTGATCAATCTTGGCTGTGATATCGCGATGCAAGGAATTGCCACGCCAGAGGATATCGATAATGCTGTCAAGCTTGGGCTAGGTTATCCGTATGGTCCTATCTCTTGGGGCGATCACCTTGGTGCCTCGCGTATATTGCTTATTTTAGAGCGTATCTATGCGCTTACAGGTGATCCGCGTTACCGCCCAAGCCCTTGGTTGCAACGCCGTGCCAAACTAGCTGTATCATTGTTTACTCAGCAAACCACCTATTAATACGAACGACAAAGTATTGTCGCCAAACCATTATTTAGAGTTAAAAAATACGACAAGGAAACGTTATGTTAGATGCTTATATTTATGACGGATTAAGAAGCCCATTTGGTCGCTATGTTGGCGCATTAGCAACCGTGCGCCCTGATGATCTCGTTGCTGCAGTCATGAAAGCGTTGGTCGAAAAGCATCAGTTGTCTAGTGATGTTTTTGATGAAGTGTTGCTAGGCAGTGCCAACCAAGCTGGCGAGGACTCTCGCAATATCGCACGTAACGCGGCTCTATTAGCAGGATTAGATGTCACAACGCCAGGTCAGACCGTCAATCGTCTATGTGCGTCAGGTCTGTCTACTGTGGTCGATGCTGCACGCAGTATCACGTGTCATGAAGGGGACATTATATTAGCAGGTGGCGTCGAATCCATGACGCGTGCGCCCTTCGTCTTTGCAAAGACAGAAAAGCCCTTTAGCCGTGACTTTAAGGTATTTGATACGACTATCGGTAGCCGGTTTCCCAACCCAAAGATTATTGAGAATTTCGGTAGCGATACCATGCCGCAGACGGGTGACAACGTCGCGCAAAAGTATGGCATTACGCGCGAGGAAGCCGATAAATTTGCAGCCGCATCACAAGCCAAATACCAAGCTGCCAAACAAGCAGGGTTCTTTGACGATGAGATAACGCCTATCACCGCCCGCCAAGGTAAAAAATTGCCCGAAAAAGTCGTTACAGATGATGAGCATCCTCGTGCCAGCTCTGATATTGCAGCGCTAAAAAAGCTTAAACCCTTAAATGAAAATGGTGTTGTTACGGCAGGTAATGCGTCTGGTATCAATGATGGTGCTGCTGCGCTCATCATCGGCTCAAAACAAGCAGAAGAAAAGCTAGGCTTCAAACCGATTGCCAAGATCTTATCATCAGGGGCGATGGGTGTTGAACCTAATATTATGGGTGTGGGTCCTGTTGAAGCGATTAAGCTGGCGCTAAAACGTGCGGATTTAACCCTTGATGATATGTCTGTCATTGAGATCAATGAGGCTTTTGCTTCACAGGTACTGGGTTGTCTAAAAGGGTTGGATATTGATTTTGATGATAAACGCGTTAACCCCAATGGCGGCGCTATCGCGGTCGGTCATCCGCTGGGCGCATCTGGTGCACGGATCGCTTTGAGTGCCGCTCGAGAGCTACAGCGTACGGGCGGTAAATACGCAGTGGTTAGCTTGTGCATTGGCATCGGGCAAGGACTTGCCATGGTGATAGAGCGCGTCTGATATCAAAAGCGCGCACACCGAATTATTGATTATAGTTGGTTTAGCTTAAAAGAGAGACAAGGCCACCGAGCGCAGATGACTATGTGATACTTCAAGTGAGGGCAGCACGGTAACTCTTTTATAGAGGATTGACTATATCAAGGACTATTCAATATCAAGGAAGACATTATGACAACCATACTCAACCAACACGATAACTACCATCAAGCCGAAGACGCGTATGGTTTCCCGTTAATTATTAAACAGCTGCTCAACCGTGCCAAAATCGCTTCTACCAACCAAACCATCAGCTATGCGGACAAAGTCACTTATACTTATGCTGAGTTTTTTAAGCGTATCAATCGCTTGGCCAATGTGCTAAAAAACATGGGCTTGCAGGCAGGTGATGTGGTCGCGGTCATGGATTGGGACAGTCATCGTTATCTTGAGGCGTATTTTGCCGTACCGATGTCGGGTATGATTTTACAGACCGTCAATGTGCGTCTGTCTGAAGAAAAAGTGCTGTACACCGTCAACCATGCTGCCCCAAAAGCATTGCTGTTAAATGCTGAATTTGCACCAATGATCAAAGACTATCGTGACGATGCGCCTTCTATTGAGCATGTGATGTGGGCTGATGATGCAGAGGATGACAAAACAAGTGGTGAGAAAGCAGCGCTGCCTGACTATGTCGATGGTGAGTACGAGGCGCTGTTGGCAGCCGCTAGTGATGAATTTGATTTTCCAGATTTTGATGAAAACACCATCGCCACTACGTTCTACACCAGTGGCACCACAGGTGATCCAAAAGGGGTTTTCTTCACCCATCGTCAGATTGTACTACAGACGATGGCAAGCACACTGGCATCAGCGCTCAATGCTGAAGGTCAAGGCGCTCGCTATAACGATGTCTATATGCCGATGACGCCTTTATTCCATGTCCATGCATGGTGCTGGCCGTATGGCGCTACCATGATCGGGTTAAAACAAGTATATCCAGGACGGTATCTGGCACCAAAATTGGTCGATTTGATTGAGGACCATAAGGTCACGCTGTCACATGGCGTCCCTGCAATACTGCAAATGCTCCTCAAAGAAATGGCAGAACGCGGTCGCAAATTTGAGAATCTAAAACTACTGCTAGGTGGCTCAAAGCTCAATGAAGGCTTGGCCAAAGCTGCTATCGAGTGCGGTATCGAGTTTATGTCAGGGTTTGGGATGTCAGAATCATGCCCTGTGCTGTCTCGAGCGGTATTTGATGACAAGACCGAGTCGATGAGCTTAGAAGACAATCTCAATTATCGCTGTCTATCAGGTTCGCCAATTATGCTGGTATCGATGGAGATCTGGGACGAAAACGGACAACCTCAACCAATGGATGGCAAATCGACGGGCGAGCTTGTGATACGCGCGCCGTGGCTGACCCAAAGCTATTTCAAAAACCCCGATGCAGGTAATGAGCTGTGGAAAGGTGGCTGGATGCATACGCAGGATATTGCTTGTATGACCGCTGATGGTACGCTCAGCATTACCGATAGGCTAAAGGACGTCATCAAGTCAGGCGGTGAGTGGGTGTCCTCGCTTGAGGTCGAAACAATTCTCTCTTTTCATCCGAGCGTCGCTGATATCGCAGTGATTGGTGTTCCAGATGAGCGTTGGGGCGAGCGTCCTCTCGCATTGGTCGTGCTAAAGCCAGATTATATCGATACAACATCGACAGATATTTTGGCACTGGGTCATCAAGCGGTTGATAGAGGTCATTTGCCAAAATATGGCGTCCCAAGCGAAGTAAAGTTTTTGTCAGAAATGCCAAAAACTAGCGTTGGAAAACTTGATAAAAAACGCATGCGCTCGATGTACTCAGAACATTTAATCTAACCGAACAACCTTATTACCATCATAGTGACCCTAATAATAGAAAAAACTATATCTCCCTAGTGTCTGACTAAATGCTAGGGACAGGGAAGGTGTGTGTGAGCCACGAGCACCCTGAGTCACATTCATCATCTATATAACAGGATCTGTCTAATAAAAAGAGAAAAATTATGGAAGCTGCACCAACGTTCTCAGAAATACAAAAGATTGTCACAAGCAATGACAATCACCCTTTGCATGACTTTACGGTTATCTATCCTCAGCAAGTGGAATGGGGTGATATGGATTCCTTTGGTCATGTCAATAATGTGGTTTATTACGAATATGCTCAAAACGCTCGTATTTATTACAACAGGCGATTGGGTTTGTTTAACGAACAGACATCTTCGGTGATGGCAGCCTCGTCATGTCGATACCTCAAATCGGTTGCTTATCCTGATGAATTATGGATTGGCGTCAAGGTCAAAAAAATCGGTAACTCAAGTTTGATTCACGAATATACCTATTATAGTAAGGCGCTTGAGACAGTCGTTGCAATCGGTGAGTCAGTACTGGTCTATCTCGATAAAGTGAGCGGACAAAAAAAGCCAATTGATGAGTCGCAAAAAGAGGCGATAGCGGCATTAGAGAATATTGACCAAGAAGCATAACGCCCAATACGTCGATCACATCGTGATTGTTTTTGTGAAGAGAAGCCAACCTTTATATAAAAAGATAATGCAGCGCAGAAACACTAATGATAGCGACGGAGCTGATAGTGACGAGGCTAATGGTAACGGAGCGAAAAACGTCACAGCAATTTGGATTGATAAGGATATCAACATAAAACAGGGAATGGATGAATGATGCTTTTTACAAAGAGGCTATCTGTAGGTTTGGCTATAGCGGCAACATGTGCCTCTGCACAAGCGATAGATATTGTGACGACGGGTGATACCACGTTGAGTATCGGTGGTTATATAAAAGCAGAAGGATTGTTTAACTCTCCTGATGACGAAGATTCGGAGTTTAAGGGAAACTTACGCCAGTCACGCATTAATATTAAGACAACTAAGTCGGTGGATGATAAAAAACTAACTGGGTTTATCGAAGGTGATTTTTATGGCGATTATGCCAAGGGGGGATCGAACCTACGCTTACGTCATGCTTATATTCAAGTGGATGATCTGACAGTGGGTAAAACGTGGAATGGTCAGTTCTTGGCAGTCGCGCCACTCTCCACCGAGCAGCTTGACTTTTGGGGTACAGGTATCGGTACAGCCTCAGGTGGCGGCTCATATATTCGTCCAGATTTGACGGTGCATTATACTTATAAGGGACTGCGTTTTACCGCCCAAGATCCTGTCTATGACGATGCCAGCCTGCCTGATATGGTGGTCAGCTACAAAGATAAGATAGCTGATTTTGATTATAATGTGGCGGTGACCGCTCGCGAAGCTGAGAATGGAGACGATTCGGATGTGGGCGTTGGTGTGTCCTTAGCAGGCAAGTTGGCTTTGGGAGAGCATTCGCTTCATGGTAGTGTGTTTAATGGTAAAGGCATGGGTGCCTATTCTGCCGTCTGTGTTGGTGGGCCTCTTATTATGAATGGCGGTGCTGATTGTGATGCCGAAAATGGTAAGCTGATCTCACAAACGGGCTATAGCGTCGGCTATAAGCATCAATTTACTCAAAAGCTGCGTGGTAATTTGCGTTATGGGGAGGTCAATGTCGAGGATGCGGCAGACACCTCTGCTAGTGTCAAAAGCGCCAATCTCATCTATGAGTACCTACCAGATTTGGATTTGGGTATTGAGTGGAGAAATCAAGACGTCACGACCTTTCCGTGGATGCCAGCAGGTCAGCAAATTGAAATAATGGCCAAATACGAGTTTTAAGAGTGATGAATTGAGAGGTGCGCTGTTTTTAATGACATTTATAATCTAGCTGATGATAAACTTATCATGTTGCTAAGCGCATTAAAAAACACCCCAGACATTTATCAATGCATGGGGTGTTTTGTTTGGTGAGGGGAGCTAATAGCTATCTATAAATGCTGTATCGGTTCATCCCAATAGGGCGGTGAACCGTAATATCCTTCGATAAAATCAATAAAACATCTGATTTTGTGTGGCAATAGCTTTCTATGAGCATACACCGCATACAATCCCAACGTCTCAGGCTCGTAATCAGGCAACACCATCATCAGATCCCCTTTACTCAGTGCTTCACTCGCAATAAACGTGGGCTGCAATGCTATTCCAGCGCCAGCCACTGCAGCATTGACAAGCAAATCTCCATTGTTGCTGGTTAGCTCCGAGCTGGGCTGATTGCTGGTATGTAGACACTGATAAATATCTTCTTTGCCGTATTTTTCCATATAACTGTAATGCAAATAACGATGGTTTTTTAGATCTTCAGGTTTGCTAGGCACGCCATACTTTTTGAGATAGTCAGGGGCTGCGCACAAGATGACGCGGATAGGCGCAACTTGCTTGGCAATCAGCGATGAGCTTTTGAGCTGACCGATACGCAGTGCCACATCAAACCCTTCCTCAACGATATCCACTTTGCGATCGTTCAGTTGCAAGTCGACATTAACCAAAGGGTAAAGTGCCTGAAAGTCCGTGACCAATTGTGCCATGTGTTTGAGGGCAAAGGACACAGGCGCGCTTATTCTTAACGTGCCTTTTGGGTTTTGCTGCAGCCCACCTAACTTGGACTCCATATCATCGATACTGAGTAATACTTGCTGTGCATGCTCAAAGTAATGAGTCCCTGCTTCAGTCAAGCTAACCTGACGGGTAGTGCGGTTCAGCAAACGTATACCCAGTCGCTCTTCTAACTTTGACACATATTTGCTCACCAGCTGCGGCGACAGCTGCATGGCTGTGGCGGCATTACTAAAACTGCCCTCAGTCACTACTGATACAAATGCCCGCATCGCATCAATTCTATCCATAATTTGGACTTTCCTTCCAGCGATTATCAACACTCTATTGTCAGTTATCTTACGCTGTTGCTTGCCTCATAGTAAAGCGCGTCATCGAACCGGAAGCATTTTCTTTTATTGAAAAATCAGGTTTAACCCATTACCAGCTATCTAAAATAAATAATGACTCAGACTAAATATCGACAGCAGGGCAAAGCGTTGTTATGGAAGTCAGAAGTATTATTGGCTAAGAATACGTATCTACTAGGTAATAGCGTGACTGTTACTGATATCGGTATCATGCCGTTCGTGCGCCCATTTGCTCATGTAGATTATGATATCTTTTATAGTTTGCCTTATTCGAAATTTCAGCTATGGCTACAACACTGGTTGGTGCATCCATTACTTATAAAAGCCATGACACAGTTTCAGCCATGGCAGGAAGGGGATGCGGTAGTGGGTTTTCCTATCTAATAGCTATAGACGTCACTTAGCTATGTTTTCTGCTCTGTTCAACCTTACTATCTATGTGTTTTGTTTTACTGTCATGCTGAGATTTTTGCTTAGCCTTTAGTGCTGCTTTCTGCTGAGCTGCTTTTTGTTTAGCCTTTAATACTGCTTGTTGTTTGGCTTTGAGTTCGGCATTATATTTTGCTTTTTGCTTAGCTTCTATTGTATTTTTCTGTTTTTGGGTTAAATGATTTGTGTCTTGTTGAGGAGCAGCATTCGCTGGACCAATAGCAGCAAAGCAAGTAGACAAAGCAATTAGTGAGCTGATAGCAATATTTTTTAAGTTGATGTTTTTCATAGTAGGGTCCTTTTAAGCTCATTATAAGTATGAGTAATTGTTAAGTGATTAAAAATATATAAATAGAACGTCGCTCTATTGCATAAGTAGATAATAGCGAGTTGTAGTGTTACGTACTTTTATGAAAGTTAAAGAAAGGTGACTTTTCCATCAATCACTCAGCCATTGATACCATTGTAAGTGCCTTGTGCTAACGGCAGGCAAGTTAGCAATACTCTAGAGACGATGCTTACTCAACATCATAAATTCGTTTTTTCACTAGAACCTTAATACATTTTGGGAAGCTTGTTAGTCGCGATATTAATCGATTGTATTATCCATGGATTATGATACGAATAACGTATGCTGTTATGGCAACAAGGTAAATGACTGACAATACGCTATCTAATACGTATTCGGCACATCATCTAAAGGTGACTCAGACAGAGTGTTGATAACGAGGTAAGGTTTCTGCAATTTTTGGAAGGGTACCAACTGATGGTACTTAAATTTGTTTTAATGTATTTAATCAGTCGTAAATCACGGAACATTTTATGTGCTTTCATATTGTCCGAGCGACCGATCCACATATTTTGAGGTGTTGGATCAAGCGCTTGCTATGGAGAGGTTGGATGATAATATTGAATATGCAGCTTTCATCATCCTAGCCTATAGTGCTACGTGAGCAGCGGAAACTGATAAATATTGGCATAAACAAAGATAGCAATCAGTACAGCCACGACACTGAACCACACCATATATCGCTGAGGCGCTGTCCATGCGATGCGCCAATTAATTTTGCCCCGCGCGGTCAGCCATTCCATTATGCTAATAGCGATGATTAACCATAATGACCCTACCAAAAACCCACCCATCACATCGCTAAGATAATGCTCATTGAGGACGATTCGACTCAGTCCTATAAGCAAAAATAGCAACAGAGCAAGTGACAAGATACGTACTTGTCGAACAAAACTTTGGCTAAAATGAATCATCATGTACGCAAGAAACCCATACAGTGCAATGCTGATGGTGGCATGACCACTTGGAAACGAATAGGTATGCTCTTGCAGCAAAATATCAATCGGGCGAGCGCGCTGAAAGACCATCTTATTTATAAAAGTAAAAGCAGTACTGCCAATAGTCGAGATCAGTAAACCTATAACGATATAAGGCTGACGCAACATCATACATAAAATAGCAGTCAGCAAGATGATCAAACAGGTGACGGGAGTAGAGCCTGAGCTGGTAATCAAAATAAAAAAATCTATAATGCCAGATTTGCGCAGTACACTCATATGATGCGATACAAACAGATCGGTGGTCACAATGGAGTCGGCACTCACCACATCCTCGACCAACCC
The DNA here is from genome assembly GCF_059073055.1 of Psychrobacter sp. H29. Lineage (NCBI taxonomy): Bacteria > Pseudomonadati > Pseudomonadota > Gammaproteobacteria > Moraxellales > Moraxellaceae > Psychrobacter > Psychrobacter sp. H29. Next base: position 980,631 of record NZ_JCACRY010000001.1, on the reverse strand, counting down.
TGCGAACAGCGCCAAAATATAGATATTCAACAGCGTTGATACAGTGAGTATCAATCCAGAAAAGTGACCACGTGCAAAGCGCTCTGCGATAAAGCCAAATAGCGCTGGGTATTTACGCTGTAGTCGTACCATCATTGGCAGGCGTGCCAGATGCTCTCTTAGCCAAAAATCAGCGCGAGAGATCAACGCCAATACGCGCTTACCATAACGAATCAATAAGTGCTGTATCAGCCATAATAATGCCATAATAAAAATAAGTACCACGCCCAAGCTGAGCAGTTGAGGATGTCGTTCAATAAATTGGATCATGGATAGACTTATTCCTTTTATCATAAAGGTTCGGTATCCAACTACCGAACGGTGTGCTGATTGTCGTGATTATTATGGCGATTGAATGGGTTTGAGAATTAAACATATAAGTCATAAACGGGATAGTCCTAGCACAACCAAACGGCAGACACTGTAACAGACCCTGTGATCGTTGCTGTCTAATTTTCTTTACAGTGTGTCGTTATTTAAATAAATGGTGATTTTACTGAGTAGCGTTTTGAGAAAATTACTTTTTTAGGCCCAATAGTTGTTTGAAAGGATAGGGTGCGTTATGGTTTTAGCCGGATTACTGTTTTTCATTATTGTTCTTATCTGACGTCCCACAAATTAAGCTCAGGTTGTTGAGGGAGTCACTCAAATAGTACTTTTAAAACTTAGAATAACAATTTTTACTTCACTCTGATGGAATGCCTAATCATATGAATATCAATTTTGCAGATCTAGAAAGACTCATCGAACTGGCAGAAGGTGCCGATATACAATCCTTAGAAGTGAGTGATGGTGATGCGCGTATCTCTATCGTTTGTCAATCTAATCACAGTGAAGAGAGTTCAAATCACATCAATAATAGCCACTCCAAAACAGCACATCTAAAGCCGCAAATTGATACCGATGTAGAGGGTGATTATAAGGCTGGCGTTACAGCGGCAGCAGACACTCATTCTCAAGTAATAGCGCCTATGCTCGGTACTTTTTATCTTCGCTCTGAGCCGACCGCTGAGGCGTTCTTTGAGGAAGGTGATCAGGTAGCAGTAGGGCAGACACTATGTATCATTGAAGCCATGAAAATGATGCATGAGGTAAAAGCAGAAGTTAACGGTACGATTCAAGAGATTCTGATCGAGGAAGGTGAGGTCGTAGAATATGCACAGCCCTTATTTATTATAGTGCCAGACAGTTAAAGTCACTCAACAGTTGCTCAATATTGTATAGACGCTGCACAAACACTGTATTTGACACTATATTTTTAAGGGAATAAACATGTTCACAAAAATCTTAATTGCCAATCGCGGCGAGATTGCGCTACGTATTATTCGAGCTTGTAAGCAGTTGGGTATTCAGTCAGTCATTGCCCATTCTGAATCAGACAAAGACTCGTTACCCGTACGCCTAGCCGATGAAAAAATCTGCATCGGGCCTGCCCATGCCACACACAGTTATCTTAACCAACGAGCGATTGTGTCTGCTGCAAAGCTTACCAATGCGCAAGCTATCCATCCAGGCTATGGATTTTTATCTGAAAACGCTGACTTTGCGGCCTTGATTGAAGACTCAGGTCTCACGTTTATTGGCCCAACGGCTGACAATATCAGAAACATGGGCGACAAGGTTGAAGCCAAAAAACAAATGACGAAGGCTGGCGTGCCTTGTGTACCTGGCTCCAATGGCGCTTTGCCAGCTGATTCAGAGCAAGTTATCAAGATTGCCCGTAACGTTGGTTATCCAGTCATCATCAAGGCAGCAAGCGGCGGCGGTGGGCGTGGTATGCGTGTGGTCGAAAAAGAAGCCGACTTACTCTCTGCGATTTCTATGACGCAAACAGAAGCCAAAGCCAATTTTGGTAGCGCTATCGTTTATCTCGAAAAATACCTACAAGCACCGCGTCATATCGAAGTGCAAGTCATGTCCGATACCCACGGCAATGCGATTTATTTAGGCGAGCGTGATTGCTCTATGCAGCGCCGTCATCAAAAAGTCATTGAAGAAGCGCCAGCACCCGGCATTACCGAAGAGCAACGTCAGAAAATAGGCCAAGCCTGTGTCACAGCTTGTGAGCAAATGCAGTATAGAGGCGCAGGCACGTTTGAGTTTTTATACGAAAACGGTGAGTTCTTCTTTATCGAGATGAATACTCGTGTGCAAGTTGAGCACACCATCACTGAGATGGTGACGGGCGTGGATATTGTGCAAGAGCAAATCAGAGTGGCTGCAGGGCTTACGCTAGCATACAAGCAACGTGATATTGCCATTACCGGACACGCTTTTGAGTGCCGTATCAATGCTGAAAACGCGCAGACATTTTTGCCAAATGCTGGACGCATAGACTACTGCCACATGCCAGCAGGGTTTGGTATCAGAGTAGACAGTCATGCTGAATCGAACTACACCGTACCGCCATCTTATGACAGTTTGATTGCCAAGATATGTGTACACGATCGATCAAGAGAACAAGCGATAGAAAAAATGCGTGCGGCATTATCGGAGGCGCAAATTACGGGTATTGATACCAATATTGGTTTGCATCAACGACTCTTTGAAGATGAGGTGTTTTGCGAAGGTCAAATGAGCATCCATTATCTAGAAGAGTGGATAAAAGACAATATATAAATCGGTCTTGCCCGCAAAAATGAAAACCAAATTTGACATTAGCGTTGGAAGCATAAGAATCAAGATGTAGTCGGTTCAATATAATTTGGATACAAGGAAGGCGAGTGAAAGTACTACAAGTTGTAGACTAAGCGAGCCTGACACCGTATCCAATTTATAGAGGATTTGACTGTAGTAGATAAAAAATAATGGAGTGCGTGCTGATGGAACTACAATGGCAACTATGCAGTGAAACCAATCTAGTGTTGTTTTTCCCTAAACCGATCACCTTAGAAAAACAACAAAAATGCTGGGCTTTATCAGACAGCATCCAGAAAATGCCAGAAGTCATCGAAGTAGTGATTGGCATGAATACGCTCAGTGTGTTCATCGTGCCATTAACTTGGGCTGAGCTGAATACTTTCAAAGATAAGCTATCAGATCTACTCAATGATATCCCTTCAAAAACTATCCAAGGTAAGCACGTCGAGATACCAGTGCATTACGGTGGAAAGTATGGCCCCGATCTAGCGGCCATGGCGAATGACCTAAATCTCTCAGTTGAAGCCGTTGTCGATCTACATACCAAAGCCACTTATACCGTTTACTTTATCGGTTTTCAGCCAGGATTTCCTTATCTTGGCGGATTATCTGAGTCGCTGTATTTCCCAAGGCATGCCATCCCTAGAACGCAAGTACCCGCAGGCTCAGTAGGTATAGGCGGCGAGCAGACAGGGGTTTATCCTTTTGAGTCTCCAGGCGGTTGGCAGTTACTCGGCCAGACGGATACTGCTTTATTTGATTTAACCAAAACCTCTCCGACGTTGCTTAACGCAGGCGATACTTTGGCGTTTAAAGCGATTGATATTCATCAATGAGCGATAAATAAAAAAAGATGTATGAATCAAAAAGATAAAAAAACAGGTGGTATCAATGAAAATTTTAACCGCGAGTGCCCTTGCCAGTATTCAAGATTCGGGACGTCTGGGTTACCGCAGTATGGGTGTGGGTAGAAATGGTGTGATGGACAGCTGGGCGCTACAAGCCGGCAACGCTTTGATGAAAAACGAAGCCAACGAACCCGCTATTGAAATAGCGCTCGGTGAGCTAACCATACAGTTTGAAGAAAACGTCAGCTTTTGCTTAACAGGTGCTTTGTACGAGGCGTATTTGGACGACAAGCGTGTTCCTTGCTATTGGCGTATCAATGCGATAGCTGGGCAGACGCTCAAACTTTTGCGCCCGCTACAGGGTATGTATAGCTATTTATGTGTGCACGGTGGCTTCGATATTGAGCCAGTATTGCAGTCGGTTAGCACCAATCTCAAAGCAGGATTTGGCGGATTTGAAGGCAGATACCTAAAAGCCGATGACAGCTTAACGGTAAAAACTGAATCAAACCTGCCTGTCATTGGGGTGGCTCGACTTGCACCAACCGATGTCATTAGAGTGATAAAAAGCAGTGAGTATGATTGCTTCACTGAGTCGTCTCAACAAGCTTTGGAAACACAACTTTGGAAACTACAAACCAGTAGCAACCGTATGGGTTACCGCCTTGAGGGAGCAACAGCGCTTGAATTTGGTAAGCCAGTAGAAATGAGCTCACATGGCGTTGATATTGGAATGATTCAGGTGCCACCGCAAGGGCAGCCGATTATTTTGATGGCGGATGGGCAAACAACGGGTGGCTATCCGAAAATTGCAACCGTGATTCAAGCAGACATAGGTCTGATGGCACAGATTAGATTTAGCAAAACCTGTCAGTTCGTCGTTGTGTCATTAGAGCAAGCGTTAAAGGAACAGCAAAACAGACAACACTATATCGATCAAATAAAGGAGTATGCCAATGAAAATTGATTTAAATGCTGATGTGGCGGAAGGCTGCGGGCAAGACGATAAATTACTAACGATAGTCAGCTCAGCGAATGTCTGCTGCGGTCTTCACGCGGGTTCTTACAGCGAGATGCTAGCCACGTTGCAATTGGCAAAAGCAAACAACGTGAGCGTAGGCGCACATCCTGGTCTAAACGATAGAGAAAACTTTGGCCGTATTCATGAGCCGTTAAGCGAAGCCGATTATCGTGCTTTATTGATGTATCAGTTGGGTGCAACCAAAGCGCTCTGTGACTTGGTTGGTGTATCATTAGATTACGTAAAACCGCACGGAGCATTGTACAACCAAGCCGCTATTGATGAAGATTTATCAGACATCTTGGTGAGTGAAATCAAACGATTTGATCCAAGCCTAAAGGTCATGGGTTTGTCCGGCAGCTATTTGGTTGAATCAGCCAAAAAACATGGTTTAGAAGCCATATCAGAAGTGTTCGCTGATAGGAACTATGAAAAAGACGGCTCGCTGGTCTCTCGTAGCAAAGACAACGCTCTGATAACTGACACAGATGATGCGGTTAAGCATGTGTTGCAGATGATTACTGAAGGGACGGTCACCAGTGTTTGTGGCCAAACCGTACCAGTAGAAGCGCAAAGCATCTGCCTACATGGGGATGGCGAACACGCCATTTTATTTGCCCAAGAAATAAAGAAACAACTAGAGCTCAAAGGTATCACCATATCTGCCTACTAAATATCTCGGTCTCAGTTAAATATTGAGTTAAGGAATCTATTATGGATATAGAGCAAATAGCGCGTGTGGTCAAGTTGGTTGAAAGCAGTCAATTGCATGAAGTGACTATTGCTGATGGTGATCAGTCCATCAGAGTGGTCAACAATCTAGGATTGCCAAGTAAGGCAAGTCATGTAGCCACTAACGATACTACTAACGATGTTACTAGCGTTGCTACTGAGCCCAATAAACCAGACCGTAAAATAAGGCAAATATGTGCGACCTATGTGGGGCAGGTCTACTTAAGCGAGGACGCTACAACAGATGATCTTATTAAAGAAGGGGATAGTATTCAAAAAGGTCAAACCGTTTGCTTTATTGATGAGTTGACCCGTTTGCTACCAGTTGTAAGTGATAAGAATGGTATTGTCACGGCAATCTTGGTTGAAAGTGGGCAAGGTGTTGAGTATGGGCAGCCCATCATGGTACTCGCAGACAACACGTAATTTAGGCACTCGTATATTAGTATGGTTATTGTTTCTACCTTTATTGCCTCAAGCGTTTAAGTAGTGCGGTGATAGCTTGTCGAGGGATTGCATCAATGTCATTGCCACCCATTTTTTCTACTATTCAATACCAAACCAACTATAAACGCTGTGTTGATAATCATTCAATATAAGTGGGCTTACTCTTTTATAGCGACGATAGTAAAGTATGTTTATATCAATATTCAATCACTTATCGCACTAATACGTTATGGAGTAAGTACCAATGAAATCATCGCTACTAAACAAAATGTTGACCTCTAAAGCTGGGGTTGCTGCCCTAATTCTTCGTGTACCTGTCGGCATAATCTTGATGGCGCACGGTGCCCAAAAGCTCTTTGGTTGGTTTGATGGCAATGGGCTGGCAGGAACGGCACAGTGGCTGAGCAGTATGGGCATGGAGCCTGGGTTGCTGATGGCCATATTGGCTGGCGGCGCTGAGTTTTTCGGTGGACTCGCTCTAGTACTTGGGTTACTCACACGACCTGCTGCACTGGTCGCTGCATTCACAATGCTAGTGGCTATTTTTTCTGTCCATATCAGCAACGGGCTATTCTCTGCTAACGGTGGCTACGAGTATGCATTGACCTTGATGGTTGCTTTACTGTCTTTGGCCGTACAAGGTGGTGGCTCTTTTAGTATAGACAAAGCATTGGCAGAAAAGTTAGAACATGCATCATAGTTGGCTTTAGAGAGTTGCCTTTGACGAATATGACAAGGAGAGAGTTATGACAGCACGTTCATCTGGCCAGACAGTTATTCAACCTGTCCTGTTTATACCACATGGTGCTGGACCTTGTTTTTTTATGGATTGGCAACCTACAAATACATGGGATGGTATGGCGGATTTTTTGACAGGTATTCATACTCGACTTCCGGAGCGTCCAAAGGCTATCTTAATAATTAGCGCGCACTGGCAGACGCCTGAGTTTACAATTACTACGAGCATAGCGCCTGATCTCATTTATGATTACTATGGTTTTCCTGATCATACGTATCAGCTGATTTATCCAGTATCAGGTGAGCCAGTATTGTCCAAGCGAGTCAGTAACCTGCTGACAGCGGCAGGCATGCCGAATACGCAAGATGCGTCACGCGGTTTTGATCATGGGGTATTTATACCGCTAAAAATGATGTTTCCTAAGGCAGATATTCCAGTAGTACAGTTGTCACTGCGTAATAATCTAGACCCGCAAGTGCATTTGGCGGCAGGTCAAGCACTGCAGGCATTACGTCAAGAAGGTGTATTAATCATCGGAAGCGGTATGAGCTTTCATAATATGAGGGGCTATGGCGATGTACATTTTACAGCGCCGTCAGAGATTTTCGATGACTGGTTGACCCAAACGATTGAATCTGACTCAGAGCAGCGAGATGCAGCGCTTAGAGACTGGTCGATGGCGCCTCACGCGCTTGACTCACATCCCTTAGATGCAGAGGAGCATTTACTGCCGCTGATGGTAATAGCAGGTGCAGCAGGTAATGATAAAGGCGCCAAAATTTACTCCGAGCAAGTACTTAAAACGCAGTTATCCGCTTTTCAGTTTGGCTAAATGTTGATACAACAGTTCTAGTTTTCTTAGTAATGTAGAGTAGTGGTCTCTCAAAAGTTGCGAGTACGACTCATATCGTCTTATCAGAACGGGCTTGCAAACGATAAAACCCTTACGTTTGTCTCATAAAAATCTGCACAAGAAAACAGTATTATTCTAGGGCGTGTCTTCAATTCAATCGATGGTCATCTAAATGGACTAAAAATGGCTAAATTTTGCCAAACCGCGTCAAATAGCTGGTTAATATCTCGATATTATTTACACTATTTTCCTTGTTTGACGGCAATTTATCTCATTTTTATTACCATCTTTAAAATAAAGACACGCCCTAGAGGAAAGTCACTGTTTTGATGGCTATTAAGAAGATAGCAGGTAGGCAATCGACAAAAAATAAAAAAGGAGTAGCAGCCATGATGATTAACAAGGTGAGTAGGGCGTGTCAAAAGGTGGTCATTGTACTGTTGAGTGTCAGTATGGTTTCTGCATTTGCTGCAAATAATGAAGGGGAAAAAATGAACATTACCGTTTCTCAAGGTGAGTTAAAAGGCAAAGCAGATAATGGCGTTACTACTTTTTACGGTATTCCTTATGCACATAACCCTTTCACAAAAGCGCTTAGGTTTAAGGCACCGCAGTCTTACGAGAAGTGGGAAGGCGTGCTAGATGCTACTGCCAAAACAGCACCAGTACCGCAGCCAGGACGAGAGAAAAAAGTTCAACTTGTGGGCGCTGCGGGTGACTTGACATTAAATATATGGGCACCCACAAATGCCCTAAAGACAGATAAGCAGTTACCTGTCATGGTTTGGCTACCCGGTGGTGCCTTTATACGAGCAGATGCAGGCGAGGAAGCCTATAACGGTACTAGCTTTGCAAAAAACGACACGATTGTCGTCACGGTAAACTACCGAGTTGGTGTTGACGGATTTATGCATCTAGATGGCGCCCCGGATAACAGAGGTATCCTAGATCAAATCGCTGCATTAAAATGGGTGCAGCAAAACATTGCTGACTTTGGTGGTGATCCAAACAAAGTTACCTTGTTTGGTCAATCAGCTGGTGCTGAAAGCGTCGCGGTACTTTTGGGTACTGATAAAGCAAAAGGTCTGTTTCAACAGGCAATTATGCAAAGTCCCCCGATGCAGTTTGTGACCACAGAACAAGCAGGTCGAGTCAGTACCCTTTTTGCTGAAGCGCTTGGGGTAGCACCTACGACGACCGGTATCTCTCAGGTACCGCTTGACGATTTGGTCTCTGAAGTGATTAATATTGGCAACACAGTAAAAGATAGAGACGAGTGGGGCATGATGTCTTGGGGTGGTACGGCGTTTTTGCCTGTGACCGATGGTGATATCATCAAAGAATCACCAATGAAAGACCTGATAAAATATGCAGATGCGTCTATTCCAGTGATTGTCGGTAGTACCGACCAAGAGGCAAGGCTTTACTCTGTACCAGGAGGTGCTATTGATAAGATTACTTCTACACAACGGTCTCAGTTGCTAAATGACTTATCATTGAATGGTAAGCCACTTAAGGTATATGCACCTACTAATAGCGACAAGTCTGTTGGCGATAGCTTTGCTGACATTCAATCAGATTATACTTTTCGCATGCCAGCAGTACACATCGCTGAGCATTTAAACAAAAACGGTAATAAAGTATGGCATTATAACTTTTCGTGGTTTTCGCCAGCATTCGATGGACGGCTAGGCGCGGCACACTTTGTAGATGTGCCTTTTACCTTTAATGCGCTCGGTAGCGAGCAAGCCAAAAGTTTTGTTGGCGATGAGCCACCGCAAAAACTTGCCAATACCATACACCAAAACTGGATTGAGTTTGCTCGTACTGGGCAAGTGAGCTGGGACAGTTATAAGCTTACAGATCGAACAACTATGAGATTCGATATAGATTCTGAAGCGGTCGATGACCCTGAGCACGATGTCAGAATGTTATGGTCCGATTACTCGTTCTAAATGGGTTCTATAGCTGATGACGGCTTTGCTAATGTGAAGCCGTTATTTTATTGTGCGGATATAAATATTTGATGGCATGAGAAGCAATCTGATTGAGCAATAGTGGGTGTAGTATCCTAGTGTTTTTAGACATAGGACGCTAGTACCGTCAGCTTAGTAAGCTTTTGACTTGAAAAGAATTGTACCATGACCAATTAAGTATAGCAGTTATAGGCGCTAGCAAAATAAGTATTGGGATAAAACCATCAGTTTATAACACACCGATAGAGTACGATTATAATAATTAGATAAGGAGCCATTATGCGCATTACAGCTAATTTCGACGCTGGTAACATTGAAATACTTAACATAGAAGATAAAAAAGATATCCAACTGGCTATTCGTCCGGACGTTGGCGAAGCATTTTTCCAGTGGTTTAACTTTCGCCTCTCAGGCGAGGTTGGCGAAGAGTACGTTCTCAATATTGTCAATGCAGGAGAGGCGTCTTATCTAGAAGGGTGGGAGGGCTACCAAGCAGTGGCGTCGTATGATCGTCAGCATTGGTTTCGTCTACCAACTTCTTATAGGGAGGGCACATTGACCATCGTGGCAGAGTTAGAGTGCGAAACTATCCAAATTGCTTATTTTGCCCCTTATAGCTATGAGCGTCATCAAGACTTATTGGCTGCCGTCCAGACGCATCCATTCGTGACTCTAGAGCATTTAGGGGACACCCTCGACAAGCGTGATTTAACGTTAGTAAAAATCGGTGATGGTGATGCTAATAAACGCAACATCTGGATTACAGCGCGTCAGCACCCTGGTGAGACGATGGCGGAGTGGCTAATTGAGGGGTTGCTGTATAGCTTGTTAAATAGTGACAACGCAACAGGCAGACAGTTATTAGAAAAAGCCAATTTCTATATCGTGCCCAATATGAACCCCGATGGTAGTGTGCGTGGACATCTACGTAAAAATGCTGCTGGAACCAATCTCAATCGCGAATGGGCAAATCCAAGTTTGGACAAAAGCCCTGAAGTCTTTTATGTGATTCATAAGATGAAAGAAACGGGCGTTGATCTGTTTTATGATGTACATGGTGATGAGGCGCTGCCATATGCGTTCCTCGCAGGCTCTCAAGGAATACCAAGCTATAATGAGCGTCTGGCACATCTACGCGATAGATTTTCAGAAGTATTGACACTCGCCAGTGCGGACTTTCAGACTAAAATCGGCTATGACGTTGACGCCCCAGGAGAGGCAAATATGACACTTGCAACCAATTGGGTCGCTGAGCATTTTGATTGTCTTGCCAATACTTTGGAGATGCCGTTCAAAGATAACGATAATCTGCCTGATGAGGAGATGGGCTGGTCGCCAGAGCGTTCTGTGCAGCTAGGTGAGGCCTCGCTTGTTGCTATGCTGGCCGTCGTTGATGATTTACGATAGTTGCTAGGTGAGCAATGCAGCATAACTTTATGTACGACACTAACCTCTGCTATTCATTCATATGATAGCAGAGGTTTTTTGATTCAGTGCCTACTTTATAGCATACGTTATTGGTTAGATTCAGGCTTTGGTAAAGGGTTACCATTTTCGTCAACAGGGGGAGCGCCTCTATTGCCACGCATATCTGCCTTGCATTCAGTTTCACCCGCTTCAACGCTACAACCGGGCTCTGATGTGAAGCAACCTAGAATTTTATTCGATCCTGCTGCTCCAGCATGGTAATGATAGCCTAGCGCCTGCGTACTATGACCATTGCATTGATCTAGGCCTGATACCTCACTGCCTTTAGTATCAGTATGGCTCCAAAGGGTAAATCCATCTGCTGCGTAGCCAAGTAACGTCGCGTGATCGTTTGCGACGCCCAAGCTTTTGGTCGTTTTGTCAGTAACGGCATGATAATGATAGCCGACGTGAGGATTGACATGACCGCCAAAATCATCGAATGGCGCAAGCGTATGCGCACTCAAAATAGCATCAACAGGTGCCGAAGCATCAAACTTTACGCCATTTAAAGCAAGTCCCACACCAGAAGCTGCAGTAATTTGGTACATATCAGCACCGGTCTTTGGGTAAGCTGGGATCAGATAAGTAAGGGTTTGTGTCTCTACATATTCTGGTTGGCACTCAACACAGTAATTTTGATATTCAGCTTCTACATTAGGTTTAGCTGCTGCCAAACACGCTTGCTTGCTGTCTGTGACTTTAATATCACCTGTGATCGGATTATATAATTGCCATTCGTCATCTTTATAGAAGGTGGCTAGGTTTTTTATAAAGTTGCCATCCGCATCGTAGACTTGACCTTCATCTAGCCAGATACCAGCACTATCAGCACCTTCACTGACGTTGCGTGGACACCATGGACCTACTTCATGCCCTCTGTTCTTATTTAGCTCCACGGTTAACTGAAAACACTCAGTTTTTGTACCACTTGCCAAGGTACATTCCACCAATTCATCTGCTATCTCGATGCCATCATTTGCAAAAGCTTGCTTAAACATTTCTACATCAGTATGAGGTTCTACATGGTCATGACTGTGCACTTCACCATTATCATGTGAGTGTTCTGCACTCTCATCAGTAGTCGTATTACATCCTGTTAATCCAATCGCTACTAATAGAGGCAAGCCTAGATTTCTGGTTATTGCACCAAATGAATTTTGAAGTTTCATCTTTTGTTTCCGCTCACGCGAGTTAAGTTTTTGTACACAACATATGTATCTATAATACACTATTGATATATCCAACATCACCGATATTACTTTATAGTAACGGACTTGTTACACTTCTTAATTCTGAGCGTTTAGGTATCCGCTATATTTTTCTACTTATCTTATGGTCAGAGTGATATGTGCTGTACACAGCTAATTAAGTAGTCCTTTACTGCGTTAAATAAGGGATCAATCAAACGCCTTTCAGGGCAAATTAGATATAGCGGATAGCGCGCGACTTGCCAGCCGTCTAATTTGATCTCAATCAGTTGTCCTTCCTTTATGTCAGAGGCAACATCCAGACGAGATTTTAGCGCAATACCATGGCCCAATATAGCCCAACGTCTGGCAACGTCACCATCCTTACTGCGCCGATTGCCCGACACGGCGACACTCGCTTGCTTACCTGCACGCTCAAACGCCCATTGACTAAAGTATTTGTCATTGTGTCCAATACAAAGACAGTTATGGTCAGTCAAATCTTGCGGCGTTCTAGGTTCACCAAATTTTTCTAGATACGCTGGTGCAGCGCATAGGATAGGACGATTGTCTAAAACGATAGGCAGTGCAATTAGTGAAGAGTCTTTTGGGTTGCCATAACGCAATGCTAGGTCAATCTGTTGTCCATATAGGTCTACCTGACCATCAGAGACATGAAGTTGCAAATCAACATTGGGATGAGTCTGCATAAAATCGTCTAACCAGTGCAACACACAGTTACGCCCCAAGTCTGAAGGTGCTGACATGCTGATAGTACCGGTGAGCTCAGCATCATTATTCTGTAGCTCAGCGTAGGCATTGTCCAAGATACCCACCGCTTCTTTACAGTGCTGCAAGAACTGCACACCCTTATCAGTGAGACGAATTTTGCGTGTTGAGCGAATAAACAATACGGTGTTGATATCGCTCTCCAAACGTTTGATAGCGGCACTAACGACTGCTGGAGAGAGGTCCATGTGGCGCGCGCAAGCAGATAAGCTCTCCATGCGTGCTGTCTCTATAAAAATACGTAAGTCCTGTAAATTTTTCATAATATTATCTTATCGGAGTACCAAATATAGGGTATGTCAGCTATTTGCTTGAGGCACGAATAGAAACTATTGTCTAAAATATAGCAAAGAACTGACGATAAAATAAATTATTTTCAAAATAATATTGAAAGTGTTTTTGATAATGGCTGCTGTTTGAATGACAACACTTTCATTACAATGGGTGCCATGACGGTGGATAAAATAAACCATATATCCAGAGCGATAACTATAATTCGAACCATAAGGATGGTTGATAACTATGAGTAAAACTAAAACTATTTTGATCACCGGTAGCACCGACGGTATCGGTAAATTGGCTGCTTTAAAATTAGCAGAGGCTGGGTATCACGTTTACCTGCATGGCCGCGATGCTGACAAGCTTGCTAGTGTGATAGCTGAAGTCCAAGCAGTGTCAACAGGCGACGCGATAGAGCATATTGATGGGTTTGTCGCGGATTTCTCAAATCTGACAGAGGTACTTAAGATGGCTGCAGACGTCAATGAAAAGCTGCCAAAGCTTGATGTCCTCATAAATAATGCAGGAATTTATACCACGGCATCAGCGATGACCAAAGAGGGTCTAGATGTACGCTTTGTGGTCAATTACCTTGCGCCTTACGAGCTGACCAACGCGCTATTACCGTTACTCAAACAGTCTGCTCAATCGAGTAGCGCAAATCCGCGCATTATAAACTTAAGCTCAGCTGCCCAAGCGCCGATATCTTATAAGGCATTTATGGGACAAGCGCATCTGGATGATAAAGCCGCCTACGCGCAAAGTAAGCTGGCATTAACGATGTGGAGTAGGCACTTAGCGAATAGGGTTGCTAGCGATAATATTAACGTGATTGCGGTCAACCCAGGGTCGCTATTAAATACCAAAATGGTCGATGAAGCGTATGGTCAGTATTGGTCATCAGCAGACAAAGGCGCAAATATCCTAACGGCATTGGCGGTCTCGGATGAGTTCGCGGACGACACGGGCAAATACTTTGATAACGATATCAAAGATGGTGTGCATGGCGATGCCAGAGGCGAGTTTGGAAAACCGCATACCGATGCGTTAAATAAAGACACTATTGCCGAGCTTGAACAGCAAACGCAAACTGTATTGCAGTCCATTTTTGCCTAGCACTTATATTTTATAGGGCTTATAACTTATGTCATCAGTTAACTGCTAGAAGTTAACTGTTAAACCATCAAAATCACTTTTATTAAAAATAGGATACAGCATTATGACCACCATCAAAGCCATTGGCTATCAAGACAATCTCGCCATCGATAACGAAAAAGCGCTACAAGATATCACCCTTGATAAGCCAACTGCGACAGGCCATGACATTCTGGTAGAGGTCAAAGCCATATCCGTAAATCCAGTGGATTATAAGATCCGTCAATCGCGTCCTGCACCAGAGGGTGAGTATGCAGTGATTGGTTGGGATGCCGCGGGCATCGTGACAGCGGTTGGCGAAGAAGTCAGCTTATTCTCAGTTGGGGACAAGGTGTATTACGCGGGGGATCTGACCCGTTCAGGGAGCAACGCTGAGTATCAACTGGTTGATGAGCGCATCGTTGGGCGTATGCCAGCATCGCTGTCATTTGCTGAGGCAGCGGCATTACCACTTACCACAATCACGGCTTGGGAGATGTTGTTTGAGCGCTTGCAAGTGCCTGTTAATAATGGCTCGGCAGATAAAAACGGTAGTGATGAGCGTGCTAATGACGTTTCAGTATTGGTCATTGGTGCAGCGGGCGGGGTTGGTTCTATTTTAACGCAGCTATTAAAAGCACGAACCTCTGCCACAGTCATCGGTACGGCATCACGAGAGGAGAGTGTACAGTGGTTAAAGGATCTAGGCGCAAATCATGTGATCAATCATCGTAACCCGTTGTTTGATGAGCTACAGAAGACAGGTATCAGTGAAGTAGATTATGTCATCAGTCTAAACAACACTGATGAGCATTATGCAGAGATTATCAAATGCTTAAAGCCACAAGGTAAATTAGGACTCATCGATGATCCTGAGTCATTAGACATTAAAGCGCTTAAAACTAAATGTCTGAGCCTACATTGGGAGTTTATGTTTACGCGCTCTATGTTCCAGACACCAGATATGATTGAACAGCATCGTTTATTGACGGACGTCGCCAACATGATTGATGCAGGCGAGATCAAAACCACCGTTGCCCACAATCTTGGTACTATCACGGCTGAACATGTGCGTCATGCACATCAAATGCTAGAGAGTCAACAAGCGCATGGCAAGATTGTATTAGAAGGTTGGACTGCGTAAGACTTAGATATACATTAGAAAGCATTATTTTAAAAACAAAAAAACCACCCTCGCTTGCATGGCGAGGGTGGTTTTTTTTGTTTACGAGCTGACATTCTATACGTTCTTTATCTCTCATTTGGCTTATGTGCATTTTATTTAATCGTTTGCTTTTTTCAGTGATGGTCCAGTCAACATGGATTATCATTGCACATTTTCGTAATAAATATTTCTATAAAGTAACTACTAAGCAGCTATAAAGTTAACAAACTATTTTCGACAAAGAGTTTTAGAAGACCTGTCTTTCGCTATTTTTCTGTTATAGGCATTTTTATAAAAATAAACAATACATAGCTTAACCAGTGATTTCTATAAGATTATTAAGGTATGGAATCACTTGGTTGTGTATTTATATCATTTTATAAATATATTCTTGCAATAATTGTGAAACAGTAATATTCTTACAAAGTAGTAGCTATTAATTACAAATATACAACTGTAATTAATTTTATGTCATAAATTGTGTGAGCGACGAACGGTTATTTTAGTGGTGTGAACGGTTATTTTTATATGACAAACGGTATTGTATGTAAACTAATTTTATGGTATGAATTTTTAATATTTTTTATATAGCTGTCTCACTTCTTACAAGCCTTTTGTATGTAGTATCTATCAGACATGGGTAAAACTCGAAATTTATTTATAGTTTCAAGCACATTTTTACTGCGTGTTGTAATGAATTTTTATTTAAAAAAAGAGTATGACTTATGATAAAGACCACTACCAAAAAACCTACACTACAAAAAACGGCGCTCATAATCGCTATGAGTGCAGTGAGCTTTCCCTCATATGCACTAGCTCCTGGTGATGATACTTATACGTATGGTGATGAAGGCCAAGTTATTGTCAGTAATCGTGATCGAAGTATCGATAACAGTAATCGAATCGGTGCCAATGAGCCTTTCATACAAGAATTAAGAGATCTTAGAGATAATCCACCAGCAACACCAGTTGTTCCACCTGGACCAACTGTGCCAGATCCAAATGCGCCGCCTCCATCATCTGGGGGTAATGGAAATTTAACATCAGCGCCTGTGAGTGGTAGGACCTGTTCAGAAACAATTGAAAATGATATTCGTGCTATAGAATATACACAGCTAGGTGTCGATATAGCGGCAATAGCCATAGAAGCAGCTGGTGAAGCAATACAAGCGGCACCTTTTGGTGCAGGGGCTGGAGGTTCCGTTCTGATCGTTGGGTCACTAGCGACTCAAGCAGCTAATATTGCACTGGGGTTTGGTGCATTGGAACTAGATGCCCAAGCTGCTGATGCACCATCATGTGGGCAAGAGTTTGTCGGTGATGTAGAGGTGACAGAAGGTGCAAATGTCGTCGTTAGTGATGCGCAAGGCAATAGAACAATATCATTAGGTCCTGATGGAAACGGCAACCTACAACCCGGCGTAGCTATTGGTGGTGGACAAATTACAGGAGCAGGTGATGGAAACTTAGCCACAGCATCAAACCGTACTGCTATTGCGATCGGAAACAGTGCTAGAGCAACAGCCTTGAATAGTACGGCTATTGGGGAAACCGCCGTAGCTAGTGGATTAAATTCAAGTAGTTATGGTGGACAGTCTCAAGCGACAGGCGAAAACAGTACTGCAATTGGACGAGATGCTCAGGCAACTGAAAACAACGCCACCGCAACGGGTGCAAGTAGTAGAGCGATAGGAGAGAACAGTACAGCTGTTGGACAAGGCGCATTAGCTAACCAGCTGAATACTACAGCAACAGGTATGAATAGTAGAGCGACGGGTACGGATAGTACGGCTAATGGACAGGATGCGCAAGCCACCAATACAAATACAACGGCAATGGGCGTGAGCAGTAGAGCGACGGGTACGGATAGTACGGCTAATGGACAGGATGCGCAAGCCACCAATACGAATACAACGGCAATGGGTGTGAGCAGTAGAGCGACGGGTACGGATAGTACGGCTAATGGACAGGATGCGCAAGCCACCAATACAAATACAACGGCAATGGGTGTGAGCAGTAGAGCGACGGGTACAGATAGTACGGCTAATGGACAAGACGCACAAGCTACCAATACGAATACAACAGCAATGGGCGTGAGCAGTAGAGCGACGGGTACAGATAGTACGGCTAATGGACAAGACGCACAAGCTACCAATACAAGCAGCACAGCAACAGGTGTAAGCAGTAGAGCAACGGGTCTAAGCAGCACAGCAACCGGACAAAATGCACAAGCTATTGCAGAGAATGCAACGGCACTTGGACAAGGTGCACTAGCCGACAAACTGAACACAACTGCAACCGGTGTGAGCAGTAGCGCAACTGGTCTAAACAGCACAGCAACCGGACAAAACGCACAAGCCACCCAAGCGAATGCAACAGCGTTAGGTCGCAATGCGAAAGCCACCGCCGTCAATACAATCGCAACTGGTGTCAATAGTACAGCGCAAGGTATAGAAGCCACCGCAACCGGTTTTGAGACCACAGCATCAGGTGCTTATGCGACTACTTCAGGCAGTAGAGCAATTGCTTCTGGGTTTGGTACAACCGCAAGTGGTGCACAAAGTGAAGCAACAGCAGATCGTGCAACAGCGGCAGGTTATGACAGTGTGGCCTCAGCCAATAACAGTACAGCAACCGGTGCAAACTCACTCGCAACTGGTCTAAACAGTACAGCAACCGGACAAAACGCACAAGCCACCCAAGCGAATGCAACAGCGTTAGGTCGCAATGCGAAAGCCACCGCCGTCAATACAATCGCAACTGGTGTCAATAGTACAGCGCAAGGTATAGAAGCCACCGCAACAGGTTTTGAGACTACAGCATCGGGTGCTTATGCAACTACCTCAGGCAGTAGATCAATTGCTTCTGGGTTTGGTACAACCGCAAGTGGTGCACAAAGTGAAGCAATAGCAGATCGTGCAACAGCATCAGGTTATGACAGTGTGGCCTCAGCCAATAACAGTACAGCAACCGGTGCAAACTCACTCGCAACTGGTCAAAACAGCACAGCAACCGGACAAAACGCACAAGCAACGGCCGTAAGCACAACAGCCATGGGTGCAAGCAGTAGAGCGACAGGTGTAAACAGCACGGCAATTGGCCAAGATTCATTGGCAGACAATATAAACACCACCACAATGGGCGTTAGAGGTAAAGCGACGGGTATAGAAGCCACCGCAACCGGTTTTGAAACCACAGCATCAGGTGCTTATGCGACTACTTCAGGTAGTAGAGCAATTGCTTCTGGGTTTGGTACAACCGCAGGTGGTGCACAAAGTGAAGCAACAGCAGATCGCGCAACAGCAGCAGGTTATGACAGTGTGGCCTCAGCCAATAATAGTACAGCAACCGGTGCAAACTCACTCGCAACTGGTCAAAACAGCACAGCAACCGGACAAAATGCACAAGCAACGGCCGTAAGCACAACAGCCATGGGTGCAAGCAGTAGAGCGACAGGTGTAAACAGCACGGCTAATGGACAAAATGCACAAGCCACTGCTGATAACACAACCGCAATGGGTGTCAATAGCAGGGCGACTGGTCTAGAAGCTACCACAACAGGCTTTGAGACCACAGCATCAGGTGCTTATGCGACTACTTCAGGCAGTAGAGCAATTGCTTCTGGGTTTGGCACAACCGCAAGTGGTGCACAAAGTGAAGCAACAGCAGATCGCGCAACAGCAGCAGGTTATGACAGTGTGGCCTCAGCCAATAATAGTACAGCAACCGGTGCAAACTCACTCGCAACTGGTCAAAACAGCACAGCAACCGGACAAAATGCACAAGCAACGGCCGTAAGCACAACAGCCATGGGTGCAAGCAGTAGAGCGACAGGTGTAAACAGCACGGCTAATGGACAAAATGCACAAGCCACTGCTGATAACACAACCGCAATGGGTGTCAATAGCAGGGCGACTGGTCTAGAAGCTACCACAACAGGCTTTGAGACCACAGCATCAGGTGCTTATGCGACTACTTCAGGCAGTAGAGCAATTGCTTCTGGGTTTGGCACAACCGCAAGTGGTGCACAAAGTGAAGCAACAGCAGATCGTGCAACAGCATCAGGTTATGATAGCGTAGCGTCAGGTCTAAACAGCACAGCAACGGGTGCAAACTCAATAGCAACAGGCTCAAACAGTACGGCTAATGGACAAAATGCACAAGCTACCCAAGATAGTGCCACAGCGTTAGGGAGTAGTGCTATTGCGAGTGGTATCGATTCGTTGTCTATAGGTTCATCGAATAAATCTTTGGCGAGTAGGGCTCTATCGATCGGTTCTAATAACATCGTTGAGGCAGAAGGATCCTCTACTATTGGGCAGTCTAATATTATAAGAGCTACAAGCCCAAGCACTATCAGAGCAGCAAATGATATATCAGACAGTCACACACTTGGAAATAATAATCTTATTACCTCTAGTAATACGTTTGTTCTAGGCTCCAACATCAATAACTCAGGACAAACTGATAGCTTTGGTAATGCCATTCCAGTAGGTGATACGGTTACAAACTCGGTTTATTTGGGTAGCAATACAATTGCCACTACTGGCGATAAAGTAGGAACACAATTGTTGCAGAGTGATGGACAACAAGGTAGTACAACGACTGCTGGCAATACTGGCAGAGTAATAAACACAGTAATAGGTAGCGTCGACTACAGCAATTTTGCAGCAAGTACTGCAAATGGTGTCATCTCAGTCGGGTCAGCCAATGACGAGCGAAGAATTCAAAACCTAGCCGCTGGTGAAATCTCGCAAACCTCTTCAGATGCTATCAATGGCAGCCAATTGTATTCTGTGGCTAAAAATGTCTCACTAAACAGAGATATGGCTACTCAGAATCAGAGTGACATTACCGCTGCGAAAGTTGAAATTAATGAGAACAGGACTGCGTTGACCACAGCGAATAATCTTATTTCTCAGAATACGTCAAATATTGCAACTAATAAGACTGATTTAGTCAATGTTAAAGCCTCAACTTCTAAAAATACTGCCGATTTATTGACAGCTAATAATGCTATTTCTCAAAATACTAATGCGATTGCTAATTACTCCACTGCTTTGGGCAACACTAACAGAAGTGTGTCCAATAATGAAAGTGCGTTAATTATTGCTAATGCAGCGATTGCAAAAAACACTGGTGATTTGGTTACAGCTAATAATTTAATTTCTGAAAATACAGTTGCCATTGCAGAAAATTCAGGAAAGTTGATTGTCGTTGAATCAAATGTTTTAAAAAACACAAACGATTTAGCAAATGCCAATACCAAAATTTCAAACAACACCAATAATATCCTGCAAAACACTCAAAACTTAGCGTTAGCGAGTAGCCAAATAACTCAAAACAACAATAATATCTCGCAAAATGCAACAGATCTTGTTGTTGCCAATACCAAAATTTCAAAAAACACGGATGATATTTTGAAATACGGTCAGAGTCTATCTACTGCTAATAGTCAGATAACTAGGAACATCAGTAGTATTTCACAAAACGCTGAAGGATTAATGGCAGCAAATACAGCGATTACAGAGAATGCTAATAATCTAACAACGGCCAATGTCGCTATTGCAGAGAATGCCGAAGGATTAATGGTAGCAAATACAGCGATTACAGAGAATGCTAACAATCTAACAACGGCCAATATCGCTATTTCACAAAACGCTGAAGGATTAATGGCAGCAAATACAGCGATTACAGAGAATGCTAATAATCTAACAACGGCCAATGTCGCTATTGCAGAGAATGCCGAAGGATTAATGGCAGCAAATACAGCGATTACAGAGAATGCTAACAATCTAACAACGGCCAATATCGCTATTACAGAAAATGCCGAAGGATTAATGGCAGCAAATACAGCGATTACAGAGAATGCTAATAATCTAACAACGGCCAATATCGCTATTGCAGAGAATGCCGAAGGATTAATGGCAGCAAATACAGCGATTACAGAGAATACCGAAAGCTTAGTAACTGCAAATACAGCGATTGCCAAAAACAAAAGTGACTTGGTAAGTACTGATGCTAACGTTGCTAATCTGGGTTCAGCCGTCCAGCAGAATACTACTAAGATCGCTCAAGGAGTGACGTTTAGTGATGGCAATAGTAGCAATACTTACCAGTTAGGTGACACAGTTGCAATAAAGAGTACCAACCAAAATCTGTCTGTTCAGACGACAGGGGATGGCATTAGTGTAGGACTAAGTAATGATATTCAGTTGAATAGTATTCGAGTGAACAATGGTCCTAGCATGTCTAGTAATGGCATAAATGCTGCTAATACTAGAATAACCAACGTATCTCCAGGAATTAATTATAACGATGCTGTCAATGTCGGACAGTTATCAAAAGTTTATGAGTACAGCAGACAAGGTGATGAGATCGCCTATAAAGGTATCGCAATGTCAGCGGCGTTGTCTAACGGCTCAGATGCGGTAGCTAGACCTGGTCAGCTAGCAGGTATGGTTGGAGTAGGAAGTTTCAAGGGTAACACAGCTATGGCACTTGGGATGACATATCTGAGTAAGGAAAGTAACTATAAGATAACAGGAGGATTTGCATATGCTGGAAGCGACGACATTCTATATCAAGGTGGGCTTGCTTTCGCGATAGGTCGATAACACGTTCTTTCAACACCACAGTTTAGTATTTAATTAAATTATTCAGAGAGGAAATATTATGCAAACCAACTTTCAGCGCAAGCTTTTGGCTATAGCAATTACCACCGCGACAGGTGCATTGTTTGTATCACCAGTTATGGCAGCTGGTACTCCGGGCGTAGTACAATGTGGAGCAGGTGGAGCGGAGACAGTAAACTGTGCTACCAGTTCTACTTTAAACTCGGATTTAATTATTGCAAATGGTAGCAATGGTGGTTCTCTATCGGTAGCAGGTCCAGCTACAATAACAGGTACAACGACGACAAACGGTATTACTAACACTGGTAATATAAGTACAGGTACCATTACTACGACTGGTACGACGACGACCAACGGCATTACAAATACTGGCAATATTACAAATACTGGCAATATTGGCACTAATACCCTCAATGCGACTGGTCAAACGACTACAAATGGTGTTACCAACGCAGGTCTTTTAACCAACAATGGTGCAAGTCAACTAAATGGTACGCTAGGTGTTACAGGTCAAACAACGACAAGCGGTATTGCCAACACAGGTAATATTACAAATACTGGTAATATTGGCACTAATACCCTTAATGCGACTGGTCAAACGACCACAAATGGCGTCACCAACACAGGTCTTTTAACTAACAATGGTGCAAGTCAACTAAATGGTACGCTAGGCGTTACAGGTCAAACGACGACAAACGGTATTGCCAACACAGGTAATATTACAAATACTGGTAATATTGGCACTAATACCCTTAATGCGACTGGTCAAACGACCACAAGTGGTGTCACCAACACAGGTCTTTTAACCAATAATGGTGCAACAGATCTAAATGGTATACTAGCAGTTCAAGACGCGACTACTTTAGAGAGCACACTAGACGTTACTGGTCAAACGACCACAAATGGTGTCACCAACACAGGTCTTTTAACCAATAATGGTGCAACGGATCTAAATGGTACACTAGCAGTTCAAAATGCGACTACTTTAGAGAGCACACTAGATGTTGCCGGTCAATCTAGTACTAATGGTTTAGACAATACCGGTCTTTTGGCTAACACAGGCAACTTAACTAACTCAGGCACCCTGACCAACACAGGCGCAACAACCTTAGAAGATACATTGAGCGTAGCTGGTCAATCTAGTACTAATGGTTTAGACAATACCGGTCTTTTGGCTAACACCGGCAACTTAACTAACTCAGGCACCCTGACCAACACAGGCGCAACAACCTTAGAAGATACATTGAGCGTAGCCGGTCAATCTAGTACTAATGGTTTAGACAATACCGGTCTTTTGGCTAACACAGGCAACTTAACTAACTCAGGCACCCTGACCAACACAGGCGCAACAACCTTAGAAGATACATTGAGCGTAGCCGGTCAATCTAGTACTAATGGTTTAGACAATACCGGTCTTTTGGCTAACACCGGCAACTTGACTAACTCAGGCACCCTGACCAACACAGGCGCGACTACCTTAGAAGATACATTGAGCGTAGCCGGTCAATCTAGTACTAATGGTTTAGACAATACCGGTCTTTTGGCTAACACAGGCAACTTAACTAACTCAGGCACCCTGACCAACACAGGCGCAACAACCTTAGAAGATACATTGAGCGTAGCCGGTCAATCTAGTACTAATGGTTTAGATAATACCGGTCTTTTGGCTAACACAGGCAACTTAACTAACTCAGGCACCCTGACCAACACAGGCGCAACAACCTTAGAAGATACATTGAGCGTAGCCGGTCAATCTAGTACTAATGGTTTAGACAATACCGGTCTTTTGGCTAACACAGGCAACTTAACTAACTCAGGCACCCTGACCAACACAGGCGCAACAACCTTAGAAGATACATTGAGCGTAGCCGGTCAATCTAGTACTAATGGTTTAGACAATACCGGTCTTTTGGCTAACACAGGCAACTTGACTAACTCAGGCACCCTGACCAACACAGGCGCGACTACCTTAGAAGATACATTGAGCGTAGCCGGTCAATCTAGTACTAATGGTTTAGACAATACCGGTCTTTTGGCTAACACAGGCAACTTGACTAACTCAGGTACCCTGACCAACACAGGCGCAACAACCTTAGAAGATACATTGAGCGTAGCTGGTCAATCTAGTACTAATGGTTTAGACAATACCGGTCTTTTGGCTAACACAGGCAACTTAACTAACTCAGGCACCCTGACCAACACAGGCGCAACAACCTTAGAAGATACATTGAGCGTAGCCGGTCAATCTAGTACTAATGGTTTAGACAATACCGGTCTTTTGGCTAACACCGGCAACTTAACTAACTCAGGCACCCTGACTAACACAGGCGCAACAACCTTAGAAGATACATTGAGCGTAGCCGGTCAATCTAGTACTAATGGTTTAGACAATACCGGTCTTTTGGCTAACACAGGCAACTTAACTAACTCAGGCACCCTGACCAACACAGGCGCAACAACCTTAGAAGATACATTGAGCGTAGCCGGTCAATCTAGTACTAATGGTTTAGACAATACCGGTCTTTTGGCTAACACAGGCAACTTAACTAACTCAGGCACCCTGACCAACACAGGCGCAACAACCTTAGAAGATACATTGAGCGTAGCCGGTCAATCTAGTACTAATGGTTTAGACAATACCGGTCTTTTGGCTAACACAGGCAACTTAACTAACTCAGGCACCCTGACCAACACAGGCGCAACAACCTTAGAAGATACATTGAGCGTAGCCGGTCAATCTAGTACTAATGGTTTAGACAATACCGGTCTTTTGGCTAACACAGGCAACTTGACTAACTCAGGCACCCTGACCAACACAGGCGCGACTACCTTAGAAGATACATTGAGCGTAGCCGGTCAATCTAGTACTAATGGTTTAGACAATACCGGTCTTTTGGCTAACACAGGCAACTTGACTAACTCAGGTACCCTGACCAACACAGGCGCAACAACCTTAGAAGATACATTGAGCGTAGCTGGTCAATCTAGTACTAATGGTTTAGACAATACCGGTCTTTTGGCTAACACAGGCAACTTAACTAACTCAGGCACCCTGACCAACACAGGCGCAACAACCTTAGAAGATACATTGAGCGTAGCCGGTCAATCTAGTACTAATGGTTTAGACAATACCGGTCTTTTGGCTAACACAGGCAACTTGACTAACTCAGGCACCCTGACCAACACAGGCGCAACAACATTAGAAGATACATTGAGCGTAGCCGGTCAATCTAGTACTAATGGTTTAGACAATACCGGTGCTATCAGTACGGACAGTTTGACTACGGCCAACCTGACAGCAACAGGTACCATCACTACAAATGGTCTTGACAATACAGGTCTTTTGGCTAACGATGGTGACATTACCAACACAGGCACACTAACGAATACTGGCGCAGCTACACTAGGGAATACATTAAGTGTTGCCGGTCAAGCAACTACAAATGGTATTGCTAACACAGGCGCTATCAATACGGATAGTCTGACTACTACCAACTTGACAGCAACAGGTACCACGACTACTAATGGTATTGTTAATACTGGTGACATCAGTACTACAGGTAATTTATCAGTAGCAGGTAGTGTGACTGCTAATGAATTGGTTCTAACAAATACTTTTAGACCTGATGACATTAGTACACAAACGCTAGAAGTGTCGGAGTCACTTATTGCTAGTAGAGGTGCTACAGTTAGTATGGGCAATAATGTTGTAAGGAATGTAGCAGCGGGCGAAGTCTCTGCGTCATCAACCGACGCTGTGAACGGTGGTCAATTATTCCAAAGTCAAGCTGCAGCATTTGGCTATACAGATCGTGAGATTAACTCATTAGAAGATCGTCAAAACAAAGGGTTAGCCTCATCATTAGCATTTGCTGGTCTTAAATATTCAACTGTACCAGGTAAGTTCAGTGTTGGTTTAGCAGGTGGCACCTGGTCGGGTGAAACTGGTTACGCGCTAGGCGTTAACTACACAACAGTAGATGGTAAATTTGGGTTCAATAGTGCTTTCGGCGGCAACAGCGATGAACAAGGTGGTAATTTAGGGGTTTCTTTCCTTATTAATTAATAGTTATTTCCATTGATTAGAGCTAGCATAGAGCTTAGCAATTAATTATGTAAAATACATAATGACGGTTAAGCTTAATTGGAGTGTGCTATTTTACTTCAAAGACTGAGTTCTACAATTTGTAGGACTCAGTCTTTTTCATTCGTGTAGATACTAACCATCAAGTGCCGCCTACTTTGTTCTGATAGCCATTATTTCATCTTAGATATGTACTAGTTTTTACAAGTAGTCAATGATAGGCTTCTAGGGAATTGATGCTTATAGATAGACTCCCTTTATGGCTGTCTTAAAAACGTTTTAGATAACAATATTGAGTGTTTTTACATCGCTCTTAACTATATTACTATTTACTGAAAAATATTTGCTATCTAGTCCTACTGCTACCTTTTTTCGTAAAACTCATCTAGCTTACTCCTTCCATATCTTATCTAACACAGCAAACCAGTTCTTTGACGTGATTTTTTCAATAAGCGCATCAGAGAAGTGCCGCTGCTGCATCCGCTCAATCAGTTTGGCGATTTGACTGATATCAGACAATTCATCCGGCAATAGACAACCATCAAAATCAGAGCCAAAGCCAACGTGATCTTCGCCCAAATGGTCAATCAAGTAAGCAAGATGATCGACAATGACATCAAGGGAGGTCTGCGTATCTCGCTGCCCATCCGCACGCAAAAAAGCCACATCGAAGTTCACCCCAACTAGACCACCATTTTGTTTAATGGCAGCCAACTGTCGATCAGTCAGGTTTCTTGCTTGCGGACATAATGCGTGCGCATTGGAGTGGGTTGCGACAATCGGCTGATTCGCAATCTCTAACGTATCCCAAAACGCGCGCTCATTCATATGGGACACGTCAATCAGCATATGCTTATCACGGCATGCCAAAATAAGTTCTTTGCCTTCACGGGTTAGACCAGAGCCTGTATTTGGCGAGTGCGGAAAAGACGCATTTAAACCATCACCGAATAGGCTTTTCCTATTCCACAGTGGGCCAATACTTCTGAGTCCTGCCTCATAAAATACATCCAGCAAGTCAGGCTCAATAGCCAAAAACTCAGCGCCTTCAAGATGCAAAACAATGGCCAGTTGCTGGTTCTGCTGACAGGCTTGAATTTGTGCAACAGACGTACAGATTTGAATCTGACCGTCTGATCGTGCTTGTAATTGCTGGGCAAGTTCTAGTTGCGCACAGCAAATATCAACGATTTCTTGCGCAGTGAAGTCTGAGTTTGATGGGTTGGATAACTTATCAGGATGGTTGTTTTTCACATAAGCGTAGGGCGGCAAAAAGATAGAAAACAAGCCGCCCATCCATCCTGCTTGTCGACAACGATCTAGATCCAAATGTCCCGGTAGTGTGCCATAAATAAAATCATGCACAGGATCATCAGCCGAGCTTAGCCAAAGGCGGGTTAGTAGATCATTATGACCATCAAAAATTATAGGCTGGTTATTCATCATTAATCCGTGACCGTACGCGTGGGAATCAGTTGCTCTTGACTCGTTTGTGTTTCATTGGCTTTTCTGCCACTTAGCTGCTTAGAGTTTTTAGGGTTCCTAAAGCGCAGCTCTTCAAACGGAGTTGGCGTCTCGCTATTAACACGTGCTTCTTCGATCAGGTAGTGATATGGCGATTTGCCGCATACAGGATCGGCGTTTTTGGCATCGCCCGTCAGCATAAACGCTTGGCAACGGCAGCCGCCATAATCGCGCTCTTTATCGGGGCAGCTTTGGCACATGTCAGGCATCCATTCATCACCGCGATACTGATTGAAGCTGTCTGAGTCATACCAGATTTCTTTTAATGGCGTTTGCCTGATATTGGGAAAGGACATGGGTAGCTGTCTAGCAGCATGACAAGGTAAGGCGATGCCATCAGGTGCCACAGTCAAGAAAATCTTGCCCCAGCCATCCATACAAGGTTTTGGCCGCTCTTCGTAGTAATCAGGCACCACAAAAATCAGTTTGCATTTGATACCGCGCTCTTCAATTTTTTTACGGTATTCATTAGTGATGCGCTCGGCTCTGACTACTTGTTCTTTGGTCGGCAATAGGCCTTCGATGTTTTCAAATGCCCAACCATAAAACTGACAGATAGCTAATTCAACCGTATCGGCCTCTAACTCTAAACACAGCTCAATAATCTGGTCGATCTGATCGATGTTTTGCCGATGAATCACAAAGTTAAGCACCATCGGATAGTCGTACTGCTTGACCAGACGTGACATCTCATACTTTTGCTCAAAAGCATGTTTGGAACCTGCTAGGGCATTGTTTACTGATGGATCACTGGCTTGGAAGCTGATCTGAATATGCTGTAGGCCGGCTTCTTTTAGGCTCGCGATTCTAGCCTCAGTCAGTCCCATACCTGAAGTGATGAGATTGGTATAAAAACCTTTCTGATGCGCATAAGCGACCATTTCTTCCAAGTCTTGACGCACCAGTGGCTCACCGCCAGAAAACCCAAGCTGCACCGCGCCCATTTGCCGCGCCTGATCAAACACATCAAACCACTCCGCTGTCGTCAGCTCGTCTTTATACTGAGCATAATCAATGGGGTTGGAGCAATACGGGCATTGTAAGGGGCAGCGATAGGTCAACTCAGCGAGTAACCATAGCGGCAGTCCGACGGGTGCAGTCATACTAAATCAATCCAATGTTCGCGCTGAGCAACCAGCATATATTCAATGATATCTTGCTCGATTTCAGGGACATCGCCAAACATCGCTTTCACTTTTTGAATAATATCAGCAACCGATGCGGTGCCATCAATATGCTGTCCAATGATACTGGCACTGTCGTTGAGTGTGATCATCCCTTCAGGGTAGAGCAAGACATACGCGTCTTGCGCTGGCTCAAACTGGAAGCGATAGCCATGACGCCATGTAGGAACCAACGATTGATCCAGCTCAGGTAAACTAGCGGGTATACTCATTTGAACAATCCTTTATGCCAGACATGGTCAGTGGTGACGCTTTGATAAGGCGCTTGGTCATGCACATAGGCGAGACTCAAGGCATCCAATATCGTCCACAAAATATCGAGTTTAAATTGTAATATCTCAAGCATGCGTTCTTGTTCTTCGGCCGTCTTGAACGAATCAAGGGTAATGGTCAGGCCATGCTCAACATCACGGCGAGCTTGACTCAAACGCGAGCGAAAATAGGTATAGCCTTCTTCTTTAATCCAAGGGTAGTGTTTGGGCCAAGACTCTAGACGCGACTGATGAATCTGCGGCGCAAACAGCTCGGTCAATGAGCTGCTCGCCGCCTCACGCCATGACGTGCGGCGGGCAAAATTCACATAAGCATCAACAGCAAAACGCACACCGGGCAAAACCAACTCTTCCGAAATCACTTGCTCACGCGTCAGTCCAACCGCTTCTGCCAGACCAAGCCACGCTTCACGGCCGCCACCATCAGGATAAACGCCATCTTGATCAATCATGCGCTGGATCCACTCTTGACGCACGCGCTGATCGGGACAGTTTGCCATAATCGCCGCGTCTTTTAGTGGGATATTGATTTGGTAATAAAATCGATTGGCGACCCACGCTTGGATTTGCTGCTGCGTCGCGCGCCCTTCATGCATCATGATATGAAAAGGATGGTGAATATGATAATACTGACCTTTTGCCATAATCGCTTGTTCAAACGCTTCTGGGCTGAGTGCTGCGGTTTGTTCTTGCATTATTTTTACCTTGCGATTGCTGTCTTTGTCTTACCGTTTGTCTTAAAGCTCTATCTGCATACCATCAAAGGCCACTTCAACACCATACTGTTTTAATGTCGCTGCTTGTTCAGATTGCTCATTTAATATCGGGTTGGTATTGTTGATATGAATGAGAACCTTACGAGCATTGTCGAGCTGATCTAAATAATGCAGCGAGCCGTTATCACCGCTAATATGCAAATGACCCATATCTTGGCCCGTTTTCGTACCAACGCCGCGTTCTTGCATCTCGTTGTCTGTCCATAGCGTACCGTCAATCATCACGCAATCAGACGCTTTCATGATTTGCATCACTTCATCATCAATTTTGCCCAAGCCTGGCGCATAGAACAGCTGCTTTTGTGTTTTTAAATCTTTTACAATCAGTGCGATATTGTCGCCATCATGAGGGTCGTTGCGATGCGGCGAGTATGGCGGTGCTGAGCTTCTAATGACTAAAGGCGTTAGTTCTAAATTGCTGTAACCGTCAATTTGAAAGCTTTGTTTCGGGTCGATTTGATTGTATTGTAGACCGCCATTCCAATGCTTTAACATGTTAAACAGCGGAAACCCTGTGCTGAGGTCTTCATGTACCATGTCGGTACACCAAACAGAGATGGGACAGCCTTCACGTAGTGTTAATAGACCCGTGGTATGGTCAAGCTGACTGTCCATCAATACCACATCGGTGATGCCTGTGTCTCTTAAATGACGGGCTGGCTGAGCCGCTTTAAAGTCAAATAGCTGCTGGCGAATATCAGGGGATGCGTTAAATAAAATCCAGTCAACGCCATTTTCTGATATGGCAATTGAGGACTGGGTACGGGTCTGTGCGTCGATGGTTCCTTGGCGTACACCGTGGCAGTTTTCGCAGTTACAGTTCCACTGCGGAAAGCCGCCGCCCGCTGCTGAGCCTAAAACGTGAATATACATAGATCAATATTTCCAAATTGCTAAAAAAGTAAAAGCCCTAATCATCTAGGGCTTTTAATGTATTCAGGTTTATGAGTTTTTAGCGTGCTTCAAAATACATAGTGATTTCGAAACCGATACGGATGTCTTGAAAAGCTGGTTTAGTCCACTGCATGAGGTTACTCCGAAACGATCTTACATGTGATAGGTAAGATTAATAAAGTGAGTTTTCAATGGTAGTATAAGCCAACCCTTGCTGTCAATTTGTTAGATGTTAATGAAGCGTTAGCTTATACTACTTAACGAAGTATTCATTTATACGCTAACTTCAATTGCTATTGCCTTTGTACAGAAGTGATAATAGCCGTAGAGCCTAAAAAAAGTCTGAAGCAAATATCAACACTATATGCGGTGACACCAATGATAAGAGAGCTTAAAACCTTTGTTGCAGTTTGCGAATTGGACAGTTTTGCAGCGGCTGCTCGGCACATCAATCTTACCCAGTCCGCTGTGAGTGCGCAGATAAAAAGTCTGGAGGATACGCTGGGTTTGGCGCTCTTTATTCGCTCTGCTCGTGCTGTCACGCTTAATCCGCAAGGGGCACGGGTACTACCAATCGCTAAAGAGATATTGCAGCTCTATGCAACCATGCAGTCGCCTTCAGACACAGATATTGCCAGCTATTATGGTCAACTTAGAATTGGTGCTATCAACTCAGTTCAAGTCGGTATTTTGCCAGAGGCGCTAAAAGCCATTACGATATTGGCGCCGCTGATGCAAACTGAGATCATCCCAGGGCGTTCTATAGAGTTGTTTGAAAAACTGGCAGTTGGGAGTATCGACGCTGCCATTACGATACAGCCGGCGTTTACCTTGCCCAAAGACATCGTTACTCAGTCTATTATGACTGAGCCTTATGTACTGATCACACCAAAAAAATGGCCTTTTCATAGCCTAAAACAAACCTTTGAGCAACATCCTTTTATTCATTACAGCTTGCAGTCTTCTTCTGGGGCAAAATTGAGCAAGTTTTTTAAGCAGCAAGACATCAAGGTAAACACCATTATGGAGATCAATGATCTCGATGCAATTGTCAGAATGGTTGAGTCTGGTTTGGGTGTGGCGCTGATTCCATATGCTGGGCTGTGGATCAGGAGTACGGCACCAGTCCAGATTCATCATTTGGGTGATAATAGTCTGGCTCGAGAGGTGGTGCTTGCCTACCGTTACGTAGACCGTCAGCAGCCACAAATTATTGCCTTAAAGCAAGTATTGGGTCTGTGATAACCAGTTTTTTATATCTAGTCTCGTGCCAGTCGTTGTCTGTATGGTCATCCTCCCTACAGCGTTTCTTTATCCGCTATGCTCAAATCATAAAACGCTTATTCTTATAAGTAAGAGCGTCTAAAAACTCTTTTCCTATTTATTGTGTGCCTCGTATTTTCCAAGCTTTATTCTTCCAAGAAATCTCTTAAAGCAGTTTTAAATAACATTGTTCTCTTCGTAGGACAATCTTATTTGCTACCTATGTCAATAAGCACCAAAATTTTTGGGGCTGAGAGCAGAATGTTTACGTTTTTCTTGTTGCCTCTTCTCCGTTACGATGGCTCTGTTTTATGTGGTTGAGAGCAGTTGTTGATTGGTTCTAGATCTAACGGTTATAGCGCATGGCGCTGAGTATACTCATGTTCGTCTAGTCCTTTGTGCTTAGCAACTGCTATCAATGAGCTGTCAAATGATCAGCATATAACAATCATATTGCCACTTTTATATTGCCACCTTTTCTATTTGATTAACTTATAAGAAGAACGAATATATGAACCATACTGAACGTCTAAGTAATGACCAAACACCCACCCGTATTGAAAAAGACCTACTTGGCAAGCAAGCTGTGCCAGCGACTGCCTTGTATGGTATTCAAACGCAGCGAGCGTATCAGAACTTTAATATCACAGGAGTTTCAATCAGTCATTTTCCTGAGTTGATTAGAGCGCTGGCTATGGTTAAGTCAGCGGCTGCCAAAGCCAATCACCGTTATGACTTGCTCAGTGATGCTAAGCTTAGCGCTATCACCGATGCATGCACAGACATCATCGATGGTAAGTACCATGAGCAGTTCATTGTTGATTTGATACAAGGCGGGGCAGGCACGTCCACAAACATGAATGCCAATGAAGTGATTGCTAACATTGGACTTGCAAAAATGGGGCTGAAGTACGGTCAATATGAGTACCTACATCCCAATAATGATGTCAATCGCTCGCAGTCTACTAACGACGTCTATCCTAGTGCTGCGCGTTTGGCTATTGTATTTGCAGCAGCGCCTCTAAAGGATACGATCATTAATCTACAGGGCAGTTTAATGGATAAGGCAGAGGCGTTCAGTGGTGTTCTAAAGATGGGGCGTACGCAATTACAAGATGCTGTGCCGATGACATTGGGTCAAGAGTTCCGTGCCTTTGCCAGTGATATCGGTAGCGAAATCGCACAAATCGAACAGGCTTGCCTGCAGCTGTGTGAGCTGAATTTAGGAGGCACCGCTATTGGAACGGGTATCAATGCACCAAAGGGTTATGCTGCGGTAGCGATTGATGAGTTGGCTGCGATCAGCGATCTACCTGTAAAGACAGCTGAAGACCTCATTACAGCGAGTGCGGATATGGGTGCGTTTGTGGCGTTTTCTGGTACGCTCAAACGCTTGTCTATCAAGTTATCTAAGTTGAGCAATGATTTGCGATTGCTATCGAGTGGACCGCGTACAGGATTTGGAGAGATTAATCTACCAGCCATGCAGCCTGGCTCATCCATTATGCCAGGTAAAGTTAATCCTGTGATCCCTGAGGCCATGAACCAAGCGGTATTTCAGGTGATGGGGACAGATATGACGATCACTATGGCCGCAGAAGCAGGTCAGTTGCAGTTAAATGCAATGGAGCCGCTAATCGTTTATAACCTCCTCAACAACACACGTATATTGGAAAAATCGATTCGTATGTTGGATGAGCGCTGTATTCAAGGAATTACGGCAAATGAAACGCGCTGCGCACAGCATGTCGAAAACAGTATCGGTATTGTCACCGCACTAGTGCCGCATATTGGCTATGAAAATGCCAGTCGTATTGCAGGACATGCATTGCTGAGTGGTTCAGGTGTGGCGGAATTGGTCAAACAAGAAAAACTACTCAGTGATGAGGCGTTAGCCGCTATTTTATCGCCTGATACTATGGTGAGTAGCCTATAAAACAGACAATATCGATAATAGGTAATATCAGTAAAAGACCGTATTGATAACGGTTTTCTAACGATAAAAAGCAATGCCGAAAATAGCCATATCGGAAACAGTAAGCTATATAACAGAGCGCTGTATCAAATAGTATAATGTCATTACTATTTGGTACAGCGCTCTGTCGGGTAGGGTAGTATATTTATTTACCGCTCATACGTTAGCCAAGGAATTGAATAACGTGTTCACCAATCTCAGTTGGTTTTTCATCAATCAGCCAATGACCAACGTCATTGATCCAGATGAGCTGAGCATTTGGAATGGCCTTTTCTAATTTTGGCGCATATTTTGGCTTTTGGAAAGGGTCTTGATCACCCCACAGTATCAAGGTCTGATGAGGTAGATTGCGCAGCTCGTCAGTAATGGCCTGAGTATATTCTTTGTTTAACCGTCTCAGATTGCGGAAAAACGCCTGCTTACCGTCTTCAGTTGACCAAGGCTTAACGTAAGTCTCAATCAGCTCATCAGTCATGACGTTTTTGTCTTCTACGCCTTTTGGCATAAAACCATGCATCATGCTAACAAAGTCCTCTAAACTCATGTCTGATTCAGCGCCAGGCTCTTGTAGCGGCTCAAAATCTGGGATAGGCCACGAATCAAAACAGATGCTATCGATCAATACAAGCTTGCGAACTTTTTCTGGATAGCTGAGTGCTATCAGTTGAGCAACACCTCCACCAATATCATGCCCAATAACATCCGCTTGACGCGCACCTAGCGCATCCATGAGCTTTACCACCATGCTGCTTTGAGCATTGATAGATACGTCAGCACGTTTTGGCTTCGCAGATTTGCCGTAATTGAGAAGGTCAGGGGCGATGACACGATGTGTTTTGGCAAGCTGTGGAATGATATTGCGCCACATAAGGCTGTTGGTTGGAATACCATGTAGCAAGATAACTGGACTACCAGAACCTTGCTCCAAAAATGAAATTTCATGCCCATCAATATATGTACTGTTTCTTGTTATATTAGTGCTCATACCATTCTCCTAA
This sequence comes from Psychrobacter sp. H29, assembly GCF_059073055.1. Taxonomy (NCBI): domain Bacteria; kingdom Pseudomonadati; phylum Pseudomonadota; class Gammaproteobacteria; order Moraxellales; family Moraxellaceae; genus Psychrobacter; species Psychrobacter sp. H29. The sequence continues at coordinate 945,707 of NZ_JCACRY010000001.1, read as the reverse complement.
AGATGAATATCAGTAATCGTGGTTTTGTAAAGTGATTATTCAGGAAGTGTATGGTCTTATCTCACTATCATTCTCTATGCTCGATCAACTGTTCCATCTCAATAGAACACCAAACCCATCAGTCTTGCCAAACAGTAATATTGCTGAAATAACAAGAGCGTGAGGTGGCAAAAATATAGGACAGCATGATTTTATCAAGAGCTACCTTGTTGACGTAAGACAAACCAACCTGACGAAATCCATAATACATTAATGCTAAAAATATTATGGCCTTCGCCGTTATGGGTTTGTACGTCAACCGTTATTGATTTGTTGAACGATCAATCAAGTTGCCTCAAGATAGAAACATTGAGGCGACTTGCAGTATCACATGATGCGCTTTAGCATGATTATTCATCGACTGACTTTATGTTGTCCACGTTATCGTGACTGGTGTCGTAGAGAATGGCTTTTATAAGCGCTATGCCCATCAGTACCATAACAAAGCTAAAGGGCAGGGCACCAATAACCATTGCGGTTTTGATCGCCCCTAAGCCACCACTGATCAGGAGCACGCCAACAACCAATGCCAATATGACGCCCCAAAAAATGATATGTGGACGACCTTTTGGACCTTCGTTACCGCCTGAGTTGATCGTATTGATGACCAAAATGGCTGAATCTAACGTGGTCACTAAGTAAGTTAGGAGTAACACTAAAACCAACAAAGCCATTGCCCAAGCAGCAGTTGGCGATAGCATGACATCGAGCATCGCTAGTAATTGAGACTCCTGTCCTACGCTTGATATGGCATCCGTACCACCTAGCGTTAAGTCAATCGCGGTACCGCCCACAATTGAAAACCAAATAAAACACATGAGCGCGGGGAGAACGACCGTACCAAGTAGATAAGCGCGAATACTGCGACCCCGTGAGATACGGGCAAAGAACACACCAACAAAGGGACCAAAAGCAATCCACCATGCCCAATAAAACACCGACCAGTCCTTTTGCCAGGTAGCAAGGGTCTCGCCAACAGGTGTGCCATCTGGCTGCCAAACGGTCACGAGCAATTCTGGCAACGCGACAACATAGTCAAACAAACCGACGAAAAAGGACTGTAAGCCAAAGAATGTTGAACCAAAGATTAAGAAAAATGCAAAGAGAATAACACTTAAACCCATATTTAGGTTGGATAGCCATTTAACCCCTTTGCCGAGACCAGAAAGTGCTGAGAGTGTGGCAACGCCAACGATAACAACCAGCGCGACGATAATCGCTGCTGCTGACGATTTTCCATCAGTGTTGATTAACCAATCGCCCATACCGACACGGTGCATACTAGACACAAACTGCTCAACCCCAAATCCTAGTGTCTGAGCCACGCCCAAAATAGTCGCAATAACGGCGACAATATCGATTGCATCACCAAGCCTGCCGGAGAGTCTTTTGCCAAATAACGGTGCAAGTCCTGAACGGATAGTAAGCGGTAATTTGCGCCGAAAAGAAAAGTACGCCATCGACAGACCGACTAAGGAATAACAAATCCAAGCACTAAAGCCCCAATGTAGAAAAGCCCACTTGTAGGCGTATCGCACATTATCAGCATCATAACCAGTTGCCATGCCTTTGATGACTTCAGGATTATTGGCAAAATGATACATGGGCTCTGCGGTCGCAAAGGTCAACATACCCACACCAATGCCTGCGCCGAAGATCATAGAAAACCATGAAAAATTAGAGAACTCAGGCGTGTCACCTGAATCTCCCAAAATCAGCTTGCCATAGCGTGGGATAAATGCCAAAAGCATCGCTAAAATCAAGAAAGAAGCGACGGCTAAGATGTACCATGTCGAGAAGTGATTGAGTAAAAAACTATTGATCGAACCCAATACGGTCATCGAGTTTTCAGGAGATATGACAGCCCAAACAATGAGTAGGCCAAGTAATATTTTAGCGGTGATGGTAACGTCTTTGTTAAACCCTTCATAAAAGCCTTTGGTTGCGACCTTTATTGGCAGTTTGGTTAAAGGGGGTTTGTTTTTATATCTCATGACTAATCCTTTAGATGATATCTCTTTGCTTAAGTGAACACCAAGTTCCACAATCCTTTGGGTCACTTGGTGCTTTTTTGTGGGCTAAATTTTGATTTAACTTGGTAAAAACTCATCACCCCAACTGTCACTCAAACTGCCACTGGCGATACCCGCTTCGATGTCCGCCTCACTATAGCCAAGATCTAGCATGATTTGGCGGGTTGATTTGCCGAACTTTTCAGGTCTAGAAAGCGCGTATATTTTGCTATTAGAGGGTCTAATGGCATAGGGGTCAAGCTGCGTAACTCTATGACCACTTGGATGGTCTTCATAAATTGAGAAAGAGTAACTACCACGATCAGTGCCTGGCGTGTTGTCTGCCGGGTGACTGTATTCGGCACGCAACGCATTGATATCTGCACAAATGACCGCTGCAATATCAGCCGCTTGCAAGCGTTCTATCCAATCATGAGCGGGTGCTTTTTGGAAAATATTGGATAAGAAGGCCGCGCGGTCATCTTTGTCGAGCTGGCTAAAGCCTTCCAAACCTTCGACTTTCTCAAAGTTTTCGACGTCGCCTTCATAAGCGTTCAGTAGCAAATAGTTCCCCGAAGAGGTGTAGTAAAAACGCGTCAATTCATCGTAACCGTTGGTCTCTCGGCCTGAGGGTTCTTCGAACAAACCCCGTTTTTCAAAGTCATAGCAGTATGGGATTTGTAACAACGCGCTGTTTGCGACTAATGAGGTACGACCACGCCCAATTTGGCCTGTACGATACTTTTGATAGAGCGCTACGCCAATGCTCATTGCACCGCCAAAACCGCACATAACATCGATGGTACCGACATGCGCATGTTCTTCAGGCGTATCCATAGCGCCGCCGCAGCGTAACATGATGCCAGTAGACGCCTGAACGACATCGTCATAACCAATGAAGTCACTGCATGGGCCTTTGCGAACGCCACTGAAACAATCTAGCTTGCAGAAGATCGCCTCAGGGTTTAATGCTTTTAAACCCTCAGTATCCAAGCCCATTTTTTTGATTTGTGTGTCTGTTGCATTCCAAACAATGACGTCAGCGGAACGAACCAGTTGTTCGAATACGTCCCGTCCTTGTCCATAACGAATATCAGCAAGTATCGACTGCTTGCCTACCATTTGAGACATACCGTAAATAACGGTGTTCCAGCTATCGTACAGTGGTGACGCAGGATCGAGCTTGATGACCTCTGCACCAAACCGTGCCAAGTAAGCTGCTGAATGCGGTCCGGCAATTACATTACATAGATCAAGAACTTTGATACCATCTAGCCAGCCATAGGTCTCATCACTGTCTTTCACTGAAGGCAGCTTGGTCTTGATGCTCTTTAGTTTTTTAAAAGCCTTATCAAAATCTATAGGCATCGGCGGTTTGGGTTGCAGCATTTGTTCGCCGCACTCTTCAAGCCACACAATTGGGCCTGGCTGAATCATCTTGCCATAGGTGGGGTCTTCGACTTCGATCATCAGTCCTGTGGTTTCGGCATGATCATCATGGATCCACTCCTGTAGCCAACGTTGGGGCGCCCCAGGTATACCGCGTTTCCCAAAGATCTTTTGCCACTCTTTTGAGGTGCGTTTCAAGAAAGCGCCTTTCATTTTTTCAGCGATATGATCTGCCCAGTATTTTGGCATCGGATAAACACCAAGCGAGGTATCAGACTGCCACTGACTAGAAGGTACATAAGTATCCTCCTCTTCAGTTAACCCTTCCTCAATTAATTCATCGTACAACCCTAAAACCTCTAGGCAACGCTTTGCATGATGTTTGTGGCTGGGGCATACCACGTAAAACATACGCCCGTCTTTGCACATATAGCTGCGATAAAAAGGATCTAGTAATTCTTGTAGCTCTTCATAGCCCATGTTCATTGGAATGCCTTCGACACGGCGGCGTTGAATCTCAACCTCACGCTGAGTCAAATAGCGCTCAGGTAAGTCCTCGATTTCTATCGAATTGTAGCAGAGACCTTCCATGACAGCCGCTGCAAGCGGAACCTCAATGGCGTCGCCAAGCCCGGTGTTTTCACGAGCTTGTAGAGCAAAGACAACGGCAGAGCCTGCCAGCATGGCACCATAAGCAGAAGGTAGCGGTAGCGGCGAAAACGATGGGTTGATACCCATGAGTACGCGGTTGAGCCCCATGTCAGTAAACACCCCTGAGCTTGCTGAGATGATACTCTCATACGCACGAAGCTCACGGCGATGTTCATCGTTTGAGGCAAATCCAGGAATCGATAAGGCAATCAGTTGTGGACGTTTTTTGCGAAGTGCTACCAGATCAAGCCCCATCTCTGCCATTTTTCCAGGGCGAAAGCCTTCAATCACAATGTCACTTTCCAAGATCAACGCTTCAGCTTGCGCCACGCCCTCAGCAGTCTTAAGATCGATTTTTAGCATTAATTTATTGCGGTTTAATACGGCATTAGCCGGACTGTGCCATTTTGGACCTGACGGCGGGTCTATATGAACCACGGTAGCGCCGAGATCGCCAAGCATCATGCCAACAGCAGGACCTGCAATATATTGACCAAAATCGATGACTTTGACACCTACGAGTGGTAATTCAAAAGTTTCTCGCATAGTTATCTATCCTTAGAATATTATGGTGTTACTACAAAAAGCCAGAACGTCATGGGGTTTGATAGCCGATACACTAGAGGCCATCAAACTGACATAAGAGACCATCAAACTGACACAGTCAGAGTGCTCGCTATCTATCCACGAGTGATGTGGGTAAGACGCAAGCACCAGTTTTTGACATACTATGTAATGTTTTTGAGAGCAACGGTGAGGTGGTGCTCTTAAGAGGTAATAGGGTTAAGTGGGCATGGAGAATTGCTTCTCATCTCTCACTGCCGTGCTCGGCCAGCGCTGAGTGACGGTCTTGCGTCGAGTGAAAAATCTCACGCCGTCTGGTCCGTACATGGCCAAGTCGCCAAATAATGAGCGTTTCCAGCCACCAAAGCTTTGTGATGCTACGGGTACGGGTAGCGGGATATTAATACCGACCATGCCAACTTCAATATTGTCAATAAAGTGACGTGCCGCTTCACCATCGCGGGTGTAGATACATGTACCATTACCGTATTCATGGTCATTAATAAGCTGTATTGCCTCGGCCATGGTTTGTACGCGCATGACTTGCAGTACTGGACCAAAAATTTCAGACTTGTAGCTGTCCATGTCTTTTGTGACATGATCAATCAGCGTTGGACCAACAAAAAACCCATCTTCATAACCTTCTGGTTGAACATCAGAGCCATCTGCAACTAAGGTGGCACCTTGATCGGCAGCACTCTTGATATGCTCGACGACTTTAGATTTATGTGCCTTGGTAATGACAGGGCCAAAGTCGTTATTCTTCTCTGAATGGACGCCAAACTTTAGCGCTTCGATAGCTGGCTGTAGAGCGGCAATCATCTTATCCGCAGTTTCATCACCGACAGCCACAGCGACAGACAACGCCATACAGCGCTCACCTGATGAGCCAAAAGCAGCACCAAGTAATGAGGTCACGACATTATCCAAGTCCGCATCTGGCATCACGATCGCATGGTTTTTTGCACCGCCTAAGGCTTGGCAGCGTTTGCCTTGTGCCGCTGCGGTCGTATAGATGTATTCAGCGATAGGGGTAGAGCCGACAAAGCTGACTGCTTTGACATCTGGATGATGCAAAATAGCATCAACCGCTTCTTTGCCACCATTGACGACGTTGATGACGCCTTCTGGAAGCCCTGCTTCATGTAGTAGCTGCGCGATAAACAGCGTAGAGCTTGGATCACGCTCAGATGGCTTTAGGATAAAGGTATTACCACAAACGATCGCCATCGGAAACATCCACAGGGGCACCATAGCAGGGAAGTTGAATGGTGTGATACCAGCCACAACACCTAAGGGGTGAAATTCACTCCAAGAGTCTATATCTGTACTGACATTACGACTGTGTTCCCCTTTTAATAACTCAGGTGCACCGCAAGCGTATTCGACGTTCTCAATACCGCGCTGTAGCTCACCTGCCGCATCATGGACGATTTTGCCATGCTCTTCACCGATCAGGCGGCAAATCTCATCTGCATTTTGCTCGAGCAATGCTTTGAACTTAAACATTACGCGTGCACGTTTTAGTGGCGACGTTTTGCTCCACGCTGGAAAGGCAGCCTTGGCGGCAGCGACCGCTTCGCCGATGGTTTTTGCACCACCTAACTCAACTTTTTTGCTGACATCGCCCGTTGAAGGGTTGTAGACGTCTTGAGTTTGGCTGTCATTGTTGACTAAGCTACCGTTGATGAAATGACCGATAGTTTGCATAGTTTATGTCCTTTAAACAGGTATGTTATTGGGTGGTCGATAGTAAATGGGTGTAATGTTGGTATCACAGAGTGCTAGGCGTGATCTGTGCTGCTGTCATCCCACAGCATGGTATAAAGCTGAATCATTTCTTCTAAATTGGGTATGCGTGGGTTGTTATTGGGTGAGCCCGATGCAAATGCTTGCTCGCACATGGTATTGACGAGCTTGTCAAAGTCGGCTCGCTGCACACCAAACTCTGCCAATGTGGGCACATGCAATTCTTTGTTTAAGTTTTTGAGAAAGTCGATTAAACGGGTGTTGGCGTCATCATCTGTATCACTAGAGTCAGCGACGCCTAATGCACGTGCGCAGTCAGCATAGCGGTCGGGCGCACTTGAGATACCAAATTCGGTAATCGTTGGCAGTAGCATGGCGTTCGATAGACCATGTGGCACATGGAAAAACGCACCGATCGGACGGCTCATACCATGTACGAGCGCAACTGAAGAGTTGCAAAAAGCGATACCAGCCAAGGTAGAGCCGAGCATCATGGTCTCGCGGGCCGTGTCATCTTTGCCGTCATGATAAGCCGTTTGGATATTGGGTCCAATCAGACGCAGTGCCGCCAATGCTTGCTGATCGCTATAGGCATTTCGTTTGGGACTGATATACGCTTCGATGGCATGAGTCATCGCGTCAATGCCTGTATCTGCAGTAGTGCGCGGCGGTACGCTAAGCGTTAGGGTATAGTCGATAATCGCTGCTATAGGCATGAATCCCATACCCACGCACAACAGTTTTTCGTTGTTCTCATCATCAGTGATGATGGTAAAGCGGGTGACTTCTGAACCTGTACCAGCAGTTGTTGGGATAGCGATGATAGGTAAACCAGTTTCATCGACTTGACGAGGAAACTTATAGTCACGCATGACCCCGCCAAACTTACCCAGTATTGAGATAGCTTTGGCGCTATCGATAGGGCTACCGCCGCCTAGTGCAATAAGACCATCATAGTCTTGCGCTTTGACTTGTGAGACACCTGCGCTGATAGACATCTCAGTAGGTTCTGGAACGGTGTCCGAAAACACATCAGCACTGATTTTCGCTTCTTCTAAAATGTGTTGGATATTATCGACATAGCCAAGTTTGACCATCATATCGTCGGTGATAATCAGGGGTTTTTTGATACCCAAACTCTTTAATATCTGCGGTAGCTTTTGGCAAGCATCGCGTCCAATCTCCATGGTCCTTGGCAGAAGGATACTGTGCGACATAATTACTAATCCTTGTATTAATGACTTCCATTATCAGCTTGCTAGGTCGCTTATTTATCATGCGTATTACCGGCACAATCAATCATACCTAACAATTAAATTTCACATAACGATAAATATTTTCTCGTTATGTGAAAGGTAACAGAATATGTTTGTAATGACAAGACGCAAAAGCATAAATTTTATCGTTATAATGAATAAATTTATTTGCTGAGCGTCAGCTACAAGTTTTGGAGTAATTAATGAGTGAGGCTAAAAAGAAGAAAGGATCGAGTGTTGAACGTGTTTTACAGATTGTAGAGGTGCTGGCAAGCTCTCAAAGACCAATGAGTGTCAGTGATTTATCAGAAACCTTGGAGGTACCGGTACCCAGTATGTATCGATTACTGGATCAATTGCAGGGTCTGGGGTTTATACAACTAGACCTGCCAGGGAAAGTCACTTGCGGAAAGCGCACGTACAAGCTTGCTATGAACTTGTTGCAAAATAGTGATTTTAAAAATGAGCGATTGGCAATACTAAATGAGCTATCAGCGAAGATAGGAGAGACAGTTGGTATTGCGATTTTGCAAGACTTAGATGTGGTGTATGTTGATCGCGTCATGTCAGACTGGCCACTACAGATATTTCTACCGTCCGGTACTCATGTACCCGTGTGGGCCAGTGCCAGTGGCAAGTTACTACTGGCACAGCTGTCAGATGACAAATGTGAGCGTATCATTGAAAAGATGTCGATACATGCGCTCACGACCCATACCCAAACGGATAAAAAGCAACTCATGCAGACAATTGTAAAGACACGTGAGACCGAGGTGGGCATAGATAACGAAGAGTTTATTCCGGGGATGGTCGCCTGTGCGGTGATGATTCCCAATGGCGAGCAGCAAGCATTTGCCACGTTGTTTACTCATGGTCCAACTGTCAGAAAAAGTATGGATGAGTTACTCAGCTATGTGCCGTTGATGCAAGAAGCCGCGAGTGAATTGTCTGTTATCTTTAACCAAAATTATGAATAGGTCAGCAGTTGATGACATCGAGTAGTTGATATCATCAGTAGTTAATGAAACAGAGCAGCGAGCTTCGATGCTTTAAGAAAACGCTACCACTTAAGGTATAGACAACAAAGAACCCTTGTAGTATTTAATCTACAAGGGTTCTTTGTTTTTCAAATAGTCATCAGTGCAGCTCTACCAGTCTACCAAGCTAATAGTCTACTAAGCGATAACTGGTGGAGTTACCGCTTTATTTAGCAGAGTTTATATTCTTTATTATTTCAAAAAATCAGGACTCATAAAGGCAGGGTTTGGATAAGTGTAGAACCCTTCACCAGTTGCGGACCCTAGTTTGTTTTGATCAATCAACTGCTCTTTTAAATATTGAGCAGCTTTGAACCTTACCGGGTTTTGAGTGGCTTCAGCAGATATTTTGGTGATGTTATAGGCAGTGTTGATACCGATAGTGTCCAATATGGCAAATGGACCTGACGGCGCGCCAGTGACTATCATCCACGTCTTATCTATCGTATGCGGATCGGCAACCTCTTTTGCCACCAATTGCAAAGCTGCATCTATAAAAGGCGCTAACAAACTATTCATGATGTAGCCAGGCTGCTCTTTATCTAGCGGCGTTGCCACCATACCAATGGCAGTAGCAAAGGCAACAACATCATCAAATACTTGAGGATCTGTGCCAGGATGTCCCATGATTTCAGCGACATTGTGCATCCAGATTTTATTGGCAAAATGTAGCGCTAAAAACTGGGCAGGGCGGCCTGTTGATTCTGCAAAATGGCTAGGAAGTAAGGTTGAAGTATTGGTGGCAAATATGGTTTTCTCTGGGGCAAGCTTAGCAAGTTTTTCGTAAAATTCGATTTTGATCTTAGGGATTTCGGGAATGGCTTCAATCATGAGATCAGCATCTTTGACTGATTCTGCTAGATCTGAAGTATAGCTCAGATTGTCAAAGGCCTTGTCTAACTGCTCTTGAGTTGCTCTCAAGTCTTTTCGAAAAGCCTTACACATCAATTGAAATTTTGATTTTGCCTTTTCTAATACCTCGTCATTGATGTCATAGACACTGACATTAAAACCATGAAACGCGGCTTGAAAGGCAATTTGGTAGCCTAGGACGCCGCTTCCCGCGACAGTTACATTCTTATACGTCATTGTAGTCATTTCCTAAATATAGTGGATATAAGTTGCTAGATAAATGTCTAGAACCTACAAACCTATTATTAGATTGTTTTGCGCGATTATTCAACCTTAATTTTTATCAGTGTACTGAAAACATTGCTAGTTAAGCACCCGATATGCGAACTTATCTTGACTTTTATATTGTCAAAAAATTCAATAATTTGCTGAATACATTGCTAGCTTCACACCTAATTATTTTGTGATAACTGAAGGCTAATCTAATATCATGATGACACTTTTAATGACTGTTGATGTCAAAAAAACTATTAATAAAGTTATGGAGAAGGGAAGAGGGTGGTATGGGTATTAAGCGATATATTAGTAATTCGCTACCAAATTAATGGTGATAAAAGAGTGGGCATTAGTGCTGTTGGGTAGTAATAGGCAGTCAACAAAGAGAACCATGGAATATGAGCGGGATAAAACAGGCTGAGATAAGGAGGTGTCTAAATACAATGATTGGTGCGCCCACCACGCTTCAATCTTTAAGATGTAAACCTTTATTAGTAAGGGTTATGGTTATTAATATTGTTACATGCACAACATTATGTACAACATTTTGCTATCGCTACTCTGTTATTTCGCTATTGAGATTAATAAAGATTGATTACAAATAATATTCTTATCTGTGTCATTTTTTATCGTAGAAGTGGAATATTTCTTAATATATAAACTATGGCAAGATAGTATTAGTTGAGTCCTATTATCTGTCACAGACTAACTATAATTAATTGCTTGCAACTTGTTGTCATGGGGGCATGTCGCTGATAGCTGCACACGCTCAATAATGCCGATAAAAGCTAAGCGTTTTTCACGCGTTTTCTATGCGTTTGTGCTTATCAATTCATATTCCAACTATCCGAAAATATACCTTATCACTGCTACTGGTGGGCCTATTAGGCGCTGTAATAGATGCACTCAGTCATGGACGTACCTTATTAATAGTTAGTATTGCACACGCAATAGTGGCGCTTAAATTTGTGCGTTTATTATGCGTTTCATTGCATCGTTTCCAGTGAGTTTTATGATACTTGCCAGCATATAGCGCGTTTGCAGTACGATTATTAGCATCACAAATCACGGCATTAGCTCGCAACTATTCGCACTTACTCGTAAAAACTGAAGTAGGTTTGTGTACTAAAGACACTAACCTTTGGGTGCACAGTGACGACTGGTATTGGAATATATTGTTGTGAGCTACTGATACTAAAATTAACTTGTACTTTGTTTACATGGGGTTGTTTTGCTAAACGCTCTTGGTGCGTTGTATTTATACTTTGATAGTAATGAAGTTATCTAACTAATTTGTACTAGCGTTGATAGCCATTTAGCTTGATTCAATCAAAAAGGAAATCTTAATAGTGAATATGCTATTGCCAGATAATCCAGTTTAAAACAGTCCTAAATATATCCCACGTTCCAAACTAATATTGATAGAATAATTGCTGTCTCAAATTTCAATCAATAGCCTTCCAATATACTAAGAATATTCTATGTCTAACTCTATTCAATCTGTCGCTAACTATGTCAATAAGATCGCCCAACGCATTAAAGCTGGTCATACCTCTGAGCACAGCTTTCGTGGAGATCTTGAAATCCTTATCAATACGCTCGTGCCAGCAGTCAATGTCACTAATGAGCCTAGTCAAATTACCGATTGTGGTAACCCCGACTTTTTAATCAGTAAAAAAGATATTCCTATTGGTTTTATTGAAGCTAAAGATGTTGGCAAGGATTTAAGCTCTAAACTGTATAAAGAACAGTTTGATCGTTATAAAGCCGCACTTGATAACTTGATAATCACTGATTACACGGTGTTTGAATTTTATGAGTATGGCGAGCTTAAAAAGACCATTCGTTTGGCTTATATTTCAGAGAACGATAAAAACTATGAAACTTCTCTAGTAGGTAACGTGCACTGTGAAGAAAACTACGAAACCTTTATTGAAACACTAGAGAGTTTCTGTGGTTATGAAGGTCAAACCATAAAATCTGCTCAACGTCTTGCAGTAATGATGGCTGGTAAAGCAAGACTACTCGAAAATACGCTTTATCATGCATTGACCAGCGATGAAAAGTCAGATGATAACTCAGACTTACGTGATCAGTTTGAGACTTTTAAGACGGTCTTGATCCACGATTTAACACCCATAGATTTTGCTGATATTTATGCACAAACATTAGCTTATGGAATGTTTGCGGCGCGTTTGCATGACGACACGCTAGATACCTTTAGCCGCCAAGAGGCTGCTGAGCTTATCCCTAAGACTAATCCATTCTTAAGAAAACTTTTCTCTCACGTAGCTGGGGTTGATATTGACGACCGTATAAAGACCACGGTAGATAATTTAGCTGAAGTTTTTAGAGCTACCGATGTAGCGGCTATTCTGCAAAACTTTGGTAAAACGACACAAACACAAGACCCTATCATTCATTTTTACGAAACCTTTCTAGCTGAATATAACCCAAAGCTTCGCAAACAGCGCGGTGTTTGGTACACACCTGAGCCAGTTGTACAATTTATTGTCCGTGCAGTAGATGATATTTTGAAGTCTGAATTTAATTTGGTAGATGGTATTGCAGATACCAGCAAAATAGAAATTGAAAAACAAACACAAACCCCTGATAGTCGAACCAAATCAGGTTTCAAAACTATCAAAGAGTTAGTGCATAAAGTACAAATACTTGATCCTGCCACCGGTACAGGCACGTTCCTTGCTGCCGTTATCCAGCATATATTTCATAGTCAGTTTGAGAATATGGGCGGTATGTGGAGCAGCTATGTTGAGCAAGATTTATTGCCACGCTTACATGGTTTTGAGCTACTGATGGCAAGTTATGCAATGGCACATCTAAAGCTTGATATGCTACTTGCTGATACAGGGTATGAACCGATCAAGCCCAAACGTATGCAGGTGTACCTCACCAACTCATTGGAGGAGCATAATCCTGACACAGGGACGCTATTTGCTGGCTGGCTATCGGCTGAGGCGAACGAAGCCAATGCCATAAAGCGCGATGCACCAGTGATGGTAGTGATTGGTAATCCACCGTATGCGGTGAGTAGTACCAATAAAGGAGAATGGATTGAGAGCTTAATGACTGATTATAAAAAGGACTTGAATGAACGCAATATTCAGCCTTTATCAGATGATTATATTAAGTTCATCCGTTATGGTCAGCACTATATAGAGAAGAACGGTGAGGGTATCTTAGCTTTTATCACTAATAATAGCTTTATCGATGGTGTCATTCATCGCCAAATGCGTAAGAGTTTATTAGAAGCCTTTGATAAGGTTTATATCCTTAACTTGCATGGCAATGCTCGCAAGCAGGAAACTGCACCTGACGGTAGTAAAGACGAAAATGTCTTCGATATTATGGCTGGTGTATCTATTAATATTTTCGTGAAAAATAGTAAAAGGCAAAAAGGTGAATTGGGCAAGGTTTTTACCTATGATTTATTTGGTAAAAGAGAAGATAAGTACATAGAACTTAATAACTCTAGCCTTAACAGTATTGACTGGGAAAAAGTTGATATAGAAGCTCCAGAGTACTATTTTATAAAGCAAGATACTAAAGTTTCTGCATCATACAGGGAGGGCTTTCAAGTAACTGAGCTTATCAAATTTAGTTCTAGCGGTACAAAAACTCATAGAGATTCTTTTTTAATTAATGCTAAAAGAGACGTTCTAGAAAAAAAAGTTGAGGTCTTTTTTGATGAAAGTAATAGTGATAATAATGTCCTAGAGTTTTGTGATTTTAAAGCTAAAGCTAGTTGGCTTCATGAAAAAAGAAAAGGAGAAAGTGACAGCAGTCTATTCCAAAAAATAAGCTACCGTCCATTTGATACTTGTTGGATATATTACTCAAACGATTTAGTTGAAAGATCTAGAAAAAATACTTTGCACCATATGTTGAGAGATAATATTGGCTTAATTATGGTGGCTCAACCACAGGTTGCAAATAGTGACTTTTTTGATTGTTTGAGCTATGCTGAAGAAACCGTACAAGTAAACTTGGTAAACTAAGCATATTAATCGGAGTTTATCATGGTCAAGAAAATAAGAACCTATAGCACAGAATTTAAAGCTGAAGCCGTTAAGAAGATATCAGACAATAATGGCAATATCTCAGCGACTGCAAAGCAGCTTGGCATCGCCATGCAAACCTTATCGAACTGGAACAACAAAGCCAATCAAGGCAAGCTGATTGGCACAGAGCAATATGATCCTGATCTCATGAGTGCTCTTCAAGAAATAAAGCAGCTCAAGCGGCAGCTTAAAGTAGCCGAAGAGGAGCGAGAGATATTAAAAAAGGCGACGGCGTACTTCGCGAAAAACAGCTAGTCAGGTACGCCTTCATCAAAGATAACCAGCACTTCTTTACCATCACCACTATGTGCCGCGTGCTAAGGGTTAAGCATTCAAGTTACTACGACTGGCTGAGTCGCGATATCAGCGAGCAGCAGATACATCGCAACCATTGTGAGCTACTCGTTAAAGCCGCTCACAGTGAAACTCATGAGCGCTATGGTGTTGAGCGTCTGCATGCGCATCTAAGTGAGCAAGGTCATAACATCAGTCCCTACATGGTCAGAAGCATCAAAGAGGAATACAGCATCAAATGCCGTCGCCACAAACACTTTAAAGTCACCACCGACTCCAATCACAACAAACTGGTCTATCCAAACGTGTTGGATCAAGAGTTTGATGCCAGTCGCCCTAACCAAGCGTGGGCCAGTGACATCACCTATATTTGGACGCTTGAGGGCTGGTTGTATTTAGCGGGAGTCAAAGATTTATATACCAAAGAGCTGGTCGGCTATGCGATCAATAAGCGAATGACCGCAGATCTAGTATGCAAAGCATTGAACATGGCCATCAAGAATAAACAACCAAGCAAAGGGCTAGTCGTTCACTCTGACAGAGGCAGTCAGTACTGTAGCCATGCTTACCACAAGATCATCAAGCAGCATCAGTTTACAGGTTCAATGAGCGGTAAAGGCAACTGCTTTGACAACGCACCCATAGAAAGCTTCTGGGGCATATTGAAGAACGAGCTAGTATATCACCAAGACTATAAAACAAGGTTTGCAGCTATCAGAGATATCATTGGATATATTGAGTTATATTATAATCAGACTAGGATTCAAAAGGGTTTAGGCTATAAATCGCCAAGACAGGTGTGGTTTGATTATTATCGTCAGGCTGCGTAATCAAAATCTCCCAAGTTTATATATACGGGATTGACGGCAGGGGTCAGTTTGTTTATAAGTAATATGATTACAGATACCAATTTTTATCGAAGAGGTGGACCAAGTATATTTCCACTTTACCTATACACAGACCTGAAAACTGTAGGGCAAAATAAGCTGTTAGATTCAGAAGGTCAAGACACGCCAGCTCGAACGCCAAATCTTGATCCTGAAATTGTGGCAGACATTGCTAAAGCTGTTGGATTAACCTTTACCAGTGAAAAGACGGCTGAGGCTGACACGTTTGCGCCGATAGATATTCTTGATTATATCTATGCCGTATTACACAGCCCGACATATCGTGAAACTTATAAAGAGTTCCTTAAAATTGACTTCCCACGCGTGCCTTATCCCAACGATGCCGATACTTTTTGGCAGTTGGTCGCACTCGGTGGCGAGCTACGCCAAATTCACTTATTAGAATCGTCAAAGCTTGCCGCACAGATTAAGGCGCTCAGTCTTGGCTATCCAATAGTGGGTGATAACAGCGTCACCCGTAAGATGACCAAGACCAGCGTTGGCTTTGAGCCTGACGAAGTAGATAGCAGCATGGGTAAAGTTTGGCTTAACGATACTCAGTATTTTACCAATGTACCTTTAGTGGCATGGGAGTTCTATATCGGTGGCTATCAGCCTGCGCAAAAGTGGCTAAAAGACCGCCGTGATCGCATGCTAGACCATCATGATATTAAGCATTACCTGAATATCATTGCAGCTCTTAGTTTGACTAATGAGATTATGCAGCAAATTGACACGATAGATGTCGTCGGATAAGTGAGCGAGTGCGATCAACGAGAGATTGCAGTGTTTTTACTATGAGCTGTAGTCTCTAACTCTATTATTCCTCGATTTGTTGGTTATATGACATAGTTGTAGATGCTTATGTATAAACTTTTAGAAAAGATAGAGCAAGCCATACCTCTTGGTGGGTTTTGGATAAGTGTACTTATATTATCGGCAATCACTAGTTTTATATATGTTCAGACGAATGACAAGGATGATTTGTCTTGGGCTTGGCAACTTTATCATGAAGAACTAGAATTGAGAGAAGAAGTAGGAGATGATGTCTATTCGATATGTAGGGATGGAACAGTTTTCGAGGATTATAAAGCTGATCAGTTAGGTGGAGGATGTTGGAATAGTAAACATGGTGGCTCTTACTACGACCAAGATTTTTCAGATAAGGAGCTTTCAATAACTCCAGACCAACGGTTACATTCAAATAATATTACTT
Source organism: Psychrobacter sp. H29 (assembly GCF_059073055.1). NCBI lineage: Bacteria > Pseudomonadati > Pseudomonadota > Gammaproteobacteria > Moraxellales > Moraxellaceae > Psychrobacter > Psychrobacter sp. H29. The sequence goes on along the minus strand of NZ_JCACRY010000001.1, from coordinate 929,403 downwards.
TGGCAATTCTCTATTTTATTGGAATACTTATCTTAATTGAGTTAGCTCCTAATATACACAGGTTCTTCTTTCTTAGGAACTAGCGTATAACTTTATTAAGTATGTTCGCTTTGGTATAAGGTAGCAGGTGATCACGCTTGTCTTTGAACAGCACATCTATAATAGCTATCTCGATTAGTCATTGAATAGATACTTACATCACTATAAGTATCAAAAAAGGGCGTTATTTATTTATAATGCCCTTTTTTTGTACTGCCAAAACTGACGAAACTAGATGAAACTCTTTAACTTAGGGTTAATCCAGTAGCGTTCTGTCGGTCTGCCGCCTTGCCCTGTGCTTTTGACTTCCTTATAGGCGAGCCAGTCATGTTCTATCAATACGTCTATAGCAGTTTGAACAGCATTATCATCAGTTAAACCCTTCCAGTTCTTGCGCTTAAGACTGCGAGCAGTAAAGCCGTGACTAATCCAATCGGTTTTGTCGGTTTTGTCACTTGGCTTTTTAAGCATTGCCAGTATTTTATTAGATAATAAAGACGCTTTGAGGTGTGAATTATCAGTAATACAGCTATACACTCTCAGCATGTGTGTTTCTAACATATCACCCCATGCAATGGCTGCCTTTAGTGCATTTAGACTAACTCCACCTAAACGGCTGCCAATCTCGATACAGTCCACTAAATGAAATATCAATGCCAGTGCTGGTATCAGCCTGCCATATTTAAGTAAGTGCTGGGCTATGACTTCATGTTCTGCATCATCAGCTTTGGCTTGTAGTGCATCGTACCAACCCATAAAGACGTTATAAGCATCATCAGCAAAGCGGAAGTAAGGGCGCTTGTAATACTCGTTTGGCTTATTAGCGCCATAGCTGGCAAGTTTGCCTTCAAACAGTCCATCAGCAGCTATAAACAACTCATACACAGCGTCACGGCTTTCTTTATTTACTGCTATATCTTTTTCTTTACGTCTTGGCAGTGGGTCAGGGTAAACCATCATCTGAAAGCGTTGCATTAAGCCATCGTTGCCTAACCCTCGCATTGTCTGTTCTAAGTACATCTCTAACTTGTCGGGCTGTATGCCACCCATGACAGATAGACAATGATTTTCGATGAATAGTGAACCGCGTCCTATTCTATCCACCATTTCGCTGCCTGTGCCATTGAACCCTGATAGATAAAATGCCCTTTGTTCTTGCTCACTGTCCTTTTCAAGGCTGGCTAAAAACCCTGATAGCTCATCACGAAACTGTAACACGCCATTGTTGTTTTGGTTCTCGATTTCACCAAGCTTTTCCATAGTAATATTACCTACCATGTGTCGGCGCGGTATGGGTATGCTTTCATCTTGCTTTTTGCTATCTGCTATAAAGGCAGCTTTTTGTCGCAAGTCATCATCAGTCACTTTGTCAGTGCTGTCATCGTCATCAGTTTGACTAGCCAGCGTATCAGCGAGCTTCTTTAGCTCCTTTTCGGCTATCTTGGCTTTACTGTCATTAATGAGCTTTTGGGTCTCATGCTCCTGTTTATTCAGCTCATAGTCTGCCCGTGCTTTGCTGACTAGGTTATCAATGGGCTTCATTGCTTCTGTAATCGATGGGCTTTTTTTACTAGATGGCTTGCCTATAACGGCGCCCCATAAGTTAGGCACTATATCCCAGTTATCATAGCGCTTCGGCATAATAGCCACCTTGGTACCAATAACGCTGCCTAATGCTACTACTAGGGGTACAGCTACAAACTCAATCGGTACGCCTAGACGTTCAGCGGTATTGATAGCATAGTTATATAGAGGTTCAGGTAGCATATCTCTAGTTATGCTAGTCACTGGTGGCAAGGTGTGATTGATAGGTCTGGGGTCGGGCCAGCCTAATTGTGCTAACTCAATAACCTGTGTGTCAGGATAAGACAAAATCTCTGCATAGCTTATATTGGCTTCAACATGCGCCATCATTGGCAATTCAGGAATAACCATTTTGACGTTATAACCTGCCAGCTGCTTAGACATTTTGTCTTTGTGACTTATATCTGGGAATATCGTTACTGCGGCATCTTGTGCAAAGTGCTTGACGCTATCTATAAACAGATGCGAGGTTGGGCTGACTAAAACGGTTACCTTATTGCATAGGAAGTGGCTTGCCATAGCTACCGCGTCAACTAAGTCATCTACCATAACTAGCTCATGCCCAGCTGTAGGTACACCCAAAAATGCAGCACACAGCTTGCTGGTATCGGTCACATGATATCTACTGTGGTCGGTCACGTTCGGTCTGATACATAACAGGCTGACCGTTTCATAATCTTTATTCTGTAGTGGTAGCGCCACTGTCCCTGTAGTCTGTTGATAGACTGCAGCATTATCTCCAGCTTTAGGAGCAATCTTTGATTGAATATCTAACAAAACATTGCTTTCAAGCAGATGGTATAATTCACTTAATAGCTTATCGTCCTGAAGCACTTGTTCGGTCACTGGTGCATGGTCACCCAATACGCTATTAACGCCCATGTTGTCCGCATGGGCTTTTTTATTGGCTGTGGTTTGAGTGGTCATCAAGTCCCCCTTGCTTGCGACTGGTTCGGCTGGCGCGTAGCTCTATATTTCTTATAGCAGCTTTTGCGCTTGGCATACTTACGGCTATCCTTTGGCTGTGGGTAGATTTTCATAGGGTTGCCATCCTTGCAAAGATTACAGGTTCGTTTGGCTGGCACGACATTAATGACAGTAGCAAGCTAATAGTTGCTACCCATGCCATGAAGATGATAGAGCTAAGCAATAAGCCGCTTTTGCCAGTCCGCTTGCAACTGTGTGCCCCGTGATGGGGCTTTGAGTTGGTTTTGGTCTTATCGTTTCTCATAAGGATTCATCTCCAATTCAGGCATCAAAATAAGCTGCTCCATAATGCCTTCGCTTGTTTCCTCAGCATGTAGGCTTATTTTAAATAAAGCGGACTGTACAGCTGCTAAAACGCCCTTGCTAGTGTGATCGTCTGCTAGTGCTTGGTTTAAAGTGTTGAGTGCATGACCTAAGTTCTCACACTCCATTGAATAGCTCTGAATATAATCATCTACTAGACTAAGCGTATGGCTATCAACTGCGACTAAGCGCGGCGGTAGAATGTCATTTGATTGGCTCATGGGGTCACCTTACTGCTAGATAGTTCGCTTTCAAGTAAGGTCTGTTCATCGAGCCAATAGACCGCGAACCATTTATCATTATGCTTGACCATTTCACTTTGAATAAGCAGTCCTTCCGCTCGCAAGTCATATATGCGAGGGGCTAGACTTGTAATTCTATAAAGGCGGATAGAGTCCCATATAGTGATAGGTGCGCCTGTCATTAGGTGCGCTCTGATTATCTCTATTTGGGTCTTGGGAGCTGGCTCGTTGGTGATGGGGGCAGTGGTTGAAGTCATCATATTAAGCCCTCTCTGTCGTATCAGTAGTGGCATGACTGTCTAAAGTCTCGGTATGACTCTCTAGCCAGCGATTAATATCAGACAAGCGCCATAGACTCGCCCTTCCAATCTTTAAAGGTTTTGGAAATTTGCCTTCATTGATAAGGTGGTAAATATGCTTAGCACTAAAGCCGGTGATACCGCGTGTGGCGGCTTTTGCGGTGATGGTGCGCTGTTGACCTGACTTTGCAATGTAGGTCTTAGCGGTTCGCGCTGGTTGATTGGCAAGGTCTGCCATTCTTAGGTACTGGTCGATAAGTGTCATGATAGGTCACTCCATAGCGGGGTTGGTTATGGCCAGTAATTGGCTTCGCTATGGAATGAATGTTACGGGGTGATAAAGATGCTTTGTAGATGGGAGTACTAGTAGTAGGGGGGTAATTCTAGAATTTGGGAGTATTTTCGATAAGTGATTGTATCTCAGGTGATACTTTATCTCGTATTTTCTGCAAAATCACTTTACGCTTTTCTTTTTCAGGTTTGGTGTTTCCGTAATCGTGTTGTGCGCATCTGTCAGTGATTGCTGTTGGTACTAAGTTAGACTCTTTCAACCAGTCATCAACTTGATTTTCTGTTAAGTCAAAATTAGGTAAAAGCTCTACTACTAATCTAGCTACTTGTTTTCGCATGAGCAGATTAGTTTCTTTATCGAAAGTCCATATTTTTCGAGATAAAGGCAATACGATATTTTTCATATAGAATGTATATTTTTGAATAGGCGTCAAACGTTCATATTTCTCTTTATCTGTAATAATCTCTTTAATATCTTCTGTTATTTCTTTAGTTGGTTCTTTACTCTCTTCCGGCGTTAACTCGCCAGATGCTGCCCATTCAATTACTTTACTTATATTTTCTCTAATAGCATCCGACTGTTGTCTATAGTATTCCTCTTGCTCTAGTGTAAGTTTTTTTCTGTTATTTTTGACTTCTTTCAGTGTATTATCACACCAGATAGTACCAATATGGTAAAGGGAATTTTTACTTTTTGGCTTAGCTTCAATGTTGTCACATAGATAAATACGGTAAACATAATCTTTAGCTTTTCTAAAATCTATATCAAACTTTTTTATATAATCTAGCTTGTAAAGTTCTTCAATATTGAGATAGAAGTTGGGGGAAACTAGTTTATAGTGTTGTTCATTTACAAAGCCATCTTTCCAAGGGCTACTATCATCACCTTTTTCTTCCATAAATTTCATATATGCAAAATAAGAATGATAACCATCAACAGTAATCTGATTAAAGAACCTTTCTATGTTTTTATCAGCCCCATATTTTCGCTTACCCTGCCACACTCTATAATGACGGTCCACTTCGTAAGATTTAATATCTTCAGAAAAATAATTGTAAAGTAACCATGAAGTAACGTCTTCTACTGTTTCTTCTTGAGTAAATGCAATATAGAAAAGAAAATTATCAATAGATACATATTCATTATCAAAGACCATTTTAGGCTTATCCATTAACCCCATCATCCGCACCCTCACACCCTTGAATCAAGATAGGAGCAAGGCACTGACAGCTAAGGGTGCGGTTGCTGTCGTTCGGGTAATTAGTCCTAGCCTTGCAATCGATTATGACAGCGATTGATGCTATCAATATCAGGTTGCCAGCGTAACGCTGACGATAGTTAGTAAAACGATGTTGTTAAAGCTGCTCGGCAAGTTTGGCTAATACTTCTGGCGATACGCCTTGTGCTTGTAAGCTCTTTATCAGTATGTCCTTGTCATGTAGCGCTATATCAGTAGCTTGCTCGTTACGGCTATCCATTTCTTTATTGAGTTGATCAGGCGTCAATAAATCAAAGCTGACCGCTTTGCCAGCGCGTAAATCATCAAGATGATTCGCCCATTTATTCATCATCATTTGTCGCTCGGCTAAATGCGCTGATAAGTCGTAACGCTTTTTGACGCTTGACTGTTCAAGATGGGCTAATTGTATTTCTATAAGGTTCTGACTAAACTGCAACTCGTACAATCCTGTGCTGGCAAGCTGCCTAAAGCCATGACCTGTCATCTTAGGGTAGGGGTCGCCTGTGTAACCCATGCGTTTGAGTGCTTGATTGAACCATACCTCACTATAGGGTTGACTGCGTTCAAAGTTATAGAACACGTAACCCGTCTGCTCCGTTAGGGGACGCATACGCTCAATAATAGTCATTGCTTGCGGTGACAGTGGAATGATGTGGTCTTGACGCATTTTCATCTTATGCGCTGGTATGCGCCATACGTTTTTATGATAATCAATCTCTGACCATTCAAAGAACCTGAGCTCTTTAGTTCTAACAAAACACAGCGTCATTAGCTGCATGGCTGCCACTGTCTGAAGATGTCCGTTGGGGTTATCTTTACCGTAGTTGTCGATATTGCGGAGTAGGTCAGGGAATTGGTGTTGCTCTACTGCTTTCATGCGTTCGGCTTTGTGCGGTCTAAGCGCCTTACTACGTCCGTAAGCCACATTGATAATGTCATAGCCTAGTGTATTGATAGCATACTCAAACACTGACGTTATAAACGCCACACTCTTATGGGCGGTGTCAGTTGTCAATTTACCTTGCTGCTCAAAGTAAGTTTGTACGGCTAATCCTGTCTTGATCACATCTTGAGCCGTGATAGCTTGAATAGGGTAGTCACCGATATGCGGCGCCACATGCTTATCTAGATAGGTTTGAAGTTTTTGCACGTTTTTGGGTGTGGTGTCCGACTTATCATTGATATAGCTTTGCGCTATCACATTGAATAAGTCTTTTTGCTCAACATTATTCTTGTGCTTGTTCTTATCAATGGCAGGGTCAATACCATCAGCAAGTAATGCCTTAGCTTTATCACGCAAAGAACGGGCTTGTTTAAGGCTAACATCAGGTTTGAACACGGTATCAACATTTTTCTTAGATGATCTATATGTTCCAATATGAAAGGTTTTTTGTTTGGGCTTAATATCTTTATCTGATTGATAACGATAAGTCATTACCCAGTACAGCGAACCCTTCGGATCGTGTACTAGATGAAGGCTATCACCATCACTGTATCTTTTGCGTTTGGCTGGTGGTGCAAGCTTAGCAATAGCCTTCACACCATTGACGTTTAATAGGTAGTTTTCGCGCTCAGCCATTGCCACACCTCGATTAGCCATGATTAATAATTACCATGTACAACAATAGTGCGATTTGTGTACAACAAAATAGCGGTAATTTCATTTATGTACATCAGTATGTACAACATTGTAGAGGTGCTAGTAGGTAATGACAAGTGTTTAATAAAGACTGATGCTTAGGTATGATAGGGTTTAGGGAGGTTTTAAGTAATGCAAGGTTATGTCTAAATACAATGATTGGTGCGCCCACCAAGACTCGAACTCGGATCGATCGCTTAGGAGGCAACTGCTCTATCCTGTTGAGCTATAGGCGCATTATGGAGTGACATTGTAGAAAAAAGCAGTAACAAAAGCAATCAGCAAAAAGGTAAATACAAATAATTTATTGCGATTCGCTATTACCAAGCGCATCAGCGACATTTACTGGGTTATTACCGGATGCCTTGCTCGCCTGCGAAGAGGGTTCAAATAAGTCATTTACACTGTTCTCATAGCCATTGATATTATAGTACTCGTATTTTTCTAATATAGTTTGACCAGCACTTGAGAGTAAAAAGTTACGGAAACTAACGGCAACAGGATTATCGGTCAAAACCACACCTTCAAGTGCTTGATCATCTTTTAGAGCATAATTGAAAGAGGTTAGCGTGCGTGCTTCTTTGTTGGTGCTATTGGCAGTAATGTCAGCCTTATCAGCCTTATCGTTATCCGTATTGCTATTGACCGAATTAGCACCTGTTTGATTTTGATTACTACTATGTTGAGTGGCCTTTAGCTTGTCTTGTAGGGGCGAGAGACGCTCTTTGGACAGCTCGTTATTGGCAATAATAATATCTGTATCAGAGATAAGATCAGAGCGTTCGTCGTTCGATATCGTTAGTAACGTATTAGCAGGAATATAATTCGCCAAAACTTGTATATGTGGATAGCGAGACTCAAAGCTTACAATAATGTCATCTATCGGTACTTGTAGGCTTTGTTCTGCACGAATAGAAAGCGTACTCTCAGGGGAGATATCTGTGCTTTCTTCATTTGTGGCAGGTGCAGGTTGCTTCTCACTGGTCATGATAGGCAGTGGATCTGTGTTTTTGTGATTACTGGTCCACAACCAAGTAAAGAGAGCGATAAAAATTGCTACTAGCAGTGAAATTAGTCCAACCAGTAGCAGTTTGTAGTCTTTCATATATTACTGCTCTCTATCTATTAATGGGGTCATCTTAAAATTTGTATCAGGCACTATATATTAGCGTTGTATTCAAAGCTTGTGATCCATAACCTCATCAGTTAACTCGGCCAACATATCTGCAAACACATCTTTTTCCATGGAAAATGATGAAATAGTCTCGCTATCAGTCACTTCTTCAGAGCTCATGCCTTGATGGGCTGCTAATGGTGACTGACCTGTTGTAAGCTTATCTTTTAACCATTTAAAGCCATGTGTCTCCCACCACAACTCAAAACGCAATAATGTGCTACCACGCACTGCGGCAGGTAAGTCTAATGTGCGTAGTTTTTGTGCCAGTACAGGGTCGCTAATAGCTTGATGAATACTAAGGTATAGTGAGCGACTATCATCAACATACGGACGCCTGTTTTGCCATGATCTGTCATCGATTTTCATACGTGGTAGGCACCAAAGCTCACCACGATAATAAACAACGTACGACCGCTGCTTAGGATGGACAAAAATAGCATCAATAGGACGTAATGGCATAATATTCAATTACCCTGTAAAAAGTATCGTTTTAGTATAGGGTGTAACAGCTGATTTGAAAAAAGCCACGCCCTTCATCTTTTCATAATCAAAACACTTGTAACTATGCTCATGCTCAATGCGACAATAGATGTCGCAAGATATTATAATACTGGTATTTATACTAGCAAACGATAACCATCAATGGCACACTGATAAATAGAGTGATTTTTTATCCTCTCAATATCTATTACTATCATTACCAATGCGCTTGGGTCATATATATAATAACTTTTGCTCATGATAACTAGCATAACGACCCATATACTAGCAGAAATGCCGTACAGTAACGACTACCAAACATGCATTGATGAGTGTTGTCTTCAGCGCTGTCCATACATGATTGATTGCTAATACGAGGCTTTTACTAGTATGTTTTAGCCTGTCAGTCACAATAAACAGCCTTTCTTGACATTTATATTCTACGCCTACTTTAATCAGATTATTGTCTATGTTTACCATCATTCAGTCGCACCGTACCGAAAACCTTGTCGATCAACTACTTGAACAATACCAGTCAAAAAGCCAGCATGTTTTTGAGCCCTTTATTGTTATTGTGCCCTCGATGGTATTGGGTGATTGGTTGGATAAAACAATTGCCAGCCGCGCGGGGATTAGTACATTGGTGCGTACTAAGTTTTGGGGTCAGTATCAATGGACACTCATGCAAGATGTGCTCACCCGGCACAATGCCTATTTGTTAGAAGCAGATCCTGAAGCGGCTACATTGAATGTGCCTGAAGTTGCTGTGTTGTCACCAACGGTGATGCAGTGGCGCCTGTTTGGTTATCTCACTTACTATCAAGAGTTGATTGTTAAGGATGACACCCACCCAGTACATCCGCTATTGGCATCCTTGATTGATGACCCGCAAGTAGCAACGACGCAAGAGGGCGTACAACAAGACAATGCGCAAAAAGATAAGGCACAACAAGACGCCCGTATTTGGCAGCTGGCAAGTGATTTGGCAAGAGTGTTTAATCGTTACTTAACACACCGTGAGGATTGGCTTGCGCTATGGTCACATAATACGCCGCTCAATGTAGACGCATTGATAGCAGATAAAGATGCGTTATCACTACGCTTTGATCAGTACGCACGCGGCACGCCGGAGTGGTTGGTGGCGCATTATGTAGAGCTTGAGGCAGCGCAGCGATTCTTATGGTCGCATCTGTTTGCCGACGTGCATCAACACCGTGTAAGCATTGAAAACACTTTTTGGTCAGCTCTGGAAAATAATAACGCGAATGAGCGTGCTCAGTTGCCCAAAGTATTGCGTATTTTTACTATTCAGCAACTGCCGCAAACCGAGCTCGATTTTTTGCAGCAGTTGTCCAAATATATGAAAATCACGCTATTACATTATAATCCTTCTAAGCTATTCTGGGCAGATATTGTCGATAAGTCTTGGCTACAGCGCCAGCAAATCATTAACCCTGAAAGCGTATTTTTACGTGATTATGGACATAGCTTACTGTCACGTTTGGGCAAGCAGTCTCGTGATACTTTTGCCATGCTTGCCAATTTATCAGGTAACGAGCAATATCAAGATGATTTGGTAGAGTGGCACGATAGTTTTGATGATGATCTGAGCCGTATCAGTGATGAAAGTGAGCACAGCATGGCTGATTCTGGTCGCTCTCAAGCCATACAAAACAGCCCAAGTTTATTGCGACGTTTGCAAAATGACGTATTGATGCTTGATGAGCAATCGACCCAACAAGCTGCGGCAACAACAGTTTCTCAAGCCGTAAATGAGCAAATAGTGTTGGGCGCTGAGCCAGAGTCGCCATGGTATGACGATGACGTACTAGAAAACAAGCGTTTTGAAAAGGATCGTTTGTGGGCAATCTCTGCTCAAGACAATAGCCTAAGCATTCACTCCTGTCATAATTTGCAGCGTCAGCTTGAAGTACTACGTATTATGATTGGCCGTTGGCTCAATGAACCTATTAAAACTGGTGAGAAAAAACGCCATATATCAGATATCGTGGTGTTATTGCCAGATGTTGAACGTCATCATGCGCTGATTGGCTCTATTTTTGTTAGTGGTAAGGGTCAAGATGGCTTGACCTTGCCTGCTAAAGTGACGGGCGTTGTCGATGCTGATATCCGTCAGTTGTGGGAAGCGATCATTGGGTTTTATAAGCTGCTCGGCAGTCATAGTGCCCGTTTTGAGGCGGCCGAGGTTTTAGACTGGCTGATGCTACCGCCCTTGTTTGAGAGTTTTGGATTGACCCGTGAGCAAATGAGCCGTGGCTGCGATTTGCTGCTAGAAGCTGGCTTTGTTCGTGGTTTTGATGAGCGTCATCTGAAACAAACTCTAGATATTAACGACTATGATTATCGCTTTAGTTTTGCGCAAGCATTAGATAGGTTGACCTTGGGTCTTGTGATGCCAGAAGCAAATCTCAGCGACTGCTTATACGCTTTAAAGGAGGGAGAATGGCCAGGTACTGCTGTGCCCGAGATGAGCTTGCCACTGGCGCAGGTCAGCCTAAATGATGCCATGATTGTAGAAGCGCTTTGCCGTATATATACAGGTTTGGTGGCAAGGCGTGATGATCATACACAAAAAATGAAAGCAGAAGATTGGTTAGATCAGATTGAGACCCAAGTGATCCACCGCTACTTTGGCGATGTCGATCAGACGCGTACGATGCGTGCCATCTATAATGCGATGAATGGTTTTAAATCAAGCTTACGGGCCAATCGTCACTATAGACAGTACTCTAGCGGTGATATTGACAACAGAGAAGTGGAGCAAAAGCTGGCAGGCGTTGAACAGCTGCCACTAAAGCTGAGCTTTATGCTAGACAGTATCGAAGCGGAGCTTGAGAGTCAGCAGGTTAGTGCGGAGCCTACTGGAGTGATTACTTTTGGGCGGTTTGGAGCGCTCAGAAACGTGCCTTTTGAACTGGTGGTGATGCTCAATATGGATCTCTCTGAGTTTCCTGGACGTGATCGTGACAACCGGTATGATTTGATGAAAGCGACCAATTCACGTCGCGGTGACAGAGTCAGCGAAGATGACGACAATGGGGCATTTTTGGATGCGCTACTGTGCGCTCGCAGTGCATGCTGGATGTTCTACAATGGCCAAAGCTTGACCGATACCCATGAACACCTACCTGCCAACCCAGTAAGTGAATTGCTACAATTCTTGCAAGGTGAGGTACAGTGGCAGGTCAACTCTCTTGATACGTTGCCTGAAAGTATTGATCCAACGACAGAAAGCCTTAAGCGTTATTTACCAAGACTCATCAAGCAATGGCTGGTCACTGAGCACCCAGCCCTGCCTTTTCATAAGAGCCTATTTGAGACAGATATTGAACATGCCTCTGAGCCACAGACTGACACTTACAGTGTTAATCTTAATTCAAACAATGCTACTGACAATGTTCAGAATAGCAGTCCTACCGCTGCGGCCGATGAGCTAGACAATTTATTAAGTAAAGCTATGCGAAGCACCAAACTTGCTCAGAAAAAACAATTCCCACCTGCGCCGCTGTGGCACGCTGTTTTTGAGACACTACAAAGAAGAGAAGCCAGCAAATACCCACAACTGGTTGGTTTGCCTACAAAAGCGCAGTATGAGTCAATAGCTAAGCTGCTTGGTCGTAGTATGGGTCAGCTTGGACAGGTAGATGACCAAACCATGTCTACATTGGCTGATATGCTGGGTCTAGAGACACTTTTAGGCAATAGCGATACTAACAGTATGAATAGAGCAGCGCTTATCCAAGCAGTATCTGATAGCGTATTCAACATCGGTGAGATCGATGTTGAAGGTATGTTGATATATCAAGTACGCCATCCCGCCAAAGCTTTTTTGCGTACCCAAAAGGTACATGTGGTACAAGGTGAAGGTGCGTTAGCACATCAGGAACCGCTATTTTTGGACAGCTTAACGACTTATCAGATTAAAGAGTATTTAATCAATAAATTGGCTGCTGATAAGAGTATTGACAATACTGCTCCGCAAGATATCTCAACCTTGATGTATCAAAAAATTATCCCAGCAGGGGTAGCGCGCCAAACAACCTTGCCTAACCAACAACAAAAGCTGCAGCAGCAGTGCGTAGAGTTTGAAGAGCAATTAATTGCCAATGGATTTGGGGACAGTAGCGTGCTAAGTGAAGGCGTAGAAGACGATATTACAGGTCTACGACTACTAACGCCCACCGCCGAGCATCCTATTCAGGTGGCGCTGCCAATAATCTTGAATGGTACTGATAACGAAATACTGTGCAAGCTATTACCCGAAATGGTTAAGATAAAAGGGATGGTGCCGATATCACAGTCACAACCACAACCACAACCACTAGCACCATCAGTCCCTATAAATAATCATGCTAGCCGCGCTGCTGTTGAGACAGCGACTGCCTATGCTGAGCAGTCACCCAAGCAGTGGTTAAATATATTGCCCAATTCTGCCAGTCCAAAACACCTACTCAAGTTTTGGCTGTCCCATCTATACTGGCAAGTAGCCAGACGCACCACGGCTGAGCAAGTGGCGTTGGATGATGGCGTGAGTATTTGGCGCTTTAATAAACCCACCGCACAGGTAAGTGCCTACAAGAATGTCATCGCATTTCAGCTAAGCCCCATCGTCTATGAAGATGCGCTGATCGAACTGATAAAATGGGCAGTCTTTGGTAAGTTGTCGGGCCAAGTCCCCATGACATTACTGCCTGAATATGCATTAAGTTATTTGGATAAGTGCTCAAAAGTAGAAGAAAGTGAGGGCGAGAATGCCACCAGATATTGGCCAAAACGAGGTGACTTCTCAGACTGGCTAAGACCTAATTATAACTCAGACAAGGTATATGACACTTGCTCTCAGCATGCCATTTGGCAATACGTATTACGTGACCAAGATGCATTTAGAGCGTTATCAGCATCACTAACCACTTTGGCGCAGCCATTGTATGCGCCGATGTTTACGGCACTAAAAAAATTGGATAACTAGTGCTTAGTGTCTATTTTTATTCTTTTGATCTCATTAATAATAATTAAAAGTATGCGCTTATATGACAGATTTTACTGATACAGCCGATATTACTGAACCTTCTGTACAACCAAATCTATTTGATGATCATTCAGATGTTTTGGGTGACTTAGGGGCTATAGCTGAAGAAAAAGAAGAAATAGCGCCAGCGGTTGCGGTTGCATTAACGGGTCGGCATCTTATCGAAGCCTCAGCAGGTACAGGCAAAACGTGGACGCTGACTGGTATTGTGCTGCGACTATTGATTGAGGCACGGCGTGCGCCAGAGCAAATCATCGCCACAACCTTTACTCGAGCTGCCGCCGCCGAAATGCGTCAGCGCATCCACGACCGTCTGGTAGAGTTCTATCAGCTATTACAGTGGGTCAACAACCTGAGTGCAGATACCAATAATAAAGATAACTTATATCCCAACCTATTGCAGGTACTGCCTGACAGTAACGATAACAATAATAACAAGGGTAAGTCGGAAAGCAATGATTCAAGCGTCGAATCAAATACCGAAATAGATGCTGATGAGTTTAATCAGGATGCTAGCCATGATAAGCAGATGGCTAGAGAAAAGCGCGCACAAGTCAAAAAACAGCGTGAAGAGTGGTTAATAGAGCAAGCCGAACATGTACGCCTAGATGGCATCATGCAAGATCCCGTGAATCTGCACTTGGTCGGTTATTTGCTTGATCACGTGTATAGCTATCCTATGGCAGAGGCGATCCGGCGCACCGCACTAGTGTTAACGACGTTAGATAAGCTATTTGTCGGAACGCTCGATAGCTTGGCTCAAAAGTGGCTGATCGAGTACAGTAGCGAAACTGGTCATCAGCAAGGTATGGCGATTATTGAAGACAGCAGTATCGAGCAGGTTACCGATAGTATTATTCACGATGAGCTGCGTCAGTTTCAAAGCCGTTTGTATCATGAGCAGCCCAAACTGTATGCGCTTATGGATCAGCAAGGTAAGCTGACAGCAGTAGGTGATCATAAAAAATTCGTTTCTCGCTCGCTTAATTTTATTTCTGCGCCGATTGATGAGATAACGCTAGAGCAAGGTTTTGATTTCAATACGTATGAGAAATTTATTTATGAGTTTGCCCAGTTAGATTTAGCAGATATCCAACCTTACCTAAGCCTTGATTACAGAAAATCTCAAGGATTTCGTGGAAACTCTAATTTAACCAATCATTTTGATGCTCTTGTCGATGTTCATCAAAAGGTAGGGCAATATCAGCTGACATTTAGCAGTTACTTGAATGAGCGTGAAAACAAGATATTAACGTCTTTGCAGGATGCCAGATATCCAAATGAAGACGGTAAAATTAAAAACTTTAATAAGAATAGGGAGAAAGAGCATCAGTCCCTTTTTGAGTTAGAGACCATTAGTAAGTTGATGGCGCTCTTAGATATGGTTGAAGGGTTAAATCAGCATGTTTTATTGGTTTTAGCCAACCTTAATCGTCATATCGTGCTTGCGGTACGCAATAGACTGCCAGTGATTTTAGAGGAGCGAGGGGAGACGACCTTTAGTCTGCAAATGGTGCGCTTAAACCAAGCACTAACGGGTCGGCAAGGCGATAAGCTGGCGCGTTATATACGTCACCATTACCCCATTGCATTAATTGATGAGTCGCAAGATATTAATGGCGAGCAGGCCATTATGATCGAAAGTATCTATTTTCCAAAGAGTAAACGCAAACAGTCGGATAATGACAAGCAATCTACCGCCAAAAAATCCAACCATGAGTTTTTACTGCTGGTTGGTGACCCAAAGCAGGCGATCTACGGGTTTCGTGGCGGTGACGTGACCAACTATAATTATATGAAAGCGCAGTTTGACAAAAGTACCATTTGGACGCTCAACACTAACCGGCGCTCCACTCTCAGTTTGATTAATGCCCTCAACTGCTGGTTTGGTATACCTACAGCAACAACTGCTGAGAACAAGCTGGCGCAGCTAGGTAGTGGTATTTATTATCAGCACAGCAAAGCCGCAAAAAAGCAGAGTGAATTGTCTTGGTTTAAGAATTCAGACGCAAAAGATAGTGGTTTGATGACAGAGGTACTCTCTACTCAGCCAGTGAGTGTACTACACTTGCCTAATGGAAAGGATAGCGAGCTTGACTATGATGAGTATGAAATCACCGCACGTCATATTGCTAGCTTGCTCAGTAGTGGTCAGACATTAAACGATCAGCCGATTCAGCCCAGTGATATTGGGGTGCTAGCCCGTACCAAAAAAGATCTAAAACAGGTTGAAGATGAGCTAGTCAAACTGGGCGTACCCACCTTGACCACCAGCGACGTCAGCATCTTTGAAACGATCATGGCAGAAGATATCGCAGCGCTACTTAGTGCCATGCTATACCCGTATCGTCATGACATGATTAATCGAGTGTTGACCAGCCATCTGTACGGACTGAGCATCAAAGATGTCCAAGCTATGATGACGGATCATGAATCAGGTGTGGTTGAGAGTGATGACAGACTTAATAGTATTAATCCAAATAGTAGCGATGTTCAAAATATAGAATATAAAAAGAGCTATCAGGATTTTATTACGTATCTAAAGGAAGGGGCACAGCGTTGGCAGCACTTTGGTATCTTGTCAGCGCTGCACTATTTATTGGATAGAAGCCCCATACAGTCACAAGGCGTTTGGCAAGCTCTAGCCGCTCATCCAGAAGGTGATCGACATATCATGGATTTACGCCATGTGATGGATGTATTGGCACAGTATGGCTTAGGCATGGGTGAGCATGAGCTGCTGGCTTGGTTTAGGCAACACATAGAGACCGCACCCAATAGTGATTGGGCGAAGCAGTATCCGCTACCGACAGAGTCTGGCGTGCAGCTCATGACTATTCATAAGTCAAAAGGGCTTGAGTTCCCCATTGTCTATGTACTGGGTATGGGAGACGCCAGTAGGAAGTCAGGCAATAATGAGAAGCATGGTCTATATCTATATAATGCCCAGCAATCGCCTTCAGCGTTAGTACAGCAATCCACAGAAGGTCAGTCAATAGGTAATCAGCGCCGTTTTTCTGCGTTACAAGGATCTGCCACTAAAGATGCTTACTTCACTGATATCGAGACAAATGAAGGTTTTGATGAGCTGCGCCGGCTTGGATATGTGGCATTTACGCGGGCTAGTGAGCAACTTTATGTGGTGTTGCGAGATCCCAAGAAGAATACAAATCCTGAATTAAGGCCAGTATTTTATTGGTTTGACTCTGCAGACGCAAAATTTGAATTACCTGACAGGCTAAAAGGCACGATAGGCATGCTTAGAGGGCATAATATCAATGAGTTTTATAATAGTCATTATGCTAAAACAGTAACGTCGACAGATACCAAGCTTACCATCGCACCCACGACAGAAACTATTGAGTATGCTGCTTTTACTGATGTCATGAAAACGAGCTATTTTTATGGTTGGGCTAAGACCAGCTTTACGGCGTTAGCTCGTCAGCTAGACGAATCAACACAAGCAATGGCTGTCGTAGATGAGCGTATTGATGATGCGATAGATATTGATATGGCAGACACTGCTGGATTGGCTGAGTCTTATCCTAATAGTAGCCTTAATAGTAATGCGTCTCTCGACAAAATTGATGAGATGAGTCTTAAGTCTGAAGACGATATTCGCTTTACCTTCATAAAAGGCGCTAATGCAGGTACGTTTTTGCATGAGATATTCGAAAAAATTGACTTTAATAACAAATTGCAGTGGTCTGGCGTGATCGATAGAGCTATCAGTAGTTATCAGCTACCGCTGGTGTATAGTAGTGCTGAATATCAAAGCCGTAGAGCACAAGGCAACCGAGAAGAGAGTGCTGTCTCACTTAACGCTGACGCAATAGATACAACGAAGCACGAGGCGTTGATTGCTTGGATTGAAGAGGTACTAAATACCCCCTTATTGGCGTCCAATCAACCCTTATGTGCTCTGGATGCAGGACAGCGTTTTGCCGAGTTAGAATTCAATATGGGACTGTCAGAGCGCTTTAAAGCAGAGGATATCAGTAAACTGTTTCAACAGTATCTACCGGATGACACAGACAAACATGTCAATCTCGTGCCGCAAAATAGAACGCACTTGTATCGTTACTTGCGCGGTGAGATTGACTTGGTTTATGAACATGCTGGCAAGTATTACGTAGTCGATTATAAGAGTAATTATTTAGGAAATAGCCTAAGCGATTATAATGAAAGTACACTCAAAAAAGCCATGTCTAAAGCAGGCTACTGGCTACAAGCAGCGATTTACCAAGTAGCATTACATCGATTCCTTTCAATGAGAATCGCTGATTATGCGGGTAATGAGGACAAGTATTTGGGAGCGGTAGAGTATATCTTCCTACGAGGGGTATATAACCCCAACGGTCAAGCAGCTGCTACCGTATCGCAAGCGGCTAATGAAACGAGCGAATCACCCTACAACGGTCGCTATGGGCTCGTTATTTGGGATATTCCAATTGATTTTATTAAGGGGTTGGATGCGCTGTTTGGCATGCCTGACTAGTGGGCTCTGTACAACGATTTGATACCCAAAAACATTATATTGATTCACCAGATCATCACAGAGACATATCATGAGTAACAAGAGCAACAACAAAAGCAAAGCGACGGTTGGCCTACAACAAAGCTGGGCCAATACTATTAGTGACTATATTCTACTGCGTCGCGGGCAAACCTACTCAGCGTATCAAGCGATAGATATAGAAGCTGATACTGGTAGCAGCCTAACCGATGATCCAACCGATAAGTTAGAAGACAGCTACTTATTTACTGCTTTATTTATGATACTAGCAACTCATTTAGAGGAGGGGCATACTGTATTGACTATCACCGCTATTGAGCATGAAGTACCGTTACAAGGTCAAATTAACCATGAAGTAGTCACGCTATATGGCTGGCAGCAACAGTTATTGGAAATGCTAGCTATGCCGCTTTTTGTTCTGATAGATGATGTACAGCCAAGTGATGACGCTGGCGCCGAAATGTCCTTGTTTGATTTATTAGATACTTTATTTAGTAAGCGAGATCAGCTTTGGACACAGCTCTCGCTCAGTAACCATGAAAAGGACATGCTAAACAAGCGTTTTGATACGATTGCTATGCTATATCAAGTACTAAGAGATATGGATTTAGTTTCTTTCATGCATTTAATTAATGTTCATGCTTTGTTCGAAAAAGTTGAAACTAGTAGCAATAATAATAAAAATAGCCTAAGCAAAAAAAATAAACCAATTATATACAAAGAAATCTGCAACAAAAGTGCAGGAAGGTCTATAACTTTTTGGCTTCATCGTGCGTGGCAGGCTGAATTTAATTTAGCAAAAAATATCAACAATATTTTGAATCAACAAGTAAGCCCTCTACAAATAACAATACCTGAAAGTCTTCACGAAAATCAGATAAAGGCGATTAATGTCGCTAACAATAACGCGTTTAGTATTATTACCGGTGGCCCAGGCACGGGCAAGACATATACTGTGGCTCAACTAGTGATCGCACTACAACAGGCTTCAGAGGGTAGGGGTACTGAAGAGAATATTATATTTAGTACAGATAGTGCCAGCTTAGCGTTAGCAGCACCAACTGGGAAAGCAGCGCAGCGTATGCAAGAGTCTCTACAAGTGGCTCTAGATGCAGCAGATGTAAAGCTGCAATTGCAAGAAGCGAAAACGATTCATCGTTTATTAGGTATTGGTCGAACGGGTAGTCCACGCTATGGTGCTGATAATCCACTGGGCGAAGATATCATTATCGTTGACGAGGCATCAATGTTAGGGGTTGAGCTTGCAAATTATCTTGTCAGTGCGGTAAAACCAGGCGCAAGACTTATATTATTAGGAGACGCCAATCAACTAGCAGCAGTCGATGCAGGAGCAGTATTGGCAGACCTGTGCCGCATTCCATTACTACAACCTATACATGCGGAGTTAACTGAAAGTCGCCGATTTAGTGCCGATTCAGGTATCGGAAGATTAGCTTACGAAATCAACAATACAAAAGCAGACACAAAAGCAATTTGGCAACTCCTAAAAAATGATAACGCATTGAACTTTCAACATATAAATACGATCCAGACAGAAGACTCTAAAGGTAACAAACTAGTAAATAGCCTAAGCAATGAAAAAAATATTTTAAAAGTAACAGAGAGTTATAAAAACTATCTAAGAAAAGTAAAAAGTCTTTTGAAAATTCCGATAGAAAAATCTGTGCCACATTCGGTAAAAACTACAGTCGCATCACTAACAGAAACCTTCAACGAATTTAGAATTTTGAGTGCTGGTCATAGTGGAGAATGGGGCGATCATTATATTAATAATTATCTTACCCAGTGGCATCTGACTGAGCTAAAACTACCACTCGGTCAAAACACATGGTTTCATGGTCGCCCAATCATGGTGCTACAGAACAATTATGAGTTAGGACTATTTAATGGTGATATTGGGTTTTGTTTACAAACCTCAGATGATAAGAGCCGTTTAGAGGTGTTTTTTGAAAATAAGACGCAAGGGATTGCGGTCAACTTACTGAATGAGGAACTAATTGCTACAGCATATGCAATGACTATCCATAAGTCACAGGGGTCTGAGTTTGATCATGTGGCAATTACTTTTGACAACAGCCATACTAGATTACTGAGCAAAGAGCTTATTTATACAGCAGTCACGCGTGCCAAGAAAAAGGTGACGATATATAGCACCAAACATGCTTTTGAAATAGCAGTTAAGACGCCAACGGAGCGTCATACTGGTTTAGCCTTGCAGTTTTAGCTATTGTAGTATTTATTCTGTTTTTCATACAATAAAAAAGCATCCAAGTTGGATGCTTTTTTATGATTGACACATTTCAAAGAGTATAAGGCTTACACTTTATCTTCTTTGATAGCATAAATACCGGGTAGGTGACGCAAGTAACCGTGGAAATCCATACCACAGCCATATACATAGCGATCCGCCACGTTGATACCTACAAAATCAACGTCAAAATCTGCAACTTTACGCTCGTGTTCTTTGTTTAATAGTACACAGCACTCAAGTGATAACGGTTTTTCTTTGCTTAGCTCTTCGACAACGGCTTTTAGGGTAATGCCTTCGTCAAAAATATCATCAATCAACAATACGTGCTCGCCCTCAATGCTCACGTCAGGCTTGAATTTCCAGTCGAGGTCATTAGTACCTTCGTTGTCACGATAACGCGTCGCATGGATATAGTGCATACGATGATAGAACGTCAGGTGGGTAAGTAACTGGCCAGCTGGAATCAATCCGCCATTCATAACAACCATTACAATTGGGTTCAGACCAGCGTAGTGTAGATTGAGCTGAGCGGCTAGGCGCTCATAAGCAGCGGCTACTTCGATACTGCTGATAAGGCACTCTGAGTTGCGTAATGTTTTTTCGATTTCTTGGTTACTGATTTGGGTCATCGGGTGCGCCTTTGGTAAAAAGTGCCGCTTATTTTAGCAAATTTTAGTGAATTTGCCCAACGTCATAAAGCGTTTAGGACAAAATTAATCTAACTTTTGGGGTTATTCTGGCTTTTCTACAATAAATGGGCGGTAATAATTTGCTAAACGGTTAAGCGAGTCATTGGGTAGATCAGGTAATAGCTTATTGAGAGCCATATTCATGCCCTTATCAATTGCCGATTTCGCAACCGGTACTGACTTACGCTTGATCATACCGAGCTTTAGCGTTTCGGCATAGCGAGTCACAAAATGGGTTAGTGTGGCATCGTTCATCGTTTCTAGTGCTGTCTTGAATTTGGCTCTATCTACGTGGTCTGGCGTGATAGCAGCAAACCCTTCAACGATGGTTTTTGCGTTTGTTTCAGACAGTTTAAAGCCGACCCGTTTGGCTCCCTCATTATCGATAAATGTCGCATGATCTCTCAAAAAATGAAAGCTCGGTAATACTTCTTCGTTATTTTCTTTACCCAATAAGATATTGAGTAGGGTATCGGTGGTACTTTCAATCGTTCCAACGATTTTACGCATAGATGCTTGACGCTCAGGGTTTGGAATAATCTCTACCAAACCAATCAATAAATTGTCCGTCAAGTCACGAGCAGTCTGATGTGTAAGCGCGTCGCGATAAGGATAATATTCCACATGTTCATCTGAAGCAACGACTTGTTCGGCCTCACTAATTAATGCTTTTAATTTATCTGAAGGGTGGAATCCAAAATAATGTGCCATTGCGCTTCCTTTATTTGTTGTTTTTCATCTCTTACATACGTTACATTTGTCGTGAAATCGGTTACTATTCAACCAGAATTTTAAATAAAGACTCACAACACTATATGCTACTTAGTGACGTGCTCTAATTGTAAAATGCAAGATTGTACTGATATTTGTCTTTCGACATTCCTACGATTTATCCAACTATGGGTGAGATGAGTCACTCACCGCACACTAATTTAGCATATTTTTTATATTTTGATTTAAAAAGCTTGAACTTATACGGCTACCTACTACTTGTCTAGGGAGAGATGAGATGAATAGTGCTATTGTACTTCTATTCGGCGTTGCTGCCATGCTGTGCGGCTACGTGTTTTACTCAAAATTCATTGCTACTAAGATATTGGCATTGGATAACAGCCGTCCCACGCCAGCACACACTATGAAAGATGGGGTCGATTATGTCCCAACCAATAAGTATGTGCTTTGGGGACATCACTTTACATCGGTGGCAGGTGCTGCACCTATTATCGGTCCTGCAATTGCCGTCATTTGGGGCTGGGTACCTGCCGTTATTTGGGTAGTATTTGGTACCATCTTTATGGCTGGTGTCCATGATATGTCTGCCATTTGGGCAAGTATGCGCAACAGAGGTCAATCGATTGGCTCTATTGCTGGTACTGTCATGGGCACGCGTGTCCGTAGTCTGATGATGGTTGTGATTTTCTTGCTATTGCTGATGGTCAACGCCGTATTTGGTGTCGCTATTGCAAACATGATGATCAAAACCCCATCTGCTGTACTGCCAGTTTGGGGTGCCTTGGTAGTTGCGCTTATCATCGGTCAGTGTATTTACCGCTACAAGATGAATCTCGTTTGGGTATCTATCATCGGTGTTAGTGCACTATATGGCCTTATCTATCTTGGCCCTATGTTCCCGATTGTATTGCCTGAGACTGTCTTTGGACTGCCTGATAATGCGGTCTGGATTATTATTTTGTTCAGCTATGCAGCTGTCGCCTCGTTGTTACCTGTATGGATGCTGCTTCAGCCTCGTGATTACATCAACGGATTGCAGCTGTTTGTCGGTTTGATTCTGTTATATGCTGCTATTTTTATTGGTACGCCAGACATCGTGGCGCCAGCGATAAATACAACATTGCCCGTTGATACACCGTCACTTATGCCACTATTGTTTGTGACCATTGCTTGTGGTGCGATATCTGGATTCCATGGACTGGTTGCAACAGGGACGACATCTAAGCAGATTGATAAAGAAGAAGACGCGCGTTTCGTTGGTTATTTTGGTGCATTAGGTGAGGGCATGTTGGCGCTGGGCGCAATTTTAGCAGCAACAGCAGGCTTTGCGACACTCGGAGATTGGCAAGCGGTCTATCAAAAATTTGGTGATGGTTCTATCGGTGCCTTTATTGATGGCGGTGCGACGATTTTGAATGCTGGTGTGGGTATCGATATGGTGTTATCACAGACGATGCTTACAGTTATGGCAGCATTGTTTGCAGGTACGACCATGGATACTGGCGTACGCTTACAACGTTATATTTTCCAAGAGTTTGGCGAGTTTTATAATTTACCAATACTGAATAAAAGTGTCGTAGCGACGTTGCTTGCTGTTGGTAGCTGTTTACTATTAGCCTTTGGTGCTGGTGGTATTGATGGTGCTGGTGGTATGATTATTTGGCCATTATTCGGTACGACTAACCAGCTCATGGCAGCCTTGACCTTAATGATTGTAACGGTCATTTTGCTACGTAAAGGCAAGCCAGTCTGGTACACCTTAGCACCGTTGTCGTTCCTGTTGGTTATGACTGTTTTTGCACTACTGATTCAGTTAAAAACCTTCTTCACGGATGGAAATTGGCTGCTGATCATTATGGATATCATTATCTTGATCGCTACAGTCTTAGTGACGTTCGAGAGTCTATCCGTACTCCGTAAAGAGTGGTCGATACACAAAGGTAAAGGCAGAGAGGTTTAAGCTCTTAGCTGTCTAACATGTTTACCAAACAAAAACGCTAGCAGCAATTGCTGGCGTTTTTTGTATCATATAGGCATGATAGATAACAATAAATAAGAAAAGGGGTAAGTATATTATGGAAGATAAAAATATCTTAGCAGACACCAAAAGCGCCCAACCATGGTGGCAACGGTTTGCTGCTGGTCTAAATGAGTTTTATCATGCGCCTTATCGACAGACAATGGCACGAGCTGCCCGTGATGAAGAAGATTTTTTTATGCTACTCATGTTTGCTGAGAGTTTGGGCATCGATAATCCTGCCAGCTTTTATACGTTAGAGTTGCAGCCGTTGTTTTTAGAGAACTTTCATGAGTGGCATACGCGTATGGGCATGGATAGATGTCCATTTGATCATGTTGGTTGTTGCTAGTGGTTTGGTAGCTAGAGAAAAATAAAAACAGTTTGAAAAATGAGATAGAGATATGGCATTACATCCCTTACATGGATTCGTAGAACAGCTAACGACACAACCGATTATATTTATCGGAGGCAAGGGCGGTGTAGGGAAAACCACCACTGCGGCTGCACTTGCCAGCTATTACGCAAGCCAACAGCAAAAAACCTTAATTGTTTCAACCGATCCCGCACACAGTTTGGGTGATGTCCTAAATACCCGTTTAAAGAACGAGAAAACAGTCATCTCTCCCTACCTAGATGCCATCGAGTTAGACCCTGATATTATCGTTGACGAGCACTTTGCCCAAGTTGAGCGTACGATTAAGTCCTATGCCAATCCAGATATGATGCCCAAAATTCGTGAGCATTTGAGACTATCAAAGTCAGCACCTGGTGCCCAGGAAGCAGCGATGCTTGAATCAATGTGTCAGCATTTGGTTGCAGGCGCGAGTGCAGGTTATGAACATATTATCTTTGATACTGCACCTACGGGACATACCTTAAGATTATTGGTACTACCAGAGATGATGGGAGCATGGACAGATGGTCTACTAGCGCAGCAGCGCAGACAAGCCAAACTGCGCTCAGTGGCGACGCATTTGGACAGTCATAATCAGAAAAGTAATCAAAAGAGCAATCAAACCGACTCCCTTACAAAAGAGGTGCCAAACCCATTTGCAGCAAAAAAATCTGACCGCTGGGAGCAGGCGGTATCAGTGCTAGAGAGGCGCAAACAATTATTTCGGCAGGCAGGGTTGCTACTACATGACCGCGCCCAAACCTCAATTGTGTTGGTTATGACTGCGGATGTTCTGCCGTTAGCAGAGACTAAGCGAGCTATTGAACAGCTAGAAGAGAGCAAGCTCACGCCAGCAGCGATAGTTATTAACCAGCTGATAACGCCCACTCAGTCGGATGAGTTTTGGCGCCGCCGTGCGGAGCGCCAACAGCAGTTAATGCAGGATATTGAAAAGAATTTCTCCAAGTATCCCTTGTATCCGATTTATCTACAGCAAACAGACGTACGCGGCACAGAGGCATTAAGTGCTTTATTGGAGGCACAAAACTAGCGGCACAAAACTAATGTAGCCCTATTAGGTTTTGCTTACTGTATATGGTTACGATTCGCGCTTATACGATTGCAGCTTACCTGACAGCGACCATGCCATGTCTGTGCGTAGCAACTGCGCTTGTTCTGACTTGCCACTGCTAAGCGATGACCATTGCGGTTTGCCGCGAGCTTTTTTTAGCTCGCTTGGTAATTTATGTGTGGGCCACACGGTAATAGATTGAACCTCTTCGTTATCGTCATCATTATTTAACGATGTCTCAAGGCTATCTTTTTCGCCTTTGTATAACAGTTGAGTGGCGTCTGTCGCAGCATGACCGCGATGACGCAAGGCAGTGAGTAAGTCTATCGCTCGGGTCGCAAGCAATGTCAATGTCGCAGGATCGATATACAAGCGTTTTACTCCTGTGATTCTATCAGCAATACTACTGGTATTAGACAGTAACCCGCCTGCGATACCGCCAATTGCAGCACCTAAACCCAATGTCGTGCCAAGCGCCGCTGCATCAATACCCAACCCCAGTAGCGCACCCGCTGCGGCACCAGACGTGGTGCGGATACCATAGCTTTTGAGCAATTCAGGATCGAATGGGTCTTGTTGGTAGGCTTGCAGTTCAAGTGGGGTTGCCGCGACGGCATTGTCATAGAATTTATAAAGATTAAGAAGGTTGTGCTGCATCGCACGCTCACTTTGTCTGACCGCTTCTTGCATTTGGGCCAATACAGGCATCGGGTCATCATCTTCGTTAATCTCACGTACGAATGCAGCGACATTCAATAAAAAATCCGCAATGATGATATTGGCTTCATCATACAGCTGTGCCCAGTCCTCAGTCCGGCACTGCATCAATTGCTCAAGCATCTCAGAGTGGGTGAGCATGGTAGCAAGATTGGTCCATAAACGCATCTCGTCCTCAAACTCAAACGCAACGGAATCAAAACGTGTAGAGATATGTAGATTGCGTCTTGCCAGCATGGTCTGCCAGTCATCGATATTGGCATCCTGACTGTCAGTAAAATTAAAAACGGGCATGACAGGAATAGCCGCCCAAGATAAAATAGCCAGCTCGTCTTTATATTTACCCAATACAGGCTCGCGCGCATCTACCACATAGATGGCCATATCACTTGCTAGCAGCTGACGAATCACCTTGGCTTCTTGGCTATAATCATAGGACAAGTCATAGCTGTCTGCACCTTGAGCAACATCGGCAGCCAAAAATTGCTGCAAACGCTCAATACCATCACGGCGACTGGCGGTATTATCCTCCAACCAGTCCATCAGTCCTGATGCATCCTCTAGACCTGGCGTGTCGTACAATGCTACCAGTATCTCCCCCGTTTTACTGTCTGTCAGGCTTGCTTGTTCTACATGGCGTGTGGTTGCTGCTTCGTTTTTGACCTCACCAAAATACACATCTCGCAATAAGGTACGCAGTATGGACGTTTTACCGGTATTGGTATGACCAACCACTGCTAATTTTAGTGCTTCGCCACTGGCAATGGTTTTCTTTGTCGTATTTTTGGTTGCAGTTGGCGCTGCTGATTCATTTGATACCGGTTGATTGTCATCAGTCAGCTTTGGCTGATCGATTGCCGTTTGCGAGCTATTGGGGCTACTATTGAGATTGTCGTAGTTATTTGAGTCACGAGGCAACGCCTTATCTGCAAAGAGACCAACAGGCTTATGGTTTTCGTGATCATCTTTTTTATTATCATTATTCATAATTGCGTCTTATAATTATTGATGACTAAAATAGCCATATATAGTAAAAAAATCTGGTTGAGTGTTGGTTATGCATACGTACTATTGCTTCGATACATCGCTGTTATAAATCACCTATGAGATTGCGCTAGGCGGGCGTAATAGTACCTTGAGCTTTTTCTTAAACCCTTTAGCACGAAAAAACCGCTGCCACATGCGGTAAAAGACCCCAAATATCAGACTAATAATCTTGTCATGGCTATCCTCACCAACTGCACCATATCTGACGGGATTATTGCTTATATCTTCTTCTACATAAGTACCAAACCAACGGTCAAAAATAATAAGGACGCCGCCGTAGTTTTGGTCAATATATTCGTTATTGGTGCCATGATGGGCGCGGTGATTGGATGGTGTGTCAAAAATATACTCAATCCATTTTGGGAATTTCCCAACCGTCTCGGTATGGATAAAGAACTGATAGATCAAATCTAACGCGTAAAAGAAGAATACCCAGACAGGATGTACGCCCAACATCATCAGTGGGACAAAAAACAACCACCATCCCGTTACTGAGTACAGCAGACTCTGGCGCATAGCAGTCGATAAATTCATATTATCATCTGAATGATGTACCACATGCGCTGACCAAAACCAATTCATACGGTGTGATGCACGGTGAAACCAATAGTAGCTAAATTCAACAGCGACAAATATAGGGATGGCTGTCAGCCATGTCACCTCGATGGTGAACAATCGATACTGATACAGCCACAGGCAAATAGGTAGCACGATCAGTGCTTGAACAATCAGCTCAAACCCCAAATAAGAACCGCCCAAACTAAAATTGGTCATCGCACGGCGCCAGCTAAAGTGCTTACCGTTACCACGTCTAGACTGATAGAACCACTCCGCCAAAAACAATAAGAAAAAAGGGCCGCCTGCCAGCGGCAATAACCATTCTTGCCAGTGTGCAGGTAAGATACTTGCCAGCATCGGCTGCCATGACTCGGGGGCGGCCGCTAGTATGCTTTGGTTTAGTGCCTCTTTGTAATCGTCTAATACCTGACCATACTGACCGAGCGTCAAGAGAGTATTGTCTGCTGCCATATCGGGCTCCTAGCCACTATAAAACATCCTTGTTAACTCAATGACCTTTATCGCTAATTTTTATCGGGTCATGAGAAATCCAACCGTTTATCCATCATACTTGTTTTATGTTGTTTTAGTTACGATGACAATTGCCATGAAAAAAGTGCCGTTAAAAATACGACTCTAAAAGAGTCAATAGTCTAATAATTAGCGTCAACTAAGCCAATGTTTCGCGCAGAGAGTGCGGTTTGCCACTGCTGATAGCGAACGGCTTGTTTGTCTATGGGCACATTGTTAGATGTCAGATTAGCATCAGTAACTGGTTGAGTGTCACCGAGTAGCTGTACAATCAGTCCATCTGTTGCATGAGCGGCGATTTGGTCAAGCTTACGTAGCGTACCACGGTCAGGCAATGCCTTGCTATGAATACCCAGTAGTACTTGTACTGGATGCTCATCCAAGTAGTCTTTGAGACGTGCCATGTCCTCACGGTCATCCACAATACCGAAATTCTCAATGCTTTCTGATTTTTCAAGACCTGACTGCCACCATGTTTGCTGATCTGAGGGGTATTCGAGTAGGGCAACCAGTTTCTTGCCAGCACTCACCGCCGCTTTGGGTGCGATAGGTGCTGGCGCTTCTGTAAAGTCATCGGCATCAACCACATGGCGCTGCCAAAAATTGATTATCTTTTGATAATACGGCTGCTTGATGTCTAAACGCATTTTTTTGCGGCGGAACATCAAGGCACAAAATGCCCATGCGATTGCGCGCGGCACAATGCCGTACATAAGCAAGCTACCCACTAGTAAGCCTGCCCATTGCCGTGCAACAGACAATGGCATGGCGTCTGTCACAAGGCGGCTTTGGGCAATGGCGGTACTGTCTGGCACATCGAACCCAACCATACTTGGCAACCAGCCGAGGATTTGAGTCAAGCTTACTAGTGCCTGATCAGAGAGCAAAGTCGACTCCCAGCTAAAGCTATACTGGCGTACAATTAACAAAAATATAATCGCAAGCAGCATACCCGTCAGCGTTGCAAGCCACAACTGATGGCTGAATCTACCCAGATACCAGCGCATACCGCTATGCTGCAATTGTCGCTCATACAGATCGACTGCCGCCTTGGTCACATCGTCCTTACCACGTATGAGGTAGCTTGGACTGACAAAGCTGGCAAACCAACTGGGTGCTTGTTGGTCTCGATTGACGAGTGTCATGACAAGCCAACCGCCAAGCATAATAGTGTGAAACCCAAGCAAGCAGACCAGTACATAAAAGAAATTCACGACGTTGGACTGCAAGAGGGTAAACAATCCCAAAAACCCTGATAGGCACCACACCACACTCATAACAATCATAATGCCTTTTATGCGACCATCAATTTTACCAAGTACCCGAGCGAGCGCCCCATTGCTATCGATACGAGATGCACGTCTGTGCAATTTTTGGATAGGTGTGCCATCCTCACCCTGTAGTTTTTCAGTGATAAGTAACGGGTCAGTAGCAAACACATGCTGATCGCTCTCTAAGGCACGTACTAGTTCGGTCAATTGGTCTTGAGGTGATAGCATAAGGCGCTGATATCCGTATAAAAACATCAATATAAAAATAAGATACAACAAAACGTCGGTCTAATCGCTAGCAATTATTGTAGCCTATATTGACTATAGCAAACCCTCATAAAATCAGCCAAAATAAATAAAGACTTATAAACAAGGAAAAGTATCATATGAATGACAAAATTTACCTGATTATCGGTGGTACAGGCGGTATTGGTCAAGCTATGGTCCAGCAGCTGGTGCAAGCCAATAACAGCCATGGTGTACAAATATTTGCCACTTATCATCGCACTGAGCCTGATATCGAAACAGAAAACCTGCACTGGCTACCGGTGGATATCAGCGATGAGGACAGCATCAAAAGAGCGGCCGATACCATTAAGCAAACAGTCGGTCATCTAGATTGGGTCATCAACTGCGTGGGGTTATTGCATACAGATACCGCGCAGCCAGAGAAAGCGCTGCGACAAATAGATACCGAGTTTTTTTTGCAAAATATGCAAATCAATGCGCTAGCAGGGTTGCTCATCGCCAAGCACATCAAGCCATTGTTCGCCAAAGCTGAACGTAGTGCTGAGCATCCAGTGATTTTTGCGACCATATCGGCCCGTGTTGGCAGTATTACTGACAATCAGCTCGGCGGTTGGTATAGCTATAGAATGAGTAAGGCGGCGCTCAATATGGGTATGAAAAATCTAAGTATCGAATGGGGCAGGTCACTAAAAGAAGTGTGCGTGGTTGTCATGCAACCAGGCACTGTTGATACTCAGCTCTCCGCGCCGTTCCAAGGCAATGTTGCTGAAGGACATCTGTTCTCACCAGCATATAGCGCGAAGTGCTTATTAGATGTCCTATTAGGGATGACGGCAGCCCAATCAGGCAGTTTCGTCGATTGGGCAGGAGAGTCCATACCTTGGTAGCAGTTATATTAGCTAAATAAGACCATAAAAGATGCGCCGTTAATCAGCCGTAATTAGTAAGCCATAAATAAGTCCATAAACTCATTTACCGGTGTTTGTTCTAGTCTTTCTTGATCGTCACACAATTCAATGATCTGCTGACAACGGCTGTCGACAAAGCGGGTTGCCAGACTGGCACGGAACTTTGCCTCTAATACAGGAATGCCTTCGGCGCGGCGGCGCTTATGACCGATGGGATATTCAATGGCAACTTTTTCTGTGCTGCTGCCATCTGCAAAAAATATTTGAATGGCATTGGCGATAGAGCGCTTACTGGGATCATGATAGTCCTTTGAGTACTTTACGTTTTCTTCTACTACCATTTTGCCGCGCAGCTCATCGATGGATAGATGCTCCTCGTGATAGTCGTCCTCGTAGTGCTCCGCCATTAGATCACCCGTCAACAGTGGCACGGCTACCATATACTGTAAGCAATGATCGCGATCCGCTGGGTTATCAAGCGCGCCTTCTTTTGAGATGATACGAATCGCAGAGTCATGCGTGGTCAAAACGATTTTTTCGATATCATCCACTCGGCCTTTGACATGTGGATGCAAAATGACCGCTGCTTCACAAGCGGTCTGGGCGTGAAATTCAGCAGGGAAGCTTATTTTGAATAAAATATTTTCCATCACGTAACTGCCAAAATCACGCTGAAAGGTAAAACGTCGCTCGTCTTCCGGCTTTGTAGCCAGATCCTGATTGGTATGGCTAAATAGCACATCATAAAACCCCCACTGCGATGCGGTCAATGCGCCGGGGATACCCATCTCGCCACGCGCGGTGATATCTACTAGGCGTACTGCACGACTGGTAGCGTCACCGGCTGCCCATGATTTGCGGCTGCCAGCATTGGGGGCATGGCGATAGGTACGCAGTGCCTGACCATCAACGAGGGCTTGTGAGATAGCTGCCATGATGCGCTCACGGGGTAACTGGTAGAGTTTGGCAACCACCGCAGTTGAAGCCAGTTTGACCAAAAACACATGATCGAGCCCCACACGGTTGAATGAGTTTTCAAGCGCGAGTACGCCTTGAATCTCATGCGCCATGATCATCGCTTCAAGCACGGCCTTCATCGTAAGCGGCGCTCGTCCTTGACTGATGTTTTTCTGACTGATATAGTCCGCGACCGCCAAGATACCACCCAAGTTATCAGAAGGATGTCCCCATTCGGCAGCGAGCCACGTGTCATTGTAGTCAAGCCAGCGCACGATACAGCCGATATCAAAAGCGGCTTTGATTGGATCTAGCCGATAAGCAGTACCAGGAACACGCGCGCCATGTGGTGTTATCTGGTCGGAACAATTAGGGCCTAAGTGCTTGGTACACTCAGGAAATCTCAGCGCCAGCAGACCGCAGCCAATGGTGTCCATCAGGCAATAACGCGCGGTGCTCCATGCTTCAGCAGCGTTCGATGATTCGTCATCTATTGAATAATTAAGCACATAATCGGCAATCTTTTGGATTTCGACGTCGTATTCCGGACGAACATTGCTCTCTACGGTTGCATTTTTTGTATTTGCATTGGCTGTATTTGAATGATTATTTGACATGGTTGTGTCCTCTTCCTTGAGTGTGCCGCTTTATTAACCAATGATTCTGGTTATCCTTTTAAAGCCATCGTCATTTAAAAGTAGCACACTCAATATGGAACAACCAATTTGAATTGTGTTAAGAATTAAGACCTTACTTGCCGTTTAAATCATGAGATATAGCAACCCTAAGATAAACAGCGCCGCTATAATAAACAGCAGAAAACTCAAAACTTTGGTTGTGGTTGATGCGGTGTCCGTGCTCTCTTTTTTGACTTTATTTTTCTTGGCGACATACAGTACCATTTTTACATGCTCGATATTGTCCTCGAGATAATGCTCGCCTTCAGGCACAAAGCCCAAAGACTCATAAAAACTTAGCAAGTACACCTGGGCCGAGATAATAATCGGGCGCTTTTTGCCATATTTTTTGCGGCAGTGGGCAATCGCTTGTGTCATCATTTGCCGTGCTAGACCGTCACCTCTATGCTCGGACAGTACGAGCACTCTACCAATAGCTGGCATAGTAGTGTGGTTGGTTTTGATGGCAGGATCAGCAACCGATAGATTTGATTTTAATTTATTAAATTCGGGCGGGACGATGCGGCAATAGCCTACTAACGCTGCGTTTTGATGAGCAATAAGGTGCAAGCAATCAAAATCGACCTCATCCATATCTTGATACGCACAGTTTTGTTCGACAACAAAAACTTGCGAGCGTGCTTTTAGAATATGATAAAGATCAACTGAGGTCAGCTCGTCAAAGGTTTTTAGAGAAAATTCACAATTCATAATGGTATAGCTTCTGGCAATAGGCGGTAAAATAGGGGCATTATAACGATTTAGACAGGCATTCACCATGCCTAACCATTTAAGGTTTGACTGATTTTGTCTAAGTTTAGACTATCGGACATAGCACTAAAGATCTCAAAATACTTACCGCGCTGGGCATACAGTACTTCATGTGTGCCTGTCTCGACCACTTCACCATTTTCTATGACTACCAGATCATCAGCATCGATGATTTGAGCAATATTGTGTGAGACCATGATGACGGTACGGTCTTTTTTGATGAGATCTAAGCTTTTTTTGACCTGCTGACTGGCGATAGCGTCTAAGCTGGCGGTCGGCTCGTCCAAGAACACAATAGGTGGGTCTTTTAGAAACATCCTTGCCAGCGCGATACGCTGCTGCTGACCACCTGATAAGGATTTGGCGGTACTCTCATAGCCATCAGCTAACCCTATAATCTGCTCGTGGATAGAGGCTTTTTTTGCCGCAATAATAATGTCATCAATGCTGGCATTCATATTGCCGTAGCGGATGTTTTCACTGATCGTACCCGAAAAAATATGATTGCTCTGTAGTACTAGCCCAATGCGCTGACGCAGCTCGTGGGTATCGCAGTCGGCCAAATCATGCCCATCTAAACATATCGTGCCAGCGTCTGGCGCGTAGAACTTGACCAACAGATTAATAATGGTGCTTTTGCCAGCACCAGAGAGACCCACTAATGCAGTGATACGATTGGGCTTGATGGTAAAACTGACGTTTTTTAGCGCTTGTGTACCATTCGGATAGGTAAAATCAACGTTTTTAAGCTCGATATGGCCTTTTAGGTTTTCGCTACTGATGCCAGCAATATTTTCGACTTGTTTATCGTCTTCTAAAATATCAAAGAAACCTTCGGCATAGGTCAATGCATTATTGATCTGGTCGTAGATACGGTGTAATTGACGGATAGGGGCGGCGACATTCTGAAATAGCATGACATGAAACAAAATCATACCAATAGTCATCTCACCTTGTAGCACAAAATACGCGGTGAGTAAGATAATAACCACGACGCCAATCTGCTCGATAAAGGTTTTGATAGCGTCATAAACAAAACCAATACTGCGAATACGCAGCTGATTATCCGTCATTTCTTTTTGAATGGCTAAGTGCTTCTCAGCTTCGATAGACTCACGAACGAAAGATTTGACGACGCTGATCGAATTGATCAAGGAGATTACCAAACCACTTTTGGCTTCGCGAAACCCGCGCATCTGCCGACGAAAGCCTTGCAGACGGCGTGCTTGCTTTTGGCTGATAAAAAAGTAAATAGGTATGATGACAAGGCCGACCATGCCAACCCAAAAATTGGTCGAAAACATGATGATAAGTGCCACAATCGCATTGGCAAATAGCGGTAGCATATCGATAAAGAAGTTTTGCACGAGGCTGGTTAAACTGCTGACCCCGTAATCAATACGGGTTTGCAATTTACCACTGTCGTTCTCACTGCTGGTATAAAACGCCATGCGATAGGTCAGGATGCGTTCAATGATTTTTTGGGACAAATCACGAGACAAGTTGATGCGAATTTTTTCACCAAAAAAACGCTGACCAAAAGAGATGAATATCGACAGTATCTCTTTGGTCAGCAATACCGCACTAATAATGCCTAGCATACGCAGACCTGCCTGCCATGGCTCGGCAAGCGTGGCAATCTCGGTCAAGGTATCGACGGTATAACGCAGTACAAATGCATTGACCTGTGCGGTAAAGGAGCCTAATGCGGTCAGCGCCAAGGTAGCGATAATAAGCAAGCGATAAGGTTTAGCAAATACCGCCAGTTTTTTTAGAATATCCCACAGCAGCGCCCGTCGTTCTTTTTTCTCGACGGGAGGTTTTTTATCTAATTGCACACGGCGTGGCTGGGGAGATGTTGGCATAGATAGAATTTATTTATATCTCTAAGGTCTACATTCTTTTTGATAACTTCTTTTATGAGTATTAAAATATCTATTTTCTTTATTGTATCTATCTATCATTTCGTTGAGTACTACAATCTTATCTTCGAAAAACCTTTTGCCATTATTGTACTGATCGATCCTTTGGTTTGCTGATTCACAGGATTGACTGTAGTTATATTCACATTTTCTTGAAAGAACTTTCAACTCCTCTCTTGTATCATCGAGATCTAGCTTGATCTCTCTAAGCCAGTTTCTTCTTTCAAATATCTTATCTTCAAAAGAGTTTAGGTTTATTAACATTTCATTTAATATTTCTTCATAAGAATTGCATTGATTGATACTTGTTTCATGATCCAAAGAGGATTGTGCCATGGTGTGTTGAGCTAAAAACAAGATGAATAATGATAATAGAATTAGCTTCATACTTCCTTCCTCTTTAGCCTGATTAGAGCTTTTTGATATGTACGTAAATTACGAACTACTTTATCTTCAGTCACATTAAAAAAACGCGGCATATCCTGATTTGATAACCCTCTTCTAGAGTTCGCAAATATTCAATCCCATCGTTGTACTCAGTTATCATTTCGTCTATTTGTCTAATCTTGTTTCTATAGAATCTCTTATCATCATTGAGCGCATCTATCTTCCGATTCGTAGAACTACACCCTCTACCGTCTTCCTCGCACCTTTCAACGAGGTACTCTAGTGCAACTTCGGTATTGTTAATACTCCTGACGGTATCTCTAAGATGATCTTCTTCTTTGTCTATTTCTAGTCTAAGGTTGTTTAAATAATCGGTCTTTTTATCTAATGTCGTTTCTAAGTTCTGACATTTTTCAGTGGCTGCTTCCTCTTGGGCCATAGCGTATTGGTTCGAAAATAAAAATAAAATTAAAAATGACAATAGCTTCATGTTTTTTCCTTTTAGTGAGAACGACAGAAAAAGCCCTTAGTAATGCCAGCGTATAATCATAGCATACACTAAATAGTAGCTAATAATGAAAATGAGCAGCCTATGAAGGGTGCTATCGACTCTAAAACAAAGCTTATGAAGGCTGTTCTCAATAAGAAGTGATGGTTTTGGTACATGCCTAAAACATAATGAATAAGCGATACTCAGTACTATAATAAATAAAGTCTCCCATATGATAAACGGTGTATAGAAGACTTATTCACTTAATAATATTAAAAAAATTTATCTAAAACGCATCCGCTGGCACAAAAAATTCACCAACCATGATACGCCTTGCTGAGCGGCTCATAGACACTTTTTTGGCTTGCCAGCGACCGTCGACTTGTTCTGTTTTTCCACCGACGAGCAATGTCCCTGATGGATGACCAAAACGCACCTCTGTCAGCTCACCACCACCAGCTGCCTTATTAACAAGCGTACCTTGTGTGGTCGCTGCTGCTGCAATCGCGACCGCGGCTGTGCCCATCATCGCATGATGCAGCTGTCCCATACTCATGGCACGCACGACTAAATCAATCTCGTCTGCACCGACCGATTTACCACTAGAGGCCGTATAGCTCTGTGCTGCACCCACCCAAGCGATTTTAGGAATGTGTTGGCTGGTCTGTGCCTCGTCCACGTTTTTAAATAATCCCATCGCCACGCCGCCTGTGGCACGGATTTTCTCAAGGGTGGCAAGTAGCTCAGCATTGCTATTGATGTCGCCTTGTAATTCAGTACCAGTAAAACCCAGATCTTCTGCGTTCATAAAGATGGTTGGTATACCTGCGCTGATAAAGGTGGCTTTGACGCTGTCAGAATTTAGACCACAGCCCGTCACATCGAAATCATCGACCAAGTTACCAGTAGGGAACATGTCGCTGGTGGCATCTACAGGATCGACAAACTCAATTTTGACTTCAGCCGCTGGGAAGGTCACACCATCTAATTCAAAGTCGCCCATCTCTTGAACTTGTACTTTATCATTCGTGTCTTTATAGACGGGCACATGGGCAATGATGGTTTTTCCGATATTCTCTTGCCAAATGCGTACTTCACAAATGCTGCTGTCTGCATGCTCATCGATGCTATTAGCAATCTTGTCAGCATCAACCAGACCCATATTGATGGCACAGGCGCCGACGGCTGCAGTTAAGTTGCCACAGTTACCCGCCCAATCAATCATAGGCTTTGCGATATTAACTTGTCCAAACAGATAATTCACATCGTGATCTGAGCTAGAGGAGGTCGATAAAATAACTGTTTTTGAGGTGCTAGAGCTACCATTGCCCAAGCCATCGATTTGCTTACCATAAGGGTCGGGGCTACCAATGACCCGCAATAAGAAGTTATCACGTGACTCACCAGCAACTTGGCAGCGTTCAGGTAGATCAGACAATTTAAAAAACGTCCCTTTTGAGGTACCACCTCGCATATAGGTAGCCGGAACTGATAGTTGCGGGGCAAAAGAGGGCTTAGATTTAGGATTGATTTTAGAATTGGTTTGAGCCACTGCATTAAGTCCTTTTTATATTGTTATAAGATTGGGTATGGTGTCATCAGCAAGTAAGTATGAACGACTAAGGGCACTCGTTAATAATGATAGCGACAAGAGATAATCGTCAGATAGTTGTCATCGACGGCGTATACCAAGCGATTGGCATTATCGATGCGTCTTGACCAAAATCCGGATAGGTTCTCTTTTAGAGGTTCAGGTTTGCCAATACCTTCAAACGGATTACGCTTACATTCGGTGATGAGTTTATTAATACGTTTGAGTGTTTTTTTGTCTTGGGTTTGCCAGTACAGGTAATCTTTCCACGCAGCATCTGTCCATGCTAGGTGCTCACTCATTATTAGACCCTTTGGATTGATTAGAGCCTTTGAGTTCTAGCATTTTCAATGTCGCTATCCGTATGCTCATTGTCATCGCTGCTACCGTTACTTTTATCACTGCCTTCTGCTATATCAATTAGCTCACGCTTAATCGTCTTGCCAGCTTTATATTGGGCAATAGAGTCCGCTAAGTGCGCCGCATTGGCAGGAGATTTTAGTAGATAGACGGTTTCCATCAGGCTATTGTAATAATCAAGCGACATCACAACCGCATCATCAGCGTCACGGCGGGTTACGATAGTAGCGTTGGCATCATCGTTTACCGTATCTAAGACGGACTTTAGATGCTTTCTGGCTTCTGAAAAACTAACGACTCTCATGGCTCACTCCTCTCATGATGTACTTTGTAACTTGTACAATATATAGTACATATTACGCCATTAATTAAGCAAACTCAATATTTAGCTACTACCTAATATTTAGATACAAATGAGGAAGCCAATGTATAGAACGTGAAAGCAAATAAAAGCCGATGTCATATAAACAAGTTATACAACATCGGCGACTTTTATATCTTGCTATTTATCATGCTAAAACCTATAGGATAATTCTAGACAATATCTAGCGTACCTTCGATAAACTCTTTAGCAAAACGTTGTAGCATACCACCAGCATTGTACATTTTTACTTCATCAGCCGTATCTAAGCGGCAGATAATAGGTGTCTCAGTGGTACTACCATCGGCACGATGAATCACTAGAGTCATCAGCCCGCCAGCAGACACTTCGCCCGTAACATCAAATGTTTCTGTACCATCGATATTTAGCGTATGGCGAGTCGTACCTTCTTCGAACTGTAGCGGTAGCGCGCCCATACCCACCAAGTTTTGGCGATGAATACGCTCAAAATCTTCAGCAACGACGGCCTCTACGCCAGCAAGACGAACGCCTTTGGCAGCCCAATCGCGGCTTGAGCCTTGACCATAGCCATCACCTGCGATGATGATAAGCGGCTGCTCACGGTTCATGTAGGTTTCAATGGCTTCCCACATGCGCATGACTTGGCCTTCTGGTTCGACGCGTGCCAGTGAACCTTGGACAACCTCACCACTTTCATCACGTACCATCTCGTTCAATAGCTTAGGATTGGCAAAGGTGGCACGTTGTGCGGTTAAATGATCGCCGCGATGGGTCGCGTACGAGTTATAGTCCTCAGCAGGCAAGCCCATGGTGTCTAAGTACTCGCCAGCTGCCGATGAGCCAAGAATGGCATTCGATGGTGACATATGATCGGTTGTAATATTATCACCTAGGACAGCAAGTGGACGTAGGCCTGTCAGTTTGTTTTTCTTAGCCATTTTGCCTTCCCAATACGGCGGACGGCGGATATAAGTGGTCATTTCGCGCCAGTCATATAGTGGGCTTAACGCCTTACCTGTGTCTTTTTTGGCTTCATCAAACATAGGAATATATACAGAATTGAACTGCTCAGGCTTAACAGCCGCCGCAACGATGGCATCGACTTCATCATCATCGAACCAGATGTCTTTTAGATAGACGTCATTGCCATCCGTGTCTTTACCCAATGCGTCTTTTTCAATATCAAAACGAATGTTACCTGCAATGGCATAAGCAATGACCAGTGGCGGTGACGCTAAGAATGCTTGCTTAGCGTATGGATGAATACGACCATCAAAGTTACGGTTACCCGACAGCACTGCCGTGGTAAATAAATCATTATCAATGATTTCTTTTTCGATATCAGGGTCTAGCGCACCGCTCATACCGTTACACGTCGTACAAGCAAAGCCAACCACATCAAAGCCGATTTCTTGCAATTCTGGCATCAGACCTGCTTCTTCTAGGTACATTTTGACCGTTTTTGAGCCAGGTGCTAAGGATGACTTCACCCAAGGTTTACGTAATAAGCCTTTGGCATTGGCGTTACGGGCAACGAGGCCTGCGGCCACCATGTTGCGTGGGTTTGAAGTATTAGTACAGCTGGTAATCGCCGCAATGATCACAGCGCCATCTGGCATCAGACCGTCTTTTGGTTCAGGTAGCTTTTGATCGGGCGCGTGGGCGATGCCTTTGGCCACCAAATCATCGGTAGATACACGGGCATGGGGACGCGACGGGCCTGCCATATTGCGACCGACTGATGACAGATCAAACTCAAGCACACGTGCGTACTCGGCTTTTTCCATGCCGTCAGCCCATAGACCTGTCTGCTTGGCATACTGCTCAACCAATTTTATTTGTTCTTCACTGCGACCAGTCAGTCGTAGATAGTCAGTGGTTTGCTCATCGATATAGAACATCGCGGCAGTGGCACCATATTCAGGTGTCATATTAGAGATTGAGGCACGGTCACCAACGGTCAGCTGACGGGCACCTTCACCAAAGAACTCAATATAAGTAGAGACCACACCTGCATCACGTAAGAATTCAGTCATCGCCAGTACCAAGTCCGTACCGGTAATGCCTTTTTGTAATTTACCCGTTAGTTTAACACCAACGTAATCAGGCAGACGCATATATGATGGGTTGCCTAGCATGACGCTTTCAGCTTCTAGACCGCCGACACCGATTGAGATCACACCTAGGGCGTCGACCATCGGCGTGTGACTATCAGTACCAACTAGCGTATCGGCAAACGCGACTTCCTCACCTGCTTTATTGTGCACAACCTGTACGACAGGTGACATTTTCTCTAGGTTGATCTGATGCATGATGCCGTTACCAGGCGGTACGACGTTTACATTGTCAAAAGCATACTGACACCAGTTAATAAAGTGAAAACGGTCATCGTTGCGGCGCTCTTCAATCGCACGGTTTTTCTCAAATGCATCTTCTTCAAAGCCTGCATGCTCAACGGCCAAAGAATGATCAACAATAAGCTGAGTTGGCACAATAGGGTTTACTTTAGACGGATCACCACCTTGCTCAGCGATGGCGTCACGCAAGCCTGCCAAATCAACAAAGGCCGTCTGACCCAAGATATCATGACAGACTACGCGGGCAGGGTACCAAGGAAAGTCTAAATCTTGCTTACCCTCGATATGCTGTTTTAGGGCATCGGTTAACTCTTCTGGTGGGCAACGGCGTACTAAATTTTCACACAATACTTTTGAGCAGAATGATAGCTTGTCATAAGCACCTTCTTCGATACGCTCGACCGCTTCACGGGTGTCAAAGTAGTAAAGGTCAGTATCGGGAAGTGGTTTTTTGAATTCATCGTTCATGGGTTGTACGAGGGCGTTGTCCATAAGTCACCTTTGGCTGTTGGCTAATTTTAATAAATAGTTAAACGTCAATATTGGGTAGAAATTCATTGCTTTAGCAAAATCATCAGTTGTTGTAGACTTTGCTAAAAAAACGAAATTGGGAAGACAGGGGTCGTACTTAAAAGGGTTGTACATAACATAAGATATGACAATTGAGTCTAATCAGATAACAATACTCAATCGTCATATCGTTATCAGCCAGCACTATTGCTCGCTGATAACGTTACTTAATAAGCTGCCTAATAATAAGCATTTAACACTAACTGTCTTAACGCGCGCTCATATCTGGCACTGGACGCAGATCTTCACCCGTATATTCTGCACTTGGGCGAATGATACGGTTGTTAGCACGTTGCTCAAACACGTGAGCAGCCCAACCAGTCAAGCGTGAGCAGACAAAGATAGGTGTGAATAGCTTGGTTGGAATCCCCATAAAGTGATAGGCAGATGCATGGAAAAAATCAGCATTACAGAACAGTTTTTTCTCGCGCCACATGACTTCTTCACAGCGTACTGATACTGGGTATAACACTTCATCACTGACGTCAGCAGCTAGCTTCTCAGCCCAGCCTTTAATCACCACGTTACGTGGATCTGACTCGCTATAGATCGCATGACCAAAGCCCATGATTTTGTCTTTACGAGCCAGCATACCCATCATCTCTTCTTCAGCTTCATCAGGTGAGCTAAAACCTTCAATCATATCCATCGCTGCTTCATTTGCGCCGCCATGCAATGGACCACGTAATGAGCCGATGGCACCAGTAATACAAGAGTGGATGTCAGATAAAGTAGATGCACAGACACGAGCAGTAAAAGTCGACGCATTGAACTCATGCTCTGCATATAAGATAAGCGAGACGTTCATGACTTTTTCGTGTAGCTCGTTTGGCTTTTCGCCTTTGAGCAAATGCAAGAAATGACCGCCAATAGTGGCATCATCTGTATCAGTCTCGATACGCACATTATCATGGCTAAAACGATACCAATAGTTGATGATCGACGGGAAAGCTGCCAGCATACGGTCAGTTTGATCATTTTGCTGAGCAAAGTCAGTCTCAGTTTCAAGGTTACCGAGCATTGAGCAACCAGTACGTAGCACATCCATTGGATGCGCGTCGCTTGGAATGCGCTCAAGCACATCTTTTAATGCTTGTGGTAGCCCGCGTAGTTTTTTTAGCTTGGCTTGATAGGCATCAAGCTCGCTTTGCGTAGGCAAGTTACCGTATAGCAGCAGGTACGCCACTTCTTCAAAAATACACTTGTCGGCTAGCTCTGATACGTCATAGCCGCGATAGGTCAGACCAGAGCCTGATTTACCGACGGTAGATAGAGCGGTTTTACCAGCGACTTGTCCGCGTAGACCTGCGCCTGACAATACTTTGGTTGATTGGTTTTGTGCTGCCATGTTTACATTCCTTTTGTGGGTAGCTTTTTTGGGTGAAAACAGTATATCTAACGATGTTTCTGATGAGAAATTTATTGGTTAATGACTGACTATAGCGCCAGTTGAGCGTTATGCAGGCTGTTCAGGCTGTGGACCGTCTAAGTCGACATTACAACGCTTAAACTCAGCTTCAATAGGGCCGTTCAAGACCTCCATCGCGCTGCCTTCGCCTTCTGCATTATTGATTTCCATATACTTGACACCCAGTGGCGACTCCATAAATGTCTGGATTTCAGTCATTTCTTCTGGGGTGGGGTCAGCCATTGGGGTTGCGACTTCTTCGCCATTCATGACGCGCAATTGCTCATTGCCAAAAGCAAGCAGCTTTTTACCTACATCCGACGTATAAAAGCTATCTAGCTCTTTTAACTCTGCATCGGTGAATTGACCTCTATAAAAGCTATCAACTTCGGCTTTACCCAAGTCCTTATCACGCGATTCAAGGCAGCTGACTTGCTCTTCACTGAGCGCACCACTATTGATAATTGGCGCAAACAGTAGACTGTTAACGGTATCTAACGTAATTGTCGTCATGACCAAGTCGTCTTGAGAGACAGCATCTGATGGCACAGCTTGGGTCGCAACTGTATCGGTTGCTTCACTGGTAGTCGTGTCAACGTTATCGACGGTTTCTGGCGTGTTATCACAGCCAGTTATGAGTAGTAGTGCAGCCAGCGTACTACTGAGTAGTGACGCTCTAAAAGCAGTATGAGAAGTAAGCAATGACATAAATAACCTAAAGGTAAATGAATACGAATTTTAAGAAGATAAAACACCCA
This sequence comes from Psychrobacter sp. H29, assembly GCF_059073055.1. NCBI lineage: Bacteria > Pseudomonadati > Pseudomonadota > Gammaproteobacteria > Moraxellales > Moraxellaceae > Psychrobacter > Psychrobacter sp. H29. The sequence goes on along the minus strand of NZ_JCACRY010000001.1, from coordinate 886,504 downwards.
GAGGTAGTTTATCTTCGCAGCATTAATAACAACCAATCGCTAGTTACTTGTTACTAGCAAATAGCTTGTCTAATGTCTGCTCAAACTCATGATAATTTAAGAAGTCATAAAGCTCCATGCGAGTCTGCATGGTATCGACGACTTTGTCTTGTGTGCCATCATTGAGTAGATGCTGATAGACGTTCAGTGCCGCTTTGTTCATGGCGCGGAAGGCTGATAGCGGATACAGCACCATCTCGACGCCCACACTATACAACTGGTCAGTGGTGTATAGATCTGTCTGACCAAACTCTGTCATGTTGGCCAGTACAGGAATGTCCAATACATCAGTAAACTTATGATACATCTCGATATCGGTTAGCGCTTCTGCAAAAATCATATCTGCACCCGCTTCTTGGAATGCAACAGCACGTTCAACCGCAGCATCCAACCCTTCTACCGATAAGGCGTCAGTACGAGCCATCACTACAAAATCAGGGTCAGTTTTGGCGTCTAATGCTGCTTTTAGACGATCTACCATCTCTGAGATGCTGACGATTTCTTTGTTAGGGCGATGGCCACAGCGCTTTTGAGCGACTTGGTCTTCGATATGTACAGCAGCGACGCCTGCTTTTTCCATTTTTCTAATGGTTTGAGCGATGTTAAACGCGCCACCAAAGCCTGTATCGATATCTACCAGCAGCGGTGTATCGACTGCGTCAGTGATACGGCGAGCATCTTCTAATACATTATCGAGACTGGTCATACCAAGATCAGGTAGACCAAATGAAGCATTGGCCACGCCAGCACCAGAGAGATACAACGCTTGATGACCGACTTGGGTAGCCATCATCGCTGTATAAGCGTTGATAGCACCTGCGATTTGTAATGGTTGATTATTGTCATTTTTTTGAGTGAGAGCACTGCGAAAGCGCGCGCCTGCTGAAGAAGTTGTCATGCTAGTATCCTTGCAGATAGAGAAAGTATTATCGTTGTTGTGACTGATTATACCCAATTATTGACCTCTAAAAAGCTTGCTAATAGAATTATTAATTATCTAAACTAAAAATGCATATTAAAATATTTAACATTATTCATAATATGAATAGCATTATGTGTATGCTAATGTTCCACTAGAATAAGTATTCATATTGCTCAAATAACCGTATTAAATAATAGTGCATATTTTACATTTAGTTACAATTACTAGACCTATATTTTCTCCTTTTTTGAGAGTTAACTATCAAAAAAGCCCTAATAGCTTAGCTATTAGGGCTTTTGTTTGAGCCAGACTATAAATCTTAGTTTAAGAGAATAGACCTGCTAGGTTTGCTAAGAATAACAATGCAAAACCTGCTAAGAATACCAAACCTGCGATAGATAGTGCATTCATACCTGCTGATAGTTTCTTATGTTTTTTGACCAGTGAGTAATTCAACCAACCAAAGATAGGCGCAGAGACAAATGCCGATATCATGGCAAACTTAAGCATGGCGCCTAATTGCCCTGTGAAGAAGGTAATAATCACGAGCCCGCCACCGATAGCATAAGTCGTCCAAAAAGCGATCTGCTTTTTGTTGATTTCACTCTCACCTTTAAGCAAACGCCAGCACTCAGCGTTGGCGCGTCCATAACCATCAGCACAGGTAATAGTCGTGCCGAACATACACATAAAGGCGACAAAGGCTACCAGTAGTCTCGACCATTCACCAATAGTTGCGGTATACATATTAATCAGCTGGTTGATATACGCGCCGCCAACCAATTCAATCTCTTGCCCTGAGCCATACTGGACGAATACACCTAATGATAAGAAAAACAACGCCAAAACCGCTGAAACCGCATAACCCACATTAAAATCTAACAAGCCTTGGCTGTGTGTCGTGTGATCTGCTTTCACCTTGGCAGAAGTCCACATAGAAGTGATCGCTGCAAATTCAAGCGGTGCTGGCATCCAGCCCATCAGCGCTACAATAAAGCCTAATGTCGCCAAATTCCAAGGAGAGGCGGCAACAAAATCTACTGCCATCACGGTGGGCTTGCCAGCAGCAATGATAACCGCTGCGATGGTCGTTGTCGTAAGCGCAATCATAATCCACTTGGTGACGCCATCGAGTAGCTTATAGTGACCGGCTATCAAAAAGAACCAAGAGACCGCAACGATGATGAGAGACAACGCCATCGTCGATAGTCCAAGGGAGGCGGGTAGCATAAAGCCCAAAATTACTGCCGCAATCAGTGAGACCGCACCAGTGCTAATGACCGCTGATAGGATAGAGAGAATAAAATACACCCATAGATATAGCTTTGAGCGTTTGGCGTAGCCTGCAATCAAGCTCTCACCAGTATCGTAGACATAATCCGTTGCAAAGCGAAAAAACGGATACTTAAAAACATTGGCCAAAACAATCATGATTGCAAGCTGCCAGCCATATATGGCACCAGCCTGTGTTGACGAAATCAGATGCGATCCACCGATTGCAGCGGTCGCCATTAAAATACCTGGACCAAAGATGCGCCAACTAAAGCCTTCTTGCTGTGCAGTGACCGTATCGTCAGTGGTACTTGGGTTATTGAGTGGTTGTGTGGTCATGAATACCTCTAAATGTTTAAAACGGCAAATTATCACTTACCTGTGTCAGCTTGCCAATGATCAGTAGACAATCGATTTATGAGTTGTTTTCTCTATAACGATTAATCTTGTATCGACTTTAGCACACCAATACGCTTCAGGAGAATGATTATTCTATTTATTAATAGTGATAGTTATTACTATTTGTTTGCATTGCCATTCTTTTTGGTTAGCATAATCACTCGCTAATATCAAGCATTAGTGAGTGACTATTTTTTAGCGGTTCTTTATAACACAATATCTATCCGATATCTGCTCATTTAAGCTTGAGAGACAAACTTTTGCGGTCGGTACGTAATACCTCGCTGCTCGTATACTTGATAGATGGCGCTCAATAAATTAGAGATACTTGGGTGGACAAAGTCTTTGAGGGTATGTAAGTAGATAGGGGAGGTGACATTTTCGTGCACCAAACGTTGATAGCTTATTTGTTCGGTACGTACGGTTTTTAGGCTGGCAGGTACCAAAGTAATACCTTCTCCAGCCGCGACCAAACCTAGTGCTACTTGCAAGTCACTTACCGTCGTCGTCATATACGGAGATATGCCGTACTGTGCAAATAAATGTAGTAAAGGTTCAGTGATCGGTTTATTAGATGCAAGCTGCTCACCGGCATCAGCTCTGATTGGTTTATCTAATTGGGTGTTGTCTGAATAACTACGAGCGTGCGCCGAAGGCGTTACTGTGGCTGCTATCGGTAAGTGCGTTTGATGGTATAAAATCAAGCGGTTGTTTGCCAGATCTATCAACCGCTGCTCATCTACATAGGCAAGAGGATGCGATTTGGGTAGTGCGACCACATAGCGCTCATGACGCAGTAGTATTTGCTGAATCCAAGGGTCTTGATGCGCAAAACGCCCAAAACCCACGTCAATATCACCAGACTTGAGCGCCTCCATTTGCTGATATGAGCTAATATCTTTTAGATTAACCTCGATATCAGGGTTAGATTGCTTTAGCTTGGCGATGATTTCGGGTAGTAGACCATATAGCACCGAGGGCACAAACCCAATGTTGAGCGCAGTACTTGGCGCGGATAAGCGCTGGGTCATACTGGTCACGGTCTCGATTTCTGTCAGTATGGTGCTTATCTTATCGTAAAAGAAACTGCCCGCTTCAGTCAGATGCAGAGGTCTATGGTAACGATCAATCAGCACCACACCGATATCGGTTTCTAGCTGCTTAAGTAGACGGCTCAAACTTGGCTGCGACAGCCCTGTTTTTGTCGCAGCAGCACTAAAGCTACGTAAATCTGCGACCGCAATAAAGGCATTAAGCTGTTTTAAATCCATATTATTGAGCCTATCATGATATATAGTCTTCATTAGGTGTTGTCTGAATAGATGTGTGCGCAATCATTTGAGATGATACGCATAAATATTAGTGATATCGAACAAATTGTGCTTGAAGATAGGAGTGTGAGCAACTATATTGAGAACTAATGGTGCTGTTACATTTTAGCAAGAAAATTATCATTCATCTTAGCAGTCATTTACTGCCAGTAGAACGAACTGGCTTGGTGTTATTCTATGAGCGACGACAAAAAGAACATCGGTACTGACTTTGATGAAGAGTTGGCCAAACTGGTGCAAGAAAAGTCGCGTAAGCGTACCAAAAACAACATTTATGAGCGTTTTATTAGCCGTGTTGAAAGCACTGAAGATGATGAAAACATAAGTAACACGGATAAGTCAAAACCACTGAACACAGCAGATAAGCTACCTGCTTTTGAGCCTTTGAGTGCAACAGAGCTGCTACTTTTTGAAGAAGACAATAGCGATCAAGCGCGAGTTTTAGAACCAGTAGATATCAAAACAACAAATGCTACCTTTGATTTTTCGAATCAAAATGCAGTGTCGCAGACCAGTCGACCGAGTATAGATGCGCCTAGGAACAAGGCTGTTAATAACAATATTGTTAATAACAATATTGTTATTAACAGTGCTCTGAGCAAGAACGATCATACGCAAACCCAGCGCCTCGATACCAGCTTGGATGATCAGTATGTAGACAATAATGAGGAGACGGATACTTCTTTTACTGATGAGGATTCGGATACTAAAGGGTCATCATCAGAACCACATATCGCAGAGACAGCACCCTCACAGAGTACTGCCACCAGTAATAAAAAACCTATCATCATTGGTATGATTTTTGGTTCATTACTGATCGCTATAATAGTGCTCACACTCATATTCACAGGTGTATTATCAACCTCTACATCTGATGCTGATCGTAGTCTCGACAATAGCACAGAAGCAACAGTTGCAACCGATACGCCAGCTGTAGACCCTGATTCAACTACTGCTAATGCTGAAAATCAACCTACTGTAGAACCCAGCTCTGACGACGACGAGCTAGTACCAGTTGTACAACAAAGCAATCTAGAGGAGGATGTACAAAACATACCTGTGAGCGATGAGGGAGAGGAAGAGCCTACCAGCGATGTTGCTACCTCAGAGGCCGAGGCAGCCATCACTTATGAGGATTTCAGGGAAGAGTCACAGACCACACTATATCGCGAGACCAACGATTAATTCAGTATGTAGTATCGTGTTGGCATCTATCATCATCCCGTAACATTCTATCTAGCAACTGACACCATCTAACCGCTATTTTCTAAATTTATTAAAAACGCTGTAAAAAACTGACACTTTAGTGCCATCGGTCATCTGATCCTGCCCATTGGTACCAAAAGACATTGCAATGTAACAAAAATACCATATTATTATACATATAAGGCGATTAGCAAACCGTCAATCATATGGACTGATTTGGTACTTACTTATGGACAGCTTAAAAAATTCAGATAGTAAAGGTATAAATCGACCTACCAGCACATTATCTCCTACAAATAACAGTAAACGACGAAGCACTGTGTTTACCATAGCTAGTGTCTTTCTTATTTTTGTAGTCGTGACCGCATTTGTCTCTTATCGCATCTCATCAACCCTCTCTCAAACCTCAAACTCGGGGACTGGTTTGACTACAAACCATGACCTCTACCATGACCTCTCCTTGTTTTCTAGCCCAGAACACACCCAGAGCCTAGGTATCCAAGCCAGCCATGTCATAACTGATGCTAGAGAAACAGACACTATTATTAACTATAATGAGTTTAAACAAGAAGCTCAAAACATACTGTTCCGTGAAGAAGAGGAAATCATACAGGCGCAGTCCAATCCACATAGTATCGCGCCTACGATTAGCGCGGAAGGCTTTAGATCTGAAGCGGATAAAACCTTATACCGTGATAGTGAGTATTGAGCCTCAATAGTTGATGGTAATGGTTACCGTATCGGTGTACTGATCGGGCATAAAATCCGTACTCGGGACAGTGACGTATACTGTCTGAGAAGTGCTCGTACCGGTCCCACTACCAGTGACGCCATTGCCAGTCGCGTTTGCTACGTTACCCCATATGGCACCACTAGGACCTGCAGTACGGCGTAACTGATAAGGTACCTTGTCTGTATTGCTACCAGTACCACTCATCACACCAGCGCCAGCTGTATCATCGTTTGATGGTGCCAGCCCGATATAGTAGGGCGCTGCATTTGTACAAGTTATGTCGATAGCATCATTGTTACTGCCGACAACAGTGGTCTGATTGGCCATTTGATTGCCCAAATTGATATCAGAGGTTGCATTGATAAGGCAGCTAGGCACTACTGTTGCCTGAGCGCTAAATAGTAAGGGTTTTGTTTCCTTGCCAGTGTCGGTAATACAGTTAGGGGTAGATAATAGCGCTAAGGTATCCGAATAAGTAATAGCGGTACCACTGGTGTTAAAATTATTGATATATGTGCCTTGTGTGGCAAGGTTATTACTATAGCTTGGTAATAAAGACAGCTTGATTGGCACATCGACTGAGATACTACCTCTGGGGGCAATGGTATGTACGACCGATTTGTAGACTGAACCAGGCGTATTGCCCCATATTCGCTCTCCTGGTAACGTCATATTAAAGGCTAGGCGAGAGTTATTAATGGTGTTCTTCAAAAATCGTGGCGATATCACACTTGGGTTGTTGTCACCACCATCAGCTGATAGGCAAACAGATACCTTCATACTAAGCAACAGGTCAGTATTTTTACAGGTGTAGTTCAGCGTTGCGTTGATGCTGGCGTCATCAGCGTTGCTGGGTGTGAGCGCTGTGCTTACAGTAATAAGGCTAGGGCTGACACTTGCGTTACAGTCTGCTGTCAAAATAGCATTGGCATGGTGAGCAGGTAGACAGCAGCCAATCAGTAATACAAACCAATAACACCATTGAGATACCGACTTCATGGCTGTTCCTTTTCGCAAGTGATCGGACCAATAAGCGGAATGTTATTGTCCTGATTCTGATAATCAAAGCGTACTTGGCAAGTATTGCCATCAGGTGTAGTGACGTGTAGTACGTTTTTTTCAGCCAATATATCTAGATATACCTCACCATCAAAGCCCACGAAAGCATCTAATGTATCTACATTATTTACAGTTTTGTTCGATATTACCTTTACCTGACTACCTAAGGGTAAGTGGGTACCTGTACCGTCTTGTAGAATGACAGATGCTGCATTCACTGGTGTCATGTCTATATTTACCATCATGCCCACTTGTTCTGCTGGCGTTGCTGTCATACTGACTTGATCGATTCTCATGTTGGCAGGCAAGTCCATAGGATCGATGCTTATTTTGTTATCCTGATAGGCATTGAGCGGGGATAGTAGCAATAACCCTTTGTCATTGGTTCTACCAATTGGACTGTTCTGCAATAGAATTGGCACATCGGCCACACCGCTTGTGGAGACAACGGCAAAGCTACTGTTGATATTCTTTGATGCAAATAGCCCGCCGCCCATCATAACCAGAGCACCTGACGCACCGCCATACAAAGAGTGATGATCCTCACTTACGGTTATACCTGCTTTTAATCGCCCATAGCCTCCCAGATGGTCCAGTTCTGCTAGTATGTCGTGACGGTCCGCACTATAGCGGGATTGTGCGCGCCAGCCCATACCGCCAGTATTAGGCGCCGCTTGTACCATATCAGCGACCAACAAAGATTGCTGCCCTTGCTGTTGCAAACTGCTACTTGCTGCGCGCTGTTGACCCAGTGATATAGAGGCACCAATGAGCACACTGCTATTATCAGCATTGTGAAAGTCATGGTTCAGGTTGGCAATCAGCCGTATACGCTGACCTATGTTTTTGCTCCAGTAGGCACGTGCAAGCTTTATTGAGTCCTGCTGATCGTACGTGACTTTATTGTAGCCAATACCAAAGCTTCCTGAATATTGTGTATTATAACCTGCTGAAATCTGCTCGCTTCTATGAATAGGGGTGGATCCGTATTTAGCAGCAATATCGCGATAGTTACCCTGTGTACCAGTAACCCCAATCCCCACATTGAAACGACGGTTGCTCCACGAATAGTTTGCACTATATTGCATACCATCAGCGTCTATATCTTGGCTACCCGCTAGCGATGCAAACAAAACCCCACCGGTACGTCCTAACAGCCATGTGCCGCCCACACCCACATTTTTGAGATTCTTGGTTGCTTCTATGTGAGTTTCTGCAGTGAATCTATTGTTTAGACCGTAACGCCACGTACCACTAGCTGCGATGTCTTTAGCATAATGAAAGGACTCAATACCGTAATCTTTACGGACAGCGCCTACTTCAAATGACCAGTCTGATAACCCTGCTTGCAATAATCGATGTGTGTTATACAAAGGAAAATCGAGCGTTTGGTTTTGACCTAGGGCATCAGTTACAACCAATTGTGCCATACCTGCACCCTCAAAGCTTGGCACGGTGGTAAGCTCAAAGGGACCTGCAGGCACGTTGGTATCAAACTGCTTAAGTCCATTGACATAGAGTTCCACTGCCGACGGCAGCGTCGCTTTACCAAAAAATGACGGTAGCGGTGTGGTTGTCTTATAAGGTTGCAGCGCAAAATTGCTACCGATCTGTAGGCCACCTAGACGTGTGGGGCGCGTCCATGACAATGCACTGGTCAGCATATCACCTGCTTGAATACTCAGCAGGCTATCAGGAAATGACTGACGCCAGCTGGTATCTAAGCGTACCGTACGATGGTCCCAACCATCTTGAGCATGACTTTGTGCTGCCGTGATTGCTGTGTTTTTTAGCACCCCAAGTTGATTGAATGCTCGCATCTCTGTATAAGCATTGAGGCTATGGGTACTATCATCACCGTATGTGCCATATAGCGAATAGTTTAACAAGACGCCAGGCGATGTATGAGCCGTTGAATGTTTAGGGCGATAAGTGCGATATACCGCTGGTTCTATGTCCAGAGCATCGATGGGCGCTATAAGGGTTAGGGTTTGCAAGCGAGCATTATAATCGATACTCAGTCCAGGGATATCACTTAGTGAGAGCGGTGTCACTGTGCTAGGGGGCAGCAAAAAACCAATGTGCCGTAATACATTGGCGCTTGCCCATAGCTGATCATCATGATGAATGAAATGAACCAAGCCGACATTCGATCCATTCAACGTCACTTCTAGATATAAATCAAGACCATCATCCGGGTCGTTTGCATCTAACTCTGCACGTACGTCCTTTATATATGAATCGCTATGATCACTTAGACCAAGTTTTGCCAGTCTTTGCTGATCAGCTTGATCTACTAGCGAGTTGGTAGCATGGCCACTAGATGTGATAGTAATGCCTAGCACCAGGTTAGTTAGCAATACCTGATAGCGTGATGTCGGGTATGATTTTATCTCCATTCATAAGCACCTCAAATTGACCACCTGTGGTAAGTACGGTGGGTGGCAGCTCGAACACCCATGTCATGGTAGCACCTGGTAATACGTAACCTAATAAACCTCTGGTAAGAACAGTACGGTTGTTATGCTTGTCTACAAAGCCTAGTGCGGCGAGCTGGGCATGAGCATTGCCACTGTTGCTCACCTGCAAGGTTATCTGCTTGGTACTAGGCTGTGTCTGCATCTGCCACTGTAATATCGGCTGAGGTTTCTCTACAAATTTGGGCTGAATAAACACTGGCACAGAGTAACTTAAAACAAACTGTATCCCAGGTTTTTCATTGGTCGTGTCAACAGGCAACTCATTGATCAATAAACGATAGGCATCTTCTACGCCTGCGCCCTTTTTTATTTGCGTATTGGTTTTGATTATACGAACAAGCTGCTGTTCACTAGGGTTAAGCGATAGCATCGGCGGACTGGCAAGTAGCCCACGTGATAGCTGTAATTGATCACCCGTACTATCTTGTGTCCAGTGATACACACGTATTTGTGCACTGATCCTATCATTGCCTGTATTCATCAATGTCAAACCGTCAGCATTTTGGTGGCTCTGTAGTGTAAGAGAGATAGGGGATACCTGTAGCCCACTTGCGCCCGCGCCACTGCCATACATCAGTATTCCAAAGAATCCGCATGTCGCAATGTGTCGTAACCTGTGACCTAACATGGTTATCAGTAGGTCACATTGACAGCGACAGTGTCAGAGTAAACACCAGGCTCAACGTCTGTTGTAGAAGTCACTTTGGCATAGACCTTATAGCTGTCGGCCGCAATCGCCAATCCATTACCGATACCAGAGACGCCATTGCCATCGTCAGTTAGGTTTCCAGTATTGCCCCAAGCAGAACCACCTGCTGTCTGCGTCAACTGATAACCAATCGTGGCGCTATCAGGTCCTGTCATAACACCAGCGCCTGATGTATCGTTATTGGATGGTGTTAAGTTCACGATATAAGGCGTGTTCTTAGAGCAGGTTACGGAGATGTCATTGGCAGATGATTGTTCAGCAATATCTACTATCGCTGTATTGGCCACATAAGCACCAAAATTAATATCTTGATTGCCTGTTGTGGAGGCGACAGAACAAAAAGAAGTGATTGTTAGCTTAACATCAAAGGTGCCTGTTGCAGTCGCGGCCTGAGCAGTAGAAACGGCTACTAAGCTACTAATAGCAAGAAAAGCGGTAGTAATTAGGTGTTTTTTCGATGACATGATTATTCTCCAAAATTATTATTTCGAGCGTTTATCAATACAACGTAGCGTTTTTATATGTACCTGCTCAGCACCTTCAGTGACCAGTTTAGTGAGTAGAATAATTATTAAGGATGCCTACAGAAACCATAAAACAAATATATCTAATTTATTATTGCACAACTTTTGTTTGATTGCACGGCAAATATATAGTGCTTTGATCATTGCCAGTTATCACTAAGCTATTGGCTAATGATCATTACGATTTGGTATACGCTTGATATCACGTCTCATTTATCTGCTGTACACAGAGATGAGGATTTTTTTGGTTTAATACATCATGCTCTTTTGTATGTCATCTGTTGCGCTCAACGTTACCGCGACGAAAGCGGCAACTGTCGCACTGTTATTAGACTGCTTGTATTGGATATGCACGGGTATGTGTGTGCTGACATTGTTTAGTGTCATAAAGTGACACCCTTCACTATAAAGCTTGCGTACACAATAGGGCGCAATCGCCACCCCTAAGCTTGCAGCCACTTCAGTCACCAAAGTTTGCATGTGTTTTGGTTGGCTAATGATATTGGGTGAAAATCCAGCCTGCTTACACAGTGTGATGATCTCATCAAAGAGACCAACCGCTTCATCACGATTAAAAATAATAAATTTATCGTTTTTTAGTTGCGCTAAATCAATGGTTGTCTGATCGGCTAACGCATAGCTTTGGTTCACAATTGCTACCAACCTGTCGACATAAATACTGTGGCTGATAAAGTCATTGGCAATGGCGCTTGGCAATGGTCTTGAAAAAGAAATATCGATGCGGTCATTGTTGAATGCTTCTATTTGTTCGGTCACCGTCATCTCAAACAGTGACACATGCACATGCGGAAATTTTTCTTTATAACTGCGTACCAGTTTAGCCATAAAGGTTAGGCAGGCCGAGCTTAGATGCGCAATATTGAGTGTGCCGACTTGTCCATCATGGGCTCGTTTGACTTGTGTCTTCGCTTGCTCTGCTAAGCTCAAAATAGTGGCAGCGTCTTTTAGCAGTTGCTCGCCAGCGGGCGTGATAGTTACCTTACGAGAAGTGCGATTAAACAGAACAACACCCAATTCTGTCTCTAATGATGAAATATGACGACTGATAGCAGGTTGTACGGTATACAGCTCACGCGCCGCTTCCGAAAAGCTCTGGTATTTGGCCACCGCCATAAAGCTTTTGAGTGTTTTTATATTCATAGCACTACCATCTCACCACGCCTATTTTATATATTCATACGTTAGTTGTATGGATTCAATCACATACTATCATTTTTGTTATGGCTTGATAGATTCTATACTTGCGGCATGATTTATTAAGCCGAACAGTTATACCAGTAATAGATATCGAAACGACTAAGGACACATATGAACCAATTAAAAACCGCAGGTAGTTTAACCTTACTGTGTATTGCCAGTTTGACCATTATGGTCGGTACGTTACTGGCACCCGGCTTAGTTAGCATTTCGACAGGCTTGGGTATTACCGACAACAGCGTGCTGTTAATTACCTTGCCGTCATTGGGTGCGGTGGTATTTGCGCCACTGGCTGGCAAGTTAATCGATAAATATGGCGCGTATAAACTATTGATAATCGGTTTGTTTTTATATGGACTTGCGGGCGCCAGTGCTTATCTTTTACATGGACCAGCACAGGTGTTTAGTAATCGGTTTCTATTGGGCGGTATAACGTCAGTCGTCATGGCGAGCTGTACAGTACTAATTTCTACATGGTATCAGGGAGAGGCGCGCCTAAAAATGATTGCCAAGCAAGGGATGTCCATTGAGCTGGGCGGGGTCATCTTCTTGTTTTTAGGTGGCTTGCTGGCTTCACAGTTTTGGGCATTACCGCTATCGATTTATTTGATTGCGTGGGTGTTCTTAGCCATGCTACTACTGTTTGTACCACGGCATCATGCAACTGCTGTAAACCATGAGCAGATTAATGAGGACGATAGCAAAACCATCATTAGTGGCTTATCTCTAAAAAATGTGTATTTTATCTCAACCTTAGCGATGACCATCTTTTTCACATCGACCGTGTTACTGCCCATCACCATGAATGAGTTGAGCTATAACGAATCACAAATTGGTCAACTTCTGGCCTTTATTTCTTTGGTAGCGGTCGTTACCGCAGGCTTTATGCCTAAAATAATCAAGCGGTTAAATGAACCTAAAGTATTGGCATTGGCGTTTTTAGCATTTGCATTGTCATACATCTGCTTTACGCAAGCCAGTACCTTGCTACTAACATTAGGCGCGCTATTGATCGGTATTGGCTTTGGTTTCAGTATTCCGTTGTTGAACCACATGACCATCGAGCTAAGTGCTGCTAACGTACGTGGCCGCAACCTATCTTACTTTACGATGGCGGTGTTTTCGGGTCAGTTTTTTACGTCATTTATGGAGTACATGCCGGGCGGCGCGCACAACGTGTTTATTATGTGCAGCGTGTTCAGTGTCATCATTAGCATGGTTTTATTTGTGAAAGCTCGTAAAGCTGCTTGATAGATTGCTATAGTGCGATAGAGATAAAGTAGAAAAAGGGAAGGGCTAATAATCCTTGGCCAACCCTCGTCAAACCATCTGATGCTGTATTGCCAACAGCATCAGACGGTTTTCGTTTTAATTAAGCCAGTTGCTTTTTAAGCGTTCGTAAACGACTTTTAAATTCTGAGCGGTCAACATAACAGCCTTTGAGACGACGCTCGCCCATATTTTCATCAAATGCATTACGTCCGTGCAGGACGCGGCGATTATCAAAAACCACCATTTGACCCGCTGCTAATTTCAACTCAATCTTATAGCGACTGTCTTTTAATCGAGCCATCAGCTCTCGATAAGCAAGATAGTAGTCGTACATAACATCACTTGGTAAATCAAAAACATCTGCAAGATGGGCGTTGTATTTGATTTCGACAATATTACCAAAGTTGTCTAGATTGATGACGGGGTGGTGCTCACAGATATCATGAGCAGTGTCATGAAAACGAAAGGGGATGGCATATTCTGCAAGCAAGCAAAAATATTCAGGCTGCTCTTCTCGTAACCCTTCTAACACCTTTAACCCATCTACAAAAGTAGATTCGCCACCTATACTTTCATTACTCAAAAAATGCAAAAATTGATAGCCTGGAGGTAACTCCTGATTTGGTAAGTCGGTATGCAAAGGTAATGAGAGCGAGGTATAAGCCAAATTAATCGGTGACTTTTCTGATATCACATCGAATGTCATACCGAAGTTAGTCTGACGCAGGTAATCAACTCGCATGGCGGTCTGTACACCAGCATCAGAGTCATCTGGCATATTATCAATGATAGTAAGCCCATATTTATCCAGCGCACTCATCCACTCATATAAAGCACTGTCACTGGTCATGATGTTCTGTTGGTCATACATAGGAATGTGGTCAATAAACGTGCCATCCCAGCTTTCATAAGGACTGCTATGGTCCTTGGCCAATGCACTAGAATAACCAAACTCACGTAACCAGCTTTGTTCAAAGTGGCTGACATGTTTTTGTTCTGACCATTCAATCGTCAGTGTTGTCTCATCAAAAGAGACGGATAGCGGATGGATATCTTTTGAGATACTCAGTAAATCAAAGCTACGCTCGCCAGTTTGCGGATGAAAAGCCGATGGGCAGTTATCACGTAGCCAAATATAGTGATACGTACTATTAATACCATCACTCCAGCGTATTTGAATAGCACGGTCAATGAGTGCAACGGATTCTATTTGAAAGTCATTTGCTACGGCGATGTCTAGAGATGGTGTTGCTTGAGGCATTTCCATTGGAGCAGACCCTACATATACATGAAGTAAAAATATATTTTACGGTATATTGCTGAGATCGGTTATTCAAACACTGAATTACGAATCACCTAATGGGCAATATCAATCAACGCAGTACTAAACTGCGATTAATATTTGGTGAGCTATTTTTTGAAGGGTTTTAAAAAAAATTGAGGCTTCGCGAACGAAGCCTCAATTGATATAAGTGTTTTGTTTGTCCCAAAACGGCTCTAACCGGTATTGCGTAAACCCGCTGCCAGTGCATTGATACTACGGATTAATGGATCCTCTACGTTAATGTCATCAGAATCGTCACTGCTCACAGTATCTTGCTGTCTGGCACGCTTTAATAGCTCAATCTGTATATAGTTGATGGGGTCTAGATAAGCGTCTCGCCACTGCAGAGATGAAGCAAGATTCTGCTGGCTAGACAATAAAGAACCTTGTTCAAGCAAGGAGTTCAATCCTGAATAGGTTAGTTTATGTTCATCGAGGACTTCGCTCATAATTTTCTCACGTAACGGCTCATCGTCACACAGTTGGCTATAGGCCTCGGCAATATTCATATTGGCTTTGGTAAAGGCCATCTCAATATTGCTCATAAACACACTAAAGAACGGCCATTTAGCGTTCATCTCTTTCATCAATGCTTCGTCAGCCCTAACGCTATCTAGGGCACTGCCGACGCCGTACCAAGCAGGTAGGGTAAAGCGTGCCAATGACCAGCCAAATACCCAAGGGATGGCTCTTAAGGTAGTTTTACTTGGGAGGCCTTTTTTGCGGTGGGCAGGACGTGAGCCAATATTTAATAGAGATATCTCTTGTACAGGCGTCACCTCTGAATAAAACTGATAAAACCCTTCGGTGTGATCCGTCAGCTCGCGATAACGTTGCTCGCCCGCGTCCGCTAAGCGTGTAAACAGCGCTTCATACTCTGGCAGCTCGGTCGGTTGTACCACAAACCTTGTTGAGCAGGCTTTGAGTGTACCCGTGATGGCCATGGTCAGCTCAAATACAGCAGTATCTGTATTGGCATACTTAGCATAGAGCACTTCGCCTTGCTCAGTTACTTTAATCTGCCCATGTAGCGTGCCGGCTGGCTGTGCGGCAATGGCTTTGTGCGTTGATCCACCACCACGGCTGACTGAACCACCACGACCATGGAACAACCGCGTTTTGATGTCGTATTTTTCAGCAATACTATTGATAGTCTGCTGGGCACTATAAAGTCGCCATGCTGAGGTAATGATTCCGCCATCTTTTGATGAGTCTGAATAACCCAGCATGATCTCTTGTGTATTATCCGTATTCTGTAGCAGGCCACGATACAGTGGATTATCTAACACGGCAGGCAATATTTTATCGATATTTTTTAGATCTTCAATGGTTTCGAACAATGGTGCAACTGGCAAATCAGCAGACAACTGGCCTTCGTCATCAATTCTGCATAAGCCTGCAAACCGCATCAATAGCAACACTTCTAGTAGCTGGCTAGCATTGTTGGTCATCGAGATCACATAGCTACCAAAAGTAGCCTGTCCCACCAGTTTGCGTAGAGTAGCGACCGAATTTATCAGTGACAATTGTTCACGAGTTTTGTCTGTCAGGTTGTCAGTATAGATAAGCGGCGTGCCTGGTTTTTCTAGCAAGCGCGTCAACCACTCTTGACGTTCGGTTTCGCTTAGCGTTTGATAATCAGGCAGGTTAGAAGCACTGGCAAAGATATCTGCAATCACTTCGCCATGGTATGACGACTCTTGACGGATATCCAGCGCTGCCAAATGAAAGCCGCAAGTTTTGACCAAACGAATCACATCTAGAAGTAATCCTTCTGCGTGTGCCGTATCGTGTGTATTGACACTTCGACGGATAATGCGCAGATCTTCTAGTAATTCTTCTGGATTGGCATAGGCATCTTTTTCGGCCTCGATATCCGTACCTTTGCTTTGGATACGGCGATTGGTGGCTTTGACTTTAGTCAGAATGATAGAGAGCAGGCGACGATATGGCTCATTGCCATAGTCATCTAGGTTATAGTCAAACACACGCTGATCGAGCTCATCATAACTTTTGATTTTGGCATATACGTCAGGTGAGACGGTGACAATGGTGTCACTATGAATCAGCTGGCGGCGCAGTTTTTTGAGTAGTACTTGATAGTGACGCAGCACGGTATCAGCATGCATCAATACAGCAAGTTCTGTGGTCTCAAAAGTCACAAAAGGATTGCCATCTCTATCACCACCAATCCATGAACCAAAGCTCATAAACGCAGGTAGCGGATAGTCTGTGAGCTCTGGATAGATATCGACAATGGCTTTTTTGATATTACGATACACTTTAGGAATGGCGTTGAACAAACTGGCATTAAAGTAATGCAGGCCATTGTTAATCTCATCATATACCAACGGCTTACGGGTACGTACTTCATCAGACGACCATAATAGATCAATCGTTTGCGCCGTTTGTTCTTTTGCTTGCTCGTAGGCGAAGCTGTTTTCGGTCACGTTGTTTAAAGCATCACTATGTGTGAATAGACTTTGTAAGATATTCATCGTAGTACGGCGACGCGCTTCGGTAGGATGCGCCGTAAATACAGGTGTAAACTTTAGCTGATCAATCAGCTCTTGCATTTGAACAGGCTCGATATTGCGTTCACGACACTCAAGTAAGGTACGACGAAATGATCCTTCCCAACTTTGCTCAGACTGCATACGCTGCGCATGACGCTGCTCACGTAAGTAATTCTCTTCGCTTAGATTGGCTAGGAAAAAATAGATAGAAAAGCCGCGTATGACGTTTTTTAAGGTTTGATTATCCAAAGAAGCAATAAAATCGATAAGCTGCTGTTTATGTGCCTCATTCGGCTCACGACGCTGTTGAATAAAGCCTTTACGCAGCGTCTCAATCGTATCTAGCGTCTGCTCACCAGATTGGCGAGAAATAGCATCACCTAATAATGAACCCAACAGGCTGGTGCGTTTACGTAGTACGTTGTTATCTAGTGTCATCTTCAAACTCCTTCTCAAATGAATGGATATAATACTATGGTTATCTTATGCGCAATATCCTTATGGTTTTTTGCAATTTAACATAAATAGGTGATACCTGCTTAATGTTAATGGTCAATTGTTTGTTTTGTTGACCCTCATCATACTATTGCTTATGTTTGGCTTGGTTTGTTTCTAACTTTCTTCATATATCTAACTGGTTTTAGTACAAGTTTGTCCTAATTACGTTCTATGATTGTCTTACAATTTATTTACCTCGCAGCTCATCTATATAATCGGCCCAATCCTGCATCATCTGCACCCTAGTATCGATTTCATCGAGTCTGTTGTAGGCCCCGCCATGTGTGTCTTTTATCCTGTGACCCAGCTGTAACTCTGTGACGATATCTGAATAGCGTAGCTCAGGCTGTTCCATGAGCAAGGTTTTAGCCGATGCTCGAAATCCATGTGCACATTGCACGTCTTTATATCCGAGCCGATGAAAAACCTGTACCAACGTCGCTTTGCTGATATACGCATTACTTGAACCGCGCATCGACGCGAATACATATTCCTTATGCCCAGTAATTGACTGAATGTTTCGTAATCGCACAATTACTTGCGTGGCTAAGGGAATAACTAAGTGCGAGACCATGTCGTCGCGTCCTTCGCCTTTGGTAGGGGAGAATGCCCATGTATTATTATCCCAATCGATGTCATCCCAGCGCATCGATCGCAGATCGATACTACGTACGAATACATAAGGTAGTAGATTTATAGCCTCTAATGTGACTTTACTTGCACCTCTAAATTCAGACATATCTTTTAGAAGCGTCGCAAATTGGTCAGGCTTAGTAATGGCTGGCAAGTGATTGCCTGAATTGGCAGGTGCTAGCTCACCACGGGTATCAATCGCCACATTTCTATCGCATAATCCTCGGGCAACAGCAAATGAAAACACTTTTTCCGTATACAAACGAGTGCTCGCACCAACGAAAGTCGCTTGATTGTCATTATTTTGAATTGACTCACACACACTAAGTATCATCTCGCTGGTGATGTCGTTCATTCTCAAATCACCAATCTCGCTACACATATACCCCAAACATAAATCCCAAAATTTGAGGGTAGAGTCACTAAATGCGAATCTTTTAGACTTATTTTGGTGGCGACCTGCTGTCTTGTGATCGCGCCATGCTTGTGCAATCTCAGAAAACGTTGCATTTTTGAGGTGTGTGTATCTGTTGACTTGTTCTTTTTGCTGAATAGCTTTAGGGTCAGAGCCTTTGGCGACCATGTTGAGGATAGTCTCGGCTTTGTACTTCACCTCATATAAATCAATATCTTCAACTTTACCGAGCATCATTCTGGGGCGCTTGCCCTCGATATGCGGATGAGAGTAACGCAGGTAGTATTCTTTTTTGCCGTTTGGGTAGACACGAATGCTCAAGCCTGCCACACCTGAGACACTAACTGAATAGTCCTTGTCTCGGTATTCAAGCTTATTGATATCGTTTATGTGATCGACAGCCATAAGGTATATCCGTAAATTTGATTGGGCAGTTGCATAAGGTTAATAACCAAAGAAGAGTATTCTTCAAAAACGTACAAATAGTCATTGGACACCAATATGGACACTGGTATTTGTTCTAAAAATAAAAAATATCTTATTTTACAAGGTCTGAAACGTTTAATTATCCCCAAGGTTCACTTGGGGATAATTGTACCATATTTACCTATATATCCAGTAGACTACGTAAAAATTGAGTTATAGAGCATTTTTAACCACTATTTAAAGACATAAATTTATAAAAAAATAAGCCAAACACTTTATTTGGTAAGCGCTACAGACGATTATTTACTAAATCAGTAGCCTTATACTTGCATAGAATATAATAAACAGGGTGGTAGTACGGTTCTATGCAAGTAGGAGAGCGTATTTTGAGGTCTATATTTGTATCTTTTATCCTAAAAATAAATATGTTCTAAAAGTAACAGATGATTGATCGTAGAGATCTAAAAATAGCAGTGAGTGTTTTATGGATTACTTACGCCGAATCTATAGAAGATATCAATAATATTTAAATAGGGTAGGATAAATGACAAAGAATAAGATAAACTGCCATCGCAAGCGTTGACTTGATATATTTTATTTCAGACTAAGCAGTGGTATTAGATTGCCAAGAGTTATTAGCCAAAACGGATAACGCTGAGCAAGAGAATAGAGTAATCAGTTAGGAGTATAGTAGGTCGAGCATAAAAGAGCGCTTATAAAAGATTATTGATATTAAGGTGAATTACTATGGAACCAACACAAAACGCTATAGAACATAAACCTGTATTCATGCCCAAAGTCAACAGTGATAATCTGGTAAAAACAGATATGGTAAGAGTTGAGCGGCATGTGGGATTTGCGAGTAGACAAAAGAAAAAAACGATCAATGACTTGCATCAAGTCATTCGTAAAAAGTATGGGTTTAAACAAGTGCTGGAGCTGTCCAGTAAATCGGGCAATAAACTGAGTTTTCCGCTGAGTCCATTTAGCCTACAAATCACTAATGAGTATGATGGCAAGCAGTATAGTGTCGAAAATGCCTTTCAAGCCAGTATGGTGTTTGAAGATGGTGGTCCTTATGAAGACTTGTTGACTGTAGCACCCAGACAAGCCAGAAAAGATGAGCGATTGATGACATCAGGAGAGCTCACTGTTTACGACTACTTCGGTATGGAATGGGGCGTAGAGCCATTGACGACGTTTTATGATTGGCTATATGTGAATGCGCTCAAGCAAAATCCTCATTTGCATGAAGAGGTAATGCAATATCAAGCCTTTACTGATATTACTTTTAATCCTGCAAAATCTATTCATAATGCAGCCTACGCACTGGCTCTGTTTGTGGCACTAAATAAACGTGAGCTGCTCGGTAATGTTGAAGATCCAATGGCGTTTTATGACTTATGCAATGAGTTCAAAGTTAGCAATACTGAGCACCTGTTAGAAGAAGGTTGGGTTTAAGCGCTAGGCTAGCGCTCAATTGAGAATAATAAATAGTTTGAAATAAAGGTTGGGTTGCAGACAATAGTACTAATCCAGATCTGAATCATTCCGCAAAATGTCATTTGCGAAATTGAGATTACCGAGGATGATTCGGTAGCTCATAGTAATAATAGCGATAATTTATTAAATACTTAGAAAGCAGTTGTCGCAAATTTTGCGACAACTCAAATAATAGAATAGTTTTAACTTATTCTGGTTTTCATGTACTTAATGTACAAGGAACTATGAACATAATCTATGAACACAATCTTTTATAGACCTTATTTAACATAATATACATTATACGAAAACAAACCAACGGTTTTAGTAAATGACTGAATAGCAGTTAGTCATAATATAATTTATATTCTTTGCCGTGTGTTTTATCTTGGCTCAGTATTTTCAATATTAGTTTGGCCGTTGTTAGCGGCAAGTTTCAAGCAAATGATTACGCAAAGTATCGCCATCTTTGTTTAAAATCACGTCTGCAACTTGGCAATTAGCACTCTTATCATCACATGATAACTCATAATAAATATCGCTACCTTGCGCTAAGCTGACGTGAACCAATCCTTTATCAGTTACTGAAAACTTTTTATCCTGCGTATAGTCAGGATCTTGAGAGTTCCACAGCACATCGTAATCTACATTGCATGACATTTGGTGCTTGTCAAAATAATCCTGTTCGAGCTGTATGGCTGCTTGCAGATCATCATCAGCATACTGCCGTAACACGGTAGGATTACTCAAACCTTCGTCATCGATGTCTTGTTTATACATCTTGGTGATGGCAGCGATTTTCATAGCGGCTTTTGTGTCATCTATTTGTGTTACATCTGCTATAGCACTACCGACGGTTGTCAGTCCTATGATTGATAGCAATGTTAGCGTTCTATACGTTGACATGTCAGTCTCTACAAGCTTTATCCTATAAGTGTTACGGTCTATTACATCATAGCCATATTAGGACTATGATGTAATATCGTATCATTCAGGTTTACTTACCAAGATCTTGATTACATAGTGCTTTTATATTGTTCCCTTTATCGGTTTCTACGATGATTTACGGGACTAATTCATTCATTGCCAAGGACCGTTTCTATGGCTATATTGACCACTTCTTATAAGAAAAAACCTGTAACATTGGCCTGTAGTAGCTTCTTATTAGCTACTTTGACTGCGACTGGTTGCCAGTCTGCCGCTGAGCCCGTCGAAACTACCAACTCTCAGATTATGAGTAGTCCATCAACAGTTATCAGTACTGATATAAGTCAACAAACCCTTAGACAGCAAGCATTACGTATACAACACGCACTGGCAAATAAGGACTTTTCTAGGATTACTAATGACATTCATCCCACACGCGGCGTTCGTTTTTCCATGTATGCTTATGTACGTCCTGAATCTGATAAAGTCTTTAGTCGCATGCAATATAAGCAATATTTGAGTCAGTCCAATATTCGCTTTACTTGGGGCAAAAAAGACGGCACTGGCGATTTACTCATCACGACACTACCTACATATTTGGATACATGGGTGAATGGTGAAACGTTCGATAACGTAGCCATTAGGATTAACGAATCAACTAACAATGGTAATTCAATCAATAATTTAAAAGAGATATACCCACAAGCTGAGGTTGTAGAGTTTTATAATAATGGTACTGAAGCGTATGCCGGTATGGACTGGCGCGTACTACGCTTGGTATTTGATGAATATCAAGGCAAACGTTATCTCATTGCGGTTATTAACGATCAATGGACGACTTAAAGACTTCAAAGATGGATACTAAAATTAAGGAAGAATTATCGTAGCGTACTACCCTTTTCTGATTTTTAATAATATATATTCATTTAAAAGAATTTTTTATTGTTTTGACTCGAGAGGCTCTTGACGAAAAAACTTCACCATAATCTCATAAATATCGGGATAAGCATCTAACAGCTTTTGCGGGGTTTCAAAAAACACCTCACTAAGCACCGCAAAAAACTCCGCGGGATTGGTCGCTCCATAGCGATCTAAACCTGACTTGCGATGTGTTTGAAAATCCTCAAAATCACGGCTCATAATCTTTGTCCATCGCGCAGGATCCATATCGGGTTGCATTGGTGGAAAGCCATTGGCGCGGCCATTCATCATATCGAGCTTATGGACAAACTCATGAATAACTACGTTGTGCCCGTCACGTTCACCCGAATGCTTGGCATCCTTCCACGAGAGAATGACAGGCCCGCGCAGCCATGCTTCTCCACTACGGTGCTGAGTACCTTCGTGGACAATACCGAACTCATCTACTGTGCTACTGCTACTCTTGTATGAGCCAGGATAAATGATAATAGATGACCAACCAGCATACCATTCAAGACTTAGGTTTAAGATCGGCAGACACGCTTGTAGTGCAATGGACTGTCTAACAGCATCGGTAATCTCAAAGTCATGGGCACCAGTGATTGATTTGTCAGCTAAGAATAAAGTCGCTAAATCAAATAAATGTGACCTCTCATCAGCATTTAACCGATCTAAGATAACGATACGTTTGGCAGCCTGCACCCAATCAGCATGAGTGAATTCACTATTGTCTAATATACGCTGCTCACGCCAGTCTTTTATAATGCCAAACATAGTCGCTACCCTATTTTAAAGTTATATATTATCTATTTTTCATTGGTACTAAGCCTACCTGCAAGCCAAATGGGCGAAATACTTGATTAAGCAGATCTACACTATAGTTGCCATTATCATTTTCTATATCTGATATCGTCTTACGCGATACTTTTACAAGCGTTGCAAACTGCTCTTGGCGTACGTTTAATACTTGTACACGCAATATCTTTAATGCTTCGCCTTGAGTGATTATGCCATCTTGTAACTGTTCGATGACGTTGTTTTTGAATGCCTTACGTGCATGACTGTCAAGTGGCAGTGCGTTTTTTGATGCACGCTGTTTTTGGTTATTATTGATGAGTAAAACCTTGTCTTCATGAATATCTTTATGGTAATTCATCATCCTACCTTTATCTTCGATACGTCTGATAGTGCCTGTGCTATCGGTCGATCTTTAAGTTTCTCAATTATGCATATCATGCAATTCATATGGGTCATGTTAATTCAGCAGTCGCCATGCTTCTAAATTTTGGGGTAAATAATCAAAACCAATGGCTGGAAAGGATAAAATGCGCTCAGGCACACCCCTAGCAGCTAAGCGCGTCTTCAAATTCAACAGATTTTTGGCTGTGGTTTTAAGCTCGCCTAATAACACTTCAGGCGGTACTACGTCTGCTAGTTGCTCAGCGATCAAATCAAAGCGATAACGACCTCCTGATTCAAGCTTATCAGGTGACCGTGCATCTGCCGTTTTCCATTTTATGCTGCGCGGTATCCCTTCAGGGTCTGCACGCATCGGTGCAAAGTCGTATATAGGTGTCAGCCAAATCTGGTCTGCATCTCGCATAAAAGCATGATTACGTCCATGATTGTCTGAGTTGCCAAAAGCAATATTTAATAAATCACGCTGTACCCATTCGATGACAAAGGCTTGCTTATCAAAATAAAAGCCCTCATCCACCATGTTTGAGCTTTCAATGAGTGCAATGAGCTCATGTATCACTGCATGATGATCCAACATAGCACCTGCACCCTTTTTCAGCATGCTATAAATAGACTCTATCGCAAAGCGCTTATAAGGCGAAGCTGACTGACCTATCTGAATATCAAAACGAGGCAACCACAATGAAGGATACCTATCACCTTCGATTAGCCTCATACCATCGATATCAACCGTCTTAAACCCCATAGCCGTCAACTCATGATAATAATGATACTCTGCACGCAAGATGTCACAGTCTAGACTCGTCCGCTGACCTCGAGGGTATTTGACCAAATAATACCTATCCTCGCTGTCCGCCAGTTGCTGATTATCGATCCAAATCGCTTCGTCATCACGCCAGCGTAATAGTAACTTGGGAGCCTCACCGCCAGCACCCGTTGCACCGCCCGCCATGGCGCCCTGCTCACTTGCATACTCCAAAAAAGTGACGTCACGATCTGCTATATCAGCCAGCGTAAATAAACGCTGCTCGTCTTGTGTAGGCAGAGGGACAGCCTCTTTGATACGCAAATGACCTATCGGTGCGATAGTTGCACGCCTGAGCAGCTCATAATCCTGCTCTGCCTTTGATAGCCGCGTCAAATCTAAACGTTGCATCCAATATCTGCGACTAGCACCAGCTGGTATCATGTCATCTAAGACAGGTAACCAACCCTTTGTTATTGTCGTACCAAATAGTTCTACAGGATAATTGATAGATACGGCAAAGTGATTATCAGCTAAAAAATGCTCATAGCTATAATTATCACTGCCTTTATTATCTTGAGACAGACTTGTCGTTTCATCACTATATATAAGCTCTATCAATTCTTTGTCATCATTAAATATTAGCTTAGCAATGTCTTGCCAGCTATCATCAAGAAAGGCTTGTATGGTTAGTGATAAATCAGTCATATCAACTCAGATATATGATAAATATATTACTCATTATATATAGAATTTATTGATTATGAGTAATATATTTATCATATTAAAATAGTTTACAAATTTATGAGCGTTATATTACTCATAAAATCGGACTATTTTTTACCTTATTCATCCTCTTCTAACCTATCGAATCAAGCTGTACTTCCACTACACGCAGCGCCATTGATTTCCAGTCCAAGTCCAAACCATCAGTAAATACCACATGATGACTGATACTGACATACCCGTGCACAATTGCCCATATGTCTAGAGCGATTTGCTGACGCTCTATCATACTCGTATCTTCGGATAAGTAAGATCCTGCGACTCGTACCAATTTTGCAAATGCGCTGTCCCGTGCAGCAATGGCTTCCTCTGATGGCTGATAGCCTGCATCAGACTCTCCAAAAATTAGCCGATAATGCGCTTCATATTTTTCAGCCACGTTGAGATATCCCAGGCATGACTCTAGTACCTGCGCTTTGCTGGCTCTGCCATCATCAGGTATGACATCCATGGCTTCACGTACCAGATGAAACCCCTCGATATACAATGCATCTAATATACCTTGCTTACCTTGGAAATGACTGTATATACCGATGGTCGATAGTCCTGCACGCTTAGAGATAGCACGTACACTCAAAGCACTCCCGCCACCCTCCAAAAACAGTTGGGAGGCTGCATTTAGGATTTTAGTTCTAGCGTCCATTAGATTCTCACTATGTCTTGACAATTATAACAGTGTTATTTTAGTATATAACACTGTTATATACAAACAGTTGTTATTAAATATCATGGATGAACCATTACCTTAGGAGCAAGGATGCGATGAGTATTAAACAACTAGAAACGGACTACCTAATTATAGGCAGTGGTGCAGTCGGCATGGCTTTTGCTGACGTACTGCTAGCAGAGACAGATGCCAATATCATTATCGTTGATAAGCATCATAAGCCAGGCGGTCATTGGAATGATGCCTATTCATTTGTCACACTACATCAGCCATCATCATTCTATGGCGTCAGTTCGCGCGAGCTATGCGGCAGTACCCTTGATAATATAGGCTCAAATAAAGGATTGTCTGAGCTAGCGACAGGCGCTGAGATCATGTCTTACTACGATAAAGTCATGCGACATACCTTTTTACCCAGCGGGCGTGTCCAGTACTTCCCGATGTGTGAGTATCAAGGAGAGGGTCACTTTACATCATTGCTGTCAGGCACTACTCACAAGGTCAAAGTCAATAAAAAGGTCATCGATGGTACTTATTTCAAAACCTCCGTGCCAGCAACCCACACGCCAAGCTTTGACATTGCTGATGGCGTCAAATTTGGTCCATTGAACGACTTACCAAACCTCACTGAACCATGCGATGGTTATGTGGTCGTTGGCGGAGGTAAAACAGGTATTGATGCAGTTTTGTGGCTATTAGAAAACCAAATTGACCCTGATCAGATCACGTGGATTATGCCTAGGGATGCTTGGTTGATTGATCGCAAAAACACTCAACCATCACGCGACTTCTTTGTGCATACTATTGGGGCACAGGCTACTCAAGCAGAGGCAATTGCTGAAGCTAAAAGTATCAGCGATTTGTTTGATCGTTTAGAGCAAGGTGGCGTGTTGATGCGCATCGATCCAAATGTACGACCGAAAATGTTCCATGGTGCCACCGTCAGTAGTGAAGAGATAAAACAGCTACGCCGAGTCAAAAACATCATACGTAAGGGCCGCATCACTCGCATAGATAAAGACACTATTTATTTTGCTGATACGCATATCCCAACGACGACCAACACTATGCATATTGATTGCTCTGCCCGTGCGGTACCAGTAACAGAGACCTATACCGTATTTCAGGATAACACCATCATCGTACAAAATATGCGTACTTACCAGCCTGTATTTAGTGCCGCATTTATCGCGCACATTGAAGCCAGTTATGATGATGACGCCATCAAAAATAATCTATGCCGCGTGGTACCACTACCCAATCATGACACGGACTGGTTGGTAGGTATCGTGGCACAAATGCAAAACCAGATGCGCTGGTCACAAGAGCCTGCACTACGTGAATGGTTGGTGAACAATCGCTTGGACGGTTTTACCAAGTTGGTACAGCCCTGTGAGAGTAGAACGCCTGAAGAGCTGGCTATCTTGCAGCGTCTAAAAAAAGCGATGCCACAAGCCGCCGCCAATATGCCTAAACTGATGGGTGAAGTCGTGCAAATCAATGCAGAGCGTCAAACTAATGCTACCCACGCCTAAACAGATAGTTACCAAGGAGATAGACATGCGAGAATTTCAGACCAACAAAACAGATTTTTCCAAAGCACGTTTACAGGAAACACCAGCTTGTATCCTCAATGAGGGTGAAGTACGTGTCAAAGTCGATCGCTTTGCCTTTACAGCTAATAATATTACTTACGCTGTCATGGGTAATCAGCTGCGATATTGGCAATTTTTTCCGCCGAATGGTGACGAGCCTGAGAAATGGGGAGTCATTCCCGTATGGGGGTTTGGTGATGTAGTGGAGTCTAGTAGCGACGCCCTACCTGTTGGTGAACGTCTATTCGGTTATTTCCCGCCAGCGAACGAGCTGATCATCACGCCCAAACGCGTCACGCAAACCAATCTGATGGATGGTAGCACCCACCGCGCCGAGCTACCCCCTGGTTATAACCTATATCAGCGCGTCAATCATGAGCAGGGTTATGTTCGCGCCAACGACAACCAGCGGATGCTGCTATTTGTACTGCATCTCACCTCATTTTGCTTATATGACTTACTAAAGAGTAATGATTGGTTTGATGCAGACCAGATCGTTATCATCAGTGCCTCGAGCAAGACCAGTATAGGTTTGGCATACGGTCTGGCCGAGGATACAGATGCCCTGCATGTCGTCGGTCTTACCTCGGACCGCCATACAGACTTCGTTGATTCGATTGATACTTATGACAGTGTATTGAGCTATGACGCTCTTGAGCGAATTGATGCAACCAAACCTACTGTTATTGTAGATATGTCAGCCAATACCGATGTCCTGAGTAGGCTACATAAGCACTTAGGCGACAACATGCGTTACACCAGTAATGTCGGTCTTACCCATTGGGATGAGCCGAGACATTCTGAGGGCATCATTCAAGCGCGTAGTCAGCAGTTCTTTGCACCCAGTCATGTGCAGCAGCGTATGAAAGAATGGGGCCCTGAAGCGTTCAATGAGCGCTCTATGCGCTACATTATGATGAGCATGGCAAAGACCAGTTCATGGCTGAACATTCAAGAGCTTGACGGAGTAGATGGTTTATTAAGTGCTTATCAAGATATCTGTGATGGCAGGATAGATGCTGATAAAGGCTTGGTAGTGGTCATGAAGGATGAAGATTGATATAAGTCAAAGTGACTGTTTATTCGTTACTAATAACTAATTAGCTGCTAATAACATTATATAAAAAAGCAGAGAGCCAGTTGCTGCGCTCGCTGCTTTTTTGTGTCAGGTCTTTATTGGGAAGTCTCAAGTTAAGTTTTTAGAGACTATAACTTCAAGACCTAAGCTGAACAAGCTCAAGGCGCCAAACCTTCCTCTTGTAAGTAATCATGCAGTCCTTCTGCAAACTGACGATATCCTATAGCATTGGCATGGATTCTATCGGATTTTAGTGTGTCATCAGATAGTACCGCTGACCAGCCGTTTGAGTATAGAGGTATGTCCTTCTCATCAGCTACCTCTTCATACAGCGGATTGTCACTTACTTTACCGAATAATGCACTGGCACTTAGGTATGGTTCAGCAATCAGGACGACATCAATATTTGCAGAGTGTAAGGTGTCAACCGTTCTCTCAATATTGGCACGGGTCGTATCAGGCTTAATACGCTGCAATACATCGTTCCCGCCCACCCCAAGCAGTACCAAATCAGGGGACTGTTTGGTGATATCTTCTACTCGAGCCAGCACATCGGCAGAGGTATCACCGTTGACACCTGCATTCACCACTTTCCACTGGCTCAAGTCAGCAAGCACGCTAGGGTAAGCTGTCTCTGTACTAGCGCCATAGCCATAGGTGAGTGAGTCCCCAAGCGCTATCACCGTACTACCAGCGGGCAATACCTGGTTCTGTGGTTCACTACTGCACCCAGTCAATCCGATACCAAATGAGAGTCCTATACTCGCCAGCAGCGAAAACCGTCCCCGTAGCTTCATGCCTGCTCCTGTTTCTATACCAATTAAATTAAATTTATCATCATCAAGCTGTTATTTTCTAAAACCTATTATTTAACTCTTGTTGTATGTTACTCAGTAACCGTTGTATAGTTCATACAGGAGATAGACTGCCTGTTGGGCGAAATACAAGTGCTGCCTAGCTTAGCACAGACAGCGTAGTCGTCATAAAGTATAACTTTACCAAGGATACGTGAGGTACTTATGAACAAAAAATCATCTCAATCCCAGTCTCAGAGTCAATCTCAAGAAGACTCTTCAAAAGATCAAACCAAAGAACAAAGTCAGACGCAAAACTCGAATAAAGCCAAAGCCACCTCTGACACCAGTATAAAAAATAAGGATAATGTTTCGGAGCAAGCGCAAAACCAATCACAAAATTCAGCAGATGCCACCCCCTCACAAGCACCCAGCTTTGATGAACTCCAAATAAGCGAAGGTCAGTATCGTCCAGTTGCAAAGGCCGTTGGTGATTGGCTTGATAACATCAATATGGACGCCCTCAATTATCTAAACGAACAGGCAGAAAACATCTTTTACCGCAAAGGGGTTACCTTCACGGTCTATAGCGATGCCAAAAATATTGAGCGTATGATTCCGTTTGATATTATTCCGCGTATTATTGCCGCGAGTGAGTGGAAACAAATAGAGGCTGGCTGCAAGCAACGTATTACCGCTCTGAATGCTTTTTTGCATGATATTTACCATGACCAAGCCATTATGAAAGCCGATATCGTACCTGCCAGCTATGTGTATGCCAGTGGCTGCTATGAGCCATGGATGATGGGTATTGAACTCGACAAACCGATCTACTCACATATCAGTGGTATCGATTTGATTCGAGACGAGTCGGGTAAGTTTTGTGTTCTAGAGGACAATTTGCGTACACCATCAGGTGTCTCATATATGCTTGAAAGCCGTAACATATCAGAGACACTACTGTCCGACATGTTCGCTGATACTCCTATTATGGGTATTAGCGACTACCCTAGCCGTCTTAAAGCCTGTCTTGCCAGCTCAACCTCCAAATATGATCCACAAGTCGTCATTTTGACCCCAGGACGTTTCAACAGTGCCTATTATGAGCATGCCTTTTTAGCACATGAGATGAATGTGCCACTCGTACATGGTTATGACTTGGTCGTTGAGGACAGCAAAGTCTATATGCAGGGTATTCGCGGTAAGGTACAGGTCGATGTGATCTATCGCCGCATTGATGATCCTTATATTGATCCTTTAGCATTCCGCTCAGATTCTATCTTGGGTGTGTCGGGGCTCATGAGTGCGTATCGCGCTGGCAACGTGGTTATTGTTAACGCACCAGGTACGGGCGTGGCCGATGATAAGAGTTTATATCCTTTTGTACCAGATATGATTAAGTTCTACTTAAATGAAGAGCCTATCTTGCCTAATATCGAGACCTACCAGTGCCGTAAGCCCGACGATCTCAAATATGTGCTTGATAATCTGGACAAGCTGGTAGTAAAAGAAACGCAAGGCTCAGGCGGCTACGGGATGCTTATTGGTCCGACATCAACCAAAGAAGAAATCGAAGACTATCGCGTACGTCTGCTTGAAAATCCAGCCGGCTTCATTGCCCAGCCAACCATCTCGCTCTCGACCAACCCTACGGCTGTAAGCGACGGTATCGCGCCGCGACATATCGACTTGCGTCCCTTTATTCTCAGTCACGGTGATGGCACGGTAGATATTGTGCCGGGCGGATTGACCCGCGTGGCCATGGTTGAGGGCTCTTTAGTCGTCAACTCATCACAAGGCGGCGGTATCAAAGACACTTGGATTGTCGATGACAGTCATTCAGAGACTCAGCCAGCTGGCAAGTGTACATCTTTATCATCAGTCGACGCCAATGCGTCAAACAACGTTTCAGGGCATGCAAACTACTATGATCGCGTACAACCCTTGGAGGCAGGTTACGAGAGTTTAGACGATGCACCTATGATACTGCTACTCTCTACCGCCAGTCATTTAATATGGCTAGGTCGATACAGCGAACGCCTTTATCACTATGACGATGTCATGAAACAGCTCATCAAAGGTGATCTCAAAAAATCTCAGGTCAAACATCTGATTAGTCACTTAGGGTTCAATGCCGATAGTGAAGAGTCCCTTAGAGCCATGAAAGTACAAATGGTGTCTGATCTGGAACAAAACATCATTCCCAATATCGTGCAGTCGATTGAAGACAATGTACAAGAAGCCAAAGGTGTCATTGGTAAAGATACGGCTGAGCTCTATAACTTGATTAAGCGTCTATCAAGTGCTGGTACTTATCGCGCCGCGACTTTGCAGCTACATGCGTGTAATGCAGCGATGAAGCAAGAGAACCCAACAGTGACTTGCTTCTGGCAATTGGGACGTCACTTTGAGCAGCTTGAGCGGGCCGTCTTATTGCAGGAGGACTCAATAGAGATCAGCCTTGACTTCAAGTACTGGATCAATCAATTACCAGAGAACACCCGCTGGCGTGAGCTTATCCGCTTGACCAATCAGATGATTCGATCGAAGAAATTTAGTGACTTTGAGCTGATTAGCAAGGAGTTCAACCTCATACTGCGTCAGGGTGTTTAGAGTGTGAATAGAGGTGTCTAGCCAAAATCAATAATAACGGCCTATTTAGACATATGAAATAAACAAAAAATAGAAAGATGCTATAAGGAAAATGCCATGAAACTTCAAATCAGTCATCAAACCAACTATTATTACGATGACCTAGCGCAGCGTAGTGTACAGTATATACGCATGACACCCATGCAGATGCCGCACCAGACCATCCATAAATGGAATGTCATGCTTCCTAAAGTGGCAACCAGCCAAAAGGACGGGTTCGGTAATGATTGGCTCACGCTCAGTCGTAACGAGGCACATAACAACTTACAGATGCAAGCATCTGGTGTCGTTGAGATCAACACCGAAACCGAACGCTTGGAGGACATGGATCATGTCCCCTACCTGCTATTTACGGTACAAACCCCGCTGACTAAATGCTCACAAGAGATGCGCGAATTTGCAGCGCCGTATCTAAAAACGCCTACCCATGACAGCCTAAAGTCGATGGCAAATGCACTTATCATGAAAATGCCTTTTGTCAAAGACGTCACGCATGTGGGCACAACTGCTGCAGAGTCTTTTGCGATTGGTGCAGGTGTATGCCAAGACCATACGCATGTATTTTTGAGTGTCCTACGAGATCAACAGATTCCAGCGCGCTATGTGTCTGGTTATCTGTATGACCATACCGAAAATCATATGGCGAGTCACGCATGGGCTGAGGTGTGGCTGGATGGTTACTGGTATACTTTTGATATCTCAAATCAGGCATTTACGCCGAACTCACACGTATATGTGGCTATTGGACGAGATTATCTAGATACGGCACCTGTACGCGGCGTGCGCATGGGCGGCGGCTACGAAAATCTTTACAGTCTTGTACTGGTCACAAAGCTATCATAGCGTTTGCTATTATTATTACGTTTATTTATTGAGGATACCTTATGACCTATTGTGCTGCCATTCGTCTAAAAGACGGTATGGTTTTTGCCAGTGACACGCGCACTAATGCTGGTGTTGATCACATATCGACATTTAGAAAACTGTATCAATACGGAATTGAAGGCGAGCGCTTCATGGTGCTGCAGACTGCTGGTAGCTTAGCGACATCGCAAGCGGTATTCAACAAACTACAAAACGACATTGATCAGCGTCTTGAGAGTAATCTTAATACGGTCGCCACTTTGTTTGATGCTGCGCAAATGGTTGGTGAATGTATGCGTGAAAAAATGAACTATGCCAAATCAGTCGCTAATTCTAGTCGCGATGGTGCTTTTACCAGCTCATTTATGCTTGGTGGTCAAATCAAAGGTCAGCCACCTGAGCTATACCTGATTTATCCTGAAGGCAATTGCATCAAAGCCACAGAAGACACGCCATTTTTTCAGTTGGGTGAAAGCAAGTATGGTAAACCTATTTTGGATCGTTCTGTCAGCTACGACACGGATGTGAGACATGCAGCGCGCGCCTTGATGCTCTCATTCGACTCAACCATCCAATCAAACTTGTCAGTAGGTATGCCTATAGATTTTGTGCTTTATGACAATGACAGTTTAACCTTACCAGTAGGCCGCCGTATCGATGAGAATGATGAATACTTTAATACGATTCGTCATCAATGGTCAGAGGCGCTACGTCGCACTTTGGTTGAACTGCCTAAATGTCCTGATGGTTATTGGGGGTAGTGTTTTCTACTAGGGCGTGCCCTTAAACCCAATTTAAAGACCAGTCGTCATATCCATAAAATCACACCATCAAAAACGGTGCGGTACGACTGTCTTTTGATTGGGCTACTTCTTCTGGTGTCCCTTGAGCGACAATCAGCCCGCCTGCATCACCAGCCCCCGGTCCAATATCAATCATCCAGTCGCTATTGCTAGCCACCTGCATATCATGCTCAACCATGATGACTGTGTTGCCTGCATCGACGAGACCATTTAACTGAGTCATCAGCATGGACACATCAGCAGGATGTAGTCCTGTGGTTGGCTCATCTAGTATATAAAGGGTATCACCTCGCTGGGTGCGTTGCAGCTCGGTAGCAAGTTTAATTCGCTGGGCTTCACCGCCTGATAGCTCAGTAGCCGGCTGACCTAAGCGTAAATATCCAAGCCCAACCTGTAGCAACGCATCTAGGGCACGCAGTATAGGCGCTTCATCAGCAAAAAACTCATGAGCCGCCTCAACGGTTAGATTCAGCACCTCAGCGATGTTTTTGTCTCGATACGTGACAGCAAGCGTCTCGTCATCATAGCGCTGTCCATGACAGACTTGGCAAGGCGCATAGACGCTTGGTAGAAATAATAGCTCCACACTAACAAACCCTAAACCTTCACAGTTTGGGCAGCGTCCTTTGGTCGTATTAAACGAAAACCTGCCAGCATCATAGCCGCATGCTTTTGCTTGCTCGGTTGCGGCAAATAACTTGCGTACGTTATCGAACAGCCCTGTATAGGTTGCTAGGTTCGAGCGCGGCGTCCGTCCGATCGCTTTTTGATTGATGTTGATAAGACGGCGTATATGCTCCATGCCAGCAACAATCTCTCCGCCGGTTACCGACTCAAGCTCTTGTTCAAGAAAATCAGCCTCACCTACTGGCGCCTCTGTAATTGTTTTTTGTCCCAGTGCTTCATTGATAAGATCAACCAGCGCTTGGCTGACGAGGCTTGATTTGCCCGATCCTGATACCCCTGTGACGCTCGTCATCACCCCAAGCGGAAACTCAACGTCTAAATCTGCTATGTTGTTTCGCTCGATACTTGCAAGCTTAAGCCATGCTGAGGGTTGCCTTGTATTAGATTTTGATTGAGCATTAGATGTTTTATCGGCAAAGAGGTATCGACCCGTATGCGACTGCGTGACGTCGCGTAGCCCCTCTACCGGACCACTATAAACGATCTCGCCGCCGCGCGTACCCGCCTTTGGCCCAACATCAACCACCCAATCAGCATGTCTGATGACACTGACATCATGCTCAACAACAAACACGGAGTTACCTGCGGCAATCAGCTCATCTAACGCGCAAAGTAGTGCTTGTGTGTCGGCAGGATGTAGACCAGCAGAAGGTTCATCAAGCACATAAACCACCCCGAACAGCTGCGAGCGTATCTGGGTCGCCAGTCGTAGTCGTTGTAGCTCACCAGGAGAAAGTGTCGGAGTGGTACGTTCAAGCGAGAGATAACCCAGGCCAAGTCTCGTCAGTGCTTCAACGCGAGAGAGTATATCGCTGGCAATACGCTGAGCGACAATAGCCTTCTCGCGGTTTGGGGTGTCATCAGCGACTTTGGTACGCGCAGTTTTCTCTAGTTTTTTTGCCATATCTGTAAGCGTGAGCTGTGAGAGCTCACCGATATCAAGACCTGCAAATTTGACTGATAACGATTCTTTTTTTAGTTTTTTGCCGTGGCACTCTGGGCACTCAGATATCTGCATGAACTGCGAGACACGTTTTTTGGTACGCGGGCTTTGGGTGGTAGCAAAAGAGTGCAAAATGAAGTTTTTGGCACTGGTAAACGTACCCATGTAGTTTGGCTTTTCGCCCTTTTCAATCGCCTCGCGTGTTTGCTCAATATTGTATTCAGGATAGACAGGCACTGTTGGTGTCTCATCCGTAAACAAAATCCAATCGCGTGTTTTTTGGGGGAGTGTGTGCCAAGGCTTATCAATATCATAGCCTAGTGTGGTCAATATACGGCTAAGATTTTGTCCTTGCCAGGCTGGTGGCCACGCCGCAATCGCACGTTCACGTATAGTCTTGGTGTTATCTGGAACCAATAATTCTTCGGTAACTTCGAACACACGGCCGATACCTGAGCAGGTCGGACAAGCCCCATCTGGCGTATTGGGCGAGAATGCATCGGCATATAATATTGCTTGGTCTGCTGGATAGTCCCCTGCACGCGAGTACAACATGCGCAAACCATTTGATATCGTCGTCACACTACCCACAGAAGAGCGTACAGAAGGTGTCCCTCGCTGCTGCTGCAAGGCGACTGCTGGCGGTAGCCCTTCTATAGCGTCGACATCTGGTTCATCAACCTGATCAATCAGGCGTCTGGCATAAGGTGACACCGAGTCAAGGTAACGACGTTGTGACTCGGCAAACAATGTACCAAATGCCAATGATGATTTTCCTGAGCCTGATATACCAGTAAAGACCACCAACGCGTTACGCGGTAAATCAACATCAATATTTTTTAGATTATGAACGCGTGCACCTCTAACCTGAATATTTTCTTGATCAGGGTTGTATAGAGCATTTTTCACTGCGCTAGTCTTATTGACCGTCTTTTCTATTTCTTTTGGGTTGACCATAATGCTATTTTCCTATTTAGTCGTATTGATTCCTGACATGTTTAGTTGTCTGTATTCTTAGTTATCTGTATTTAATTACCAGAAATACTAACACGTACCCATGCAAGGCCATGGCTGGGCTTACGTATCAATAGCATAGATAGACAAAACAATAACTCAAGCTCTCCAGTATTTAGTAATAAAAAACCCACATTAATGCGGGTTTTATTTAGTACTAAAGTTAGGATAACAGTGACTTGTAGGTTAAGACACGACCAACCGCATCAACTGGGTACTGATATAACCGCCAAATGTCCCGACGGCATAACCTAAAATACCCAAGAAGACACCAACGGGTGCAAGCGACGGATGAAACGCAGTTGCAACAATAGGCGCTGACGATGCACCACCCGTATTGGCATTAGAACCCACTGCTAAGAAGAAAAACGGTGCCCGAATGAGTCTAGCCACAGCAAAGATAATCACGACATGGATGCTCATCCATAGTAGGCCGATGAGCAATAATCGCCACTGAGAGACGATACCGGCCAGATTGATTTGCATACCGATCGCAGCGATCAGTACAAAAATAAATACCGTCCCTACTTTGGATGCGCCCACATGGTCAAGGCGACGAATTTTGGTGAACGAAAATACCACCCCTATCAAGGTGATAATGACAACCATCCAAAAAAATGAACTGGCAAAGCTATATTGTACTGCCCATTTGTATGGCGCAAAGAAGGCAGCAATTTGTCCACCAACAAAGTGTGCGACCCCAACCATGGCAAAACATAAGCCAAACATCACCATCAAATCGTTGATAGTCGCTGGGCGGGCATGATCGCGCTCATAGCTCTCGACAGCTTTAATGACTTTATCGATACTACTGGTATCTGCCCTTAAGAATCGATCAATCTTGGCACTATGCTTTGCCATGACCAAAATAGCGAGTAGCCACAATGAGGCGTTGGTAGCATCGACCAAAATCATCATACCAAACAAATCATCACTGACCCCAAACAGCTCCTTCATGGCCGCTTGGTTAGCAGCACCGCCTATCCAACTGCCAGCCACTGCAGAAAACCCACGCCATAACGTATCGTCAGTGAACATGGCAGGTGACACCCACTTAGCAATCCCTAAGCTGATAGGTCCACTGATAACAATAGCGACACTGGCGGCAAAGAACATGGCAATGGCCTTCCAGCCTAAGCCCAATATTTTGGGTACATCCATAGATAGCGTCATCAGTAACAAGCTGGCTGGCAACAGATAAGTGGCGGTAAACCCATAAATTTGCGCGCCAACCCCATCAGCGAATACCCCTAAGCTGTTTAGGGTTGCTGGGATAAAGCAGCAGAGCACAATACCAGGCAATACTGCATAAAACCGACGCCAAAACTTACCTGGCAAGCCCTGAGTATAAAAAACCAGACCAATGATGGCCATGATAATACCAAAGGCCAATGGCAAGTTATCGATTGCTAGATTTGAGGTGGCAGGCATCAACGTGCTCCAAGACAGACAACAGACAAAAGTAAATCAGTATAGACAAGGCAAAAAACTCGCGCAAGCAGCCATCAATGATTAATTTGCTGAATGCTCTTTGATTGAAATAGCAAAACCACAGTAGCCAAAACACTCACTAAGTACTTAAAAGTATGGCAAGACCACATAAAAAACAGACACGCACAAAAAAGCCAGATAACAAGTATCTGGCCTTTTATTACTATATATAAGCGATCAATGATATCAATCGCTCAATATAACAGTACTACGAGTTGTTACCACGGTTGCCGCCGTTAGAGCGACCTTGGCCACGGCTGTCAGAACGACCCGCTGGACGACCTTGGCTACCGCTTGGACGACCGCGACCTGTTGCAGCGCGCTCACCACGTGGAACACCATTGCTATCGCCACGGCTAGGACCACCAGTACGCTTGCCTTGATACGGCTTGCCACCTGAACGCTCATTTGGCTTGCCAGATGAGTCACGTGGCTTACCTTGATAACCGCTGTCGTTACTAGCACGTTGGCCAGTTGAGGCACTATCGCTTGAACGACCACGGCCTTGACCACCGCCACTAGATTTACCAGCATAGCCACCGCTTGAACGACCACGACCTTGACCACCACCGCCGTTAGAACGACCACGGCCGCGGCCACGACCTTTACCTTTGTTTTCGCTAGGTACGTACGTTTTCTTAGGCTCCATACCTTCGATAACACATACTTCCATCTTACGATCTAAGTAACGGTTGATGGCATTTAGCTGTGGACGATCATCCATGCTACATAAGCTGATGGCGACACCAGTACGGCCAGCACGACCACAACGACCGATACGATGGACGTAATCTTCTGTCTGACGTGGTAAATCATAGTTGATGACATGCGAGATGGCTGGCACGTCTAGGCCACGAGCAGCAACATCAGTCGCTACTAGGATTTTGCATTTACCATTACGTAAGTCTTGAACAATACGGTTACGCTTGCTTTGTGGCAAGTCACCATGTAGGAAGCTTGCTTTATGACCGGCTTCTTGTAGCTGTTTTGCCAGTTTTTCAGTACTGCGTTTAGTAGCAGCAAAGATAATGATTTGTTCCATATCTTTATGGCAAACAATCTTATCAAGCAATTTATTTTTGTGTTCAAAATCATCACAGTAGTACACTTTTTCTTCGATGTGTGCAGATTCTACTTTGATAGAAACACGCTCAGGGTTCTTAGTGAAGCTAGCCGCGATTTTACCTACTGGGCCATCCCAAGTCGCTGAACACATGATGGTTTGACGATCTGTTGGCGCTGCACGAAGGATGTCACTGATATCATCAGCAAAACCCATGTCTAGCATGCGATCTGCTTCATCAAGTACCAATACTTCTAGGTTTGATAGATCAACACGGCCTGCATTGATATGGTCAAGTAGACGACCAGGGGTTGCCACGATAACTTGAACGCCTTTTTTCAAAGCAGTGATCTGACCGTTGTATGGTGCGCCGCCAACTAGTGGCACACAGAACAAACCGCGCATGTCTTTAGAGTATGTACGTACGCTATCGTGTACCTGCTGAGCAAGCTCACGCGTTGGCGTTAGGATAAGTGCTTTAGTTAGCTTGTCAAAGCTAGTCGCACGGCTCAAGCGATCGAGTACAGGAATAACGAATGCGGCTGTTTTACCACTACCCGTTTGCGCTGATAATAGAAGGTCACGACCTGCTAATGCAAAAGGAATGGCTTGTTCTTGAATAGGGGTTGGATTGGTATATCCACTGCGATCAAGCGCAGTAAGAATTGGCTTAGCAATGCCAAGATCGGTAAAGGTGACTTTGTTTTCTTCAGTGGCGTCAGTAGCAGCCGCTTCAGTATTTGTAGTAGTGTTTGGCGTGTCAGTGCTTTCGATGATACCGTTTTCAGCGGCAATTGTAGATAAGATGTCAGTCATAAGAATCCTTGGTAAGTATAAGCTGCTGTAAATTCAGCAAACTTGATGCATACCACTGATAACCGTTCACCACGCTGCTCTTATTAACTGACGACCGAGCAATATAAAATTGTCGATAGTTAGAAACCAAGCCAATAGAGCTTAGCGTCTTTATAATAAATGCGTTCGTGCTGTCTGACGTATTTTGGTGGTAGTGCCGAGTGTCTTATCCTTGCTTGATATACGCTCATTATCGATGCTTTGTCCAAAGCAGATAAAGGCAAACAGCAACCAATCTAGACCCTATTTATGGGGCAGTAGATAAGATATGAGTCAAAAATAACGGATATTGTCATAAAAAGGTTATTTAAGTACACAAAATCATCGGCAACAATTACTTATGGTCATCCTAGACCCAAAATCGCAGGCGATGTTATCAATCTCATAATTCACGATAGCCTGAGCTAACGTGGCGACGCAGTATAGCACAATAAAAAATTATATGTACCTATTTCTTCAGATACCGAGTAAATAGGCTTTATATCATCAATATTGAGACTATTAAATAGTTGATGTCATACGATATATGACTATCTGACGACTTTGACATCAGTGACATAGGTCGGTAGCTGCCAAGCACCGCCCGCGTCGATAAGTCGGCAAAGTCCAGTGGTGCTCTCGTGACTTTTCTCAAACGCGCGTCCTGTCCATACCCAGTCGACTTTGCTCATACAGTCGCCGATACCGCGTCCTTTTTGTACTGAGCTCAGCTTACCTTTGTCGTAGCTTGTGGCACTGGTCGTCACCAATGTCGGTTTATATGGTTTGCTGTCATTGAGGACCCATGCACCGCCACCTGCGTTATAAGCGGCTGTCCAGCAATCATGCTGTGCCAGCAATTGTGAACCATTCAAACGACTGACACGCCAAGGAGACTTGTCCGATAGATTTGGGCAGTCGCCATCTACATCCTTCATTGTGCTCTTCATTAATGACGCTAATTGAGAAGATTTCATGACAAATTTTTTGTCATTACTCGAATCAGCTTTACCACTTGGCTCTACAAAACGTAATACTGGTACCGCTCTAGGGGGTAGTACGCTGCTATTCGACTTCGCTGTGCCATCACTAGTGATAAAAGCGCTTGGCGTGCCTACTCGTCCTTGGACATCATCAGCTTTTAGCATGACCGCACTAGCGCCTTTGTCTGAAAGCTCCCAGCGTGAGTTACGCAGCGTCAATGTGATCTTACTCGATCTCTGCAGTGCATTGATGAGCGCTGTCACCTGTGCTTGAGTGAGCTCAGCGTTACCTGCCGCTGTAGAGTATGGCTTGGTTTCACCGTAATTTCTGTCATTGATAGATAGGGATATTCGATGACGGTTACCCAACTGCATTAAAGCTTTAGAAGAGCTGTCTCTTGCGCCGCCAAGTTTTACCTTGCCATCCACACCGGCATCTGCCCCTGCACGGCGTGTCAACAATATAGATACGGGAAACTCGCTGTTATTTTCTGCTTGATACCCTGCCAGCCGGCAAGTGCGGGTATTGTCACAGACCACTTGCCAGTCTTGACTGGTAAATTCGGTGTGTGCATGTGACACACTCGCTGTACTGAACAATGCAGCCCCGATAGCGGCAATCATGGGTAAGCGCATTTTGTTTTTTGTGCGAAAGACAGAGGCGTTTTTTATTATTTTAGCATCAGACTCCAAATGCCCGTCACTATCCACGTTATGAGCATCACAATTTCGTCCCTTTACATCCATGCGGTGATCAACCTCATTATCATCACTCAAGCCATTGACGCCCAAATGATCAGAACAGCTCAGCAGTGATCCTGTGTTCGTGTTGTTATAGTCCTTCATAGTCATTACCCATCAATCGAATAAGTATAAACACCTGTCCATTACGACAATAAACCGCTATCTTAACGTACCAATGTTTCTATCTGTTATTCTAATGTAGCATTATGTAAGCATAAAATAAAGTGCACCTCTGTCCCTATATCCATAAACCAACATTAAAGCAAAAAAGGCTGATAAGTGAACCACTTATCAGCCTTGCTATGATGCTTATACAGCCTACAACGTCTAGGTTAGTTGATTGGCTTTAGCTCCAATGCTATCGCACGTTTGACGGCAGGGCGCTCAGCAATGGCATGAGCCCAGCGCTGTACATGTTTATAGTCTTGTACTTGTAAAAACTCTGCCGCATCGTAGAGCTTACCGAGTACCAACTGTCCATACCATGCCCACACGATCATATCCGCTATATTGTAGTCAGCCTCGTCATTGCCACATAGGTATAGGTTGTCTTTTAGATGAGTATCCAATACATCAAGCTGACGCTTAGTCTCCATTGTATAGCGGTTGATTGGGTACTCTAATGGCTCTGGTGCATAGGCATAGAAGTGTCCAAAACCGCCACCTAAGAAAGGCGCACTACCCATTTGCCACATAATCCAAGATAGGCAATCTGCTCGCGCTTTGCCTGGTGATAAAGGCAAGAATTTGTCAAACTTTTCTGCTAAGTACATCAAGATAGCACCTGACTCAAAAAGTGCGATAGGCTCGCCTGCGGTATCTGCAGAATGGTCAACCAAGGCTGGAATTTTTGAATTGGGATTTATTTCCACAAAACCAGAGCCAAACTGTTCACCTTGAGAGATATCAATTTTATATGCATCGTACTCAGCGCCACTAATACCAGCTTCAGCCAGCTCCTCTAATAATATATTTACTTTGACACCATTGGGTGTGTTTAGGGAGTATAGTTGTAGCGGCGCATCCCCTATCGGTAGCTCTTTGTCATAGCGTGCTCCAGATGTTGGGCGATTGATGCTGGCAAACTTACCGCCATTATCTTTATCTTGTGTCCAGACTTTAGGTGGTACATATTTGTCATTGTGTACATTGTCGGTTGCTTCAGTACTCATAAAATATCCTTAGTGATGACTATTCGTTATTATTCAGCTTGTATTTGCTCTTATTGTTTGGCGACTGTCTTCTTAGTCACTCGATAATACCACTGGCTGGCAAGACTTTACTATAACGACAACCTCTACTGACATTAAAGTCCTATCTTGTAATCAATGTTGCGATTCCATGCCTGTAATGACGTTAGGCGATTAATAGATACCGTATGGAAAATGCTATAGCTCGCCACATAGTCTATCAGCAAGTTCCGTTACCTTGAGTCACTTTTATTATCATTCAGGCTTTCTTATACTACTCAGCTTGTATGGCGCACTCTGATCGCAAACCTACGATCTTTCCTACTTCATAATCAGACCCCTAATGGGATTGACATGCTAACGCTTACCCCGACACAAGATAAATATCTACCCTATGTACTGGCGGTAGCGCTGTTTATGCAAATTTTAGACGCCACTATCTTGAATACCTCATTACCGCAAATGGCGCAAGCATTGGGTGAGTCTCCCTTAAAGATGCAGTGGGCAGTCATCAGTTACGCACTGACATTAGCGATTTTTATTCCTATCAGCGGGTTCTTGGCAGATAAATATGGCACCCGTCGTGTGTTCTTATCAGCGATTGTGATCTTCTGTATTGGCTCAGTACTGTGCGCCGCCTCGCCTACCCTAGATTTTTTGATTGGTTCACGGGTGATACAAGGTATTGGCGGTGCGATGATGACGCCCGTTGCTCGTTTGATATTGGTGAAGTCATACCCACGCAATAAGCTGCTCACCGTCATGAACTTTGCGGTCATACCAGCGTTGGTCGCGCCCTTGGTAGGGCCGGTACTGGGCGGCTATATCGTGCAGTATGCCAGCTGGCATTGGATATTTTTGATTAACATACCAATGGGGATAGCAGGGTTTATCATGGGCAAAAAACTGGTGCCTGCTTTATTTGAAGATACCAAGCGTCTGGATTGGACAGGGTTCTTACTGTTTGCCGCTGCCGCTTGTGGGTTTACGCTTGCCGTCGAGTTTGGCTCACATACAGGGCGCGGACTTTATGGCTTATTATTTGGTTTGGGCGCGAGTTTATTGATGGGCGCCTATGTTTGGCATGCCAAGCGACGATCAACGCCTCTATTCCCCTTGAGTTTATTTGATATTCGTACCTTTCGTATTGGAATTACTGGCAATCTATTCACTCGCCTTGGTATCAGTGCTGTGCCGTTTTTGCTACCGCTACTGCTACAGGTGGTGTTTGAATATTCACCCTCGCAGGCAGGGTGGTTGCTCGCCCCCATTGCTGTTGGCGCTATCGGTATCAAGCCTTGGGTTAGCAAAATTATCCAGCGTTTTAGCTATCGCAAGGTTCTGGTATACAACACTTTATTTATGGGCTCTCTCATCATTGTATTGGCGCAGTTTAATGAT
This sequence comes from Psychrobacter sp. H29, assembly GCF_059073055.1. NCBI lineage: Bacteria > Pseudomonadati > Pseudomonadota > Gammaproteobacteria > Moraxellales > Moraxellaceae > Psychrobacter > Psychrobacter sp. H29. The sequence continues at coordinate 842,664 of NZ_JCACRY010000001.1, read as the reverse complement.
GCCTCGCAGTGGTTGTGGTTTATACCCATACTAACCATAATGGGCGCTTGTAACTCAATGCAGTTCAGTGCAATGAACACCATTACAATCGGTGATTTGCAAGGAGCGCAGACCAGTAGCGGGAATAGCTTGATGGCGGTCAATCAGCAGTTGGCTATTAGCTTCGGCATTGCTTTTGGGGCAGCGGTACTAAATATCCTGCGTGAGCGCTTGCAAATGGATACGCTAGTCGCCTTCCAAACCACCTACTGGATATTAGGGATCTTGACGATACTATCAGGGTTATACTTTTTGCGCCTAAAACCTGAAGACGGTCGCGGCTTATATTGAATATTGACGATAACGGTTCTAAAAATACACATCGTTAAAGGTCGTTAAAAGACAATGCTGTCAAAAATCATGTCATAGATGACATCATTACTTTTAGAGGCAAAGCGTACACACATAAAAAAGCCAGCGTATCACTGGCTCAAAACCAATAGTACGCTGGCAAGTTCATATTATGCTTATCTATAATAATGACCTAAGGCGCGTCATCATCGTTGATCTGTGATTGGATATAGCGCTCTGCACCAATACTCTCAATCAGATCTTCTTGGGTCTCTAACCAGTCCTGATATTCCTCATTACCATCTTTCAAAGTGACTAATAGTTGACGAGAGACATAATCAGACTTTGTCTCGCATAGAGTGATGGCATCAGTAATAATACTAAATTTCTGTTTCTCTAAACGTAGATTGCAATCGATGACCTCTGGCACATCTTCACCAACCAACACTTTACCCAGTTCTTGTAAGTTTGGCAGGCCACCTAATAGTAAAATACGCGCAATCAAATCATCTGACCACTTCATCTCAGCAATAGATTGCTTATAGAGTGAATCGTTAAGCGCCTCTAATCCCCAGTGACGAGCGATACGCGCGTGCAAAAAATACTGATTGATTGCAATCAACGACTGCCCAAGCACTTTGTTTAGTGCGCGAATAACTTCTTTATCCCCTCTCATTACCTCTCTCCCTTTCATATTTATACTAAATGCTATGGTGTTTTATTCATGTCTATTATGATATCAGACAAGATTAGGAGTCACCTCAGCCATTTGGCTTTGTAGGTAATTGGGCAGACCAATCATATCAATCAAACGCAGCTGCTGCTCTAACCAGTGTGCATGATCCTCTTCCGTATCTTTTAGCTGCTCAACCAACATCTCACGCGTGACATAGTCATGCTCTGCTTCACAAAGCGCGATGCCATCTTTTAAATGCTGCTGTACTTGGTACTCTAAATCTAAATCAAGCTGCAACATCTCAGGAACAGTGCTACCGATGTTGATTTTATCGACTGTCATCTTAGGGGTGCCGCTCAGCATCAAAATACGGCGGACAATCGCCTGTGCGTGCAGCGTCTCATCATCCATTTCGTGATGGATACGATCATATAATTTGCCGTAGTGCCATTCAGCATACATCTCTGAGTGGATAAAATATTGGTCACGAGCGGCAAGCTCGCCGCCTAGCAAAAAATTCAAATAATCAATAACTTTTTGGCTACCTATCATAATGCGTACTCCTCTATTTATTTTTTGCACTTCACCTTATATTCACAATTAAATATATAAGGACAGCATGATTGGTAAACTGGTCAGTAAAGAGCAAAGTCAACAAAACATCTTACAATCTTAGACAGATATAGTAGCATACAGGCGCTATATAGCATGTAATGTTGTGAACTAAGAATAAGATGCTAATTGAGAATTATAATTGTCTACAATTGCTAATCAGGATACTTGATACAAGTCTGTAGCAAGTAGGTCGGTGTATCAAAGAGGTTATATGGACGCTTGCAACCTACCCCTTATGTATAATGAAAGAGTAAATGCAATATATTGAATATATATTTTTATGTTGGAAATACAATAGCTTACGCTAAATATACTTAAACTGCATATGCTAAAACATCGAGACTGGCATGATGCTCGTCCAAGTAGTCATTAACCATAGGCTCGCAGCATCCACAGCACGTTGCCACATCTAGAGTGTCTTTTAGACCATCAAGGGTATCGACACCCGATGCAATAGCTGCCTTGATTTGCTTTTCTTTTACGTTGTTGCAGATACATACGTACATGAACAGGCTCCTCTGAATACCACTACTTATTCGATGAATCACGATATGCAGTATAATAACGATAACTATTATCATTTTCAATAACATTTAACATCTTTTTTTAGTCGCAGCAGTATTACTATGTCTTTTTTCATCTATTTATGTAAGTGGATATAAGCGTGCATGTAACCGAATATTGTCGAAGGTAGTGAATTAACGATGAACTGTAATTTTGCTTATTTTTTAATCGATTTTGTAGATGACTGCTGTTATATTGAACCCCTATAAACGAAGCCCATTGGAATTTTCCTATGTCTGATAATAATTTTACGATACGACCTATTGATTTGTTTAAAGTCTTATCTGATCCGACACGCCTAAAAATATTTCAAATTCTTTTCAAAAAAGAAACACGTTGCGTGGGCGATCTAGTAGACATGCTTGATCAGCCGCAGCCCACGATATCGCGGCATTTGAACCATTTGAAAAAATTAGGTATCTTAAGCTGTGTACGTGACGGTACATGGATGTGGTATGAGGTCGCTGATGATTTACCAGAGTGGTGTCAGGATATTCTAGACATCACTTATGATCAACTCGCCCCAAGTGATATCGACAAAGACGAGTCAAAACCTGCTTAAGTATCATAATGGCGACAGTTCAGTTCACTGTAACTAAGATGATGAGAGCAGCCAATAAAAAAGCCTACATAAGTAGGCTTTTTTATTGGCTCGTCAACTGCTTATGTCAGATCTAAGAAGTCACTGATAAACGCATTGGCTGGCTGATGTATCAGCTCCTCTGACGTCCCTACCTGCTCTACTCGCCCTTGGTTCATCACCACAATCTCATCTGATACGGCGCGAGCTTCTTCCTGATCGTGAGTCACCATGATGCTTGTGATACCGAGCTCATGATGGATGTTTTTTAGCCAAGTACGTAGCTCTTTACGTACTTTGGCATCTAGCGCGCCAAATGGCTCATCAAGCAGTAATAGCTTTGGCTTTACAGCGAGTGCGCGCGCTAGTGCAATACGCTGACGTTGACCACCTGATAACTGATGTGGATAAGCATTGGCCACTTGTGGGAGCTGTACCAGATCTAGTAGCTCTGCCACACGCTTATTGATATCCGCTTTACTAGGTCGCTCATTTTTTGGTAGTAGTGTTAGACCAAAGGCGACATTGTCTGCGATGTTCTTGTGGCGAAATAGCGCATAGTGCTGAAACATAAAACCAATATGGCGCTTTTGTACAGGGGTATTGGTGACATCTAACTCATCAAACAATACCTGCCCAGAGTCAGCGTATTCCAAGCCTGCGATAATACGTAGCAACGTGGTCTTACCGCAGCCTGAAGGACCTAATAGCGTCGTCAACTTGCCAGTCGGTACAGTGATATTGATATTATCTAAAGCCGTAAAGTTACCGAATTTTTTATTAACGTTGCGAATCTCAATGCTCATAATCGTATCTCTTATTATGTCTTTTGTCGTATCGTAGCAAGGTACTGGGTAGTTACTATATCAGTCCTATTAACACTGCCAAGTTGGATATCGTTGAATCGCGTCACTTATCACTTATCAACACTCTCAGCTGTTGCAGTCGTTGCATTGGCACTTACTGGTAGCTCAGGTGCACTCGCTAAGCGCTCAGACTTTGCAAACTTACGTTCTTGCATTTTGGTCATGACTTGCTGAATCAATAGCGTTATCAAGGCAAGTGCGGCCAGTAAGCTCGATAAAGCAAACGCAGCAGTAAAGTTATAATCGTTGTAGGCAATCTCAACCAATAGCGGCATGGTGTTGGTCTCACCGCGAATATGACCAGATACAACGCTGACAGCACCAAACTCACCCATCGCACGCGCATTGGTCAAAATCAAACCATACAGCAGTGCCCATTTGATATTAGGCAGTGTCACATGCCAAAAAGTCTGCCAACCACTCGCACCTAAGGTTAACGCTGCTTGCTCCTCGGAGTCGCCTTGGGTCTGCATCAGCGGTATCAACTCACGCGCAACAAAAGGAAAGGTCACAAATAGTGTCGCCAAAATGATACCAGGTACGGCATAAATCACCTGAAAGCCCATACTCTCAAGCCAGCCACCGATTGTAGAGTTCAGACCGAATAGCAGCACAAACATTAAACCGGCAACAACTGGTGATACTGAGAATGGTAAATCAAGCAACGTGGTCACCAGCTGCTTGCCTTTAAACTGGTAGCGTGTGACCAACCATGCAATCGCAATACCCATCACCATATTGATCGGCAACACAATGGCGGCGGTAATCAACGTAAGCTTGATTGCTTGTAGTGCTTCAGGATCAACTAATGAGGCAAGATATAACTGCCAGCCATTTTTGAACGCTTCATAAAACACAGCCAATAATGGCACCACAAGCATCAAGACCATAAACAGCACGGCAATAACAATAAAGGTGCGGCGTATCCATGGGGAATCTTTAGTCGCTGCGTTTTTTTGGTAGTCGTAGCTATTAGATATTTGCATATTAGCGAGCTCCTACACGGCGCGACAGTTTCCACTGCATGATATTAATGGTCAACAAGATAATAAACGATATGAGCAGCATAAATAGTGCGACCGCAGAGGCGCCTTGAATGTCAAACTGCTCAAGCTTACTGATGATAATGAGTGGCAAAATTTCAGACTGCATCGGTATGTTGCCAGCGATAAAGATAACCGAGCCATACTCACCAGTCGCACGAGCAAACATCATACCTGCACCCATCAGCAAGGCAGGCAATAACTCTGGCAAGATCACTTTACGAAATGTCGTGAGACGATTGGCACCCAAAACCGCAGATGCTTCTTCAAACTCGACTGATAGCTCAGCGAGTACTGGCTGCACGGCACGAACGATAAAGGGGAAACTGACGACGACCAGTGCCAACCAAATACCTATTGGCGTAAAGGCCACCTGAATATCAAACTTGGCAAACCATTGACCAATCAAGCCATTAGGCGCATATAGCGTCGCCAGTGAGATACCTGTGACTGCCGTTGGCAACGCAAATGGTAGATCGACCAAAGCATTGATGAGTGACTTTCCCCAAAACTCATAGCGAACCAGCACCCAAGCGACCAATGTACCAAACACCATATTGGTCAGCATCGCCAAAAACGACATCCATAAGCTCAGCTTGATAGCAGCAGTGACCTGCGGCTGAGTAATGGTATCCCAAAACCCAGTCCACCCCATCTGGGTTGTGGTATAGGCCATCATGGCAAACGGTAGTACCACCAATAACGACAAGCTAAAGACAGTTATACCCATGCTCAGACCAAACCCAGGTAGCACATTGCGCTGACGCAAACGGGTTAGCCAACCCTTTTTGTGGGCGGGTTTACTGGCAGAAGAAGATGTTGCACTCATAGTGATGTCCTATTGCCTAACTGGTGGTACTTAGCGAGGGTGCTCACCGTAAGACCATTATTACTATTGTTATAAAAATTATTATTGGTCGGCTTATGATATAAAGGACATAGTGCGTACGACCATGTCCTTTATGGGGTGCTTCATGACTGACTGAACTAAGCGTTGGTCAGTTTTAGTTGTGACGCAGTAGCGGCTCTAAATCATTGACTAACAATTACTGCGGTGCATTAATCGCTAACTGATCAAACACACCACCATCGCTGAAGTACGTGCTCATGATCTCGTCCCATGTGCCAAAGGCATCGTTCGGACGGAAAGTCTCAACTGGCGGCAGTTTGTCACCGTTTTTCTCAAGTACGCTTTGGACGCTAGGACGCAAGTATAGGTCAGCTGCTAGCTGCTGAGCAGGCTCACTCCACAAGTAATCAAGATACGCTTTGGCAGCGTCTGTAGTGCCCTTTTTATCTGTTACGGTCTTCACGACAGCCACAGGGCTCTCTGATTTGATTGAGTATTTTGGATACACGATATCGACTTGACCAGCACCGAAATCAGTCGCTGCTAGGTTTGCTTCGTTTTCAAAAGTGACCAAAACATCACCGATACCGCGCTGTACGAAAGTCGTCGTTGCTGCACGTCCGCCATTCTCATAAACTTTGACATTTTTTAGCATGTCTTTGACGTAGCCTTTAGCTTTTGTTTCATCTTCATTAAAAGCATGTAGACCATAACCGTATGCACCTAAGAACGCATAACGACCGTTACCTGTGACCTTCGGATTGGCCATGACAATCTCAATACCATCCTGGGTCAAGTCTTCCCAGTCTTGAATATTTTTTGGATTGTCTTTACGTACCAAAAATACGATTGTACTGGTGAACGGCACTGCGTTGTCTGGGAATTTGCTTTCCCAATCTGACTCAACCAAGCCTTTTTTCTCAAGTAGCTCGATATCAGAGCCTTGGTTCATAGTGGCAACATCTGCTTGTAGGCCGTTAGCAACAGACAACGCTTGCTTGCTTGAGCCGCCATGCGATTGCTTAATTAAGATATCGCTGTCTGGGTTCTCAGCTTTATAGTGCTCAACAAACAATGGGTTGTAGTCTTTATAAAAGTCACGTGCCACATCGTATGAGACATTCAGTAGCTCAATGCTCTGCCCTTCTGCTGCTGCACCATCAGCGTTAGCAGCCGCATCAGTCGTCTCGCTATTGCTACAGCCAGCCAGACCAAGTGTCAAGGCAACACCAGCAATACTTAAGGCACTGAAGCCACTGAGAGTTTTACTTTTTTGTTGATAACCGGCTACGTCTGTCATAAATACCTCAAAGATGTCTGTTGTGTGATGCAAGTATGCTAACAGTGCCATCTTATTATGTTTAATGATGAATATGCGTATGTTATTGCCAAAAGGGAATAACAAGCGGACAACTCTAAACATATCAATAATTTATCGCACTTCAAATTATGTATAACTGTTGGTTTAGCAATGGACAGTGTTGCTACTGGCACAAATGCGATCTGCCTTATATATGCCTTCTTGTATGTACCTTAGTAATGATAGGCAAGATAGACAGTTCTATAAATCAAACCATCAGCGGCTACTTGGTGCTCGTCTTGGTGCTCGCCAGCTGATCAAAACGGCCGCCATCGACAAAAAATCCATCCATAATTTGGTTCCATGAGCCAAAGACCGTCACAGGATCAAACGTCTCGATATCAGGTAATGTATTTTTGTGAGTGGCTAGGACTTGCTCGTTACTTGGGCGCATGTACATCTCTGCCATGAGCTCTTGTGCAGGCTTGTCCCATAAACCTTTCAGATAAGCATTTGCCGCTGCCGTCTTACCTGATTTTTCAGTCACTGCCGTGACCACTGCTACTGGGTTGGCGATGGTAATAGAGTAGCTTGGATAGACGATATCGACCTGACCTTTGGCAAACTGCTTGGCTGTCAAATGCGCTTCGTTTTCAGTCGTAATCAGCACATCCCCTAGGCCGCGCTGAGTGAAGCTGGTAGTTGCTGCACGCGCGCCATTGTCATAAGTGACTACGTTTGCTAGCAGCTTTTTGATAAAGCCATCAGTTTTAGTAGGGTTTTCGCTGCTCTTTTCTTTAAATTGATGCAGCCCATAGCCATAAGCACCTAAGAACGCATAGCGTGCCGTGCCACTGGTCTTGGGGTTAGGGATAACGACTTCGACATCATTACGTGCCAAATCTGACCAGTCTTTAATGTTTTTTGGATTGCCCGTACGAACCAGTAGCACCATCGTACTGGTATAAGGGACAGCGCCATTGGGTAACGCTTGCTGCCAGTCAGTGCTGACTAAGCCTCTCTCGACCAATAAGTTCATATCGGTTTCTTGATTAAAAGTCACCACATCAGCCTGCAAACCATTGGCCACGGACAGTGCTTGCTTACTTGAGCCACCATGTGATTGGTTGACCTTTACCTCGCTGTCTGGATGGGATTTGAGATAATCAGTACGAAATAGCTCATTGTAGTCTCTATAAAAATCGCGAGATACGTCATAAGAGACATTGAGCAGGCTAACGTCTTGTGAGTCGTTATTGCCAGCTGCGGCGGCATCATTCTGTGTGGCTTCAGTTGGGCTACACCCAGTCATTATGGCCGCTGCAGTAATGATACTGCTGATACCAAGAGTCTTGGCGGATAGGCGGCGGTCACTCACGAACTGAATGTTTGTTGTTTTTTGCATGAGATTCTCAGTAAAGGTAATAGAACGTTTGTGCCAAAATAATTTTCACTATGAATGACTATTTTGGAGGACGTTTTTATTTTTGGGTTTTGGGGAGGATGAAAGCTATGCTATCAGCATAAATAGCAAACGCTTAGTGACGAATTCGCTTATCGAATAGTGATGTTGGCATAAGTGCTGTCAGTCTTTTTTTGACAGCATGAGGGGTAAAAAAAGGTACATCACTGCTGGCAGGTTTATTCAGTAGACTATAATTTGGGTAATCGGTACCATTGTTTGTATACGATAAGGTTTTCAGACCATAGTGATTTGAAAATCTATACTCTTACTCGACCAAAGGCATTTATATGACTCTTTCGTACCGTCGCTTTTATTCTGCTGGTAGACTCATGATGATCACCTCTACCCTTGTAACTTTAATAGGTTGTAATAATGTGTCGCCTACTATGAATAGCGCCAATCACAGCACTATCAAATCAGTCACTAGTTCAGCAGATGAAGTTTTTGCAGACAAACTTTCAGCGGATTATGCTTCTGCAGACTACGATAAACGTGCTCAAGGCTATGACTGGGTTGGCGTAATGGTACGAGCAGAGAGTGATCAGCAGATTGACATTAAAGTTCGTTCACGCAGCGATATCAAAAAACCTACTTGTCACTTCGATGGCAAGGCGACACTCATGGGGCAAGATGCCGCTCACGGTACGATTTTTCAGGCACAGGTAAATGACAGCACCGCCTTTTTTCAATTTAAAGATGACACTCTCACCATCGACAGTACAGACAACAAGTATGCACTGAACTATTTTTGCTCAGGTGGTGGCTCGCTTGCTGGAGAATATAAAAAGTTGGCAGCAGGTCTAGAGATCTAATAGTCAGCGCTGGTGTTTGGAAATAGTAGAAAAAAAGGTGCCAGACCATAAGTCTGACACCTTTTTTATAACTGGTTTCGTACGCGTTGTTTATACTGATAACCAGTCGTTATACCGCAGACGCCCCTGTTAATTTAACCTCAGCACGTTCTTCGCGAGCGATACCGGCGTAGTAATCACGCAAAATCTGTAATACTTCTGGACGACTAAAGTTGTCTGGCACATCCATGTCTTCTGATAGTGCTTTACGCAGTTTAGTACCTGAGACTTTAACGTGCTCGGAGGCATCGTGCGGACAAGTCTTGTCAGAGGCCATTGCATTACAAGCATTACACCAGAACGTCCAGCCAATTTTTAGTGGTTGGGTGATAAGGTCATCTTTACCAACATGTTCAAAAATCGTTTGTGCATCAAACGCACCATAGTAATCGCCAACACCCGCATGGTCACGGCCAACAATCAGATGACTACAGCCATAGTTTTGGCGGAATAGCGCATGTAATAGCGCCTCACGTGGGCCAGCATAACGCATATCTAACGGATAACCCGCTTGGATAACGGTATCCTGTCTAAAGTAGTTATCAATCAAGGTTTTGATCGCTTCTTGACGAACTTCTGCTGGGATGTCGCCCGGCTTTAGCGCGCCTAATAATGAATGAATCAGTACCCCATCGCAGATCTCAATTGCAATTTTGGCCAGATATTCGTGTGAGCGGTGCATTGGATTACGCGTTTGGAATGCCGCAACAGTCTTCCAGCCTTTAGCGTCTAAGATTTCACGCGTCTCTGCTGGCGTTTTATAGATCTCTGGATATAGTGTTGGGAACTCGCCTTCGCTAAGTACTTCAACGCTACCGGCAATATTGACGGCTTCTTGATTCAGTACTTGCTGAACACCTGGATGCTCTGGGTCGGTAGTCGTAAATACTTGCTGGCACTCGTGCTCTTTATCGATAGTGTAGGTTTCTTCTACCGTCAAGATGCCCATGACTTCGCCATCTTGAGCAACTAAGGCTACTTTGTCACCTTGACTCAAATTATCCGCAGTCTCTTTTGGTGCAGATAGCGTGATAGGAATTGGCCAAAACAAACCAGCATTCTCACCGCTTTGCAGGCGCATGTTATCGACCACACCCTGCCAGTCCGCTTGATTCATAAAACCATTCAACGGAGTGAAACCACCAATGCCGAACATAATCAAATCACCGCGCTCACGTGAGCTCAGTGTGATAGACGGCAGTGTGCCGGCAAGCTCTAAGGCTTGAGCACGCGCATCATCATTCAATAGTAGTGGCTTGAGTACTTCACTGCCATGTGGCGGAACCAATTTTGATTGGGTCTGATTTGTGGTCTGAGACATATAGTTATTGAAACCTCTTATAAAAGAAACGGTCGAATAAACGAAGCGTTATATAAAAAATGAGCAATAAAATACCTAATAGAAGATAAATAAAGCGATAATAGTTATACGTTGAAAATAGTTATGCGTTGAATTTGATACGCATAGGCTACCTAACTTTCGTTATGAAAATTTATGCTGTGTTTGGATATGGATATGTCTGAAAGGAATTTATGATTCTGAGTGCAAGCTTATATCATGTATAGCTGAATTATTCACATTGCACCCGGCAATAAAATCTACTACACACGCAAATCATTTTCGTCGCTGATTTTAAAATTAAAAACAAAACTGAGATTACGTCATGTATCAATATAATTACGCTGACCAGACTTTGGTAGAGGAACGAGTTGCCCAGTTTCGTGACCAAACTGAGCGATATTTGGCAGGCGAGCTGCCAGAAGAGCAGTTTTTGCCACTGCGACTGCAAAACGGCCTGTACATCCAGCGTTATGCGCCAATGTTGCGTATTGCCATTCCTTATGGCTTACTTGCCAGCTATCAATTACGAAAATTGGCTGAGATTACCCGCAAGTATGATAAAGGCTACGGGCACTTTACCACGCGTACCAATATCCAGCTGAACTGGCCAAAGCTTGAAGATGTGCCAGATATCCTAGCTGAATTGGCATCGGTACAGATGCATGCCATCCAAACCTCAGGCAATTGTATCCGTAATACCACAACGGATCCGTACGCTGGTATTCATAAAGAAGAGATTGCTGACCCACGTCCCTATTGTGAAATTATTCGTCAGTGGTCAACCTTCCACCCTGAGTTTGCTTTTTTGCCGCGTAAATTTAAGATTGCTGTGATCGGTACCAATGATGACCGCGCAGCAACGCAAGTACACGATGTCGGTCTACACGTAAAAACCAACGATGACGGTGAGATTGGTTTTGAAGTATTGGTTGGTGGCGGTCTTGGACGTATTCCTGTCCTTGGCAAAGTTATCAATAAATTCTTGCCACGTCAGCATCTGCTGAGCTATTTAGATGCTATCTTGCGTGTCTATAACTTGCATGGCCGCCGTGACAAAGGCAGCAAATACAGATCTCGTATCAAAATTTTGGTCGAAAGCATGGGCGGTCCAGCGTTTGCCAAATTGGTCAATGCTGAATGGGAAGCCCACACCAAAGACGGCCCACTTACCTTGACTGATGAGAACTTTGTAACAGCGACTGGTTTCTTTAGTGAGCCTGACTATGCATCGTTCGACGCACTACAAGTACAGTCTGAGCTACAACAGCAACTAAACGCTGATAGAGACTTTGCCAATTGGTACAACCAAAACACCGTAGCGCATAAAGTAGCAGGTTACCGTGCAGTCGTAATCTCGCTTAAAGCGGGCTTGGTTGATGGTAAATACGTACCATCTGGTGATGTCAGTGACTCGCAAATGGATGCACTCGCTGATCTGTCTGATAAATACAGCTTTGGTGAGCTGCGCGGTACGTATCAGCAAAATCTAGTATTCGCTGATGTGCAGACAAATAACCTTTATGAGTTGTGGCAGCAGCTGTCCGACCTACATTTAGCGCGTGCAAACATCAATACCCTAACAGATATGATTGTCTGCCCAGGTTGGGACTATTGTTCGCTTGCCAATGCGACCACACATAACATCGCTGAGCAAATCGAAAAGCAATTCGATGATCTTGATTATCTGTATGATTTAGGTGAGATTCGTCTGAACATGTCTGGCTGTATTAATGCCTGTGCGCACCATCATACAGGTGATATCGGTATCTTGGGTGTTGATAAAAAAGGTGAACATTGGTATCAGATCAGTCTTGGCGGTAACTCTAGCGATGATGCCAAACTTGGCAAAATCTTAGGTAAGTCTGTCCCTGCGCTTGAGGTCGCCAGCACCATACAACAGATCGTTGATGTGTATGTGGACTTACGTGCCAGCACAGACAATGACGTCGAGAGTTTCGGTCAATTGGTTGAGCGCGTTGGTATTGATCCATTTAAGGAGAAGGTCTATGGCTAATCATCATATTTTGGACAATCATGGCGCAGACATTAGCAGCCAAGACACCTGGCATGTGCTTGCTACGGACGATCTGCCTGAGAGTATCGTATCGACTAATATCACGTTGCTTGAGCTACTACAAAAGCAAGAAAAGCCTGACGTCATCGTACCGCTTGCTGACCTATTAAACGAGTCAGGCGCGCAGGCTGGTGGTTTGATCAAAGAGGTTTATGAGCTGATCGTACAGCACAGTAGCCGACTTGGATTGTGGGTTACCGCCGATACTGACGCTGATGCACTAGAAGGCATTAGTGAATTACTATCAGCGCAGGCATTGATCGTAATTGATGTGCCTAAGTTCGCTGATGGTCGTCACTTTAGTTTTGCACGCACCCTGCGCCAAATCGGCTATACAGGTGAGATTCGTGTTGCTGGCGCGTTTGGCCGTGATCAAATTGCTTATATGTTACGTGTGGGCGTTGATAGCTTTGTATTGAGTGAGCATGACCTAGAAGCTGATTCTAAATTTGGCATTGAGCAAGCCTTTACTGCCCTTGCTAGTAGCTATGATGGTCGAAGTGCTTCGGATTTACCGATGTTTGCATCATCAGAGCCATCGGTCGCATAGTTGTCGTATTAACTACAAAACTTTATATTCATCACTGATAATTTTATATTAATAACCATTAAGGAACGTATTATGAGCCAACTACACCCAAACCTAGATATTGACCAAGCCAACCAAGACTTGCAAGGTAAATCACCTGAGCAAATCGTTGAGTGGGCACTGACTCAAGCCAAAAACCCAATTATCACCACCAACTTCCGTCCATATGAGTCAGCGATTTTACATTTGGTTGCTAAGCAGCGTCCTGATATCACGGTACTGTGGGTAGACTCAGGTTACAACACAGATGCAACCTATCAGTTTGCTAACAAATTGATTCGTGATCTTGATCTAAACGTTGTGACCTATATCCCAAAACAAACAGCCGCCCACCGTGACGCGACCATGAACGGTATCCCAGGTATCGATAACCCACAGCACGATGAGTTCACTGAGCAAGTAAAGCTTGAGCCATTCCGCCGTGCACTAGATGAGCTAAAGCCAGATGTATGGTTCAATGCCATTCGTAAAGACCAAACTGAATTCCGTCAAGGTCTTGATGTGCTTAGCTTATCAAAAGATGGCGTATTGAAAGTAGCGCCATTGTTTGAAAAAACAGATGCTGATTTAGACGTATATCTAGAAGAGCATAACTTACCAAATGAGCATGACTACTTTGATCCAACGAAAGTAGAAGAAAGCCGTGAGTGTGGCTTGCATACTCAGCTGTAATTTCAGCTGTTTATGAATTTGAAAAGCCCTTTCTTTTATTTAAGAAAGGGCTTTTTTCAGTTTTTCATTGGACTTAAAACTTTTTTTCTACACGTTTACCTTGTCTATTAATGTAGAACCATTCACCATCTTTTTTGACATAGGCGGTACCATCTTTAAAAGGATCAATAAATGGAATGTCATCATAGTCTAATTCAATTGCTACATCACCATTTTTGTCAATAAATCCATGCTTACCGTTATCATAGACAAGTGCTAATCCGTTAATGAAGGGGAAGACCATTGCATAGTCTAGCTCTTTGACTACTTGATTCGACCTATTAATGATCATAAACTTATCATCATTATTAACGACGGCTAAACCACCTGAAAACCAAGTCACACTATAATATTCAATGGGTATCACGATATTATTTAGCCTATCTATAAATCCGAACTTTTCATTTTTTTCAACCGCTGCTAGGCCTTCTGTAAAGGAAATAGTAGAATCATATTCATAAGGAATAACTAACTTATTATTAATATCAATGTATCCATACTTCCCTTCGTTCTCAACTGCAGATAAACCCTCATTAAAACCCATTAAATCATCGTACATTATCGGAATAATTATCTGTCCCTGTTTATCAATGACTCCTCTTCTATTATCTACCACAACCACAGCTAAACCATCTTCAAATGGATAAGTAAGGCTGTATTTGAGAGGTATAACAACTTCACCCTGCATATTAATGTATCCGGATAAGTTGTCCTTATGAACACTTGCTAGACCTTCTACAAAAGCAATTGGAAAGTCATACTGTGTTGGTATTTTTATCACACCTTGCTTATCGATGAATCCATACTTACTACCTTTTATTACGGGCGCGAGTTCACCATCAAACTCACAGTGTTCATCAAATACAACCCCATTTGGTAACTTATAACCTTCAGCCAACGCGCATTCTGCTAGTACATCTGAACTAACTAGCAACCCTAAAATAAGTCCGAAAAAGACAGTACTTGATTTTTTTAGTCTATTAAACGTATTGTTTTGACTCATTATGATGCCTTCATAATTGTTCTGAATTAAAAAATATAAAATTATGCCCTTCTAAACCTCTAGTACGCCTATCATATCTCATAAAATCTATTCCCTTTCTCACAAAAAACCATCATTAACATGACAAAAACGAATATACTAATGCCAATTCACTAGGTGAGAGTGTGCCTGTGATACCTCATAATGGCGACATTCCTTATATCTTTTCTACCTTTTATAATAAACAATTAAATATATGGTGACATTATGAACACCTTCCCGCTATTTTTTAAATTAGAAGACCGTAAAGTGCTCATAGTGGGCGGCGGCGAAGTGGCACTGCGTAAAGCGGATTTGCTTAGCCGCGCTGGCGCGTGCATTACGATTCTTGCGCCAGATATCAGCCATGAGTTGCAAGCTTTGCTAACGGATGATAAACACCAGTTTATCTACGAGAATTATAACAAGCGCTATATGTTAGGGGCACGCGTGATCATTGCCGCGACTGACGATGAAACGCTGAACCATGAGATTCACGCAGATGCAACTGAGCTAAATATTCCGGTCAATGTGGTCGATACGCCGCCCTTGTGTGATTTTATCTTTCCAGCCATCATTGATCGTAACCCTATTGTGATTGGTATTTCATCAAATGGTAAAGCGCCAGTATTGGCACGGCTATTACGTGCCCGTCTTGAGACCTTAATTCCACAAGGCTATGGCAAATTGGCCAAGCTGGCTGGTGACTTCCGCAGTGAGGTAAAAGCAAAAATACCCACGCTTACTGGGCGTCGTCAGTTTTGGGAGCGCGCGTTTGAAGGTCAGGTCAGCCAGCTCATGTTTGCTGGTAACGAAACAGAAGCTACTGCCCAGTTGCAAGCTGATTTAGACAGTACCGCAGCTGCTATTCATGATAAAACCCACTCTGATACCCCAGTAAATACAACGCCTACGCTATCAGATGATTCAGATAACAAAGCACCTCCTGTCGGTGAAGTCTATATCGTTGGTGCAGGTCCTGGTGATCCGGAGCTATTGACGTTTAAAGCGCTGCGTTTGATGCAGCAAGCAGATATTGTCTATTATGATGCCTTGGTATCGCCACAAGTGCTGGATCTTTGCCGCCGTGATTCTGATAAAGTATTTGTTGGTAAAAAACGCAGTAACCATACGGTCGCTCAGCTTGGCATCAATGAGTTGTTGGTCAATAGCGCCAAAGAAGGTCGCCGTGTCGTTCGTTTAAAGGGCGGTGATCCTTTTATCTTTGGTCGCGGTGGCGAGGAGATTGAAAGCTTACGATCAAACAATGTGCCCTACCAAGTTGTACCGGGTATTACCGCTGCCAATGCCGCTGCAAGTTACGCTGGTATTCCCCTCACCCACCGTGATCATTCACAATCCGTACGTTTTGTGACAGGGTTCTTAAAAGCAGGCGCACCCAATAGTAATTTTAAAAATTTCTTAAACACTGATGAGACCATCGTGTTTTATATGGGCTTGCACTCGCTGGCACGTTTGACCGAAGGCTTGGTTGACGCTGGCCGTAGCGCTGATACACCCATTGCCATCGTCTCTAATGCGAGCATGCCCAATCAGCAAGTACTGACAGGTACGCTTGCCACGATTGTTGCCAAACAAGAGGACGCTCAGCTGCCCACGCCTGCCCTATTGATCATGGGAGATGTGGTTAGTCTGCATCATGATTTGGCTTGGTATAACTTGCAAAATCAGCAACATAGTGATGCTTTGGCTAAGAATTGGCTGCGCGGAGGAGTCACAGGCGAAGCTACTAAACAGCCTATAGACCAGCAAGCACATGCACTATCGATGGTAGCAAACCTCGCGATGCAGCAAGAGGATGGACCCGAGCAACTGATTATTGATTAGCCTTTCCTTACTATGTAAAGCTTATCAGCAAAAAGATTTTTCTTTATAACTATAAAAAACCCTGCCAATCATCTATTGGTAGGGTTTTATTTTGGCAACAGAGAAAATCCCAACGATTCTTGCTAGAATGAAAGCTACCTAACCCCTATTCTGACGTTTAATAATAAGCCGAACTATGCCTCCATCTATTGCTCCTAAATATACCTCTACTAAACCCTTAAAAATATTGCACACGTCTGATTGGCACTTGGGTCGACGTCTATATGGTCGTCTGCGTTATGAAGAGTTCGAGGCGTTTTTACAGTGGCTAGAAGACATCATTAGCACACAGCAAGTAGATATATTGATTGTCGCAGGTGACATCTTTGATACCATGACCCCCAGCAATAAAGCCCAAGCGCTATATTATGAGTTTTTAGGTAGGGTCTCGCGCTCGTGCTGTCAGCATGTGGTCATTGTCGCAGGCAATCATGACTCACCAACATTTTTGGATGCGCCAAGCAATGTGCTCAAATTTTTGAACGTCCATGTGATTGGTACGGCTTGTGATGATTTAGAAGATGAGGTATTGGTTTTAGGTGATGATGATAACAATCCTCATTGCATCATCGCTGCCGTACCCTACCTGCGCGATCGTGATGTGCGTAGCAGTAGCGCGGGTGAGTCTGCGGATAGCAAAGACGCCAATGTCATCCAAGGTATTCGCGCCCACTATGATGCAGTAGCAAGCATTGCCAAGGCACAACAGGCCAAATTAATCAAGGCACATCAACGGCATATTCCCATCATTGCCACAGGTCACCTATTCGCAGCAGGCGGCAAAACAACCGACGATGATGGCGTGCGTGATCTCTATGTTGGCTCACTTGGCAAAATATCCGCTGATATGTTCGATGAAGGTTTTGATTATGTCGCTCTTGGGCATTTACATGTGCCACAGCGCGTTGGTGGTCATGAGAGTATTCGCTATTCAGGCTCACCTATTGCCATGGGTTTTGGAGAGGCCAAGCAACAAAAACAAGTACTACTTATACAATTTGGCAATTCCGAATCTTTTGATAATGATAGCTTAAGTCTAAACGTTATCCCTCAGCTGGTCAGCACAGACGCTACTGTCCAAACCGCAAAAATTGAAAAGCCAATAGAGAAAACAGCTAAAAAAGCAGTTAGCCAAGTAGAGCTGTTCATGGACGATTTGTTTGGTTTTGACGAGCCAATAGAAGATACAGAAGCAGAAAAAACAGTGACTCCCAATGGCACTTCTACTCAGCAAGATCAAAGCAGTCAAACAATACCTGCTAAGACTACCACTGCCAATAAAATGCTGCACCGAAACGATGCCAATCAGATGCAAGTAGTTTCCCTACCCATTCCAAAATTCCAACAGCTGGCGCAGATATCTGGTGACCTGACTATAATCTCACAAACGATAGAGTCACTCACACCAGCTGAATCTGTTTGGTTAGAGGTGGTCTATACGGGTGACGAGATTGTGAGTGACTTACGTGAGCAAGTACAAGCGATGGTTGATGGACTGCCATGTGAGGTGCTAAAGATTAAAAACACCCGCACTTATAATAAAGTACTAAATCAGCAGCAGACTTCCGAAACCTTACAGGATTTGAATGAAATGGATGTGTTTGAGCGCTGCTTAAATCTAAATGGCGTGGCTGAGTCACAAAAAGACTCGTTGCGCGATGCCTATGGTCAGATACTCTATAATCTACGTCATGAGGACAAACAGGCGGAATGATATAAGGGATAAATCATTATCACACTTCTATTTTCTATCTTTCTAAATTTTCGCAGCTGCTGCTATCACTAATAATAAGACACCTCCATGCGCCTAATCGAACTCAGACTCAAAAACCTCAACTCTCTCAAAGGTGAATGGCATATTGATTTTGCTGATACAGCATTTATCAATGAAGGTATCTTTGCTATCACAGGACAGACTGGCGCTGGCAAGACCACCATATTGGATGCGATTTGTTTGGCGCTATATAGCTGTACGCCAAGACTAGGTAAAATAACAGGTGCTTATAATGAAATAATGACTCAAGGCGCTGGAGAATGCTCAGCAGAAGTTATTATTGAAATAAACTCAAAACGCTATCAGTGCTCGTGGTATCAACATCGTGCTCATAAAAAAGCTAAGGGAAATTTGTTAGCTATTAAACATGAAGTTAGTGATGTTGAAACAGGCAAAATCCTAGAAGATGGGAAGATTAAAACTGCTCCCTATATACAAAATTTGTTAGGTATGGATTTTGATCAATTTACGCGCTCTATCATGCTCGCTCAAGGCAGTTTTGCTGCTTTTCTAAAATCAGACTCTGATAAAAGAGGGGCAATATTAGAGAAAATAACAGGCACGAGCATTTATGCCATTATCTCCAAGCAGGTTCATGAAAAGCATCGCACCGAACAAGAGATACTGAGTAAATTACAGTATGGTTTAGATGGCTTAGCGCTTTTAGATACTGTAGAAGAAAGTCAATTAAGAGCCGAATTGCAGTCATCTCAAAGTGTTCAAAATACGCAGCAGCAAGACATTCAAAATTTGGCAGAAAAAATTAAATGGCTAGATAGTGTTGCAGAAGCAAAAGAAAAACTGAGTAGCTATCAACGCAATCTTGATAGTGCCCAGCAGGCGCAGCAAGATTTCATCCCTAATGCCAAGCGTTTAACTGCCGCCAATATGGCGTTGGAGCTTGATAGTCAGTTTAGCCAGCTGACTCATAGCCGCGACAACCTAAAACGCTTGCAAGATGAGCAGCAGCAGATAAATCAGACATTACCTCAGCAAAAAGACCATCAAAAACAAGCTAAGACCCGTCTAGAGACCGCACAAGTCCGAGTGCAAACGGCTAGTAACGCGTTACGAGATACTCTGCCCGATATTGCAAAGGCGCGTAAATTGGATACAGACATTGCGCAAAATAGGTACGCTTTAGAAGAGACTGAACAAAGACAACACGCTTTATCTATGAGCACTCAACATTTGCGTCAAGAAATAGATGATTATAAAAAGTCAGCTGAGCATAATCAAACTCAGTTAGTAGAGGTAGAAGGTTATCTCACACATAATAACGAGCTTAGCGACATTGACAGCGATATTGCTAAATTTGAGAGTTATTGCAAACATCTAAAGTCATTGCTACAAGACAATGTTGACCTAAACATCAACAAAACCAGCCAGCAAAGCGATATAGAGCAGTATCAAAGCCGTCTTAAGACCTTGCATGAACAGCAAGAGAGACAAGTAATCGAAGAACAATCGCTGCAAACTAAGACCACAGCACTGCAACAAGAGCAAACCACTTTAACTGAAGTACAATCTTTATCTGAGATGCGGAATGAACAAGAGCAGATCGATAACCTCAATCGTCAACTTGAACAAATGGGGCTAAAAGCAGGTCAGCTTAATGAGATTAGTGCACATACCAAAAACATAGATATCACGCTACCAGTGATAAAAAACGAGTTAGTAGAATTGACTAACATCATTGATGATAAAGTATCTGCTATCCACGCTGCTAAAGATAAGCGGAAAGACAAACAAACACAGCTGTATCTACTACAAAAAGTAGCCACGCTAGAAAGTCACATTGCCGATTTAAAAGACGGTCAAGCCTGCCCGCTGTGCGGATCGCTTGAGCATCCTTATCGCACAAACCATCCGCATTTGATATCAGATACCGAAGCGGATCAGATTAAGCAGCATATAACAGATTTAGACACTACCATATCCAATTTGGAAAACCGATTATCTGCGCATCGTATCAGTCAGGCGACCAAACAGCAGCAGCTTGAGCAGCAGCAAGATCAGAAAAAATCGCTACAAGATCAAGCACAAAAACTAGCGGCTGATACCAATCAGTCAGTCCGTTTGGTGCTTGATGGAAGCTACTCGCCGTTTATAGCGGCAACGATACTGCCATTGCAGCAACGTGAGCCACAGGTAAATATACTACCTCTATTAGATCGTATTCAACATCAACTTGCTGAACGTAGAATTGCTCTTAAAGACACGCTGTTCAACTACGAAACACTTGGTGAGAATATATCTACCATACTCGATGACATAAGCGCGCTAGCGCAACAGCAGCATAAGCTGGCAAGCGATATTAATGAGATTGAGACGGATATTAAAATTAAGTCCGCGAGTATAGATAATATTAACAAAGAGGTTCACGATAACTTCTCCAAATTGGTAACTCTCAAGAATGATATCGTACAGTTGTTAACCAAATATACTGCTGGCAGATTTCAGTCAGAGTCGCTAGCACAGATACGTACTTCGCAGCTCACTTTATCCCCTCTGATGGATAGTATTGATAACCAATTCATACTAAGTGAGGCGGATTACCATACGCATATCAATACATTTCGTCAGCAGCGTGCAGCGTTACTCAGTATAAGAGATGAATTCAATCAATCTAAAGAAACGCAGCAAACGCTGACGACATCATTAGGTCGTCTAGACATACAGATCGATACCAAACAAAACCAGTTGGACAACAACCAACAGGAGCTTGATAAGCTGGTTAAGCTCGTGACTGAAAAGACAGAGACGCTTTATCAGCTAAAAACAAACAGAGAAGATGTTTTTGCTGATAAAGACCCTGAAGCAGAAGAAAAGCGTTTGCGTGAGGCGTTAGAACAAGCACAAATCGAGCAAACCTCTGCACAGCGGCAGCTCGATAACTCTGAGCTTGAGCTTAAACAATTGCTTAACAAACAATCTCACGTGACTGAGCAAGTGACCACCGTAATAGGTGCGCTCAATACTCAAGAGGACGCTTTTAAATCAATACTTACCGCCTCCAATTTCACCAATGAAACGGATTTTGCGAATGCGCGCCTGCCCATTGATGAACGTAATACGCTCAAGCAGCAGCAAGAACGTATTGATTATGCGCTAAAGCAAGCGCAGTCTTTATTAAAAGAAACACAGAAAGCATTGGAAGATAAGCAAGCTAACCCGCTGACAACAGACGACAAAGAGACACTCACTCAACAGCATACTCAAGCACAAGAAGCGTCTAATAAACGCATTGAAGCAATTGGCGCTATTAGTCAGCGACTAAAAGACAATGAGGACAAGAAAAGCACCCAACAGGCACAGATAGAGGCCATCAATGCTCAAAAGGATAAGCTGCAAGTGTGGCAACAACTACACAAATTGATTGGCTCATCCGATGGCAAAAAGTATCGCACCTTTGCACAGGGTTTGACCTTTGACCTCATGGTTAATCATGCCAATACTCAGCTGCAAAAAATGAGTGACCGCTATCTGCTAGCGCGTGACGATGACAGCCCACTTGAGCTCAATGTCATTGACAACTATCAAGGCGGCGAGATTCGTAGCACCAAAAACCTATCAGGCGGTGAAGGCTTTATTATTAGTCTTGCTCTAGCACTCGGACTATCACAGATGGCCAGTCAAAACATTCGCGTGGACTCGCTATTTTTGGATGAAGGCTTTGGGACATTGGATGAAGAGTCTTTAGATATTGCGCTGGATACGCTGACTAATTTGCAGCAAGAAGGGAAATTAATTGGCGTGATATCCCATGTGCAGGCATTAAAAGATCGTATTTTGACCCAAATCAAAGTAGAAAAGCTCTCAGGTGGATTCAGTCAGATAACAGGACAAGGCTGTCAGCGAATCGCGAGCTAACGTTTTGTTATTGCACGCGTCTCATAAGGCAAAAATAAAAAACCACCGAACATTGCGCTCGGTGGTTTTTTTGAACATACGGCTATTTTGTGTTTAGTGGCTAATCATTCAGCTACTCGTTACTTAGTGACTACTTATTTAGTTACTAGGCCACTCAGCTCACTCATCAGTACGGATAGTGTTGAGAGACCAATTTGAGCGTCTGCATCGTCACTATACATATCGTCAAGCTTCTGCATTTCTGTAGTGACCGCTGCCAGTTGGTCAACGTGTCGTGCTCTCCACTCACTAAAGGCTTGCTTGGCATCTGGTTTTGATAGTATTGCATCCATCAGTAGGCGCAAGCTGCGTGACAGCTCATTGACTAGTGCATGACGTGCACGGCGATCCCAGTAGTCTTGCTGTGGTAAATTGGCAATATTGTCCATCATCCAATCTAACTGCAACACTTGATAAGCTTCGAAATACAAAGTTGCGATCTCATCGACAGGACGCTCATATTGCTCAGCAAGCAACGCAGCATCAAGCGCATCGACATGATACGGTAGCATTGCAAATAGCGTAGCATCGTTATCAGACAGCTCTTTTTGCATTAAATGCTTGGTATCTTCTTGCAGATATTGAGCAAATTGCTGCTCGATAAAGCCACTTGGTTTGGTCAGTTTTTCAACACTGTCACTAAAGCGGCTAATCATATCAGCGACTTGCAGATTTTGCCCAAAGGCATTGATAAACCAGACCACACCGCGCTCTAATGAATCACGTAAACGCAGCTCAAGGTTCAACAGCAGTGTTGCATCTACCTGATTATCTAGCGCTTCTAGTGCCTTCCAAGCGCGCGATACATTAAATACATCGCGGCTGATCACATAACCTCGGACGATGGTTGCCAACGATTGATCAGTTTCTTCAAATAGACGGAATAGCGCCTCAATACCTAAGCGGTTGACCACGCTATTGGTCAAGTAAGTACTGATGATCTCACGATGCAAGCGGTGTTCCGTCATCTCATCAAAGAAACGCGAGGCAAGCTCATCTGGGAAGTACTTACGTAGCTCATTAATGAAGTATGGATCATCTGGAAGATCGGACAATAGCAGGCTGTCATACACCCACATTTTGCCATATGCCAAGACGACTGCTAGCTCAGGATTGGTCAGACCACTATCTGCTTTTTGACGTTTTGCAATCTCTTCGTCTGATGGTAGATACTCAATCGCACGATCAAGACGCCCTTCACCCTCTAGCATCTGAATAAAGCGCTGATGATCACTTAAATTAGCAGCGGCTCTGATATGACTCAGCTCAATCGCTTGTGGCTGCAAGTAGTTCTGACGCAGTACCAGTTCTGCTACGGTATCCGTCATACTCTCAAGTAGCTCATTACGCTGTTTGAGCGTCATATCACCTTGCTCAACCACTTTACCCAGTAGGATTTTGATATTAACTTCATGATCCGAGCAGTTAACACCACCTGAATTGTCAATCGCATCGGTATAGACACGACCACCATTTTGGGCGTACTCAATGCGGGCTTGCTGGGTGAAACCTAAGTTACCACCTTCGCCAATGACTGCGGCGCCAAGCTCACTACCATTCACACGCAGCACATCATTGGCACGATCGCCAACGTCCGCATGCGTCTCATTCACACTTTTTGCATACGTTCCAATACCGCCATTCCATAGCAAGTCGACTGGCGCTTTGAGTAAAGCACTGATCAGCTCATTGGGAGTTAACGTATCAGCACTGATTTCAAAGAGAGACTTCATCTCAGGACTGATCGCGATGGTTTTGTCTTGGCGAGAGAAGATACCGCCACCTTGGCTGATCAATGAGGCTTCGTAATCTGCCCATGATGAGCGTGGCAACTCAAACAAGCGTGCGCGCTCAGCATATGAGGATGCAGTATCTGGATTGGGATCAATAAAAATATGCAGATGGTTAAAGGCAGCAACCAGCTTAGTATGCGTTGATAGCAGCATGCCATTGCCAAATACATCCCCGCTCATATCACCGATACCGACCACAGTGAAATCATCACGGTTTTGAATATCTTTGCCTTGCATACGGAAATGACGTTTGACTGACTCCCAACCACCACGCGCCGTGATACCCATCGCTTTATGGTCATACCCTACTGACCCACCTGATGCAAAGGCATCATCAAGCCAGAAGTTGTACTCTGCTGCTAGCGCGTTGGCGATATCAGAGAATGTCGCAGTGCCTTTGTCCGCAGCAACAACTAAGTATGGATCGTCTTCGTCATGGCGTACCGTGTTGGCTGGCGGGACAATCGTGCCATCAACGATGTTGTCTGTGACATCGAGCATACCACGCAAGAATGTCTGATAACAGGCGATACCTTCGGCTTGGAACGCCTCACGACCATCGGCCATACTCTTGGTCTTGACGATGAAGCCACCTTTAGAGCCAACAGGCACGATCACTGCGTTTTTGACCATTTGTGCTTTGACGAGACCCAGTACTTCGGTACGGAAATCTTCCATACGATCTGACCAGCGCAGACCACCACGAGCCACTTTTCCGCCACGTAAATGCACGGCTTCGACGCGCGGTGAGTAGACAAATATCTCAAACATTGGTTTTGGCTTTGGCAGATTTGGAATATCTGCGGCCAAGAACTTAAACGACAAGCGATCTTTGCGCTGACCATCATTATCCGTCTGATAGAAGTTGGTACGTACCATCGCGTTAATCAGATCTAAGTACCAACGCAAGATACGATCTTCATCTAGGCTATCTACATCTACAAGTGCAGCGGTTATTTGCTCTTGGATTTGCGTAGCTTTTGCTTGGCGATCGTCTTCACTATGCTTAGGATTCATACGCGCATCAAATAAACTACCTAACGCCACGCTGATATCACTGTTTTTGACTACCGTTTGCTGGATATAGGTACTAGAGAAAGGCGCGCGTGCTTGTAACATGTAGCGCGACAGTGCACGCAGCACCACCACATCATAAGTATCAAGCTTAGTAGTTAGTACAAGCTCATTGAATGAATCACTCTCAACACGTCCTGCCCAGATTTGTTTTAGGCTGTCTTCGAACTGACCACGTACGACTTGCATATTGACGGTATCGACATGCTCAAGGGTCAACTCGTACTCTTGCATCCAGATAGGCTGCTCTGGCAAATCAAACTCATATGTCTGTGCTGAGATGACTGACACACCAAAGTTCTCGAGTATCGGTAATACTTTTGACAAGATAACAGGTTGCTCGCGACCATAAAGTTTTAGGTGGAGCTGATTACGTGCATCGCCTGTCGACTGGTATAAATGCCACAGCATCGGGTTCTCTGTAGTCAATCCAGCCAAACGCTTGGTATCCTCGACGGCAGTACGCGCATCAAAACGCTCTTGGTATGCCGCGGGAATATAATCTAAAAAGCGACGACTCAAGGCATTGGCTTGTTGCTCACCGACATTATCGAGTAGCATTTTTTGGTAGTTATCATCCCATGACTGCATGAGTGCTGATAGTTTGGCTTCAAGCGTTGCAATGTTGACGTCATTTACCTGACCGGGCACAGTACGCACATGGACATGTACGCGGGCATGCGCAGATTCATTAAATTCAGTCGTAAACCCTGATGACATGCCGTTGTAGGCATCTTTTAGGACGTTCTGTACCTTAATGCGTAGCTCCGTGTTGAACTTATCACGCGGGATATAGACTAGGCACGACACAAAGCGCTGGTAATGATCGATACGGCTAAATAGACGTAGGCTTTTCTTATCTTGTAATTGGCTGATACCAGAGACAATTGGATATAGCTCTTCAACGCTGGCTTGGAACAAGTCATCGCGCGGCAAGGTATTGATCACATGCATCATCTTATGATGAGCATGACCATCACGTGGCAAGTCTGCCATAGCCATAATCTTATTGGCTTTTTCGCGCAATAGCGGAATTTGCTGAACCGTCAGCTGATACGCTTGTGACGTGAGCAAACCGATAAAGCGATACTCACCAACCAACTTACCATTATCATCAAATTTATGGATACCCAAAAAGTCCATATATACCGAGCGATGGATCGGTGATACACGACTTGATTTGGACAGCATCAATACGCGCGGTTCAGTCAATAACTGCTTTAGCTCTTTAGGTAGTTGACTAAAGCTCTCTGACAATTTGTCTTGTTCAGAGCCGCGTAACAGACCAAGTCCACTATTGCCAATGGCAAACAGATCTAAATTGGTCGGTTCGCTTACTTCGATTTCGTGACCACCTTCTAAGCGATATTCGCGATAACCTAAGAATATAAAGTGGTCATCTAATATCCAATCCAAGAACGCTTGAATTTCTTGCTGTGAATAAAACACTTCTGGTAGTGGTTTGTTAGACAACTCAGCTTTGATGTCATTGAGCTGGGTACGCATTTGTTTCCAGTCACCAACGACCGTATCAAGCGTATCGATTTTAGACAGCAGCATTTGCTGTAGAGCATCCAAGTCTTCATTATCTTGATAAGCGATTTCACAGTGAATCAATGACAAATGAGAGGTTGCGCTTTCATGTGCGCCTTCAACATAGGTAATCTGACCGTCATCATCACGCTTAACACTAACGATGATGTTGTACGTGCGGTGCACATCGATGCCTTCAGCCTCAAGGCTCATCAAGATGGTATCGACTAAAAACGGTCTATCATATGCGACGATTTGGATCACCGTGTGTGAGCTATGAAAGTGTTGCTCTTCCGCCAATGGGTTAAATACGGCTAGCTGCGGCTTGCTGCAATCATAGGCTTTGAGCAACGTAAAATGATGTAGCGCCATGCCCGCCAAGTCAGCATTGCTAATCGCCTCTGCAGTCTCTTGATGCAGCGGCTGATAGTAGCTATGAATAAAATGATCAAATAGTGATTTGTCTTTTTGTACATAGCCGGTAGCAATATCGCTTATCTGGCTAATGCGCTCTTTTGCGATACTGAGGGAGTTTGGCATTGTCCTTCGTCCTTTTTATAGATTTGGTTTGTCTCTTTATTTATGTTTATCAATCCGTATCAACTGCTTTTATTGCACATTTCTTTTCACAGAATCGTTGTCAAAAATTGCAATATAATGGCAGTGTGTCCAGTCACGTGACTTATTATTTTATAACTTCTACAGATTTTCTCCTTTTTCGTTCTTATTTTTATAAATATGTAGCAATCAGGATGTAATCCTACTATTACAGTGAAGTTTAACGCACCTGCGGCGTTAGCTAAAGCGTACAACATCATTTCATGAATCAGTGATATGTCGATAACCTTTGCTAATGAGACAATGATGACGCAGCCAGTAATATTCAAGATTAAATGCTGGCACGTGGATACTCATAGTAATCAAGACTGTTTTTTTGTTAGAATATGTCGACATATTTACGAGCGTACGACTAGCTCATTATTAACTTAATGCTAAGGGCAAACGGTATGATGAATATTTTGGTGATTGGCTCAGGTGGTCGCGAACACGCACTGGCATGGCAGTGTGCAAAAGATAACAATGTCGAAAATGTCTATGTCGCTCCAGGCAATGCAGGCAGTGCACTTGAACCTAAATGCCAAAACGTCGTCTTAGCGTCTGCGAACGCTGATGCGAGTGAGCATGCCGCTGTCATCGAATTTTGTCAAAATAATAGTATTGATATGGTTATTGTTGGACCAGAAGCACCTTTGGTTACAGGTATCGTTGATGCCTGCCGCGAGGCTGGTATTAAGGCATGGGGTCCTACTGCTCACTGCGCGCAACTAGAAGGTTCTAAAACCTTTGCCAAAGAGTTTATGGAGCAGAACCATATCCCAACAGCCGCTTATCAAGGGTTTACAGAGGCTACTGCGGCTAAAGCCTATGTCGATGAGCAAGGCGCACCCATCGTGATCAAAGCGGATGGACTTGCCGCTGGTAAAGGCGTCATCGTGGCTGAGACCGTCGAGCAAGCGCACGAAGCAATCGATGATATGCTCGCGGACAACAAATTTGGAGATGCTGGTAGCCGTGTGGTGATCGAGCAGTTCTTGCAAGGCGAAGAAGCCAGCTTTATTTGTATGGTCGATGGGGAAAACATCCTACCCATGGCAACCAGCCAAGATCACAAGCGTGCTTTTGAAGGTGATACAGGTCCGAATACAGGCGGGATGGGTGCGTATTCCCCTGCGCCTGTCGTGACCGCAGATGTGCATAATAAAGTTATTGAGCGCGTCATTCAGCCAGTTGTTGATGCAATGAAAGACGCAGGACATCCCTATACTGGATTTTTATATGCAGGTCTTATGATTGACCAAGCAGGCGACCCATATGTGATCGAATTCAACTGCCGTTTTGGTGATCCAGAGACGCAGCCTATCTTGATGCGTCTGCAATCATCGATGGTAGATTTGGTCGCGCAAGGCTTATCAGGTCAACTACCTAGCGAAGCAAAATGGGATGAGCGTCCTGCTTTGGGTATCGTTGTTGCCTCAAAAGGTTATCCTGAAACCTCATCGAAGGGCGATGTCATCGCAGGCTTGCCAGAACTAGATTCGACAAACAACAATGCTGTCAAAGTATTCCATGCAGGTACAGCGTTTTCTGATAATAATGAAAATGAGATCGTCACTAATGGTGGTCGTGTATTATGTATTACTGCCTTAGCAAGCAATATCTCTGAAGCCCAGCAAGCAGCACTAGCAGTCACTGCTGCCATTAGCTTTGACGGTGCACAATATCGCCGTGATATTGGTCATCATGCCATCACTCGTGAAAATGCGTAACGAGCTTATACCCATCAAGAGCCATTAAACGCTCATCTTGCGTTGTCGTTTCAAAATCGATGCTTATACTTTACAGCACTATCTGACCTAGCTTTATGCTGGGTCTTATTTTTGGTACGCCGTATAACGCTCAGTAATAATACTCGAACCATCTCACGGCTTACAAAGTAACTATCAACAGCCAGCCTACGCTCATAAACCCAATGTGCTTTATATGGTACAATTTTATACCCGTGCATCACATCTCCCTTGTATTGTGGGTATCGAACCCGCAAATCAATAGCAACTGGATGAATGATTATATTTATGGCAAATGATACGTCTAAACCTTCTAGCAACAAGCAATCAATTGATAGTCTAAAAACCTCAGGGTTTGATCGCCGAATGTCGATTGCCAAAACCTCCTTGAATATTGGTCGTCGTTGGGCGGGCAATAGCGTGTCTGGCATGTTTTTAAATAAAGAAGCACGCACAGCACGTAACCAAGCGTTTATGGAAGCTCAGGCAAATTATCTGGCATCAGAGCTTGGCAAGTTAAAAGGTTCAGTCGTCAAAATCGGTCAAATGCTAGCAATCTATGGCGAGCACATACTGCCGCCGGAGATTACACGTGCCTTACAAACGCTCAATGATGACACCGCAACGTTGACGTGGCCTACGATTGAAAAAACATTGCATAAATTATTGGGTGAAAAACTAAGCGAGCTAGATGTCGACCCTATTCCTATTGGAACAGCGTCTCTTGCTCAAGTTCATCGCGCTACCGTACTGGCGACAGGTGAACAAGTGGTACTAAAGATTCAATACCCAGGCGTGGCTGATGCCATCAACTCCGACCTTGCTTTATTCAAGCAGTTGCTAAAAGTAAGTAATATCGTTCCTCAAACACGCGCACTTGATGCTTGGTTTGAGGAGATACGTGACCTACTCCACCATGAGGTTGATTACGAAGCAGAGGCCGCAACGACAGAGCGCTTTTATGATCGTTTAAGTGACGACCCGCGCTATATCGTTCCGAAGATCAACCGTACCTACTCTAAAAAGCGCTTACTTTGCATGTCTTATGAGCCAGGTATCACTGTGGTCTCTGATGAATTACAACTATTACCTCATGAGCGCCGCAGTGCAATCGGTCAAGCTGCTATCGAAATCATGATGCAAGAGATTTTTGTATGGGGTGAGATGCAGACAGATCCTAACTTTGGCAACTACTTAGTGCGAGTCAGCGAAGGCGACGACATCGATAAGCTTGTTTTGTTAGATTTTGGCGCTATCCGCCAATTCGATAATCATTTACTGACTATAGCCCGCGGACTGCTACGAGCAGGATACCGTCATGATCATCAATCAATGATGCTTGCGATGACAGGATACGACTTTTTCGACAGTATGAGTGACAAAGTACGCTCTGATATTGCCTCGCTATTTTTACTGGCGACAGAGCCTTTCAGTGATCCTGAAAATAATAAAGATATTCCTAGTGAGTGCTTGGATGGGGAAAAGTGTTATATTTGGGCTAACAGTAAATTGCATTCGCGCCTATCCACCAAAGCCACTCGCGCAATGCAATCCTTCGAATTCAATCTCCCGCCAAAAGAGTTTATGTTCATTAGTCGCAAATTCATTGGCGCATATACTCTTTTGACAGTTCTTGACGCTTATACCAATTCTAATAATTTGGTTAAACCTTACCTATAGTCGTTAATTCTAGTCTTTAAGTTTGAAATTTTTTGGACTGCTCTTTAGGAGCAGTTCTTTATTTTCTATTTTTAGTCGCTTAGGCTATTTTATATTCAACCTAATATTTAGCATTCTTCTTTTACCTCGATTATTTTCCTTCACACAATGATGTCGCTTGCCAATCATCAAATCTGGTTTTATACCATTTAGGCTTACGGATATTCAACTCCCAGCACACTTCTTGCCGTGCCAAATACTTCACTTCAAAGTGAGTACGCTGACTATCTGCAGGGACTTGATAACGAGAATTTGGAAGACACCATACCTTAGTTGCCTGAAACTCTGCGTTGTCCATATATGCTTCAATATTGGTGACCACTACTACCTCACCATTTACCTGCAAGCGAGACAATAGAAATTCAAAGAAAGGCATATTTAGCCATTGTTGATTGGGGTTCTGCTGTTCGGGGTTAGGATAAAGAATAAAAATCTTGCACAGGCTATTGGGCTTTATAGCATGTACGGTCCAAGCAATAGCATCCGCATGAATCGCATCTAGGTTTGATAAGGCCTGTAGCGTAGTCTGTTTTGAGAAAGCTTCAAATTTATTACGGGTGCGCTCAATCGCTATTAAATGCTTGTCAGGATTCTGCGCTGAAAAGCTTAGCGCGTGCTTGCCCTTCCCTGCTCCGATCTCTAGTATCAGCGGTTTTTCACTCAAATTTTCGTTGATGATTTTAGGTATCACAAAGTCACGCGGTGCTGAGAGTCTCTGTGGTTGAAACGCTCGCGCTTGCTGATGAGTGAGCTCAGTATTGTCTGTCATTTATTATCCTTAAAGCATTTGTCTTTTGTCATTATTCGGCCCCA
The DNA here is from genome assembly GCF_059073055.1 of Psychrobacter sp. H29. Taxonomy (NCBI): domain Bacteria; kingdom Pseudomonadati; phylum Pseudomonadota; class Gammaproteobacteria; order Moraxellales; family Moraxellaceae; genus Psychrobacter; species Psychrobacter sp. H29. The sequence continues at coordinate 810,937 of NZ_JCACRY010000001.1, read as the reverse complement.
TGCTATTATATAGCCAATCTAATTTAATAGTAATATAGTGATGACCAGTCCTTCAAAATGCATCCTAATGTAGATGATGATAGAAGAAGACTGCGCGTAAATGATACTAATAACATTAAGGATGCTCCCACTTTTATTATGACTGACTCTAATTCCCATGCTACGCCCAAAACCTACCCTTGCCCACGCTGCGGCACACAGACTGCCTGGCAAGACAATAAATACAAGCCATTTTGTAGTAGTCGCTGTAAGCTAATCGACTTAGGGGCTTGGGCAAATGAAGACTATACGCTACCTGCAGAAACCACGCCCTTCTCTGACGAATTATAACCCCCTATTTTACTCAATTTACTATACCAAGGATGTCTTACATGTCTGCTACCTACCTCATGCCTACCTACAACCGTCAACCTATTAGTTTTACACGTGGTGCAGGTAGTTGGCTCTATACCAAAGATGATACGCCATACCTAGATGCTCTAACTGGTATCGCGGTGTGCGGGCTCGGTCACTGCCACCCACAAGTGACAGAGGCGATTGAGCAGCAGGCGTCTACCTTAATTCATACCAGCAACTTGTTCGGTATTGACTGGCAAGAGCGTGCGGGAGAGGCTTTATGTACGGCTGCCGAAATGGACAGTGTGTTTTTTGCAAATAGTGGCGCTGAAGCAAATGAGGCCGCACTGAAAATTGCACGCTTGTATGCACACAAGCAAGGATTTACACGTCCAAAAGTGATCGTGATGGAGCAGTCATTCCATGGTCGTACATTACTATCGCTATCAGCTACTGCCAACCCAAAGGCTCGTGAAGGGTTTTATACGCTAGATGAAGACTTTATCCGTGTGCCATTTGGTGATATTGCTGCAGTTAAGCAGGCAGCTTTGGATCATCAGGATATTTGCGCCATTTTTGTAGAGCCAATCCAAGGTGAAGGTGGTCTAAATACTGCGGCAAATGGTTTCACTTATTTAGAAGAGTTACAGGCAGAGTGTGATGCTCACAACTGGCTATTTATGCTCGATGAAGTACAAACAGGTAATGGCCGTACTGGTAAATATTTTGCTTATCAGCATAGCAGTGCTCGTCCTGATGTATTGACGACTGCTAAAGGCTTAGGTAATGGCTTTCCAGTCGGCGCTTGTATGGTGCGAGGCCGTGCTAATGGTTTGTTTGGTGCAGGCAGCCATGGCTCTACTTACGGTGGCACACCTTTAGCCAGTCGCGTGGTACATAGCGTGTACGATGTACTCACCAATAGTGACATTATGGAAAATGCAGTGACTGAAGGTTTGTTCATTCGTGAAAGCCTCGTTAATGCATTAGGACAACATGGTGTGAGTAGCCGCGGGGCTGGTATGATGATCGGTATTGCGCTACCAGAAGATATGGACTGTAGCCAGTTGGTAGATCGTGCGCGTGATGAGCAAAACCTAATCCTCAATGTAACGGGGGGTCATGTCGTCCGTTTACTACCTCCACTTAATATGAGCCGTGATGAGAGCACACAAGTTGCTGAGCGCTTGATTGACCTACTAAGACCCTCATTCTAAGGAATGCTTGAATATATATAATCAAAAAAGCCTATAGATATCATTATCTATAGGCTTTTTTCTAGCTATTTATTTGATAATACGACTGTCTAAAACAAACCGCTCTAATGTGCATGGAAATATTTTTTTAACACTTCTAGACAACGAGTGATTTTGGCAGGTTGTTGGTCACGGTTTAGAGTGACCGCATAGAGAACAAAGCTTGGCAGTTGATAGCCAGTTAACACTTCTACTAGCTCTCCACTCTCAAGCTCTTTTTTGATGTCCATTTCCATCATTCTAATCAAGCCATGACCTTCTTTTGCCAGAGTCGTGGCCATAAAGACGTTATTGGTATAAATACGCGAGTTCATTTTGATACGTGTTTTCTTACCAGTCTCTGTTTGAATCATATCAACCTGATTGGCCTCTTTCATGATTTCAATAGATATCAGTTGATGGTCGGCCAAGTCTTTTGGTGTATTAAGCTTAGGGTGGTGACGTAGATATTGAGGCGACGCTACGAGCAACTGACGTACATCGGTGAGCGGATGACTACTTAGGCTTGCATCATTGATCGATGGACTCATACGAATCGCAATATCGATACGCTCATCAATCATATCGATATAGTGATTATCTGCCAGATAGGTGACACTAAGATCATCATGCGCCGCCATCCATGTGGATAGCGCTGGTAATATATGGTTTACACCAAGCTCAGGCGTCGTCGATATACGTAAACTACCTGCGAGCTCATCACGCAACTGATTAACTTTAATTCGACCTTGTTCAGCAGCACTGACCACATCTTTTGCAGACTCATAAAAGCTCTCACCAGCTTCTGTTAAGCTTAGCTTACGAGTTGAGCGGTGTAATAGCACAACACCTAGCTCATTCTCTAGTGAACGAATCTGCTGACTGACTGCACTGGTGGTAATACCAAGCTCACGAGCTGAGCCACTAAAAGAACCATGTCCGACCACACTGGCGAACACAGCCATACCGCGTAAATTATCCAACATATTCTCACCTAAACTTCATTTCAGTTTTTAATATAACTTAATCATTATAACGACTTTTGATTTATCTTATCGTTACTAAATATTTTCTCTTATATAAGAGCGCCCATTTGTGCTGCGGTAAAAACAAAAATATCAAGGCGATAGCGTATCATCACCTTGATATCTTATATAAAACCGTATTTAAAACATATTCATATTTGAAATGGTTTTAATAACCGTTTTTTAGAACTTAATACAGTTGGACCTTGCCCATTTTGCCCTCGCCCCGCTCCGTCAAATACTGCATCACTGGTGTGTTCAGCAATTTTGTCTCAGCAACCGTTTTTGCTTGCTCTAATCGTTTTTGTTGACGACGCTCTGGTGTTTTATCATCACTTTGCATGATGCTATTATCGATTTTTAAATCAATCTGTGCCTGTGTGAATTGCTGTTGCAACTTTGCAGCCAGTTGCTGAAAAGTCGCTTGTAAATGCTTGCTGTCCACACTAGTCAAGAACGTTGCATTGCCATTACATTGACCTGTCATTGTGCCTTGACGAGCAAGTGCCAACTCATCTTGAGCTAATACTTCTGCTTCACGAGCAGTCTGCAGCCAGTAATCCCATTTTTCCGAGTTCCACTCCCCCGTCAGTTCTTGGGACGTACAGCGTAACAAAGTGCGCGGGTCTTCATCAGATGGTAATAGTAACTGAGAATTATTTGCATCAGGCTCAACAACAGGTTCAGGCTCAACAACAGGTTCAGGCTCAACAACAGGTTCAGGCTCAACAACAGGTTCAGGCTCAACAACAGGTTCAGGCTCAACAACAGGTTCAGGCTCAACAACAGGTTCAGGCTCAACAACAGGTTCAGGCTCAACAACAGGTTCAGGCTCAACAACAGGTTCAGGCTCAACAACAGGTTCAGGCTCAACAACAGGTTCAGGCTCAGTACTGACAGCTGACTGTACTAAGTTGTACTCTTGGTCACTAATATACTCAGAGCGAAAATTCTCGTTATCATGAGTGCTACTTTGCTGCTCATCATAACGTTGCGCTTGGTCATCAATCTCATAAGACTGTAGTGGTTCTGATGCGCCATGCGTCGTGACAGTTGAAGACGTTTTTTCTGAAGAAGACGGCGAATCAGTCGACTCTATTACTGGTGTACTGGTAGCAGATACCTCCCCGTCGTAGGTATTATTGAGTACTTCATCGACCGGCAAAGGACGAAACGCTAGTAAGCGCAAAATGCACATCTCAAGCGCTTGCATAGGGGTACTAGCAAGCTTGACGCCTTCACGTGCTTGCACAACAATCTCATAATACAGCTGCAAGACATCAGGGCTGATATGCTGAGCTAGCGTACAAATATCTTTTGCTTGCGCCTCATTAACATTGAGAGCGACCTCAGGCAACAGCTGAGTCAATGCCAACTGATGCAACAGCTCAGCCAACCCATCAAACATGCTGGTCGCATCTACCATCTGCGCGCGCATTTGCTCGATATGTGCGGCAACGGCTGATTTATCATGATTATAAATATCTGTGATCAAGCTGATGAGGTCAGCCGCATCAATGAGACCGAGCATGGCATTGACAGTCGCATCATCCAGTGACCCTTGACCAAAAGCAATCGCCTGATCTGTCAGTGACAAAGCATCGCGCACAGAGCCTTTGGCAGCGCTTGCTAATTGCCAAATGGCCGGCTGCGTGTAGTCAACCTGCTCTTTGGTCAAAATATTTGCCAAATGTTCGCTAAGTAATACCTGCGGTAGTGGGCGTAGCACAAACTGTAAGCAGCGCGAGATAATCGTAATCGGCAGTTTTTGTGGATCAGTCGTCGCCAGCAAGAACTTTACGTGTTCAGGTGGCTCTTCCAACGTTTTGAGAAGCGCATTGAAACTATGCGTCGACAGCATATGCACTTCATCAATCAGATAGACTTTATAACGCCCTTGGCTTGGCGCGTAAGGCACGTTGTCTAACAGCTCGCGCGTGTCCTCGACCTTGGTACGGGAAGCCGCGTCAATCTCAATAAGATCAATAAAACGCCCCTGATCGATAGCGACGCAGTTGTCGCATACCCCGCACGGTGTGCTCGTAATACCAGTATCACAGTTCAAGCATTTAGATAAAATACGCGCAATCGTCGTCTTACCCACACCGCGCGTACCAGTAAATAAATAAGCATGATGCAGACGATTATAATCAATTGCATTAATCAGCGCCTGCGAGACATGCGTCTGCCCAATCAACTCATGAAAGTTCTTGGGTCGATATTTGCGAGCTAAAACTTGATATTGCTGCGACATAGCTATCCATTGTGCCAAGTGGTTAAAATTCTTATTTTAGATGCTGTTTTTCGATATTTATTATAGCAAAAAGCCAGCGCATTCGTCTGGCTTCTCACAAGTTTGATTATGACTGAGCCGCATTCAATAAGCGACTTTGGTTAACGACTAATTAAATATTAATCATTTTTGCGGCGCATATGCGGGAACAAGATCACATCACGGATACTGGCTGAGTCAGTAAACAGCATTACTAAGCGGTCGATACCAATACCTTCACCTGCTGTCGGCGGCAAACCGTATGACAATGCTTCGATGTACTCTTCGTCAAAATGCATGGCTTCGTCATCGCCTGCGTCTTTTTCGGCAACTTGACCACGGAAACGCTCGGCTTGGTCTGCTGGATCATTGAGCTCACTAAAACCATTAGCGAGCTCACGACCGCCAACGAACAGCTCAAAACGATCAGTAATCTCAGGATTGTCATCACTACGGCGCGCGAGTGGTGAGGTCTCAGCTGGATACTCAGTAATAAAGGTTGGTTGACACAGTTGATGCTCAGCCGTTTCTTCAAAAATAATCGTTTGTAGTTTACCCACACCAAACACATCTTTTACTTGCTGTTTCAGCGTCGTTGATGCGTACTCTGCTAGGTATTCACGATCATTGATACGTGCCATGTCGAAGTTTTCTGCATACTTTGCAATCGCATCAGACATAGATAGACGAGCAAATGGTGCTTTTAGGCTAATGGCTTCTTCTTGATAAGTCAGCTCTGTTGTGCCCAACACATCATTTGCTAACTGATTAAACATACGCTCAGTCAAATCCATCAGATCATGATAGTCAGCGTAGGCTTGATAAAACTCAATCATGGTAAATTCAGGGTTGTGACGGGTTGAGACCCCTTCATTACGGAAACTGCGGTTGATCTCAAATACACGCTCAAAGCCACCAACGACCAAGCGCTTGAGATAAAGCTCAGGCGCAATACGCAAATACAAAGGCATATCTAGAGCATTGTGGTGCGTCTCAAAAGGACGAGCTACCGCGCCACCTGGAATCGGATGCATCATTGGCGTTTCAACTTCCATAAAACGCTCATTCAGCATAAACTGACGAATGCCGCTGATAATCTGACTGCGAACCATAAAGGTATCGCGAGTCGTTTCATTGGTCATCAAATCAAGATGACGGTTGCGATAGCGCGCTTCTACATCTGCTAGGCCATGGAACTTATTTGGCATCGGACGTAGGGTCTTAGTCAACAGCGTAATCTCTTCAATATGCACATATAAATCGCCTTTACCCGAGCGACCAATATAGCCTGACACACCAACAATATCACCCAAATCCAAAGATTTGATGCTTGCACGCGTCTCCTCATCAAGCTCTTTACGTGCCACATATAATTGGATGCGACCTGTCATGTCTTGGATAACGATGAATGAGCCACGGTTTAACATGACACGGCCCGCCACATTGACCTGTGTTTTGTCACCATTCGCCGCTTTTTCTTCAATTTCTTGTTTTGACACACCATCAAAAGCCGTTTGCAAATCTTTTGCATAATGGGTGCGTTTAAAGGTGTTTGGGTACGGCTGTTTATCTGAGGCAGTGATATCATCTAGCTTGGCTTGAAGTTGCGCGATCAGTTCATTGGTGTCTTCTGGCGCTTGGGTTTGGTCTTGGTTATTTCTTGACATAAAACTCTCATAATACGATAGCCGTAAACTATCTTTAGTTAATATTTGATACTCAAAACAATAGTATCTCAAATAGAGGAGACCTAGTGAATAAGACTTTCATAAGGAATGTGCAGCCCTTCATGTAGTTTTCTTATCATTGGCAAACTCAATCGGCGTTTACGATTTAATACTTCAGATACTTTACTTGCCGATCCCAAATAAGGTGTCAAATCCTTTCTACTTAAATTTAGATTTTCCATCTGAAAAATAATAGCATCGACAGCTTCGGCATGTTCGATAGGATAATATTTGTTTTCGTAAGCTTCAATTAAGGTTACTAGCACTTCGCGCTCATCAGCCTCAGGTGTACCCTCATCAGCTTGAAACACAGCTTGTAGCTGAGCAAATGCATGTGCTAGATCTTGATCATTACGAATTGGTTTAATATTCACTGACAACCTCCACATCAATTTTATCGTATTCACTATGAGTACCGATGAACTTGACCCAAGCAATACCAGCCTGATACTGCATCTCAACCACCAATCGGTATTTATTGCCTGCAATATTAAAAACGACTCTATTATTAGCGCAAATACTCGCATTCTTAAAATCGTTTTTGATATCTTGCGGTGATTGCCAACTGGCTTTTAGTGCAAAATCATGCCAAGCTTCTAGCTGACCTTTTGCATCATCATTGTTAGGCTGTTCCCAGAATTTACGTAAACTGCTTTTGGCAATAACTCTCATATGACTTAGTATATAGCATCCAATTATATTCCCAATTTGGGAATATAGCAACGCTAATCGCTATACCCCTTCTTAACCTCACTCGCATAGTTCACCGCTATGGCTTACATCTCGCCGCCGATACTGGCCATCAAGTCAGCCTGATGCTCACGTAACAGTGCATCAAGAATCTCATCCAAGTCACCTTCCATGATAGAATCAAGCTTGTATAAGGTAAGGTTGATACGATGATCGGTCATGCGCCCTTGCGGGAAATTATAGGTGCGAATACGCTCTGAGCGGTCGCCACTACCGACCAAGTCACGGCGTATAGAGTCCGCTACATCGACCTGCGCTTGTACTTTGGCTTGCTGGATTTTAGAGACCAGCATTTTCATCGCATGTGCACGGTTTTTGTGCTGACTACGCTCTTGCTGACACTCTACCACAGTACCCGTCGGAATATGCGTCAAACGTACGGCTGAGTCAGTGGTGTTAACGTGCTGACCACCCGCACCGCTTGAGCGAAAGGTATCCATCTTGATATCCGCAGGATTGATGTCTACCGTATCATCGATTTCAACTTCTGGCATGACGGCAACCGTACAAGCTGATGTATGCACGCGACCTTGGCTTTCGGTTTCAGGAACACGCTGTACGCGGTGAGCACCCGATTCAAACTTTAGGCGACCATATACACTATTGCCAGATACACGAGTGATAATCTCTTTATAACCACCATGCTCACCTTCGTTTGCAGAGAGCACTTCTAGTGTCCAGCCTTGGGTCTGTGCATATTTTTGGTACATGCGGAACAGATCACCAGAGAAAATCGCCGCCTCATCACCGCCAGTCCCTGCACGAATCTCCAAGAATGCAGGTACTTTATCATTCGGATCTTTTGGTAGCATCATTACATTGAGGGCTTCTTCCATCTCTACGATGGTATCGCGTGCCGTCTCAATTTCATCTTGCATCATCTCTTTCATGTCAGGATCGGTCGCATCGGCTAGCATTGCTTCTGCATCAGCCTGATCCGTTTCTGCACCCAGATAGTTCTGCCATAACGTCGTGATGTCCATCAAGTCGCTATGTTCGACAGACAATTCACGGAATTTATTATTATCACTAATGACACTAGGATCTGATAACAAGGCGGTGACCTCTTCATAACGGTCTACCATCTGGTCTAAACGCAGGCGTAAGGATTCTTTCATAAAAGGACTTTTATTTAAATGAGGGGAATAAGAGCGTGATTATAGCAAATTTTTTGGGTTAAATTAAAACCTCTGGTCATTCTTGTCGATATTCTCAGTAATCTTGATGTTATCTTTCTAAACATCTCTCTTTATATTTAGATGTCAGGACCTAATTTCAATGGCAAAAATGATAGCCAAAAAAATAGCCAAGAACATTCTTGGCTATTTTTTGTCTAGTTGCTAGTTACTTAGTACTAATTACTGGTCACTTAGTATTAAACCTTAGTAATAAACTAAGGCATTAAACTTTACGCACCAGTACTGACCCGATAGAGTAACCTGCACCGAATGAGCAGATAACACCCAAATCACCTGATGATAGATCATCTTTGTGGCGATGGAATACAATCATAGGGCTCGCTGAGCTGGTATTGGCAAATTCAGCAATCACACTTGGTGCAATTGATTTATCTGCATCTTTACCGACGACAGTACGTAAGATCAAATCCAACATATTGGCATTGGCTTGATGTAACCACATCATCTTAACATCAGATGTTGGGATATCGTTTTCTTGCAAGTGCTCAGTGATAATTTCAGAAACTTTCGGGCAAACTTCACGGAATACTTTGCGACCGTTTTGCAAAAATAGCTTGTCAGTGACCGGTGCTTTGATATCTGGATACATCTCTGTCTGTGCCGCTAGGTATTCTGAGCGATCCATAAAGCCATATTCGTTTTTGATGTTGGTCGAAAACTGCGTAAATAGTTTAGAGTTTAGAATCTCGTAACCCTTTGGCGTATCAAGCTCTTCTACGATAGAGGCAGTCGCTACATCGCCGAAGATAAAGTGGCTGTCACGGTTGCGCCAGTTTAGATGCGCTGAGGTAATCTCAACGTTGACCACAGCAATACGCTTGGCCAAACCTGAGATAATAGAGCCGTGGGCTTGTGATAGGCCAAAAGTCGCCGCACTACACGCAACGTTCATATCGTATGCAAAACCACCAACCATGCCGATCTCATTCTGAATTTCGATAGCAACAGCAGGATAAGTACGCTGGAAATTTGAGCAAGCAAGGATGATACCGTCTAAGTCATTGGCTTCAAGTCCTGCATCAGCCAAAGCGTCTCTGAGTGCTGCTGCACCCATTTCAGCCATCACTGATAGCTCTTCGCCCAAATTACGGTATGGGATAACTGGTGCCATGATTTCAGTATTTAAGATACCGTCTTTTTCCATCACATAACGTGATTTGATACCAGATACTTTTTCAATAAAAGCGGCTGAAGAAGGCTCAAGTGCGGTCACAGTCTCTGCTGCTATCTCGTCAGCATGTTCGGTATTATAGTTTTCAACATACTGGTTGAATGACTCTACTAGCTCTTCGTTACTAATGCTATAAGGTGGGATATACAAGCCTGTGCCTGTGATACAAGTCGTCATGATAAGCTTCCTTGTCTACTACTATAGTGCTTGGAATAAGCATAAAAGTGAAAAAATAATAGCCATTCAAATTCAGTGAATAACTGTAAACTTAAAATCAGTGTGTTTATTATGCCTGAATATTATAATTTTTCTAATACTTTGTTACAAATAATCTGTTTCTTGCCATAAATAAGCAAAGACTGACTTCATTTCGTAATGGCTACGTTATAATTAGCGCCATTCTATTCTAAACAACCATACATATCGCTATACACTCATATTTAGGAATGCTAATGGTAGAACTTTTCAACTGGTTATTTGGTCAATACGCCGACTACTCTACAACGTTTATTGTGCTTGAGTTAATTGCCGTTGTCTTTGGTGTGGCTAGTGTCTTACTTGCCAGCAAAACCAATATCCTCGTCTTTCCTATTGGATTGGTTAGCACTGCTATATTCGTGTACCTACTGTGGAAATGGCAATTGTTTGGCGATATGTTCATCAATGCTTACTATACCGTAATGAGCTTGTATGGCTGGATCAACTGGTCAAAGAACAAGAAAAATCAGTCTATTGAACACAAGCAATCAGACGTCAATCGCGTCCGTATTGAGCATTTGCACGCAAGGGATATTCCTATACTTACCGCTTTGGCAGCAGGGACAGTAGCTTTTGTAGGATTGGTTTATTATTTCCGTCCAGTGATCAATAACGGTTTTAGCTTCGACGGTGCAGTACTTGGCATGCATCTATTTACTTGGGTCGACTATACTGACATGCTCACTACAGCTTTGTTTCTTATGGCGATGTGGCTCATGGCACGGCGCAAAATCGAGCATTGGATACTTTGGATTATCGCGGATGCGATATCAGTACCGCTATACTTTTATAAAGGCTTCACTTTTACCGCACTACAGTATGTAGTCTTCACTCTTATCGCAATCTGGGCATATTATGAATGGCAACGACGCTACCGTGTACAACCTCGAGCAGCATACGCCTAAATCTGTTACTACTGTCGCTGTACTAGGCGCAGAAAGCACGGGCAAAACCACGTTGTGTCGTGATTTGGCAGCGCATTTCGACAGTGTGTGGGTATCAGAATACATGCGCACTTATTTACAAGCAAAATGGGATAATGAGCAGCTGACTTGTACTTGGGAGGATCTACTGCCTATCGCACAAGGACAGATCCAACTGGAGAACACCTTAGCCAAGCAAGTCGCCCAAACCCCTGATAAAAACCGTTACTTATTTTGTGATACCAGTTTGTTTGAGCTGATGACTTATTCTAATTGGTACTATGGCGATTGCCCTGAGGCCCTTGAGCAAGCAGCATTGGCACATCACTATGATTTGATACTATTGACTGATGTAGATATACCGTGGGTCGCTGATGACTTACGTGATAGTCCGCACCAACGTGATGAGATAAGTGACTACTTTATCAATCAACTAAACAAGTATAAAAAGCCATTCCAGCGCGTTGGCGGGGATAGGGAGCAGCGCGTTCAGCAAGTAGTAGCGCAGCTTACTCACGTAGACACATAGAGTAGATATTGTGCTACACACTAAAAAATTGCACTATTAAAAAAAGGCTGTACTTTACCCACCATTAATATCATTTGTTTTTTAAAACTTAAGAGATATCCATGCTAAAGAAGTTTGAGCTGTACTTAGAAAAAACAATATTCAACAGCCGCTGGATACTGGCACCTTTTTATCTGGGATTGGTACTAGGCATCGTTTTACTATTTGTTAAGTTTGTTCAAAAACTATGGCATATGTTTGCCGATATACTCATAGCCTCGGAAGCCAGTGTGATTGTAGATATATTGATATTAGTTGATATCTCGTTAGTCGCCAGTTTATTACTCATCATTATATTTAGTGGCTACGAGATTTTTGTCTCAAAAATTGACACTGGCGCTCATGACGACCGTCCTAGCTGGATGGGCAAAGTAGATTTTTCTGGTTTAAAGCTCAAAGTCATCGGAGCTATCGTCGCGATCTCGGCAATCGATCTTCTGAAATCTTTTATGGATATCTCTAGCGGAATGAGTGAGCTCGATGCTGATAAGCTGATGTGGAAAGTGATCATTCACATGACCTTTGTATTGTCAGGCTTATTATTTGCTGTTATGGATAAAGTGGTCGGCGATACCAAAAAGCACTGATACTTAGAACACTTACAAGTAACACTTACAGGAGCAACTTAGTTTATGAGCTACCTGGCTTCAGAGTCATAAGCTATCGTGCTGTCTTACATCATTGTATATAAGACAGCACGGTATACTCATTATTTGACGATCTTGTTATTTAGCGCCTTAGCCCAGTTGTTACAGTTATCCTCACAACGCGGACAGCACTGATTATGCTCTGAGAGATAGTCGATGTAGCCACAGTACATACAAGCATAGTAAACCCCCTCTTCTACTTCTTCGACTGCCTGATACTGTTTAGGGAACAACGGCATACCGTAATCTGTTTTTTCAGCGGTGTGCAATAAAATACTAAAATTGCCGTCAGCTTCGAGCAGACCAACACGAACTTGCCCTAAATGCTCAACCCCTTGCTGGCGCATCTCAGCAAAAAACTCATCATGTGACATCTCACCTTGCTTAATTTTATCAAGTACCAACATGCCATTTTCTACAATATAAAGTGATCTTCCCTCCAACAGGTCTTCAAAAGGCTGGAACTTCATCATCGCCCAGGTGCAAAACCTGTAGAGGGAGATGACCGTACCCATGATCAATACCGCCTGAATAATAGGCAGATCTTCGGTGAACATGGGATCGCCTGCAATAGAGCCTAGCGATAGAATAATGGTCAGCTCAAAGATAGAGAGCTGACGAACGCCGCGCTTGCCTGTGAATCGCAAGAACGTAATAATCAATACAAACATGACAGTGACACGTATTAAAATTTCAACGGCAAACAACCAAGTGGTGTCATGAATAAAAATACTTGCCCAATCCATACTACTACTTCCTATTTATTTATCTGGTTTATTGTGTTTAATGCTTGTTTTGCTAATGGTTCATTTGATGCAAAATAGATTACCTCTATACTCCAAACCTTATCGTTAATACAACTATCGTTATTCTCATTTAACAAAGATTTTTTGTCACAAGTACGACAAAATATCTAACCTTATAAACCCACTGTCGCTCTAATTTTTATCTTTTTCATTATTACTTCTACTAATAAATAAGCTATCGTTATAGCGACATACCTAAGAAATCAAAGCCAGAAGTTAAAACCAAAAACTAGAAATCAAGACTATAGGCCAAAAATTAAGATAAAAACAAAACACAATGCTTGTCTATTTAGACACACTTACTCATTTTAGGAATCATCTTTGAAAGCCACTATTTATACCATCATTGCGTTAATTGCCTTTGCCGCAAACTCTCTTTTTTGCCGAATGGCATTGGCAGAGGGTTATATCGACGCTTGGAGCTTTACGATTATTCGCCTACTAAGTGCGGCTGTGTGCTTAGTTTTTATTATGGCGATTCACGCTTACCGTCTAAAGCGTCAATCTCGCACGACTGACAGCGCCGCCACTGATGCAATTTTGAATGATAAAGGCAGCTGGCTCAGTAGCATCAGCTTGGTTGTTTATGCATTGTGCTTCTCGATTGCCTATGTAGAGCTTGATACAGGCACTGGAGCATTGATTTTGTTTTCAGCAGTACAGCTTACGATGATTGGCTGGGGTATCTACCAAAAAGAGACGCTGAGTACATTGCAGTGGCTAGCATTTATCATTGCCGTAGCAGGGTTTGTCTATCTGATGCTGCCATCAGCCGCTATCCCCTCACCCTTGGCTGCATCACTGATGGCGATGAGCGGTGCAGCTTGGGGAGTATACAGCATACGCGGCAAATCGTGTGTCTCACCACTGCGAGCGACAGGATTTAACTTTGTACGAAGTTTGGTAGCCGTTCCCATATTACTGTTGGTGGGCATGATGTATTTGGACGATATGGGTTTATCGAATATTGAGATGCAAAGCATCACGAGTGAAGGAATACTGCTGGCCTGTGCATCAGGAGCGATCGCTTCTGGTCTGGGTTACAGTATTTGGTATAGCGCGATGCCATTATTGAAGAATACACAAGCGGCTATTGTTCAGCTGTGTGTACCTGTGATTGCAGCGGTGCTAGGTGTGGTATTTTTGTCTGAGCAGCTCACTATGCCATTTATTATTGCAAGCGTCGTGATTTTGGGCGCCGTCTTAGTATTTATTTTGAATAAAAGAGCGCCTGTTTAGACCATGCTGATTTACCAAAGTGTTAGCCCATCTTACGAGTCATCTATATTTTAGACAGAGCCTTTACTCACTATCGCATTGAAATATATAAATTATTTATACCTGACACCTTACAGTTCATTGCAATATGCCTGTGTTTTTACAACGCAGTGGTATTCCTCATGGTGCTATTTTTAAACAGCACAAGGATGTTTGCCCACTGAGTCATACCCACATAGGAGTACAAGTAATGAGTAATGTTTATCCTAGAAGTTTTTCGCATGTTGGTCTGTCAGTCCCTGATATAGACAAGGCCGTCAAGTTTTATACTGAAGTCATGGGTTGGTATACTATCGTAGCCCCTACCAAAATCGTAGAAGATGATAGTCCTGTCGGTCAGATGTGTACAGAAATATTTGGCGAGGGATGGAGTCATCTCCATATAGCGCATCTGTCTACTGCTGACCGAGTCGGTGTAGAGCTTTTTCAATTCAAAAACCAAGAAGATCCCGAAAATAATTTTGAATACTGGAAAACAGGTATTTTTCATTTTTGTGTTCAAGATCCGAATCTTGAGGAGCTTGTAGAGAGCATCATCGCTGCCGGTGGCAAAAAACGTATGAAACAACCCCGTTATTACTATCCAGGCGAAAAACCTTACCGCATGATTTATATGGAAGATCCATTTGGTAATATCGTTGAGATATACAGTCATAGCTATGAGCTCACTTATAGTCTATAGACCAAGTCATTTGATATATATCAGACAAGCGAAAACCGCCCCGATTTGTATAAATCGGGGCGGTTTTTATATGAGCTATTACTTTTGCCAAATGGCTACTAGAGGCCAATCAAAGCCAACATAAAACACCGTTAGACAACAGTAACTTCTAAGCGAGTCTCAACGTTGCCACGCGTTGCATTAGAGTATGGACATACCTGATGCGTGGCTTCAATCAACTGCTGCGCCTGCGCTTCGTCGATACCTGACACTTCAACATACAACTCTACGTCCAAGTTGTAACTGCCATCTGCTTTCATACCGATACCTACTTGCGCAGAAGTTTTAGAAGAAGTAATAGGCAGTTTCATATGCTGCGCAGTCATGCTCAAAGCGCTGTCAAAACAAGCTGCATAACCCATAGCAAAAAGCTGTTCTGGGTTGACGCCTTCTTTGTCTTGCTCTTGAAAAGAAACCAAATCAAAGCCCAATGAGCCATCGTCTAGTCCAGTATGACCAGAACGTCCACCAGTAGCTGTCGCGCGAGTTTTATAAAATATTTTCATGATCAATAACTCCTTGTTTCATATTATTAGAGGTCGTGCTTACGCTGTTGCGATAAGACTATTATAGTGACGTCTGCTTATAGGCGTTAGAACAGACCTCTATAACTCTTGCCTAATCCTATAAATTTTCATAATATCAGGCAACAACCTAAAACAAGCTGCCACGATGAATCAGACAACGATAGATCAACTACTCAGAGTACTACCCAAAAACAAAACCATCGAATCAGCTGTAGCAGGATTGTTCTTTTATTGTGCTGATAGGCCGAGCAAAGCTGTCAGCTATATACAAGAGCCAAGCATATGTATTGTCTTACAAGGCGAGCGAGAGATTTATTTAGGAGCAGACTGCCAAAGGTTTGATAATAGCAACCTGATGTTTTGCCCAGTAAATATCCCGCTCAGCATGCATATCAAAAACGCTTCTATTGAAAACCCTGTCATTGTCTTATCCATGAAACTAGACCTAGCGATGATTAGAGATATTTTAGCGCAAATACCTGCTAACCAAACAATAGCAAGCGGTCACTCAGGCATAAAGTGGCAATTAGACGATACGATAATGGCGGCGTTTGAACGGTTGATAAACTTGCTTGATTATCCAAATGGTATCGGGTTTTTGGCATCTTTGATTCAGCAGGAGATATACTATCGCCTACTCTCAGCAGAACAAGGAAACAAGCTTAGGCAATTGGTCGTCGATGGCAGTCATACACATCGCATCGCCCAAGCTACTGACTGGATAAAGGCACATTTAAATCAACCTATCATGGTCGAGCATCTCGCCAGTCGATGCGGTATGAGCGTCTCGGGGTTTTATCAGCACTTTAAAGAGATAACCCAATTAAGCCCATTGCAATATCAAAAAAACCTGCGGTTGATGGAGGCAAGGCGTCTGATTAAGAGGCACGGAGCACAAATATCACAGATCGCCATGCAAGTAGGTTATGAAAGCCCTAGCCAGTTTAGCCGAGAATATAAGCGACTGTTCGGTGTGAATCCGAGCAGTGATTTATAGTTATTATGCTATCTTTCAATAGTATAAGTTGTCCTACTTAGGCTATTTTATATCGTATCGTTCAAACCCCTTCTTCAGAAATGATCGTTTTTAAATTAAACAATTTATGGCGTATTTTAAATATATGGAAAAATTGTTTGACTTGCCTTTATATTCGTATTATAACATGTATTATATATTCAAATAAAAGAATATATAGACGTAAATAAATCTACGTTCATTAATAGATACGCTGGGGAGGAAATGACATGATTCGTTTAAGCTACACCCTCAAATGCTGGGCATTAGGTATCACTTATTTTTCAGTGTTTTACTTCTTGGTTGTCATGAGTGACCCCGGCTTTAGTAAATATCTATACATGTTAGCCCTAAGCACACTACTCTTCCCCATTGCCAAACGTGCAGTGGATGTAATGACAGATTTTTTTACCCCAGATATCGAGCTATTTAATGGTTTACTCCCATCCATCCTGATCAATGTGGTGATTTGGATACTGACACCATTTATCGTGGCATTTACCGCCATTGCGTTTATGCTCTATAGCATGGGAGTACTGACAGAAAGAATCAGTCATTAACTACCAATAAAAAAGAGGACTAGATTAGTAATGACTAATCTAGTCCTCTTTTTGGGTTTAATATATAAAGATACTCTATGCTAGCTTACCTTATCCCACATTTTGCTAAGACGTTTGGGTGATACCGCCATACGGGTTTTCATCGGCTGAGCAAATAGCTGGATCCGATACTCCTCCACCATCCAGCGATACTCACTGATGGCTTCCTTGTCCGCACGTCCTGCTAATCGTTCCATATGCAAGTCTAGCGCGTAGACACCATCAAGATCGGCGTCTAAATTGTGCTCTAAACGCTCAAGGCGAATCTCTAGCGCTTCAAGATAACGCGGATACTGTTGCCAATGGCTATAATCCATACGGTAAACAAAATCAGCCAAATGTAAGTCTTCTAATTGATCTTCAATATCGTCGATAGACTCTCCAAACACCTCACGGTCTAGCATCAGTAGCCCCTGGCGAATGCGCTGCCAGCGCGTATAGACATTTTTGAGCGTTTTGATAACGCTTTGACCTGTCAATAAGAAATTACTCAGCACAACTTCGAGCGTCTGTGCATATTCTTCAGGGGTAAATGGTAGCTCCTCACTCAGACCCACTGCGATATCATCAGCGCTCTCTGGTAGGTTTTCGCTATGGTCAAACAGGACATAGTGCTCTTCGAGTGCGGCATCCAATGTGGCATCAATAACGATTGTTTTTAGTTTTTCCATATCACCCAGCGGTGCAAATGCCAGTTTGAATATTTTATCTACTTGACTGGTCAGCTGTTTTTTCTTCGCACCAAGCTTCCCTTTGATCAAGGTTAATACGCCGATACGATGCGCTTGTAGTGCTGCATTGACATCGGTGTACTGGTGAATGGATACTGCCCCTCCTGCCTCATCAGCAACGAGCGCAGCAAACTGCTTCATGACCACGCCTGCGCTATGATGGTTTTTGCTAAAGGCAAAATGTTCAGGGAAGTCAGTATGCGCACCTTGTTGCTCATTAACCGCTTGGCTAGTCTCGGAAGCATGGCGAATCTGCAACGTTTGCAGATCACGACCTTTTTCGATGATACGGTTCTTGTCATCAACCACACAAATTTGTGGTTGCAAATAACGATCAATCGTAGAGGGGCTAAAACTCTCCGGCGTCACAGACATAATACCGCGGCGATTGAGCGCTTGGCACAGTTGTTTTAATAACCCTTGTCCGCCTTGTTGCTGCAACTCGTCAAATAGGCTATCTGCGGTATCAGGTATCGGGACGATCTGGCGACGGATATCTTTTGGTAATGATTTGAGCAACTGTAGCACCAACTCATAGCGCCATCCTGGCACACCCCATAGCAATTCAATCGCATCGAGCTGTGGTAATGCGGCAAGCGGTACGCGTATGGTCACGCCATCATCATCGCTTGCTGGATCAAAGATATAACGCAGCGGCAGTTTTAGATCACCCAGCTTCCATACTTCTGGGAAGTCGCCCGTGGTTGGTGCTTGGCTAGTGAGTACATCCTCGTCAGTAAAAAACAGATACTTGTTGTCGTTTTTCTCTACCTCTGCCCGCCAGTCTTCAAATGTTTTGCGGCTGGCAACATACTCAGGAATCTTTTTGTCATAGAACTGATAGAGCGTTTCTTCATCAACCAATAAATCACGGCGACGTAGCTTGTCTTCGATGCGCTCAACATGAGCAACTTTGTCCATATTATGCTGCAAAAATGGCGCATTGCGACCGAAATTACCAGTCACAAGGCCATCACGAATGAATATCTCTCGTGACTCGACCAAGTTTACTTGCTCGTAATTGGTGAGCTGCTTACTGATAATAATCAAGCCAAATAAACTAATCTGCGCGTACGCTTTGACTCGTCCTGTCTTTTTGGACCAATGCGGCTCAAAGTAATGATATTTGAGTAGGTCTCCTGCCGCCGAGGTAATCCATTCGGGTTCAATTTTGGCAACGGTACGCATAAACACTTGGGAGGTTTCGACCATCTCAAATGCCATAACCCAAGGCGGTATCTGTTTAAATACCGTACTGGCTGGGAATATCTTGGCTTTTTGCTGGCGCGCCGCCAAATACTCACCGCGACTTTCAGTTTTGTGCGCGATAATAGACAACAAACCTGTCAATAAGGCTCTATGCAAATTGGCATATTTGACAGCTTTTAACGCTTCGTCTTCGATCGCTGTTGGGTCATTCTTGGCAACATTTTTATCCGATATTTGTGAGTCATTGACATCGGTTAACTTAAGCTCAGTGACCATTTGTACCAATTGACGATGCGTCTGGTGCCATTCGCGTACACGAGGGAAACTTAGATAGTTCTTTTTTGCAAACTGCTTACGCTGATTACCGGACAGTTTATTGCCGTCTTCGTCTTTTTCAAACAGTGCCTTCCACAGACTTAGATAGAATAAAAAGTCAGAGTCGTCTTGACGGAAGACCGCATGTTTTTGATCGGCTTGCGTGCGCTTATTAGCAGGACGCTCACGTGGATCTTGTACCGCAAGCGCAGCAACCACGATGAGCATTTCACGAATACAATCAAAGTCAGAACCAGCCACTAGCATACGTGCCAGCCTTGGATCGATTGGCATACGTGCCATTTTCTGACCTGTTGCTGTTAGGCGAAGATGATCGAGCCCTTTTTGACGCTTTGATGATTTGTTTTTATCTTGCGTAGTATCTTGTTTGGATGTGATGGCGCCCAGTTCATCAAGCAGCTTGTGACCATCAGTGACCAATCGACTATCAGGTGGCTCAATAAAATCAAAGTTGTCAACACTACCCAAACGCAGGTTTGCCATCTGCAATATCACAGAGGCTAGATTGGTACGTAAGATCTCAGGCTCAGTAAATTCAGGACGACCACTAAAGTCCTCCTCAGAATATAGGCGAATACAAACCCCTGGCGCGACACGGCCACAACGACCTTTACGCTGGTTGGCTGCCGCTTGCGAAATTGCTTCAATCGGTAGACGTTGTACGCGTGAGCGATATGAGTAACGCGAAATACGCGCAAATCCCAAGTCGATTACATATCGAATACCCGGTACCGTCAACGCCGTCTCAGCGACGTTGGTCGCGATGACAATACGTCGACCTCGACCTGACGGCTGAAAGATACGCTGCTGCTCTTCGTAGGTCTGCCGTGCAAACAGTGGCAACACTTCGGTATGGCGTGGACCGTGGCGCTCAAGCACTTCTTGTGTTTCGCGAATCTCTGCCTCAGTCGCGGCAAATATCAATATATCTGCTTGGTCAGCATGACCTTTACTCTGCGCATCGCTAAAACACTCCTCGACAGCAGCAACCACCGCACGCGGTAGATTTTCTTCAAAATCATCATAGCTGTCGTCTTCTGAGCTATTTACTGGTTCATCGGTCAGTGGACGATAGCGCACCTCTACTGGAAAGCTGCGTCCTTCAACATTGAAGATAGGCGCAGGCACTTGCCGTTTGAGCTTAGCATCATAACGGCTAAAGTACTCACTAAAGCGCTTGGTATCAAGGGTCGCTGAGGTAATAATTACTTTTAAATCTGGACGTTTGGGTAGCATCTTTTTGAGATAACCCATGATAAAGTCGATATTTAAGCTACGCTCATGTGCTTCATCAATGATAATCGTATCGTATTTACTCAAAAAACGATCATGACCCAGCTCAGCGAGCAAAATACCATCAGTCATTAGCTTAACGACAGATTGCGCTGATCCTTGCTCGTTGAAGCGAATCTTGAAACTGACCGTATTGCCTAGCTGCTCTCCGAGCTCTTCTGCAATACGGTTTGCGACGCTACGCGCGGCCAAGCGTCTTGGCTGCGTGTGCCCTATCTGTCCAGTAATACCGCGTCCTGCTAGCATGGCAAGCTTAGGTAATTGCGTTGTTTTACCAGAACCTGTCTCACCCGCCACGATAATGACTTGATTGTCGATGATGGCTTGTACCAGATCTTCTGCACGTTGACTTACTGGCAGATCAAGATTTAACTTAGCGGGCAAATCGCTTGGAATACTGTCGATGCGGGCTTGTACTGCTGCTTGAGAGCGCGTTTTTATCTTATCGTATTGGGCACGCTTCTTAGTCAGCACATCGTCTTGATTGTTTTTTTGCTCAGAATCATGATTGGATTTTTTATTTTTAGACACGGCGGCACGCGTCAGCTCCCGTTCAAGACGGTTTAAATAGTAATTATCTTTAGCAAGTACAGGTAGGTCGGCTAATGGTTCCACCGCTCTTTTTGTATCTTCAATTTCATTTGTACTAGGAGTGCTTAAATTGTTTTTCTCGGAAGTATCTGGCATATTTGCTTAGGCTATTTATTATTAATAAGTGATTAGATTATGGAGGCAAATAGCAGGCGATTCAAGTGAGTCCTGTATTGATTACACACCTGAAATTCACACTATAACTATGCGCGATAGAACGCCTGTCTTAGCTGTGATAA
Organism: Psychrobacter sp. H29; assembly: GCF_059073055.1. Taxonomy (NCBI): domain Bacteria; kingdom Pseudomonadati; phylum Pseudomonadota; class Gammaproteobacteria; order Moraxellales; family Moraxellaceae; genus Psychrobacter; species Psychrobacter sp. H29. The sequence goes on along the minus strand of NZ_JCACRY010000001.1, from coordinate 789,481 downwards.
AAGTATCGACGCACGTAGCTGAGATAGCATGGATATAAACATTAGATTGCACATACTTAAAGCCGCAGAGAAGGATCAGCTAGTAACATTAATCACTATTGGGATAGGCTTTGGTATAAATAATCTGTTGACTGGTAGCAGCACCCTCGAAAAAGGCATGTATTTTTTGTAATGACAGTCTAGGAAAAGGCAGATGTAGCGACAGTATCAGTTTTTCAAACCCAACCATCTCATTAGCCAACTCTCTCGCTACGTCAGGACAAATCTGCGGGTTTTCATAAAGGTTGTCAATTAGCCACGTCAATCGTGGAAATTTTGCGTTATTATGAATTTGATAAAGTATGGGCAGTAGGTCATCAGATATCTGGCAGCGCGCTTTGCGGATTAGACCACTTTTGTAGTGCATATTTAAAGACATATTATGACAACTTCCTTAGATTCTTGATACTCAAGTATCCCACATACTCTTTATCTTCTCCAATCTCAATATTGTCCTCCCCTATCTCAGCGATAGGCTCGATCAACAGCTGAACATTTGAGATCAGATCATTCACGTTATAGATATCATCTATATCCACTTCAAACTTATCATCGATATGAGAGGCGGCATCGAGAGGTGAATCGATACCTGTGAAGGTGAACTGTTTATAAAAATCGCTTTGTTTAGCCTGCTTAATCGCTTGTGCCTGACTGGTGGCGACAACAAGCAATTTATAATGAAACTCTTCAAAACTGCCCCGCTGATAACCGCCCAAATTGATAAAGAACAGCTTTAGGTCGGCCTCTGTACTGACTTGCTCACCTGACTCAAGCAGTTTGATCGTGTAACCATCAACCTTAGTAATCGCTCGATACGAATCAATATGCCATTTATTTTTGACCTCTGACCAATGTTGGTTGATATCTGCTACCAGTCCACTGACCTGATTGGCGACACCAAAAAACATGTCGTGCTGCTCTATCAGACGCCCTTTGGGACGACCACCAAGTTGAACCATATATAGAGTGAGCATGTAACACCGTCCTTATAATAATTTAATGGTAGATCATGGTTGGTGGCTTTAGTCATTTCGGCTAGCAATAATGCTGAGTCTTCCACACTACAATACTCGCCCAGTATTTAAAGCAAACGCCCAGTCTTCGCGTCCATTTTTGGAGGCCAGTGTAGCTGCTTTTTTATGATCATAAGCCACCTTGATATGCTCAGTTTGCCAACGTTTACCTTGTTGAGTATCAATGGATGTTATAAGAGCATAGTTAGCATAAGGTGAATAGGTCTGCATTTTATGGATGATAGGCAAATCATCTTCGTAAGCGGGGTAACCGACGCTACCACAATTAATAACTGTTTGACCTGATGATAATACTACTGTTCGTGGAATATGGGTATGACCACAGACAATGACCGCACTATCGACACCATCAAGCAGTGATGAAATAGAGGCATCATCACGTACTACTGGCTGCCCTGTTTTAATATCTTCTAGTAAATACATCATGTCATCGGTTGGTGAGCCGTGGCATAGGTAGACATCCTTACTTAAATGATAATCGAACGGCAAAAACCGCATCCATTCAATCGCATCTTTAGATAATTCTGTGACAATAAAACTCAACGTTGAATTGCTAACAATTTCTGCTGTCGTTGCTTCATAAATCTGCCTATCCTGATTACCTCGTATGGTAATAATGTCTTCTTGATGTTCCATTAACAGCTCATAGGTAGCCTGAGGCGCTATTGGCCCATATAAAATATCACCAAGATTTACGATCTGATCAGCACCGCGTTGTTTGATATCAGCAAGCACTGCCTCCAAAGCAAAGACATTACTATGAATGTCTGAAATCGCAGCGATGGTTGTTGTTTTTATTATCTTGTTCATGTCTCTACTCATTCATCAAAAATTGCTTCACAACATCAACAGTTGCTATCGGATTTTCTTCATGCGGTACATGACCCAAATCATCAAACACCACAAGCTGACTGTTACGTATATCCCTGTGAAATAATGCCGCGTTTTCTACAGGTATGAGGTTATCTTTTGCACCCCATAATATCAATGTCGGTATATCCAACTGCTTGATTTGTTCTTGATGACTATCACTATCGGTTTCTTTTAGACGACGAGTCAAGGCTTGCCGATTGCCTTGGCGTAGTGTCAATTCATAGTATCTATCAACTAAGTCATCGTCGACCTTACTCTCATCTGCATACACGCTCACGACGCTTTTTTCGACGACACTTCTGGGCAAGATATAATTTAAAATAGGCGCTATTGCAGGATAGCCTGCAACCTTAAAGCCAATAGGAATATGTTTGGGTGCTGCTGGATAACCCACTGAATCCACTAATATGAGCCGTCCTATACGCTCAGGATACAAGGCTGCGGTACGCCAAGCAATTTTACCGCCCAGCGAATTGCCTGCTAGAATGACACGGTCTATATCCAAGCGATCAAGCACTTGGATGACAAATTCAGCATAACGCTCACTGCTATATTGTATGCTTTGGTCAATATAAGGACCTGTTAGACCAAATCCTGGTAAATCCATACTCACAACACAGTATTGATTAGAAAGCGCCTCTGTCCAGCCACTCCACGTATGCAAGCTTGCTGATGTTCCATGTAACAAAACAATGGTGCTAGTAGAAGTGGTATCAGGAGAGGTATCAGCCCCTGCGTCTATTGATGCTGTTCTACGGTTTGCATGACATATACCGGATTGCGTCACATGTGCCTGCGTACCTTGTATGTCTATAAATTCACTATTAGGTTGCTGCCAACGCTTTAGCTCAGTAACAGTACGGTCTGGTGCCCAATATAATGCTATGAGTGCTACTAGCACAACAACTATAGCCAAGATAAGAAAGACCGTTATTTTTAATAAATACTGTGTCATGTGATCAAGTCCATTTAATAATATGACATTAAGTTAGGGCGTTTTTTCTAAGTATTTTTTTAAGTATTCTTTCGAGTATTATCCCTAGGTATAATCCTAAGTGTTGTTCTTAAGTATTATTCTTAAGTACTGTTTTTAGATATCGATTGACGATCAGTTGCGACTGACTACAACTGACGTACATCATCAATGTTTATCCAACTGCTACTCACTATGGGTATAAGAGCAAATTATAGTAGTTTAGCGTTATGTAGCATAACAAGTCATAAAAAAACCCAATGCTTAAGTCGGCCTTAAACATCGGGTTTGATTTGTCACCAGTACGTATGACTGGGTTTTTGGCTACTTAACTATAGCAAGAAAAAATATGCCCAGAAGCCAATAATAATGGTCGCAATAATATTCAATATAATACCAGTGCGCACCATCTCTGTCTGCTTAATTAAACCCGTACCGAATACAATAGCATTTGGCGGCGTGGCAACTGGCAGCATAAAGGCGCACGACGCACCGATACCAATGACCAATACCAGCACTTCATGTGGCAAGCCCATTTGCTCTGCAATCGCTGCAAATACAGGTACTAGGAGCGCCGCCGATGCCGTATTGGAAGCAAACTCCGTCAAGAAAATAATGAATGCAGATACCGCTATCATAACAACCAACAGCGGTGCAGCAGACAGTGCACTTGCCACGGTCTCACCCAGCACCAATGACGCACCTGATACTTTTAAGATAGTCGATAGCGCAATACCGCCACCGAACAGCATGAGTACACCCCAATCGGTATTGTCTGATACTTGTTTCCAAGACACCAGTCCTAAACTCACTACCGCCACCGCGGCTGCCAGTGCAATAATGGCATCCGTATCCGTAATATCGAAAGCCGCCCCAATTTTCTTAGAAAAAATCCAGCTCAGTGCCGTGATGATGAAGACAATAATAGTGGCGATACGTGGCTTATTCCAAGCAATGGGCTCATCTTCGGCGAGCACGACTTTGCGATTGAGATTGGGTTTTAAGAATACATACATGGCACCCAGTAATAGCGGTAGCAGTACCAGCATCATAGGGATACCAAACTTCATCCAATCAACAAATGCAATATCTAGCGCTTTTGCCGCAATCGCATTCGGCGGGGAGCCGACAATTGTACCTAGTCCGCCAAGGCTGGCTGAGTAAGCAATACCTAACAATACAAAGACAAACGTTCCTCGGTCTTTTTCACGATCGACCTGTGTCAAAATACCTAAAGCTAGCGGTAGCATCATCGCTGCTGTAGCTGTGTTCGATATCCACATGGATAAGAACGCAGTCACACCAAATATCAAAAATACAGCGGTACTGAGCTTGCCACCGGACATCGATAAAATCTTGAGGGCTATTTTTTTGTCTAGCTGCTGTACGTGTAACGCGGCTGCCAATGCAAAGCCACCAAAAAACAGATAAATAGTGGGACTAGCAAAGCTCTGCAACCCAATCTCAGCATCGAAATCTGGTATACCAACCAATGCGCCTACCACGACTACTAGCAGCGCTGTAATAGTGACGTGCACAGCTTCTGTGAGCCATAACGCTCCAATAAAAAACAGTACGGCAAGACCCTTATTTGCATTGATATCGAATGGCAATACATTGTAGATAACCATTGCAATAATCGCCGCAATGGCGACAACGATCAACCCCTTACCCGTACCCTTTGGAAAACTATCGGTAAATAAATATTCATTGCCATCATTAGGCAGATGGCTGTCCAGTTTTTGCTCTGACATAAAATGTCCTTATTGAATCAAAGACGGTATAAAAAACCCAATATAAAGACGCATTTTTCTTACTAGCGACTCTCTTCTCATTACCTTAAATGCAAACTTTAATTAAGGTAAAATTCCCTACACATGCTACTAATATATATTTTTAATTATTATCTATATCTAATATAGATAATAATTAAAGCGGTTACCTCTGGTAACGTATTCTGTCTAAAATTGGCACTAATGGTTGGTTACACATCGTCACTAAACAAGCGTATATTTTATATGTACAACGTAGCATTGGTCTTTCATACTAGATGAGTTAAACATTACCTACGTCATAACTGGTACAGGCTTGGCGTAAGTTTTCCTATTGGAAACCAAATAAAAATAAACTGGAGCACTTTATGACAGACTCAAATAAAACCGATGCAACGACTAAAATGGCACCAAAGGACATCAACCAAGATGGCTTAGCCAAAGAAGATCAGCAACGTACTGATGATTCTATGCTCGATATGATGCAAGGTATGCATGAACACGAAGACCACAAAGAGTAAGACAAAGAATAGTGTTTTAGGGCAGGCCAATTCTAAATATAGTCGCTTGCTTATGTAACACAAACAGTAAACATAATAAGCGTTTATCATTTTGATAAGCGCTTTTTTAATGTTGACCGTTTTTTAACAGAGATATAAAAACTGATTTTTGCACAAGCTTTGTTGTCCTACGACTGTGGTCAGAACGACCAGAGGATCACAGTCAACATTAGTAAATCACACCCTACTAGACTAGCACCAAAAAAACAATACCCGATAATAGTATAAGAATCCGATGCTACCTTAATAATAAGATGGTGCGGGAGTCAGTCGACAACACAACTGCGTGGCCTAGCGAACAACAATGATAGTATAAGCAAAAAAGACAACCTATCGGCTGTCTTTTTATATCACTGAACGAATTATTTTAACAACCGTTATGCATGCTAGTCACGCTGCTGAGTGAACAGACATGACTCTCACTCACAAACAGTGTGTAACCCATTACTTTGCTGGTTCATCAAGCATCATCAGCTGTTCGCTGATAGCAACGGTATTAAACCCTGCATCTACAAACATAATCTCGCCCGTGATACCAGATGCCCACGGCGATAGTAAGAATAATGCTGCATTACCTACTTCGGTCTGGGTGATATTGCGTTGCAGTGGTGCAATCTTTTCGCTGACATCAAGCATTTTGCGGAATGACTTAATACCGCTAGCCGCAAGCGTACGGATAGGACCAGCTGAGATTGCATTCACACGAATACCTTCACCGCCCATAGACGTCGCTAAGTAACGCACGCTAGCTTCGAGACTGGCTTTTGCCATACCCATGACATTGTAGTTTGGCAACACTGAAATACTGCCTTCGTAAGTCAAGGTCAACATAGAGCCATGGCGCATCGCTAACAACTCACGAGCGGCCTTTGCCAATGCAACAAAGCTATAGCTTGAGATATCATGCGCAATATGGCTGCCTTCACGTGTGGTAGCACTGACAAAATCGCCATCTAGCTGATCCATCGGCGCAAAACCAATCGCATGTACGACGCCATCGATACCATCACCCCAGTGGGCAGTCACTTGCTCAAAACAAGCAGCGATTGAGTCATCAGAAGCAACATCACACTCTAGCACCAAATCTGCTTCGAACTTTTCGGCAGCCATATCGACGCGTTTTTTAATTTTGTCGTTTGGATAAGTCAAAATCAAAGATGCACCTTCGCGGTGCAACGCTTCTGCGATAGCCCAAGCGATAGAGAGTTTACTTGCGATGCCAGTTACGACAAATCGTTGTCCTTGCAGTAGCATAAGATTTCCTTTTGAATCAATCGAGATGATTTAGAATAAAAATTTATTTAGAGTAATTAGAATATTGAGACTACTAAATAGTACAAATGAAAAGATGAGTTATTATACACGAATTCATTTAAGTAAACAGTCGTAAACTGTATTTGATTCTTGTCTGTAGATTCGCTAATACAACCAGCTAATCAAATAAAAATGCCTAACAGCGATTTATTAATTCAAGCAATGTCATCAACGAACGCTGTTTGCGAGTCATTGAAGTGCATTTTAGCATTGGCGCCTCACAATAAAACGCGTGAACGTTAATATTTAGCTTATTGTTTGTCAAAATCGTACTTCAAATACTAACGCTGCACTGTTGCGATTAAGTACCAAACACTTCCTTATTGATTAAAGACTCAACCGCTCGCCACAGCAGTATGAAGTTCAGCAGATTTCGAGTATAATCACAGCCCTTCCCAGCTTGCACAATTTTTATAAGAGTCCTCACATGATAGGACTCAGCGTTAAGCTACACCCACATTTTGGATGGCTGCCAAACTTATGAGTAACACCCCAATAACAACTCCAGATTATAAAGAAAGTACCGAATCTTATCGCCAACTGATTGGATCGACTGGCGAGGACTTGGATCGTCCGGGTTTACTAGATACGCCTATACGTGCTGCAAAAGCCTTTGCTCACTTGACTCAAGGCTATCATCAAAGCATCGAGGAAGTGGTCAATGATGCTGTTTTTCCATCGACCAATCGTGAGCTAGTACTGGTGCAGAACATTGAGTTCTATTCATTGTGTGAGCATCATATGCTGCCGTTCCATGGTGTCGCTCATATCGGCTACCTACCTGATGGCCAGGTACTAGGGCTTTCGAAGTTTGCCCGTATTGTCGATATGTTTGCTCGCCGTCTACAAATACAAGAAAACCTGAGTGAGCAGATTGCACAAACTATCATGGATGTCACTGGCTGCCGCGGAGTGGCGGTCGTTATGGACGCATCACATATGTGCATGATGATGCGCGGCGTCAGCAAACAGCATTCGACTACGCGTAGTACGGCGATGCTTGGTGAATACAGTCACAATATCCAAGCTCGTAACGAGTTTTTGGGCGCTGTACCTAAACGTCAGCCTGCTTTCTAAATGCTGTGGATGATTTCACCTATTATAAATAGCAAAAAGGACGCATTTAGCGTCCTTTTTATTTGAGTAGATTATAAAAAACGGTACTAGCTCATTGGTCTAACTTCATCTATCCATTGACCGTAACCAGCGGCTTCCATCTGTGCGAGCGGAATAAAACGTAGTGCTGCTGAGTTCATGCAATATCGCTTACCTGTCGGTGCTGGACCATCATTGAATACATGACCGACATGCGAGTCCGCATAGCGGCTACGAATCTCAGTACGCGTCGAAAAAAGACCGCGATCTTCTTTTTCAACGACCAGCTCAGTATTTAATGGACGAGTAAAACTTGGCCAGCCCGTGCCAGATTTGTATTTGTCGCGTGAAGAGAACAATGGCTCACCAGATATCACATCGACATACAGTCCAGGTTCTTTATTATCCCAATATTCATTGTCAAAGGCGCGCTCAGTACCGTCTTTTTGAGTGACTTTATATTGAATATCAGTGAGCGATTTTTTTAACTCATCTTGTGCAGGTTTCACAAAGGTATCTGGATTGAACCCTGTGCTGACTGTACTGCTGATCGTTTGGCTAGATATCATTGGCTCTGCACTACTTGCAGTAGGTGCAAACTGGCTAAAATCTAGCTCATAGTCTTTGCCGTATACGCTTTCGATAAACTGGTATCGACCAGAATTGAACGTGTAAGCTTTATAGCGTATTGGGTTCTTTTTGTAATAATCCTGATGATACTCTTCAGCAGGATAAAACGTGCTCGTAGGTACAATCTCAATCACGACTGGTTTTTCGTATACCCCGGAATCTTGCAATGCTTGCTTGGCAGATTCTGCTATTTGCTTTTCTTGAGCATTGTTATAAAAAATCGCTGGGCGATACTGTGTACCACGATCGACATATTGTCCTTGATCGTCAGTGGGGTCAGCAATTCTCCATAATGCTTGCACTATACCGTTATATGTGATTTTTTTGGGATCATAGTATACTTGCGCCGCTTCTGTATGACCCGTACCCCCTGCTGATACTTCTTTATAGGTTGGGTTCTCGGTATTGCCTCCCGTGTAGCCAGATACCACTTCAACTACGCCTGGGATTTTTTCATAGCCTGCTTCAACACACCAAAAACACCCGCCAGCTACTGTGGCTACTGCCAGTCCTGGAGTAGTCGGTGCATAGGGATTAGCATCTGTTGTATTTTTTACAGTGGTGCTGTTCTCGGTAGATGCACAGCCTGCATAAAGCGCACTGCTCGCAATGACAATCAGTCCCATGATCTTAGAGGGCAATATGCGATTCATAAAAATCTCCTAAACGTAATGTTATTTAACTATCCTAACGCCTATGTGTCACCATAACATTCCTGTATTGTTACATATTACAATTTATTAAGTTATTTTTTATCAAATACGAATGAGTAGAAGATAAATTAAACAATAATATGATGATCATCTTGTATTTTAATCAATACAGTATATAAAAATTATGATCGATGTATAAAGAAAAACTAGATATTTGGCAGATCTTCTGATCACGTTATTGTCTCAAACGTATTAAAAAAGCCTATCCTCAAAAGAAGAATAGGCTCTTTATTTATCATAAGCGTGTTAGTAAAAAACTATGACACCTTTTGGATGTCTTCTTTTGCTTCATTGTCACTTGCCTGCTTAATTTTCGTTAATATCTCTTTGATTTCAGATGCTGAGAGATACGTCGGTACCGCATAGGTATCACTGACTTCTTTTGCAGCAGCTTTTGCAATGTCATCAAAATCACTGGTTTGCATACCACTAACGGTTGGGTCGATATTCAAGTCGGCAATCAGCTCTCTGACTTGTGCAATGAGATGGTTTGCTATTTCACTATCACCATTGCCTGCTTGACCATCTTGTACCATACCTGTTCTTTTTGCCAGTGCTGCCAGTCTCTTTTTACTTGCCTTGCGATTGACGTCAAGTACATAAGGCAACACGATGGCATTAGCGCGACCATGAGGAATACTATAATAAGCGCCTAACTGATGCGCGATAGCATGAACATAACCCAAACCTGCTTTGTTAAAAGCGATTCCACCATAATGGGCAGCGATCCCCATCTTCTCTCTAGCCTTTAGATTGCCGCCATCTTTATACACCAGTGGCAGATAATTCACAACAGATTTGACGGCAGAGGCTGCATAGTAGTCTGTCTCTACGCTTGCATTAGCGCTCATCCATGCTTCTAATGCATGTGTCAATACGTCAATGCCCGTGTCGGCTGTGATATGGGCTGGCATGCCTTTCATGATAACAGGGTCAATCGCAGCGGCGAGCGGCACCATTCTTGGGTCGATAGACAGGGCTTTTTGGTGTGTTTTGTCATCAGAGACGACCGCACCAAGCGTTGCTTCTGAACCAGTACCTGCTGTGGTCGGCACACAATATAGTGGTGCTGAAGGCTTTCTTGCTTTAAGAATGCCGATTAGTTTTTGAGGCTTGCACTTGTTGCCTTGAGACATCGCGATCATTTTGGCAGCATCAATCACTGAACCACCGCCAATAGCTAAGACAGCATCGCAATTGGCATCTATAGACTGACGCAGTCCTTCTTCAACAACCTTGAAGGTTGGATCTGGCGTAATACCATCATAAACATGATAACGAATATTTTTTGCATCTAGATAGTCAGTAATCTTTGCAGGTATACCAAGCTTATTTAGCACGGCATCAGTGACGATAAACACGTTGGTATTACCTTCATTTATGAGCATATCACACAGCTCGTCACAAGAAGACTCTCCAACAAATAACATCGGTCTTCTGATAGGTATCACATAAGAGACTGCTTTTAGTACTTTGGCACGTGTCTTAGCAACGGCCAAGTAGCCAGCATGCTGGAGTCCTGTGCTATTGACCAGCTTGGTCATACTGTTTTGTTTTTTCATGGGTACAAAAATCCTTTTCAATGATGATTTTAACCGCGATAACAACTGTGTGACCAGTTGATGGTGTTTGATTACTATTGGCAGAATAAATACTTATGCCTACAACAAAAAGGCTCAGCTAGAACTTAGTTAAAATTTGGTTAGCTCTGGCGACTGTTGAGAATAATTGTACCACTGCGCTTTTTGGTATGTCGCTATTATTATGAACTGCTATGTCCTGATTGCTAGCAGCTCGTTGCTCCAGGCTACTACTCTAAATTTCGATTTGGTAGATTCGCTCAACATTTCACTCAAAATAATACGTCTAGCTTAAATTGTACTCGCTTTTAGTAACTGCTGTGCATATGGGTGCTGTGGGTTGTTAAAAATATCCTCGGTATGTCCCGATTCCACGCACGTGCCTTGTTTTAGTACCATAATGTGCTGACATAGTGCGCGTACTACCTTTAGGTCATGGCTGATAAAGACGTAACTGACTTGCAGTTTTTCTTGAATTTCACGCAGTAGACTGACTACAGCGACTTGCGTGGTACTGTCTAGTGCAGAGGTAGGCTCATCCAATATGAGTAGACTTGGTTTCATGATGAGCGCGCGCGCCAATGCCACGCGTTGACGTTGTCCACCAGATAGCTCATGTGGATAGCGCTGCGCGAAGGATAAAGGCAGGTGTACTGTTGCTAGGCTCTCCATCACTGCTTGCTGACGAGTACCTTTATCCACGCCTTGTACCAACAGTCCCTCTTCCACGATCTGCATGACTGTCATGCGAGGATTGATACTAGCAAACGGGTCTTGAAACACCATCTGTATCTGCGAGCGGAACGTACGCAATGCACTCTTTGACAAAGCCGAGATATCTTGCCCATTGACCATTATCTGTCCATCGATATGTGCTTGATTACTGAGTAATTGACTGAGCGCGAGAGCAATGGTGGTTTTGCCAGAGCCAGACTCACCAACGATACCGAGTGCCTGTCCTTTTTGCAGGGTCATATCGACATTTTTGACCGCATCAAACCAGCGCTTGGTACTGCCGAATAGACTTTTTTCGATAGGGAACTGTACTTTGAGATCACTCACTTGTAGTACGTTCAAGCGTGTATCTGCGTTATCGCCCGTTAGCGTTAATGCTTGACCGAAGTCTTGCTGAATGAGCGTACGAGTATAGTCTGCTGCGGGCTGCTCAAATACAGTAGCGGTATGACCCTGCTCTATCGTTTGACCTTGACGCATGACGATAACCTCGTCGCTGTAGCGCCTGACCAAATTCAGATCATGGCTGATCAGTATCATTGCCATATTATGTTGGCGTTTGAGATCATCCAATAGTGTCAAAATCTCATGCTGCAAGGTCAAATCTAGTGCTGTGGTAGGTTCGTCAGCAATCAATATGTCAGGCTGCTGTGCTAGCGCCATAGCAATCATCACTCGTTGACGCTGACCACCTGAGAGTTCATGCGGATAGCGATTTAACTTATCAGCAGGATCGGTAATATTGACATCATTTAGCAGCGCGATGCTGGTGTCACGCCACTGCTTTTTGGGTACGCCGCTTAGACGTAAAGACTCCGCAATTTGCTTAGCGACTGTATGCAGCGGATTTAACGCTGTCATTGGTTCTTGGAATACCATGCCTATACGCTGCCCACGAATAGGACGTAGAGCTGCGTTACGTGCTTTGTCATTCGCTATAGGTAATTTGGACATGCCTGATGTACTTGCCAGCTGAACGGTACCATCAATAGTCAAGCTCTCTGGTAGCAGACCTAGGAGCGCTAGGCTGGCAATCGATTTGCCAGAGCCTGACTCACCAACGATCGCTAGAGTCTGCCCTTGTCGTAGCTCATAAGACAGCTTGTCTACTAAATTGATACCTGTAACGGTTGTGATCATCAACTGATCTACGCTCAGCACAAGCTTACCTTTCGTCTGATGAATGCCTTTTTCTGGCGTCTCTAATACGTCGTTTTTAGTAGCAATTATAGTATCAGTCATATCAAGAGCGCCTCGGATCAAATGCATCACGCAGTGCTTCGCCGACGAAGATGAGCAGTGACAAAATAAAAGTCAGACTAAAAAACCCTGATAAAGCCAGCCAAGGGGCATCAAGGTTGTTTTTTCCTTGCACCATAAGCTCCCCTAAAGATGGTGAACCAGGTGGCAACCCATATCCCAAAAAGTCCAGCGCGGTCAACGCAATGATATTGGCGGTTAAAATAAAAGGCAGCTGCGATAAGCTTGACGCGAGCGCATTGGGTAGAATATGTCTGAGCATGATTTGACTATCAGAAACGCCCAAATTGCGGGCGGCGCGTACATAGTCAAAGTTACGAGCGCGTAGGAACTCTGCCCGTACCAAACCTACCAGACCCATCCAGCCAAAAAGCAGCATCATAGCAAACAGCATGCTGATACTGGGACTAAACAGACTCACTAAGATAATAATCATGAAGAGCTGCGGCATACCGCCCCATACTTCCATGAATCGCTGTCCTGCCAGATCCACCCAGCCACCATAATAGCCCTGCACTGCACCTACGATAATACCAATCAAGGCACCAGCTAGGGTTAGCGCTAGACCAAACAATAACGACACTCGCAACCCATATAGTATCCGCGCCAGCACATCGCGCCCCATATCATCAGTACCTAGCCAGTTCTGCGCATTGGGCGCCGCGGGATAAGGCAGACCAAGCTCAACGTTGGGCGTCTGATCAGCAAACGGAATGGGCGGCATCACATAGTAACCTTGCTCATCGATTAGCGACTGCACTGCAGGGTCTTTATAATTGGTCTCAGTCTCGAACACACCGCCAAAAGTGGTTTCAGGATAGGCTTTTAAGACAGGGAAATAATAGTCATCTTGATACTTCACCAGCAGTGGTTTGTCATTGGCGATGACATTGGCCGCCATACAAATGACAAATATCACTGCAAAAACAAACAGCGATATCACGCCAAGCCGGTTTTGGCGAAAGCGCGTGAGCCTTGCTTGCCAAATAGGATTTAAGCGCTGTTTCATTGGTATAGATGGTTGCTCATGGGTTTGCAATTTATCTGGTTCACTATTACCAGTCTTACTCTTTAATGGAGATTGATTGCTTGACATTAGCGTCCCTCAAAATCAATGCGGGGATCGATCAAGTGATAGCTCAAATCACTAATCAACTGTAATAGCAGTCCCACCAACGTAAAGATAAACAGCGTACCAAATATCACTGGATAGTCGCGCTGCTGAATCGCTTCAAAACCTAACAAGCCCAAGCCATCCAATTTAAAAATAATCTCAATCAAAAAGTTACCCGCAAAGAAAATACCCACAATAGCAGCAGGAATACCAGCAATGATGATCAACATCGCGTTACGAAATACATGTCCGTATAGCACTTGACGCTCACCTAACCCCTTAGCGCGAGCAGTCAATACATACTGTTTGCCCAGCTCTTCTAAGAAGCTAAATTTGGTCAGATACGTTAATCCTGCAAATCCGCCCACTGTGCTTGCCAGCAGTGGTAGTGCCAGATGCCAAAAATAGTCTTTAACCTTACCAAGCGCGCTTAACTGATCAAAATTCTCAGACGTCAATCCTTGTAGCGGGAAAATATTCCAGTAGCTCCCCCCTGCAAAAAACACCAGTAAGATCACGGCAAACACAAACACAGGTATCGCATGCCCAATAGCAAGCAGCATGGCTGTGGCTTTATCAATACCTGAACCATGGTGCATGGCTTTATACACACCTAGTGGAATGGCAATCATATAAATAAGCAGTGTGCTCCATAGCCCAAGCGATATTGAGACTGGTAGCTTCTCTACAATAAGGTCAGTTACTGTTTGACCCTTAAAAAACGACTCCCCAAAGTCCAATTGAGCATAGTTTTTTAGCATTAACCAAAACCGCTCTGGTGCTGATTTATCAAAGCCATATTGAGCATTGATTGCAGCGACCATCTCCTCAGAGAGACCACGCGTACCTTGATAAGTACTGTCACTACCACCTGCACTACCCGCACCGATATTACCACTGAGCGCGCTGTCTTTTGCGCCTTGCTCAATAAGCGCCAGCTGCTGCTCAACAGGACCCCCAGGCGCCGCTTGTACAATGACAAAATTGGCAAGCAATATCAAAAATAGTGTCGGCAATATCAGCAGTAGTCTTTTTAAGATATAACGACCCATAATGGCGACTTCCTAGATGAGATAGAGAGAGATGGTAATAACGACAGCAGCGGATTATGTTGTGTTGAGTATAAGCAAGAAAGCAGTCGCCGCATCAAAAACGTGCTTTAAAAGTTGTTTTTTAGCTCGCGTAATGCCGCAAATACCGTTAAAGACTTCTCATCATCGATACTCGTTTTGGACTCAACCCCAGCAATGACACTTGGCTCTTGCGTACGCAAAAACACATTGACCGCGCGCTCATGCTCTAAGGTCACTGGTAGGGTTGGCACGCCTTGGGCAGTATTCGTCTCAGCCTGCGCGAGCGCTTGCTGCATTTGCTCATTGGCAGGCTCGATAGATAGCCCAAAGCGTAGATTACTAGCCGTATACTCGTGTGCAGGGTACAACAGCGTATCTTCAGACAGACCATTTAAGCGCTTAAAGCTATCATGCAATTGCTCAATGGTACCTGTAAATACACGACCGCAACCTGCACTAAATAGCGTGTCACCGCAAAAGCAATGTTTTTGCCCATCGATATCTAAGATATAAGCCATATGGCTAGCCGTATGCCCTGATACATCCCAAACCTGTGCTGAGCAGCCCCATGCACTTACTGTGCTACCATCTTTTATCGTTTGGTCTTCATCAACCCCATGCTCGCTATGCGCAACCAGATGGGTCATAGGATACGACTCTTGCAACGCTACAACGCCGCCGATATGATCATGATGATGGTGAGTGGTCCAAATCGAGGTCAGCTCCAGCTCATTTGTCTCCAAATAATCAATGACTGGTTCAGCTTGACCGGGATCAATGACGATTGCTTGTTTATTATTGTCATTAATTAACGTCCAAATATAGTTATCATTGAATGCTTTAATAGGGTGAATACGGATACTCATGTTAAATCCTTACCAATAGTTATTTTTGTTGCTCGTTATTTTTGAGTTATTTAATATCGATTTTATTCCATAACCGAAGCTTGCACATCTGACCATCAGTTATTGTAAGATCAGCGCTGTCAATAGACGCGGGATATTACTTTGAGCGCTGATTATTGCTTTAAATACTTATTGATGCGCCCTTCTGCTTCTTTATCAACCCACCAGTAGTCGATACCAACGGCATTGGTTGGCAAGGTTGCTGTATGGCGATATTGGTCCCAATACGCCACATTGGTCCCAGACTTGCCATATAATGGCACGACATAATGACCCGCTCGCAGCAACCGATCTAGCACTTGCGTATACAGTACAATCTCATCGCGGTCTTTAGCACTACCAAGTGCAGCAACGACCTTATCGATGGCAGCATTTTTGATACCAGCGCTATTGTGATTGCCTGGCTCATCAGCGGCAGTGCTACCCCAAAACGCAGCCTGCTCAGCACCAGGAGATAAACTTTGAGCGAACACGTCAACGACCATATCATAGTCAAATCGGCGCATACGCTCATAGTACTGCGGCCCGTCTACTTGACGCAAACTTGCATCAAACCCCAAACGCTTTAGATTACGAATATAGGGCAATAATACACGGCCCATGGTCTCACCCGTCATCAGCATCTCGATCTGGGCGCGCTGACCATCAGGCTGATATAACTTCATATCGTCATAATAAAACCCAGCCGCCAGTAGTAACTGCCGCGCTTCTAACAATCCTGCACGATTAAAACCATTGCCGTCACTGGTAGGCAGCTGCCATTCGGCTACTGTTGCTTTGCGCTGAATAGGTTCAAGCTCAGACAATAGAGGCGTTAGTACCTGCATCTCTGCGTCAGACGGTGTGCCTGTTGCGGCAAGCTCCGAGCCATGAAAAAAGCTCTGCAATCGCTCATACTGACCATGAAACAAAGTTTTATTCATCCATTCAAAGTCATAAGCCGCTGTTAAAGCCTGACGAACCCTAATATCTTGAAAGATCGGTCGACGCATATTCATGACCAGCGCTTGCATCGGCACTGGGTTTTGACTGGTTATCGTTTCTTTTTTGATCAGTCCTGCTTTTACCGCTGGGAAGTTATAGCCGCTTACCCAGTTCGAGGCTTTGTTTTCGGGGCGGAAGCGGTATTGACCAGACTTAAAACCCTCAAAAGCAATCTCATCGCTTTGATAATAAACAAACTTAATCATGTCAAAATTATAGCGACCGCGATTGACCATCAAATCACGGCCCCAGTAATTAGGGTCACGTATATAACTGACTGAACGGCCTGCATCAACGCGCCCTAATTTGTAAGGGCCACTGCCCATTAAGGGCGTCAGGCTAATGGTCTCAAAATTTGCATCGATTGAGGATTTGGCAAAGATAGGAAACTGTCCGACTGTTAGTAATATTTCTTTGTTTTCAGTAGAGGCAAAGACGAACTTTACTTGCTGATTATCGACAATCTCAACGTTCTTAATATCTCCCAAGTAACTCCGGATGTACATGGGACCCTTATTCAATAGCGCATCAAAAGTTGCTTTGACATCGTAACTGGTCACAGGTGATCCATCCCAAAAACGGGCTGCAGGATTAAGATGATAAATAATCCAGCTCGTATCATCTGGGTCGTAGGTCACTTTGCTTGCTAGCTGCGGATACATGGTAAAAGCTTCGTTCAGTGAACCCGTCATCAATGTATCGTACAGATAATCGGTACCGATCATTGCCACACCCGTGGTCATCCATTTGTTAGCACTGTTGAACGTGCCGCGGGCATCGAGAGAGAGCGTACCCCCTGATGGTGCTCTTGGATTGGCATAGGGCATGTAGGGTGCATTAACGTACTCGGTAGGGCTATTATGCCCAAGCGCTGTCTTTGTAATGGGCGCAGCGATACTGCTTGGTATCCAGCTGACAGTGACGGTTAGCAACGCAGCTTTTAGCAGAGTATATTTTATCATCATGCTCTTCTAATCGACCTCTGTGCTAACCAATTTAAGTACAAAAAATGAAATACTGACGGCAAAATATCATCATCGCAAAATTTTATCATAACAAACTTAGGTTTTTTAACCTAATGGTTTGCTATGTTGCCCAGTATAGATGTCGCATTATCAATCATAAATATTTAAACTTATGCTAGTAAATAGACTCACAAAAAAGGCGCAACCGTTATCAGTTGCGCCTACTTACTTATAAGTTTATGTACTTGCGTCCTTCGACATTGAGACATTGAGGTACGTATTAAATTCTATAGCCACCTCTTGATCGACTTACTTAAGCGTGTTTTTGTTCAAACGCGATCATAAAGTCAACCAGCTGCTGTACCCACTCAAGCGGTACGGCGTTGTAAATACTGGCACGCATACCACCCACATCACGATGGCCCTTTAGATTGAGTAGGCCGGCTTTTTCTGACTCTTCTAAAAACACCTTATCCAGACTACTGTCCGCTAACGTAAACGGTACGTTCATGATAGAACGGTACTGAGGGTCTACTGGGTTGTTATAAAAGCTACTGTCATCAATTGTTTTGTAGAGTAGATCTGCTTTTTGTTGATTGATCTTACCGATAGCAGCGACGCCGCCCTGCTCTTCTAACCAATCAAATACCAATCCAGCCAAGTACCAAGAATACGTTGCTGGTGTGTTAGACATCGACTCTTTATCTGCTTGGTGCTCATAACTCAGCAGCATAGGGCACCACTCGCTAGCTTGCCCAAGTAAATCATCACGGATAATGACGATAACCAAACCTGCAGGACCAATGTTCTTTTGAGCACCCGCGTAGATCATACCGAATTTGGACACATCGATAGGCTGCGACAAGATAGAGGATGACATATCAGCAATGATTGGCGCCTCTACTTGTGGCGGCTCAAATATCTGCAACCCATGAATGGTCTCGTTGGCACAGTAGTGAAAATAAGCAGCATCTTCACTTACGCGCCAGTCACTTTGAGGCGGTACGCTAGTAAAGTTGCCTTCTTTGCCAGTTGCAACCAAGCTAATTTCACCCAAACCGAGCGCTTCATAACGCTTGGCTTCTTTGATTGCCTTACCTGACCACGCGCCTGTCGTCAAATAATCACCACGCCCATTATTTAATAGGTTTAATGGAATAGCAGAGAACTGCAAGCTGGCACCGCCTTGCAAAAACAGCACTTTATAGTTGTCTGGTATCTCCATAAGCGTGCGTAGCTTGGCTTCTGCTTTATCAGTGATTGCCATGTATTCTTTACTACGATGACTCACTTCCATGACCGATAGGCCACGTCCTTGCCAGTCAAGCAATTCACTCTGGGCGCGCTCTAATACCGCTGTTGGCATCGTCGCAGGTCCAGCACAGAAGTTTGGTAAGCGATGTGGTGAGGTACTGTCAGTTGGGTTGGTGGGCATAGTCACGATCCTAGGTATAGGGAAATAAATAAGCTTATTTTATTTCGGTTTGTTGATAAAAAAGGTATAGCAGTATTAGTGTAGACGTATTTTACAAAGATATCTGTTCCCACAACTGTCGTTTAGTATCACTGTCTGCAAGCATATCGTCTAGTGTCGGTACGATAGTCAGATTGGGATGATAAAGACCATCAGGTAGCGCCGTCAATGCAGCAACTTGTATCTCTTCGCGCAGACCGATTCGAAAGATATAACCAGCAAGACTGGCATTAGCAAGCTCAGCTGTGTCCATACCAGCGCAAATAGGGAACGACGTCGTCTCATGAGTGAGTGATAACGCTTGGGTAATATTTTGCCACAGCTTTTGGCTGTCACTATTGAGTGCTTGAATATCTACCAATATCACCCAGTCACCATAACGGCCACCTTGCAAATTGAATGGCGCTACCTTCTTTGAGCCAGCATCATTATTACTGCCTTGAGCAAATGAATGCATCGCTACAGGTTCGGTTGTCGACTGCCCTGTTTCATTGATGGTTGATTGGTCTGGCTCTATATTTGAGGTATCATCGTAACTTGAGGTATTGTCATATTCCGACAGCGTATCAAAGCTATATGTGACGGGGTTTTGAGCGCTGGCTTGCGGCGCACCGTCATCTCTTCCATCAACATCACTACTGATGTCGTCATAGCTTGTGATATCAGAACTTACGATATCAGAGCTATCAGTATCATAATCCATCAGTGACGGATCTACTACGTCTATAGAATCGGTACTCGTTAACTCAGTATTTCTCGACTGGTCACTTGCTAACTCAATAGTAGGATGGTCAGTATTTGATTGATCAACTGGTACTGCCGCAATATCCGCTATATTTATGGTTTTTGACGCAGGCTGCACCCAGTGATCGATACCCATCATCGCTAGTATTTGGCGTTGCTGCATACGGCGCTGCAATACATTCAGTGGGTCTTGGATATCACTCATACGACTCTACTGTCCTGGTTATGTTGTCTATACTATTTACAGATGGTGTTATGGTTTTGATGGCACAGGCATCATACTATCTATTGAGCGCGAATCATCGCGCAAGAATCAATCAAGCATGAGTCAAAAAAGCTCTCGAACACCCAGCCAGTATTCTGCCATCGCAAGCAAACAATCATACTCATCTTGGCTGATTATCGTATCGTGTAGCATCACAGTATGCAATGTACTTAGCCACTGTCGATAGTCATTATGAGTAGGTCTGAGTGCATCAGTATCATTATAATCTATTTGACTGTCATGCTGTTGTCTCTCTTGATCATTATCAACATTCTGAGCACTTTTGGAGCCATTGATCGACTGTTTGGTAATAACAGGAACGGCAGCAACAACTGCCAATAACTGTATACTATTTAAGTGTTGAGCAGTCAACAATAGCCATTGTAAGTTTGCATCTGTAACTGTCGACAGATCGATATCAATCAAGCGCACATGACGTCTCAAGTCAACAATATAATGCACCACACTCTCATCACCTTCACTCAATCGCGACCGAGCATGCATTGAGATCATCTGACCTTTGGCATCTTTTGATAATCGATAAGCCAGTAACACTATAATCGATACCTCAGCTGTATTGAGACTTTCAAATACCTGTCCTGACGGATCTAGCTGCGTACATATGTCTTTTATACCAGAACTCAGTGTCTCTAGCTCCAAAGATGGCGCGTCTGTATCGTGTAAAACCTCAGACAGCATCGGTAGCAATTGCAGTAGATGTAGCGCTTGCCATAATGAAGATATTGGTGACTGCTGCTGCGCCAAAGCTGCCAAATCATTCCAAGAAGTCGAGCTTGAATAAATGATGTCCTTAACTGACTTTTTGTCAGATAAATGATGAGTGAGGCATTGGGTGACATCAGATGTAAATTGTTGGTTCAATAAACTTAATATCCCTTGCTGATAACGCAACAACATCGTACGGCAGTTCTCTTGTTGTTTATAGTACTGATGGCTGTCATGACTATGATTATCATGACTCTTGTGCTTTAATTTTTTTATGAATGTTTCAGATAAATCATGTTGTCTTAGTTGCTTTAATGCAAGCTCAATCAAAGCGCTATCTAGACGTCGATCCACACTGGCAACTTGCGTCAATAGCTTAGTATCTACCCTATGTGATAAAAGCTGCTCATCGCTAGAGTTGTTAGTTTCCACCGCGCCAGCCGCGCTCCAAATATCTATCAAACTATAAAACACATTCGTTGATAGTGGTCGCCTTTGATGACAAAGCATAACTGCCTCAATCAATGCCAGCGCGCCTAGAGGATGATGGCTATGATCGATGATGTATTGCGGTAGTAATACCTTTTGCCTATCGCTGATTTCTACCAATGTATTTTTTGGTAAATCAACATCAGGTTTTGCTTGCCATGGCTTTAGCGTACTATCGTCATCTACAGATACAGCTTCTAATTGTAAGCGACCATCAATAATCTTGTCTGTCTCTTGAGTGAATTCAAGAGCTTCGTCTGCTTGATAACTGTTTTTATTTTTGTGACTATCAGAAATAGATCGCTGTTCGCAAGAACTATCATTACAGTACCCCTTTATGGGCTCATCTATGCTCTCATATTCAGTGCTACTTTTTTGACTGAAACTTGAAGGTAATCGGCGTAAAGATTGATTTGTTATTTTTGTTTTTTTGCTTAGGCTATTTTGAGTAGTCACTGCCTCTGCTTCACCCCAGTTACCTATTCGGCGCTGCCTATATATTTCTTTAATTTTTTGTTGGTTGAGACGTTTTTCTGTCGCCACTTGTATGGCAAAGTCATGATAGGCATCTACATTAATAGCACTCATACGCTCGGTTAAGCTTGGATGAGTGGCAAACCATGATACGTCTCCCAAATCAGCACCACTACTGGCAAAGAAAAAATGACTAAGCCCATTGATATCGGCAATACCAGTCAAACGTGACCCAAGCGAGTCTTGGTGAATGGCTTTTAAGGTCTCTAAAATGGCAGGTGTGCGCGTCAATTGTACGCTGGTTGCATCAGCGAGTAGCTCACGCTGACGGTTAAAGCTATGCTTAATCAGCTGAGCACTTGCCATGCTCGAGAAGCTCAAACCATGCAGCAGCAATGTCCACATACTACGCGGGGCACGTCGATCAAACGTTGGTTTATTTTGCACCCACTTAGATTGACGCTTGGCAGACGACTGCTGTTGCTGCGACTGTGTCTGCCAGTACGTCACCCACTCACTATGTGTGGTAAAACTGGCCGTTTGCGCTTCTGTACTGCGTGCAAGTACATCAACCTGCCTTTGTGATAGTGACTTTTGGGAGGTGGTATCGCTATCAAAGTAGCGGTGATTAGAGATCGGATCACTCCAGTCATACAGTATTTGCAAACCTGCCAGCACCACCATCAGTTTTAAATTAAAATTGGCATCACCATGCAAAATATGACCATACTCATGACCAATGAGCCCATATAGCGCTTCATCAGATAGTTTATCTAGCGCTCCTTGGGTAACGACAAGTACCATATCTTGACTGTGGCGACCAGCGACAAAACCATTAATACCTTGCTCATCAGGCAATACATATAGTATTGGTGTACTCAGTCCCGACGCAATTGCTAGTTGCTGTGCTATTTCATAATAGCGCCGATAAACTGGTGGAAAGTCACGCTCGTCACTTACTGCAATATGGCGCGCGCTATAACGAACCTTGTCTTCACTTTTATGTTGATGCGTCACCCCTTGACTGTGCTGCCAGGGTACCTGACTATTATCAATGAACAATCTAACGCCCCCTACCCGCTGAGCAATAGCACGTCCACCCGCTCTTAAGCGCTGATACTCTAAAAAACTACCAACAAAAAAACTGCCTAGCGTCAGGATAATAACCAGTATCAATACCCAGCGGTATACACCGCCTGTAAATATCGTCAATAGTAGGCCCATGACAGCGAGCGCTACTGCAATATGAGCAAGCACAATTAAAAAAAACAGCCCATATAGCAATAGACTGCGCCGCGTACGTATGCGCTGCTCACCAAAAAAATCCATGATCGTAGGCTACCTAGTATTTGCTAAATTTGTCGAAGCCTTAGCCCATATTGACGTTCGGTGCTTGAGCAATGGCTTCTCTGTCCTCGAACACTAAAGGACTGAGCGGACGAAAGCCAAAGGTCGTACTGACAAGATTATTAGGAAATACTTCTCGGTCATTGTTATAGAACATGACGCTGTCATTGTAATGCTGGCGGGCAAAACCGATTCGGTTTTCAGTATTGGTCAGCTCATCCATGAGCTCCTTGATCATCCTATCGGCTTTGAGCTCAGGATAGGCTTCCACAACTGCCGAAAACTGACTTAGCGCTTTAGACAGCATCCCTTCTGCTTTGGCAAACAGTGCCATATGCTCTAGTGAATCTGGCTGATTTTTATTAGAATCTTGTAAGTCTTGAGCATGATTACGCGCGCTAATCACTCGTGTCAGCGTCTCTTCTTCGTGGCTCAAATAACGCTTAGCAGTTTCGACTAGGTTTGGAATGAGATCATGACGACGCTTTAATTGCACGTCTATTTGAGCAAAGCCGTTCTTTGCTTGGTTACGTGCGCGTACCAATCTATTAAATACTGACACGCCAAATACGACTACCAGTACTACAAACGCAATGAATAGCCAAACAAACATTTTCATAACCAAACCTCAAAGTGTCTAGAATGTTAATAAAAGTTAATACATTGTATTTTAACTCATATTAACCAATGAAGCTTTTGAATTGAACAAGAAATTAAGTGGCACATCAAACCAAAGCTTGGATGAAATTTTGGACAAAAAAAGCCCTCTGCAATGAAGGGCTGGGCAAATCGTAAAAGCATTTCAAATAAAAACTAGCTTTAATAAAAAGTATCTTTAGTGCTTTGTCGATGTCAGTATCAAATTTTAGGCAAAAAAAAGCGACTCCATCAGCACATCCTCGGCACACATTATAACTATTACCGTTGCTACCTTCCGGTCCTGGCGGGATTCATAGAACAATGTTGCGAGGCTACCAATGGAGCCACCGGATGTAGATTATACAAGGATTTTTTTATTTTGCAACCCCTGCGGCCAAACTGCTTTTAATAAGTCGGTTATAGCTCCCACTCAAACGATGTTTTTTCTTCTGACACTGACCAAAGCTTGGTGTCTAACCCATTATCCGTAGCTCGTAAAAAACGCTCAATCGCACAAAACACTATTAGTGCTCTAAAGAATAAAATCCTGCTAAAACCGCCACGATTATATTAATGGTTTAATTTAATAACTGAGTAACGTAGCTCACAAAATTCTCACAGCAAATCAGACAGATTTTGCTATTTTAGGGAATGAAGTTGCACACATGTCAACATTTAGAGCACAAAAGAGACAGCTTCTCATATAAAAATGGATGGTAAGACATTCATATAAAAATTAACAAAATCAATTAAGGAGATAATGATGAAAAACACGTTACTTAATAAAGCAGCGCTAGCGTCTGGTACGGTTTGTCTAATGACGGCAATGATGGGAAGCGCCCATGCAGAACCAACAGGCTACGATCAACTGACATTTCAGACAGAAATAAAAGAAGAAATCCAGAACGACGAAGTACGAGCCAGCTTGTACAAAAAGGCGCAGGCAACGGATGCCAAAATGCTAGCCACGACGCTCAATACCTCAATTAATAATGCCATAAAAATTGCCAAACGCTATCCTAGCGTTACTGTGACCACAGGACAACAACGTACCTATCCACGCTACGATAAAAACGATAAAATCATCGGTTGGACAGGTCAAGCAAATATAGATTTGAAAAGTACCGATTTTGCCGCTACTAGCCAACTTATTGCTGATCTACAAGCAACCTTGGTCATGGACAATTTGAACTTTGGTGTCTCAGATACCAAAAAAGATGCGTTAGAGCAAAAACTAATGACGGAAGCCTCCCGCGCATTTCAACAGCAAGCTAAGAGCCTTACCCGTGCTTGGGACGCGCGTGGCTATCGTGTCATAAATGTTAACTTAAACACTGGTAGTAACTACCCACGTCCTATGTACAGCGCCATGAGCATGAAATCAGGCATGGCAGACGAGTCAGTACCAAGCCAAAGCTTTGAATCTGGTAACAGTACCATCTCAGTCACTGCTAACGGTACCATCGAGCTAACCAAGTAAGTTAACTTACCTCTCAAATAATCAACTGACATTAAAAAAGGCAAGCATCATCGGTGGTGCTTGCCTTTTTATTTGGCGAATGATATCTATCTC
Organism: Psychrobacter sp. H29; assembly: GCF_059073055.1. NCBI lineage: Bacteria > Pseudomonadati > Pseudomonadota > Gammaproteobacteria > Moraxellales > Moraxellaceae > Psychrobacter > Psychrobacter sp. H29. The sequence continues at coordinate 764,131 of NZ_JCACRY010000001.1, read as the reverse complement.
AATTAGTCGTTACTGAGACTGAGCCACTTCCTGTTGACGCAGTTTCAACAGTACCTTTTGATACCAAGGCAAGTTCTGATAAGCCAAGAGCTGCTGCGCAATTTTTTTATTGTTTTGTAGTGTCGTATTGTTTTGGATGACGTATACCGTACGTGTGACTTGCCGTAGCACCTGACCAGTTTTATTTTGTATGACCACTTTGATCGTATGGGCACCTGGTAGCACATCTACAGTCCCAATCGACGCGCTCAATCCTTGTGCTACTTCCTTATCATCTAGATAAATACCCACGCTGTCATCCGCTTGTAGCGCAGGATTAACCTGTACAGCGACATCGATACTTTGCGCTGGACGACGATAGGCTCTTTCTTTGCTAGGCTCAGCAATTGCCAATTGATAGTTTACTGGTGCGTTGGTCTGAGTATTGGCGGCAGAAGCCGTAGGAGTGACTCCCATTTGTGATACATTCGATGGCAGGCTATTTGCATTAGAGCTACCTGCCATGCTAGAGCTGGCTGACCTGCTTGTCTCATTGCCTGTCGTGATAGACATCTGACTGACTTGTTTGCCAGCTTGCTGCTCATAATCCTGCGGTCGATCGGTAAAAGTGACTTGACCGGTTTGCTCATCAACCACTTTATAGATAGGTGCTGCATTGCTTAGCGGTGCATAAAGACTTGCTATCGCAGCAACCATCAATAGTCCTACCTTTACATTGCCTTGTATAGAGTGTTGCGTTGATAACAAAGTCATGGTCAATCAGCCTAATTAGTGTCTGCTATTAATATAATAGTATATCAATCATTATGCGATATTTTCGATGCAAAATCAGCAATGTTTGGTGTGGCTTCACTATTCATCTCAAATAGCATTATCTGATGCTAGTACATTCTTGTCTTAACGGCACAAAAAAACCAGCCAAGATTAACTTGACTGGTTCTTTCTTGTTGAATTAACTCAACAGATTAATTCATTATTAGCAGCTGTAGTACATATCAAACTCAACAGGATGCACAGTAACATTCAGGCGTTGTACTTCTTCTTCTTTCAATGCAATAAAGGCTTCTAGCATATCTTTAGTGAACACGTCACCTTTTAATAAGAAGTCGTGATCATCTTTCAATGCTTGTAGTGCAACATCTAAACTCTCTGCAACCGTTGGGATCTGTGCTTCTTCTTCTGGTGGCAAGTCATACAAGTTCTTGTCAGCAGCTTCGCCTGGATGCATCTTGTTCTGAATACCGTCAAGACCTGCCATCAATAGCGCAGCAAATGCTAAGTATGGGTTAGCTGTTGGATCTGGGAAGCGAGCTTCGATACGTACCGCTTTTGGGCTACTTACATGTGGCACACGAATAGACGCTGAACGGTTAGACGCTGAGTAAGCAAGCTTAATAGGTGCTTCGTAATGTGGCACCAGACGCTTGTAGCTGTTCGTTGATGGGTTGGTAATTGCGTTCAATGCACGAGCGTGTTTGATGATACCACCAACAAAGTACAATGCTGTCTCAGATAGACCGGCATATTCATCACCAGAGAACGTGTTTACGCCATCTTTTGAGATTGACATATGAACATGCATACCTGAGCCATTATCACCAACGATTGGTTTTGGCATAAAGGTCGCTGTTTTGCCAAACTGGTGAGCAACGTTATGCACCACATATTTCAATTGCTGAACTTCATCCGCTTTACGTACCATCGTGTTGAATGCAACACCGATTTCAGACTGGCAAGAAGCAACTTCGTGGTGATGAACTTCGACGCGGCCTTCACCAACAATTTCTTCGATACGTTCACACATAACAGAGCGCATGTCATGCGAGCTGTCGATTGGTGGTACTGGGAAGTAACCGCCTTTGACACGTGGACGATGCGCCATGTTGCCCCATTCATACGACTCATTAGTCGACCATGCTGCTTCTTCAGCAGTGATCTTATGACTAACGCCAGACATGTCAACTGACCACTTAACGTCATCAAATACGAAGAATTCAGGCTCAGGACCGAAATACGCCGTGTCACCGATACCAGTAGACTTCAAATACTCTTCTGCGCGGCGAGCAATAGAACGTGGGTCACGATCATAGCCTTGTAGCGTTGATGGCTCGATGATATCGCAAGTTACGACGACAGTAACTGCATCAAAGAACGGATCGATAAATGCCGTTTCTGGATCAGGACGCAAGATCATATCAGACGCTTCGATACCTTTCCAACCAGCGATAGATGAACCGTCAAACATTTTGCCATCTTCCATGACATCTTCATCAACAGTAGATGCTGGAAAGCTGATGTGCTGCTCTTTGCCGCGTGTATCAGTAAAGCGAAAGTCAACCCATTTAGCATTAGAGGATTGAATAAGATCTAATAATTTGTTCGACATACATAATCTCCGTTGTGTTGGTCACGTTATTGCAATTTAAAATTATTGGTACCATTTTCTTGTTCAAGTATTCCAAGTGTACTCTTTTCAATACCAAACAGCGCATTCGATATTATGCTTATTATCAGCACTATTTATCGTATTAGTCAAGACACTGATCTAAGACGTTTACTTAATTAGACCCGCTCCATCTTAATAGTCTAAAATACGCCAAGTCAATTCTAACGTCATTCTAGCAGTATATAACTGATAATACTGAACGCTTCAGGCACTTATTGACGATCACTGATTAACGATCATTTGAGACCACTTTTTGTAATCATAGACAATCATAGCAGCGTCAATGCAAAGGGTGTGCCAATATATTAAATTGATTACCAAAAATCGGCTCATACAAATGCTTATTTTCAATAATTACAGCGTCTTATAATAAAATCCAGTAGTTGTCAGCAGTAATATTTATTCAATCGCCTTTTATTTTGCTTTTACTTAACGCACCAACAGTAAACATAAAGCACCAAGTTAGTGCTAATGACAGTCGTAATGATGCCATTGTTCTGTTGTGGTGCGCTATCAAAATATTAAGTTACGATTTTATTTGTAATAATTAACCCAGGTCGATCAGTATGATAAAAAATCTATTTCGAGCCTCGGTTGCCTAGCTTGTATGTGTCCTACATTTGATAGCGGAGAAAATAGTGGTAAGATAACGGCGGCGTCCAGAAGCCGAGAACATCATGGCTTGTTGATGTTTGCTATTTGATGCTCTCTATCAATATCTACCCCATATGTATGCCCCATTCTGAGAAGTATAAAAAACCAATAATTTGGAACGCTCATGATTCTGATGATCGATAATTACGATAGTTTTACGTACAATATCGTACAGTACTTCGGTGAATTGCAACAAGACATCATGGTTTGGCGTAATGATCAGGTCACTATTGAGCAGATTCAGACCCTTGCCCCTACTGTGATTGTTATTGGCCCAGGTCCTTGCGACCCTGATCGCGCTGGTATTTCGCTAGAGGTGATTGAAGTGTTCAAAGGGATGATTCCTATACTTGGTATTTGCTTGGGACATCAGGCTATTGGGCAAGCATTTGGTGGACAAGTTGTTAAAGCTGGTGAAGTCATGCATGGGCGGTTATCTGCTGTGTATCATAATGACCAAGGTATATTTTCTGGACTACCCAACCCATCAAAAGTGACACGTTATCATTCACTCGTCATTGACAAGAGTAGCCTACCCAACTGTCTTGAGCTCACTGCATGGACACAGAGCAGTGACGGTAGTATCGGAGAAGTCATGGGTATTCGTCACAAAGAGTTGGCTGTAGAGGGCGTCCAGTTCCATCCTGAGTCAATATTGAGCGAAGCAGGTTACCAGTTGCTCAATAACTTTTTGCAGACTCATGGTTTGGCTACCCTGACATCCGATGAGCTACCACAAGTTGGTTAGATCTAACTAAAAGCATGTCGATAAAAAATACTGTTTGCATAAACTCATTCCAAATTTCACACAGATTTACATAAAGAATAATCATAAGCGAGATCATAATGAATACAACAAAAACAGAAGAAACGCACACCCCAGAGAGTATCGAAAAACTGTCTGACGACCAAACGCATCAACTGCTAACGTCAGCGCTCGGTAGAATTTTTCAGCATATTGACCTAACCTTTGATGAGATGTATCAAGTGATGCTTATCATCATGCAAGGCAGATGTAGTGATGCCATGATGGGCGCTATCTTGACAGGTCTACGCATGAAGGGTGAATCGATCGATGAGATTACCGCATCAGCCAGTGCCATGCGTGCACTAGCCGCCAATATTGAACCAAAGAACTGCGATTATTTAGTTGATATCGTTGGTACTGGCGGTGATGGTGCTAATTTATTTAATGTTTCGACTGCATCAGCATTAGTGGTCGCGGCGGCTGGCGCTCAGGTTGCCAAACACGGTAATCGCGGCGTCTCGACCAAGTCTGGTAGCTCAGACTTGCTTGAGCAGGCAGGTATCAGTCTAGCGCTTAGTCCAGCACAAGCAAAAGACTGTATTGAGAACGAAGGTATTGGCTTTTTGTTCGCTCCCAATCATCACAGCGCCATGCGCTATGCCAATCCTGTGCGCCGTGAACTAAAAGCGCGCACGATCTTTAATATTTTGGGACCATTGACCAATCCAGCAGGTACGCCTAACCTAGTCATCGGTGTGTTTACCGCGCAGTTGTGTGAGCCGATCGCAAAAGTAATGAAAAACCTAGGTGCACGTCATGTCATGGTTGTCGGTGCAAAAGATGGTCTAGATGAGATCAGTCTGGCAACGTCGACCACAGTCGCTGAACTGAAAGATGGAGAAATCTCTGTTTATGAGATGATGCCAGAAGACGCAGGTATCGAATCCCAAACCCTGATCGGTCTCGATGTTGATTCTCCAGCGCAAAGCCTTGAGCTTATTCGCGCCGCTCTGTCTGGTAATGATACTCATGATCGCGCCGTCCTCAAAGCACGTGACATGATTGCGTTGAATGCAGGTGCGGCGATATATACTGCAGGCCTTGCCAGTAACTACCCTAATGGTGTCAGCCGAGCACAAAAAGTCATACAAAATGGTGATGCTTTACTTAAACTTGAATCTTTGGCTGCTTATACACAACAGCTCGTGGCTCAGGATTAGTTTACTGCCATTCATAAAACATAAACTTGTTCATTAGTTTCTACTCAATTTAACGATATTCGGACACTCGTATGACCACAACTCACTCAGACATACCTTCGGTACTACAACGCATCGTCGCCACCAAAGTAGAAGAAGTAAAAGCAGCTCGTGCAGCACTACCCCTTGAGGATTTGCAAGCACAGGTCGCAGCGGATCATAAATCCCGTCGTGGATTTGCAGCTGCCTTACGTGCCGTCAGCTCTACGAGCAATGGCGTTGGTATCATCGCTGAGATCAAAAAAGCTTCACCATCTAAAGGGGTCATCAATCATAACTTTACCCCTACTCTGTTTGCTCAGCAGTACGAGCAAGCAGGCGCCACCTGTCTGTCCGTGCTGACAGATCGTGACTACTTTCAGGGCGATGACATCTACCTGATTCAAGCAGCCAACACCTCAAGCCTGCCAATACTGCGCAAAGACTTTATGATTGATGCGTATCAAATATATCAATCTTACTTGATGGGTGCTGACTGTATTCTGCTCATCATGGCCTGCTTAGACGATGCACAAGTACAAGAGCTGCACGCGCTAAGTATCGAGCTTGGTATGGATGTATTGATAGAAGTACATACCCAGTCCGAACTTGAGCGAGCCCTACAATTGCCACGTTCAGAGCATAATATCTATGGTATCAATAACCGTGATTTGAATACGTTCGATGTGGATCTACAAACCACGCTTGATCTAAAAAGCAGGTTGATCGAAGCACTCGCTACTGATAGTGATGCAGATAACGCTGATAAAAAACCGCTGATCGTGACCGAAAGTGGTATTCATAGTAGCGATGATATTCGTCTGATGCTCAACAATGAAATTCAGCACTTTTTGATCGGTGAACAGTTTATGAAAACCGACCATCCTGGACAAGCGTTACAATCCTTACTTGCGGGCGTTACAGTAGACGAGTAAAGTAACTCACATATTCAAGCGGCGATAGCACCAAATAGTTTCTACAAAGCAGGCGTGCTATCAGCTAACCCAACATTCATTAATCAACGATACGTTAACTTTTATGTCAAACTCTCTGTTTTCAAAAGAAATGCAAGACCAGCTCAAAGAACTAAAAGGCCAATTGAGTAAAGGTCGTGATACCAATTCACCTGAAGGTGAGAACCAAAAACCAACTGAGCCTGTATCACTATTGACTCAAAAACAAGTCAAAAAAACCGTCAAACAGCTCGATAGCGAACATATCGATGATGATAAGGTGCTGTTCATGCAAGCCATGCACGGGGTGAATCAGTTAGAAGACAAGAACGTCCGCTCACCTGCTAGCACAACTAAAGCAGGCAAACCTGATGCAGCGACACTTTCAAAACGTGCAGCAGCTCAGGGTAGCGAAGCCAGTGATTTAGGTGCAGGATTGTCAGATATGCAAGCCCTACTGAATCCTGTTGCAGCTGAAGCTTATTTGTCCTATAAGCAGCCAACGCTCCAAAACAAAATTTTCGATCAGCTTAAAAAAGGTAAGTTGCGCTGGTACGATGCAGTAGATATTCATGGCTGTACGATAGAAGAAGCGCGCGATGCCATGACTAAGCTGCTGAGCCAAGCAAAACAAAGTAACGAGACCATGGTAAAAATCGTACATGGCAAAGGTAGTGAAGCAATTCTAAAAACCTGTATCAACGGGTGGTTGCGTCAATTACCAGAAGTACTGGCCTTTTGCTCTGCACCGCCAAAAGACGGCGGTAATGGCGCTGTACTCGTATTGCTCAAGAAGCCAAAGGCAGACGGCGAATAGATTACTCGCTAACAATTGAGCGGTATTAAAAAAAGGACTACAACCAAGTAGTCCTTTTTTTGTCTGTAGCTTATACATTTTTCTAATTGTTTAACGTTTAGCCCTCTGCCTACTAACGTTTAGCCACTTGCCTACTGATATAAACCCACCACTCTTTGCTATGATATCCATCAAAATATCTACTCATTAGAAAAGCGATCTTATTATGAGCATACAAACTATTGAAAACAGTCAAGAGCTACAGGAGAACATCACTGCGTTGATTGCTATTGAGCCAAAATTTGCCTCCGTCTATGAACAGGTAGGCACACCTAGTCTAAGACACAATGCAGGTGGGTTTGAGCAGTTGATGAGAGCGATGGTCGGTCAGCAATTATCTGTAGCGGCGGCGGCTAGTATATGGCAACGTTTGGTTAATGCAGAGTTAATAACGCCGCAGGCAATACATCAAGCGACGGACGAAGACCTGAAAGCTCAAGGACTATCTAAACAAAAAACCCGCTACGTCCGCTCATTAGTCGATCATGATATCGACTTTGCAGCATTGGAAACCTTACCAAATGAAGAGGTTATAACAACCTTGACAGCTGTGATAGGCATTGGCCGCTGGACTGCTGAGATGTACTTATTATTTTCTTTAAAGCGTGCAGATGTGTTTGCTGTTGATGATCTAGCCATCAAAGTTGGCGCCATGCATTTACTAGGATTAGCAGAACGACCAACACCTAAGCAACTCAAAAACCTTACTCAGCATTGGTCACCCTATCGCAGCGCTGCCAGCCTACTGCTTTGGTCATACTACGGCTCACTACGTAATAAAACCGCTGTGCCGTTGTAACAACTACTGTCATGAAACATGATGCTATTGAACACAACTCTGTTGAACTTCACACCTGTCGGCATAGCGCTTATGGTTGATTCCATATAGAGAGATTGAATTTGTTTTTTGTGTGCTTAAATTTACTTTTTCTAAGCATATGGCTTTTATGTTTTAATGCTTTAAGCGCCCCTTTTCTGGTAACGGTTGCCATAGATGAATTGGGTTTACTGGTATCGTTTTTGATATTGTCGTTAAGGCCAGTACTAGCATGATTGTCACTGCTGTCTGTGCTTACCGTTGTCTCATCACCATTACCGCTGCTATCATTTGACGTATCTTCTTCTATTGTTTCATCTGCCGTACTGTCTATATGATGTTCAAGCTCAGCCTGATTGACGATCAGCTGCTGGGTGGGCAATGCATGTTCGACCTTGTATTTTGCCACTTGGTTCAATACCTCAACGAACAATACATTTTGCTTGTCATAGAAATCAACGACGTTATTGGCGTTAAGATACGCCTGTAGCTGAATCACGTAACAGTCTTGACGCAGCTCTGAAATATTGACTTGGTTCCACTCTTGGTTGGTCATGTCATGTTCTTTTAGGAAATTATCCAAATCTGTGACCATTTTGAATACCACATCGATATCAGCGGTACGTTTGAGATATAGCTTATGGTAAAACTGAAACATATCACGAGAGGTAAAGTTTTCAATTTGCATCGACGAAAAATCACCATTCGGTACGGTGACAATCGTTCGTGATAAGGTGCGTACGCGCGAGGAGCGAATACCAATATCGATAACGGTGCCTTCGTAAGTACCAAACTTACAATAATCACCGATACGTACGGGCGAATCTGCCACCACCACGACACTACCAACGAGGTTTTCAATAGTCTTTTGCGCACCAAGTGCTAAGGCTAAACCACCCACACCCAATGCAGCAATACCAGTCGTCAAGTCAAAACCCAAATTGCCAAAAATCACGATGACCGCAAATATCAATAGCAACGCTTTGACCACTTTTCGCATCAGTCCCAGTATCGAGACACGCTCAGTGTAGTTTTTCTTATAGCTTAGATTGACCGCGCGCGTAAATATAGCATCGATAACCCGCAGCAACAGCCAAGTGGTTGCTACCCATGAAGCAATATCAGTAAAGCGATTGACAGGCTCACGCAGCGTGACTGACACGCCAGCATAGACCATAACCTCTGACAATATCAGCGCCATAATAACGACAGCAAGTGGTAATATTACTTTGTTCGGTAATGGTAATGGCGTACCACGCACACGAGGATAAGTGATTCTTAGTAAATGATACAGTAGCCACACAGCAATATACGTGAGCACAAAACTACTCACAATCATCGTTAGCGCAGCGACCAAGTCAGCCAACTGATAGCCAAAGAGTTTTTTGCCGTCAAGTGAGTCAAAGGTATAACGCGATACCAACGTCGGCTCAGTATTTTCTATGACTTCTGGTACGGAAGCGAGCGTTTCACTTGAGAACTGCCAGTACTGCTCGTTATCTTCGGATACTACTCTTTCTAGTAACAATGACACGTTTTTTTCACCAATACTGATCACACCCACATTTTCTTGGTTAGGTGGTAACTGGTCGGTGAGATTACCACCAGGCAGATTACTAATCTGCAAATCAGGTTGGAACCGCCCTCCTGCATCCAATGCTTGTTTGAACTGACGCACAACGGTCGTTGGATTATCAGACTTAGATAGGTTTAGGTAGTTACTCGCCAGCAAATAATCGTTTTCGCCCAGCGCACTGATAAATCCTTGCACGGTATCACGCGGCGTATCGCGCCCAAATGAATCAGGTAATGGTCCACTTACCATCTCTTCACTACTGTCGCCACCTACCCCAAGCGCGCCTGCCTCAAGAGCAAAAGCCTTATTGGGCACCGCAATACCCACTATCGTGACCAACAAAAGCAAAATAACTGCTAACGGTATTTTAGTAATGGCGTTTAGTGAAAAAAACGCAGTAGTAGACGGCAGATTATGCTTAGTAGACAAGGCAAACCTCTTAACTTTATAGGTGGCACGATGAAGAACATATAATATCTGTACTATGATAACAATTATTTATAACAGCAGTGCTTTTGATTATGCGTTTTTGTTGTCATCTATGTGAATGAGCGATCCTAATTATTCATCTCTCTCCATAATCAAGAGGAAGTTACCTTTGATCAAAGGATCAACATCTCATCATGAATTCCACTCACGCTACCCTGAATAAATATTAAGTTAAAGTGGTTTATAAAGTGCTAACTTTTATAGATAATGAGCGCAGCCTTACTTATATGCTTTTTTTTGTAACTTTTAATGCCCATCACATCACAATAGTTACCTTTTATTTTTGCCATCCTTTATGGGATTACTCTGGAATTGATTATGTTTTTTTCACGTTCGTCATCGAATACCTATCTTCGTCTAAGTATCTTAAGTGCGCTTGGCTTACTTGCAGTAAATACCGCAATGGCAGCCATTTCTGAAAACGCTTCCATCAATGATAGTAACCTACCACAAGTTGAGCTTGATGAAATTGTCGTGACAGCCACTCGCACACCTACTAAGACAAGTAATGTAATTGCGCAGACACGGGTGATCGATAAGGAAGAGCTACAACGTTATCAAGGTCAGACTGTTTTGGACGTACTCAAACGTCAACCAGGCGTCGCTTTTAAACAAAACGGTGGTCTTGGTACTACTTCAAATTTTTACATGCGCGGCTACGACAGCAAACAAATTCTCGTGTTAATTGATGGTATACGTTATAGCTCAGTCAGCGCTGGAGGCGCCGCGTTAAACTTGCTACCTGCTGATCAAATTGATCGAATTGAAGTTCTCTATGGAGCATCAGGTTCTAGCATCTACGGTGCGGATGCGATGGGCGGTGTCATTCAAGTATTCACTAAAGGCGGCAATATAGATCGAAGCAGTATGTCAGTTACCGCAGGTATCGGCTCAAACGATCATTATGTATACGGTGCAAGCGCACAACTTGCCAATACTAATGGTACTACATTAAGCCTTTCAGCCAGTCACAACGAAACAGATGGTATCAATGCGACCCGTCCAGATCCCAGTAATCAAAATGACCCTTATAATAAAGACGATGATGGTTTTGAGAGCGACAGTGTAAGCTTAGCAGTCAATCAGCGTTTTAGCGACACGTTACTGACAGGTGCTAGCATCTTGTACAGTAAATCCACTACTGAATATGACGATGGTACTTTTGAAGACGCTCATGCTGATCAAGAAAACGGCGCAGCACAAGCTTATGTCGACTGGCAATATATGCCTGATGCCTCTGTTAAGCTCCAATATGGTCACTCTATTGATAAAAGCGAGTCTTATGCTAAGTATCCAAATGTATTCGATAGTACTCAAGACCAGATTAGCTTAGTTGGTAAAAACAAGCTGCTAGCTGGTGAAGGTGTTTATGGTCTCGAATACCTCACTCAAGACTTAGACAGCACGGCTTACAGTATTGATGACCGTAATGTCAAAAGTGCCTTTGCTGGCTATGTCATCGCCAATGACCGCTTTGATGCACAAGCCAACCTACGCTACGATGATGACTCACGCTATGGTGATGAAACCACCTATAATTTGGGCGGTGCAATGCATCTTAGTCCTGATTTCCGCGTTGGTGCGAGCTATGCTAAAGGCTTCCGCGCACCTGTTTTTAATGATTTAAGCCCTGTATATAGTGGTAACCCCGATCTAAAGCCTGAAACTAGCGACAACTACGAAGCTTTTGCTGAATACAACACTCTGCTACAGTCTACACGTCTCACTGGCTATTATAATGATGTTGAAAATTTAATCAGTTACGTCGCAAGCCCTACGCCTAGCAATCCTTATGCAGGAGCTAGTCAAAATATCAATGAAGCTAAAATCAAAGGTATCTCATTAACTTCTGACTGGGAAATGAACGACTATCTGTTTGGCGGCAGCTATGATTACCAGAAGGCAAAAGACAATAGTGGTGGAAGTGATGATGGCAACTATCTTCCCTATCGCCCTAAGCATCAGGGATTGGTATATGTCGGATACCGTCTACCAAGTTTAGATATACGCGCTGAATATCAGTATGTGGGAAACTATTACAGCAGAATTACCAATACTGACGCTCAATTTGTGGACAATTATGGACTGTTGAATATCAGTGGTAACTACAAACTTACTGATAACTTGTCTATGACTGCACGTCTAAATAATATTACTAACGAAGATTATATAACAGATATTGGCTATAATACTGACGGTATTAACTACTTTACCTCTCTAACCTACAACTGGTACTAATTTTGGCTGAGTAGTATCAAAAAACATCTAAATATAAAAGGTCATCTACAGGTGGCCTTTTTTTATACCTATGAAAAGTATACAGAGGCTTATGCCATGACTGCCTATCATTTATCTCAGTCAATAGGTGACAATTAACCACTCATCTATTACAATAACGACCTCCGAGAGGTGTTGCGCCATAATAGTGATTTACTGCATTAATATTCTAAAGTTATGCAATCACAGGTTATGTTAGGCTCGGTTAACTGTCGAGAGACCATATTTTTAGTCGCTCACAGCGCAAACAACGGCACCTGCGTTTTTATTCTTTTTATCATTCGTTAACCACTGATAGGAGCATATTATGGACGCAGTGTCTACTACACCATCTGCCCATACGATCGATCCCTCTTTCACTGACTATAAAGTCGCTGACATTAGCCTTGCTGATTACGGCCGCCGTGAAATCACGCTAGCCGAAGCCGAAATGCCTGCCCTAATGGGTTTGCGTCGTCGCTACGAAGCAGACCAGCCGCTTAAAGGCGCGAAAATCGCTGGCTGTATCCACATGACCATCCAAACGGCTGTCCTTATCGAGACACTAGTCGCGCTAGGTGCTGAAGTACGCTGGACATCATGTAACATCTTCTCAACTCAAGACCATGCTGCTGCGGCTATCGCTGCTGCTGGTATCTCTGTCTATGCTTGGAAAGGCGAAACAGAAGAAGAGTATGAATGGTGCCTACGTCAGCAAGTACATGTTGGCGGCGAAGCGTCAGGTCAGCTTTGGGACGCCAACTTAATCTTGGATGATGGTGGTGATTTGACCGCTCTTATCCATGATGATTATGCTGAGCTTCTTGATAACATCCATGGTATCTCAGAAGAGACCACCACTGGTGTACATCGTCTGGTTGAAATGCTTGGCAACGGCACACTCAAAGTACCTGCCATCAACGTCAACGATGCAGTTACCAAGTCTAAAAATGATAACAAATACGGCTGCCGCCATAGCTTAAACGATGCTATTAAACGCGCTACCGACATGTTCCTTGCTGGTCGCCGCGCTTTGGTTATCGGTTACGGCGATGTAGGTAAAGGCTCTACGCAGAGCTTACGCCAAGAAGGCATGATCGTACGTGTCTCAGAAGTTGATCCTATCTGTGCCATGCAGGCATGTATGGACGGCTTTGAAGTATTATCACCATACATCGACGGTGACAACACTGGCGGCGCAGACAACATCAACAAACGCTTGCTTGAAGACACTGACATGATCGTCACAACCACTGGTAACTACCATGTTTGTGATCGTCATATGCTAGCAGCCCTAAAACCTGGTGCTGTTGTATGTAACATCGGTCATTTCGATACCGAAATCGACACTCAGTTTATGCGTGACAACTGGCGCTGGGTTGAGATCAAACCACAAGTGCATCAAATCTTCCGCTCAGATGACGAAAACGATTATTTGATCTTGCTTGCTGAAGGTCGCCTAGTAAACTTAGGTAATGCTACTGGTCACCCATCACGCGTAATGGACGGCTCATTTGCCAACCAAGTATTGGCTCAAATGTACTTGTTCGAAGAAAAGTTCGCTGATCTGCCCACTGATGAGCGTTTTGACAATTTATATGTCAAAGTATTGCCTAAGAAGCTGGACGAAGAAGTAGCCGCTGCTATGGTTGCAGGTTTTAACGGTACCCTAACTAAGCTGACCGAAAAGCAAGCTGAGTATTTGGGTGTGCCCGTTGAAGGCCCGTTCAAGCCTGATGCTTATAAATACTAAAAGGAGCCTGACTGTGAGTAAGCCTGCTTTCTCCTTTGAGTTCTTTCCTGCAAAAACCGAGCTGGGTCACGAAAAGCTTCTCAGAACTTATGATGAGTTGAATACGCTGTCACCAGCGTATTTTTCAGTGACCTACGGTGCTGGTGGTTCGACCCGCAACCGTACCTTAGATATCGTAAAAGCACTAAGCGCACGCGGAGATACCGAAATTGCGCCGCACATGTCTTGTATCGGTGACGACAAGTCTGAGATCGCTGAATTGCTTGAGTTTTACAAAAGCTTAGGGATCAGACGTCTTGTCGCATTGCGTGGCGACTTGCCATCAGGTCAGGTGGGCATGGGTGAGCTACCATTTGCGGTAGATTTGGTAAAGTACATTCGTGAGCATTCAGGGGATCACTTCCATATCGAAGTGGCTTCCTACCCTGAGATGCACCCACAAGCGCGTAGCTTTGAGTTTGATATCGATAATCTGGTAAATAAATACCAAGCTGGTGCCAATGCGTCGATTACGCAGTTCTTTTATAATGCAGACAGCTATTTATATCTGCGTGACACACTAGAGAAACGTGGTATCAATACCAACGCACAGCCATTGGTGGCTGGTATTATGCCAATCACCAACTCTAGCAATCTGATACGCTTTGCTGATAGCTGTGGTGCTGATATTCCACGCTATGTACGTAAACGCTTGGCTGACTTCGGCGACGACAACAAAGCCATCCGTGAGTTTGGGTTTGATGTGGTATATCGCTTATGTGAGCGCTTGATTAGCGAGGGTGTGCCAGCCATGCATTTTTATAGCATGAACAAAGTTGAGCCAAACAAACGCTTGGTTGAAGCACTAGGCCTAACTGCTGAGTAAAATCAACTGCTTAGTTGTTGATATTTAAGTACAAATCTAATTGATTGATCGTTAACTGGCGCTCTTAGGAGTGCCAGTTTTTTATTGGAAAAATTTTGGACTATTACCTTTTATATTTTATAGGATACACTTTATCTTAATTATTTTTTTATTTTTCCTTCACTGTGCGATAGTATTGTCTATATACCGAGTGGCTGCATTAAACAATAATTATCATAAAAGCCATGCCTTTAGGTGTCTCAAGTGATATTCTATGGACCCGATAATAAACGCTCCCAATCAAACAATAGGAATAAGACCTCGTGCGACGTTTTTTTTATACCATTGATAGTGACAACGCCGATGCCCCGCTACTGCCTAAACTGAGTGAACTGTCTCAGGGTAGCGATATTGAATTACCAGACAGTATCATTCATCACTGGTGCCGAGTTCTGCGTGCCAATGTCGGTGATCAGGGCATCTTGTTTGACGGATTTGGTGGTGAGTATCAGGTACAGCTACAGACAATCAGTAAGAAGAAAGCAACTGCTACCTTACTCTCTCACTTTAACGAAGATCGCACGGCACCTATCATCAGCAAGATTGGGTTGGTGATGAGTCGCGGCGAACGTATGGATTACGCCATTCAAAAAGCAACAGAGCTTGGTGTAACTGCCATACAACTGCTCAGCAGCCATCATGGTGAAGTTAATTTAAAGCCTGCACAAGTTGAAAAAAAGCTGGCACATTGGCAACAAGTGGCCATAGCAGCCTGTGAGCAGTGCGGTCTCAACCGCCCGCCACTTATCCTGGCTCCATTGTCTATTCGTGACTGGCTAGCCCCTACTGAATCCTCAAACAACAAGACAGCAGTCAGCCCTATTGTCTCTACACTCAGTAAAGACAAGTACTATCAAGTACTTGAGAGCACAGCAGATTTACGGTTGCAAATGAGTGTACCGGCAGCAGGTCAACCTGCCAAACCAGAGATACTGGAAACTGTACTTAAACAAGAGACACCCTATATTGAACTATTGATTGGTCCTGAAGGTGGGCTTAGCGATGATGAGTGCCAAAAAGCGGAGTCAGTAGGTTTTGCCCCTTGGCAAATCGGTACTCGAGTGTTGCGTACCGAGACCGTACCTGTCGTCGCTTTGACGACCTTACTCGCCTTGTATAGTTATAATAAATAATCAATAATGATAGTCATTATCTTTTAATTCATGATTAAAGTACAACTTTTGTTTTATATTGTGTAGAATTAAAAGTGATCTTAGCTCAATTTTAGTCAGTTGAATCACAGTCTTTATTTGTTTCTATGAGTCATTATCTTTTGTGAGACATTATTATGAGCAATTTTGACCCTATCCCAGTATCGATTAAACAGCAATTAATGACCGAACTGTGTGAGCAGATAGACGATGCCATATTTATATTGGATGGCAATTTGCGTTATCTCACGGTTAATGCTAGTTATGAGCTCCTGATTGGTTACAAAGAATCATTTTTGGTTGGTCGTCCACTTGGTATTTACGCTGCTGAATTTTTGTCAGAAGAAGAGCAGCTTATTTTAAAAGACATCAAAAGCAATCTAAGCGAGACAGGATTTCATGAGCTTGATTTTTCAATGGCTAATCGCTATGGACAGATGATTGACTGTCATGTGACCTATCGAAAAATCTCTGTCGAGGGTGTGGTATATCATGTTGGCATGCTACGCGACATGTCTTCGGTTGTTAAAGATCAAAAACAAGTTGCGCACTTGCTCAACTACGATCAACTTACCGGATTACCTAACCGTAAGGTGTTTTTGAGTCAGACCAGCGATATTTTATTAGATACTTATCAAGAAGTGGTCATCGTACGTCTCAATATCGACCGTTATCGCAATCTGGCAAACTTATTAGGACCTGATGGTATCAACTCCTTAACAACCAGCTTTGTAGAACGCATTAAGCAACTCGAATTGGCACATTTACGGTGTTTATCTCACTTTGGTGGTGATGATTTTGCATTATTGTTCGAATGCAAAGACGGCAATATGGTACGCCATCAGCTAGATACACTGATGCAAATGTGCGAACTCCCTTTCCCTATGAATGACAGCGCCACAACGGACGCAAATATTTATTGCCATGTTTCAGTGGGCGTCAGTTATTTTCCTAAAAACGATGGTCAAGTAACAGGATTACTGACGAAGGCAGAAAAAGCCTTACAATACGTCAAACAGCATGGCGGTGACGATATTCGCTGGTATGACAAGAGCATTGAAGAGGCAACGGCAGGCAGTCTGCAGTTAGAGGCCGAGCTTAGAGTGGCGACTACTGACGGTCAGTTCGTTCCCTACTATCAGCCAAAATTCTCGTTAGATACGGGTGCCATTACGGGTTTTGAAGCCTTGGTACGCTGGCAACATCCTACACGTGGTCTGCTAAAGCCCATACATTTTATTGACGCTATTCTCACGCACAAGCTATCATTTGAGCTGTTTTCACAGATGGCAAATCAAATCGCCAAACAGTTATCTGAGTGGCAGCAGCAAGGTTTTTGCCAACATATCTGTATCAATGCCGACGCGGCTGAATTTAGCCATCCTGACTTTTTTGATATGGTCAGTGGTCTACTGGTACAGCACAACATTGATGCCTGTCAGCTGCATATTGAAGTGACCGAATCCTCCCTAATTCAGCGCCATGATAACGTCAGGCAGCAGCTCAACTCACTTAAAGAGCTGGGAGTGTGTCTTGCTCTAGATGACTTTGGCACGGGCTATGCGTCTTTGAGTTATTTACAAGAGTATCCATTTGATTTTATCAAAGTCGATAAGAGCTTTATATCCAATATCGAAACGGATCGTACCCAGCATGCGATTGTAAAAGCTATTCTAGATCTAGCCGTTGCTTTAGATATGCAAGTAGTGGCGGAAGGTATCGAAACTGAGCAGCAACGCGATGTGCTCCTAGACATGGGCTGCAAACAGGGGCAAGGTTATTGGTTCAGCAAACCCATCCCTGCTGATGTTGCCACTGAGATGCTGCTCAAACAATATACTACCGAATAATCATATAAATGTTCGTGTCTTAAGACCCTTTTAATTAGCAGTGTTTATTAAACACTGCTTTTTTATTTTATGCCCTATTATCATGGTGTTAATCCTGTCAGTAACATTAGACTCCTATACGGTTGTTATTGATGAGCATTGGTACCTAACGTCGATTGCATAACTGATGCAAGGCGGGTTCATGACTTATCAGTGCTGTGACCAAACTTGTATAATCATCTATGAAAGCCTATCTTTTATAGTGAATTTGTTGGAGCGCATTTAATCTCTTATTGCCCCTAACAATCACTACTCTTTTCAACACTATTTTATGTGATCGACAGCCTGATTGACCTGCTTTGCTGTCTGTCACTTATTTAGATTTTCAGATTGGCTAGGTAAGAACAACGTGCTAGAAAATAGCACAACCGTATGCTTGCTATGAATGATCATCGACTACATTACAAAAAGGACAGGATACCATGCAATATAAAGCCCCTATTCGTGATATGAAATTTGTCATGCATGAGCTTCTAGATAGTACAACTCATTATCAAAATATTGATGATTATGCTCATATTGAAGCAGACATTGTAGATAGCTATCTAGAAACAGCTGCAAGCTTTGCTGAAAACGAGCTATCGCCATTGAACCAAAGCGGCGATGCTGAAGGCTGTCATTTCGAAAATGGCGTCGTGACCACACCAAAAGGCTTCAAAGAAGCTTATAAGCAGTATTGTGAGCTTGGCTTTACCTCATTGACAGCTGAAGAAGAGTTTGGTGGGCAAAATATGCCAATGTCACTAAACTCAGCAATCTCTGAGTTTATGGGTACTGCTAACTGGTCTTTTGGCATGTATCCTGGTCTGTCTGAAGGCTGTATGGCGACTCTAGAGCATCATGGTACTGATGAGCAAAAGCAAAAATACTTACCAAAGTTAATCTCAGGCGAATGGACTGGCGTCATGTGCTTGACTGAGCCTCAGTGTGGTTCAGATTTGAACCAAGTACGTACAAAAGCTGAGCCTAACGATGATGGTACTTATAACATCAAAGGTAGCAAGATCTGGATCTCAGCTGGTGAGCACGACATGTCTGAGAATATCATTCATATCGTTCTAGCTCGTCTGCCAAATGCACCAGAAGGCACTAAAGGCTTGTCTTTGTTTGTGGTCTCAAAATTCCACGTTAATGATGATGAGAGCTTAGGTGAGCGTAACGAAGTATCATGTGGTTCTATCGAGCACAAGATGGGTATCAAAGCCTCTGCGACTTGTGTCATGAACTATGATGGTGCAACTGGTTACTTAATTGGTGAAGAAAACCGTGGTTTGAACGCGATGTTCACGTTTATGAATGTGGCGCGTATCGGTACTGCCATTCAGGGGGTTACCGCAGCTCAGTTCGCTTTCCAAGGTGGCCTTGCGTTTGCCAATGATCGTTTGGCGTTTCGCTCTTTGAAGGGTGCTAAGGCTCCTGAAAAGCCAGCAGATCCTATTATTGTTCATCCTGCAGTTCGCGATATGTTATTGACTACCAAAGCATTTGCTGAAGGTGGCCGTGCACTTATCGGTTATATGTCTCAGTTTGCTGATATCGTTGCCAAAGGTAATGGCGATGAGCAAAAGTATGCCAATCAGATGCTATCTTTCCTAACGCCTATCGGTAAAGCGTTCTTGACTGAAACAGGTCTAGAAGCAGCAGGTCATGGTGTACAGGTCATGGGTGGTAGTGGCTTCTGTACCGAATATGGTCTAGAGCAAAACGTACGTGATACGACGATTGCTTGTATTTATGAAGGGACAACTCAGATCCAGTCACTTGATTTGATTGGCCGTAAAGTTCTAGGCTCACAAGGCAAGCTACTTGCAAACTTTGTAAAAGTCATTCAAACATTCTGTGAAGACAACAAAGAAAATGACGAGATGGGTCAGTTCATCCGCCCTCTTGCCAAGCACATTAAAGAATGGGGTGATTTGACAGCACGTGTTGGTATGCAAGCTACTGAAAACCCAGATGCTGTCGGCGGCGCGGCTGTTGATTATATGTACTTTAGTGGTTATGTGACCCTAGCTTACCTATGGGCGCGTATGGCACTGGTTGCTCAAACCGCTATTGCAAATGGCACTGGCGAAAAAGCGTTCTATGACGCGAAGATCAAAACAGCTCAGTTCTACTTCGCTAAATTATTACCGCGTACTACGACCCATGTACAACGTATCGGTACTGGTGTTGAGCCGTTCATGAGCATGGATGTTGAACAGTTTGCTTTTTAATTAGACATTAAGCACTACTGACACTGTATTTTATCGGCAACATACCACGGTATGTTGCCGATTTATTTTGTGCATATGCTTATAACTATATAAAAGATAGCCATCAAAAAAATGGTAGTCAGCGTAATTATAATTATGACTATAATCTATACTTGTTAATTAGATACTCTTGATACGTACTGATGGTTTTTAAGGCTTATTTAAACACTACAATAGCTGCCACTAACTTTTGGTGCACGCACTATTCACGAAGAAATACACTAGCATACAAGCTTATTTGTTAAACTTTGAGTATGAATCGCTAAGGTTATATCAAGAGAACAGTTGATAATCTTAACACCTCCAATTTTATTCATTTGAACCAAAGGAATGTTTATGGCTGTTTATAATGCCCCTCTTAATGACATGCGTTTTATTTTAAATGATGTATTTAAAGCGCCACAATTTTGGCAAAATAACGAAAACCTAGCTCATGTCGATATGGAAACTGTCGATATGATTTTAGAAGAAATGGGAAAACTGTCAAAGAATATTCTACTGCCTATCAACCGTAGCGGTGATGAAGAAGGCGCAACCTTTGAGGGTGACGGCGTTGTTACGACCCCAACAGGTTTCAAAGATGCCTATAAACAGTATGCTGAGTCAGGTTGGGTTGGGTTAAGTGGTAACGCTGAATACGGCGGTCAAGGCTTCCCAAAAATGGTAACCATGCTTACTGAAGAAATGGTTTTCACGGCAAACCAATCGTTTGCACTGTATCCAAATCTGACCGTTGGTGCGACGCTTTGCTTGAACGCTGCTGGTTCTGAAGAACAAAAACAGACTTATCTAGAAAAAATGTACAACGGTGAGTGGTCAGGTACTATGTGCTTGACTGAGCCACATGCCGGTACAGATTTGGGTATTATCAAAACCAAAGCCGTTCCTAACGATGATGGTAGCTTTGGCATCTCTGGTACCAAAATCTTCATCACTGGTGGTGAGCATGATCTTACTGATAACATTATTCACCTAGTATTAGCAAAGACACCAAATGCGCCAGAAGGCTCAAAAGGTATCTCACTATTTGTCGTACCAAAGTTTTTGGTTAATACCGATGGTAGCTTGGGCGAGCGCAACACGCTAGCTGTAGGTTCTATCGAGCACAAAATGGGTATCAAGGCTTCTGCGACTTGTGTTATGAACTTTGATAATGCTAAAGGCTGGATGGTTGGTGCAGAAAACACTGGTCTGTCTTCTATGTTTATCATGATGAACTACGAGCGCGTCACGATGGGCCTACAAGGCCTTGGTGGTTCTGAGCTTGCTTATCAGAATGCTGCTTTATATGCTAACGATCGCGGTCAAGGCCGTAGTGATACGCAGCTACAAAGCCCAGAAAAACCAGCCGATGCTATTATCCATCATGCAGACGTGCGCCGCATGCTCTTGAATGCCAAAGTAAACAATGAAGCTTCACGTTGTTTTGCTATGTACGTTGCCAAAAATCTTGATGAAGAGAAATTTAGTACTGACCCTGAATCAGCAAAAGCGGCTTCTGCTCGTGTCGCTCTATTAACCCCTGTTGCCAAAGCGTTCTTAACTGATAAGGCGTTAGAAGCAACCGTTGATTGTCAGCAAGTCTTTGGTGGTCATGGCTATATTCGCGAATGGGGTATGGAGCAGATCGTTCGTGATACGCGTATTGCTCAGATTTATGAAGGGACTAACGGTATTCAGGCACTTGACCTATTGGGTCGTAAAGTTGCTCGTAACAATGGTAAGTACGTCACAAACTTCTTAGAAGAAATTCGTGACTTTGTGAATAACATGCAAGCAGATCACGCTATCAAGCAAGCTACGCTAGATGCAGCAGATACTATTGAAGAGCTAACCAAAACGGTTCTTAGCAATATTGGCGAACGCAAAAATGAAATCAACGGCTGTGCTGTTGACTACATGCATGCTTTTGGCTACCTAGCCTACTCTTACATGTTTGCACTGATGGTCGAAGCTGCCAATGGTCAAGAAGGCGAGTTCTATACCAACAAAG
Source organism: Psychrobacter sp. H29 (assembly GCF_059073055.1). Lineage (NCBI taxonomy): Bacteria > Pseudomonadati > Pseudomonadota > Gammaproteobacteria > Moraxellales > Moraxellaceae > Psychrobacter > Psychrobacter sp. H29. The sequence goes on along the minus strand of NZ_JCACRY010000001.1, from coordinate 742,153 downwards.
CTAAGCTTGCTGACTATTTCGTTGGTCGTGTCCTACCACGTATCAGTGCTCACGCACAGATGGTCAAAGCTGGCAGTGATCCAATGATGAACTTTGATCTTGGCTATTTTGATGTTCCTGCGAGCTAAATAGTCACCTTGAATACTTTATAATTCTTTGATAAAAAGGACAGTCTCGTTACTGTCCTTTTTTTTGTCAAAATAAATCCTAACAAAATAATTCACTATCGATGCGCCGTTACGATTAAAATAACGCAAGACAAGGTGTCGCTACGCAAAATTAAAATCTCCTAAATCTAATAAAGTCATTGCTACTCATTATGTGATGCATAGTGTCAAAGTATTAAATAATAAAAGTGATAGAAACAACTACAATAAAGGGTGCGACGTGTCAGAATTAAAACGCATTTTACAACAGATTACTGCCCTAAGTGATGTACCTGATGCTACGGTGCTCAAACGCTTAATCGATGAACTGCGAGTCAGTGATAAAGAACCGGCTTTAGCGAACGAAAATATCCAAGCCCTTATTGATATCTTGCATCAGCATCCAGAATACGGCGATGGTCTCTCTAGCTTTGTGCTAAAACTGATTATCCAATACCGTCAAATCGCACTGTATACCGATACTGGCATCATGTCAGATCAAGGATTCTTTAATAGCTTAAGACGATTGGTTGGTCATCGTTTTTTGCCAATACTACCTCAAGATGACTCTGTCGTCGAATTGATTGGTTATCTATTCGACAAGCGTACTGATGAGCGCTGGCTTGCCAATATTGAGGCAGATAAATGGGATGAACTGGTAGAGCTTATCAGAGTAGAAGAAAAGCACTTAGATTTGGTCGCCACGGCAAAAAACAGTATTTTAAACGCGATCATTATTTTGTCTTATCGTATTAGTGGACTTGGCTTGCATCCTGATTTGATGGACTCCTACCCGCAAATGCTCAACTACTCTGCTTCTTTTGTGGCTCAAAACCAAGAAGCCGTACTCTTTGTCAATCAATACAGACAAGCACATGAGCTCGACACTTTAACCGACATAACCCCTGAACATGCAGTTGATCCGGCGCCATTGTTAGTCATGATTGAGCAATGTGAAGATATTGTTGCCACTATCCGCAAACGTATCTACAAGACAGGTATCTCCATTCGCCTGACCAATATGATGCTGCGTTTGGACCAAAGCTTACAGCGCATGCGTATTTTGACAGAGCTCGTCACAGACGATCACCAAAGACGAGATCGCGCCGTCATCGAGTTGATACAGACGCTAATTACTACTGCCAGACAGCGCTATAGTATTGGCTATTTGATTGATAATAATACCAAGCTACTCTCACGCAAGGTCACCGAGAACGCCAGCCGCGTGGGTGAGCATTACATCAGTACCGATAAATCTGGTTATCAAAAAATGTTCAAAAAAGCCTCTATTGGTGGCTTTTTCATTGCATTTATGGCCACCATCAAGATATTGGCTTACCATTTGGCACTCGCCCCTATGGGACGGGCGTTTATCAACAGTATGATTTATGGTTTGGGTTTTGTATTTATTCATATCATTCGTGGCACAGTAGCGACAAAACAGCCCGCTATGACGGCTGCTGCTATCGCCTCTACGATATCTGAAGGCTCTGGAAAAAAATCTCATCAGCTAACCAAGCTATCAGAATTGGTTGTTGATATTTTGCGGACTCAGTTTGTTGCTATCATGGGTAACGTGATGTTGGCTGTGCCTGTGGCACTTATTATTTCCTTCGCCTGGTTACAGTACACAGGCGCGCCAATGATTGATTCAGAAAAAGCTGGTCACTTACTACACGATCTAGACCCGTTTCGCTCGCTAGCGCTCCCCCACGCTGCCATCGCTGGTGTATATCTGTTCTTATCTGGTCTCATTGCAGGCTACTATGACAATCTAGCAGTGTATAACCATGTAGGTGCACGTATACAGCGTCATAGGTTCTTAAAATATATATTGCCTCAATCATGGCTTAAACGTTTGGGCGGCTTTATAGAAGCCAATCTGGGCGCTATTATGGGCAACTTTTTATTCGGGGTGTTCTTGGGTAGTACGGCAACTATTGGCTATATCTTCGGCTTACCTATTGATATTCGCCATATTGCTTTTGCCTCGGCCAACTTGGCACATGGACTTTTCAATATATCTGCTGATGAAATAAACTGGAGCCTCATTCTAATTTCTATACTTGGCGTAGCACTTATCGGTATGGTCAACCTCATAGTCAGCTTTTCACTGGCTCTGTTTGTTGCCCTACGCTCTAAAGAAGTGCGGTTTTTTGAGTGGAGTCGCCTCACAAAACTGGTGTTCGGTCACATCATTAGCCACCCTTCTGACTTCTTTTGGCCTCGTGATAAGCCGATGGACTATGCACGTATCGATAGCCAAGGGCACATGATATTTGACGATACCTCAGCACAAAAGAACGGAAAGGCAATACCAAGCAATTATGTGGTTCGCCGATTATCTGATGTCAGAATACTACCTGAGTCTAAGCAAAATGAAGCTCAAAACTCAAAGACAAGTACAGACATATATTATGAAAGCCAACCAGAAGGTGATCATACTCAGCCTCACAACTCTCCAAAAAAAGTCGTGGATCTAGATGATGGTTTGACTGATGAAGAGCTGAACAATGCTCCTTATACCGATGATATTCAGTATGATAAGACGACTAAAACAATAAGCGCCATCGATAGCGATAACCTCGATGAAGAATATCATGCTGATCCTGATGATAAGCCGACTGGCGATGCCAAAACCCCTTTGCCAAAACCGAAAAAACCACCGAAACTACCCAATTAGAGTGGCAGTTTCGATGGCTAGATACTTGGTAAATAACTGGTTTTAAAGCCATAGTGTTCATAACGTTCGTTATGAGCACTATGGCAGTATTGAGTCAAGCACTAGTAGACACAAACAAGCCAAAAAATAGCAGTGCATAGGATGTAGGATATTGACCTGGCAACCCTTGTACGGTTGATACTTCGAGCATAGCGCTCGCTTTGCAACGCTAAGTCCATAACTAATCAATTTTTGATGCGTTTCAGGTTTAATAAAGCCCGTCTGCATAGTGCTATAGTCATATCTTACCTTTTGAGATTGAAAAACGGTACTATGATAATTCAACTCTGTGAGGCATTGCTGCATAACTTAAGTACGCCAATCTCTGATATACAAAACAGTTCATCGCAAAATATTTTGGTTTCAATAGACCTGCGCAGCTTAGGTGTCGCCTCGTATCTATTAGAAATCCCACACTGTCCTTAGTCCACCAAACCAACATCCTTAGTGAGTTCAAACATGATCCTGAAACTTGACGTCAAACTTCATTATCGTCTATCCGAGCCGATGGACCTTTTACTTCAGATCGAAGCTGCCGATCTTGTCGATCAACAGGTTCGTTCGACTGAGATTTGGACATCAGACGTTGCTCATTTTTCACGGGTCTCCGCCGATGATGGCATAGGAGAGCGGATCTGGATTCGCGCAGAAGGAGATTTTAGCTGTACTTACCTCGCAGAAATTGCCGTTGATCGTCCTGCCTTGGACATATCGGTACTGCCCCAAGTGCCTCTCCATCTTTTGCCCGGAGAGACGATCAGACATTTGATGCCATCTCGATATTGCCCATCAGATCAGTTCCAAGCCTTTGTGGATGCTGAGTTTGGCAATCTCGCTGGCGGTGCACGGATTGCGGCGATGCGCGATTGGATCGAGTCGGCGTTTAGCTATGTGCCAGGATCAAGCCACGCTCAGACCACCGCACTTGACAGCTTTGTTCAGCGTCAGGGCGTGTGCCGTGACTTTGCGCATGTTCTTGTGACACTAGCGCGCGCGTCGTCGATACCAGCTAGGTTCGCGAGCGTTTATGCGCCCGATGTGACGCCACAGGACTTTCATGCCGTGGCGGAGGTCTATCTCGGAGGGAGCTGGCATCTTATTGATTCGACTGGTATGGCAGAAGCCGACACGATGGCCCGCATCGGTGTTGGTTCCGACGCGTCTAGCGTCGCGTTCCTAACGGCGTTCGGATCCATGGATTTTGTCAACCAATCAGTATCTGTGACCAGACAAGCTTAGGGGCCTGACCCTAGGCATGCCATGTGGCGTGTTCAAGAATAAGTAAAATCTGCTATAAGCGAGTAATGGCATCGGTGTATTGTTTGTTTCAAGACCAATGCCATTACTCATGTACGATAGAGACTTCACTAAAGTATCTTAGGCTGCTGTCTTTTTGGGACTCATCCCTATTCTTTCTCTAAACCCATTTTCAAAGTCGTATATTTATTCAAAGAGCTATCGGTATCTAATCAGTGTGGATATAGGTGTTGAGTTGCTGACCGTATAACCAAAGATGAATGGATAAAAAACTAATGACTAGTATAGAAAAAAGACTGACCCAAGCAGATATTTTTTACCAAAACGATGAACCAGAGCTGGCTCTTGAGATCTTAAATGAAGTAATTACTGATAGTAATTCAACAGATAGCGAAATAGCTGAGGCTTTAAACCTCAAAGGAATAACCATAGAGCTTGCTCCATATCTTTCTGAAGATAAAGAAAACTACTCTGGACTTATTTATTTCCAAAAAGCTTTGGAATATGCCCCTCACAACACTAGTATTCTATTTAATGTACTCAATTCATTTTCTTGTATAGACATGATGCAAGACTATACTCAAAAAAACAGAAGTGCTTTTATGTGCGCATACGATGTCTTGAATAATGACTTGTATGATTTTTTAAACGAAGAATCCAAAAGTGAGTTGCATAAATTTTCTTCTAAATATCACGAATTTCAAAATGAATGCCTTTAGGGCACACACCAAAAGAGCCAGTTATTTAGCCCTTTAAACGTATTAATGGACCGCTTAAAACAAATCACTTGCCTAGCCCTATATATCAAGATGTTTATAGCCCTCGGTATGATCTTTAGCACCCTGCACCTGAAGTAAGAACCTGTCCATCACCCAGTCTATAAGCTAATAGATAATTACCCCAAACGCAGCCGCCATCAAGCGCGCGTGCATGTGGCAAATCAATCTCACCTTTTAGCGCCGCCCAATGACCAAACAGTATTTTACGCGTGCGCGGCACTTGCCACTCAAACCACGGCAAAAAGTCTTTTGGCATCGGCTCATCTAGTCCAGCGTTAAACTCAAACTCAAGCATCCCACCTTGCTTACACAGTCTCATACGAGTAAGGTAATTGGCGATTGCACGCATCTTGGTAAAACCATTAATACCTGCATGCCACTCATCTGCTTGTTTGCTATAAAGATTGGGTAGTAGTCGATCAAGTTGCTTTAGGCTACCTTGTAGTTGTGCTTCTAGCTGTTTGGCATATCCTGCCGCTGCCTCGATAGTCCAATGCGGCGGAATACCGGCATGTACGAGCACAGTATGCTTATCTGGATAAGCCAACAGCGGCTGCCGACGTAACCATTCAAGCAATTCATCACAGTCATCAGCGGCAAAGATCGGTGCTGTTTTGTCCTTGCTTTTGAGCTTCGCCGCACCGCGCCAAACAGCAATCAAATTGAGATCGTGATTGCCTAACACAGTGGCTGCGGCGCCTTGCTCACATAACGCTTTGACATCGCGTAATGTATTTAATGAGTCCTCGCCGCGCGCCACCAAATCACCCGCAAACCAAAGCTTATCTTGGTCAGGATCAAAATCTAGCGTCTCAAGCAACTGTAGATAAGCCGCATAGCAACCTTGCAAATCACCGATGACATACTGATGGCGAAAACTCATAATACCTCTATGATCTTTATGTGATGATAATTAGCAGTCTATTAACTCAAATCTTTAAGACTCAACCCTCTACCACTTAAACCTCTAAGTTGCGTGCCTGATTGCTTAGGTTCACAAAATCTGTAACGCTCAAGGTCTCAGGACGCGCCTGCGGATCAATACCACAAGCGTCAAAATCGCCTTCACTCAGTGTTGGCAGCAAGGTTGATTTTTTAAATATAGCCCGTAGGGTTTTGCGGCGATGGTTAAAGGTCTCACGTACCACAATAGCAAAATGCTCTTCGTCCTCTGCTACTACGGGTTTGTTAATATGCGGCGTTAGTCGAAATACTGCACTGGTGACTTTTGGCGGTGGGTTAAAGGCACCACGCGGTACTGTTAACAAATAATCGGTATCACAATGATACTGCATGATGACAGACAAACGACCATAGGTTTTGCTACCCACGTCTGCTGTGATACGCTCGACCACTTCTTTTTGTAGCATAAAATGCATGTCTTGAATCACATCGGCGTAGCTGAGTAAGTGAAATAAGATAGGTGTCGAGATGTTATAGGGCAAGTTACCTACTACGCGCAGCTTGCCGCGCACCTCGCTGTACAGCTCACGGTAATCCACATGCATGGCATTGTCTTTGATGATCTCAAAGTTTGGGTGACTGTTAGCCCCAATCCGAATACGCAAGCTGTCTGCCAAGTCGCGATCCAGCTCTACCACTGTCATCGCATCCACTTCTGCTAGCAAAGGCTCAGTCAGTGCGCCCATACCTGGTCCAATTTCGATCAAATTGTCATCACGCTCTAGACGAATGCTTTCAACGATTTCGCGAATCACGCTGGTATCATGCAAGAAGTTTTGACCAAAGCGCTTACGCGGTTGGTGTTTGGCAGCCTTTAAGCTGTTAGAGATAGATTGCGCATCAAATGTAGAGTTGGACATAAAAGAGTCTTAGTGTATAAAAGAGAAATGGGCTATGGCAGCAATGTGCTGGTATTATAATGGCGAATTATACCACAGCTCATAATTAGGGCGTGTTTTTGAGATATTTTATCTATAAGCCATCTAAAATGTAGCACAACTAACATGGCATCTTTTTGTTCTCGAACTATCTAACATAAGACCTGTTATGAGGACAATGGGGTATTACCGTCAAGCTGTCAAGCTGTCAAGCTGTCAAGCTGTCAAGCTGTCAAGCTGTCAAGCTGTCAAGCTGCATGATTAAACTAACCCCATTCTGTTAGTACGGATTTGACAGCATAGGTCAAATTTTAGGTGGTTAATTTCTTTCGTCAAGATAGCCCAAGCGAAAACATCTAAAAAAGGTAGGGGATGTGGTTAGTGAAGCCTCCAGGATCACACAAGCATCTAACCAGACGATAAATGATTACTATTTAAATGAGAATGGTGCAACTATCCATAGCACTGGTCAGAAAATTAAACCAGGCTCTCAAACAATATATTGGTCTGTTTGGAAATTTACGAACAGAACCGACAAGTCTGGTACTAGAATTGGGAGTCCTACCCCTATATTATCTCCAAAACTAAAAACAAAATTGATAGTTAACTATTTACCTTAGGATAAGCTCATGAGCAAAATTATGGAACTTGACGATTTTGAAATACACTCAGATATTTCTGGTATTGAAGTAGAATATTATGCAATTTACTTTTTTTACTTAATTGAGTGGGCTTATTCAAGAAAGCTGCTCTCAGATGAGTTAGAAACTTATGAGCTTTTTATTGATAATATAAAGCAAGTAAGAAATAAGGAAATAGATTGCTTTGATTTTTTATCAAAACAATTGGACTTTAAGCTTTGTACGAGCTTTTTTAAAGATGATATTGTCATTGAGTTTATTAAACTCTACATAGGTATCGATTATGATCCTCACATTAGGGAACATATGTGGCAAGGGGGTGAATTATGGATTCAAACCGAGTTAATCACGAATACCTATAAACCTATGGAAAGCAAAGCCTTGATGGAAGATATTGATAATACATTTAAGTTATTTTTGGAAATAAATTACCCTGATAAAGTTGGCGATTATTTTCCATTGAAATATAATAGATAATCTATAGCAAGTAGGTTAGATCGAGTTTAGGACTCTTAAAGAATAAGTTGGCTGCAACTATATGTTTAAAAGCGCAAACATATCTCCAATAACTCTGGTCATATGCCAGAGTTATTTATATAGATTCGATCAATCACTAATGATAATCGGATAAGAAATAGTCCGTGGCACAGCAAGTGGTTGTGATCTCACTACATCCGATAAAGGCTGGTGCGTTGCTTTATCCATTACCCAAAAGTCTATATAGCTATTTTGCTAGAAAATGCTGTACCAACGTCAGTGACGAAATTTAATTGATAGTTTTTATCAGGTTTAGCATCGAAGGTTATCTTAGCAGAGAAAGCATAATGTCCACCTATTCGATAGCTAACCGTGACGATATGCTCTCTTGCTGATATCGGGTATATCCCAAAGGAAACCAGCTATTTATCCTTGTAAACCCATTAATAGACCACTCAAAATAAACCGCCATAATGGAACCACTTATATTAGGTTGTATCTGATTATTCATAAATAGGCATTGTTCGCACCAAAATCATCAAGTACGACGTGAACAATACCTATAAGGCAATGCATCATAAAGAAGGTATCAGCTAGTAAGCGACTTATCCGCCATCTCATTAGCCATATTTAATGCTTGGTATAAACTTGTCGCACTCGCCCCGCCCCGTCCTGCCAAATCTAGCGCCGTACCATGATCGACAGAGGTGCGGATATAAGGCAAGCCCAAGGTTAGATTGACCGTATCGCCAAAACCGTGCGATTTGAGTACAGGTAGTCCTTGGTCATGATACATAGCGATGACCGCATCGCAATTGGCGAGATGCCTAGACGTGAATAGCGTATCCGCGGGCATTGCCTCTGAAATATTCACCCCCGCATCAATGAACGCTTGCAAGACTGGATTGATAATATCAATCTCTTCACTTCCCAAATGTCCACCCTCGCCTGCATGTGGATTAAGACCGCATACCAATATACGAGGCTGCGCAAGACCGAATTTCTCTCTCATATCATCGATGACGATTTGTACCGTTTGGCGCACATTATCTGCCGTGATGGCAGCGGGTATATCTTTTAGTGCCAGATGGGTCGTGACAAGCGCCACTTTCATGGCTTGATTGGCAAGCATCATGACCACTTTGTCACAACCACTTTGCTGCATAAAAAACTCGGTATGACCGCTAAACATAGTGCCATCCAATAGCTTGATATCTGCATCTATGAGCGCTGATTTTTGCAAGGGACCTGTGATGATAGCGGCGACTGTTTCATTTACTGCTAGCTGATGAGCAATATCTAACTGCCTAGCCACCATTGCTGAATTGGCAATATTGATTTGTCCGCCCACAACTGATGCGGCACAAGGAATATTAAGAATGATAAAAGCACTATCAGCATCTATATTCAGCTGTGGTATTTGCTTGAGCGCGTTCATATCAACATCATTTGCATTGACATCAATGGTTTGCCAAGTAGGTGCTTTTATCAGTACGCCAGCAGCAATAAGCTCATCTGCTCGTACTTGCATCGCGCTTGCATCGGCGGTCACCCAAATAGGGCGATTAAAATCTTGTAGCTTGCCTTCTGCCGCCAAACTCAATACGACATCCATTCCAATACCTGCAGGCTCACCTGTCGTGATTAATAATGGACGTTTCTCTTTTGTCATAGCAATCGCCTTATTTTATCTAAATTTTTGATTTTATTATATTTATCGTCAATATTTTGAGTTTTTACGTTTAGACACTGGATGCGATCTCTTATTTTATGCATAACAACCACGGTAGATTTAGTTGCTTATCCAGCCTAAAAAATCACATTATGTGTTAAACTTTCGCTTCTGATTGTAGCATTTGCAGGCAAATCTCAAACTATGTTTTGGTACGTCTATCGTAGAGGTGTGCCATATCTGTTTTGCACTATCACCGACACTTTTCTTATACCCATTTTGACTCATTAGGTACTCATGGCAGAAAACGATAAAACCGACGACTTACTGAATCAGACACCGCCGCACAATATCGATATTGAAAAGGCATTGCTCGCGTCTTTGATGAGTATTGAAGAGGCATATGACAAGATTGCCGATATCGTCACCAAAGATGACTTTTATGCGGGACGCCATCAATATATCTTTGATGCGGTTGCTCATTTGGCAGCCGTGAATGAGCCTTACGATACCGTCATGGTACACGACTGGCTTGAGGCGCAAAAGCTGCTTAAAGGCGCAGGTGGGGATAGCTATCTGGCAGATATCTTGAGCCAAAGTCCGGCGACCTTATTTAACCTGACTGCCTACGCTCAGCGTGTGCGTGAACTATCAACCCTGCGTCAGCTGATTACTACGGGCAATGACATGCTGACCCTTGCCTATAATCCAAAAGACCAGAGCGTCAGTGATATTTTGGACAATGTCGAAGGTAAAATATTTAGTATCAATGAGCAGCATAATAAGCGCGCTGAACAACGTGGCCCTGTCGGCATTACGTCTGTACTTACTAATGTCATTGACAAGATTCAGGAATTAAAATCCAACCCTGACGGCATGATTGGTTTGCAGACGCCATTTGCCGAGCTGAATAACAAAACGCAAGGTTTGCAAGCGGGCGATTTGATTATTGTCGCTGCGCGTCCTTCGATGGGTAAAACTACTTTTGCGATGAACTTAGCCGAAGGGATTTTGTTTAATGAAGACTTGCCCGTTGTGGTGTTTTCGATGGAAATGCCAGCAGAATCTATCGTCATGCGTCTGCTGTCTTCATGGGGCGCGATCAACCAGACGCACTTGCGTTCTGGGCAAATGAATGAAGATGAATGGGCAAAAATGATGAACGCCATTCAGCATTTGCAATCAAAGCACTTATACATCGATGACAGTACCGCCCTACCACCATCTGAGATGCGCTCACGTTGCCGACGTATCGCCAAAAATCATGATGGTCGTTTGGGTGCTATCGTGGTCGATTATCTCCAGCTCATGAAAGTTCCTAGTCTAGATGGCAACCGTGTGGGCGAGATTTCTGAGATTTCTCGTAGTCTAAAAGCATTGGCACGTGAGCTTGAGTGCCCAGTGATTGCGCTATCGCAGCTCAACCGTAGTCTAGAGAATCGTCCGAATAAACGCCCTATTATGTCGGATCTACGTGAATCTGGGGCGATTGAGCAGGATGCCGATTTGATTATGTTCATCTACCGTGATGAGGTTTATAATGAAAATTCAGACCACAAAGGTGTGGCTGAAATCATCATTGGTAAACAGCGTAACGGCCCTATTGGTACTATTCGCTTGGGCTTTGAAGGGCAATTTACGCGCTTTATTAATCTAACGCCAGAGTACTATCAAGGCGTTAGCTTTGAGAATGACGAGTAACCAGTCTTACAAATATCGGATTGATAATACTAAGCCTTGTGAAGATTAAAGCTCAGTTGCAGTCTAACAAATAGTGTTTAATATTTAGTGTTCAACAACATGGCCAGTGCCGCATCAGCCCAATTGATGCAGCACTGGCTTTATCACTTCATAATTCTACTCATAAAGAAGGCGATTATGCGCACCATCACGATAAAACCAAAAGCCATCACTCATAACCTTAACGAAGTAAAAAAGCGAGCACCGCAGTCCAAAGTATTGGCCATGGTCAAATCCAACGCGTATGGTCATGGTGTGGCGGCTGTTTTACCAGCACTACAGCAAGCGGATGGCGTTGGGGTTGCAACTTTGACTGAAGCACTAGAAGTCAGACAGCTAGGCTGGAACAAAACAATCGGTCTCGTAGAAGGTGCCTTTAGCGCTGATGAATGGCAGCAAGCGATTGAGCATGATATTAGCTGCGTGATTCATCATGGACCACAGTTAGAATGGGCACTACGAAATGTCCCGCCAGCCAATAGTGCAACCAACGTGGTTTGGCTCAAATACAATACGGGTATGAATCGCCTAGGTTTTAATGCCGAGGGCGTACTGTCTGCAGCAAAGCGTCTACATGAGGCGGGATATCAGCTGATACTGGCCACGCATTTTGCCAATGCTGATGACCATGACCATCCATTAAATGCCATGCAAATCGAGCGTTTCTCAAGTATGCTGGCGACTCTAAAAGACACCATTAGTCCAGAAATCCAAGGCTCATTGTGCAATTCTGCTGGCATCGTTAACTTCTCAGAGCACCACTATGACTGGGTCCGTCCCGGTATTATCCTATATGGTAGCTCGCCTGTGACAGATAAGAGTGCGCAGACTTTAGATTTACAGCCAGCAATGGATTTCAGTGCGCAAATCATGGCACTACAGACGGTCTATGCTAATGACGCTATCGGCTATGGCAGCCGCTGGCAAGCACAGCAAGATACCCGAACGGCACTCGTTAGCGTCGGTTACGGGGACGGCTATCCACGTGTGGTCAATGACGGCGCTTATGTCACAGTCATCGATGCTAATAGCAATCAGAGCTACCGCTGTCCTGTAGTTGGGCGTGTAGCAATGGATATGATTGTCGTAGACGTCAGCAAAGCACCAGAAAGTCTGGCTCTGGACAGTATCGTTACCCTCTGGGGCGATACGCCACGTGTCGATGAGGTCGCGGGACATGCTGGTACGATTAGCTATGAGCTGCTATGCCGCCTGAGCATACGCCCGAATCGTATACAGGCATAATGATCAGAACATGTTTGAGTTTGATAATTTTTTGGCTTACCGAATCATTTTTAGTCTAGCTTGCAGGCTATTTAATCTTGGTAAAATTGCACGTTTACATTGAAAGTAAATACGCTATACTAAAAGTTTGTTGTCAACCCAGTATACGCCCTGATGCGATACTATTGAACCCTGATGACGTTTCACTGACTGCGATCGACTGCTAGGATTACTATGAGTTTGCGCCATTTTTTAACTTTATCTGATTTAACCAAACAAGAACTAGAAAACCTGATCAAACGTGCAAGCGAATTGCGTAAGATGCAACATGCAGGCGAGATATATCAGCCTTTTGTTGGTCGTACGCTTGGTATGATCTTTGAAAAATCTTCTACCCGCACCCGTATTTCTTTTGAAACGGGTATGGGGCAATTTGGCGGTAACGCTATATTTTTGTCACCCAATGATACTCAGCTCGGTCGCGGCGAGCCACTAGAAGACTCCGCTCGCGTGATTTCTAGCATGGTTGATATCATTATGATTCGTACCTTTGGTCACGAAAAAGTAGAAACCTTTGCTGAATATTCAAGCGTACCTATTATCAATGCATTGACCGATGACTACCATCCTTGTCAATTGCTCGCTGATATGCAGACGTATTATGAACATCGCGGCAGTATCGAAAACAAAATCGTCACTTGGGTCGGTGATGGCAACAATATGTGCTCATCATTCATGCAAGCGGCTAATCAGTTTGGTTTTGAGCTGCGCGTGGCAGCGCCTTATGGATTTGAGCCTGATCCAAAGCTTATGGAGCGTTTCTCACACTGTGTGAGCTTGGTAGAAAACGTCCAAGATGCGGCAAAAGACTCTAACCTCATTGTCACCGATGTATGGGCAAGTATGGGGCAAGAGTCAGAACAAAACACCCGTGCACGTCGTTTCGCCCCTTATCAAGTGACGCCGTCTCTACTGGACAAAGCCGACCCTGAAGTGGTGTTTATGCATTGCTTGCCCGCCCATCGCGGCGAAGAGATTTCACATGACATGCTAAACGATCCGCGCTCTGTCGTCTGGGATGAGGCCGAAAACCGTCTACACGCGCAAAAAGCATTGATGGAATTCTTGTTAAAAGACAAAATCAAACTAACTGCCTAGCCTAGGCCAGCCTGTAAAAAGCTAGTAAGGTAAATAATAAGATAAGTTATTAATACGTTCAAAAATAAAAAAGCCGTCCAGATTTGGACGGCTTTTCTATTTGAATAAAAGCTTGAGATTATATTCTTAAGACTGTATTAGCGTGTAAGTGTCGTCACGCCATTTGCCCCAGCTTTTAATAGCACATCCGCTTGATTGGCCGCAAAGATACCATTACAAACCACACCTACGATATTATTCAGCTCTTTTTCTAGCGCGATTGGATTACTGACATCCAAGTCATACGTGTCTAAGATAACGTTACCATAATCGGTGACAAAGTCTTCACGGTATACAGGCTCACCGCCCAATTTGGCTAATTGACGTGCGACATAAGAGCGAGCTTGTGGCAGTACTTCAATCGGTACTGGAAACGCGCGACCCAAGATCTCAACGCTTTTGCTCTCATCGACCATACACACAAACTTGTTAGAAGCTGCCGCGACGATCTTTTCGCGAGTCAGCGCACCGCCGCCGCCTTTGATAAGTTGCAAATGTTCATTAACCTCATCAGCGCCATCGATATAAATGTCTAACGTACCAGAAAAATTTAAATCGACGATTTCGATACCAAGCGCACGCAGCTTATCTTCTGTTACCTGTGAGCTGGCAACCGCGCCAGCAAGCTTTAGTTGCGGCAATAACTCAATCAAACAGTTGACCGTACTCCCTGTCCCTACCCCAAGTATCATATCGTCTTCGATATAGCTTAGGGCAGCGCGGGCCGCGGCTTGCTTTTGTGCTTGCTGATCACTCATCATAAATCCTTGGAAAATAAACGTATGGTCTTAAAAGAAGTAAAATGCGCGGCTATTATAACCGATGCTATTAACGGATGTTAGCGCAATCCTAATTCTAATGTATTGTCGTGCATTTTAGTCATGTGGTTTGATCATAGCTTACAGGTGTTGATCACACAGCTCTACGTCATACCTATTCGGGCATGAAACCCTAAGAAAACTGCAATTGAGTCTTGCAAGATACTCAAAATCAGCATAGGCTAATCTATTTCATTTTTATATTCATTCTGTTTAGGGATTACTATGCTGTCACACTGGGTACGAGCCATACTACAAGCCACCGTCTATGACGTTGCTATTCAAACACCACTTGAAACGGCGCCCAAGCTGACCCAACGTTTTACCAACGACATTCGTTTCAAACGTGAAGATTTGCAGCCCGTTAAATCATTCAAATTACGCGGTGCTTACAACCGTATTAGTCAATTAAGCGACGAGCAAAAAGCGCGCGGCGTCATCTGTGCTTCAGCAGGCAACCATGCACAAGGCGTGGCTTACTCTGCACGTAAACTGTCGCTAAACAATATCATTGTTATGCCAACCACTACCCCTGATATCAAAGTAGATGCCGTCAGAGCACTGGGCGGCAATGTGGACCTGCATGGTGATAGCTTCGATCAGGCAAACCGTTATGCGATTGATCGCGCTGAGCGTGAAGGACTCACCTTTATACCGCCTTATGATGATGAGTTGGTAATCGCAGGACAAGGCACTATCGGTCTTGAGCTGACCCAGCAGTGGCGCAATATGGATTATGTATTTGTTGCCGTCGGTGGCGGCGGTCTGATCTCAGGTGTTGCCGCATTTTTGGGAGAAGTGGCGCCACACGTCAAAGTCATCGCAGTAGAGGCTGAACAGTCAGCGTGCCTAAAAGCAGCACTGGAAACAGGTGAGCGCGTCAAACTTGAGCAAGTCGGACTGTTCGTTGATGGTGTGGCAGTCGCACAGATTGGTGAGTTGCCTTTTGACGTTGTGCGTACGCAAAAGAGCGATAACTCAGGTCCCATCGTTGAACCTGAAGTCATCACTTGTACCAATGATGAAGTCTGCGCCGCTGTCAAAGACATCTTTGAAGAAAATCGCAGCATCGTTGAACCTGCTGGCGCACTGTCAGTCGCTGGTATGAAAAAATATATCGAAGCCAATAACATCCAAGACAAAAACTGCGTCGGTATCATCTGCGGCGCCAATATGAATTTTGACCGTCTACGTTATATCGCTGAACGTACTGAGATTGGTGAGAAAAAGGAAGCTATCTTTGGGGTCACTATTCCTGAAACAACGGGTGCTTTCTTAAACTTCTGCCGCAGCCTACATGGTCGCAATATCACTGAGTTTAACTACCGTGCTGACAGCAAAAAATCACCAGACTCTATGGAACCTGCCTCTATATTTGTTGGTATTGCGCTAAAAGAGGGCGAAAAAGAGCGTCAAACCATCAGTGGCCAGCTGGCAGACGATGGTTATATCGCTCATGATCTGACCGATGATGATATTGCCAAGTCACATATTCGTCACTTGATTGGTGGTCATGCCAAGGTCGAAAACGAACAATTACTACAAGTAATATTTCCAGAACGACCGGGTGCACTGCTTACTTTCTTAGAAAAACTGGGTGATGACTTCAATATCACGCTTTTCCATTATCGCAATCATGGTGCTGCTGAAGGTCGTGTATTGGTCGGACTGCAAGCATCCGAGGGTAACTCACGCCAGCTACAAGATGCTCTCTTGGATATTGGTTACGACTGTACGACGGTCAATGACAACATTGGCTATCAACTATTCTTGAGATAATGCGTTCATGAAGTGACCCTCTAAGATTACTTTCCTCAAATGATTTACAAAAAGCGACCTTTCATATGATTGGTCGCTTTTTGCATTGTGATATTTAATCCTGAGTATCGTAATCATAGTTATAACCATAACCATAAAAATCAATTTTATAAAACCAAAGTCATAAATGCCCATTTGCAAATATCAAAGTTGCCCTAATATTATTTAATATAAAAACAAATGCAAAAGGATGATTATGAAGAAAAACACCGATACTAATAGTCAAGCTCTGGTCAAAATTCGTCTAGATAAATGGCTGTGGGCCGCAAGATTTTATCGTACCCGCACGCTCGCCAAGCAAGCGATTGAAAGCGGACGCGTACACTACGGTGGTAGTCGCGTAAAAACCAGCAAGGAGATTTCGGTGGGCGATGAGCTAACCATTCGCCAAGGTTCAGCGACCGCTATGACCGAAAAGACCGTCGTCGTCGAGGCGCTATCTGCACAGCGCGGTAACGCTAGCGCAGCTGAGGTACTCTATTCGGAGACCAAGGAGAGCGAGACGCGGCGCGCCTATTATGCTGAGCAGCGTAAACTTGCCAACCTCGCTCGCCCTGATAACAAACCCAATAAAAAAGAACGCCGTGATTTACAACGCTTTAAAAATAATCAGGATTGATATACGGTCACACCCATATTAGCTGCTTCCATAAACATAGACATACAGCCATTCTTTAATGACGCTATTGTCTAGTCTCTACCCTTGCCATTCAAGGTATTAAGCGTTACGCTAGTAGCTGATTTAATCAATGACATGCTAATAAAAGTCGCATTAATAATGCTAGACTCTTATAGCATGTTTTTTTGTTATAGAAGGTCATATTATGCTGATGAAAGCCTGTACTCCCTCTTCCATACTACTGGTTTGTTTGGGAAATATTTGTCGTTCACCCACCGCTGAGGAAGTTTTTCGTCAGCAAGCGGCCATTGCTGGGTTATCGATAAAAATAGACTCAGCAGGCACCAGTGACTCACATGTCGGTGATACGCCCGATGCACGTTCACAGCGCCATGCCAAATCTCATGGCTATAAAATCAATAAATTAGTGGCTCGCCAAGTTAGTGCCACTGACTTTCGAGATTTTGAGTTAATTTTGGCAATGGACTCACAGAATTTGGCTGACTTGCAAGCTATTAAAGACGGTATCACAGAGACAACGGACGACTTGGGCAAATTAGCACTATTCAGCGAAGAAGATCCTACCTATTGTGGCAGCGATGTGCCAGATCCTTATAAAGGGGAAAGTGATGACTTCGAAGAAGTAATCGAGCGCATCGAATCAAGCGCACAAGCTTGGATCGAGAGTTGGAAAGCCTGCTAGTCATAAAGTCTGTATTTCTACGACTTTTGCATGCGCTATCCTTTATAATGAACAGTTTGTCATTTGTTATTTATTTGCCATATAGGCTATGTTATGACCCAAGCTCTACGCCTTGATCTCGACGCTCAAACCACAACCACAACTGATTGCGCAGTGAGCGTACTGTCCAATCGTTCAGTTGATTTGTCCCATAGCAATACAATGGCACTGGCATGCGCGGCTGATTTTGCAGTGACGTTGACAGATGAGGCGCAGCTTGATGACTTTATGGCATCTAGTACCGAGGCTACGGCAGATGATCTTTCACTATTTGTGTTGTCTGGCGGTAGTAATGTCTTATTACCAGCATCGTTAAATGCGGTGGTCTTGCAGCCAAATATGCGCGGTATTCATGTGACTGCTCAAACCAAGCATTATGTAGATATTGAGGTAATGGCTGGTGAAAACTGGCATGATCTAGTTGTATATACAGTCAATCAAGGCTGGTATGGGCTAGAAAACCTTGCACTGATACCAGGTCTGACTGGTGCAGCACCAGTACAGAATATCGGTGCTTATGGGGTGCAGCTAGAAGACCGCTTACAGTATGTACGTGCGTATCATTTACCCAGCAAAACGTGGCACAATCTATCGACTACCGACTGCGATTTTGGCTACCGTGACAGTATTTTTAAGCGTGCGCCAAATACGTGGCTAATTAGCCGTGTGGGGTTTAGACTACATACCGACCCAACCAATACTCTAGCCAGCTATGGCGATGTCCAAACCGTGGCGCAGCGCTATGCTGAGCAGCAAGATCGCAAGCATCCTACTCCTATTGATGTGATGCAAGCGATTATAGAGATTCGTCAGCAGAAACTGCCAGACCCCAAACAGCTGCCAAATTGTGGTAGTTTTTTTCAAAACCCTATCATTGATCAATCTCAATTTATAGCACTGCAAGCAACCTATCCTGCTATCGTTGGTTACCCAATGCCCGATGCTATGGTCAAAGTTGCTGCAGGTTGGCTCATCGAGCAAGCAGGTCTAAAAGGTGGCGGTATCACGCCTATTTTTACGCATAAGCAGCAAGCACTTGTACTGACCAATCATGCCCCTTACCAGGCAACGCAAGCAGATGTGGCAACCGCCCAGCACTACATCGCTAAGCTTGTATATGAAAAGTTTGCTATTCAGCTATCACGTGAGCCAGTTTGGGTAAATGCTGATGGCTCGATTGGACACGCTGAGCATGTGGTTTAAACAATCATGGTCTAAACGCTTGTGGCGAAACTATTTACGTTCAGCTGAACGAATGCTCAAGCTGTTTCGCATCATTAATATTACTTTTATACTAGGCTCGACGTCTATTATTTTAGTATTGATTAGTTTGTTCACCCCCCTATTTTCGCAAGCGGTTGTTTACGTCTTTGCACTGCTACCCCTACCCAAGATACCGCCTATCGCTACAAGCTCCCCGCCTACTGCTTACGTGGTGCTAGGTGGTGGCCTAACCAATGACAATAACAATCAAATCATTCTCAATCGCTATAGCCTGAATCGTGCACGCACTGCTGCAGGCGCTTATCACGATCTTCCTTTACCTATAGTACTCAGTGGTGCTGAAGCGCCTTGGCTCGGACAGTGGCTGATTGAGCATGGTATCGATGGGCTAATAAGTGAAAACGCCAGTATGAATACTTGTGAAAATGCACGCTTTACGGCCAAACGGATTCCGCTACATCACGTTTATCTTATTACCGATAGCTATCATATGGCACGTGCCCGCAGGCAATTCGCTTTGAATGGCATCAACAGCACACCGCTAAGCGCGCCATTGCCAGTTAAGCGCGACTGGATGAAACCTGCACAAAACCTTACTCACTCACGGCGCGCAGTCTATGAAGTCGCCGCCTACCTGCGTGATGTGATACGGCCACAGATGGACTGTCGCCTCGCCGATGATGTGACTTCGCAGCAGTTGATGACGCCAAGAGGTCGTCCGACAAAAGAGTCTGATGAAATGAAGCCTGATGAATAAGTCTCGACACGGTCATATTGCTGGCTTGCTACTGTCTAAGAGCTTGCACCAATCACTACGGATCATCCCATACCTCTGAGATGGGTGTATAATAATAAAAGACACTGCTATTTAAGAGATTCGCCATGCTCAGTATATTTTTATTAATTCCGCTAAGTCTTATGCTGTTTGTGGTTGCTATTTGGGCAGTGCGTTATGCGGTAAAATCAAATCAGTTTGAAGATTTGGACAATGCATCACAGCGTATCATATTAGATGACCGTCAAGAGCGCAGGCAAACCATGCATGCTCATGATCACTCAACGCAGCCTCAAACATCTGAGGAGCCAATAGCGTTAGATGACAATGTTGACACAGACGGGGTTCATTCTAATAGAGATACAAGCCCAAAAAACTAAACTTCATTCATACATTATGATGATCTTTCGTTAGACCATAACCGTGCCTGTAGACACAGCATGTATAACTTTTAGGAGAGGTGTCCATGACTATAGCTTTACTTGTTGCAGCGTTGCTGATGGGGTTTTTTGGCTCGCCGCATTGTTTGGGTATGTGTGGCGGCCTTGTGACAGCATTCGGTCTGTCTATGAAAGACGTTAGCCCCACCAAACGCCGCGCTTTGGTTGCCACCTATCATCTTGGGCGTCTGACCAGTTACGCTTTGCTGGGTTTGGTCGCAGGCTTTATTGGTATTACCTTGTTAGAGCCGCTAATGAAAGGCAATAGCATGCCGCGTATCTTACTGGGCATGATACTCGTTTTTGTCGGTGCGACCATGCTAGGCGCACCATTTTTGACCAAGCTTGAACGTTTTGGTATGCGTTTTTGGCAGTACTTAAGCCCGCTTCGTCAAAAGGTATTTCCACTCAATACATTTCCGCGAGCACTCACTGCTGGTCTGCTATGGGGATTTTTGCCTTGTGGCTTAGTGTATGGTGCTCTACTGATTGCTGTGGTCGCTCACAATCCACTAAGCGGAGCGGCATTAATGTTCGTGTTCGGCTTAGGGACCATACCGATGCTGGTGGCAACGCATGAAACCGTCGGCTGGTTACGTGACAAGATTGGTCGTTTTCGTCTAAGACAGCTAAACGGCGCGATAATGGTGCTCTCAGGGTTGGCGGTGGCTGTCGTCCCTATCGCTATGACAAGTATGCATGGCGGACACGGAGGTGGTCATGCACAAATGGATCATGGTAGCCACTCTACTATGATGTCTGAGACAGACATCCATGACATGAGTCAAATGGATCACGATATGTCCAATATGGATCATAGTATGCATGATATGGATATGGAGCACGATCCAGACATGGGGCATAATACGGATGATGACACTGCGTCTATGCATCATGCCCATTGATTTTACATCTGTATCAGAATGATATTTGATTGCATTATTTGCATAAATAGCTATTAGTCGTTATGTAAAAGCAATCGCATAAAAAGCCCTCGATATCTGCGTGATATCGAGGGCTTTTATTTTGCATTAGGCTTATTTTTCATTAGGTTTATTTCTAACGCTACTTATTTTTAATGATCTAAGTAGTTTTCAACTCATAGCAACTATTCTTGCCACTGTTCAAGCGAAAATTTAGTCTCTAAATGCTTCTCTAGTGCTGGTATGTTAAACGCATCATCTTCGCTAACAAAGCTGATACTAATACCAGTTTGTCCAGCACGGCCAGTACGACCAATACGATGCACGTAATCATCTGGCTGATCAGGTAAGGTATAGTTGACCACGTGACTGACATCATCAACATGTATACCGCGCCCTGCAACATCCGTTGCTACTAGAATGGAAGCATGACCATCCTTAAAACGCTGCAAATATTTCTCACGTTTTTGCTGAATCACATCACCTGACAACATAACAATCTTATGGTCTTGACGCAGTTTGTGATAAAGACGCTTAACTTGGTCTTTACGATTGGCAAACACAATGACTTTTTCAACAGTTTTATCGCTGATAATACGCTTTAGGGCTTCTAACTTCTGATCTTCTGTCAATAAGTAAAAATGCTGATCAACCAACTCGCTGGTCTTGTGCTCTGGTTCGATTTCAACGAACTGTGGCTCATGTAACCAGCGATAGGCTAAGTTCATGACATCTTGGTTAAAAGTGGCAGAAAACAGTAAGCTTTGACGATCAGTATTAGCCGGCATACGGCCTACTAGGCGTTTGATATCAGGAATAAAACCCATATCTAGCATACGGTCTGCTTCATCTAGTACCAACACCTCTACTCGGTCAAGATAGACCATGCCTTTATTGGCAAGATCAATCAGACGACCTGGCGTTGCTACCAAAATATCAACGTATTGACGCTCAAGCTCATGCTGCTGAGTTTCGTAGTTCGTACCGCCCATAATACAAACACTATGCAGTGACGTGTACTTGGTCAATGCTATACAGTCATCAAATATTTGCTGAGCAAGCTCACGTGTCGGCGCCATAACCACTGCACGTGGCTCACCCAAATAGCGCTCTTCATCGGTAGTAAAGGGACGCTTGAGTAACGCCTCCATAATGGTCAGCAGAAATGTTGCTGTCTTACCTGTACCCGTCTGCGCCTGTCCGATAGCGTCTTGATTTGCTAGTGTATGCGGTAGGATTTTTGCTTGGATAGGGGTTAGTTCCGTAAAACCCAAATCACTTACTGCACGCAAAGTCGCGGTTGAAAGCGGCAAATCAGTGAACGTTGTAAAATTACTCAAAAAAATATCCTTTTAAATTTATTGATTGTATCTCACCAATCACAAGTCAGCTCACGATAAATCTCTATGCTGCTACAAGCGTGACCAGTAATGATAGCCACGTTGTCTCTATAAATAACTGTCAGACATATAGGCACAAAAAAAGCCAAGCCCGACACCTGACCTACCAAATATGCTGCCGTTAACTCAACATGGTAAGACAAGATGGGCTTGACTCAGTAGTATATCAGTAGTTCGTACAGACCTTATAACTAAACCGTTTAAATGTCTGAATAGATTACTCTTCTAACTTTCTGACTTCTTCAGCTTGAAGGCCTTTATCACCTTCTACCACACTGAACTCAACTTTTTCGCCATCCTTCAAAGAACGATAACCATCACCCTGAATCGCGCGGAAATGGACAAAAATATCTTCTCCGCTGTCACGTTGAATGAAACCAAAGCCTTTTGAGTCATTAAACCACTTAACGATACCTTGCTCACGAGCTGACATAATATTACTTCCTAAAAAAGTCCGCTTAGCCCCAAATTCCTTTGCAACATTGCATATAAACGGGGTCTAAGATTATGAAATCAAAAACTTAAGAGTACTGCTCTCACTACAGTCATCTTTGTATTGCTTGTACAAAAAACAGTTTTTTTGAACAACCTATCCTTTGTACTCACGACTGTAACAAACTTGCAATGTTTATTGCATAAAAAATATCATAGCACGGGTTTTTAGCAACATAAAGACTTTTAACACGCTTTTTAATACCTAATTTAATTTTTTATATAATTTTTTTATAACCCGTTCAGCAAGCTGTTATGATAAATGGATAGCGTCAATCAGCTTATACAAGCTTATTACGTAGAAACTTTCCCATTGCAATAGATCATTCACATTTTTCAATAGCGACAGAGAGTATTATGACGTCCTCCTCTTCATCTCTTAAATCTCAAAAAACGGCTTACCAAGATACTAACCAGACACTTACCCGTAGACTGCTATTGGTTAATGGTGTCAATTTAAACTTACTGGGCAAGCGTGAACCTGAGATTTATGGTTATATGACATTAGCAGATATCGAGCAACGCCTGGTTGAGCGGGCAGCCAAATATGGTGTTACGCTGGTGTGCATACAGTCAAATCATGAAGGCGATCTGGTGGATCAGATCCAACATCATGGCTTACTCACAGACAAAACTGACCAAGTCGATGCAGTGATTATCAATCCTGCTGCATTTACCCACACTTCTGTAGCCATACGTGATGCGCTATTGGCCACACAAAAACCATTTATAGAAGTGCATTTGTCAAACGTGCATGCGCGTGAGCCTTTTAGGCATCATTCTTATCTGAGTGATGTTGCTGTGGGTGTGATTTGTGGTTTGGGTCATATGGGCTATGAGATGGCACTCGACTATTGGCTACGCACTATTTATGCAGATCAGATAAACACTTAATGTGCTGCTCGTTGTTTATCGATCTCTTTATGTATACTGTCAATCTCTTCTTATCTTTCACACAGTAGTCAAACAGTAATTGTCTGATGAAAATAATAGAATTACAGCTGAGCACACAACCCACTATATGGTGATATGAATGGCAAAAACGTCCGGAAAGCGCTTTATGAAACTCGCTGGTATGACAGCAAGCATCGCCGGTAAAGCCGCTAAAAACTCATTTAAGCACCTCTCAAGCGATGAAGAAAAGCGACTGCAAGCTCGTTCAGACTTGATGCAAGATGTGGGTGTTCAGATTGCCGAAACTTTAGGTGAGATGAAAGGTGCGGTGATGAAAGTAGGACAGATTGCCTCACAATACAAAGATGTGTTTCCACCTGAGGTTGCCACTGCTCTAGAAAAGCTCCAAAAAGATGCCCCGCCAATGCCCTATGCGCAGATACGTGCGCAAGTCGAACGTGAACTCAACGCGCCTATGCCAGAGTTATTCAGTGAGTTTGACGAGACGCCATTTGCCGCAGCATCTATCGGACAAGTGCATAAGGCCGTTTTGAGCTCTGGTCAAAGAGTGGTGGTCAAAGTCCAGTATCCTGATGTTGATGAAAACTGTGATAGTGATCTCAAACAAGTTCGCATGGCGCTAAAAATTGCCGGCGTACTCAATATGAGCAAGCAATTACAAGAGCAGCTTTTTAATGAGATTCGCCAAAGCCTACACGATGAGCTTGACTACGTTAAGGAAGCACATAACTTACGTGTGTTTGGTGCTTTTCATGCAGACGATGAAGGACTTATCATTCCTAAGGTTATCAGTAGCCATTCTTCCAGACGGATTTTGACTTTGACAGAAGAGATGGGAGAAACACTGACGGTTGCCGCAACGTGGGACAATGATATAAAACAAAAAATAGCCGAGCGTTTGTTTCACTTTACCGCAGGACAGCTATTTGGCTTGTACCGCATGCATTGTGACCCACATCCAGGTAACTTCGCCTTTCGTCATGACGGTAGCGTAGTTGCCTATGATTTTGGCGGTATTCGTAGCTATAGCGATAGCGAAGTCCAACTGTTCCGTCGTTTCGCAAGACATGCTATCAAAGGCGATGTGACCGCACTCGAGCAAGACCTTGTCGCTCTAGATATTCGCCGTGAAGATGACAAAAACATCCCCGGTGAGTTCTATGAAAAATGGCTATCGATTGGCCTAAAACCTTTATCCATTAGCCCTTATCAAGAAGGTGCCTTTGATTTTGGCAGCAGTCAGATACATCATGATGCTATTGCCCAAATGCGCACGTCATTGAAATACTTTGGACAGTTTCAGCCTTCCGCCACAACGATGATGTTGGATCGTACCATATCAGGACAGTATTGGAACTTGGTCAATCTAGATGTCGAAATCGACCTATCACCACTCGTTGACGAATACATTGAAGCCTAATGAATCAGCTTAACGGGCGCTACCACACTGGTTACTGGCTACAAAATTGCTCACTAAATATGTAACGCATGACCACAGCGATCGCAAAAGTCTGCGCCTACGGCATGTCCAAATTTACCGCAGTTGGGGCAAGTCACTGGATTGAGCTGTGGACGCATATTACGAGCAAGCTCAGAGGTAAAGATACC
This sequence comes from Psychrobacter sp. H29, assembly GCF_059073055.1. Taxonomy (NCBI): domain Bacteria; kingdom Pseudomonadati; phylum Pseudomonadota; class Gammaproteobacteria; order Moraxellales; family Moraxellaceae; genus Psychrobacter; species Psychrobacter sp. H29. Next base: position 716,683 of record NZ_JCACRY010000001.1, on the reverse strand, counting down.
TGTCGGTACCGCAATAATCGAATAACCTGTGATCATGACCATGGTTGCGATTGCCTGCCCTAGCGGTGTCTTGGGCGACATATCACCATACCCAACTGTCGTCATCGTGACGACTGCCCAGTAGATAGACAGTGGGATACTGGTGAACCCATTCTCAGGCCCTTCTACCACGTAAATAATGGAACCAAAGATAGTCACAAGCAGTACAAGTGATAAGAAAAATACCGTAATTTTCTGTTGACTGGTCCTTAGTGCAGAGGCCAAAAAACCAGCCTGTTGCATGTATGCTTTGAGCTTGAGTACACGGAATATACGTAAAATACGCAATACTCGTATCACCAGTAGATACTGTACGCCCACAAACATCAAACTCAAATAACTCGGCAATACAGACAGTAAATCCACTATACCAAAGAAACTAAACGCATAGCGTAAGCGGTTGGGTGCTGAGAACAGTCTTAGCACATACTCAATGGTAAACAGAATAGTAAAAAACCACTCCGCATAAAAAAACAAGGTGCCATATTGCAAGCGCATATACAGCACACTATCAAGCATGACAACAGCAACACTGGCCAAAATCGCAATCAGCAAAACAATATCAAAAAGCTTACCCGAGCGGGTATCTGTCCCTTCGATGATGATGTGTATGCGGTTACGCAAGTGTGTCAGAGCTTCGGCAGTGGGTTGCTTCATAGAATCAGTACTTTATAAAATCAATGGCTTGATAGCACTCAATGATTTAAAATGTGATGGATAAGGGCAAGTTGGTCAAGACGGCTAAAACTGGTTTATAATATCGCTCACTTATCATAGTGAGTACAATCTATAAGTTGCCACAGTGTAGCAAAAAAGCACCTTTAACAACATACAAATCGTTAACGTGCTAGTAGCGCTACTACCTCAAGCAGACAAAGTAATGATAGTATGGAATCAGACAATCACATACTAAAGAGTGCAACTATAATTCTTTTTACCCACAAAAAATAATACGTAGAATCTAAGGATGTTATATGGCAGGCCATTCAAAATGGGCAAATATTAAACACCGCAAAGCCCGTCAGGATGCAGTAAGAGGCAAGATATTTACCAAAGTTATCCGTGAAATCGTCTCAGCAGCCAAACAAGGTGATCCTGATCCTGATAAAAACCCACGCTTGCGTGCCGTTATCGAAAAAGCCCTATCGGTCAACATGACTCGTGACACGATCAACCGTGCTGTCGACCGTGGTACAGGCGGCGGCGATAACGAAAATATGGAAGAAGTCAGCTACGAAGGCTACGGTGTTGGCGGTGTGGCGGTACTTGTCGAGACCATGACTGACAACCTCAATCGTACGGTAAGTGAAGTCCGTCACGCTTTTACCAAATGTGATGGCAATCTTGGTACATCAGGCTCAGTGGCTTACCTGTTTACCAAACGCGGTGAGATCACTTTCAATGATGTAAGCTTAGAGGATGAGGTGATGTTAGTAGCACTAGATGCTGGCGCCGTTGATATCGAAAACGATGGCGAGAGTTTGCTTGTCATTACTGAATGGGAAAGTTTCGGTAAAGTCCAAGATGCTCTAAATGCGGCTGGTCTTGTTTCTGATAATGCTGAGGTGACTATGTCGCCATCTACCACGGCTGAGATCGATAATGTCGATGATGCTGAAAAGATCATAAAAATGATTGATATGTTAGAAGATGCCGATGATGTGCAAGAAGTTTATACTAACGTGAATTTCTCTGCTGATGTCATGGCGCAGCTTGAGGCATAATCTGATTAGCAGTCTAAAAAAAGGGCCAAATACTGATGTGTTTGGCCCTTTTTTCTATGGAAAAAATAAATAAAACTACTTTTTATACCATGCATTTTCAAGCGCTAGCAAATATTCCTTTTTATCCAGCCCGCCTGTATAGCCACCAAGCTTGCCATCGCTCGCAATGACACGATGACAAGGAACGATGATACTAAAAGGATTCTTACCGTTAGCCTGCGCGACCGCACGGAATCCCTTTGGACTGTTGACACGCTGGGCGAGTGTGGCATAGCTAATGGTTTTGCCATACTCAATACCCTGCAGTGCCTGCCATACTCTTTGCTGAAACTCAGTACCCATAGAAAAATCCAAAGGTAAATCCAGTGTCTTACGCTTACCAGCAGCGTAATCTTTGAGTTGGGATATCGTTTCTATTAACAACGCTTGAGCAGGTTCACTCATGCTTAGGCTATTACTATCTATAAAGGTGAAATCGTCATCTGACATACCGTAATACTTTTTGATTTTAGGGACAGATTTTGAGCTATGCCATGAGTTACCTGCCAGCAGCCAGTTGGCTTCAACGAGCACAGGCTTACCATTCTCATTGACACGAGCAATCAGTGTGAATCGATGTAACCCAACAGTTGCAGTAGTAACGATCATGGCGTCTACTTCCCTATTCTTTTAAAAATAATTTACCAATTAACTGGCTCTCTTATTCTTTATCGTCGGTCTCAAACAAAGCGGCGACAAATTGTTTTGGACTAAAGGCGCGCAAATCATCAATAGACTCACCCACACCAATGTAGCGGATAGGCACATCTGTCGTCTCAGCGATATTGAATACCACGCCCCCTTTAGCAGTGCCGTCCAGTTTGGTAATGGTGATACCCGTCAGAGGTACAACCTTGTTGAATAACTCAACTTGATTGATGGCGTTCTGACCTGTACCAGCATCGAGTACGATCATACCTTCATGCGGTGCGCTGGGATCAGCCTTACGCATCACGCGTACGACCTTCTCTAATTCTGCCATCAAATGTGTCTTATTCTGTAGACGACCAGCTGTATCGGCTATAAGGACATCGATATTTTTGGCTTTGGCAGATTGCATGGCATCAAAGATGACAGAAGCACTATCAGAGCCATGCCCTTGCGCTACGACTGGGATATCATTACGCTCACCCCAAATTTGCAGCTGCTCGGTGGCTGCTGCACGGAACGTATCACCTGCTGCTAGCATGACTGACTTACCTTCACCCTGTAAGCGCTTGGCAAGTTTACCGATGGTTGTTGTCTTGCCCACACCATTAACGCCAACCACTAAAATAACAAATGGTTTTTTGCTGGTATCAATGACCAATGGCTCAACTTTAGGCGTCAAAATATCAACCAGCTCACTTTGTAAGGCTTTATATAATGAGTGTGCATAGATCAGATCACCGCGAGCAGTCTGCTCGGTGAGGCTCTTAATGATACGGTTGGTCGCGTTGACCCCAATATCAGCAACCAATAACTGATCTTCGACCTCTTCTAACAGCTCATCATCGATCTCTTTACCACCGATAAGAATACTGACCATGCCTTCGGCCAAGTTTTTACGTGACTTACTGAGTCCCGTTTTCATACGGTTAAACCAGCTGCCTTTTTTCTTATTCTCTTGCGGCTCTACTGGTTCTTCTACTGGCTCTTTTGGACTATCAGTTTGTATACTGCTGCTGTTAGTTGGACTCACGCTTGGCGTGTCTCCCAACTGTTCTTGCAATGGCATGGTGGGTACGGTTGACACGGTATCAGAGTTGTTTGCAACATCTGTCTCTGTGACACTCGAAAAGCTTTCAGAATCTCCTTTAGGTACGTTATGCTCTTCAGTCATAATGATTGGCGTGGCCAAAGCAATATTTTCTTCTGCATCGTTATTTGAGATGTCTTGGATTGTCGTACTGTCCTCGAGTACAGCTGCGCGCTCAGAATCATCAACGATGGGCACCGATTGCACCGGTAGACTGGGTAAGGTAATATCATCGTCATCTAAGTCATCAAGACCATCATCTAAGTTAATGACTACGCGGTTGTTATTGTTTGGGTTATTCATAATTTTGCCCTAAAAGTTATCATTATCAATTATTTGTTCATTGTAGATAAATTTGTATGTCTTTATACGCTTATGAGCGACGTGACAATGAATTTCAGCCTATTTTAGCATAATTAAAGTCGTGCTCAGCCCTTACCATAATAGACTATCATTAAAATATATCGGCTCTAAAAGTCACTCAAAAATTTTAGAAAGTTTTGCTTAAGGTTTGGACACAAAATTCTGACTTGTAACTGGCTAGACTTCGCCTACTCTACCAAGACTATCAACGACTCTTTATTAGGAAATGCTCATGTCTCTACTCTCTAAGCACTACAAAAGCATCACCAATATCAGTGCGGCTATTTTGTTAACGACAACGGTATTGTCTGTGGCAGGCTGCAGCACCACGCAAGAGTTCAGACCCACAGCTAGTGTCATGGTAGGCACTCAAACCTCTTTATGACGTTCATTATTACTATGACTCCTTAGCACTACGATTCATTATTACTATAACTGTCGTCATTCTCTTTAGTCATCATTTTATATAAGTAGACCATACCATGCCATTGCCTTTACCACTACCGATCAACCCATTACGTATTGCTTGTGCCTTGGCGATAGCAGCGTCACTGACCGCCTGTCAGACCAGTACGATGTCTGCTAGCTCTACAACAACTACTGCTACTAACTCAGTCGCAGCAATCGGTACAGGGCAACCTAATTCAGACGCAAGTAGAGAGTCAGCGCCATCCGCATTGGCAATGGACATGTCAGGTCGGCATGAGTATCAGTTAGAAAACGGTCTAAAAGTAGTTATAAAAGAGGACCACCGTGCCCCAGTCGCTATGACACAAATCTGGTATCGAGTAGGCTCGGCAGATGAGCCAACTGATAAGGGAGGTATCTCACACGTGCTTGAGCATATGATGTTCAAAGGAACCACTGATGTATCAAGTGACGATTATGAACGGTTGATTGCCAAATTTGGCGGTGTCAACAATGCCTTTACCAGCTATGACTATACGGGGTACTACGAGCTGTTTCCTGCTAACCGCATGCCTTTGGCTTTAGAGCTTGAAGCAGATCGCATGAAAAACCTGACTTTCGATGATAAAGAGTTTGCCAAAGAGCATCAAGTCGTTATGGAGGAGCGCCGTCAACGTACTGATGACAATCCACTTGCCAAAGCTTACGAGTCATTTCGCCTGCTAGCACTACCTGACAGTCCGAAGGGTGAGTCTGTCATTGGACCGATGAGTGAGCTTGAGTCAATCAAGCTCTCTGATTTAACAGACTGGTACAAGACATGGTATGCACCCAACAATGCCACTTTGGTCATCGTTGGTGACGTACAACCACAAGATGTGCTCGCGCAAGTCAAACGCTATTTTGGCACGCTTGCACCAAGCGACGTACCCAAACGCAATGGGGTCACTCAAAAGGGCTTTCGAGGGTATCAAAAAGTAGAGTCTGAGCAGGCCGTCCAAGTGCCTGTTCTCTTAATGGGTTACAACGTGCCAAGTTTGGTGACGGCAGGCGCAAATGACGAAAAACAGGCCTATGCCCTCTCCCTTGCTCAAGACGTACTCGACGGTGGTCTATCTGCACGCTTAGAGAGTCGACTGATACGTGAGCAAGGTCTGCTAACTACCGTTGGTACTTCTTATGACTTGCTCGATCGCGGCGATGGACTATTCTTAATTCAGGCAACACCGCGTGAAGGTGTCAGCTTAGAGCAAGCGCAGCAAGCCATAACGTCAGAAATAGAAAAGCTCAAAACAGATCCCATTGCTGCCGACGAAATCAGCCGTGCTAAGACCAATACGGTCACAGGCTTGGTTTATGCGCAAGATAGTATGGAGGGACAGGCACGTATGATAGGCTCGCTACAGTCTATTGGTTTAGATGATAGATTGCTTGCCAAGCTGCCAACCAAACTCGATAGTATCAGTGTCGATGACATTCAGGCTGCCAGTAAAAAATACTTGGTTAAGAACAACCTTACGGTGATGCATATCGTACCACCCAAAGAGAAGCAAAACTAAGCAAAGTAACGGCTGCCTATCATCAAGCGTCTAATAAAAATGACGACAAAAACGTATTCTTAATAAGAAGAACATCATGATTCAGAATAAATATGACTCTCAAGTAAGACAGAAAATATCAAGTGCTAGCTCATTGAAAAAATGGTCATATCTTAGCACCAGCCTCGTACTTGCTTTGGGTATATTGACTACTACCACTCAAGCTGAGACAACAGGTGCTGAAGATTACCGCGCACCTGCTGCCGTCGATGCCAGTGCGCCTATTGCGGCACTGTCTAAGCTGACTAGTATTGATAACGCCGAACCTCTAAAAGTCACCGTACCAACAATCCAACAATTCAAGACTAAGGCTGGCGTCCCTGTAAAATTCGTAAAAACCACCGCCTTGCCCATCGTCGATATAGACCTGCGCTTTAACGCTGGTAGTGCGCGTGACGGTAGCATCAACAAAGATGGTTTTGGCATCGCCAACATGACAGCGACAATGCTTGAGCAAGGTACCACGAGTTTAGATGAAAACGCATTCACGCGAGCCGTTGAAACTTTAGGCATCAATTTGAGCAGTAGCGCGTACAAAGACATGTTTATTGTTTCACTACGCAGCTTATCTGATGACGAGCATCTGCTACCTGCTGTTGACTTGATGACGCAGATGGTGAGTGAACCTACGTTTAATGATGATGTTCTAGCACGCAACAAGGCACGACTACTGGTTGGTTTACAGCAGCAAAAACAAGACCCTAACAGCCTTGCAAGCATTGCTTTTAATAATGCATTGTATGGCAACCATCCTTATGCGCACCCCTCGGTCGGTACACTCGAGAGCGTGCCTACCATCCAAAAGCAGCAGTTATTAGACTTCAAAAATCGGTATTTAGTGACAGCAAATGCTTCTATCGCTATGACGGGCAATTTGACATTAGTCCAAGCGAAACGTCTGGCTGAAGAGATCACTACGAAGCTGCCTACAGGACAGGCCGCAGCAGAATTACCTGAACCCACACCCCTTACTACAGCACAGCATATACACATCCCATTCCCAAGTACCCAAACCACTGTCCTAATGGGTCAACTGGGTAGTAAACGTGCAACCGATGCTGTGGCGCAGCAGCAGCAAACCAATTTTGCAGTTGGTAATGAGATCATGGCAGGTAGTGATTTTAATGCGCGATTAATGACTGAGGTTAGACAAAACTTGGGTTATACCTATGGTATTTCAGGTTCAATGAGTCCGATGCTAGCACGAGGCCCTTATCAGATTGGGTTTTCGACGCGCAACGATAAGGCGCGCGCAGCGATCGATGCAAGCTTAGGAGTTATTAATAAGACACTAGAAAAAGGTGTCACTCAGGATGAGATGCGCTTGACAACAGACAACTTAAAAAATAGTTTTCCAATGGGCTTTGCAAGCAACGCAGGTATTAACGGCTTGTTAGGAATGATGAATTTTTATCAATTGCCGAACAATTACTTGGCTGATTATACCAATCGTATTGATCAGGTCACGCTTGTAGAAGTGAATAAAACCATGCGTGATACGCTAAAGCCTGATGATTTTTTGATTGTAACTGTGGGACAAGATGACCCTTGGAAAGATAAACCAGTGAACAAGTAGCTGTTCTGAAAATACATAAAGACAAATTAATAACGTAAGTGATGAGAAACACAAAACACACCGCTCATAACTTACGTTTTAAGACTTAAAACACTGTGCTACAAAGCTCATGGTAGACGTTACTATAAATATGCTTTGTCAGAAATGGTCATTGCAACATCATAACTGAGGTCTTTTGGCTTATGGGTTGCACCGTTGTAGCTCAATCGAATGATGTGCTTGTCATAAGAGGTTACTTGGTAACCTCCGTTAGCGAAATTATGTACCGATGGAACTATCAGTAATGCTTCGATTTGACGATTGTTAGTTGCTACTGAAATACTTTGACCATCTCGCGGGTATAGAAAATAGTCGCAATAGTCGTTTACCATGACTTCTGCAAGGCGCTCAATGACCTGACTGCCATGCCCTTCTTCTATTAGCTTCGGACAGACATCAGAGCGTTTTGATGCCAAACGTGCATAAGAGTTTTTGATACCGTCTTCAATATTTTTAGAGTTTTTTTCAATATTATTACGGCTGATTGTATTCTTATCTGTGACCGATGAGCGGCTGTCAGAATGCGTTTGTGGGCTGCAGGCACTAACAAGTAATGCGGATAAAAATACCGTACCTACTAACGCGCCATACATATATCTTGAACGAAAAAAGCCTTGGTTCTTATTATTTGACTGACTGTACTGTTTAAGTGTCGCGCGCTGCTTTGTCATAAACCCTGCTTGTGATAACGTAATCTTCTTCCTTGAAGAGCGACAAGGATACAAAGATAGGTAAGAAAAGTACTATCATTAAAGCATAAATACCAAACAAATTTTCAGTGAACTTATGCGTCTAGCTTATCGTTCTATATCTACTTTTACCCTAGAACTTATCAGCGCTATATTATAACGTCTCTATCTACTTTTACCATGTAAATCTAGGTTTTTATCTGCTAATTATTTGCTAGTAACGGCAAGAAGAGCTGCTACTTGCATGGTTGAAGCCCCATTTACGATAACCATCTGTGTCGAGATGGATGGCACCTGTAGAATACAACCCTAGACCGAAGTTATAGGCTTGACCTTGATATTGCCAAAATTGACATAATCCATCTTGCATAGTACTAAGACGCCATAGATTATCTTCATACTCTGGCACCCAAACATCTATCGCACTAGCATTCATATGTTTACTACCATCTGCACCGCCTGCACAGTCATTGAGACCAGGACTGCGGTATACCGAACGTATCTCAGTGCTCGGTGGCAATATCCCTTGGTTTTTTAATTCGCTATATAGATGTAGTGTCGGTACGATATTCGACCACAGCTCTTGCGGTGGCAATTGATAGGGCTCATAACCGCATTTCTGCCAGCTACGCGCTGTGGTCAGTAGCTGAGACAATGGCGGTACATTTCGCGCCCCTACGCGCGAGCTCAGATAGCTTTGGTACTCTGCCACCTGCCTAGCACGGTAACTGTTACTATTGAGCCATGCATTGAAATCCATGCTGGTAAAGTCGTTATAAGCGCTATTATAAGTATTGCTTGCTGTACTGTAGCTATTATTACTGTAGGTTGTATTGTAGATGGGCTGGCGGCGGTTGATACTGACGCGTTTGCTTTCTTCGATAGATATGCTGGCATCAATATTGAAATCACGCTGCTTTTGTGCAATCAAGCTTTGCATACTATCGCCACCTGATGAGTTTCCCCCATTCGACTTAGTCCCATTCAACATAGTCACGCCGGGACGCTGGTTGGCAACATTATTAGAGGGCGTGATATAGGCATTACTACTGTCACTATTACTCTGACGCACTACGATACGGCGCTCACTATTATCACTTATAATAGCGGCATGTACACTGACACTGCTTGCACAGACAATTAGTGCCATAATAGACTGGCTAAACTGCCTACGGTTATGGTTGTTTGATTTTATCATTGCAGGAATCTACCGCTAAAAACGTTTTATCGATACTATCAAATTTTCAGCAAGCAGGCTAAACTATCGCCTCTAATCTGAGGCATGCTATTCGTAATTAACACTTATCCTCATAATCTTTATAATTATGTGACTTTATTGCCTAGATGTTAAAAATCGACTCACTGTTTTTTCTATAGCTTCTACTAGAATAGATAAACCACAGTCTTATCAGACATTTTAGACGACGTCTCCCTCTTACCTAATTGCTAGTCAAACTCTGCCTATGTCTTCTAATCCTCAATACCGTTTTTCACGTCAAAGCCATCACCTAGGTCAGGGTCATGCACCGACGCTGTGGCAGCGTATTCATATCGATCCGTGGCTGACCTTGTTATTGCTAACGGTTTGTTGTATTGGCTTGACGATTTTGTATAGCGCGGCCAGTCAGGATGTGGGTATGGTCATACGCCAGATGGTGAGTTACGGTGTGGCTTTCATAGTCATGTTTATTATGGCTCAGATACCGCCCAGTCTCTATCGCACCTTCACGCCTGTATTTTATGTACTAGGACTTATACTATTGGTGCTAGTAGATGTCATCGGTGAGGTGCGTATGGGTGCCCAGCGATGGATTAGAATACCTGGATTTGGCAGTGTGCAACCCTCAGAATTCATGAAACTTGGTATGCCTATGATGTGTGCTTGGTTTTTATCAAAACGTGATCTGCCACCCTCAGCATCCAGTATTGCCATTACCTTGGCGCTCATTATCGTTCCTGTACTATTGATTGCAAAAGAACCGGACCTTGGCACATCACTATTGGTAGCAGCAAGCGGTATCTTTGTGCTGTTCTTAGCGGGGCTATCTTGGCGCCTTATTTCTGCTGCGGTTGTTTTGGCGATACCCTTTATTGCGTTTGCATGGAATTTTTTATTACATGATTATCAGCGTACGCGAGTATTGACCCTACTCAATCCTGAGGCTGACGTACAAGGTGCCGGATGGAATATCATTCAGTCAAAGACCGCTATTGGTTCAGGTGGTCTTACGGGAAAAGGCTACTTGGAAGGCACACAGTCGCATTTGCATTTTTTACCAGAGGGACATACTGACTTTATTATCGCTGCATTCTCTGAAGAGTTCGGTCTGATGGGCGTCATGCTACTCATGTTTATTTACTCTTGCCTACTAACACGCGCCCTTTATATTGCGCTTACTCATCCTGATGTCTACAGCAGGCTATTGGCAGGTGCTATCGCCATGTCTTTTTTCGTATACATATTCGTTAATGTCGGTATGGTTGGCGGTATTTTGCCTGTCGTTGGTGTCCCTCTACCTTTTATTAGTTATGGTGGTACTGCTATTGTGACTTTGATGGCAGGATTTGGTTTACTTATGTCCATTCATACGCACAAGTCTGGTTAACCAGTCGTGGCTATCAATTTAATAACCTATAAATCAATAACTTATATGGTATAAACTAGCATTCAATTCTTGAAATATCCATAAAGGCATACCATATAATCTTTTATATTCTGTACATTACATCTTTGTGTTCTACTACAAAAAGCCCTAGTATATTGATAGCTTCACGGTCGTTAATATTTTGTTACTTTTAATAAATAGAACATAATTTGTGCTCAGAATATTCTATATTCGACTCCGTATTCTATATAAGCTGTTGTTATTTAGTTGCTTATGAGATGGGTTAGCAAGCAAGTATTTTTCCAACATTATTTGATTATGAACCAAGGCTAAAATATTTTATTCCTTGTTTTTTATAAAAAATTGCGTTAACCTCATTTACTGTACTTCGATACATAACCAGTACATAGCTACTAACAAACTTTGCATTTAATTATATTTTAGTTGTAGCCCGGCCGTATAGTTGTCATCTTGTCGATTTGAGGCTTTCAAATACACTACTTAATTAACGGTTTAACAACAAAGCATCACGTAATCCTATTTAAACCATTCATTAATTTAGCGCTTTTAGAAAGTTGGTATATCAGACATTTTGTAGATACGACGTATAGTGATATTTACTTCTAAAGCTAGACATAAGTATTTAATAAATATCACTAACTATCATTTGAGCATGACCTAGGTAACATCGATAATTTTTACCGTTACTTATGATCATAAAATGAAAATTACCATACATAAAAACCTATAAGGGTCTTATCATTAATCGTCAATAGACTGACACGTTAATAAAGACTTCAGAGAATAAATTACAGTTAGCTCACTCTAACATTATCATTCTCCATCTAAAAAATTTAGAGCTAGGTTTTGATGTATAAGCTATAGAGGTATTTATGAATAAGCGTTTATCTGGTTTACTTACTATGTCAGCAGTTTTATTTGCTGGATCTGCAGTTGCTACAAATGTAAATGCTGTGGAAGCCAAAACCTCCCTTGCAATGATTACGCAAGATAACGCCTCCCATATCGATCGTGTACTTGGTGAGCTTAGCCGTCAACATGATGGTGCATCAAGTTTGGTCAAATCAGCACGTCAGCCCACCTCATTAGCGCTTAGCAGCTCTCTATTGGCTAGCGATACGACACAGGTCACCAATGATGAAGACGTATTAGAACGTCTGACAGCTGTCGCCTCTAATTCAGTGAGCAAGTTTAAGCAAACAGGTCTAGCTTCTTGGTATGGTCGTAAGTTTCATGGTCGCAAAACAGCCAGTGGTGAAACCTTCGATATGAATGCCCTAACAGCAGCACATCGTTCACTACCATTGAACTGCTATGTCAAAGTTACTAACAAAACCAATGGCAAAAGCGTTGTCGTAAAAGTTAATGATCGTGGTCCATTCCATGGCAACCGTGTATTAGACTTATCTTACGGCGCTGCCAAAAAACTCGGTATTACGAGTAAAGGTGTGGGCAATGTCGCGATTGAGCGTGTTTCAGGTCCTTAGTTTCGAGCCAAGCATTTAGCCACTTAGCTGAATCAGAGCCATACAAATCAGATAGATAAAAGCGCCTAGCTCATGATGAGTTAGGCGCTTTTTTATGGTGGGATGTTATTTTGTACAAAGTCAATCATACGTCTTAACATTAACTATAATTCAAACGCGCTTTCGATAGCATCATCAAGACGTTCAACTGCGATTACATTAATTCCTTTAAACTGTGGCGCACCTTTAGCAGGTGCATTGGCCTTTGGAATGATCGCATGCTTAAATCCATGTTTCATCGCTTCTTTCAGACGTTCCTGCCCATTAGGTACTGGGCGAATTTCACCAGAGAGACCGACTTCACCGAACACTGCTAATGACGAGGGTAACGGTTTTTCTTTAATACTTGAGGCGCATGCCAACAACACCGCTAAGTCAGACCCCGTCTCTATAACTTTGACACCGCCTACAACATTGACATAGACATCTTGCCCACTGGTATGAATACCGCCATGACGATGCATAACCGCGAGCAGCATCGACAAACGCTGAAAGTCTAGTCCCAATGCCATCCGTCTCGGTGAGCCTTGAGAGTCATCAACCAATGCCTGTACTTCTACCAGTAAAGGCCTTGTACCTTCACGGCTAACCATGACCACAGATCCGGCAACAGGCTTATCATAACGACTCAAAAATATGGCTGATGGATTGGCAACTTCTTTTAACCCCATATCAGTCATACCAAAAATCCCTAGCTCATTTACAGCGCCAAAGCGGTTTTTGACCGCGCGAATCATTCGAAAGCGTGAGTCAGACTGACCTTCAAAGTACAGTACCGTATCAACCATATGTTCAAGCACACGTGGACCTGCTAATGTACCTTCTTTGGTCACGTGACCGACTAAAAATAGCGCAGTGCCTGTTTGTTTTGCATAGCGTGTCAAGATAGCAGCAGACTCTCTAATCTGGCTGACACCACCTGGTGCTGAATTGATGGCATCGGTATATATGGTCTGAATAGAGTCAATGATAGCGATGGCTGGCTGCTCTTGGGTCAAGGCGGCACAAATAGTTTCCACATTGGTCTCTGCCAATACACGAAGCCTATCAGCAGGTAGGTCTAGGCGCTTAGCACGCATGGCCACCTGAGCAAGTGACTCCTCACCTGTGACGTATAGCGCACTCCCTGCTAGTGATTCAGCACGTGCCATATTGGTCGCTGTTTGCAACAATATAGTTGACTTACCAATACCAGGATCGCCACCGATTAGCACGACAGAACCAGCTACTAACCCGCCGCCCAGCACTCGATCAAACTCACTGATGCCTGTTGGCAAGCGGGTATCTAACGTGACGCTTACTGCATTAAGTGGCATGACCGCACTATGAGTACCTGAGTAGTTACCAGCTGCTGCACCCGTATTACGAGGTGTGGGGCGATTCGGTGTAGACTTTGCACTACTCTTATTATGATGCGGCATGCTGACATTTGGTGCTTCAACCAAGCTATTCCATTCGCCGCAATCTGTACACTGCCCTGCCCATTTGCCAAAATGCGCACCGCACTCTTGACAGACATAACTGCTTTTATTTTTTGCCATAAATAATGAGCCTTATTCAGGTGGTTAGTCGAGAATAATGAATGAAGTATCGATATGTTTTTGTAAGCGTTAAAGAGATAGAATACTCAGCCATTAACGTTATAGGCTGTGTGTTATAGATGGGTTAATATTCAACGTATAAGTATTATGGTTGCTATTATAGCTATAGGAAATGTGCTTACTGCTGGTCTTATGGGTCAATTCACAATACTAGATCCAGCAGTCTGTAGAGATATAGGTATGAGAAAAAAATATTAGGTTCTTAGACTATACTTGAAAGTCCTTACCCAAATAGACGGATTTTACCAAATCATTATCCAATACTTCAGACGACGTTCCTTCAGCGATGATCGCACCCTCTGAAACGATATAAGCTTTTTCACAGATGGCTAATGTATCACGAACATTATGGTCAGTGATCAAAACACCGATACCACGGTTTTTCAGTGTTAAGATAACGTCTTTGATGTCACCGACAGAAATAGGATCTACACCTGCAAACGGCTCATCCAATAAGATAAACTTAGGATCAGCTGCCAGTGCACGAGCAATCTCACAGCGGCGACGCTCACCGCCTGATACGCTCATCCCCAGCGATGTACGTACATGTTCTAAATGGAACTCACCAATCAGTTTTTCAAGCTCCTGCTGCTGCTCAGCTTTACTTAACGCTGTACGAGTTTGCAGGATGGCTAATATGTTGTCTTCGATAGAGAGCTTGCGAAATATCGATGCTTCTTGAGGCAAATATCCAATGCCAGCACGAGCACGCTCATGCATAGCATATTTGGATAAGTCCATTTTCCCAAGAGTGACGCGGCCCTTATCCATATTGACCAATCCGACTACCATATAAAAACTGGTGGTTTTACCTGCCCCATTGGGACCTAATAGCCCGACAACTTGGCCCTGCCCAACAGAAAACGAGACGTCTTTGACGACCCAGCGTTTACCATAACGTTTGCCTAAGTTTTGCATCGTCAATCGAGCGACAGGTGCCGTATTGGTATTCAATGCTGAAGGGTTTGTATTTTTATTATCGCTCATAGCTCACTCTTACTTTCACAAAATTCAAGCACTGCCAAAGCCTTGTTTAGCTGCTCATATTTTAATCTTACGACCATACTGGCATAGACTAGCGTACACCGCTTTGGCTAGTATTGTTGTTAGGCGGGAACACGAGCTCTACTCGTTGATTACCACCAGCAGTTGCTTCCACATCACCAGCTTTTAAGCTATAACGAATTACATTACCAGCAAAACTTGCCCCATTCTGTACCAGCTTAGCATTTCCCGTTAGCGTGATGATGCCGGATACTGCATTGTAATCAATCTTATTGGCTTGACCTTTAGCCAGTCCTTTTTCTTGCGTGACCACTTGCTGCATAGTGGCTGGACGACCTGTTGCTACCGCTGAGTTGATACTACGTTGCTGAGAGAGATTGACAGTGATGTTATCAGCAGTCATCTTAAATGTACCCTGAGTAATGATGACATTACCTGAATAACTGGTGACACCAGTACGCTCGCTATAAGTAGCCTTATCCGCTAGCAATTTTATTTGTTGATTGGCATCTGATGGCAATGCATGACTATATAACGGTAGCGCTAATAGCATAACTACTGGCACGGTACGTAAGTTGTGTAAGCAGCGTGATGATGCACGTAAAGCAGGCAAAAATTTAGATTTCATATAATGGCTCATTTCATAATTCGTGATAGAAATTGCAAACGTCATGCTAGCTGCTATTTTCACATAATGGATAAAAAGGTTATGGGTTAAAACAATGCTTTATCTTGACGATCAGCTGGCATAAAAGCGACCGCGACTTGACCAAATTCATACTCACCTGTTTCAAGATTGGCTGTCATACTAGACGCTTCAAAGCGGTTCATGCCTTGTTCGATTTGGACGGGTTCTTCACTGTAGACTTGACCTGACTTTGTATTGCCTTTTAGCGTAGTCCCCGTCACTTTTATCGGCTCGATATCGGATGCGTCTTTATTCCCTTCGCTCACCAATGTAAAACCACCTGACAGGCTTAACTCCCCTGTCTGTTGACTGATAGCGGCAGTGCCCGCTTGAATACGATAACGCTGTTCTGTTGATGGCTCCCAATTCATCGTGATACCTGACATCTCATCTTGATCGGTTTCAGGATTATGAGTTAAAGATTCAGCAGTAAGCTCATACTCAGTTTCGCCTTCATCATTCGTTTGGACTGCTTTGATGTCAGTGGCTTCATAATCGACATCTGTCGTTTCAATATTGACTGGCGGCGTTACGTCGCCCTGCTGCTGAAAAAACCAACCAGCAATGCCTGCAATGATTAATGCTAGTACAATTAAAACACGTGTATTCACGACTGTTTATCCTGAGTTTGAGCTTCATCAAGCGTATAGCTCGCGATAAAGTCTTGATAATGTCCATGTCCTTTTAAGATGAGGTCACATATCTCACGTACTGCGCCAGTACCACCCGCTCTAGTGGTCACCATATCGCTACGCTTAATGACCTCTGCATGCGCGTTTGGCACTGTCGCAGCAAAACCCACTGTCTGCATCGCTTTGATATCTGGTAAATCATCACCCATATAAGCACAGTCGTCAGCAGTAATGTTAAGTTCAGGATCTAGAGACGATAACAGCTCGTTTAATGCAATGAGCTTGTCATCACGTCCTTGTACCACATGGTTAACACCCATCTCTGCAGCTCGTTTATTTACCATCGCACTACTACGACCAGTAATAATAGCGGTCAAAATACCATAACGCGCGAGAGACTTAACACCTACGCCATCATGCACCGAAAATGCTTTGGTCTCGATACCATTAGCATCATAGATGATTTGACCGTTGGATAAAATCCCATCGACATCCATAACCAATAGCTTTACTTGTCCAGCTTTTTTTATTAAGTCTTGCATTATTTTTCTCATCCTGACGGCTGTGTTACTGAGTATTTTATCTTGTCACATCATCGACGATCGATAGTATTATTTAACACCAGCTTGTAATAAATCATGTACGGTAATAATTGCTTCTAGATGGTCTTCATCATCGATAATCAGTAATTGACTGATACCATTTTCATTCATGACGCTCAAAGCATCCGATGCACGCATGCTTTTGTTAGCACGGCGTGGGTTGCTGACCATCACTTTATGCATAGGTGTTTGTAGATCAATGCCTTTTTCTAAGCCGCGGCGTAAATCACCATCAGTGAATACGCCAACAACTTTATCACTATCATCAGTCACTACTGTCATGCCTAAGCGTCCAGCAGACATTGTAAATAGCGCTTGCTGTAATGGTGCTTGCTGATCGATTAGCGGTAGGTCTTCTGATTTGGTATGCATCAAGTCTGCGACACGCGTTAATAACTGACGACCCAAGGCACCAGCTGGATGCGATAGTGCAAAGTCCTCAGACGTGAAATTTCGCGCATGTACTAAAGCCACCGCTAGAGCATCGCCAAGTGCTAAGGTAGCGGTCGTGCTCGACGTAGGTGCAAGGTTGAGTGGGCAAGCTTCTTGTGACTGACCAAGCGTCAGCACAATATCAGCGGCTCGTGGTAGCATACCGCGCTTATCACGACTGATACTGATTAGGGGTATATTAAGGTGTTTGACCACTGGCAAAAGCATTTTGATCTCATCAGACTCACCAGAGTTTGAAATAGCAAGCAGCACATCACCTTTTACGAGCATGCCCAAATCGCCATGCCCCGCTTCACCAGGATGCATGAAAAAAGAAGGCGTACCAGTCGATGCAAAAGTCGCTGCTATTTTACGTCCAATCAATCCTGACTTACCCATGCCAGTGACTACAACGCGACCCTGACAAGCCAAAATAATATCGCATGCTTGTGCAAACCGATCATCGATCTGCTCTGTCAGTAACGCCAATGCGGATATCTCGGTATTGATCGCTTCGATAGCAGTAGTAATGAATTGCTCATGGGTCAAATTATTTTTAGTATCACTCATGAATCTGCTCTATTTTTATGGTGAATCAGTATAGTATTTTACTATACTCTGCTTCATATTAATAATGGTCTACAAGATTTATAATACTGTCACAGTCTAATAGCTTTCCTAACAGCCATGAACCTGTTGATATAAAAAAAACCCACTATCGTAGCAGGTCTTCAATGGATACATCATAGCTTGATAGTGTATTTTATGCAGCACACTAAGATCATATAGCTATTTAGCTGTTGCTGTCATTTGATCCATCATCTGGCTTGTTTTCAAAGCCTGTATTGTCTATTGATGCATCAAAGCCGCGATCCTGACCAAAGCCGCCGCGCTCAAAACCGCGATCCTGACCTTGACCAAAGCTACCACGTTCAAATCCACGTTCTTGACCTTGGCTAAAACCACCACGGTTGAACCCACTACGGTTAGAAGCAAAACCGCGTTCGTCAAACCCACCAGCAGAATTGCTACCACGTTCAAACCCACCGCCTTGGTAGCCAGCTGGTGCCGCACTTTGAGGTTGTGTAGTAGAGCCTGTCGTTGTACTGCTACGTGGATTGCGTGCAGGTACAACTGTTGAGATCGCGTGTTTGTATACCATTTGGCTGACAGTGTTTTTTAGAAGTACAACATACTGATCGAATGATTCAATTTGACCTTGCAACTTAATGCCATTGACCAAAAAAATAGAGACAGGAATGCGATCTTTGCGCAGTGAGTTCAAGAATGGATCTTGTAAAGTTTGTCCTTTTGACATGAAATCTCTCCTAAATATTATATAGTTATGTTTTGGATGCCAATTATTCTAAGTGTCAATTTAATTATAATGGCTAAAAGGTAGATACAATGGTATTTTTTCTTTGTAAAACGTATCTAAATCAATATTGGTTGCTCTTAAGTGATTCCACTTTATCGCGAATACATTGTTATTGTAAATAAGTAAGTAACTACTTATTTCATTAATTATTTTTATCTACAAAAGTCAATTATTACTGGTTTGTGGCTTAGAAATTTGGCAAGAAGCATTGTGCCTTGCTCCATTTTCAGCCAATTCAAAGTATAACAGCTATCTATGCTAGTTTTTGAAACTAATTGTGATTACTTTCTTATACATACGTGGTATTCGTTATAGTAGTGAATCGTACACATGATATGCGCACAATAAATTAACAGTCAAAAATTATATTTATATATCTATTTGTATAAGTAGTCTCTTGCCTGCGCCATTGTAGCAAATGTTTGCAACACTATATTACTATCAATAAGTTCGGTAGTGGGGTCACAACCTACTGCGTTATCTAACGAAGTATTAGGCAACTGCATAACTTTTCGTAACCATGTGTACTGACGCTTGGCCAGCTGTCTCGTAGCATATAATGCCTTATTTTGCATTTCCTGACAAGCAAGTGCCTCAGCCTCGTGAGTTGTTGGCATTGACTGAGCAGTTGATTGCATCATGCCATATTGCGATTTGTTTTCTCTGGTTAGACTATCATTCTCTTCAAAAGCGTCATAAAACTGAGCTTTCTCTAAGTGCGGTTTATCAAATATCTCATGATCAATGCGAACCAAATACTCTAATACTTGTCGATAGCCGACGCAGCGCATCGACGGCATGTTAGGTGTCAACGAATATTTCTCAAGTAAGCCAATAACCTCAGTTACTAGCCCCTCATTCCACATAATATCTAGACGTTGTTCAATACGTACGTGCAGCCATGGACGCTCAGGCATAACCGATAACGCATACCACTGCTGAGCTGGATTATGTGCCAGCGCTTGTTTTGGTTGACGCTGCCACTCACTTATCGGCTTATTTGTCTGCAAATAGACTTCAATCGCGCGGGTAATACGCTGGGTATCAGTAGCGTTCAAACGCTCATAACTTATCGGGTCAATGTTACCCAGATAGTCATACAGTGCCGAAATCCCCTCTTGCTGGCGCCATTGTTCGACGCGCGCACGTACACTATCATCACTATCAGGCACTGGAGATAACCCATCGAGTAATGCCATGTAATACATCATTGTACCACCTACCAACAGCGGTATCTTTTTGCGCTCATGACACTCATCAATAAGGCGTGCCACATCAGTGACGAATTCAGCAACGCTATAGCTTTGTGTAGGGTCAATGATGTCAACTAAATGATGAGGATAGCGTGCCAGCTCAGCCGCTGTTGGCTTGGCCGTACCAATGTTCATGTCACGATATATGAGTGCTGAGTCTACCGAAATCAGCTCATAACGCCCCGTATCGTATAGCTCATATGCCAATGCTGTTTTGCCGCTAGCGGTTGGTGCCATTAGACACACTACACTGTTATCCGGCAAGTTTTGAGATACGTTATCAGACGAGGAATACATGGCGTTGCCTTTAGTCAAGTGAGGATGGCAAAAGTGAAGCTCAGTTTAACAGCTATGATTTTGAAGATAGCATCAACGCTACTAGACGGCTGCTGTCTATGACTTTGAGCGAACTATTTTTTAGTATCTCAGTGAGATCGGTCTCAAACATTATAGAGTCCTGTGCAGACATTTGAGAGTTGATCTCATTGAGTTGTTGATTGATATCGCTAGCACTGTTTGGCATTTGATTTTGATTAAATGCTTTGCTATCGAATAATTGCGATTCAAATAATTGATTCACCTTGGACTGCCAGTCTTTGACACTTACTAATAGACATTGACCTTGGTTGTAAAATAGCAACCAAGGCAATGTATTGTCATCTATGTTCGAGTTAATAGACGTAGCGGTTACCACGTTACCCAAACCAGTCACGATATCTAAGCAAACTGGTAATGAAAATGCGCGCAGTTTCATTTCAGCAGAATAATGTGGAGCGTCACTATTATTTTGATCTGTTGAATCACTAATGTGAGAATGTGTTGATTTTTGAGAGGATGTTTCTATTGGGTTTGATCTTGTTGGATCTGACTGATAGGACTGCCTAACAGACTGTACTCGCGGGCGACGTCTGTGAGTATCTGTAGGCTGCGTACTCGATGTGAACATTTCAGACGAGCGACCTGTAAGTGAGCCACCCATCAAAGCATTACCATCTGGTAGCTCTGAGCAAACCTCTTCAGCAGTATCAACCATCGGCGTAGATGTGGTCTTGACCGTCTCAATCGTTTTCAACTGAGTGCGGATCGTATGGCTCAAATGCGCCATGATGTTGTTAAGTGGGCTTATTTTGATACGCTGTTTCGATGGATGAACATTGATATTTAACCACTGGGCTGGTAATTCAAAATAAAGCGCGTAACCCACACCTGCCAGCTGGGCACTCTGAGCCAGTTGACGCATCTGGTTACTAATCAAGGCCTCTTTTACCAATCTCCCATTCACATAGATCAGCTTCGGTAAGGCCGTTTGCTCATGATGCATCGGCCACAGCCAACCGCTAATCGAGGCTTGGCTTGTCACCATATTATCGTACGCTATGGGCTGTTGTATAAGGCTCGATAAATCTATCGATATGTTGAGTGCATCATCCGTCAGCGCCATACCAGTGGCTTGCTCTAGACGCGATAGTGGCAAACGTTTATTGTCACTACTACTGTGGGTGCTTGCAGAGAGCGATAGCCGTTTTTTATTATCATGACATAGTGTTAAGGCAACATCAGCTCGTGCTAGTGCAACTTCGCGAACAATCGTCTCGATATGACCAAACTCAGTCGCAATAGATTTCAGGTTACCACGGCGTGCAGGCACATTAAAGTATAGATCTTTTACTACAATGGTTGTACCACGATTATGCACGATTGGCATCAGTTTTGGCGTATCATCCAGCACACCAGCGACCTGTAATTGACGACCAATGCCACTATCATCATGGCTGCTCGTCAAACTTAAACGAGAGACAGCAGCCATCGCCGCTAACGCTTCGCCGCGGAAACCCAGCGTCGTGATACCGTGCAAGTTGGCAACATCAGCGACTTTGCTGGTAGCATGACGCGTGATAGCCATGACCATATCGTCAGGATATATACCTGTACCATTATCTACCACTTCTATCGTACCCATACCACCTTGTGTGATGCGCACGTCAATATTGGTCGCGCCTGCATCAATGGCATTTTCAAGCAGCTCTTTGACTACTGCGGCTGGACGCGTCACGACCTCACCTGCTGCTAGTTGATTGATCAGCAGCGGTGATAGTTTTTTGATACGGATATAGGAATGGCTATCTGGCATTATTGACTGTCATGTTTTGGAAAGTTTGGAGCGCATTGGTAAGCATTGTTTAGATTTGCAAGTTTGTTAGATCTACACCTTGTGCTTGTCCTGTCTTCGATAACCGTAGTATCACTTGGCGGGCGTCATTTTCCGTACCATCGCTTTCATCTTGCGTCATATCAATATACAAGGTTGGCAATGGTAGATAGCCATCAGCGCGGCTTGCCCATTCGATGATAACTAGTGCTTCAGGCTCATCTAAATATTCATCAAAGCCAATAAAAGAAAGCTCTTCTGGATCTTGGAGACGGTATAAGTCTGCATGATAGACAGGCTTGGTTGTACCATTATTTTGCTGGATACTATACGGCTCAACCAAAGTATATGTCGGGCTCTTTACGGCACCAGTATGACCAAGTGCCTGCAACCAGTAACGCGTTAAGGTGGTTTTACCAGCACCCAAATCCCCTGCCAGCCACACACTACCCGTTAATGGCAATGCTGCCAGTTGCTTGGCCAATAACTGTGTATCTTGCTCAGAGTTCAGTATCAGCGTTTGCACAGTGCAACTATTTTTTATTGATTGGTCGTTATGCATTAGTCTGAACCTGCATCGTCACCGTTGGATTAGTAAAGCTTTCACCGCGAATCAGCTTGGCATACAGATCAGAGTCGGTCCATTCAGTACGAACTTGCTCACTAAATTCAAAGTCCTCTAAAACCAGCTTACCCATTTGCTCGTTTGTCACATCGTCAGCGAAACACTGCGCGTACCCTGTCGCCGTCTCATGAGCAATCACTGAATAAACACTAACATCTGCTTCGCCATTTTGCATTTGCGTCTGGCGCAGTATTTCTTGCGCCCAGAAAAATATCACACGTGAGAACTGTTCTGCCGATGGAGATACTGGCAGACTTATCCAGCGCGCGCTGAATTTTTTACACGCTGCAACATACTCAGGATCGTCTTTGTTCCAAAAACAAATCGCATGGTCAAAGCTGTCGATAATGTCTTTAATAGAAGATTTTAGCAGCCCAAAATCATAAACCATTTGCCCATGATCTAAACGATTAGCCTCTAAAATAAGCTCAATCTGATAGCTATGACCATGGATTGAGTGTTTGCAACGCTCAGAGCTACAATTACGAACAATGTGAGCATTTTCGAATTTAAACAGTTTACGTATACGCATAATAGGGTGACCAAAACAGTGAGCACGATGGTGCTAAATGTTAATAAATAAGAGTTTGCCGCGTTTATTCATCGGCTTTTAGCCATTATAGCAAATCGCTATGTATCCGTAAGTAAGCACTTATAAATACCATGATTGATTGAACAAATTAGCTGTAATATGATTTAGCTAACACAATGATTTTACTAAATAAAGTAAAAGGAATGAATCGTAGGCGAATTGTGCGAGTGCTATCTATTACTAACGCTTAGGCATATACTCGATTGGGTAACCGACTATGTTAGTCGTCACCATACTTACTTTGAGTCAGCTCAATTGGCTTAACGGGTTGTATGCGTTATCTACAAAGGAGTTACCATGAGTAAGGGTCAAGACAGTAAGAAGAACGTCAAAAAGAAGCCGCTTTTAACAGCTAAAGAGAAAAAAGCCGCCAAACAAGCTAAGAAAGACGGCAATAATGGCAGTATCCTAGGCAAGCACTAATTTTATATATAGATACTAATCATATAGAACGGTTCATCAAATCTAATCATTTGACGAACCGTTTTTTATTAGTGGCTATTTACTAACTAGGGTGTGTCTTCATTTTAAAAATGGTCATAAAAATGAGACACATTGCCATCAAACAAGGAAAATAGTCTCGATAATATCCAGCTATTTGACGCGGTTTGGCAAAATTTAGTCATTTTTAGTCCATTTAGACGACCATCGATTGAATTGAAGACATACCCTAGGCACTACGCGGCGCAAACATAATGATCGCCATACCAAGTAGCGCGACCACAGCACCTATTATGTCCCATGAAGTCGGACGAATACCATCGACAGCCCATAACCATAGTATTGCCATAAAAATATATACACCGCCATAGGCTGCATAAACCCTACCTGCAGCGGTCGGATGTAACGACAGCAGCCAAACAAAAGCGACCAAACTCAGCGCGCCAGGTATTAGCAGCCAGATTGACTTGCCTTCTCGCAGCCACAGATAAGGCAAATAACACCCTGCAATCTCAGCCAATGCGGTCAGCGCAAACAGCCCAACAGTTTTTAATTCTGTCAAACCTATCTACTCCTCAACGGTGATAAATCCAGTCAGATAAGGTACGGCATTGCCAGAAATGAGTACTCTATCCCCTACCACAGTACAGTCAAGCGCGCCGCCTCGGCTAGATGCTTGATAGGCAATCAATTCGCTTTTGCCCAAACGCTCTGCCCACAAAGGTGCAAGCCCAGTATGAGCCGAACCAGTCACTGGGTCTTCGTCACCGCCATTTGCTGGCCAAAAGTATCTAGAGACAAAATCATAATCCTGATAATTTTCTGAGGTTGCCTCACAAGTTACCACCACATCGTAAGGTGCTAGCTGCTTCAATTTGTCATTATCACGCACAACATTCAATACGTCGGATTCAGAGTCATAGATAACAAAATACGCTTGAGTATTGCGATAGACTTTAGCAGGCACAATAGAAAGCCCTGCCAATAAGCTATCAGGAATCTCATCAATTTTTTCAGGCATTGTATTGGGAAAATCCATTTGTATCTTGCCTGATTCTGTTTGGACAATGGTAAGTATACCAACTGCTTTGGCTGAAAATTGAATAACCTTTACGTTCGGGTTTTTCTTAAACAGCACGTAAGCAGAAGCTAAGGTCGCATGACCACAGAAGTCAATTTCAGTCAGTGGTGAAAACCAACGAATATGATAGACATCGTTATCATCAGTAACGATAAAAGCGGTCTCAGACAAATTATTTTCGGACGCAATAGACTGCATCAAAGTATCATCTAACCATTCATCTGTCACAATAACCGCAGCGGAGTTACCTTTGAACAAAGTATCAGTAAAGGCGTCAATAATATTTATTTCTAGTTGCATGGGATGTTCTCATTTTTATAATTTTTTAGAGATTAATCTTGGTCATCATTATCTTCGGAGAAATCAAAATAAGAAATAGTTGACCAAAACTTAATACTTAGATCGATAGGCAATAGTTTCGGTGACGTTGTACTGTAGCTAACCAGTCTTGGCAACGAGCTAATATACCTAGCTCGCTAATTGTCTCAAAAAACCTCGCTATAGTTGGGACAACATAATTATTTTAGCACTTTGACAATATTGAAATAGTATGACAGATAAAACCACAGTAAACTCTATCGTAGCAAACAAACCTTTTAGATAACTATCTACCGAGGTCATACAGATACTACATATAGGAAATCAGCCTCATGATGCGCATTGGATTGTTCTTATTAACCAACTTGGCCGTGATCGTAGTTTTTAGCATTGTGTTTGGGATACTGTCCAGATTTTTTGGGATTGGCGGTGTATACACGGCAGGTGGGCTAAACTATGTCAGTCTTGCTGTTATGTGCGGTATCTACGGTATGGTTGGCTCGATGGTGTCACTCTTTATATCAAAGTGGATGGCTAAAAAATCCACGGGTACAGTAGTCATAGAATCGCCACGCACCGCTACTGAACAGTGGCTGGTCGATACAGTAGCAAAACAAGCGCAAGCCGTAAATATCGGTATGCCTGAGGTTGGTATTTTTAATAATTCGCAGCCAAACGCGTTTGCAACTGGCTGGAATAAGAATAAAGCACTAGTAGCAGTGTCATCTGGTCTACTACAAAACATGAATCAAGATGAAGTCGAAGCGGTATTGGCGCATGAGATTGGTCATGTGGCTAACGGTGATATGGTAACTCTTGCCCTTATTCAAGGTGTGGTCAATGCGTTTGTGATGTTCTTTGCACGCATTATCGGTAGCTTCGTGGACCGTACTGTATTCAAAAACACCAGTGATCAACCCGGTATCGGTTACTTTATCACCAGTATTGTGATAGATATTTTGCTTGGGTTTTTGGAGTCTGCCATCGTGATGTGGTTCTCACGCTTACGTGAATTCCGTGCGGATCAAATGGGGGCCAAACTTGCCAGCCGCGAAAAAATGATCAGTGCGCTTGACGCATTGCGTCCTTCTGCACAGCGACCAGATCAAATGCCTGAGAGTATGAAAGCGTTTGCGATCTCGTCTGGACAATCTCAAGGCTTTAGTATTGCCAATCTGTTTCGCTCACATCCAACGCTAGATGACCGTATTGCGGCGTTGAGAGAATATAATCCTAATGAATTATAGTAAAAACTAGACACAAAAAAGCCTATCTTTTATAGATAGGCTTTTCTAAATAAAACTCGCTAACTAAATATCAAACTCAAGTGCTCTATCACCTTCGCTATCTTTGATACGCGTTGGCAGACCAATCTTATTGAGTAAATTGATAAATGGCTTGGCATCTAACTCTTCGACGTTGACCATCTTGCCTGCATCCCATTCGCCAGTTGCAACTAGCATGGCTGCCGCAACAGGGGGTACGCCTGCGGTATATGAGATACCTTGGCTACCCACTTCGTTGTAAGCATCTTTATGATCTGAGACGTTATAAATAAACACTTCAGTCTCAACGCCATTGATTTTGCCTTTGACTTTGTCACCAATGCAGGTCTTGCCTGTATAGTTCGGTGCCAGCGAGCTTGGATCTGGTAGTACGGCTTTTACAACTTTTAACGGTACTACTTCTTGACCTTCAGCCGTCATTACTGGCTGCTCAGACAGTAGTCCTAGGCTCTGTAGCACGGTGAATACGTTGATATAGTGCTCACCAAAACCCATCCAAAAACGGATGTTTGGTACATCTAAATTGGCTGACAATGAATGAACTTCATCATGACCACTCAGATAGCTGTTCTGCACGCCTACAACTGGTAGGTCATCCGTACGTTTGACTTCAAACATCTTATTAGACTGCCACTTGCTGTCTTGCCAAGAATAAACCGTACCGGTGAACTCACGGAAGTTGATCTCTGGGTCAAAGTTAGTCGCAAAGTATTTGCCATGGCTGCCCGCATTGATATCAATGATGTCGATATCCGTCACAGACCCTGCATCCATCATGTCGTAGCCAAGACGCGCATACGCATTGACCATACCAGGATCAAACCCTGCGCCTAAAATAGCAGTGACATTATTGTCTGCACAGCGCTGTTTACGTTGCCACTCGTAGTTGTTGTACCAAGGTGGCGTCTCACAAATCTTACGTGGATCTTCATGAATAGCCGTATCTATATATGCCGTGTTTGTCTCAATACAAGCTTCTAGAACGGTCATATTGATAAATGCCGAGCCAACATTGATAAGTATTTGTATTTTTGTGTCTTGTATCAGCTGCACGAGTGCTTGGCTGTCCATCGCATCGACCTGATGCGTATGCAAGACCGCAGCCTGCTTAAAGCTGTCTTTTTCTTTTACGCTCTGCGCGATAGCATCGCATTTGTCTTTGGTACGTGAGGCGATATGAATCTCGCCAAGTACATCATTGTGCATCGCACATTTATGTGCGACCACTTGAGCGACACCGCCTGCTCCGATGATCAGTACGTCTTTTTTGTTGGGCTTAGCTTGTTGGTTTGTGTTCAATGAACAATCCTCCTTTGTGTCCCTGTCGATACCATTGATAGCGGCTATGCAAAACAGAAACGAGTGAATGATATGCGTGAATTAAAAAGGAAGACCGAGGAAAACCCACGCACCCGTCGGGCAAATACCACTCCAGTATTTGCCCGAGGCGATTATAACAATTTTTATTCCCTTATCGGTAAAAAATATGCATAAAAAGCAGAGATACTAAAATACTCACTAATACAAACTAAGTCTTTGTTTTTTAATACTTAAAAATATCACAAACCGACAATAGCATTGTTTAAAAAACCAACCCTTAAGACAGGCTGGCTTTGTAGTCTTGGTAATCAAACTCACGCTGGATATCGATACGACCGTCCAAACGACGAATCACAATTGCAGGCATATTGACCCCATTGAACCAGTTTTTCTTCACCATCGTATAGCCTGCGGCATTACCAAAGGCAATCTCATCCCCTATCTGTAAGTTACTTGGTAATGCATACTCACCAAAGATATCGCCTGCCAAGCAAGAACGACCATAGATAATCGTATGGTCTGCTGACTCAGCATTAGCTTCAGACGGTGCAGCTTCCGCTGGATTACCAATAGGTGCGATATCAACAGCAGCATTATTGATCGCAGCAATCGGTGCTGACTCACGGTAAATCAGTAAATCAAGCATATGTGCTTCGATAGAGGCATCAACGACGGCTAAGTTTTTTTGATTATGCATCGTATCTAGGACAGTAGTGACCAGCGTACCCGCACCATGGATACTTGCTTCACCCGGCTCAAGATAGACTTGCACGCCATACGTCTCGCTAAATGCTTTTAATCTGTCAGCGAGCTTTTCTAGTGGATAATCAGGCGCGATAAAGTGAATACCGCCGCCCAAGCTCACCCACTCAAGCTGTGCTAATACATCACCGAATCTGTTTTCAATATCAGCCAAACTCTCACTAAAAGCGTCAAAGCTGTCGTTTTCGCAATTGTTATGAATCATAACGCCAGTGATATCACCAAGCACCGCTGCAATTTTGTCTTTGTCATGCTCACCAAGGCGGCTGAATGGACGCGCAGGGTCAGCAATCAAAAACGATGAGTTGCTGGTCTTAGGATTTAGTCGTAAACCGACGGGAATATTTTGCGCCGCTGCTTGGTCTTTAAAAGCATTGAGCTGAGAGATTGAGTTAAAAATAATCTTGTCAGCGTATCTCAATACTTCTGGCAGTTCATCTGCACTGTAGGCAACGCTATAGGCATGTGTTTCTTTTTTATCTTGGCTACCCGCCTCGGTATTATCACCAAAGGTTTCATATCCCAATCTAACTTCATTGAGCGACGATGAGGTCGTACCATGCAGATAAGGCTGCATCACATCGAACACGCCCCATGTAGCAAAACATTTCAACGCTAGTAATGCCTTGGCTCCAGACAACTCACACAAACGCGCGATGATTTTCATATTGGCGACGATGGCCGCTTCATCGAGCACATAATATGGGGTTGGTGGTAGTGTTGTGTTGGTAGAATTTTCTAGATTTTTTGCATTCATAATAGATTACCTAATAGACACTCTGCTGTTGGTATCTTGACAGACAGATATAAATATTTGCGCTATAGTAGACTAAATTCATCATAATTAGAATATCTTATGGCACTCTCAACCGATTATTCCACCTCTGCCAGCCGATCTCATTCTTCTCAACTAGACCCAAAAGACATAGATTTGACTCATCTCGATCCTGAGGCACGTGCAGTGTTGGATTTTTGGTTTAATGAAGACAATGAAGCCTGTTGGTTTGAACAAAATGATCATTTTGATAAGCAGATAGCGGATAAGTTCTATAGTACTTGGCAGGCAGCCGTGCAAGGTGAATGCGTCACTTGGCGTATTGCGGAGTCTTCACTGGACGGTAATAGCTCGGTTACGGCGCTGGCAGGACGATTAGCAGAGATTATCGTGTTGGATCAGTTTTCACGCAACCTATACCGCGGTCAAGCGAACGCTTTTGCTCAAGACGGTATGGCAATAGTACTGGCACAAGAAGCGGTTCAGCAGCCCTACTTTGATACGCTGCCGATGCAGTGGCGCAGATTCATCATCATTCCATTTATGCATTCTGAATCAGCACTGATTCATGACCGTTATCTGCCGCTATTTCAGCAGTTGAATGATCCAACCACATTGGACTTTGAGTATCGCCATAAAGAAATTATTGATCAATTTGGGCGCTATCCGCATCGCAACGAGGCGTTAGGACGCGACTCAACCAATGATGAAAAAGCCTTTTTGCAACAGCCAGACTCCTCGTTCTAAAGTCAAAACTGCTAATGATTAGTTGTATAACACGCTCAATGATAGTCAAAGGTGTTTTACAAAATAAGGGCTGAACCAGTTATCTGTTTCAGCCCTTATTCTACCCTATCGTCTCAATAGCCGAACTGGTGTTTTAGTTTACCTACTAATAATTTACTTGACCTGTGGTAAACGTAAATGATTGGGTTTCAGAAGCTTGATTGTCAACCAATATATCAAAGCTCACTTGATACTTTGTATTACCATAAAGACCACATTGTTGACTCTGGTCCGCACGACGCTTAACTTCACAGCTTTTGAGTGCATCGGTCAACGGTAATATAAAAGCTTCGTTCTCTGGTAGCTCGTAGTTGGTATTGCTGTACGGATCATTGTCAAAATCAATCAACTGAATCGGTACATCAGTATTACGCTGAGTATCACGGAACTTGATGTTACTGACTTTGATTTTATCTGCTGATGGCATACTCACATAAACAGGCTGTCCGATAGGATCAGTACGCAAATTGCGACCAGTTCCTCTAACAGGGTTTGGCGACTCATTATATAGCGCAGTTACTGTACCAGTCACCCCTTCGCATGGATAAGTAAAGACACCTGATACGGACCTATTTCTTGTCGCTCTTGTCGCTGAGGCATGGCTTACTAAGACATAGCCTTGATTAAGGGTTGGATTTTTGGCATTAGGTTTGTAAGTAACCATCCCTGTGCCGATCAGACTCGACGTTGGCAGCATCAAAGAACGCAGATGATACGGTGCGGCTAGCAATGATTTTGCCATTGAGGTTGCCACCATATCTACACTCAAGAAATTACCTGCTGAGCTGTAATAGACAGATTGAGCGATATTTTCTGTCGCACCATATTGTGCATTACTGTAGTTTGCATTTAACAATCTATCTGAGAAGTCCAAGCCACCAAAGAATGGATTGTTGTCGCCTGTGACGCTAGCAATATCACTGATTTCATTTTCGACATGGGCATTGAAGGTGGTTGGTGTGCTATTAGCAAATACATATTTGATATAGTTTGCATGCTGAATCGCAATATCGTCCAGTTTTGTATCACCAGAGAGACCACTTAGACCACAGCTGGTTCTGGCCAGACTGAATTGATTATTAGCACTTAATGCTGCTCGTGCGTTGTTGTCTACGGGTTCCTTATTTGTATTGTCTGGTACATCTCCGGCTGACTCTTCCTCTTCATCGGGCGACGCTGTGATAGGTACTGAAGTAATTGGTTCTGATACGATATCTTCTTGTGTTTCACTCGGTGGGTCATTAGGTACAGAGCTGCTATCGGAGTCTCCACCGCCACCACCACAAGCCGTTAAAAACACTGTTAAAAATAGTACTGAAGCGAGGTTTTTTTGAGGGATATGAGCTGTCATCTTTTATCCTATAAAATAGTTATGTATATAAATCATAGTGGAAATAAAAAATTAAACCAAAGCTTAGTTATTGATTTTACAGGTTTTTGTATTGGTATGAATATATTGTAATATACTTTATGGACTTTTGCTCGTTATTTCTAGAAAACAGTCTATTAATTCATAATATATGTCGCTTGATTGTTATGGGATTTCGGTACATTCGTGATGATTAAAATGCTCGCTGTTTTGCGTTTATCTACTTTCTAGCGACTTTCGTACTGGTGCAAAACTACGTCTATGTGCTGATAGCACACCGTATCTGTCAATTGCTTCCATGTGAGCGCGCGTCGGGTAGCCCTTGTGTTTAGCAATACCATACTCTGGATATTGCGCATCAAGGCTGTACATGGCCTCATCACGGCTCACCTTTGCTAATATACTGGCGGCGGCAATACTCGTATGGCGCGCATCGCCCTTCACCCACGCTTGGCAATCAACGCCAGATAGCGTCATATCTAATTCGTCAAATATAGCGGGGTTCAGATCAGGGCAACGATTGCCATCGAACAGCACCTCAATCTTTACGTTATTAGGCAATGCGTCTTCAGCGACTGTGGCCGCTAAAATACTTTTAAAAACTATTTTTAATAACGTCTCCGTACACAGCCGCATACCAAGCATGGTTGCCTGCAATATATTTACCTGATCGATGACTGCTGCTGGTATGTCAGCGATGACATACCCTGTGGCATGCTGTTTGACCAGCGGATAAAGGATATCTCGCTTTTTTTCACTCAATTTTTTTGAGTCTGTCAGTATTGACAATGGTGTGTCTTTGAGTGGTTGCTCCTCAATCAGTCCTGACCACATCGGCGGCAGTATTGTAGCAGCAACATTAACGCTCCCCAGTAATGGTCCACGCCCTGCTTCATCGACACCAATTTGCAGTACTGTCTGCTTAGCTTCTTTATCATTGGTGAAATAGTGAGTGAGGAGCTCCGAAGTATTCATCTGCCCATATAAATGTATGGGTGCTAGCAGTTGAATATACTGACCTTTGACATCGATATTTTCGATCTTGATATCAACTGTCTGAATTGAGTTTTCTATATTGTGTTGATCCGTACTATGTTGATCTGTACTGTGCTGAATAGGCATCATGTTAAAAAGTCTTTCTTGTTTAGGTAGGATTGATCATCTTAGTATTTTGCATAAACCACTGCTCAATCACACTATTTGCTGGTTCATGGTTGCTTTGCTGCTGTAATGACTGCTTTGTCGCTAGTAAATCCTTTAGTTGTTCAGCATAGGCACGTGGCTGCAGTAGACGCATCACGGTACGGCAAATATTGTCACCGCTTGCCTGCTCTTGTATAAGCTCAGGCACAATTGGCGCACCAGCAAGTATATTCGGCAATGCCACATAAGGCACCTTTACCAAACGTTTGGCAATCTGATAGGTCAGCTTATTTAATTGATACACCACCACCATCGGTCGTTCAAGCAGCATCGCCTCCAATGTTGCTGTCCCAGAGGCGAGCATCACAATATCTGAAGCTGCCATGGCCTGCTGGCTAAATTCTGGTTGGGTGTCGTCATAAACGACCACAATAGCTTCTCGTAGCTGCTCTGAGCGTTGATCTATAACCTCTTGGACAATATACTGATGGTTTTGATCCACTGTCGGAATGATAAAGCACAGCTTAGGGTCTAGCAGTATTAACTTTTGAATACCATCAAGCATTAAGGGCAAAATAGCCGTAATTTCACCACGCCGAGAACCTGGCATCACACAAACAAGCTGACTCACATCATCAAACCGTTCAATAAAAAACTGCTGTAATCCATCGTTGTGCCAAACGAGCTCGCTGCGGCGCTGATTGATTGGTGTGTCTATCAATGTCTGATCGATAGTTCGTAACAATGGATGACCCACGCAGATCGCCGGATGGTTATGACGCTCATAAACCGGTAGCTCAAATGGAAACAAGCACAACACCAGATTGGTTGCTGCTTTGATATTGTGGATACGTGACTCACGCCACGCCCAAATAGAAGGGCTGACATACTGTACACAGAATACGCCTTGCGGCTTGAGCTTTTTGGATACCCGTAGATTGAAGTCTGGTGCGTCGATACCAACAAACCAATCAATACTAGCCACCCCAAACGCACTCAGTAGCTCGCGACGCGCTTTGAGCAAATCTGGTAGCTGTGACATGACTTCAACCAGTCCCATCACCGCAAGACGCTCTAATGGGAAAATACTCTGCAGCCCTTGCGCTTGCATTTTGGGACCACCAACACCAACCCAGACGATATCATCACGCAGATTGTTCATCTGCTGCATAAAATCTGCACCCAAGCTATCTCCAGACACTTCGCCTGCCACGATACCTATGACTAGCGGTGCGAGGTGTCTGTTCGGTCTTTGAGAGTCCGCCTCTGTCTGGCTGACTAAATCAGTATGTGAATGAGACGTAGCAGAATCTGTCATGACAAGCTCTCAGTGTTAAAGAATAAAAATAAACCGCTATTATAAAATATAACGCCACAAATCAGTGATAAGTATTCACAGATGATGTGCAGGTCTGTCTACCATATCTCTAAAGTAACATTTTAGCCACCTACCGCTGATGTCGCTATCATACGTGACGATGATAAAAATAGCTAAACTCGCACGTGAAACCCAATTTATAGAACCTAAGCTATGAGACTCCATTTCTGAAACCTAAGCTATAAAATCTGAGTATCGACCGTACAAATTTAGATTAGTCGTTATTAATAGATAGAAAAAATAAATCCCAAACGTGCATTTGCAGTTTTAAATACAATGCTAAGACGTATCTCATTTTGGAAAACACACCCTAAATGCATGGAAGTATAACTAAGTTTTAGATTCCTCATTCCAGTTATCAGTCAATTAACTGCCTGACTACCCTTGTCAACCAAACATTTTGTCCGCATAATGAATATTCCTATAAATCAGCTAGACGATATATAACCATGACAACATCAGTTACCCATAATGCAGATATTGACGACGTGAATATTGAAAAATTTATTCCTTTGATTACGCCCGCTGAGCTAAAAACTGAGCTACCTCTATCAGATGAAGCCTATAAAACCGTCCTAAACGGTCGAAACACTATCCAAAACATCTTGGACGGCAAAGACAAACGATTGTTTGTGGTCATTGGACCTTGCTCTATCCATGATATCAAGGCGGCACATGAATATGCTGATC
Organism: Psychrobacter sp. H29; assembly: GCF_059073055.1. NCBI lineage: Bacteria > Pseudomonadati > Pseudomonadota > Gammaproteobacteria > Moraxellales > Moraxellaceae > Psychrobacter > Psychrobacter sp. H29. Next base: position 682,011 of record NZ_JCACRY010000001.1, on the reverse strand, counting down.
GCTTAGCCGTATTGGCAAAAGAGATCGAAGACAGCGTATTTGTAGTCATGCGTGTCTATTTTGAGAAGCCCCGTACTACGGTTGGCTGGAAAGGCATGATTAATGACCCTGATATGAACGACAGCTTTGATATCGAAAAAGGATTGCGCACTGCACGTAAGCTACTGCTTGATCTCAACGAAAAAGGGCTTCCTTGCGCCACTGAAGCACTTGATCCAAACACCCCGCAGTACATGCAGGATTTGATCAGCTGGTCGGCAATTGGCGCTCGTACTACCGAAAGCCAAACACACCGTGAGATGAGCTCGGGCCTATCTTGTCCAGTGGGCTTCAAAAACGGTACTGATGGTGGCATGACGGTTGCTGTCAACGCGATGCAAGCCGTTAAAGAAGGACATAGTTTCTTAGGTCTGTCTTCAGATGGCAAAGTTTCTATCATCAAATCGAAAGGTAACCCTTACGCACATGTGGTACTACGCGGTGGTAACGGTAAGCCTAACTATGATGAAACTGCAGTTGCTCAAGTTGAAAACGAGCTGGCCAAAGGCAAAACCAACAGTAAGATCATGATTGACTCGAGCCATGCCAACTCAGGTAAAGATCCGTACTTACAGCCGATGGTCATCAACAACGTTGCTGAGCAGATTCAAAACGGCAATAAGTCAATCATCGGTATGATGATCGAAAGCCATTTAAAAGGCGGCAATCAAAAGCTAACTGCTGACTTGAGTCAACTTGAGTATGGCAAATCTATCACTGATGGTTGCCTAGATTGGGACAGCACGGTTACCGCGTTGCGTAGCCTACATGATATGGTAAAAGACGTCCTACCAAATCGCTAACATCTGTCTGCGATAATTTATCGTCGAGCAAATAATAAAAAGCCCCTTTCGTATTAGTACGAAAGGGGCTTTTTATTTATGAACATTCTATAAGAAACACTCTATTCTAAAATTTGATTAGCAATGACCAGCAACGATACCTGTTTCTTTAATTGGTCAGAGCTAACCTTATTTTTACATTAGTATTTTTATAAAATTGATATTACATTTCAATACATATTGCACTGCTCTCAATTAACTATTTGCAGCACCTAGTACACTCTCTAAGCTTTCGAGCACATGCTTAGATGAGACATTCTTTTGTAAATCTATCAGCTGCTCGTGCGCCATTTGACGGCGAGGCTCAGCCAATGTGTTCCAGCGGGCCAGTACTTGCAGTAAGCGCGATGCTAACACAGGATTGGCATCATCTAATTTTTGAATCACGCCTGTATACATCTCTAGACCTTCTGACGTCCAGAGTACCGTCGGTTGCGAGCTAAACGCGCTGATAACTGAGCGGACACGATTAGGCGTATTCCAATCAAAATCTGCGTGCGTCAGTAGCGACTTGACCATATCAGGCGCCACATCGTCAGCCGCAGCTTGGACACTGAACCACAGATCGATAACCAAATCATTTGCTTGGAAACGCTCATAGAAGTCTGCCAAGTACTTATCTGCACCTGCCAATTGATGATTGACCATGGCCTTCAGTGCACCAAAGCGCTCTGTCATACAGCTTGCATTGTCATACTGCTGCTGTGCCCAGTCTGCTGCATCATCTACATTGGCAGTCAACGCCATATCAAGTACAACGTTACGCAAAGCTCGGATACCACGAGATTTAGCACTGTCTTCATAAGACTGCATTGGCAGATTATTATACAAGACTGCCCACTGGTCTTTGAGTCTGTCTGCTACTTGTTGATATAGTCCATCACGCTGCTCTTTGACTAACGCTGGATTGTAATCCTTAGAGATAGCAGAAGCCAGCTCCTGTGCTGAGGGAATATCAAGTAGCCTTGCCGCCAACATTTCATCATCAGCTGCCAAGACAGGAAACGACTGCTCCAATGCCTCTAGATACACATCAGGGCTACTCTTTTCGCCTTTTCCTTGCAGCAAAATACGATTGACTAGCATCTGAGTCACTTGCCAGCGATTGAACCCATTGGTTTCATGCTTGAGCAAAAATGCTAAGTCTTCATCTTGATAATCATAATTGAGCTGTACTGGTGCGCTAAAATCACGCAACAAAGAAACCACTGACTCGCTTGTCATATTATCAAACACAAAGGTTTGCGTTGCTTGGTCAAGCAGCAGCATACGCTCAGCAATAATACTGCCAGTATCTTTGTCAAACAATGCCGTTGCTACAGGTATTGGCAATGGTTTTGGCGCATCAAAGCCACTAACGTGACGTGTCTGCTGGTTCAAAGTAATTGTTAGCGTCTGCGCGGTACTATCATAGGTTTGATGACCTGATAATACTGGCGTACCAGGTTGGCGGTACCAATCGATGAAGTCTTCGACTTTTTGATTAGTAATGCTAAGTGCGGACAAAAAGTCTTCAACGGTCACGGCCTGCCCATCATAACGGCGGAAATACTCGTCTGTTCCTGTGCGGAAATCGTCTGGTCCTAATGTGTTCGCGATCATACGTACGATTTCAGCACCTTTTTCATAGACAGTCGTTGTATAAAAATTATTGATCTCAACGAAGCTCTCTGGGCGTACCGGATGGGCTAATGGGCCTGCATCCTCAGCAAATTGATGTGCGCGCAGTGTGGCTACATCATCGATACGCTGCACAGCACTTGACTGCTGATCCGCTGAAAATGACTGATCACGGTAGACCGTAAAGCCTTCCTTTAAACACAACTGAAACCAGTCACGGCAAGTGATTCGGTTACCTGTCCAGTTATGAAAATACTCATGGGCGATGATAGCTTTCACACTAAAGCTGCGTGCGTCGGTGGTGGTTTCAGGACTAGATAACACACAAGCCGTGTTAAAGATATTAAGTCCCTTATTCTCCATTGCACCCATGTTGAACTGACTGACGGCAACGATCATATAGCGGTCTAAATCATAGGCGCGTCCATAATTAACCTCATCCCACTTCATAGAATCTTTTAGCGCTTGCATACCAACATCACATTTATCGATATCGGCAGATTTTGCATACACTTCTAGTAAGACTTCTCGACCTTCACTCGTCGTATAAGAATCTGTCAGTACATCCAAATCAGCGATGACACAAGCAAACAAATAACTTGGCTTGTTGGTGGGATCCTGCCAGATTGCATAATGACGATCTGGCGCATCAGTGACCTCGCCTGCTTCAACTAAGTTGCCATTGGCCAATAGGGTTGGATAGCGCTTATCTGCCTCCAATCGAGTGGTAAATATCGCCAGTACGTCAGGACGATCAGGATAAAAAGTAATCTTGCGAAAGCCTTCTGGTTCGCATTGGGTCACGAACATGGTGTCATCACCGCTACCCGCCATATACAGACCTTCTAGCGCGGTATTGGTCTGCGGGCAGATACGCACCTGAATATCTAAGGTAACCTGATCAGGGGCATTATGAATCATCAGCTTACCGTCTTCTTGGCTGTAGTGATCAGTTGTTAGCTCGTTACCATTCATAGTAAGGGCTAATAGCTCTAACGACTCACCAAATAAGACAATACCTCCTATGGTTTGGCGCGTCATTTCAAGTGTACTGTTTACTAGTGCATGGTCTTCAAATAGCTTGATGTCCAGATGAACCGTCTCAACATCGAAACTTGGCTTCTGATAATCTTTTAAGTTAATTTTGCTAGGCGCATGCGGTGGTACATCAGGCATATCAGGATTGATAATTTGAGCATCAGTTTCAGCAGTGGACATATGATTTCCTATTATTAATGATATAGATGGTTGATATTAATACTGTTGTTATTGCTTTTTTTAAAATACGTATCGCATTCAAGCTCACACTGTTGTAGCTGCCTGACGTTTATAAACAGTCATTTACGATCTGTTATTTATAAACAATCTTGTTTATATTAGGCTTATACTTAAGTTGATGGCATGCATTGCTTAATATTGCTTATTCACGAGGGACTGTCACCCTATTATCGCTAGTCTGACTATTTTTACTAGCCTGATAGCTAGATTGACCTAAACCCTTAAATTTCAAGTGTAGACCTTGAGATAACTGAGTTATCATTTACAGATAATACGCGCCTTTTCTGTGCAGCTATGCTTACTCGCATAATTCATAGCGAGCGTTGCTCTAAAAATCAAATAAACAAATGGACGCGAGTTATCAATTGGATAATGTCGCTTAAAATGATTTAATAAACACACCAATGACCCACCTTCAATAAACGGCCCATGATATGACAACACATACTGCCAAAACCTCAAAGATCACTCTACCTTTGCTTAGAGACTATGTCGATGCCCTTATGCCATCACTTGGTAGCTCATTTGACACCTCAATGGATGAGCAGGCACAAACAACGAGGAATCAGACTGATGATACCACTGAGCTGTTATGGGTTGCACATGACAAAACAGAATTATCAGCGCTGCAAACACAGCTAAAGACTTTACCAGATAACAGCAATGTGCCAGTCCAATCGTGGCATATATCGACTTTATCAGAACTTACCAAACAGCATCTACCTAAGCGTTATGAGCTTGCCTGTTTTTGGCTACCTTCCCTGTCCCATGAGACATTACAACAATATATTCCTGCGCTCATGCGCTATCGTGATCTATATGCAGCACATCTACTGGTTGCTCTTGATAGCTCGATAGATCTAAAACCTTATGGATTTACACCGTTTGATATTTTAAGCGAGCCATCCTTGGATGCTAATCAAGTTGAATCAATCACCTCATCCACAGTGTCAGCGACACTTTGGCAGTTCAATTTATATGATTATAAAAAACTACCAAACTGGCTCAATGCTGACTACTGGGCAAATCCAGAGAATTGGGGCAAGCATCGTTGGTGATATAGATTCTATCTATGATTATTTACAGTAAAAATACTTACATAAATTAACAGTTAGTATATGATAGGAGAGATTGCTCAAGCTTTATGGTAAGCAGTTTAAAAAAATAAATTCAATTAAAATTTCAGGAGCTCGTCATGTCAATCAGTTTTTCTAAAATCGCTGTTCTTGCTGTGTTATCAAGCGCTGTGGCGCTAACCACAGGTTGTGCTACCAAACGCTCTACCTCTGAAGTTGTGGTAGCTCCGCTAGGTATTCCAGGTGGTCAAGTCGGCTACAATGGTGCCGTTATTGTTGATAACTCAAACGCCGTGATTACTGGTGCAGAAAACTTACAAGCAGTGGTTTATTTCGCTTTTGATAGTAGCGAAATCACTGCACAAGCAGCAAGTGTCCTTAACCAGCACGTGAGTCTACTAAACTCAAATCCAGCGGCTGGTGTTGTGATCGCAGGTCATACCGATGAGCGCGGTAGCCGTGAATACAACATGGCCCTAGGTGAGCGCCGTGCACAAGCAGCACGTAACTATCTTGCTGCTCAAGGGGTCACTGCCAACAACATCCGTGTTATCAGCTATGGTGAAGAACGCCCTGCTGCTGCCGGCAATACTGAAGACGCCTATGCCCAAAATCGCCGTGCTGAGCTGTCTTACTAAGAATAGTTAAACTATTAGATCCTTAAAAAAGCCCAGTAATATACTATTGCTGGGCTTTTTTATATTTTATTATAAGCGCTATGGGTACCTGCAACTCATGGGCACGACAGTTGTTTAAAGAACGGCCTACCTTGAATTAGCGTCAAGTAATTTGATATCTGAAAAACCTTACATTTCGACTGAAATCCTTAACGATTAATTATGATAATACCAGCCTCAAACATAACTCACATTCAATATACTCAGCTCGGTCATGACATATGGTGCGTGACTGCCAAGGTGAGCGAGTCATTAGCTTATCTGAATATAAACAGCACGCTGTACGCGTCAGTTCGGTCGTTATCATCTGGGTCATTATGTACAGACCTTACTAATCTGAGTGATTGTAAATGGCATTATGTATCTCTACAAAAGCCCACATCGAAACGCAGCATGGCTCGTAGACAGCGTGAGCAGCAGCGTCAAGGCGTCAGGCACCTTCTACAAAACCTACTTAAGAAACTAGACATCGAAGACACTTTAGACGAGTCGAGCTTCCCTTATCGACTTATAAACAGTAAATATTACGTATGTTTTAGTCATACAGGTGCCCATGATAAAAATCGTAGCAATAGCAATAAGACGTCACCGAGTCAAATAGCTCTAGTCATCAGTCACCATCGTCCTGCTGGAATCGACATAGAGCACAATAATGTGGCTTGGCACGTCGCACAGCGTTTCTATTCCGATAATGAGATTGCTGTTTTACAGACATTACCAACAAACAAATGTGACTCTATGGCTAAGTTACTATGGCAAATAAAGGAAAGCTTTATAAAAGTTCACCAGTACACATTAGCACAAGGTTTAGGGATGGATTACTCTGAGCTCTTACCTGATTTAATTGACGGTATGGAGGAAGATACCTCTACTAATGAGACTCGTATCAGTCATTCTATTTACCAGATTACAATATTAAAATCTCAGCAAACCGTCATAGTTTTTTGAGAATATGGCACCCTATTCGAAACAAAAAAACGACCCTAAAAAGGGTCGTTTTTTTGTACTTCGATTCTTCTAATAACAGCATCTAGGCTGCGATTGGATTAGAAACGGTAAGTTGCACCAAGTTTAACGATTGGCAACCACTCTAAGTAGTCTTCATTTTCAAGCTCAGCGTTGGCAGCAGCGGCAGCACCCTCAGGGTCAGAGCCAGTAGCAGTCACTTCAGCATTTACATCACCTAGGTATGCAGCGCCTAATTCACCAAACACACCGAAATTGTTAGTAATGTTAGGACGGAAACCAACGGTTAGATACGGAGCAAGTTCGTTACGATGCTTGATACTACCACGTAATTCGCCAACATTATCATAAACTCTGTCGTTAATTTCAAATGAACCATTGTCACCAGTAGATCTGATATCGATCTCATTATCAGGTACGATAACGCCAGCACCCATAGTAAACCAGTTTGCCATTGGACGTACTTGAACACCTAGGTATGGATTGCTGAAGTCAGAATCAACATCATATTCGATATCTTCTACATCAAAATCACCACCGAACAAGTCAGCAACATCGCCACCAGCCCAACCAGCTTGTAATTCAACTTTTTCGTTAATGCTAAAGCCAACGTTAGCACCATAACCCAAAGAACCAACCTCAGCGCTTACAGAAGCTGGGTTTGTAACAGTGTTAAATAAAGTTTTGGTAGTACCAACAACAGCACCAGTGGTGTTGCGTAAAATACCAGCATCAGAATTGTATGCATAAGAAGGCTCTGCTGCTTGATAAGCAACTGGCTGAGCTTCGTACACAACTGCATCATTATCGTCAACAACAATTACTGGCTCAGCAGCTAGTGCCGCAGTAGATGCTAGAACAGCGGCAGAGATTGCCGTTAGTTTAATCAGTTTCATAATTATTCTCCTAAAGTGTGAAATAACTCGCCCATAAAAAACGATAGTTATGCTTTTTTTAAACCATCATTTTGTTGAGGAGATTAAAACAATTTTGGCCGTAAAAGTCACCCCTTGGAATGCGCTTTTTATTTGCCGTTATGTAAAGATTGCATAGATACTGTAATAATTGCTACACCAACCTGCAAAACTTTGAATTCCTGTTACACAACGCTCTCAAAGTAACCAAACAGTGTAGACATGAGTGTTAGCAAGCTTAATGTTCATGTAAAGGTATTACAAAATATTTCACTATAATGACTGAGTACAATATGCAGCTCAATATCAGTTATATAGATTATTACTACAGAGTGTTGCAGCTTGTGATTGGACGTATCTTATGTTGCTTGTACAAATAAATTGTAAATATAGGAAATAATGATACGAATGCTATTATTTAGTATCACTAAACCTTGTCTAGGCTTTATATTGTGCTAAATTAGAGGTAAGAAGGAATTTGTTCTAAGACGTCTTTTTTTATTACCCTTTGTTCTACTTATGAAAGCGTTGTGCGCTTCTATACTTTGATCTTTTATTAATACTGAGCCTTTTATATGCCTAAAGTATCGTCAATTACCCGTGTACTAGAGATCATAGAAGCTGTCTCTTACGCTTCTAAGCCTCTGTCTCCACTCGAGTTGTCACAAGAGCTGGATATCCCCAAACCAACCATACACCGTCTGATTCAAAACTTGGTCGATGACGGTTTTTTGACTGTTGATATCGGTGGTGGGATTATCCCTGGTAAGCGGGTACGCAATCTGAGTGTTGAGCTTTGGCAACAGCGATTGTTCTTCAATGAGCGCCAGATGATTTTGCAAAAACTGGTTGACGAAATTAAAGAAACTTGTGGTATTGGCGTTCCATATCATATGGACATGATCTATACCAATCGCGCGCAAACAACCCTGCCCTTGCAGATATACCTTCCTGTAGGAGCCAAGTCGCCTATGTGGTGTACAGCGACAGGTAAGCTATACCTCAGTCAATTATCTATTACCAGCCGTATGAAGATACTACAAGGATTACCACTAGATAAATTCACCAAAAATACCATTACTGATATTGATGCCTTGAACGCTGAGCTTGATCGTATCGCTGATACTGGCATCGGTATCGATAACGAGGAGTTTATTTCTGAAATGGTAGCAGTAGCAGTGCCTATATTAGACAAGAAGTCACGTTATCTGGCCTCACTGTACCTGCATGCACCGACGATACGCGTGTCCCTCGATGAATTACTGATTTATGTACCTCGGCTACAGCAAGCCGCGCAGGATATCCAAGCCCTCGTGTATGACCTACAGAGCTGATATCGCCCTTATCATGCACCAAAAAGCGCCACGCTATAGTCCCTAGCGCGGCGCTTTTCTGTTTTATCTGATATCTAACAAGTATCTATTGGCACATCACAAGTGTCTATTGATAAGCACCACCTATTAATAAGCAACAGCTATTAGCAACATTACTAATAGTCCCTATAGCAGTCTTTAAGACAACAGCGAGATATCATGACGCCCCATAATACTGGAAAAGTCTTTGTCGCCATTCTCTAGAGTGTGTGATGCATACAACTCCGTTGCTTTTGCACCCATCGGCGTGTCTACATGAGTGTCTTGAGCGGTTTGCATGGCAAGATTCAAATCTTTTTGCATGAGCTTACTCATAAATCCGCCTTGGTAACCATTACTAGATGGGACATTTTCCATGACCTGTGGATACGGGTTATAAACCTCTAATGTCCAGTTACGACCTGAGCTCTGTAGCATAATATCTGACAACACTTTAGGGTCTAGACCATTCTTCACTCCTAGGTTAATAGTCTCTGCTGTCCCTGCCATCAAAATACCTAGCAGCATATTATTACAAATTTTCGCAACTTGTCCTGCGCCATGCGTACCCGCATGAAAGATGTTTTTACCCATAACGGCAAGTATCGGCTCAGCACGAGCGAATGCCTCAGCGCTACCGCCAACAATAAAGGTTAGGCTACCAGCAATCGCGCCGCCCGTCCCACCAGACACGGGCGCATCCAAAAACTCAACACCCAGTTTACTCGCAGCGTCTGCCACGGTTCTGGCATCAGCAGCTGCTATCGTACTACTATCAATCACTAGCGTACCTTTATTCAGCTCTGCAAGTAGACCACTGGAACCGTTGTCGCCTAAGTACACCGAATGCACGTGCTGCCCTGCAGGCAACATACTAATGACAACTTGAGCATTACTCACAGCCTCTTTAGGACTTTGCGCGACGCTAGCACCTGCCTGCTGCAGACGCTTGGTAGCAGCATCAGACAAATCAAACACAGAAAGTGTATAACCTGCCTTTAGTAAGTTCTCTGCCATGGGAGCACCCATATTACCAAGTCCTATAAAAGCAACGTTTGGTTTAGAGGTGTCATTATCTATTGTACTTGTATCCTTTGTACTCATCTCATCACTCCTTGATGATTGCGTAGGCATTGCTACCTACTTATATTGCGTTAATAATGGTTGTTATGATTACTATTTGCGACTCACTGTATATTATGAACCAGCGAGCCCTATTGTCTTAACTGACATAGATTGTTTGAAATAACATAGTTATTGAGAGTCGGTGGCGCTCCCTGTTGGTAAGTAATCTAGACCTTATGACCCTTCTAGCTACGTTTGAGCTTATCGCACAAGCTGACTGGCTAAAGCAGTGGCATCCAACCAGCCTTCTAAAGGATGCTGACCTTTAGGATAAGGGTTATCGAAGTGCTGATCGATATATGCCTGCCCTTCTACACTGAGACAGTCTGCTAGTGAGCGTGACCACTGTGGATTCTTATCCTTGTCAATCAGTAATGCCCGCACACCTTCCTTAAAATCAGGATTAGCCGCACAATGTACCGCGACGTTGGTCTCTAGATACAAAACCTGCTCTATCGATAAATCGGCGACTTTATGATATAGCGCATGAGTCAATGCTGCTGTCACTGGGCAACCATGACGATAGGTGGCAACTGCTCGCTGTGTCCAGCTGTCTTCTGCAAAATCTTTGCTCAACTGTACGAGCGCTTCATCGTTTTGTAGCAGTGCGTCGATATCAGCCAAGCCACCGCTGTTCATGAGTTGCTGAATAGGCTGCCAGTACGTCGCCAGCTTGCTATCGGGTAGATCCGCTGCAGGTAGTGCTGCAAGTGCACGGCTAACAATACTATGAGCACTGTCATTATGGAACTTGTCCGTATTGCTCGTACTGTCTGATGTTTGCCAATTACTTCGTTTTAGACGCTGCATGATAGCGTCATAGTCATGACTGGCAACAGCATACTCCGCTAGATTCGCTAATAACGCATCACTGCCATTGCACATCGCGCCTGTCAATCCTAAAAACAAACCTGTCTTGGCAGGCATACGCTGCAAAAACCAACTACCAGAGGCATCAGGAAACAACCCAATTGTCACTTCAGGCATAGCAAAACGGGTACGCTCAGTCACCACACGATGACTACAACCTGCCATTAATCCCATGCCGCCACCCATAATAATGCCGTCGCCCCAAAGTATTAGCGGCTTTGAATAAAAGTGCATTTGACGATAGAGACGATACTCATGACTGAAAAACTCAGTGGCATAAGGATTGGGCACTGGCGCATCGGTAGACATACTGTCATACAGCTTACGAATATCACCGCCGGCACAAAACGCCTTGTCCCCTGCACCTCTCAATACCAGCGCGACTATCTGGTTATCAGCTTGCCACTGCACTAACTGCTCTGATAGCAGCTGGCACATATCAACGCTGAGCGCATTGAGCGATTTGGGTGTATTGAGCGTCATCACTCCAATGAGGTGACCACAATCTGTCGGTTCAGTATTGAATAATACAGAGGCCTCTTGCTCGGTATTGCTCGAAGGCTTTTGGGTATCGTCGGTAGCTGCTGTCATAAAAGTGACCTACAAAGTTAAAAAATTAAATAATGTCATAAACATTATGACCCAAGCATTTTAAGCAATGCTTATTTATTTTGCCAACTGGGTTTGCGTTTTTCTAAGAATGCTTGTACACCTTCGCGCTGATCCATCGTGTCAAACAACTTCACAAAAGCTTCGCGCTCATGAATAAGGTTTTGGGCAGGCGGGGTATCTCTGGCTGCTTGAATAAGTCCTTTAGAATAACTGACAGCAACAGGCGATTGCTTTGCGGCTTTTTTGGCCAAGTCTTGAGCGGCTAGTAGCCCTGCACCTGTTTCAGTGACCTCCTCAACCAAGCCAATACGTAATGCCGTCTCTGCATCAACGCGTTCGCCGCACAGTATCATGCGCTTTGCCCACCCTTCTCCGACGAGCCAAGGCAGGTTTTGTGTGCCGCCTGCACATGGTAGTAGACCTACGCCCGTCTCCGGTAGTGCCATCTGTGCATGCGCTTCTGCAATACGAATGTCGCACGCGAGCGCACATTCAAGCCCACCGCCCATCGCATAGCCGTTGATCACTGCAATGCTGACACCGCGATAAGCAGACAATGCTTCAAACGCCTCACCAAATGCAATCGCCATACTTATCGCACGGCCTTTATCACCGTCCGAGAAGTTATTGAGATCTGCGCCGGCTGAAAAAAACTTTTCACCATCGCCATGCACGATTAACGCGTAGATATCGTCATTGGCATTGAGATCGGTGATGAGTTGTTTGAGCGCATGCAAACTGTCCATTGTCCACGTATGCGCAGGAGGGTTGTTCAATGTCAACGTGGCAGTATTACCATCAATTGATAGGTTTAGATTGGTATAATCTGTCATAAAACATCCTTGTTTTAGTCAAGCGAAAAAGTATGATGTCGTCACTGCAGTAAAGACGACTATATATTAGCGCAATTGATTTAGCCCTTCGTCTTGTAGAACCTGACGCGAAATGATTACTCGCATGATTTCATTGGTACCTTCCAAAATTTGATGCACACGCAAATCTCGCACATGACGCTCAAGCGGGTACTCGTTTAGATAGCCATAACCGCCATGTAATTGAAGGGCGGTGTTGGCAACATCGAAACATAGATCCGTAGAGAGGCGCTTCGCCATTGCACAGTAGGTAGAAGCTTGCCCATCATTACTATCGACTTTATCAGCCGCTAGATAGAGCATTTGACGCGCAGCGATAGTCTGGGTCAGCATGTCGGCAAGCTTAAACTGTACGGACTGTAAGCTTGCAATTGGACTGCCAAACTGGCTGCGCTCTTGTACATAACTGGTTGCTGTTTCTAATGCAGATTGTGCCGTACCCACGGCGCAGATACCGATATTGATACGACCACCATCTAGTCCTTTCATCGCGATACGAAAACCTTGACCTTCCTCACCTATCAGGTTTTCTACTGGGACTTTGACGTCTTTAAAACTAATCGTCCTCGTTGGCTGGGCTTTCCAGCCCATTTTATGCTCGTTTTTGCCATATTCGATACCATCGCTGTTGGCATCTACTACGAACGCTGAAACGCCTTTTGGACCTGCCGCGCCAGTACGCGCCATGACTACCAATACATCGGTTGAGCCTGCGCCAGAAATAAAGGTTTTTTCGCCATTCAGTACGTAGTGATCACCTTGTTTATCCGCCTTGGTGCGTAATGAGGCGGCATCAGATCCTGCATTTGGCTCTGTTAAGCAGTAACTACCAAGCCATTCGCCACTGACCATATTGGGCAAATATTTTTTGCATAGCGGATCGCTGCCATACTCGCCAATCATCCATGCTGCCATATTATGGATACTCATATAGGCTGCCACAGAGGTATCACCCCACGACAGCTCTTCAAATACCATTGCGGAGTCGAGTCTTGGTAATCCCAAACCGTCGTATTCTGGATTGGTATACAACCCCAAAAACCCAAGCTCACCAGATTTTTTGATGACATCTATTGGGAAGTGCGAGTTGCGGTCCCATTCAGCAGCGTTTGGCTTGAGCTCTTTTTGCGCAAACTGACGGGCCGTTTGGCGAAAGGCAATCTGGTCATCGGTTAATGCAAAATCCATAGGGTTATCCTTGTTCTTATAGATCAAATAGAAAGTCTGTTTGATGCACCCTTTGATAGAGTGCGAGTAAGACATTTGATAAGGTGTGCACGCCGCACAATAGCGGTATAACGATAATAAAATTGCGACCAATAGTACCGCAAGTAGCATCAACGTTATACCGCAAATATAGTCAATTAGTTATTATATTGAAATCGTTGTATTGACACCGCGGCTCGCTTCATCATCGAACCAACGTGCAGTGACGGTTTTGGTCTGAGTATAGAACTGCACCGCTTGCTTACCATAAGGGCCTAAATCGCCCAGTTTGCTGGCACGCGAACCCGAGAAGGAGAACATGGGTAGTGGCACAGGAATCGGTAAGTTGATACCGATCTGACCGACTTGAATGTCTTGTTGGAATTTGTGCGCAGCCGCGCCTGACTGGGTGAATATCGCCGTGCCATTGCCATGCGGATTGGCGTTCAGTAGTGCAATCGCTTCATCTAAGCTATCAGCGCGCATGATGCAAAGTACGGGTCCAAAGATTTCTTGTTGATAAATTTGCATATCACTTGTGACATTGTCAAAGATAGTTGGCCCAACAAAGTTACCGTTCTCAAATCCTTCAACGCTAATGCCGCGACCATCCAGAATTAAGTCTGCACCCTCTTCTACCCCAGTCCCGATCAAATGCTCGACACGGGCTCTTGCGGCAGGCGAAATCAGTGGTCCTAGGTCTTTGTCATTTTTGCCAGCTGAAACGATTAAGTTTTCTGCCTTGGCTTTAATATCATTGATCCATTCTCCAGCAGCGCCTACTAACACGACAACTGAGAGTGCCATACAGCGCTGACCAGCGGCACCAAATGCCGCGCCTGCTAGCTGATTGAGCGTTTGCTCTTTATTAGCATCAGGCAGGATAACGCCATGGTTTTTTGCACCCATCATACACTGTGCACGCTTACCTGATTGGCTGGCACGCTCATAGACGTGTTTACCAACGCTAGTAGATCCCACGAAAGAGACAGCTTTGATATCTGGGTGGTCACAGATGGCGTCGACGGTTGCTTTGCCGCCATGTACCACGTTCAGCACACCTTCTGGTACGCCTGCTTCAATTGCTAGCTCAACCAAACGCATAGTCACCATCGGATCTTGCTCAGACGGTTTGAGGATGAACGTATTACCCGTGGCAATCGCCATTGGGAACATCCATAACGGAATCATCGCAGGAAAGTTAAACGGCGTGATACCAGCGCAAACGCCGAGCGGCTGCCAGATGCTATAAGTATCAACACCTGATGCGACGTTTTCTACAAAGTCGCCGATTTGCAAATTGGCAATACCAGCGGCATGTTCGACCACTTCTAAGCCTCGGAACACATCGCCGCGTGCATCAGCAATCGTCTTACCCTGCTCTGCGGTCAATATTTCTGCTAGCTCATCCATATGCTCACGAATGAGTGCTTGATAGGTCAAGAAAATACGAGCGCGTGTGGTGATTGGTGTTTTGCGCCATGTCTCAAACGCGGTTTGGGCGGCTGCAACGGCTTGATTGATCTCATCATTGGTGGTTTGCGGGACTTTTGCGATGACTTCTTGGGTCGCAGGATCGGTAATATCAATCCATTCATCGGTATTTGACTGTGTGAACTGACCGTTGATGAGCTGTTGAACGTGGTGCATAAGATATCCTTATCTTTTTTGC
This sequence comes from Psychrobacter sp. H29, assembly GCF_059073055.1. NCBI lineage: Bacteria > Pseudomonadati > Pseudomonadota > Gammaproteobacteria > Moraxellales > Moraxellaceae > Psychrobacter > Psychrobacter sp. H29. Next base: position 666,890 of record NZ_JCACRY010000001.1, on the reverse strand, counting down.
GAGACTACCGTGTGACGGCACCTGAGTATTCACTGGTGAATGAAACGCGATGAGCGTTTATCTATAAAACATCATTAAAATTCTAAATTTTAAAATGATTTATTTTGTATCGTTATTGACTATAGCAATAAATCATTTTTAGGGTCAAGCGCTTTATCAACATTTTCATTAAGTTTGTTTTATCAAAATGCGATGAGTAAACAGATTGCTATCAGAAAACAGCAGAAACAAAAAAGCCCATGAGGGTTCATGAGCTTTTAAATGGTTGGGTCGTGTCCCTAATTCTAACGTTTATTACTAAATGTGCCAAAAATAGCTAAACCTTTGACAAACGGCGTCAAATAGCTGGTCAATATCTCGATATTGTATGCACTATTTTCCTTATTTGCCTTCGATTTATCTCATTTTTATCACCATTTTTAAAATAGGGACACGCCCTAGTCTAATTTTGAAAAGCAGCAGGCTATTTGTTCATCTTTGATGATTAATAGTCTTTCATTGATTGCTTAATCGCATCGATAGCGGCTGGGTTATCGAGGGTCGACATATCTCCTGTAGGCTTATCTTCAGCCAATGCGCGAATAGATCGGCGCAGGATTTTTCCCGAGCGAGTCTTTGGCAGTGCTTGCGGGAAATAAATAGCCGCTGGCCTTGCAATACCGCCCAAAGATTTGACCACCGCACCGATGACTTGCTGCTCAATACGGAAGCGGTTTTCGGTCGTTTCGACTTGCGTCTGATCTTTTAGCACACAGAATGCGATGGGCAGCTCTCCTTTTAACTCATCTTGAATGCCTACTACAGCACACTCTGCCATATCTGGATGCATACTGATGGCTTCTTCGATCTCTTGCGTCCCTATCCGATGACCTGCGACGTTGATCACATCATCAGTACGCCCCAATATATAAAAGTAACCGTCTTCATCTGTCACGGCATAGTCTGACGTAGAATACTGCTGCCCATCAAACAAACCAAAGTAGCTACTGATAAAGCGATCGTCATTACGCCACACCGTAGTCAGACAACCAGGCGGCAGTGGCGCTTTGATTGCAAGCAAGCCTTTTTCTCCCGCTTTGCAGGGGTCACCAGTCTCTTCATTGATCACCTGCGCTTCGTAACCATACATAGGATAGCCAGGTGATCCTTGCTTATGCGGTTTATGATCAAATTTTGGTGTGTGACTCAAGATGGGCCAACCAGACTCTGTCTGCCAATAGTGATCTAAGATTGGCACGCCTAAATGCTGGGTCAGCCAGCCGGCCGTTGACTCATCAAGTGGTTCACCTGCTAAAAAGAACGATTTGACACTAGAGACATCATAGCGGGTCATCCAGCTCTCGTCTTGTTTTTTAAGCATACGCACGCCCGTGGGCGCTGTAAACAAAATATTGACCTTGTTGGCCTCAACGATACGCCACCAAATACCAGGATTCGGTGAGTGTGGTAGGCCCTCGTACATGACACTCGTCATGCCTGCTAGCAGTGGCGCATAAATCGTATAAGAGTGCCCAACTGCCCAGCCAATATCCGATATTGCCCAAAACGTCTCACCTGCCTTACCATCATAGACATAATCCATCGAAGTAGTCAGTGCGACCGCATGACCGCCAGTATCACGCTGCACGCCTTTGGGAGTACCTGTCGTACCAGAGGTATAGAGCAGATAAGACGGCGTATTTGACTCAAGCCAGACGGGCTCCACAACTGCATGCGCCTCGCAGCTGTGACGTCGTTCGGTCGCATAATCGACGTCAACATTTCTCGGCTCAAACGGTAAAATACCGCGGTTGACCACCAATACATGCTCAGGCTTGGTTGTTGCTTGCTCGACGCCCTGATTGACAAGGTTCTTATAATTAATAACCTTGCCATCACGCAGACCTGCATCTACCGTAATGACCATTTTTGCTTCAGCATCATCCATGCGGATAGCCAAGTTATGGGCTGCAAACCCACCGAAAACGACTGAATGTATTGCGCCAATACGAGCACAAGCCAGCATGGCATATGCCGCTTCTAGAATCATCGGCATATAAATGATGACGCGATCACCCTTACCAATACCATGGCGCTGTAGGACATCAGCAAAATAATTAACTTCTTTATATAGGTCGTTATACGTCAGACGGCGCTTGGTATAGTCTGTATAAAACTCGACGTTGTTGCCCAGATCTTTAAACGAATCAACGACTGCTGGAAAGGTTTCTATCAACTCTTGATTGATTTCTGATGATACCCAGACAAACGCGTCTTGCTCGGCACGATCCGCCAGATGACGATCTACGCAGTTATAACAAAGATTGGTCTCACCGCCGACAAACCATTTTGCAAACGGTAGATTACTGTCATCGAGAATTTGCTCAGGCTCTTTGTGCCAGTAGATGCGCTTTGCTTGCTGCGCCCAGAAATCCTCTCGTTCGATAATAGAGTCGTGATAGATATCAGCAAATGTAGGCATGTCTGCTGTGTGAGTAGAGACTGGGTGTTGGGCGTGGTCACTCATAATAGCTGTCCTTAGCATAAACGAGAAATGAGGCAATGTTATTTTATCATCGAAACGCTAGCAAGTCGTCATCGCATTGGAAGCGCTATCTGCACGTCCGAATCTACGAGGCTTACACGGTTACGATTATAGTAGACAATGTCTGAATAAGTACTGGTCATCCTTGCCAGAATTAAAAAACCGATACATTACGTATCGGTTTAAAATGTAGCAGAGCCTATTGCAAAGGTCAACTATTAAGCGTGTAACATGCACTACATTTTGATAAATACAAATGTTGAATGTGCAACTGGTAGATATGATTATATTTGAGTTTGGTTGGCATATATCTCACGCATGACCTTTTTGTCATGTTTACCTACTGAGGTTTTTGGCAGCTCATCTACAAACTTAAACTGACTTGGTACGCCATATTTAGGAATGATACCGCGCTCTACTGCTTTCTCTGCGATGGCTTTGATATCATCAGCGCTCGTATCTTGGGCAGTAGGCTTTAGGACAACCAATGCTAATGGACGCTCGCCCCACTGCTCGTCACGCACCCCTATCACCGATACGTCAGCTACTGAAGGGTGCAGTGATAGAATCGTCTCAATCTCAAGCGATGATATCCATTCACCGCCAGACTTGATCACATCTTTTAGGCGATCTGTAATTTTGATATAACCATCAGGACGTATGTAGGCAATGTCTTGAGTGTGCATATAGCCGCTTTCCCACAACTCTTTACCAGCATCATCGTTCTTAAGATAGCTTTGGGTCAACCAAGGCGCTCGTAGTACCAGCTCACCTGTGTTGTCTTGTCCTTTGCCAACTGATTTATTGCCTTCACCCCAGACCTGAGCATCGACCATAAGCACAGGCTTACCTGTCATACAGCGACGAGCAATATCTTCTTCTTCACTCATCTCAGGCTCATCAAGGCTAAACTCAGTCAAACTGATAAGTGGCGCGGTTTCTGACATGCCGTAGCCTGTATAGACTTCGATACCTTGTGCCATTGCTGTTTTTGCCAACCCTTCAGTCAACCTTGAACCACCAATGATCATTTTTAGACCATTGAAGCTAACATCACGATCTTGGGCTTCTTTGAGTACCATTTGCAGGATGGTAGGGACGCAGTGAGTGATGCTGACTTTTTCGTTGATGATTAAGTCCATCAATGTATCAGGCGCATAACGCCCTGGATAGACTTGCTTTAGACCGACCATCGTCGCTGTAAATGGGAAACCCCATGCATGGACGTGGAACATCGGTGTCATCGGCATATAGACATCACCGTAGCTGACACCTTGTTTGTTGGGTAGCATACCTAGAGTGGCGGCCTCTGCTAGGCTATGCAATACCAATTGGCGATGACTAAAGAAAACCCCTTTTGGGTCCCCTGTCGTACCAGAAGTATAAAAAGTCGTCGCGATAGTATTTTCATCAAAATCTGGGAAATCAAACTCGCTGTTAGCAGCGTCTAGTAGGGCTTCATACTCGCCTGTCACACGGCTTTGGTTGTCACCAAAGACACCTTCAGCCGTTACTCCATTATCATCAAGCCAAATGATGTGCTCGATACTAGAGTTTTCAAATTGATAGTCTTTGACCAGTGGCGCAAACTCAGAGTTGAGCATTAGTACTTTGGGCTTGGCATGGTTGATGGTATATAGAACTTTTTCTGGAGAGAGACGAATATTGACCGTTTGTAGGATGTACTCTGACATCGGTACCGCAAAATAAGACTCAAGATAGCGATGACTGTCCCAATCCATAACCGCAACCACATCACCTGCATCGAGATTTAAGTTTGCCAATACATTAGCCAATCGATTGATACGTTCAAACAGATCTTTATATGTGAGGCGCTTCTTGTCCGCGTAAATAATTTCTTGGTCTTGCGATACTGTTTTTGCACGGTTTAGTAGCTGCTTGACCAATAATGGATAATCATAGGCAGATGGCGCGCTGTGATAAATATTTGACATAGATCTGACTTCCTTGTTTGTTGTATTTATAGGTTATATAGTCAGAGAACTGCTAAACAGCTACGACGTTATCCTCCCTAGACGTACTATTTGTACAATCTGCAGTCGGCTGCCTTGTACCTGTTTTAGATTTCTTTGACTATACACAGTAATGATAATTCGTAAAAATACTCATGTGGAATGTTTTGCCCAATCATTCTCATTTCTTAGTGAGTTTTTATAATGAACGACAACCTTATTAGGTTAATAACATCGTTATAGATAGTAAGAAAAAAGCAGCGCCATGTAAAGCGGGCTTACATTAAGTAGCATAATGGTCAAATACATAATGTAGAGATCAGTCAGCTACTTTGACTGCACCGTGGTTTTGACCATCCCAACGCTGGCTATTATCAATGCCAATATTTGTACGATGACTAATAACCCTACGGTCATAGACCACTGCCCGCGTGCATAAGCCATACCGCACAACCACGCGCCAAGCGTGCCACCTGAGTAGTAACCCAGATAATATAAACCCGATGCCAGTGACCGTCCTTTTTTAACATTGACAGCGATATAGCTGATGGTCGCTGACTGGGTAATAAACACGCCAGATGACATAATGGCAAGTCCTATAACCACGCCCCACAATGGTGTCACCAACGTTAACAACACCCCGACCATCGAGATAACAATCGCCACTCGTACGGTACGCGCTGAACCGAATCGACGTAATAGTGACGTAGACAACGGTGTAATAATGACCCCAAGTAAGTACACCGCAAAAATATTCGCAAGTGCACCAGTCGTCAGCTGATATGGCTCATCTGTCAGATGTAAATTAATAAAAGTAAAACAACCGACCAGTGAAAATAAAACGCAAGCACCCAGTAAACAAGAGGTGACCACGTAGCGATTGGTGACGTGCTCCCCTAGTGTTTGTATCGCTGAGCGAAAATTGGGATTGGGTACAAAATGACGAGACGACGGCAGCATCTTACCGACCCATACCGCACCCAGTAGCGTTATCGCTGTCATGACATAGTAACCATGACGCCAACCGATCAACTCATGCAAATGCCCTAGCAAAAACCGGCCCATAAAACCGCCGAACACTGACCCTGAGACATAAAACGACATCAGCTCGGTTACTGCGCGTCCCTCGAACTCCTCACCAATATAGGCAATCGTCACCACTGTAATACCTGGTACGGACAGCCCCTGCATAAAACGCCATAAACCTACCCAGCCGATGCTGGAGCTTTGGGCGATCAAGAATGTCGGTATGGCTAAGAATAGCAACGCACCAACCACAAATGATTTGCGACCGACAGCATCTGAGAGCATACCCAAAAACGGTGACATGATGGCAATTGCCATGACCGTGGCGCCAACGATCATGCCAGCTTGTACTTCAGTCGCAGCAAAGTCTACCATCATGACGGGGAGTACCGCTTGGATAGAATATATCTGTAAAAAGGCGAACATACCTATCAGACCAATCGTAAGCTTCAAGACCCACGATACTGAATGACTGGATGAAGGCGATGGTTTTGTGGTAGTGCTTTGGGTTTTATCTGTAGAATTATTCACAAGAGAGCTGACTATATTGGTTATGCTATGACAGTAGATCGAGCGTGTCATTAGCTTAAATGGTAGGAAAATATAACGCGAATTTATGACATCGACTTTTTATAGCTATAGCGTAGACATGAAGCCGTAGGGGATAAATAGCTATCATAATGATAAGAAAGGCATGTTAGCACATCAATTAATATACTCAGGTTTAAATGTGTTATTGGCGATTGATAGTACTCTTGACTTAGATTAAAAAAATCAGGTTCAGATTATTATGGAGACGCTTGCCTTTATCAGACAAAACACTATTTTCTGATTTAAAGTGAGCGGTAGTTTTTGCAACAAGCTCAATAACTACAGTAACTTTTAGCTATCAGACAACAGCTATAATCGCTGATTGTAGACTGATGGGCAGTTTTCGTTTGCTGAGATGACATTTGGATAACAACTCTATTTCATTTTTACACATCTACATTGCTTATATCTTTTCTTGTACAGACATTATTTACCAAACCATTAATAATCGCATAGTGTTATATATAAATAAGTAAAATGATTGAACAAATGAACAGTAAAGGAGCATATCGATGACTGATGAAATTTATGATTTAGGTGCAGGGTTTTGGAGTATTCGAGGATCATTTATAAAAAATGGCATTATCGATATTGGCGTCCAATGTGCTCTAATAAAGCGACCATCAGGACGATTTATTTTTTTAGATAGTTACACGTTAACGGGCGATGTACGTCAACAAGTCATGGCACTGACCAATGAAGGTAGAGATGTCGAAGCCGTCCTCAACGTCCATCCATTTCATACGGTACACTGTGCCCAAATGGCACAAGATTTTCCGCAAGCGACATTTTATGGCAGTAGCAGACATCCGCAACAAGTCCCTGAGGTTAGCTGGGCTGATGACTTGGTAGAAAGTGACGCGGTCGCTGAGCGTTATCCTGAGCTTCAATTTTCCATACCTAAAGGTATTCACTATATTGCGCCTGATGAAAACGTTCATGCAAGCTCATTGCTGGTATATCATCCTGCTAGCCAGAGCATCTATGTCGATGATACTTTTGAGATACCACCGTCAAAGCTATTCAATGCAGTACAGCCCAATCTTGGCTTGCACCCAACCACCAAAAAAGCACTCAAAACGGAACAAAACGCGGGCAAGCACTATTGCGATTGGGCAGTAGGTCTGGCACACGAGTGGCGTAATGTTCGTCATTTTTGCGGTGCACACTCAGGACTGATGGTATTTGAGGAAGGTCAATTTGAAGCAGCGCTCTTGTCAGTCATTGATAACACTCGCAATGAGCTTGAGAATCAATGATGCTAAAGACGTCTATGTTTGAAAGGTACAATATCTAAAAGCATAATTTTTAGAAGTTAGAATTTTTATAATCTGCTATGTCTATAAACGATTACGGTAAAACCTAAAGAACAAAAATTGAAAATCATTGTGATTTTTTGAGTCAACATATTAAATAAGGAGAATTATAAATGTCAGAACAGATTCATGATTTAGGGGCAGGATTTTGGAACATACGCGGGTCATTCCGTATTGGCGGTGTGGTGAACATTGGTACCCATTGCTCACTTGTTAAACTGTCTTCAGGACGCTTTATATTTTTAGACAGCTACGCCTTAACAGGTGACGTTCGAGACGAAGTCATGGCACTGACCAACAATGGACAAGATGTCGAAGCCGTTCTCAATGTCCACCCGTTCCATACGGTGCATTGCGCCCAAATGGCAAAAGACTTTCCGCAAGCAACATTCTATGGCAGCAGCCGTCACCGCAAAAAAGTGCCAGAAGTGAGTTGGGCGGATGATTTGGTAGAAAGTGACGCGGTCGCCGAACGCTATCCAGAGCTCAAGTTTTCAATGTCAGAAAGTATCGCTTATATATCGTCAAACGAGATGATTCATGCAGGATCGCTACTGGCCTATCACCCTGCTAGCCAAAGCTTGCATGTTGACGATACATTTATGAGTCCACCAATGAAGCTACTAGAGGCTGTCTTACCTGAGCTTATACTACACCCCACCACCAAAAAAGCTCTGAAAAATGAGCCAAATGCTGGCAAGCATTATTGTGACTGGGCAGAAGCGCTGGCACATGAATGGCGCGACGTTCGTAATTTCTGTGCGGCACATTCCTACCTTGTACAATTTAAAGAAGGTGGATTTGAAAGAGCATTGGTCAAAGCCATCAAAAAGGCTCGACCCAAGTTAGAAACAGCCTAGACTTGTGTATCGACGAACGTAGTCTGTGTACATAGATTTTATCAATACAAAGGAGGCTACCATATTGGTAGCCTCCTTTGAATATCTTGCTCAATAATACTGGTTGCACCTAACCATTATATCTAGTGATAGTCATATGTTAGAACAACTATATGCTAAATCAACCATAAGCTAGAACAACCATATACTTAATCGTAGAGTGAATATTTTAGTACTATATTGCATAACTTATAGCTGCAGAGCGGCTACAATTAGAGACACTATTACTATTCCTGTGACATAGGTTCTCACTTTAAAATAATTCTGAGTAATGATACGCGCTTGATTGAGACCATAATCAATCACCCACATACTGGCAAAACTAGCTGCTAATAACCAAATAAAGCTGACCGTAGATAGTATTAAAAACCCGAACCATAAGACAAGCGCTATCATATTGCTTAGAAAAGGCAATTTAACAGCCCATCCATCATTATCAGCCAAACTCAGATGATTACCCCAATGCGCGCCTGCCATAAACGAAGCAATCACCAAGCCATATATACTCAGTACCTCAGTCGTCTTTCCCAATACAGGTATCGTATCACTATCTATAGCCAGTAAAAGCGCGCAGGCGATAAAGGGTATAGCGCCTGCAAAAGTGAGATAAGGACTTGGTTTTTTCATGGTCTAAACCTATTTTGATGGTATGGTTAGTCTATTCAAAGCTGTAGCCTGCACATCCGCAATGTTTAGCAATTATTCATCGCTCTTTTTAATATTGCCTTGCCAGTGGCGAATAAACGCACCCTCTGGATCGTATAGCTGGGTTTGCTTTTTAAGGTTGAACTGTCGAGATCCTCTTGGATCAGCACCCACACCTGCCAAATACTGCCAGTTGCCCCAATTGCTGCCAACATCATAATCAATGAGGTGTTGCTCAAAGTAAGCTGCCCCGTAACGCCAGTCAAGACCCAGCTCATGGACAAAACAGCTTGCGACCAGTTGCCGTCCGCGGTTCGACATATATCCCGTTGTGTTCAACTGATTCATGCACGCATTAACGATCGGATATGGCGTTTGACCCCGCGTCCATTGTGATAGACGTTCTTCATCTAGCTGAGTTGATGGCATGTGCTGACCGATACCTGTGAACCAAAATAGCTTTTGCTGATGCGTCATTGCATACCAATAGAAATACTCGCGCCACAGCAGCTCAAACCATATCCAATAGGTAGAGCCATTAGCAATAATGTCACGCTCATAACGGCGCAGACGATTTAATACCGTATTTACAGACAGTGAACCATTGGCAAGCCACGCAGAGAGTTTGGTAGACTGTGTCCAGTTATCAAGCGCATTTCGCGTGGTCTTATACGTACTTGGTGCCTCAGAATCAAAATAACGCTCCAAATGTTTGAGACCGTTTGACTCCCCGCCTCTAAAACTATCGACCTCTTGCAAGTCGCATTGATGCGCGTCACAAAAATATTCATCTTTGTCAGCCATACTCTCAGGTATTGGCGCCAGTGACTCTGGCATTGGACAAATAGTCGCGTCTTCTTCTGCATGCAATAAATCATGATCGCTTTCAATTTTCTTACGAAATTGGGTGAAGCTCTTGGGTAAATGCTCCAGCGGTAACGCATCAAATAACGTGGCCGTTGTTTCAGTATGCCAACGTATTTGCGGGTGTTTATCCTGTAGTAAAGCATATACCTGGTTCTGATAATAATCAGAGGTTTTACTGACACAGATATCCGTCACTTGTTGCACCTCGATCAGCTCGTGCAACTGCGTAAGCGTATCTGTCAATGCAGCGTCTTTTTTTAGATACAGCAGTCTATTACCAAGCTGCATCAGTGATGTATTTAAGTCAGCCAAGCTTTCCTGCAAGAACTGCTCGCGAGCACTACCCATAGTGTCATAATGATAAACGGGGTCACTGTTGATATCATTCAGCCCCTCCGCCAATGACGATGCATAGACAAGCAGTAATTTTCCATTGCTAGATAGGTTAGCTGCTGTCGACAATGTCGCATTGTCCGCTACTCGCAAATCATTATGAAATAAGACCAATGTGACATTTTTATCAGATGACTGATGTGACATACCTAAACCTCGTGCTATGTATTTTAATTATGATGTTTAAGATTTTAGAGTAGCTTGCATAGGCAGTTCAATGTAACTTGAGTATAGAAAAGGCAAGTGAGCACGCTATAGACATGGTCAAACCAGAGAAGCAAGTGGATATGAAAGCAAGCAAACGTAGAAACAAATAGGCGACATATTTTTTGAAGTAATGGTACAAATCCACTATCTTTTATCAGCATCAAACAGTGAGGCAAGATAGTAACTCTACTTAGCATATATCAGATGTTGATTAGACAAGATGTCATACCCTAAATATCACTATAACCATTGACTCTCAAGAGCTTGGCTGCTTAAATAACTTACCTCTAGGAGAATATAATGACTAAAGAAAATACAGCTGAAGAGAATAAATCAGACGAAAAACGCAAACTTATCAATCGGTTTTTGATGAAACTGACGAAAGATCAGCCTCAAATGTATTACTCCACAACCTCTGAGATATCACGGAGTATTCATACCATGATAAAGGAGCATACCAATCGTTTGTCAGTAGAAGAGCAAGCACTGGTGAGACGTATGACTATCGAAGAGATTGAGGGATTATTGGGCTTTCATGCTAGATAAATGACTAAGGCATATCCTCATTTTAAAAATCGTGGTATACCCGAGCTGGCTCTCACATGTATTGTTCTCAGTTGATTGCTGAAAGCCATAAAAAAAGACCGCTATCAAAGCGGTCTTTTTTGTTACCAGTCGTTTTAGTATAAGGCTACTAGAATGGATACTGACGTGGTTCATTTTGCATTGAGATCCAATGCGTTCTAGTGAACTCTTCAAGCACCCACTCGCCGTTAAAGCGACCGATACCTGAGTTTTTCTCACCCCCGAATGGTGTATTGCTTTCATCATTGACTGAGATATCGTTGATATGAGTCATACCCGCTCGAATACCGCGAGCGAAGCGCAGACCCTTTTGCATATCGGCTGTGAATACCGCACTAGACAACCCATACATAGAGTCGTTGGCGATCGACAACGCATCTTCTTCATCCTTGGCACGGATGATACCTACTAATGGTCCAAACACTTCATTGCATGACAAGTCCATCTCTCGCGTGACTTCGGTAAAGACATGCGGCGGTACGACTTGACCTTCAATCTCGCCACTCAATGCCATTTTAGCGCCTTCTTCTTGTGCTTGAGCGATTTTATCCTTAAGTGATTTGAGTTGTTTTTCATTGATGATTGGACCGACAGCAGTGTCTGGCTTGTTTGGATCGCCTACATTTAATGTTTTAACATGAGCCAAGAACCGCTCTACAAAGTCATCATATATCTCGTCTTCTACAATCACTCTATTAATCGCAATACAGATTTGACCTTGGTGCAAGAATTTACCAAAAGCAGCCGCTTTAACAGCTTGCTCGATATCCGCATCTTTTAATACAACAAACGGGCTGTTACCACCCAGTTCAAGCGCGACTTGCTTGATGTACTCACCGCCATTGGCCAGCTCACCGATATGTTTACCTACTGATGTCGACCCTGTGAATGACACTAGGCTTGGCGCTTTGTGCTCAACGATGGCATCCCCTATCTCGCTACCTGAACCCACCACAACGTTTAACAGACCTTTTGGCAGACCTGCTTCTTCAAACACTTTTGCAAGCAGTAGACCACCTGTCACTGGCGTGTCACTAGCAGGCTTTAATACGACAGCGTTACCCAACGCCAAGGCTGGCGCAATCGAGCGCTGGGTTAAATGTAGTGGAAAATTCCATGGGCTAATAACTGCCACGATACCGATAGGCTCGCGGTAAATGAAGTTTTCTTTACCAGGCGTGTTCGATGGACGAATTTCGCCATGGACACGATTAGGGAAAGTCGCTGCCTCAAGCGTGATCGCGCGTGTCGCACCGAACTCAACCATCGCTTTGATACGAGTACTACCTGACTCTTTGATCAACCAATCAACGATTTCTTCTTGGCGCTGATCTAATATGTTGACCACTTTATACAACACAGCAGAACGCTCTGCTGGCGTCTGCGCGGCCCACGCTTCTTGAACTTGGGTTGCAGCATCATACGCTTCGTTCAGCTGATCTTTGGTCGCTTGCTGAATCTCTACGAGCGTATCGCCGTTATAGGGATTTGTATTGGTATTAATGCTATCATCTTTGCCTTTTTGCCATTCACCTGCGATGAATTGCAAATGAAAGTCATTGTAGGCACTGGTATCGTTCGTTGACATAATAATCCTTATTTTACTTTGTTATGTGACACATTTATCTTCAATATCTAAAATAGTGTATTAGCAATGGGCTATCTGTTTTGTGACTGGTAAGAATAAAAGCCACCTTGCTAGACGACTGGTCTAATGCTACCATAGCTCTTAATAAAACGAGACAACTTTGTCAGTAAATATTGTTGATGAAACGTAACCACTACAGCTAAATATTATTAGAATATGCCGACAATATGACGCTCAATGAAGCCTGACTACTCTATTTGTACCACTATCAAGGGAGACTATCCTATCTATGTCTACTGTTACAGACACGACTACAACACCAGATACCAAGGCGCACTTACTGACTACTGGCTACCAATTGGTAGCTAAGAAAGGCTTTACAGCTGTTGGCTTAAAGCAAATTTTGGACACAGCAGGTGTTCCTAAAGGATCTTTCTATCATTATTTCGCTTCTAAAGAAGCGTTTGGTGAAGCTATTATTGGTCACTATTTTAGCCTATACAAAGCGCGCTTAGATATTATCGATGCTCAGAACGTTACCGCTCAGCAAAAACTGTATGACTACTTTCAAAATTGGTACGACACACAGCAGAATGGCTGCGACCACGAGAGATGCTTGGTGGTCAAGCTAAGTGCAGAAGTCGCTGATATGTCAGAGACGATGCGCAAAGCACTCGACACGGGCTATCAGCAAACTACCCTTTGGCTTACTGAGCAGATCAAGGCTGGATGGATAGATGGCTCAGTACCTCGTCTAGATAATATCTCAGCTGAGAGTATGGCCAAGCGCTGGTATTTTGCCTGGCTTGGAGCAAGCTTGATGGCCAAAATCAGCCAAACGAATACGCCTTTGGCTGAAATATGGCAAATGACGACGACTCAGATGGGTCGATAGATATTTAGGCCAATAGGTTCTTAAGCTAATATATTTTTCATACACCTTTTTAATAAGCTATCTTCGGATAGCTTTTATTTGTTGTAAGTTTTCAGATAAGTCGTCTTTAATTAATTTGCATTTAATATAAACAGCATGCCGGATAAGCGTTTAACCTTAATACTGTCCATACGCCGCTACCTACCCTCTTATATATAACCATTTATCCCTAGCGCTTTTGTCCCTCTTACTGTCTTAGACCAAAACATTTTATACGACAGTTTTGTAAACATTCCTAGACGACTGGTCTAATTGGTGTATAATGCGCATAAATATTCAGAGTATATGCGTATAAGCATTGCTCGCCACTCATTGTTTGATATCAAACATTTAACAGAACCATTTCATTAACATTAGGAATTTTATGAACAACTTTCAATATTACAATCCAGTACGTATCGTCTTCGGCGAAGGTCAAATCGAACAGTTATCAGACCTAGTACCTACTGATGCCCGCGTTCTGATTACTTACGGTGGCGGTTCAGCGCAGCGTACTGGTACATTAGATGAAGTAAAAGACGCCTTGGCAGTAAGTGGTAACCGCACTGTTTTTGAATTCGGTGGTATCGAAGCTAACCCAGAGTTCACAACGCTCTTGAAAGCTGCTGATATGGTCAATGAACACAACATTGACTTCCTATTAGCAGTTGGCGGTGGTTCAGTCATCGATGGTAGCAAATTCGTTGCACTCGTCTCCTCACTCACTGAGGAAGACGGTACTGTCTCACGCGACCAAGCTTGGGATGCGCTGACTGGGTATTGCAAAAACATCGACTCAGCTGTGGACTTAGGCGCAGTATTGACGATCCCAGCAACGGGCTCTGAGATGAACTCGGGCGGCGTGATCAACTATAGCGAGCGTCAAGCAAAACTACCATTTGGTAACCCACTTGCCTTTCCTAAATTCTCAATCTTAGATCCAATCAAAACACTTACCCTACCTGAGCGTCAGGTTATGAATGGTGTTGCTGATGCATTTGTCCATGTGATGGAACAGTATTTGACTTATCCAGTAAATGCAAAAGTTCAAGATGCCTTTGCTGAAAGCTTACTAAAGATCCTTATCGATGAAGGTCTAGTGGTTAAGCAAGATTCAGACAACTTAGAAACACGTAAAAACATTATGTGGACAGCGACTATGGCACTGAACGGTCTAATCGGTACAGGCGTACCTCAAGACTGGACAACGCATATGGTTGGTCATGAACTGACGTCATTGCATGCTATCGATCATGCACGTACGCTAACCATCGTCTTGCCATCAGTAATGCGTGAGCTAAAAGAAAGCAAAAAAGAAAAACTGCTTCAGTATGCACGCAATGTATGGAACATCACTGATACCGATCAGGATGATGACACCATCATCGAGACCGCTATTGTCTATACTGAAAACTTCTTCCGCGAGCTTGGCTTGCCAGTTAGCCTAGAAGATGTTGATTTGACTGAGTCAGCAATTGACCCAATCATCAAACAGCTCGAAGCCCATAACATGGTTAAGCTTGGTGAACATGGCAAAAATGACTTAGATGTGTCACGTCGTATCTTGGAGCGTGCTGTAACTAGCAAAGCCTCGTAGTCAGAAACATTATCATATTAATAAAAAATACATATCGTTATGCTATCTATAGTAGTAGCTATTCCATGCTAAATAGCTACTACATTTAACACCACTATTATAATCACAATGAATAACTATAAAGGAGTCCTATCATGAGCTTCGACAAACAACAAAATCAAGAAGTAAACCGTCAAATCAAACTTGCCAGCCGCCCTAATGGTGAACCAACCGCTGATAACTTTGATATGGCAACCAGCGATATTCCAACGCCAAACGAAAATGAGATGCTACTACGCACGGTATACCTATCATTAGATCCGTATATGCGTGGACGCATGAGTGATGCAAAAAGCTACGCTGATCCTTTAGCAGTCGGCGATGTCATTATGGGCGGCACGGTCGCTCAGGTCGTCGAGTCCAATGTCGATGGATTTGCTGTCGGTGATTTGGTGGTATCAAACTCAGGCTGGCAAGACTATAGCGTCAGTGATGGCGAAGGTGTCCTTAAACTGGACAAAAACATGTCAAACCCATCTTATGGTTTGGGCGTGTTAGGTATGCCTGGATTCACGGGTTACATGGGTCTGACTGATATTGGTAAACCACAAAAAGGCGAAACCTTAGTTGTCGCAGCGGCTACTGGCCCTGTCGGTGCAACGGTTGGTCAAGTTGGTAATCAATATGGTCTACGTACTATCGGTG
Organism: Psychrobacter sp. H29; assembly: GCF_059073055.1. Lineage (NCBI taxonomy): Bacteria > Pseudomonadati > Pseudomonadota > Gammaproteobacteria > Moraxellales > Moraxellaceae > Psychrobacter > Psychrobacter sp. H29. The sequence goes on along the minus strand of NZ_JCACRY010000001.1, from coordinate 651,082 downwards.
TGGCAGGCGGCAAAGAAAAATGCGACTTTGCGGTTAACGAACTTGGCTTCGATGTCTGTATCGACCATAGAGCTGACGACTTTGCTGAGCAATTAAAAGCTGCATGCCCAGATGGTATTGACATCTACTACGAAAGCGTCGGCGGTCAAGTGTTAGATGCTGTTCTACCGCTGTTAAACGATCATGCGCGTATCCCTGTATGTGGCCTTGTATCACAGTACAACGCAACCGAATTACCTGATGGTAAAGACCGCTTAGGCATGCTGATGGGTCTTATCTTAAGCCAGCGTTTAACGGTCAGAGGCTTTATTATCTTTGAAGAGTATGGTGATCACTTCCCAGAGTTCTTAGAAACCATGAGCAAATGGGTAGAATCAGGCGATGTCAAAACCAAAGAATATATCGCTGATGGTCTAGACGATGCACCCAATGCTTTCGTCGATATGTTAAACGGTGCCAACTTTGGCAAAACAGTTGTCAAAGTAGCTGACGTTAAGTAGCTACTGACAGTTGTCAGTAGCTGTTAATAACTACTTAACAACATAACTAGCTAAGATCACTACTGAAAATTACGTTTGAAGCAGGAATAATACTAACAGTCATTTAATGACTGCGACTCAACTGTTCACTCACAATAAACAATAAATAAGGAAAACTATGAACATTTTAATGGTACTAACTTCTCATGACCGTCTAGGCGATACTGGTAAAAAAACAGGGTTTTGGTTAGAAGAATTTGCAGCCCCTTACTATGCATTTTTAGATGCTGGCGTCAACGTAACCCTAGCCTCTCCTGCTGGTGGTCAGCCACCACTAGATCCTAGTAGTGATACTGAAGACACGCAGACCAAAGATACTAAGCGTTTCAAAGACGACAAAGACGCTCAAGAGCATTTGGCCAATACCAAAAAACTTGCTGATATGAAAGCGGAAGACTTTGATTCAGTCTTTTATCCTGGTGGTCATGGCCCACTATGGGACTTGGCAGTAGATAAGAACTCTATCAATCTGATTGAGACTTTTGTCAAGCAAGATAAGCCTGTCGCGTTTGTTTGTCATTCTCCTGCAGCACTCAAGAACGTAAAAGTTGATGGTGAGTACTTAGTAAAAGGCAAAACAGTCACTGGTTTCACTAATTCAGAAGAAGATGCCGTTGGCCTAACAGACGTTGTGCCATTCTTGGTAGAAGATGCACTCAAAGCTAATGGTGGCAACTACGAAAAAGCAGCGGATTGGGAATCGTTTGTCGTCGAAGATGGTCTATTAATCACTGGTCAAAACCCAGCCTCATCAGAAGAAGCAGCTACGCGTCTTGTGGCCAAGCTAAAAGGTTAAGACCCAGAAACTAATAAATCACATCATGTACTAAGGTCGATATTATGATTCGCTTACACCATCTCAATCAATCACGCTCGTTGCGTACGCTTTGGCTCCTAGAAGAGTTAGGCGTGCCTTACGAAGTTGTTAGTCACCAACGTGATGCCAAAACTCATTTGGCACCAGACTCTCTAAAAGCTGTGCATCCACTTGGTAAATCTCCGGTTATCGAGATCGATGGACAGGTTTATGCTGAGTCAGGCGCTATCACTGAGTTACTGATTGAGAGGTTTGCACCAGAGCGTCTACGCCCTGAAACTGGTAGCTCTGATTATGGCTACTATTTACAGTGGATCGACTTTGCTGAGAGCTCACTCATGTTGCCATTGATGCTAGAGCTATTTACCAAAAAAGCAGGCATCGATGACAATGAGTTTTTGAATGGTTATATCGAGACAGAAAAGACAAGATTGTTCAAATATTTGGACACATCGGTTGAAGGCAAATCCTTTATCGTCGGTGATAAGCTCAGCGGTGCTGACTTTATGCTGTCATTTGATTTGATTATTTTGGCCAAGCGTCAAAAGCTTGACGCTTATCCTCATATCAAACAATACGCTGAAGCGCTTGCCAGTCTGGATAGCTATCAGCGCGCTATGCAGTTAGAAGCAAAGTATGACGAGTCTATCTAGACTTTTGTTTTAATTACTGCATATCAATCGTATGATGTACATAAGCAGCTCTTTATAGAGCTGTTTTTTGTGCGAACTCTATTTTGTGCTTGTAGTGGTAGCGACAGTATAAGAATAACGACAGTGCAGTGATAAAGGAAGTAAAACTCGCTTTGGTATGTAAGAGATTGAGAGTTAGGCGTACACAACCGACACCACGTTGCCACGTGGCTTATAATTTACGTGCACATGACAGAAGCTCCGCCGAACTCGTGATAAAATCTTTTTAGCGATTATTGAGTTACCCCTCATACTCCCTCAGTCAATCGACTGACCTTTGACGTTTAAAACACCAATGACACTGTCCTGACTCCCCGTCTGGAATTTGTCCTATGTTGCTTCATTTCTTTATACAGATTGTGGTCCGCCCATGACTAACGAATACCAGTTTAAGCCCCATGAAAAACCACTCATGGTAGGCTCTCCAGCCAATCCTGATCACCCTACCCGCCGCAAAGTATTTTATCTACTGATTGGAATATTTATTGGTCTCACAGCCAGCTTCCAAAATGGTCTACTTGTTGCAAACCTCTCTCAAATACAGGGCGAGATGGGATTAGCGCCTATTGAAGGAGGCTGGATATCTGTGAGTTACAACATGACCAACGCTTGTATTACTGTCCTGCTGTACAAGATCCGTCAGCAATTTGGCATGTCACTTTTTAGTAAGATCACTTTATTCTTCCTACTGGCTGCCACAAGTCTGCAATGGCTGATTAGTAGCCACTTGCTAGATACGCCTAGTATTAGAATCGAGCCCTATTATCTAGAGATTGTCGCAAGAGGACTTAGCGGCATGGTGGCCAGTGGCATGACCATATTGGGATTATTCTATTGCCTACAAGGCATGCCAACCGTCAAACGGACTAGTGGCTTGATACTAGGATTTGGCTTGGTGCAGTTTGGTATTCCTCTATCACGTATCATCTCGCCCTACCTTGCCATCGATGGTCAGCTTGAAAACTTATTCTTATTCCAACTTGGTTTGGCATTGATTTGCTTTGGACTGATTAATCTTTTGGAACTACCACCAGGTAATATCGAAAAAGTATTTGAGAAACTTGATTTTTTAAGCTTTGCTTTTTTTGCCAGTGGTTTGGCCGCGTTGGCTGTTGTACTGGTACAGGGTCGAATATTATGGTGGACGACGCCTTGGCTCATTTATCCGCTTATTATTGCTATCGTTGGGATTAGCATTGCATTATGGATTGAGACTCATCGCAAAAACCCAATGTTACAAGTCCGCTGGATGCGTAGTCGTAATATTATCGCCTTTATGGTGACAGGTGCTGTGATGCGAATCTTGCTTTCTGAACAGACTGTCGGCGCCGCAGGATTACTTGCCACGCTAGGCTACGGCGGTGATCAGCTGATTACCTTTTATATCGTCATATTGGCCGCCAGTGTATTGGCTTTGGTCATTAGTGTTTTTAGCACCAATCCAATGGATTTACGCAGGCCTGTCATTTTTGCAGTAGCATTGATAGCGTTGGGTTCTTGGATGGATGTTGGAGTGTCTATTAATTCAGCACCTTACATGTTTTATCTTAGCCAGTTTTTAATTGCCTTTGCCGCCGTATATTTTATGGGGCCTTTGGTTTTTGAAGGGTTTTTGCGTGCGATTGCCAGTGGTCCTGCCTATATTATTAGTTTTTCCGTTATTTTTGGTATTTCCCAAACGATTGGCGGCTTGGCAGGTGCAGCAGCTATTCAAGCGTTTACGACTGTTCGTACACAATCACACTATGCAGATATGGTCAGCTCACTTAATTTGGGTGATCCTGCTTTTAGCGCTCAAATAGCGAGTACTCGTAATATGCTATCAAGTCAGACCACTGACGCTGCCCAAGCAAATGCTGGTGCAGTAAGCCAAGTGCTGCAAGATATTCAGCGCCAAGCAGCAGTGGCAGCGTATAGCGATCTGTTCTTTTTGATGGCCGTCCTTGCCACAGCTGTTACGATTATTTTACTGCTCAATTATATTTATAACCGTTACCACAAACGCAACCCGCTGGCTACAGAGCTCGCTGTCATTGCAAAAATGCGTGAAACCAAATAACTGGGTCTATTATCCCAACAATCACCTTTAAACCTGTTTGGTATTTTTATTGAAAACTTAGGAGTACGTCATGAGCCAAAAAAAACCAGATGAGCTTAACCAAATCTCTCAGGCGTCTACTGGTGCTCCAGCAACAGATACACATATAGCATCGTCTTCTACTCAAGCACAGACGACCACAGATGCAACACAAACAACAGCAAATTCTGATATACCAAATAGCAATAATACGACAGCAGACGCTACAGAAAACCCAGCAGATAGCATTCAGACACCCATGCCAACCAAAGAGCCCATTACAGACACCACTGGATGGTCACCTAAGAAAAAACCCTATCTGAATTTAGCGTTTTTGATCGTGCTGATTGTCATAGGTGTGGCATTGATATTGTATGCGTGGAAGCTCCCCCCATTTACACCTACCACGCAACAGACCAATAATGCTTTTGTCAAAGGTCAGACAACCATTATCAGCCCGCAAGTTTCTGGTTATGTCACTCAAGTGGCAGTGGAAGATTTTGCTAATGTGAAGGCAGGTGATTTACTGATAAAAATAGATGACCGAACGTTTCAGCAGCAGCTCGAACAAGCCCAAGCCAACACTGAAGTCGCTGTCACTAACCGCGCTACTAATGATCAAGATACACAATCGAGTCAAGCACAGATCGAAGCACGCAGAGCGGATGTATACAGTGCCAAAATCAATGTAGAGAGTGCTCGCGAAGACGTCAATCGCTACCAAGGTTTAGATGCTATTGGCGCTGTATCAAAAGCAGAAGTGGCTCATATCAAAGCACAACTCGCTCAAGCACAGGCAAGTTTGCAACAAGCAGAAGCAAACCTACAATCTGCGCAAGAAAGCCGGGCAAAAACCAGTGGCAGTCGACCTTCATTGGATGCGAACATCAAAAATGCGGAAGCAGGCGTCAAGCAAGCAAGAATCAATCTAGACAATACTATTATTACAGCACCTGAAGCGGGTCAGCTTAGCCAGGTCAGTGTTAAAGAAGGTCAGTACGTTAGCGCAGGTACTCAGCTCATGTATATCGTACCGAAAGGCATTTGGATTATTGCAAATTTCAAAGAAACTCAGATTGCCAGTATGGCAGTCGGTAAACCTGCAACCATTCATGTCGATGCGCTTGGCGGTGCCAAATTTACGGGGCACATAAGTAACATCTCACCAGCGACTGGCAGTGAGTTTAGTGCAGGTGCGGCCAATCCTGCAACAGGCAACTATATAAAAGTGGCTCAGCGTATCCCAGTACGGATAGACTTAGACCAAAATCAGCCTGAGCTTACGCGTTTGCGTCCTGGTATGTCAGTCTCCGTTGATGTCGATACTGATGCCGATGCTAAATAGAAAGTTAAATAAAATATAATACCGAATAAGCTAAATAATTCATGTAAAAAAGCCACTCTAGATACCAAAGAAACTGGGTCTAGAGTGGCTTTTTTATTTTTGTATAGTCTATAGCGTGAAACCCTAGCAACTATGGTAGTAAACGCTTGGTAGTCCAGCTTACCTCATGTCCATCATGACTGCTCTCTTTCGCATACATAATTCGATCATGCATACGATTGGCGCGACCTTGCCAAAACTCAATATTCTCAACCGTAATCTCATACCCACCCCAAAACGCTGGCGTCGGTACCGCAGTATTGGTTGGATGTGCCGCTTGAAGTTGTTCAAACGTTTGCTCCATGACCTCACGATTTGCAACTTCACCACTTTGCGGCTGACTGACCCACGCACCTACTTGGCTATCGTGCGGGCGTTTTTGAAAGTAGCTCGCAGACTTATCAGCATCAATCTTAGCAATAGGACCACTGATACGAATCTGACGCTCGAGCTCATGCCAAAAAAACAGCACCTCTGCATTGGGATTCTCTGCAATATCCTGTCCCTTAGCGCTTTCGTAATTGGTATAAAAGACAATGCCGGTATCGGTAATCTCGCGCAATAAAACGATACGTACGCTAGGCTTATTATCTGCGCCGCATGTCGCTAGGCTCATTGCATAAGGCTCTTGGACCTTCTGTGCAAGCGCCTCATCCATCCACCCCTTGAAAAGCTCAAATGGTGATGCTGGTACTGACTGTTGATCAAGCTCGCCTTTCTCGTATGAAAGGCGTTGGTCGGTAAAATCCATACTCATGATCATTCCCTATTATAGAATTATGATGTCATTATTTTAGTGATTGTTAGCTCAGTATTGATTTTAACCCAATACTGACTTGATCTGATCAGCCAAATCATTTGCCATTACGTCACATTCTATTTCGTCATCTGACTCGACCATGACTCGAATCATAGGTTCAGTACCTGATTGGCGAATGAGCAGACGGCCACGGCCTTCTAAGGTTGCTTGAGCCTTATCAAAAGCAGCAACCAGTTCTTCATGCTGAAATGGGTCTTGCATCTGAGACAGTCGCACATTGACTAGCTTTTGTGGCAGTACCTCAAAACCTTCCACAAGCTCACTCAGAGCACGTCCTCTTGCCTGCATCACCGCCAATACTTGTAGGCCTGCAATGATGGCGTCCCCTGTTCTACTCTTATCTAGACATAAAATATGACCGGATGGCTCACCGCCCAATATCCAGCCATTGGCTTCTAAGTCCTGCATCACGTAGCGATCGCCTACTTTTGCACGAGTGAACTCAATATCTACCGCTTTTAGTGCCAACTCTAAGCCCATGTTGCTCATAAGCGTACCAACGACACCTTTGGCTTTGTTTGTCGCTTGGGTCGCAAGCACGTACAAAATACCATCACCATCGATTAAATTACCCATCTCATCGACCATTACGATACGGTCACCATCACCATCTAATGCAATACCGACATCTGCTTCATGCTCGAGTACTGCTTTTTGTAGACCTTCAGGATGTGTAGAGCCACAATCAGCATTGATATTGATACCATCAGGTGTATTATTGATAGCGATAACAGTGGCGCCCAGCTCACGCATTACTCTAGGTGCTACGCTATAACCTGCCCCATTGGCACAATCAACCACGATGGTTAAATGACTAAGATCATACTGATAGGGAAAGCTGCCTTTACAAAACTCGATGTATCGACCTTTTGCATCATTGATTCGATTATTTTTGCCCAGCTGTGAAGGATCGACGATAGGCATAGTGACATCATTGCTATCAGTGCTACCCATAATGGCTGTCAGCTTATCATTGATAGACGCTTGCATCTCATCACTGATTTTTTTGCCGTTGCCAGAAAAGAACTTGATGCCGTTGTCATAATAAGGATTATGTGAAGCTGAAATAACAACACCAGCGTAAGCGTTGAAGCTGCGCGTTAAATGTGCAATAGCAGGCGTCGGTAGTGGACCGAGCATATGAACGTCAACACCAGCCGCATTGAACCCTGCCTGCAATGCGCCTTCAATAACATAACCTGAGAGACGAGTATCTTTTCCAATGACCACACTTGGTTTGCGCGCAGGGTTTTCATTATTTTCTATGAGAACCAGTCCCGTGACATAACCCAGTTTTAAGATAAAGTCAGGTGTAATAGGCAACTCGCCAAATTTTCCACGGATACCATCAGTACCAAAATAACTCATTATGTCTCTTCCTCAAGTCCGAAATAAAAGGCCTAACACATATGTAGGCAAAATCATTATTGTAATAATCTGTTTTGTATTTTACAAAAAAAACAGCCAACAATAACAAAGCATTGTTGGCTGTTTGTATCTCAAGACCACTGTAGCCCTTAAACTGGGCTGACTTTGAGACCGTACAGGACTTCAAAGTACCGTTTAGCTTACTCGGTAGTTCGGTGCTTCTTTAGTAATCTGCACATCATGAACATGTGACTCTTTCATGCCTGCTGAAGTCACTTTGATGAACTGCGGATTGGTACGCATATCTTCGATAGTCGCTGAGCCTGTATAACCCATAGATGAACGCAAACCACCCACCAATTGATTGACAATACCGGCAACTGGACCTTTATAAGGGACGCGGCCTTCGATACCTTCTGGTACCAGTTTTTCTACGCCATCTTTGGCATCTTGGAAATAACGGTCTGACGAACCATTTGAGCCTGACATCGCGCCCAAGCTACCCATACCGCGGTAAGCTTTGTAATAGCGACCTTGGAACAGCTCAACTTCACCTGGTGCTTCTTCTGTACCTGCCATAAGCGACCCAACCATGATGCATGATGCACCAGCAGCGATGGCTTTTGCCATATCACCTGAATAGCGGATACCACCGTCAGCAATCAGTGGAATGCTGTCTTTCAATGCACTAGCGACGTTGTCAATAGCAGAGATCTGCGGTACACCAATACCCGCAATGATACGAGTAGTACAAATAGAACCAGGACCGATACCAACTTTTACGGCATCAGCGCCTGCATCACGTAGGGCTATTGCTGCTTCACCAGTTGCAATATTGCCACCGATAACTTGAACGTGCGGATAGTTTTTCTTGATCCATGATACTTTGTCGATCACGCCTTTTGAGTGGCCATGCGCTGTATCAACAACGATCACGTCGACATCAGCAGCGATCAATGCTTCAACACGTGCTTGTGTGTCTGCACCAGTACCAACCGCGGCACCAACACGCAGACGACCTTGGTCATCCTTGCAAGCATTTGGGTTGTTTTCAGCTTTGGCAAAATCATTGACCGTAATCAAACCACGCAAACGGAAGTTATCATCAATCACGATAACTTTTTCGATGCGGTGTTCATGGAGCAATCTTTTAATATTTTCGTTACTCTCGCCTTCTTGCACCGTTACCAGCTGCTCTTTTGGCGTCATGATCTGACTAACTGGTAGTGAGAGGTTGGTTTCAAAGCGCCAGTCTCTGTGAGTGACGATACCCACAACATTATCTGTGCCTTTTTCGACGACAGGAACACCTGAGATATTGTTATCTTGGGTCAAACGCAGTAGCTCACCAATTGTCATCTCTGGATGTACAGTGATAGGATCAACAACAGTACCCGCTTCAAATTTTTTAACACGGCGTACTTGGGTGGCTTGTTTTTCAATATCCATGCTTTTGTGCAAGATACCCATGCCACCAAGCTGTGCCATCGTAATGGCCATTTCAGACTCAGTCACAGTATCCATCGCCGCAGAGATAAGCGGAAGGTTAAGCGTGATGTTTTTGGTCAAACGAGTAGAAAGATCAGCAGTCTTTGGCAGAACTTCCGAATAGGCTGGCAATAGTAAAACGTCATCAAAGGTTAAGGCTTCATCGACAATTCGCAACATACAGACCCCTAGTGGTGGTTATTTTGATGGGTAGGAATTCATGGCTTAACATATCAGTCGTTGCAGCTGCCTGCGCAGTGTCGACTTATTGCTAACCACTCAGTTATCCTATAAAAATAACGCCACATTATAACAAATAAGCGCCTCTCTGACATAGTCTATTTGTCAGATTATTTTGTATAAATGAGTCTTTGTACATTGATAGACAAACTATGCAGCGTTTGTCTATCAATAAGCACCTTATACCTCTAATGAGTTTACTCTAAAGTTACTCGCCTGTCTTTAAGGTAAAACGCTCTGTCGGTAGGTACGCGTTTTGCTGCTCATATAAGTAACCAAGCATTTGCTCACGTATTTCACAAGCAAGGGTCCACGCCTCTATGGGACCTACTCCTGCAACTGCACCGCGCAGCTGAACGGTATTCTCTGTCACATCAACGACAAATATTTCAGGCTCAGTATCTCCATCCCAGAGCTCATTTTCTTTGGTCACTGATATAAAGTGCTGACGAATGGCATCAATATCTGCGCCATAATCGATGTATAAGAATACCGGACAAGTCTGATGCACTTCGGTATGAGACCAATTCTCTACTTTTTCGGTGATTAGCTCACGCATTGGCACGATCAATCGACGTTCATCCCAGGTTTTGAGTACTGCATAAGTGTAACGCAAGTCTTCAACGGTACTAAAATTACCTTCCATTATTACACTATCGCCAATACGTACAGGCTGCGTCACCGCCACCTGTACCCCAGCGATGATATTGCCCAGTATGGGCTGTGCAGCGATACCAAGCACCACGCCTGCTATACCAGCCGAGGTCAGTAATGTCTTACCAAGCCCTTCCATATTGGCAAACTCACTCAGACCTATCCAAATACTGCCTAATACCATGACAAATATAAAGACGCGCCGAAATATCGATACATAAGTGCGACGACGACGAACTTTGTCAAAGTGTTCCTCTGCCAAGTTTTCGATCTGTAGGTCTTGATAGCGATTGGCAAAAAAATTGATAACACGTATACCAAGCCACATGGCACTCAGTACCAGTCCAGTCCAAATTAGAGGACGGATGGAGGATGCGACGGCATCTAGATAAGGAAATCCACCAGATACTAAGGTAAAAACGAGTGAAAAACTGATGGTAAATGTCAATGGTACCGTCAGCTTACTGACCAAGTCAGTCACACCATTAGCACTATTGGTGTACTTGTTATATTTCTCCTCATCGACATATCGATTGATGAGCTTTTCTGTACCTTTACTCAGTAGCCACCCTAAACCCATGGTCAATAAGAAAAAGAGCACTAACGATAAAAACTCCCATAGCGCAATCCCAAAAAACTTTAGTTTTAACCAAATCGGTAGATACCGCTCAAACTCTGCCGGATGATACTGTTCATACAGATTTTCGATATTGCCAACGGTTTGCGCAGAGAACACCCATGTTGGCGCTTGATCCTCTACTCGTACCCGCTCCAAATGAATGGGCACTTGGCGCTCTCGATATTCAATATAGCCAAGTTGGATCGAGCGTCTAGGAATACCCATGACACTGCTACCATTGCCAAGCGGCGGCTCAATCAAACCATCGGGGCGATCTGGCATATCATCGAACACATATAGCTCTTTTTGAGTGAGCAGATAATCCAGTTGCTTGGTCAGATCAAGCGCACGGCTGCGCTGATCTTGCTCATCAATCAAGTTCATATTGAGTGCGTAAGCTGCCAAGTCATACTGCTGCTTCATTACTGCCGACTGGAAAAACTCCAAGGTTGCGAGTGGTGTCGCCAGATTGGGCGGCTTGTTTAGAGGTGGTAGTCCTTCATTGATGGTGCTGAGCAGATAATAATTTGCATTATATTCGCCCGTCAGTCCAGTATCGCCTTGTAGTGTTCCCGCTTGCTCTACCGCGCTACGCTCTGTCGGGTCAAATATCTCTTCGCTGATATCGGAGAGATTGACGCTAGTACTTTTGACCGTGTTTACCTGTTGGACAGCATATTCCGCTAGATTGTCCGGCTTACTAATTTCTTGCGAATGGTTCTGTTCACTGCCGCTTGTTTCAGCATTAGTATCTGCTGCATTGACAGGTGTATGAAGGGCACTGATGGCTATAATAAAAAAGCCTAACATGGTTTTTAGTGCATGATGGCGAACACTAGGATGCTCTATATTGTGATGCTCTATATGTCCACTCCGATGGCTTACAGCCGGTGCAGCAACATGAGCATCAACGGTAGTATTTTTTAGAGTAGTCATATTTCAAAGCCAGTAGTCTAAAATGGAAGTGGGTATAAAAGTTGCATTTGATATGCTTTAACCTAATGTAGTGTACAAAAAAAAGCCAGCATAGCGCTGACTTAATTTACAACTATATGTTCACTATTTAAATTATAAATGGTAACTACTCAATTTAGGCACGGCGCCACGTCGTACCAGCGCGACTGTCTTCAAGCTCAATGCCAGCGTCTTTTAACTGCTCACGAATCTCATCAGCACGTGCAAAATTTTTGGCCGCTTTGGCCTCTGCGCGTTCGATGATTAGCCCATCAATAACCGCATCACTCAGACCACCTTCTGCCTGATCACCAATCACCGCTTGCAAAAACTGCTGCACTGGCTGTTGCAGGATATTCAACACCTGCGCTAGGGTTTTTAGTTGCTGTGCTAACTGCCATGCTGTGTCTATGTCTTCCGCTTTGATAGCTTTGTTGATATCGCGGGCGAGACCAAACAAGACGCTGATTGCCGTCGAGCTATTGAAGTCATCATTCATTGCTTTGATAAAATGCTGACCTGCGTCACTACCGTATGCGCTAACAACCAAGTCTGCATCTACTACGATTGTCTGCTCTTTTCGTTGTTCAGCTAATTTTAATGCGTTGTATAGCCTACTTAGGCTATTATGTGCTTCATCCAAAGCACTATCAGAGAAATTGACTTGGCTACGGTAATGACTAGACAACAAAAAGAACCTTACCGTCTCTGGTAGGTACTTTGCCATCACATCACGAATGGTAAAAAAGTTGCCTAATGATTTAGACATCTTCTCGCCATCGACATTGATAAAACCAACATGCATCCAATTGCGTGCGTATTCGCAGCCAGTTGCTGCCTCAGACTGCGCGATCTCGTTTTCATGATGCGGGAATTGCAAATCATGACCGCCACCATGAATATCAAAAGTATTACCTAAGCATTTAGTCGACATCGCTGAGCATTCAATATGCCACCCTGGGCGCCCCTGTCCCCAAGGTGAAGCCCACTGCGGCTCGTCAGGCTTGGCAGCTTTCCACAGTACAAAATCAAACGGGTTGCGCTTATCGTTTTCGACATCTACTCGCGATCCTGCCTGCATATCGTCGAGATTACGCTTCGATAGTTTGCCATAGTCTGCAAAACTATCAACCGCATAATAGACATCGCCATTATCACCTGCATACGCATAGTCGCTAGTGACGAGCGTCTCAATCATTTGCTGCATGTCATAGATATGATCAGTTGCGCGTGGCTCAGCATCTGGCATCTCGCAACCGAGCGCCGTCGCATCTTCATGCATTGCCGTAATAAAACGCTGCGTTAATACGCCAATCTCTTCACCATTCTCAGCCGCGCGCGCGATGATCTTGTCATCGATATCGGTAATGTTGCGCACATAGTTCACGTCATAACCCAATTGTGCCAACCAACGCACCGCCATATCAAACCCGACCATCACACGAGCATGTCCGATATGACAATAGTCATAGACAGTCATGCCACACACATACATGCCCACCTGCCCTGCTTTGAGCGGTTCAAACTGGCGTTTGCCGCCAGTCAGTGAGTCATAAATGGACAGCTGAGACATCGCATCTGTAAGTGGTGTGGTCATAGTAAGAGAACCTTTTAGCATAAATAAAATAGAAAAATTAAAGATATCAGCTACAGCGAACGAGTCCAGCCATAGCGATAGTATGATTATAATTGTCAAAAATTAACTACGGTTAATACCGAAATATAAAACGTAACCCATTATCTTAGCGAAAACAGGCGTAAAATACTACAATGAGCATGCAACTACCACCCTTCAATGATAAAAACCACTAAGGATATAAAGATGGGCAATCGCTTAAGCAAAATATATACACGTACTGGAGATGACGGCAGCACTGGTATGGCTGATGGCAGTCGGCTCAGCAAAGCTGACAATCTGTTCAACGTTATGGGTGATATCGATGAGCTCAACTCACACATCGGTCTGGTACGCGCACAGTTACAACAAAGTAAAGACCAGTCTATTAGCGAGGACTTCTCTCAGTCCCTAGTCATTATCCAGCACTTGTTGTTCAATATCGGCGGTGAGCTTGCTATGCCAGAGTACGAAGGGGTCAATGCCATGCATATCGAATGGCTCGAGCAAAAAATCGATGCGATGAATAGCACATTGCCACCGCTAAAAGATTTTATTTTGCCGACAGGTTCTGTACTGGTGAGCCAATTGCATGTCGCACGTAGTGTCTGTCGCCGAGCTGAGCGCCAAGCGGTATTATTAAAAGAGCAGCGCCCGTCTGCTATACGCAACACTGCCATCAGCCTTATCAATCGCCTATCGGATTGGCTATTTGTCGCGGCGCGTTTCTGTACAGACCCAGAACAAGTCTCTGAAGTACTGTGGGACAGTAAAGTGTTGCAGCATTTTTCTGAAAATTAATGAAAACCACTAAAAATCATTAGCCATCACTAATAGATTAGACCGACCCTCAGGTTAGTATTTGAATACTCACAAAAAACCCCACAACAATAATGTTGCGGGGTTTTTTACTCAACGATAGTTATTAACTACCTGTTGTAAGCTACTGATAAAATTAAGCATAAAGCAGACTGATTAATACGTAGCGCTCTCGTCTTCAATAATGACCATGTCGATAGTTTCATCTTTAGGCACTACTTTTGGCGTCGTTGGCGTTACTGGTTTGCTCGTCTCAGTAGGAGCGGCAGGCTGATTATTCTCTGCTGAGTTGTTTTGGCTGCTAGCAGGTTTGTTGATGGTCGGCGGCGTGGCAGGCTGAGTCGGGCGAATCGGCTCAACGGGTGTTACTGTTCTTGGCTGCTGACGAGCGGGCGCTGGCTGCGTGTTCTGTGCAGGTGCAGGACGTTCAGCGGCGCGCTGGGCACGTTGTTCATCCATAGCGGTTTTTAATACAGACCCTGCCATTACATCTGCAACGACCGTCAGTAACGCCGGCTGTCCAGCAATACGAGTGCGGACTTGCCCGCCTTGTGTACCGACAACATAAGTAAAGGCATCATCGACGAGCATATTATTATTGATACGAATATTATCTTGCGCTAAGCGTGACTGTAGGCTTGGCTGATTATTGGCTGCTTGTATCTGACTGGCTTGGTACAAATCTTCGCTTGGCAGCGTCATGCTGACACTTGCTTGACAGGTTGTCATGCCATTATCGTTGGCTTGTTGCAAGATAGCTGCGTTCTGCACATCGATGACGATACCATTGGTCTTATCACTGACAACACCGCTTGCTAAACTGATCTCAGCATCATTTGCGTAGTTGGTAGCCAACGCTTGCGCCTGTTGGTTGAGCGTATTTCTGAGCGCAGTTTTGAGGCGATCTTGTACCATTGGGTCATCACAACTGACTGCAGGAGCAACTGCAGCATTGGTAGCCGTTGGCTCTTGTTCCGTCATCTCTGCTGCATCGTCAGTCTCTTCCACCTCTGAGCGATCACAACCGGCAAGCGCCAAACTACATACCAACCCAATTCCAGCTACTTTATGCCACTTGCTCAAACTTACATTTGCTACGCTCATAGTTACTTTACTCCCAATTTACTGGTTCTTACCGCCACTGATGGACAGTGTTTAACACTCAAACGACAGCGTGATTTTATAGACCAATCATGTAGACCAATCACGTTGTCGCGTTGAAAACCACATCATTATACGGTGTTTGGTTGAAATGGTCATTAGTGTAGCCCATGGACATACAAATAGCGCCCCTCATTGTGTGTAAAACCTGTGTTTTGTTGCAAAAACATAACAAATGCCAACGTTGTTTTTCGCTACAGATAATAGATGCAACCAGTATTGGTCATATCAAAGATTTTGTTAGACGCTGCTACTATGACGATATATGATGACTCGTAAGATCCATCAGTAGTCATTTGATATGGTAAATTTTAAAAATACGCGTCTGTTGGGCCATCGAGGCGCACGTGGTGAAAGTTTAGAAAACACGTTTTCAGGTTTTGAGTACTCTCAAAATCTGAAAACAAAGGGCCTGGCAGGGGTTGAGTTTGATATACAACTGAACGCTGATGGTCACTTAATTGTGTTTCATGATGATGATTTGGAGCGAATGTGTGGCCAACAGTCACGTGTGGATCAATTGGGTCTAACAGAGATTCAATGCCGATTGCAGTTTGGTCAGCCCATCATGACTTTGGCCAATATTGCACCGGTGCTTAGCGGGTTTAGTGTGATTGAGCTTGAGATTAAAACTCATAACCGAACCAACTATGCAGTATTGGTTGAAGCACTGGCGCGAGAGCTCATCAACACTACCTTTGCAAACTTACCTATTGTGCTAACGAGCTTTGATATGGAGCTGCATAATCGGTTGCAACGTCATAAGTTATTGTCTCATGTGCCGCGGGGGCTCCTTATTCGCACCCCAGAGGCCTTAGCAAGAGCGACCAATACCGCGTTACAACTTGGCTGTATTCAACTGGGGGTTTACTACCCGCTCTTGACCCACGCCATCATTAAGCACAGCCATCGCTATGGTCTGCCCGTAAGCGCTTGGACAGTCAATGACATCAATACTATCGAGCAGCTCATAAAATGGGATACCGATGTTATTATCACTGACTTTCCTAGTCATCTATTGCTGCCTTAAACGATCTGTTTATTATTTCTAAACCTTCATCGGTGGTTTTTAATAATCTATACAGCCAATACATATCTTGCGTGTTAGTTACACTTCTCCTTCATGCCTGATAAGTCATTCTTATTTTTGGACAATACCGTCTATAATTCATACAAGTTATTGTTATTTAGCAATATTTTTATAGTGTATAAGTGTTCACTTTATCTGTTTTTT
This sequence comes from Psychrobacter sp. H29, assembly GCF_059073055.1. Classification (NCBI taxonomy): domain Bacteria; kingdom Pseudomonadati; phylum Pseudomonadota; class Gammaproteobacteria; order Moraxellales; family Moraxellaceae; genus Psychrobacter; species Psychrobacter sp. H29. Next base: position 634,601 of record NZ_JCACRY010000001.1, on the reverse strand, counting down.
CAGGTACTATGGGGACTTAAATTAATACCGTTAGGGATATTATATGATTGCAAAAAAAGCACTTGGCTTACCGCTTAAAGGCTTACGTTTCGCTATCAAATCTGGTGATACGCTTGTAAAGACTGCCAGCACTCAAGTAACGCGTTTTAAAACTCGTTTTGATGAGAAAAAAGCGCAAATGGCTTTGGATGAGCAGCCTGTTGCAAAGCGCAATTATGCTAAAGATTCTGACCAAACTGATGCTATGACAAAAGAGCAAAGCATCGACATGCGCGAGTTTGAATTTACAAAAGCACCGATCAATTGGATTCCGGCGACTATCTTGGTAGCGACACCCATTGCCGCCGCTATCATTACGCCATGGTATTTATTTACTCATGACGTGAGTGCACCTGTATGGGGTGTGTTTGGTGCCTTTATGGTATGGACTGGCATGAGTATCACAGCGGGTTACCATCGTTTGCTTGCGCACCGTGCTTACAAAGCGCATCCAATTGTCAGAAACTTTTTATTGCTAGGTTCTACTTTAGCAGTACAGGGCTCTGCGTTTGACTGGGTCTCAGGTCACCGTGTCCACCATCGTCATGTTGATGATCGCTTGGATGATCCGTATTCAGCGAAGCGCGGGTTTTGGTTCAGTCATATTGGCTGGATGTTACGTAACTACCCGAGCGGCAAGTTTGATTATAAAAACATCCCTGACTTGACCAAAGACAGAGTGCTACAGATTCAGCATAAATACTATGGTCTGTGGGTCGTGGCTATGAATGTCGGCATGGTTGCCGCTGTTGGTTGGCTACTGGGTGATGTCTGGGGCACATTGGTCATCGCAGGCTTACTACGCTTAGTACTGACGCATCACTTTACGTTCTTTATTAACTCGTTATGCCATATGCTGGGTACTCGTCCTTATACCGATACCAATACGGCTCGTGACAATTTCTTCTTGGCTATCTTTACGTGGGGTGAGGGTTATCACAACTATCATCACTTCTTCCAATACGACTATCGTAATGGCGTGAAATGGTGGCAGTATGATCCAACCAAATGGTTGATTGCTGGTTTGTCAAAGATTGGTCTGACTTCTGATCTTCGTACCGTGGATGACACGACGATCAAGCATGCTGAAGTTCAAATGCAGTTCAAAACGGCGCAACAGCAAATTGAGACAGCAACCGTAAGCGGTATTGATCTGCCTCATGCGATGAAGAGCTTCCAAGATCGCATTAAGTTTGAATACGATGCTTTCACGCAAACCGTTGAAGAATGGCAAGCGCTAAAAGCCAAAACAATCGAGCTTAAAAAGACAGAATTCGCTGATCGCTTGCACGAAGCTGATGATAAATTGAAGCATGATTATGCCAAGATTGAGCAAAAAATTCTTGAACATAATAGCAACCTCAAAACCGCATTTCGTTCTATCGGTGTCAGTCAAAAGGCAGCTTAAATTTTAGCCAACCAATTACCAAGTAATCGATATTGAATGGGTACTGGCTGATTATTATTAATAGTAATGTTTCTCCTTCCCCCTATCTCATAGATAGGGGGATTTTTTTGTCTGTGATTTATACTTTTTATTTAATGCGCTCCCAAGAGCATAGATGACAGAATGCAATAAGGTGATTAAGTGCAACCGCTCTATCCTGCTAGCTAAGTACTGTATAGACTAAGAATGCTAAATAAGGTTAGTTTTTAGGGCAGAGATTACAAGAGATGGACAGAGTGCAACGATGACATATGAGAGCTATGTTATAGTAAAACCCTCACTTTTATATTTTAATGGAAACGGCCTGTATGCGTTATCAAAATACCTATGCCAACCTCGACACTCGCCTTTATCATGAGCAGCCGCCGACACCACTCGACAATCCACGTGCTGGACACTTCAATACACAAGTGGCACAGCAATTGGGCTGGGCAGAGAATGACGAGCTGATGACTCACTGGGTGGATATTTTAGGTGGTCAATACGTGCCAGCTGATTTTAAACCATTAGCCATGGCCTATGCAGGTCATCAGTTTGGACAATGGGCAGGGCAATTGGGTGATGGGCGCGGTTTACTCATGGCTCAGGTTCTGGATAATGACGGACAATCACAAGACTTACACCTCAAAGGAGCAGGACTGACTCCCTACTCGCGCATGGGAGATGGACGTGCAGTACTGCGTAGTACGATTCGAGAATATTTGTGTGGTCATGCATTGACCCAGATTGGTATTCCTTCTTCTAATGCTCTGGGTTTTGTGGTCTCTGATACGCGAGTACGCCGTGAGCGTATCGAAGCAGGTGCCGCGTTGATGCGTGTCGCTGGTAGCCATATCCGTCTTGGTCATGTTGAATGGATTGCAAGCTTTGCGCCTGACTTACTTGGTGAGTTTACGGACTATATGATTGATACTTACTATCCAGAGTGCCGGGATAGCGAGACGCCTGTACTGGCGTTTTTGACCGCAGTCGTTGAGCGTACGGCACGTATGATTGCTGACTGGCAACTGATTGGCTTTGCGCATGGCGTGATGAATACAGACAACTTGTCTATTACGGGTAGCACTTTGGATTTTGGGCCTTTTGGGTTTATGGAGCGCTTTAATCCAGCTTGGATCAACAATCACTCTGATCACACGGGTCGCTACGCCTACCAGAACCAGCCTGCTATCGGACATTGGAATCTGAATGTTTGGCTGCCACACTTTATGCGCTTAGAGGGGGTGACTCGTGAGACGCTTGCTGACTGCCTAGGTCCTTACGAATCAACCTTTATGCAGCATTACCAACAAGGCCTGTGCCGCAAGCTTGGGTTACCACACCAACGCGAAAGCCTAGGTTTGGCCTTTGAATGGTTAACACTACTAGAAGATAACTTACTCGACTATACCAATAGCTTTCGCGCTCTACTCGGTCTAATCGCACCAAATGATCATCCATATGAGCAAGACCTACTGGCTAAAATGACCACTGAATTGAGCGCTGATGCGCAGCAGGTCTGGCAGGACTGGTCGATGCGTTATCTGGCACATATCGAGCAGCTACCAGTTGAGCAAGCCATCAACGATATGGAGACCAATAACCCAGTGTACGTACTGCGCAACAGCATGGCGCAGCGGGCTATTACTGCCGCAGAACAAGGGCAATTTGAAGAAGTCGATCGAGTCTTCCGCTTATTAAGCAATCCTTATGACGTTCAGGATATTGCGTCCGATTTGGATACTACTGCACCTGCGCCTGACACGCCGCAGATGCCTATTAGTTGTTCATCTTAGTGGATACATATACTGTAATATTTTGAAACATTATGAAATTATGGTTGATATTAGACTGTATTTTTTGGCATTATCAACCAGCTAAATAACGAATATCATTTTATTATATTATTCGCACAATTCACTGTCGTTGACTAGGCAGTGAATTGCCAATAGTGATAGAATGACTGTTTTCGCTAGATTGCTTTTTTGACTTGATCCTTGATCACCGACCATGATGCCTATGGTCGTTAGTCGTCTAATGTCCTTGTACCCTTGGGTTATTATCCTGTAGTAATTTTTGAGGGTTGGACGTTATGTTCATCACCATTTAATTTATTCCAATTTATTCCAACCATGGCAATTATTATGAATGACGATACCACTTCGAATACGGATAACCTCAGTACAGAAAAAGAGCAGTTTGAACAAGCTGCCTTACATTACCATGAGTTTCCACGCCCAGGTAAAATATCAGTAACGCCTACTAAGCAGTTGGCTAACCAACGCGATCTAGCACTTGCCTACTCTCCAGGTGTCGCTGTACCGTGTCTTGAGATCCAAAAAGATCCAAAGCTTGCCTCTAAATATACGGCGCGTAACAACTTAGTTGGTGTCATTACTAATGGTACTGCTGTACTCGGTTTGGGTAATATCGGTCCATTGGCATCAAAGCCAGTTATGGAAGGTAAAGGCGTTTTATTCAAAAAATTCGCAGGTATCGATGTTTTTGATATTGAAATCGATCAAAACGATCCAGACAAGTTTATTGAAGCGGTTGCTTCGCTTGAGCCTACATTTGGTGGTATCAACTTAGAAGATATCAAAGCACCAGAATGTTTCAAAATTGAACGTGTACTACGTGAACGCATGAACATTCCTGTGTTCCATGATGACCAACATGGTACTTCAATTATTGTTGCCGCAGCAATGCTGAACGCTTTGCTAATCACTGGCAAAAAAATCGAAGACATCAAAGTGGTCTGTTCAGGCGCAGGTGCTGCTGCTATTTCTTGCCTAGATATCATTTGTGCGCTTGGCGTTAATAAAAACAATATCTTGGTGTCAGATTCTCGCGGTATTATTAGTACTAGCCGTGAAAACCTTGACGAAACCAAACAACGCTACGCTCGTGACACGACAGCTACTGCTATCGAAGAAGTCATGGACGATGTTGATATGTTCCTTGGACTATCCATGCCAGGCACCTTATCAGAAGATATGGTTCGCCGTATGGCAAAAGACCCTATCGTCTTTGCACTTGCCAACCCAACACCTGAAATCATGCCTGAGCTAGCGCACGCTGTGCGTCCAGATGTGATCATGGCGACCGGTCGCTCAGATTATCCAAACCAAGTAAACAACGCGTTGTGCTTCCCGTACATCTTCCGCGGTGCATTGGATGTTGGTGCAACTACCGTCAACGAAGAGATGAAAGTAGCCTGTGTAAAAGCAATTGCTGCGATGGCACACGTTGAGGCAACACCAACCACCAACGTCAGAAACATCGAGACCATGAAAAGCTTTGGCCGCGAATACCTGATCCCAGGACCTCTAGAGCCAAACTTAATCATTGAAATCGCCTCTGCTGTTGCCAAAGCAGCGATGGATTCAGGGGTCGCGACACTGCCTATCGAAGATATGAAAGCGTATCGTCAGCGTCTGTCTGAGTTTGTTTACAACTCAGCGTTTGTGATGAAGCCTATCTTTGCACGTGCTAAATCTGCGCCAAAACGTATCGTGTACTGTGAAGGTGAAGACAACAACATCCTATTAGCCGTACAGGTCGTTGTCGATGAAGGACTGGCTCAGCCTATCTTGGTTGGTCGTCCAGCGGTTATTTCAGCCAATATCGAAAAGCTTGGTCTGCGTCTAAAAGATGGTGTAAACATCACTATCGTTAATCAAGATGATGATCCACGCTATAAAGACTACTGGCAGGGCTACTACGAGAAGAACAAACGTCGCGGTGTAAGCATTGAACTTGCCCGTCGTGATGTGCGCCGTAAAACCACTCTGATCGGCTCTTTGTTGGTTGATAATGGTGACGCTGATGGCATGGTATGTGGTACATTCAGTGATTATCAAATGCACTTAGAATATGTCAAAAACGTCATTGGTAAAAAAGAAGGTGTGAATGATTTTTATGCGATGAATGCGGTATTGATGCAAGATCGTAATATATTTATTGCTGACACCTATGTCCATGAAGACCCAACCGCTGAGCAGTTGGCTGAAATGACGGTATTGGCAGCAGATCAGTTACGTCGCTTCGGTATCACGCCACGCGTTGCGCTAGTGTCTCATTCTAACTTTGGTGCCTCAAACCGCACCAGCGCTGTCAAAATGCGTAAGGTTCATGAGCTGCTGACTGACATGAATGTAGACTTTGAATTTGAAGGCGAAATGCAGGGTGATTCAGCGCTAAATGAGAATATTCGCTTGAACGATATGCCATCAAGCCCACTAAAAGGTGCCGCAAACTTACTTATTTTGCCAACCCTTGATGCCTCAAATATTGCCTTTAATCTACTCAAAACAGCAACAGGCAGTGCGTCTATTGGTCCTATTCTATTAGGTACTAATAAGCCAGTACATATTTTGACACCATCAGCTACTGCACGTGGCATCGTCAACATGACTGCATTGACTGTGACTGAAGCGCAAGACCTAGAAAACGAAAAATAGTCGTATACTGTACTTAGTTACCATACATTGCACTTAGTACAAATATATTATTAGAAAGGGCTCTGTCATTTATTGGCAGGGCTCTTTTGTTATAATAAAACCAGTCAGTGCTCGTTCATAGCATTGACTGGTTTTATTATGGTTCGCTATTGAACTGATGATTTACAGTGCAATACAAAGAGGCTTTTATGCAAATCTACCTTGTCGGCGGTGCGGTACGTGATCAACTGCTAAAACGTCCCATCAAAGATAAAGACTTCGTTGTTGTTGGCGCTACTGCCAAAGAGATGCTTGATGCTGGGTTTCAGCAAGTAGGTGCTGACTTCCCTGTTTTTTTGCACCCTCGCAGTCATGAGGAATATGCGCTAGCCCGCACGGAGCGCAAACAAGGCTCAGGCTATAAAGGCTTTAGCGTACATGCCAGTCCCGATGTCACCTTGAAAGAAGACCTGCAACGTCGTGACCTAACCATCAATGCCATGGCTATCGAGGTCACTAGTCTCACGGATGACACCCCTATCAGCGGCGACGTCATTGATTACTATGGTGGATTGGAAGACTTAGACAGTAAAATCTTACGTCACGTGTCTAGTGCTTTTAGCGAAGATCCATTACGAGTATTAAGAACGGCTCGATTCTATGGACGTTATTACGATTTAGGGTTTATTATCGCGGATGATACTTTAACGCTGATGCATCACTTAGTGAGTTCAGGAGAGCTTGCTCACTTGAGTGCCGAACGCATTTGGCAAGAATCGAGTCGCGCCACCATGCAACTATCACCGCAAGTATACTGGCAGCAGTTGTTTGATATTGGCGGACTCATAGAGCATTTTGCCCCACTACATGATGCTTGGGAAGACACTTGTATACGAGAAACGGTTCAGACTGCCTTGTATTTTGCAGGTCAAATGCGCTTAAACTTATCACAGCGTTGGACGCTATTGATGATAAGCCTTGCCCCTTCACTATTTAAGAGCGAAAACTCTGAATCTGACTTTAACGTATCAACTGCTACAAAGAGCATTAATAGTATCGGTAACACAGCCAAAGTACCCAAAACACATACTCAGTTCGCTACCCTATTTGCGCAGCACGCCAACAAACTACGCGCAATAAACAGTCTAAGCGCTGCTGACAAGATTGACCTATTGCAAACATGCGGCGCTCACAAGGAGCCAGATAAACTATCGCAATTACTTGTGTGTAGTCATGTCTTACAACTGGCCATACAACATCGTCAAATGATGCTAGCGCTAAATAGCTTTCATGCTATCGGTATGACTGACATTGCCTCAGACCTTAAAGGCCCCGCTATTGGGGCAGCCTTACGCCAAAGTAGGATTGATCACTTACAGGCACACGGCTAATATTAGAACGCACTCAAAACAGTATTCTCATTATGAACAAAGAACCTAATGCACTTCAGCGAACAAGCATGAATACTCAAGCACCTGTCATGCTGGTAACGGGTAGCGCCAAGCGTATTGGTGCAGCGATTATTAGAGCAGCACACAGCCAAGGCTACTGCGTCATTATTCATTGTCATCGTAGCGAGACAGCAGCAAACCGTTTAGCAGCTCAACTCAACGATATGCGTGATAATAGTGCCATCGTTATCGTTGCTGATCTGGCAGTAGTCAATGATGACACGGCATTGAACCAATTTGTCCAAAATATCATGTCCGCCTTTGGACAGCTTGATGTACTGGTGCACAATGCGTCAAGATTCTATCCTAGTCCACTTGGTGGCATCAATCATGCACAGTGGGATGAGCTGTTTTTGACCAATACCAAGGCACCTTTGATATTGAGCCAAACGCTACTGCCCTATCTCAAACACCAGCAAGGCTGCATTATCAGCTTATTGGATATTCATGCGAAGGATAAACCTTTTGCCAATTATACAGTCTACAATATGGCAAAGGCTGCCCATCGAATGATGGTGCAATCGCTAGCACTAGAGCTCGCACCAGATATACGCGTCAATGGTGTCGCACCTGGTGTGAATATCTTACCTGATCCTAATGGCGACCAAGCCCTCGATCTCACACAGCAACAAGAGATTATTGACTCAATTCCTATGCAAAGAATAGGCAAGCCTGAAGATATTGCGCATAGTGTGCTGTACTTGATACAGGCACATTATGTCACTGGCGAGATTATCACTGTGGATGGTGGGCGTAGCCTCACGATGGCTGGTAGTGGTTTTTAACTAAGACCATCACTTATAAATAATTTCTCGATTACTTCTTATCTTTTACTTGAAAAATTAAAAAATTCAGGTATCATTGTGCGTCTAACGTTAGGGCCCATAGCTCAGTTGGTTAGAGCAGAGGACTCATAATCCTTTGGTCGTAGGTTCAAGTCCTACTGGGCCCACCACATTTAAGTTTTAATAAAAAAGACCTTCAAGAGATTGAAGGTCTTTTTTATTGTCTGCTGTTTTTTGTTGGCATACCAGAACTCTATGTATAAGCGTAAGCACAAACACTTGAGTCAGGCCTCTTCGCTAGCAACGACTAATTGTTGATAGGCAATTGCTGATTCGGTGCCAGGGATATATACTCTTATAAGAGAATGTATCTATAAGGGAGATTAAATTGTTTATTAATCATAGCAAGTGCCCGAAATGTGATACCAAACTAAAGCGCTCTGATTGGCGCTGTAAACACTGCGGTCACCAGAATTTGACGAATTGGAAGTTAACGTTACCTATGTGGGGTATAGGCATTCTTATCGTCATTATGACCATACTGTTTATCATCAATAATTTTTGTGGTGCTGAGTTTTTCAGGCCTTTTACCAATAGCTATAGCGTGATGTGTTAGTTTTAGGTGCAAAAAGCCCACCTGCCAAGCTAGGTAGGCTTCCTTAATATAAACGATCATCATATTTCTGCAGTTGGCAGTTTCTATGTAGTCATTGAGTACCATCATTAGATATGGTCATTGAAGATGGCTTAATAAAATCCACGTGCCGATAGCGATCAGCATAAAACCACCGAACACTTCGGCTTTATGACCGATTAGTGAGCCTAATACCCTGCCTAACATCACGCCCAGCGTAACCATTACCGTGGTAGCTAAGCCAATTAGCCCTGCCGCTAAGAAAATATTGACCTCTATAAATGCCAAGCTCACACCGACAGCCATCGCATCGATACTGGTACCAAATGCCGTTATAGCAAGTTTAAAGAACGAATGTCTACGCGGTGCTTCTATTGATTCGTTACTTGGCTTAAAGCCCTCATACAGCATATGCATACCGAGAGCCGCAAGAATGACAAAGGCGACCCAGTGATCCCATGCTTCAATAAAGGCAGCATCTACGAAGGAGGTGGCAGAACGGCCAATAAGCCAACCAATGATAGGTGTAATGGCTTCAATAGTGCCAAAGATAACACCCATTCTCAGAGCTTCGGTAAAACGAGGATTTTTTAGATTTGCGCCTTTACCAATTGCCACAGAAAAGGCATCAGTAGACATAGAAAGAGCAAGTAAAAGAAGAGCAATAGGGTTCATTTGATTATCTCTGGTCGAGTATAGAGTCCACGACATAGCCACACCCTCGACCTGCAGTGTAGATATATCGATGGTCTCGCCAACCGAGAGGTGTTCGTACCATGGCATGTGGCCAAGTATGTTGATACGGACGCTTTCGTAGAACGAAAACAGGCTACTCCCCAAAGAACGCTTAGACTACCATCTATACGCTATAAGTCAATCATAAAATATCAACCTAGCAAAGTTTGAATTTGGTTTGGTTAAAAACATATAGCGCTAGTAAATACTTACTGGCTACATACACCTATTAAAGCGCTATCAACATTTAATTTTTTATACTAAAAAACCTTTCATACCAAAAATTAGCACGAAAGGTTTTTAATATTGATACTTATTGGACAACATTACTGTTTAGTAATCAACGGTATAGCTCAAACCATAAGTCGTACCTGATGCAGGTAGGCGGTTCAAATCACCAAAGGTCGTTTGATGATAGACTGTTAAATAATCTTTATTGAGCAAATTATAAACGCCATAGTCTACTCGGCCGACTGGCATTTTTACTTGTCCCAATACATCGAGAGTCATGTAACCTGTAACTGGCAATGCACTAGAGTCAGGATCTTGCTGTTGGTCTTTAAAAGCTTCATTATCACCGCCAATTGCTAATGCTTGCAGGCGAATATTGCTGCCTTCATCAAACTGGTACTGGGCAAATGCGGTACCTTTGAGCGGGGTTAGACGTACTGCATCCAATTCCAACCAGTCGCCATCTTTGTCATACTGACCACGGGTATAGGCGACACTACCGCCCACTTGCCACTTATCATTGATATCATGACTAAGCGAGCCCTCTACCCCATAGATACGCTCATCGGTATCGACAACTTCTACGGTATAGCTATCAGTAAAGCGCACGACTTTGTCTGATTCGTTATAGAATCCACTCAAGCGTGCTGCTGTATCACCATGCTTGCCTTGCCAGCCAAACTCGTAGTTGTTGATCGCAATCGGTTGTACGTTGTCTGAGTTGACCACAAAGCCTGCACGCACATCACGCAGCGCGCGTTGTATATCTGCTGTCGTAAACCCTTGTGAAAAATTGGCAAATACTTGATCATTTGGGGTTATCTGATAGCTGGTACCAAGATTGAACAAGGTTTTGTCATGGTCGGTACTGCCTTTTTTTACGTCGCCTGCTTGATAGTCAATACCATAAGCTGCGCTTGTCGCACTGATAGCAGAACTATTAAAATACTCTTCAAGCAGCTGCTCATAGATGGGCGTAAAGGTATCAGTCTCAGATTTGAGCTTTTGGTAACGTACGCCAGCACTGGTATGCCATTTGTCAGTTATATCTACGTCTGCATTGACAAAAGCGCCCCATTTATCGATGGTCGTATCTGGTCCACCGTTATAAGTAAGCCCATTCGTTTGAGCACTTAAGCCATTACTAGCAAGGAACGTATTTAGGTCTTGACCGTAGTAAGTTTGCGCACTATTTTCGCGTTCGAAATCAGCACCGTAGCTAAACAGTGTCTTTTTTCCTGCAATTTCCGTTTCGGTTTGCATGGCTGCTCGCAAACCCATTACTTCAATATCAGCTTCTGACTGAGTGACAAATGTTGCAGCACTTGCCAGTTTCTTCAACGTGTCTTCATCAGTTAGGCCATTGGCTTGCCATACCTCAGTCGCTTGGTCTCCTGCGGTTTTACCAGAAGGGTAAAAACGGCCTTTTTCATCTCGGTAGTAACCCGTCAAGCTTAAGCTAGACCCTGATCCCACAAAATCATCATCACTATAATTTAAATTTATCGAGCTTTTTTCGGTATAAGGCTCATTTTCCACATTGGCACCATCAATGGCTTCTAAAGACGGGCTGGCACCAAATAATACTGCCAAGCCATCACCGTAGTCTGGGCCATAGTCAGTATCTTGCTTATCTTTGTAATAAGTCGCTGCAAGATCAAGACGTTGGGTATCCGTTAGCTCTATACCTAGGCTACCATTCACACTCAGCGATTCAGTATTTTGTTGATCCGTTTGGTTCACATCTGGACTGATACGATCGCCATGGCTATCGAATTTGCCGCCTTTGCTATCATAGTCGACGTCTAGGCGACCATACATCCGCTCACCGCCATATCCTAACGTCTGCCCCACATGATAACCCAATGAGTCAGACTCAAAATCACGACTGCTACTGACACCCACTCTGGTCTGTCTGATAGGACCGTAACCTACGAGAGATTTGGTCACAAGATTAATCAAACCACCTGCTGCACCAGCACCGTAGATACTGGTAGCGCCCGAGAGTACCTCTACTCGCTCAAGCTGCGCAGGATCAATACTGTTTAACTCGCGTGAAAGACTGCGTGAGCTGCTCAGAGGTACACCATTTAGCAAAAACTGCACAGGACGACCGTGCATAGTGGTGCCATAATTACTGGTTGAGCCACTACTAGCACCTAGACTTGGAATCAGCTGTGCCAAAATATCACCAGTCGTACGGTCACCTGTTGCCTGCACCTGAATCTCGTTTTCGGTGATTACTTGGGTGACTGATGGCATCTCACTGATTTTTTGTGCCAGTGCCGTACCTGTTCTCGCTTTACCCGTAACATTGATAGTGTCTAAAGTCACATTAGGTGTCTCATCTGACGATAAATTTGATACTGAATTTGACGTCAGTTCTGTCGAAATCTGCGTATCTAATACGGTATCCGCTTCACTGGTATTGGTTTGAGCATATAACTGTTGGCTAATGCAGAGGGTAAGAACAGATAGAGCGACTTGATGATGGCTTTTCATGATTGTTTCACTTAGATTATTTCAATGAGTTGATAGATAAATAGTGGTATGAGTCATATTTAGCTAATATTACTGCATGTACTAACTTTGTGAATGATATTCTAAATGATAATCATTTTTATTTCCATTAAATAACAGCCTTTATTGACTGTCTCTCCCTCTATATCAGTTATCTCTCGGATCATTGACCTTCACTAACTCAACACTATTATGTATAGAACCTATCTATTGGCTGAGGCTGGCACCTTACGAATGAACCATAAGAAATAACCACCACCGATGATCGCTGCAACCGTACCCGCAGGCAGCTCATAAGGAAAAATAATATAACGTCCGATCCAATCCGCTATTACCATAACACCTGCCCCTAACAGTGCCGCTAGTGGTAACTGCCTTTCAAGCTTCACAGCACCCAGTGAAGTCGCTAAGTGAGGTACCATTAAACCAATAAAGCTCAATGGGCCAACGGCAAGCGTACTGGCTATGCTAAGTGCCGCTACTAACACCAATAGCGATAGCGTCACAGGCGTCACTGCCACACCCAAGTTTCGAGCGACTCCTGCACCTAAGCCAAGGACACGCAAGGGTTTGATAGTCAACACGCTCAGTACCAATAAGATAATTGCGATACCAATGAGGTACCATACCGTACTGGGCTGGGCGCTATAGGTCGTGCCCGATAGCCAGCTGAGCATCGCCTCTAAACGCGGGTCGCCTGAGAGCTTGACCATATGCATCACCCCATCCATCATGGCGGCAATGCCGATACCGACCAGTAATAGATAACCTGAACTGACTCTACGTGCCAACCAAATAACCAGCAACAACACCGCCATCGCACCGGACAGACCTGATATCAGTAACGTCCCTGCTCCTGCAGACAGCCCTAAACTTGGCAATAATAAAAACCCTAAAATCACTCCAAGTGCGGCACCTGAACTGACACCCAACACCTCAGGGCTGGCCATAGGGTTACGCGTTAGGGTTTGTAGCAACACTCCTGCGACTGCCAGCATCAACCCTGTTGCCGCAGCGCTCAAGCTACGAGGCAGACGATATTGCTGCGTGAGCGCCCAGTCTGTACTGAGACCCCAACCGTTGATATCTTGCACAAATAAACAAGCAGCTACAATAATAGCGATCACACCAAAACCCCATCGCCAAAATATAATGCTTGTATTTTGGCCAGTGGTCATAGGTGTCACTGTCTCTATCCGCGCGCGGCGCTGACGCAAAATCAGCCAAATAATAAGCGGCGCTCCTAAAATACCAGTCATCGCACCCGCTGGAATTTGCATATCCAATATCGGTTCAAGCAACAAAGCAACGTTGCTGGTCAATAGCAATAGCAACGCACCAAGTCCAAATGCGGTTGTCAAACGCTTACCAATAGAGGAAATACCTAGCGCATTGACCAAACTTGCGGCGCCAAGCCCAATAAAACCAATCAAACCAACTTCGCTAATAACCAGTGCCGTCACCACCGCCACGACAAGTACCACCAGAGCTCGAATACCATTGATAGGTACGCCCAAACGTCTCGCTTGCGAGTCATCCAAACTCATCAGGGTCAGCGGCTTTAACAAAGGCAAGCATACTAACATCGCTAGGACAGCCGTTGTTATCAGCGCATAACTCGTATCCCAGCTGCTTTGAGCCAAAAACCCAGCAGCCCACGACAACATACCATTACTGCGCTCCGCAAAGAACAATACCAGTACATTGGCCACTGCGGCGAGCAAAATATTGACCACCAAACCTGCCAGTATCAAAATAAGGGGATTAAATCGACTAGGTGCTGATAGGGCGAATACCAAGCCCATACTGATGACAGCCCCCACAAAGGCCACATAAAGTCCACCATAAATCGCCAGACTGGGTAAAAATAGAGTGACGATAAGCATGGCTAACTGTGCACCCACTCCCACACCTAACGTGGTGTCTGATGCTAGAGGGTTCTTGACCAGCTGCTGTAATAAAATACTAACAACACCCAGTAATCCACCTGCTAAGAGCGCAACCACACTGGTGGCGACTAAGTGGAGCTGTGTCGCCATACTGGCAATATCCAGTTGCAAACTTGGCAAAAACAGCTCGCTGATTGGACGCGTCCAATCTCGATCTAGTAGTGCCCAACCACTCCATCCTGATAAAGCTATCAGTCCAATAAAGGTCATCCACAGTCGCCATAGTGTATTGCTCGATGACGTCACATAAGGTTTTGGTCGATTTGGTAGCTGCGGCGATGCGTGTTTTGATGAGGTCGACGCGGATAGCGATGATGGCGAATTCGCAACCGTTTCCGTTTGAGAAGGTGATGTCATAGCATGAACACTGTCAACGTTATTATCGATGTTGCTATTGATATGATTCGTGGTATTGGCGCTCATAGTGTTGCCCCGCCTTTTAGTGAAACTTCCGACAGGTTATGTGCCAAACTGACTAGTGACGACATGCCCCCATAAATCCATACTGGCGGTAGCTCCGCCATACAGCGATCAGCTCCGTAACCTAAACGCTGCCACACCAAACTGTCTTTGATCTCAGCTTTGGTTATAGGACTAAGCGGATCTATGATAAGTAAGCACGTCTCGTCGTCTAACTGAGCCAAATCTCCCATTCTTATAGGGACAAATCCCCATTGGTTGCCCTCCCCTAAGACTACAAGTTCTTTATTCATTTTGTCTAATGCCACTTTGAATAGACTGTTATCCACATACATACGCATGTTGTTGGCATCGGCAAACTGTACAACAGCGAACTTTTCTGCTTTTGGATAACGCTTTTGGAACTGCTGACTGGCAAGCTGTATCTCTTTTTTACTCTGTAAGATATAGTCTTCAGCCATTTTGGTATTATCAATAAGTACGCCAAGCTCCCGCGTCGGTTCGGTATAATCAGCCCATGTTGCTATCTCGCCTTTCGCTGCAAACATCACTGATTCAGCTGGGACATCGCCATATAGGTTGCGAGCATGCTCATAAAAATAGTTATCTATGACCATATCAACTGGTAGCTGCGCGACTAGCTCAGCATTGGGTTGATAGCGAATGCCTAAATCTGTTATAGACGCTGGTAGCTTAGGACTACCAACCCATCTATCCCACACTCTGACGTCACCTGTCGCAATCGGTGCATGTCCCATCGCGGTCAGTGTCGCCGCATTACCCCAGTCAGGGGAGACAATATTGAGCCTGTCACTGGGGTTATTTTGTGACTTGTTACGTTGTGGCTCATTTTTCTGGGATTTAAAGTGATCTTCAGAGTGAGTCTCATCAAGTTGGGTAATGCTTTTTTCGGATGCTGAGTGACTACAAGCACTCAACATTAGGATTACTGCTATGGAGACTACAAATGCTAATGGCTTAACTAACATCAACATGACTATCAAGCGTTTGAAGAATGGATACTGATAATGAACACAGAGCATAAAGGCGTATCTTTTTGGACGAGTGAGAAAAGAAAAGAGGTAATGCGATATTAAGCGACAGCGACGAGCTGTCCTGTTATAGGATGACTGAGCAGCTGCATATCGACATTGAAAATATCGTGTAATACAGTAGATTGCATGGTGTTTGCGATATCGCCGCTGTGACACACGTGTCCGTTTTTTAGGGCGATAATGCGATCCGCATACTGCGCGGCCAAATTGATGTCGTGAATGATAATCACCACACTCAAGCCTTGCTCATCTACCAAGCGACGAATAAGCTGAATGACCTCAATTTGATAGTGCATATCAAGAGCAGCAAGTGGCTCATCGAGTAATAAGTAGCGAGTATCTTGAGCTAGGCACATGGCAAGCCAAGCACGAGCGCGCTCACCGCCTGATAGTGTTGCCGTAATACGATCCGCGAATGCCTCTGTTTGAGTAACCTTTAGCGCTTGCTCGACTTTATCTCTATCAGTCTGAGTTGGCTTTTGTAGCCATTTTTGATGTGGATAACGCCCCAGCATCACCAGCTCACGAACAGTGAATCCAGCAGCGTCAGGCAGTTGCTGCGGCAGATATGCCATTTGCCGTGCCAGCTCTTTACTGCCGTAATCGCTAATATTGGTCTCATCTAATGTGATCGTACCCCCACTACTCGTCATCTCTCCTGCCAGTGCCTTAATCAGTGTCGACTTGCCTGACCCATTATGCCCAACTAGCGCCACCAACTGCTTGGGGTCAATCTCACAACTCACATTGTCTAGTAAAGTATTGTCTTGACGTCTGATGGTCAGTTGGTTTGCACGTAACATATAGGCACTCGTTGTTGGTCAAAATTGGTAAAAGTAAGGGGTAGTCACAATCGCTCTCTCAAAACGAAAACGACAATTAAGATGATTTTACTCGTAAATGATAATAAAAACAATTATCATTAACTAATTGAATGTTTAACTTCCTATTCCATAATTTCTGATGAGTATCAATATGGCCAATATCCTCTTATCTTCTGAACGTAATAGTTATGGTACAGACAGACCATATACCCCCTTAAACGCCCCTGAATTAAAAGACATCATCAGTCATATTAATGAAGAACACATAGATGAGCTGTTAGGGTTTTTACAGGCGTTTACCCCTATATCCGCCGCTGAATTGAATAATATAGAGGTACAGTTGACGACGGTTTACGCTGAAGGCATCGACATACAAGTAAAGCCAAAAAACGTAGAGTATCAATCGATTACTGCTCAAAACCAGTTTGATCAGAGTCAGTCTTTTTTTATCGCCTTTGCCAACTCCATTACGCATCCTGATGAGCTGCAAGTTCAATATATTGCGCTCAAACAAAAAGCCGATAAAAAATTGGGCAAAAAGACAATCAAACTGACCAAGCAAGTATTTGATGTACAAGACAGTTATAGAGTCAGCAAAAATATGCTGCGCCTCCAGTTAAGCATGCCCATACCCAACAACGCCAGTGAGGTCGAACGCGCCGCCTCAGTACCTACAAACGAAGCCGGCTACGCTTACTTATTTGATTTGGATCACAACGCTCTGACTCAGGAGGCAACAGCTGACACTACTGATAGTAGTGAAGAAAACAATCTACGCCCTGCTCGATCTCATTGTTATTACACTTTGAGAAAAGCGTGGCAAACGTCTACGGATATGCAGGCTTTGGTCGATGTGTTTTTGCATGGGGATACGCCAGGCGGCAGTTGGGCTCAGTCGCTACAATCAGATGACACCGTGGTGACCAAAAGAGAATTTCCCGAAAAAACTGAGCATTTGCGTGACGGACAGACGTTACTGATTGCGGATGAAACGTCTATGCCGACGGTCGCTCGTCTACTGGAGCTATGGAAAAACCCTAAACCACCATTGGTTATTTGTGTGACGCAGGATATAGCCGATCAATGTTATTTTGATGCTGTAAAAATGCGTAGTAGCCTTGATGGTATTGATCACGACAACAGTGACACTGATAGTGATTGCAATACTGAAAGCCGCAAGGACGATCACTTTACCGTATTGCCTATAGTGACCAATCAAGCAAACTCGGGAGCAGAATTGGCTACTCTGATTGACAGTCAGTTAGCGGATTATTTGACTCATAAGTCTCTACAGATCGATAAAGTCTGGGGGGCATTAGAAGCGAATACTGCCAAAGCATTGCGCCCACTATTAAAAGACCGACTGGCGCTCAGCCGTACCGATGTCGTGGTTAAGGTATATTGGCGTCACGATTAGTTTAGCCCTATAAGATAAAATGCGAAGCCTACCCTATACATAGTCAAGCCTACTGACGCATCCACTATTAGTGTTTGCAGCAACGAATGCTTGTAGGGTATAGTTTTCATTTTGAACGTTTAATCAATATAGTGTATAGGCAGACAGCTTTATCACTGATATTGTAGATGATAGTCGAATAGCACGCAGATGCTCATTGCTAATAGACTGTCTAACTTCTGTGCAAGAACGCACGGTTATTTATTCAATTCAAGGACGACATATGAAAACCCTTAGAACCCCTGACGACCGTTTTACTAATCTACCCGATTATGATTTTGCCCCAAACTATCTGATGGTCGATGACACCGAGGGCGGTGAGCTGCGCGTACATTACCTCGATGAAGGTCCAAGAGATGCTGATCCTATACTACTACTGCATGGCGAGCCTTCTTGGAGTTATCTGTATCGCAAGGTCATTCCGCTACTGACGGCTGCAGGGCACCGTGTTATCGCGCCAGACCTCCCTGGTTTTGGTCGATCGGACAAGCCTGCATCGCGTACTGACTACACTTACCAAAGACATGTCGACTGGATGCAATCTGTACTTGATCAGCTAGATTTAAATCATATTACGTTATTTTGCCAAGACTGGGGTGGTCTGATCGGTCTACGATTAGTAGCAGAGCATCCAGATAGGTTTGCTCGAGTAGCTGCTGGTAATACCATGCTCCCAACTGGTGATCATGATCCTGGTGAAGGGTTTCGTAAATGGCAACAGTTCTCACAAGATACGCCTCAGTTCAATGCAGGAGGTACAATCAAAAGCGGTACCACGACGACGCTATCGCAAGCGGTGATTGATGCCTATGATGCGCCCTTCCCTGATGAGTCATATAAAGAAGGCGCTAGGCAGTTCCCATTACTGGTGCCGACTACGCCAGATGACCCTGCTTCAGAAAAAAACCGTGCCGCATGGGCCAAACTTAGTAAATGGGAAAAGCCTTTTATTACGCTGTTCAGTGATTCTGACCCAGTGACTGGCGGTGGCGATCGTATTTTGCAAAAACTCATCCCTGGTACGAATGGTCAGCAGCATACAACTATCGTTAATGGTGGACATTTTCTACAAGAAGATCAAGGTGAAAGGTTGGCTGAGCTGCTTCTCAAATTCATTCGTGATAATCCTGATGAATCTAAACCTTCTCAATAAGCAATTGAGTCATGAAGCCATATAGGCATCATCAATAAAAAGCACCCTTACTACCGCTATGGCAATAAGGGTGCTGTTGTTAGAAAATATCTTTTTTGTATTGTATTTTTACACTATATTTTTGAAAATATCATCGATGTACCTTTCGACCGCAGCATCATCGCTAGTCACTTGAGCATAAGTTCTCAGACCTATGATCTGAATCTGAAGATAGCGTGCCAATTCAGTCGATTCTTTTTCTGCACTGATTTCACCGCTCTCAATAGCTTGCTCAAACCAAGTGGCAAATGAGGTCTCTATTCCTTCTAAAATCCCTGTCGCGTGAGCCAGTAGCTCTGGACTATCATTCTGAGTCAGTTCGGCGACCGTTTTTACGATCATACACATACCACTTGGTGCTGTTGCCTTATTACACACGATCACCGTATGAATAAAGTGCCTTAGACCACCGAGCACCGTGTCTTTTTGTGCCATACAATTGGCCAGTCTTTTTGCGCCTTCTGCTGCATAACGATTTAATGACTCTATAAATAGCTTGTCTTTGCTACCAAAAGCTGCATAGATACTGCCAGGATGCATGTTGACGACGTCTTGTAAGTTGCGCATCGACGTTGCGTGATAGCCCTTTTCCCAATAGAGATTTTTGGCTTTTTCGATCACATCCTCACGATTGAATTTTATCGGAGCACTCATAATTTTCACCTTAATAGCTTTGCCTTAAAACCTATTTTAAGGCAAAGTTTGTAGAATCAACCTTAGTTCTTGGTTTTAATCACTTTTTATATTATAAGGCTTATTGACCGCTTTTGCTTTGATTAACTGTTTTTATCAAAATTTTGTGGATAAAGTGCGCGTGCCGCAACGTCATCAAAGTCAGTCTTAAAATCAATACCTTTAGGGATATCGCGGGCTTTTTGTACCGCAGGACGGGCATCAATGTTTGCAAACCAACGCTTTAGATTAGGATAGTTGTCCAATCCTGCATCACCTAGTACGACCGCTGCCTTATCAATCCAGCCCCAAGCAGAGATGTCTGCAATTGTATATTCATCCCCAACCAGATATTCGCGATCTTGTAGATGCGTGTCTAGCACTTCGTAATGACGCTCAGCTTCACGAAGATAGCGATTGATGGCATAAGCGATTTTTTCTGGTGCTTTGTGTCTAAAGTGAACTGATTGACCAGAAAAAGGACCCAGTCCTGATGCAATGAACATAAGCCATGACAGCATCTCGCTACGGTCTTCTGGCTTGCCTGCCAATTGTCCTGTCTTTTCCGACAAGTACATCAAGATAGCAGTAGAGTCAAATACACGTTTGCCATCATCTTCGAGCGCTGGAGTTTTACCATTTGGATTGATAGCACGGTACTCAGGCGTATGTTGCTCACCTTTTAACGTATCAACAGCGACGAGTTCGTATGGCAAACCTGTCTCTTCAAGAAACAGTGCCACTTTCATTGGGTTTGGGGTTTGATGAAAATAAAACTTAAGCATAATCTTATCCTATTGGGAAATAGTCGTTTGATGACTATAAAAGGCTGTAGAAAAAACATAAAAAATAGTAGAGAGAACAAAAATAGGCGTCATGATTTGAAGCGTTTTCTTATTGTCTGGCAAACACTATAGCCATAAATGAACGTTCGTTCAAGTAGCAATATATGTTGATATGATAAATTATGTACCCATACAATCCACTCTAACCGTCTCACCAACTCATAATAAAAAGGATTAAACATGTCTGAATTAACGATTATTGCTCATATAACCGCAAAAGATAGTAGCGTTGCTCTTGTCAAATCTGAACTTGAAAAACTGATACCCATAACACGCGATGAGGAAGGATGTATTCGTTATGATCTGTTCCAAGATAACGACAGCCCTGCTCATTTTATGTTCCATGAAAGTTGGGCAACGCGTGAATTATGGCAGGTTCATATGGAAAACCAGCATCTAAAAGATTTTTCAGCAGCGACTGAGGATGCCGTCGAGTCATTTGTTCTGCACGAGATGACTGAGGTTCGTTAACCTCCTCTCCAAAGCTCATACCCACTCAATAAGTGTCAACATCAACATAAAGAAATAGCAAAAGGATAACAGTCTGCTCTCTATTTCTATTTCTACTCCTATTCTTTGGCACATATTTACTCTAGCACTGTCATGGTGCGGCAATGACTTAATTATCTCTCTTTTCCATTGCTGCTTATGACCCGTCAATACGCTTTTATCACTTTATAAATGCGCTCACTTACACAGTGTTACTTCATTAGGCTATTGATATTATTATCATAATTGCTACATATTGTAGAAATGTAATTTGATCATTACAATTTATTTGAACGATTACTCAAATAATTATTGAGCGATTGCTCAATATCATTTATAGTAGTCTCTATTGATTCGCTTACTAAGCAAAATCATCAGTTTTGAGTAATCATTCAAAATAATGATCGATATCAAATCAACGATTACTCTTGGGCTATCTTAAAACCCTAAAACATATTAAGTTTAAACCGACTACTAGGAATTGTATTATGACCGAATTTACACTACACGATAAAGACAGCGCGCCAGCAGACAGCAAAGCATTGCTTGATACCTCTATCAATGCTTTTGGTATGATCCCAAACCTACATGCTGTTATGGCTGAAGCACCAGGCTTACTAGAAGGCTATCAGCGTCTTCATGAACTATTCTTGAACAGCAGCTTTGATGATGAAGAAACCACTGTCGTGTGGCAAACTATCAACGTCGAGCATGCCTGCCATTACTGTGTCCCTGCTCACACTGGTATCGCTAAAAGCATGAAAGTAGATGATGCTATTACTGATGCGCTACGTGATGAGACTCCGCTACCAACCGCACGTCTAGAAGCACTGCGTGATTTCACACTTTCTGTTGTACGTGGTCGTGGTAATGTAGACGATAGCGCCGTTCAAGCGTTCTTGGATGCAGGTTATACCAAGCGTCAAATTCTAGAAATTATTCTAGGTGCAGCTCAAAAAGTCATGAGCAACTACACAAACCATCTGGCTGATACACCTGTAGACAAACCATTTCAAAAGTTTGAGTGGCATAAAGCTGTTTAATAGCAGCACCAGCCTAGCGCTGACACCGTCAATTTGATGTTTTCATACTGTTGTTCGAAACATCTTCGGGCAGCAGTTTTTCATTTTAATATATCGCTAATGAGAGATGATATGGAACATTTAGAGAAACCCTTACAAATAGACATCGTGTCAGACGTTGTATGCCCTTGGTGTGTCATTGGCTACAGTCAACTGGCTGAGGCATTAAAGCAAACCAACACCCCTCATCAGATTCACTGGCATCCGTTTGAGCTCAATCCCAACACGCCAGCTGAAGGACGGAACTATCGTGAGCATATCATGGGAAAATACGGTACAACTGCTGAGGATGTTAAAGAAAGCCGAGCTAGAATGACAGCCGCAGGCGCGGAAGTTGGCTTTAATTTTCAGTTCACAGATGACTTTCGTACTTACAATACATTTAATACCCATCAGCTACTGCATTGGGCAGATCAGCAAGGGCGTATGCACGATTTAAAGCAAGCGTTGTTTGTCGCACATTTCGTCGATAATCGGAACGTAGGTGACAGTACGGTACTTGCAGATATTGCAGCAGATATTAGACTGGATCGGGCTGAGGCACTTGCGGTTATCGAAGATCAACGCTTTGCTAATGTGGTACGTGAATCGGTACAGCATTCAAAACAGCAAGGCATTCAAAGTGTGCCATCGGTTATATTTAACGGTCGCCATCTGGTAAGCGGTGCTCAAGGTGTCGAGAACTATAAAAATATTTTAAAGCAATTGGCAGATATGCCAGACTAAAAAACAGCCTTACCTGACTCATTACTTGTATCACGCCTTATCTATAATATTGAGCATATTAACCTAGAAGGTACCATAATTATGTCAAATTCTAATCATTACAAACCGCCTAGTATTTGGACATGGGATGCCAAAAGCGGTGGTAAGTGGGCGAGCGTCAACCGCCCTATCGCAGGTCCAACCCACGAAGGCGAATTGCCTCGTGGTAAGCACCCTCTACAAATTTATTCGATAGGTACGCCCAATGGGCAAAAAGTCACTATTATGGCAGAAGAGCTACTGGCTTTGGGCGTTGTAGAAGCTGAGTACGATGCACATCTGATCGAAATCGGTGAGGGAGATCAGTTCTCATCAGGGTTTGTTGATGTCAATCCAAATTCAAAAATCCCAGCTTTGTTTGATACCGATACTGGTAGCCGAGTATTTGAAAGTGGTTCCATCTTATTTTATCTGGCCGAAAAGTTTGGAAAATTACTTCCAAAAGATGCAGCGGCA
This sequence comes from Psychrobacter sp. H29, assembly GCF_059073055.1. Classification (NCBI taxonomy): domain Bacteria; kingdom Pseudomonadati; phylum Pseudomonadota; class Gammaproteobacteria; order Moraxellales; family Moraxellaceae; genus Psychrobacter; species Psychrobacter sp. H29. The sequence goes on along the minus strand of NZ_JCACRY010000001.1, from coordinate 611,133 downwards.
CGCACAGAAGTGATGAACTGGCTATTTTGGCTACAGGGCTCTGCCCCCTATCTTGGCGGCGGTTTTGGGCATTTCTATTTTTATGCACCAGAGAAGTTTGAGTATCCTATCAATCGCTTTACGATGGAAGTCAAACGTCAATTAGATGTGTTAGATCGAGAGCTGGCAAAAAATCGCTACCTAGGTGGCGATGAATACACAATTGCGGATATTGCCACTTGGCCTTGGTATGGCAATCTGATACTTGGAGAAGCCTACGAGGCAGGTGAGTTCTTACAAGTTGAGAGCTATAAAAACGTGCGCCGCTGGGCCAAAGAAATTCTTGAGCGCCCTGCTGTACAGCGCGGTCGCAAAGTAAACCGCACTTGGGGTGAGCCCTCCCAGCAGCTTCATGAGCGTCATGATGCTTCAGATTTTGACTTAAAGACTCAAGACAAGCTGATCGCTGATAGTGCTGATAGTGCTGATGCAAAATAGCGGCACTTATATAGATTAAATATTATTTTTTAGAAATGAGTGTTCATCATTTCTACTCTCGATGTTGATACCGTTAGGTACGGTTATGACGTGGTGTTGTAACGTACTGTAATAAATCAACATCTTATCCATAGTGATTGTTAAAGTAAGCAATGAATACACTCACTGATAGCACACCATCATAAAAAATCAAAAGGATAAAAACATGTCAGACAATTATGCTCAAAAAATCAAAGCCGGTGCCACTTTCCCTGAAATGAAAGTACAAGTACTCAATGGAGAGCTGACAGAACTTGGCAAACCTGAGAATGGTCATGACTGGAAATTGGTGGTTGTATACCGCGGTAAACACTGCCCTATCTGCACCAAGTATCTCAATACATTAGAGACTGTGCTACCATCATTTTATGACAACGGCGTCGATGTGATTGCTGTATCTGGCGATAGTAAAGAGCAGCTAGAAGCTCATTTAGAAGACTTAGATATCAGCTTCCCTATCGCTTATGGGTTAACTGTCGAGCAGATGAATACGCTAGGACTTTATATCTCTGATCCACGTTCAGCGAAAGAGACAGATCATCCATTTGCAGAACCTGCTGTGTTTGTAGTGAACGGTGAAGGCAATATACAAATTGTTGACATCTCAAATGCACCTTTTTCTAGACCTGATCTTGAAGCGCTTGCGAACGGTTTGGTATTTGTCAGAAAACCAGAAAACAACTATCCCATTCGCGGCATGCATGTCTAATCAGTCCTACTCTATATAGACGAAAAAATATAGGCAACAGCTTCTAAAGAGCGTATCAAGGTCATTCCTTGGTACGCTCTTTTTACGTTAGAAATGAAATTTTTTGCCAAAGACGCTATTTATTATTTGTTGTTAACACTCGTACACTGAGATTTATTTCTGCTAAAATTGATAACAACACTACCAATATCTTATCATTCAAATACTATTAACATCTCATCATCTGTATGAGCAAAAGGATCTACTATGCGATTGAAATCAATCGTCCAAAAGCTACACGAACGCGCCCCAATCTTGGGCAAAGCGGCATCTCTAACGACGGCAACAGGTGTCATTACTTTTAATAGTATGTTGGCAGGTCCGCCGGTATGGATCATGGGTGCAGCCAAGGCCATTACTGGAGCAGCTGTCGCTGACAAAGCTGTCATCGACGTCACTAATTATTGGATCAATAGCAACAATGCCGTCATCGATAATGTATTGCCGCGCAAAGATTGGCGCATCAGCTTACCTGATGACGTACATACAGATGGTAAATACTTACTGGTCAGCAACCATCAGTCGTGGGTCGATACCAGTATCGTGCAATATATCAGTGAAAAGCGGTTACCATTGACGCGTTTTTTTACCAAGTTTGAACTTATATATATTCCCGTGATTGGTCAGGCTTTTTACTTTCTAGACTTTCCGATGATGCGTCGACATTCTAAGGAAGCCATCGCCAAAAACCCTGCGTTAAAGGGTAAAGATATTGAAGAAGCAAAACGCGCCTGCGCCTTACTAAAAGACAAGCCCTTTACGCTACTGAATTATCTAGAAGGCACCCGCTTTACCCCTAGCAAACGGGACAAACAAAACTCGCCTTATAAGCATTTGCTAAAGCCGCGTGCTGGTGGACTATCACTTGCTTTGAGTGCTTTGGGCTCAGAGATCGACGGCATGCTAGATATGACGATTGTCTATCCTGATGGCGTACCCACCTACAGTGACCTATGGAAAGGTAACATCAAACGTCTAGGCGTCGATGTCCGCCATATCGAGATACCAGAAGATCTATTTACGGCGATCAAAAACGGCGGTTACGAAACAGATGAGGCGATAAAAGCACAGATGTTTGACTGGGTTGAACAGGTATGGCACAAAAAAGATCAGCTTATTACAGAAATGCTGGCTGAATTTGAAACCGAAGATGCCATGCAAGATGCTTAAGCTAAAAACAGAATAAACGCTCTATACCAATGACCCTTATTATTTGATAACCTCAAAGTAATCAGTGCAGGTACTAATATAAGATAGGTAGCGCCATATAATGATGAAATTTCGTGAAAAATGGTTTTGGGCATTAAGTCTTGCGATATTGGTGCATGTGGGCGTTTTTCTTATTTTTTATTTCAATACCAATCATGCTGATACGGTAGAAATAGCTAACAGTAGTATAAATACAGATCAGCCAGCCGCTATCAGCAGTACACCCTCAGCGCCTAGTGATAAAATCTATACCACCTCTGTGACTAGCACTAAAACGCTGGATAACGAAGGTAGCAGTACCGATAGTCGCGATGAGGTAGTAAGCCTTGATGCCATAAACAATGACGGACTTGAGAACAGTAATGCTTCAAAAAATACTGCAAGTAACAGCAAACCTATCACTAGCTTAGAGAATGAAGAAACCAGATCACCTGAGGTATCTAATAGCAAGGCTAACGTTGCCAAACAATCTAACACTGCTCAACAGTCTATTACTACCACCCCAGAAGCACCGCAACAAATTAGGCTTCCTGCCCAAAGGGAACAAACCCAAAGAAACCAACCTTTAGAAAATCAAGTAGACAACACCCCTCAATCTATACCCGCGAATTCTGAAAATAATATGGAGCAAGCAAAAAATAATGCAGGTTTATTAGATCGGGATATCCCCACACAAAAGAGCAATGTAAAAGTAGATAAAGACTATCTCTCAGCAAAATCTGAAGTGGAAGGAATTAATGATCAGTTAAGCGCAGCCATCAACGAAGTCAAAAAGCGCAATCAACAAAAAATTGATGAGCGGCAGCAATTGAGAAATGAGGCGAGCACTCAAAATAGCCAGATACCCATCGAGCAGTCTAACTAAAATAGTAGAGGCTCTGAGTAACCGTATGATTAAGACCTGAGAAGTTCAAGCGGTACGTTCACCTACAAAAACCCCTAGCGATCAACTAGGGGTTTTTGTATGGCTATTAGTAATGACTTAATATGAATTGATTAGCGCTCACCTAGACCTTCTGATAATGTCTTGGTAATTGGCTTGGTGAGATATGACAATACGGTCCGTTCCATGGCTTTAATATCAACAGAAGCGGTCATACCCGGCTTGATAACAATTTCATCACCGCGACCCTTAAACTCCGCTCCATTGATCACAATAAGTACGCGGTAGTAAGGCTCTTCTCCTTTAGGGGTTTGCTCCATCAGGGTATCTGGGCTGATATAGTTGACCGTCCCTTCCATCGCACCAAAGATAGAGTAATCATAGGCATCGAGCTTAACCGTAGCTTCTTGACCTTCTTTAACATAAGCAATATCGGCAGGGCTGACCTTAGCATCAATGACCAAATCACTACTGGTCGGCAGAATTTGCATAATCACTTCACCTGGCTTGACGACACCGCCAATAGTGGTCACGTTAATATTTTTTATTTTACCTTCTGTTGGTGCCATTAGCCGCTTCTCTTCTAGCACTTGTGCCCGATCTCGTAACTGTTCAAGCTCGGTATCCAGCTCTTCTTGAGCTTTGGTCATTTCAGCCTGTGCTTCTTCGAAGTATTTATTACGCTTATTATTTATTTGCGCTTCAATATCAGCCACTTGACGACTTAGCTTGATGACGTCAGCCTGACTAACATCGCCATACTCTAGCAATGGCTCGTTCATACGCAGTTCTTGACGTGCCAGCACCAGCATTTTTTCAAGAGAAGAGACCTCTTCATTGATAGCTTGACGACGTCTATCGTATAGCGCTCTTTGGTTTTGGACATACTCAGGATACTGTTGCACCCCTTCAGGGAATACTAATGGCTTCTCAAAAATCTCAGCATTTAATCTTGCAAGCTTAGCCGTCAATGCTGCTGTTTTGGATGCCGAGTTATCAACAGCAGCTTTGGCGCGCTCCTCTTCTAGAACGACCAGTAACTGACCTGCCTTGACATCTTCGCCTTCTGAGACAGCTAACTGTGTCAACACGCCGCCTTCTGATGCTTGAATTTCTTGGGTTCGAGCACTGGCGATGACAGTTGCCTGAGCACGGGTAACTTGATCAATCTTGGCAAATGATGCCCAGACAATCAAGCAGATAATACCAACGAGTGCAATCCAAATGCTCAATCTTGAACGATTAACCTTGGGCTTGGTGGGTGTGTACTTATACTCTGACATGCCTACTCCCCTTGATCATCTGTTGAGTTTTTGGCTTTGGTCGGTTTTATACTGATGTTTCTAACTCTAGATGCTGCAGGTTTGGTGTTATCAGCATGCTCTGGTGATGGTTGATTGGTTTTGTTAATAATTTTGTCTTTTTGCTGTACGGTTGTCTTGTTTCTCGCTTGGTCGTTTTTTCGAAGCTCATCGAGTACCGCCTGTTTTGGGCCGTCAATAATAATACGCTGATTGTCCATAATAATGAGTCGGTCAACCAAATCTAGCAAGGCGGTTTTGTGAGTGGCGACGATAAATGTCTGCCCCTGTGTCAACTCCTGACGCAGGACCTGCAGGCAACGCTGTTCTTGTCGATTGTCCATAGACGCAGTCGGTTCATCCAACAAGAACACATCAGGCTTGGTCAATAATAAGCGCGTAAATGCAACCAGTTGTTTTTGTCCACCTGACAGCCCTTTACCGCCTTCACTAATCGGCAAATCTAAACCGCTTGAGTGACTCGATACCAAATTGATGAGCCCTGTCCTATTCAACGTGTCTTGTAGAATGTCATCATTGGGTGCTGCCATGCCGATTAGCAGGTTTTCGCGCAGCGTACCCTGAAACAGTCGATGGTCTTGTTGCAAATAGCCCAAGCGTTCACTGAGGGTCTCTCGGCTGATTTGATGGATATCAAGACCGTCTAACAGCACACGCCCTTGAGTCGGCGCATACAGCCCTGCCAGTACTTTGAGCAAGGTAGATTTACCTGAACCGATAGGCCCAAGTATCGCGATACGTTCTCCTGGCTTGATAGAGAGCTGCGGAATACTAATGGCTGAACGGTCGTTATCTTTATAGTTGAATGCCAAACCATCACACTGATAAGCACCTTTGATATGTATGGGTGACAATGGATAGGCAACGCCTTGATTGTCCTGCTCTAATGCAAATAGACTTTCAATATTCAACTTAGCAGCTTTGGCATGAGCGTACTGCACCAGTAAGTTGGGTATAGACATAACAGGCGCTAGCACTCTACCACCTAGGATCGAACAAGCAATCAATCCACCCATCGTCATGTCGCCTTGCATCACTACAAACGAGCCAACAATCACGATACCCACATAGCTGACTTGCTGCAGCATCTGCGTGAAGTACGTTAAATTGTCATTAGCATGCTTCATATCCAAATCGTTTTTGATAGTGACGTTCATCACATCAAGCCAACGCGAGAGGAACTTCCAGCTGCCCGCCCCCGCTTTTATGGTCTCAACACCTTCTACTGCTTCAACTAACAGACCTGTTTTGTAATAAGAGGCGGTCGCACCTTCTGACGCAATAGCATCAATGCGTTTGCGGGCAACCAGCCCCATCGTAATCGCAATGACTGCGGCCACCACTGGCACAACAGCCACTAGCGGCGATCCGATAAAGGCGATCAAACTGATAAAGATAATGGTCATCGGCAAGTCGACCAAACCAAACAGCGTGCTTGCCGTAAAAAAGCTGCGTACTTGCTCATAGCCGCGTAGCTGTGCTGCCATAGAGCCAACCGACCCTGGCATTTGATCAATACGTACTTTTAATAAACGTTGGAATACTTCTCTAGATAAATACTGATCAAGACCGACCACCACTTTGTCCATGATTCTCGATCGTGAGAATTTCATGAATGCTTCAAAGACAATGACTAAAAACACACCACTCGCCAAAATGATGAGGGTGTATTCGCTACGAGTCGGTATGACCCGGTCATACACCTGCATCGAAAATAAAGAGACGGCTAATGCCAACATATTAATCAAAAAGGTTGCAATAACAGCTTCGGCTAAAATGCCTTTATAGTTGCCCAAGTCAGACTTTAGTAAGTCAGAAAACGACGCTTTACGCTGCTTAATATGATCTTCTTTTAAACGAATCCGTAATACCAAAGCTAGCTCATCGACACGGGTATGTACCTGCTTGTCCGCTTGTCTAAAGTTCCAGCTTTTTTGCGGCGTCTGACCGTCGATGACACCCCATCCCAAATCTGATCGATATGCCAATAGAGGCAAAAAGGCCGCGTCAGGCTGCTCTAATATCTCAGGGGTATCAGTAATACCAACCCCTTGTAACACAGCAATGACACCGCCCAGCTCATGAATGCTTTGACCTTGCCTGTCCGATTGCTCACTATGGCGCTTGACGACATCATGCAGACGAATATTGTCTACCGGATAGCCTTGCTGACCAAGTAAGTGCTTGATAGCCTCGGTCAGCGTTTCAGTCAGATCAACGTGCTCTGCGTGCTGCAACTCATTGTGACCAACAGACTGAGATGATGTCTTTTGTAATTGTGCACTCATATGAATCACTTATTTAATATTTTAGATGGTTGCGTATGCAAGATATAACGTGCGCTTAAATGGCTACCTAACGGTTTGTCATATTTCTTTGTTCCGTTATCGGCGTGATGCTGTAGTCATCATTCAGCATGAGATACTCGCCATCATTTAGTCCCTGCTCAGCAGTTGCCGGCAAACTAATCTCAATATACTCTTCTTCTACATCGTTTCTGCCATAACCAAACTCATGACTGGCGCTGCTTTTGTCTTGCTTATTGAACCACTGTTTTACAGAATCTACGGGATTGAACAAAGTCACAGGCTGACGGTTGTGAGAAAACTGCTGCCACTGCATGATACCAAAGTCTACTTGAAGACTATAAAATGCGCCCAACATCTCTGCTCGGGTCTGCACCAGCTGTACTTGATAATCATTGTGCTCACGTACGGCGTTAAGTACCTCAAGCCATGACTTGCGACCTGCAATAAACTGTCTGCGGTAAGAGTTAACCACAATCTGAGCGCCAGCTACAGCAGCCACCAGTGAGGTCTCTCTGTCTTTTGCGCTGACGAACTGCTGATACTGTACTTGAATATTTTCTATCACGTTACGCCGCGATGCTTCTTGGTTTTGCACCAAACTGTTGACTTCTGCCTGTGATGCTCGTGCTAGTGCAAAGTTGGAAAACCCCGCACCTGGTTCATAGGTTAGCCCCAAAGAAAACTGCCCATCATTTTCATTATCTTCATGGTAATAAGCTTGCTCGTACTGAGCATAGACCGTTGGGTAGCGCGCCGCTTGTTGTGACTCAACCCCTTGCTTAGCAGATTCGATTTGATAGTGCTCTTTTACAACAGTAGGATTGTAGAATCCTGCCCTATCAAAAGCCATTCTCTCAAAATCAACAGATTGACGCTTGGCCTGCTCGACCAATACTTTGATATTCGGTATGCTCGTCACGCTCATTTGAGACAACGGCTGACCAATAATTTGCTCGAGCCGAGCAGCGGCAATACGTTGCTGCTCAACTGCTGCTTGATAAGACGTCTGCTCTTGCAAAATCCGGTTCGTCACTAGGTCAAGCTCAATACGGGCTGATACACCCTGACCAACACGGCGCTGCATCATAGCCTCAAAATCACCAAGCTCTTCTAGATTCTCAACATGGACACTTTGTGTGGCGACAGCTTGTATATAGCTCTGCCAAGCACCGATCGTCGTTTTGGCCACCGAGTTTTGCTGCTCATAGATATATTCTACAGCGGCTTTGTCATCAAATATGGCTTGGTTCACATCTGCTGTGAGTTTACCACCCGTCCATAGAGGCTGACGAAGAGTGACCTGTGAGACAAAGTCATTGTCTCTGTCATAGCCCGAGCTAACGCTTGGTGTCGGTAAAAGGTTTAATTTAGCTGCGTTGATACCTTCAGTCGTTGCTTGTTGACTGGCGCGGGCTGATCCTACCAGTGGATGAGTTTGAATCGCTTGCGCGACCAGACTGTTGATTTGAAAATCCTCTACTGCTGCTTGGGCCGTCATGGTAAAACACATGCTCGTTATTAGAACAGTCATAAGATGATGCACTGCATGACGACTGGTTAACTGTTTTATATTTGGCGATTTTTTCATATTAGTTTTCAATGAACGCTCTTATTGATATGCTCTTGAAGAAGTATATAACATCTATGCACTAAACCTTACTAGACCTTAGTCTATAAGGCAACAATTCATATGCGATATCAGATGAAACTTTCTGAGCTTTCCATACATATATAAAGCTAAGTCATACCTGGTTCTTTTTACTTAAACTTACCTTTTTCATTGAGTTCACTTTGCTCACTTAAGATAAGTACCACCTATTTTTGTTGATAGTAAACAATCCCTAATAAATCACGCTCTACATCATCGATTGACTCTCTAAGCGAATGCTGACGAATAAAAATCTGTACAAGATCGTTTGCAGTACTTTATAAAACATAGCAATTTTTGGAAAGAAATAACTATTCATCAATCAGGTAGCTCTCTGTTCGTCCATGTCTTAATTATGCCTTATGGTTTTTTACTTTCTTATTTAAAAACCAGGCTATTATATTTATTGCCTAATATACTTTACTCTATCTCAAAAATATCTATAAAAACGTCGTAAAAAACGCCTCCATTTTGGAAGCGTTCTGTGCATTAAAATAAGATCAGCCAGTCTTAGATAATATTGACGATGTCAGTATCAATATGAACCTGTGTCTCATTAGATGACTGCCATACGTTATACATCTCACCTTCTGAGGTAGTCTGTCCAGTATTGGTCCAACTATCACCTTCTAGATTGACTGTATCATCGTTATCACCTTTGACATAGATAGTGGCTTCAACATCTTTATCTGCTATATTTAAAGTATTCGCACCAATACCGCTAATATCAATGATATCAGGCTGCATCATGTCAGAGAGGCTAATGATTTGACCTGAACCCTCAAAGCTTAGAGTATCGATCCCTTCGCTCGAAGTGGTTAGTAGCGTATCAGGTAATTCTATAGTGTCATCGATGGCAAGTGTGAAACTTTCATCTAACGATATACTCCGTGCAGCAAACGTTCCACTACTAGTACTGTAATCGAGCGTAATATCCAGATTTGCAGTAGAAGACTCACCATTCTCTGCAGTGATCGTATACTCAAAGCTATCTACATCACCATAAGTGCCTGTAAATGTCGCGTCAGCAACATAATTATAACTACCGTCTGGATTGATAGTAAGTGTGCCATATATACCATCAATGGCACTACCACCAACCTCGACAGGCAAACCATCTACTAATGAGACAACGGTACCAGAAGTAATCGTATCTGCACCATCAGAACCTATGTCAGTAATAACATTTCCACCTATGAAAGCACTGACTGTATCAGGCGGCGTATAGTTGGTAACGACATCAGAGGTGGTACGAATAGTAAGGCTACTTAATAATGAAGCATCTAAAAGTCCGCTACTGTTACCTAGCGTCACATAATATGTGCCACCATATTGAAACTCTGGTAAAACTAGATCCTCTGCGCTCCACCTAGCGGGCAAGACACCTGAACCCTGAAGCCAATTCTCCTGCGTAAAGGTTAGCGTAGCCTCAGAGCTGTCTTCTTCTACTCGATAGACTAAAAGATCAAAATCATTATCTCCAAGAGCCAAGAGATCAAAAAGTCCACCTAGACTCAGTGTAGCAGACCCACTGCCATCAACGGTTACTTGGCGAGTGGTATTGTCAGCCATAGTGAACGACAGCGCGTTATCAACGCTCAGTAAATCTACGTCAATGGTATCTGCGAGCACGCCGATATTGAGAAGCCCTCCCACGTCAGTACTTTGTAAAGGTGCATTGGTGGTAGATGACTCAAAACCTATATCTAATGTCACCTCATTATCGAACGCTATTGGTACAGTCGTATCAACAGTAATAGTAGCAGTCGCGGCGGTGCCCATATTTCCAGCAGGGTCTGTTGCGGTAGCGCTCAATTGCTCAGCGCCCTCACCCATTGCCCTTACTTCTGCCTCATCGACATTGATACTCCAGTCACCAGCTGCGTCGACAATAGCCGTACCTAAGATATTGTTTGAGCCGTCAGTCAACGTAATTGTGTCGCCTGAAACCCCCGTACCTGTTACAGCAAAACTTGCCGCAGCTTCGGTACCATTAACAATATTGTCGCCAGCGATAGGCTCATCAATCATTGGGGCCTCTGGTGGCGTCGTATCAACGACCGCATCAAGATTAATCACCAGCTCTGCTGTATCACTAATAACGCCATCAGAAACTGTATAAGTAAATGTCTCCGATTGACCTGACGACGCAAAATCACCATTTGCCGTATACGTATAGTCACCATTTTCATCAATAACTAAGACACCATACTGACCTTGTATCGTAAACACCGTTGTACCATTGACTACCGCAAAGGTAGGTTCCGATTGGCTATCGTTACTATCGATATCAGTCAGTACTGTATCCACCGTTACCGTATCTTCGCCCAACTCACCTGAGCTCGATACATCAGGATCAATCACATTACCAGTAATGACAGTATCATCGGCATAATCAAACTCAGTCACTGTCGCTGTAATATCTGTGGTTTCAAGTAGGGTTAGGGTATTGCTAAGAAGCACAGCAGTAATGTCATCAAGTAATGGGTCTAAAACACCTAATCCTAATACATTATCTTCCAGTATATCTACTACAGCATCGAGACCTAAACCTTCATCCCCAGCCGCAGTTAATGCAATATTGAGAAGACCATTAACAGTGCCTCCTAAAACTGGACCTAATGCATTATTGATTGTGGTAAACACAACTTCTTGATTATCAGGACCCAGTACAACTCCTGCTTCACCCAACTCGGCTAAGGTAAGACCATTGACTAAAGCTCCTAAGGCGCTCTCATCATTCCTCACAACAATAGTATAGTCATCTGGTTCTAAACCAGAAACTGTCGCAGTCAATGTATCATTGCCAGTTAATCCCAATAATTCAATTCCAATAACATTACCTACCAATGGCTCACTACCAGTAGTGCCAACGTAAACAAGCTCATTGTTACTATTATAAACCTCTATATTAATTGCATCCGCTACTGTCACTAATGCCGTCTGACTAACTTCGATACTGACTGTGCCATTTGTACCTGCACTCACGGTAAAGCCAAGACTGCTATCGGCACCACCAGTACCTTCAGCAACCCCCAAAACATCTAAGTCAGATTCACTGATCGGATCATAGTACGTAACTTGCAACGCTCCTAAATCAAGATCATCCAGATCATCACGGGCAGTAAAGGTCGTATTAAGATCGAATTCGACAGCAGCACTCGGAGCACTGACATTTTCATTTGCATCTGTCACCGTAGCAACTACCGTATAGGCACCATTATCACTGATACCATCAACGCCATTTGGAATCGTGATCTCAGCGATACCATCTCCATCATTAACATCAAGGTCAGCTGCGGTTACTTCATATTCGACGGTAATTGGGTTACCAGCATCAGGCGTCACTGTTAAGGTCACCATGTCGCCTACAACGGTGCCAGGTGGTAGGGTCACTTGGGTTTGAATGCCATCTGCAAACTCTTCCGCATTGACCCCATCAAGTGCTTCAGGAATTAATACTGCAGGTGCCGTGGTATCACCAACTGTAGCACTGTCGCTACCTATCGGACCAGCGTTCCCCGCCTGATCAGTCACATTCGCGTTAACTGTTAGTACTGTCCCTTGTGATGGAACTTCAACCGCAAAGTTATACCCGTTGTCTAGCATATCTTGAGTAATCAAAGTCGCCATACCATCGACCGTTACAATGTCATCAACCTCAGCGTTGTCTGGTAAGATCACAGTAACCTCAACTAACCCATCGTCGTTTAAGTCAAAGCCGTTAACTAAATCATCACCATTACCAATGACCACGGTTGGTTGACCTGGCGCCGCGGTGTCTACCGTAAAGCTCACCGCGTTACTAGGCGCACTCACGTTACCAGCCGCGTCGGTTACGGTGGCGGTCACACTATACTCACCATCGGCAGTGATGCCATCGTCTGCATCATTTGCAATGGTCACGTCAACAATACCGTTACCAAGATTTGCATCAAGGTCATCTGCGGTCACTTCGTACTCAACGGTGATCGGATCGCCACCAGCCAGAGTTACTGTCAAGGTCACTGTGTCGCCTGCAACGGTGCCAGATGGCAGGGTTACTTGGGTTTGAACGCCATCTGCAAACTCTGCGGCATTGACCCCATCATCTGCTTCGTCGTCAATGACCACGACTGGTGCTGCGATAGCGGCATCTGCTTCGCCGCCAGGAGCCACGGTATCTACCGTTATGGTGGTCGCAGGAGACGCGTTACTCACGTTACCGGCAGCATCTGTGATGGTATAGCTGATGTCATAGGTGTCATCGGCAAGCGGGGTGTTTGGTGTTAGGGTGTTATCCACTAAGGTGGCTGGTACGGCCTCGCCATCGACCAACAATGTCGGTGTGCCGTTCGCCAATTCACCATCTGGTATGACCACACCTGGGGTGTTGTCGTTGGTGATGCCATCATCAGGGATGGTTTCGGCAGGGTCAAGCAAATCGCCATTGCCATCTACGTTGTCGGTGATGACTGGCGCTGCAAGCGGTGTGTCAGGCGCCGCGGTGTCTACCGTAAAGCTCACCGCGTTACTAGGCGCACTCACGTTACCAGCCGCGTCGGTTACGGTGGCGGTCACACTATACTCACCATCGGCAGTGATGCCATCGTCTGCATCATTTGCAATGGTCACGTCAACAATACCGTTACCAAGATTTGCATCAAGGTCATCTGCGGTCACTTCGTACTCAACGGTGATCGGATCGCCACCAGCCAGAGTTACTGTTAAGGTTACTGTGTCGCCTGCAACGGTGCCAGATGGCAGGGTTACTTGGGTTTGAACGCCATCTGCAAACTCTGCGGCATTGACCCCATCATCTGCTTCGTCGTCAATGACCACGACTGGTGCTGCGATAGCGGCATCTGCTTCGCCGCCAGGAGCCACGGTATCTACCGTTATGGTGGTCGCAGGAGACGCGTTACTCACGTTACCGGCAGCATCTGTGATGGTATAGCTGATGTCATAGGTGTCATCGGCAAGCGGGGTGTTTGGTGTTAGGGTGTTATCCACTAAGGTGGCTGGTACGGCCTCGCCATCGACCAACAATGTCGGTGTGCCGTTCGCCAATTCACCATCTGGTATGACCACACCTGGGGTGTTGTCGTTGGTGATGCCATCATCAGGGATGGTTTCGGCAGGGTCAAGCAAATCGCCATTGCCATCTACGTTGTCGGTGATGACTGGCGCTGCAAGCGGTGTGTCAGGCGCCGCGGTGTCTACCGTAAAGCTCACCGCGTTACTAGACGCACTCACGTTACCAGCCGCGTCGGTTACGGTGGCGGTCACACTATACTCACCATCGGCAGTGATGCCATCGTCTGCATCATTTGCAATGGTCACGTCAACAATACCGTTACCAAGATTTGCATCAAGGTCATCTGCGGTCACTTCGTACTCAACGGTGATCGGATCGCCACCAGCCAGAGTTACTGTTAAGGTTACTGTGTCGCCTGCAACGGTGCCAGATGGCAGGGTTACTTGGGTTTGAACGCCATCTGCAAACTCTGCGGCATTGACCCCATCATCTGCTTCGTCGTCAATGACCACGACTGGTGCTGCGATAGCGGCATCTGCTTCGCCGCCAGGAGCCACGGTATCTACCGTTATGGTGGTCGCAGGAGACGCGTTACTCACGTTACCGGCAGCATCTGTGATGGTATAGCTGATGTCATAGGTGTCATCGGCAAGCGGGGTGTTTGGTGTTAGGGTGTTATCCACTAAGGTGGCTGGTACGGCCTCGCCATCGACCAACAATGTCGGTGTGCCGTTCGCCAATTCACCATCTGGTATGACCACACCTGGGGTGTTGTCGTTGGTGATGCCATCATCAGGGATGGTTTCGGCAGGGTCAAGCAAATCGCCATTGCCATCTACGTTGTCGGTGATGACTGGCGCTGCAAGCGGTGTGTCAGGCGCCGCGGTGTCTACCGTAAAGCTCACCGCGTTACTAGGCGCACTCACGTTACCAGCCGCGTCGGTTACGGTGGCGGTCACACTATACTCACCATCGGCAGTGATGCCATCGTCTGCATCATTTGCAATGGTCACGTCAACAATACCGTTACCAAGATTTGCATCAAGGTCATCTGCGGTCACTTCGTACTCAACGGTGATCGGATCGCCACCAGCCAGAGTTACTGTTAAGGTTACTGTGTCGCCTGCAACGGTGCCAGATGGCAGGGTTACTTGGGTTTGAACGCCATCTGCAAACTCTGCGGCATTGACCCCATCATCTGCTTCGTCGTCAATGACCACGACTGGTGCTGCGATAGCGGCATCTGCTTCGCCGCCAGGAGCCACGGTATCTACCGTTATGGTGGTCGCAGGAGACGCGTTACTCACGTTACCGGCAGCATCTGTGATGGTATAGCTGATGTCATAGGTGTCATCGGCAAGCGGGGTGTTTGGTGTTAGGGTGTTATCCACTAAGGTGGCTGGTACGGCCTCGCCATCGACCAACAATGTCGGTGTGCCGTTCGCCAATTCACTATCTGGTATGACCACGCCTGGGGTGTTATCGTTGGTGATGCCGTCATCAGGGATGGTTTCGGCAGGGTCAAGCAAATCGCCATTGCCATCTACGTTGTCGGTGATGACTGGCGCTGCAAGCGGTGTGTCAGGCGCCGCGGTGTCTACCGTAAAGCTCACCGCGTTACTAGGCGCACTCACGTTACCAGCCGCGTCGGTTACGGTGGCGGTCACACTATACTCACCATCGGCAGTGATGCCATCGTCTGCATCATTTGCAATGGTCACGTCAACAATACCGTTACCAAGATTTGCATCAAGGTCATCTGCGGTCACTTCGTACTCAACGGTGATCGGATCGCCACCAGCCAGAGTTACTGTTAAGGTTACTGTGTCGCCTGCAACGGTGCCAGATGGCAGGGTTACTTGGGTTTGAACGCCATCTGCAAACTCTGCGGCATTGACCCCATCATCTGCTTCGTCGTCAATGACCACGACTGGTGCTGCGATAGCGGCATCTGCTTCGCCGCCAGGAGCCACGGTATCTACCGTTATGGTGGTCGCAGGAGACGCGTTACTCACGTTACCGGCAGCATCTGTGATGGTATAGCTGATGTCATAGGTGTCATCGGCAAGCGGGGTGTTTGGTGTTAGGGTGTTATCCACTAAGGTGGCTGGTACGGCCTCGCCATCGACCAACAATGTCGGTGTGCCGTTCGCCAATTCACCATCTGGTATGACCACACCTGGGGTGTTGTCGTTGGTGATGCCGTCATCAGGGATGGTTTCGGCAGGGTCAAGCAAATCGCCATTGCCATCTACGTTGTCGGTGATGACTGGCGCTGCAAGCGGTGTGTCAGGCGCCGCGGTGTCTACCGTAAAGCTCACCGCGTTACTAGGCGCACTCACGTTACCAGCCGCGTCGGTTACGGTGGCGGTCACACTATACTCACCATCGGCAGTGATGCCATCGTCTGCATCATTTGCAATGGTCACGTCAACAATACCGTTACCAAGATTTGCATCAAGGTCATCTGCGGTCACTTCGTACTCAACGGTGATCGGATCGCCACCAGCCAGAGTTACTGTTAAGGTTACTGTGTCGCCTGCAACGGTGCCAGATGGCAGGGTTACTTGGGTTTGAACGCCATCTGCAAACTCTGCGGCATTGACCCCATCATCTGCTTCGTCGTCAATGACCACGACTGGTGCTGCGATAGCGGCATCTGCTTCGCCGCCAGGAGCCACGGTATCTACCGTTATGGTGGTCGCAGGAGACGCGTTACTCACGTTACCGGCAGCATCTGTGATGGTATAGCTGATGTCATAGGTGTCATCGGCAAGCGGGGTGTTTGGTGTTAGGGTGTTATCCACTAAGGTGGCTGGTACGGCCTCGCCATCGACCAACAATGTCGGTGTGCCGTTCGCCAATTCACTATCTGGTATGACCACGCCTGGGGTGTTATCGTTGGTGATGCCGTCATCAGGGATGGTTTCGGCAGGGTCAAGCAAATCGCCATTGCCATCTACGTTGTCGGTGATGACTGGCGCTGCAAGCGGTGTGTCAGGCGCCGCGGTGTCTACCGTAAAGCTCACCGCGTTACTAGGCGCACTCACGTTACCAGCCGCGTCGGTTACGGTGGCGGTCACACTATACTCACCATCGGCAGTGATGCCATCGTCTGCATCATTTGCAATGGTCACGTCAACAATACCGTTACCAAGATTTGCATCAAGGTCATCTGCGGTCACTTCGTACTCAACGGTGATCGGATCGCCACCAGCCAGAGTTACTGTTAAGGTTACTGTGTCGCCTGCAACGGTGCCAGATGGCAGGGTTACTTGGGTTTGAACGCCATCTGCAAACTCTGCGGCATTGACCCCATCATCTGCTTCGTCGTCAATGACCACGACTGGTGCTGCGATAGCGGCATCTGCTTCGCCGCCAGGAGCCACGGTATCTACCGTTATGGTGGTCGCAGGAGACGCGTTACTCACGTTACCGGCAGCATCTGTGATGGTATAGCTGATGTCATAGGTGTCATCGGCAAGCGGGGTGTTTGGTGTTAGGGTGTTATCCACTAAGGTGGCTGGTACGGCCTCGCCATCGACCAACAATGTCGGTGTGCCGTTCGCCAATTCACCATCTGGTATGACCACACCTGGGGTGTTGTCGTTGGTGATGCCATCATCAGGGATGGTTTCGGCAGGGTCAAGCAAATCGCCATTGCCATCTACGTTGTCGGTGATGACTGGCGCTGCAAGCGGTGTGTCAGGCGCCGCGGTGTCTACCGTAAAGCTCACCGCGTTACTAGGCGCACTCACGTTACCAGCCGCGTCGGTTACGGTGGCGGTCACACTATACTCACCATCGGCAGTGATGCCATCGTCTGCATCATTTGCAATGGTCACGTCAACAATACCGTTACCAAGATTTGCATCAAGGTCATCTGCGGTCACTTCGTACTCAACGGTGATCGGATCGCCACCAGCCAGAGTTACTGTTAAGGTTACTGTGTCGCCTGCAACGGTGCCAGATGGCAGGGTTACTTGGGTTTGAACGCCATCTGCAAACTCTGCGGCATTGACCCCATCATCTGCTTCGTCGTCAATGACCACGACTGGTGCTGCGATAGCGGCATCTGCTTCGCCGCCAGGAGCCACGGTATCTACCGTTATGGTGGTCGCAGGAGACGCGTTACTCACGTTACCGGCAGCATCTGTGATGGTATAGCTGATGTCATAGGTGTCATCGGCAAGCGGGGTGTTTGGTGTTAGGGTGTTATCCACTAAGGTGGCTGGTACGGCCTCGCCATCGACCAACAATGTCGGTGTGCCGTTCGCCAATTCACTATCTGGTATGACCACGCCTGGGGTGTTATCGTTGGTGATGCCGTCATCAGGGATGGTTTCGGCAGGGTCAAGCAAATCGCCATTGCCATCTACGTTGTCGGTGATGACTGGCGCTGCAAGCGGTGTGTCAGGCGCCGCGGTGTCTCGAACAGCATTGGCCGTTACAGCAGGGGAGATATTACCAGCTGTATCTTCGATCCTGACAGAAACCTTTAATGCAGCTCCTTCCTCTGGTGCAGGTATTTCCACCTCAACATTACCAGCTTCAATATCGTCATTAGTCAAAACTTTTTCGACACCGTTGGCAATCACGGTATAACCAACACTCGAACTCTCTGGCAAATCAACAATAACATCTACCTGATTGCCCTCTATCTCGTCAGCTGTGATAAAGGCATCTCCGTTACCGATAGCTACACCGTCTGGCGCTTCAGGCGCATCATCTGTGTCTCGAGTAGCATTAACTGTAACAGCCGTCGACTCGTTTCCAGCTATGTCTGTGATACTGGCAGTGACTTGCAGTGATTGACCTTCTAGTGGTGCATCAATAGTTACGGTTGCCATATCATTAGCAATGTCATCATCGGTTATTAGCTGGTCGATACCATTGACAGTAACAGTGTCACCTACAGAAGCATTATCTGGCAAACCAATAGAGATAGTGACTTGATCATCACTAATCTCATCAGCGGTGATCAAGGCGTCACCATTACCAATAATAATACTCGGAGCATCGGGAGCGGTAGTGTCAGGAGCGTTTACTGGATCAGACTCTGCTGAGGTATTACCTGCTGCATCAGTAGCAACAGCGTTAATCGTCTCACCATCGGCAAGCGGCGTATCAAGAGTTACCTCGTAGGCACCTGTGGTAGCATCTGCTATTGCTGTACCAATGACATTGTCATCTGCATCTAAGATATCTACGCGACTGCCAGGCTCAGCGTTACCTGTGACGGTAGTACCATCGAAGGCATCAATACTTGGCGCATCAGGAGCGGTAGTGTCAGGAGCATTTATTGGATCAGACTCTGCTGAGGTATTACCTGCCGCATCGGTAGCAATGGCGTTAATCGTCTCACCATTGGCAAGCGGTGTATCAAGAGTTACCTCGTAGACACCTGTGGTAGCATCTGCTGCTCCCGTACCAATGATATTATTATCTGCATCTAAGATGTCTACGCGACTACCAGGCTCAGCACTACCTGTGACGGTCGTACCGTCGAAAGCATCAATACTTGGGGCATCTGGAGCGGTAGTGTCTGCTTCTGAATCATCATCGTTATTATTACTACTCCCTCCCCCTAAAGCCGCTGCTGCGACTCCTGCACCTGCTAGACCCAACAACCATGGTAGCGCTGCAAACCCTTCAGCATCTGTTGCCCCTATCCACCAAGGACTTGAATACGCATTTCCGCCCAGAGAGTGACTTTGAACCTCGCCTACCTGCATCTCAGTAACGTAATCTGTCACGTCACCTGTATCAGGTAAGTAGTAGTAATAATTTCCATTTCCAGCAGCACCGACAAGTGCGCTGTCAATATCATAAAACCCTTCAATAATGAGATCAGGGTTCTGACTATTATTCTCGAAAGAAACATGTAAATCTTTACTCACACGCTTAGTGACTATATTGTTGGGAGCGCGTCCAGCTGCTACATCAAAAATCTCATAATTCGTTTTGTCAGTAGCTTGTATTACTGTGGGTATATTGTTTTGTGTAATCACAGTGTGTTCAGCAACTGTCCCGACTTGATTGTTGGCCTTAACGGTTATAGTTTTCATAAAATCATCCTTGATTAAAGAATTCTAAACTAGGTTGCAATCTAGAATCATAAGTGAATTTTGTTGTCCTTAATTTTTGATAGCGATAGCTGGATAATGGTTTGGAAGACGTGCTCAGTATCACCAGTAGTGATGGACATAGTATCGACGTACCTCATGGTACCTAGAGACATAGCCTCTACGTCATCTCGTTTTACTAAGATGTTGTCAGTGATATTAGTATGGAATTGAAAAAAGCTTGGCTTATGGCTTTTGGTTTCTTGGCTGTATGGTGCTTGACCATATATAGACTTGTACAGAACGGTAGGTATATTGCAGAGACCACCAGCAATGAAGTAAGCAACACTTTCTAAGCGTGTTTGCTTATCAGTTGTCATTCGCTGGATGGTAGAGGGCATTACTTTTGGTAAGCAAACCTGCAAGTGTGATGTTATACGAGGGATATATTGATATTTTCTGGAACGAAGCGCAGTGCTATCGATAGTCTTGTTTGTTGATATGATCAAAAAATCAGGACTACGGGCAGGTCTTACTGGGTCAGCCGCTTCATCCTGGCAACCTACTAATTTCGCTAATTTAGCCGATAATAGTCTGGTTAATATCATCATAACCATCGACCTCCTGTCGATAACAAACACACCTTACTAATTAATATTTTTTAATTTATGTTTTTTAGACACAAACCATCCCCGTAGAATATATATCTTCTTTTTAAAGATATATACCTTAGAAAATCTGCTTCTTATATCAATACTATTCTTTTACAATTTTAATGCAATACGGCCATTATTATAAAATTGTAAACAATGTTTCATTGTGTTTTTTATTAAGACTTTCTTCTGCTCTCTAGACCTTACGGTACATACATTCTTATCATTAAATATAATAAATTCCTTTGATACAAAAGGCTCATAACACTTGTATAAGTATCAGAAATTATTGTAAAAGTTTAAAAAATCTCAAGTCATCTAACTATATCAGTAAGAATCTATCTTGCTAGTTTTAGTCAATATAGATAAATAAGTCGTCAACTGTCGTGGCTTTATCCTGTTTTTATTTATTAAATCAGTTCTATTATATCTCTATAAATAAGTAAAAATTATGAATAGAAAAAATATTGTAGGCAAACTAAATAAAATAGTACTGATATTTTATTAATTATTAACTAAGTAATATTACTTATACATCAACATATAATAAAAAACTTACTATCTTTTTATTGAGTATTTTCAAAAGTGTAGCTTATATGACAACGGTAATCGGACGGACTTAGTTTGATTAATAAATGCTGTGCTTTACGAGTGTCCAGTCACCTCATCTTAGGCTTCATGAATATATGAAAGAGTAAATCCTTCGGTGATTTTATATTTGGAATGACACATAGAATATTCCTGACTAATCAGCAGCAGTATTGTAAATTGTTGGCAATGTTTGTGCGTAAAGGTAAGAGGTTATACAGCGCTCTATATGCTCCGCATAAAGATGAGATCTCCAAAAAGAGGTTTTAGAGACCATATTAAAGAATGATGCTTGATTACTATGAACGATAGAGAGGCGCTAAACGCGGGATGCTTAGATGCTTAGATGCTTAGATGCTTAGATGCTTAGATGCTTAGATGCTTAGATGCTTAGATGCTATATGACAGTAGTAAGGTGGCAGGTAATTGCGGACTGGTTTAATACAGCAAGTAGATAGATGCAGGCATGGCTATATCTACTATGACTGCTAGTATGAGTATGAACATTTAGTGCGGTGTTTTGTAGACGTGAGGTGCTTAAAGCCCAATTATCTGGCTCAGATGCCCCGTTTTTAGATATATCGTGGCACCCTTTGGGCCTGCTTTGATCTGTGCATATGTGTCTGCAGGTAGCCGTATCCACCCCTCGCGCTGATATACTTGTCCCTCGTCTAGCAGCTCACCTGCCAACACTAACAACTCTGCACCGCCGCTGACAAGATCAGTAAATAGCAACTCGCCAGCGTCTATACGTAGCAAGCTCACCTGCTCAGTCCCATTTGAAAAAAGAGGACAGACATCACGGTTGCTTTGTCGCTGCCAATTGGTCCTATCTTGAGTGTCGATAACCACATGACTTGATTCATCAGATGTCATTTGTCGCAGTTTAACAAAGATCACCGCGCCTTCATCGCTATAGGGTTTGTGACCTGAGTTTGGCGGGTTACGTAAATACCAACCTGCTGGATAATGTGTGTCGTCTGCAGAAAATGTTCCTGACAGGACTAGAATCTCTTCTCCGCCCGGATGCATATGATGCGGAAAATAAGAGTTCGGTGCATAGCGCACAAGACTGGTTGCACGGGCTTTTTCTTCACCCACGCGGTCTAGCATGACACGCTCTACGCCGCTCTGAGGCGACTGTACCCATTGATGGTTTGCAGGTGTAAGGGCAGCACGGCATGAGAAATCTGCATTGATACGCATAAAGTATTCCTAGGATAATGTGAAGTTGCTGAATCACTCATCATCCAACTCAAGCGGTTATTTGGCGCGCTAGATAACCGCTTATGACAATGAATAGTGAACGCTGACGATATGTGCGTAGACCATATGTGCTTAGACCAATAGCCTAGCAAAAGCTTGTGTGAGCTTAATCTAGTGTCTCTCTAATAAAGAAACAAGCAGCCTAACAAAAAAAGCAGCAAGGACTTACTGACATACCAATTAACGCACTAAAATGACAGGTGACAACGTACTGGCGATGATTTCTGTTGTGGTGCTCCCAAGGAATAGCTGCTGCCACTTAGAGTGTCCGTAGGCACCTACCACCATAATATCGATATGATTATCCACTTGAAATGTTAATAACCCATCAACAGTATCAGCAGCAGATAAGTGGTGTGCTTCAACCACAAAGCCTGCGTCCTCTAGCTCAGCCGCGGCGCCGCTCATACTTTGCTTGGCAGCCTCATTATGATTACCCACCATCACGATATGACCTTTCAAGCCTTTTAATAAAGGGCTTTTTGCTACCATCCATGCCGCTTTGATGGAGGTTTTACTCCCATCAAACGCAATCATATAGGATTTAGGCGTTTCAAAGGTCTCTGAGCAGATCAGTATGGGTATGTCTGATCCACGAGCCACCGTCTCGATTTGGCTACCAATATTGATTCGGCTGTTTTTATGATCTTCACCGCGCCGTCCCATCACGATTGCACGGTTTTCTGTTTTGAAGTGTTCAATACTAGGCAACAGCTTACCGTGGCGCTGATACACGCGCACATTGACATCGGCAAAGTAATTTTGGATATGACTTTTTGCGTCTTGTACCAAGGCATTGCTATAGCTATTAACGACCTTTGCTCTTTGCTCATCTAATTGCGACAACTCTTGTAGCAAGAACTGGCGACTGTTTACCCCTATCGCCCCTGACAAGTCACGTCTGACTGAAGCGGGTACATCGCTGACATGTAATAGCCCAACAGGTAGGTTCAGTCTGCTGGCATACCATGCTGCATAGTCACAAACCGATTCGGTTACTGCTGAGCCGTCAATACAAGCTAAAATATGCTGTGAGGTTGTCATAATCCATCCTTAGATTGTGTTATTTATTCTTATATAGCTTGGCATATACCGCCAACCTACGCCCTCTATGCGAGAGAAAGCGTTACAAACGCTATCCCTTAATTCAATGATAACCAATTTGGACGGTTTCAGCCAGTGCGTAACCACAAGCGCTACTAAAGTTTGCTACAATACCTCCTTTAGTATTTATGATTCAGCATTTAAGACTTACGTATCGTTATTTAGGTGATTAAATTATGGCAAAAAACGCCCTACAGGCTCAACTATTAAAGGCTGGATTGGTCGATAGTAAAAAAGCCAAAAAAATCAGCAAGCAAACTCAGCATGCCAAGCGTACTGGCGACTCAGAAAGTCTAGAGACCAAAAAAGCGCTGGCAGATGCCCAAGCAAAAAAGCTTGAAAAAGATCAGCAGCTCAATCAACAAAAACAGCAAGCGCTAGAAGAAAAAGCATTAAAGGCTAATATCATCCAAATGATTAAGCAGCATCAAATAGTGGATACAGATGGTGAGGTCAGCTATCAGTTCGTTGATGAGTCTAAAGTAAAGAAAATTGCTATCACACAGAAGCTGTATTATCAGATCGTAGCAGGTCATGTCGTGATCGCACGACTAGAAAACAGCTACGCTCTACTTCCTCGTCCATTGGCAGATCGCATCGATACAAAAATGGAAGGCTTCATGGTCGTGTCTAATGACACCGCTGAAGAAGTACTAGAAGAAGATGATCCTTACGCCGCTTATGTGATTCCAGACGATTTGATGTGGTAGGTATCTTTTTACTGCTGTACTGCTTAGATAAGTTTGTAGTCAAAACCCCTTCATAGAACACTAATTCTATGAAGGGGTTTTGCTATCTAGAGTCAGCTGGCGTAGACATTCGCTTACCAAACTGCTTGGAAATGCATTGTCTACAATCAAAAAAACAGCACCGATAACCGGTTATGCTTCTTTAAGCGACTATTGCTGGTTTGGTCGAAAAAAGTAACCAAGCCCTATAAATACCATATTATGAATGTATAAGCTTGAACAGTCATTCAATAACCACTACAATGCGATTTTAAGGTATTCAGCGGTAATCTTTTATTTATATTTGAGTAATCACTCAAATATATAAGCATGTCGACTATGTCTATTGACATGTAATAGCAGACGTTTGCACTGTCATCATCTACGTAGATTACCTATATAGCTGTGTTTATATCGTTTTTAATTCACTTTCACCCTTTCTCAGAAGAGATCACTCATGCCAAAACACTTACCTCTCTCATTACTATTACTTCGACTGGGTGTTTTTATTGTCTTTCTTGTTTGGACACTAGACAAATTCGTAAACCCTGAGCATGCTGCCAATGTATTTGCTAAGTTTTACGCTCTAGAAAACTTGGGCACTAGTATGGTTTATGCGGTTGCTAGCTTGCAGATCATTCTCATATTGTTATTTGTCGCGGGTTTATTCAAAAAATGGACATACGGTATTATTTTATTGCTCCATGCCGCCTCAACCTTTGCCACCTTTCATCTTTATCTTCAGCCCTTTGACAACTTGCTGTTCTTTGCCGCATGGCCGATGCTAGCTGCTTGCTTGGTAGTGTTCTTGATGAGAGACTATGACACTTGGACACTGGGCAAAAACGCTGCTGTGGCATAATTTTTGGTTGCATCTGCTGTTAGACTCTATAATTACCAAATAATATAAATACCAGACAGCAGGTTGCAGGTCATATACTATAGTTCTGAGGTTTTACGTTTTGTCTCAGGCATACCAGTAAACCGTTCAGCGCAGTAGCTCTATACAATTACTACCATCACGTCATGACACTACTCATAGTGCAATGACGACGACTTTAGCCTTCGCCATACTATTGGGCCGGATCCCTCATGATTAAGAGAATATTTTTAATACTATTAATATTGATACTAGCGGCAAGTTTTTTTTATTTTGACCTCAATCAATTACTGACGCTTGACGGCTTAAAAGGGTCGATGGCTCAGTTCAATGAGTATAAGGCACAGTCGCCATTATTGGTTATCGGTGGCTTCTTCTTACTCTATGTGGTCGTCACTGCCCTATCCTTGCCAGGCGCTGCTATTTTGACTTTGGCAGCGGGAGCACTGTTCGGTTTGGTTCAGGGCTTACTGATTGCCTCATTTGCCTCTACTATAGGTGCAACGCTCGCTTTTTTGACCTCACGTTATCTGCTGCGCGATACCATCAAGCAGCGCTTTCCTGAGCGTCTGGCAGCAATTGATAAAGGCGTTGAGAAAGAAGGCGCGTTTTACTTATTTACCTTGCGATTGGTACCGATATTTCCGTTCTTTTTGATTAATCTGTTGATGGGCGTTACCGCTATCAAGTCATGGACTTACTATTGGGTTAGCCAAATCGGTATGCTTGCTGGTACTTTTGTTTTTGTAAATGCAGGGACACAGTTGGCACAAATTGATAGTCTATCAGGGATCTTATCATTCGATTTGATCCTCTCATTTGCGCTATTGGGCTTGTTCCCATTGATCGCAAAAGGAGTGATAAATATGTTCAAAAAAAGACGCGTCTATAAGAACTATAATAAGCCCAAAACATTCGATCGCAATATGATCGTCATCGGTGCAGGTGCAGGCGGTCTAGTGACCAGCTACATCGCCGCGACCGTTAGGGCAAAAGTCACCCTGATTGAAGCAGGAGAGATGGGCGGTGACTGCTTGAACTATGGCTGTGTCCCAAGCAAAGCCATTATTAAAAGTGCAAAAGTCGCAGAGCAAATGCGTGATGGTGAGAAGTATGGTCTTGAGAATACCACGCCGCATTTCTCATTTAAAAAAGTCATGGCGCGCGTGCACGATGTCATCGCGGAGATTGCACCGCACGATAGCGTCGAGCGCTACACTGATCTGGGCGTTGAAGTCCTAAAAGGGTATGCCAAACTGATTGATCCATGGACGGTGGAGGTCACCCTCAATGATGGTGGCACTCAGACGCTCACGGCACGCACTATTGTGATTGCCACTGGTGCACGTCCCTTTGTCCCGCCGCTTCCAGGTATTGAGGAGACAGGTTATGTCACCAGCGATACCTTGTGGGAGAAATTTGCAACGCTTGATGAGACACCCAAAAAGCTCGTTGTGTTAGGTGGTGGTCCGATTGGCTCTGAGCTGGCACAAGCATTTGCGCGTCTAGGCTCAGACGTCACCCAAATCGAACGCAGCACACGTCTTATGAAAAAAGAAGATGAGGAAGTCTCCGAGTTTGCTCAAAACGCACTAGAGGCCAGCGGTGTCACGGTTTTGACATCTCACCAAGCGGTTCGCTGCGAGATTCGTGATGGCAAAAAGTACATTATCGTTCAGCAGCTAGGTGATGAGGATCAAAGCGGTCAGCAAAAAGACCAGCAACCAGAGATGGCGCTTGAATACGATGAGCTACTGTGTGCAGTCGGTCGCAGCGCTCGCCTTGAAAGTTATGGACTAGAAGCGCTCGGTATCGAGACAGATCGTACGGTGGTTACCAATGAATATCTAGAAACGCTATATCCTAATATTTATGCAGCAGGCGATATTGTTGGGCCTTATCAGTTCACACATGTCGCCTCACATCAAGGGTGGTATGCTGCGGTCAATGGCTTGTTTGGTCACTTTAAGAAGTTCAAAGTTGATTACCGAGTGATTCCATGGACGACCTTTATTGATCCAGAAGTCGCTCGCGTGGGTTTGAACGAGCAAGAAGCAATCGATAAAGGCATTGATTTTGAAGTGACGCGCTACGACTTTGAAGAATTAGATCGTGCGATCACTGATAGCGCTGCCAAAGGCTTTATTAAAGTCATTACGCCTAAAGGCAAAGACAAAATCCTAGGGGTTACGATAGTGTCCGAGCACGCTGGTGATTTGATGAGCGAGTTTGTACTCGCAATGAAACATGGCTTGGGACTGAACAAAATACTTGGTACTATTCATACCTACCCAACATGGGCGGAGGGCAACAAATATGTTGCTGGCGAATGGAAACGCAACCATGCCCCTGAAACCGTCTTGAACTGGTTAGAGAAATATCACACATGGCGTCGTGGTTAGCCGCCTGTATGGCCATTGAATGACCTGATCGACAAAACAAGCCTGAGATCATCTGGTTGAGCTAAGGTGTGTCCTTAATAGTTTTTATCAGCTCAACTCAGACATATAAGCATAATGGAAGCTTCAATGGACCCAACCTCTTCTCTACTGATGCTAAGACGCTTCACAAGATGCAGTGCTTATGCAGCGATGCTTGGCATTTGTATTGGTATTTCTGCCAGTACCGCATCAACCAACAGCACCACGAGTGACCAAGCGTTATCGCCATGGCAACAGATAGAGGCGCAAGGTAAGAACCAAGACGTTTATTTTTATGCGTGGGGCGGCGATCCACAGATCAATGCTTATCTACAGTGGGCGGCCAAGCAGGTTGATGATAAATATGATATTAACTTAGTCCATGTCAAACTGAGCGATACCAGTGAGGCTGTCAGCCGCGTACTCGCAGAAAAGTCAGCCAACAATAACGATAAGGGCAGTGTTGACCTGGTATGGATTAATGGCGCTAACTTTGCCACCATGAGTGAAAACTCATTGTTACTCAAGCAATGGGCAAATAAACTGCCAAATTTCTCATTAACCGATCCCAATAATAATCCGACAGTCAATTATGATTTTGGTGTACCAACCGAAGGAATGGAAGCCCCTTGGGGACAGGCGTCATTGACCTTTTATTATGACAGTCTCTCTGTCAATACACCACCGACCACCCTTGATGAACTCAGCACTTGGACAGCACAGAATCCTGGACGCTTTAGCTACCCAAAGCCGCCTGATTTTTTGGGTATGAGCTTTTTAAAATATGCCTTGGTCATGCTCCATGAGCAGCGCGATGCTGAGACCGGTCAAAACACCAAAGCACAATTGAACCCGCCTGCCACTGAACAAAACACCGCGCTTGTACTAGATCCATTGTGGGCATTTTTGGATGACTTTCATCCAACGCTGTGGCGTGATGGTGAGCAGTTTTTACAGACAGGGGCACAGATGCGCCGTTTGGTCGATGATACCGAGCTGAGCTTAGCCTTTACCTTTTCAGCACCTGAAGTGCCTGCCGCCGTCCAGCGGTTTGATTTACCCAAAAGCATACGCAGTTATGCCATGAGTGATGGTAGCTTGAGTAATACGCACTTCGTTGCCATTCCTTACAATACAAGTCACCCACAAGCCGCGCAGCTGGTCGCTAACTTTTTGATGAGTCCAGAGGCGCAGGCACACAAGCAGACCCCTGCCGTGTGGGGTGACAAAACGGTATTGGTCCAGTCGACACTCAGTCCTGAGCAGCAAGCACTGTTTGATAGTAAGCAAACACATCCAAGCGCCCTACCCTTTGACAGCATCACGCGCACAGTGAGTGAACCGCATCCAAGCTGGGTAGATGCCATTATGCAAGGTTGGCAAATGCGTTATGGGGTAAGCCCATGAGTCAGGGTTTTGACAAAATAGCAAAGACGCAAGCGCGCGCCAAACCTATTGTCCTTGAGCAAACAGACTGGTTTACACGTATTGTCACTTTGAGTCCAAAGCTCTTGGTTTTGATATTGATACTACCTGTATTGGGCGGTTTGATTGGTGTGGTGTTGCCTGCTTTTGGCTGGGTGCCTGCGCTCGATAGAACCACGCTTAACTTACAGGGGTTTACTGAGCTTTGGCAAACGCCAGGACTTACTCAGATGGCAGCCTTGAGCGTTGCTACTGGACTCATCAGCACCCTACTTGCTTTTATTCTCACACTGATGATATTGGCAGCCTTTTTTAACAGTATTTGGCTACAACGTATTGAGCACTTACTAAGCCCTATTTTAGTCATTCCTCATGCCGCAGCCGCTATTGCGGTAGGGTTTTTGATTGCGCCGTCTGGGATGTTTGCAAGGCTCATCTCTCCGTGGCTCAGCGGCTGGGCGTTGGCACCGAATGGTATATTGCCACATGACCCTTATGGCATTAGCATCATTTTGGGCTTGACCTTAAAAGAGCTCCCATTTTTGTTATTAATGGCGTTAGGCGCGTTAGCACAGCCTGAGCTTGGTAAAAAGCTACGACAGCAATATAAAGTCGCACTCAATCTCGGCTACTACCCGATTACTGCTTTTTTTAAGGCGGTATTTCCTCTGTTATACTCTTTTTTACGTCTGCCCATATTGGCGGTACTCGCTTATGCCAGTGCAAGCGTCGAGATGCCATTGATACTCGGTCCTAACACCCCGCCCACGCTCGCCGTCTCTATCATGAATTGGTTCAATGATGTGGATTTGACCTTGCGTATAAAGGCCTCTGCTGGAGCACTACTACAGCTAGCATTGACGGCAGGACTGGTCGCTTTTTGGTTAGGCAGTGAAAAAATAATCAAGGCATGCTGCGGCGCTTCTTTGATAAATGGCAAACGCCGATATGCTGATGTGGCATGGCAAAAAATTACTGGTGTACTGACTGTCTTCGTTATTGGTTTTATGCTGCTCTCACTTTTCGGTCTGGCATTATGGTCTATCGCTGGATATTGGCGATTCCCAGCGATGCTACCAGAGCAGTTTGTCTGGTTGCATTTTGATAGTGCCTTTGCACAGATGGATACGCCACTTTTTAACACCTTGACTATCGGTCTTGTCAGCACTGCATTTGCGATTGTACTTGCCCTATTGTGTTTAGAAGCTGAGCAATTGCGTGCAAAGCATCTTTCAAACTTGACCAGTTTAATTATTTACTTACCGCTACTGGTGCCAAGCATTGCTTTTTTGTTTGGCTTGGTGTGGATGCAGCAATTACTCAATTACCAATCAGCTTTCTTCAATGTTGCCTTTGCGCATGTATTATTTGTCTTACCTTATGTGTTTTTGTCACTTGCCAGTAGCTATCGACGTCTAGATCCTCGCTTTGCCCATGTGGCAGCCAGCCTAGGTGCAGCACCAATTAAGGTGTTCTTTCAAATCAAACTGCCGCAATTGTTTGCCCCGATTTTGATTGCTATCGCACTTGGTTTAGCGATTAGCTTTGGTCAGTATTTACCAACACTATTAGCAGGCGGCGGTCGTATCGCCACGATAACGACAGAAGCAGTCACGCTCGCGAACGGTGCCAGTAGGCGCACCAGTGCCGTTTATGCCATCATACAAATGGCGCTGCCACTCATCGGTTTTATATTGGCTTGGATATTACCAAAGTTATTTTTTATAAATGGCGCTCGCTAGCAGTCTGATCGTTCATAAAAACGGTCACCAAAAATATCAACCATAGAAATAACAGTCGTTAAAAACGCATATAAAGGATTCTCGATGCCATCAACTTTACAGATAAAAGACTTGCAGCTGTTTCGTCAAAACGAGCGATTACTCAGTATGGATGAGCATATCGCTGGTGGCGACATACTTACCGTAATGGGACCTTCTGGTAGCGGCAAGTCAAGCTTACTGAACTGGTTGACGGGATCATTAACCAAGGATTTTACGGCAACTGGTACGGTATGGCTAAACGATCAAGACGTCACTCACCTGCCAGCGCACATGCGCGGTATTGGCGTACTCTATCAAGATGCACTGCTGTTTTCGCATTTGTCAGTGGCAGGCAATATTGCTTTTGCGATGCCAAAAGACAATAAAAATGGTGGTAAGAAGCAACGACTCGAAAAAATAGCGCACGCGTTAGCACAAGTGGGTTTGGCAAGTATGGGAGATCGGCATCCTGACAATCTATCAGGTGGTCAACAAGCACGCGTGGCATTACTACGGACCTTACTTGGCACGCCCAAAGCCATACTACTGGATGAGCCATTTAGCAAGCTTGATACCCAGCTGAGAAAAGACACGCGCCAGCTGGTGTTTGAGCAAATACAGACGTACAAGCTCCCTGCTATCATGGTGACACATGATGAGAGCGATGCCGAAGCAGCAGGCGGTAAAGTCATTCATCTTGATCAATAGCCAGCCAACCTTGGTCATCATGCTCAAACATCCAAACACAGTATAGTTGATCCAATTTAAGAATGGTACAAGGCAACCGAGTGCAGATGTATATGTCATACTTCAAGCGAGGTTAACGCTGTAACGCTTTTATAGTGGATTGACTATATAAGCAAAATACAAAAGGCACCTTACATGCTAGACAAGTTTCTTACGCCTGTTATCAAGCCAATACTCAACCCTGTCGTTGTGGTCATGCACAAGCGCGGTGTCACCGCAGATCAGCTAACAGTCGCTGGGTTCTTGATTGGGATGTTGGCATTGCCGCTCATCGCCTTTGAGCTGTGGCATGGCGCACTAGCGGCTATTATCGTGAATCGACTCTTTGATGGTCTCGATGGTGCATTGGCACGTCATGCACAGCAAAGCTCCAGCGCAGGTGGTTATTTAGATATTACGCTCGATTTTTTATTTTATGCCGCCGTGCCACTTGGGTTTATATTGGCCAATCCTGCACAAAACGCTATTGCAGGCGCGTTATTGCTAGCGGCGTTCATAGGAACTGGGTCGAGCTTTTTGGCATTTGCGATTGCCGCAGAAAAATTCAAATTGGATAAACCTCAGTTTAAGTACAAAAGCTTTTACTACCTAAACGGCCTCACTGAAGGCACCGAAACCATCGCGCTATTCATCGCTTTTTGTATTTGGCCACAGCATTTTGTGCTACTTGCCAGTATCTTTGCGACTGCTTGCGCGATTACGATCTTTACCCGCATCCATGGCGGCTACCATACCCTCAAGCAGTTAGAGGCTTCGCAGCGATAGAAATATCTAATCCACTACTAGGCTTTTGCTGAATGATCAAGTCGCAGCGCTTCTATAGATGAGGCCATATCTTCAGCAAGATTATGAATCGCCGCACTATCGACATCACGCTGTGCGAATGCACGCAGACCCATGACCTCCGCCTGTAGTCGTCGTCCTAGCCTCACTGCATCAAGCTGACTGTCTATCTCACCTATCTGCTGAGCCTTTTTAAAGCACTCTATAAATCGCGTCTCCATCCCTACCAGTAGCAGCTCAACTTTCTCTAGTGCCGCCTGCTCACGAGCGCCTAGCTCTAATAAGCTTTTGACCAGCATACAAGCACGGCTCGGCAATGCTTTATCACGAATACCGCCCAGCTGCCTGATATAAGCGGCCAAACCTGGTAAAGGCGTTTGATGATGGCTCAATACACGCTCAAGCTCGGTCAGTCCTAGGCGGGCATAGTATTCTAGCGCTTCTTGAAACAGGCCATCTTTACTGCCAAAAGCAGCATAAATACTCCCTGGACGCATATCGAGCGCTTGTTCGATATCTTTTAGGGAAGTGGCATGAAAGCCCTTTTGCCAAAAAAGCTGTAATGCTCGCTCCAGAGCGTCTTGACGATTGTAGAGTGCGCTGCGTGACATACTATGCCCCATGTAAAAAGCCGTGACATCATATGAAAATGAGCACGGCGATAAATTTGAATGATTGCTCAATTTTATCCTGAATGAGCCCTCCAGTAAAGTTAATGCCTTTTAATAACGTTAACAACCTTGATATAGTAAACGAATTAGTCAATAGAACATAAGATGCTAATGCCCCTAGCTATCAATCACCATATAGCTAGGGGCACGGCTCTAAAGTATCTTATAGAAGCATAAGCAATCTAATCAGTGAGCATTCATTGTGTCAGCAGTACGTGCTTGCTCTTTTGGTAAGCAGATAAACCATCGCCGCCCAGCTCGCGGCCGATACCGCTTTGCTTAAATCCGCCCCAGCCCGCTTCTGGCAACACGATTTGCTGCTCATTAATCCAAAAGTGGCCCGCTTGGATTTGTAATGCCATCTCCAGCGCTACAGTCTCATCGGCACTCACGATAGTCGCTGCCAAGGCAAATTTGCTATCATTGGCTAAGCGAATGGCTTCTGACGCTTCGGTAAAAATTGTACTGACCAATACAGGACCAAACACTTCCTCTATCCATAACTGACTGGTCGTTGGCACGTCTGTATAGATGGTTGGCGTCGCAAAATATCCTGCGCTATCCATGATCTTGCCACCCGTTAAGCACGTGAGCTGCTCGGTCGTGGCAATATCAACGTATTTTTTGACTTGGTCTAGTTGCTGCTTGCTTACCAGTGGACCCATTTGCGTATCGGTATCAAAACCGTCACCGATTTGTAGATTTGTCGTTTTTACTTTTAAGGTCTCAAATAGCGACTTGGCTATACTTTGGTGGACAATTAGCCGTGAAGTTGCCGAACATATTTGACCCGCGTTAGTAAATATACCACCAATAATCAAATCACAAGCGTGATCAATATCGGCATCTGCGCATACCACGATGGCAGATTTGCCGCCCAGCTCTAGACTGATGTCTTTGACGTTTTTGGCTGCTTGACTCATGACCTTTTCGCCCACCGCATTACTGCCGGTAAACGAGACTTTATCAATTAGCGGATGACTGGTCATAGCAGCGCCCACTTCAGCTGCTCCTGGTAAGATATTTACCACGCCTTGGGGCAATCCTATCTGGGATAAGATATTACCTAACATCAGCTCTGGCAACAGTGTCACCTCAGACGGCTTTAATAATACCGTACAGCCCGCTGCTAGCGCCGGTGCTAGCTTCCAAGCTGTCGTCACCATCGGGAAGTTCCAGGGGGTAATCAGCGCACAAACACCTACAGGCGCGTACGTCTTTAGCAGCCTGATGCCCGATTCAAGTGTAGATACCTTAGACCATGTGGCCTGATCGGTGATGAGATCGGCATAATAGCGATAGCAAGCAATCGCATCACCAACGTCTATCTTGGCCTCCTCAATTGGCTTGCCGTTGTTTAGCACCGATAGCCCAACCAATTTATCAAACTGCTGCTCCATGGACTCTGCAATCGCGCTTAGATAACGGGCGCGTATGCTCACATCAGTCTGTGACCAGCTGGCATAAGCCTCAGTAGCAGCACTGACTGCTGATTCGACATGAGCGCTGCTACACAAGCGTGTCGTGGCAATTATTTCGCCTGAGTTGGGGTCATATAGGGCATGGCTATTTTTATTATCAGAATCGGTAGTGAGGCTGTCAATAGCGATCCAGTCGCCATTAATATAAGCGGCATTTAATACCACTTCTTCTTGGGCGACCTGTTGGGCCTTTTGTCTGGTTAGGTATGTAGCGTTTGCTGTATTCATGAGTGTTCTTACCTCTTATTTTTCACGGTGTTTACTTTACTGATGGTGGTTATAGGCATCTTATAACTACTGGCGACCTACACACTTATGTCAAAATAGCAGGACCACCAGTTGCCGTATCGTTTAGCCAAACCTCATCGTAGCGTATCTGTCTAATACAGTAGATGCGCCACTGAGGTAATCACTACCAAGCTAATAAGCGTACGCAGCATAAAGATAAAAAACAGCTCTAATACGTTGAGTTTGATGTTTGATTTTAAGATAAGCGCACCGACTTCAGACATGTAGATAATCTGAGTGATTGAGGCCGCACCAACGATAAATCTTGTCATCTCACTCTCAATGCTCTTGCCAACCAGTGCTGGCAAGTACATATCTGCAAAGCCCATAATCATAGCTGGCGCGGCTTTTGCGGCCTCTGGAATCTGCAACCATTCAAGCAATGGCACAAGTGGGGTCGCGAGCCAATTAAAGACAGGCGTGTACTCTGCTAATCCAAGACCAATGGTGCCGATAGCAAAAATAACAGGAATCAGTCCAAAGTAGATATCGAACAAGTTACCAACGCTGCGTTTGAACACATAACCCAAGCTCGGCATAGAGTGTGCACGCGTGACGGCGCGATTGATCGCCCACTGATAAGTGGTGTACTGTGCAGGAATACCTTCGTCCAGCATGCTTTTGCCAGCATGATAGGTATCAGGCTTTAGTGATAGTGGCGGTATACGCGGCATAATGATTGCAGCGATAAAACCAGTCAGCGCAATGGTTAGATAAAAGTAGACAAAGTTATTGTCCACGCCGATTGTTTTAGCAACCACATAGGTAAAGGCGATAGAGGTCACTGAAAAGGTAGTGGCGATGATGGCTGCTTCACGCTGACTATAAAAGCTCTTATCATACTGCTGCATGGTAACTAGCAAGCCGATAGACGCCGCTCCAAACCAAGAAGACATGGCATCAACAGCTGAGCGACCCGGCAATTTAAACAGCTTTATAAAAATCTTACTGGCTAAGGTGCCCAAAAACTCCATCAAACCAAAATCAGTCAAAAATGGTAGTGATAAAATGGCAAAGAAAAATAACGGAATGAGGATAGGAATCAAATCTTCAAAAATGACGCCACCGGTATTACGATTGATAATAAATTCAGGACCGATCTGTAGATAAATCATCCACACAAATAGCATGCCCAAAAATCGGGTGGTCAGCCAAAACCAATCAACATCAAAAAGATTTTTTATCAGTGAGTCTTCAGGTAAATTGGGTTTTAGCACCTTGACTGCCAGCGCGCCTAACGCAGAGATGGTCACAATTGCCATGGCAATATAAACCACAAACTCGCCTAATACTGCTTGCAACGTATCGGTCAACACGCCCAACAAAATCGTGACCTTACCATCCCACTCAAACGGTATGATAAACAGGGCGATACCCAATGCTGAGAACAATAGAAACTTCCACATTGCTGCGCGCCACTGCCCTGCCTGCGGCGTTTCTGGGTCGACAGTATTGTTCCCTAAAATCGGCTGCTGCGATTTATCAATAGCATTCGTCATTTAACTTCTCCTTAATGGGCGATGATCGCCAGTTTTTCCATTTTTCTGTCTGACCGATACCTGGATTTAACGAGTTGGTTGGATCCAGTTTTTTATAAAAGCGCTGTAACTCAGCCTTAGCGGGATACATATGCCCAACATTATGTTCAGCAGGGTATTCAATATGACGCTGGTCATAAAATGCTAAGAGCTCTTCCTTAAACTGCGTGGCATTAGTAGTTGGGTGTAACAGGTAATCTTGATGCAGGACATGACAAAAAAAATGTCCCAAATAAAAGGTTTTGCTGACTTGTTCTTGTAAATGGTTAGGTAACGCTTCATCCCAATCTACAGCGTTTCTTGGCAAGGCGATGTCAGTCGATAGCAGCTCACCAAATTCAGTGTGGTTGAGATTGTGATAACGGAACATAGCAGCTGTAGCAGCACTGCGAAAAACCAATAGCGCTTGTGATTCAGTCTCTGTACACGTATGTACTATGCCTTGATACTGCTGCATATGGTGTTGCAAAAAAGTCTGCGCAGCGGCAATGTTATCGTTATCACTGTTACTACGATTACCATTGATGCCATTTGCCACCTTAATAATCAAATGGTACTGATATGAGCGCGCCTGCGTACTCAACGAGACAGGTAATGATGGCGGCATAACCCTAGAGATCAGTTGCAATATCCGATCAGGCAACGTCTTTGGTAGATGCCACTTGTCCAAATAATAGCCAATAGTTGCTTGCAGCCGATACAGCGATCCTATCTTGCTAGCAGGTAGTTTGCGCATACTCAGACAAGTGTCACGACCATAATCCAGCGTAATATCGTTGTAGTCTTTTTGCATATATTCTACTAAGACAGGCAGAGCCAGCTCGCTTTTTAACCACTGCTGTCTGAGTGCCGTCAAAGTATCTGCGTCATCAGACGAAATATAAAACGTTTGCTCTTGCTTGGGTTTGGCAAATGTCGCCACTCTAACCGCAAATACGATCACCTTACCCGCTGAGCCAGATGCTTCATACAGACCGCTCGCATCATTATTAAATCTAGCCGGAGTATCGGCATCGCAATCACGTACTTTGTGTTGATAGTGCTGGTTGCAGACTTTACTGCTCGTACTGTCTAACTGTTTTTGGAACCTGCCTGTTTGCAAGTTCTCAAGTATCTCTTCTGGATGCGTCCCCAGATCCAGCCCTAAATGATTGATCAGCTCAAACGCGCCTTGGGCATTGCGTCTGGCAAATAACGCCATCTCAGTATAGGCAGGGCCACGCTGCACCAGCATACCGCCTGAGCTATTGCAGATACCACCTATCACTGATGCCCCAACACAGCTAGAGCCCAGTACAGAGTGTGGCTCACGTCCTAATGGCGCAAGCGTTGACTCTAACTGCTGCAAAGTAGCGGCTGGCAAAGCAACCAGCTCTGCTGCATCGTTGAGCAAGTGCATGCCGCCCAATAACTGCATGGACATCATGACTAGTGGTCGATCATACTCACCGTTCGGTGTTGAGCCACCGGTCAATCCTGTATTGGCCGCTTGCGCGATGATAACTACGTCCGCAGCGGCACAGATATTAATAGCGCGCCATAGTGCCACAAGTGAGGGCGGTGTCACAACGGCCACGGTAACATCCGTCACTGCCTTAATCGCCCCTTGTACATAGGGTTGTTGCTGGCTACGGCTGGTCAACACATTGCTCACGCCAACCACAGCCGTCAATTCTGCTAACAAGCGCGGTATTCGCTTCTGTCTATTTTCCGACAAGTTGTTGGCATTTGGCATTATTGACGTACTTCCTTGAACAATCAGTTTTATTATTAGTAGCGCTAATATTGATAGCGTTAGCTAAAATAAGTGACAGTTTTCCCCATTTCTTTTAAAAACTCATCCGCTTCATCAATCTCATAGATGATTGGCTGCTTGCCTTTGATGTCTGATTGCAACGACTCTAGCAGCTGTTGCTTATCGGTAATTCTGCGATAACCAGCGCCAAACCCTGCGGCTAGTGGCTCAAAGTTTGGTGTTTTAATATTGACGCCGATCAGTGGCAAACCGCCCTCTTCCATATAACGGCGAATCTCGCCATAACCTTGGTTGTTCCATAGCAGTACAATCAATGGCAGTTCAAGCTCGGCTGCACAAATAAGTTCCGCAATGGTAAATTGAATCCCACCATCTCCGATTAAGCTAACAACCGGCAGGTTCGAGCCAATCATGGCACCGATCGCTGCAGGCAAGCCATAACCCAGCGTGCCAAAGCCCGTTGAGGAGTTAAACCATTTACGCGTTGCCAATGCTTCAAAGCCAAGGTTGCCACTATAGACAGGCTGCGTTGAGTCGCCCACAAAAATCACGCCTTCCACCTCATCCCGAATCAGTTTTAGCAAGGCGTTTTGACCGGCAAAGTCTGGGGTTGTCTCTTCTATGAGCGCTTGTTTTGCAGCATTCACTCGTGACAATGCCTGATGGTCAAATACCTGCCCGTTTGATATCCGAGTTTCTAAACGATTGCATAGACCACTGATAGCCATCTGTGCGTCAGATAGTACCGCGATATCCGCTATAAACGGACGCTGCAATTGCTCAGCATCGCAGTCGATACGCACTAGTGTGCCATTGATTTTGAACTCACCATTAAAGAACACATCGTAATCGGTCTCGCCAAGCTCCGTACCAATGGCGAGCACCCAATCTGCCTCTGTAATCACCGCTCGACCCGCATCTAATGATTGATTACTGCCTAGACTCAACGGATGGCTAGGTGGCAGTAATCCTTTAGCATTGATGGTCAAAAACGTAGGCACATCGATCAGCTCTGCCAGTCTTTGCGCATCGTGATCGACATCGACACAGCCACCGCCATAAAGCAATACTGGTTTTTTTGCGGTTTTTAATGATTCGATAATCAGCTCCAATTGCGCAGGGTTTGGCAGTGGTCTCATCACTTGTGGTAGGGTCAAGCTGTTCTTGTCAGCTTGGCTATCAGCTACACCCTTTAGACTAGGCGGTTTGGCAACATGGCTGGCATCAGCGGTAATAACATCAATAGGCAACTGAATATGGACTGGTCCTGGACGTGCGCCATTAAATAATGCAAACGCTTCGGCGATAACTTTGGGCAATGTCTCAGGCTGCCAAATGGTTTTGCTCGTGAGTGCTACCTTACTGACCATACCTTGCTGATCATGCAACTCATGCAAATGCCCCTCCCCACTTCCCGTGTCTTTTACCTTATTAACGCTAGAGATCACCAGCATCGGTATAGAGTCAGCCAGTGCTTGCGCCATCGCTGTCATGATATTGGTCATGCCAGGGCCTGTGATGATAAAACACACGCCAATCTTGCCTGAGGCACGGTAATAACCATCTGCCATGAACCCAGCACCCTGCTCGTGACGCGGGGTTATATGACGAATATTGGTACTCGGTAGACCGCGATATAGCTCTACCGTATGCACGCCCGGTATGCCAAACACCGTCTCTACCCCATAATATTCTAGCCACTGGACGAGCAACTCACCGCAAGTAAGAGACGGGATTTCGGGTGATACAGGAGGCGTTTGTGTCAATTGGGTCATGAGTCAATCATCCTAAAAATTTAATAAGTATTAAGTTAGATGTTTTATTGGAAATAGCTTTTTATTTAGCGTCGTTATTTTTTTAGTAGCTACTTATGTTGAATAGCCATTTGTTTTAGATTCTGGCTAAATGCG
Source organism: Psychrobacter sp. H29 (assembly GCF_059073055.1). Classification (NCBI taxonomy): domain Bacteria; kingdom Pseudomonadati; phylum Pseudomonadota; class Gammaproteobacteria; order Moraxellales; family Moraxellaceae; genus Psychrobacter; species Psychrobacter sp. H29. Next base: position 571,415 of record NZ_JCACRY010000001.1, on the reverse strand, counting down.
ATCAATTACAAATCATGATGGCGTAACCAGTCATCAATCATCACATGCAGACGCTTGCCTGAAAAACTGGGGAAATGACCGCCATGAACGACACGCACAGGCAGCGCATTGAGACGGCGCATACTCTTGGCATAGTCAGTCATGTCACTGTGCCATGTATCTTCGATCAATGGACCGTCATAGATAAGATCACCTGAGATCAGCGTTTCGCTAGCCGCTTCCCACAAGGCGATACCGCCTGGTGAGTGACCAGGTGTATGAATCACCTCAAATTGACGATTGCCCAAATCAATCATGTCACCATCTTCTAATGGCATAATTTTGGCAGGTGCAGCAATTTTGTAGCCGCAATGAGCGTAAGGCTCGGGCGGTAGCGCATCAAACATCTCGTCATTGACGAACATATCTGCCAGCGTACGGGCATTGTCTGGCTCAGCGAGAATATGCGCTTCAGCAGAATGCACGTGACAGCAGTCAAACTCGCTGGCAGCGCCGATGTGATCAAAATGCGTATGACTGGCAACGCCCACGATATCGCGATCCGTGAGTAGAGCAACGTGACGACGCAGCGGCACCGCACCCAATCCGAAATCTACTAACAAATCACGATGGCTGCCGCGCACGTGCCACAGATTGCAGCGAAAAAACGGCTTAATCCACGGCTCATCGATGAGCGTAATACCATCGCTATGCGCGGTGGTGCGATACCAGTTCTCTGGTTTGATACGCGCTAATGATTGTTCACTCATGAATTAGCTCCATTAGAGATATCCAAGCGGCTGAGATTTAAGTCACTAAGATAGTTTTGGTGTGTACGGCTCTCATCAATACGGGCAAGATCGATATCAACGATCATCGTGCCAGCCGCTAAGCCAAGTCTACCGAGCACCTCACCATCGGGACCAGCGACAATGCTATTGCCACAATAATAAAGATTATCCTCCTCACCCGAGCGATTGATACAAGCGACAAAGCATTGATTGTCCATGGCGCGAGCGCGTATTTGAAGCACTTGACGCTCGGCATTTGGCAGCATGTTTGCTGTCGGTGATAAAATGATTTGTGCCCCTGCTTGCGCCAATTCTCTTGCCACTTCTGAGAATTCGTTGTCATAACAAATCATCAAACCCAACTTGCCAAATCGCGTATCGACCACGCAGGACTTTTTGCCCGCTGTAAAGAACTGATGTTCGCGATCCCACAAATAGCGTTTGTCATAAGTCGCAAGATGCTTGCCGTTATCATCTATTAATATGGCGACATTACTCAGCTCACCACTAGGTCGGCGTTCAGCGAACCCAAATAGCACATGCAATTGGTATTTATTAGCAAGTCTCGCGACCTCAGTGACAATGGGGCCATCGATCGCTTCCGCTAAGCCATCAAGACGCTCAAAGATGTTGTAGCCTGTAAATGCAAGCTCTGGCAGTGCGAGCAGAACTACTTTTGCTTCTGCAGCTAGGCGGCAAAGCGATTCTAGTGCGTCTAGGTTGGCAGCTGGTTCAGCCCACAAAGGATTGGTTTGAGCGATCATCAACTTCATAATGATGGCTCCTCGTGAGTGGAATTGACGGCATCGCTAGGACGAGTAAACACAGTCGCGCCTAGCCAGTAGAGGCCACCTGTGATGATAAACACGGGTAACGATGCACCAAATGACGGCGGCGCAATTAATGTCCAGTAAGCTGCTAAAGCCGCACCAATCACGTAAGCTGCAATCGCAATCTTTGCAGTAGGACGTCCCAATTGATGAGTCGCATCAAGCAGTTTTGCCGTATAGCCTTCTTTACTAACAAGGTAATAATCGACAATCATAACGGAAAATGCGGGGATAAATAGCGCGCCTACGATCAGCAGGAAGTTTTGGAACTGATCTAAAATACCCGGAATCAACGCGCCAAAAATAGTGACCAGACCAATGATAAGAGCAGGCTTCCAAAAGCTCATATTGGGTTTAATGTTCATACAAGAAAGCGTGGCGCTATAGACTGCCATGACATTGGTCGTCATGACCGAGAAGAAAATAACCAGTGCGGCTGGCAGGCCAAAACCAAAGTCAGCGAGCAAGCGCGTCGGATCATAAGTCTGCTCCATACCATACATGATAGACAGACCTGAGATAGTAGCGCCCAACCCCATGGCAACGATGGCTGCCACAATGTAACCAAAATATGTACCCCATATGGCAACTTTTGGGGATTTGCAATTGCGATTGTAATCGGCGGCAGACGACATCCACGAGAAGGCAGTGGCGATGACAATATCAAAGGCGATACCTAATGTAATGCCATTACGCGACTCAACAGGCATCTCAAAAAGTCTTGAGACATCGTAATGTTGGTTGAGTTGATAGAGCACTATAACGGTAAGCGCCGCCATTGCCAATGCAGCCCAGCGTTCGACAAGCTCGATGCCAAGGTGACCACGTAGCACAATCAGCACCACCACGGTCTCGCACAAAATCACAAACAGTGGCAAGTTACTATAACCTGTGGTGGCCTCAACCGCGTAATCAAGACTCATGCCAGCCAATAGCGCCTGAATACAGCTCCACGCAATCAGTACAGCCATATTTACTAACGAGATCAATTGACTACCAACGGGGCCATAAGCACGGCGCGTCAGCGCCATCGATGGCAGTCCGGTACGCTGCCCCATTAGACCGACCAACAGCAGCGGGATCGCCCCAATCAATGAACCAATGAGCACGGTGGTGATAGCCGTCGTGAACTGTAAATCAGGTACGAGTAGCATGCCCGTCAAAATGGTCGTCACCACAATATTGGCACCAAACCATAACGCAAACGTACCAATCGAGCCTAAACTGTGTCCAGCCTCATTTGGAGAGAGCGTGTCTTGTCCAAAAAACGAAGAGGATTTACTCATTGGGGTCTTCCTTAACCAAATTGCATTCATACCAGCGGCTCAAAAACGCTGATAACCATGTCCTTGTCTACTCACATACCCTATTCGGATAGCCGCTTTATCTGCAGCTCTAACTAATAAGCGGCGGCTCTTAGTAGACGGCTTTTACCTTATCGTCATAGCGTACGCCTGGTAAGATGCATAGCATCTCAAATAGCAGGTTCGCCGCCAGTACAGAGGTGTTGCCAAATGGATCATATGGTGGTGATACTTCGACCAAGTCACCACCGACCACATCAAGACCGCGCATCCCGCGAATGATTTCGATACCTTGCGTAGAGGTCAAACCACCAATCTCAGCGGTACCAGTACCAGGCGCAAACGCAGGGTCAATCCCATCAATATCAAAACTTAAATAAACAGGACCATCACCGAGCTTTTCGCGTACTTCTGCCATAAGTGGCGCAAGCGACTTATACCAGCACTCTTCAGCAGGCACGACGCGAAATCCTTGCTGGGTTGACCAGTCAAACTCTTCGGCGCTATAACCTGTACCGCGCAAGCCAATTTGTACCACACGGTTGCCATCGATGAGGTTTTCTTCGACAGCGCGGCGGAACGGTGTGCCATGAGCGATTTTTTCGCCAAACATGTCGTCGTTGATATCAGCGTGAGCATCGATATGCACCATACCGACAGGGCCGTGTTTTTTGGCGAGTGCACGCAGGATAGGTAGTGCGATGGTATGATCGCCGCCTAGCGTGAGCGGAATGGCACCGTGCTTAACGATTTTTTCTGAATAGAATTTTTCGATGATATCAACACTTTTTAGCAGGTTGAATGTATTGATAGGTACATCACCGATATCAGCCACTTGCAGTGACTCGAAGGGAGCCGCACGCGTGGCGACGTTATAAGGGCGAATCATTCTTGACTCATCACGAATCTGTCTAGGACCCAATCTGGCACCGCTACGGTTCGAGGCGCCAATATCTAGAGGCACACCAACGAATGCCACATCTAACCCTTCAGCATCAGCCTGAGTTGGCAGACGCATCATAGAAGCGAAACCGCCAAATCTTGGCATTTCGTTGCCACTTAGTGGTTGATTGAATGTCATAAGTTACTTCCTTGTCTGTTTTGTTTATATACACAATTTGCTACATACGATTGACAATACATAAATATAAGGGAAGGAACCATGGTAAAATTTAGAAGTAAACTTTTGGTTTTTCGTAGTAAAGTGTCTTTATCGGTTATTACCAGAAGTTTAGAAGCAGTAATACTGATCAAATACTAGTGGCTAAAAAGATACATCGTCGAGGCAGGACAATGTTAAGACAGTACGTTATTGAAAAAAGGAATCGATTTTGATATTAGATGAGCTGATAAAAATAGACATCAAAACACTACGTAGCTTTATGGCTATCGTGGAGTGCCAAGGCGTCACTGCCGCTCAGTCACGTTTGAGTGTTACAACCTCGGTGATCAGTGGTCATTTAACTCATTTAGAAGATCGTTTGGGCATGACATTATGTCACCGTGGTCGAGCAGGGTTTAAGCTAACGGAGGACGGTGCGGCGGTCTATGAGGCATGTTTGGGTTTTACCGAATCAGTCGCAAGCTTTCAGCATCAGCTGCATTACATTAAGCAATTAGATTCAGTACACGGTGGCCATATCAGGCTGTGCTTGATTGATCAGATGCCCAAGTTTTTTTATGACGCGCTCAGACTGCGCCTTGCCAGCAGCTACCGTGATAACCCATTGATTCACTTTTCTATCGACGTACAAAGTCCTGAGAGCATGTTAGAAAAGCTCGTAAGTAACGAGAGCGATATCGGTGTGGGTTATTTTGGCAGCTTTCCACCGTTACTGACATTTCAACCAGCATTTGTTGAAAAGCAAGTGGTCTGCTGCGGACGCGAGCATAGGCTTTTTTATAACTCAGATGATTTGACACTTGAGGATTTAGAGCAAAATTATCCATGGATAAAAAGAGGCTATGTGGTTGAACATCATATTAATCACATCCGACCCAAAACCTTGAGCGCCACCACTTACCATATGGAGGCGACGGCGCAGCTTATTCTTGCAGGCCATCATGTTGGCTACTTACCGCGTGATCTGGCGAGGCGTTACGAAGGTATGGGACTGATGAAAATACTCCTACTCAATGAAGCAAGCTACGACGTCGAGCATCACTGGGCGTACCGGGAAAACCAGCCCAAGCAAGCAGCTGACTTCTTAAACAAGATGATGAACTTGCTATAAAAATAGGATGACTATCACATCTCTGTAGTAGACGGTTGTTGGTGCTTTAGGCCGATACTTCTTAGCTTACCTTTATCACCCACTTCTTTTATGATCAACGACCACTCGTCATTTACCACAATGGTATCGCCTGATACTGGTGCGGTACCTAAGTGTGATGTCACATACTCGGTGACCGTCTGCTCCCACATGTCATCTTGGCTATTGGCATCTGTTTTTTTCAGCTTTTTTACTAGGGTATCGGACGCCATAACTTCTGCAAAAAATGGTAAATCACCGAGCTTAACGCTGGGAGATAGTAGCCAATCGCCATAAAAATCATCAATCGCCTTACGATCTAGAGTCGTATCATTGAAAATTTTGGCGATTTTACTCGCATGATTGCCTCTCATGGCATACCAGACGCTATCGCCAAATTTTAGCTTTGTGTTTTCGTCCACCACAACAATTTGCTGTCCCCGTACCAGAGCAAAGATGCTGATCTCATCGGGGTTGATGCTTCTAGATATTCCCATAGGATGACGACCAATGGCAAATGCGCCTGATTGCGCTTCAAACTCGTATAAAGTAATACTCGCCTTATCTGATACCCAGACCTCATGTTCCTCTTTTGGATCTTTATTGGTCGGAATACGTACCTTAAACAAATTTGCCATAGTAGGAATGGTCGTGCCTTGTAATATGAGCGACAACACCACAACCCCAAACGCAATATCAAACAGCATAAAGGCATTATCTATACCCGCCATAACAGGCAAAATAGCAAGGGTAATAGGTACCGCACCGCGCAAACCAACCCAAGAGATAAATCCAATCTCGCGGTCTTTAAACTTGAATGGCTTCACACTCGTATAGACCGCGATAGGACGGGCAACAAATATCATAAAGACCGCTATCGCCACTGAATAATGCCAGACGTTAAGGACGTTTGACGGAGTGACCAGTAGTCCCAGTACCACAAATAGTACCGCTTGTGATAGCCAAGCAAAGCTGTCCATCACGCGCATCACATGCTCGGTTGAGCGTACCTTGTGATTGCCTATTAGCACCCCTGTCAGATATACCGCCAAAAACCCACTACCGCCAATCAAATTGGTCGCGGCAAACACTGCCAAGCCTGCTGATAGTATCAAAATGGCATACATACCCTCTGCGAGATGTATCTTGGGCAATAGCCGAGATAACAGATATCCAAAAATCAAGCCCATTCCCAAGCCAAAGCCTAACTGCTCCAACAGTAAAACTAAAAAACCAAAGACCGTCTGCCCAGCGGGGTCAACGTTCAAGGCAATGAGTCCTGTCACCAGCAATATAGCCAAGGGATCGTTGGCACCAGACTCTAGCTCAAGCGTGGCTTGGACACGATCGTTGAGCTTGACGCCGCCGTTACGCAATAGAGAGAATACCGCTGCCGCATCGGTCGAGCCCACAATCGCCGCCATCAATAGACCAAAACGCCAATCGACATCGAGTAGCCATGTGACAAACACCCCGAGCACCAGCACGGTGATCAGCACGCCCCATGTCGCCAAGGTAATCGCAGGTTTTAGACCGACCCGAAATGATTTAAAGGACGTACGCAAACCACCGTCTAATAGAATACAGGCGAGCGCTGCTTGACCCACAAAGTTGGCAATCCCATATTGAGAAAACTCAATACCCAAGATACCCTGCTCACCTGCCAGCATACCGACGATCAAAAATAGTAATAGCAATGGCACACCTAAGCGTGCCGACAATGTGCTCGCCATGATACTGGCAAAGATTAGCACTGACCCTACAAGGTATAGGATATTTAAGGTATCCATTTTTGAAGCCCTATTTTTATCGTTGTTATATTAGTATGTGGTGCAGCATAATAGTAATCGATTGCCAAAATATTTGCGTTATTCCACTGTGAGCAAACATCACGCCAGATAGCCTTTGATCATAAATCTTTTGCTTGCCTATCTATACTTCCTCTATCTTATCCAGCACCCCTATTCTCACAGAGTGCTCTCTATCATAAAACTCTACGTCTGAATATACTGCCATGCTAATACCAAAATTGCCGCTGCAATTAGCCAAGCAACGACGCCTAATAGAAGTGCTTTATACAGTCCGATATAACTGATGCTAAAAAATACGGCAAAGGTATAAATCAGGTGCGGTATGACCCCCAGCATACTAAATATCAACGCGACCTTTAAATCTGCGGGACTACGCTCAGTACCAACAATAAAGTGACTGATCAATGTAAAGGTAGGAAACAGCGGCGCAAGTGCAGCCAAATAAAAGAACCGAGTTTGTGCAAATAATTGAATAGCCAGTACCATCAACGCACCAATAAGCATTTTTAACCAAATCACGACGGGGTTATCTCCTATTGAATATAAAGGCTAAACATAGCCCAATCAGCCATGATACTAGAGTCTACGAATTGACATAAGAGGCATCGCTGATTAATTGACTAGGGTGATAAAAAAACGCAAAAAACCCCATTTAGCCATGTTGCTAAATGGGGTTTTCACTTTTATTCAGTAAACTTTTACAAGTTACTTAATCCTTCTTTGGTTTTAGTGCGGCGCTAATATCGGCTAGCAATGGCGGAATATCATGCTTATCAGCGATGACTTCTATCATTACGAGCTTATCGGTAGTCGCGGCAGCTTTGTTTAAAGCCGCTTTTAGCTCGCCTGCTGTTTCTGCTTTGAGCAATACACTATTCGCTTCAGTGGCGCCAAACGCTTTTGGCATGATCTGCCAATCGCATTTAGGAATATCGTTGTAGTATTGGTTCTCGCCATGGATGGCGCGCTCCACCGTATAACCATCGTTATTGATTAGGACGATGACTGGATTGATACGCTCTTGAATCATAACCGCCAGTTCTTGGATAGTAAGTAGTGCTGAACCATCACCAATCAATAAAACACTGCGCTTATCTGGCGAGGCAACCGCTGCACCTAAGCTGGCTGGCAACGTATAGCCGATCGACCCCCACATTGGCTGCCCATATGACGTCACGCCCTCTGGCAGACGCACATCACTGATACCAAAGTATGCTGTTCCTTGCTCAGAGAACACTAGGTTATTACGATCTAAGCAGTCAGCAATGATATGCCACAGGTCGTCTTGGCGAATCGCCTCATTATCCCCGCCTTTTTGTTCATGCGGCTTAACTGGCTCACAGAATGGTTTTGGTACGATATTGATGCCAGAGGTCATGACTTCATGCAAGGCCTGTAACGCATCTTGCAAGGCAATCGGTGCAAAGTTCTTTCCACTGATAGAAGCACGCTCATAATGCAAGTCGACTACTATACTCTCGTCAATATCTTGGCTAAATCCTGCGGTAGTGGTGTCCGTATATTGCACCCCTACTTTTATGAGACATTCGCAGTTTTCTACCGCATCTTTGACGATAGGACGTGAGGCAACACCTGCATAAGTCCCAGCCCAGCGATCGCTGTTTTCATCAAGTAAGGTCTTACCCCAAGACAGCGTGGTATAAGGAATATCGGTGTCAGCGATTAACGCTTTGAGCTGTGGTTGTAAGCCCAAACGATGCACCATCAGATCTGCCATTAGTGTAGTGGTCTTATTTGGCAAGAATTCTGTTAGTGCTTGCTTAAAGTCCGATAATGCCGCTTGACTGGTGATATCTTCTTGACTATCGATCAGCTTGGTCGTTGGTGGATAGATAGGCTGACGCGCGACGTCTGGTGAAAGCAGTAGGTAACCTGGACGATGCTTTTTGAGAATCAGTCGAATGACTCTATCAATTTCTGAGGCGGCATTTTCAGGGGTAATCTGCGCTCGTGCTACCGTCACAGGCTCAACCATCTTAATAAAATGATTGAATACGCCATCGCCCAGCGAATGATGAATACGGCGCTTTGAATCTTGCAAAGCGGTGCTTGGTGCCCCTACGATATGCAATACAGGCGCGTACTCGGCAAAAGAACCTGCCGTCGCATTAATAGCGGATAATTCCCCTACGCCAAAGGTCGTTACCATAGCGGCAAACCCACGCTCGCGTGCATAGCCGTCGGCAGCATAGCCTGCATTTAGCTCATTGGTGTTACCTACCCAGCGTAGCTTATCAGAGGCAAGTACATTGTCCAAAAAAGTTAAGTTAAAATCACCTGGTACGCCGAATATCTCAGAAGCACCTGCTTCTGCAACACGATCAAACAAATAATCAGCGATGGTATACTGTTGACTCATTTTTTATCCCTATGACTTATCTTTATAAGTATTGATAACTGTGAATGTAATTAAAGCGAAATTATAAAATGCGTTCCAGCTTATTTATATATGCAAAGCTTTTGGAATACATATTATAATAAACCGTTATAACATACATTTGTGGGCAGAGGACATGCCTATTTTAATAACTTTAATTTTTTTCGTCATAGGTGTTGACACCCAAAAAAAACTGCGTATAATACGCCTTCATCAACTGACGATAGTTAATTGATAATTAGCGGGAATAGCTCAGTGGTAGAGCATAACCTTGCCAAGGTTGGGGTCGAGAGTTCGAATCTCTTTTCCCGCTCCAAATACTTAAAAAGCCTCACTTAACAGTGAGGCTTTTTTTTGTCTAATTTTCAGGGGCTGTAGAAGATATTTCGAAATATATTTTCTAATTCAGTTAAGTCTAGCTACTCAATCAAAAAGCCCATTTTCGGTGCGGTGCCCAAAACGTGACCATGTCAAGCTAATCCCTTAGAGCTAAAAATTCATTTCAACTGTCAAAGTTATAGTAGACTAGCATTAGCATCTATTCTAATTAACGACAGATTGAGCCTTTCATGAATTTTATAGACGTTGAGCCTACGCTGGAGAATTACTGGCGAGCTATTATTCTGTTTGGTAGAAATACAGCTTCTTATAAATTTGCGCTTGCCCAAACTCTAATCGACGTTAGTTTAGAGAGAAATTCTGACTTCATTTCACTAGAAGACTTAGCACTTCCTTACGCGCTGCATCTGTGTGAACATCTTAAACACAGTCCCAAACAAAGCACCTCTAGCAACGGTAAGTTTATCAATGCTTGTATTAAGTTCAACCAGCAGCAGATTAGCGAAGATGATCTCATTAATGTTACGAACAAAGAAGGCTTCAAATACGTTTTGGACGCCTTCCATGTGGTCAACACTAAATCAGTAGAAGAACGTTTTTATGATGTCATTAATGAGGAGTTTTTTGTTGATGAGCGCAGACATAATAAAGGAATACGTTTAACAGATAACTTATTCAAGTTATTTCATGTGTTTGATAACTCAGCAGAAAGTTTAAATATTGAGACGGAATCACGCTGGAATTTGGTAGAAAAAGCTTGGGAGCTCAATATTAGCAAAAGTTTAATTGCAGTTGAATTTGACCAAAATACCCATCAGCTATTTACTAAAGACACCAAACATCGCCGCATTGATATCACCAGCTCAAGAGGTGCATTAAACGGTTACCAAAAGAGCAGATGCTTTTACTGCTTTACAGAAATCAGCATAACTCATAATCACTCAATGCTAGCAGATATTGACCATTTTTTTCCGCATACCCTTAAATCTCAAGTAGCGACTGCTGATTGCTGTAGACCTGTCAATGTCGATGGGGTTTGGAACTTAGTACTCGCTTGCTCTGATTGCAACCGCGGTATTGATGGCAAATCTGCTCAAGTACCCCATATCGAATTATTAAAAAGACTGCATACACGAAATGAATATTTGATTGGCAGTCATCACCCATTACGCGAAACCTTAATCAATCAAACCGGTAAAAATGAGAAGTCACGCCAGAATTTTTTGCAAAAGTCTTTCAACTTTTCAAAAGAGCATTTGATTCATGTCTGGCAACCTAGACAACAAGGAAACAGTCTTTTCTAATAATAATCGGCAATATATAATCCATGACAAATCAATTTCAATTAAAGACCCTAGCCTTCTACAATAGCAACGCAAACTCATTCGTAGAGCAAACTATTGGTGTGGATATGCATCAGCTATATCATCCCTTTATAGCAACCCTACCTGCTAGATCACCAAACCAACAACACATATTAGACTTAGGCTGCGGCTCTGGTCGTGACAGTATCTACTTTGCCACCTTAGGTTTCAATGTTACTGCTATTGATGGTAGCCAAGTACTAATCGACCTTGCACAATCAAAATCTGCTGCCAAGCAAGATACGATTGAGTGGTATTGTGCTACGTTTGAGGATATTGTCCAAGAAAACTGGCAACATAAATTCACTGCTATCTGGTCCTGCGCTTCACTACTCCATGTACCTTATAGAGAGCTGCCTGAGCTAATAGAGAAATTACTACACATGCTGACAGAAGACGGAGGGTTGTACGCTTCATTTAAATATGGCGATAATGAGCGTATAAAAGATGGTCGCTTTTTCAACGATATGAATGAAGTGCGCTGGGCAGCCACAAAGCAAAAAATTACTTGCGACTGTAAAGAAGAAACTTGGCTCACGTTTGACCAAAGAGCAGATAGAAATGAAGCATGGTTTAATATTATGATTAACAAAGTTTAAGCTGATAAACCGCTACTATGATTGAGTTTATTTTGCACGTTTTTGATACACCAACACAGGTTGCGCAATGTTTGTATCATTAGTATCATCTAGCTTTAAAATAGCTCAACGACAATTAGGGAAAACCTTATGGCAAAACTAGAATCAAATATCGAATTAGAAGCTGCGGCATTTCGTCGCTTATTGGCGCATTTGGACGAGCGTAAAGACGTACAAAATATCGAGCTGATGAATCTTGCTGATTTTTGTCGTAATTGCTTGTCTAAATGGTATAAAGCTGCAGGTGAAGAGCGTGGTATTGACATCGACTACGAAGATGCGCGCGAGCTCGTTTATGGGATGCCTTACGCTGAGTGGAAAGAGAAGTATCAACAAAAAGCCACGCCAGAGCAGTTAGCGCGCTTTAATGAGATTGAAGCTGCCAAGAACAAAACCAATTAAAGCCAACGGGTAGCGGCTCAAATAAAATAGCCACTACCCGTAAGTTACATCAGACGAGCTCATATGACTACTAGATTAGCGGTTTTCTATAGATTTGAGTATGCTACTAAATCCTATGGTTCCTTGTTTTTGCATTTGACGGTCGAATAAACGACCAACTAATGGCAATGGTACCGTCAATCGACCCTCAGATACCCACGTCACGTGTGTGGTGCCATCACCCAAGTCTTTTAGATCAATGACGCCTTTGTCGTGTCGCATTTTGATAGGTTTAGATTTTTCGATTTGGTATTGCATATGAGTAGGACGCTCAAACGCTGTAATTCGCTCCCAAAACTTAACAGGTCCTGTCTTAATGGTGCGTAAAGCGCCAACGCCATTGCGCTCCTCATCACCTTCAGTGACTAACTTAGCTACTCCTACCGCTTTAAATGATCCATAGCTCGCATGGTCACTCAAGGCTTCAAAAACGTCATCAATTGGTTTTTTGACAATGCGTTCTACTTTTATTTTAAACATAATAGTGTCTCGTTAAGGTTAGAACTATTTAGCTTACTGGCATTTCAAAATAAGTAAAGCAATCAGATGTTAACGTGAAGAGCGTTTAGCCCCGCGACCTTTTGAGGGACGCTTACCGTTTGTAGTGGGCTTACCATTGCCGCCAGCATTCTTGCCGCGACCAGTGGGACGTCCATCTCTGCCTTTAGACCCTGCGGGCTTTCTGGCATCATCCTTGGCATGTTTGTTACGCCCTTTTGAAGCGCCCGCCGATTTTGAAGATGATTTTGACTTGGATGAGGTATCGTTATAAGGCTTTTTTCTTGGTGCTTTACGAGAGTTTTTGCCTGAATGATTATCTTGTGACGAAGAGTTTGCTACAGCTTTAAGCAAATCAGTTAACTCCTTTGGCGTGAGGTCTCGCCAATCGCCTACAGGGAGTCCTTTCAGACTGACATTCATAACTCGTGTACGTTCAAGCTTGACGACATCATAACCAAAATGCTCACACATACGGCGAATTTGGCGGTTCAGACCTTGAATAAGTGTGATATTGAATATGTTGGGCGCAACCTTGGTTACGGGGCATTTTTTTGTCATTTTGCCCAGCATCGGCACGCCACCTGCTAGCCCTTCAATAAAGCTGTCCGTTATCGGCTTATTGACCGTGACCAAGTACTCTTTTTCGTGGTTGTTACCAGCACGCAATACTTTATTGACCAGGTCACCATTGTTGGTCAAAAAGATCAGTCCTTGAGAGTCTTTGTCCAGTCGACCAATCGGGAAAATACGAACCCCATGTCTGACAAAATCAACAATATTGTTCTTCTCAGAGCTTTCTGTTGTACTCACGATTCCCACGGGCTTATTTAAAGCAATAAATACAAAATCATCAGGCTCTCGTGGCTCAATCAGCTGTCCGTTTACTTTTACGGTATCACCAGCGACCACTTGATCACCGACCGCAGCACGCTTGCCATTGATGTATACGTTACCTTGTTCCACAAAGCGGTCAGCGTCACGCCGTGAGCAAATACCACTTTCGCTGATATATTTATTTAGACGAGTCGAGGAAGCGTTAAACATAAAGCACCGTTTTACCTGATAAGAAGTATTGTTACTAAGAAAGTCTACATTGAATGGGACGTCTATAACGAGACTGCTGACATTATATAGGAAATCCAGTAACCCTTTGAGCAGAGATGGGCAAAAACCTAGAAATATATACAGAGTCGTGTAATCGTAAATAGCGGTAAGGCGACTTGTTGATGGTAGCGACTCTCAGACAGGCATATACGGAGTCATTCGTAGTATACCTTTTATAATGACAATGGTACTGATATAACCCATCAACTTTGATGCTTACTTCAGTAAAAGACTTTCTCACCATTCATTGCTTTCAATGACCAAAGAACTCTGATACAAATAATAAGGTTAAAGGATTAACACAGATATCACACAACGTAGATATGACGCTCTATTTATTATGCGTGTTATCAGACTCAATAGTGTTCACACAAGGAAAAGATCATGCCAAATCTTAATGTCAACGGAACCACCCTTTTCTATAGCGATAACGGTCCTAAAAATGCGCCAGTATTGGTACTAAGTCACTCGCTATTTTTTGATCACAAAATGTTTGTTCATCAGATAGAGCAGTTATCTAAAACCATTCGCATTATAAGTTATGACGATCGAGATCAAGGACAAAGTGCGCGTTCAGAACTTGTAAGCGTTGATATGGATACCCACACCAATGATGCTATCGCATTGATTGAGGCGCTTGAGCTAGGACCTTGTTTCTTCGCTGGTAACTCTATGGGTGGATTTATTGCCTTACGCTTAGCCGCTCGTCGCCCAGATTTATTAAAGGGTTGTATTGTACTTGGATCTAGCGGAGAGCTTGAGTACAAACTAGCTGATTTTTCGCCTTTAGTAGAAGGATTAAGTGCACAAGGTACTGAACCATTTATCGATACGCTTATGTACATAATGTTTGGCGATGATTACTTGGCAGATGCCTCTCGAGCAAGCGAGCGTGAGTACTGGCGCGAACATGTGCTAAAGCTAGAACCAGACATTGCGCGTAGTGCCGATGGCGTTATTCATCGTAAGGGTATACTAGATGAGATTGAGGGCTGTCAGGTACCTATGCTGGTATTGGCAGGTGAGCAAGACCATGCGTATGAAGTACCTCTGTCAGAAAATATTGTTAAAAAGGTAGCAGATGGCAAAATGTTTGTCATTCCAAAGGCCGGTCACTCCGTAGCACTTGAGCAGCCAAAAATCGTCAATAAGTTTATTGCCGACTTCATCTCAGCACATTCGTAATGATATTAGAGGCGCTTAGCCATAGCAATCAAAGGGCGCTTTAGATATCTAATCTAAAGCGCCCTTTTGTGGTGGACCAAGTGACTACTCATCTTATGAGATAGCACTTTACCTTACTCGGCATCATCTAAAAGCCTATTTAACTCATCTACCATGGCATCATCTATGATGCTGTTTTCTACATAGCTGATCATTTCATCTATAGTCGTCAGGTCCATTGCACGAATACCTAACTCAGCCAGTTGCTTGTTGATAGACGCTAAGCTGTCGTTGTCTTCAGCCTCATCTAACAAGTCTTCTTCGAATCGACCTCTAACGAACCAATACATCTTTTCGAGTACCGTGTCTTTTTTGGTCAATGTAGAATAGCCATCACCGTAGATAAATAGATTGAAATGATAAGGTATCTCTATATCATTAATAAAAAATTTACGCTGGCACTCTAACGTGTAGGCTTGGATCTCTTCACCTTCCGCACTATCCTCGCTTTTATTGTCTTCGTCATATTCGATCGCTTCCTCTACCAATCCGCCCAGCAGTTGATAGTCGCCTACTTTGATTTTGTGATTATAAATAATAGCAGAGTCTGCGATTGCATCGAAAATAATAGCACTAACATCTAACGTATGATTATCAATATCATAAAACGCTTTGAGCGCTGGCAGAAACTCTGTCAGCTTATCTTCGGGTACTTGAATAAGGAATTGCTGCTCATATATTTTGATCATATCTTCAGGAGCATAGGTATTGGCAGTATCGTTCTCATTTCTACCAGTAGGCTGCAAAGGTAGGAAATTATATGGGTTATTTGTGGTCATTCAGAACGGCCTTTTTGCTTAAGTTAATGTGTTAAATAGCGGTAAATATCGAACTAGCTAAACCTTTAAGCGCATAATTTGTGAATATCATAGTGCCTTAGGTTCTATATGTATATTGTCTCTTATTCAGACGATTTTAGATAGACAGTTATAAATATACAAGTTCAATCACTCTACTTTAGACAGGCAGTCTAAATGGCACAGACTAAAGAGACGATACTAGCCAGCAGCGGCTTGGTATCGCCTTCAAGTGCTAATCCAACTTTCACTTTTCGCTAAAGCTACTTACATACTAATCGTTAATAGATTTGCTGCCACCCAGGCGTTGTATGATGCTCGTCTTGATGTGCAAATAATGGGTGCGCTTTGGCTTCATATAAATTCAATACAGGCGTCACACAGACATCCGTTGCTGCAAATACGCCCTGCCAATGCTCAAGCGTCTGACTGGCAAATGTCTCCGCCATCGTTTTGGTGGCTGTTTGACTTTCAGGCGTAGTTGGCATGACCCCAAGTTGCCAATGTACTCCTTTGAGTTCAGGCAAATCCAGCACCTCGCATAGACCTTGCCAAAATTTTAGCTCCAATGCACCAACAGCCATATAGCGCAGGTCAGCGGTTTGGTACAGTCGGTAACATGGCAATGCGCCACCTAAAAAATCGTGCTGCGGCATAGGCGGTGTTGCTGAAGTATCACCTGACAAACGATTAATTAACTTGCCCGTTACCTTTGGCATGACCATATGATTATAAAGGCTATGCGTCATGCTAATCGCAATATGCCGTCCTTTGCCGGTACGCTGGGCGGCAAACACAGCAGCCAGTAGCGCAATCACTGCTGTATCACTACCACCTGCCAAGTCCGCAAACTGGATATTGGGCATGGCCTGCCCGCCTGCTGCTGTTTTTAACTGATCAAGCACACCGCTCATAGCCATGAAATTGATATCGTGACCGGCCTTGTCAGACCAATGATGAGTTACTTGAGAGTTATCTTTTAAGTGGGCGTCTTCTAAATGCACACCTTCTTTTCCGTGAGACTCTTCTTTTGTGTCATTGCCTGCCACACCATAGCCAGTGATCGACACCATGACTAGCTTTGGGTTGATCGTATGAAGCGTCTTGGCATCTAGTCCAATGTCCGCAAGGATACCTGGGCGGAAGCTGTCTAGCATCACGTCAGCATCTTTGAGCTGCGCTTTTATACTGTCTATCGCTTTAGGGTCATGAAAATCATGCTGCTCGGTTGTCTTACCGTGGTTTAAAGCCGCAAACAGTTCCCCAAACACGCGAGCAGGATCGCCTTGTTTGGGTTCTATTTTGAGGATGTCTGCCCCTAGATCTGCAAGCAGGCGCGTGGCAAAGGGCCCTGGTAGGTTACGAGTCAAATCGACGACTCGTAACCCTTGTAGACAATCTGCCATTTGACCATGATTTGATACATGTACATCAGTCATCAGAGAACGCCTCGCCTTTGGCTGCCATGTCTAACAATATCTGGGCAGGCTCGAATCGTTCACCATATTTTGCCGCCAGCTCGCGACTACGCTTGACGAACTCACTGACACCCATTGCATTGATAAACTGTAGCGTCCCGCCGTGCTGCGGGGCAAACCCCCAGCCAAAGATAGACCCTATATTGGTATCGGCGACCGAGCGTACGACGTTTTCTTCATAGCATCTCGCAGATTCATTGGCTTGAATAAACATTAAGCGATCAACTAGGTCCTGCTGTGAGGGTTGCTCTGACTGTGGTGGATACAAGTTGATAAGCTCAGGCCATAAATGCTTATTACCGTTTTCTGGATAATCATAGAACCCTTTGCCATTTTTTTTGCCTTCGCGCCCATGCTCATTGACCAGTGTCTTTAGTATCTCGTAAGAAGGGCGCACAGTGACAGATTTGCCTTCGGCTGCCATATCCACCTGCTGCTGCTCGCTGACATGTAACGCTAGACTCAGTGACACTTCATCTTGCAATGCCAGGGGCGGCATAGGCATGCCCGTTCTTAATCCAGCAACTTCGATACTACGCGGATGGACACCCTCGCCCAGCATCGCGATGCCCTCTGATACATAGGTACCAAATACTCTGGAAGTATAAAATCCATGGCTGTCATTGACGACGATAGGCGTTTTGCCGATTTGCAAAACATAATCGAACGCTTTGGCGAGCGTTGCATCGTCGGTTTCCGCGCCTACAATGATCTCAACGAGCGGCATCTTATCTACTGGTGAGAAGAAATGTAGACCGATAAATTGGTTTGGGCGAGTGCTGGCTTTTGCCAGTCCTGTAATAGGTAACGTTGAGGTGTTGGACGCATAAATAGCCGTGCTTGGAATCACTGCCTCACTCTGCTGGGTACACTTGGCTTTGATTTCTCGGTTTTCAAATACTGCTTCGATGATGAGATCACAATCAGCCAAATCATCGTAAGAGACGGTTGGCGTGATACGTGTTAAGAGGGTTTGTTTTTTCTCTTCGGTAGCGCGCTTTCGGCTGATGGCTTTATCCAAAATGTTAGCAGAATACGCTTTGCCTTTTTCAGCATTAGCAATATCTGTGTCCAATAGCACGACATCTATACCTGCTTTGGCAGTGACATAAGCGATGCCTGCGCCCATCATACCAGCTCCTAAGATACCGACTTTTTTGGTCGGTGTCCGCTCAAACCCTTGAGGGCGAGACTGACCTTTTTTGATATTATTCAGCTGCGTCCATAGAGTGTTGATCATGTTTTTTGATTCAGTCGACAGCACACAAGCGGCAAAATAACGCGACTCAATTTCAAGTCCCGTATCGATATCTACCAAACAGCCCTCAAACACACAAGACATAATATGAGTAATCGCTGGATAGTTGCCGTGAGATTTTTGATTGGCCATGGCTGAGGCGATGGAGAATATAGGCACCACTTTGGGGTGTTTGCTATCACCACCAGGGATTTTAAAGCCTTTCTTATCCCATGGCTGCTGCACGCTTGGATTATTTTGAATCCAGTCCTTAGCCTGCACCAGCATATCTGCATGATCGATAGCTGTCGCATCAATCAGACCGATGTCTTTCGCTGCAGCGACGCGCAACTCTTTGCCTTGCGTCATCAGCTCCAGTGCCACTTGAATACCAACCAATCGCGGCAAACGCTGCGTACCACCGCCGCCCGGTAGCAAGCCTAATTTAACCTCGGGTAGACCAAGCTTAGTCTTCGGCGTATCAATGGCAATGCGATAATGACAGGCAAGCGCCAACTCTAAACCGCCGCCTAATGCGGTTCCTGTCATAGCAGCGACCACAGGTTTGCCTGATGTTTCAAGCTGACGCAAACTCCCTTTGAGATCTTCAGTCAGTGCAAATGCTTGCTCGGCTGTCTTTATCTGGTTCAATTGATCGATATCTGCGCCAACCACAAAGGTTTCTTTAGCCGATGTGAGAATCAAGCCTTTGGCTGAGTCATCATTGATAACGCTATCGACCACTGTGGCAAACGACTCCGTAAAACCGTCACCGATGACATTCATTTTGCGTTTGCTTTGGTCAATTGTAACGGTAACGATGCCATCGTCATCACGCTGGGCGGAGAAGTTTTCTAATGCTTTAATGACTGTCACGCTATCTGTTGTCTGGTTAGCTGCCTGGTTGTTTGTCATCATTTTTATCCCTTAAATGATTCTTTATCTATTGTTTTTTGCCTACTTGTTTTTCATTTTATTTGAGAAAGAAGTTAAACGCGCTCGATGATGGTGGCAATGCCCATACCACCGCCCACACATAGCGTGATCATGGCGGTCTTGAGGTCACGGCGCTCTAACTCATCGAGGACGGTCGTCATTAGCATCGCACCCGTTGCCCCAAGCGGATGACCCATGGATATTGCACCACCATTAACATTGACAATATCAAGCGAGACTCCAAAATCATCAGCGGTATTCATCGGGACAGCAGCGAATGCTTCGTTGATTTCCCACAGGTCTATATCAGAGGCTTGCATGCCCGCTTTATCGAGGGCTTTTTGGCAAGCTGGCGTTGGACCTGTCAGCATGATGGCAGGTTCTGAGCCAATAACTGATGCCATCGTGATTTTGGCGCGTGGTTTTAGACCTGCTTTTTGACCAGCAGCAGCACTACCGACCAAACAAATCGCGGCCCCATCAACGATGCCTGAAGAGTTGCCTGCATGATGTACATGGTTGACGGTTTCAATCGTGGTGTATCGGTCTAATATCACGCTATCAAAGCCCATTTTACCTGGCATAACAAAAGAAGGTTTAAGACCCGCTAAAGTCTCGACATTGGTATTAGGGCGGATGGTTTCATCTTTATCCAGTAGCATCATACCGTTGAGATCGGTGACAGGGACGACAGATTTGTCGTAATAGCCTTTCTCCCATGCCTGTGCAGCGCGGCGATGCGACTCGGTGGCAAAAGCATCGACATCACTACGACTAAAGCCTTTGAGCGTTGCGATGGTGTCTGCACCCACGCCTTGCGGTACGAAATGCGTCGCGTCATTGACGCGTGGATCCATGTACCAAGCGCCGCCATCAGAGCCCATCGGCACGCGGCTCATGGACTCAACGCCGCCCGCCACCACCATATCCTCCATACCTGACATGACTTTGGCAGCCGCCAGATTGATGGATTCTAGACCAGAGGCACAAAAGCGAGACAAGGTTACTCCAGCCACACTTTGTGCCCAGCCAGCATCAATCACGGCGATACGCGCAATATCAGAGCCCTGCTCGCCCACTGGTGTCACACAGCCAAGCACCACATCATCAACCAAGCTGGTATCTAAGTTGTGGCGCTGCTCCATCTTTTTTAATAAGGTACGTGTCAGCCAAATCGGTGATGCCTGATAAAGAGAGCCATCCTTTTTTCCTTTACCACGTGGCGTACGGATAGCATCGTAAATATATGCAGTCTCAGTCATAAAAAATCCTTTTTTATTTTTAAACAAACCATCATTTCAATCAATAAGCAACACGTCTACATGAAGCGCGAAGCCAGCTCTTTCATAATCTCATTGGTACCGCCATAGATTTTTTGTACGCGGGCATCAGCGTATAGACGTGCGATAGGATATTCTGTCATATAGCCATAGCCACCAAACAGTTGTACACATTCATCCAGCACTTCACATTGTTTTTCGGTAACCCAGTATTTGATCAGTGACGCATGCGGTACAGACAATTTATTTTCAAGCATTGCATCTACTGCCGCGTCACACATGCTGCTAGCAGCAAGATAATCGGCATAGCACTCTGCCATCTTGAAGCGGGTATTTTGGAACTTCCAAATGGGCTTGCCAAAAGCTTCGCGACCTTTTACATAATCTAGGGTCAAGTTGATCGCCAGCTTCATCGACCCAATACCTGATAACGCAATGATCAGACGCTCACGTGGTAACTCCTGCATCATTTGTATAAAACCCATACCTTCTACCGTACCTAAGAGGTTGGTTTGCGGCACACGTACATTACTAAAGAACAGCTCTGAGGTATCTTGCGACGTCAGACCAATCTTATCGAGATTGCGTCCACGCTCAAACCCTTCTACTTTATCGGTTTCGACAATGATAAGTGAGACACCTTGCGCGCCTTTTTCACGGTCCGTTTTGCAGGCTAACAAAATCAGATTGGCATGCTGACCGTTGGTGATAAAAGTCTTTGAACCGTTAATGATATAGTCATCACCGTCTTTTACCGCATAGGTTTTGATGTTTTGTAGGTCAGACCCTGTACCAGGTTCGGTCATGGCAATGGCGCCAATGTATTCGCCTGTTGCCATCTTGGGTAGCCACGCTTGTTTTTGTTCTTCAGTACCATGGTCTAAAATATAGGGCGCAACGATACCTGAGTGCACCATCCCGCCAAATCCTGACTGATTGGCCTCAGTCTGTGCGTAAATAAGCGCCGCTTCATGACCGAAATCGCCACCGCCGCCGCCATACTCGCTTGGTATCGCCGCACACAAAAACCCCATCTCGCCCGCCTCTTCCCACGCATCGCGATCAATCATGCCGTTTTTGCGCCACTGCTCATCTTTGGGATCCCAAGATTGGAACATCTTTAGGGCGCTGTCGTGCACCATCTGATGCTCTTCGGTCATCCAATTTGGAGTGAATTTTTCGATACTCATAATGTCTATCCTTGACAAGGTTAAGTGAACAACAACGATATCCACGTTATTTCAGTAAAAAACCAACTTATGGTAATTTATATTACCGTTACCTACATACTATAAATTCACTGTATTTACTGATAACTGAGTCTTATACTAGGTCATGAAAAACTACTTCGCAATCAATTAAATAAAAATGGTAATTCACATTACTTATTAATGTAATCACGTTAGATTAGCGAGATAGTTATTCGACTGGTAGGACATATCAAATAGCTAATACTTCAAGAAGTGATAAATATGAACACCTTTAGTCAGTCAGATGATGCCAACCCAACTCGAGCTCTAGCCTCGCTATCCGATATGCGACCTGCAACTTTGGAGAAAATCGAGAAAGCGGTTCGTCAAGATTTTGCAGGATTTGACGCCAATGAGGTAACGATGGCGCAGATTGCAAAATCTGCAAATGTCTCATTGCAAACGCTTTACAAGTACTTCGGCGACAAACAAACGCTGTTTTATACCATTATGGATATTGTGCTGGGCAGATTGGCTGCTCGTATCATGGATCATCTGCAAGGTATTGATAGCGTCCAAGATCGTCTGCGAAAGACGCTGTGGGTGTGTTTTGACTTTGTCGACTCGCACCCAGATGCGGTGATGGTGCTCTCATCTGTATCGGCATCACGCATACGTAATATTGCAATTTATGAAAACAAAGAATTAATTGGCGCATTTTTGGCAGTACTAGAAGATGGGCAAAATCGTGGGGTACTCAATGATACCGTTCCCTTACATATACTCTTCGATGTGTTTATGGGCTTTATCAGTCGTCTTGGACTCATGCATACCATTCGCCAAACAGAGACACCCATAAATGCAGAGTTTGATGCACTATTCACTATTTTGTGGCGTGCTATCTCTAAACCTGAGGTTTAATATGATACTTGTACAACGATTCTTATGCCTCAATGTTTAGCACAAGAAGGTATTCAACACACTAACCGTAATTAAAAAAACCAAAAAGCCCCACGACAAAGTGAGGCTTTTTTCTGTCTTTTAAAATTTTTTGTTTTTTGAAACTATTTGTCTTTTAAAATCAATCTGATTATTCAGTCAATATAACTAATCAGTTAAGCTGATTGTATATTCACAGTATTTCAGATGCTACTAGATTTCGGCAATCCGTACTCTATATGTTCGATCCTATGATTGGGTTTCTCGATAGTCAGCTGATAACTTTTTATAACCCCATCATATGGCAAATGGCTCTCATACTGCTGATAGTGCTCACAGATACACTCTTCAATCGCTGACTTACGTGCAGCATCGTCTAATTTGGCAAAACCATTGGGCAGATATACTTGCGCAAAACGCGACGCTGCATCGCGAGACATCCAGTTTGTGCTACTGACGAAGGTAAAACCCACATCGGCACGCAAGCTATATTTGGGTAGTGTATTGGAATGGTTCGCTACATCATCCTTAATCTGAGCGATATCTTCTGCGAATGGCTGATACGGTATCTCAAGCACAGCGAAAAGTGCTATCAAAAATTCATCTGCCGTAAAGTATTTATCCATATAGCTGCCATCGAGTCCGAGGTGCTTGTTCGATAGCACATGGCGCAGGCGGTCATAGGCAGGTATGGTGTGTTTGAGAGGATAGCCCATTTGCTTGACGATATCTTGCGGGCGCAGCTCAAGCGACTCTATTTGATTAATTATATACTGCGCTAGAGAATGGCGTGGATGATAACAACGGGTATATTTAGATGGATTAGCAATGTGGCTCATGATATTGAACACCTTAGACTCCTGTAACTCCGACAAAAAAGGTTGAGATATGCCAAATAGGCAAAAAATCAGGCACAAATGAGGGTGTCGGAGTACAGGCTCATGCGCTTTACCAGAGTTGTTTTATATCGTGCTGGAAGTTGCAAGGTTTGAATGCTGTCACAAGGTTGGCCTCATGATCGGTCAGTCAAAACTGTTAAACCCACGATAAATCGTTCAACGATGATAGCACATCAGATGACAGAAAATAAATACTGATATGTTTACTTATTTTGCAAATATCAGCAGCTGCTGTTTTGGGCTATAAGTATTTTTTAATCTTCGTTATGATATGTCGCCTTATCTCCCCAAATGATAGAATTAAAGCGCTCTAATATCATTGCTCAATAGCACTGTATACCATGCTCTCTTTTAGTAAAGTCTACGTAACATCTCTTATCAGAAAATATCTATGACGATCCTCTTTGACTTGCTATCTTGCACCGCGACCCTTGTATTACCAAATGTCTACCCCACCTTGAGTTATCACCCGTAGTATTAGCACCTGCTTTATATTGGATCTTATGACACATAACCTTGAGGCCAGCACAAACGCTCGCCGAACTCAGTATTTTCAAGTATTTTTGATGGGCGTTAGTGCCTTCATTATGAACACTACAGAATTCGTTCCTGTGGCACTGCTCAGTGATATCGCTCAAGACTTCTCTATCACTACGGCGGAGACGGGATGGATGCTGACACTCTATGCTTGGATTGTCGCAGCGATGTCATTACCCCTGATGCTACTGACCAGCCGATTTGAGCGCAAACGACTGCTGTTGGGAATTTTTGCGGTATTCATCGCCAGTCATGTGCTGTCTGTATTTGCGTGGAGTTTTGACGTGCTGCTCATTAGCCGCGTCGGTATTGCACTATCGCATGCGATATTTTGGTCCATCACAGCAGCTATTGCCATACGCGTGGCTCCTGAAGGCAAAAAAGCGTTGGCACTCAGTGTACTGGCGACTGGCACTTCATTGGCAATGGTATTGGGTGTGCCGCTAGGTCGCTTGGTCGGTCAATGGTTCGGTTGGCGCGCCACTTTTGGCGGTATTGGTTTCATTGCGCTGGTGGTATTTGTGCTACAGGCGAGGCTTTTGCCCACGCTGCCCAGTATGTTTGAGGGGTCTTTTAGAAAAATTCCAGAACTACTCAAAAACCCACTATTGGTCTGCTTATATTTGCTTATCTTATTGGTCTTTACCGCCCACTATACGGCGTATTCTTATATAGAGCCGTTTATGCGTCAGGTTGGTAACATCAGCGAAAACGCAGCGACTTTTGTGTTGCTGCTGTTTGGCGCGGCAGGTATTTTGGGTAGTATTATATTTAGTCGTTGGGGCGATAGGTTCAATACTCAGTTGATGCTGATGTCGACGATATTGATACTGGTAGCGATGCTGACACTATTGTTTGCCGTAACCTCAGTATGGGCGCTTAGTATCAACGCCATACTGTGGGGCACGGCGCTCATGCTACTGATCATCTCGATGCAGGCCAAAGTCATCATGGTGGATGTCAACGCCCAAGACATGCTCATGTCGATGTTCTCAGGTATTATTAATCTGGGAATCGGTACGGGTGCGCTATTTGGCGGTTATGCTGTCACCCACATCTCGCTGTCTAGCGTCGGCTATGCGGGTGCTGCGATTGCCAGTCTTGCGCTACTTCTCATGCTATTTATGATAAAGCGTTTTCCTGAGCTGAGTCGGCGACTGGGTTAATCAAAAACACTATCAAAAGATAGTCATTAAAAAATAGCAGTAAACATGCCAGCCATATAAACGGGCTGGTATTTTTTTGTCATTGTCTCTTAGATCATTGCAATAATTTAATTAAACATTCATTGAACGAACGTTCACGTATCGTTATACTGATTTCTATTGGACAAAAGTATGCTTAATCGATAAGCATACTTAATAAAAGATCGACAAGGATTGAGCACACAAGGATGCGTGTAAAATGAATGACACTAAAAACAGGGACGCTGTTGTCTATGATCTGCCTTTAACGGCATTGAATATTGCCAATTTTCAGCTTGTTGGAGGTTGGTGATGTCGAACGGATCAACTCAACGAGAGAACCAGAACAGCACCGCACCGCTTAGACTAGGCAATGTGCATTATGCTTGGATCGTCGCTATGACTGGGTCTGTGGCAATGTTCTGCGGACTAGGATTGGGGCGATTTGCCTTCGGTATGCTATTGCCCTCTATGTCATCTTCTTTGGGGCTGAATTACACCCAAAGTGGCATATTGGGATTTACCAACCTAATAGGCTATCTCGTCGCCGTACTTCTGAGTCCATTGGTACTACCGCGACTTGGCACTCGCAATACCGCGACAGCAAGTCTGCTCCTTATTGCAGTTTCTATGCTTGGTATGGCTTTTACGACAGGGTTTCCGGCATTATGTGCACTCTATGTGCTGACAGGTATCGGTAGCGGCGGTGTGGTTTTACCAATGATGAGCGTCATGTCACATTGGTTTTTTCCATCGCATCGCGGACTTGCCTTAGGACTCGTCATGGCAGGCCCGGGATTTGGCATCATACTATCAGGTTTTGTGGTACCCAAACTTGTGCCCCTTTTAGGTCTACTATCCTGGCAGACAGGCTGGCTCATTTTTGCTGTTATCAATGTGGTAGTGGCTTTGCTGACTTTTACTTTGATTCGCAACCATCCAGATGATGTGAGGCAAGACCCTTTTGGGCGTATCCCTACCTCACCTGTCAAAAACAAAAAAAAGCTAGAACGCAGCAATATCAAGCTACTTGTACATTTGGGTATCATCTTTGCGATTTATGGTGCCACTTACATGGTTTACGTCACCTTTATCGTCACTAGCATGGTCGGCGCTTATCAACTGAGCGAAGCGACTGCTGGTGGTATTTGGGCGTGGATTGGACTGCTTAGCATGTTTTCAGGCATGTTGTTTGGTTGGATCTCTGACCACATTGGCAGACGCCTTGGTCTTGCCTTGGCTTTTTTCTTCTTGGCTATCGCTTATCTGTTGGTCGGACTCACTGATTGGCAGTTAGGGCTGTATTTATCAATTGTCTTGTTTGGCATAGTGGTATGGAGTGTTCCTGTCATTATGGCTGCCTCTGCAGGCGATTATTTTGGAGCGGCAGCCGCAGCAAGTGCGCTCGCGGCACTGACGTTTGCTTTTTCGGGTGGGCAGGCGCTTGGACCTGTGCTGGCAGGTTATCTTGCAGAGATCACTGGGGACTTTAGTATCAGCTATCTACTATCTGGCATCGCAGCTTTTGTGGCACTTGGACTGTCTCTGCTGTTGCGTCCACAAAAATCACCTTGATACTACTATAGGCGACACTCTCTACGCTATGCATGATTAGATATGTACTGAGTTAAATGAAGGGGCTGGTCAGTTAAAGCAACTGATTTAAAAACTTGCAATCTCCATATGCATCATATACTTACCGCTTCTCTATAATAGAGGACCATAATTAATTGCTACAGATTTTTTAAAGCTTTGCAACTGATATTTTGACCGCTATGTTCTTTTATTTTTGCTATCAAAAGGATTGATAGCTTGCCCAAAAGCAGTTACACTCGGCTGACAAACTATTACATTTACGACAAGGAAGTCGCTATGTCTCGTCATACCCTTCTCCCCGCAGTCAGCCAGACTACGCTCAAAACGCTCACCAAAAGCATGTTAGCCATTACGCTATGTACAGCAGGATTTGCTCACGCTAATGATTATAGTAGCGTGACTTTTTTTGGTGATAGCTTGACCGATGGCGGCTATTTTAGCCAAGTTGTGCCAGGTCCTGCTCAGTTCACTACTAACCCTGATAATACCTGGGCGACCTCATTTGCTGAACAGCTAGGTACAACCGCTACCCCTGTGGTGTTCGGTAGTCCTCAAACTGGCAATAACTATGCTATTGGCGGTGCAAGAGCAGGAGAAGATGAAGTGTTCCCTGGTGGTGTTCCCATTGCTTCTGCCAATAGCCAAGTCAGTAATTACTTAGCTGATAACAACGTCGATCCTAATGGACTCTATGTGGTGTGGGCAGGGGCAAATGATTTGCTGGCGGCGGGTGAAGACTCTGATAATGCTCAAGCTACCATACTAGGCGCAGTAGCCAGCCAGATCGATACGATTAATACTCTAAAGGATAATGGCGCAAACTACATTTTAGTGCCTAATATTCCTGATGTTGGCCTGACGCCTAGATTTCTTCCAGATCCAAGTTTAGAAGGACAAGAGCTCGCAGACGCTTTAGCCGCCCAAGGGGCTGCAACTGGCGCAACTGGTCTATACAATCAATTTATGCTCAGTGGCGTGGCGGGTACTGGGGCTAATATCATACCCCTAGATATGTTTAGCTTATCACGAGAAATCATTGCATCACCTGCTCAGTATGGCTTTACCAATGTTACTGATGAAGCCTGCGGTGACAATAATAGCTCTCTAACTTGTGGACCTGATGATCTTGTAGAGGCAAATGCTAATGAAACCTACTTCTTCGCTGATGGCATACATCCCACAGGGCGTACGCATCAATTGATTGCAGATTATGCAAATGCGGTTGTTACGGCACCAAGTCTAATAGGCGTTTTGCCTCATATTGCGACGACCACTGGACTGGCAACCAATGAGCGCTTGCAGTCACACATCAATCAAGTCCAAAATAGCGCGCAAAAACCTGCCCGTGCTCTATGGGCAGTCGGTGAAGTTGCCAATCAAGAGATTGCAGGGTTTGACGGTGACAATAACACTCAGGTATTGCTTGGTGTAGATTTTGCTCATCCAAACTCAGCCAACGCGGTGACAGGTTTATATGGCCATATCACCCAAAAAGACTTTGAAGACTCGGACGTCGGTACTGGTTTGAGCGACATTGATCTTGGAGAGGTTGGTTTTGGTGTCTACCATAGCAACAACCTTAGCGGTTTACAGCTCAATGGTGCTGCAGGGTTTGGCAACATGGATGTCGATGTCACACGTAATGTCACACTTGGTGGCAACCGACAACAGTTTGAGTCAAATGCTGATGGTAAGCGCTTCTATGCCAATGTACAGGCAGGCTACCCTATGCAAGTCAGTCGCATTGCCATCACCCCTTATATCGGTGCAACAGCGAGCCGCGTAAAAATCGACGGACTCAAAGAAAAAGAGATGTCTGGCATCGCCATGCAGTTTGATGAACAAAAATACTCTACGACATATGGCAAGCTTGGGCTAAAAGCCAATCACACCTTGATGGAAAACCTCAACGTATTTGGTGATATTCATTACCAAAAGCAGCTGAGTGACAATCGCGACGCGGTAACCGCACGTTTGAATACGCTACCGAACATCAGCTTTGAGACGCCTACGATCGAAACTGATGATGATAATGTTGCTATGACACTTGGTCTGTCTAGAAGCTTTGGCTTGTTGAACGCCAATGCTGGCGTCACACACTCACAAGGTGATGATGATGACTCAACCAGCTTATTTGTTGGTCTTAGCGGTGCATTCTAAACCACTAGCGAGTCTGTAATAATGGATTGCGGTATAGGTGATAACTAATCCCCTATACCGATTTTTATTTTAAGATACCTACAATTGCTTTTACCGCGTAGTACCTTCTAATGCAATTATCTTCTACTGAAAATATGTCTTAACAACAAAATCTGATATAGCAAACCTTCTAAAAGTCTACTTTACCGCGTAAGGCTTTTGTTTTACCACGCTGGGTTTTTTGGTCTACGCGTTTGCGTTTGGCGTTTCTACTAGGTTTGGTCGGTTTTCTGGTTTTATTGACGTAAGTGGCTTTTGTGATAAAGCCCTGCAGTCGCTCAAGTGCATCAATCTTATTACGCTCCTGCGTACGAAACTGTTGCGCTTTTATGATGAGCACACCTTCTTTGGTGATGCGGCTATCTTTGCTGTCTAGCAATCGCCGCTTGTATTCGTCGCTCAGACTTGAGGAATGAATATCAAAACGCAGATGAATGGCAGAGGATACTTTGTTGACATTCTGCCCGCCTGCACCTTGTGCGCGTATCGCACTGATTTCAACCTCGTTGTCATTGAGGCTGATACGGTTGTTGATAAATATCATAGTATGCTTTTATAGAGTATGAATAGATATCGTCCATGATATCGCATTATAGATTTGCCTGCTACTTTGCCAATAGCTGGTTCAATAATTGACGACTGCGCTCTATCACTGGTGCATCCACCATCTCTCCCTCTATTTTGAACACGGCCCGCCCGCTGCGCTCGTACTCATCTACCACACGCTGAGCAAAAGACAGCGCCTCAGCTGTTGGCTGTAATGCCTGCTGGACGACAGCCACTTGTTTGGGATGAATACATAGCATTCCTGATAGGCCCATCTGTGACCATAGCTGCACCCGCGCGCTCAGCCCTATTTCATCGTTAAAATCAGGATAAATAGTATCGATAGGTGGCGACAACTGATGTACTGTTGACGTTATAATGAGTTGATAACGAATCTGATTGGCAATAGTATCCGCAGCAGACGTTCCTACTTGCACCTGCAGCTCATTACACAAATCTAGAAACCCATAGCTAAATGCCACTAGCCCAACTGCCTTTGCCATGCTATCGATTTGGTATAACCCAACAGCACTCTCAATCAATGCGATGACAGGTAAGCTTGTGACCTGATGTACACTATTAATGTCTTCTGCTTTCTCAGCTTTGGCTAATACCACACCTGCTAAGTGTGGCATTTGCTGACACAGTACAATATCTTTGAAGAACGCTTCACTGCCTGCCTTGTTGATACGTACCCAAATCGGCTGATAACCTGCACTATTATGATATTGCTTTAATGATTCACGTGCGAATGCTTTATCCTCTGGAGCTACCGCATCTTCTAAATCTACGATGACCGCATCTGCACCACTAGCAAAGGCCTTGTCTACTCTATCCATTCGAGTCGCTGGTACAAACAACCATGTTTTGTTTTGAGAAATGGCATGTACACGGTCATTGTTCATCGATCCCATACTGCACTCCTTTTATAGTTCATCAAAAATTGAATGAGAAAAACCGCATGAGCATTAGTCTCATACGGTTTTCGATAGTAACAATCTTTTGACTGACGTCATGTTAATTAAGCCAGCATACCACCATCGACAACAATAGTTGCACCAGTCGTATAGCTTGAGGCATCCGATACCAGATACAGTACGGTACCTGCCATCTCATCAGGGTCAGCCACGCGCCCGAGCGGAATCGAGTGTAATGCCATTTTCAAGACTTTATCGTTAGTCGTCAAGGCCGAGGCAAATTTGGTATCGGTCAAGCCTGGCAATAACGCATTGACACGGATGTTTAGTGGACCACATTCTTTGGCAAATGCTTTGGTCATGCTAATGACTGCAGCTTTGGTGATTGAATAGATCCCTTGCTTATCGCCTGCTACTAAGCCGTTGACGGATGCTGTGTTTAAAATCACACCGCCGCCCTGCTCTTTCATCATTTTGCCAGCGGCAGTAGACATAAAGAAGTAACCACGAATATTTACTTCAACGGTTTTGTCAAAGGCAGCTAAATCCGTGTCTAAGACATGACCATAGTATGGGTTGGCTGCTGCATTATTGACCAAAATATCGATTTGACCAAATTCGCTTTTGATATGTGCAAACGTTGCGTCAATTTGCTCCATATCTCCCACATGACAAGCAAAAGCACTTGCTTTATAACCATCAGCGACAATACTGTCAGCGACTGCTTGGCAAGCGTCGATTTTGCGGCTAGAGACGATGACATGTGCGCCTCTAGAAGCCAAGAGACGGGCAATAGATTCACCAATGCCTCGGCTAGCACCCGTTACTAGGGCAATCTTGCCCGTTAAATCAAATAAATCTTTCATCATTATTCCTTATATTTTTAGATATTTTATACGTGTGAGATTCACGGCTATACATATTAGTGGCTAAAGTAATTCGGTTACTAAGCTTGTATGTTTGAGCCTATATATTCAAGCCTATGTAATCAAGCTTAGACCGCTGAACGCAGATAATCGCTGTCATACAAACAGCGATTATCGAGCACTAATGAGCAAAATACACGCGCTCACCGATTATGCTAGCATACCACCATCTAAGGTGAATGCATGACCGTTCATAAAGGTGCTCTCATCACTGGCAAGCCATGCAATCGCATTAGAAATCTCATCAACGTTTCCTAAGCGGCGTAGCGGACTGGCCTTGATAGTTGCTTGCTGCGTACGCTCATCCATAGACGCCATAGTATTGCGTACCATTGGCGTATCGATGAAGCTTGGGCATACGGCATTAAAACGAATATTGGCGCGAGCATACTCATGGGCTGCTGATTTGGTGAGACCCATAACTCCGTGTTTGGCAGCACTATAGGCTGAAATCATAGGCGCTGAGCGTAGACCTGCAATAGAGGCTACGTTAATCACATGACCGCCGCCACTCGGTAACATACACTTAACTGCGGCACGCATACAGTGCCAAACGCCTTTTAAATTCACGGCGATATTGCGATCAAACTCTTCATCACTCAGCTCATGCATCGGTGATGGTTTATGATCGATGCCGGCATTGTTTACCACCACGTCTAGACCGCCCAGCGTTTCCATGGCAAAATCAAATAACGCGCGCACTTCATCACCGCTGGTCACGTCTACTTTTTTGAAGACGATACTGTTACCAGCATCCTGACCTTGCTGGGCAACAGCAGCGCCCATCTCTTCTGCCATATCACCGATGACCACTTTTGCACCGCGACTGGCTAACAACAATGCACTTGCTGCACCGATGCCTGAGGCACCGCCCGTGATCAAAACTCGTTTGCCAGCCACATTACTAGCTACATCTGATGCAATTCCATTTGTGTTCAGTGTCATGATCTATCCCTCTACCTTAAGTACTAGTTTGCCGAAGTTTTCACCATTAAAGAGCATCATAAGCGTATCAGGGAACGTCTCGATACCCTCAACAATATGGTCTTTTACTTTCATATCACCTGACTGAATCCAGCCAGCAATTTCTTTCATAGCGACTGGATATTCTTTGATGTTATCGAAAACCACAATGCCTTCCATACGAGCACGATTGACCAATAATGACAGATAGTTCGATGGACCTTTTACTTCTGTAGTGTTGTTATATTGGCTAATGGCACCGCAAATAACGATACGAGCATGTAGGTTAATTTTGGTCAGCACATCATTTAAGATATCACCGCCAACGTTGTCAAAATAGACGTCAACGCCGTCCGGACAGGTTTTCTTTAATGCCTTTTTTACGTCTTCGTTTTTGTAATCAATCGTCGCATCAAACCCAAGCTCATCGACTAAGAATTTACATTTCTCAGCACCACCTGCGATACCAACGACGCGGCAGCCTTTAATCTTGGCAATTTGACCGACCAAGCTACCCACAGCACCAGCAGCACCAGAGACAACAACGGTCTCGCCTGCTTTTGGCTGACCTGTCTTTAGCAAACCAAAATACCCTGTCATGCCTGGCATACCAAGTACACCTAGGTAATAGGACAACGGCGCTAAGTTTGGATCGACTTTGTGCAAACCAGTACCATCACTTACCGCATACGACTGCACGCCATTGTGTCCTGCCACATAGTCACCGACAGCGAACTTTTCATGTTTACTCTCGATCACTTCACCGACCGTACCACCGCGCATCACATCACCAATCTGTACCGGCTCGATATAGGATTTTGCATCATTTAGCCAGCCGCGCATAGCAGGATCGATAGAGATATAGTCAACTCTAATCAGTAATTGACCATCACTGATGGTCGGTATTTCCGTTTCGGTATAATCCCAAGTCTCTGCACTTGGTGCACCAACAGGTCTTGCTTTTAGGCGCCATTGTTTGTTTATCGTTGTCATGTCTCTTTCCTTAGAGTTGTACTTAGAACCAATCCGCTTGCATATCAGTACAAACAGCGTTGGTGTTGGTTAAAATCTCGATATCGCGCTTGATTAATGGCAGCTCCCAATCGATGAAATACTTAGCCGCTTGTATCTTGCCCTTATAAAAGTTCTGCTGCTCAGTATCTTGGGTAGTGCTTAGTAGCTGCTCGGCTTTACTGGCTTGGCGAATCCAAATCCAGCTCAGAACAATTGAGGCAAAGATATTCATCAATGCTTGGGCATTACCAGTAAGCGTTAGTGCCTCTTCTGTCTGCAACACTTTGCTTAGATGTACCAGCACTTCATGCAGATGACCCATATAAGGTGTCAGTTTGCCCGCAAGCGCTGCACTCTCAGGCGTGGTGATACTCTCTAGGTCTTGGGTGATTTCACGCTTTAGGATTTGAATACCCAAACCACCTTTTTGCCACAACTTACGAAATGACAAATCTAGTGCCTGTACACCATTTGTGCCTTCATGAATCGGATTTAGGCGATTGTCACGCCAAAACTGCTCAGCATGATACTCACGCGTATAGCCTGCGCCGCCCAATACTTGGATACCCAGATCATTGGCTTTTGGACCATACTCAGATGGCCATGCTTTTAGTACTGGCGTGAGAAGGTCTAACAGCTCGGTGAGCTCATTTTTTAGCGTATCATCTTCACAGGTATTGATACGGTCAATCAGATTTGAGCCGTACAAACATAGCGAGATACCACCTTCAGAATAGGCTTTCTGTGCCAGTAGCATGCGTTTTACATCACCATGTTGAATGATAGCAGTCGCATCATCTTCAGGCTTGTTATTCGGTGCAATTCGACCTTGGGTACGGTCTTTGGCATAATCTAGCGAATACTGATAGCCGCGATAGCCGATCATCGACGCACCAAAACCAACAGCAATACGCGCCTCATTCATCATCTTGAACATATAGCGCAGACCAAAGTGCTCATCACCAATCAGATAACCATAGCACTCGCCTTCATCACCGAAGCTCAATGCGGTAGAAGTCGCCCCTCTATAACCAAGCTTATGAATCAGTCCTGTCAGATGCACATCGTTACGCTCGCCAACAGACAAGTCATCGTTCAAGCGATATTTCGGTACGGCAAATAAAGAGATGCCTTTGACCCCACCTGGACCGCCTGGGATTTTGGCCAATACCAAATGCACGATATTGTCAGACAGTTCGTGATCGCCGCCTGAGATATAAATTTTGCTGCCTTTGACACGGTACGAGCCGTCGTCTTGTTTGACTGCGGTGGTCTTGATATCAGCAAGTGACGAGCCAGCATGTGGCTCTGTCAGCGCCATGGTTCCAGTGAACTCACCTGTTAGCATACGCGGCATAAAGGCAGCTTTGATCTCGTCGCTAGCAAAATGCGAGATAACGTTGATTGCTGCGGTGGTCAAAAATGGATAAGCCGTTGTCGACGGGTTGGCTGCCATAAAGTAGCCTGCCACGGCAGTCATGACGGTTTCAGGCAATTGCATGCCACCATCTTCGAAACTATAACGACCGGCGATAAAGCCAGATTCGCGAAACGCATCAAAAGCAACTTTGACATCGCTTATCATGCTGACTTTTTTGCCATCGAACTGCGGCTCGTCTTTGTCTGCAATATGATTGTGCGGCAAAAACAAATCGGTTGCGATCTTATTTGCGGTCTCTAATACTGCGTCAAACGTCTCGCGGCTATGTTCTGAAAACTTTGAGTGCTCGGTGAGTGTTTCAGTACCTAGTACGTCATACAACTGGAACGGTAACTCAAAATCATTGAGGAGGGTATCTGCTGCCATAGTATTCTCGCTAACGAATTAAATGTAGTTATCAATTGATATTAATCTAATTTAACCTGCCTCCGTATTGTCATTTATGACATAATTATGGTCAAATAAGACAGATATGGCGTACACAGTTGGACAAAAATACCAACCAAACGGCTGTTTTGGTACATATATCAATGGAGAATTAGTGACTGATGCCTTACTTCAAACCTTTTAAGATGATTATCCTTGGCTTCGATGGCGTGCTTGGTAGTGTCCTCTCTGGCGCATTGGATTTATTTTCGTTTACAGGCGTCAGCTGGCAACGGTTCTCAAATGAGTCTGTAGAGCCTCGGTTTAACGTGCAGATAGCAAGTCTAGGCGGCGGGGATATCAGATGTAGTAACCGTTTGATCATGCAAGCTCACTGCGATATTCAAGATGTGACAGAGTGCGATTTATTGCTCGTCCCTACTATTGGAGATTCTATTGACAAAGTATTGACGCAAAACAGCGAGCTGCTACCACACCTAGTGCGGCTTGCAAATACCAATGCTGATATTGCGAGTAATTGTAGCGGGGCGTTTTTTTTGGCAAAGGCAGGATTATTGGATCACAAAGTAGCCACCACTCACTGGGGCTATGCCAACAAATTTAAAGCAGATTTTCCACTGGTCGATTTGCAAGAAAACCAGTTTGTCACGCAGTCAAGAAGTCAGTCGAGTACTCAATCAGGCAATATATTCTGTGCGGCAGGTGGTAGTGCTTTTTATGACCTAGGACTTTTATTAATAGAGCGTTACTGTGGCCGTGAGATGTCTACGCAAGTAGCAAAGACCCAAATTATCGATAGTAAAAGAGGCAGTCAAAACAGCTATACCAATGTGACTTTGCACAAACCACATTCGGATCATTTGATTAAACAAGTCCAAGACTACATAGAAGAAAACTTCCGCCAACCGTTACAGATCAGTAGCCTAGCTGCCATGATAAACATCACACCGCGGACGTTGAACAGACGCTTTCAGTCTTGCGTCGCGATGCGACCGATTGAGTATATTCAAGCTGTCAGAATCGAGCAGGCCAAACGCTTACTAGAGTTGGGCGACGTCTCGATAAAATCACTGGCCTATCAAGTTGGTTATGAGGACATCTCGTCATTTACCCGACTATTCAAACGTGCAACAGAGCTCACTCCTAAGGAGTATCAAGATAAGTTTTCACGGTTGGCGATTTAGCAATGCTAATAATTATTGGTTTAAAGTTAGTAGTTAGAGACTAATGCCCAATACTTAGCACTTAGCACTTAGCACTTAGCACTTAGTGCTTAGTGCTAAGCGCTAAGTAGGCTGCCACAAGCCCTCTACATGAATAGCGTCAGCCTTGATAGTTGGATAGTCGCTAAATGCCAACTGATAGCCACCATCTGTATCAGGGTTGAGCTGGCACGTGGCACCAAGTGGGAAGCTGTGCTTTTGACCGATATGACCAAAACGCATACCACTATAAACCGGCAATCCTGTTAGTTCATGCAATTGGCGAATGACTGTAGCAACATCATAGCGCTTGTCATAACTGTCCTCGCCTGCACCAGACAACGCCCCAAGTACAATCGCTTGTTGGTGTTTAAAGGCACCTGCTAGGTACAAGTCATACAACATACGCTCAATACGATATGCCTGCTCCCCCACGTCTTCTAAGAACACAATACCACCATCAATGCGAGGCAGATACTCACTACCTGCCAATGCAGATACCACGCTCAAATTACCACCCCAGATAGTACCTGTTATTGGTTTTGGCTCACCACTTGCTAAGATACTAGGCAAATTTTGACTGGTCAAAGATGCGTCTTGTATGCTGATGGTTAAGCGAGGATTGATTAGCGCTTCGGCAAACTGCCGACAACTGACATGGTCGGGCGCTGATTTGCCAAACTCACTATAGAGCATGGGGGCCGCCAGCGAGCTCATTGACCCTTTTGCCAGTAATGCACACTGAAGAGCTGTCACATCGCTAAACCCTGCGAGTATCGTGCCGCGCTCTTTTGTAATACGACCAAGTGTCACCCAGTCAACCATGGGCAATAGTCGCATCGCACCGTAACCACCGCGGACACCAAGTAGGAGTTTTGGTGCCGCTATCGCACCAGTGGCAATATTTTGAAAGTCACTTGCCCGCTGGAAGTCCGTACCCGAAAAGCGCAAATACTGACGATTGGTAATTGTAGGATTATTTACTTTAAACCCCGCACAAGCCATACGATCCAATGCCAATTGGTTACGATCGTCACTGCCGCCCATATTGGAGCTGGCAAAAATCCGTGTCTCAATAGTTGGGGTAATACAGCGCGTTTGGGTTGATGACGACTGTGAGGGTAATGATGAGTGCTCACCCGATAGTGCCATTGGTAAATCGTCTTTGGTCAGCTGCGATATATTATTGGCATCGGCAGAACTCGCGGCAAATGCTTGAGATATAACTTGAGTCGCTAATGCTGCGGTGCCTGCACCGATACCTATTTGACGCAAGAATTGCCGGCGGTTTAGTCTGGCGCTGATACTAGTCACTAGTTTTGAGCGCTCATTTTTAGCTAATAGAGTGTTTGAACCCATACGTTACTACTGCCTATATACTTTTATTTTTGTTGTTTATCTATGCTGAGCAATTTTGTACTGATATATATTTATCGCAAGACATACTTATGCCCATACCCGTTACTATAGTCGTGCGCTCATATTGTAACGTATCTCACCAGCAGACAAGTTGCCCAACCTTTACCTATATTTACTTTTTCGCTACCGAGACACACAATACAGGTTGATTGAATTTGTTACTGTAAATACGAATTCATCGAAAATAATAAAAGGCAAAATTTATGTTTAATAAAAAAACGAACAAAGATAAAGCGCTTGACTCTAATTTGGAATATTTACTTAGTAAAGAAAGCAAACTAAAAGAAAAGCTAGAAGACAGCGGATACCTTGAACCTTTTAGTGATGATCTGATGCTATTTATGAGTCTTGTCAAAGACTATTACAAAGGTGATTACCGTAAGATTCCTTTTAAAACCATTTCAGCTGGCGTTGTTGGTGCGATATATACGCTGAACCCAATTGATTTGATTCCTGATTCTATTCCATTCATCGGTCATATCGATGATGCACTGGTACTTAGATTTTGCTTAAAACAAGCCAAAAAAGATCTGCAAAAATACAAAGAATGGAAACAAGAACAATCAGATGCCAAAGCTAAGTCAGAAGCCAAAAAAGATGCCGATAAAAATAGTGACGACAAGGCTACTACTGATAAAGAAACTAACAGTGATAAGAAAGATGGCGACAAGAAAGACAGTGATGAAAACAGCGCCGACCTAAAAAAAGTATCATAGCCATTAATTAACCCAAGTAATCAACCGATCAAGTTTTACAGCGTACTAAACGCTAATAAAACTGTAGTATCAAACAAGCTGATAAACCAAAGCCACGACCGTTCATTTAGGATTCGGTCGTGGCTTTTTGCGGTCAGCCCATCTACTGGCATGCTTTAATCAGGGACATCGTATCTCGCTTTTTCTGGATTGAGCCCGAACGAATAGACAAAGGTCGCCACCAAACTATTGATAATGATAAAAGGTAAATCAATCGAAGCATGACCAAGTGCATAACGACCAATAAACCACGAAACAATGAGCATAATGATAAAAAACCCACCCAAATATGCCAAAATAGCAGGGTGCTTTAGATTGTAGGGCTGTTCAGGTGTCGGCTGTTTTTCTAATACATAGGTTCTTATCGCCCAGCCCGCTGCATAAGAAAACCCGCCTAACACGACATAACTAAAAAAATTCATATTGCTTAACTCTAATGGTATGACTGTTTATAGCAAAATACGGTTTTAAGATACCATCTAAAAATACTGTTTTTCATCAATAATGCTGAAGGACATCGTTTTAGATACTCTCATTGACATTATCGATAATAATATCAGCATGGGGATTACCTAAAATATCCGTATTGATATCATCACACTCTACTCGGTAGATAGTGTTGGCACCTCGGTAAATATAAGACAAGTACTCACTGTCTAACAGTGGGTCGATATTTGCATAGGAGGGCTTGACATGGGCCAGTACCAGCACTCGATCAGGACGACCAATAACCGCATCAACGTTGTCAGGGTCAATAGAGAAGAACTGCGGTATATCACTATTGTCAATCACCTCTAATGTCTCAGGATTATCCCAAACACGTTTGGCTGTGGCCGGCTCTTTCATCTGCATCACCCAAGCGCCTTCTTGTTGGCTAACCTTTATCTGGGCAGGCTCGTCTTGGCTCACGGTATAGCAACCCTCAAAGACAGACAGGTCTGTCGCAACCTCACTATCTGCTTGAGTACTGCTATCATTACAAGCACTCAAAAAGAGTACGCTACTGGCAGTCACACTGAGCATCAGATACGTCAGTCTTTTATAAGAAATGTTTGAGCGTAAGGACATAATAGAGTTACCCTGCAGTTATGTGTTAGAAGCTGTCTTTGAGCGAACCATTATTGCATAATCATCAAAGCGACGTTATCAAAGCAATATTAAGGAGCCATCTAGAACCAGTTACCTATAACTGGTCATCTATAACTAGTTATCTACAACTTAGTTTCGCTACTTTTTGCTACGGCGCTTGTGTGTGATGTTGCTGTCAGTACGCTAATGTTATTTTAACAGAAAACAATCAGGTTACTATTATGTTGTGAGTAGACAGAAGGGTTTTGCGATTTTGTGTGTGGTGATTGCCCCTATTTATTATAGATTTGCTATACTCACAACGTCAGCACTTGGTACATATAGCATGAACAAGATGCTTTAGCACAATGCTATGCCCATCCTTTATCAGGTCAATATTCTTTTATGTCAGACAACGGTAGTAACCCTATGCCATCCATCACAGACAATGCAACCAATCCACTAGCCGCCAAAGCAAATACCACTGTCGCCTATACTGATGGTGCCTGCAAAGGCAATCCTGGCGCTGGCGGTTGGGGCGCGCATCTTATATTCAGTGATGGCAATACACAAGACCTATATGGCGGCGATACCGAAACCACCAACAACCGCATGGAGCTAATGGGTGCGATACAGGCCCTGACGCATAGTCCACATGAACAGACGCTTGAGATTTGGACAGACTCCAGTTATGTCCAAAAAGGCATCACCGAATGGATTGAAGGTTGGAAGAAAAAAGGCTGGAAAACAGCCAGCAAAAAGCCCGTCGCGAACAAAGACCTATGGCAGCAACTAGATAAACTGTGCCAGATGCGCGATGTGAGCTGGCACTGGGTCAAGGGTCATGCTGGACATGCAGGTAACGAAAAAGCAGATGAGCTGGCAAATTTAGGGGTCACATCAAATAGCGGTCATACAGCAATAACTGAGTCAGACAGCACTAAAAAAAAAGACCACGTGACGTCTGATAAGACCCAGAACTCATCTAATGATGATTGGCTGAAGTTCGACCCATTGGGTTTAGATATGGCAGACGATGAGTATGACGAAGACATCTTAGAGGATGAGTCGCAGGTTTATGACTCCCATCAAGCTACTACCAGCACTACCACAAATAAAGATGATCGCGCGCAGGCTACGCATCATCACAGCAATATCAACACCAATACCCCGACGATTATCAATGATATGCCAGAGGTCAAAACATCTATGACTGATACCACCATAAATAGCGGCACAATGAGTATAGATCCTGATGCTCCTAAGTTTGATGGGGATACGAGCCGTGCTAACCCTCATTTCAAACCGCTGCTACCAAAACCAATACATCGTCATGAGGCAGATCGCCAGCTCATTATGGATACGGAGACCACAGGACTTGATGCCCTAAAAGGTGACCGAGTCATTGAGGTGGGTATTGTAGAGATGGTTGGACGTAAATTCACTGGTGAGAAACTACACGTCTACATCAACCCGCAGCGCGGTATGGATGAGGAAGTCATTCGTATTCATGGTATCTCTGAGGCATTCTTGACCGATAAGCCTACTTTTGATCAAGTGGCACAGGCCTTATATGATTTCATGGATGGCGCTGAGATTATCGCTCATAACGCCACGTTTGATATGAACTTCTTAAATATGGAGTTTGCGAAAGTTGGTTTGAATGACTTTGCCAATCGGGTACAAGTCACTGACTCTTTGGTCATGGCAAAGCAGCAATACCCTGGGCAAAAAAACACCCTAGATGCCCTAGTGCGTCGCCTAAACGTTGGTAAGCAAGACCGTACCTTTCACGGCGCCTTACTGGATTCAGAGATTTTAGCCGAAGTGTATTTGGCAATGACAGGTGGACAGGTCACCCTCGCCATTGAAGAGGATACTCAAGCAGATGGTGGACAGACCGCTCATGCAAATTTCGCTGATTTGGCAAATCTATTGCTAGCGTCATCTACAGACGAGACTGCCAATCAAAGCTGGTATAGCGCTTTGGCAGAAGACTACCCTGCACTCAACGCCCATCTCTAGCTGATGTCTAGTTGACGTTTGGCAGCTGATGGTCGTTAACTCAGCGCAAACAAATATAAGCAGTCAAGTGCCGAAGCACGATGCATACTGTAAACAAAATTGTCTAATATTCTGTTGTCGTCGACTGACTCCACATCGACAATTGTACAATATAGTCTTGATTATTATTAAATAAAACGTTAAAACATCACTAACAACTATTTTATAATTCAAATTTATACCATTGTTATTCTCATCAGTACATTATGGAAAAATACTTATGGACCAGTCTGCGCAAATGAAGTTAACCGCCCCTACGCTTAGTGTTACTGATTTTAATCTACCCTCCCTTCATTTGTTGCATGATGAGGTTGTCGCCACACTTAAGGATACTGAGATTCACTTAAGTGAGTTCAACGACGATAACAATCAAGCCCCTTTATTATTAGACTCTATTGGTGTCCTAAAACAGCTGTCCCGTATTTTTAAACTGATCTCTTTGGTCGGTGCAGAGCTGTTGAACGATGCCATCGTTGATGGTCTACAGCGTCTTTATGATAGTGGCGATAATAATGATGTCGATTTAATCATGGATCTATCAGAAGCCATCATGACGTTGGATCGCTATATCGAGTTTGTCCTACTAACTGAATCGGTAGAGCCGACTTTATTATTACCCGTGGTCAACAAGCTTAATGCTCACGGGCAGAAACCGCCTATGGTGGTCGAAGACTTTTCTGCCTTTGGCAGCAGTAGCGTCATTATCGCCAATCCGGAACAAAATTTCGAACCGCTCAGCTCACTTAATTTGGATACAGAACTACTCACTGATGCGTATCGCAGTGGTCTTGGAGTAGCGCTACTGAATCAAGATG
This sequence comes from Psychrobacter sp. H29, assembly GCF_059073055.1. NCBI lineage: Bacteria > Pseudomonadati > Pseudomonadota > Gammaproteobacteria > Moraxellales > Moraxellaceae > Psychrobacter > Psychrobacter sp. H29. The sequence goes on along the minus strand of NZ_JCACRY010000001.1, from coordinate 528,650 downwards.
GCGATATCGATGCCAACGAGCAGCAAAGACTCGATGCGATGAGCGCTGCCTGTGCATTGATAGCGTCACAGACCAATAGTTTATTTTGGCAAGCAGCGACGACTGCAGTTACTGATCTTGCAGCGGTTATGCCATTAAGTTTGAGCCAAAAACATACGTTGATTTATTTAGAGCAGCAATTTCACAGCTATTTACCAGTGATGGACACACGCTTTGCTGATTTGGTTAGCTTTGCCTGCCAGCGTGATAGCGCAGCGGCACAGCACTTGCGTGAGCAGTATGCAAGTAACCATTTAGAAGGTACTCAGCTTGATGAAATGAAGCGTTTCTTGTTTGGTCCCAATCGCGCGCTTACCGATACCTTAAATACTATTATTCAAACGCAGATTGGTTCGATCAAAGAAAATGTGGACAGCTATGCACGTGGGGACTCAATCAATCCTATTGACATGCATACTGCACAGATAATCGAAGCTTTGACTGAGCTTAGCTCAGCACTACGTCTGCTTGGACTCTCAAATGCTGCCAACAGCCTTAGCACCGCAGCAGACGCTGTCAGTCATTGGCAAGCGCCGTCACCAGATGATTTTGACCATTTATTATTGGCATTGATGCATGCAGAGAACGCAGCCATTGCAATGGCAGAGATGCATACACCAGGGGCGATTTATCTACCGCTAAATAACCCTCACATCTCATTGCATCAGCTCAATACAGCCAACGATACGCTGATACAAGAGAGTCGTACTGCTATCGCGAGTGTCGAGCAAGCCATCAATGACTACTTGGCAGAGCCTGAGCGTGATATGTTAAATATTCAAAACGTCCCTGGCATGATGCGTCAAGTCGCAGGTGCAGTGCGCTTCTTACAGCTGCCTACTCCTGCTAGTATGCTGAGTCAATTGGCTAACTATATCGAGCAACGTATAGAAAGCGAACGACGCATTGAAGACAGCACATTGGCCTGCATCGCTGATGTCATTATGGCCGTCGATCATCATTTAGATGGCTTTGAGAATAACCGTCCTGTTAGCAAGCAAGCCCTTGATATTGGTCAGCAAAGCCTGAGCCACTTACTTGCAGCGTGATAAAGTGGTCTGAATGTCATGGTTATAACGTTACCGCCATGACATTTATCTTAACTATCATCGATAAGATCATTTACTTTAAATAAGTCTGTATCTAAGCCGATGCAGGTTTATCTCAAACTGTTTGGAAAACTTTATGGCACATGCTTTTGTACTGAGTGGCGATACTGTTCTATGTCGTCAAATGCCGGATGGCTGGTGGCCGTGGCAAATTGAACTGCCCTCAAGTCGCAACGGTTCAGATGAGCCTACCTATCAGATTGGATATGTCACGCTACACGAAAGCCTGTCGCCGCATCATTGGCTGTCCAACAGTACTGCTGATAACGAAGACGCTCAAACCTTTACTGCGCAAGCAACCACTGCCATGACTTATGATTATGCAGTCGCGCACGGCGTAACGCTGCCTATCATCGCTGAAAGCAGTGATAGTGTATTTGTTCCTTATCGCCAGCTGATGACTCATTTGCCAGTTGCTTTGTCAGATCAGATTAGCCAAGCCATACAATTATTGGGCTGGCAAGCAGATACACAGTTTTGTAGTCGCTGCGCTAGCCCTACGGTGCATGCCAACCAAGGCGAACGTGCTATGGTTTGTCCTGTATGTAGGCTGCGCCAGTATCCTCGCGTACAGCCGTGCGTCATTACTGCCATTACTCGCCCAAACCCAGTGACCAGCGAGCTACAAATCCTATTGGCTCATCACCATCGCCATGGACAGCAAAAACTGCCACCCATGTATGGTTTGATCGCAGGATTCGTAGAAGTTGGAGAGAGTCTAGAGCATGCAGTCGTCCGCGAAGTGGCAGAAGAGGTGCATATTAGCGTTTCAGACATCCGCTATGTGAGCAGTCAACCATGGCCGTTTCCCTCCAACTTAATGCTAGGGTTTCGCGCGTCTTATGCCGATGGTGATATCATCATTCAAGAAGAAGAGTTATCACATGCTGACTTTTTTGATCTATCTAATCTACCCAGAATCCCGCCAAAAGGTAGCATCGCTCGAGATTTGATCGATCAAATTGCTACCGAGCAAGGCGTCTTACTATTAGATTAGAATGCGCTGATATCAGCGTGATGCTGCATTATATTGGGAGTTCTGTAGTGGCTCACGCATTGCGCAAGCCCACACGCTGATACTGCCACTCTACTAGTCTAGGTATCAACAATCCTGCAATCACGATCGCCATGCCTAACAATTGCAAAGCAGTCACTTGCTGACCATAAGCAAACGCGGTGAGCGCGGCAAATACAGGTACAAAATTGAAAAATAAAGAGGCATTGGTAGCGCCTACTTGCTTAACACCAGAAATCCATAGTAGATAGCCACCAACCGTACCAAAGATACCAATGAACATCAGGTCACCAAAGACACTGCGACTGATCGCTAGGCTCTCTTGTATAGGGTGCACATCTGCGCTAAACAGCACCATAAGTGAGATCACTCCAAGCCCTGATAACATACCAACCAAAGTATAAGGAATCATTGGCATCCAGCGACTGATACCTTGGGTCAGATAGGTATATAGACTCCAGCACAGCATGCCCAAAAAGATAATTTGATCACCATGATTGAACTCAAACCCTAATAGTTTGGCAAATGCGCCATCGGTCAGTACTAGTAATACCCCAGAGAGACAGACCACCAAACTAAACAATGCGCTTCTCGTAGGGAACTGACGCTGTGCCACAGAACCAATCAAAGAAGTAACCAACGGGCTCAGCGCCATAATCAAGGCGCCGTTGTTGGCATTGGTCTGCGCCAGGCCTGTGAATAACCCTAAGTTTAAGCCGCCAACACCGATGATAGAGACGCCAATCGCCCATGCCCATTGTTTTGGTGTGAGCGTTGGCAGTGGCATGTGCTTGTATTTTGCATAGAGGTACAGACATACCGAGGCAATACCAAAACGCCATACGACCAAAGTCAAGGCATTGACCTCATTCAAAGCGTGTTTGCCAACAGGAAAACTTGCACCCCAAAAGAAAGTGCACAGTAGCAAACACAATACGGCGGTGGTATTCGCTGAACGGCTCATATGATTTCCAAAAAACTTGCGAAAAGATAAGCACCAGTGTATATATTTTAAATACGGTATAAACAAGCAATAACGAGAGCATAGATTCCGAATATGAAATTTAACTACTCCCTTGACGATATGCGCAGCTTTTGTGCGGTTGTACGCTATGGCAGCTTTCGCCAAGCCTCAGTGATGCTTGATATGCCACTATCCACCTTGAGCCGCCGCATTGCCAAATTAGAGACCGATCTGGGACTGAGATTGCTCAATCGTGATGCACATCGTGTCCAGCTAACCCATGCCGGACAGCTGTATTATAAAAGCAGTGCTCATCTCTTTGACGAGCTAGAAAATGTCGCATCTTGCTTGCTACAAGATAAAGACCAAGCCAAAGGTACTATCAGAATCAGTGCCCCTGTCAATTTTGGTAGCGATATTTTAGCGCCACATTTCAACGCCTTTTTGAAGCAATATCCAGATATCAACTTAGATTTACGTTTGTCCAATCAAACCATTGATATTGATGCGCAGGCGATTGATATTGCTTTTCGTATTGGTGAACATAGTGCCGATCACTGGATTGGACGACAGCTGACCCATATTCGTTTTATGATTTGTGCCGCTAGCAATATCGATGTGTCTGATATTCAAGTGCCTAGCGATTTGGCGAAGTATCCTACGGTATTGTGCACGCCTATGTCGACTTGGCATCTACAACATCGTACGACTGGAGAAGTACACACATACCAGCCCATGCACGATGTACGACTAAAGGTCGACAATATTAGCCTGCTAACTGGGGCTATTGCAGATGGCATAGGTCTAGGCTTTATTCCAGATTATGATGCAACTCCTTTGATCCACTCAGGCAGTTTGCAGTGGGTGCTGCCTGAATGGAACAATCAGCCCAGAGGCTGCCAGATGCTTTATCGTGACCGTGATAACATGCCACATCGTATGCATTTGTTGATTAATTTCATCCTCAAGCGTTTTGGCAAATAAATGCTATGCAAATACTCGTTTTATAATACCTATTAGCATTGTTAGGTTTAAGCTGATGGCATTAAATTGTCATCGTTAGATTTGGGCTGATACTTTTTGAGGATGCTGTGGCTTTAAAGCAATGCTGTTTTTTTAATGTTGCTGTCTTGGTATTTGATCAGGATGTTTTACGACTGCAAATATGTTAATCTTTTGCGGCGCAAGACAAGAGCGATCATTATAGATAGATTGTGTAGATAAGCTGTATAGATAGATTGGTTAGCTATTAAACGTACGATACTGCTAGTCAGGCCTGTGATACGTCTATGGCACATCCGGCAAGTCGTTACTTATCTACCTATCGATCCCTATCAATGACACTACTGACAATGACTGACATTAAGGCTAGTAATACCATGTCTCAGACCGACGACTATCCACAAGCAGCATTACGTGTCGCTCAAAATGCCGAGCAGACACGTTTGGCAGACTTGCCGATTTTGTTTAAATCACTACATATCGATACCCTGCCCGCTGATATACAGACAAGAATTGCACGCGTTGATGCTTGTCTGCCGCAGACACAATGCGGCTTGTGTGAGCATCCAGACGGTTGCCTGCCGTATGCAGCTGCTATCGTATTAGAGGGTGAGCCGTACAACAAATGCGTGCCTGGTGGTCAGCCGGTGACTGACGCGATCGCTCAGACGATTGGGATAGACACTCAGAGCAATACCCTTAGCGCTGCACCATCACAGTGGCCAGTAGATATGACATCTGGTCGTCCAACAGAGGTTCGTGCGGTGATTCGTGAAGACGACTGTATCGGCTGCACCAAGTGCATCCCAGCGTGCCCAGTCGATGCTATTGTCGGTACGGGCAAACATATGCATACGATTTTTACCGATTTATGCACGGGCTGCGAGCTGTGTATCGCACCCTGCCCTGTCGACTGCATCGATTTGGTCACGATTGATCGCGAAATATCTGAACCTGAAAGGCTTGCCGAACAAGAAGATTTAAGACAGCGCTACCACACGCATCTCAAACGTGTGACAGAGCAATTGGCTGATACCAGCAATAGCAGACCTGTGGTGAGTATGGTCGAAGCCAAACTGAATAATGCAACGAGCCAGTCTCTAAACATTAGCGAAGCACAAGCAAAAAATACCATTGCAGCTGCCAAACTACGTACCAAAATCAAAAAGTTAGAGAAACAGCTTAGCGCCCGTGCTAATGACAAAAAGCAAGTAGAGCTTGAGGCGCTACAAGCAGAACTCGACTCACTGCAAGTAGCCCTATGATTACGTGATTGATACCTTAATAAGCAATATAACTGGTCTCACTATCATATAATTTTGCATACTCACTTCATTAGATAATAGCCATAACACCATGAGTAAAACGGTCAAACATAAGACAGCTGATACCCCACCTTCACGGCGAATGCCCAACCGCGATGTGCGTCCATTCTTCGAAAAGTTAGAAGCGGCCATCGATGAGCCCGTCACTGAACTGCATTATAAAAGTAACTTTGAGCTGCTGATTGCGGTCATTTTATCCGCACAGGCTACCGATGTGAGCGTTAATATTGCCACTCAGCAACTATATCCTGTGGCAAATACACCTGAGGCGATACTCGCGCTAGGTGAAGAGGGTCTCAAATCTTATATCAAAAATATTGGTTTATATAATGCCAAGGCCAAAAACGTCATCAAAACCTGCCGCGATTTGATTGAGAAATTCAATAGCACCGTCCCTGATAATCGCAAAGATTTAGAATCACTAGCCGGCGTTGGACGTAAAACCGCCAATGTGGTGTTGAACACCGCTTTTGGTCAACCTACTATGGCGGTTGATACGCATATTTTTCGGGTGAGTAATCGTACCGGTCTTGCTACTGGTAAAAACGTGCTAATCGTCGAAAATAAACTGGTTGAACGTATACCCGATGACTTCATAGTTGACGCCCATCATTATCTTATTTTACACGGGCGTTATACCTGTCAAGCACGCACACCCAAATGCGGTGCTTGCCCTGTCTATGAGGAGTGCATGTTCAAAGACAAAGCTAAATTTTTAGAACTATAATGACCATTGATTGTTTGCCGTTTGATCACTGTGTTTTACTTTTATGGACCGATAAAGTATTGATGGTGTGATGACATGTCATGATATGGTGTGACAAGCTGCCATAATACGATAGCTGTACTTTATAAGAGATACTTTTAAGTAAGGGTGCCACATGCGTACGATTACCGCGCTAGTGTTCGATGATTTTGAGACCTTGGATTTATTCGGACCCGTTGAGATGTTTGGAAGCTTGCCTGAGCATTATTGTATCCAATTTACCTCAATGGCTGGTGGCATCATCCGCAGTAAGCATGACGTACCTATGCAAACAGTCGCTGTCAACGAATTATCCTGTCAGACGGATATTGTTTTGGTACCAGGCGGGTTTGGTACACGCCAGCTAGTCTACGATTCATCCTTTCTGCAAACGCTAACAACTCTCACTGATGAGGCTGATTGGGTACTGAGCGTCTGTACTGGTAGCGCCTTGTTGGCAAAAAGCGGTGTGTTAAATGGCAAGCGAGCAACCTCTAATAAAATGGCATGGCAATGGGTGACTTGTCAGTCGGATCAAGTGGATTGGGTCGAACAAGCCCGCTGGGTTATCGATGGTAAGTTTTATACCTCATCAGGGGTTAGCGCAGGCATGGATATGGCACTTGGTTTTATCGCTGATAGACATGGCGTCGAGAAAGCCTACCAAGTGGCGCAACATACTGAATTTCGTTGGCAAGAAAATAGCGACATTGATGACTTTTACCGCCCTTAATCCATCACCAGTTACCTCACAACACCATACATTGCTAGAGTTTTACCTCGATACACGGTAAAATATGCTAATTTTTTGATTCGTTTTCGTCTTTCATTTTTCTATACATTTAATAATGACTGAGTTTGTCGACTACAGTCCCTGCAATTAAGCGACCCCATTATGCGTGAATACAACTTATTTACCTCAGAATCTGTGAGCGAAGGTCATCCTGATAAAATGGCTGACCAAATATCAGACGCTATCCTCGATGCTATCTTACGTGAAGACCTACATGCCCGCGTAGCTTGCGAAACCCTAGTAAAAACAGGCGCGGTCATCCTTGCTGGCGAAATCACCACAACAGCAAACATCGATTTAGAGCGTCTGGTTCGTGATACGGTTAATGGTATTGGCTATCATCATTCAGATTTAGGGTTTGATGGCGAAACTTGTGCCGTCATCAACATGCTGGGTAAGCAGTCTCCTGAGATCGCCCAAGGTGTCGATCGTAGCGATCCTGAAGAGCAAGGTGCAGGTGATCAGGGCTTAATGTTCGGTTATGCCAGTAATGAAACTGACGTATTGATGCCAGCCCCTATCGAATACGCTCACCGTCTGATGGAGCGTCAGTCTGAGCTGCGCCGTGCAGGCGATCTACCGTGGTTGCGCCCCGATGCCAAAGCACAGGTCACTCTAAAGTATGATGGCAACCGACCTGTTGCTATCGATGCAGTCGTTCTATCGACACAGCATGACCCAAGTATCTCGCAATCAGATCTACAAGAAGCGGTGATGGAGTCTATTATCAAGCAGGTACTACCAGCTGATCTGTTACATGCTGGTACACGCTATCATATCAATCCAACAGGCAAATTTGTGATTGGTGGTCCTGTGGGTGATGCGGGTCTAACGGGTCGTAAAATCATTGTTGATACATACGGCGGTATGGCACGTCATGGTGGCGGTGCATTCAGTGGTAAAGATCCTTCAAAAGTAGATCGCAGCGCCGCTTATGCGGTACGTTATGTGGCGAAAAACATCGTCGCCGCTGGTCTTGCTGATCGCTGTGAGATACAGGTCAGTTACGCCATTGGTGTGGCTGAGCCAACCTCTATCTCAGTCAATACTTTTGGGACGAATAAAATCAGCAACGATGAGATCATCCGCCTGATTCGTACCCATTTTGACTTGCGCCCATATGGCATCACTCGTATGTTGAACTTACTACAACCCATGTATCAGCAAACGTCTACCTTTGGACATTTTGGTCGTCAAGGCTCAGAGACTGCCTTTACGTGGGAAAAAACAGACAAAGCTGACATCTTAAAAGCTGACGCTGGATTATAAGCGTTACTGCTTTAGAGTCTTTATAACCCATTTTATGTACTAAAAATTACCGACACTTATTACTAGGAGCAGCTTATGTCTCAAGACAATATTCAAGATGGTAACACTCAAGACGGCACTGTCGAAATCACTCCTGAAATGCAGGCGTTTTATCAGCGTGCTGACGCCATTATTGGCATTGCAAACAGTCAATTAGGCCCTGATGCTCATTCAGGACAAGTAGGCGCTTCTCTATTGTATGCAGCTGCTCGCTATAGCGCATCAGTTGCTTCTATTGGCTTTGTCAAAGGCGATGATTTTGCCAAAGAAAAAGACGATATTGTTGAGTTTTATGTTAAACAGTATCGCCAGATGCTAAGCGACAACTTGACAGATTATGCGCAAAACTTCGATAAGTATGTGCAGCTAAACCAAGATGATAAGCCAGCTGAATAAGTAGATTTTATCCTCTTAGGAACTTATATCTAAGCATGGCAGTATAAAACAGTCTTTATCAAATAAAAACCCAAGCTCATTAGGCTTGGGTTTTTTGTGAAAGATTATTGAGTAGACAGCTATAGATTGGCTATTATATGATTTAGCAGTCTCACTATATAGCTCATAGGCGATAACAGGACGCTATTGGACGACATAAACAAGGAAGCAGCCTCATGCAACATAACCTACCTCAATTACCACTCTTAGCATTCGTTAACCCGTTTAAATCATCATGGCTTATTTTGTCCCTCGCTCTTACATCGGTACTAATACTAACAGGTTGTAGCTATACTCCTGATAGCGTTACCCCTATTCAGTCAGGCACGGACAATATCGCAGATACGCTTACCCAGTGCCCAGCTTCTCCCTCTAACAACACCATGTGCACCATGCAATATGAGCCTGTCTGCGTGAAGACTCAAACCGGCTCAGTGATAAGCTACCGTACTGCGGGCAATGCTTGTTCGGCATGCAACCTACCTGAAGCCATCGGTTATACAGAAGGCGAGTGTCATTAACCATTAGGGCATTATTAGTAGCAACATCTACTCAAGCACACATAAAAATACCCAACTGTCATAAGCTGGGTATTTTATGGCGGCGAAGACTAATGGCACCATTAACATTAAAACATTCGATCTAAGAATTAAACTTCTTTTTCAATGGCTGGTGGTCCTTTTAACAACTCTTCGTCACGGAACTCATTGGCAGAGTTGTGCTCTGCTGACTCTTCGGTAGTGAACCACTGCTGATTGCGATACAGTATCAAACGATCTCGGCTCAGGCCACGTAATAAAGAATACATCATCACGACGATCACAATAGCGAACGGGAAACCTGAGACAATAGAGGCGGCTTGTAGTGCACTCAGTCCACCTGCTGCTAATAATACTGCAGCGATAACGCCTTCAGAGCCTGCCCAAAACAAACGCTGAATTTTTGGTGGGTTGGTATCGCCACCTGATGTCAACATATCGATAACGAAACTGGCTGAATCTGATGACGTGACAAACCACAATACAATCATTATTACGATAAGCAAATTGACCGCGCCCGTTAGCGGATAAGACTCCATCAACTTAAAGATAGCACTACCTGTATCTGCTTGTACCGCCTCGATAAGTCCTGGACTAGCAATACTGGGATCTGCTGCTGCCATAAGTTCCATATTTACTGCAGAACCACCAAATGCGGTAAACCACAAAAATAAAATCGTGACAGGGATGAACAGCACTCCTAATATGAACTCACGAATGGTGCGTCCTCGAGAGATACGGGCAATAAACACCCCAACGAATGGTGACCAGCTGATCCACCATGCCCAATAAAATATCGTCCAAGAGGATTGCCAGTTTTCTTCGCCCTTATAAGACTCTGTCCAAAGACCTAACGGCACAATTTGATGCAAATAATTACCAATATTCTCTATTAGACTATTAAAAATAAATTGAGTTGGCCCAAAAATAATCACAAAACTCAGTAATATGATAGTGAATAATATATTAATATCACTTAGGCGTTTGATACCTTTATCAAGTCCTACAAACAGAGACAACCCTGCTAGCATCGTGATAATACCTATCAAGATAATTTGCACCGTAATACTATTAGGGATACCAAATAAGGTCTCAAGACCTGAATTGATCTGTAGGACACCAAGACCTAACGTCGTGACTACCCCAAACATCGTACCGAATACCGCTAGTGTATCTACCGTATGACCCCAACCACCATAGATCTTTTTACCCAACATTGGATACAAGGTTGAGCGTATAGCCAGTGGTAAGCCTACCCGGTAATGGAAATATGCCAGTGATAGCGCGACCATGCCATAAAGACCCCATACATGAAAACAGTAATGAAGGAACGAGATGTTCATCGCTTGTTTTGCTGCAGCAACGGTTTCTGGTTCTCCTAATGGCGGTGCCATAAAGTGATACAGTGGCTCAGCGGTACCCCAATAGAGCAGACCAATACCAATACCTGCCGAAAACAACATACCAACCCAAGAAACAAGATTGTACGCAGGTCTCTCATTTTGATGACCAAGCCTGATATCGCCGTAGCGGCTAAATATCATATAAATACTCATGGCCAATGTTAAATTGACCACGACAATAAAGAACCAGCCAAAGCGCAAAGAAACAAATGCTTTTGCTTGGTTGAATACTATCTCTGCTTGCTCGTTGAATAACGCGCCAAAGATAATAAAAGCAAGTATCAATATTGCTGACGTCAAAAATACAGGTTTGCTTACCCGCGGAAAAGGGCCTACTCGGCCAACTTTTACATGATCCATAGGTATTCCCCAAAAAAAAGTGCGTAACCATACCAAGGTATGAGCCAATTATCAAATATAACACTCAAAAAACAGTCGCTAATGTATAGGTAAGGTATCGACACTTTGACAGCTGTTTTGACCAACGTTCACTTGTTCTAAATAATCCTCATTTATAGAGCCCAATAAAAAAGCCCCAATTTATTGAATTGGGGCTTCTCTGAACAACCTGAATAACGACTTTACTGCTTAGTCACCTTTTACAATCTTAGGTGGACCTTTGAGTAAATGCTCATCGACGAACTCGTTAGCAGAGTTATGATCTGCTGACTCATCTGTGATAAATTGCTGCTGCGCACGGTATAGAATCAGACGATCTCGGCTGAGCCCGCGCAGTAACGCATACATAATGACAAATATCACTAGAGCAAACGGTAAGCCTGCGACGATAGCTGCCGCCTGTAGGGCAGAAAGTCCGCCAGCTGCTAACAATATAGCCGCGATAATGCCTTCTGTCGTTGCCCAAAACAAACGCTGAATTTTTGGTGGATTGGTATCACCACCAGCTGTCAGCATATCGATAACAAAACTGGCTGAATCCGATGAGGTCACAAACCATAGCATGATCATAACCACAATCAATAGCGTGATAGGTTTTGCCAACGGATAGTACTCAACCAATTTGAAGATAGCACTACCACTGTCTGCTTGTACCGCTTCGACCAACCCTGGGCTGATACCTGTCACAGCAGAAGCAAGCTCCATGTGAATAGCAACGCCGCCAAAAGTCGTAAACCAGAAGAACAAGATAAGCATTGGGATTAACAATACGCCAAGCGTAAATTCACGAATGGTACGACCACGAGAAATACGGGCGATAAAGATACCAACGAATGGTGCCCAGCTAACCCACCATGCCCAGTAGAATACTGTCCAGCCGCTCTGCCAATCGGTTTCACTGTAAGACTCACCCCACGTACCTAGTGGTACAATCGCAGTCAGATAATTACCGATGTTTTCGATGAAGCTATCGAAGATAAAGAGCGTTGGTCCTAAAATGACCATAAACGCGAGCAATACAACTGTAAAACCGATGTTGATGTCACTAAGGCGCTTGATACCTTTGTCCAGTCCCATCATAACGGAAGCCGCTGCTAGCGCTGTGATGAAAGCGATCAGACCAAACTGTACTGTCAGACTATTTGGCGTACCAAATAGCTTTTCTAGTCCAGAGTTGATCTGCATGACGCCAAGTCCGAGTGAGGTAACCACACCAAACATCGTACCGAACACGGCCAAGATATCAACAGTATGACCCCATCGGCCATAAATTCTTTTGCCCAGTAAAGGATACAAAGTAGAGCGAATCGATAACGGTAGACCGCGGCGGAAATGGAAATATGCCAACGATAGCGCTACGATTGTATAGATCGCCCAAGCATGTAGTCCCCAATGCATAAACGAGATATTCATCGCTTGCTTGGCTGCTTCTACTGTCTCAGCCTCACCCAATGGCGGTGCCATAAAGTGATATAGCGGCTCCGCTGTACCCCAATACACTAGGCCGATACCAATACCTGCGGAGAACAACATGCCAATCCAAGAAAACAGATTGTACTGTGGTCGCTCCGTTTGGTTACCAAGCCTAATATCGCCATAACGACTCATTGCCAAGTAGACACAAAGTATAAGCGCGACGTTGACTAATATAATAAATAGCCAACCGAACTTATCAGTAATAAAGTTCTGTAAAAAACTAAAGACAGCCCCTGCTGTTTCGGTGAAAAGCGCACCGAAAATAATAAATCCAACGATCAACAGTGACGATGTAATAAACACAGGTTTACTCACCCGTGGAAAAGGCCCCAATCTACCTACTTTTACTTCTTCCATGTGCAAGTCTCAAAATTCAAGGAATATTACCTTAACAAAATAGGCTTTAACTATCAATCAATTACAAAATAAAACTTGATAAAACCTTTTGTTTATTCTAAAAGATTTGATGCTTATTTTAGAATAACTACATAAAATCATAACCATAAATCATCTAATCCAATGACTATTTAGGCATTAATCTGAGTAGTTGTCCGCCATCACCATCCTCTAGCGCCCACACTTGCCCATCGACTGCCATCACGCTACGAATACGCTCACCCATATCATAACGATAACGCTCAGTAGCACTATTATCTTCATTGACACGCACTACGATAAGCGCCTTCGAGGACAAGCCACTGATCAAAAAATCACCTTGCAATGCTGGGAAGTCGTTATGGCTACCAGCAGTATATAGACTGAGTGAAGATGGTGAGATAACAGGCGTCCATGTAATTTTAGGCATCTCAAACTCAGGACGAGTGTCATGGTCTGGGATTGGTGTCCCTGAATAATTGCGACCATTTGAGACAATAGGCCAGCCGTAATTCTTCCCTTTTTCAATCAGATTAAATTCATCACCACCCTTTGGTCCCATCTCGTTAGCCCAAAGCCTGCCATTTTCATCGAATCTGATGCCGAGCACATTGCGATTGCCCATTGTCCAGAACTGAGAGGCAATATCATTGCTGTCACTGACAAATGGATTGTCCTTTGGCACAGAACCATCAGCATGTAGCCTAATGATTTTACCCAAATTCATACTCATATCTTGTGCTGGTTCTTTGTCTTGGCGTTCGCCTGAGCTGATATATAGATAGCGTCCATCTGGTGAAAATAGCAATCGATGACTGTAATGCCCTTGTCCTGTCACTTTTGGAAACTGCTCCCAAATGGGCGTGATGGATTGCAGCATGGGTGCGTTAGTACCTAGTCCCGCGAGCGTCGCCTTGATAACTTTTGCGCCAAATGTATTGCTCTCGCTTCCCATCCCCGCTTCTGCATAGCTCAAATACACAGCATTAGAAGTCGCAAAATCTGGTGCTAGTATAATATCTCCTAAACCACCTTGCCCACCATAAGCAACTTCAGGCACGCCTCCGACCTTTGTTTTGCTGCCTGTTGCGGTATCCACAATGAATAACTCGCCTGTTTTTTGGGTGACCAGTAGCTGTGGCGATTTATTGGTGGTACTGGGTAGTGCGGTCATGGCCCAAGGCTCATCAAATGTGGCCACTGACTTTGTTGTAAACTCAGGCTTTTCTAGACTGACCTGAGCATCGCTTACCTGCATATCCGCTTTAGGCACTTGCACTTCTTTATACTCTGTCACTTTGTTGCTGGTGTTTACTGTTGAAGAGTTAGAGCAAGCTGCAGTACTGAACAGTAAAGCTGCGATTACTAGTGGCAATGCTAAAGGTTTATTAATACGCTCGATATGAGTTGTCATTGTTTTTCCTCTTTATTAGGTTTGCACTTATATTGCTAGTCATTTATTTATAGCATAGTCCTGATAGTTAAGAGAGATTTAAAACGTAAAAGAATCGTAGCGTAAAATAATTGTCTAAACGAAAAACCCCTTACCTACGATTGTAGATAAAGGGTTGATTTAGCGCACATAATGAGGTCAAACAAACGTCAACGTTAAAGTGATTAGCTCATTCTTAGCTTGTCAAAAGTCAGCTTGTCATCTGCGCCAACATCAACTTTGATGATATCACCCGCAACGAAATCGCCCGCCAGTAGCTTCAATGACAAAGGGTTTTCGATCTCTTGTTGAATGGCACGTTTGAGTGGGCGCGCGCCATAAACTGGATCATACCCTACTGCCACCAATTTATTCATCGCATCGGCTGATAGCTCAATATCCATCTCACGCTCTTGAATGCGCTGACGCAAGCGATCTAATTGAATGTCGGCAATACCTGCCATCTGCGACATACCAAGCGGATGGAAGACCACAATTTCATCAATACGGTTGACGAACTCTGGACGGAAATGCTGCCCAACCGAATCCATCACTTCTGCCTTGATATCATCGTAGCTCTCACCTACCATCTCTTGAATCTTATGCGACCCTAAGTTACTGGTCATGATAATCACGGTGTTTTTGAAGTCTATCACCCGTCCTTGTGAGTCAGTCAAGCGACCATCATCCAGCACTTGCAGTAAGATATTAAACACATCGGGATGGGCTTTTTCCACTTCATCGAAGAGTATAACGCTATACGGTTTGCGGCGTACCGCTTCCGTCAATGTGCCGCCCTCTTCGTAACCGACATAACCTGGAGGCGCACCAACTAGGCGGCTGACGCTATGTTTTTCCATATACTCACTCATGTCGATACGTACGATCGCATCCTCAGAGTCAAATAGGAAGTTTGCCAGTGATTTGGTGAGCTCAGTCTTACCAACACCCGTAGGTCCCAAGAACAAGAACGAACCAGAAGGGCGATTTGGATCAGACAAGCCTGCTCGGCTACGACGTACCGCGTTTGCAACGGCTTCGACCGCTTCGTTCTGACCGATGACCCGCTCATGGAGCTTTTCTTCCATGGCTATCATCTTATCGCGCTCGCCTTGCATCATTTTGCTGACTGGAATGCCCGTTGCCGCTGCCACGACTTCTGCGATTTCGTTGTCTGTTACCTTATTCCGTAGTAATTTGACACCGCTACCCTCACCTGTCTGCTCTTTTTGCTCAGCCAAGTCAGACTCATGGATACGACGCTCAAGCTGCGGAATAGTTTCGTATTGCAGCTTACTCATGGTCTCGTAGTCGCCTTCACGGCTGGCTTTGTCATAGGCGATACGGGCCTTGTCCAGCTCGTCTTTGAGCTGTTGACTGCCTTTGACCAGTGCCTTCTCCGCCTGCCACACTTCATTAAGATCGGCAT
This sequence comes from Psychrobacter sp. H29, assembly GCF_059073055.1. Taxonomy (NCBI): domain Bacteria; kingdom Pseudomonadati; phylum Pseudomonadota; class Gammaproteobacteria; order Moraxellales; family Moraxellaceae; genus Psychrobacter; species Psychrobacter sp. H29. The sequence goes on along the minus strand of NZ_JCACRY010000001.1, from coordinate 512,862 downwards.
ATTCTTTTTCTAACTCTGCGATTTGGGCATCAAGCACTTTACGCTCAGCTTGCGCGCCAGCGTCTTCTTCATTTTTGAGCACTTCGCGCTGCATCTTTAGCTGAATGAGACGGCTATCAAGCTTACCTAGTGACTCAGGTTTGCTGTCCATCTCCATACGCAAGCGGCTGGCTGCTTCATCAATTAAATCAATCGCCTTATCAGGTAGCTTGCGATCGGTAATATAACGATGACTCATACGTGCCGCCGCGATGATAGCGCTATCTTGAATATCGACGCCATGATGCAGCTCGTAACGCTCTTTTAGACCACGTAATATTGCGATGGTATCTTCGACCGTTGGCTCATCAACCAAAACCTTTTGAAAACGACGCTCGAGGGCAGCATCTTTTTCGATGTACTTGCGATATTCATCTAACGTCGTGGCTCCAACACAATGCAGCTCACCGCGTGCCAGTGCTGGCTTTAGCATATTACCTGCATCCATCGCGCCTTCTGATTTGCCCGCACCGACCATCGTATGCAGCTCATCGATAAATAAGATGACGTTGCCTTCTTGCTTCGCCAAGTCACTCAATACGCTTTTGAGGCGCTCTTCGAACTCACCGCGGAATTTTGCCCCTGCAATGAGCGCACCTAGATCTAACGACAGCACTTCTTTGCGGCGCAGACCCTCTGGTACGTCACCATTAATGATTTTTTGTGCCAATCCTTCTACGATGGCGGTTTTACCAACACCTGGTTCACCGATGAGTACAGGGTTGTTTTTGGTACGGCGCGACAGTACCTGAATAGTACGGCGAATCTCTTCGTCACGACCGATTACTGGATCAAGTTTACCCAGCTCTGCTTGTTCAGTCAGATTGATCGTATACTTGTTGAGCGCGTCACGCTGATCTTCGGCGTTTTGGTTATTGACCGTATCATCACCGCGTAGCTGCTCAATGACCGCTTTTAGTTTGCTAGCCGTTACGCCGGCACTTTCAAATATCTTTTTGGTTTCGCCTTGCTCAGCGAGTGCCAACATCACCCATTCAGTAGCAATGAAATCATCGCCTTCTTTTTGCGCCTGACGATCTGCCAAGTTCAAGATTTTAACCGAATTCGGGTTTAGATTGACATCTCCTGTCGGTTCCGCAATTGTAGCCTGATTATCCAGTGCTTTAGCAACGCCATTTTTTAGCGCTGGAATAGAAGCGCCTGCTTGCTGACAGATAGATAAATTAGACTCATCTTGCAGCAGTACGCCAAGTAAGTGCACAGGATCGATACCCGTATGATCACGACCTAACGCTAGGCTTTGTGCTTCTTGAATGGCGGACTGCAGTTTTTGAGTGAATTTCTCAAATCTCATGTGTATATCCTTTTATAATTCGTATTATCAGAGGTCGTTTTAGTCGCTAGCGCCCTCTGTTATCTGTCATTTATATAAGGTATATATACAATTATTTCAAGACAGTTGCGCCATAAAACCTTACTAAAAACAATGATATTTAAAATAGGGAAAAACTATCCTTTATAAAGCATCAATTTATACTTACATCTTATAATTATCATAAACTTAAACCGTTTACTCAACGATTTCAATTACGGTGCCAACCTTAACAGCTGCCATGATGGTGTCCATCTCGTCATTGGTAACCGCGATACAACCATCAGTCCAATCGCGGCTTTGGTTCAACCAGCCTAAATGTCCAAAGCCATTCATTTGTCCATGAATCATGATATCGCCGCCTGGGCTGACGCCTAGCGACTTTGCGTGTGCTTTGTCCGCAGCATTTGGATAGCTAATATGAATGGAACGATACGCAATAGAGTTCTCATTTTTATAATCTAAGGTATAAATCCCTGTCGGCGTACGCTGATCGCCTTCCTGCTGTTTATGACTAACTGGGCTGTCGCCAAGCGCAATACGGTATGACCGTATGACATTGCCACGCTCCATGAGCTGTAAGACACGATCTGATTTATCGACAAAAACTTTATCAATAACTGTCGAGGATGGCATAGGATCATTGGATGTTGAGGTGCTTTCACTATAGGCAATAGCGCTAGTGCTCGCAAAGGAAATGAGGCTAATACTGATAAGTATTAGCAACAAGTTCGGATATGATTCGCTTAATTGGTAAGATTTTTTGCAAAAAAATGACATGAAACTTGATCCTTATCATCAACTCTCAAGAGTAATTAATAATACTGTATCAAAGAATCATGCCATATTATGTAGATCAATTTTGTGTGAAAATAATGAAAGCAACAAGAGCTAGACCATACGAATGGCACCATCTAAGCGAATGACTTCACCATTTAGATAGGCATTATCAATAATATGGGTCACCAATTTGGCAAACTCATTGGGAGCGCCCAAACGTTTAGGATAAGGTACGCCCGCCTCCAACTGTTCGCGGGCTTTTTCTGGAATAGATTCCATCATCGGCGTAGCGAAGACACCCGGTGCGATAGTCATCACGCGTATACCGTGACGAGCCAGCTCGCGAGCAAGTGGTAAAGTTAATCCAACCACGCCTGCCTTGGACGATGAGTAACTGGCTTGGCCCACTTGACCATCAAAGGCGGCGATAGATGCCGTATTGATAATAATACCTTGATCCGCATTTTTTCCTACATGGTTCTTTTCTGCATTGGCATCTGTAGCGCTATCACTGACCAAACGCTTAGCAATACTTGCTGCGACCAAACGGGCAACATTGAATGAACCGACCAAATTAATATTGACCCCGCGGCTAAATGCTTCAAGGTCTGCCGGATTGTTATCACGATCTAGCAGCTTTTGTACGACTACGATGCCCGCACAGTTGATTGAACCTTGTAAGCCGCCGAAAGCTGACTCTGCCATCTCAACCGCTAATTGCACTTCATCACCGTTGGTGATATCACAACGCACAAAACGTGCACTATCACCTAGCTCAGTGACCAATGCTTGCCCTGCTGACTCATTCAGGTCAGCGATGACGACGTTACCACCTTGATCTACAATCGCTCGAGCCACTGACTCGCCCAAACCTGATGCACCGCCTGTGACCAAAAAGCTGTTTTGTTTAACTTGCATGATTATTCCTTTAAATTTTGCTTCTCATTAGATATTTTTCTATTAAATTTATGGACGCCTTATCAACTTATTTATGCAGCAGACAGACTACGTAGCAAAAAGCGTTGAATCTTACCACTTGGCGTTTTGGGCAGTTCTGTCACAAACTCGACCTCACGCGGATACGCATGAGTAGATAAGCGTTTGCGTACCAACTCTTGGATTTCTTTGGCAATCTCATCGCTGCCTTTGATACCGTCTTTTAGCACCACGTAGGACTTAATGGTATGACCACGCACTTCATCCGGCACGCCTACCGCCGCAGACTCTGCAACGGCGTCATGCTCTAATACGGTGTTTTCGACATCCGTAGGTCCGACGCGGTAACCTGCGGTAATAATAATGTCATCATCACGGCCTGAGAACCAGTAACTACCGTCACTATGACGCTCGACCACATCGCCTGTTAGATAGTAATCCTCTACAAAGGCTTGTTTTTCATTCCAGCTATAACCACGGAAATAGAACGCAGGCGACTGACTGACCACGACTGCTAACTGTCCTTGCTCACCATCTGGCAGTACAGTCATATCATCACCTAATACCACTAACGTATGACCTGGTAGTGCCATTCCCATTGACCCCACTGGAGACTCGTGCGTTAACGCATGATGCGCACAGCAAGTCATGCCAGTTTCTGTTTGCCCATATTGATCTTTTACCTGACAGTCTAGATAAGTTTCGACCCAGTTGACGACTTCGGTATTCAGTGTCTCCCCTGCTGAGTTGGCACAGCGCAAAGACAGCTTAGCATTTGCATCGTTACGGGCGTTTTCATCAACATTGTCGAACACGCCGCTAGATTTCATCATGCGAAATGCGGTGGGTGAAGACGCTAAGTTGGTAATCTTGTGACGCACCATAAAATCACGGGTATTGGTCGCATCAAATCCTGCTTCATTAAAATAAGTGGTGATGCCCAGTAACATAGGTCCCGTGATGGCGTAGTACAAGCCGTATGCCCAGCCGGGATCTGCCATGTTCCAGTACTGGTCATCGTCGCGCAGATCGATGGCGTAACGCATATAAAGGTAAAATGCAGGCAGTGCCGCTAACGGAACGCTAACGCCTTTTGATTTACCGACTGTACCTGAGGTAAACATCTGCAAAAATGGCGCATCCGTATCGAGTGTGACGGCCTCTATCATCTGCGGTTGTGCTGTCATAGACTGACTATAGTGATCGTCACCCCATGTTTGAGCGTCTTCCGCACTGCCGACCAATACCATCTTGGTTTGCGCGGCTAAGTCTTCAAACTTGCTGCGGTTCTCTAGATTGGTAAAAACAACTTTAGTGTCAGCCTTATCCATGCGGTATTTGATTGAATCATAACCAAAAGCGGTGAATAATGGCTGATATACCGCGCCGATGCGCCATGTTGCCAATACAACGGTTAGTAGCTCGGGTGTACGCGGTAGCATTGTCGCCACCTTGTCACCCGCTTTTACGCCGTACGACTGTAGCAAGTTAGCGATTTGAGCACTTGCTTTGTCAAGCTCACCAAAGCTCATACGCGTTATATTTCCGGCGGTATCTTCATGTACTAGCGCAGCATGGTCAGCGCGGCCATCGCGTACATGACGACCACAGCACGCCATATACGCGTTTAGACGATCGTCTACATGCTCGCCAAAGATTTCTGGTAGCAACGCATTCATATCAAAATTATTATAGTAATCGGTATAACTCTTTGGTGTGCTGGTAGTGTCTGTATCAACATTCGTAGGAGTTTGAGTGGCGGTATTCATAAGCTAATCCTTTAGCAATAGCAGGTAACTGTTAAAATGGTATGTATGATTGCAAAATGGTCACATCCTATAGACCGTTTTATACGTTCGTATTTATCATGCTCTATTAGTAACGCATTTTTACGCTTATTTCAATACATAACGTATCATTTTTATTTTATATAGATAAAATTTAACCATAGCTCATTATTATTAATGAGTTATGGTCTAGTGCTAAATACCTCAATAGTTATAGTTTATAGCTGTTTTTGAACCCTTTAGCTCGAAGCCTTCAGAAAGACATTGATACTGCAATATTAAGGCTCGAGCACCCGTATCTAAATACTTATCTATAAATGGCAATACTTAAACGGCAGCACTCAGAAAACCTAACAATGCTTTTTCTTCGCAGCTTTGGTATTTTTTTGTGCGGCCGCGACGTGCTTGCTTATAGCGCTCAAAGAACTGCCCTGCTAAAAAACGCTGAATAACAATAGGATGAATATAAGAGGCACGGCATACGGTTGGCGTGTTGCCCAGCTCTGCTGCCACACTTTTTACCATATCAACAACCAACTGCTGACGCTCAGCACTTTCTGGAGCACTTGCCAATATGCTCGCGCCTGCGGGCATCTGTAACTCGTCATATAAGTAGCTTGCCGCGAGTACACTTGCCATCCACGTGCGAAAATCCTTTGCGCTATATAGCTTACTCTCACAATCTGTACCGCATGTATGCATGCGCAGGTATTCGTTGATGTCGCTACTATCAACGACTTGTTTATGTCCGTCATCATCTAAGTATTTGAATATCTGATAACCCGGCAACTCTGAGCAGGCTTGTACGATATCAATCAATCGCTCATCTTGTAGCTCAATGTGATGCTCTTTTGCGCTTTTTCCTACAAAATCAAACGCGAGTCCAGTATCGATTTCGCTCACATGCTTGCTACGTAGCGTACTCAGACCATAGCTTTTATTTTGCTTGGCATAGCGGCTATTACCGATACGAATCAGTGTCGTCTCAAGTAGTTTGACGATGGCTGCCAGCACATTGGTGCGTGACAGCGACTCGGCCTCTAGATCTATCTCAACTTGTGCACGTAGGTTAGGCAGCACTTCTGCAAATCCTATCATCGCGTCAAATTTGGCTTGGTCACGGATATTATTCCATGAGGGATGATACAAGTATTGCTTGCGTGATTTTTCGTCTCGTCCTGTTGATTGCAGATGTCCTTTTTCGTCTTGGCAGATCCACACCTCCGACCACATGGGCGGTATCACTAACGCATCAAAACGTTGACGTAGCGCTTTGTCTTTGACAGTTTTGCCTGTGGCATCACGATAAGTAAAACCGCGACCCCAGCGTCTACGCTCGTAGCCTGGTTCATCGTCACTCACATAGCGCAAATTAGCACGGCGTGCTAGATGCTCATAATCGTGGCGCGCATCTTTTGTAATCGTCTGCTGACTCGCCTTTTCTGTTGCCTTTGTCATAACACTATATACCTTCGAGAATTCATGGTCTTAGCATAATTAATGAGTGTTTTTTTTGCTGTTTATTTGGCACAGACAAAGTGTAATGCTGTGTAAAATAGGGTTTTTAAAATGGTAGCTTAAACCTCATTTAAAATACGACACATAAAAAAACGCCAAGTATAAAATACTTGGCGTTTTTTTATGTGTCGCTATAACTTAGAGCTTACTATTTACCATACACGCATAAGTAAGCGGTTTCGACATCTACTTTTACTTGGAACTTTTGATTGGCTTCAACCGTGAATTGCTCACCAGCATTAAACGTTTGCCACTCATCACTCTCTGGTAACTTGACGGTTAATGCACCGCTTACCACACTCATGGTTTCAAATTCACTGGTGCCAAACTCATACTCACCACTCTCCATAACGCCGACTGTCGCAGGCTTGGTCGCTGTTTGAAAGGCGATAGAAGTCACTTTATCATCAAAATAGTTATTAACGCTTGGCATAATTTTCCTTAATTAAATGTAGGTAGATATATTAAACAGTTATGAATATCTCGATTCTGTTTTATAGTCCTGCTTTTAGACTGGCTTCGATAAATTGATCGAGGTCGCCATCTAGCACAGCACCAGTATTGAAGGTTTCAACACCAGTGCGCAAGTCTTTGATACGAGAGTCATCGAGCACGTATGAGCGAATTTGACTGCCCCAGCCGACGTCAGACTTACCATCTTCGACCGCTTGCTGTGACTCCATACGTTTTTGCATCTCAAGCTCATAGAGCTTAGCACGTAGCATTTTCATTGCGGTGGCTTTGTTGCCATGTTGACTACGCTCATTCTGACAGGTTACTACCACACCCGACGGCTCATGGGTAATACGTACCGCAGAATCTGTGGTGTTGACGTGCTGACCACCCGCGCCAGATGAGCGATAGGTATCGATACGCAAATCAGCTGGATTGATATCAATCTCGACATTGTCGTCAATCTCAGGCGACACGAACACCGCAGCAAACGAGGTATGACGACCATTATTACTATCAAATGGTGACTTACGTACCAAACGGTGGACACCAATTTCGGTGCGCAACCAACCAAAGGCATAATCACCTTTGATCTCAATCGTCGCCGACTTAATACCAGCCACACTACCTGAGGATACTTCAATCACATCCACTTTGAAGCCATGCGCTTCCGCCCAGCGTGTATACATACGCAGTAGCATTTCTGCCCAATCTTGTGCTTCAGTGCCGCCACTGCCCGATTGGATATCCAAGTAGCAGTTATTTGGATCCATCTCACCGCTGAACATTCGGCGAAACTCTAGATCAGCCACGCGTTTCTCAGCGCTATCTAGCTCGCTCTGCACGTCAGCTAGCAGTGAATCATCTTCTGCTTCGACAGCCAGCTCTAGCATGGCAGACGCATCTTCTAGTGTGGTTTCAAGAGAGACCACCACATCGATGACACCATCAAGGTGACTCTTTTCTTTATTAATTTTGGTCGCGCGCTCTGGATCATTCCATAGCTCAGGGTTTTCTAATTCCAAATTGACTTCTTCTAAGCGTTCTTGCTTACCATCGAAGTCAAAGATACCTCCGTAAGTCCTGTCCACGCTCAGATAAGTCTTTGATCTGTTCTTGATACGGATTAATTTCCATAAATATTCCTGTTTTTTCTAAAAAATAAATAACGAATACGGCGCTATTTTAAATGAGATTAAGTATAAATAATTAGCTAATTATCATTATTGTTAGTATTTCTGTTATATCTAAACCAAACCCTCTACAAAGACCAATCCTCTACTGCCCAGCGATGTGCCAAGGCATGTGCATGTAGCGCATCATCAGGCGACACACAAACGGCCACATCAGCCCATTCGAGCAGTGGAATATCGTTTTTGGAATCTGAATAGGCGTATGTTTTTTCAAAAGTAATGCCAGCAGCTTGTTTATTATTCAGCCACTTGTCTAAATGGTAGATTTTGCCTGCTTGAAAGTTTGGTTTGTCAGTGAGCTTACCTGTATAGCGATCATCTTTAATCTCAAGCGGCGTTGCCAATACATTGGCGGCTTCAATACCAAAACGCTTGGCAATGGCGGATACCACAAAGTCATTGGTCGCAGAAATAATCACCACATGGTGCCCTTGCTCGATATGCTGACACAATACTTCCATCGCTTTTGGACGAATATTTGGCTCGATTTCGCTCTTGATATAATCTTCTCTTAACTCATCAAGTCGATCAAGCGGCAGACTGCTCAAAAATTGCGCGACAAATTCATTGTATTCTGTTGCGTCTAGCGTGCCCTCTATATAATCATTATAAAATTTCTGATTGGCAGTTCGGTACTGAGCCTCATCGACAAGGTCATGCTTGACGATATATTCGCCCCAGAGATAATCGCTATCGACATCGAGTAACGTATGATCTAAATCAAATAACGCCAGTTGCTTTTGTTGTTTTTGTGCTGGATCTGCCTGCATGGTGAGACCTTATCGTTAATTGCGAAAAAATATGAGTGATTTGATAAAAGTGATCTAATAAAAAGTACAAGAAATGAGGGTGGTCATTGACTAAGAATGACAGCATCAAGCAAACCCAGCTGCTACTCCATAATCTTTTTTAGAGTTTGCTTCGTCTATATAGACTGGTTCTGTCTGTCTTTAATTGGGCATTGCCACTTCTGTCAATCCCGTTTTAAACTTCTGGCAACGCTCAGCATAATGTAGCGCTGACATTTTTAGCATAGCAGCTTGCTCATCGGTTAGTGTTTTGACAACTTTTGCAGGCGCGCCCATCACCAGAGAGTTATCTGGAATGACCTGCCCTTCAGTAACCAAGGCCTTTGCCCCTATGAGGCAGTTTTTACCAATCTTGACATTATTGAGCACCACGGCACCAATACCAACAAGACTGTTATCACCAATCTCACAGCCGTGTAGCATCGCCAGATGGCCGATGGTAACATAATTGCCAACTGTGACCTTTATGCCTGCATCAGTATGAATCACACTGTTTTCTTGCACATTACTATAATCACCGATATGAATGCGATCATTGTCACCGCGTATCACTGCACCAAACCAAACATTGGCTTGATGACCCAGATACACATCACCCATCACTTGCGCCGAATCTGCTACCCAACCATTGAATGGCGCGGCAAACTCAGGGGTTTTGTCCAAATACTGATAAATCATAACGACTCCTTGTTATCCTAATTGTTATCTTCATTATTGTTATAACAAACGATCATAAAAATTGAGTATATTGCTGCGCTGTTCATTGTGGCAAAGCCAACTGCTAAAATCCAGCGCTATTAGTGGCTGATGAATATCAATGTTATTGAATGTGACTGCAAACCTGTTTTTTTATACTTAGGCTATTTTACTCAGTCTGTATTCCTCATAAAAACTCAACTTTCCTTTATGTAATGACTATTAATCCAAAGAATCGGCTAGCCATACTCGTCTATTTTATATATAATACGCAAAATCTGTGCCTAAGCGAGCGGACATGATGCAAGTTACCTATTCACTATCTAGTGGGTTTTGTAGTTTTCATCAATAATGTCTTCTCGCTTTTTTGTGGAAAATTTTTGTGTATCGCCCTTTTATGAGCTTTATGTGACAGTCGTCAGATGCCGTAAATAAAAGGATACGGAGCAATATATTGACTAGCGAAACATGATGGCACTCACCAATAATAGCGGAGGCAATCCTTGAATTCATCAGCAGAAACACAAGCAATTTTGGCACTAGCAGACGGTACAATTTTTCGTGGTGTCAGTATAGGCAGCCTAGGTCATCGTGTTGGTGAGGTCGTATTTAATACCGCCATGACAGGATACCAAGAAATCCTAACTGACCCAAGTTATGCACGCCAGCTGGTGACCCTAACGTATCCGCATATCGGTAACACAGGTACCAACGCTGAGGATACTGAGTCTGGTAATGGTCACAAGGTGTGGGCTGAAGGTCTAATCATTCGTGATGCAACGATGGTCACCTCTAATTTTCGCAACTCAGAATCTGTAAGCGACTATCTACAGCGTAATGAGACCGTTGCTATCGCTGAGATTGACACGCGTCAGTTGACACGCCTGTTACGTGATAAGGGTGCGCAAAGTGGCTGTATCATGACCGCATCAGATGGCGAGACTATCAGCACTGATGATGAGCAAAAAGCAATTGAGCTGGCTCAAGGCTTTGCTGGTCTAAAAGGTATGGATCTAGCAAAAGAGTGCTGTACGACAGACAGCTTTGAATGGACAGCAGGCACATGGGATCTATCAGATACCCTGCTCAACCGTGATATCCATGGTAGCCATGACAGCGGTACGGGCGGCTTCTTTAAACAACTCGGCACCCATGTTGATGCCAAATTCAATGTCGTTGCTTATGACTTCGGTAGCAAAACCAATATCCTACGTATGCTCGTCGACCGTGGCTGCCACGTAACGGTTGTACCAGCACAGACGCCTATCGCAGACGTGCTAGCCATGAACCCAGATGGTATCTTCTTATCAAATGGCCCTGGTGATCCTGCTGCTTGTGATTACGCAATCGATAGCGTGCGTCACATTATCGAAGAGACTGATGTACCAACGTTTGGTATTTGCTTAGGTCATCAGCTGATTGGTCTTGCCAGCGGTGCAAGTACTATTAAGATGAAAACGGGCCATCATGGTGCCAACCATCCCGTACAAGACTTGGCGACTGGCACAGTGATGATCACCAGTCAAAACCATGGTTTTGCGGTTGATGAAGACACGCTACCTGACAATGTCAAATCGACTCATCGCTCACTATTTGACGGCACCAACCAAGGTATCGAGCTGACCAACAAGCCTGTCTTTAGCTTCCAAGGTCACCCAGAAGCCAGCCCTGGTCCACATGACTGCGCGCCATTGTTTGATAAGTTTGCTGAGATGATGGAAAAGGCTAAGACTTAGAATGAATACTCTTTCTGCCAAAGCCTTATTAGTAATGATTATTTCAATAAGTCTTTGGCTTCCAACTTCTCTTCAAGCTAGCAATCATAGCCAAAAAGATACTGAAGACCAAATGCGGCTTGAACAGATTGAGGCTGATAAGCACGCTCGGTTGCAAAGTTTTAATAAGCAACGCTCAGAAAAAAAGAACGAACAAGCTAATTCTTTTAATACTATCTCTACTTCAGGACTAAATAAAGATAAGCAAGTTGAGGAACTAACAAATACGCTTGTTTATATTTATAACATTGAAAAGTTTTTTATAGATTTTTGGAACAATCCTAAATCTCCTGGCACGCGTATTCTAGACCCTAACAAAGAAGTGTGTATGAAAAATGAGTTCAATTATAATGATGTAAGAGAGTCATTTAATGCTACTGCCAAAAATCACATTAACAGTCAAACTGCTGAAAAAAATCACAAAGACTTAGAACTCTTAATTGATTCGGAATTAAGCTATGAGTTACATAATATTTCTCATGCGAGTTTGATTGGAGACGAGGATTATCATTATGTTTTCAGATTGCATGGCCTTCAAAAACCTAAACTTGCATTTGCTGTCAGAGAAATTGTGAATAATCCTGACTATTCAAAGTTAGCAAAACTTGTTGCGGTTAATGTCAAAACTCAAAACACTGACTTTATACAGGTACTTCAAGCTGCTGCTGAAAAATGTAATTTTAAACTCAATCCAATTGAGTAAGACAAGATAGATCATACAAATCCCAACCCGCCAAAATAGGACTTAAAAACATTATGCCAAAACGTACCGACATAAAAAGCATTCTTATCATTGGCGCAGGCCCTATCGTCATCGGCCAAGCATGTGAGTTTGACTACTCAGGCGCACAGGCGTGTAAAGCACTAAAAGAAGAAGGCTACCGTGTCATCTTGGTCAACTCAAACCCTGCGACCATCATGACCGATCCTGTCATGGCGGATGCCACCTATATCGAGCCGATCACGTGGCAGACGGTTGAGCAAATCATTGCCAAAGAACGCCCTGATGCAATTCTACCAACTATGGGCGGACAGACTGCCCTAAACTGCGCACTAGACCTAGACAAGCATGGCGTATTGACCAAGTATAACTGTGAGCTGATTGGCGCGACCAAAGACTCGATCGAGATGGCAGAAGATCGCGACTTATTTGACAAAGCGATGAAACGTATTGGCCTTGAGTGCCCACGCGCTGAAACCGCTGAGACGATGGAAGAAGCCTTCGCAACCCAAGAGAAAATGGGCTATCCGTGTATCATTCGTCCATCATTCACCATGGGCGGTTCAGGTGGCGGTATTGCTTACAACCGCGATGAATTCATTGAAATCTGCGAGCGCGGTTTTGACTTGTCTCCTAACCATCAATTATTGATTGATGAGTCATTGATTGGTTGGAAAGAGTACGAGATGGAGGTGGTCCGTGACAAAAACGACAACTGCATCATCATCTGTGCCATCGAAAACTTCGACCCAATGGGTGTGCATACTGGTGACTCAATCACTGTCGCCCCAGCGCAGACATTGACGGATAAAGAATACCAGATCATGCGTAATGCATCGCTCGCGGTACTGCGTGAGATCGGTGTAGAAACAGGCGGCTCAAACGTACAGTTCGGTATCAACCCTGATACGGGCCGCATGGTCGTCATCGAGATGAACCCACGCGTATCGCGCTCATCTGCTCTCGCTTCAAAAGCCACTGGTTTCCCGATTGCCAAAATTGCAGCAAAACTGGCGATTGGTTATACGCTAGATGAATTGCAAAATGACATCACGGGCGGTAAAACGCCAGCCAGCTTTGAGCCTGCGCTTGATTATGTCGTGACCAAGATACCTCGCTTTAACTTTGAAAAATTCCCACAAGCGGACAACATCCTATCAACTCAGATGAAATCGGTCGGCGAAGTGATGGCGATTGGTCGTAATTTCCAAGAGTCTATGCAAAAAGCCCTACGTGGTATGGAAACAGGCGCGGACGGTTTTGATGAGCAAGTGGATTTATCCAAAGTAGGTGCTGAGAAGGCTCGTAGCGAAATTATCAATCGCTTAACCATTCCAACCCCTGAACGCATCTACTATATCGCTGACGCCTTCCGCGTTGGTATGAGTGTCGATGAGGTATTTAATTATACCAAGATTGATCCATGGTTCTTGGTACAGATTGAAGACATCGTGAAAACTGAAGCAATCGTAAAATCACTCGGCTTTGGCGGGTTAACCGAGAAAAACTTGCGCAGCTTTAAGCGTAAAGGCTTGTCAGATTTGCGTTTGGCTAAATTGCTTGGTATCTCACAAAAGCAACTACGTAAGAAACGCTGGGATCTGAACGTTTACCCCGTCTATAAGCGTGTTGATACTTGTGCTGCAGAGTTTGCTACCAGCACCGCTTATATGTACTCAACCTACGATAGCGAATGTGAAGCCAACCCAACCGACAAGAAAAAAATCATGGTCATCGGTGGCGGTCCAAACCGTATCGGTCAAGGTATCGAGTTTGATTACTGCTGTGTACACGCAGCGCTTGCCATGCGTGAAGATGGTTTTGAAACCATCATGGTCAACTGTAACCCTGAAACGGTTTCAACCGATTATGACACTTCTGACCGTCTATACTTTGAGCCAATCACGTTAGAAGACGTGCTAGAAATCGTCCGTATCGAAAACCCAGACGGTGTGATTGTGCAGTTCGGTGGTCAAACGCCATTGAAACTGGCGCGCGCGTTAGAATCTGCGGGCGTAAAAATCATCGGTACGAGTCCTGATGCGATCGACCGCGCTGAAGATCGTGAACGTTTCCAGCACATGATTCAACAGCTAAACCTAGTACAGCCATCAAACGCACTAGCAACCAGCTTAGAAGATGGTTTGGTTAAAGCAAAAGACGTGGGCTATCCACTGGTTGTACGTCCGTCGTATGTGTTAGGTGGCCGCGCGATGGAAATCGTCTATAACGAAGACGAGCTAAGACATTACCTACGTACTGCGGTACAAGCCTCAAACGAAGCGCCTGTCCTACTCGATCGCTTCTTGGATGACGCCATCGAAGTCGATGTCGACTGTGTATGTGACGGTACTGATGTCGTCATCGGCGGTATCATGCAGCATATCGAACAGGCGGGTGTCCACTCAGGTGACTCTGCTTGCTCACTACCGCCATACTCACTATCTGACGAACTATGTGACGTGATGCGTGCGCAAACGGTCGCTATGGCAAAAGAGCTTGGCGTTGTCGGTCTGATGAACGTTCAGTTCGCTGTCAAAGGTGAAACCGTATATATCCTAGAAGTGAACCCACGCGCTGCCCGTACCGTACCGTTTGTCTCTAAGTGTATCGGCACCTCATTAGCGCAGGTTGCGGCTCGCTGTATGGCAGGCACCTCACTTAAAGACCAAGGCTTTACAACCGAAATTGTGCCAGCATTTTATGCGGTCAAAGAAGCAGTATTCCCATTTGCTAAGTTCCCTGGTGTTGATCCAATCTTGAGTCCTGAGATGAAATCAACGGGCGAAGTCATGGGCGTGGGCAAGACCTTTGGCGAAGCATTCTACAAAGCCATCATCGGTAGTAACGAGCGTCTGCCAGGTCTACCCACTGAAGGCGAGACCAAGACCGTCTTTATCTCAGTACGTGATAGTGACAAAGCGCAAATCGCTCCGATCGCCCGTCAGCTGGTAGACTTTGGCTTCAAAATCGTCACAACGACTGGTACGAAAAAGGTACTGAGCGACGCTGGTATCGAATGTCAGCAAATCAACAAGGTCACTGAAGGTCGCCCGCATATCGTTGACGCCTTGAAAAACGGCAAAATTGACCTTATCATCAACACAACTGAAGGCAAGCAGGCACAAGAGGATTCGTTCTCTATTCGCCGCAGTGCGCTACAGGGCAAAGTCTTCTATGTCACGACACTAGGCGCCGCTGATGCTGTTTGTAAATCTTACGCGATTGACTTACCGTTTGATGTCTATAAGTTACAAGATTTGCATGAGCAAGCAAAGTCTATTGGCTAGTTCTATTGACTTGGTAGAATAATTTCAGTAGATTAAGCATAACCATTAGGCTTGCCTAATCGCTCACAAAGGCATCGCTAAATACAACCGAGCGATGCCAGAGAGCGACACCTTTATCATGATAGACCCAAAAGCATAGTGGCAATATTGCGACTATGCTTTTTATTACGTAAGCTTAAGTGTGGCTATGCTTGAATTGAGGTGAGATACACTCATAAATGATAGTCAGCTTACTTATTACAACGTCTTAATTATCATTCTTTTATATTTTATATCCATTGCAACAGCACTAACACCATCTCATTATGAGGTGGTGTGGTGTTATTGGTTTAAGGAAAAAACATGCAACGTTACCCAATGACTCCGCAAGGACATGCGGCTTTAGAAGCCGAATTAAAACAGTTAAAAAGTGTCGACCGTCCACGTATCACAGCATCGATTGCTGAAGCACGTGAACATGGCGATCTAAAAGAGAACGCTGAATACCATGCTGCTCGCGAGCAACAAGGGTTTTGTGAAGCACGTATTCGCGATATCGAAGCCAAACTTGGTGGCGCTCAAGTCATCGATCCTTCGACACTACCAAAAGAAGGTCGTATTGTCTTTGGTGTCAGCGTCGTGATCGAAAACATGGACACTGAAGAAGAAAAGCAGTACAAAATCGTTGGTGATGATGAGGCTGATTTTAAAGCAGGTAAAATCTCAGTCAACTCACCAATCGCGCGCGGTCTGATTGGTAAGTTTGAAGGCGATGAAGTACGCATCGAAACACCAAAAGGTGTGGTTGAATACGAAGTCATGAAAGTTATCTACGATTAATCATACGCTCTGAATGGCAGGCAATTTAAGCAGTACATTATTAGTTAAGGCTTTATATTGCCAGACAATAAACATTTACTTTGTAAGTAGCCGCTCGATTCAATTGTAGACATTTTTCATCATCATAGATGCGACTTTCGATCTAGTGCGTGTCCCCAATGCAACCCACGTCATAACGAAAAGTGACATTACGCATTGATAGCATTTATACCGCTTTGGTTACACAATGCAGCTTTTATACATGATTTGTTTTGGCGCATAATTATTTGAGTTTATGAGTGCACAATTATTGTGATATTGAGCATCGTTGATATTGAACACAGTCGACGCTACATCACATCTATGAGCTTCCGAATAAGTTCATACTGCGTTGCTCATTACTCAAGATAATGATGGTCTGATCATAGACACCGGCTATCGTCAGTACTGATACCCTCGTTATTTGGCATACTTTGTGGTGTCAATTGGCGGGGGTTTCGCTTATCTGGGCGTTATTTATTGCTGCTTTACTTACTGCTACTTTGTTTATTGATACTGCTAAGGAGTCTATTATGACCATGAGAACTTATATACCAACAGCGCTAACCACCACTGTATCTGCTATATTCGCAGGTACGATACTTGCCGCCTCTTCAGCACATGCTGCGCCTGAAATCGCTATCAGCTCATCTGCGGGCAGTAGCACTACCGTGGTTGAGCAATACTCCAATGGTCAAACAGCCACTATCACGGCAACACCAAACGGCATCGCGATGCAAGATGGCATGCCTTATGCGGTGACGCAGGTCACGAACGTGCCACGCTATGTCGTTCGCCAAGGTGCCAACAGCGCAGTCATCACTCAAGGTAGTACGACGGTGACAAGCGTACCCGTCACCAATCGAATGACCAACAGTGTTACTAAAGTAGATGTCATCGCCACACCTATCAATACCGTGACACAAGTATTACCTGTTACTAGAGCCACTCAGCTGCCGGTCATAAACGCGCCAGCGACAACCGTCATTACCAATCAGCCTACAACGAGTCAAGTAACTACGACCACGTTAGATACCCTGCAGTTGACCCCTACCTTTAGTACCCCTGGTGTCGTAAACGCGAACACTAAAGTGATGAAAATCATGAAAAATGGTACTGGACGTGAAGTTGCTGTGCCTGCCAATCATATTGCTCCAGGTGATGTTATCGAGTATCACACCACCTATACCAATACCACAGCGCAACCAGTCAATGATATCAATGCTATGATCTCACTACCTAGCGGTGTTCAACTGGTATCGTTAAATAGCCCGCTACCGACATTTGCCACCACTGGCGGCAATACTTATCAAACCATTCAGCAGGTTGGCAATACGGTCGCCATACAAGAAAACTACTCTGGTCTCAAATGGAACTTAGCAAACCTTAATGCCAATGGTAATCAAACCGTAGTCATACGTGCGAAGGTTCAGTAAACATTTACCTCTACCATAGCATATGTTTTTTCATACGTATTGCTCTAAAACAGGTCTTGAATGTTCAAGACCTGTTTTAACATATGACTCTTCTACTATGACCATGGTATAACTGACTCTTAATCCTCTTTCCATAATTTTCATCAATCAGTATTGATAATTATACCCATCACCTCCCTCCTAATCCCATTGTCGTATACGACACTATCTGTCGTGTTATTTTTCCAATTTTCCTATTAATACAATGACTTAATACATATTTTGGTAAAATAGTCGTTCATTAATTAATTGGTAATAAGCGACTTATGGCAAACATCAATTATGAAAGATTACAGGGCAAACTCAATATTCTGGCCGATGCGGCAAAATACGATGTGTCTTGCTCATCCTCGGCTGGTACGCGCAAAAATCAAGGCGGCGGTTTAGGCGATGCCTCAGCCACTGGTATTTGCCACAGCTATACCGAAGACGGTCGCTGCGTCAGCTTGCTAAAGATTCTGTTGACCAACCACTGCATTTATGACTGTGCGTATTGCACCTCACGTAAAAGCAATGACACCCCGCGTGCGGCGTTTAGTGTCGAAGAAGTCGTGGACTTGACCATGCAGTTTTATCGTCGCAACTATATCGAAGGGCTGTTCCTGAGCTCTGGTATCTTCAAAAATGGCGACTATACGATGGAGCGACTGGTCGAAGTTGCCAAACTCCTACGTACTCGTGAGCGTTTCAACGGTTATATTCATCTAAAGACCATACCTGGTGCATCAAAGGAACTGCTGCTAGAGGCAGGACTCTATGCTGACCGACTGAGCGTCAATATCGAGATTCCGACCAAATCAGGATTGGCTTTGCTTGCGCCAGAAAAATCACATGAGCAATTAAAAGCACCGATGGAAACGGTTAAAGAAGAGATTATCACTATCCGTGAGAGTCGTAAAACCCACAAAAAAGCACCTAAATTTACGCCCGCAGGTCAGACCAGTCAAATGATTGTTGGTGCGAGTAATGAAACTGACTTACAGGTGATACAGCTATCCAGTCATTTTTATAAAACCTATGATCTAAAGCGTGTCTACTATTCAGGTTATGTACCGATGCTCTCTGACAACCGCTTGCCTGCGATTGGCACTCCTGTACCCATGGTACGAGAGAACCGCCTATATCAAGCAGATTGGTTAATGCGTTTTTATGGGTTTGGCGCCCACGAGATTGTCGAGCCAGAGTCACCATTCTTGGATTTAGATTGTGATCCCAAGCTAGCGTGGGCAATACGTCATCGCGAGCATTTCCCAGTCAATATTCAGACAGCGACTTATGAGATGATTGTACGTATACCAGGTATCGGTACCAAAACTGCCAAGAAAATTGTGAAGGCGCGCCGGTTCAACCAATTGACCCTACATCACCTAAAAAAGATGGGCGCTGCGGTCAACCGTGCCAAATACTTTATCGCCACCACTGGCAAGAACGAGCATTTGGCTCACTTGACGCGCGATAATTTTCGTCAATATGTACTGGCACAAACACAGACCAAGTTTAAAGATCAACGTAGCGGACAGTTGGCTTTATTTTAGATAGTGTTTGCTAAAAAAACAGCCTTTCCGCTACGGTATTTATGATGGTTATTTGCGATAACTATTTACCATAAAAACTTAGGACCAACCATGTCAGCACTTATGCAAAACGACGCTTACGCTATCGGTCAGTTAACGCCTAGTATCGTGCTATATGAACCAAGTTTTGAGGGGTGGCTCAGTGCGGTATTTTATGTCTATGCCAACCGATTGCAAAACGACATTTCATTAAAGCTCACCGCTCAAGACTGTTATGTGCCTTCATTAATAGCGCAAGCGACTAGCGTTGCGATGGATGCAGATAACGCTGAGCGCGTGTTGGTAAAGCTAAATACGTTGCTAGGACGCTCTGGTATGCGCAATCTTTTATGGGGGTTCTTGTCGGAGAAGGATGATATCGGTACGACGTTGTTTCGTGTGGTCAAGTATGCCATCGATTACCCTAGCCGTCAGATCATGCAAGATTTAGGTCATTTAGACGTTCTGGAGTTAGCACAAACGGTCAAGTCGGTCGGGCGCGAAAAGCATCGTATGGAGGCATTTGTACGCTTTGAGCACACGACTGATGATATCTATTTCGCGCGGGTCGAACCTGACTTTAATGTATTGCCACTGATCGGAGAGCATTTTCGCCAACGTTATCAAGATCAACACTGGGCAATCTATGATCTGACGCGTGGTTATGGCATTTATTATGATAAAAGTAATAGCACGCCTACTCGCCCTGCAGAGCTACAAACCATTACCGACCTCGATGATGCCGTCTTACGCAATCCTGCCAGTATTCATAGCCCAGATGAGCAGCGCTATCAAAAATTTTGGCAGGGTTATTTTACCAACGTCAATATTAAAGAGCGCAAAAACTCCAAGCTACATAGACAGTATCTCCCGCAGCGCTATTGGAAGTACTTGAGCGAGAAGCAAGTACTGCCTAATGCTGAACATCTACAAAAGCGTCGTTAGTGAGTGTTAGGCGTATCGACCAGACAGGTATACTGATATATCTTGAGAAACCAAACCTCTGAGTCATCTTTGTATCTTGATGGTTGAGTTTTAATCGCTTTTAACTGACAATAGCAGCTCAATATTTTTAACCGGTGACCAACGCTATTATGAAGATTATGCGCTTACTGTCGTCTTTGAAGCATGATGAATCCGAGCGCGGTATTTTTCACCTTGGGCGTGCATTGGTCAAAAACGAGCATACCTCTATCATCGTCTCTAGTGCAGATGAGAGCAATGATCTGGTCAGACGGCTCAAGCGCGATGGTAATATCTATCATCAGCTACATATGAATAAAAAGTCTTGGTTGTCATTGCTGCAAGTCTCAGCACTACGGCACCTGATCGAAAAGTATGAACCTGATGTTATTCATATACATTCGCGTACCCCTGCATGGATACTACACTTAGCGCTGCGACGTGCACGAGTTAAGCATTTCCCAAAGCTGGTCTCCACCATGTATGGGTTCTACCCCATCAATAAGTACTCCCAAGCGCTACTCAATGTCGATACCATTATTACCGTATCTGATAGTGTCACCCAATATCTACACAAAGGTCTGCGCCGAGAAGAAGTAGACCCAAAAAAAGTCGTACGTATTCATCGCGGCATTGATACTCGGCGTTATCCTTATCGGCACAACCCTTCGGTCTATTGGCTGCGTCATACGTTTGCCGAATATCCTGAGCTTGAGCATAAGAAGTGGCTCGTATTTCCAACAGTTATCGGGAATGAGTATGGTCAAGAGTGGCTGATTGATATTTTGGGTAATCTGCAAGAGCAGTTTCCCAATATCCATGTCATTATTATGGATGATGATTACAGAGATGGTGATGTCATTCATGAAGACTTTCGCCAGCGTACCAATAGCTTGGGACTCTCTGAACGTATTACCTATGTGGGCAGCAAGCGTAATGATATGCGCGAATGGCTCTCAGCCGCCAACATCGTTATGGCGCTTGCCAATGAACCTGAATCAATTGGTATCAACGCCCTACAAGCGATCCACTTGGGCACACCTGTGATTGGTTGGGATCAGGCAGCTTTTAGTGAGATCCTACAACCGCTCTATCCGCAAGGACTGGTCAAAAAACACAATGCTAACTCGCTATGCAAAGCGGTACGCAATCAGTTAGAAAGTGTGACTCGTCCTGAAATGACCAACCAATTTACAATGCGTGAGATGATCGAAAAAACGCTTGCGGTCTATCAAAGCTTACATGAGGCGGCGATAGCGGAAGAGCAAGCCAGAGCCGATGCAATCGCCGTACGGCGAATCAAAAAAGTACTTAAAAAACCTGCTGTTGGTGCAGCGGTCAAGCATGTCGAACCTATCCCTAAGCGTCCAAAAGTCAAACTAATTAAGAAAAAATCAGATACAGCAGAACCAGATGCAGTAGAACCAAATAAAGTAGAAGCACCATCTAAAATAGATATAAACCCAGAAGCCTCTAAAGACAGTGAGAAGTCATAAGCTGATCGTGATAATTACCTTACACACAAACTCATTTATCCTGAATTTAAGAGACATGATTATTTGATTGAACAAATAAAAAGCCTAACGTTTGACGTTAGGCTTTTTTATATAGCGAATTCAGATACAACTAGTTTTTATATGGGTTTTCTTTTAGCCACTGCTGGTTAGCAATTTTTAGTTCATGTAGTTCATGATCCATGATCTCCTTACTCTTTCCAGGGTTTTTCATCGTCGCATAGCCATATAATGCAGCCCCTAAAACTGTCCAGCCAAGGAAGATCCACCACTCAATAGCGACGAGTGCTGACGGCATACCTGGTAGGTAGAGTGCCAGCATACCCAGACTAAGCAGAATAGTAATGACGCCAACCAATTTACCCGCTGGCACTTTAAATGGACGTACCATATTGGGCTCACGGTAGCGCAGCACTAGGAATGAAAGCGCCACACAAGTATAGGCGATGACGATACCGAATCCGCCCGCATCCACAATCCACACGAGCATTTTACGACCAAAAAGCGGCGCTAGTGTCGCAAGACCACCGATCAACAAGATAGCATTGACTGGGGTGTTGTACTTAGGATGCAGTTTGCATAAGAACTGTGGCAGCATATGCGTTTTACCCATCGCATATAGCAGACGACTACCACCGATAAGAAACGCGTTCCAGCTTGACAAAATACCAAGCACACCGCCGATAACCAGTAATGTACCTGCCCATTTACCATTCCAAGCATTTGTCATCGCATCAGCAGTTGCCAATGTCGAATCCTGCGCTTGTAATAGTGGCAAGGTTTTGCCCACACTCCATGCGACAGCAACATACCAAAGCACAGCGATAATAATAGACACAATCAGGAACTTGCCGATATTTGGACGAGATAGATTGATTTCTTCTGCGGCTTGCGGAATGACGTCGAAGCCCACAAACAGAAACGGCACCATTACCATTACCGTCATGATGCCGCCTATACCACCGATGAAGTTAGGCGCTTGTACGGTAGTAGAGGTCTCAGCATTAAACAGTAACGCCCCAACGAATAATAATATACCGACAAGAAAAATACCGACAACTGCCAGCTTTTGAAACCAAGCACTGACTTCTAGACCGCGAATATTGAGCCAGGTAACGATCACTGAGCCGAGCATACCGACAGCGACCCACGTAGCATAGACATCCCAGCCAGCGATATTCCAGAGATAGCCCTGGCTATAGTTTGGAATAATATATTCAACAACGGTAGGCAATGCGACCGCCTCAAAAGCCACGACAGAGAAGTAACCAAACAAAATACTCCATGAGCAAATAAAGGATATATTTACTCCTAAGGCACGGTGGGTATATGTATGCTCGCCCCCAGTGATAGGCATGGACGCAGCCAACTCAGCATAGGTCACACCGATGAGCACAACGACCAAACCACCGATTAAAAAGGCACTAATGGCCCCCCATATACCTGCCGAGATGATCCAACTGCCTGCCAGTACTACCCAGCCCCACCCGACCATCGCACCAAATGCCAATGCGATGATATCAAAAACACCTAACGATTTCTTTAATTCAGACATAACCTACTCCTTGTCTGTGTGTCATCCGTGTACGCCTGTTATAGCTACACTATTTCTGTTTAGTGGGATAAACCCATTATATTTACTGGTTTGCTCAGACCTTATCGTTTGATATTTTCTAATATTCAAAAAACAAAAACGGCGTCTTGACTGGCAAGACGCCGTTCAGAAACACACCATAAATGAGTGCTACGAGGGCGGCCTTGCCGTTATCTTAAATATAACTTTTTGACCAAAATCCGTGTTTGGTCAAAAGCGATCCATCGCTACAGTAAATGACACTCGGTAACTATTAAGCCGTTAGGATGTCTTTGATGATATCAAGACCTTCTTGTAGCACTTCATCTTCAACCGTTAATGGCACCATGACGCGAATGGCATTGCCATACATACCACAAGACGCTAATAGGAGACCTTTTTCAAATGATTTTGCTTTTAGGTTGGCTGCTGCTGCAGCATCGGGCTTGCCTTCGCTATCGATCAATTCAAACGCAAGCATAGCGCCTTTATAGCGGATATGACCGATACTGCTTAGGTTTAAACCTTTTAAGAACTCAGCGATGGTATCGCCAATTTCAACACTACGCTCTAATAGGTTTTCTTCTTCGATCACTTCCATGACAGCAAGCGCAGCCACACAGGCGAGTGGGTTACCAGAGTACGTACCACCCAAGCCGCCAACTTGCGGGGCATCCATGATATCAGCACGGCCGATGACCGCAGAGATAGGATAACCACCTGCCAAACTCTTCGCAGCGGTCATCAAATCAGGCTCAACGCCCAGCTGTTCAGTAGCAAACAACGTACCTGTACGGGCAAAACCACATTGCACTTCGTCAAAAATAAGTACGATGCCATGCTCATCACAGATCTCGCGTAGTGCCTTGGCAAATGATGGTGTCACCTGATGGAAGCCGCCCTCGCCTTGGACTGGCTCAACAATCATCGCCGCCACTTCACTAGGATCGATGTCTGCTTGGAAGATCATGTCAAGGCTATGTAGCGCTTGCGCTTCTGTGACGTTCAACTCTTCTGCAGGGAACAGCGCATGGAACACAGGTCCTGGCATCGGGCCGAAGTTCTTTTTGTATGGCAGTACTTTACCTGTCAGGCTCATGCACATCATCGTGCGACCATGCCAGCCACCAACAAAAGAGATAACGCCTGGACGACGGGTTTTAGCACGCGCAATCTTGATGCAGTTTTCGACCGCTTCTGCACCAGTGGTCAAAAAGAATGCCTTGGTATCACCGCTAATTGGCGCTTTTTCGCACAGTTTTTCTGCCAAGTCCACATAGCACTCATAGTTGATCATTTGTGCCGCAGTGTGCGTAAACTTGTCGAGCTGCTCATGGACACGCTGGGTGATTTTTGGATGGCTGTGACCGGTGTTCAATACTGAGATACCACCGACAAAGTCGATATAACGCTTGCCTTCGATGTCCCAAATTTCTGAGTTCTTTGCTCGTTCTGCAAAGATAGGAAAGGCAACCCCAAGTCCTGTTGGTAAAACAGCTTTGCGGCGCTCAAGTAATGATTGATTGGTAGTCATGGGAATATCCTTTTCTTCGTCGTAACATAGATGCCATCTAGGGATTGGCGGTTTGTAGTAAGGGGTGACTTAATTCATACTTGTTGACTATCGAATGGCACCTTTTTCAAGGCACCAAAGATATTCAAAACTTTGTTAGCTGATATCAGAGCACCAGTATTTGGTCGTGATATAGTCTTCAATACCGTATTTTGAGCCTTCACGGCCAAAGCCAGATTGCTTCACACCGCCAAATGGGGCAACTTCTGTAGAAATCAAACCAGTGTTATGGCCGATGATGCCGTACTCCAGACCCTCGGTAACGCGCCATGAGCGGGCATAGTCACTACTATAAAAGTAAGCGGCCAAGCCATAAATCGTATCGTTAGCAGCACGGATAACTTCTGCATCGTCTTTAAACGTGAAGATTGTGGCGATTGGTCCAAATATTTCTTCAGACGCAATGTCCATATCACTGCTGATATCAGTGATCACGGTTGGGTTATACGTCAGTTCTGAGGCGTCATTGACGCTACCACCAGTAACCAGTTTGGCGCCTTTGTCTAGAGCGTCCTTGAGCAGGGCTTGTACTTTATCCAATGCTTTTTGGTTGATTAGCGGGCCAATATCGACGCCCTCTTCCAAGCCATTGCCCACTTTTAGCTCAGCGACTTTTTTGACAAAGATATCTAAGAACTCATCTTTAATGCTGTCCTGCACGTAGACACGGTTGGCGCACACACAGGTCTGACCTGCATTGCGATATTTGGAAGCGATGAGACCTGCAGCGGCTTTCTCAAGATCGGCATCATCAAAAACAATAAATGGCGCGTTGCCACCCAGTTCTAGTGACAGCTTCTTAATAGTCGGCGCGCATTGCGCCATAAGCGTACGACCGACTTCTGTAGAGCCAGTGAATGACAATTTGTGAATACGAGCATCGCCCGTTAGGATTTCGCCAATGGTTGATGATTTACCTGTCACGATCTGTAGTACGCCTGCAGGAATACCTGCTTGCTCTGCTAATGCACCCAGCGCTAATGCTGAAAACGGTGTTTCGGTGGCAGGTTTGACGATAATCGTACAGCCTGCTGCCATTGCGGGTGCAACTTTGCGCGTGATCATCGCCGCTGGAAAGTTCCAAGGAGTGATCGCAGCACAAACGCCAACTGGCTGCTTGAGCACAACGTGACGCAATTGAGTACTGTTGGCAGGAATGACATCACCATAAACGCGCTTGCCTTCCTCGCTAAACCAGCGAATAAAGCTATTGGCATAGCCAATCTCACCACGTGACTCAGTGAGCGGCTTGCCTTGCTCAGCAGTCATAATGATCGCAAGATCTTCTTTGTTGGCATCGATAAGGTCTGCCCACTTTTGTAGCAACTCTGAACGCTCTTTAGCGGTTCTTGCAGCCCAATCTGCTTGTGCTTCATGCGCACAAGCAACGGCTTCATTGACATCGTCAGTCGTGAGACTAGGTACTGTACCGATGAGCTCGTCGTTGAAAGGATTGTTGACATCGAGTGAGGCGTTATCGCTAGCAGCATGCCAGCCGTCTTTGATGAAACAAGATTGTTTGAGTAAGTCTGGATTTGATAACTGTAGCGTATTTGACATATTGACGCTCCTTGTCATATAGATGGTATGGTTATAAGAATGGATATAATCGTGAGTGGTAAATACTTATTGATAAACTTATTATTGTTCAATATACTGAACACGTATTCTATATACGAGACGTCATTATAAGAACGATAAGACGCGATTTGCAACCTTTAATCTCATTATTTTAATAATTACCTTGTATTTTTCTTTTATTTCATTGTTATAGGTTACTTATGAGCTCAACTGCCGTGCCTGCATTAGAAAAAACGTTTCAGATTTTGGATTTGATTACCGATAGCTCACAGCCACTTACTGCGGCTCATATCGCAAAAGAGCTTGGGCTACCGCGCAGCTCCACCCATAATATTTTGCAGAGTCTGCTGACCAAGCATGTCATCTATAAAGATACTGACAGCCGCTTTCATCTTGGCTCTTATCTGATGTATTGGGCAGGTAAGTATGAGCAGCAGCAGGGTGTTGTACAGCTATTTAAAGATTTGATTGTGCAGTATCCAGTGCTGCTTCAGCACACGGTCACGTTATCAAAGCTGGATTTGGGAGAAGTGGTGTTTTTGGCTTGTCATGAATCACCCGCCCCGCTTGGCTTTATGTTTCGTGCCGGCGTGCGCGTGCCTGCGGTGTTTTCAGCGACAGGTAAAGCCATGCTATCTACATTGTCTATGGACAGTATCAAGTCATTGTATGAAGAGAAGTTTCCGGTACCTATGACTCAGCATGGGGTCAATAATTTTGCGGACTTATCCGCTGAGCTTGAGGCAATTCAAGAGAGTCGAATATCACTCGATGATGGGCAACTGCGTGATGGGATGTATTGTTTAGGTACTTATATCCGTAACGCGTCAGGCACGGCAGTTGCTGGTATGGCAGTGAGTTTTCTGCAAGGAGAGTATGAGTCTAAGCGGGCTGAGGTCAGTGCGGTACTGATAGAATTGGCAGAGCAAATTGAGCAGTGCTTGGGCTTTAATCCTAACGCTGAAAGATAGCGTTAGGGTTAAGTATCGGTGCAAAACTAAAAACAATCTAAAAAATGCTATTAAACAATGCCGTCGGCTTTTAGCTTAGCAATCATCTCACTATCATAACCCAAGTCAGTAAGTGTACTGTCAGTATGCTCACTGAGCTGCGGTGGCGGCGTACGATACGTGACTGGCGATGCGGACAACTTAATAGGATTGCCGAGTGCTCTGACTGGGCTACCTTGCTCGGTGAAATTAACGATCATCTCTCGTGCTTGTGCTTGCGGCATGGCCAGTGCTTCAGCGACATTATGAATCGCACCGCACGGAATACCCGCCTGATCTAATACTTCTAGCCAGTATGTACGCGGTTGCTTGGCGAATTGCTGAGTCAACTCACCGCACAACAGCTCGCGATTGGCAACGCGTTGTGGGTTGGTCGCAAAACGCTCATCGGTATGCCAGTCAACTGCGAGCACATCGCACAGTTTGGCAAACTGACGGTCATTGCCGCAAGCTAGGATAAAGTGCTGCTCTCCCTCGCCGGCAAACACCTGATACGGCACGATATTAGGATGCTGATTGCCCAGTCTTGGCGGTATCTTATCTGATGCCAGATGATTCATACCGACATTGGCTAGCATAGACAGCGCACTGTCGAGCAACGCGACGTCTACGTGTTGCCCAGTGCCAGTATGTTGACGCGCCAATAGCGCCGCCTGAATACCTATTGTCAGCTGTAACCCCGCAAACAGATCAACCACTGCGACGCCAACTTTGTGCGGTTCGCCATCGCTAGGACCCGTGATACTCATCAGCCCTGACAACCCTTGAATAATATAATCATAACCCGGACGCGCTGCATCTGGTCCTGTCTGACCAAACCCTGTCAATGAGGCATAAATCAAACGCGGATGGTCTTGCTTAAGACTGTCATAGTCTAAGCCGTATTTTTTCAGACCACCAACTTTAAAGTTCTCGACCAAAATATCACTCTCAGCGATGAGCTGTTTGATAATAGTTTGTCCTGTTAGCGTCGTAATATCCACTGTCAGTGATTTCTTATTGCGGTTAATGGTCGCGTAATAAGCGGAGGTATTGTCACTGAATACTGGCGGTGCCCAGTGCCGCGTCTCATCACCAATGTGTGGACGCTCAACTTTGATAACGTCTGCGCCCAGATCAGCGAGTACTTGCGTGCAAGAAGGCCCTGCCAACACTCTCGATAAATCAAGCACCTTAATACCGTGCAATGCGCCCTCTGGCATATTAGCTATATCAGTCATATCTGCCATAAAACTTCCTTATTGTGTCGCGTATTTTTTGCTTTTTTGATCATAGAGTTGTTCTTCATGATGTAATTGCTAAGCTGTTAAATCATGAAGAACAACTAAAAAACGTACGCTACTACTTATATATGCTTCGTAAAAAGCCAAGCAGCAACGTACGTTAGGGCATGTCTTAAATCTGAATGTTTAACTTAACATCAGTTTAAAAGAATGCTTGTATACCTGTCTGGGCACGGCCTAGGATAAGCGCGTGGATATCATGTGTGCCCTCGTAAGTGTTGACCGCTTCCAAGTTCATCACGTGACGGATAATGTGGAACTCATCAGAGATACCATTACCACCATGCATATCACGAGCGATACGAGCGATATCTAACGCCTTGCCGCAGTTGTTACGCTTGATCATGGAGATCATCTCAGGGGCGACATTGTTCTCATCCATCAGACGTCCCACACGTAGCGCGGCTTGTAGACCTAGACTGATTTCTGTCTGCATATTGGCGAGCTTCAACTGTACCAACTGTGTTGCAGCAAGTGGACGACCGAACTGCTTACGATCTAGCGTGTACTGACGAGCCGCTTTCCAGCAGAACTCTGCTGCGCCCATCGAGCCCCAAGCGATACCATAACGGGCTTTATTTAAGCAGCCAAACGGCCCTTTTAGACCACGAATATCAGGGAAAGCATTGGCTTCAGGAACGAATACTTTGTCCATGACGATCTCACCGGTGACTGATGCACGTAGCGAGAATTTGCCTTCGATCTTGGGCGCAGACAAGCCTGTCATGCCTTTTTCTAAAACAAAACCACGAATCTCACCAGCATCATCTTTTGCCCATACGACAAACACATCAGCGATAGGACTGTTGGTAATCCACATTTTATTGCCCGTCAGCTCATAACCACCATCTACAGCGCGCGCACGCGTTGACATCGATGACGGATCTGACCCTGAGTCAGGCTCAGTCAGACCAAAGCAGCCGACATACTCACCGGTAGCAAGTTTTGGCAGATACTTTTCTCTTTGCTCTTCTGTGCCATATGCCCAAATAGGATGCATCACTAGGCTTGACTGCACGCTCATCGCTGAACGATAGCCTGAATCAACAGCTTCTACTTCCTTAGCAATCAGACCATAAGCAACGCTGGACAAGCCAGCACAACCATAACCTTCAATCGTGACGCCAAGCAGACCCATTTCACCCATTTGACGCATAATATTACGATCAAAATTTTCATTGCGGTTGGCTTCAACAATGCCTGGCATTAGCTCTTTTTGAAAAAATTGGCGGGCGCTGTCGGTGACCATACGTTCTTCTTCGGTGAGCTGGTCACGTAATAAAAAAGGATCTTCCCAATCAAAGCGCGGGCTAGTAGATGTTGCCATGTGGATCTCCTTAATATCAGTCATCCTGACTGACGAATAGTGATTGATACATCATTTAATTTAACAAGTTATTGACTTCATTATTCCGCTGTGCGAAACTTAGTTTCATAATTTAAAACTATTAAAACAAACTTTTGCCACCCTGTAAACCTTTATCAAAAAATATCACCATTAAAAGAGATAGAAATGAAATGACAAAACACTCATCAATAGCTACGCCACTACTAGAACGCATGCATGACGTCATGAGTCAGAGCAAAGAAGATAACGATCGACAGTTTGTGATGGCACTGGGTCGTGGATTGGTCATATTGGTTGCTTTTGAACATGATGAGCAGCTCACTCATCAGCAGTTGTGTCAGATGACAGATCTACCAAAAGCAACCATCACTCGCCTTATCCATACTCTAATTACGCTTGGGTTTTTGCGTACGAATAAATACGGACAGTATCAACTGGGCAGTAGTGCGGTACGTCTCAGTGCGACTGCATGGAGTCGTCATGACATGGTGGCGTACGCTGAACCATTGTTGCGGCAGTTTGCCAGTGACAACGAAGTATCAGTGAATCTAGCGACTGAAGTCGAAGGAGAGATGCGCTATCACGCCTGCTGTCGTAGTCCTGCTCGACTATCGGTCAACTTGCAAGTTGGCTCAGCTGTACCCGTCGCACGCACTGCCATTGGACGTGCTTTTTATGCGGTAAGCTCACAAGCGAGACAGGCAGTTATCATTAACAACCTACAAGAGAATTTATCTGTCGAAGATTATGACCATGCACAAACTGCCCTAGCCAGTGCGGCTGAGCATTATGAAAAGTATGGCTATACCGTGTCTGATGGGGAATTTTCTACCGACATATTGGCAGTCGCCGTTGGGGTCTATGATGTTGCAACAGGACAATACGCGTATTCGCTCAATGCCAGTGTACCAAGTGCCAACTGGGAAGCGGATGAGTATGCTGCGATGATAGTGCCAAAATTGCAGGCGTTGGCAGAGCGGATTGGTGGCGGGGTTTAATGAATTTTGAATATAAGCTTGATAAAAATTGTCTGATGAAAGTTAGGCTGATGAGATAGCATATGTAACCCTGTTACCCATTGATACCGACGTCGCGACCTCATACGTGTATGATGTACGCGACAAATGTAAGCATCTTATCTATCCAAAGAATAACTATTGAGCCTCGTTATGCCTGAATCTCGCACCAACCTAAATCCTGAAGTCAAAACCAGCTCACCGTATTTTATCGGATTATTGCTGCGTTATAGTATGTTTGGGGCAGCCATCTGTCTACTATTAGCAGGGTTGCTACTGATGCATGGCTGGCTGATTCTGATTGGCGGCTTAGGAGTTGCATTAGGCATTTATGATTTGACTCAATCCAAGCATTCAGTGCTAAAAAACTACCCAATAGCTGGACATATTCGCTATGTATTAGAAGATTTTCGCCCTGAGATTCGTCAGTATTTGCTTGAGGATGACAAAGAACA
Source organism: Psychrobacter sp. H29 (assembly GCF_059073055.1). Classification (NCBI taxonomy): domain Bacteria; kingdom Pseudomonadati; phylum Pseudomonadota; class Gammaproteobacteria; order Moraxellales; family Moraxellaceae; genus Psychrobacter; species Psychrobacter sp. H29. Next base: position 481,351 of record NZ_JCACRY010000001.1, on the reverse strand, counting down.
AGTACCGTTTTCACGCCAGCAGCGCGCTCTAGTCTATCAACGGGCAAAGAACGTCAGCGACACCAATGCGTTTGGTACGTTGGATAACCTCTATACTCATGGCAAAGAATGGTTTTTGCAGTCTGCTATCAGTGCCCCACTAGAAAGCAAAGACTTTCGTATCACAGTAGGCGGCGAGCGTTGTCAGCAGCCACACGATATGTCGGTATTTAATATCTCAGCGATGAGTTTTGGTAGTCTATCAGCGAACGCCATCATGGCGCTCAATCAAGGTGCAAAAATAGGCGGCTTTACGCATGATACGGGCGAAGGAGCTATCAGTCCTCATCATCGTAAGTTCGGTGGTGATTTGATTTGGGAGTTGGGCACTGGGTATTTTGGCTGTCGTGATGCCGAAGGTAATTTTGATCCACAGTCTTTTGCCGAAAAAGCCATCGATCCACAAGTTAAAATGATCGAAATCAAGCTGTCACAAGGCGCTAAGCCTGGTAAAGGTGGCGTGTTGCCATCGAGCAAAATCACGCAAGAGATTGCGGATACCCGTCAAGTGCCGACGGGTCAAGATTGCATCTCGCCCTCCTCGCACACTGCATTTAGCACACCGCGCGAGCTTGTCGCCTTTTGGCAGCAGCTACGTGACTTATCTGGCGGCAAGCCTGTTGGTTTTAAGCTATGTGTGGGTCAACCTTGGCAGTTTATGGCAATTGTCAAAGCCATGATTGAGACAGATAACTATCCTGATTTTATTGTCATTGATGGGGCTGAAGGCGGTACAGGTGCCGCGCCCGTCGAGTTCATGGACAATGTCGGTATGCCAATGGTTGAAGGGTTTCTGCTCGTTCATAATACTTTAGTCGGTGCAGGTATCCGTGACAAGATCAAGCTTGGCGTCAGTGGCAAGATTGTCTCAGGTTTTGATATTGCACGCATGATTGCGCTGGGTGCAGACTGGTGTAACTCAGCACGCGGCTTTATGTTTGCGGTTGGCTGTATCCAGTCGCGCTCTTGTCACACCAATACGTGTCCGACAGGTGTGGCAACTCAAGACCCATACCGTCAACAAGCACTCGATGTCCCAAGCAAAGCAGAACGCGTTGCCAGCTTCCACAAAAATACGCTAAAATCGCTCGCTAGCATCGTCGGTGCTGTTGGTTTACAGCATCCTAGCCAATTACAGCCTTATCATATCGCTCGCCGTCTCGATGATGGACAGATTAAGCTATTGTCCAAGTTTTTCTACTTTGCGGACAAAGACGCCCTGCTCGATCATAGCGCCCGTGCCGATATTTTCAATCAGATGTGGGTCATGGCAAACCCTGATAGCTTCTTAGCCAATAACGATGCGCTCATTGCTTATAACAAGGACTCACGTGATAAGGGTAAAGAGACAAGTGCGCCAACAGAGCATAGTACTGGATATAACGCTGAATATGACTCTGAACACTCAGATGCTACTAACGGCGGACAACTCATCGGCAATGTCAACAATACCTTTCGTAACTTCCCACCGACTGGCGATTGTTAATTAATGATTAAAAGATGCTGATTATCGATAAGAGCCAATAAAAATTCGACATACCAGCGAACCTTAGTAATCCCATACAACCACCCTGTTAAGAGACGCGTGATCGATGCCGACCTCTATTTTTACTTTATCGCTATCATTGGTAGTGCTTGCGCTCAGCCTTAGTGCTTGTCAGCAAGAAGACACTGTTGTCTTGAGCACTGATACGGACAGCTGGTCTTGTCAGACAGCAGACTATCCCTTTACTTATAGCGTCTGCCGTGTGAATGCTAGCGCGTTAACAGGCGACCGTTATTCGTTACAGTTATTTTGGCAGTCCGCCAATAGTGCTCAGCCGCTACTAACCTTTGATGGATTGTTGACAGCATTACCAGAAGACCAAACCCTCAATTTTGCGATGAATGCCGGTATGTATGATGAGCGCTATGCGCCGATTGGCTACACTATCATTGAGGGCAAAAAGATCAAGTCACTGAACCTAAAAGAAGGTGGCGGCAATTTTCATCTATTGCCTAATGGGGTGATGTGGTGGGACAAAGCTGGCAACGTGCAAATCACCGAAAGTAACGCGTTAAATGAACAGCTAAACAATGGTGATGTGCAGCCTTGGTATGCGACGCAATCTGGCCCCATGCTGGTCATCAATGATGAGATACATCCTCAGTTCAACCCTGATAGTAGCTCAGTCAAACTGCGTAATGGCGCAGGCGTCTGTACTGATGGCAGCATACAATTCGTCAATAGCGATGCACCTGTGACTTTTTATCAGTTTGCAGAATTATTTAAAAATGAGCTGAGTTGTCCAAACGCGCTGTTTTTAGATGGTGGTATTGCCTCGGCGTTATATGCGCCTAGTATCGACAAGCAAGACAAAAAAGAGATGGGCGTGATGATCGGACTGGTTGAAAACGCAGAATAACTGCCGTATTTACTATAAAGTATAAACTCGCCACTTTTTATCACTACTTGTCACCCATTAAAAAAGCACTTAAGACGACGCTATCGTCCTAAGTGCTTTTTATGTTGCGCATACAAGCATAACAATAGTATTACCGCGCCATGTATTGGGTCATCTCCTCAACACCATGCAAGGTCATCGGGTACATTTTGTTTTCAAACAGCTTTTTGATCTCAACGATGGTTTGAGTGTACTGCCAGTAGCTTGGGTTTTCAGGATTGAGCCAAGTTACTTTATCAAAATGCTCAAGTACGCGCTTGAGCCATACGATACCCGCCTCGTCATTCATATACTCGACACTGCCGCCTATTGTCATCAGCTCATAGGGTGACATAGAGGCATCACCGACGAAGATGACTCGATACTCGCGACCATATTTATTAAGTAACTCAAAAGTCGGCATCGGGGCGCTATGTCGACGGTTGTTATCCTTCCACACATAGTCATACAAGCAGTTATGAAAATAAAAGAACTCTAACGTCTGGAATTCATTCTTTGCCGCAGAAAACAGTTTTTCTAGTGCTTCAACGTGGATATCCATACTCCCGCCCACATCGAACAGCATCAGTACTTTGACGCGGTTACGACGCTCCGCTTGCATATGAATATCGAGCACGCCCTTTTTTGCGGTACGTTTGATCGTTTCATGAATATCGAGCTCATCTGCACTGCCCGTACGTGCAAACTGACGTAGGTTACGTAGTGCCATCTGGATTTGACGGGTACCAAGCTGATTGTTGTCATCGAGGTTACGGTATTTACGCTGCTCCCAGACTTTTGCGGCGCTACGTTTGCGAGATTCACCGCCGACACGTACGCCTTCTGGATGGTCGCCGTAAGCCCCAAATGGCGAAGTGCCACCTGTGCCAACCCATTTACTACCACCTTGGTGACGCTCTTTTTGCTCTTTTAACCGCTCTTCTAGTGCCTTCATCAACTCTTCTAATGAGCCATACTTCTTCAGCAGACGTCTTTGCTCTTCGGTTAGATTCTTTGGATCCAGCTTTAGATCAAGCCACTCTTTGGGTACGTCTGTCAGTTTTGCCAACAGCGCATCCATATCAAGGCTGTCAACTCCTTCAAAGTAATCTGCCATTGCCCGATCAAATTTATCAAAATGACGCTCGTCTTTGACCATACACAGCCGAATCAACCGGTACATGTCTTCACGACTCGCAAAAGTAGTGAGTGCTGGGTCTTCAGGATGCGTCTGCATCATCAGCCCTTTATCTAAAGCGGCATTGAGATCAAGCAGTTCACGCGTACTGACTGGCACGCCATAGGTCCGTAAAGTATAGAATAGTTTGATAAACATGATTATGCCTTTAATGTAGAAGCATTATTTGAATTTTGAATTGAACTCATAAGCGATAAATTAGTAGTCCAAAAAGTATTATCCTCAACACTTTTGATCAGCGTGTCTAAATTCTCTTCATAAGCGCTAAGAGGATTGTTATTAGTGTCGTCGTTATCAAGCATATCTGAAAGATACTGTTTATGTCCGTTTAGAATAATAACTAACTCTTCAAAAGACACTTTTAAGAAACCATCAATGTATTCATGATCAAACTCTAGCGTAGTATCTACAATCCATGAATGAATACTAAATTGAGAGCTGTTAAGTCCTAAGCTAGGCAAAAAAACATCTCTAACATAGCTGGACTTACGTAATAATTGATATGCAGCTTTCTTCAGTACGAAATTCCTGTACTCATATATCTCTTTAACGCTACTTTTTACATAAGTAGATTTAAGCTCAATAACTAGAACTTTATTATCTGTTACTACAATGGCATCTATCTCACCTACTCCAGACTCTAAAGGCTCATACTGACTGTAGACTCTGCCTTTACATTTAGCTAATAACCTAGCTAAATTCTGCTCCATTGAGTCTGTTTCAGATTTCAAGTTAGATCTATTTTTATCTAGTTTCCTAAAAGTATTTATAGTGGCTGTATTGAAGTTTTTTTGAGCTGACAGCCATGGCAGAGCAAATATATATTCATCGATCTTATAGAAAGATTTCTCAATGTAAGAAGTATCGCTACCATCTCGTAAATCTCGCGACCAAAATTCAAGAATACGACTCATCTCTCTTACTCTTTTATTTTTACCACCTTCAATTATCCAATCTGACATTTTAATTGCTTTCTCTTTGTGAGTAGAAAAAGTAATAGGCATCCTGTTCTGGCCAATTAAAAGTCCATCCATCATCAACTGAGATAATATTGCAAACACGTATTGATTCTTACTTTCTCTTATTTTTTTAAAAGCTACAACAAAATCTTGAACATAATGAACCTGCGACAACAACATAGTAAAAACTAAAGAGTATAGGTCATAATTTTGTTCAAAAACTGCTTTTTCAATACCATATATTTCATGTAATTGTAGGGCGACACCTTCGGTTTTGGCTAATGCCAACGCGTTGAACTCTATATTCCCGCCTCTATCCAAGCGCTCGAAGTAAGGGTTTTCTGTTAAATTATTAAATCCGCGCCATTGCCAATATGCTGATAAAATGCCAAACTTCTCTTGAAATAAGTCTAAATCACGTGGTTTAGATTCGAGTACCAACTGCCCATTCTTTAAATAATAATTTGTTGAGAGTTGATAACAGTAGGCACTGATAACTTGATCTTGATATAGGTTAATTTCTACTTTATGAGCAACAAGTTCTTTAAAGGCTTCATACTGTTTTATAAGAGAATGATTGAGATTTTCACCAATCAAGAATGGCATCATTTTAGCTTTTAAAACCTGAGCTAATTTTTTCTCTGTTAGCTTGTTTTTCTCGATATTTGAGCTTGTTATAACTTCATGGAAAACAGACCAGATCTCTTGAACAGAAACGTTGTCATTAATGTCCATTTGATACGGTATTTTTAGACGATCCGTATCACTCATTAAATATTCATAAGCATAGAAGCTACTAAATACCATTGCTGTAATTTGATCTAGCTGCAGCTGGCGCTTGAGATATTTATAAGCATTACAACGTTCTTGATACTGTAGTTGTATGTATTCAACTATAAGTAAAAACTCCTTGAACTCTAACAAATCAACTTGATTGTTTATCTCTCTCAAAACTCCCCAAGAACAATGGTCAGCATTGGCAATAATGCCTGACTGACGTATTGCTTTGATAACGCTAGGTTGATTGAGTTCCAACAACTTGGTCACTATGTCTTTGTCAATTGATTTTGAACGAACATATTGACTTAGAGCAAGAATGAGATTTTCATTATTCATCTGCTCTACTGTTAAGTTTCCTATAAAGTTAGATCTCCAAAAGTCATCCAACTTATCAGATACGCTATTAAACTTACTTGAAGTACTACTTTTAAAAAGCAACACATCAAGTGTATTTAATAATGCTTCATCATTACTACTTCCTAAAACGAAAACGTTAAACTGCTCATCGAAATACAATGTACTTTTCCTTTTAACGGCGCATCATATTGGCAAAACGCTGCAATAAATTCACATCCGCTTCGTTTTTGAGCAGCGCGCCATATAGTGGCGGAATAGACTTTTCGCCACGTAGGTTTTCTTCTAGCTCCTCTTGTGCCATATCATCAGCTAGCAACAAGGTCAACCAATCAACCAATTCAGACGTTGATGGTGGCTTTTTGAGGCCCTGAATATTACGTAATTTATAGAATATATCCAAAGCATCGTTGACCAGTTTTTCTTGAATATCAGGGAAATGCACCTCGATGATTTGGCGCATGGTTTGCTCTTCTGGAAAGTCGATATAATGGAAAAAACAACGACGCAAAAAGGCATCTGGTAGCTCTTTTTCATTGTTTGAGGTGATAATCACTACTGGACGCTGCTCTGCGGTGATGGTCTCACCCGTCTCATAAACATAAAAAGACATCTTATCAAGCTCATGTAGCAAATCATTTGGGAACTCGATATCTGCTTTATCAATCTCATCGATCAATAGTACGCTACGCTCTTTACTGGTAAAGGCATCCCATAGCTTGCCTGGCTTGATATAGTTACCAATCTCATAAACCTTGTCATCACCCAACTGCGAATCACGCAGGCGCGATACCGCATCATATTCATACAGACCTTGCTCAGCTTTGGTGGTCGACTTGATATGCCACGTAATCAGCGGCATGCCTAAACTTTCTGCGACTTCTTCGGCTAGCAGGGTCTTACCAGTTCCTGGCTCACCTTTGATCAACAGCGGCTTTTGTAGCGTCATAGCTGCATTTACTGCCAATTGCAGATCATCTGTTGCGATATAGTTTTGTGTGCCTGTAAAGGTTTTGTCGGTCATAGTCAGATCTCGATTGTTGTTATAAATGAGGGGTTATAGATGAATGGGTATAAAAAGTGGATAACAAATCAATATAATAAATTAGATTAGCACAGCCTGACGTATTGCCAAAATACTCATGCGTTCGCAGTTATTAACAATTGTTATGTGTGCCTAATAATGTGCCTAACAAGCTGTCATTGTTGATATAACCTACAAACAATCCTGCACACAAATAGTTTGGCGCGAAAGTAATATGCCACAGCATCAATCTGACACAAAAAAAGACACGCCTTGGTGTCTTTTTTATTTAATCTTTATATTCTGAACGTATGAGTCCATTGTGTAAGCAGGCACTACCTTTCTGTCGCTTTCCAGATCTGTCGCTTTCCAGATTTTATTACTTTTCAGAGATTTTATTATCTGCTTTTTTGGACAGTGTGCTTTCTTTTGTTAGGCTAACGTTATCTGCTTTTGCACTAGCACCGTCTTTATAAATATTGTCTTTATAGCTGCTATCCTTAAGATGACTGGTTTCAGTCTTAGCAGACAGTGTAGACTCATCAGACGGTTCACTCAGCGTAGCGCTGTCCGCCAAATAGTTGCCTGTCGTCAGTTGCATCGTCGCCTGTGTATCTTCTGCGCTGCGGCTACGTGCTTTATCCAGACTCGAGGCAAAAGCACCGCGTATCAGCTGCCACAAAAAACCGATGAACAACCCGAAAACCAATACCACTAATATCGGTAGCATATTGGCAATCGCGCCTGCAAAGTCTTTCATCATGATAGCGTAGACCACACTGATACTGGCTGGTGCAAGCTCACTGGCATCACCAAGCGCTGTACCTGGCGCTAATAGCACGGCAAACAATATCATCCAGCTCATACCGCCTAAGGGTTTTGGCAGTACGCGAGCGACCAGTAGCCACAATACCAACACCACGATAGCACCGCCAAGATAAGCATACATTGGCAGATCCGCAGGCGGTACGTTCTTTACCATCTGACCCCACCAAATAGCAATCTCACCGAGAATGTCGCTGATAGATTCTAATGGTAAGCTGTGTAAGATATTTTTTAACCAGTCCATGCGTGTGTTGTTACCTGCGTTTATCACCGATGACACATTGTGCCTAGCAGTGTATGGTGCGTGCTATCGTACCAAAAAGACTCAATAAATAATCGATACACATTATCAATGCCGATTATTTAATTCTCTATAGATGTCGTGGACTGTCAGTTTATCACGACTCTCTACCCAAATGCATGTGACCGAATGTGTCACGGACGCTTTAACCATACCGCTGTAGAGACCACATTCTAGATCACTTTGCCATCATGCCTTAACCAGTACACTAATCATAAATGCTGTCTTGTGCTTCACGAGCGCGCAGCTCTGCTTGGCGACGCATCACATCTTGCGGTGGTAGCTGTACAAAATAGCCTTGAGACTGTAGTTTTGCCAGTACTTCTGCTTTATCGACACGTGCAAGTGTTGGCGTCGCTGCCAAATCTAAATGCATGACAAACTTGCTACGACCTAACCCTGCACGGAAATCTTTTGGTAACACCCCAAGCCAGTCTTTTATTTCATCGGTATCATCAGGATAATCAGGACGCGCAATGTAGACATACATATCGTCATGTTTGGGAAATTTATAAATATCGCAATGCATAAAAACCACCTATCAGAAACTATGGGCGTAGGTTAGCATATTTCAGGCAAATACCAGTAGTTGCTTTGCGTTTTGCTATGGTAATTTTTGCGGTTATGTATGGCGTGAAACATTCTAAAAACTGCTGATAGAGACAGAAAATACAATACTAACGCTCGCATACTGTCAGTAAACTGCCCAAACAAAATATGATTTTTGCTAAATTTATTGATTTTAATGGCTCGGATGACTTGTAAAAGCGCTTTGAACCTTTCATAATAAAAGCGTTTTTCAGGAGAGAGTTTGTGGGCATCCACTTTGTATTGAACCGCATTGGTTATACAAATGGCGATATAAAGATCATAACTGCCATACAACCACCGAAGGCGCATCCACCCTGCCAATCGCTCAGGTAAAAGGACTGAAAAACGCATGTCACTGTTGTTTGATAGTGTCTGGTAGCATCACGCTCATAGCGCACTACCTCTCAAAATACTTTCAAACATAAGGCATAACAAATCTGGAGAGTGGTAAGTACGGACGACGTCTTACCCACCGAAGGGGAGAAAATACGCTATCATTGATTGTAGGGTTTATATCATTGCCCATAAATGATGATTCGTATTGAAAATCTCAGGTCACAGGACAGATGGGGCTTTAGCTCAAATTGACGTTCAGCGTCTATTTGGCTTACGTCTTTATCTTTGCTTTCTGTGTCACCCTTTGATGTAATATTTGCACCTTGCAGTATTGCTTCTCACTACTTTTGCGTTGCGCATCACGTCCGGCTCTGCTGAGCTTGACTGATGTACACATAAGGATTTGTTATGACTGATACCCAAGATATTCACTCTAAAGCGCCTCAGCGTACCCCTTTTTACCAGTCTCACATTGATAGTGAGGGCAAACTGGTCGACTTCTCTGGTTGGGAATTGCCTATCAATTACGGTTCACAAATCGAAGAGCATGACGCTGTAAGAACAGATGCTGGTATGTTTGATGTCTCACATATGGTGGTGACAGATATCAAGGGTGCTGATACTAAAGCATGGCTACAAAAGCTACTCGCCAACGATGTCAATAAACTCACTACCACTGGTAAAGCGCTATACTCTGGTATGCTCAATGAGCAAGGCGGCGTCATTGATGATTTGATCGTCTATCTCATGAATGCAGAGGAAACTGAGTACCGTATCGTTTCTAACGCTGCTACTCGTGACAAAGACTTGGTACAGTTCAATAAAGTCGCTGAAGGCTTTGATATCACTATTGCCGAGCGTCCTGAGCTTGCCATGCTCGCCGTGCAAGGTCCAAATGCTATTGCAAAACTGGCTCAAGCCAAACCAAATTGGGCAGATACTTTAGCAGGACTAAAACCTTTCGTCGGTGCTGATTTGACAGACATTGAAGGCGCTGATTGGTTTGTGGCTCGCACTGGTTATACTGGTGAAGATGGCGTCGAAGTCATCATGCATGCCGATGATGCCCCTGCCTTCTTTGAGCAACTAAAAGTAAATGGCATCAAACCTGCTGGCCTTGGCGCGCGTGATACGCTGCGTATGGAAGCTGGCATGAACCTGTATGGTCACGATATGGACGAGACCATCAGCCCTTACGAGTGCAACATGGGCTGGACGCTTGCACTAAAAGACGACCGCGCCTTTGTCGGCCGCGAAGCACTGGTCAGCAAACGCAAGCAGTCAAAAGAAGACAACACCGCTATGAAACAAGTGGGTCTGCTATTGACCACGCGTGGCGTATTGCGTGAAGGCATGACGGTGACTATCAATCAAGGCGCTGACAATGAGCAAACTGGCATTATCACCAGCGGCACATTCTCCCCTAGCCTAAAAAATTCAATCGCGATTGCCCGTGTCCCTGCCAGCGTATCAGAAGATGACAGTGTACAAGTCGATCTACGCGGCAAAGGTAAATTCGTTGATGTACGCGTATTGAAGCTGCCTTTTGTCCGTAATGGCAAGCAGCAGTTTGACTCTTAGGTCTTATAAATTCTATCATTAGAGCGCGTTGTCATTTTACACAGAACTATGGAAATGACGACACGCCTAGCCTCTATTACTTTTGTTAATTAACCTCTATCACTTAGGAGAGAGACCATGAGCAACATCCCAGCAGAGCTAAAATATATTGCGAGCCACGAGTGGCTACGCCTAGAAGACGACGGTACGGTCACTGTTGGTATTACTGACCATGCTCAAGATCTATTGGGTGATGTGGTATTCGTTGAGCTACCAGACGTAGGCGACATCATCGCTGTTGATGACGAGATCTCAGTAGTAGAGTCTGTAAAAGCGGCTTCTGACGTTTATGCCCCTATCTCAGGTGAAGTTATTGCGATCAATGAAGCACTAGAAGATGATCCAGAGATCATCAACTCTGACCCATATGGCGAAGGTTGGTTCTTTAGAATGAAGCCTGACAATATCGCTGACTACGAAGCACTGATGACTGCTGATGAATACGAAAGCGACTTGTAAGACTTTAGAACATATAAAATATTAGCTCATACAAATTATTAGCTCCGACTAAACGTTATAGATACTGGCAGCAGCTGGTATCTATATTCTCTACTTCAATACCCTGTCTCATCAAAAGCGCTTAGTCGTTTTATGCGTTTGTTATATGAGAATAGCTGTACATAGATCATATAGACCGTCACAAATCATGATCGCTCGATGTTATTGCTCTCAAGCGTTATCTTATTGGCTCGTATTGCTCACATGTTTGACCTCTATTATAGATGTGCCCCAATACCGACTCGGACAGATGACCCAATCCCCAGCATGGATCCTAATATGAACTCAGACGCCGCCACCTTAGAGACCGACAATAAAGACCTCGTTGCCACGCCTACTCATACGCCAAACTTACAAGCGTTTCGCGATATCGTAGAGTCACGCCGTTCAGTACGCCGCTTCACTGACACCCCCATACCTGACGACGTATTGGCAGACTGTCTGCGTTTGGCAATGCTAGCACCGAACTCTAGCAACCTGCAGCCGTGGGAGTTTTATGTTATCGATGATGCTGACAATAAAAAACGTGCCATCAAAAACTGCATGAATCAAAACGCAGCAAAAACATCAGCACGTTTGATTGCAATCGTTGCCCGTACTGACATTTGGCACGACCACGCTCAGCAAGTATTGCGCGAATACCCTGACCAGCCAGTCCCAAAGAAAGTGAAAGACTACTATAACAAAGTCGTCACGATGGACTTTTTGCGCGGTCCAGCCAACGTAGTCTCAGCAGCCAAATGGGGCGCGACGCAAGTGGTCAGACGCGTAAAAGGGCCAATAAAATCGCCTTACTATACGTTTGAAGACACCAAAAACTGGGCAACCAATAACACCTCACTTGCTGCCGAAAACCTCATGCTAGCATTACGCGCTCATGGGTTTGATAGCTGTGCCATGGGCGGCTTTGATGAGCCTGCTATGAAGCGCTTACTAGGCTTGGGCGACGATCAACATATCATTATGATGATTGGTGCTGGCGAACGCGCTGACAATGGCGTTTACAATACTCAGTTCCGCTTTGATCAGACTCAGTTTGTGCATTACGTATAACGTACCGCTCACATTATTCCCTTAATTGCTATTTTGTTTATTACTCCCTTAACCAAGGATTGTCATGACTATCTCTCAAAACCCATCGTTTGATACCTTCCAAGGATTGTTCAACGAAGCTGAATTTGTCTATCGCCACTTAGGCTCAAATGAGACCAAGCAAGCTGACCTACTCAGCGCTGTTGGTTATAAAGATATGCAAAGCTTTATCAATGACACAGTGCCTGAGCCAGTGCGCTTGCACAAAGAGTTGGATTTGCCAGTGGCGATGAGTGAGCATGCTGCACTTGCCAAACTGCGCACGATGGCAGACGACATCACTGTTAATAAAAGCTATATCGGTCAAGGCTACTCGCCTGTCCGTATGCCTGCTGTTATTCAGCGCAATGTTCTTGAAAATCCAGGTTGGTATACGGCTTATACGCCTTATCAAGCTGAAATCGCTCAAGGTCGCTTAGAAGCATTGCTAAACTTCCAACAAGTATGTATCGATTTGACTGGTCTTGAGTTAGCTGGTGCCTCATTGCTTGATGAAGCAACCGCAGCGGCAGAAGCCATGGCCATGTCAAAGCGCGTAAGCAAAAGTAAATCAACACAGTATTTCGTTGATGAACGTGTCTATCCGCAGACGCTAGATGTGATTCATACGCGTGCGAAATACTTCGGTTGGGACGTGGTTGTTGGTGATTTTGAAACGGCTAAATCTGGTGATTATTTTGGCGCATTATTCCAGTATGTTGGCGTAGAAGGCGACGTTAAAGATTTAACAGATGTCATCGCGGCCGTAAAAGAAAACAAAACCTATGTGAGTGTCGTCAGCGACATCATGAGCTTGGTGCTACTTAAGTCACCTGCCGATATGGGTGCAGACGTGGCACTAGGTAGCACGCAGCGTTTTGGTATTCCAATGGGCTTTGGTGGTCCACATGCCGCTTTCTTTGCATTTTCTGATAAAGCCAAACGCTCAGCGCCTGGTCGTATCATTGGTGTATCAAAAGACTCGCAAGGCAATACCGCACTGCGTATGGCACTACAAACACGTGAGCAGCATATCCGCCGCGAAAAAGCCAACTCAAACATCTGTACGTCACAGGTATTACTAGCCAATCTCGCTGGTATGTACGCGGTCTATCATGGTCCAGGCGGCGTCAAACGCATTGCCACGCGTATTCATGCCTTTGCGACTGCTTTCGCTGATGCTATCAAAGAAGCCAATGACAGCAGCCTAAATGTAGTACATGATCAATTCTTTGATACCGTTGTGATTGATTGCGGTTCAGAAAAACTGGCTACTCAAATCTTCAAAAACGCAGACAACGTGGGCTACAACTTATGGCGTCTAAGCGACACCAAATTAAGCGTTGCTTTTAGTGAAACCAGCGATCAGCAAGATTTTAAAATCTTGACTCAGCTTTTTGTAAGTAAGTCTCACGAGCTACCTGAAACCGCTCGCGTTTCTCTCGATAGTGCGCATCTGCGTACAGATAATATCTTGTCACATCCAGTATTCAACTCGCATCATACCGAGCATGAAATGCTGCGTTATCTCAAGTCGCTCGAAGACAAAGATCTAGCGATGAACCGTAGCATGATTTCACTGGGCAGCTGCACTATGAAATTGAATGCCACCAGTGAGATGCTACCAATCACTTGGCCTGAGTTCGCCAACGTGCATCCTTTTGCACCGCGTGACCAAGTCACCGGCTATATTGCGATGATTGATAGTTTGCAAGATCAGCTCAAAGCCATTACTGGGTTTGATGACGTCTCTATGCAGCCAAACTCTGGCGCCTCTGGTGAATATGCTGGTCTACTCGCTATTCGCCGTTATCACGCGTCACTCGGCGAGACCGATCGCGATGTGTGCCTGATTCCAATGTCAGCACACGGTACCAACCCTGCGACCGCCATGATGATGGGCATGAAAGTCGTCGTCGTCAAAACCGATGAGAATGGCAACGTTGATATCGATGATTTGACAGCCAAATGTGAAGAGCACAGTGATCGTCTAGGTGCGCTAATGATCACTTATCCATCGACGCATGGTGTGTTTGAAGAAGGTATCCGCAATATCTGTGATTTGACTCATAAGCACGGCGGTCAGGTCTATATGGATGGCGCTAACATGAATGCTCAGGTTGGTATGATGCAGCCTGCAGACGTTGGTGCTGATGTATTGCACATGAACCTGCACAAAACCTTCTGTATCCCTCATGGTGGCGGTGGTCCAGGTATGGGTCCTATCGGTATGAAGGCGCATTTGGCACCATTTATGGCCAACCACACCTTGAGCCCTGTACATAATGCGCAAAAAGACTGCTCAGCAGTATCGGCAGCCCCTTATGGCTCAGCGAGCATCTTGCCTATTTCATGGATGTACATTGCTATGATGGGCCGTGATGGTCTGCTAAAAGCGACAGAGCTGGCATTACTAAACGCCAATTACGTAGCAGCCGAGCTAAAAGGCCACTACCCTGTCCTATATGCAGGCAAAAACGGCCGCGTGGCTCACGAATGTATTATTGATATTCGTCCGTTAAAAGAAGAGACTGGTATCACTGAAAGCGATATCGCTAAGCGCTTGATGGATTATGGTTTCCATTCACCAACGATGAGCTTCCCAGTCGCTGGTACGCTAATGATTGAACCGACAGAGTCTGAGTCAAAAGAAGAATTGGATCGCTTTATTAGCGCGCTAAAATCTATCAAAGCTGAAGCAATCAAAGCCAAAGCGGGCGAAGATAACTGGACGCTAGCAGACAACCCATTGGTCAATGCACCGCATACTGCTGCTATGATTACTAGCGAAGAGTGGACGCATCCATATAGCCGTGATACTGCTGCATTCCCGCTGCCATACATCCGTGCAAACAAGTTCTGGCCAAGTGTGGCACGCGTTGATGATGCGTACGGTGATAAGAACCTAATGTGCTCTTGCCCAAGTATCGAAAACTATATGTAATCGTTACTGTTTAAACGCTACATGTATAAAAAACCTCCAAGCCAGCTACTGGCTTGGAGGTTTTTATTTTGCTGACTTTTTATATACTCGATTAACAGGTACTATTACTGATAGTAGTATTTATAAAAATGGAAAATGTATCCACAACGAGACACTTAACTTAGATTTTTCAAAGCAGTTAATTGGGCAATACTATGCAACACAAATCACCTAAACGAAAGACGCGTGTCATCCTAATACATGGTTTACACCAGACAGCTTGGGTAATGCGCCCACTTGCAAAACGTTTGCAAGCCTCGGGGTTTGATACCTATCAATATAGCTACCGGAGCATGCGTGATAGTATCAAAACCAATAGCGCACGCTTAAACCATTGGTTAGAGAAAAACCATCATCCAGACCATCCCATAGATCTGGTCGGACACAGCTTGGGCGGTCTAATCATTCGTGATTTTGTCGCTCAGTACCCCAAATGGCAGATTGGCCATTGTGTGACGCTAGGGACGCCGCATGTCGGCAGTGTTTGTGCCGATTATATCTGGCGACTGACTCCTGCTGTCGTTGGTCGCTCCTACATCGATGCCTTAGATGGTACTGTCGCACCACTACCACAGCATGTGACCCTTGGCGTGATCGCTGGCAATCGTCCTTATGGTTTGGGTCAAATGTTTTTGAAGTATCACAATCGCAAACTGCGTAAATCAGATAAGCCGCCACTCAAAGAGCATCTGGCACATGACGGAACCGTCTATATAGAGGAAACTAAGATTGAGGCGGCAGCAGATCATATCACCCTGCCTGTCTCTCATACTGGTATGCTCGTAAACCCAGAGGTCGCTGAGCAGACCAAATATTTCTTAGTGCACGGCGTCTTTAAACGCTAACGATTAAACGCTATCTTTGATATCAGTTCTTAGCTTTACTAGACGTTATTGGGCATTGATACCCATACCTTGACGCAACTCAGTTTTGTGCTTTTCAATCACTGGTATCAAGGTTTGTATGACCCAGTCATTACGCCAGCCCTTCAGCCCTTGTGGCAATTGGCTGACATCTTTATCGAGAGCGACGACTTCGTACAGTTGTCCTAACCATTTTTTGCGCATTAGTACGCTAGCAGGTACACCAGTCTCTCGTGCATGCTCATCAATCGATTGTTGCACCGCTTTGGACAGCACTTTGTTTTTTGAGCGATATGGCGGCACTAGGCAGTCTGGATGCTCCGCGAGTGGCAGGCTCTTTGCCTCTCTTATTACTTTTAGCAGCTCTTCACCATACAGACGCAGCATACTGCGGTGCATTGTTGTTTTGTGCGACAGCTCACGCATGCTGTTTGGTTTTTCGGTGACGATCTCACGTACCGCTTGTTTCTTGATGATAAAGGTACGCGGTTGATTGGTCGCACGTGCCAGCTCTTCTCGCCACGTCGCCACTCCTTTGAGGATAGCCATTTGCTGTGAGGTATAGCGATAGTCAGCCATCGTAAGATACATCGCATCGTCTTCAACATGCTGCGCATCATATAAGTCACTGGCGTAGAGCTGACAGTCAGCCCAGACATACTCGTATAGCCCTTGTGATTTTAGTGCATGCTCGATACTCAGATATAACGCTGGCAAGTAGCGCACGTCATCGATTGCATACTGCTCTTGCTCATCTGTCAACGGACGCTGTAACCAGTCAGATTGACTGTGCTCTTTGTCGATATGCATATCCAGTTGGTCAGCGAGCGCCTGTTGGTAGCCCATTTGCAATTGACCTGTTAAATAAGACAAGGCAATTTGCGTATCAAAAATATTGGTCAGTGGCGGACAACCAGACAGCAGATAAAAAATACCTAGATCTTCACCGCAAGCATGCCAAATAGCCACATCGACTTTACGCAGTGCTTCCCATAACTCTGCCAGCTGTAATTGCGGGGCATCCAGTAGATACACATGATCGCCAGTATTGAGTTGTACCAGTGCCAAACGTGGATAATAAGTGTCACGCTTGATAAATTCAGTATCTAATGCCACACGTCCGCAAGTCGCTAAGGCGTCAATAACCTCAACTAATTGATTCTGCTCACGCACCCAAGTAATCGCAACGTCATCAGCAATATCCAGCAATGCGTCAATGTCTAGTATATCAACGTCTAACGCTGCTGGTATCGTTTCAGTGCGAGCTGATTGCTCTGAGACATCAGTAGTCATGCTATCTGGATCAGGATGGGCTGAAGCGTTTGGAACATTATTGGACACGGGCAGATACCTGCATATATAAGAGAAAATAAAACGCTAACATGCATCTTATTAAGATTAAAGGAGAATACAATTATAACAACTTCATGAAACAAAGTGGCTAAGACTTAGTCTTTATCAAATACTATAAAAAAGAGCGATTCTGCATGGCTTGACCAAGTGTCATGCTATCAAGATACTCAAGCTCGCCGCCCATCGGCACGCCTTGTGCCAAACGCGTGACTCTACTCACATGACGATTGACTGCTTCGCTAATAAAATGAGCAGTAGTCTGACCTTCAACGGTTGTGCCCGTTGCCAATATAATCTCTTCTACGGGTTCTTGCTTGACTCGCCACACCAGTTGGTCGATATTTAGATCATCAGCACTGATACCATCGATAGGTGATAAATGCCCGCCCAGTACAAAATAACGACCACGGTACCCTGCTGTCTGCTCAATGGCCATCACATCTGCCGCCGTCTCAACCACACATAGCAGACTGTCATCGCGCCTAGGGTCTTGGCACAGAGGACATACCTCTTCATCACTAAAGCTATGACAGCGCTGACACTCAACGATATCGCGCATGGCTTCATCGAGTGCTTGGGCAAGTGCCATACCCTGCGGGCGTTTTTTGCTGAGCAGATGTAACGCCATTCGCTGGGCGCTTTTTTGACCGACACCTGGCAAAATACGCAGCTGCTTGACTAGCTGATCAAATTTGGCTGTAAGCAAAGTGACTTTCCTTTAGTTGACTTTATTTAACTGGATTTATAAATCGTAGCTATAAAAATGGGGTCGTATCATGTCGATAACAACCCCATTTTTGACTTCAGTACGACATATTTAGCGCTTAGAACATGCCTTGCATACCTGGTGGTAGACCCATACCTGAGGTCGCGCCTGCCATTGTTTCTTCATACAACTCGTCCGCTTGACGAACCGCATCATTGATGGCTGCCGCAATAAGATCTTCGATCATATCAGGCTCGTCTTCTAGCAAACTTGGATCAATAGTCAAACGCTTGACCACATGACGACCCGTCATCGTTACTTTAACCAAGCCACTGCCCGCTTCGGCTTGTACTTCTTTGTTAGCCAGCTCTTTTTTAGCCGACTCAACGTTTGCTTCTACTTTCTTTTGCATCGTTTGTGCTTGTTGCATCAATGCTTGAATGTTCATAGTTGCCTCTTTATCTTTTATATTTGAATGTTATACGGTGCGCATCGTAATTAGTAGTCATGAACCACGTAAAGTTCATGTCATGCGTGAACAGTGATTATACCGCTATCTTTACAAACTGTCTAAACCGCGTGCCAAGTCTTTGATGATATCTTCGACATCTTCTAAACCGACTGATAGACGAATCAGACCATCTTTAACCCCCGCTTCAGCACGAGCTTCAGGAGTCAGGCGGAAATGCGTGGTCGTTGCAGGATGAGTAATCGTGGTTTTGGCATCACCCAAATTATTGGTGATAGAGACCATTTGGGTCGAGTCAATCACATGCCACGCTGCTTCTTTTGTATCGCGGCTGTTTGACTCATTACTATCAGACGCTTTGACTTCAAAACCCATGATAGCACCATAGCCACCTTTCATATGATGCTGACGTGTGGCAAGTTCATGTGCGCTATGATCGCTCAAGCCTGAGAAATGCACGGTGCTGACATTAGGATGATTGACCAAAAACTCTGCGACTTTATTGGCATTGTGACAATGCGCCTGCATACGTAATTTAAGTGTCTCAAGTCCTTTAGTAAATACCCATGCATTAAACGGGCTCATGCTGATACCGCCTGAGCGCACCACGGTAAATGCGTCTTGCATCAGCTTATCACTACCAACCAACGCACCGCCCAATACTCGCCCTTGTCCATCTAAATACTTAGTCGCCGAGTGAATAACCACGTCCGCACCTAAATCTAGTGGGCGCTGTAGAGCTGGCGTGGCAAAGCAGTTATCAACGACCAGTAAGATATCATTGGCTTTGCATAGCTCACTCAAGTAACCAATGTCACAAATCTGCGCTAGCGGATTGCTGGGACTTTCGCAATAAATGACTTTGGTGTTTGGTTGAACAGCATTTGCCCATGCATCATTATCAAAACAATCCACATAGCTGACTTCCACACCGAACTTGGCCATATAGTTGTTGAATAGACCAATAGATGAGCCAAATAGTTGATTGGCTGCGAGTAGATGATCGCCTGCTTTGAGATACGCCAGACACATGGTCAAGATCGCGCCCATACCAGAGGCCGTTGCAACAGCACGCTCACCATTTTCTAATGCAGCCAACCGACGCTCAAAAGTACGTACACTTGGGTTGGTATGACGAGAGTAGACATTACCGGTTTTTGTACCGTCAAAATGAGCAGCAGCATCAGCAGCTGATTGGTAGACATAAGAGCTGGTAGTAAAGATAGGCTCTGAATGCTCACCCTCATCGGTACGGTGTTGACCTGCTCGCACAGCAATAGTTTGCATACCATAGTCAAGACCCAAATCTAAGGCATCATTGCGCCAGTTTGGATCCAACCCATTGGTTGAGGCTTTTTGGTTCAAACTGCTTTCATCTTTCGTTTGCGACTGACTCATAGACGTTCCGTTGCTTTACTTTGGTTGGTATAAAATGACTGCTTATTTTTCTGATTATCAAGCAAATTCATCAGGGTTATCATATCATGTCGCCTTATTCTACACATCTGGTTTCAGAGCACCCTGAAATATTATTATCATATACTGCACTGCTCACATATCCAGACTCTGTTATCGCCATATAAATCGGCTAGCTTATAGTAAAAGCAGCCACTTCATCTAACAAAAATAACGTATTTATAATAGGCAGATATGCAAACAGCTGCTAAGCTGAGCGGCGATTTGGGTTTTGCCTTTGGTGATATGATGATAGAGCATCCAATCAATGCTATCATCTCTAAAATAGCTGAACGATTTCAGCACATTACTTATTCATACATTTTATTTAACAGTATTATTTAGACTCACTAAGGTAAACTCGTTATGTCGACGTTCAGTATAAAAGCAAACACCTTATCGCTCAGTCTAACGCTTGGTCTGACTTTGGGTCTAAGTGCTTGCCAGAGTCTACCTGAGCAGCCGCACCTGTCTGATAGCCAAGAGTTATCTGCCCGAGTCAATGCATTATACCAACAGTCAGATAGCCCAGACTCTGAACCAGAAACCACAGCAGAGCCAAGTCCTACTGATCTGGTGACTGCCATTACTGCCCAAAATGAGATCCACCCTGACTTATCAGGCTACCATCCGATTGTCACTGGGGCAAATGCGTTTGCAGCGCGTAGCATCTTGACCGGTATGGCCACGCGCAATATCGATGCACAGTACTATATTTGGCACAATGACCAAGCTGGGCAGTTACTTTTAAAAGACTTATGGGAAGCGGCTGAACGCGGTATCATCGTGCGTTTGTTGTTAGATGATTTTAATAACAGTGCAAAGTTTGATCAGCACTTGCTACGTTTTGCTAGCCACCCTAATATCGCAGTGCGCATCATCAACCCTTTGATGCACCGTAAAATGCCGACCTTAAACTACGTCACTGGGTTGCCGCGTATCAATCGCCGTATGCACAATAAGAGCATGACTTTTGACAAGCAAATCACCATCATTGGCGGACGTAATATCGGCAACGAATACCTGAGTAATGACCAAAGCAGTCAGTTTGCAGATTTGGATGTTTTGCTTATCGGAAAGGTGGTCGCAGACATTGACAATAGCTTCGGCAGTTACTGGTCGTCTCCTTTGGCGTTTGATATTGAGACCTTAGCCGAATTTGATACTGACGTTACGCCTGACTTTTTAAAGGCTTTGGACAAGCTCGGTATCGATGAGCAAAACAACGAAGGCAGCAGTTTGACTGTCTATAAGGCCGCTATCGAAGACTCTACCATTGATACTGATCTGATCAACAAACAGGTTCCCTTTCGTTGGACGGACATGCAGTTCTTGAGTGATGATGTGGGCAAACTGTCTAAAAGCGTCTCCTCTGAAACCAATTTGGTTCACCAACTGCGTACGTTACTTGGTAGCCCAACCAAACAGCTGACCATTATCTCTTCTTATTTTGTGCCAACCAAAGATGGTGTCGATACGTTGGTGAAACTGGCTGAATCTGGCGTTAATATCAAAATCTTAACCAATTCATTTGATGCCACTGATGTCACTGCCGTTCACTCTGGTTATAGCCAATGGCGTCCTAACCTACTTCGCTCAGGTGTCAAAATATACGAGCTAAAATCAACGGCTGGTGAAGAAAAACGCGATAATAAACTGTGGCGAGCGCGTAGTCAGTCATCGACCAGTTTGCATGCAAAAACCTTTGCAGTTGATGATTATCAAGTGTTTATTGGCTCATACAACGTTGACCCTCGCTCGGCCAATATCAACACTGAGATGGGTGTCATTATCAATGATGACGAGCTAGCAAGACAGCTACACGGTGCGCTTAGTGATGATTTGTTAAATCAGGCTTATGAGGTCAAGCTGCTAGACAATGGTAGTTTAGAGTGGCACACGATGGAAGATGGCAAAGAGGTCGTTTACGAGTCAGAGCCACGAGTCGATATGGGTGATCATATTTGGCTTACTATCATGTCTTGGCTACCCATCGACTGGCTGCTGTAGTATGTAAATCCTTTTCTAAATAGTCCTTAAAAGTACAGGATGTGCAGTTTCGCTTCTGGTAAAAGCCAGATCCTGTAATCAAAGTTCTTATTACAACACACACAAAATTACTGTTTCGGCAAATCATTGTTTATATACTTTGATTTGCCGGTTTTTATCATGGCCGATTATCTAAACGATGATCGTCTTAATGGCCACTTTACCCTGTGGATGCGTGATCTATTATGCCGTCTCGTTCTCAATACGCCTTGATGTCTACAAAAGACAAAAATACCGTTATGTTCGTAAGCTTCATCAGTGCGATCGTCTTTTTTGACTTTTTGATTTACTTATACATTGCAGATATCGTGACCGCTGCGTTTTTTCCTGTTGATACTGACCCCAATGTCGCCAAACTACAAGGACTGGGGCTTTTTGTCATTGGTTACTTAGCTCGTCCGCTTGGGGGTATTCTGTTCGGGCGTTATGGTGATCTCAAAGGTCGAAAACCGACCCTTTTTCTGAGCATAATCGTCACGGCAGGTAGCTTGCTTGCGATGGCCTATCTGCCTACTTATGCGCAGTGGGGCGCGCTTGCACCTGCGTTATTCATACTGCTGAGAATCATACAGGGCATGGCATTTGGTCTTTACGTACCGTTATCTTGGGTGTTTGTGGCGGAGCATGTGCCTAGGCAGTATTTGTCAGTGGCTTGTAGCTACATTACCGCTAGCTTTTTGGTAGGGGTACTCTTCTCTAATGCGTTTTTTCTGTGGCTGACTGGTTTTATGACCACCGTACAGTTGACTGATTATGGCTGGCGTTTGCCGTTTTTTGTTGGTGCCTTACTAACCTGTCTACCATTGTTGGTATGGCGACTGGTTAAAGAGACCCCATTTTTCTTGGCGTTAGATAAGCCAAAAACTGGTAAGAATTTGGGTAGACCATTTACGGTGTTATTCAAGCGCTGCAAGCATTCTATCTTTGTCAGTATGGTACTGACTCTAGTGATATCTAGCATTACCTCTGTTATTGTCCTACTACTGCCAGATTTAATAGAAATCAACTTTACTTTAGACAGTGATTTGTTTAGCTTCTCTCACAGTTTGGGCATCGTATTTATGATTCTTGGCTGTGTCTTTTATGGCATGATCTCGACCCATGAGAACTTTGGTAAAATTTTGGTCATTGGTTCTGTTCTACTTATCGCTCAAACGTTGGCGTTCTTTTATCATTTGCAGGCGGGTGGCGATTATATATTGATTATGTATGCACTTTTGGGATTCTGTGCCGGTATCGTGGGCATGGTCCCTGCCATTTTAGTGCAGCTATTTCCGACCAATGTACGTCTCACAGGTATCGCTTTTTGTTATAATATTACCTACGGTATCGTTGGTGTACTGATCCCCTTTGGTCTTGGTTACGCCACGACGCTTATCAGCTTCTCACCAGCGCTATATATTGCCTTTGTGGGCTCTATCGGTATTATTATGGGGCTTTACTTCTATAATTTGCCCGAATTCAAAAAGATTGATCATGTTATTTTATAAATAATGGATCAGTCACTGATTTGAACAAAGTTTAAAACTAAGGTGCAATGGTATGTCTCGTCCATTGCACCTTATCCATTTATTTAAGACACAAATATTAAGGCTCAATAATCATGGTTGATATGACCAACAAACGCCTCTCAGTTGCGCCAATGATCGACTGGACAACGACAGATTATCGCTACTTTGCACGACTGTTCAATCCGCATACGTATCTATATACCGAGATGATCAGTACTGGTGCATTGATACATGGTAACCGAGCACGGCATCTACGTTTTGATACGCTCGAGCACCCGCTTGTATTGCAGCTTGGCGGTGCAGACATCGATGAGATGACGCAGTGTACTGAATTTGCTCAGCAGTATGGCTATGACGAGGTCAATATCAATGTCGGCTGCCCCTCTGATCGCGTACAACATAATAAGATAGGTGCTTGTCTGATGGCAGAGCCCAAAACGGTTGCCGACTTGGTCAAGCACATGCAAGCAGCTGTCGACATTCCAGTGACAGTCAAACACCGTATTGGTATTGATGACTTTGACAGCTACGAGTTTATGGTCGATTTTGTGCAGAAAGTAGCTGCTGCTGGCTGTACACGTTTTATTGTTCATGCACGTACGGCATGGCTACAAGGTCTTAGTCCTAAGCAAAATCGCGAGATACCACCGCTACGTTATGATGATGTCTACCGCTTAAAGCAAGACTTTCCTGAGCTAGATATCGAAATCAATGGCGGTATCGACACGATAGAAGACATCAAAATGCACCTGCAGCATATCGATGGCGTGATGATAGGACGAGCGTTTTATCATAACCCGTACCTATTAGCAGAGGCCAATAGCTTGTGGAGTGAGACAACACCCGAGACTATCCCTAAGCGCTCAGAAATCTTGGCACGGCTATATCCATATCTAGAAGAACAAATTGAAAAAGGCGAAGCACTCCCAACAATGACGCGACATTATTTGGGATTATTTCAGGGGTTGATGGGCGCGCGTAAATGGCGACAAGCACTAAGCGGCAAACCTCAGCTTACTCTCGATGATGTCAAAAGAGCGGCAGATGAGGTATTGTTGTTAAATCCTGACGCATAGCACAGATTGGCATGCAGTCAATTTAACAGACTACAGATTTTAGTCACTACTGTCATATTGTCACTATTACAATGTCAATTTTGACTACGATACTTGTGAGAGATACTGCCACATCGCTGCCCCATTATTAATGATATGTAGTGCGATTGGCAGTAATAGTGACCCTGACTTAATACGGGCATAGCAAAATATCAGTGCCAGTACCACAATAGTGCTGATCTCATAAATACCGTACTGCACATGGATAATAGCAAATATCAAACTTGTCACGATACTTGCTACTATCGCGCCGTGATGCACAGAGTATGACGGCGCTGTGAACTGCTCTGCAATCGCTGACCATAAGATGCCCCGAAAAATAACTTCTTCGTAAATTGGGGCAACGACTACCATCGCTAAGACCAACAGCCATATTGGGCTTACCGATTGATATAGTGGATCGACAAAAACCAGCGGTGTCATATCTAGTATATAGGTCAGCGCTTGACTGGCAATCATAAATATCAATAGCACGCCCAGCATACCCATACCTACCGCAAATGAAAACGGCTTCAATGTTAGGTACTGACGCACCTTACCGCCTCGTAGACGAATAACGATAATACTGGTCGCTACCAACAGTATGCAGCCTATGACTATCGAGATACTCACGACCGTCCCATCATTACTACCAAAAAAGAATATATCCCCTATCGATGCATTTTTTGTAGCAGGTAATACCAGCTTGCCAGCAATATATACGCCTACCAATTGACTGATAAAAAATGCAAATACCATACCTACTGTTAATACAAATACTCCTAAGCGTGAAAACAATGGCGCACGATGAGGCAAGCGTTGCCTATCAGACGGTTCAGCTAGGTCATTTGGCGTAGAGTTTTTTGGCATAGGTTTGTTGGACACAGAGTTCTTGGACATATCAATATCACTTAGCAAATAGACAGTCAGCTCAGATCCAAGAGCCTGACGAGTTGATGGTACCTTACTTTTATTTTGGCAGTTGCTGCTCGATCAAGGCGAGCACCTGCATTGAGACAGACTCTGGATGCTCTAGCGGGAACATATGACCCCCTTTATGCGTCTCATAAGGAATGCCTAAGCGCGACTGTATCTGCTGGGGAAAGCGGCGTTTTAAGAAGATACTGTCTTGACCTATAATTAAGGTAACAGGCACCTTCGGACCACGATTTGGGGCTAGCCAATACCAAGAAGGATTGGTGCGAAACACTTCGACTTCACTGGCTTTAGGAATGGCCAATGTGACTTTACCATCCGCGCGCTCATGTAAGCCATGATCGATATACCCTTGAAAACTGCGTTCATCAAAGTTTTTAAAAAATCCTTTGTGGCGCATCTTTTCATAGGCCTCATCTCGGCTATCCCATACATCGCGGCGATGTTTGGACACACCTGCTGGTGATAGTTTGTCCATCAAGCGGTTATTCATAAGTGGCAATCTATCTGCTGTTTTTGCCAAATGCCACAACAGGCTGACTTTGCCATAAATCCAAGGCGGATCCATAAGCACGGCTTGAGCAAATAGTTCTGGCCGACGGTACGTTGCCTGCAAGGTACACATGGCTCCTAGCGAATGCCCCACACCTACTACTTGCGCGACGCCATGCTTGTCACAGGCATCTTTTACACTGTCAATAATCTGCTGCGTTAGACTACGCCAATGATCGTCTACGGGGTAATCGGGGGTATCGCCCAACATGGCGATATATTCAATCGTAAAGAACGCTGACAATCTCTCAAAGAATGGCTCGTAAACAGCGCTTGGCATCCCATTGGCATGGGCAAAATGTAGCACAGGTTTATTGGTGATCTTGGAGACAGGTAGCACCGCAAAGGTCTGCGAATTTATTTCATCACTCATAACAGGCTCTCGTTGAATCGTTTAGTTTGTCTATTATTTTTAGTGGTTGTCATATTATTGCATTGTCATATTGTTGCATTGCCAACATAAATACCAGACATGCTCTATAGCAAGTCTGATAATTGGCATATATACGTCGCTTATCTGGTAATTCTTATAACTTTAAACCATATGTTTTATTTAAGGTTGCACAAAATTAAGGCTGAGCATAATTATATGCCCAGCCTTAACAATCATACACACTATATCTAAAACATAAAACGCTTAACGCATTTTTGCATCGCCATCTTCTTGCGGTAAGAAACCATCAAGGCTGACGCTTGAGCCGATACCTGCCCCTAGTTTTACGGCAAAACGGTCCATAAACATTTGGAACGGGTCAGTTGGACTATAGCTAATTACGGTATCTAGCTCTAACTGACGACTCAAACTGGTAATGCTACCGTTGTCGTCTGCTAGTCCTAGCTCGATAGACTGCTCACCTGTCCAAAACAGCCCTGAAAACAGTTTGTTTTGTTCAGGGTTTTTGAGACGGTCGCCGCGACCTTCTTTTACTGCATTGATGAAATGCTTATGCGTATTAGCCAGCACTCCTTCAACATGCTTTTCTTCATAATCAGTCAATGGACGTGACAAGCTTAAGATGTCTTTATACTCACCAGCGGTAATCGTACGATCTTCTACACCAACTTTGTCCATCAGACCTTCGACATTGTAGCTTGGCATAATGACACCGATAGAGCCGACCAAGCTCGATGGGTTGACATAAATCTCATCTGCTGCAGAAGCAATATAGTAAGCACCTGATGCGCCGATATCACCGATCACTGCATAAAGCTTTTTGTCCGGATACTCTTCACGTAATTCCATCATAGTCTGCCAAATTTCATCAGACTGTACAGGTGAACCACCAGGTGAGTTAATATCTAATGCAACGGCTTTGGAGTTGCTGTTTGCAAAGGCACTTCTTAGCGCATCATTGACATCATAGGCGTTGGCCACATCATCGCTACTGATCACACCTTGCAGCTCCACTACAGCTAAATGCGGCGAGCTGGTATCTACGGCATCCATACCTGTTGGCGCGCTACTGCACCCGCGACCTAGGGTCAAAAATATCAATAAAATATAACCAAAGGTTAATAATTTAAAGAAAATGCTCCAGCGACGAGCGCGGCGCTGCTCGACCACACTAGCTAATAAGGTATTTTCTAGCACCTTCCATTCTTGTCCACTCGGCGCGTTTGGTTGCTGCATTTGTGTTGGCTGATGTGGCGAATTATCAGGACGTTTGTTAGGGTCTGGTGGCCAGTTGGGCATATAACTTCCTAAGTCAGAACAAGCTAAAACAATAAAAAGATGAGGTTGACAGATACCACTAGAAGTAATGGTCTCTATGTCAAATCAGTCATCGGTATTCATGGGGTGCTAAGTATGGTTGTATTTCGACCATGGTTCAATAGTATAACTGTGAAATATCACTATATTGTAACGCTGGTAGTATCAGCATTATTCTTGAGGGCGAACAGCTTCAATATCAACACTATTATCAAGCGTGTTTAACGACAATGCCACTGGTAAAGGCTTATCATCGTAGGTCATGACAGTATCAACGCTTTGACGAACCATGACATCGGCTGTCACCTGAGAGGTACTATGACCTAGCCAGGTTGTATTTTTAAATACTGCGCGCTCGTCAGCCAGATCGGCCGTACATAGTAGCGACCACATTTGCCAGACGCGCTGGTGTGTATCGGTATCTAAAATCAGTCGTGAGCGAGAAGTGTCTGTACGACTAGTATCTATACGACTATCATCCAGATAGCTATTGGCCAATTGCAGGTGAGGATTTATAGGTGATGACTTGAGTGGATCAGCTGCATTGTATCTTCGTACTTGTATAGGTGTGCGGCTATCGATGGCAATTGTACAGTCCCAAACACTAGTGTCACCTATCTGGCTCCAGCCTGTCATTGCCTTTATTAATATATCTCCGTTTGCAAGCTGCCATACACTTCCCTGCTCGCAGTTTTGGGCACTGATATTTGTTTGACTCTTGACACCGTTTGTTGTTTTATATGCTTGCTGAAACGTAGACCAACGCTCAGAGCGTCCTGCTTGCCAATATCGACTGATCGGTAGGCGCTCTCCCAAATGAATGACTGTTTTCGGTAATAACTCAGAGTTGTTGGTGTTAGAAATCATGCGTTGATTATCAGAGGTCAGCGTATCCGTCAGTGCGGCGCTACTGCTCTGTACTATGACACTCTCCAAACGATTAACCGGTAAGCTCCCCAGTTGCTGCTCTAAAGAAGCAGACAGTGTATCTACTGTCAGGCTATTTGGCGTGGTTCGTGTAGAAGCAGGTCTGTGATCAGCTAAGAACAACCAGTTACTACTTTCTTTGTTTACGGTAGGATATGTCAGCAATGCTGCCGTTATATACGAATCACCCGTCGGTAGGACATACAGTGTCGGCACTATGGTCAGCGACTGCTGATTGGCATACACCGTCATCATTAATAGCGTCAATGGTGGCAGTATCAACCAACGACTGAGCAGACCTCTAGGCAATAACCAAGGCAAAATACTCAATACAACCATAAGCAATATAGCCATACTCACTGGTGTATAGAGCCATGCCTCTGACAGTGCTGGCAACGATGTTAACCAACCAATCAGCTCATGCAGGCTGCCGACAATGGTAATGACTAGCGACCAAATGGTGTCGGCTACCATAGGGGATAACAGATAACACAGTCCTGCTAGTAGATTAAGCGGTACAATCACCCAACCAAACAGCCCAATGGCAAATAAATTGACCACCAACCCCCATAATGATGCCTTGCCAAATAAGATCAATGTGATGGGCAGTAAAGTAAAGAATAGCCAGAACTGTAGCTTAAGAATACGCCGGACAGCTCGCAAAGCATGCTTCAATAGCGCCGTGCTTACGTGAGTGCTTTTATTATTCGTATATGGCCCTGCCAACTCAGCGGTACTGTGCTGATGTAACGTATCGTCATATTTGAGCAATAGCGCTACTGCAATAAAGGACAACCAGTATCCTGCCTGCCAGAGCACATAAGGATCATACCATGCCATCAGTATGGCCAGCGCCAATAGTACTCGAATCGTACTAATAGGTAGCAATGTCACTCTCACAAGTCCAATCGCTAGTAGCATCCAAGCCGTACGAGCAGCAGGTACATCAAAACCTGTAAACAACGCGTAGATAAAGGCTGCACCAATCATTGTCCACCAACGCACTTGCCAGCGCGGAATATAACGATAAAGTGCTGGACATAACTGATTAAGCAGCAGCACAATGAGACCACCTAGTACAATAGCCAAGAACAATACGTGCGTCCCTGAGATAGCCAGTAAATGAGAAATACCTGCCAGTTGATACAAATCTTTGGTATCTCGATTAATTAGACTACGATCGCCTGTGAGTAAGCTCAACGTGACAGCTTTAGCCTGCTGTTCTGCTGTCGTTTGTGCTGACCAGTCTCTATAAAAATGCTGTCTTAATTGCCAGCGCCCTATATCAATATGCAAGCGCAAGCGCTCAAGATACGAGTCAGAAGTCGGATTTTGATGTGACGCCTCATTCAGGCTAGCTTTGTTATTACTTACGGTTAGTGGGCTGATAGCCAAGATATTTGCGCTGCCATCAATATGCCGACCTCGCAACCAGCGATAGCTATCAAAACCAGAAGCGTTGTTTATTGTTTGATCAGAGGCCACCAATGGCGCAAGTGCTAAACTCATAAATAGCGTATCACCAGGCTGCAAATTATTGAGGTTTGAGAGTGTGGCATCAGTCGATGCACTTTTTGGATAAGCATTAAGTAATGCTCGGTACGTGACGTTACTGTCGTTGTCTTGGTTAGAACGATTGGTGTTGTTATTACTTAGGCTATTTTTTGCTATATAGTCTCTTGTACTATTTGCCAAATCTTGAGGCGTTAATTCAGTTATTAATGGCGTTACATTTGTTAGCACGGCTACTTGTCGATAGCCACTATCTGCGGTTGGACTATAGACACTGTCGCTTAGCCCTTCAATACGAACAAGCGCTTGCACACGTATAGGATCGGTGATTTCTGCGGCTGCAGCTTTATGATGTGCCACTAACGCCTGTAGCGCGCTACCTGCTACCAACAAAGTGGCTAATATAGTAAATAAAAAGTACTTAACGATACGAGATGAGCGTTCAGCATTTTTGAATATGCTGCTTGAGGTGTGATGATTTGTTGCTGAGGAGACATGACACTGGGTAAGTGTCAGTAGAATAATAGAAAATAATATAAGTAAGATAAACAAACCAGACGTACTAGCCAGCCCTATCGAAAACAGTTCAGTAGGGATCGCCACCTTGTCTGCGACTGTCAAAGTCCCCATCATAGCAATAACGACGAGGCTGCCAATTAACCAATACACCAGCACTCCTTGCTTGATGGGCAAAATAAGATAACGTCGTTCGCTATGGTTATTTATGCCAATAAAGGCATAGACATAACTGCATTCGTAGACATATTGGAAGCAACTGAATGAGCATAGTTATGATGCAATAGCATTTATATTTATATTACCCTATACTGATGAGAAATACGAAGGTGATGCCTGTCTGACATTACTGCCCTATGTATACTCACTATTACTTTTTATCCATAATATTACTCTATACCAGCCCCTCAACATCATTGAGTGGACTGTGGTTAACGATTAAAGGCGATCCTGTGCCCCAAAAACGTCTAAAAGACTTACTTCCTACACCAGAAAAAGTCCTAGAAAGTCGCACCTTAAAATTATTCGCGCCGCATTTAGCAGACCCACGTTTATGGCATTTTAATCGCCATAGTCTCAACAAGGCGGTTTATATTGGTGTGCTCAGCGCGTTTTTTCCATTGCCAGGGCAGATGTTATTGGCCTTAATTGGCTCGCTTATTTTTCGAGCCAATGTACCTATGGCGCTCGGTCTGACATGGATTACTAATCCACTGACTAGTCTACCAATCTTTTATGCTGGATATTATATCGGCGCAAAAATTATTGACGCACCTGTGATCAGTTTGCGGTTTATCGGTAGGATGATTGCAGACTTTAGCTTATGGGCGCTATCAGATGGTGCCAATCCATTTATTACCTATAAAGGCACAGTATCGCTGACAGCATTTTGTATCGGATTAACGCTTTTGGCGGTTGTAACCAGCATTATTTGTGGACTTGCCTTTAAGGCAGTGTGGCGCTATAAAACCGTTGCAAGTTGGCAAAAACGTCAGAAAAAACCCACTGACAAATCCTTTGAGCCTTAATACCGCTTATGTCAGTCCAGCGGTATTAAGGTTGTTTTTGATTGATACCGCTACTCTGCTTTGTTCTTATCTATGGCGGCTTTGAGCTTATCTGTAAAGTCTTTGTCCATAGAGACAATCTCAATAACTTCATCGTTTTTGCATAGCGTATAACGTTTACCAGTTGCGCTGTCTTGAACCTTGAGATCAAAATCAACCCCAGCTAGAGTAATCGCATCAAACACTGGCGAGATTAAATCCTTTTGCTCTTGACTATCAATAGTCTCAAACACAGACGGATCGATATACGGCTTTAATGGCTCATCACCTTCTTCAGCACTACCAAAAGCAGCGATTGGATCGTCATCTAAATTCATCATATGTGTTCCTATAAAATAGATACGGCAGCTGATTGGTAGCCGCCTCAGTATCTCTTGCTATTAAATATCTACTCGATAATACAACAATATATTTCACCAGAACAGCGCTTATTAGCGCCAATAGACAATACTTACGTCAATCTGACATTCTCGTCATATGAAGGGTTAATACTGCTCCCAATGACCATTGCGCAGCAACAATTGACGGTCAGCAAGCGCCGCTAGATTGCGATCATGTGTGACCATCAATAATGCCGTTTGCATCGTGCTCTGTAGCTCTGACAACAGTCCAAAGACGCTTTGCGCATTGTCGTAGTCCAAGTTACCCGTTGGCTCATCTGCCAAGATAAGCGAGGGCTTGGTCACTAGCGCACGCGCAATCGCCACACGTTGACGCTCACCCCCTGACAGCTCACCTGGTCTGTGCATCAGTCGATGCTCAAGACCGACATTCTCCAAAATCTCAATCGCTTGGGTGCGTGCCTGGGTCGTTGAGACTTCTGGACGCATGAGCAGCGGCATCGCAACGTTTTCAACAGCGGTAAACTCTGCCAACAAATGATGAAACTGGTAAATAAACCCCAAATGCTTGTTGCGCATGGCACCGCGTTCAGTCTCATTCATGCTATTTAGTAGCTGACCATGTAGCCATACTTCACCGCTGGTTGGTGTATCGAGACCACCAAGTAAATGCAGTAAGGTACTTTTTCCTGAGCCACTGGTACCAACGATAGCGATGCGCTCACCAGCATGAACCGTTAGATCGAGACCCGTCAATACTTGTGTACTGACTGCACCCTCATCATATATCTTGTTGATATTGGTCGCCTTCAAAATGGCAGACATAGCGCTTCCTTTATTTTATTTATTTTGATATTTGTGCGTTTAGGCTATTCGTAGCGTAGCGTTTGAGCTGGCTGAATCTTGGCTGCGCGACGTGCTGGATAAATAGTCGCCAAAAAGCTCAGTACAAACGACGCCCCTGTAATCAATAACACATCAAGCAAACGCAGCTGTGAAGGCAAATAATTCACAAAATACGCATCAAACAGATTTAGATTAAAGACTTGATTGATAAAGCCCAAAATATCACTGACAGTCAGTGCAAATATCACACCCAATATCGTACCAGCAACCGTACCGATCACACCGATAACCACACCTTGAACCATGAACACTTGGGTAATCAGTCGAGGTGATGCGCCAAAGGTCTTCAAGATCGCAATATCGGCTTTTTTATCAGTAACGAGCATCACAAGACTTGAGACAATATTGAAAGCGGCCACTAAGATGATCAAAAACAGCAGCAAACCGACCATGGCTTTTTCCATTTGAATCGCCCCAAATAGATTGCCGTGCGTCTGTGTCCAGTCGTTAGGATACAGCTGCTGAGGAGCAATAGCAGCGGCTTTCTCTGCTGCAGCTGGCGCTGTAAAGATGTCGTCCAGTTTCATACGTACGCCCTGCGCACCCTCAGGCAGACGTAATAGTTTGGCGGCATCACCCATCGGGATAAATGCCATGAGACTATCGACTTCTGGGCTAATAGTGAAGATGCCTGTCAAGGTGAAGCGCTTAAATCTCGGTATCACGCCTGCGGGTGACGGAGAGGCCTCTGGAAGCACTAGAGTCACCTTGTCCCCTATCTGCAAGCCCAAAGACTGCACCATCTCCTCGCCCAAAACGATACTAAAGTCACCGCTTTGCAAGGTATCAATACTGCCTTCAATCATGTGCTCATTGATGATGGAGACATCTTTTTCGTATTCAGGCTCGACGCCAGTCACCATGATGCCTGCGACTTGACCATTAGATGTCAGCATGCCCTGTAATTGGATAAAGGGTGCCACCGCCGCCACTTCTGGATCTTCTTTTATTTTATCCGCCAATTGTTCCCAATCGCCGATGATCTCAGTAGATACCACCGTGGCCTGCGGCACCATACCCAAAATACGGGTTTTTAGCTCGCGATCAAACCCATTCATGACTGATAGCACCGTAATCAATACGGCAACCCCAAGCGTCAAACCGATCATTGAGATGAGTGATATAAAGGAGATAAAGCCATTACTGCGCTCTGCTCGGGTGTATCGTAAGCCGATAAATAACGCTAAAGGACGAAACATATTCAAACTCTTTATCTTATCTACGTGCGACTTTATATAGGTTGGATAATGAGCAGCGGTCAATGCATCAAACATTTGCTACTGCTCACATATAAATCGAACACAAAAACAGGGTTTCAGACGAGCCAAAGACAGCCGTCAAAAGGGAGCTAGTTTGACACAATTTGGCTGATATGTGCCAGTCATTAGCAAGTACTGAGAGGATTTTTTACCAAAAAACTGGTTTCTGTTATTATTTTTGAGAGAGGGTCTTGCTATTAGCCGTGTCCATACCTATATATTATATGCTAAAGACAATTGTCATTAACCCCACATTGTGATTTGTTCATGCTTTGCTGATCATATCGCTGACATCATAAACCAGTAATTTGAAATACTGAATGGTGTGTAAGTAACAGCAGTATTAGATACAAACCTCACGCTGACTTAATTTTGAGTATTTTCATGACCATAAATTATCAATATAAAAACATTCAATCTCCTACCAAGATCACGTTGACCGACGAGCAGTCTGCAGGTCACGGTGATCACTGGCGTATTTTGACCGATGACATGAGTCAAGATGTGCCAGAGTGGCTACAAAAAATGATTGAAGTCGCCGCCATGCCCAAAGGCCTGAACAACAATGTCAGTGCAAAAGACAGCTGTTTGTTGTTATCAGAAGATCAGCCTTGTCATATTAATCAAGTGCTAGCGATGAAAGATGGCAAGCCTGAGCGCTTTATCAATGCATATCCTTGCGTCGATAGCCCTTATGGTCTTGACTGCAAAATCGAGCGCGTCATCGCCAATGACAACTCGCACGATGCAGTGTTACGCCTGCGTACTGCTGATGGCAGTATCATTTATGCATTTGATCAGCTCTATACGACCAACCGCCATCTGTATCAGCGCGATACCTCTTATTTTGTGAATTTTAGCGCATGGGCACATGAGATTAAGCTAAGCGAACAAAATGAGGTAATCATGGTAGAAGATCAAGAATCTATCCGCTATCACCGTGCTTTTAACGATATCGTTGCAGCAAATGACGGAAAAATTCCAGATGACTTACAAGCGCAAATCAGTGAGTGGAAACCTGAAACCAAAGAACAAATGGCACCTGTTGAAATCAATCTAGGTCATATGTGCGCTTATTTATTTGGCGATACCTTAGGACAAGAAGACGAGGCTTGGTGTCAAGGTCAAGTACTTGGGAAACAAGAAACCGTATTTAACGGTAAATCCGTTATTTTGTTTGATGTGGTGACGCTCCGCGAACAGGATGCCGATCCATTTGTAGTGCGTATCGGTGCTCTAAACACACCAGAGACCGCTAGTATAAAAGTACACGACTATGTACAAGCCAATGTGTGGTTACAAGCCGCGATATACAAAGAAAATCAGCAAAGCGCAAAACAGCCATCGAAAGCCAGCTAATAGCTGGATAGCTGGATAGCTGGATAGCTGGATAGCTGGATAGCTGGATAGCTGGATAGCTGGATAGCTGGATAGCTGACAGTATTGCGTGCTATAACTCGTTTTTATACAACAAAAAGCCCCTAATTTATATTAGGGGCTTTTTTGTATCTTATCGACTTTTACCATTCAAAATTCTAGATTAAAAGTCGTATAAATACGTGACTAAGCCATCGTCGTCATCGATTTGATACGAGTATATAGCTCTTTTTGCTCTGCACTTGGGCGAGCAGTTTGTACTGCCATCAACTGCGACATATCACCTTCGACACGAATTTTGCCACTCATAAAGGCACCCATGATTTGGTTGGTGTCAAAATCAGTGATGATAGATTGCAGAATGCTGCGATCTAATAGCAATGTCGTGGTCGCATCGCTATTCAAACCGCGATGTAATAGGCCATTAGCAAAATTGGCTTCGATGTCTTTTTCTGTATCGGATACTTTTAGGTTAACGATCATATTAGCCAGTGCTGGTGGCAAGTTTAGCTCACCCGCTTCACTACCCATCTTCTCTACTTGCTCAAACCATTCATCTGTCAAAAAAACTGCCATGTTATTGTCCTTAATTGGTATTTTGTTGGGTTAATACTATTGTCTGGCGTATCAACCTAATTATCAATTTATTGAAATGATTGTTATTGATAGACTTATAAGATGTCGCTATCACTGATGTTCAGGCTCATTATAAGGGGCGATTTGATAATAAGTAAAACCTATTTGTATCACCTGTAAGCCCATTGTTACAAAATTACTTTAGAAGCACATGTCTATCTCTAATGAGATTTGTCTTGGTTTGACACAAATACACCTCTAGAATCGTGATAAAATTGGGTATAAAATAAGCAAATAGCGCAATGATAATAAGTTGCTTGCTAACTTTTATACCAAAGAGTTTGTATTTTGGCGCATAGTTCTGATGATATTTTATTAGGATTGCGTTACAATACCCTTAAACAGAGTCGGGAGTTTTAACCTAACATTACATAAAAATGTTTTTTTGTCAGCCGCCGCTAGCATACATCTATGGTCAGTGCGTTTTTATAGCCCTATAGTATGGGTATCTATCTTCATTAGTACCGATTTTTTCGTAATAATTAAGATATATATTTAGCCTTACAAGATGTTTGATGCTCAAAAACGGCGCGTCTTCTTATTTATCTTGATAATCTATTAACAATCCTACTATCGATTGGCTGTAAACAAGGTGCACAAAGCGCCTCTTTTTATCCATCAGTGCCTACTGATATAAAACGCCAGCCTATATTGATAGTTAATAAGATTATGATGATAAGCGCGGCAAAGAACAGTATGTACCGCAGCTATTATAGTTTGTCAGTTTTTATAATATCTATAGCGCGGACTGTTGGTTAATTCTGTTGATAATTCGGGCTGTAAAGGAATCATCCAATGAGTTTACAAAACACAGCAGTCGCCCCAGTTGACCGTGAGTACGAAATTACTGTCGTAAGATTTTTTACGATTATGGCTGTCGTTTGGGGCATCTTCGGCATGAGTCTTGGTGTGTTCATTGCTTCACAGTTAGCATGGCCAGGACTCAACTTTGACATTCCATGGCTGACCTTTAGTCATCTAAGACCACTGCATACCAATGCGGTGATTTTTGCGTTCGGTGGTTCTGCCCTGTTCGCAACGTCTTATTACATCGTCCAGCGTACCTGTAAGACACGCTTATTTGCGCCGTATTTGGCGTGGTTCACCTTTTGGGGATGGCAGGCAGTTATTGTCGCAGCCATCATCACCCTACCGCTAGGTTTGACCACAAGTAAAGAGTACGCTGAGCTTGAGTGGCCTATCGATATCTTGATTGCTTTGGTATGGATCTCTTATGCCATTGTATTTTTTGGTACGCTCATCAAACGTAAAACCTCACATATCTATGTGGCTAACTGGTTCTTTGCCGCTTTCATCATTACGATTGCCCTACTACACATCGTAAACAGCATGGCAATTCCGGTTAGTGCGTTCAAATCTTATTCGCTATTTGGCGGTGCAACTGATGCGATGGTGCAGTGGTGGTACGGGCATAACGCGGTAGGTTTTTACTTAACGGCCGCCTTCCTTGGAATGATGTATTATTTCGTTCCTGTACAGATTGGTCGTCCTATCTATTCGTATCGTTTGTCTATCGTTCACTTTTGGGCATTGATTGCTTCATATATGTGGGCTGGTGGTCACCATTTGCATTATTCAGCGCTTCCTGATTGGACGCAGTCATTGGCAATGGTATTCTCTATCATTCTATTCGCGCCATCTTGGGGTGGTATGATTAATGGTGTACTCACGTTATCAGGCAGTTGGGATAAGTTGCGCACCGATCCGATCATCCGCTTTATGATTGTGGCATTGTCGTTCTACGCAATGTCGACGTTCGAAGGCCCAATGATGTCTATTAAGACAGTCAATGCGCTATCGCACAACACGGACTGGACAATTGGTCACGTACACTCAGGTGCACTTGGCTGGGTTGGTATGATTACTATTGGTTCGCTATACGTATTGTTACCACGTATTTATAACAAACCAAAGATGTACTCTATTAGCTTGATCACCACGCATTTTTGGCTGGCGACTGCAGGAACGATTTTCTATATCGTCTCTATGTGGATCTCAGGTATTGGTCAAGGCATGATGTGGCTTGCTACGAACCCAGACGGTACTTTGGTATATAGCTTCGTTGATACTGTTGAATTCTCGCATTTCCCATA
Organism: Psychrobacter sp. H29; assembly: GCF_059073055.1. Lineage (NCBI taxonomy): Bacteria > Pseudomonadati > Pseudomonadota > Gammaproteobacteria > Moraxellales > Moraxellaceae > Psychrobacter > Psychrobacter sp. H29. The sequence goes on along the minus strand of NZ_JCACRY010000001.1, from coordinate 442,995 downwards.
TATCGGTCGTGCTTTTGGTGGCTTCTTGTATGTATCGGGTATGTTTGTTATGGCTTATAACTGCTATAAAACACTCAAGATGCCAGAAGGTAAGCCTGTAGATGTCGCTGATCCAACGGATCATGAACCTAGTGTCGAAAAACCTTCGACAGCTAACGTATAAGGAGCGATCATGGCTGGTACACCGCATGAAATTATTGAAAAAAATACAGGCTTGTTAGTCATTGGTATCGTGATTGCTATTAGTTTTGCAACGCTGGTTGAAATCGTACCATTGATCTATGATAACAAGGGCCCTGAGGAAGGTGGGGTGAATGCTCCCCTACCTGCTATGGAGCCTTGGACAGCGCTTGAATTCGAAGGTCGTGATATTTATATCCGTGAAGGATGTCACGTTTGTCATACGCAAATGGTTCGTCCACTACGTGCAGAAGTCGAACGCTATGGACCGTATTCGCGTGCCGCTGAGTCAACGTGGGATCACCCATTCTTATGGGGATCGAAACGTACTGGACCAGATTTAGCACGTGTAGGTGGTCGTTATTCTGAAGACTGGCAAAAGCAGCATTTGATTGCGCCACGTTCGCTAGTGCCTGAATCAGTGATGCCTGGATTCCCCTGGCTTGCTGAAAATGAAGTAGATGGTGAAGACATTCAAGCTAAAATGCGTCTATTCCGCGATCGTTTTGGTGTTCCTTACACTGAAGAAGACATCGAAGGTGCTCCAGATGCTGTACTTGGTGCCACTGAGCTTGACGCTTTGGTTGCCTATCTACAGCAGTTAGGTACCGCAATGGAAGGACAGCGCTAATGGGTATTGGTGAATTACAAACAATTGCGACCGTTTCTGCCTTTATTGCCTTCGTAGGCGTTGCATGGTGGGCGTATTCGCCAAAAAACAAAAAACGCTTCGAAGAAGATGCACAACTTGCGCTTGATGACGAGGATATTAAATCCTTGTCTGAAGAGCAGCGCAATAAGGATAAACGATGACATTTTTTTGGAGTTCTTGGATCACGCTAATCAGTATCGGCTGCTGGGCTTTTATTCTTGGTGTCTTGTTGTTTGTTATCAAATACAAACCGAGCCTAGAAGACGACGGTACGACTGGTCATGAGTATGATGGCATCCGAGAATACGACAAAGCACTCCCTAAATGGTGGTTGGTAATCTTTTTTGGTTCAATCATTTGGGGCGTTGCTTATTGGGTATTTTTCCCAGCCATGTTCCCTAAACACTGGGAAGGTATCGCAACCGTAGAAGTCGATGGCGAAACAGTGCCTTGGACCTCTAAGAACGAGCTATTTAGTGAGCTTGAGAGCAACAACAAAGTATTTACCGATAACTTTGAAAAGAACATCCTGGTCAAAGCCGATGCAGCGGGTGCAACCGCGACGCTAGGGACACTGAATGAGTTGCAAGCGACCATGCGTCGTAGTGACAACCCACCAGCAGACTTACAGACTCAAATCGATGGTAAAGTAGCAGAACTTGCCCCCTATGTCGAAAAACTGTCTGAAAATCCAAATGCATTGAAAGTCGGTAGCCGTTTGTTCTTGCAGAACTGTGCGGTATGTCACGGCTCAAACGCTAAAGGTGCCACAGGCTACCCTAATCTGACCGACAATGATTGGTTATATGGTGGTGAAGCCAGCAATATCCTAACGACGTTACATAACGGGCGTGTCGGTGGTATGGCAGCATGGCGTGATCAGCTTGGTGAAGATGGCATACGTGCTGTTGCTGAATACGTCTTAGCGATGTCAGGTAATCAAAATGACTATGAACTTGATCAAACGAAAGTGGCTCAAGGTAAGGTTATTTTCAACGAGCCTACCAACTGTGTTCTTTGTCATGGACCAGATGGTAAAGGTATGATTTCAGCGGGTGCACCGAATTTGACTGATAATATTTGGTTATATGGTGGTGACCGCGAGACTATTCGTGAGACGCTACGTTATGGTCGTGCTGGTGTGATGCCTAAGTGGGATACTAAGCTAGGTAATGAGCGTATTATGCTTCTTGCTGCTTACATCTACTCACTATCAGACAAGACTGGTAAATCACCTGAGGGATCAATGGTTACTGCAGCAGCGACTCAGCCTGTAGCAACTGAAGAAGCAACTGCTAACTAAGTATAAATACTGTACATGGACGAGATTTAATGAAGGGAGAACTGTCATTACAGTTCTCCCTTTTTATATATCCTTGCAGAATTTTATTCAAAATGACTATTAATTCAGAATGACTATGGTAATCAATCATAGATAGTAAACATTATCACGATATAGTAATTGCTTTTCAAGATTATAACCCCATTATTAGTAGGGGTAATGTTAGAATAGCTGTCGTTCAAAATAGCCTGTTAAGTATGACGCTATGAAGTCCTAACTTAGTCTCTACCAATTTGATCTCTATAAGCTACTATTTGGTAAGTGGATGAGACTGGTATTTGTCCAGTTCTCTACCCTCTATTTACTGACATTGATAACATCGTACACTCATATACTTCAACGCTAGAGGTATTTGTTCATCATGCCAGCAGACTGATTCTTTTTTTAAAGAGGCACGTTTATGTCAGCACAACAATCACCCAATAAAATCCCGGTCCAACAGATTGATCTTGATGCGACCAAGCATCGTGTCCACCCGAGGTTTGTCACAGGTTTTTATCAAAACATTCGTGTCATCACGATGTATGCGCTCTTAGCCGCTTTTTTACTTTTGCCGTGGCTGCGCTATAATGGTAGACAAGCAATATGGTTCGATGTGCCCTCACAGCACTACTATATTTTTGGCATGACTTTTTTAACTCAAGATTTTTATTTTATTGCCGCATTTGCCATCATTGCCGCGTTCACTTTGTTTATGGTGACTGTCTATGCAGGCCGTGTTTGGTGTGGTTATGCTTGTCCGCAAACGATTTGGACACATCTGTATCAGTATGTTGAAAAATGGGTCATTGGTGATCGCAATAAACGCATGAAATTTGACAAGGCACCACTGAGTGCAAGTAAAATCTTCAAACGTACGGTGGTCTATTCGATTTGGCTTTTGCTTTCAGTTATCACAGCGGCGACTTTCGTCAGTTATGTGGCGGGGACAGACTCTCTGTATCATAGCTGGCAGACAGTAGGACTGATTCCTATACCTGATTGGCCTACATGGGTATGGGTATCGATGTTTATCTTTACCTTTGCTACTTATGCCAATGCAGGCTATATGCGTGAGCAGATGTGTGTACAGATTTGTCCTTATGGGCGTTTTCAGAGCGTGATGTTTGATAAAGATACCTTGATTGTCTCTTATGACTATGAGCGCGGTGAGCCGCGCGGTGCCCGCAAAAAAGGCACAAATCCTGAGCATCTAGGTGACTGTATCGAGTGTACTATGTGCGTACAGGTCTGCCCCACTGGTATCGATATTCGTGATGGCCTGCAAGTCGCCTGTATCCAATGCGCAGCCTGTATTGATGCGTGCAATGAGATCATGGATAAGGTTGGCTACCCGCGCGGGCTGATTCGTTATACAACCGAGCGTCAACTGGCAGAAAAAGAGCCTAGCCGCGTACTTCGCCCCAGACTGTTTGCTTATTTGGCTTTATTAGCGGTACTGTGTGGTGGGGTCATATATGCTCTAACAGATCGCGTGCCGTTAGAGATTGATATTCGCCGTGACCGCAATCAATTATCTTCCGTCAATACTGAAGGCATGATAGAAAACAGCTATATCGTTAAACTGACCAATAAAACACAAGATGCGCATGCTTATAAAATCACGCTAGCACCGCAAGATGGACTGAGTCTAGAGCTACGCTTTAATGATGTGCCATTAGAAGCAGGCGAAAGCTTTGATATGCCCGTTAGTATTTATGGTGACCCTGATGTGATTGAGTTTGGTCAAACGCCAGTGACCCTGAACGTGGTCAGTGAAGACGGCAAGTATCAGGTCAGTAAACAGAATGTCTTTACCACCCAAGGACAGTAAGCCTTTAGGTCCTATATATTTCATTTGATAGTTAGCGATGCGGTCTATCGTAAGCTATCGAATGAAGAATTTATCATTGAACTGGCAGCGCTTAGCCGTCAAATTATCCGTTGATACCGTTTGTAGATATCTGATGTATAGATTTCTGATAAATAAGTATCTGATAAATAGGTATTTTATGTCTAATCAAGCACCAAACTTTAAGCCTCAAGATACTCAACCTTGGTACAAGAACTATATGGTTGTTATCTTTGTCATAGGCATGCCAGCTGTGGTAGTAATCGCGTGCATCTGGTTCGTTTATTATTCCTACCAAATCCGTGACAGCGTGGTACGTGACGACTGGTATATGGATGGCAAGACGCTCTACCATGATGTGTCACGTGATAAGCTCACTTATGATTTAGACTTGCATGGTGAAATGCAATTTACAGATAATGGCGATATTGTGTTTTATCTTAATTATCCTGAGCAAAGCGTGCAGTCAGGCAAACTACTAAACGGCGCACCACTCACCTACCCCGATACGCTGGATCTGTCTATCTCGCATGCAACCGATGTCAAAAAAGACCACGACGTCGTGCTACAGCATATCGAGGGTAATAAATACAGCGCGCAAGTAGAGCTTGATTCAGTAAAAGCCAAATATTACTTGCAAGTAAGCAACGATGGTCAGGATGATTGGCGCATGCAAGATGTGGCAAAACTACCGCGCTCAACAGTTAGCTTTGACCCATTACCAGTCTTCGCTAAGAGTTAATGTTAGTGAGCTATGCCCTAATATCTACATTCAAAAAAACCAGCCACTCATAACAGTGGCTGGTTTTTTATGGTTTTCTCAATCAGTATTCATTTATAAAGGCTAAATAATAGGGTTAATCGTTGGAATTTTTTGGGCGGTACGCTCACTTTTTGAGGTACTGTCTGCTGCTAATTCTGGCGCTACCGGATGTAACTTCTCGCTGGCGAACTTTGGATTGAACGTCTGCGTTTTTGGTGATACTGGCAAACCAATATCCGCCAAGCTATCAGTCTGCCCTGCTTGAATATTGTCACCCTCAAATAAACGCTCATCATTATCACGATCAAGACTGAGTGTTTCAAAGTCAAACAACTCACGGTCAGCTAATTGCGATGGCGCTACGTTTTGCATGGCTTTAAAGATAGAAGCCAAACGCTGCGGATGCGCATCATCCCATTCACGTAACATGTCATTAATAATAGCGCGTTGTAGATTGGTCTGACTGCCACACAAATTACAAGGAATGATCGGAAATTCTTTTAATTTGGCATATTCAATGATGTCTTTTTCTTCGACATAGGCTAGCGGGCGAATCAGCATGTTTTGCTTGTCATCGCTCAACAATTTAGGTGGCATTGATTTAAGCGCCCCGCCATGGAATAGGTTTAAAAAGAAAGTCGCAAGCATGTCGTCGCGATGATGCCCAAGCGCAACTTTGGTGGCACCGATTTGTTTGGCAAAACCATATAGTGAGCCTCGGCGCAGACGTGAGCACGCTGAACAGTAAGTTTTACCCTCTGGTACCACGCTTTTGACGATACTGTAGGTGTCTTTTTCTAAAATATAATGGGCAATGCCTTGCTGATTGAGATATGCAGGTAAAATATCTTCAGGGTAGCCAGGCTGCTTTTGATCCAGATTGACCGCGACGATGTCAAAATGAATGGGGGCAATGCGTTTTAATAACAATAAAATATCCAGTAAGGTATAGCTGTCTTTACCGCCTGAGACGCAGACCATCACCACATCACCATCTTCGATCATATTAAAATCACGAATGGCCCATGATACTTGACGGCGTAGCTTCTTTTGGAGTTTACGAAAGTATGTAGACTCAGTAGGCGCCTGAGTATCGGCAGCTTGCTTAGCAACGACATCCTCATTGCTAGACGCTTTAGCCTCTGTGTCGGTATCGTCCTCTAGAACATAGCTGCTAAATCCTGTTTCACCAGACATATGATCAGACATCTCATCAAACTTAGGAGGGATGTTTGGCGTAAATAAAGTTGCTGCAGTCATAAGTTACTCAATATCTTTATAAGAAGGGTTTTGCGATAAAACAGTTTGCAGTAAAGCACAGTGAATGACCTGTGGTGGCTGGTGCTTTTAAAGCGGCAATTATAACAAATATTGCTAACAGATTGAAAAGAGGACAGTCATTTGGACTTTATTTTTATCAGCATACTGACCACGTTCGCCTTGGCTACTTAATGATGCCTGATTGGTCGCTTCATGGTTCTGTAGTCGCTGGATTTTTGCTAAAATAGCCGTTTTCGTAAACCAATAATAGATATCACTATGACTAACGTTACTTTTCAGGATACTTCTCTCCCTCAATCCTCCGATACTGAGTTGGACGCTATTAACAAAAACCAAAACGCTGTTGTCCTATTATCAGGTGGTCTTGATTCGGTCACTTGTTTGTATTGGGCAAAAGCACGCTATGCCTCTGTGACAGCGGTCAGCTTTAATTATGGTCAACGTCACAATAGCGAGCTTGTCGCAGCAAAGACCATCGCAGAGACAGCAGACGTTAATCATAGAATCATTGATATTGATATCGCCCAACTTGGTGGGTCGTCGCTCACCGACCATAGCATGATCGTACCAGATGGTGATTCAGATAAATTCCCTAGCAAAAAGCGTGACGAGATTGACAATGACGCTATCCCAAACACTTATGTGCCTGCACGTAATACAATCTTTTTGTCTTATGCACTAGCCGTTGCAGAAGTAACGGATGCCAACCATATTGTCATTGGGGTCAGCTCAGTCGATTATTCTGGCTACCCAGACTGCCGCCCAGAGTACATAGAAGCCTTTGAGCACATGGCCAATCTTGCCACAAAAGCTGGCGTTACCGGTCATCGCTTGTCTATTCAAACGCCACTGCAACAACTGTCTAAAGCGCAAACGATTGAGCTTGGTCTGTCGTTGGGTGTCGATTATGGACAAACGATTTCTTGTTATCGTGCAGATGCGAATGGTTTGGCTTGCGGGGTTTGTGACAGCTGTGCATTACGTCGTCAAGGGTTTAGCCAAGCTGGCGTCACTGATCCTACTCATTATCAAGCAGGATAGAGACGACAGACTGCGGATCAAACAGCGCTACCAATCAACATTAGCGAAACATTCGCTTGCATTAACACAGCACGTCGCCATTGTATTTCAATCGATATAATTGCTATGGTATGAACGATTATCTGTGTCATCAGATGAAATCGACCGTTATAGTCGCTCATATGCTGATGACGCACTGAATACCAAATCTACAAAACTGACGCTACCTGTAAGAGGAAATTTATGAAGTTATTGCCAGTATTACCCCTAGCCTTGGCTGCCGTATTTGCCATGCCACAAGCCAATGCTACCGATATCAAGCAGGATAATATCAACTCTTGTGTCAATGGCGCAGTCAAATATAAAGTTGCTAGTAAAAACGACGCTACTAAACTGTGTAATTGTACTATCGGCGTGCGTAGTAATATGACGATTGGTCAGATGTGGGAGATCGAAAGCTACGCAAAAGATAAAAAAGATCCCTCTGGCTTGCCTTATGTAAAAACCATGCAAAAAGACTTGCAACAGTGTACGGTCGGATTGGATTTGAAGCAGCCACAGAAACCTGCTTAACCGACTACTTATTTGATATACAAAAGACTGGCCATTGCCAGTCTTTTTTGTTGGCAATGAATGAGCAAAGTGTAAAACTGATTATTTATTTCTATTAATCTGCCTATAATAAGAACACGATAAATAAAACCAACATATAATCAAAACCAACAAGGATTTTACAATGGCCAAGCCAACCACAGAAACCATCGACCTACCTGACTTTCCAGTAACAATAGTACGCAAGCTCGCTGGTAACTTCATCCATGATGAAATCAGTCTAAAAGAGATGGTTGCCAATACGGACAAAGGTCTTATTCTCTATTTTTATCCAAAAGACAGCACCCCTGGCTGTACTACTCAAGCGACTGAGTTTACCGCTCATCTCCACGAATTTGATGATTTAGGTTATGACATCATTGGTGTCTCTCGTGATAGCGTCGAGTCTCACGAAAAGTTCATCGACAAGTATGATCTACAAATCCCGCTTATCAGTGACACTGATGAGCAGCTCTGCCAGTATTTTGAAGTTATTAAAGAAAAAAATATGTATGGCAAGATTACTCTAGGTCTGGTGCGCTCTGCATTTGTATTTGATAAAGACAGTCAATTGACTCATGCGCAGCGAAACCTACGTGCCAAAGACTACACCAGTCGCTTACTGACTATATTAGCACCATAATCTATAAGCTGAGCCATTTAATCAGCAGTTACGCACTATCCATAAACATGATGACCGCTTGAATATAAAGGTCTTGGCCAATAAAACGCACTGCTACTACAACCCTTCCTACTAGAGAATAATATGAACAAACCGTCTGATACTACTGATAATGCACCACATAACATCACACGCCACGTTTCTGTTGCCATTATTGGCGCTGGTACCGCAGGTCAAAATGCCTTTCGCCAAGCGAGCAAAATAAAGGACGACGTCGTCATTATCAATGAAGGGTTTTGGACAACAACTTGTATCGCAGTCGGTTGTATGCCTAGTAAGCTACTTATTGCGGCGGCTGATCGCGCACATGATACCAATAACTCTAGCGAGTTCGGTGTTCATGCAACAGCAAAAATTGACGGCAAGCAGGTCATGCAGCGTGTGCGTGACGAGCGCAGTCATTTTGCCAGCTACATCAAAAAACAAGTAGACAGCTGGCCCGATCACAAAAAAATCGATGGACGTGCTCGTATTAATGAGCATGGATTGATTGAGGTAAATGACGAGATCATCTCAGCTGAACAAATCATTGTGGCGACAGGTAGCTCACCGTTTATTCCTGATGGCTGGGCAGACAAGCTTGGCGATACCATGCTCACCTCTAATAGTGTTTTTGAGCTGACAGATTTGCCCAAATCTATGGCCGTCGTCGGTGCTGGCGCTATCGGTCTAGAGCTTGCGCAGGCATTCACGCGTTTGGGCGTTGAGGTCACGCTCCTAAACCGAGTCAAGCAAGTAGCTGGTCTCAAAGATGAGGATATTAACCACAAAGCCATCGACTGCTTGAGTAGTGAGCTCACCATGCATTTGGGAAGCACCATCAACAATGTCGGTACAACATCAGATAGCGGTAACACGAGTGCGTTTATCGAATATGAGGATAGTGCAGGCACATCTCAGCGATGGCAAGGTGAGTATGTGCTGGTCGCTACTGGTCGCCGCAATAATATCAAGCAGCTCGGAGTCGAGAACTTAGGCGTTGAGCTTGATGATAAAAACCGTCCAAAAGACTTAAGTAAAAAGACGGGGCAAATTGGTGACTTGGATATCTATATTGTCGGTGACGCCAATGCCAATATTCCGCTGCTACATGTCGCTAGTGACGAAGGCTATAGTGCAGGCAATATGGTCTGCGAAAATACAGAAAACGCATATATCCGTCCACCTGCCCCGCCTTTTTCTATTGTTTTTTGCTCACCGCAAATCGTCAATATCGGTATGTCATTACCAGAAATCCAAAACGACTCAGAGCTTGAGTTTGTTATCGGTAGCGTGAGCTTTGACAATCAGGGCCGTAGCCGAGTGATGGGTGTCAATTGCGGATTGCTACATATCTATGGGTGCAAAAAAACCGATAGAATCTTGGGTGCTAGTATGGTCGGTCCTGATGCTGAATATATCGGTCATATATTAGCCACTGCGATTACCAATGACTTGTGTATCAAACAACTGTTAGACACGCCTTTTTATCATCCTACGATACTAGAGGGACTACGTACGGCGCTGCGTGATGTTCAGGATAAAATGAAAATTCCATATCAGTCTCAAGACACTCAGGAAGACAATTTTTAATTGATGACCAAACAATCCTATGTAGTCATGAGCAGCATCTTTAGATATAAGTCATGCTCAGTAGTAATATATTTGATTGCTTTGACCACTTGAGGTAACTTATTAGTAGATACCTCATATATAAAAATTTGTACAAACACACCCTGTATGGATGAAACAATGCCTATCGCCAGTGTTACCGACTTTTTTAAAGAGATCATTCGTGACCTGCATACTAGCCTCTACCTTGCTCTGGGTGGCTCCATAGATGAAGAATCCCTTAATTGGTCCTCTCAGGCGGTAGAGCTGACAAGTACTGGCATCAAAATCCTAATACTGCTTGCAGTATTGGGTTTTTTTTATTGGTTAGCCAACTATATCCTGAGACAAAGCAGAGCCAAAATTCATTTGAACGAGCGCCGTACCAAAATCGCTCGCTCAACACTACGTTACGTGTGGATTGTGGCGAGCCTGATTGCAATCATGAGTCAAATAAACTTTGAACCGGAAACGATCAAAGCCACAGTAAAAGCGAGCACTTGGGCTGGTATTTACTACGTGCTCTGGGCATCATCAGGTCAAATCATTCATAAAGTATTGCAGCATTACGGTCTCAACGCCTCGATAGAGCAGCTGCTCAAAAATATTTTATCGGTGCTCATATTGGTACTCGGTCTTGCCAGCGTGATGGCACAATTTGGCTTTGATATCGTATCATTGGTTGCTGGTTTGGGCATTGTTGGCTTAGCAGTCGGCTTTGCAGCTCAGTCAACCCTTGCCAACTTTATTGCAGGTATTACGATTTTGCTAGAGCAGTCCTTTCAGGTTGGCGACTGGATTCATATCAATGATAACGAAGGGCGCGTGGTACTCATTGCTTTACGCACAACCCATATCCTGACGCGAGACAATATCACGGTCATTATCCCAAACTCCAACGTTGCCTCCTCTGAGGTGATCAATTTAACCTCCAAAAATTTCATCCGTTTTGATATACGTGTGCGTATTGCCTTCGAAGACGACATCGAGATGGCGCGCAAAGAGATTTTGCAAGTGCTCAGCAATACCGATGCGGTGCTCAATCGTCCTGAGACTTCCGCCACAGTCGCCGAAATTGGTGAGTATGGCGTGTTTTTTATTGTGCGTTTTTGGGTAAAACCAGCAGCGGTTGCACGTATACCCAAAATCAAAGAAGTATTGCAAGAAGAGATCAAAGTTGCTTTTGATGCCGCTGAAATCTCGACGCCCTACCCGCATATGCGCCTGCTTATGCCAAAAGACGTTGACTACCCTATCGCGACCAAACCTTTTGCCACTACTACCCAAGTGGTTCCAGAAGAGTGACCTTTAGCAACATATAAGTAGACATGTGACGTCTATAGACACATAACGTGATATGTTTGATCAGATTCTATGGGTTTGATCATATAGGTACGTCCTCATTTTGAACTATCCCACCACGAATTATGGTAAAATTGCGGGTTACACCGTCCCTCTTATTATTTGCTTTTTTGTCAATTTAGCCCACAGGTATCCGTATGACCGAACAAACTGCCCCCGCATCTCCAGCAACCGTTACACCAGAGTTGATGCTTGATCTTATCATTACCTGTGCCGATGGGCTTGAGGCACCGCTGCAGACTGAGCTGACCAGTTTTGGTATTGAGAGCGATATCAAGAGTACGGGACGTCTTGCCGTCACTGGCAACTTGCGTGACTTATACACTATTTGCCTATGGTCGCGTGTCGCCTCACGAGTATTGATGCTCATCAAACGTCGAAACATTAACGCAGAATATGATGTGGCAGAGCAGCTCTATGGTTTGGCAAAATCGGTCAATTGGACAGAGCAGTTTAGCTTGGAGCAAACCTTTGCGATTCGTCTGTCTGTCGATAAACGTGTCGCGGTGAGCCAGCAGTTTGCGATGCTACGTGTCAAAGACGCTATTGCAGACACTTTCAACGAAGTTTACGACAGCCGCCCTAATGTCGATAGCAAAAACCCAGATTTTTCTATTTTTGCGACCATCAATGACAAGCAAGCCGAGTTGTATCTAGATTTGTCAGGCACCAGCTTGCATCGCCGCGGTTATCGTGTGGCCATGACAGAAGCCCCACTAAAAGAAAACCTAGCGGCCGCCCTACTTTATAGTGCGGGCTGGCATAAGAAAAACGAGGCAGGCAACGCGCCTTATTACAATGCCTTGATCGATCCTATGTGCGGCTCTGGGACGTTTCTGATCGAAGCACTACTCATGCACTGCGATTACGCTGTGGGTATCGACAAAGCTGCTAATCAATTTGGCTTTTATGAGTGGCAGCATCATGATGAGACGCTATGGCAGGAGATGATTGATGATGCTCAGACACGCTTTCGTGATGCCTTAGATATTGCTAATGAGCAACCAGATACCTTGCCACTGATGCTAGGGTTTGATGCTGACAATGGCGCAATCATCGCCACCGAAAAAAATCTAATTGCCGCAGGGTTACAAGACTTACTCCCGCTACTCGATATCGAAACCCGTGCCCTTGATCAACTGGGCAGCACGCTAAAACCACTGGTCAATGACGGTCGATTGAATAACCCCTTGATCATCACTAACCCACCTTATGGTGAGCGTTTGGGTGATGAGGAGATGATTAAACCGTTATACCAAGCGATTGGGCTTATTATTCAGGACAGCTTTGCTGGTAGCGGTATCGACCCAATGCTCGGCATCCTGGCGTCTCGCGTTGAGCAAGTAGATATACTCCCTATCAAAAAGCCGCGTACTCTGCGCTGCCATAATGGTGCGATCACGGTTTACTTCCGCTATGGAACACTGATCTCTGGGCAAACAGGCCACCTTGTCAGTCAGTTTGAGAAACGTGAAATCGAAGTGGAAGAAGGACAGGATTTTATTAATCGTCTACAAAAGAATCTTGGCAAACTTAAAAAGCTTGCCAAGAAAGGCAACGTGAGTAACATTCGTGTATACGATGCTGATTTACCTGATTTTAAAGTAGCTATCGACTTATATGGTGATTACGCCCATGTACAAGAGTATGCACCGCCAAAAACTATCCCACCTGAGACGGCCAAAAAGCGCTTCAACTTGGCATTGATGGGTATTCGTGAAGTGTTTGATATTAACCGCGAACAAATCTTTATCAAAACACGGGCACGCCAGTCAGGTAATGATCAGTACAGCAAACAGAACACCACTGAAAAACGTGGCAAGTTTCATGTTGCCCGTGAAGATGGTGCCTATCTCTATGTTAACTTTACCGATTATTTAGATACAGGCTTGTTCATCGATCACCGTAATATGCGCGCACGCATCAAAGACAACAGTCGCGGTAAAGCCGTACTCAATCTATTTGCTTACACGTGTACCGCTAGTGTCCATGCCGCTCTCGCTGGCGCTAAAAAAGTCACCAGCGTTGATTTGTCACAGAATTACCTAGATTGGGGCAAACAAAACTTTGTATTGAATGGTCTGGACGTTAGCCGCAACAAGTATCAATTCGTCGCGGCTGATATCTTTGAGTGGATCAAAGACAATACCGAGCAATTCGACGTTATCTTTATTGATCCGCCGACATTCTCAAACTCTAAAAAGTTCCAAGGTACCTTTGATGTGCAACGGGATCATGCCGCACTAATCAATCGTGCGATGAATCGTCTGACCTCCGATGGCGTCTTATACTTTTCTAATAACTTCACGCGCTTTGAGCTAGATGAGCAGTTGATAGAGCGCTACGATATCGTCGATATTACGCAAAAAACCATTGGCTTTGATTTTAATATCAAAAAGCCAATTCATCAGAGCTTTGAGATTCGTCATCGCCAGAGTCTATAATGTAGCAAATACGAAGGTTCTTTATGTGAGTGGAGCAATGAGCAGTAGTCACATAACTGTCTGAAACGTAAGTTTTTTGCTCTATGTATATGAAATATAACCATGACCCAATCGGCTTTGATTGGGTCATTTTTTGTTGTTATGATAGAGCGTTACTAGGCGATGGGTTTGCGCAGATATAGCGTAACCATCGCCTTTTATTTCATAGTACTTCTAATAACAAGGATAACATTATGGCTTTATCACTCAACAAAGGCGGCAATCTGTCACTCACAAAGACGGATCCAAATTTAACCAAGTTACTTATTGGTCTTGGCTGGGATGAACGCGCCACCTCTGGTGCCGAATTCGATCTTGATGCCAGTGTGTTTTTGTTAAATGGTGCTGGCAAAGTACGCGGCGATCACGACTTTATCTTTTACAATCAGCTCAAATCTGACAATGGTGCGGTCGAGCACACTGGTGACAACCGTACTGGCGAAGGCGACGGCGATGATGAAGTCATCAAAGTCAACCTAACTCAAGTTCCTGCTGACGTAGACAAAGTGGTTGTGACTGTGACCATCCATGACGCGGCTGCTCGTAGTCAAAACTTTGGTCAGGTGGCAAACGCCTTTATCCGCGTAGTCAATGAAGAAACGGGCACTGAAGTGGTTCGTTTTGATCTGGCAGAAGACTATTCTGTTGAGACGGCAATGGTATTTGGTGAAGTATATCGCCATAACGGTGAATGGAAATTCCGCGCAGTAGGTCAAGGTTACTCAGGTGGCCTACAAGCAATGTGTCAGCAGTATGGTGTCGACATCTAAAGGCGTATCTATATTGGCATTTAGACCCTCATCGGTCCTAAATATCACGTCCAAAACGTAGAGCAATCATCGTTGCAAATAGTCACAATTTTTAATGCTCAAATGACTAGTAATGCTTTACGTTTCGTTTAAAATTATGCATAAAAAGTGGTTAGCAATAGCCACTTTTTTGCGGCTTGTGTCTATACTAGACCAGCTTTACGCAACCAGACAGGATGTGTCATGAGACATTTTTATTTAGATTTTATCTTTACCGCAATTGCGTTGGCAATCGCAGCATGGTGGGGATATTCACATGGCGGTATGGGCGGCTTGATAGCCACGCTCTCGATTACCGCTATTTTGGCCGTCATGGAGATTTCGTTGTCTTTTGATAACGCGGTGGTCAACGCCTCAGTCCTCAAAGGCTGGGACGAGTTTTGGAAAAAGATATTTTTGACCGTTGGTATTTTGATCGCAGTTTTCGGTATGCGCTTGGTATTCCCTATTGTCATCGTCGCTGTTACTGCTGACCTTGGTATGATGCAAGTAATCGATTTGGCATTGAACAACCCTCAAGAGTACTCAGCCAGACTGATGGCACATCATGCTGAAATATCAGCATTTGGTGGTATATTCTTATTACTGGTCTTCTTGAACTTTATATTTGATGACAAAGACGTACATTGGTTTAATTGGCTTGAGAGCCGCCTAGCAAAGCTTGGCAAAGTTGATGCTATGAGTGTGTTTGTTGCGCTTATCGTCTTGATGATTGCCGTATCGTGGGCTTCTGCTGAGCAATCAAGTGCTGTCTTGATCGCTGGTGTTTGGGGTATCTTGGTATACCTTGGTGTGCAAGTCGTATCAGGTATGCTTGAGGGTGACCTTGAAGCCGACTTAGAGAACGAAGAGAATGGCTCAGGTGCAGCTGCAACCAGCGCTATTATGAAAGGCGGTATCATTGGTTTCTTATACTTAGAAGTCCTTGATGCTTCATTCAGTTTCGATGGTGTGATTGGCGCATTCGCGATTACCAATGACGTTATCGTTATCATGCTGGGTCTTGCGATTGGTGCGATGTTCGTACGTTCTATGACTATCTTCTTAGTGGACAAAGGCACGCTTGATGAGTTTATCTATCTTGAGCATGGTGCACACTACGCTATCGGTGCCTTGGCACTCATCATGTTGTTGTCAGTCAAGTTCCATGTTCCAGAGATTATTACTGGTCTTATTGGTATTGCCTTTATCGGTTGGGCGCTGCTGGCATCACTGCAGCACCGCAAAGCTGAAAGAGCAAGCTTAAACTAAGACAGATTATTAGTATTGTATCTACTGTTACGCATTTAGGCAGGTCATATCATCAGGTATGACCTGCTTTTTTTCGTCACTTTTAGCGCGATATAACCCCATCCTTTATTCATGTATGCGTATACTACGAGTACGTCATTCTGTATGATGAGCGCTTGACTATAGGCACCCCGCTTCATTACCAAATGCCTCATCCTTCAACAATACGACAAAAATAAGACCTCATGATTGATATACAGCAAATTCTTGATGATATCGCCGCAGAAATGGCAGTTGAAACCGATCGCGGAAAAGTAGCAGACTACATACCTCAGCTGGCACATGTAGATGCAGACCAGTTTGGTATGGCAGTCGCTACCCCCGATGGACAGCTCTATACTGCAGGAGATGCTAGTACACTCTTCTCAATCCAAAGTATCTCTAAGGTATTTACCCTGACTATTGGTCTTGGCAAGTTAGGTGATGGGCTGTGGACACACGTTGGTCGTGAGCCATCTGGTGACCCCTTTAACTCAATTGTGATGCTCGAGCATGAGACTGGGCGCCCACGCAATCCATTTATCAATGCCGGCGCTATTGCGGTAGTGGATGCTATTATGATGGGTCATAAACCCAAAGAGACATTGGGTGAGATTCTTCAATTTGTTCACCTCATTGCAGATGACGAGTCAATTCGCTTTGATCATAAAGTAGCGGCGTCTGAGATGGCGCACAAAGACCGAAACGCCTCTTTAGCACACTTTATGAAATCCTTTGGTCGTCTAAAACATGAGGTGGACAATGTATTAGGTACCTATTTTCATCAATGCTCGATTGCCATGAATTGCCAACAGTTAGCCAGTGCCGGTCTGTACTTAGTCTCTAATGGGGTTGATAAGCACTCAGGAGTACGTGTGATCAATGAACACCGAGCACGGCGTATTAACTCACTAATGATGATGTGTGGTCATTATGATGGTTCTGGAGAGTTTGCTTACCGTGTGGGCTTACCTGGTAAAAGTGGCGTTGGTGGCGGTATTTTGACCATAGCGCCCGGTAAAGGCTCTATCGCGGTATGGTCACCAGGGCTTGATCATATAGGCAACTCTAAACTTGGATTAAAAGCGCTAGAGCGTTTTGTGCAAGAAACTGGTTGGTCAGTTTTTGCAGAATAAGCACGACATGTATATGTGCTTAGATTAGACGTTTACTTTTCATAACAATATCTTATCCACTATTGCTAAGATGATTAAAAAGTATCAAGTTTGCAGGGTTATTATGTCCCTTGGTAAGCATATAGTAAGCGCACAAAATACGCCTTGCTTAGTGAGCGAACGCTTAGTATAGTAAAACGTAATGATATACAGCATATAGCGTACAGCTCAGTTTTTTGCTGTTCTGGCTGATATATCAGTCACTGCACAACTTTTAATTTATTTTTTATAATTAATCCACTTAACTATTAATCCAAAGGATATTTGTATGGCTATTAGCTTAACAAAAGGCGGCAACGTAAACTTATCAAAAGAAGCGCCAGGTTTAACTAACATTACAGTCGGTCTAGGCTGGGATCCACGCGCAACTGACGGTCAAGAGTTTGACTTAGATGCCATTGGCTTTTTGATCAATGAAGCAGGAAAAGTCCGTAATGACCAAGATTTTATCTTTTTTAACAACCTAAAATCAGATAATGGCGCTGTTGAGCACACTGGTGACAACCGCACTGGTGAAGGCGATGGCGATGACGAAAAAATCAAAATCAATCTTGCTAACATCCCATCTGATGTAAACAAAGTAGCCATTTGTGCCATTATTTATGAAGGTCAGGCACGTAACCAAAACTTTGGTCAAGTTGGCGATGCTTATATCCGTGTCGTAAATGATAATGGCGAATCTGAAATCGCTCGTTACGACCTATCAGAAGATGGTAGTACTGAAACGGCTATGATCTTCGGCGAGTTATATCGTCATAATGGTGACTGGAAATTCCGTGCTGTTGGTCAAGGCTTCAGTGGTGGTCTTGGACCACTAGCAGCCTCTTATGGCGTCAACGTATAATATCGAAATAATGTAAACGTCTGACCAGCCAATTATCGCAATCAGGTGATTGTTTGCGATAATTATGAGCCATCAAGTGTGCCCTTTTAACGCATTTGATGGCTTTAAATTTAATTGGCTGACTAAAAAGCTACTTAAAAAAGATATTAGAATAAGGATTTGCCACCCATGTCCGCAACATTCAGTTTGATCGGTACTATTGAGCCTTTTTTACACTGTAATCTCAAAAAAGGCGATTCGATATATTGTGAAGCCAATGCAATGGTGATGATGGAGTCTAACCTTGAGTTAAAAGGTAAACTCCAAGGTGGACTTATGCAGTCACTCATGCGCCGTTTCGCCAATGATGAATCATTGTTTCAGCAGCAGATTGAAGCGGTCAATGGTGAAGGCGATTGTCTGCTCGCGCCTACGCTAGATGGTGATATGCAAATCATCGAGGTCGGCAAACAACAATATACGCTCAGCGATGGTGCGTTTGTTGCCGCGCAGACAGGTGTCGATATTAGAGCCAATATTCAGCGTAATCTGGGCGGTGCGGTATTTGGGGATACTGGTGGCTTCATGGTCATGCAGACCCAAGGTCAAGGACAGGTCGTGGTATCTGGCTTTGGCTCACTGTTTGAGATTGAGGTGACGCCAGACAAAGATGTCATTATTGATAACGGTCATGTCGTTTGCTGGGACTCGAACCTTGAGTATAAGCTATCCGTTTCGACCAGTAAGAAAAAAGGCATTATGAGCAATATCATCAACTCTGTAACCAGTGGCGAAGGTATGGTTCTGAACTTTTCAGGAACGGGCAAAGTGATTATTTGTTCGCGCAATCGCGATAGCTATCAAGGTTGGTTACAGAGCGTACTAGGCAGTAGCTCAGGTGGACGCGGCGGCGGTGGCGGATTTTTAGATAATATTTTATAGCATTTTTTAATCACGTTTTTATTCGCAGTTTTTACTCATAATTATTATAAGGATACTCACATGGCAGTTAGTCTACAAAAAGGGCAGAAAATCTCCCTAAGCAAAGAAGCTGGCGGCGATCTGACTCAGGTTAAATTGGGTCTGGGCTGGGATGTCGCTCAAGGTCCACAAGATAAAAAAGGTGGCTTTTTAGGCAAACTATTCGGCGGCGGTAGTGGCGGCGACTCTATCGACTTAGATGCTTCATGCATTATGTTCGATGCCAATAAACAAGCAGTTGACGCTATTTGGTTCAGTCAGCTAAAGTCAAAAGATGGCAGTATCGTCCATACAGGTGATAACCGTACTGGTGATGGCGATGGTGATGATGAAGTTATCAACGTCGATCTCTCAAGAGTCCCTGCCAATGTGGTCTCTCTAGTATTCACGGTCAATAGCTTTACCGGTCAAACCTTCGAAACGGTAGAGAATGCATTTTGCCGTATTGTTAACGCCAACAACAATAGCGAAGTAGCACGTTATAATCTGTCAGCACAAGGTGGACATACCGCGATGGTAATGGCAAAAGTTTATCGTCATAACAACGAATGGAAAATGCACGCGATTGGTGAAACTGCCTCTGGTCGTACCTTCCATGACTTGATGCCTGCTATCACACCACATGCATAATTGACTTGATATTTTGATTGGATAATAATTTATCTGATTTATTGACTCATTTTATTATAAGAAAGCCCGTCTATTCACAGACGGGGTTTCTTATTTGCCCAGTCGCTTTTGTAGCAACGAGGGGGTTTTCGAGTAGTATGGTTCAAGCCATTACTTACGTCCACGCTTCCAACTAAAACCCCAGTTGAAGGCTTTGTCCATTTCTTGATGGCCTTTAAAGTATTGATTGATGCGCTCTACATTGATACTGCCTTGCTGATTGACCAAACGCGCAATTGCACACATCGGCAAGTTACCAGCCCCTTCTGTTAGACGGGTCTCAATCGGTGACTGGTCCGGTACATGAATGGTCACAACACCATCGGTTTTTTCCCAGTTTGGCGCGCCTTCATAAATAAAGGCGAAAATAAACACCTCTTCAATCTGTGACCACTGCTGACCATTGATATCGAGCCACTCACCGCCGCTCACCTGCCCCGTTCTATCATCGGCTCGCAAGCACACATACGGCGCTGTTTGCAGACTACCAAAACGGTCACCCAACGCTTGAATCAGGGTTTTTTCACCGTTTTTTAGATGAATCATCGCGCCAACATCAAGATCAATACCGCTCGCTTGATGCTGTTTAAATAGATCTCCTAGGATGCCTTTTTTGGGAGCTGACTTGTTACTCTCTGGACGTTGGTTCCAGTCCAAGTTCACTGAAATCTTACCAAAGTCATCGCGTTTTTTAAGATTGATGCTCGATTGGTTTTTGGTTAACGTAATTTTGCTTAGATTAATCGACGGACTGGTAGGAATCGGTGGCGGAGTACTCGCTTGAGAGGTGTTGCCTGCTTTTTGCGTATTGATAGGTCGCTGCGTATTGATCGGTTGCGACTGATTTTGTACAGGGTTTTGCTGCTGCTCTGGTGCCTCATCTGCGATTTCGACTCCGAAATGTTCAGACAACGGTTTTAACCCACCTTCAAATCCTTGAGCAATAAAACGAAACTTCCAACTACCCTGACGACGGTAGCACTCCGCCAAAATAATGGCTTTTTCGTTACGCCCAGCAGCACTCAATTGGCAACTCATGAGTACCTGACTGCCTTGTAGGACTTGAATATCCACGTCGCCAACTTGGGCCAATGCCTGCGCGCTAGAGAACGCCAAAGCGATTTTTTCGATACTCGTAGGTTGTGCAGGTAAGTTGATATCAAAAAACCCATCACTATCGTGACCACGAAAGCTAACGCTGCCATCATCGCTACGGGTCTGTCCATAAAATATCATATCGCCATCGCCGCGTACCTTGCCATCTGTGGTTAGGCGATACGCTGCGCAGTCAATAGCGCTTTGGCTCAAGATACGAATACTGATATTGTCAGTTGGTAACGGTGCATTGGCACCTGCCACTAATGTTTGGGGTTGCACTTGACTCATTATCTGTCCTTTGGATTATTTATTATCTCGTTGTCATTTTGATTGCTATGTCCATCATCGTCATATAGTAGCATGGATATTATGAGAGTTTTGAACCGAGCAATCATACTTTGAGTCATAAAAACACTCTGAAAAATCCATGTGACTATTTCATGAGAGGCATTTATAAGAGGCGCCATTTGTATATAATACATGCTGCTAGATGATATCGTCTTGCCCTTATTGCTACCAGTTTTGCGGTAGCAATGCTGATTGATCCTGTTTCCTACACACAATGATAACGCTGAGAAAACTATGAATAACCTTGCTAACGATAGCGTCCACTCCACACCAGTAGCTGCTTGGTTAGCTGAAGGTCAGTCCAGCCAGCGCGATATGTTAGAGAGCCTGCAGACTCTAAAAAACCAGTTAAACGACTCTTTTAATATTATTGCCTCACACCGTCACAACCGCCCTGAGATTTTTGAATTTGCTGATAAGATCTATCGTGAGCCGTCTGAATCATTTATCAATGATGAAGCGCAAGCAATGAGTGCACCAGCTACGCCGCGCTGGCAATTTGTCTTAGAGCACGCCAAAGCAAACAATGTCAAAGTATTGCTGACTGGGCGTAATGGCGTCGATTACGAAGCACACCGTGAGATATTTGATGCGGCGGGTATTCGTTTGCTAACAGGAGCAACGAGCGTTGCGGCATTAGAGTCGATCGAAGATAAATTTGCCTTTATGCAACAGTGTCATGAGCACAGTATCCCTGTCGCTGATGCTTGGCGCTTTGACAATACTGCTGAGCTTGAGGCTTTACTCGCTGAGCACGGTCATCAGCCCCTATGCGTCAAACCTGTCGTCGGTATTTTTGCCCAAGGATTTTGGCGCTTGGATACAGGTAAGTCTGAAGACAGTGCTTACGATAGCTTTGAGCATTTATACTTTACTGAAGAGAAAAAAATAAATACCGCGCAGTTTATCAATGCTTACAACAATAGCGTAATGGTACATAAGCGCCCTATCCCTATGCTGCTTATGCCTTATCTATCAGGGCAAGAGTACTCAATCGATGTGGTCTGCGAATATGGTGAAGTACTAGCGGCCGTTACTCGCTATAAGACAGGCAAGATCCAGCATATTGGCTATGAGCAATCAGTCATGGATGTGGTTATTCCATTGATTAAAGCCTTTGGCTGTGACGGTATCGTGAGTGTACAAACCAAAGCCGATGATGACGGACAACACCGCGTCCTTGAGATTAATAGCCGCCCATCTGGTGGTATTGGTTACACCACGCATAGCGGGATCGATTTGACGCAAATTGGTTTTGGCTATTGGCTCGGCCTGACCGATAAACCAAAGTTGGCTGATATCACGCAGCAAATAGAGCCGTGTCAAGTACGCTCTATCATGGTGAGTGTCAAAATTGAAGACACTACTGAGTAACTGAAGATGCTGCTGAGTGACTGATTGCATACTTAAAAATACGACGTGTCAATAACCATATTAGTAGGCTCAAAAAGTAGCCACAAAAAAAGGGCTTTAGATGACTATCTAAAACCCTTTTTCCTGTATTCTTGATATATCAATAGCAAAGCAGTAACTTAAAGTTAGTCACCAAATACCAGTGTTGCTTTTTTAGGTGCATTCTTAGATGCAATAAACCACAACAAGCCCAATACGATAGCCGAACCGATAAAAATCATAATCGATGAAGATATAGCACTGTCATGCGTATAACCCATATCCATCATATGACCAGTCATATTCATCTCCATCGCTGCCATACCAACGTAATGCATACCGCAAACGGCGATGCCCATAATAAACGCACTACCAAAACGCTGTAGCGTACCGCGTAGATTGAAGGCCAACCATAATGCCGCAATAGCAGCCACGATAGCAATCACAATAGATGTAATCAAAAGCGGTATGTTGTATGACATAGTCGCGTCCATTTGCATCGAAGCCATACCAGTATAATGCATGGCTGCAACACCCAAACCTGTCAAAACACCACCGCCGATCAATCTACCGGTGCTAGAGTCGCCGCGTCCTACAATGATAATTCCCACAGCCACAAAGCCAACAGCCAGCAACATCGAGACAATCGTCAGACCTAAATCATAGGTAACTGGCATCTTCATGTCGACTGCCATCATGCCAATATAATGCATCGACCAAATAGCACCACCAATCGCAATCGAAGATAGCGCAACCCAAAAATACAGGTCTGAACCTGGTTTTGCAGAGGGTACTCGAATGGCAAGATTTAAACCAACATAAGAGCCAAATACTGCAATGGCATAAGAGACCAGTACCAAAAGTAAGTTATATTCAACTTCAATCATTTTTTTGCCTTTTGTGTTTAATAAAAACTGAGCCATATAACACTGATTTGGATCAACTGCAGGACATCATACGCTCGTTATTGGTTTACATAGACAGTGAGTTATCTATGCGTCGTGCTGACCTACCCGATGGTAAATTCGCAAATATTGGTACTACTGGCGCCGCAATTAGTCTCTTCGACTTGCACCCTATCTACAGCAGGGTTGCTTGCCAAAAACCCTTCTATGTATCCCACAACAAAGTGGCACCCTGAATGGTTGTGGTTTGCCGACTTGCAAAATGGACATTTGATTAAATAAATGACATTGTCTTTTGCTTTAATTTTGGACAACCCTTTCAGTGCTGGTACAAGCTCACGACTGATTGTCTTGGGCATTTTTAATGGGCTGCCCAGTGAATAATCTCGCTGATAAATACCGCCACCCACCTTGCGTCCCAACTCTTGCAACGCTGTTACACGGCGATCAAAAGGTAGGCTTGCCTCATACTCACTAACGATATCTGCTATCTTAGGATAATAGGCACCAATGGCGGATAGAACACTTTTTTCGTCTAAAACCTTTTGTGCAGGCGCGGTTGATGAGCTACTCTCGTCATCTATTTCTAAATTAAAAAGCGTGCACCCTTCAATCGAAGAAAGATCATCGATTAGTTCTTCTTGTGTCTTGGAGCCCATACTTCTCGCAATGACGTGGATGATATTGCCACCATTTCCTGACGACTCTTGTCTTTGGGAGACAAGTTGATAACCCGCTTTGATAAGTGGCGAGATGACATTAACCAAACGGACACGTTCAGAAGACGTCTCTAATGCACAAGAAAATTTCAAAGGTCACTCCTTTTCTAAAATACGACTAAGCTGCTATACCGAACCATTTATATATCAGGCAGCATGTCTAATGGAAGCATCGAGCTTCTATACTATTGACTGTTGTGCAATATAGATATTATGGAAAGGCGATATGTAAAATTCTTTTTTAACCATGCTATTCAGCATAGAATGACTAAACCGTCTTATTTTTAATAACTGATAAACGTGTAGGCATAGTTATCAAACATGGTATTACTTGCAGCTGGGCAACTTTTAGCTTTTCGTATATTTAAAGATAAAAAGTGAGCTTTAAGATAAGATTGGAACGGCTGGTCTTGAGTACTTCAAGTACGTGGTTAATTAGTACTTAGTAAGTGGTTACTTTATAGCTTCTTCATTTACTTCGTTAACAGTAATCTGCAATAAAGTTACTAAACAGTAATGAATTTTAATCGCATTATCATGATATTTATCTAGTCAAGCAAGACTTATTGATAGATTGTCCGATGGATGGTGACTATATCCGATAGATGGCTATCTATTATATAAACAAACATTAGTCTGCTTAATACAACGTTTTAGCATTATCATTGTGCTGTCTTCTATATATACTCTGCTCTCTGTCATTTGTGCTTACCACAGATCACCGTTGCTAGTAGATAAACATGCTGCTTATTCTAAAATATAGCGATACTTTTAATTTTCTATTTGTATCATGATGTATGAGTACTACTTTTTATGTCACTAGTACAACTACATTCAACACTATAATGACCGTGTGGATAAATAAAAAATCAATTAGGACTATACGATGACAGCACAGACCGCGCTCGTGTTAGGCGCCAACACCTTTATCACAAACGCGCAGTGCTCGATTACCTTCTCTACCGCCACACCCCTTAAATTTGGACAGCAGCTTGGGCTACTATGGCTGCCTCTAGATGCGAATCGCAAAGCGGTTTGTAGCCCTGCCTATCTGCATGAACTGAAAGATTGGGCGACAATAAACAATTCAAAAGACCCAAATATATGGCAGCTTGATTTACCTACATTATTTGATAAAAAAGGCGTTTATTTTTTACAGCTGATTGCTTATGTTTATCATGATCCTAATCTCAACCTACCTGCAGTTGAGCTAAAGGATGTTTGCTTGACGATCGATGATGGTGCCCTTCGCTATGACTTTACGGCGCGCGAACGTCACGTGAAAGCCGCTATCATCTTAGAGATATATCAGCGTAATGGACAACTCAAATGTCGGGCGCTTGGTGAATCATCGACCCAAGGATTGGCAAGTCTTGAGCGGCGCGCACAGGTCAGTTTCGATATGCGGTCACCTGATACACATGCACGTATTATAGAGGCCCAGCAACAGCACGCGCGTCCTAATAACGAAGTGCGTACGCCTCGTCAAGTGCAGTCAGGTGAGACGTGGACAGGCACGGCATTTGCCATTGATCCGTATCACCTGCTTACCTGTTATCATGTAATCGAGTCAGCCCAAATGATTGGTATACGCCAGCAGGGCCAGCCCGACCGCGAGGCACAAGTGGTACTCAGCGATATCGGTAGCGACTCCGCTATTATCAGAGTTAGCGACCCATTGCCTCACCATATTCCATTGGCGCAGCAGTGTAGTGATATATTGGGTGAAACCATTACCACATTGGGGTTTCCGCTATCGGGACTCAGCAGTCAACTACAAGTGACGCAAGGCTGTATCTCAGGGCTAACGGGCTTGAATGATGATATCCGTTATCTTCAGTTTACCGCGCCCATTCAACCCGGCTCTAGTGGTAGCCCATTATTGCTACCAACTGGCGAGGTCGTTGGTATGGTAACTGCCAGTCTGATCCATGAACACGCACAAAACATGAACTATGCGGTAAAATTTCAGTTATTATCTGCGCTGCTTGCAAGCGCTGGTATCAGCTTGGAGAATAGGACTGATAGATCAAGCGATATGACTTTAACCACACCGCAACTCAGCAAGCAAAGCCGTAGCGCGTTATGGCTGGTTGGCTGTCAGGGTTAAGAAATCTATACCTATATAAAATGAAAAGCGCAAAGGAATATGAATGTTAAATAAGCAACACAGTACAAGCATCACCCTACCTCGCGGCACGCTGGATCTGACCTATCAGACGAATGCAACCACTAATCGTGATTTGGCACACAGCGACCACTATCAACTAGAAGATCTGCTTGGATTTGCCCAGCGCATTAACCCAAAACGGGCGTTTTTGTTTGTCTCAAAAGTATTGGGTCGTCATATTCCCGTGGCACCCAGCACCATGCGAAATGCGTTTACTGATTTGGCCAGTTTAGTTCCTAATGATTTGCCCGAGCCAATTTTAGTCATCGGTATGGCAGAGACTGCGGTCGGTCTATCGGCAGGCGTGCATCAAGCGCTACAAACACGCTATCCGCAGGCGCTGCTACTGAACTCTACTCGTCATGCTCAACATGATGAAAGCCTTGATCAGGGTAAACAAAGCGATACTAATGATGCTAATTCGTTATTCACGACTTTTTGTGAAGATCACAGTCATGCCAGCCAGCATTTGATTTATCAAAGTACAGATAGCATCACACAAGCACAGCTGCTCGCTAGCAAAACGCTAATCATGGTCGATGACGAAGCGTCAACAGGCAATACCTGTGTTAATGTCGTCACGGCTTTACGTGATGCAGGGCTGACACAATTAGAGCAAGTGCATCTAACGACTCTGGTTGATTGGTCATTGGATCAAGAGAATACAAACCAGCAGACAGATGACGCTCAGCCTACGCGTATGGCGGATCGCTTGACTGGTATTGAGTTTCATCGTCATCATCTGCTGTCTGGAGCATGGCAATGGACAGACGCACCCAACCCAGAGCCTATCACTATGCCATCGGTTGATACTACTGCAGCAGGTAGCCAAGCGCTTGGATTTACCGGCAACTGGGGACGCTTTCCTACATTAAATAGCACAGATGGCTTTGATAACTATCTTTCAAGTTTTAAGGCTACATTTGCACGCTTTCATGATCAAGACAGTTTTGATGTGAGTCAACTGCCCAAAAAAATATTGGTATTGGGCAGCAATGAGTTTGTTTGGTTGCCATTTTTATTGGCGGAATGGCTTGAGACAACATATCAAAACCTCAAAGCTGACACGGATACTATCGTGAAATTTAGTGCATTGACTCGCTCACCGATTGCGCTTGGCGGGGCCATCACTACCATGCTGAGCTTTCATGATAATTACGGATTGGGTATGACCAACTTTGCTTATAATGTTGATCCCAATGAGTGGGACTTGATTGTGTTGTGTGTAGAAACGGCTGCTGATAGCGTCGATGCGATGTGGCGCGGTTTGGATAATGTTTTGGTGGTCAGTCCGACGACTTAAACCATTCTTTCACCTTCATACTTCCTGTTTATGGACGACGTCATGACTACCCCATTTTTCAAGCCCAATCCCGATGTTATCAAACCATATGCCTTAATGGATTTGGACGATACACTTTTTCAAACCCAACGTAAAATCGACGCATGGGATTTGCCTACTGCTGAAACTGAAAACTTAGTATGTGCGACGGTTAATAAGCAAGATGAACCACTCAGCTTTATGAGTCAGCGCCAAGCGAGCTTTTTTAACTGGTTACTGGCTAGTACCGACCTAATAGTCGTGACGGCGCGAGATCGTAGTGAAATAAAACGTGTGAAGCTGCCGTTTGACAGTTGGCAAGTATTGACTCATGGTGCCATTATTTTAACGGCTAATGGGCAGCTACTAAGCAAATGGCAGCAACATATGTATAACAAGCTTGCACCATTGCAAGATAAGTTAAACCAACTGAGCGAGCTGTTTGCTAGTCATAGCAAAAGTGAGCAGAGTCAGTTGGTATTTACGCCGCATATTGATTGCTTTAGCAATGGCTCTGTCGAGGAAGAATTAACCATTTATTTAGCGATTAAACACGCGCAAAAAGACCATCAAGCATTGGTCGACTTAGCCAAACAATTACCAGCATTGATACGTGATTTTGAGCAAGATTTTTATGTACACGTCAATGCCAATAATCTAGCGATATTGCCCCATGCGGTTCACAAGCATCATGCCGTACAGTTTTTGTTAGACCATCATTTAGATCATCAGCGTCCCAGTTTTGGCTTTGGTGATAGCTTGGCGGACTTACCTTTTCTGCAACTGCTTGACTGGTACGGTATGCCAAGCCGCGGTCAGATACATGATCACTATCAGTCTTAGCTATCAGTTTAAACAACTAGTCCAAAAAACAGACACATAACCTCATTATCATCACGAGTGCCATTATTCATATTATGACTTTACCTAACATACAGACCCATAGAGCGAATCTAAACAACTACGGCTCAGGTAGCTACCTTGCCAGCGATGTGACGGTCCTACTCAATATCGTCGATAAAGACGCTGTTGCCGATGTGCCGGTCAGTCAAAAAGAGGCACTCATTCAAAGTGGGCAACGTCACTACTCTGATATGTTAACCTTAGAGCAAGCGCCTACCGCGATGCATGAGCAGCTATACCGTCAAGCGCTAACGCAAGGTGGTGAGAGAGCCGCAACTGATATCGCACACTTAGCGCATACCCTACATGATGTCTTTGGTCATGATGTCAGTGATGAGCATCCGCTGATCTTGGTCAGCTTAGTACGGGCAGGTCTACCGATTGGCGTACTATTGCAGCGCGCACTGTCGGACACAGACAGTAGCTATCATTTACCAAGCAAGCATTATGGTATCAGCATCATTCGTGATCGCGGGCTTGATCCTGTGGCGCTGCAAATGCTGCTGGACGCGTACCCAAACAGTCCGATTGTATTCGTCGATGGCTGGACAGGTAAAGGCGCGATTTATAAGGAGCTTGCGCGCAGCTTAGACGTATTTAGCGATACGTCTCATGCCAATTTTGCCAATATTTTTCACCAAGGCGCGAATGTTATTCCGCTATTGACTCTTGCCGATCCGGCGGGCGTTGCTTGGCTCGCGGCGAGCGCAGAAGATTGGTTAATTCCATCAGGCTTGTTAAATAGCACCGTATCAGGCCTGATTTCGCGCAGCTTATATACCGAGCCGCAATCAGGTCTTCATCGCAGTGTTTTTTATGAAGATTTGATAGAGGCAGATCATAGCTTGGCATTTATCGATCATGTCGATGCAGCGAGACGCTCACTGACCGCGCCACCAGAGTGTTTGCCAACCTATCAGCAGCCGCGCTACCAGACAGCTGCATTGATAGATACGCTCGCAGCAGACTATAACATCACTAATCGCAACCGTATTAAGCCCACGATTGCCGAGGCGACGCGCGCTATCTTGCGCCGTGATCCCGAGCGTATATTGCTCGCGACCGCGGCGCATCCCGATACCGTACTACTGCGTCATTTATGTGAGCAACGAGGCATCACTATTGACGTATTAGGTGATAAAATACTGCCTTATCAAGCCATCACTCTGATCAAGCAACGCACGAAAGACAGTTAGTACCTGTAGCACAAATTCATCTCGCATGATTGAACGCTTGTCCCTTATTCCTCTATTTATGATGCCAACTATGTCAGATACCAAACACAATGAGTCAGAGCTTTACCACGATACCCAGTCTTATGCGCATCTGATTACTGAGCGTCATGCGATGGTCAGACCGCATACGCATCATCCCTATCAGCTGGGTGCTAGTCTATACATGCCTGCTACTCGGCAAGATATTTGGCAAGTCATCAAGCGCGACAAGCTACCTACGATCAACAGTATTATTATTTGCCTAGAGGATGCTGTCAGTCATGAAGACGTTGAGCTGGCACTTGAGCGCTTGCGTATACTGCTGGATACTTGGGCTGAACATGTCAACAGCATCAATGCGCCCTCTAGAGCCGCTGCTATTCACGCACAGCATCCAACGCGACCATTGGTCTTTATACGTCCGCGTAGTCCATCGATGCTACAACAACTGGCGGACTATGCTCATATCGACCTGATCGACGGTTTTGTCATGCCAAAGGTCGATATGTATAGCTTATCGAACTGGCGGATGGCTTGTCAGAACCTCAGTATCGACCACCTACTCATGCCCACACTCGAAACTGCCGCGCTGTTTAGTCCGCATCATAACCAAGAGCTGGCCATTGCTTTTAAGGAGGCCTTTAGTCAGCCTGTATTTGCACTCCGTATTGGTGGTAATGATCTATTTGCAGCGCTGCGTCTACGTCGACCAAAAAACAGCATTATCTATGATACGCCTATCGGTACCCTAGCCTATCAGCTGCTTGGCTGTTTCGTGCCGCATGGGTTTTATCTGAGCGCGCCTGTATTTGAATATCTGGATCAGCCAACACTGTTCATGCAAGAGCTAAACCATGATGTCAGCTTGGGTCTAGTGGGCAAAACGGTCATTCATCCGAGTCAAATCGCCTTAGTGCAGCAAGCTTACTGCGTGCCACTCAGCACATTAGATGAAGCACAAGCCATTCTACATACTGACGCAAAAGCAGTATTTAAATATAACAACACCATGCTAGAGCCCGCGACCCATCGGGCATGGGCCACCGAAGTTGTCAACCGTGCAGAAGCTTTTGGTACCATTGATGATGGACATACGCCATATAGCTCACGGCGCTAGTCCTCCACTGCTTATCATATCTACAGTACAAAAAGCCGATATCACATAAGCGATAGCGGCTTTTTTGTTAGGTTATTGAGTACTTTTCAATCAGCAAAGTACTGCCGTGCATCTGCTCGTTATCTATACTCTACTCGTTGTTTATATTAAGCACAGCTTTCCAAGAACTTATTAAGCACTCGATTGACCTGATCAGGCTCCTCTACTGTTGAGGTATGACCTGCTCCTTTGATAACCGCAAGCTTAGATCCAGCAATGGCAAAATGCATCCGTTCAGACTTATCATAAGGCGTTGCTGCGTCTTCATCCCCAACGATGATGAGTGTCGGTGTCGTAATCTCACCCAGTTGCTCATAAGTACCTGTCCGCTCGATGACGCCCATGGTCGCCTTAACCACACCGCCTTTACGGTTACCCTGCAACATAGTGAGCCAGTGCTTACGGTCGGACTTGCGTAGCTTGTCCGTCAAAAACGTACTGCCAAACATAATCGGCATGACTTTGCTACTCACACGCTTTATACCGAGCCAACGAATGGCTTTGACCAGTTTACGGTACTGCGGTATGTTTTTTGGATCTTCGGCGTCAGATGATGTCTCTAGTAAGCTGAGCGATAGCAGTAGTTCAGGACGCTTTATGGCGATACGCTGAGCCACAAACCCGCCCATGGACAGACCAACAAAATGACAGCGATCAATACCAAGCGCGTCGATTAGCCCAAGCGTATCTTCGGTCAGTGTCTCCATATCATAGCCAGATTTGGTAATCTGTGACTGACCCTGCCCGCGGAAGTCAAAAGCAATGCAGCGATAATCTGATTTAAAATACGCTACTTGTTTTTCGTACATCTGCGAGCTCCACAGCAGACCATGAGCAAACACAATGACAGGCTTTTGCGTATCGTTAGGCGCGCTGTCTTCGTAATAGATATCAGCATTATTGATATTGATAGTTGGCATAATCACATCCTTGTTTGATTCATTGAAAATTTATATGTCACATGACATTCTTCTATGCTCAGCTTAGAATATTAGCATAGTCTATAAATGCATTCGGCAATGACCTCCTTGCTAGACAATCACGTCCTTGGATAATCCTTATCAATTTATACGACAAAACAGCACTCTTGACCAGTGTGTAGATGTGTCTTGAGCGCTCATAAAATGCCCTTTTATAATCCGAGCAAGCTGCTATAGTAATTGGTATTGAATCATTTTTACCTTTATCTCATAGCATTCTCACTGATACAAAATATTAAAACCGTCATTTAAATAAGGAAATCTATAATGTCAGAGCCTTTAGTCGATTATCAAGTTGAAAAACACATTGCGACCATTACCTTTAACGATCCAAAAAGCCTAAATGCTTTTGGTACCCCCCTAAAAAACCAAGTCTTGGTAGCACTAGACAAGGCTGAAGCAGACGATCAGGTACGAGTGATTATCTTGCAAGGCGCTGGCGGTAATTTCTCAAGTGGCGGCGATATCAAAGAGATGCTATCTGAAGGACTGGACAAAGAGGTTGTCTCCACCAAACTAAGAGGTATGGTAGAGGGCGCAGGAGAGGTCAGCTTGAAGCTACGCCAGGTGCATAAACCTATCATTGCCAAACTAGAAGGCGCTGTAGCTGGTGCTGGTATGAACTTGGCACTTACTTGTGACTTTCGTATCGCCGCAGACAACGCAAAATTTGTACAAGCCTTTGTCAATATTGGCCTAGTGCCAGATGCAGGTGGTATTTATTTACTGAATCAATTGGTCGGTGCCGCAAAAGCAACTGAACTTGTGATGCTAGGTGATAAGTTAAAAGCAGAAAATATGGCGCGCTTAAATTTAGTAAATAACGTGGTGAGTGCTGATGAGCTAGATGCTACCGTACAAGCATTGGCGCTACGATTGAGCCAACTGCCAGGCAAAGCATTGGCTGCTATGAAGGAGAGCTTCAACGTACACGCCTTTGCTGGTTTGAGCGCAGCGCTAGATACGGAAGTAGAGCAACAGACAGTAATGGCAAAAACCGATGACTTTATAGAAGGGGTTAGCGCATTTATAGCAAAACGTAAACCTGTTTATCAAGGTAAGTAACAGGGTCAATGGCTAGGCAAGCTAAACGCCAAGTTAAATAACGAGACTGTAAGCATTTTAATCTGACAACTGAGTTTGTTTTGCTTAGATGGACTATAAGGATACTATCAAAAAAGGGCTGCCACTATGGCAGCCCTTTTCTATTCAGCGCCCTTTATCAAGAGGCCGTCGCGGGGTCATAATGATAAGGCAAGGTAAATATTTTATCGAAAATAAAGGTAAATACAAAGTTATATATTAAGAAGAAAACCATCAAAGCTGCCTCCATCATAAATGCTTCGATCAAGCCGACATCGTACCAGATGATGTATATTGGTAAGCAAATCAATACCAGACCGATTTCAAAAATCAGCGCATGCGCACTACGAATTAGCAGCGTACGCTCAGCTATACGCCTGCGCTGCTCCCAAGTCTCAAAAGCGGTGTTGTATAAGAAGTTCCAAATAATCGCAGCGAGCGATATCATCATAGCAGCGGGCAGCGATTCTGATGCATCACTATTGCTAAGCTTCATGAGTACAAAGGTAGAGGATATGATTGCCAGAATCTCAAACACAATCACATAGACAATACGGCGTTTAACTGGGGATAAGGTAATCAACCAAGACTCCAAAGCACCTGTATTTAAACAGCAAAGTGCATATCAAAGTATCGGTCCGTCCCGAGATAGAAAAGATAAAGGAAGTGCAGAGCCACGGTTTCCGCCTGCACTTATATTATACATGAGATAGCTTTGGAAGTCAGTTAGTGCTTATATCGCAAAAAACCCCGCATCATTACGATACGGGGTTACTGTTTAAATGAGAGTAATAGAACTTAAAAACGTCTAACTTAAGTATCGACCAAGATTAGCTCAACTGAGCAACGTTGATCTTGTCTGCTTCTTCCGTATAGTCTTCCATACGATCGAAGTTCATGTATTGATAGACTTCATCACCCATGCTGTTTAGCATGCCAGCATACTGCTGATATTCGTCGTTCGTTGGCAGTTTACCAAGTACGGCTGCAACTGCTGCAAGCTCGGCAGAAGCCAGGTATACGTTAGCGCCTTGACCTAGACGGTTCGGGAAGTTACGAGTAGAGGTCGATACCGCAGTAGATTTCGGTGCGATACGTGCTTGGTTACCCATACATAGTGAACACCCTGGCATTTCAGTACGAGCGCCGGCTTGTGCATAGATATTGTAGTAACCTTCTTCCATCAACTGGCGTGCATCCATCTTAGTTGGTGGTGCAATCCATAGACGAGTCTTAAGACTACCTGCTGGTACGTCTTGTAGCAATTTACCAGCGGCACGGAAATGACCGATGTTGGTCATACATGAACCAATGAATACTTCATCAATGGTATCACCAGCCACGTCTGCTAGCGTTTTTGCATCATCTGGATCGTTCGGGCAGCAAAGAATCGGCTCTTTGATTTCGCTCATATCGATAGTGATGTCGATAGCGTATTCAGCATCATCATCAGCACGCATGAGGCTTGGATTGGCCAACCACTCTTGCATTTGCTCAACACGGCGACTGATCGTACGCGCATCGCCATAGCCTTCACTGATCATCCACTTAAGTAGCGTGATGTTTGAGTTTAGGTACTCCGTTACTGAGTCTTCAGACAAGGTGATGGTACAACCAGCAGCACTACGCTCAGCTGAGGCATCAGACAATTCGAACGCCTGCTCAGCGGTCAAATCTTCTAGACCTTCGATTTCAAGAATACGACCGTTGAACTCGTTGATTTTACCTTTCTTATCAACAGTCAAGTAACCTTCTTTGATCGCTTGATAAGGGATCGCATGTACGAGATCACGTAGGGTGATACCCGCTTGACGCTCACCAACAAAACGAACACGGACAGATTCAGGCATATCAAGTGGCATTACACCAGTTGCAGCTGCGAACGCAACCAGGCCAGAACCCGCTGGGAACGAGATACCCATTGGGAAACGAGTATGCGAGTCACCACCAGTACCAACGGTATCTGGCAATAGCATACGGTTCAACCATGAGTGAATGATACCATCACCTGGACGTAAGCTGACGCCGCCACGGTTCATGATAAAGTCAGGTAGTGTATGCTGAGTCTCAACGTCAACTGGCTTTGGATAAGCAGCAGTATGGCAGAATGACTGCATGACTAGGTCTGCTTGGAAACCCAAACATGCCAAGTCTTTTAGCTCGTCACGCGTCATTGGACCAGTGGTATCCTGAGAGCCGACCGTAGTCATCTTAGGCTCACAATACATACCTGGACGTACGCCAGTTAGACCACACGCTTTACCAACCATTTTCTGCGCTAGCGTAAAGCCTTTGCCCGTATCGGCTGGCTCTTCTGGCTTAGCAAATACGTCTGAATGACCAAGACCCATATATTCACGAGCACGGTTAGTCAAACCACGACCAACGATCAATGGGATACGGCCACCAGCACGTACTTCATCAAGCAATGTTGGTGAGTTTAGTGCAAACGTTGATAGCACTTCATCAGAGTCATGCTTAGTGATTTTGCCTTCGTATGGATAGATGTCAAACACATCACCCATGTTTAGGTTATCAACAGCAACTTTTTCGATTGGCAATGCGCCAGAATCTTCCATGGTGTTAAAGAAGATCGGAGCGATATTGTTACCCAATACCAGACCACCACCACGTTTGTTTGGCACGTTAGGAATATCTTCACCCATCAACCACAATACTGAGTTGGTGGCAGACTTACGGCTAGAACCAGTACCAACGACATCACCAACATAAGCTAGCGGATGGCCTTTTTCTTTTAACGCTTCGATTTGCTTCATTGGGCCAACAACGCCCTCTTCGTCAGCAGTGATGCCGTCGCGAGAGTTTTTGTGCATGGCTAGTGAATGCAATGGAATATCAGGACGGCTCCATGCGTCTTGCGCAGGTGACAAGTCATCTGTATTGGTTTCGCCAGTGACTTTGAACGTCGTGTAAGTGGTTTTTTCTGCTACTGCATCACGGTTCAAGAACCATTCTGCGTCAGCCCAAGATTGAACCACTTCTTTAGCGATGGTGTTGCCCGCTTCTGCTTTCTCAGTCACGTCATTGAATGCGTCAAATACCAATAGCGTTTTCTTTAGTGCTTCAGCAGCGTCTTGTGCAACTTCACTGTCATCAAGGGCAGCAACTAGTGGCTGAACGTTGTAGCCACCTTGCATCGTACCTAGGATTTCAACCGCTTTTTGCTTGCTAATAAGTGGCGATGACGTCTCACCCTTTAGGATAGCAGCCAAAAACGCAGCTTTTACGTAGGCTGCTTGGTCAACACCAGCAGGGATACGGTTTTCTAACAAGTTCATCAAAAATGCATCTTCGCCTGCTGGCGGGTTCTTTAGTAATTCAACCAACTCTGCTACTTGTTTTTCGTTCAATGGTAGCGGAACCGTTCCTAGCTCAGCACGTTCTTCGACATGTTTACGATAAGCTTCTAACACAATAGTCGTCCTCGTCAGTTGGGGTTTAGCACATTGCGTGGGTAGTCAGTATGACTGCCTGCGTCTATATACTATAGGGAATAATTATCCGTGCAATCATAGCTTAAATCGCTCTAAATGTTAATGGCTCAGTCCTGAAAAGGCGCATAGTAAGGCCATATTGAACATTTATTATAAAAATAGTGCCATCAATAATATGATTGTCGCGCTCATTATAACTGGCATTTACTCAGTCACACGTATCAATAAGCGCTTGCTTTATGACCGAACAGACACCATATGACTGTTATACGCTTTTATAAGACATTATTAAGGACGACACGATATGGACGATAGCAATATGGACAATAATACCAACTATGACAACGGCCTCAAAGTACGCACGGAGGTCATGGGTGAGCAGCATGTGAAGCGCTCGCTTGACGCGGCAACAGGATTTACTCAGCCACTACAAGACTGGATTATTGAGCACGCTTGGGGCAGTACTTGGCAAGATGACTCGGTATTGCCGCGCAAGTACCGCTCATTAATCACCATCGCTTTTTTAATTGCCCAAAAAAGCCCGACCGAGCTAAAAGGACACATCCGCGGTGCCATCAATAATGGGGCTAGTGTCGCTGAGATTCGAGAAGTCCTCATGCATAGCTTGCCATACTGCGGTGCACCCGCCACACAAGAAGCATTTCGCGCCGCCATAGATACACTGAATGAGTTAGAAATCAACATAGATATTTAAAACTATGGTCGCTAGAGCAATCGTAGTAACCTTAATGATATTGTACAAAAAATATCTGCTAAATTTCTGCTATAATATCGCCACTCATAAAACATTTTGATAATTCCATAAACCCTTATAATATAAAGGGTTAAGAGATAATTCTATTATGACAACTGCCGTACAAACACATGTACCTGCTGCTAAGGTCAAACCAAAAAAAGCCATCCAAGGCGAAAAGCTGCGTGGTTACGATAAAGTTGCCCGTATCCCAATTAAAGTGATCCCGACCGTCGAGGCTAAGAAAAAGCCGGATTGGATTCGGGTAAAGATGTCATCGCCTGCTGAAGTGGCACGTATCAAAGCCACTTTGCGTGAGCAAAAGCTCTACACCGTCTGTGAAGAAGCTGCCTGCCCTAACCTGCCACAGTGCTTCGCGGACGGTACAGCGACCTTTATGATTATGGGTGATATCTGTACTCGCCGTTGTCCATTTTGTGATGTCGGTCACGGTCGCCCTAATGAGCTAGATAAGGATGAGCCGCGTCATACCGCTGAGACTATCGAAGGTCTAAAGCTCAAATATGCGGTAATCACCTCTGTCGATCGTGATGATCTAAAAGATGGCGGTGCTGGACACTTCGTTGAAGTGCTAAACGAATCAAGAGCCCTTAGCCCAAACTGCTTGATTGAAATCCTAGTACCCGATTTCCGTGGTCGTATGGATATCGCTTTGGACTTACTGACAGAGACCGCGCCTGATGTGTTCAACCACAACATCGAAACCGTGCCACGTCTGTACAAAGCCTTCCGTCCAGGTTCTGACTATCAGCA
Source organism: Psychrobacter sp. H29 (assembly GCF_059073055.1). NCBI lineage: Bacteria > Pseudomonadati > Pseudomonadota > Gammaproteobacteria > Moraxellales > Moraxellaceae > Psychrobacter > Psychrobacter sp. H29. The sequence continues at coordinate 405,220 of NZ_JCACRY010000001.1, read as the reverse complement.
TTCGCTAGATTTGCTTAAGATTTATAAAGAGCGTCGTCCTGATATCGCCACTAAGTGCGGCTTTATGGTCGGTCTTGGTGAGACTGAAGAAGAGATCTATGCCCTACTTGATGACCTAAAAGCGCATGACGTAGACATGATCACCATTGGTCAGTACTTACAGCCTAGTAAGAATCACGCGCCCGTCGATCGTTACGTCCATCCAGACGAGTTCCAGCGTTATATGGACTACGGCAAAAAGATTGGCTTCTTTAGCATTTGGGCAGGTCCAATGGTGCGCTCAAGTTACTTTGCGGATCGTCAGTACTACGGCGAAGATTGCCCAGCGCCTATCCGTAGCAAAAAAGCATTAGAAGCTGAAGGCAAACTTGGCTGCTAATCTAGCTACAAAGCGATGCGAAATTAGTTGCTAACAACGATCGCTAAGAACAGTTTTTAAGAATACGAAAAAAGGGTGAATAACAAATTTGTTATTCACCCTTTTTTTAGCTTTGATAATCTATCAAAAGATTTAAATCCAACGTTTTACACGGTTAAAGTTGGCGTTGGCTTTCCAGCTGTTTTTATGTTGAGTACTGCAATACCTAGTACGATGATACCGCCGATGATACCCGTCAACATCTCAGGATAAATTAATAGCAAAGCACCAATCGCTAAGATGACACGAGTTACGGTATTCATCTGACCTCTAAAATACCCCTCAAGTGCTGAGCTTAGTGCAATCACACCTGTTACTGAGGTCACAACCACCGTGATGATATCTACAATAGGCGGTAGTGGGAAGTCTTTTGCCGTAACAGCGAGTCCAGTTGGGTCAATCATCAGCATCGTAGGATTATAGATGAACATAAACGGTACGATAAATCCAGCGAGTGCCAGTTTGAGTGACAAGAATCCTGTCTTCATCGGATCGCCGCCCGATATACCCGCACCCGCAAAGGCCGCTAGACACACAGGCGGTGTAATATTGGCAAAAATACCGAAGTAGAAAACAAACATGTGCGCTGACAAGATTGGAATGTCAAAACCAGCTAATGCTGGCGCCGCCATCGTCGCCGTAATGATATAGGCAGGAATAGACGGAAGTCCCATGCCCAATACCATAGATGCTAGCATGGTCAAAATAAGCGTAAAGAACAACGATCCCGCACCTAGCGTGACGATAGAGGATGTCATGACTGTACCAAAACTGGTCAGACTCACCACCCCAATGATAATACCAACGACCGCACAGGCCGCCATGACTGCAAGCGACTGACGCGCACCATCTTCCAATGCACCCAAAATATCAGAGAAGCTCATGCGTGTCTCAGCACGTAGCATGCTGATGACAACCGTAAAACCAATGGTATAAGCAGCAGCATAACCGACAGGTACATTTTTGATTAACAAGAAAACCAAAAAAACAATCGGCAATAGCATATGACCACGTGCTTTTAGTACTGCTTTTACTGCTGGCAGATTTTCTTTAGCGATACCTTTTAGATCGCGGCGACCAGCGCGGAAGTGTACCTGTGCAATCACACCCAAATAGTACAGCACGGCTGGTAGTAGGGCTGCAAGCGCAATCGTGCTATAAGGCAAACCTGTGGTCTCTGCCATAATGAACGCACTGGCACCCATAATTGGTGGCAAAATCTGCCCACCTACAGACGCACTCGCCTCAACTGCACCCGCGAAATCTTTGTGATAGCCGACTTTTTTCATCAGCGGAATCGTAAAGGCACCGGTACTTACTACATTTGATAATGCAGAGCCGTTGATACTGCCCATAAAGCCACTAGAGATGACCGCTACTTTTGCAGGCCCGCCTTTCTTATGACCTGCGATGGCCAATGCCAAATCATTAAACAGCTGCCCCATCCCTGAGCGTGCTAAGAACGCACCGAATAAGATAAACAAGAAAATAAACGTCACTGACGCACCGATCGCGACAGAATATAAACCTTCTGTTTTTAGGAATAATTGACCAAAAATATCACCCATATCATAAGGGCGAGTCAAAAGTCTGTCAGGCATAAAATCCATGTGACTGACAAACGGATAGGCTAAGAATATCCCTGCCAATATCGGCAAAATCCAACCTGTGATACGGCGACTACCCTCTAGCACACAGACTACGGTGATTAGTGAAAATATCACATCCATCTGGTTCGCCATACCGCCGCGCGAGGTCACAATATCTTGATACTCGTAAATCAAGTAGCCCATGCCAGATAAGGACAGCGCAAACCAAAGCCAGTCATACCATGCGACTCGCTTACGACTGCTTTTCTTGCTGGCGGGGAAAATCAAGAAAATCAAGGCAAAACCAACACCCACGTGTACGGAGCGCTGTAACAACGCTGGCATTGGGTTAAAGGTGATATACAAATGAAAGAGCGAATAAAGGATACAAATACCAGCGATAAAGTACTTCACTGGTCCTTGCGTGATATGACGTGTGATTGACTCTCGGTCGTATTTTTCCAATACCGCTCGGTTGACAGCCTCAGCATCTTTATCAACGTCAGCATCTGGCGTGGTATTCACGCTATCGTGATCCGTCACTTGGGAGTTCATGACAAAAGTCCTTTTTAAATCTATCAATTAAACCATACGTCTTAGGCATGATTACCACTTCAGAATAGTCTGGCACCCACTGGTGAATCAAGAAACGACGACCACCGTAATCGATCTCACCCTTGGTCAGTCTAGACACGACCCAATTGAGATTGGGCAGTTCTTCATTAATTTGATACCCGAGATAGCCAGGTTTTTGTATGGGAGCGAGTGGTTCAGTTGAGGGGGTCCCAGCACCGAACGCTTCAAAGTAAGTGGTGGTGAGTAATAACGTAGCATCTTCTGTACTGGTTTTATCTAGACGCTGATACTGCTCTTCCCACCACTGTTTTTCTACAGAATGTATCCAGCGCAGCTGAAAATTAGGGTCGGCGAAATAACAAACCTTGTCATCATCACCCTCGACTGCAACTCGCACTTCCACAACGGATTGGAGCATCAAACCCATCCATAGCATAAAAAAAACCAGCGCTACAATGAATGCGGCGCCAGTTGATAACCAACATGAATTACTTGGCTGCTTGTTCGTCATAGTACTTCTTAGCACCAGGATGGATTGGAGCGACCATACCCTCACGAGCCGTTTCTAAGCTGATGTCATTAGCCGCTTGGTGTGCTGTTTTTAGACCGTCCAAATTATCAAACAAAGCTTTGGTTAGTTTATAACCATCAGCTTCAGACAGATCAGAGCTAACCAACAACGCATTCATGATTGCTGCAGTTGGAACATCTGTTTCATTGCCATAAGTGCCCGCAGGGATAGCAAAGGTTTTAAAATAAGGCTTAGCCGCAATGATTTCTTTTAGCTTGTCTTGGTCGATAGTCACAATCTGTAGATCGAGGCCTTGCTCTAGCTCCATTAGAGATGAGTTTGGTAGACCACTACTAAAGAATGCCGCTTCAATCTTACCTGCTTTCATGCCATCAGCCGCTTCAGCAAACCCTAGATAATCAACGGTGACATCATCGTATGTGATGCCAAACCCTTCTAGTAAGGTGCGAGCGTTTACTTCCGTGCCAGAGCCTTGATCGCCAACAGCGATACGCTTGCCGCGCAAGTCTTCAATATTTTTGATGCCAGATTTTTTCGACGTGACGATTTGCACCACGTTAGGGTACAGTACTGCAATCTGTTGGATGTTCGTGATTGGCTGCTCAAAGTTGTTTTTGCCTTCGACTGCATCAGTGACCACATCACTCAATGCCAATACCATATCGACTTTGCCTTGGGTCAATAGATTGACGTTTTCAACCGATGCACCAGTGGTTTGGGTTTTTGAGTTAACGCCAAAGTTTTTGACATACACCTCAGACAGTGATGTACCGATGATGTTGTAAGGACCAGAGGCGCCGCCGGTCGCGATAGTCACAAATTTAGTATCCAGCGTATCAGTGGCAGCCTCAGTTGCCGTACTATCTACAGCGGCAGTATCCTCACCTTCTGAGCTCGGTGATGAGCATGCGGTTAGGCCTAGTGTGGCGCTTAACATGGCTGATAAAAGTAATGGAGACTTTAGAGAGTTGAGCATTGAGTTCATCCTTGAAGTAATCAATTTAATACATCTAACGGTATTAATAAATTGGCATTAATCCGTTACAGCTGAGTCATGATATAGCAATTTTTGTCATAAATAAACTAAAGTATTTTTTCTCTTTTGCTTTCAATGCCTTATATACAAGGCGCTTTGAGAAATTAACCTTACTTTACTGTCTGATTTACGCGTTACAATGTTCCGCTTAGTGAAACGGTGTTCCATATATTTAATCAAAGTTTGTTTGCGTTGTAAACCTTTATCGCTATCAATTACTACTCAGCGAATGCTTATCCTTATTTCATATTGTTTATAACAACATAGTCGATAATGGAGAGTGGGTCAGATTTTTCGATTTATTTTTATTACTATTCAAGTTCTGCTATATTTCGTACAGACCTTTTTTATTGATACGGCGTCTAAGATATAGTCGGTTCAATATGATTTGGATACAAGGAAGCCGAGTGAAAGTACTACGAGCAGTAGACTCAGCAAGGCTGACACCGTATCCAATTTATAGAGGATTGACTATATATAGATATATGCTTTATCAGCTAAGACAACATCATCGTTTCTTATAACCCAACTTGGATAACTTTTATGACAATATCTACAATAGAAGCATCAGGACCTTTGTCTGCTGATATCGCTATCATTGGCGGTAGTGGTCTTTATCAGATCCAAGCATTGACCAATAAACGTAGTATTACGGTACAGACGCCTTATGGCAGTCCATCTGATGATATTGTTTTGGGTGAGCTAGAAGGTGTGACCGTTGCTTTTTTGACGCGGCATGGTCAAGGTCATAGACTGACCCCATCTGAAGTCCCCTATCGCGCTAATATCTATGCGCTAAAAACATTGGGCGTACGCTATATCGTCTCGGTATCAGCCGTTGGCTCTCTACAAGAATCACTCAAACCATTAGACATGGTCGTGCCAGATCAAATGATTGATATGACCAAACAGCGAGTAAGTACGTTCTTTGGCGAAGGCGCAGTTGCTCATGTATCAATGGCAGACCCACTATGCCCTGCTCTATCGGGTATATTGACACGTGCCTATCACCAAGCAGATATTATCGAGGGTGACTGTCACTCGCAGGCAACTTATATCTGTATTGAAGGGCCTCAGTTCTCAACTCGTGCAGAGTCAGAGTGGTATCGTCAAATGCAAGCAGATATCATTGGCATGACCAACATGCCCGAAGCCAAATTAGCACGTGAAGCCAGCATGGCTTATGCAACATTGGCGTTAGTAACCGATTTTGATTGTTGGCACCCGACCGAAGAGGCTGTCAGTGCAGACTATGCGATAAAAAATCTGATGAAAAATGCTGAAAATGCTCAACAGGTGATCCAAGAAGCCGTTGCTTTGATTGCTGCTGAAATGCCTGAATCCATCGCTCATAGTGCGCTTGCACAAGCATTGGTCACGCCTGTGGATATGATGGATGAACATACCAAAATCAGATTGGCAGCGTTGCTAGCGTAGTCTTAAAGCGTATCCTCCATTGTGAACTGACTACTTCTAATCAAAAAAAAAGGCTATTATCTCAAATAATAGCCTTCCTTTGCTTTAGCATATAGGTCTGAAATTTATACTAAATACACGCCTTTACTCTTAACAACAGCCGCCCATACCAGACGATGGCATCATAGCCTGATCAAATGGCATCAGTTCACCGCACCCTGCAAAAATACCATAGTGGCGACTGTCATCACCAATAAATTCAAAATGCGGTGCAAAGCGAGATTCTTGTAGCATCCGAAAGGTATTGCCGCAGACAGGAAATACCCGGCCCGCCTCAATCGCATGATGCTTGTCTAGATCAAACCGATGCGGGGATTGCTCGATAGATCCTTTGTATATCACCGCTTGTCCATGATCTTCACAGGCATCTTCTAGCGCGGCAATCTTAAACAGGCGATAAGTGGCTGAGAAAAACTGTATATCACCGATTTTGGCAGCCAGTACTGGATCTGTAATCTCAAGCGGGCGATCTTCGACCAGACGTGGGTCTAAAAACCCTGCGCATCTTGATAAACGAACAAAATCTTTCCAGTATAAAGCGCCACTTAAACACTCTCCATATAAGACAGGGTCATCGATCAGATGCTGCGGGATACGGCGATCAGCATAGACGTCAGAAAAATAAAATTCGCCGCCAGGCTTGAGTAGTCTCTGCACGCTCGCCATCACGGCAGCCTTATCTGGTGATAAATTGATAACACAGTTTGAGACGATAATATCAAAGCTACCATCAGCAAGATCCAGTTCATCTAGTTTTTCGATATAACCATGCAAAAACGTCACATTGTCATAGCCAAACTGCTCAACATGATAGGCTTGATGTTCCTTTGCAACGGCTAATTGCTCGTCAGTCATGTCTACACCGACCACATGACCGCTCTCACCAACCAGTTGCGCGAGTGCATAGACATCGCGACCTGAACCACTGCCTAAATCCAAAATTCGGCAGCCTTCAAGCAATGCAGGACACACGAGTCCGCAGCCGTAATAACGATTCAATACTTCATCATGGATGTTTGCGAGCAACGGCTTTAACCACTCAGGCATATTGCTAATATCACAACATGCCGAGGTTTTTAGATCATCGGTACCTTGCAGCTCTTTTCCATAGTAATTTTGCACGACATCATGCATGACAATATCCTTATTAGTAGTAAGATCCAATTAAAAGTTAAGTGAATAACGGTAGAAAATCATATTTTATTTTTAGATTTTGTTGAGCGTATTGCACCAATCTGACGGTAAATGCTGTAAGTCTTCAGGCTCATCAATATCATGCAACGCTGGCAATAGCGCCAGTGTCCACCCTAATGCCGCGATACGTTGCTTGGTCACGTCAGCGACGATCGTCGTACTCCAACTGATGTCTGAAAAAAGGCTAGTATTAATCTGCTTGAACCCAAGCAACACATAGCCTCCATCGGTTGCAGGAATCATCACCGTGTCGTATTTCTCCAGCTGCTGTACGGCGGTCTGTATACGCTCTGCCGTGAGACTAGGACAGTCTGTCCCAATTAAGACAACTTTTTCATATTTTTCTAATGCGCTCTGACTGGCTGTCAACATACGCATGCCCAAATCGCCCTCTGACTGAGCCGACCATTGCATTGACTCGGGTAAGTCAAACGCTTGCCAGCACGGGTAATCTGGCGCGGGACTCACGCATAGCTCGACCGCAAAGTCGGTAGCAACCGCTTGCTCTATACTATGTAGTAGCAGATTTTTTGCCATATGTGCAGCGCCATCAACACCTAATGCAGGCTGTAGACGAGTCTTTGCCATATTTGGTGCAGGGTATTTAGCAAATAGAATAATGCCTATTTTTTGCTGGCCTGCTTGCGAGTCAGTTCTCGCGGTGTGAACAGTGCGAGGGCTTGAGTGCATCAGTAAAAGTCCCTTTCTTTTCTTGTCTACAATATCGATAAATTAAGTTGTTTTCTTTCGATTTAAATACTTATCGCAACCTCGATGTTGAATGCTTATCGCCATATTATCTGTGCTGCTTGTAATAGCGCTGTTTCAAAACATCAGGCGATACGCCGCGCCAGTAATCAAAACGCAAATGCCACATCAAAAAAACCGTACGAACATTTCCATGTTGCTGCCAGCGCCGCGCTGATGTCGTCACTTTACTCTTTAGACAAGCAGGTCTACTGATATTTTTTAAGCGCTTACATAGCTCAATATCTTCCATTAACGGCTGATCAGCGTAACCTCCGAGTTGTTCAAACACGGATCTTTTGACAAAGATGGCTTGATCACCTGTCGCAACACTAACCAAACGTGAGCGCTTATTAATCATTGTACCAACGACTTTAAGAAGCGGATGAGTGCTGTCCAAGCGCACATCAAAACGCCCCCATTTATGCTGACGCATTGCTATCTCTACCTTATCTATCGCGTCAGTCGGTAGCTGAGTATCTGCATGCAAAAACAGCAATACCTCACCCGTCGCTTGCCCAGCACCAGCATTCATTTGCCGCGCGCGTCCAGCGATAGACTCAATAACAAGCCAGTCAGTCAATGAGTGAGTCCTACTTGACACATCTTTTAGCAACTCTCTAGCGATAGAGACTGAACCATCATTTGAGCCACCATCGACTAGGATAACTTGCTGCGGAACCGGCCTAAGTCTACTGATATGACCAATAAGCTGCGGCAAGTTATCCGCTTCATTTAACAATGGAACAATGATAGAGAGGTTCAATGTATGTACCGTCATAGTAGGCAACTGCTAACCAATATCAATTGGAGCCTCGTCTTATTTTTTGTTCAGATTCCAATCATAATCAGTGTAGCTGATTTTTATCTTGCCCTGCTTTAGATCTGCTGTTTGCGCTTTGTTCAGCCCTAAAGATGAGCCATAACGACCCAAAAACCCTTCCAGATCATTGGTGCCACGCCAATTGGTAGCAAAGTCTTCTTTATACCATTTAAAAATCGGCGACACGCTTAGCGTACTTCCCTTTAGGCGGTTACGGCTACTGTCTGCCAAAAACTTAGAAGTTGCCTGCTCTAATTGACTGTTTAGACGTTTACCAGTAAAAGCATCATCTTGCAGTGCAGGACAGCCAATGCTGGCACAGTTGACCGCAAAATGAATACGCGGATCGTTGTAACGCTTGGAGCCACGAATGAGATTGTGCTCGATATCATCAAGCGAGCGTGTCTTACCTAATAATGGAATAAAATCCTGTTTCCACGGCGAACCAAACAGACCACCGATATCTTTGATGGATTTAATATTCGGATATTTCGTCAATACCAAGTCGACCGTACCAGCATTATAGACATTGATCAAAAATGCCAACTGCTCGTTTTTGCTCCAGCGATTAAACTCTGCTTGAGACACTTTACTCGTCGCCTCAAGGTAACTTGTCAGCTTGCTCTTATCCGCCTTCATACCAGCATAATTGACCACAGAGGCTTTGCCACCATTGGTCATGGTTACATGTTTATTTAATAAACTGTCCCAGCTTTGATGGTTAAAGTCAGCATAAGCAGCTACACTTGATGATAAGATCGCGATCGCAAGGACTGGTTGCACGATTACCGTTTTCGCTGAAAAATTGAATCTTGACATAAAACTAACTCCATTTGAGTCGATGATATTCTTTGTATAATTCTTTCGATGTGCTTCTTACAATCTTGTATATAAACGACAGACAGTATTGACTGCCAATAAGATCTTACTGCACATAGATATTTACGGTACATAAGTGCCTATTACAGGTAGTTGCTTATCTTTGCTAATCACTTACGACCAGTCGTCATTTATTATGGGTATAGAATACTAAATAGCCGTGTCTATTATCGTTTGATCTGTAGTCTCTTCCTCTAGCGCACCGCCACAACTACTGCCCTGTCCTGCTGTACAGCCGTAGCAGTGGTCAGCAATGGCAATGGCATCTCCAGAGGGATCTTGAGTCAATAGATCACGTAGGTGCCGACGCGATTTATTGGGTACAGGAATCTCTAGTTGCTGATTGAAATCACAGTCAAATAATTCACCAAGCCAGTTGACACTGATAGTCGAGCGACACATCACCTCGGCTAAGTTGTCTGCCACGTAGTTTTCTTTGAGCAAGTCCATATAGGGATGAAATTCATTTTTGGCCAGTAGTACTGCACCAAAGCGCTGGATAGGCATATTGGTCAATGCAAACAGATGATTGAACTCGATATCGAAGTGCTCTTTTAGCTCACGCTTATAATCCGCTTCAAGCTGTTGCTGATTGGGTGGCAGCGTAGCACCTTGCGGATTGTAGACCAGATTCAACGTTAGGTTTGAATCGGACTTACCGTAGCCTAACTGGTTGAGCTTTTGTAGCCCCAATATACTGTCGTCAAACGCACCCTTACCGCGCTGCTTATCTACGTTTTCTAGGGAGTAGCACGGCAGAGATGCGACTACCTCCACTTGATTGTTTGCTAAGAACTGCGCCATATCCTCATAGCCATCCTCCATGAGAATAGTCAGATTACAGCGATCTATCACTTTAACACCCAGTGCACGAGCTGCTTTTACCAGATACTTAAAATCTTCATGCATCTCAGGCGCACCGCCCGTCAAATCGAGCGTATCTATATTTTGTGCTTGTAACACCTTGGGTATCAACTCAACCAACTCACGCGACATCATTTCTGTACGATAAGGGCTGGCTGCCACATGGCAGTGCACGCAGGACATATTGCATAAATAGCCCATGTTGACTTGTAGTATTGTCAGTTGACGGCGTTTGATAGCTGGAAAGTCAGTATGCTCAAGTAATTCGATAGTCGATTTCATAATGGTATAAAACCCTGTTAGTCACACAACTAAAAAATAATAGCGCAAAGTCAAAAAAGCTTTAGACAAATACAAGTTACTGCTTTCGCTTACTATTTTAGAAATAGCATCTTGTATACTTCCCCGTTACTTTACGGTTTACCTAACCAATCATACCTCATTGTGAATCAATATTGACAACCAATATTATGGATATTATCTTTTATTCCAAATGAGCATGACTACGAATAGGATTTTACAAAGCGTTTATCAATATACCGTTTGAGATACCATAGCCCGCGACCTTGTAAACTCCAGTCTCCCCAGCTGGCAATGGCGTATTTGTCACCGCAAGACAATAGATACAACGTGCGTGCTTTTGGTTGATACTCTTGCATAGACTCGCCTTTTAGATATGCAAATAGATTATCAGCTTCTACCGCACCGCCATGCACCGCATGGACACCTGAATGCGCTACCTCTTTATCTACGCGCGTGGCGACATCACCAACTGCAAACACATTGGGGTGAGAGATGCTTTGTTGCAGATTATTGACTGCGACAAAGCCTCTATCTACTGTCTGAAGATCCGTGTTAGTCGTCCATGCAGCACCCACTACGCCAGTTGCAGCGATCACAGCATTCATCGGCCACGAGTCATCTGTTGTCGATAGGTGGCCGTTACGATAGTCAATTGCTCGCTCATAAACTATTTTAATACCGTGGCGATGCAGCTGCTGAATAACGCGCTCTTGAAACCGTGTATTAAATCCTGATAACAGTTGCTTGCCGCACACCAAGATCACTTGATGGTTATTGTTGATATGCTGTAGCGCGACTTGAGCGGCCATAACCAACTCGGTCGCGGCAGCCCCTGCGCCAACGATAGCCAGCTGATAGTTATCAGACTGCTGAGCATCCGCCAATATCTGCTGCCAGTGTGTGATGAATGCTGACAATGGACGAATAGCAATCACGCCTGCTGACGACTCTAACCACCTAATATCCGTATCTGCACCCGTGTTGAGTGACAGCACATCATAGTCGAGCGCTAACGCCTTATCATCAGCTAACGTCTCGTCACCAGTCGACATATCATTACCATCAGTCACTACAGTATTTGATGCGGCATGGACCTGAGTAATTGCCTGCTGAATAAATCGTACACCCGCACGCGCGCACAGTGATTTTGTATCGATACTGATGTCATCAAGTTGGTAATGTCCTGCCATCCAACCAGGTAGCATCCCAGAGTATATGGTCTGCGTCTGCTCACTAACCAAACAAATATCAATATCGCTCGTGTCTAGAGATGCGTCACTAATTTGGCGCAGCATACCAATATGAGCGTGACCCGCCCCTGCTAATAAGAGTTTCTTTATCGGTGAAGGTTTCATAGGCAACTTATCAAGGCTGACGGTGTGTTTAAGGGGTGTCTTAATAGACAACTTTAGGGCATCTGATTATTAGATATTTTCTAAAAGTAACATATAATTGAGAGTCTTCTGTTACGGGCAGACAGTAAGAGCGTAAACGGCTTAAAAAGCTCAAAGTCTTTTAACAATATTGACCACACTCAGCTTTGTCGTTAAATTGTCCATGGCATTTGTCCGGCTAACCATGAATTTTGTAAGCATACTGTTCGGAATAATAAAAGAAGGTAAAATTATTTACCTACGCTGATGACAAAACACTTAGTATAGTGAGTCGTAATAGAAGCCACGTGATAGAGTGATTTTTTAGAATGCTATTTTTCAAGTTTTCAAGTAGCTATTTTTGAGACATTATTTTGGAGCATTATTTTAAGATTTTTTCTTTAAAACATAGCTCTTTAAGATCTAACTCTTTGTGACCCTGCTTTGTAAGATACTGCTCTGTGAGATATTGCCCAATGCATTGTCACTCTCAAAACATATCAACAAAAAATACAGACAATCAAAACCCGTCAAGGAACCTTATATGAGTACCCCTCTCGATACCAATAATGACCATATTCTCTCATCCGATAACACCCATTATTTACATCATGACTTCTTTGAACCTCGTGACAAAGGTATCGATATTCGCGCAACGTTACTGATCGTGCATGGAATGGCAGAACATGGTGGTCGTTATGCAGATTTTGCGCAGTTTTTGGCGGACAATGGGATTGCTGTAGCGACTTATGATCACTTGGGTCATGGGCAAACTATCAAAACCGACGCGGATTTAGGTTTTTTTGGTGAAGAACATCCCGTGCAGTCTCTATTAAAAGACGTGATTGTGATGGCAGACAACCTAAAAGTCCGCCACCCCGATGTGCCGCATTTTGTTATGGGTCATTCTATGGGCTCTTTTATCGTGCGCAACGTGCTCAAACATCACGCACATAACTTTACTGGGGCGATACTAATGGGCTCGGCAGACGCCAACCCACTGACCAAAGTTTTGCTTCCTATCAATAAGATATTAGCAAAAATAGCACCAAGACAGCCCAATACAGTGCTGGCAAATACCATGAATAAGATACTCAATAGCCAACTGAAAGATCGTACTGCATCATCGAAGTTTGCGTGGTTGAGTGAAAACACGGCTAACATTGAGGCCTATGAAGCCGACCCAAAAACAGGTTTTGACTTTACTAATAATGGCTTTATGACCCTATTTACCCTAATGGATACAGGACTAAATAAAGGCTGGGCAACCACCATCGCCAAGAATTTTCCAATGCTGTTTATTAGCGGTGAGGATGACCCTATTGGTAATATGGGACGCGGTATCCGCAAAGTTGTTGGCCGATTACACAAGCAAAAATTCAATCGTGTTGATATTCAGCTGTATCCCACTATGCGCCATGAAGTGCTACACGAAACAGACCACCAGACTGTTTATCAAGATATTTTAGCGTGGATAGACAACACCACGCCAGATGCTTAACAGTGGTAGCTGATTCTTTTTTACAGCATGTTTCAGGGATTTTATCGTCCGTACTTTCATCACGAGACACTGAACTTATTTGCTAAACGCTGCCAAATTAGCGACAATACGGCAAGTAAGTTTTTGACCCAGTGAATCCTATAAATAAGCCACACCTCAAAATCAATTATATTGTGAGGTATGGCCTATTTGAGATCGGGTCAAACCCGTTATATCACTATAATACTGAGTTACCTCCCCTTTCACTTATCTTAGGAATTTTTATGTCGTTACAACAAACTATCGAACAGGCTTTTGAAAATCGCAATGAGTATAGCCCAAGCACTATGCCACAAGACGTACGTGATGCTATCAGTCAAGTGCTTGAGCAGTTAGATAACGGTAGCCTACGCGTCGCAGAAAAGAAAGATGGCGAATGGGTCGTCAACCAATGGGCAAAAAAAGCCGTACTACTATCATTCCGCATGAACGACAACTATGTCCAGGCAGCAGGCGAGCATGTGCAGTTTTATGACAAAGTACCAACTAAGTTTGCTGACTGGACTGAAGCACAGTTCAAAGAAGCAGGCGTACGTGTGGTACCGCCAGCAGTTGCCCGTAAAGGCTCATATATCGCAGCAGGTGCAGTATTGATGCCATCATACGTCAACATTGGTGCCTATGTTGATCAAGGCGCTATGGTTGATACCTGGGCAACCGTTGGTTCATGTGCCCAAATCGGTAAAAACGTCCATCTATCAGGTGGCGTTGGTATCGGCGGCGTATTAGAGCCATTACAAGCCAACCCTACTATCATCGAAGACAACTGCTTCATCGGTGCACGCTCTGAGATCGTTGAAGGCGTGATCGTCGAAGAAGGCGCTGTTATCTCTATGGGTGTCTACATCGGTCAATCTACACGCATCTATGATCGCGAAACTGGTGAGATTCATCGTGGCCGTGTACCAGCAGGTTCTGTTGTCGTACCGGGTAGCTTGCCTTCAGAAGACGGCACGCACAGCTTGTACGCTGCAATCATCGTAAAAAAAGTCGATGCACAAACTCGTGCAAAAACATCAGTAAATGAGCTATTACGTTTAGCCTAGTATTTTTCATACTTATATTCTCGTACCCGAACGGTACAGACAGTAATAAATCTTCTTTATCAAAGACGCTGAAGCAAACTTCAGCGTCTTTTTTGCACCTTAATAGATACTGTTGCGTTATAATCCATTTTTTGGCTTTGTCCAAACAAAATCATCTATAACAAAACCTGCCTTTTTTACTACGATTGACAACGGCTTAATCGCTTTGTCAGCCTTTAACTGTATTTGACATATTATGAGTGAATCACTATTACGCAACGCCGCTATTCCTGTTACTGATCCTGAAGCCGGACTGCGTCTGACCGAGATTTTTTATTCTTTACAAGGTGAAGCAATAACATCAGGCTTACCGACGATATTTGTCCGTCTCACAGGCTGTCCGCTGCGCTGCATTTATTGTGATACTGAATATGCTTTTACTGGTGGCGAACGTCAGTCTTTAGAGACGATTGTAGAAACCATCAAAAGCTATCCATGTAAGCGCATCTGCCTGACAGGCGGTGAACCATTAGCGCAGCCGAATGCTATCGAGCTGATGAAACGCTTGCTGAGCGATGGTTACGAGATATCTCTTGAGACAGCAGGTGCCCTCACCGTAGAGAATGTGCCGCCAGCAGTTAGTAAAGTCATGGATCTCAAAACGCCTAGCTCAGGCGAAGTCGACAAAAACCTATGGTCAAACCTCGACTACCTCACCGAACATGACCAAATCAAATTTGTCATCATGAATCGTAAAGATTACGACTGGGCCAAAGAAAAATTAATAGAGCATAAGCTAGATGAGCTGGTCGGAACCGTTTGGTTTTCGCCAATGTTCAACGTTGCAGATGATATTGATGAGCAGCTTAGCCCTGAAGTACCTGTATTGGCACGGGAGCTTGCTGAGTGGATGTTGGCAGATGCCCTGCCTGTGCGCTTTCAGTTGCAACTACACAAGATTATCTGGGCGGACGCCAAAGGCAAATAGCATAACCACAGATGACATATCGTCTGCCTAAAACCAGATACAAACCGCAAGCATTTTCAAGGAGGAAATATGATAAGACTGATCTTACTGGGGCTACTATCAGGTGCGTTTTTTAGCTCAACGTTTGTGTTAAATGAGCTGATGAGCGCGGCTGGTGGGCATTGGTTTTGGTCAGCGAGCTTGCGCTACGTATTTATGTTGCTGCTACTGACGGCAATGATTGCTGTTCAGCACGGTATGGGACGCATCAAAGAGCTTTGGACGATTTTCTGTCAGCATATAGGCTTTTGGTGCATCACTGGCAGTATTGGTTTTGGTTTGTTTTATACCGGTATTTGCTATGCAGGTGATCATGCTAGCGGCTGGGTTGTCGCGGCAACCTTTATGTTTACGGTCGTCACCAGCTTGCTCGTCTTATTGGCATTTGGGCAACGCTTTGACAAAAAATTCATCGTCTATGCGCTGATTGTCTTCGTTGGCGTCGTGCTGGTCAATATCAGTGAGGGTCTACACGCGCCTGCTGATACCAATGCTATTCCACTGACCCAAATGCTGCTATATGGTGCACTACCGGCGCTAATCGCTGCATTTAGCTACCCTATTGGTAATCAGTTGGTCTGGCAGGCCTCTTATAATGCCAAGCAGCATAAAATTAAAGAACAAGACAGCCAGCAACAGGCGCAGCCAATGCGTGCTGAGACCGCATTATTAGCCAGTGCTCGTGATACCGCTGATACCCATAGTACTCAGCATGACACTACCGGTAGCTCCACCCTTCAGACTCTAATCGGACGCATCCCTGTTATCGATACAGACTTACTGCAGAACGCCTTTAACAAAGTATGGTTAATGACCGTAGGGAGTTTGCCATTTTGGCTTGTGTTAGGCATTATAGTCCGCCCTGAGTTGCCAGGCGGCGCGCAGGTATTCAATACGCTACTGGTTGCTTTACTATCAGGCGTGGCTGCGACCAGCCTGTTCTTATATGCACGTGAGCAAGCGGTGACCTCAAGCGAGGTAGCGGGCGTCGACTCGACTCAGGCAAGTGAAATTATCTTTGCTTTGATCGGTGGTATGATCCTGCTGGGCAACCCACTCCCATCAATCTTAGGATTGGTCGGTATTGTGCTGATTATTATCGGACTGATACTGTTTGCAAAAGATGGCTAAATGATGATCTAACAGCAAAATAGCTTTAGTTTAGGTCATCATCGTCATACCCGCTTTAACAACACATTTAATTATTTTTGATGATCAAGATTTGGCAATATAACCATGGTTAATGATTTAATTTTTCCCGATATTCTATTATATTTATTAGATATGGTAGGTATCATCGCTTGTGCGATTGCAGGAACGCTACTCGCGCAGCACAAAGGCTTTGATATTGCTGGTTGCATATTGGTTTCTATGGTCAATGCCATCGGCGGTGGAACCCTACGTGACATGGCACTAGACCGTCATCCCCTATTTTGGATGACTGATCTCAATTATGTGATCGTGATTACTGTAACGTCTCTTATCCTGCAGATATTTTTCCATCTCTACCACAAGATCGACAATGCACTTAAGCTTTTTGATGCTATTGGTCTAGCGGCATTTAGTGTTATTGGCTTTAAGGTTGCATTGACACAAGATATGTCCCCGATTATTGCGATAATGATGGGCGTTTGGACGGCCATTATTGGCGGAATGCTACGTGATATCATCTGTAATGAGATACCCCTCGTACTACAACGTGAAATTTATATCACTGCCAGTATCGCAGGATCTGTGACTTATTTATGTCTACAGTACTTGGGCGTAAGTGCTAGTATTAATGAGTTTATTATGCTCTTTGTGATTTTTGCCGTGCGTATGCTAGCACTTAGATATGACTGGCATCTGCCCTCTATTCGTTTGGTTGCTTAGTTATTAGCTGCTTAGTTGCTAATTACTTAGTTGCTAGCTACTGCATTTGCGATGGCAGGCTTATGGTAGTTTATTGACTAAGACAGTCCCAATGACGATCATTGAAAATAGTGAGAATGACTTATGTTGGCTATCGCACTGGATCCTGCCGTCCTAATCACTACTTTTGATCCGCGCTCTTTGATATATTTTTTTGATATGATCGGCATTGTCGCCTGTAGTGTTTCAGGAACGATTCTGGCGAAGCACAAAAACTTTGACGTCTTTGGTTGCTTGCTGGTATCAATTGTCACCGCTATTGGCGGCGGCACGGTACGTGATGTGATTTTGGACCGTCATCCGCTATTTTGGATGGTAGATATGAGCTATCTGACGCTCATTACTATCTCGTCACTGGTGATGCAGATCTTTTTTCACCCGAACTCAAGGCGCGTCGACAAGTTCCTCAAGCTATCCGATACCATCGGTTTATCTGCATTCACATTGATAGGTATCAAGGTCGCTGATAGCATGGGCGCCAATGTACCGGTAGCACTATTATTGGGTGTGATTACCATTATTGTTGGCGGCATTATCCGCGATATGATCTGCAACGAGATTCCACTGGTACTACAGCAAGAGATTTATATTACTGCCGCATTAACTGGTGGTATTCTCTACTTTGCGCTCAGAAACCTAGGCGTGACAGACTGGATCGTTGATATCTCTACCATGTGTACGATATTTACTTTACGTATGCTGGCTATCCGCTATGACTGGCAGTTTCCGACACTCGAATGGAAATACTAATCCAAAATCAAAAGATGGCAACTGGTATGAGTACACTCAAGCTTGATGGCACTCACACTATTTTAGCCTTAGCCCTGTTCTACTACCGCTAGATCTTTTATCATCAGCTGTAGGCTTTGCTTGCCATTCCATTCATTAATATCTAACTGAAACAGCAAATGTACTTTTTTGGCACGGTAATCCCAAGCATCACTGTCAAAATTAAAGCAAATCGCATCAATTGGATACTGAACGTCTGGATAGCGTAGCGATAGCTTCAGATGCTTGTCTTTTAATATTTTAAAGCTGAGCACTTCAAAGACACCATCAAACAGTGGCGGTGCAAACCCATGACCCCAAATACTGGCATCTGCGAGATGTTCAGCAAACCATAGACTAAAGTCACTCGCCTGCAAAGACCCATCAGTGAATTTTTGCTCTGCAAACACGTCGTCGTTCATTTGAGCCATTACTTCATTGAATGCGGTAACAAATGCTTCAAAGTTACGGCGTTTGAGGGTCAAGCCTGCTGCCATCGCGTGACCACCAAAATGGCTGATCAAATCCGGATATCGCTCGGCGACTTGTTCAATCGCATCACGAATATGGATGCCGGGGATAGACCGTGCCGAGCCTTTGATGGCACTGTCTGCATCCGTATGCTCAGTATCTGCTGGCGCAAAAACGATACTAGGTAGATAGTGGCTTTCTTTCAATCGACCAGCGACAATGCCAATGACACCTTGATGCCAGTCATCTTGATACAGAACGATACTACGAGCACTTGTTTTACTCGTCAGATCAGAGGTGACATCTGACCTGACTGTATCATCATGACTCTCATTCTGGTTATCGCCTATATGCTCATCAGTATTAACATGAGTCTCAATATTGACACCGCTATCATGAATATTATCAGTGGTTAATGCCTGCACAATACTATCTGCTTGTGCCCGCATCTCGCCTTCTACATGACGACGTGTACGATTCAGCTGTTCAAGCTCTTGCGCCAAACGCTGCGCAGTACTCCAATCTTCAGTTAATAAGCACTCAATCCCAATACGCATGTTATCCATACGTCCAGCAGCATTGATACGTGGTCCTAACACAAAACCAAAATCCTGTGCCTGAAGCTGTTTCGGGTCACGGCCTGCTTGCTCAAGTAATGCCAATATACCCATACAGCAGCGACCTTGACGAATAGCAGACAATCCATGATGTACCAAGATACGGTTATTCTTATCGAGTACGCCAACATCTGCAATGGTTCCAAGCGCAACTAAGTCCAGATACTGACTGACCTGTACTGTAGACTTGCCCGCTTGGCGGCGCAGCTTTGCCAGTCGTCCAAGGACATAAAATGCTACGCCAACCCCTACCAGTGCTTTACTAGTAAAGTCGCAAGCAAGTTGATTAGGGTTTACGACGGCCTCAGCAGGTGGTGTCTCTTTAGTCGTGAGATGATGGTCAGTGATAATCACCGTAATACCATCAGCTTGGGCGCGCGCCACGCCTTCATGGCTAGAAATACCGTTATCGACTGTCACTATCAGATCTGGACGATAAGTCTCAATCCCTAGCTCAACAATCTCTGGCGTGAGTCCATAACCATACTTAAATCGATCTGGCACTAAAAAATCAACAACCGCATCCATCGCAGTCAGCGCACGCATCATCAGTGCGGTACTGGTTGCGCCATCGCAGTCAAAATCCCCAACAATAAGGATTCGCTTACGCTCATCGATAGCAGTATCTAATAGATGGACAGCGTCAGTAACACCGTGCAGCATATCAGCTGGCAACAGACCAGACAAAGCTGTCTCAAGCTCATCAGGCTCCATGATACCTCGCCCTGCATACAGTCGGGCAAGTGTGAAAGATTGGGCGGCAAGTGGTTGCAACGCAGTGGGTAGCTCGTCGATGCGAGTACCAGTATAACGGGAGGTTAAATTTAGCATGAACGTATTCTACTGGCTTTAGAGCGTGCTCACAACGACAATTTATAATGCCTCTGTATACTATTCATGGTTGCATATGCTTATCAAAATATTAGCTTCGCAAACACTTTAGATAGGTGATTGATTTGTATTTTCATCATCAAGTAAAGGCTGACATGTATAGGCACAGGCAGTCCTGTATTTACAAAAAGGGTGCATAGTGACCGTACTTTTCTGCATTTTGCTACAAAGCAATGATTGTATGCCGCTGATAAATACATAGAATAGTAAACAACTGAGAGACTTGCTATTTATTGAAATTTTAATTATCAATATTTTAACCATTTATAAGGACACTTTATGAAAACCACCCCAGCTGCTGAAAAACTACCGAATACAATCGATCCTAGCTTGGATCTTGATCAAGTCAAAAAAGAATGCCTAGGCATGGTAAAAAAGCGCGCCAGAGTATCTGCAGGTGTTGCTGTTATTCCTGTACCGTTTTTTGATGTGGCGGTCGATGCTGGTATGTTGACGCAATTGATTCCTGAAATCAGTGAGCGCTTTGGTTTGATTGAAGATCGTCAGTCAGCCATCAATTTAGAGTCACGTGAAGTGCATTGGAGTGCTGTTAAAGACCGTACGGTAGACTTTGCTGGTCTGATGGCGACACGTGGTATCGTCAAAAAGACAATCCAAGGCTTCGGTGGTCGCATCGCTGCAAAACAGGTTACTAAGTTTATCCCATTGGGCGGTCAATTGGTTGCTGCTACTATGGGCTATACCATCTTTAAGAAGATCGCTACTGACCATATCAATGAATGCTACAAGCTAGCAAAAGACATTCAGCAAAAAGAGCACGGCAAAAACGTCTAATATCAGCCATATTTTGCAAAAAGCCAGCTGAGAGACATTCTCTTAGATGGCTTTTTTATGCGTTATCTAGTTGAAAGCTGACCCCAGCCATTGGTTCATGATGTCATTGCGATGTTTTACTGATAATATGTAGCTTTAGAGACTACCCAACACCTTAAAGGATTAATTCATGAAAAAACTTTTGGCTTCAACAGTCATGCTAGCCACTTTTGCGCTAGCTGGATGTACCACAACAGGTGCTACAAATAACGGTACAGGTACAGCAATCGGCACCGCAAACGAGATTGGTATGAATGTCTTTAGAGCTGCGATCGACAACCAATGCCGTAGCCAAATTGAAAAACAAACCGCTTGGCGTGTTGCAAGCGTCGCCATGACAGAAGCACAGCAAGAATCGGTCAAAACCAACGTTTGTGGTTGTGTCAGCGAGCAAGCACCGCAGCAAGTCACCATTGTTGAGTTGGGCAATGCCGCTATTGACTCTCAGTATCGTACTCAGTTGGTAGCGCAAGTAGTCGCAAAATCACTACAGAGCTGCTATGCAAGTTTTGTTCAGTAGAATATATAAGCATTAAAGAATAGCAAAAAAAAGGGGTGCATTATAAGTAATGCACCCCTTTTTTTGCTACTCAGCTCTATACTACGTAGCCTAGAACTTGTTTTCGTCCACTGGATTTTGCGATATAGCAGCGGTAAAAGGAAGCACTTGGCTACGACGGAAGTACTTAGAAGAGCTATCAATAATTTTATCTACTTCCTTGATCAAATCATCGATTACGTCATCATAAATACCATGATACAGCTCTTTCTCAAATGCTGTAAATGGGTGCTTACGCGATGCCGAACCTACTTCTGTTACCCCTTCTTTACTATAAAAAATATCTACGCGGCCGTCACTATTTAGTACACAGTTCAATCGACCCCCTTCGAGCTCCATCTCTACTCGCTCAGGCATAAAAATATAATCATCCACGTTGATGAGCTTTTTTTCTACTTCTCTTTTGAAAAACGACTTGATATCAAACATAGTACAGTACATCCCTAACTTTATAATTATCAGATACGTGAGCATGCCCATTTGTATATTATTTATACGACGTTTATATATGTGCTTATCGGGTCACACCTTACTGAACCATCCTATAAGATAGAAAAAAGTTATTTAAGGTACAATATGTAAAACTGCGTTTGATGTTGGTAAAAACCCGCGGTCAATTTTAGTGTCGGAACATAAATAAAGGTATATAAAGTAGAAAATGAAATTGCTCAGTGGCAACTTCCCTACTGCATTATCAAACTACCTTAACGAATCCAACTAAACCCAGCCTTTATCACGAAATGATTTGAGCACTTTTACAAATACTGCCATCTCATCAGGTCTGCCAAGCGTTAGCCGATTAAATCCAGTGATTGGCGCAAACTCCCGACCGACTGCGATACCATGATCTCGCATTCTATCGATGTAGGTTTGTACGTCTCCTTTTATCTCATGAAATATAAAGCTGGCTTGCGATGGCAGGTAGCGTAAGCCCAGCTCATCTAACGTCTGCTCAACTAACTTACGCGATTGGTTGGCCGTATGTAGACTCAATGACAAGAACGCATCATCATCGAGAGTCGCTAACGCAGCTACAGCGCCTGACAAGTTGGTATTATCAATCGAGATAAACGCCTCTAGTTTGGCTATCATTTGCGGGCTAGCCACTGCATAGCCGATACGCATGCCAGCGAGCGCACATAGTTTTGAGAAAGTACGCACAACAACCAGATTATCCGATTGCTGCTGGCTGAGCCAGCCAATACCACTCTCAAAGCTAGAGTCTATCACATACTCCGAATAAGCTTCGTCTAATAAAAAATAGTGATCGGCTGGCGCAGACCCTACCCAATTTTTTAATACTGCAGTATCGGTAATAGTCGCTGTTGGGTTATTTGGATTGCATAAATAAAATAAGCTAATACCGTCAAAGTCGTCAGCGACTTTTTGCATGTTTTGTAAGTCGAAATCGTAGTTTTCAGGGGTCAAAGGCACTTTTACCACGGGTATATCAATGGAAGTTGCATATAGCTCAGCATAGGCAAAAGTTGGATGCGGCACGATGACTTGAAAGTTTTTACCTTCTATTAAGGACTTATTTTTTAGCATTTGGACAACGGTACGGATGTTCTCACTAGAGCCGCTGCCTAGTGAGATCTGGTTCTCTGCTACGCCGTTTATCTCAGCGACTTTGGTGATCAGTGCTGCACGCTGATCGTCTGGATAACGAAAGCCGATATCTAAAGAGTCGATAACAGCTTTTTTGGCAGCCGCTGACATACCCAGTGAGTTTTCATTGGAGTTAAGTTCTATCAAATGGTTAATAAGCACAGTGAATAATACGCCTAGTTTATGACCATTCCAAAAATTCAGTCTTGGATGACAAGCTTATCTATAAAGCCTGGTACAAGTTTTGGAATGCGATGTGGATAGTAAGAATGGTGCGCATATGGTAAGTGTCATTAAAACGTATTACAAGCGCCCTACTATTGAAAAAGCCATAAAAAAGGTGAGGTACTCAATAAGCACGTCACCTTTTTTTATTTATCAAACCAAACTATCAGATTAAATGTGCTTTTAACTCAAGCACTTTATCACGTGTTTTTGCTGCTTCTTCAAACTTCAAATCGCGCGACATTTGCTGCATCTGTTTCTCTAGACGTTTTATTTCTTTAGCAAGCAAATCAGGACTACGTAATATATTGATGTCGACATCTGGTAGGTTACTCTTAACAGGGATAGCCTGATTATCATTGGCATCCAAGCTTTCACCCGTATCAATCTTATCAGTAATACTGCGGCGAGCGCCTTTTGGCGTGATGTTATGCTCGACATTAAAGGCAATCTGCTTATCACGACGACGATCCGTCTCGTCTATCGCTTTTTGCATACTTGGCGTAATACGATCAGCATAAAGAATGGCTTTACCATTTAAATGACGTGCGGCACGACCAATCGTCTGAATAAGTGAACGCTCAGAACGCAAAAAACCTTCCTTATCAGCATCAAATATCGCCACTAGCGACACCTCAGGCATATCTAAGCCTTCACGTAATAGGTTGATACCGACCAACACATCATGTACGCCTGTGCGTAGCTCATGAATGATCTGCATACGTTCGACCGTATCAATATCTGAATGTAGATAAGCGACTTTTACATCGTACTCTTTAAGATAGCTGGTCAAATCCTCTGACATGCGTTTGGTCAATGTGGTAATCAAGACACGCTCGTCTTTTTCTCGGCGTTTAGTAATTTCTGATAGCACATCATCAACCTGCGTCAATACGGGACGTATTTCAATCTCAGGATCGATCAGACCAGTTGGACGGACGACCTGCTCTACTACTTGCTCACTGTGTTCAAGCTCATACAATGCTGGCGTCGCACTGACGTAAATCGTCTTAGGCTTGATACGCTCCCACTCTTCAAACTTCATCGGGCGGTTATTCATTGCACTTGGCAATCTAAAACCATAATTGACCAAGTTTTCTTTACGTGATCTATCGCCTTTATACATCGCCCCAATCTGAGAGACCGTGACATGTGATTCATCAAGGAACAATAACGCATCCTCTGGAATATAATCAAACAATGTCGGAGGCGCCTCTCCTGATGGGCGACCAGAGAGATGCTGTGAGTAGTTTTCGATACCATTGCAGTAGCCCAGCTGCTGAATCATCTCAAGATCATACTGAGTACGTTCTTTGAGACGCTGTGCTTCAATCAGCTTGTTGTTATCACGGAAGTATTCTAGCCGTGGCTCTAGTTCCTCGCGGATGGTATGACTTGCTGCCTCTAGTTTATTGCGCGGAGTCACATAGTGCGATTTTGGATAAATCGTAATACGTGGCACGCTGCGTACTGTTTTCCCTGTTAAAGGATCAAACCACGTAATCTTCTCGACTTCGTTGTCAAATAAATGCACACGTACGGCTAGCTGCTCAGACTCAGCAGGATAAATGTCAAGCAGCTCACCACGTAGTCGATACGTACCACGGCCAAAATCTAACTCGTTACGTGTGTACTGCATTTCTACCAAACGCTTGATAGTCGCCGTACGGTCTATGTTGTCGCCCACCACAACATGCAATAACATTTTTAGATAGCTCTCTGGGTCACCCAAACCGTAGATACAAGATACCGAGGCCACAATAATGGCATCACGGCGCTCTAAAAGTGCACGCGTAGCAGACAGACGCATCTGATCAATATGATCATTGATGGCACTGTCTTTTTCGATAAAAGTATCACTGGCAGCAACATAGGCTTCTGGCTGATAATAGTCGTAATAACTAACAAAGTACTCGACAGCATTGTTAGGGAAAAACGATTTAAACTCACCATATAGCTGAGCGGCCAGTGTTTTGTTGTGCGCCATGATAATGGTCGGACGCTGCGTCTCAGAGATAACCTTTGCCATGGTATAAGTCTTACCAGAGCCTGTTACACCTAACAATAGCTGCTCATCCATATCAGAGTTGATACCATTGACCAGTTTTTTTATCGCTTGCGGCTGATCGCCTGCCGGCTCAAAATCGGTAACCATCTCAAAAGCACGACTCGATATTTGCGTCCCTGACGCATTGACACCAGTGATTTCAGCTTCACCTTGGAGCTGTGTGGCCAACTGGTTTAACTGACGCGATGAACGCGGTTCAGGCATTCGCATAATTGATTTCTTCTTATTAACGTTTATAACAATATGGGGTTCAAACGGCGGATTTTAAAGGACAATAACGCCGCTTATCTAAGGCTTACAAAGATTATTTCTAAATGAAGCGCAAGTATATAAAAGCGCTATTTGCTATATGTATAGCTTCAATAGTAGCGAATAAATATTGCATCGTTATAAAAAACGCACACAGCCTCTGATAAATTTACAAAGATTTTCACGGTTAACAAACCCTTTACACGACCACCTAACAAAGCCTAACACTGAGGGGTTCCATCATCAGTTTAAGCTGTTATTATCGATCATGAATTAACAAGCAAGTAGATGGCACTCGATCAAATAACGAAATTAATTTATCAAGTGTCATCAAACAAGAACTAATAAAAATAGATTGGATATTTAATTCAATATAATAATTTTAAACAAATAACGGAGTACAATATGAGAGAACGTTACGCAAGTGGAATTTCGGACGAGACTGCAAAGAAAATGATTGATTTGCTAAACGCAAACCTAGCAAATGTTATTGATTTAACTCTGGATGGCAAGCAGTGCCATTGGAACCTACAAGGTACTGGGTTTATCGGTGTGCATCAGTTATTAGATGAAACATCAGATCGTATTCTTGAAGTGTCAGACACGATTGCTGAGCGCATTGTTATCCTAGGTGGTCAGCCGAATGGTCTAGCTAGTCGTGTGGCAAAAGAGTCTATCTTGGATGATTATCCAACTGATATTACTGAAGTAGATCAACACGTTCGTGAGCTAACTAGTCGTTATAAAAAAGTAGCAGAGACCTTAAGAGAAGCAATCGCTACTGCTGGTGATGCAGGTGATGAAGATACTGCTGATTTGTTTACCGAAGCAAGTCGTATTGTTGATAAAGATGCATGGTTCATCGGTGCCAACGCGCCAAAGAAATAATAATTTCATTGTTTTTTGATGATTTTAGATAGATATTTTAGATTTAGAAAGGCCACCAATATTGGTGGCCTTTTTTGTGCTTTTGGTATTTTTCAACGACTAATTTATTGTATGTACAATCTTTTAATCTCATAATGACTCGAACTACTTTTCAAGCTGGAGAGCTTTAATCTCTGCTACCATTTTCGGTACAGTGCTTTTCACTTTTTTCATAGTGGACTCCATAGCAATAGGCATCACTTTTTCCATATAATCGTTGAGCATAGCAGGTTGTTTGTCGATGATGCTTTGACCTATTTCACTACTATAGAAGGCTATCTGAGCGTCAACTTCTCTTTGGTCAAAGTGTTGTTTCGCTGTCTGCATATAGACGTTGATAATCTGCTTATTCATATCTCCTATTTGGCTACTATTTGTCATTTCTTTACTGTATTTACTAACAATCTCATCGAAACGTTGGCGTTTTTCTTGGCTTATGTTATCACTAGATATCGAAGATAGTATTGACTGCGTGACCTGTTCTGCCATACCACTGCTATTAGAAATATCGTTCGCTCGCTCTACGACCTTAGTCACTTGTGCTAACCGTAGTAAAGAACTATCCGTTGGCACAGCGGCTTGTGTGGATAGCGTAGGCATGAGTATCAGTCCCACGGCACTCAATGACATAGAAAATATGGTATTTCTTGAAAAAGCTTTCATATGATTATCACTTGATTGTTGTGGATTAAGTTTATAATGAAATATCTGATAAAGTCAAAAGATCAGCATTTGGCACCGATAGTGTCAAAATAGCTTCCTGAAATATAGGATTGGCTCGAAATAGGTTCTCAACCTCTTCGAATTTCTGTGCAATCTGCTCTTCTTTTTGGTTACCTTTGATATCTACAGCCGCAACCATAAACATTTTTTTGGGACCGACCCACTCTAGGTGTAGATATGACACACTATCGATATCTGGATGATTGAGTAGTTCGCCCAAGACATACTCATGCATGTGTTCAGCAACTCGATGTCCTACCAAAAAGTCTCGGTTACGACTGATCAAAAAGATAGCGACCGCTCCCAGTAGCAAACCTACAATGATAGAGCCTAGCGCATCCCAATAAGGCTCTCCTGTATAAGCATGCATACCCATCGCGGCAGCCGCAATCACCAAGCCAACAACAGCTGCCAAATCTTCAAAAAACACTCCGCGCAGCGTTGGGTTAGAGGTATCTACTACATAGCCAATCGCGCTAACATCTAACGCTTCGCCATGTTTCTTACTTTGTCTATAGGCCTGAATCAGTGAGAACCCTTCAAGCACAAATGCTACTGCTAGCACAATAAAAGCGACCGTATAATTGGTCTCAGACTCCGTAGCATTCCACTCTTTGATACCAGTATAGATAGAGACAATTGAACCTGCGGTAAATACACCAAACGCAGCAATCATCGACCAAACATAGGATTCTTTGCCATAGCCTAATGGATGGCTCTTATCTGCAGGTTTTATAGACTTTTTTTCTGCCACAATGAGTAATGTGCCGTTACCAGCATCTGCCCACGAATGAGCGGCTTCTGCAATCATCGAGGCAGAGCCTGTCATAAAAGCAGCAACTGATTTTGCAATTGCGATAATAAGATTGGCACCAACCGCAATCAATACCGTAACGAGTGAACCTGAATGCTCATCATTGATTTCAGAATAGTTGTTGGTATTAGAGTTTAGGCTGGTATCATCTGATACTTTTGGATGACTGGCACCGCGAGCACGAGAGGGCTGTGCTTTAGGAGAGGATGATAGATGACGCTGGGGATTAGCGATAGATGGTTTTAGGCTCATGCTGGACTCACTAAAGAAAAGGTTGATACTGAACGTATTTACTATAGATGAATAAATTGGAATACACATCAGCTTAAAGTAAGCGCGCTACACTATTAGTGTCTTTTTAGTGAGTCGTTACACAGGGTAATGATGGCTGAATATTCAGAATTGAAAAGCTATTCGTTCTGTTTAGTTTCTTGTTTTATTTAGCCTCATTATCATGCTTATCGAATTTTTGGCTTATGCTCTCAAAGTCGCAGCTTGGGCGATGTGAGCTTTCCATACGTTGCTGTTTGCGCTCTTTTGCTGCATCAGCTCGGCACTGCTGCATTTCGTTTTTTATATCGAGTGGCGGCGCAGGGGTTGGTTTACCATTATCATCGATAGCCACCATCGTAAAGTAACAACTGTTGGTATGGCGCACTGTACGAGCACGTACGTCTTCTGCCTCAACGCGAATACCTACTTCCATCGAAGTGTTACCTACATAGTTGACACTCGCTGCAAAAGTAACCAACTCACCCACATAAATAGGCTCACGGAACATCACTTGATCGACAGACAGTGTCACTACATAGTTCCCGCTATAGCGACTGGCACAGGCGTAAGCAACCTGATCAAGCATCTTGAGCAAGTCACCACCGTGTACATTACCGATGAAGTTTGCCATATCAGGCGTCATCAATATCGACATATACAACTCGTGGTTTAGCGGGGCTTTTTTGGCAGTTGAGCTGGTATTGTATTGTGGCATAATATTCCTTAATGGGTTTGACATTTATTATGCCTACCATTTATACAGTAGGTCAGCCTATAGCACAAACAGCCCTCTGTCAGTAAACAGTCTAGGTTATGTAAATCACCGCTCTACAAGTAAAGCGATATGTCAGTACTATATATACGACATCATAGAGAGCAAGACGATATACCTTAGCTCAACCAATGAAAACGATAAGCAAGCCAAGCAACAATCGCACTGACGGAACCTGTCAAAACACCGCCCCACACAAAATCAACCAGCGCCGTATCTAATGTAAAACCTTTATAAAGTGCCAAGTTGGTAAAGTCATAGGTGCCATAAGCCATCAAACCAATCAAACCACCAAGTAAGAAGATATGACCAACTGATGCGCCTGCTTTGATTTGTGGATATAAAACCAATATACAAAGTGCCAGTATATAGAACATATAGAACACACCAGCAGCCATCATATTTGGCTCATCAGCCAAAAGATGACCAATACGCGACTCATAAAAGGCGCCTTTCATGGTCGTCAACCAAACAGCGTCAACACCCAAGAAAATAACCACAGCGGCAAGGTAGATAAAAACGTAGCCCATAATGATATCCCTTATCAAATGAATAAAAACTATAATGTCAGCCGCGGCTGAATAAAATCTAGAAATGCTAAAATACGCGACGATACAGCACTGTTTCTATAATAAACGGCCTGTATCGATTCGCGATTGTTCGGTCTGTCTACCGCCTCAGGCAGTACCTCAATCAGTCGCCCAGACTCTATGTCTTTGCCAATCATAAAATGAGACAACAGCGCGATGCCTTGATGCGCCAAGCATAGCTGCCGCAGGGTCTCGCCACTACTCGCGGTCATATGAAAACTAAGATCCACGGACGACGTCAATGGCCAACTCGCAAGCTTTGATGCGTCATTAAAACTGATCAATTTGTGATGGATCAAGTCTGCGACATCAGTGACTTGGTTATGGCGATATAAATATTCAGGACTGGCTACCAGACGCAGTTTACTTCTGCCTAGCATACGCGCGTGCAAGTTTGAGTCTTTTAAGTCACCGATTCTAATCGCAAGGTCAGTTTTGTACTCAAGTAAATCGATAATATTGTCATGCGATGTCAAATCAAGCGTAATATGCGGATACTGCTGCACAAACTCACCTACCAATGGCGTGAGTTGATGCAAAACAAACGGACTGGCTGCATCAATTCGTAAGTGTCCACTTGGCGCTTGCTTTAACAACTTAATCGCCTCTTCACCAGTATGCAGAGTATTTAAACTCTCACGCGCATATCGGATAAAGACAAGCCCTTCCTCTGTCAACTCTAAACGTCGCGTCGTTCTATTTAGCAGTGTGCATTGCAGCGTACCTTCGAGTCTGGACACAGCACGAGATACTTTAGCGACCTGCTGATTTAACAAGTTAGCAGCGCCAGTAAAACTGCCCGTATCCACTACCGTCAAAAATATCTCTATATCTTCTGTTCTAGCATGTCCTGTCATTACTGCTACCTTTACGAAACTGACAAAAGTATTTTGTCATTTGTGCTGTTTTTTGCAAACTATAAGTACGTCAAACTACGCACATCATTTAATGCTTAGGATGTCGTTATGCCACTCGCTTTATGGGCGCTCACGCTGAGCGCATTTGCAATCGGGACAACCGAATTTGTCATTGTTGGGTTAGTACCAACTATCGCAGCTGATCTGGGCGTCAGCTTGCCTTCTGCAGGGCTACTGGTCAGCTTATACGCGGTGGGCGTCGCTATTGGCGCGCCCATACTTACTGCACTCACTGGTCGCTGGAATCGCAAAATAGTGCTCATGAGCCTCATGGGTTTATTTGTCATCGGCAACTTGCTGGCTTGGCAAGCGCCCAGTTACGAGACTCTGATACTTGCACGTATATTAACCGGTCTGGCTCACGGCGTGTTTTTCTCCATTGGCTCTATGATCGCCACCAGTTTAGTGAGTAAAGAAAAAGAGGCCAGTGCAATTGCCATTATGTTTACCGGGCTCACTGTTGCGCTAGTCACTGGTGTACCACTCGGCACATGGATCGGTCAGCATTTTGGCTGGCGTGCCACGTTTTTGGTCGTCTCGGTACTGGGCGTTATCGCTTTGATTGGCAGCGCTTTACTGGTACCCAAAAACCTTAAACAATCCATTCCTGCAACATTTAAAGAACAACTGCAAGTCATCGTAAAACCACAATTGCTGCTGGTATACCTGATGACTATTCTTGGCTATGGTGGTACGTTTACAGCGTTTACTTACCTTGCCCCTATTTTGGAACAGCAGACCAAATTTGCACCCTCTGCTGTTGCCCTCATCATGCTAGTATACGGTGTATCCGTTGCCGTCGGCAATATTTGGGGCGGCAAACTTGCCGACAAACGTGGTCCTATTAGTGCGCTTAGTATAATATTTAGCGCACTTAGCATTGTCTTATTGCTGTTTACCTTTACGATGCAGTCAAAAGTTGCAGCGGTGCTGACTATCTTAGTATGGGGTGCTTTTGCCTTTGGAAACGTGCCTGGTCTACAGATCTACGTCGTCAAACAAGCCGAAAAATACACACCAAATGCTGTCGATGTCGCTTCTGGTCTCAACATTGCTGCATTCAATATCGGTATCGCGCTCGGCTCTATTATCGGCGGCAGCGTGGTTGAAAACTTGAGCTTGCAAGATACCGCTTGGATCGGTGCTGTTATCTCTTTGATGGCATTAGCAGTGACACGCTATTCGGGCGCCATTGATAGACGGTCTGCACTAGCTTCCTAAGTCTGTCAGCATATCGGTCTCATACTCTACTGGTAGTATGAGACCGCACAAGCTCAACAGCTAAATCTTATATACTTATACCGAGACTGTGTCTGTCACACCTGCATCGTTAAATGTTCCTTCATTATCTGAGACCGTTTTGTCGTCCAAAACAGCAGCTGGCAAATCAGAAAAATGCAAGGTATCGATATTGTTTGGTTTTACTGCAGTGACCTGCACCACACCAATGGTGCGCTCCAAAAACCCACCTTCGCAGTAGCAGAAGTAAAACTCCCACAAACGTATAAAGGCATCATCATAGCCAAGCGCTTGGATCTCTGTACGCTGTGCCAAAAACGCAGCACGCCAATCACGTAATGTATAAGCGTAGTCAAAGCCATAGTCGTGTAGTTGCTTGATGACCATGTCCGTCTGCTCAGTGAACTGAGTGGTCAGCTCTTGGTTAGAGAGCAGGCAGCCACCTGGAAAGATATGCGTCTGGATAAAATCGACCGAACCGATGTAATCTTGGTAGTTTTGATCATTGAAAGTGATCGCTTGTAGTACCATAAGACCCGTTGGTTTAAGTAGGCTGTCACACTTAGCGAAAAACGTTGGCAAGTACTCATGCCCTACCGCTTCAATCATCTCAATACTGACCAGCTTGTCATATTGTCCCGTAAGCTCGCGGTAGTCTTGCTTGAGTAGCGTGATCTTATCTGACAGACCTGCTGCCGTGACGCGCCGCTGTGCCTCATCGTACTGAGCATCCGAGATGGTCGTGGTCGTCACATGACAGCCATAATGTTTGGCTGCATAGATAGCAAACCCACCCCAACCTGTGCCAATTTCAATCACATTGTCATCAGCGCTGAGCTGTAAACGCTGGCATATGAGCGATAGCTTATGCTGCTGAGCGTCACTAAGTGTCATGTCAGGCGTGGGATATACCGCCGATGAGTACATCATCGTGTCATCCAAGAATCGCTGATACATGTCATTGCCCAAATCATAATGCGCTAAAATATTAGACTTAGAACCCGATTTATCATTGCTACGTAGCTGATGCTTGGCTTTTTCGAACGCCTTACTAATACCTGCAAAACGGTTTTCTAGCTTGTTGAGCACGGCTAAGTTGCGAGCCGCCAAGCGAATCAAACCTGTCAAATCATCCGTATCCCATTCGCCATTTATATAGCTGTCCGCAAGCGCGATTGAGCCGCCTAACAATAGCTGACGATATACGGCGCTATCATGAATTTTCAAGGTGACATGCAACGGATGGCGACCCACTGCCGAGCTGCTTGCTGCATTGGACTCGACTTTGCCAAAACTGCTCGTCTTTGATTCGGGCTCAGCAAATGTTTCAATTAAAGTAAGACTGCCAAACTGAATATGCTGCAGTGCACGAAATATAAGTTTTCGAGCGACATTGTTTACGCCATCGCTTACTGGCTGTAGCACAGCGCTTTCATTGACGACTTTGCTCATGCGAGCGCTTAATTTCTCTAGTGTTGTGACTGGTGCTCTGTCGGTCGGTCGTGCTGACATCGTATGGTTGTCCTTGTCTAAGTGCTTTGTATTTTGGAATTGAGTATATAAAGGGTATGGCTACGTTTTAGGTTGCTGCATCTTAAGATTTTGACTTTTAAGGTTATGGAGCGCTAATTCTCTAATCGCTCAAGATTTTTTATGATGCGTACTTTTCTGCTGGCTGTCAGCTAGTTTTTCGTCATAATTGACGTAAGGTACTTTTTTGATCGCATATAGCTTAAAAGCGTGCCAATAGATACGTACTAAAGACGTGGTATTCATCAATGGATTTTTGCGCAAGCTATTACGCACAGAACGATCTGTCATCGGTACGCCCGATATTTTTATACCTGTTTTTAGGACTTCGCCGCGCTCATCACTGATATTGATCGCGATACGAACCTGTAATCCAGTAGTTGATTGCTCATCTGCCATATCTGTACTGCTACGCTTAACTGTGACCTGCCAGCGATATAACTGATCGATAGGGTTAAAAGGTGACACGTGGAAGTTTTTATCATGACAGAACTCGGTGTCCTCCCCTTCTAACAAAAACCCATAGTAGTGACGCTTATCCCACGGCGTATTGGAAACTTCAGCCAGCAAATGCGTCGGTGTCTGCTGCTCGTCAAACCCTAAATAGAAATTGACTGGGCTAAAATACATACCTGCATTGCGGCAAACGAGTAATCCCAACATATCCCCTGTAGGTGTACTGCCTGCATGCTTCAAAAATGCTTGGCTTAAACGCTGCTCTAATGCTTGATCAGGCTGAATATTGTTATCTACCTTTTTATCGTCACTTAGGCTATTAGAATGTTGCAAATAGTCTTCAGGGCAGAACCGTTGTAGCGCCTTTGATTTTGCAGAAAACAAAGGCAGTCCTTTTACCAGTAATTGCTTTGGCAATATCGTACTCAAAGGTGATGTTCTGATAGTCTTATGATCGCTGAAGGCTGCTGTACTGATCTCAGGCAGCGCGTGACCTGCTGCCAGCGCGCTAATATTGACTCCCCAATAGCGATACGGATAAACAAACTTATTGATACTGGGTAGCAAGCGACTGTGCCATGTCGTACCCTCAAATAACTGATGCGGCACTATAGGACGCTTACGAGTTAGATCATGCGCGGGCATAGCATTAGCAGATTGAATGGGTGTGGCCATAGACAGTCTCATTTTTAACGTCATATTTTTATAACATACATTCTTTAAAATATCGTGATATTACTTGGCTTTACGGCGACCAAATAAACCACGTTTTTTAGGTTGGTTGCTATTTCCCGTCTCACTCTGTAGAAGTGCAGCATATTCAACCAGCTCTTGATTGGTGGTCGCAGTCATCACCTGACGCTTATCTAACTTACGCTGTTTTGTGTCAGCCTTTACTGGCAGGTCTTTATAGCGAAACGGCGTATGTGCACTCGTAGCGTCAGGCAAATGTGCTGGATCAACCTCATCTTTGATATCGATATCATGACCGAGCGCCTGACAGACACGTAGACCACTGCGTACGCCATCTTCGTGGAAACCATTGAACCAATAGGCACCGCAAAAATGAGTGTGCAAGCCGGCACCAGATATACTTGCCCACTTGGTTTGCGCATCAACCATTGTGAGATCAAATACCGGATGACTATAATCAATACTTTTAATGATTTGTTTGTCATCTATATCATGGTTAAGCGTAACCAAATAATTGTGCTTTTTGGTTAGACGTTGCAAGATATTCATATGGTAGGTCAGCACGGGCTTTGCAGGTGTTTTCGTATTTACGTCAGTTTGTTTATCACCTGTTTTAGTACCTGAAATACTCTCATCTATCAGGTAATTCCAACTTGCCCATGCCAATGGCTTCTTAGGTAAAATACTGGTATCGGTATGTAGTACAGCGGTGTTTTTGGTAAAGCGGAAATGACTCAGCACCTCTGATTCATTAGTGCTGGCATCTTTTAAAATACCCAGTGCCGTATCTGCATGACAGGCAAAGATAACTTCGTCAAATACAAGGTGTTCGGTATCGCTATCATCACCTTTGTTCTGGACAGTCAATAACACTTGCTCACCATCACGCGCCACAGATTGGACTGGGCTATTTACTCGCACTTTACCGCCCGACTTGATAAAACGTGGAATCAACTTATTGACGTATTGTTTTGAACCACCTTTGATCGTAAACCACTGTGGACGATTGACCACATCGAGTAGACCATGATTGTCAAAGAACTGCGCAAAAAACACCAGCGGGAAATCTTGCACTTCATCCAAGCTGGTCGACCAAATAGCAG
The DNA here is from genome assembly GCF_059073055.1 of Psychrobacter sp. H29. NCBI lineage: Bacteria > Pseudomonadati > Pseudomonadota > Gammaproteobacteria > Moraxellales > Moraxellaceae > Psychrobacter > Psychrobacter sp. H29. The sequence continues at coordinate 369,580 of NZ_JCACRY010000001.1, read as the reverse complement.
AAACCATCGGTAGCAGATAGTTATCAGTGAACAGCTGACCGTAGCTTTCTTGTGCTAGGTAACCGCCAAGGGTTTGCGTGGTAAAACCGCTAACAGCCTCTCCTTGTACGCGTGCATTATCATAGTCTTGACGCAACTGCTTGATATGCTTATTGAACTGTAAGATATCTTTTATAAATTGCCAAAACTTTGGATTAAGTACGTTTTTGCGCTGTGACAATAAGGTATTTAACGTATGACCGTTGTATTCAAATCGACGCGCCGTGTTTTTTACCGAAAAGCTCATGTCCGTCGATTGAAACGGTACTTGTAGCTCGTGAAGTAAACGAAAGAAATTCGGATAGGTACGCTCATTAAAAACAATGAAACCGGTGTCTATTGCACTACTCTCTTCATTACCGCTCTTTGCCTTTTTGCCATCCTGTAGTGCCACATCAATGGTGTTTACATGCCCACCGATATAATCGTTGGCTTCAAAAACGGTCACCTCATGCTGCATACCCAAATAATGCGCACAAGTCAATCCTGATACCCCTGAGCCAATGATGGCAATACGTTTTTGCACTGGCTGACCACTTGATTTTTTTATGTTGCTGTTATCAGTCTTTTGGCTGGTTGCACGCTTGGCGCGAATAAACGGCATAAAGGCATTCCCTATTATATTTTTACTATGTTAGTGAGTCATATATTCTATGATAAATTATTTTTTATTCAGCTTTTCACTGACTTGCTGCCAGACCAGATCAGGCAGCGTACCCAATACTTTTAGTGGCATAGTAAGCTTTTTGGGAAACTCGATAACCTCATGACCGCTATCGATACCATCACGGATGGCTTGACTTGCTTGCTTTGGCGTCTGGATAAACGGCATAGGAAAGTCATTTTGCTTGGTCATTGGCGTCTCGACAAAACCAGGTACGACAAGGCTGACCGACACCTCATGTGGCGCCAAGCTAATTTGTAGCGTTTTCATCAAGTAATGTATCGCTGCTTTTGAGCTGCCATAAGCTTCAGCACGCGCAAAAGGCACATAAGCAGATGCAGAGCCGATACCGACAAGGCGACCTTTTGAAGCAATCAGATGTGGTAATACTCCTTCGATAGCATGAGACAACGTACCCATATTGACTGACATGACTTTCATAAAGGCGCTGCTATCGAAATTTGGCATGTCCAGATATTCACACATGCCAGCACCGCAAATCGCGAGATCAACCGTTTCGATTTTCGCAAAAGCTTCAACGACTTTATCTCGATCCATAAGATCCAAATCAATCGTTTCTGCACCTAATGACTTAAGTTCGGCTAATGCCTCATCATCCCGGCCAACGGCGTAGACGGTGTGTCCTTCTAACAGGTAATCCTTTGTTAACTGATTACCGATACCAGATGTCGCACCCGTGATGAGAATATGTAGATTTTCAGTAGAATTTGTCATGGTAAATGTCCTTTGTAATATTCTTATAGTATGAAATATATGTTGTGAAGTGTGCCCTTCATCTAGAATCTAAGGAGACTTATCTCGGAAAACCACACGAGACCCTTCAATGAAGATTATTTGTCTTGCTTGCCGTTGACCGACTGTCTTATTTCTAACATGCCGTATTGACTCACGCACCGTATTGATTGATTTTGATTAAGCGATAAGCCATCTTATTTAACAAACCTAAATAATTATAGTGTATGGCGATAGGTTTATTGTTGTGACTTCGCAATTGCTGATATAAAAGCGCAATATCTTCGCAAAGCTTTAGCTATGCAGACAGGCAACAACCTTAATAAATGGTACGGTTCGCGATATCGCAACCGTTTACTATCGTTTTGTCATAGAGGCGTTAAGACAGCTCTATACGGGCATGCTACAATATCAAGATAGCCATACGTACATTAGTGAACCGGTTCGTTGATGGGCAAATAAAGGCTATCTTCATGACAACATGAGACTGGCGTTATTATTGTTCAAGCCACTTAACATCTTGTCCTGACAGCTATAAAAACATTAAATCATTCATATCAGATTTTCACCAACCCCACTCCCATATAAAAAAGGATCTCTCATGAGCGAGTTGCAACTGTCTGACCGCGTCAATAGCATCAAACCTTCTCCTACGCTAGCGATTACTAACAAAGCCAAAGAACTAAAAGCAGCTGGTAAAGATATTATCGGTTTGGGCGCTGGCGAACCTGATTTTGATACCCCTGATCACATCAAAAAAGCAGCAATCGATGCAATCAATGACGGCTTCACCAAGTATACTGCTGTCGATGGTACGCCAGAGCTAAAAGCCGCTATCATAGAAAAATTCAAGCGTGACAACGATATCAGCTACGAGCCAAACGAGATCCTAGTATCGGTCGGTGGTAAGCAGTCATTCTTCAACCTTGCCCAAGCCTTTATCAACCCTGGCGACGAAGTCATCATCCCAGCACCATACTGGGTCAGCTATCCTGACATGGTTATCATCGCAGAAGGCGTACCAGTCATCGTTAAGTGCCCAGCTGAGCAAGACTTTAAAATCACCCCCGAACAGCTAGAAGATGCCATCACTGAAAAAACCAAAATGCTGGTACTGAACAGCCCTTCTAACCCGACTGGTATGATTTATACGCTAGATGAGCTAAAAGCCATTGCTGAAGTATTGAAAAAGTACCCACACGTCTATGTGGCATCTGATGATATGTATGAGCACATCCGCTGGACAGGTGATAAGTTCTACAATATTTTAAATGCAGCGCCTGAGCTAAAAGACCGTGCCATTATCTTGAACGGTGTGTCTAAAGCCTATGCCATGACCGGCTGGCGTATTGGTTATGCTGGCGGCCCTGCCAAACTCATCGGTGCGATGAAAAAAGTACAGTCACAGTCTACTTCATGTCCAACGTCTATTAGCCAAGTTGCTGCAACCGCAGCGATCAACGGTGATCAAAGTGTACTTGAGCCAATGATTGAGGCGTTTGAGCAGCGTTGTGACTTGGTTGTAGATGGTCTAAATGCTATCAAAGGTATTACTTGCCTGCGTCCTGATGGCGCATTTTATGTGTATCCAAACATTGTGCCACTTATCAAAGCGGCTGGTTTGTCTTCTTGTACTGAGTTTTCAGCTTGGTTATTAGATAAAGTTGGTGTGGCAGTTGTACCTGGTGATGCTTTCGGTCTTGGTGGCTATATGCGTATCTCTTACGCGACTGACGAGGCTACTTTAAAAGATGCTTTGTCACGTATCGAAAAAGCCGTTGCTGATTTAGACGTTGCCGAGTAACTTAATCAACGCCAATTAGTGTTGCCAGTATTCTAGTAGATCTCGTATCTTGATAAATAAAGACGCCACATATTCTCTATGTGGCGTCTTTTTTAGGCAGTCTTTGGTTAGTTTTTGACAAAAATCTTCTCTCAAGCTATTAAAATGATAATTTTTACTAATTATGCAAAAAAACGCTTGACGTATTTTTTATCTTTGCTAGAATACGCCCCACTTAGCAAGAACTCGTTAGAGGCTTCTAAGGCTCGTTGTAAGCGATCAAATACTTACAGCCTATTCTCCAATAGCTCAGTTGGTAGAGCAACGGACTGTTAATCCGTGTGTCCCTGGTTCGAGCCCAGGTTGGAGAGCCACATTTTAGTAGTAAATCTTTTGAGTCACTATAGATTCAATTATGGCATTTGCCAAAACCCCCATCAGTTTGATGGGGGTTTTTTTATGGCTATAATATGAAAGAAACTCTACCCTTACTCCAACGCTTCGATAAGCGCCTGCATTTCTTTTATCTCACGTTTTTGGGCTTCAATAATATCATCGGCAAGCTGTTGTACACGTGGATCTTCAATATCAGCACGACTACTGGTGAGAATGGCAATAGAGTGATGCGGTATCATGGCTTGCATCCAATCGACTTGATCGACCGTTGCTTGCGATCTGACACCCCAAACACCAACAGCAACAGCAACAGCAACAGCAACAGCAACAGCAACAGCAACAGCAACAGCAACAGCAACAGCAACAGCAACAGCAAACATCAATACGCTTAGACCATAAATCATCAAGTTAATTTTGGTTCTCTTGTACATATTGGTCATAAATGCCAGCATCACCACTGCCATACCCGCACCCATATATAGCGCCATATAAGCCCTAGTCTCACTAAAATAAACATGATCCCATTGGTAAGTGTTGAAGTACATCATGATATACATCACGGCAGTAGATGTCAGAATCATAAGCGTAAATTTCACATAAGGATTCATGCCTTTGTGCTCTGAAGCATTCATTAGTCAGTCTCCGTCACCGCTTAAACCAAAAAACATGGTTGTAAGACATATAGTTATCAATGTATCTATATAACTACAGGCTATAGCTGCTGAGCAATGGACTCAATATCTGCATATACTTGATTTGTACCGTCTTTGTTCATTTGCATAATCTGATAAGGCGAAAACTTGTCTTGATACTCCATACCTGGGCTACCGACTGGCATACCAGGTACAGCGAGCCCAATAGCTTGCTCTGGTGGGTTCTGTAAAAACTCTGCCACATACTTCGCCGGGACATGACCTTCAAAGATGTAGCCATCGGTCGTCACTGCCGTGTGACAAGAACGCATCTCATTAGGAACGCTATAGCGGTCTTTAATCAATGACAAATCAGCTGGGTGCTGGGCTGTTGAGACTAGCCCGTGCGTCTGTGCATGATCTATCCACTCTTTACAGCAACCACAGTTGGCATCTTTGTAGACGGTTGCAGATACATTCTTCAAAATACCAGTCTGGCTTGCTTGCGTTTCTGCTGTAGACTCTACTACCGCAACGTTTGCATCTTTACTGGTATTGACACTTACGTCATCAGTATTATCAGACTCTGCGCATGCCGACAATAGAAGCGCAGTAACCAATACAGCTGCCCCGCGGATTGGCATTAGCAAATACTGACGAGGTTTGAGGACGGTGTTCACAGTAAGCATTGTCATTTTATACCCTCATTTTAGGTAAAACACGGATTGCATGGAGACCTTATCATGCCCAAAAAAAAGCTGAGCATCGATACATTTATCAAATTGGCGTTCTAGTAAAGTGAGCTTGCTAATGCTTTGATTAGCTTGACAGCATAGGCAACCAAACAACCAAAGCTAACAATGTTACGAATAGCACAGGCGGCGTAATCAACAAGCCTATTTTTATATACTGTCCCCAGCTGATTTTATAGTCTTTTTCTGCCAGTACATGCAACCATAATAAAGTGGCAAGACTACCAATCGGTGTAAACTTGGGGCCCAAATCATTGCCGATCACATTGGCATAAATCATCAGCTCTCGCGTCGCTGCGGGCACTTGAGCCTGATCAATCGCTAGCGCGCCGACTAAAGTCGCTGGCATATTATTCATGATAGACGCGACAATGGCAGACAAGAACCCTGTGCCTACTGTGGCAATGACTGCGCCCTGTCCTCCCAACCAATTAAGGATTTGTGCACCATATGCAGTGAGACCTGCATTACCTAAACCATATACCACCAAATACATACCGATGGAAAATAAGACGATTTGCCAAGGTGCATTACGTAACACCTCACTCACAGAAACAACTGCACCGTGCCCGCCTTGCCACAAGCGACCAGCAATGGCCATCAAAACAAGAGCTGCCGCACCAGTAACAAGTGAAATCGGTAGCCCTAATGGTTCAGTCGCAAAATAAGCAAGAAGCAGCAAGCCCAATAGCGGAAATGCAGCTCGAAACACCAATGGATCTGTAATAGCAGACTCTGGATCACTTAAGTTATCAACTGGATAGCGCTTGGGAATATGACGCGCGTAAACGACCCATAGGACTAAGAGTGTCGCCAATACAGACACGATATTGACGGGTACCATGACCGCCGCATAACGACCAAACCCAATATCGAAATAGTTGGCACTGACTATGTTGACCAAGTTTGAGGTGACCAGAGGCAAACTTGCCGTATCAGCGATAAAGCCTGTCGCGATGATGAATGCCAAAGCTGACGGCGGCGAAAAATTGAGACGCAGCAAGATAGCAATCACAATGGGTGTTAGTAATAGCGCTGCCCCGTCATTGGCAAAAAACGCAGAGATAAAGGCGCCTAGCATTATAATCATAGGAAACAGCAAGCGCCCTTGCCCGTTGCCGAGCCTTGCCACATGTAATGCCGCCCAACCAAAAAACCCCGCCTGATCTAGGATAAGCGAGATGATAATTAGCGCCACAAAGGTAAAGGTTGCATCCCAAACAATATCCCAAACAGTACCGACGTCTGATAGCTGTACCACACCGAACACCAACGCGACAAGAGCGCCGCCCATAGCACTCCAGCCGATACCCAACCCTTTAGGTTGCCATATGACTAATACTAAAGTGACCACAAAAATAGTAAATGCAAGCATGGTACAACCTTAATTAAGCTGACTTTATTCAGCCGATTTAATATAGAGAATTAGATCGATTAGGGGGTTAGATCGATTTTTGATTAACGCGATTTGATACTTGTTCAGCACTCTCAACGCGTTCTGAATAGCGATCGGTAAGGTATGCTGAGCGTCCGCGTGTGAGCCAAGTAAATTTCACCAGCTCTTCACAGACGTCAACCAAACGCATATATAAAGGTGACATATCCATACGATTGTCGTCATTGAATTCCAAAAATGCTTTGGGAATCGAGGATTGATTAGGGATAGTGATCATCCGCATCCAGCGACCGAGAATACGCATTTGATTGACCGTATTAAAGCTCTGACTGCCACCGCTGACTTGCATCAGTGCTAAGGTTTTACCTTGAGTGGGTCGCACACCACCTAGTGACAATGGTATCCAGTCGATTTGCGCTTTCATGATACTGGTGATACTGCCATGACGCTCCGGACTTACCCACAGCATACCTTCTGACCACTGCGCTAGCTCTCGCAATTTTTGCACTTTGGGGTGGTCTGAATCCACATCATCAGGCAATGGTAAACCTGATGGATCAAACATTTTTACTTCACAGCCATACCAACGTAGCAACCGGCTTGACTCTTCAGCGGCCAATCTAGAGAATGAGCGCGCGCGGACAGAGCCGTACAACACCAATATCTTCGGCGAATGACGTGAATCATTTGGTGCAATAAGAGACTCGATGTCGATAGGCTGTAGATTATCTATATCAATATTGGGCAAGTCATCAATATCAGAGGTCGTCATAGATGGCTGCGTAACCTTAGCGTTTACCATGAGAGACAACCTCGCCATCTTCTTTGGTAAAGCTGCTTACTGGGTTATCTAACAGCTCAAACACTCGCTCTGAAGGACGACATAAAGCTGCGCCCTTGTCGGTTACCACGATAGGACGGTTGATTAAGATAGGATGCGCGATCATCGCATCGATAATGTGATCGTCAGAGAGTTCAGGATTATCTAGCCCTAGCTCATCATTGATAGCTTCTTTGCTTCTTAATAACTCTCTCGGAGAGATTTGCATTTGCGCTAATAGCTCAACTAAGCGATCACGCGTCGGTGTATTTTTCAGATATTCCACTACTTCTGGCGTTTCGCCTGACGCTTTAATAATAGCGAGGGTATTACGAGAGGTACCGCAATTGGGATTATGAAAAATCAATGGCTTCATAGTGATATTACCTATTAAGTGACTGTCGTTTAAGTGAGAGGCGTTTAAGTGAGGGTCGTTATTGAATTGATAATCGGTTTAATGACGGCTTTGTTCGGCAGACGCATCCACTCGGCAGCCACTCAAACTATCCATAAGTGAGGCACATAGCTCTGGATGCCCTGCACAGCAGTCTTGGAGTAAGAATTGAATGACGCTGTCCATATGGGAGAGCGATGCTCGATAAATTATTTGCCGACTGTGTCGTTGAGAGACTACCCAACCTGCTCGTGCTAGCACCGCTAGATGAGCTGACATCGTGTTGTGCGGTACACCAAGCTGACGGGCTATTTCGCCCGCAGGGAGACCTTCAGGCTCGTGACTGACCAGCAGCTTAAAAGCCTTTAATCGAGTATCTTGAGAGAGCGCAGCAAAGCTTGCAATAGCATTAGTTATTTCCATATGTCCAATAATACAGACATATTAAAAATAGTTCAATGCTTTTTGAACGAGATTTTCATTTCTTAGAGGCGTCAGGCATTATTCATCATGGCATGATAAATTAAACCAATACACCTTAGTAATGCGCCACAAGCATTAGCAATTATCAGTTTCAGAAGTAAGAATGGATAGGAAGTAATTTGATGCTACGGCTTGATATAGTATTACCTACCTCGGCAACTTACTGTTTTTTTGCGCGTTTAAATACCCTACCAACATGAATCAAGCTAATTAGCTTAATTAGCGGTTTGATAAGTAGTTGTGCGCTGCCAAGGATGAATAGCCATGTACCGTCCGTCGTCAACGATTCTTTCAAAAAGAAAAAGCTACCAATCAAAAACCAAACAGCAATGAGCAAATCATTCACTGCACCCAAAGCGTCATATCGTCGCTGTATGACAATATGCTCTTGCCCAACATCAACATCTAACGCTTTGTGGTCACTCAAAATTCATCCTTTACTTGCATGTATTTGAGTCATAGATATATCAATTGGCCAGCATCTCTGTCAACAAGCTACTGTAAAAAACCTACTAAATAAGACGTCTGTTTTTAACCTCCCTCACTACCGTTCAATAACTTTATTATATCTATAGAATTTTTAAACCTGAAAACAGCATACATGAAACGCTAAATATCAATTCAAAAAAGCGCTATCTATTGGATAAATACCTATACAAATACAAAGTTAATATATGTTATTGTATATTGATAGATATTAAAAAAATCCCAATGAATAAGAATTCAATCGGATACATTAATGTGGCTAATAACATGCTACTGGCAAAAATCTCATTTGACATAACTATAACAAGGAAAAGACCATGCTATTAGAAAAAATTAAAACACCTGGACTGTCTCACCTATCTTATTTGGTAGGCTCTGGTGGTAAGGCAGCAGTAATCGACCCGCGACGCGACTGTACTATATATATAGAAAAAGCACGTGCAGCAGGGCTTGAGATCACTCATATTTTTGAGACACATCGTAATGAGGATTTGGTCTCTGGCGCCCCTATTTTGGCAGCCTTGACAGGGGCAACCGTCTTGCATGGACCAAACCCAGAGCAACCGGTTGTCTATGCTCAGACAGCACGTAATGGTGATTGCTTCGCCATCGGTCAACTTGAAATCCGTGCCCTAGAGACTCCTGGCCATACCGATGATCATCTGGCTTATGCACTGTTTGATACCGCATATCCAGACAAAGCCGTCGGCGTCTTTACAGGCGATGCACTGTTCGTCGGTGATGTTGGCCGTACCGACTTCTATCCCGATCGTCGCAGGGAAGTGGCAGGTTTACTTTATGACTCGTTACAAGACATTCTAGCACTCGGAGATCAGGCCATTATATATCCCGCTCACGGTGCTGGTTCAGTATGTGGCTCAGGTATGGCGGAGCGTGAGTTTTCTACTGTTGGTCATGAACGGATGAACAACCCGCGTTTGCAGATTACTGATCGTGAGGCATTTATTGACTTTAAGACTAACGAAAACCATTATCAACCGCCCTACTTTAGGTTGATGGAGCGTCTCAACATGGAGGGCGGTGAGGCGCCTCCTACTGTTATGCGTCCGCGTAGCCTCTCGCTCAAGCAGCTGCATGACTGCGGTGCCCATCATCTCATCGATATTCGTGAGCCAATGGCCTATGCATCCGGACACCTGCCTGAATCGAAGAGCTTACCTGTCAATATGCTACCTGCATTTGCTGGGTGGTTTATTGAGGAAGGACAAAGCTTGGCACTGATTGCTTCTGATGAAGAGCAACTAGCGACTGCAATGGAGCATCTGGTACGTATTGCTTTTGATAATATTGTCGGGGGCTATGTGGGTGTCGTTCCTGCTGCTGCGCAAGGCGCGCGGATGCAGCGAACCCCTATGATTGACACCTCTGAAGTAAAAAATCGTCTGGACAATGCTCAGAACTGGACCTTGCTAGATGTGCGCGATATCGACGAGAGAAACGATAGTGCGATTGAAGGCTCACAGCATATCTATGTTGGTCACCTGAACGAGCGTTGGCGTGAGCTCGACCAGAATCGCCACTATACATTGATGTGTGCCAGTGGAGCTCGAGCAACGATAGCAGCAGGATGGCTTGCTAGTCGAGGTTTTGAGCATATTGATATCTATCTAGGATCAATGGGCGCATGGCAAGCAGCGTATGACTAACCCTCTATCCGTAGCTAAAGTCTATAATGAGCCAAACGTGTCATAAATTATAGATAATCCACTTTAAGCAAAGCTCCTTTAAAACGCTGTATCTAAAATAAATACGACGACCCTTCTTTTATTCAGTACAAGAATGATATAAAAGAAGGGTTCACGTTTTAGCCAACCTTTAATTGATATGACTTAGCTACATATAATTCATAGAAAACAGATGAAAACACAGACACAAAAAAACCTCAAACAATCTAATGTTTGAGGCGAAACTTGCTTAAACTCGAGAGTCTAAATTGGTTTTAAATATGGCGCAGCGGACGGGACTCGAACCCGCGACCCCCGGCGTGACAGGCCGGTATTCTAACCAACTGAACTACCGCTGCTTAGGTCGTCTTAGCTTCTTGCTCTTATTTAAAGAGCCCACTTGCTAAGAAGTGGTGGGTGATGACGGATTCGAACCGCCGACATTCTGCGTGTAAGGCAGACGCTCTACCAACTGAGCTAATCACCCTTCGAACAATTGCGATGCAATTTATTCAACATCAACTGAGTTCTAAGATTTGTCACTAAGCTCTGCTGCTGTGGGTGTGTATTATATAGATTTACACATGGCTGTCAAACGCTATTTTCTACTTTTTGAAATATTTTTGACATTTTTATCCAAATTTTTAGCAAGCATATGTTTTTGTTGATTTTATATTTTTCTAAAAAATCAACATTTTTGAGATATGCTGTTTATTTATGCGCTAGTGCCTGCTCAATATCACTTTTGATTGCTTCTGGCTTAGTTGTTGGGGCATAGCGGTCAATAACTTGTCCTCTACTATCGACCAAAAACTTCGTGAAGTTCCATTTAATACCATCGGTCAGCACACCACCTTTCTGATCTTTGAGCCATTCGTAGACAGGATGAGCATCTGATCCGTTGACATCGGTTTTTGCCATCATAGGAAAGCTGACACCATAGTTCTTTTGACAAAATGCCCCAATCTCATCGTTACTGCCTGGATCTTGACTGCCAAATTGATTACAAGGGAAACCAATGATGACTAGGCCTTGATCTTTATACTGTTGATATAACGACTCCAACCCTTCGAACTGCGGTGTAAAACCACATTTGCTTGCCGTATTGACGATTAGTAATACGTTGTCTTTGTAATCAGAGAATGCTTGCGAGCTACCGTCCATTCGCTCAGCGGTAAAATCATAAATAGTACTCATTATTTATCCTTAAATTGAGGTTTTATTGTTCTAGGCGTTTATGCACCACTTCTTTTTCTATCATACATATAATAAAACTATTGAAAAGGAAGCACTCTGTACTTCCTTTTCACGCTGCTAATACTATTTAACTTACTTCTCTACTTCTCAGACTTATCTAAATCAATAGATACTGAGTTGATGCAATAGCGCATACCCGTCGTCTCAGTAGGACCATCTGGGAATACGTGACCCAAATGGGCACCGCAGTTGCTACAAGTGACTTCTGTGCGAGTCATACCAAGCGAGTTGTCAACGTGTTCGTCAATCGCACTGTTATCGATACCTTGATCAAAACTTGGCCAACCGCAGCTGGCATCAAACTTACTGCTTGAATCAAACAAGCTAGCACCGCAGCCTTTACAGCGATAGATGCCATCATCAGTGGCATCGTTGTACACACCTGTGAATGGACGCTCAGTACCTTTCTCACGCATCACATGGTATTCATCAGCACTTAAACGCTCTTTCCAGTCAGCTTCAGTCAGTTGGCTGATCTCTTCTTTGCTTAATTGATTATCTTGCATAATTTATCCTTATTCGAGTATTTATTATCTAATCTCGATAACTGTTTTATCGCCATATAATTATGAAAACGATGTGCCCTATCTGTTGGTTATTGCCTCACTATTCAAGGTATAAACAAAGGGAGTGCTGCTAATATTACGGGATACGTAGCATTGCTAATGAGATTGATTAAGCAAAATATAGCAAATTACCTCTACATAATAATGGGTAAAGATGTAATTTTGATACGCCTAACGCCTATTATTGATATACAAACATTCCTAATCGAAGAGTTGTTTATAGCTAATGCAAGTATAACTTGCATATAAGATTTTTTATTTAAAACTATTTGCAAAACACTTTTGAATGCAATAATATCTTGCATTGGTATTAAGTAAAAACACGTATCTCAGGTTATGAGTTTACTAATCAATAAAGGTTCCAACAACAATGTCTGATGATAAGAATAAAAGCACGCAAGCAGAAAGATTGGTCCAGTTGCGACATGACAAAGGATTCACCGCTGAACAACTAGCACAAGCCATGACAGCTGCTGGTGCCAAAGTCAGTCGCGGCGCTATCTCAAACTGGGAACGTGGCACCAATGGCATCGTCTCATCAAAGCTGCCCACACTTGCCCGTATTTTAGGGTGTAGCGAAGGCTACCTACTACGCGGAGAGCTAAAGAGCGGAGGCACTGACAACAATGAATTAACTGTATCTACAAAGCAAAGTGCGCAAGATACGGATACCGACATAGCTACTGAAATAGCTACTGACATAAATGCGACGTCACATAGTCAAATAAATACCAAAACAGACACTATTCAACCTGCTATGTCTTCTCATACTGGCAAACACACATACACTCATTCGACGAACGGTCACACTATGAACACCATCAAAAAATCTGACAAACTGCAGAACGTCTGCTACGACATTCGTGGCCCACTATTACAGACTGCTAATAAAATGGAGGCTGAAGGCAAGCGTATATTGAAGCTTAATGTCGGTAATCCAGCACCGTTTGGTTTAGAAGCGCCCCATGAAATTTTGCGTGATGTCGCCATGAACCTATCTGAAGCTACTGGCTATTCAGATTCGCAAGGCATTTTTTCAGCGCGCAAAGCGATCTTACAGTACTACCAATCTAAAGGTCTGCTGTCAGCGGTGGATGTGCGTGACGTTTATCTAGGTAACGGGGTCTCTGAGCTTATTGTGATGACCATGCAGGCGCTGATGAATGATGGCGATGAGGTACTGATTCCGATGCCAGACTACCCGCTCTGGACAGCGGCTGCTAACCTCGCTGGTGGCACCGCCGTACACTATCGCTGTAACGAAGAAGACAACTGGCACCCTGATATCGAAGATATCAAATCTAAAATTACCAGCAAGACAAAAGGCATCGTGGTTATCAACCCCAACAACCCAACAGGTTCTCTTTATAGCGATGAGCTACTAAAACAGATTATTGAGGTTGCCAAAGAGTACAATTTGATCATCATGGCAGATGAGATTTATGATCGTATTCTTTATGATGATCACGTGCACACCCCTATGAGCACCTTAACTGACGAAGTACTGGTGCTCTCATACAATGGCTTGTCAAAATCACACCGTATTGCAGGGTTTCGCTCAGGCTGGATGATGGTATCTGGTCGCAAGCAGCACGCTACTGACTTCATTGAAGGCTTGGATATGTTAGCGTCCATGCGCCTTTGTTCTAATGTTCAGGGACAATACGCTATTCAAACCGCTATGGGTGGTCACCAAAGTATGCAAGAGCTAACCTCTGAAAAAGGTCGCCTATATAAGCAGCGCGAAATGGCGGTCTCACGTCTTAACGCAATCAAAGGTATTTCTTGCACCATGCCCCAAGGCGCATTTTATTGTTTTCCAAAAATGGATCCAGAGGTCTACCCTATCGACGACGACATGAACTTTATGATGGACTTACTGGTCGAAGAAAACGTATTGATGGTGCAAGGAACAGGGTTTAATTGGGACAAACCGGATCATTTCCGCTTGGTGTTTTTACCTAATCTGCACGACTTAGAAAACGCAATGGATAGACTGGATCGGTTTTTTGCAAAAAAACGCCAACAGTTCGGTACCGATTAAACATACAGTTAGTAAACAAATAAAAAAACGCTTATTAGCATAAAACTAATAAGCGTTTTTTGTTGTTCTTAGCATAATCGCAACCTAAATGTCGCAACGAGACACATACTAAAAGATGTTTTTCAAAACAACATAGCTGATCGCTGATAGTCCAGCGGCAACTGGCAAGGTGATTACCCATGCAAGACCAATTGGCTTCATTAGCGCCCAATTCGTATCTCTATTGACGATACCAATACCAAGTACAGCACCTACCAAAGTATGCGTACTAGATACTGGCAGACCTAAGGTTGATGCACCCATCACAACTGCAGCAGCAGCAAGCTCTGCTGAGAATCCTGACGCAGGATGCATTTTTGCTAGATTGGTACCAACCGTTTGGATCACTTCTTTACCGATGAACCAAAGACCTACGATCAACGCAACACCAAAAGTCAGCATGACAGCTGGCGGTACTGCTGCTTGTGAGGCAATCTCATTGGTACGGATAACGTCCATGATGGCAGCAAAAGGACCAACCGCATTAGCGATATCGTTTGAACCATGACTAAAGGCAAAGGCTGATGCAGTAAATACCTGCATCCAGCTGAACATAATAAAAGTAGCCTTGGTCAGATCTTCTTTGTGCTTACCGCGAATACTCTTGGTGTAGATAAAGGTCGCTAGCCAAACTAAGGCTGCGATCATACCCATGATCAAGAAACCCTGCAGCGTGGTCAGATTACTATTAACGTTTTTAAGACCTTTAAACACGACCAAGGAAGTCATGACTGCGCCGCCCAATGCAGCAATAATAGGCACCCATTGCTTAAGCGCTTTTAGCGTATCAAGATTACTACGCTCGTTTTCGATTTCATAAAGCTCTTTGTAGTAATCAGTTTCTAAGTCTGTGACGACACAATCATCATCTTTATAGATTTCTTGATCACGTAGCATGGCTGAGGTATAAGCCAGCTGTTCTGACTCTGTCAAACCATCCAAAAACTCTTTATGATTTTGCTTTAGTACCTTTTTATTGGCTTTTAGCTCACCGATATGGGCTTCTGTTTGATCATTATACGCAATGATATTTTTCTTAATGAGACCATATAGGATATATGCTAATACACCACCTAGCAGCGGTGATAGAACCCAAGAAATAGCGATGGTACCAACCGTACCCCAATCTACGGTAGATAGTGCAGTAGCGCTACCACCCAAATCGAATCCTAGAACGATAGAACTACCAATGACACCGCCGATAATAGAATGGGTCGTCGATACTGGTAGCCCCCTGCGTGTGGCAAATAGCAGCCAAAATGCAGCGGCGATCAATGCTGAGAGCATGACATAAATAAACTGGTTGGGTGTGACTGTCAGACCGTCCAAGTCAACGATACCTTTACGAATAGTATCGGTAACCTCACCACCTGCCAATACTGCACCAGAAACTTCAAATATCGCGGCTACCCCTAGCGCTTGGGGAATGGTTAGCGTTCCTGCCCCTACCGAAGTACCGAAGGAGTTGGCAACATCGTTACCACCGATGTTGAATGCCATAAAGACACCAAACGCGGTTGCCACAATGAACAGCGTCGTTTGCTGACGCATGGTGTAATCTAAACCCCACCACAAAAAGTAGACGGTCATCGCAATTAATAGAATGGCAAAAAATAGATTTACTTTCATAGAGCCGACTGGTTGAGTTGGCTCTGTAGAACTGTTGCTAATACCCATACGTTGATACGTCCTGCGTAAGCTGATTGAAATTATATGCGATTAGGACATTGCGTAGCATTTAAGCAGATGATGCTAATCTGCATTTCGACTGCTTGATATGTACGCAATGTGTTTTCTAAACAGTGAACTTAAAATAATGAACTTTTAACATGCTATTGCTGCCGTAATCCTAAATCTATCGTTGCTTTTGCACGTCTGATTTAGGTCGATAATAGTAGGTCAACAAGAAATACTCCCTACCAAAAACACATCACTCCATATATCACAAAGCCGCAAGGTATAGTGCTCAATCATTCGATTACAGCATCTCGCGGCTTACAACTCTGATAGTGGTACTGTTTTTATTTATCTCTAGTACGGCAGTAATATTGGTTGAATCTCTGCCCTAATCATAAAATATTCGTTTACTAGGAGACTTTATGACATAACAGAGGCAATTTTGCCCCTATTATATTAAATATAATCACATAATGCATAATGATATTGCAATATTTGTAACTGGGAATGTGTACGTTTGATGTCACCCTTTCTCGATGACAGATTGAATTGAATATGTTTTGTTCCATTAGCCTATTAATAGGCAACTTGTAGGCGCTATCAACAGCGAGCTGTCAGTATAAACCACTGTCAAAAATCACTATTCAAAGCATGACCATCACAGGCCTAACTCTTAAAGTCCAGACACTAAAGCGCAGACATTGAAGCCAAGTTATGAAAACCAAAACATCAAAACTCTAATAGTGAAACCTAATCATTAAAAATTAGTTATTTTTATTCAGCTACTGCTGATAGCTGCTCAATCGCATGATCTAACACATCCAAACGTGCTTGGCGTTTTTCATTGGTTGCAATAACACACCATGGCGCTGTTTTTGTGTCTGTGCGTGCCAGCATATCCGCGGCAGACTGCACATAATCAGACCACTTATCACGGTTGCGCCAGTCATCATCAGTCAGCTTAAATTGCTTGTGCGGTGTGTCTTGGCGATCCTCAAAACGTTCAAGCTGCTCTTTTTTGTCAATAGCCAACCAGTATTTTATAACCAACGTTCCTGCAGCTGCCAAATCTGACTCAAAGCGATTGATTTCATCATACGCGCGCTGCCATTCGTCATTGGTTGCAAACCCTTCAATACGCTCAACCAATACGCGCCCATACCAAGTGCGATCAAAAATAGCGATACGACTGATACGATTGGTTTGCTCAGCAGGCAATCTGGTCCAGAACCGCCATAAGTAAGGATGCTGGGTCTCGTATAACATCGGTGCGCCAATATTATAAACTTGATACTCACGTGGATCGAGCGCTGCCACTAGTCTCTTAATCGTACCGCCTTTTCCAGCGGCATCCATGCCCTCAAAAGCAAAGACAATATGGCGACCTTTGCGCGCACGTAATAGCTCAGCAAGACGCGCTTGCTTCTCTGCCAGTGCTTCGCGGTAGTCAGACTTACTGATTTTTGAGTCGTCTATGTCAGTCAATTTCTTAGGTATCTTGACAGGCTTAAAGGGCTTTTTGTCAGCATTTGACTGAGACTTTTTCTTCTTAGATTGAGATTTTTCAGCCTTGGGTGCACTTTTGCGACTACTTACCAGTGAGGCTTGCATGGCATGCAAGACTTCATGACAGAAGTTATCAGCAGCTACAGACTTGTCGTCGCCATCGATAATAATCCAATCACCTTGCTGTTCGAGTAGCGTCGCTGCTACCTCATTAAATTTTTCGATGACTTTTTTGCTGTTCCAGTCTATTTGATACAAAAACTGCGGATCCGCTTCATCATCTTCCAAGCGACTTTGCAGCGTGTCAGCGTCAACATGAAACCAGCATTTTAATACTCTGGTATGATTGGCCACAAGATCTTGTTCAAACGCTTTTAACACTTTTAATTGCTGCTGTAGATAGTCTTGCCATTGAGCAATAGGCAGTGCGTCTGTGTCGATACTATTATTCATTAACTGAGCATTCGTAGACTGATCTTGGTCACTTTTGTCATCCGATGCTGCCAATCGCATGATGTTGTATAGCAAGTCCGCATACCAATTACCAAAATACACCATCACATCACCATGGCGCGGCATATCACTCGTATGGGCTTGCCAAATAGGCTGATAGCTTAGTGGTGCCTGACCAATGGTTGCTTCAACCTTGAGTAGTCTTGGATCAACCCACTGTCTGAGCTGCTTAACTGATGTGCCCTTACCTGCCTGCTCCATCCCATTGACAAGCACCAATAGTCCTGTTGGTTTGTTGGTGGTTTGCTGACGCGTGGCTCTTAGTGCATATTGCGCTGTCACTAGCGCCAGTCTCAGCGCATCCTCATCCATAGAGAACTGACTCAAAGGATTGGGCGTTAGGCGCTGCTCGACGACTTGCTCACTAAATTGTGCACTCACCGCTTGTAGTGCCGCAGGTTCAGTAGTATCATTTTTTTGGGACATGATTGGACTCGCTTTTATTTATAGTAACTGTATTTTTGGTAGCTATATTCTTAGTAACTTTGTTTTTATTAAATGACGTTTTTATTGATTTGTATTATTGCTCGGTTATTTTATTGTCAGATAATATTAAACCCTTTGACCGAGAAGCCTGTCATCAAGAAGCTGTTAATTAAGAAACTATGCGTTAAGAAGATTTCCGCTAAGTACTTCTGCACACAGCGGATATCGCTAGCAAAACGTTCTTTCAACTGTCTTTTCGGCTATTTTTATCTCACTTAATCATAGCACCGCGCCAATCGAGTAAATAATAGTGCTATGTAACAGTTTGGCATTTGTATTCTTATTTATTTTCTTTTAAGGTGAACACAATTTTAAGTGCTTGTTAACATAGATGCTCAAACACTCACTGACTCAAATCAACATACCTACTTTTTATAATTTTAAAATATTATTTACCTCTATAGGATTTACTGCCATGGCCGCTTTAGCTGATCTACAACAGCACTTGAACCGTTTTTGGGCACTACCTCATCATCAGGATGAGCAATTGAGCATTAAGCTCAAAGAAGTACAAACATGGCAGCAAGCACGCATACGTCATACTCATCGCGCACTGTTTGAGCAGCCAAAAAACCAGCTAATGGCAGATTATTTTTTGACCCAGTTGTATGGGGGTGACGAATTTAAAGTGTTGGCTGAACAGCTAGCACGTATATTGCCAAAAGCAAAAAAACTAGAGCGTCTTGCCAAAGAATCTGCATTAGAAGCTGGTAGCATGGGCATCCAAGCCGCAATTTTAGCCATCGAGCTAGACTTGCACTTAGCACAGTGGTTACTCGATCAAAACCTGCCAGTGAACGAAGACAATATGCTGGCCGCTTACCGCGCTGTGGACGAAGAAGCGGAGCGCCGAGTACAGATTGCCAATCTAAAAGAAGTCTGTTATCGCACGGACAAACACTTAAACTCATTTATGTTAAAAAAGGCGTTTGGCTTAGCAAAGACCACAGCATATCGTCACGGTTATCAACCGCTTTATGATTTTATTGATACAGGCTTTAAAGCGATGAAACCTCTTAAGAGTGTCAGCGACTTTATTGAGCCGTTTTGTAAGCGTGAACTACTGATCGTCGATGAGGTGCATAATAGCGATAAGCCAGTAGGGTTTGTTGTATCATAGAATACATCATTTAGAGTTCAATCAGCTCTTATAATACATTAGGCTGTATGTAGTCTAATAAAAAACGATAGGGAAACACGATGACCGATACTTCAAACAATAACAGTGCCCATCTTGACCATACCATACCTACCAATAGTCACTTGCAAAACAAACTGGTAGAGGACAGTATCGCTCATAGCCAGCAGATAAGCGCACAAATACTGCGTGCCCAGACAGCGGCATCTAACGCAGATAACAGCAATGCTGCTCATAACAGCAACAATGACTTTACCAAAGTTCAAGATCTACCAACTGGAACGCCGCAAGGCCAGCAAACGACTATGCCAAACAGCAATAAGAGTAGTAGCGCTAACAACAGTACCGCGCAAACGATCAAGCAAGCACTATTTAACCAACGCGATGACATCAACAATCCGCATACGCCAGATACTGATGGCGACGAGCCAACGCATTTTGGGTACAAGACCGTCAATAAAGCTGAAAAGCAAGCACGCGTGGCTGATGTCTTTACGTCTGTCGCCAAAAAATACGATATCATGAACGACTTGATGTCATTTGGTATTCATCGTCTATGGAAGCGCTATGCTATTAGTCTATCAGGCGTTCGTGCGGGTCAGCATGTATTAGATATCGCTGGCGGTACGGGCGACTTAGCTAAAGTATTTAGCCGTGAAGTCGGTAGAAACGGTCATGTTGTATTGTCAGATATCAATGCTGCTATGTTAGAGGTGGGCCGTGAACGTCTGATCAATGCTGGCTGTAACAATGTTGATTTTGTACTGGCGAACGCTGAAACATTGGCACCATTTGATGATGAAAGCTTTGATCTAGTGACCATTAGCTTTGGTCTACGTAACGTCACAGACAAAGACGCAGCGCTAAAAGCCATGTACCGCGTGCTAAAACCAGGCGGTCGCTTGTTGATTCTGGAATTCTCAAAGCCCGTGTTTGAGCCATTATCAAAAGCCTATGATTTGTATTCGTTTACCGCCCTGCCAGTCATGGGCAAGCTGATTGCTAATGATTCTGAGAGCTATCAATATTTGGCAGAATCAATTCGCATGCACCCTGATCAGCAGACCTTAAAGCAAATGATGCAACAAGCTGGCTTTGAAAACTGTGATTATCACAACTTGACTGCTGGTATTGTTGCTGTGCACCGCGGCTTTAAGGCGTAGAGCACAACTGGCAATACCCTATTGAACTGACGTTAATACTTAATATTCTATGCGCTAATCAAGCGCTCACTTAACGATGCGAGAGCCTTATGCTAACTGTATTACTATTGGCTGGTGCCGAAAAGCTGATTAATATTGCGATTGCAAGTGACGAGATTACCAAAGCAGGTTTGGCACCACTTGCAGGTAAAGTATTGCGTCTCAATATGGGCATGCCTGATATTGACTTAGATGTCCTGTTCTCTCATGAGCGCTTGCGTTTTGAGCCAGTCATGACTGAAAGTGTGTTTGAGCCAAGTGGCCAGATGAGCGAACGTCAAAAAGCCAGTACGGAGCGCGCACGTTTTGGACATAGCCGGCCAGACTGTACCATCACCGTAGACAATCCCGCTCAGCTGCTCAATCTGATGCGCGGCGCCGAAGGTAACTTACCAATCGCTGGCGATTACAAAGTACTGATGCAGCTAAAACAGCTGGTGGCAGGTTTTGACCCCGATGTAGCAGGTCAGCTTGAGCCACTGATTGGCAAACCAATGGCCAGTCAATTACATCTTCTCATCTCTCAACTCAAAGGCACTTGGCGTCACAATGCCAAACGTGCTTTTGATGATGTCAGTGATTGGGCCAATGACGTTGCTGGTAACAGCACACCTGACCCCGTCGAAGTCGCTGAAGCCAATGACCTTAAACAGCAACTCTTAAAACTGCGGGCTGATGTCGAACGTGAACAAGCCAAGCTTGCTGCTATTAAAGAAGAGCAGGCCCGTTTCCTCAATAACTCATTTCATCAGTAGTTTGTTTTATGAGTAGCATATTTAATCTATGATCAGCAGCCAGTATTGCTGATCATACTTACTACACAACATAGCGCCTACCCTATTTTCGTTTTTGCCCAGAGTACCCTATCCCATGCTACTATCTCACCGCGCCCGTTTACTTGAGCTTTGGCGTATCGCCGCCACTTATCGCCTCGATACCCATTTTTCTATCGAAGAATCGCCACAGCTACAACCGTTAATGCGCCTAATTCGTACGCATCCGGCAGCATGGGGCAAGAAGCATCAGCCAAATGGGATCAAGTACGCGCTTGAAGATATGGGTACACTATTCCTCAAATTGGGGCAGCTGCTCTCAACGCGCCGCGATCTAGTACCACCCGAAATTATCGCTCAATTGGTGCAACTGCAGGACAAAGTTAAGCCCTTCGACGCGGACATTGCTGTCGCTCAAATTGAGCATCCAAAACAGGGTCTTGGGCAGCCTATTGACACGTTATTCGCTCGCTTCGATATCAAACCATTAGCAGCAGCGTCTATTGCGCAAGTCCATACGGCTGCATTGCATGATGGACGTGAAGTCGTCGTAAAGGTCGTACGCCCTGATATTCGCACTGTAATCGTTTCTGATTTTGAATTGCTACGAGAACTGGCAAGTTGGGCATCTGCCCGTATCGAGGCTGCACGCGCCGTACATATCATTGATATCGTCGAAGACTATCGGCAAGTCATGCTCAATGAGCTGGATTTGACGCTTGAGGCGGATAATACCACCCAAATGCGCAATAATTTCTTGGGTTCGGCATTGATGTATGTGCCTGAAGTGTATGATGCTGCCAAAAACGTGATGGTCATGGAGCGTATCCAAGGGGTACCCATCTCGCAAGTTGAGATATTCGATCAGCTGGGTTATGACCGTGCAGCGCTTGCCAAAAAAGGTCTAACGATATTCTTTACGCAAGTGTTCCGTGATAACTTTTTTCATGCCGATATGCATCCGGGCAATGTATTCGTAGAGACGCCGCCTGTGCAGACACTACACGAAGGTATGGCAGCAGTTGATTTGGGGCATGAGCCACGCTATATCGGGCTTGATTGCGCCATTATGGGTACCCTATCAAAAGACGATCAGCTTATCGTGGCACGAATGCTACTTGCGGTCATGAACAATAACTTTACCGCGGTCGTCGATATCGTTAGCCGTGCAGGCTGGATACCACCAAATGCTGACAAGCATGCCCTAATGCGTGATATGAAGCGCACCGTGGGCCCTATGCTACAAAAATCAATCAATGATATCGATTTTGCTGGCGTGCTGATGCAGATTTTAGACATTGCGCGTCGTCATCATATGAGCATCCCCCCTCAACTGATGCTCTTGCTCAAAACCTTGGTTCATGTAGAAGGGCTCGGTCGCGACTTGTATCCTGATCTGGATATCTGGTCACTTGCCAAGCCCATCCTGAGCAGTTGGATTAAGGAGCAGTTAGATCCTATGCGCAATCTACAACAGTTACGCCAGCAGCTGCCTGAAATGCTACTGTCTACCACTGATATTCCCAAACTACTTGATCAAGGTCTACAAAGCCTTGCCTCACAGGGGTCACGTCAGGACAGCCAGTTGCGTGAAATTCAGCAGATTCGCGCTGACATGCTCAATGACCGTCGCCGCGATTGGCTGGCATTGGCTGGATTTGGGATCAATATTGGTATTGCAACGCAAGTGGGCTGGTTTGCACCCTTGTTTTATTTGTTAGCTGTTTTAGTCGTTGTATGGCGTATCCTAATGTAATTATAATAGAACAAATGCCTGCTATTAGCGATATCAAATAAATATCGATTATGTTAGTTTAAGGCTAAATAGTCGCATTATTTATAGGATACATCATGTCAGCACTAGCATTGTCACGGACTCACAACACTCTCAAACCAGACCATAGCTTGGCTATCGCAGCACTGCAAGAACGTTTTGGCAAACAATTGAGTGTGAACTCAACAGTGCGTGAACAGCATGGCCATACGATGACGTGGCTGGCCAATCAGCCGCCAGATGCCGTACTAACGGTGCAAGATAAGCAAGAAGTCGCAGCAGCGGTCGAGATTTGTCATCAGTATGATATGCCCGTGATCGCTTTTGGTATTGGCTCATCGTTAGAGGGTCAGCTGAATGCACCCTATGGCGGTTTATGCATCGATATGCATGCCATGGATACTATCTTGCAAGTTCATAATGAAGATTTGACTGTGACGGTGCAACCTGGCGTGACGCGTGAGCAGTTAAATCACTACTTACGTGATACAGGGCTGTTTTTTCCGATAGATCCAGGTGCCAATGCCAGTCTTGGTGGTATGGTCGCCACTCGCGCCTCAGGTACCAATGCAGTGCGCTATGGCACTATGAAAGACGTGGTACTCGCGCTTGAAGTAGTAACGGCGAACGGAGATATCGTACGCACAGGTACGCGAGCCAAAAAATCTGCTGCAGGCTATGACCTAACGCGATTAATGATTGGGTCAGAGGGTACACTGGGGATTGTCACCGAGATCACGCTCAAACTTTTTGGTATCAGCGAGTGTATTGGTAGTGGCATTTGTCACTTCTCAACCATTGAAGATGCCTGCCAGGCAGTGATGTTGACTATCCAGATGTGCTTACCTATTGCGCGTATTGAGCTGCTAGATGCGATGCAAATCAAAGCATGTAATCAATATGACAATCTCAATCTTACTGAGACACCAACACTGTTTGTCGAGTTTCATGGCACAGAAGCAGGCGTTGCTGAACAGGCTCAACTGTTCAGCGATATTATCGAAGAATTTGGCGGTCGTGATTTTGCTTGGGATACGAATGAAGCTGAGCGTAAACGTCTCTGGCAGGCAAGACATAATGCATATCATGCCAGCTCTGCGCTACGACCTGAGGCCAGTGCGTTATCCACTGACGCCTGCGTTCCTATTTCACGACTTGCAGAATGCGTGAGTGCCACCGCAAAAGATATCGAAGACGCTGGTATGATTGGACCTATTGTCGGTCATGTCGGTGATGGCAACTTTCATGTCTTGTTGTTAGTTGATGCGAACAATCCTGATGAAGTCACCACCGCTGAGGGTATTATCGGGCGCCTATCCACACGGGCTATTGAGATGGATGGCACTTGTACAGGGGAGCATGGTATTGGACAAGGCAAACAAAAATACATGCAGCAAGAGCATGGCAGCGGCCTAATGCTGATGCAAGCTATCAAGTCAGCGCTCGATCCTAAAAATATTTTGAACCCAGGAAAAATATGGCCTGAAGCTTTGCCCATGTTTTAAAATTATTGTAAAAATCACAGCCGATACTGAAATCAAAGCGACAACCAAAAAAAAGCGCCTACTTTCGATTAAAAGTAGGCGCTTTTCTATTTCGATATTTATAGCATTTGATCAATCGCCATCTGTGTCAGTACCCGTCCGCGAGCAGTACGCAGTACATACCCTTGCTGAATCAGGTAAGGCTCAATCACGTCCTCCAGCGTCCCACGATCTTCAGCCATTGCCGCTGCTACTGCTTCGACCCCAGCAGGACCGCCATCAAAACGCTCATGCAAAATCTCGATATAGCGTCTGTCTAAATGATCAAGCCCTCGCCTATCTACTGCCAACATATCTAGCGCACTACCTGCAATCGCGCCATTGATGCTGCCATCACCTTTTACCTCAGCATAATCACGCACTCGGCGTAATAACCGGTTAGCAATCCGCGGCGTACCACGAGCGCGACGGGCAATCTCAATCGCACCATCTTCACTCATCGGCACACGCATGAGGCGCGCTGCTCGACTGACAATCGTTGTGAGATCAGCAATATTATAAAACTCAAGACGCTGCACAATACCAAAACGATCACGCAGCGGTGAGGTCAACAGCCCAGCTCTCGTCGTTGCTGCTACCAATGTGAATGGCGGCAAGTCAAGCTTAATAGAACGCGCAGCAGGCCCCTCGCCAATCATAATGTCCAGCTGAAAGTCCTCCATTGCTGGATACAGTATCTCCTCAATGACCGAGCTCAATCTATGAATCTCATCGATGAACAGCACATCGCCTTCCTCTAGATTGGTCAACATGGCTGCCAGATCACCTGGACGCTCAAGCACAGGTCCTGAGGTAGAGCGTAGATTGCCACCCATCTCACGAGCAATGATGTTGGCTAGAGTCGTCTTACCCAATCCTGGCGGCCCAAATATAAGTGTATGGTCTAACGCTTCGTTACGACCACGAGCAGCACCGATGAACACTTCCATCTGTTCACGTACCACCGGCTGACCAATATACTCAGCCAATAATGCTGGTCGGATGTTGGCATCGGGTGCATCACTGGCACCCTCTAGTGGATTAATTAAGCGATCTTGCATCATAGAATTTATCGTTGTATTAAAAATATTAGGTAATAAATAGCATAACCAAACGCTGCGCATAAGTCATGCAAAACATCATTAAACAGGTGTCAAAACGAAAATAAGCGACACTCAATGTCGCTTATTTGTTTACTGCATAATGATACTGTTATCGATATCTGGTATTACTCAAAAGCCAGACAGTTGCTGCAGTGTGGCTTTTAGCAAACCTTGAGTATCAGAGAAACCATCCCCTTTACTCTTGGCTGCTTTTATCGCTAATTGCGCTTCTTTTTCTTTGTAGCCCAAACTGATCAGCGCACCTTCTACTTCAGCGATGATACTACCTTCGTGAGAAACCGTAGTTTCTTGGGGCGTCAATTCAAACGCACCATTATCGACTTCGATAGTTTTCAGCTTATCTTTTAGCTCAATTAATAAGCGCTGAGCTGTTTTTTTGCCGATACCTGGTATACGAGTCAATGCCGTCTCCGACTCTTGCTCGACATGCATTTTGAGCTCAGCTGCTGACATTGCAGAGAGCATAGCCAATGCCATTTTTGCCCCGACGCCATTGATCTTAATCAACTGACGAAAAACATCACGCTCTTTACGATCTATGAAACCGTAAAGCAACTGCGCATCTTCACGGACATGAAAATGCGTCCAGATGCTCGCTTGCTCGTTGAGTTGTAGTTGACAAAACGACGGCAATGGCAGCTCGATATCATAACCCACACCAGAGGTTGTCATGATACAAGCCGTCGGCGCCATCAAGTACTGCACCTGTCCAGTAATCAATCCAATCATTATTTACGACCTCTTGTATGAGCGATTATAAAAATCAGCTGCCATTCATTATATAAACGTACCTTTTACCAGTATAGTCTACTACTGGTAAAAGCCAACCATACCTTCAAGGCTAGTTGGACGGATCTTGTGCGCTTGACCTGCTGAACCAAACGCTTCAAAACGATTGGTACAAATGTCTGACATCGCGACCATAGACGCTTTGAAATATTTACGTGGATCAAATTCACTTGGGTTTTTTGCAAGGAATTCACGGATAGCACCGGTTGATGCCAGACGTAAATCGGTATCGATATTTACTTTGCGCACACCATGCTTGATTGCTTCTACGATCTGCTCCACAGGCACACCATACGTTTCGCCGATATCACCGCCATTTTCATTGATGACTTTTAGCCATTCTTGTGGCACTGATGAAGAGCCATGCATAACAAGATGGGTGTTAGGAATACGGGCATGAATCTCTTTTACACGCTCAATCGACAAAATATCACCTGTCGGTGGACGCGTGAACTTGTAAGCACCGTGGCTAGTACCAATAGCAATCGCTAGCGCATCAACATTAGTGTCTTTTACAAACTGCTCAGCTTCGTCAGCACTAGTCAATAGCTGCTCGTGATCTAATACACCTTCAGCACCAGAACCATCTTCTTCACCAGCCATACCAGTCTCTAGACTACCTAGGCAACCAATCTCGCCCTCTACAGAGACACCACAAGCATGTGCCATTTTGACAACTTCGCGAGTAACGCTAGCATTATAATCGTAATCCATTGGCGTTTTGCCATCTTCACCAAGCGAGCCATCCATCATGACTGATGAGAAGCCAAGCTGAATTGAGCGTTGGCAGATAGCTGGTGACATACCGTGGTCTTGATGCATTACCACCGGGATATGTGGCCACTCTTCGATAGCAGCAATGATCAAATGACGCAAAAATGCCGACCCTGCATAGTTACGTGCGCCTGCACTGGCTTGAACGATGACAGGTGAATCACAAGCATCCGCAGCCATCATGATTGCACGCATCTGCTCTAAGTTATTAACGTTAAAAGCAGGAACACCATAGCTGTGTTCAGCGGCATGATCTAGAAGTTGACGTAAGGATATTAGGGCCATAAGACGCTCTCTGATTGGATTTTGAATAGTATGTTAGAAATGACGACCACTCTACTGCCTATAAGACGACATGCAGAATGATAAAACCCTAAATAATTTTGGGCGTGGTCATCACGCGGTGATTATAGCAAAAATTGTCCTGTCTTCGTAGCGGTTACCTGACTATTTGTCAGTCTGATTAGTGCATCTGCGCCAACCACTTCTATCATACTTGTTCTGAGTCATATAGGCTTGGTGGCATAGATTGAGTGACATATACCAAATCAAATATGTTAAGTCACGCTATCCATTATCCTAATAGCGCACAACGCAAAAAGCCTTGGCAATCACCAAGGCTTTTCTAGTATTTCGAGGCTTATAAAGCAATGACTAATTAAAAGGATGATCTATCAGTTACTGATAATATCCAAACAGTCATCAAAGTACTTATTACTTTGCTTAGTACTGCTGTTCTGCATCAACTGCAACATCGTTAGCACCGTCAGCAACAGCGTTAGCGCCATCAGCAACAGCTTCAGCAGTGTTTTCGACCGCTGTGTTAGTACCTTCAGCGATAGCATCACCAGTGTTTTCTAGAGCGTCTGTTGCAGCAGCACCCGCAGTTTCAGCACCTTCAGCAACTTCATCACCAGCGTTTTGGGCAGCAGCTTCAGCTTCAGCGGCAGCAGCATCTGTTTCAGCTTCGGCAGCTTCTGCATTCATCTCAGCATCATCGCCAGCTGATTCAACAGCAGCTTCAGTGTTCTCTTCAGTTTGTTGGCTACATGCAGTAACTGCGAAAGTACCAGCAAGTACGCTAGCAAGTAACAAATGACGTTTTAACATAATAAACCTCTCGTAAATAATGCATGTCAAGATACATGGTCGCGCTATTTTATAGAGTGCGAATGAGACATGCAATAATAATTTTCAGTATATAAACAAATAATTACCGCTTGATAATGAATGACTACCGTTCTCACTTATGTGAATAAAAATAAGAAAAACAACAGTCAAAATATTATTTTCACAGACTACCTTAGATACCTACTATTAGTTGTACGTCTAATGTTACTAAACTGCTGAGTAACGTTAACTTCTTAGGCATCAGTTTGCAGCGCTGCAACTGCTGGGAGCACTTTCCCTTCGACAAACTCTAAAAACGCACCGCCACCTGTGGACATATAACTGACACCATCAGCAACTTGGTACTTGTCAATAGCCGCCAATGTATCACCGCCACCAGCTATAGAGAAACCATCGCTGTCTCTTACGGCAGTTGCCAGTATTTGTGTCCCTTGACCAAAAGCATCAACCTCAAAAACACCTAACGGACCATTCCACAAAATCGTCTTTGCATTAATAATGGCATCAGCAAGCTGCTCTGCGCTTTGTGGCGCGATATCCAATATCATGTCATTGTCGCCGATTGCATCAACAGACTTGATGGTTGCTGTAGCTTTCTGTAGAGAGCCTGTAAAATCAGAAAAATCGATATCGCCTTTATCGGCAACAACGGCATACTCCGGTAGCAAGATCTCAGTTTTGGTCATAATGTCACGCGCAGTATCGACCAAATCTGCCTCATACAGCGAGGCGCCAACACTATGCCCTTGAGCGGCCAAGAAAGTATTGGCAATACCGCCACCAACGATAATTTGCGAACACACTTCAGCTAGGCTATGTAGTACTTCTAGTTTAGTAGACACTTTTGATCCACCAACAATAGCAAGCATCGGCTGTGCTGGCGTTTCTAGCGCTTGGCTTAAGGCGTCTAATTCAGCTGCCAGCAAAGGTCCTGCGCAAACGCTTTTACCTGCTTGACGCATCGCTTGGGTAACCCCTTCTGTTGATGCCTGTGCACGGTGTGCGGTGCCAAAAGCATCCATGACAAAAATATCGCACAAATCAGCGTACTGCTTTGCTAAAGTCGTATCGTTTTTCTTTTCACCATCATTAAAGCGTACGTTTTCTAGTAGTACAACTTCGCCAGGTTTTGCTGCGGTACCTTGCATCAGGTAGTCACTATTAAGGCGTACTGGCGTCGATATTTTCGAGCCCAGCTTGTCTGTCAAATAGTCAGCAACTGGTGCCAATGAGTAGATGGTTTCAGGATTGCCTTCTGTTGGACGTCCTAGATGTGAGCATACAATCACAGCAGCGCCCTTCTCTAACGCCATCTCGATAGTGGGTAAACTTGCTTGTAAGCGGGCATCACTCGTAACCTTACCGTCTTTAATGGGGACGTTTAAATCCTCTCGGATCAATACTACTTTGTCCGTTAAGTTCAGCTCACTCATACGCAAAAAATTCATTACCTGCTCCTATGTATCAACATATTTGTTAATTTACGACTGCTATCATTATTAATAAGACCAATAGTCTTTCTAACTATGAGCCATTATATGTACTCAACGATTTGGATTATCGCTTTGCATGCTTACTATTTATGTCTTTATCGCTAAACGCTCAGGCTGTTTACCCATTTATTTTATTAGACTGGATAAGCAGTTAGAAATCAGCGGCGATATATTCTACCAGTTTTCTATCATAGGCTCGCAAGCAACGCTACAAAAACCTGCGTAATGTTGATATAGCGAGCTATTATTTTTAGACGTCTATTTCAACGAAACGACTATATTTAATAGCGTTGAGCCGATTCAATAAACAGTAACATTTCGTGGTGGTACTCAGCAGTCAGGGTCTTTATGATAGGAGCGTTGACAATAACAATAACCCTTTAGGAGAGCATTATGAGTATTGATTTAGACACTGCGAAACAAAACTTATTAAAGTTAAAAGATGAATACGAGTCTCGAATCGACAAAATCGAAGATCATATCCAAAACCCACAAGATGATCTCAATGAGCACTGGGAGGATCAAGCCATCTCATATCGCCAGAACGATATGCGCAAGAACCTAATGGGCGAGGCACGTCAAAGTCTCATTTACGTTGACAATGCATTGAGTCGTATCGAAAACGGTATTTATGGCGAATGTGAAGTGTGCGGAGAGCAAATCGAAGAACAACGATTAGAAGCACTACCCTATGCCACTTTATGTATGGAACATGCCGAATAGTTATTCAGCTTTTTTATCAGTTCTTTCAAAAAATGTTATCAAGTAAGTGTGTTCCCTTTAGGCGGGTATTTTCTGTTTAGAAAGTGCCTGCTGCCATTCATAGCAACGCTCAGCAACTTTATCTACTGGCAATCCCATGATATCGTTCACTACTGCTATAAGAGCAATAGGTATATCCGCCAGAACTGAGATATTTTCTGCAGTCAATCCACCTATGACACATATCGGTATGTCCTGTTGACACCCTTCAATTAGTTGCTGACGTGAGACGATATTCGCTTTTGGCTTAGTGGTAGAAGCAAATACCGCACCCATTGCCGCATAGCTTGCTCCGTTCTTTTTCGCTTCTTTAATGAGTTCTATATCACCGTGGCAGGTACGTCCAATGATTTGGGATGGTGCTAGAGCTTGCAAGGCATCACTAACCTTTCCATCTGTTTGACCCAGATGCACACCGACGCCAAGCTTTACTGCCAGTTCAATGTCATCATTAATGACGACTGGGACCTCATATATGTTAGCCAACTCGACAATTTGCTTCGCTTCCTCATAGAGCATCGCATCACCATTTGGTAAGCTCATGATCTGCTTGCGGCGAATCTGTAATAGCCCAATCAAACCTGTCGATAGCGCTGCTTCTAGCTTTTGGTACAATAGACCAAACTCATCATCATTGGTCAGCAAGTAGAGCTTCGGTGGCGCAATAGATTGAGATTGTGGCGATTGACTCATAGTAAACATCCTTGATTTATTATTCTTAAACACAACACAATAAAAAGGCCGTTATGTAAAATAACAGCCCTTTATGTATTCAAAATAAACGTTTTATACCGTACGGCGTGTTGCTAAGCTATTTAGGATATTTTTGGCATCTCCCCAACGTGTCGCTGAGCTGTTTGCCCCTAAGATAACGATAATCGCTGGACGATTATTAACACGTGTTTCCATTACAACGCAGCGCCCAGCTTCATTGATAAAACCTGTTTTTGAGATCCCGATTGGATAATCACCTGCACGAACTAAACTGCTGGTATTGTTGGCACTATAAGTACGGTTACCGCTTGAGTAGTTCGAGACAAAGAAATCATAGCTCTTGGTGGTAGAAAAACGACGAATGACATCGTAATTGCCAGCTGCACGTACCATTTTTACCAAATCATTTGAGGAAGCAACATTACGCTTATCAAGTCCAGTTGGGTCTCCAAAGAATGCCGTGCTCATGCCCAAATCTTGCGCTTTTCGGTTCATTGCACGCATAAAAGAGCTATAACCACCTGGATAATTACGCGCTAGGCTTTTTGCCGCTGGGTTCTCAGATTTCATCAAAGACATCAGCAGTAGCTCTGCACGGTTCATGCGGTCACCTGATTTTAGACGTGAGCTTGCACGCTTAGGACCAACAAAATCCTCTGGGTCAAGTGTGATCTCTTCACGCATATCGAGACCAGCATCCAGCACTACCATAGCCGTCATTACTTTTGTAATACTGGCCATAGGGCGCGCAATATCTGCATCTTTTTCGTAGATAGATTCGCCAGTTTCGGCATCAATTACTGCAACACTGCGCGAGTCAGTGCTGATTGGGATCATGTTGCTGCTACCAAATGCACCGCGATAAGTTGTATTGTAACGAGCGCCATTGGTGTTGCTACTGCTCGCAAAGCTATTGGTGTTTGTGATATTGGTCGTACCATAACCATTATCGACTTTTTTGATGGCTGAGCTGTTAGACTTATACATAATGTTGCGTGCTTCAGATAGGCTATCAGCACCGCCCCAACTCATACGGGCACTAGAGGTCGTCTCAGTGCTACCATTAATTGTAAGTGCGGCTTGTGCAACACTGCCCAAACTCAATGAAATCATAGCAGCGATCAATTGCTGTTTGGTTAATGGTAGTTGCTTCATTATGCCTCCTGCTGTCGCTATCACGCCAGTTACATACTGTCTGACGCCAAAAACGTACGTAGCGTTTGTAGATGTGTTTGTAAGTACTCACATAGAGCTTTTGTATTTTTAGTGTATCATGGTTTACATTTAAGTTTAATCTATCAAACTGATTTAGTGGTTTTTTTTGACTCCATTCAAACTTTGACACAACCAGTTTATATTGTGGAAACATTGATTCACAATATAGAAATATAACTTAACTTAGAATGCTATGATTCTTGATACCTTTCTATATTAACTGATAACTTTCAAACGGACTAAGTACTGATATTTGCGTGGTGCACTATCAATGTTTTTTATGTTCGGAAGCAAAATATACCTCACAACAGTTTCGTTTTTCCTACGATCTCATTCTTATAAAAAATTCATTCTGACAAACAACAAAGAGTATGGTTATGATTAAAGTATTGGTGGTGGATGATCATGATTTGGTGCGGATGGGTATTAGTCGCATGTTATCAGACAGCCCCGATATCGAAGTAGTGGGTGAAGCAGACAGCGGAGATATGGCGATAAAACAGGCCAAGCAGCTACGTCCTGATGTGGTATTGCTAGATGTCAATATGCCAAATATCGGCGGGCTTGAAGCCACCAAACGCCTGATTCAGCTCGATATGGGTATTAAGATTTTGGCAGTGAGTAGCATGTCAGCCCAGCCTTATCCTTCAATGTTGATAAAGGCTGGCGTAAATGGCTATATCACAAAAGGCACTCCGCTTGACGAGATGATACGCGCTGTCAAAAAAATCTATCAAGGAGGTCGTTATTTCAGTCAAGATGTTGCTGAGCAATTGGCCGATGTTTTGTTGTCTGATAATGCCACTTCACCTTTTGAGTTATTAAGTGATAGAGAAAAGCAAGTCGCCATGATGGTCGTCAATTGCCAAAGCCCTCAGCAAATTGCTGATCAATTATTTGTCAGTGTCAAAACCATCAACACTTATCGCTACCGTATCTACGAGAAAGTCGGGGTTGATAGTGATGTGAAATTGACCCACCTTGCCATTCGCCATGGTTTGATTCAACCCTAAGCTACTCAGCACCTCTTTTTTGTAATGGTCAATTTATGAAACCTGCTACCAGACTTGTCTCTGCCATCACACGCTACATCCATCAAGATGATACGATTCCTCTGCCGCAATTGCGTAGGTTGGGCATCATTTATAGCAGTTATCGTTTTATCGTCAGCATATTTTCTATGCTGATGCTATATATCGCTGCTCGAGCTGATAACAACGACTCTCTCCCCAGCTTCTTGCAGCAAACCGCATTGAGTTTTTATGTGATGCTGAGTTTGATTTTGCTGGGCCTGTTTTATGTGGTGAACAAACAGATGCGCCGGCAGCTCGCATTTGGTCTGGTGCTCGACGTTATTATATTGAGTCTATTGCTCTATACCGCAGGGGAGCCTGATTTACAGCTGACCATGCTATACATGGTCGTCGTTGCCGCCAGTTTCATGCTACTCCACGGCTCTCAAGCCCTAGTCATTACCCTACTGGCTATTATTTTTGTCATTTACCAACAGTTTTTCTATGCCATTGCCAATAGTATGAGCTTAGCTAACTTGGGTGATGCGTTACTGATGTCAGCCAGCTTTTTGGCAGTGGGCGGTTTGAGTTGGTCCATCTCTCAGCGTTTGGTGCAACTTGAAAAAGTAGCTGCAACCCATGCCAAAGAAGTCGAACGACTTAATGTGATCAATCAAGAAGTCATCACGCAAATGGTCAACGGGGTTATCGTCATCGACAGACAGCATATTGTCCTTGCAAACCTTGCAGCTCACCAATTGCTCAGTATTGCACAGAGCCCTTCAATACAAGCACATAAGACCTTGACGGCTACAGGAGATGACCGTAGCCATGCCGTTTTGTCCAACTTTGAACAGCAACTGAGCAGACAACATACTCAGCTACTCAAAGCCTGCTTGTCAGTGGCTACAGGACAATCGCGTACGTTTACTTATGATGTGCCTGAGGTAGCCAATGCTTCGATATTTGGTAAGCTGCGTGTACAAATCATTCCACTAAAAGATGACAGTAAATTAATTATTTTAGAAGACTTACGCCGTGAACAAGCCAGCGCACAGCAATTGAAATTGGCATCATTGGGTCAGCTGACAGCCAGTATCGCACATGAGATCAGAAATCCTCTCGCTGCTATCTCACAAGCCAGCCAGCTCTTAATGGAAGATTTTACTGAGTTTGAGACAGATGAAAGTCTATTGGCCAGTGCACCAAATGTGGATATGGCGGGCAATCATGAGCTCTATAAAATGATATTTTCACAAACGAAACGGGTGAACCGTATCATCGAAGATATTTTAAAACTGTCGCGCCAACAAGCCGCTTCTCAGCAATCAATTGTATTGGCTGAATGGATGCCCGCATTTTTAGAAAACTACTTCAAAGGACACGACATTTTTCTACGGGTGAAAACCCAACCTACTATCCAATTTGATCCTCATCAATTAGAGCAAATATTGATAAACTTGATCAATAATGGCTTACGTTATAGTAGCTATAGCCACCCTCATGCTTATGTGGAAATTGAAATTTACTACGCCGACAACGATGTTATAATCGATGTATTAGATGACGGTAATGGTGTAAGCAATGAAGATCTAAAACATTTGTTTAACCCATTTTTTACAACAGACAAAACAGGGACTGGTCTAGGATTGTATTTGTCACAAGCTTTTTGTGAGGCCAATCAGGCACGCTTGCTATATATTGCTGAACACGAAAAAACATGCTTTCGTTTAATTATACCCGCTATTGACTCTGATCATAATTTTCAAGCTGTTGAAGAAAACCTCTATTAGCATCGCTTTAGATCAAAACCTTGTCTATTTGTAATTCTTGAGTAGTCAATATTGATCATTATAGAAGCCAGGTATGATTGACATACTCTTTTACAAAAAGCGCTACCCTATCTGGCCCTAGCTATTAATATTTTGTAGCCATTAAACACAATGAGATAATGTATGACAACAAAAGCGCTGGTCGTTGATGATGAAGTGGATCTATGCCGATTAATGCAAATCACTCTAACCAAGATGGGCATTAAAAGTGATGTTGCTTATACATTGGCGCAAGCAAGATCCTACTGGCAGGACAATGATTATGATTTTTGTCTGACTGATTTAAAGCTTCCTGACGGCTCAGGATTAGAGTTGGTAAAAGAAGTTAGCAATAGCTCCAACACTCCCATTGCGGTGATTACCGCTCATGGCAGTATGGATCTGGCGATTGAAGCATTAAAAATCGGTGCTTTTGATTTTGTGAATAAGCCACTTGAGCTGCCACGTCTACGTCAGTTGGTCGAAAATGCCCTGAAAGTTATTCATCAAGATAATGAAGCACAAACCACACCTGAGTGCTCGCCTGAACAAAAACTATTAGACACTAGGCTGATTGGCAACTCTGCTGTGATGCATCCTCTCAAAAATACTATTTTAAAGTTGGCACGGTCACAGGCGCCCGTGTTTTTGTCTGGTGCGTCGGGTACAGGTAAAGAGGTTGTCGCTAGACTGATTCATGACTTAAGCCCACGACGTGATGGTAGCTTTGTACCAGTGAACTGCGGCGCTATTCCTTCTGAGCTAATGGAATCAGAGTTTTTTGGTCACAAAAAAGGAAGCTTTACAGGAGCAGTTGCCGATAAACAAGGTCTGTTTCAGCAAGCAAATGGTGGCACGTTATTTTTAGATGAGGTGGCAGACTTACCATTAGCCATGCAAGTAAAGCTATTACGGGCTATTCAAGAGAAAACGGTCAGAGCCATTGGTGATACCAAAGAAGTCCCTGTTGATATCCGTATATTGTCCGCCACTCACAAAGATTTGAGTCAGTTGGTGACAGATGGCGCGTTTCGACAAGATTTATACTATCGTATCAATGTAATCGAACTCAAGCTACCAACGCTCAATGCTCGCCGTGATGATATCCCTGTTTTGGCAGAACACTTTTTGGCAATGATCTCTGAAGAGTGGCAACTAGATACCCCGCCATCACTGACACGTGATGCTTGCGCGCGTTTGCAACGTCACGATTTTGCTGGTAACGTTCGTGAGCTTCGCAACTTACTTGAGCGTGCAGTGACCTTGGCTGAGACCTCAGAGATTGACACCTATCACTTGGGTCTTCCTGAGCTTGAGCAAAACCTTGAAGAGACACAATCTCACGGCGCAAACACGAACCAGAACGACAATCAAAGCGCTCACCAACATGTAGATGATCATAGCAAGCCGCAACCAACTGCTCAATCAATATCCCAAGTAGCACAAAATCATGAGCGGACCTCTCAGTCTAGCGTTGAGGTAACCGCTATACAGACCAAGCCAGAAACAACGAATCTACATCCTTATCGTACTAATATTCAGCATTATCCGTCGGTGATACAATCAACACCTAACCAAGTAGCACCATCAGCCACTCAAACGGATACGGATGAGCAAACGGATATTAATAAGACAGCATCGCTCACGCATACTACCCAGCTAGACAATAGCAGTACCACAAGCGCTCAAGAACCCCTTGATGGGCAGTTGCCACCTCAGGGCTTAGAGCATTACCTACAAGAGCAAGAAAGACAGTTGATTATCACAGCACTTAAGCAGACTGGTTGGAATAAAACCCAAGCAGCAGAACTGTTAGGAACCACTTTTCGCTCATTGCGGTATCGCATGAAAAAACTAGAAATAGCAGAAGACCAGTCTGATTAGTTTATCTAAGTATTAAAGTTGCTTTATTGAAAATGACACGTTGTATTACGATATGTTGTTAGGTAACAGCTAAATTTTTAGTTACTAGTCAACGAAAGGCTACTGTAACGTAGCCTTTCGAACAAAACGAATGCCAGAATCAAGTGCACGGGCTTTTAATAAGCTTAGTGCCTGCTCCTCCCAAGTACTCTCATTACCTGATAGAGAAACATCAGGCTCAACTCCAATGCCATCTATTTGCCTGCCCGATGCTGTCATATAGTTAGCTACCGTTAATTTCACTGCTTGCTCATCGTTGAGCGGTATAACAGATTGTACAGACCCTTTACCATAACTTACTTCACCGACGATAGTCGCCCGTTTTTGCGCCTGTAAGCTACTGGCTAATACCTCAGCTGCGGATGCGGAGTAGCGATTTTGTAGTACAACCATAGGCAAAGGTTTGAGTAACGCATTCCCTTGTGTCGGTAGTACGCGTGATTGGTCTTGGCGTGCCTGTACTTGTACGACATCAGTATCACTCATAAATAAACTGGCAACGCTCACCGCTGATGTGAGCACCCCACCTGGATTGTCGCGCATATCCAACAATACTCCTGAGATAGGCGCGTTCAAATCAATCAAACCTTCCAACAGCTTTTCACGGCTATTGTTTTGGAAGGCGGGCAGTTTAATAACTGCCATACCGTCAACGAGTTTTGTTTGAATAACTTGGGGGTGACTATTATTGCGCTGTAACGTTGTGGTGTGCTTGCGGCGACCTGCCTTAGACGTAATGATATCTACTTGTGTACCAGCAATGCCTGTTAGCAGCTGATCAATATCGTTGCTTTTCCTATTCTCATCAAGCTTGAACTCATCAATCTGATGCAGGTAATCACCAACGGCGATTCCTTTTTTATCAGCAGGCGAGTCATCGATAACGTCTGTCACAACCCAGTATCCTGTATCTGCTTGGTAGGTGACTTTAATACCAATGTCGCCGACGTCACCCTCTGTAAAAGCACGTAAGTTTTCGTAGGCTTCAGCATCTAAAAACTCAGCATGGCTATCAAGCTTGGTCAACATACCGCTCATCGCGTTATTAAATAGTTCCTCATCATTGACCGCATCGATGTACTGACGACGTACCAAATCTACGACAGCCACAAAGGTTTTTAGCGTCTCAGGAGAAATCGCATTTAACGATACTTGCTGGACCTCTGGTGGAATGCTTGTGTCAATGCTATCGGTATCATCCATTAACGCACTTTCATCTGGGACGCTGTCTATCGAATCATCTGACTCATCAGCAGCTGCTAACATATCAATATCATCTTCAGACGCTACGGTATCTGCATTCAAACTGATCAGTTGTAGACTCGCTGTAGGACTCGGGGTGGATGCATCAGTTGGGTCTGCTGCTTGCGCACTCGTATTGGCAACACACCACCCTAGCAAACCCAGTACTAATAAGCGTTTAGGATCTACAGAATTGAGAGTTTTATGCTTGAAGTGACTAGGCTTAAGATTACTATTTGCGATTGATGATCTAAGCGCCTTTTTTCCCAATTGTTTGGACAAAGATGAACGCATAAGAGAAATAGAAGGCATAAGAAACTCATTTAAATAATAGAATGTATGACATTATTGTTATGTATTACCGTATAAGTTAACACCAAAAGCCTCTCTCGGACTAGAGCAGTTTTGCAAATCATGGGACAAAATACGTCACAAAAAAAGGGAGAGATAATAAATACCTTTCCCTTTTCTAGTTTATATCATTAATCTAATTAGCCATTTTTTATAGGTTATCCAATGTACGGATAACTTGAGGCAACCGACTTACGATGCTGAAACCAATAGACTCTCACCAGTCATCTCAGCAGGTGCATCGACATTCATCAATGCCAAAATAGTCGGTGCCACATCACTAAGCTTACCGCCATGGCGTACTTGCAGCTTTTGTGTGCCTACGTAGATCAGTGGTACATGCTCTGTCGTATGCTGAGTATGCACTTGACCACTCTCGTAGTCTTGCATTTGCTCACAGTTGCCATGATCGGCAGTGATAAGCATGTCGCCACCAGCCGCACGCACTGCTGACTCAATACGTCCAACACACACATCTAATGCCTCTACTGCTTTTACCGCAGCATCGAAGATACCAGTGTGCCCAACCATGTCACCATTGGCATAATTCACGACTAGCACATCGTATTTGCCAGATTCAATCGCTTCTACGAGCTTATCCGTGACTTCAGGAGCACTCATCTCAGGCTTTAGATCATAAGTCGCAACATCAGGAGACGGTACTAAAATACGGGTCTCACCATCGTACTCTTCTTCACGACCACCGCTAAAGAAAAACGTGACGTGTGCGTACTTCTCAGTTTCTGCAATACGTAGCTGCGTCTTTTCTTGATCTTGTAAGTACTCTCCCAATGTATTGGCCAAAGACGTTGGATAATAGGCAATGCTGGTTTTTGCATTATTGGCTAAAATATCTGAGTACTTCGTTAGCATCACAAATGCCGAAAGTTTTGGTTGTTTTTGACGAGCAAATCCAGAAAACTCGTGATCTGGCAGAACAAACGCTTGTGCAAGTTCGCGAGCGCGGTCAGCACGGAAATTCATAAAGATTAGTGCATCATTGTCTTCGACCGTATAAGGCACTTCGTCACGTCCAATCACCGTCGTGGGGCTAATGAACTCATCAGTCTCGCGCGCTTTATAGGCGGCTTGGACAGCACCATCTGCTCTGGTCGATAGGCGCTCAGCTTTACCTTCTGTGATCAGCTCATAGGCTTTTTGTACGCGATCCCAGCGATTGTCGCGGTCCATTGCGTAGTAGCGACCGATAATGCTAGCAATCTGTACATGTCCGCCTTCATAGTGGGCGTTGAGCTTGTTGATATAGTCACGCAAGCGATTGATATACTTGTCAGCAGACTTAGGCGGCGTATCACGGCCATCTAAAAAGCAATGAATAAAGACATTTTTGGCGCCGTGAACCAGTGCCGAATGGCACATGCCTTCGATATGATCCTGATGAGAGTGAACACCGCCATCAGAAAGCAGGCCCATAATATGGACATTGCCACCGCGCTCGTTGGCGGCTTTGACTGCATTAACGAGCGCTTCGTTTTTGTAAAACTCACGATTGGCAAGTTCATTTGAGATACGTGTTGAATCCTGATAAAGCACACGACCAGCACCCAGATTCATATGGCCAACCTCTGAGTTACCAAATTGCCCATCTGGTAAGCCTACGTCTTCTCCTGAAGCGGAGATGAGTCCATGAGGATACTGTTGGTATATTTTGTCTAGATTTGGCATATTGGCCGCAGCAATGGCATTGTCTTTATCGTCTTCGCGATGACCAAAGCCGTCTAATATCATTAAAACATGCGGCGTTTTTTTATTCGGTGCGCCATCTTGCTTACTATTAAGCTGCGCCTGATTGTCATCAATAGATTCTGATGCTTGCTGGGTATTGGTCATATATTACCGCTCCTCGAGTGAATGAACGCCTATCATGCTGTGTTAAGGTATTGAAAGCTCTCTATATTAACACAAATCTTAAAATAGCTGAAAAACTGACAATTTTTTACTAATAAATGAATGGTTTTGTATCGTTTTTATACCATCATATTTGTAAGCAAACCCATACCAGTCATGTAACCAACGATACTGAGTATCAATCTGTAACTCACACTTGCAATCACTCATTTCATTAGTTAAGATGAATCTATTCTGAAGTGTTGGCTAGTAGATGTTTATTCCCTGAGCCGATAATGCTTTACCAGGATGTGGTACCTATTGTCTCATTGTGTATGCCTGCACCGCTTGCGGTGTATCAGGAAACCTGCAGAGATGATGACGCATCCGCCCTGAACTTCACGGTTCATGGGTCACCATCTTACAGCGGCACTTCGGTTGTTTCATTCGGTCTGTAAACGCACCCTTTGTATTATATTAGGTGTTTTTACTACCACTAAAAAGCCCCTTTCGCCATTAGCGAAAGGGGCTTTTTTTATGCTGGATGAATGACTGGATAGCCGTTACTCATCATTAGCAGATTTAGTGATTTTTTTCACATCTTTAGGTATATTTTTGGCAGTGCCATCAACCGTCGTATGTTGTTTGAACACATCACCAAATGGGTTTTGCTGTTGCTGACCAAATGGATTTTGATTGTTCATACCACCTGCTCCACCGAATGGGTTTTGGCCACCCATGCCGCCAAACGGGTTTTGTCCGCCGCCCATTTGACCACCCATCTGCTTTGCCATCATTTCCATCATTTTTTGCTGATTATTCATGACATAGTTATTAGCCACATCTTTAAGCTTCTTTTGTACAGGTGGCAGTACCACCAGTAGCGCAAGCAAATCGCTTAATACGCCTGGAATCAGCAATAAGATACCCGCTGCTGCCATAGCAATACTTTTGATCATCGTAGACTCTGGCGGACGCATTGCAGGGTTCATCATGCCACCTGCTTTCATTTGCTGGGCCATTGGATTTAGAGAAGCCATACCTTTACGCACAAGAGAAATACCGATAACCGCTGCAACAATGAACCACATGAACACCCACCAGCCGCTCATAAATTGAGCAAGCAAATACCACAGTAGCATCTCGATAATAAACCAAACGATGGCTATACCAACTATCTGACCCATAAAGTGTCGTCCTATAAAATAAAAACCAATAAATTGAGTGCCATGTAAATTAAAATGGCTAACATATGATGTATATGGGGATTGGTTGCTATACTATCAAACTTACGGCTCATTTTTAAGCCATAAAACAAAATGTAAGCAAGACGGAATACTATGGCAATTATTATTGGAATCGATCCAGGGTCACGTATGACTGGTTATGGGATAGTCCAGCAAACGGGTGATAAACTTACCTATATCGATGCAGGTACGATTCGCACAGATACTAAAGAGATGCCTGAGCGTCTCAAACGTATTTTCAATGGATTGACTCGTATCACAAAGCATCATTTGAAATATGCAGATGAACCCATTTATACGGCTATCGAACAGGTATTTATGGCAGAAAACCCTGATTCTGCGCTCAAACTGGGACAAGCCCGAGGTGCCGCGATTGCAGCAATGGTCGCACTAGATCTAGAAGTATCAGAATATACTGCTCGACAGATCAAACAATCAGTATGTGGCTATGGCGCGGCGGCAAAAGAACAAGTGCAAGAGATGGTCTGCCGAATACTGAAGTTAGAGGTGGTACCACAACAAGATGCTGCTGATGGTCTTGCCTGCGCGATTTGTCACGCGCACTCAAGTCACTCTATGAATAAAATACTATCAAACAGCTCTATGCGAGGGCGTGGCGGCTCCAAGAAAAAAGGGCGCTGGCGTCTAACCGAAGAAGACTTGGGTAACTTACGTTAGAACAGATAAATGCTGTTAAGATAAGTGCTGTTAAAGTCATTAAAGACTGACATAAATAGATACTCAAGCATAAGATAGGCAATAAAAACACGCGCCATTGGTGCGTGTTTTTATTGCCTATCTTCATCCTAACTTTCGATATCTAATAACTATCGACATCTCATAGCTGTCGACGTTTAAAATTTCTATTTGTTTTGAAATACCCAGCTGGGTTACAGTGTATTGAGTTATTCTGCAACTGAGCTTTCGATAACAGCGTCTAACACATACGCATAGGCGTCATCATTCGTGTCACTCTCTAGTGGCTCGTCGTTCATTAGTAGCTCACTGGTACCCAGCTGATAACGCTGTAAGCGCAGTACCTCCTCGTGCGTGCCATCGTGATGGTAGCCATCAATCTCTCCAGCAAACGTTCTCCACTTTCCTTCGTGAGTTTTTATGCCTTGGTTATCGTAGGTGACCGGCTTAATTTGTAGACACTGTTTATCATTATTCATTTCACAATCTACTTTTTTGGGATTTACTGCCCAAAACACTGCCTCACCCTTGCTGTGGTATTTCGCTTGAGGGGTGAGTCTACCGCTCCAGACCAAGGTGGCATTATCACTGGTAAACTGTGTCAACACTGGGCTATCGCTCTGAGTCACCTTTAACTCACTGTTACCTAGCATCAGTGTACTCAAAGTGTTTTCGGCGCTATCGAGTTCGCTACAAGACATTTTGGTGCTCATACCTTCATCGATGATTAGAGTATGTCCTTGTAGTTGGTAGGCGGCACTAATTGTATTGCAACCAACACTATAACTGAGCGTGTTCTGTCCTTGATTCTCATTGAACACTAGGGTAACTTGGCTGTTGATATTTGCAAACTCGGTCACAGATTGATGGTTCGCATTAGTGACACTATCAAGTGTCCAACGATGACGAGATAAGGTGTCAATCAGCTGCGCTTCAGCATTAGACATAGCTGTTCTGACTGG
This sequence comes from Psychrobacter sp. H29, assembly GCF_059073055.1. Lineage (NCBI taxonomy): Bacteria > Pseudomonadati > Pseudomonadota > Gammaproteobacteria > Moraxellales > Moraxellaceae > Psychrobacter > Psychrobacter sp. H29. The sequence continues at coordinate 325,704 of NZ_JCACRY010000001.1, read as the reverse complement.
GTCTGATGTAGGGCTCACATTGGACGTTAGGTTTTCGCTCGCTACCGAACCCAATGCGTCGTTGATTTCAGTGTTGTCTGACATACGTTCTTCGTTAGATGTTGCCTCTTTTTGACAGGCACTTAGCATCAAACTTATTGCCAACACACTAGGCAATAAAAATACTCTCGTTGTTGGTTTCTTTGCTCTACCTACCATATTGCATACCTCGTAGTAAGCGTGTATCACTTTTTTCCATGACTGGTTTTCATACTGGCTTTTATTAAATGATCGTGTGGAATGAGATTATTATAATCAATTTAGATTGACCACTATAGACTGAGGGATATTGCCTTATGTAATGAAATGTTGATTTTTATTATTATTTAAATCTATTCTTATCCGATGCCATTAATATTGCGAAAAAAAGGATAGCCAATAAATATCAGCTATCCTTGGTATTACTTAAAATGCATTTGTTTCTCAGGTTAAATTTGGTTCTCAGGCTAATAGATCTTTGAATACCTAAATTTTAACGTTGTTTCATGCAGACCTGTTTTTGGCTATATTTTTAATACTAAAACGCTCATTCATCATTTGATAAAAGCGTGCTAGGTTTTCACCTTGCTCATTAGGATTAATCTTAAGCACTTTACCAAAGTCTAGGCTTAAATACAGCACGATATCTGCAAAGCTCAGTTGCTCACCTACTAGATATTCACGACCCTCCAAAATTGTCTCAAAATACCCCATTGCCTTGATAGCTCGAGCAATCGATGGCGCGACGAACTCTGGTACCTGTTCAACACGCTGTGCTTTGGACGGGTGACTGTGCTGGAATGCCAGCATCAAGTTGTACATCACTTCAAACTCAGCAACACGGCGCATAGAGCAAACCTGGGCACGTTGTACCACATCATTACCCATGACCGAACGCTCACCATAAACGCGATCTAAATACTCACAAACTGCCTGTGAATCATTGAGCACGGTACCATCATCTAGTGTTAAGACAGGCACGGTCTGCATTGGATTCATTTGAGTAAAGGCTTCTGACATTTGCTCGTTTGCAGCAAAATCAATATCAATCACATCGATGTCGTCCATATCATCGACATCAATACCTTTTGAAGCTAATAAAATAAGTGCTTTGCGCGGATTGGGTGCGGTACGAGTAACGTATAGTTTTTTCATAGTAAATTCCTTGTAATAATGATTGAACAACAGCTTAGCGTTAATACGCTTTATTATGATCGTGGTAGTACTGAGTACCAATCTATTGATACTTTATACCACAGTTATAGCCTACTCTGACCCTCATGGCAAAGGCTTATTGCTCATGAGTCAAAATATAAAAAGCCCCACGACATTGAGTCATGAGGCTCTATTTAATCATATCTATGCAACCAAGCTAATTATTTGTTTGGTGCAGGTGTCGTACGCAAGTACGGCTTGATTTCTTTATGACCTTTTGGATAGTTGGCAGCAATATCTTCGTTCTTGACGCTTGGTGGAATGATCACGTCATCACCTTCTTTCCAATCTACTGGCGTTGCGATATTGTATTCATCAGACAATTGCAGGGCATCAATAACGCGGATGATTTCATCAAAGTTACGACCACAGCTCGCAGGATATGTCAGCGTTAGGCGCACCTTCTTGTTCGGATCGATGATAAACACACTACGTACTGTATGCGTACTGTCTGCATTAGGATGCATCATGTCATATAATTCAGCGACTTCCTTGTTGGGGTCAGCGATGATTGGGAAGTTCATATCTGTCCCTTGAGTCTCACCGATATCACTTGCCCAAGACTTATGATCTTCTAGACTATCTACAGAAATACAAATCGGCTTCACATTGCGCTTTTGAAACTCGCCGTTCAATGCGGCTGCACGCCCAAGCTCAGTGGTACATACTGGCGTAAAATCTGCTGGATGCGAGAAAAAAACGACCCAGTTGTCACCTGCCCACTCATGAAAATTAATATCACCTTCTGTGGTTGCCGCGTCAAAATTGGGTGCGGTATCACCTAAACGTAAATGTGCCATGCTGTATTCCTTAGCTATGTTGATGAACGCTGTTATCGACACGTCGGTCTCGCGCTCTATTATTATCTTCGATGTGCTGAGTAGTAAAAAACAAGCACATCCCTAAAAACTGACTTTATAGTAACAAACTGGTTATGAATGTCTTGTGACGGATTGTAATGCGGTTATTCCATTTACCACTAAGCAAACAAGTAATTATTCTCACAGCTTCTTATACAACCATGCCTGCATCCCACAAGCAGAACTCACCAAACTTGCCCTTTTTACTAGTGCCACCAGCAGCACGTCCAGCATCGGTCAATACAAGCTCATTCTCTTGCATTTCTAAATAACCCGCTGCCAGCAGCTTTTCATTCAACTCTTGAGTTTTCAAACCCAACTCTTTAGCAAGCTTGGCGGTGGTCAATTTAGAATAATTGGGTGTGGCATCTGTCGTTGACGCAGTCGACGTTACTGGCGACTGAGATGCTGTACTTGCTGTTTTGATATTAGATTCAGACTGACTTTGGGTGTCACTTACCTTTTCAAGAGACATTCTAACCTCATCACTGATACGAATGATGCGCTGCGCTTCTTCGTAAGTATCGGCATAGAGTTTGGCATCGTCATTACGATAAATCAGCACGCCCATTTCATTATTATTGACCTGGCTAAATTCATAAAGATTTAAACTGGTAATAATGCATTCGTTTTCATTCAGGTAGCATTTGGCATGCAAGTTTTTGCAAAAGCTAGTACGAATAAACGTTAAGTTTTTTAACCAATTTATTTCCTCTGGATGTAAATCATTCTTGCCATAAACAATGCGAATATCGATTTTAAGGCGGTTGCGGTCTTCTAGCAGCTCTTTAATGCGTTCATTAAGCTTTAAGTATGGGCTAATAATAATCAACCGATCAGATGCATTTTTAATCAATTCTTCTAGATGATAGGTCGTCCCACTGCTGTTCAAAAATTTTGCCATGCTCATTTCCTCAAATATTACTGTCAAAAACTTTATAGTTGTCCAAAAAAAGCCCATCCCTAGCGTACTAGAAATGGGCTTGCTTGCAAACTACTATTGTTCAGTATTATCTCAACACATCAGCTTCCGTGGTAATGCCTTTTATAGATTTAGTCAGTATCAGATTAAGCGGGCTTATAGCTGTCGCGTAAGCTAACGATTTGGTTAAATACTGGCTTATCAGTACTGTGATCTTCGCTATCAGAGATAAAATACCCTTCGCGCTCAAACTGGAAACGCGTGCCAGCATCAGCACTGGCTAAAGACGGCTCAACGACAGCGTTTAGCTCCGTTAATGAATTAGAGTTCAATGCCTGATGAACGTCAGCGACGCTACTTGGATCCTCAACACTAAATAGCTGCTCATACATACGTACGATTGCTGGTACGCCTTGACTAGCAGATACCCAATGAATCACGCCTTTAACCTTGCGACCCTCAGGGTTATTGCCAAGAGTGGCGGGATCGATTGTTGCTTTTAACTCGACGACATTGCCGCTTTCGTCAGTGATATGCTCAGTGACGGCTAACACGTAGGTGTTACGCAAACGAATCTCTGGCTTTTCTGGAGAGAGACGCTTGTAGCCTGCTGGTGGTTCAATCTCGTAATCACCTTGGTCGATGTATAGCGTCTTGGTAAATGGGATCTCGCGCTCACCCATGTCGACGTTAGGATGTTTGGGCTGAGTCAACCAAAGCGTCTGCGTCGCATCGTCAAAACGTGCATTAACACTATCGGCTTTTTGTGTCTCCCAACTGCTGACCGCCTCGCTAAAGTTAGTAATTGTCACTTTTAGTGGCTTTAACACCGCCATACCGCGTGCAGTCACTGTCTCTAATGACTGACGAACGCTAAACTCCAATAGACGAAAATCAACAACACTATCCGCTTTGGTCACACCCACACGCTCACAAAAATCACGCAAGCCCTCTGGCGTGTAACCACGGCGGCGCATACCAGCGACGGTCGGCATACGTGGATCGTCCCAACCGCTCACAATGCCTTCATCGACAAGTTGCTTGAGCTTACGCTTACTGGTCAATGTGTGATCAACGTTTAAGCGACTAAATTCGTACTGGTGCGGCGGCACATCAAAGCCGACTTTTTCGATGACCCAGTCGTAGAACGGACGGTGATCCTCAAACTCAAGGGTACACAACGAATGAGTAATACCTTCAAGCGCATCAGAGAGCGGATGAGCAAAGTCATACATCGGATAGATGCACCATTTGTCACCTGTTTGATGATGGGATTGATGCATGACGCGATAAATAACAGGGTCACGCAGATTCATGTTTGGGCTTGCCATATCGATCTTGGCACGTAGCACTGCTTTGCCTTCAGCGTATTTGCCGTCTTTCATATCATTGAAAAGGGCAAGATTTTCTTCGACGCTGGTATCACGATATGGTGAAGGCGTGCCCGCTTCATTAAATGAGCCACGGTTTTCTTTAATTTGCTCAGGCGACTGTAAATCAACATAGGCATCGCCTTGTTCAATCAACTGGATTGCCCATGCATGCAACTGATCAAAATAACTTGATGCGTGGTACGCCTCGCCTGCCCACTCAAAGCCAAGCCACTTCACATCATTTTCAATATTATCAATGAAATCTTGTTTTTCTGCGGTTGGGTTGGTGTCATCAAAACGCAGGTTGCATACACCGCCAAACTCTTTGGCCACACCAAAGTTCAAGCAGATAGACTTTACATGGCCTAAATGCAGGTAGCCATTTGGCTCAGGCGGAAAGCGCGTTACAATTTGCTGGTATTTTTGCGCATTGACATCGTCACGAATGATATTACGAATAAAATCGTTTTTTGATTCGTCTTTTTGTGCAGTGTTGTTTGAGTGCTCACTCATCGGGTATTGCTCCTAACGCAAATTATCAGTTCATGGTGCGTGCCATCACGCATCACGAAACGTTTAAACTAAAGTATTAAAATAAAGCGAGAATATAAAAACTTGGATAGTGCAACCGCATTATCACAATTTGTCAAAGCTGATCAAAAATAGGTAAAGTTGCGTTATTCTATCAGGTTTCACAAACGCATTAACAGCCTGATACATGACACGGGATAAAAAAGCCGTTAGACTACCCGTAACTTTTTAAACACCAACTTTTAACCACCACTTGACAGCGTCATTTAAGGCGCTGCAATCAAAAAGGAATATCCCATGGTAGACATGCCACCAGTAGTAGAACTTGAAACCAATATGGGTGCGATCGTTATCGAACTCAACGAAGAAAAAGCGCCAAAAACCGTAGAAAACTTTTTGAACTATGTAAAATCTGGTCAGTATGACGGTACGATTTTCCATCGCATCATTGATGGTTTCATGATTCAAGGCGGCGGAATGGACGCTGAGATGAATGAAAAACCAACCAATGCGCCTATCGAAAACGAAGCGGACAATGGTCTAAAAAATGACAAAGGTACTATCGCAATGGCGCGTACCCAAGATCCGCATTCAGCAACCAGCCAGTTCTTCATCAACGTAAAAGACAACGACTTCCTAAACCACTCTGGCAAAAACATGCAAGGTTGGGGTTACACCGTATTTGGTAAAGTAACCAGCGGTATGGACGTTATCGAAAAAATGCGCAGCGTCCCAACGGGTCGTTTCGGTATGCATGCTGATGTGCCAAAAGAGCCAGTTGTTATCAATTCAGCAACCATCGTTACTCAGTAATAGCTATTCGATAAAAGCTACTTAATAGCAGCTACTCAATAATAGCTGTGAATGAGCGAGCATTTTGTAGTAGAACTTATTAAGTCATGCTCGCTATACGATAAGTCACGAGGACCAAGATAAATGCAAAGTTTTGATCACTTAATCACGACCCGCCCTCATCAAGTGCGGCAAGTATTGATTAGCGATTTGCATTTATCGCCTCAGGAGCCTGCCTTAGTGCAGGCTTTTTTGGCGCTGCTCGATGACTGTCTTGCCCTGCCAGCGCTTAAGCGTCTCTTTATTTTAGGCGATTGGTTTGAGGTATGGCTAGGTGATGATACGTATTTATCATTGTCACAGGATGAACAAATAACGCATTGGCTAACCCCGTTGATTGCAAAGCTTAAACAGCTACGTATCAATGGTTGCGAGATACTAGTCATGCACGGCAACCGTGATTTTTTGTTGGGACAGCCGTTTTGTAATCTATTCGGTGGTGAGTTGATTAGCGAACCGTATACTTTGGCTATTGGTCAACAGAATTACCGCTTGGAACACGGTGACGCACTCTGCACGGATGACAAGAAGTATCAGTTCTTTCGTAAAATCATGCGTAACCGTCTGACTCAGTGGTATCTGCTCAACAAGTCATTAGAAAAACGCTTAGCCATCGCAGATAATATGCGCAAAAAAAGCCAGAAAAATAATGCCAATAAAGCCGCTTATATCATGGATGTGAATGATAAAGCCGTATATCAAGCCATTACTGCTAGCGATGCACTACTGCACGGTCATACCCACCGTCCCGATATCCATCAAGCTACCACTGATAAAAAGCGCTATGTGCTTGGCGACTGGCGATTGTTAGATAAAGACGCTCGCCAGCCAAAAGTTAATGCGGTGATTGGCGCGGTAACAGAAGACGAGCATTCAAATGAGAGTTTGAATAGTAATGATTTAAGCAATAATAATGCTGAGTTTGAGTTGTACAAGTTTGAATTTCTGGTTCGCTAAAGTGCGTTTAATGGCGTTTTAAACTTAATGGCATTTTAAACAATGCATCTTAAAAAACATCTTTTCAATATAAAAAGGGTCTGTTGAACTATCAACAGACCCTTTTTATATTCACCGCTCAGCAATAACACACTTTGTTGTTATTGCAAGTATGGCTCGCTATCTAATCCATCAATTTAAAGAAATGCTGACGATAGTGCTTTAGCTCACGAATAGAGTCGCGAATATCGTCTAAGGCCAAATGACTGCCCCCTTTTTCAAAGTTCTTTAGAATGTCAGGACGCCAGCGGAAACACAGCTCTTTGATCGACGACACATCAAGGTTACGATAATGAAAGAAGCGCTCAAGCTCTGGCATTTGGCGCGCCATAAAGCGACGATCTTGGCAGATAGAGTTACCGCACATTGGTGACTTGCCACTATCAACCCATTTGTTTAGGAACTTGATGGTCTCAGCTTCCGCTTCTGCCAGTGTCACCGTACTACGGCGGACACGGTCGACCAATCCTGACTGACCATGTTGCTTGGTATTCCAATCATCCATCTTATTTAAGACTTGATCCGATACCTTGATAGCAAACACAGGCCCTTCGGCAAGCACGTTCAAATCTTCGTCAGTCACGACGGTGGCAATCTCAATAATCTCATCGTTTAACGTATCGAGTCCGGTCATTTCTAGATCAATCCACACCAGCCCTTTTTTACCTTGGTTCTTGATCTTAATCTTATTGGGATGGTCACCGGTAGCCATAAAATATCCTATCATTCATAATTTTGGAAAAGCAACTTTAGAAAAACAATTGAAAAAACGTATTACACGTAGACATCCGTGCTCGAGCAGTATTACAACGCGCTATTCGGTTCAGAAAACCTTTAGAGTCGTACAATATTACAAAACCACTGTCTGCCGCAGACGCTTTAGGCTGTATGTTAGCAAATTTTCACGCTACACTTAGCAATATTTTTATAATAGGTTAAAAACCCATGGCATTAATCCGGCAACGCAAACTGACCAAACAACAGATTCGTCGCATCGACAAGCAGCAATTGTCTAATCAAGACAGCATCGATGACAGCTTGATGGATGGCGTGGTCATGGCGCATTACGGTAAGCAATTAGAAGTACAAGTCACAAGCCTGCCTGCAGTGATACCTGAACAGCCAGAAGTCGCCCCTGATGATCCTGAGCCGTTTTGGCAAGCGCTCGCGCTTGGCGACATCTGGCGCTGTCATGTGCGTACCAATCTACCGATGCTAGCCGCTGGCGACCAAGTACGCTGGAATGCTGACTCCAACACGGGTTTTGGCCGTATCGAAGCGGTCAAACCGCGTACCTCACTGGTCTCTCGTCCTGATCGTTATCATAAGCTCAAACCTGTTGCCGCCAATGTCGATATTCTGGCGATTGTTTTTGCGCCATTGCCTGCCGCCGCGCCAACGTTGATTGATCGCTATCTGGTGGTATGCCACCACGCGGGCGTCAAACCACTATTGGTACTCAACAAAGCCGATCTGTTGGCTCAAGAAAACGGTGTTGATACCAATGAGCTTTTGGCACAGTATGCAGCACTTGGCTATGAGAGCGTACTCACCTCGGTCGATTGTCCTGAAAACATCGCTGAGAGTGATGAGCAAGAAGGTCTTGATGAACTAAAACGCTATATAGATAAAAAGCTGGTCATCTTTGCGGGTCAATCTGGTGTCGGCAAAAGCAGTTTAATCAATGCCCTTCTGCCTGACTCTGGACAGAGCGTCAATATCATTTCGCAAAACTCTAAGCTCGGTCAGCACACCACGACGACCAGTAGACTGCTGCCATTCAATCCAGAAGACCTCACCCAAGGCGGTATCGTTGATACACCAGGAATTCGTGAATATGGCATTTGGCACCTCACCCCTGATGATATTATTTCAGGCTTTGTTGAGCTAGCACCATTGGCCGGTGACTGCCAATTCCGTGACTGTCGCCATACTCACAACAGCAAAGGCTGTGCACTATGGCAAGCCGTAGCTGATGGTGAAGTATTGCAGCGCCGCGTTGAAAATCTCGTCACGCTACGAGAAGAGGCAGATACGAAGCCTTATTAGTATTTGGCTTGTTACTGTTCGTTTTAATTAAACACGGTCTTGTGAGTAGATATTTTTATTAGGCTGAGAAGATCCATAGATAGGTGCAATAACCGCCCAATTATTGCCTATGTCATCGCCCGTTTACTATAGATGGCCTTATCGGTATAATAGCGCCTTGTTCATTATCATTGGGCTGTCTTCTCAGCTTAATAGAACACTTATTTTTTTGGAGGTATGGTTTGGATCGTGCGCTGGAATTTGTGGGCAACCACCCGTTTTTATTTGGTATATTAGCCGTACTTGCTATACTGTTTTTTACGATTGAAAACAAACGTAGCGGTAGAAAAATATCGCCTAACACGCTTGGCATGATGGTCAACTCTCAAAACGCGCAGCTTATCGATATTCGCGCTAAGAAGAAGTTTGAATCAGGCTATATTCAAGGCAGCCGCAACATACCATTCACTGACCTCAAAGACCGCTTAGAAGAGATTCGCGCGATTGAGCAGCCAGTAATTATTATCTGTGATATGGGCGTACAAGCAGGCGCAGCCATTCAGATGATTGGCAAAGATGACGTCTATCGTCTAGAGGGCGGTGTCGGTGGTTGGCAAGGTGCTGGCATGCCATTGGTTGGTATAAAAGACGCTAAATCAAAGAAAGGTAAGTCAAAGCCCAGTCTAAGCAAATAGCAGTTTTACTTAAACAATAAGCTTAGTTAGTGTTTACCACTTACTGACTGAAGATCGAAAAATGAAAAGACACCTTATAAAGAGGTGTCTTTTTTTGTGCAGTACTTATAAGGCAGTAAAGTTAAGGTGACAAAGTTAATGCTGTGAGGCGTTTTAAACTGAGACGGCTTGAATTTGTCGTACCTATCCCCACTTTAGTAGTGAGCACAATCGAATACATTTGTACTTTACTCATTGATAACAGACTATACCAACACGTAGACTATGATAATTAATCGTGTTATCTATAATAGTGCTGTTGTCTCACAAATTTATAAATAAGGATTAACCATGACTGTACCAGTTAAAGTTTACACCACGCCTATCTGCCCATACTGCTCAAACGCCAAACAACTATTAAAAACTAAAGGCGTTGATTATGAAGAGATCGGTATGCATGATATGAGCCGTGAAGATCGTCAAGCATTGATGCAAAAAACCAATAACTACCGCACTGTGCCACAAATTTTTGTTGGTGATACCTTTGTTGGTGGCTTTGATGAGCTTAACCAAATGAACCAGCAAGGCAAACTTGACGAGCTATTAGCAGGTTAATCTGCTACTTTACGCTACTGTCTGTTTTTATGCCTATAAAGACAGACAGCGGTGGGTTTAAACATAGCTTTTGATTCAAATGTAGTCCTTGATATAAATACAGTATCAAGAAGTAGTGATAAAAACATCGAGTTTTCGTCCCTATTTATATTACAATGAATTTCTATTAAAATGACCGTTTGCCCAATTATTTGATTTAATTTTAGAGGATTTATCATGGCTGAAGAACAAGCACAACCACAATTGGCATTAGAGCGCATCTACGTAAAAGATATGTCACTTGAAGTACCAGGCGCGAGCGTATTCACCAAAGAGTGGAACCCAGAGCTTGATATCAACTTGTCTAGCAATGCAGAAAAGCTAGATGATGACCATTATCAGATCATCCTTACCGTGAGCGTTACTGCCAAAAATGCGGAAGAAGCAGCGTTTATCGCTGAAGTGCATCAGGCAGGTATTTTCTTACTAAAAGACATCCCAGAAGACCAAATCGGTCAAATCTTAGGTGCATACTGCCCTAACGTGCTGTTCCCATACGCTCGTGAGGTCATCAGCGACATCGTGACGCGTGGTAGCTTCCCTCAATTACTACTCGCTCCTGTGAACTTTGATCAAGCATATGCGCAAAGCCAGCAGCAAGCGCAAGTTGATGCTCAAGGTAACGCCTAAGTATTAATTGAAATATATGAGCTCTACCAGTCGTATATTTGATAAGAGGCCGTTTACTTATAATGAGTAAGCGGTTTTTTTATGGGTGTGTTTTATGAGGTATAAAATAATCAGCCATAAAAAAACCCTGCTATCAAACAGGGTCTTTAATGACGATATCGACTGGCTAAATGAATTAGTTATAATCGATCATTAGCCTTTTAACGCTGATAAGATCTGCTGCTTGACCTCATCAATACCTTGCGTACCATCAAACTTATCATAGCTAGGTGCATCATCACCCTCAGTCGCTTTGTCTTGGTAAAAACCAACCAATGCTGACGTTTGCTCATGATACGTAGACAGACGGTCGCGGATAGTCGCTTCTTGGTCATCTTCACGCTGAATAAGCGCTTCGCCAGTGACATCATCGATACCATCAACCTTTGGTGGGTTGTGATCCACATGGTAAACACGACCCGAACCTGGATGCTGGCGACGGCCAGACAAACGGCTGACGATTTCGTCATCAGGTACGCTTATTTCGACCACATGATCGATGGCAACATCAGCATCTGCAAGTGCCTGCGCTTGAGGAATAGTACGTGGAAAACCATCCAAGATACAACCGTTGACACAATCAGGCTTAGCGATACGCTCTTTGACTAGGTTGATAATGAGATCATCAGAAACCAAACCACCAGCATTCATAATATCTTTGGCTTTTTTGCCAAGCTCGCTACCTTCTTTGATTGCTGCGCGTAGCATGTCGCCAGTTGAGATTTGTGGAATGTCATATTCTTTAGAAATAAACTGGGCTTGAGTACCTTTACCGGCGCCTGGTGGTCCTAGCAAAATAATACGCATCATTACACGACTCTCCTTAATAGATAGGATTTTGGGATTAATAAAACTTAGGGATTAATGGTTTGCAAAGCTACCTTACCTTGTGGCTTTGCAAACCTCAAGTATTTTCATAATTACGGTTATTAGTTGCTATGACTTAGCTGTTCATACAACACTGTTGCGCCCTTATATAACGGACAGTGTCACTAAGGTGATAGCGACTCATAGTAACAGACAAGTCTATAGTACAGCGAACTTAAAAGAGTATTAAAACCATCCGTTATCTAACCGCTGCAAAGCAATATAGCTCACCTACAACCAGAATGACGCTGCTACTCTTTTATAGTGAGTAGACTATGCTACGGTATTTGCTGATTGATTTCTACATTGGCCTGAGTTTGATCAGCACTAATCACTACGGGATTACCCGACAGGTCTCCAGACTCTGCGACTGCGTTACCACTGTGGCTGATACGAGCAATGACTGCCAACTGCACTTTGTCACCTCGAGCAGATCCTATAGTACGTCCTGGCATCATAGCATCAAGATCGCTTAGGCCAATAGTAGCCTCGCCTTGCTTGATGGCGCTGATCGGTAAGCGCTTGGCGGCAAACGGTGGACCACCATTGACATCACGAATCGCGACAAACAACACATCATCAGCTTTGACCAACGGTAGCAAGCTTGAATTGATCTTAACGGTCACCTCAACACCTTCAGAGGCTTGCTGCTGCTGGATAGCCACATTAGCACTCAGCTCATCTAGGCTTGAGAGCGCCTGCGTATGATCGCCTGGCTTGGCAGAAATACTAGCACGCAAGCGCTTAATCCAGCCCTGTGCTTGATCAAAATTATTCGCTCGCGCCTCGCCCATTGCCATGAGCATTTGTGCACCTTCATGCTCTGGGTTAGTTGCCAATAACTCTTCTAACACTCGGCGACTATTGGCATCTAGTTGACCTTTATTAGCAAAAAAACTGATCTGCGCATAAGTCGCTGCAATTTCTTCGTTCTCGGGTGACAGACGATAAGCACGTGATAAGGCTTCTAGCGCTGAATCAGTCGCTTCTAATGATAAGAATAGCTCTGATAGGCGCATCCAGCGATTGTGATCGCTTGCATGGCGATAGACATTGGTCTGCATGGCGCTAATCAGTTGATTACCATCTTCTATAGCCCAAGCTGGCGGCTGATCAATTTTACCCGTCAATAGATCGTCAGCCACTTGACCTACTTTGTCCTCGCTTGCCCATAGCTCAAACACAGGGGTACGATCAGCGACCATCAAGTAGGCCATAGCTGTAAGAACAGGTACCCAAATGATGATGATCAATCGACTTTTAATACCAGGCGTGACCATAGGGGCGACTTCACGCTGAGCATCTAAGAGCTGACGTTCTAGCTCTAGCTTTTGGTTTTGATAATGGTGATCATCAATGATGCCACTATCTTTATCTGTTTTTAGCTCAGCCAAACGCTCACGGAACACGGCAACGTTGATATCTAATAGCTGATTGTCCACAGGCTTACTGTGTTTGCGCGGTGCTTTTAGCCATGGCTTGATCGCGATAACACCAAGCAATAAGGCAATAAGTAAGCTTAGCGCAATAAATAAGCCAACCGTAGAGAATATGGTCATTTTTTGCCCCCAAGGCTTGTAATGTCATGATCGCCTTTATCATCAGCACGTGATAACAAACGCTCAAGCTCCGCTTTTTCGGTGGCAGATAATGCCTCAGTAGTATGCTCTACTGCCACACCACTGTCGCCACTAGCGACCAGCTGACGACGTTTGCTTTGCCAAAACCACCCAATGATCAAGATGATGAGCAATAATGGTGGGAAAAACCACAAGATCCATGTCGAAGGACGGACTGGTGGCTTATAACTGATAAAGTCGCCATAGCGTTCCTGCATATAAGCACGAATCTCACCATCACTTCGGCCGTCTTTGACCATGTTATAAGTTTTTTGTTTTAAATCTTGAGCAATTGGTGCATCAGAGCCTGCTAGGTTTTGGTTTTGACATTTTGGACAGCGTAGCTCTTCAATGAGACCGCGATACTGAGCTTCTTGTTGTACAGAGTCAAAGTCATAGACATCAATAGCAGCAAAGCTGGTCATACTCAATAAACAAGCAATGAGAACGCTTGCTAGTTTTATAACCAGGGTTTTTATTTGATAGGCCATCATTTACATGCCTCCGCAACCTGATTCGGATCTGGACTGGTACCGTTATTATTGGCTTCGTTTAGCACCATCAAACAAGGCGTGATACGACTTTGCCAATTGCTCTCATTGATCTCGCCAATAATATGCTGACGAATAATCCCCTCACCATCCACAACGAAGGTCTCAGGTGCACCTGTCAAACCCAAATCTAAAGCAAACTGCCCTGATAGATCCTGAATAGACATCGAGAATGGATCGCCGCCCCTATTTAGATAGCCCAATGCATCGCCGATATCATCCTTGTAATTAATACCCACTAAGTTGACACCACGCTCTTCTAGTGTCATCAAAAAAGGATGTTCAATGATACAAGTCGGACACCAAGAGCCCCAAATATTCATGAGGAATGGCTGATCTGGCAGGTTGTCATTGGTCATGATACGACTGGTATCTGACAACAATGGCAGCTCAAAAGCAGGCACCGGACGCTCAAGCGCAGTATTAGTCACAATATCGGTCGGTTTGCCCAGACGCATATATAGCATGGCAAGCAAGCCAACAAAAATTACTAAAGGTATTAAAAACCCTATTTTTAATGATTTTTTACTTTTGGCCTTTTTGTTGCCTTGTTGAGCAGTACTTTGCTGCTTATTGTTGTCAGGTGTGTTATTTGAGGCTGTCATATCAATGATCCCCTGTCTTTATAACTGACGCATCCAAATCTGCAACCGTCGTAAACCCTGACTTTTTGGCAGCGATCTGTGCAGGTGTTCTGGTTTTTTTAATACGGTAACGATTGTCTAGCATACTGAGCAATCCACCGAACGCCATAATAAGCGCACCCAGCCATATCCAGCGTATGAGCGGTTTGACATAGATACGGAACGCCCACTCGTTGCTATCCTCAGCAATTGGCTCACCAAGTGCTACATACACATCGCGCATCAGGCTGGCATCAATTGCTGCCTCTGTCATCGGCATCATACTGATAATATAGTTGCGTTTTTCAGGGTATAACGTGGTCACTTCTTTACCGTCTTTACTTACCGCAACCTCAGCTTGAGTAGCATCAAAGTTACTGCCTTTTACTTCGCTAAACCCTTGTACCGTAAAATCATAGCCTTGGACATTGACACTATCGTTCGGTCCGAGCGCCACATCACGTTCAATACTGAGCGTAGTGGTAAATGCCACACCAATAACTGCAACGAGCACCCCAATATGAGCAGTTTGTTGACCCCAATAACTTAGGCGCAACTGACGCAGTCCACTTAGACGACTTGGTGCGTTTTTGGTCTTGTCTTTAAAGTCAACCACCATCCAGAACAGCACCCAAAAGCTAACTGCCAACGTAACACCAATATTTAGCATCGCTGATGGACTGGTGAAATAGGCAATGATCGCGGCCAACACCAGACTACTTACGGCGATAACCATACCAGCACCCAGTAGTGGGCGGCTGTCTTGTTTCCAGCGGATATTAGAGCCCATACCCATTGCCACTAACAGTAGCCAGGTTAATGGCACAAATAGCGCGTTGAAGTACGGAGGACCAACAGAAACCTGACCCAGATTAAATGAATCAGCGATTATGGGATACAACGTCCCTAGCAATACGACCAAGGTCGAAATCAAAATGATAACGTTGTTAATCACTAAGAAGGACTCGCGCGAAACCAGACGATACTGGCTCTCAACTGTCAGACGCCACCCACGTACCGCAAACATCAACAGACCACCACCAATAATCACCCCAAGAATGGCTAGAATCACCAAACCACGGGTCGGATCAGCGGCAAATGAATGCACTGAAGTGATGACACCTGAACGGACAAGGAATGTACCTAATAAACTGAGGGCAAAGGCGAAGATCGCTAGCATGATTGTCCATGCCTTGAATACGCCGCGCTTTTCAGTCACTGCAAGCGAGTGTAATAACGCCGTACCTGCCAGCCATGGCATTAGTGATGCGTTCTCCACAGGATCCCAGAACCACCAGCCACCCCAGCCAAGCTCATAATACGCCCACCATGAGCCAAGCGCGATACCAACCGTTAAGAAACCCCAAGCCGCCAGCGCCCACGGACGTGACCAACGTGTCCACACCGCGTCCAAGCGACCTTCCCACAGTGCTGCCATACAAAAAGCAAATGGCACAACCAAACCCACATAACCCATATAAAGCATCGGTGGATGAATGATTAGACCAAAATCTTGCAAAACAGGATTTAGATCCGCGCCATCGACGGGCAGATTGGGCAAGGTACGATCAAATGGTGATGAGGTGAAGATAAGCATCGCTAGCATCATCATCTGCACACCGGCCAATATGACAAGCACACGTGCACGCATCGTAAGAGGTAAACCGCGGCTAAAATAAGAAACCAGCGCACACCAGGTGGCCATAATGGTCATCCACAGTAGCAAAGACCCTTCATGACCGCCCCACGTCGCAGATAACTTATAGTACCAAGGCAACAACGTATTAGAGTGCTGCATGACGTAGACAAGACTAAAATCATTGTAATAAAAGCCTGCCATTAATGCTGCAAATGATGTGATCATGGCCGCAAATTGCGCCCATGCAAGACTTGGTGCTAGGCGCTGCCAAGCGACATGGTCACGCATAACGCCAATAGTTGGTAGTACCACCTGCAAAATCGCCAGTATAAAAGCGGCCAGCAAGGCAAAATAACCCAATTCTGTGATTAACATACGGTCTAACCTTGTTTACCTTGGATACAATTAAGGGTTCACCGATGGCATTGCTAGCCACTGGCAAACGCTAAATAGTCCTTTATGCGGTCATAGTTTACGGTCAAAAACTGAGGTTTTAGTGGCTATAGACGCACCTAAAACCCGCTACTATCATTGAGAGGTATCAACATGAATGGTTGATACAAAATGCTTATCTGTCACTGGTCTTATATTACTTTATTGATTCAAACTGTATTAGATATTGCGGTGTGTGACTATTTAAAAATACTTATTATCGTATTCTTGCTCGCAGTGCGCTCACGACAGAATAATGGCATCAAAATCATAGCGTCTAAATTACAGCATCGAAGTTATGGTATCAAAATCATGGCATCGAGGGGAAAAACACCAGCACCAGATGCAACCACCCTGCCAAGAATCCCGTCAGACCGCCCAATACAATCAAGGTCATCTCGTCTTCTCGAAAGGCAGGACGCAGTAGATTCTGAAACTCATTTGGCGTTAGCGCCCGTATTCTATCGCGAAACAGACCGAATATCTTACTGGCGCGACTTTCATTGAGCTCAGGATCACGCAGTGGTACCATCGTCGCCACAATTGATTTATCGATAATGGTGTTTTTGAGCTGCCCATAATCACGGCGACCCAACCCCACACGTAATGTCGTGCTGATTACGGGTGACTCTAGTACTGTATATAGATGTGACTTCATCAATTCACGAGTTTGCGCTGAACGATCACCATACATCATCTCATTCATGATGTTCTCAAGAGTGACCAAGTCTTTTACCACAATCTCAGCGAAAACTTCAGACACTTCCTCTTGGCGCTTCATAAAGCCGCCTTGCAAACGATACCTTGCGATATGCGGCATCACTGGCTTGATAAACGGGAAGCCGCTCTGTACCGTGAATAGCTTTAAGTAAGGTATAAAACGGGGCTCTACTGGATTGAATACCATCCAAATGGCAATCCAGTTGGTCAAAAATCCCCAAATCGCGGCAAAAAACGGTACGGTCCAATGCTGCGGCACCACCAAAAATATAAACATCTGAATAATACCAAACACCAAACCGATCAGTGCGCTGATATGCCAGATAAAATCGATCTCTTTTTGACCGACCCTTAGGAACATGTTAACCATCAGACGACGGTCGTTCTCCATCGTGTTAACGATCATCTTACGCATATCGACTAGATCTTCGACATGATAAGTCAAATCTGTCACCAGCGACTGCATGATACTGGGCAGCTCTTTGTGTGCTTGGGCATAGACACGGCGCTTTAGGGCGTAAGGCAGATTACCCCATAGGGCGGGCGAATGATCGAGCATAATCTCATCAATCAACGGCTCAAGATTTTTGTCCACCGTGTCAGTGACAAATAGCGCCATTTGCTCCGGTTCCATCGCCTTAAAAAATTCATCAAGCGAACCGAGTTTTGATAGCGTCTGATCAACAATGACGCCCGATATCTTGCCTGCTTTTCGCGGCACGATACCCTGCCAGCCGATACCTGGCAACCCAAAAAACGGGAAGTTAGGAATACGAATACCCCGAAACTTAATCGGGTAAAACAGCATCTTGAGTGCCATCCACACATGTACCCAAGTGACGAATGCCGTCACTGGTGGAATGGTCAGCATGGCAAAAAACTCTGGATGTTCAGCGATTGTCTGCCACAATGAATTTACGTCCATGACTTCTCTAGTCCCTGACAGGTTGATTGTCGTTGCTACTATTGTCGTTACTGATAACAAGTGATTAGCAAATTAGAACGTTTCAAAAGACGCTCTGCCCGTAACAATTGCGATAAAATAAATCGCCTGATTTTAGCATACTTGCCATTTATTAGCACATATAGACCCTCAGCAAGTTGTGACTAAAGATGACATCTTTTATACGGTATCTTTAGTAGCAAAGATATCACCATGGCCCATCGCTTATAGAACGTATGGTCAGAACAAAATGAGCAGCCAAATACTGCACCCTTTCATTTGTTCTGTTATAATTTGTAGTGAAACAACAAAGACTCCCTACGTAACAGTCGATCGTACCAATCGACGCCTCATAACTTTCTCTCGTACCACGCTATGTGATTGAAACCATTTGCATTATCCTTTAGACTCACCGCACTTTGGTTGACCAAGCCGCCCATTTATTCCTCTTTTACTGACTCACTGACCAATTGGGCTCTGATTTTCTATGAATAAACCGCTAACTCCCAATACTGAGCAGGTCAATAGCACCTTTACTAACCGTATTATTATCTTTGGGATTTTGATATTGATTGGTTTGGGCGGCTTGATAACGCGTTATGGTTATCTGCAAGTCTATGCTCATGATAAATACACCACGCAGGCTGATAACAATCGTATCAAGCTCATCTCTGCACCGCCTAGCCGTGGTTATATTTATGATCGTAATGGGATTATTTTGGCAGACAACCAACCCGTCTTTACTGCCATGTTAAGCCCCGATGAAGTCGACAATCCTGAGCGCACCTTGAGTTTGCTCGCGCCTATCTTTGACTTAACAGCAGAAGACATTACGGATATTCTGGCGCGTTTAAGCAAAAACAAAAACGATCCTGTCACCATCAAAATCGACTTAACGGAAGCGCAGCTGGCTCAGTTTAGCGAGCGCAAGCCTTTTTTTCGCGGGGTTTCTATTCAGAGTAAGCTGACACGCGACTACCCTTATGATGAGCTGTTTGCTCATGTTATCGGTTATGTTGGCCGTATCAATGATAAAGAATCTAAGCGTATAGACAAAGACCGCTATGCAGGTACTGACCTGATTGGCAAAATTGGCATCGAAGACTACTACGAAGATATTTTGCTCGGGCAACCAGGCTACCAGTCAGTAGAAACAGATGCTCATGGCAACATTTTGCGCCAATTGGACACCAAACCGCCAACCTCTGGTAATGATTTAACCCTGAGCTTGGACTATGGCTTACAGACCATCGCACAAAAGCAACTTGATGGTCGCCGCGGTGCAATTGTAGCGATAGATCCCAAAAACGGCGACGTACTGGCGTTTGTCAGTAACCCAAGCTACGACCCTAACCCGTTCATATCGGGCATCTCATTTAAAGACTACGACGCCCTGCGTGAGGATCTGGATCAGCCGCTATACAACCGCGCTCTACAAGGCACCTACCCACCCGGCTCTACTATCAAACCGTTCGAAGGTTTGGGCGGTATACATTATGGCTTGCGAGACTGGGACACTACTATTTATGACCCTGGTTACTTCAGCCTACCTGGCGACTCACATCGGTTCCGTGACTGGAAACGCGGGGGGCATGGTACGGTTGATTTAAAAAAATCTATCGCGATGTCAGTCGATACTTATTACTACAAGCTAGCATATGAGATGGGTATCCAGCGCTTGCACGACTGGATGGTACGTTTTGGTTTTGGTCAAGACACCGGTATCGACCTTCCTAATGAAAAGTCAGGCATCATGCCCTCACCAAAATGGAAGCAAGACACTTATGATAAGAACTGGCTACCAGGTGAGACGATCTCTGTCAGTATTGGCCAAGGCTATTTCTTAGCCACACCGCTACAGATTGCTAACGCTACTGCCATGACCGCCAGTAAAGGGCAACATATCACCCCGCACTTACTAAAAAGCAGCGATGGTGCCGCAAAGGTAAAAATAATCACCAAACCAGATGGCAAAATTGATTATAACGGTAAGCCTTCTGACTGGTTACGTATGCACGATGCCATGGAGAGTGTGATAGAAGACGGAACAGGACGCGGTATCTACACCCCGCGCTACCGTATCGCTGGCAAAACAGGTACCGCGCAGGTAAAGTCTATCGCTCAGGGCAAACGCTATGATAAGTCTGCGATAGATAAGCGCCACTGGGATCATGCTTGGTTTAATGGCTTTGCGCCAGTAGAAGATCCACAAATTGCGCTTGCCGTGCTGGTCGAAAATGGTGGCGGTGGTAGTACTACAGCCGCTCCTATTGGCCGTGCGTTATTTGACTATTGGATGGTACAACGTAAAACTGATCCTGTACTACCGCCGTCACCCGATGAGCTAAAAGTCATCAAGCGACAAAAGGCATTTGAAAAAGCATTGCAAGACGCACTGCGTGAAAAAGAAGCAAAAGCTCTAGAAGCGCAGGAAGCGGAGGCAGAAATACAGGCAGCAGTGGCAACCTCTGAATAGTAGTATTTGACAGTTATTGCTAAAAAACTATTACTGAGTAAATACTGCTAGGTACACCAATCTACATAAAACGCTTAAGCAAAACAGAGTATACGAGACCCCATAATGAAAAAACCCGCAAACGGACGCGTATCAAAAAAAACCCATAAGGCAAAAAGTGCAGCGGCAGGCGATGTACGTATCATTGGTGGACAGTTTAAGCGCCGTATTGTGAGCTTTATCGATGCAGAGGGGTTACGCCCAACGCCTGATCGCTTGCGTGAGACTCTGTTTAACTGGTTACTGGCTGATATTCATGGTGCACGGGTGCTCGACAGCTGCGCGGGCAGCGGCGTGTTAGGGTTTGAAGCCTTATCTCGCGGCGCGGCGCACGCTACTTTTATCGAAGTGAATAGCGCCCAGAGCAATATGCTACGTCAGAGTGCCGAGCAGCTGCGTCTTGATGCCGCCACTTATAGCGTCATCACGGGCACGGCTGAGCAAGTACTGGGTCAAGCCCAACTGAAGCAAGACCGACCGGCTCAGCGACCTTTCGATATTGTATTCATCGATCCACCGTATGCTCAAGATCTGTGGCAGCCTATTTTGACCACGCTCATTACAAATGATTTGGTCGATACAAAGACGCTTATTTATTTAGAGGCAGATAAGGATTTAAGCGCTCAGCTTAAGCAGTTAGAAGAGACACTTAGTGAAAACCCAGATATTCATTTATCTAATACTCAGCAAATAATAAGCTTTGATTGTTTGAAACAAACCAAAGTCGGTCAAGTTGTTGCTGGACTTTATCAGCTGTCATTGTCATAATTGTACGGTAATTGCTAAGCGCATCATTAGCGATTATTTGTTAAGTACCTTTAGCAAAATCAATCAATACCTGTAAAAAATGTTTAAAACCGCTTAAAAACTGGCCTAACGCTGCAGTTTAATGTATAAAGGCGAAAATAAACCCCAATGCAGCTTGCAAGCGTAGGCGCTACTGCTTATAATGTGCAGTCTGTTTTTTGAGAGCCCCGTTCCCAGCTAAACTCTCAACGAATTCTAATTTTAAGGTTTTATCATGAAAACACTTAGTGCAAAACCAGCTGAAGTGACCCATGACTGGTATGTCGTAGATGCTGACGGCAAAACCCTTGGTCGCTTAGCCACTCAAATCGCAACTCGCTTACGTGGCAAGCACAAGCCTTCTTTTACTCCGCACGTTGATACTGGTGACTTTATTGTTGTCATCAATGCTGACAAAATCACGGTAACGGGTAAAAAAGCACAAGACAAAAAGTACTATCGTCACAGTGGCTACCCAGGTGGTATCAAAGAAACCAACTTCAATAAGTTGCTTGCACATAAGCCTGAAGATGTTCTACATAAAGCAGTTAAGGGTATGCTTCCAAAGGGCCCTCTTGGCTATGCAATGATCAAGAAGCTGAAGCTATATGCGGGTACTGATCATCCACATACTGCACAGCAACCTAAAGAACTAGACATCTAAGGATATACTTATGGAACGCAATTACGGAACTGGTCGCCGCAAGACGTCTACTGCTCGTGTCTTTTTATCAAAAGGTACTGGTAGTATCGTTGTTAACGGTAAGCCACTAGACGAATACTTCAGCCGTGAAACTTCACGCATGGTTGTTCGCCAGCCATTAGAACTACTAGACTCAGCTAATGCATATGACTTGTATGTCACTGTTGCAGGCGGCGGTATTAGTGGTCAAGCTGGCGCAATCCGCCACGGCATCACACGTGCATTGATCGAAGCTGACGAAACTTTGAAGCCTGCCCTAAAAGCAGCTGGTTTTGTTACTCGTGATTCACGTCAAGTTGAACGTAAGAAACTTGGTCTACGTAAAGCACGTAAACGTCCACAGTTCTCAAAACGTTAATCAAAACACTCTCTTATATTTTTGCTGCTATTGTCTTTTTCTCGGAGCGATAGTAGCAATACCAAATAAGGGAATAGTTTTGCAAAACCTTATAAGCTGTTTACAGCTTATAAGGTTTTTTTATGTCTGTTGAAGGCGTACTACTCATGTGGCTATTTCTATATAACGGCTTTCACTGTACGACTCTCCCTATAGCGACACTTATTATCACTATTTCTCTTTGAGATTTCTTCATAGAAAAGTAATGCATATCGATACTGCATAGTAGACACCTTCTAAAAATTCTAACTTGCAAAGCGTTTGACGCTACCCCATCATATCAATAACTTTTTATCATTAGCCGCGATGTCATAGACAGTGCTGTAGAAGGATATTATGAAAGCGCCTGAACAATACGACCCCAGTAAACCCTCTAGTAATAGCAGCGTACCGTCACCAAGTATGCAGCAGTCGAACAAGTCGCCTAACATACCTGCTGGTACCCCAACGATTACGCAGAATCATAAGCGTACGGCGCAAGCAGATAAAAAGCCATTTCAGTGGCAGTTTTTAGCACCAAAATACTGGGGCATCTGGTTGTTATTCTTGATTATGTTGCCAATGATGTATCTACCGCTACGTTGGCAGTTTTGGCTCGGACGTCAGCTTGGTCGTTTGATTTATAATGCTGCGGGCTCACGCCGGCGTGACACCCTAATCAATCTCAAACTGGCATTCCCTGAAAAACCAGAAGCTGAACGCGAATTGATGGCCAAGCAAGTTTTTGTCAATCAAGGCATTGGTGTATTTGAAACCTTGTGCGCTTGGTTTCGCCCCGATGTGTTTACTAGGACGGTATCTATCTCAGGACTACAGCATTTGGTCAATGCTCAAAACGAGCAGCGGCCAGTCATCTTATTAGGTGCACATTACACCATGCTCGATTTGGGTGGTTTGCTGAGCGCGCAGTTTTTCCCTGTAGACTGTATGTACCGTACGCAAAACAATCCTTTATTAGACTGGTTTATTTATAATGGTCGTACCAATATATTTGGTAAGCAAATCTCTAGCCGAGATATGCGCAGCTTGGTCACGTCAATCAAAGCAGGACACGTTATTTGGTATTCCCCTGATCAAGACTATGGTCTCAAGCAAGGTGTCATGGCACCATTTTTTGGCGTGCCAGCAGCGACGATTACGGCGTCACGCCGTATGGCAAAAATGGGTAACAAAGCCAAGCCACCTGCGGTTATGGCGCTGCACACCTACCGACAAACGCCAGACAGTCTGCCGCGTGGTAAGCGTCCACATTATCATCTGACTATCACCCCAGAGTTGGACAACTACCCAAGTCATGATGAGGTCGCTGACGCCACTCGAGTCAACGAAACTTTAGAGAGCCTCATTCGTATCGATCCTACCCAGTGGATGTGGTTTCATCGCCGTTTTAAACATGGGCCGAATGGTCGTACAGACATCTACAAGTAGACTTAGTATTTAGTAGACTTAATAGTTGAATGCTCAACAGACCCCAATAAATTTGCTATACTTTGCGGCTAATATTTTGCTTCTTTGACCCTATATTTATAATAACTTGATAAACAAAACAATGGATTTTTCATGAGTAATAACAGCACCTCTGGCAGCCAAGCTTCTGACAATTCAACTGAAAAAAAACGCATCCTAACTGGGATTAAACCGACTGGCATTCCACATTTAGGCAATTACGTTGGTGCGATTCGCCCCGCAATTGAATCCATCCAAAATAGTGATCACGAAGCGTTTTTCTTTTTGGCAGACTATCACGGTATTATTGGTTGCTACGACCCTGCTATCATCCATGAGTCAACTAGAGCGATTGCGGCCACTTGGATTGCCTGTGGTCTCGATCCTGAGCGTGTTACGTTCTATCGTCAGTCAGACGTGCCTGAAATTCCAGAACTTGCTTGGATTTTGAACTGCTCATGTGCCAAAGGTTTGATGAACCGCGCCCATGCCTACAAAGCAGCCGTTGATATCAATACAGAAAAAGCCGATGTCGATCCTGATCAAGGTGTCACCATGGGTCTATTCGGTTATCCCGTGCTAATGGCGGCTGATATCTTGATGTTTAATGCGACCCATGTGCCTGTCGGTCGTGACCAGGTTCAGCATATCGAGATGGCGCGTGATATCGCAGGTACTTTTAATCATCGTTACAAAACACTCTTTACGCTACCGACAGCGGTTGTAGACAATGATATACCACTACTCACTGGCTTAGATGGTCGTAAGATGAGTAAAAGTTACAACAACACTATCCCCTTGTTTGGTGAGTCAAACCCGCAGGTCAGCTCCGAGAAACAAATGCACAAAGCCATCATGAAAATTGTGACCAACTCACAGCTACCTGATGAGCCAAAAGACCCTGATGACTCTGCTCTGTTTGAGATTTATAAAGCATTTGCCACTCCTGAAGAAGTTACTGACATGCGTGCACAATATGCAGCCGGTATTGGCTGGGGCGATGCCAAGCAAGCGCTATTTGACAAGATTAATGATGAGATTGCGCCTTTCCGCGCGCGTTACGAAGAGCTCATGGCCAATCCAAAAGAGCTAGAAGAAATCTTGCAGATGGGAGCAGATAAAGCCCGTCGTCATAGCCGTAAGCAATTAGACAAGACTCGTCGCGCTATTGGTATCCGACCGCTTGCCAAACTCAAGTAGTCGTTTGATTGTCGCCATTTATCACTACTAGAGCGGATACCAAACGTGCAGACTAAGCCAAACACCAAACAAGCGGCTTTATCAAAAGCCGCTTTGTTCTCACCAGTGGATAAAATATCTACCAATAAAATATCTCAGTCTATATATAGTCAAAGTGACTATGCTGAATCAGTCAGTCATGATACTGCTCTACGTATCTATCAGACCCCAATACAGCATCTACCAGACGATCTTTATGTCCCGCCACAAGCCTTTGCGATTTGGCTAGAGCAATTTGCAGGTCCTTTAGATTTTCTGTTGTACTTGGTCAAAAAAAACAACGTCGATTTGACCCAAATGCCAATATTACCAATCACTGAGCAGTACCTTGCGTATATCAGTGAGTTGGATACTGAGCACTTTGAATTGGCAGGTGATTATCTCCTGATGGCCTCCACGCTTATTGCCATAAAGACAGAATTGCTCCTACCGACGCCTGATACGCCTACTGATGAACGCGACCCAAAAGCCGAACTGATTGAGCGTCTTGAGGAATATGCGCAAATTAAAGTAGCCAGTCAGCGCTTAGATGGTCTGGTACGTTTAGAGCGCGATGTGTTTTTGGCGATGGTCAGCATGCCTGGTCAAGAGGTTATGAACGCTGAACTACCCAGCTACTCGCCAACATTATTGATTGAGAGCTTATTTAAGATGCAGCTGCAGCCAGACTATCACATGCATACTATCAAAGTTGACGCCGTACCACTCTCTGACCGTATTGCCAGTATCAGCAGGCAACTGAGCACTGATGGTGCGCGCTCCTTTTATGAGCTATTAGACAAATCACAGGGCAAGATAGGTGTTGTCGTCAGCTTTGTCGCTGTGCTTGAGCTGATCAAGCGGCAGTTGGTTGGCGTGATTAGCTCTGAGTTAGATGATGAGGTGATAGCATCTGCTACCCATACTGCTGGTCAGCGGCATACAGATGAGTCCACAACACTAACATTGCAGTGGCTGGCCTAATACGCGTTAAAGCTATTTACGAGCATTGTTTATCAAAAAATTGAAATAAGAGCGCATTTTAAATGGTAGATATTGACGAATCAAAGCCACATGATAAAACAGAACTTACAAGCACTGCTGCTTCTGCCTCTATCGAAGCAAATTATGCTCATCTTGAGGAAACGAGTAAACACATCGAGGTACTATTGCATGCTTCAGAAGCGCCGTTAACAGCTCATGCGCTAAAGAAGCATTTGTCGTTATCCACGAAAGAGCTAAAACAAACCCTAGACGTATTACAACAACGTCTAGACACAGGTGTGCTCAAACTACACGAAACAGCTAGTGGCTATCGCTTACAGATAGGTGATGATTACAGTCGTTTGATTCAGCGCGTCTTTCCGCAGCGTCAAGAACGCCTAAGCCAGGCACTGCTTGAGACATTAAGCGTCATTGCTTATAAGCAACCAGTAACGCGCAGTGATATCGAGCAAGTACGCGGTGTGACGCTATCAAGTAATATACTGCGGCAACTGTTCGATAAAGGATGGATTATCGAGAAAGGCTATAAAGATACTTTGGGACGTCCCGCACTGCTTCATACTACTGCGCAATTCTTAGATGCGTTTGGGCTGAGTCATCTAGATGAGCTACCACCGATGCCAGATATAGATACCATACGAGCCATGTCTTAATTTTTCTGTTAGACAACTCAAACTATTCTCATAAAAAAGGACAGCCCCCGTAGGATCTGTCCTTTTTATTAGATGTTTAATCTTATACTGAGGTGAAACCTATTGAGCCTCTCACCTGCCAGTATTTATTAATTAGCCTTTATTGATTAATAACATCAACGCCTTTTGGCGGGTTGAATTTAAACTGGCTGCTACCGATGCTAGGGTTCATTTTGATACCACTGAACTTGATAGAAGTCGTTTGACCCAAAGTATCGTTTAGTACCATCATGACAGGTTTACCACCACTAAAGCTCATTGATAGGCTCTTAAAGCTAGCGCTGTCTGATTTTGGATACAGCACATAGTAGTTTTTGTTGCTGTATGGCTGAGTGATCTTGAAGTTCTGATCAATCTTGCTTGGATCACCTGATAGTAAAAGTGCTGGCGTATTGCCTACTTGGCTGTCGACATTTTGCTTAGTCGCTTGTTCTAGATCTTTGTCATAGATCCACATAGAGTTACCGTTGGCCACGATCAGCTGCTCTGATGGTGACTTGGTCTCCCAGCGGAAATTATTGGGACGCTGGACACTCATAGAGCCTGTAAACGTACCGCTGCTAGCCCCTTTCGTTGTTTGGCTAAAATTCGCAGTCATACTTTTGGTATTGGTCAATAACTTATTCAAGCGTTTGGCTGCCGTCATATTGTCAGCAGGTGCCGCTGTAGCAGACTGAGTCAATGCCATCATTGGCGCTGCGATACCAAGTGAGGTCATCAACACCCCTGCCAAAGCCCCACTCATTACTTTTTGTTTGGTCGTTTGTTTCGTAGATACAGTCATCATAAATCCTCTCTAAAAAAGCACAGTTGCTTTAAAAATAGTTGTTCTAAAAATAATCGCTTTAAAAATATTTACTTAAAATAAAACAGTTTATTGAAGTTGTTATTTTCTAAAAATGCTTATGTTTGCCAGTATCGAACTGGTATCAATCAGCAATGGCAACAGTGTGCCACTTTTTTTATTACGCGCCTAGTCGTGATTTGCAATCATTACTACGCCTGCCATACACGCTTGTAACCAATACAGTTACACAGTGAGATATGTCTTTATCGTCATTAGCTATGAGTATTATTTTGAAAAAATAGCTCAGATACAGTTTCAGACCATTGAGACGGTTTGATGATAGATAGTTCGTGAAGACTCAACTCTTGAGTATATAGTTTCTGTATCGATTGATAGGACTCTACAAACGCAAAAAGCCCCTACTACCATTAGGCAGTAAGGGCTTTTTTAATTATCTGATCATTCTATTCAAAGAACAAAATGACCTACATAGATAATTATGCGTTTTCAACCGTAACATAACGACGGTTAAATTTACCTTTGGTCTCAAACTTTACAACACCGTCATTTAGTGCAAATAAAGTATGATCACGACCCATGCCAACGCCTTCGCCTGCGTGGAATTCTGTACCACGTTGACGAACGATGATGTTACCAGCTACGATAGCTTGGCCACCAAAGATTTTTACGCCTAGCATTTTTGGGTTTGAATCACGACCGTTACGGCTCGAACCGGCAGCTTTTTTATGTGCCATGAGAAAATCTCCTTGTTAATGTGACTTATCGCTTATGCGACAACTCTTAAGCATTTAGTGCGCTATTTAGCAATGTTTGCTAAATGGGTAATTAGGCATTAATGGCTTTGATTTTTAACAAGGTGTACCATTGGCGGTGACCTTGCTCTTTGTGGTAATGCTTACGGCGGTTGTGCTTGATGATACGGATTTTTTCGCCGCGACCATGCTCAACAACTTCAACTTCTACGCTAGCGCCATCAACAACAGGCTGACCGATTTTGACGTTATCGCCGTCAACAACCATCAACACGTCTTCAAATTTGATTGTTTCGCCTTTTTCTGCTTTTAGCAATTCAACTTTAAGCAATTCATCGACGACTACACGGTGCTGTTTACCACCAGTTTTAATTACTGCGTACATTGTATGACTCCGTTTAACCCGTGTGCCGTGGCTGATGTTATACCAACGCTTTTACGACGAACACGACAGGGAAAAATTAAAGGCAAGATTCTACGGCTTTTTGCTCATAAAAGCAAGCCGCGCCTCTTGTTTTTGTAAGGTGATTACACTAAATCACCATCGCTTATGTGACGACAAGTTCTATAAATGATTAGAACGCCGTAGATGACCATTCTAATCAGACTCTAGAAGTCATCATTTCGATCGATGGTTTGAGCCTAACGGGAGCTATTATAACTTATACAATCAGTTACTTACAGTCCTTTATCAAGCCATTATGTGACTACAGCATCATTTAATAAGTGAACCACTGTATGATCCAAGTATGCGATACCTTTTATCAATTACAAGCTACTCTTTATATACAGTAATGCGTTTGTAGCGTAATGCCGACCTCTTCTGTCATCTACTTTAACCCACAATTTTCGCAGACAGCTATGCTATTATAAGCCAAACGATACCTTACCCATGGATGGACGACATCAAGGTTATAAAAACTCTCTTTATTCTTATTAATATGACTATTTATTATGACTATTACCTCTACAGATAATACCCTACCCACTGCTCAAGCAACGCCTAGCTATGCTGATATCCAACGTATCGTCGCCAATGATTTTGAGGTGATGGATAAGCAGGTATTCGGTAGTCTAAATTCAAAAGTACAGCTAGTGATGAGTGTCTCGCAACACGTGATCAATGCTGGCGGCAAGCGTATGCGCCCGTTGATTACGCTTTTATGTGCTCGTATGTTTGATGATAACCCCTCAGAAAAAGCCATGCACTTAGCGGCCATTACTGAGATGCTGCATACGGCAACTTTAGTCCATGATGACGTGATCGATGAGTCAGGACAACGCCGCGGCAAACCAACTGCAAATGCCACTTGGGATAATGCCACTGCGGTGTTGGTCGGTGATTATTTGATTGCACGCGCTTTCAATCTTTTGGTCGGTTTTCAGAGCTTGCCCCTATTGCAGATATTTTCAGATGGGACTTGTGATATTGCCGAGGGTGAGGTATTACAGCTACAGCATCAGCACAACCCTGCGGCGACAGAAGAGGATTACTTACGAATCATCGATGGTAAAACCTCACGGCTGTTTATGATGGCGACCCAAGGCGCTGCTATTTTGCAAGACAAAACCGAATATATGACCGCATTGGGCGCATTTGGACAACATTTTGGTAATGCGTTCCAAATTATTGATGATGTGCTGGACTATAGTGGCGACAGTGACGTAATGGGTAAAAACTTGGGCGATGACCTTGCAGAAGGCAAGCCTACTCTACCCACTATCAAAGCACTTGAGCTGCTAAAAGACAGTGATACCGAAGGCTACGAGCAGCTTCGTATCGCTGTACAGACTGGCAAAACACCAAACGCCGAGCAGCTTATTGAGTTAGTAAGACAATCAGGCTCATTAGATTATTGTAAGCAGCGTGCTTTAGAAGAGACTAGACTCGCCCAACAAGCGCTTAGCACGTTACCTGACAACCAGTATCGTCAAGGACTGTATCAATTGACTGAGCTTGCTAGCGCACGACTAGTATAATCAAATCTGAGTCGTCTTTACTTTCAGCCAACTAAAAAGACCAGCCAGTTAAAACAGCCAGCTGATAAAGACGACTCTTCTCTTAACGCTTTAGCCGCTTTCTTTAACAGTCGGTTAACGTAACGCCGATAATTCAAAACGACTCTCTCAAAAGTTACCCTCTCAAAAACGACGGTATCAGCCAAATCGTTACCTTTCTTTAAGTTTCATAACTCCTTGCAGTACTATAATCATGACAAGGGTTTTGATGGTTAAATGATGTTAGATAAAGATATGATGTTAGATAAAGGCATATTGACGACAGTTTTCTGAGCGGTAATTAAGGGTTGCTAAATTTTCTATTTTGAGTACAAACATGGTTTTTGGGGTCTTAAATACCCTAGTGCTCATATGGCTTTACAATTATAACAAAAAATTACATTATGTTTTGGTGTCGGGTTGTATATCAGACTATTAGCTGTTAGCTAATGTGACGCTTACTATAGCGCCATTTTGTTTATTCATAAAACGTAATATTACTACTTTTCGCCTCTGCCTCTTTTATAAATCACTTGACTGTGGGGTTACCCCAATAGTTTATAATAACCCATTAAATTTACTAGTCCACTTTGTAATCTGTCTACATTTTTGATGCCAAATCCGCCAAAACCCTACTTTATGTTTCTCACTATCAGATGTCCTACTAGTGAGTTTTCAATTAATAAGTATCATCAAAGGCTGGGTCGATAGCGATGGAATAGACTTGCAGGATTAGTAAACACTTTATATCTCATACGCCAACATTTATTGTTTAATTTTTATACTGTCATTATTTATATATATTGCCGAGGACATTGATGAAGCACTCTACTCTTGCGCTTGTAATAGCATCTGTACTATCTGGAGCTGTACTGGTCGGCTGTGACAAAAGCGACGACGCTGCTGGCGAACAAGCGGCACAACAGCAAATGCCGCCTGCGGTTGTCAACGTTCAAACCGTTACGTTCGATACCATTCCACAGGTACAGACTTTTTCTGGACGTACTGCCGCCTACCAAACTGCCGATGTTCGCCCACAGGTCAATGGGGTCATTGATGAAGTGTTGTTCCGTGAAGGAAGCAATGTCAAAAAAGGTCAGCCACTGTATCGCATTAACACCGATAACTATGCGTCGTCTGTCAGCAGTGGTCAAGCAGCCGTACAACAATCACAGGCCAACTATCAAACTGCTGTAGCAAACAATGCTAATGCAAAAGCTGAACTGGTGAGCCGCCAAGCGTCATTGGCACAAGCACAAAACGATCTACAACGCCTGCAAGGTCTTGTCAGTATCAATGCCATCTCACAGCAGCAGTATGAGCAAGCACAAACAGCGGTACGTACTGCACAAGCTGCTGTACAAAGTGCGGCGGCGGCTGTCGGACAGACCCAAGCTGGTATCGAAAGCGCAAAAGCTGGTATCCAAACTGCCCAAGCTGGTCTCGATGCAAGCACGTTGGATTTGAACCGTACTATCGTACGCGCCCCTCTTACCGGTCGTACTGATCGCTCAAGCGTGACTGCTGGTACGTTAGTGAGCGCCGGTCAAGCGGATCCTTTAGTTACGATCTCGCGCTTAGACCCTATCTATGTCGACATCAGCCAGTCTTCTTCTGAGCTACTCAAGCTGCGTCAGCAAATAGCAGACGGCTCTGCTCAAGCGGGTATGAACTCGGTTGAATTAGTACTAGAGGACGGTTCAGTCTATCCAGTACGCGGTAAGCTTGCTTTGTCTGAGGCCAAAGTTGATGAATCAACAGGCGCGGTCACTTTACGTGCAATCTTCCCGAACAGCAACAATATATTGCTACCCGGTATGTATGTCACAGCGCGTCTAACACAGAGCGTCATTACCAATGCCACTTTGGTCCCTCAGAGCGCGGTCACGCGTACGCCTAAGAGTGAGACGCAGGTGTATATTGTTGATGAAAACAACAAGATACAAGTACGTCCCGTCACTATCAATGGTACTTATGATGGTCAATGGGTTGTCACTGACGGCTTGCAAGTAGGTGACAAAGTGGTTGTGATTGGCGGTGCTAAGGTAAAACCTGAGCAAGAAGTGGTTGCTAAGCCCTTAGAGAGCGCAAATCCTGCGCCAGCTGCACAAAACGCGCCTAATGCCAAAACGCCGCAGCAAGCGGCAAAAACGATGGATAAAAAGCCAGCTAGCACTGCCGCTTCTAGTAGTGAGACATCAACAGAAGCTGCTGCTAACTAATTCCATTCAGAGACAAGAAGACTTAGGGATATACTATGTCACGTTTTTTTATTAATCGCCCTATCTTTGCTTGGGTGCTGGCTATTTTGGTCATGCTCATCGGGGTGTTATCGGTTCTCAACCTACCGATTGAACAGTATCCACGTATTGCACCACCGACGATTTCGGTCAGTGCAAGCTATCCGGGTGCTAATGCGCAAACTGTTGAAAACTCCGTAGTACAGGTTATTGAACAACGTATGAAAGGCCTAGATGGCCTCATGTACATGTCGTCATCGAGCTCATCAAATGGTAGTGCCTCAGTGACGCTAACATTTGAAAACGGTACTGATTCTGATACTGCTCAGGTGCAGGTACAGAATAAACTACAGGCTGCGATGAGCGCCCTACCTGAATCGGTACAGCGACAAGGCGTCAACGTCAATAAATCATCTAGCAGCTTTATGATGGTGCAGGCATTTATTTCTGAAGACGGCAGCATGGATCGTAGCGATATTGCCGATTATATTAACTCCAATGTCCTCGACTCGATCAGTCGTGTTGAAGGGGTTGGTGAGGTTCAGGTCTTCGGTTCTACTTATGCGATGCGTGTTTGGCTTGACCCTTCACGCCTGCGTAGCTACAACATGGTGCCATCCGATGTTGTCAGTGCGATACAAGCGCAGAACGCTCAGGTATCTGCTGGTCAGTTAGGACAAGCGCCTGCTGATGCAGACCAACAGGTCATCAATGCAACAGTGACTGTCCAAAGTTATCTACAAACGCCTGAAGAGTTCCAAAACATTCTGTTAAAAACAGACACGTCTGGTGCTCAGGTGCGTTTGGGTGACGTCGCCGATGTCGAAATCGGTAGTGAAAACTATAGTGTTTTATCGCAATATAATGGACAAGAGGCTGCAGGTCTGGGTATCTCACTTGCTGGCGGTGCCAACGCACTAGAAACTCGCGAAGCGGTCAGCGCACGTATGACTGAGCTTGAGAAAAACTTCCCAACGGGACTGGCGTCAGTTGTACCTTATGACACAACTCCATTCGTGAAGCTCTCTATCGAGCAAGTCGTACATACACTTATTGAAGCTATTGTCTTAGTATTCATCGTCATGTTCATCTTTCTACAGAACTGGCGTGCAACGATTATCCCAACACTTGCGGTACCTGTCGTTCTATTGGGTACGTTTGCGGTACTCTACGTTGCAGGCTTTAGTATCAACGTGTTGACCATGTTTGCTATGGTACTCTCCATCGGTCTACTGGTCGATGATGCGATCGTCGTCGTAGAGAACGTCGAGCGTATATTAGAAGAAGATCCTCACATCTCTATCAAAGATGCGACTACCCAGTCTATGGGTGAAATCAGCAAGATCGTTATTGGTATTGCGCTTATTTTGTCCGCAGTATTCGTACCGATGGCCTTCTTTGGCGGTTCAACTGGTGTGATCTATCGTCAGTTCTCTATCACACTGATTACGAGCATGGTGCTCTCTGCCATGGTGGCACTGATATTCACCCCTGCCCTATGTGTGACACTGCTCAAACGTGGTAAGAGCCACGACAAAAGCAGTACTGAGACGCAAAAAGGTTTCTTTGGTTGGTTCAATCGTGGCTTCTTTAAACTTAGCCGCTCTTACGAAAACTTCGTCGGTAAAAGCATTCGTTTTAAATGGCTTTATATGATTGGCTATGCCGCTATCATCGGTATCATGGCAGTTGTGTTCTTGCGTATTCCTGGCTCATTCTTACCAGAAGAAGATCAAGGTATTATGTTTACCTTGGTTCAGCTCCCTGCTGGGTCGACGCTGGATGAGACGCAAGACGTACTGGATAAAGTCAGAACCTATTATGATACCCAAGAGACTGACAATATCGAGTCTGTGTTTACCATTGCTGGTTTTAGTTTTGCAGGTCAAGGTCAAAACATGGGTCTGGCATTTGTTCGTTTGTCAGATTGGGAGGAACGCTCTGGCGATGAAAACACCGCACAGGCAGTTGCTGGTCGAGCAATGGGATATTTCTTCACTCAGTTAAATGAAGCACAAGTATTTGCCATTGTACCACCAGCCATCACTGAGCTTGGTAATGCCAGTGGTTTTGACTTGATGCTCCAAGATAGTAGTAACTTGGGACATGAGGGGCTGCTTGAAGCCCGTAATATGCTCTTAGGTATGGCCGCGCAGAATGACCAAGTCTCAGGCGTACGTCCTAATGGTCAAGAAGACTCACCGCAATTAAAAGTCAATATCAATCAAGAACAGGCCGCAGCTTATGGCTTGTCATTGAGTAGTATTAACAGTGTTATCTCTACTGCGTGGGGCTCAAGCTACGTCAACGATTTTATCGACCGTGGTCGTATTAAGCGTGTGTATGTCCAAGGTGAAGCGAGCAGCCGTACCAACCCTGATGACATCGGCAAATGGTATGTACGAAACGACATGAACGATATGATTTCGTTCGATGCCTTCTCTAATAGTGAATGGCAATCAGGCTCACCGCGTCTGACTCGCTACAACAGCCTACCGTCAATGAACATCCAAGGTAGTGCAGCACCAGGACTCAGCACTGGTGAGGCAATGAGCTCGATGGAGGCAATGATAGAACAGCTGCCTGAAGGTATCAGTTATGAGTGGACTGGTATGTCATTGGAAGAGCAGAAGTCAGGTGCACAGGCACCTATGCTGTATGCGCTTTCAATCCTAGTGGTATTCTTATGCTTGGCGGCATTGTATGAGAGCTGGTCTATTCCTGTCTCAGTCCTATTGGTCATACCACTTGGGGTCTTAGGAGCCGTAATCTTTACGTGGCTACGCGGTTTTGCCAACGATATTTACTTGCAGGTGGGTCTACTCACGGTCGTTGGTCTATCCGCCAAGAACGCTATTTTGATTATTGAATTTGCCAAAGAACACCAAGAGGAAGGCTACAGTCTAAGAGAAGCGGTCATGACAGCAGCACGTCAACGTCTGCGCCCGATTATTATGACCTCGCTTGCCTTTGGTCTCGGTGTTGTGCCATTATTCTTGGCGAGCGGTCCAGGTTCGGGCAGTCAGAATGCGATCGGTACTAGTGTTGTCGGTGGTGTGATAACTGCGACACTACTAGGTATCTTCTTTATTCCGATGTTCTATATCTGGGTGCGTAGTGCATTTCCGCATAAATATGAGAACAACAAACCAAACGATAGAGACGATGGCAACGGTACGCCTGACTCGCATACCCCAATGCCTGCTGATAACTATCAGCCTGCAGGCCAGCCTGCAAGTCTTGGAGACAACAGATAATGAGTGCTCACAACATGTTTACTACTAACTCAGTGGCGGTGGCAGCTTCTGCTACCGTGGCACAGCCAACTCTGTCGCGCTTACGTAAAAATAGCAGTCGCTTGCTCGGCCTTACCGCCTTAGCAATTAGTATGGCCGCTTGTAATACGATTCCAAAAGCTGATATGAGTCCTGTTTTGGCAGAGCCAAACCTTCCTATAGAACAAGCTTATGGTGCGTTCGATAAAGAAACGATCAGCACCCCTGAGCAAGCAAGTGTGGCAGGTCAACGCTGGCAGAACTTTTATAGCGATGAGCGTCTAAAAGGCTTAATCGCTCTAGGTCTTGATAACAACAAGAACTTTGAAAGTGCGCGCCTAGCAATTGAACGCGCGCGCGCGCAATATCAAATAACCGATATCAATAACTTACCAGCGATTAACGCAAGTGGTGGCTACTCGCGTGGCGCTCAAAACAATATCAGTAGTAGACCAGGTAGTGACTATACGGTACAACTAGGACTTGCCAGCTACGAGTTAGATTTTTGGGGCAGAATATCCAGCCTAAAAGATCAAGCGTTACAAAGCTTTTTGGCGACCACTGCTGCCACAGATGCTACCCAGATCAGTCTAATCAGTAACATTGCTCAAAGCTATGCTAATTTGAGCTACAGCTTGGCACAGCTACAACTGGCAGAAGCAACGGTGCAAAGTCGTGAGCAGTCATTGTTTATCGCCAGTAAGCGTTTTGAAGCCGGTATCGATCCTAAGCTTCCCTCACTACAGGCCAGCGCCTCACTTGAAAATGCTAAGCTCGCTGTCCTACGTGCGCAGAGTAGTATTTTGCAGTCGCGTAATGCTTTACAGTACTTAGTGGGCGGGACGATTCCAAATGAGCTTATCCCGACGCCTGCCGTTAGCAATATCACCAGCCAACAGATATTTAGTGCAGGCCTGCCAAGTGATTTGCTACGCTATCGTCCAGATGTATTGCAAGCGGAATACAACCTTAAAGCGGCTGGTGCAAATATAGCGGTAGCACGTGCAGCTTATTTCCCAACCATCAGTTTGGCCAGTAGCGTCGGTCTTCGTAGCGATAACTTGGGAGACTTGTTTGACAATAGTGGCTTTAGTTGGTCGTTTGGTCCTAATATCAGCGTGCCTGTCTTCGATGGTGGTCTTTTAGATGCAAATTATGAAGTCGCGCAAATTGAGCGTGATCAGACTCTCGCAAGCTATGAAGACTCTATTCAAACCGCCTTCCGCGAAGTGTCAGATGTACTGGCTACGCGTGCCACACTTGGCGAGCAGCTCGAATCCCAGTATCGCTTGCAAGACAATTTTGAGCAGACCTATCAGATTGCTGATGCCCGTTTTAAAGCTGGTCTTGATAACTATCTAGATGTGCTCGATGCACAGCGCTCATTGTTCTCTACTCAGCAAGGAATATTGGACTTAGAGCTACAGAAAATCATTAGTCAAGTTGAGTTATACCAAGCACTTGGTGGCGGTGCTAACTTGGATGTACCGACCGTGATTCCTGTACCGCAATACACCAATTTAGCTCAAATAGCGTCACTGCCTAGCAATACTGCAAAGGCCAAAGCTGCGGATGCCATACAAGCCGCCAGCTCAGCACGTGTAACCTCTCCTCAAGAGGCTATCGCTATTAAGCAGGCGCAAACGACAGAAACCACTACCTTTAATCCTACAGCTATCGTCGATGTCAATGATGATGGCAAAAAAGATGCCGCGGTGGGTGTGATCACAGAAGAGACTCGCTTTAACAACAATAGCGTGGAGCAAGTTCCTGTCACACAAATCGTTGAGCCTTAAATGACATACTCATAATGTGATGATGCAGCACTATCATCATATCGACAGTCGATAAGTACCATCAGCCCTACCGACTTAACGTGGTGGGGCTTTTTGCTTTTACTGACATCTTTTGGTTATAGTAGGCTCACTTTATATAAGCTCTTTTTATCTGTAGCCACTGATAAAGAACAGATTTTGATAAGCCAATTCTATAAAATACCGATTATAGTGATATTATTTTAACCATGTAACATGATAATTATTAGAACAATCATAAGGAACTATTATGAGCTACACCTTTAACCGTCAATACCCTGCTACTCGCTTACGTCGTCTGCGTTATAACGATAATGTACGCTCAATGATTCGTGAAGTGGAACTCCACCCTAAGCACTTTATTGCGCCTGTATTTGTATTAGAAGGCGAAAACCAGCGCGAAACCATCGCTAGTATGCCGGGCGTTGAACGCTTATCAATTGATTTACTAATTAACTATGCCAAAGAATTGTTAGCAGAAGGTGTGACAACCATCGATCTTTTCCCTGTGATCGATAACGCTTTGAAAACACCGGACGGTAGAGCCGCTTATGACGAAAACGCTCTGACTGCACGTACGATAAAAGCAGTCAAAGATGCTGTACCAGAAATGGTCGTCATGACTGATGTGGCATTGGACCCTTATACTTCACACGGTCAAGACGGATTGCTTGATGACAGCGGCTACGTCATCAATGATGCCACTATTGAAGTATTGGTCAAACAAGCCCTCGTACATGCGCGTGCTGGCGCTGATATCATCTCTCCGAGCGACATGATGGATGGCCGTATCAAGGCCATGCGTGATGCGTTTGAAGCTGAAGGGTTTTTTAATACCGCTATTATGGCTTACTCTGCCAAATACGCGTCTGCTTACTATGGTCCATTCCGCGATGCTGTCGGTAGTGCGGGCAACCTAAAAGGCGGGCACAAAAAACAATACCAGATGGACTTTGGTAATCGTGCAGAAGCATTGCATGAAGTGGCCATGGATATCAACGAAGGCGCGGATATGGTCATGATCAAACCAGGTCAGCCTTATCTAGACCTTATCCGTGAAGTCAAAGATACCTTTGGCGTACCGACCTTTGCCTATCAAGTCTCAGGCGAATATGCCATGCATATGGCCGCTATCCAAAATGGCTGGCTCAGTGATGCTGTGATTTTGGAGTCTTTGATTGGGTTCCGCCGTGCTGGTGCAGATGGCATTTTGACGTACTTTGCATTAGAAGCTGCCCGTCAGTTAAATAATGCGTAGTGTGAGCTGAACAGCCCTTTATAGCATAAAAGCCCCAGCTGCCTTGTAGGATCTGGGGCTTTCATATTTGTGCTCTTCTAGAACGGTACTCTTCTAGAACAGTGCTATTCTAGAGCAGATAGCCTTTGACCACCCTTATGAGTCAGATGTATTTATAGGGATTCACGATGATGCGCTGCCGTAAAATCAATAACAGGCCCAGCAGGGATAATACGCGTAGGGTTTATATTGGTATGACTGGTGTAATAATGCTGCTTAATATGTTCCATGTTGACGGTCTCAGCAACACCTGGCACCTGATACAAATCACGTAGATAACCCCAAAGGTTTGGATAATCGACGATACGATGCAAGTTGCATTTAAAATGTCCAACATAAACGGCATCAAAACGAACCAAAGTAGTAAACAGTCGCCAATCAGCCTCGGTAATGGTGTCACCTATCAGATAGCGCTGCTGGGCAAGGCGTGTCTCAAGTGTCTCTAATGCTGAAAACAGCTCATTCACCGCCTCTTCATAAGCTTCTTGAGTAGTAGAAAACCCAGCCTTGTATACTCCATTGTTAATAGCAGTGTAAACAAATGCATTGATATCATCAATTTCTTGCAATAGCTCTGCTGGTACAAAATCACCTGCTAGTGCACCAACGTCATCAAAGGCAGAGTTAAACATGCGAATGATTTCTGATGACTCATTACTCACGATCGTATTTGTTTTTTTGTCCCATAAAATGGGTATAGTGACACGGCCTGTATAGTCTGACTTTGCTTTGGTATAAAGCTCATAGGCATAGTCTGCATTAATCACTGGGTCGGCAATCACGCCTCTGCCCTCTGCAAAAGTCCAACCATTCTCACCCATATATGGATGAACCACAGATATCGGAATGATGTCTTCCAAACCTTTGAGCTTACGATAGATGAGTGTGCGGTGTGCCCAAGGACATGCCAACGACACATACAGATGATAACGATCAGTCTCAGCCTTGAATCCGCCCACCCCTGTTGGTCCTGCACTGCCATCGACCGTTACCCAGCTTCTAAAACCAGCATCTTCACGCTCAAATCGACCACCACTACCTTCTGTGTCGTACCACTTGTCCTGCCATTTACCATCGACTAATAAACCCATATCGTTGCCTTATATTTTTTGATTTGTATTAAAAAACGTTTAGTTGCGCTTAGCTATGCTATTTAGCGTTTATATTAACATCTCTGTATTGTCCTTCCTCAAATCTTCGTTGCAAGATTGGTATGGTTATAGATGTATTGCTTATCTAAGATGTTATCTGTTCCTTATGCTGAACATATAGAACCCTATAAAGGTAAAATCTCTAATATTTTGATAATAACTGCAGATAGTGATAGAAAAGGCTTGCAAAGTCTGAGAAACTTGCTAAAATGCTCAACCTAAATAGGCGTATAGCTCAGTTGGTTAGAGCGCTACCTTGACATGGTAGAGGTCGTTGGTTCGAATCCGATTACGCCTACCAGATTCGAAAAGCCCCAATCTTAAGATTGGGGCTTTTTTTTGTCCGTGAAATATGGGCTTTAGCGGAAAAGAAAAATATACGTCGATTCAAATTATCTCTTTTTTCACTTTCAGCAAACATCACCAAAAAACGTGTGTGCCCAAATTGTGCCCAAACTGTGCCCGCTCTTTATTTCGCCTTTCTTTCAGGGTAGCACTTTCGACCTCTACCCTAAATCATCTAAAGCACTCTCAAAATTAATTTACTTCTCTTTATCTAGCGACTCGTTAGGTACATAAGTAAATAAATCACCTACTTCAATATCTAGTGCCTCACAAATTTTATCCATAGTGTCAAAATCTATTCTTGAAGTCTGTTCGTTATAAATCTTGTGCATGGTCGACTTGCTAATTCCTGTCATCCTTATTAGATCTGCCACCTTCATACGTCGTTCAGCTAGTAGCACTGGTAAATTACATAAAATCATTAATAATTCCTTAATAGACTAAAAAAGTACTTGCATTGACTAACGATAGCTAGTAAAGTACTTCTATCGAATAACAAATTACTTTCATAAAGTTATTTTTTATCTCGATAAAATAACCTAGTTATTTAATTGGCTTACAAGGAATTTATTATGTCACATACCTACCTAACTACCCAAGAGCTTTCTGAGCTCATTAAATATAACCCTCGTACTATCCGTAATGAGCTTAAGGATAGTGTGCTTATCGAAGGCATTCATTATATACGCCCGTTCGGTGGTCGTAAGATTTTGTACATTTGGGAAGAGATTGAAAAAGATATGCGCACTGGCATTGCCGGTAGCATCAACGGCATGGCACTACAATAAGGAGAGATAGAATGGCTAGTATTAGAAAGCGCAAAGGAAGCAATATGCTATTTGTCGATTTTTATTATATGGGTATACGTTGTCGGGAGAGGACAAACCTGACAGACACACCAGTGAATCGCAAGAAGCTTGAGAAGGTGGCTGAGAAAATGGAAGCAGAAATCATCTTAGGACTGTTCAACTACGCTAAGTACTTTCCAAAAAGTGATAAAGCGGCACAGATGGTAGCGTTAAACGACCGCAAGGAATGCATTAGTACCGATACACCCTCTTTTGAACAGTTTGCAAAATTATGGTTTTCTGAAAAAGAAATTGAATGGCGTGATACTTACAAGCGCAAAATAAAGGAGATTATTGATATGTACTTGATTGCTAAGTTTGGGACTAAGCCCATTCATCTCATAAAAAAGACAGATGTATTAGCCTTCCGTTCATCGCTCGCCAAAGTAACGTACGGAAAAG
Organism: Psychrobacter sp. H29; assembly: GCF_059073055.1. Taxonomy (NCBI): domain Bacteria; kingdom Pseudomonadati; phylum Pseudomonadota; class Gammaproteobacteria; order Moraxellales; family Moraxellaceae; genus Psychrobacter; species Psychrobacter sp. H29. Next base: position 283,826 of record NZ_JCACRY010000001.1, on the reverse strand, counting down.
CTAACAAACATCTGTCAGCGGCACGCATCAATTCGATAATGGTACCTTTAGGTATGATACTAAAAGAAGCAGCGAAACGCTATAAGTTTGATAATCCTTACTACGATATCAATGCGCTCAAGCAACCTAAAACGGATATCCAACCATTCACACTAAATGAGGTTTGGACGTTTATTAATGGTGTGAGAACAGACTATCGCAATTATTATCTGGTACGTTTTTTTACAGGTATGCGTACTAGTGAGATTGATGGGTTAACGTGGGAGAACATTGACTTTAATCGACGTGAGATTGTGATCAAACAAGCTTATGTTAAAGGCAAAATTGTTCCTCCTAAGACTCAAGAGTCTTACCGTGCGATTCAAATGTCACCTTGGGTCTACGATGCTCTGAAGGAACAGCAGGCCATCACTTATAAGCGATCTGATTATGTGTTTTGTGCGCATACGGGTGAGCCACTTGATTACAACAACGTGAATAAACGTGTTTGGCACCCTACTCTTAAGATTTTAGGTCTGAAGAAGCGCAATGCTTATCAGACTCGTCATACCGCAGCAACGCTATGGTTGGCTGCTGGCGAAAGTCCTGAATGGATTGCCAGTCAAATGGGGCACGCTACGACTAAGATGCTGTTTAATACTTATAGCCGTTACGTACCGAATATGACTCGGCAGGATGGTAGTGCATTTGAAGCATTAGTCAATCGCAGTCAGATTGCTCAGGTATCTACCGATAAGGGGCCTCACAATGAAAATGATTGATTACGATAAGCTGCATGCGACGTTTAAACCTAGTGGCTATGTCAGTAATGGCGCAGATAATATTGCTAACTATCTCATTTGTGAGCTCTGTATTCAGTCAGGTACTGGTTTGGCTAGGTTCCTGAGTATTGATAGCTGCTTTGATAATCATATGGCGCTGCGCACATGGGTTCAGACGCGCTTAGATGCCAATCCTGACTATGTCGTTGATGATATGTGTAGTCAGCTACAGAGTGAGCTTTACGAGCTACTACCTCAAATTGGCTATGGATACTAAGGAGGGTGTTATGAGTATGAACTTCGTCTTTGATTCAGCTCTGGAGGATAAAGCAAAGCGTCTGTGCCATGAGTATTGGTCCTATGTGTCGCCCAGTGATTATATAGCGCATTTAGAACTGCTTTGTTATGAACACAACACGGAGACTGATGTTTTATTTGCTACACTTGCAAAATGTCAGGTGTATTTAGATGACGTACACTGTGAGTACTGTGGTCGTCCCTATCAATTAGATGTCCCAGCAGATATTCCTCATGCAAGGAGATTGAACTCTTGGTTTTGTGAGGGGTGTATTAGCTTTTCTGGTGGACAGCTTGTCATAGGTAGGTAAATCTCAAAATAGTTAGAATCAGAAAAACAAAAAAGCCTCAGCTTAAAGTTGGGGCTTTTTCAGTTTAGTCAGTTCAGCCATATTTTAGCTAAAAATTTTATAAGATTACACTTTACAGGCCACACTAGCTTCTTTAGCCTTATCATAGACCCCGTAAGCATCTAGTCCTAAAGACTCTACATCATCAAGATATTTCTTTGTACCTTTTTCAAGTGGGCCTTTCCAGTCTGGGTCATTGAGTGGGTCTAAGATATCGACAATTTCGTCTCCTTGGTCGATAGCTGCTTGTAACTGCGTTTAATAAGTCTTATCCCACATAGCCCCTACTTTTTTGCTAAGCGCCATACCTGAATTGTCATCAATAACTTGTTTCAAGTCCTCTGGAAGGCCTTCATACTTATCTTTATTCATAGTTACCATTAAAGCAGAACTATAAAATGGCATATTGGTATGATACTTCGTCAACTCATTTAGTTTAAAAGTCTCCATGGCTTCCCATGGAAAGCTTAATCCATCAACGACACCACGCTGTAAAGAAGTATATATATCATTGGCAGGTAGCCCAACAGGAGAAGCTCCCATACTCTCGATGATGTCACCTGCAACTGCTGAGGGCCTACGAATACGCATACCTCTCATATCCTCAGGAGTTCCGATCAATTTGTTAGTACTGTGCAAGGTTCCAGGTCCTGTGGCAAACATAAAGAGCAAGTGTGAATCTTCATACTCGTTAGCAATCGTACCATTGTCATATAAGGTTTGCAGCATACAGCCTGTTTGTGTTGATGAGTTAGATAACCCTGGAAGCTCTGCAATCTGAGATAGTGGGAATCGACCACTTGTATAACCTTGTACTTGTGAGCCAATATCAATGGTTCCTTTTACAGCAGACTCATAAGCTGTATCCGCTTTACTAATAGTGGCCGAAGGATATACCTCAACTTGAAGACGCCCGCCCGAATCAGATTCGACTTTCTTTGCCCAAGGTTCAAAAATTTCTTTATTAATATCAGATGTTGCAGGATAGAAATGTGAGAAACGTAAAACAATGGCTTCTTCTGAGGAAGTCGTACCATTACTGGATTGGTTTGAACAACCTAAAAGGCTCATCGCGGCTAGCACACTTATCGAAAAAATGGGTGCTAATTTAATTATCAATTCCTTTTGATAGTAGTCATAAGTTCATTAATTTAATTTATGTTTGTATAATATTTGACAGGTAAGTTAGATACGCCATTAGCAGTAGTTATAGATAACTAGGTCAATATATACTTAACGTATGCCTAAACATTCATCTGAAATTAGCAACTAAAATGATATCTGTCAAATCATTTAATGACTATTCTCTAACGTTTGTGATAATGTAATACCTTACAAACATCGGCTAGTTGAGTATGCTAAGAAATGCAGATATTGCTTGCTTTTCTGGTACCTAGAATTTTTTAATACGTTTTTTTTGCAGCTCACTGCACACTGCTCTTGTAAAAAATGTATTGAAAGTAAACATGTTAATAAGATAAGTAGTTACCTAATACTCTTGAAAAGCATTGACGCCTTATAAGAGTCTAATCGATATAAAAGCACTCTTATTTTTGCATCGTTTTATCTCAACAAGTGAGTATATATATACAAGGAAGAACAGAATGACAGGGATTGAATTTTATACTAACGGTCATATTGTCAGCGAAGCTGACAGCATGCGCCAAAAGCTAGGGGTCTTAGCGAAACAATATTCTGCAACATCAGCCATCATTATTACAGATGCTGGAATCTCCGAATTAGGCTATGTCGATATCGCCCAGCAATCCTTAAAGGAAGCCGGTGTTGATGTCGTTGTGTTCGATAGTGTCGTTGCAGACCCGCCCATTGAAATTGTTGAAAGCGCTATTGAGCGTGCAAGAGACAATCAATGTGATTTGATCATTGGCTTAGGTGGCGGCAGCTCTATTGATACAGCAAAGATTGTCGCCTTGTATCCGAACGACTTCCAGTCCGTTAATGATATTTTGGATAAAGATATTAGCGGTTTCAAAAAACTGCCGCTATTTGCCATACCGACTACTGCTGGTACAGGCGCAGAGTCTACCTTTGTCTCCGTGATTACCGCAAAAGATGGCGGTAAAAAGGCTATTTATACTCCTAAAATCCTACCTGATGTCGCCATCTTAGATGCAACACTGACACTAAAATTACCCCGTCATATCACTGCAGCAACCGCGCTTGATGCCATGGTGCATTGTATTGAAGCCTATACCAGTCGCACTAAAAAGAATCCTATTTCAGATGCACTAGCCCTAAAAGGCTTACTGATGCTTTGGAATAATTTTGAAAAAGTGTTAAACCAAGGTGACGATATTGATGCTCGTGCCGATATGCTGTTAGGTTCTACGTTAGCAGGCATCGCCTTCGTCAATGCCTCTGTAGCCGCTGTTCACGGGCTCTCCTACCCTCTTAGTATTAACTTCCACATTCCACATGGACATGCTAATGCACTCGTCATGTGCGGTGTTTTTACATTTAACTTATCAGAAGCTGCTCCTCTATACGCAGAGCTTGCTCGTGCTGTCATGCCTACTCAAACAGCTGGAATGACAGATTTAGACGCAGCGACTTCATTTATTAGTCAACTAAAAATGTTTTTGGAAAACAGTGGTCTTAAATACCGTTTAAGTGAACTGGATATTACAAAGAACGATATTCCTGCTCTAGCTGACATAGTTATCAATACCTATGCACGACTAATCGCGACCAATCCCAAAGATATGAATTTAGAGGAAGTCACTGCAATATATGAAGAAATAGCATGATAAGAAATATTGTTTAAATAATTTTGTCTATCAATCAAGGAAGATGATTATGTCGAAATATGAATTAGAAGTTGCCGTTGATGGCTTTCACTATCTAGAAGGGCCTCGCTGGTATCAAAATGCGCTATGGTTTGTCGATTTCTATACTCAAGGCGTTTATCGAGTTAATGATGAAGGAGTAGCAGAGAAAATCATTCATGTTGAACAGCAACCTTCCGGTTTAGGATGGTTGCCTGATGGGCGTTTGCTGGTTGTATCGATGAAAGACCGCAAAGTCTTGCGACTAGAAAATGATGGTAACTTGGTCGTTCACGCCGATATCTGGGAGCATTGCGATGGTCATGCCAATGACATGGTAGTTTCAGCCAATGGTAATGCTTATGTCGGTAACTTTGGTTTTGATTTAATGGGTGGCGCTGACCATGAAAACACAGGGCTTGTATTGGTTAAGCCTGATGGCAGCTCACAGGTTGTTGCTGAAGGATTAGCATTTCCAAATGGTATGGTTATCTCTGCAGACCAGAAAACATTGATCGTTAACGAGCTATTTGGCAACAAAGTTACGCAGTTTGATATCAAAGAAGATGGTAGCCTCGGAGACAAGCGTGATTTTGCTAATTTTGGAGAATTAGGTGATGAGCCAAATCTGGGTCTACGTATAGAAAATGCCAGCATATTACCTGATGGTTTGGCCTTGGATGCCGAGGGTGCTGTGTGGATCGCAGATACCATAAACCAGCGAGCGGTACGCATAGCAGAGGGTGGTGAAATTTTAGAAACTATCGATACTGCACCTGATGGTATCTTTGCGGTTACTCTTGGTGGACATGATGGTAAGACATTATTTATGTGCGCGGCGCCAGACTGGGATGAGGCCTCTCGCAAGGCAGAAACCAAAGGACGTATGTTAGCTGTGCAAGTGAAAGTGGGGCATGCAGGTACGCCATAGTTAAAAAGTTTCTCAGAACTGAACTTAAAATAACCCGCCTGATGCGGGTTGTTTTAGTTGATAGCTAGCTACTTTTTTGAAGGTGTTTTTTTTGCTAATTATGATAAAGGTGTTATGATTCACTCATTCAGATAAAGCTCAGCCATACCATCAAGCCTAGCTTTCACTTCTTTCCAGTTTGGCATTACCTGCGTTAATAAGCGCCAAAAGTGCTCACTATGATTATGCTCAGCAATATGACACAGCTCATGTAATATTACATAATCAATGCATTCTTTAGGTGCTTTTACTAAGTGCGGATTAAGTATTAGATTGCCTTTAGTAGAGCAGCTACCCCATTGCTTCTTCATAACTAACAGTCTGAAAGCTGGCGTATCAGTTACCCACGCTGCTTTAGGTAATACCACCTCCAGGCGTTCTATAAAGATAAGCTTGGCTTTATTCTTATACCATTCATCAATTAGGCTTTTGACGATAGCAGTTCGTTCTTCAATACTTAGCTTAGAATCACTTTGAGACAATTCTACGTTCAGATTACCACGACTGAGCTTCACAGTGCTGTTTGTTACGTTGGCAGTTTCTGCATCGGCTATCACTTTTAACACGTAGCGACGACCGAGATAAAACTGAGTTTCGCCACTGACATAACGCTTAGGTAATACATGATCTTGTTGCTTGGCAAAGTCCTGTAGGCTTTGCCATATCCAGCGAGCACGTTTCATGAGTGCATCGTGTATCACCTCATCGGTAGCATCGTTAGGTGCGGTGGCGACCACACGCTGATCAGGATGCACTTTGATAACTACTTTTCGAGGTTTGGTCTTTTTAGCAATCAGCTTGTCGCTTTCAGTCTGGTTTATCTTTTCTTTATAAGTTACTTCTTTACGCACGACTTCATAATCAATCTTATCTTGACCATAATAAAATACGCCATTCTCAGTCATTGCCTATTACCCTCTTGCTACTCTTATGCTACTTGTCTCTTGAAAGTCCAAGACGGGTAATCTTTAGCACTTCCTCAATGAGCTGTTGCGCTTTATCGATACCCAAATCCATAAATAACATCGGCAGCAATTTGACACTAATAGCATTTTCAATTTCTGCTGGGTTAATAGAATACTCAGCCACTGCTGTCTTAACGATCTTATCAATCTCAAAGGCGTAAGCGACTAGCTTGTCGTTATCTAACTCTTTATCTATCAAGAAATCAGTATCAAATAAGTGCTTAAACAGACCAAAATACGCCTGAGCATGTTTGTTTAATTTACCACTATCATCGACAAACGCATTTGGTACATCAGCGACATCACGGTCTTTGACGGCTTGCTCAAAGTCAGCAAACATCATGTACTGCTTTACGGGCGCATCGAACATGGCTTTAGCATCAGCAATTGCTTGCTTAAGTAATTTTGAAAAATACTCTTGGGCATAAGGGTCATCAGCCAAATCCTGCTCAATCATCTTAGTAACACGACCAGTGATTTTATCGGTTTGGTTACGGGCTTCATCATCGCTTAATTCTTCAGGCTTAACATCCTTACCTAAGTTACCAACCAAATAAGCACCTTTTGCCTCACGAACCTCAAGTCCAGCGATGTGCTTATCAAGTAAGCTGCGAATGTCCGCTTCATACTCATCGTAATCGATGGTTTCATCAGCATCCTCGCGCACTTGCTTACGTAGATTAACAAAGGCTTTTAGATCGGCTTTGTAGCGATCACGTTTGTTATCGAATGATTTGTCTTCAAAGAAAGACGCCGATTGCAGCGCAATTTTCATAGCGTTAGAAAATGTGGTTAAAGCTGCATAAAAGTCGTCACGCTCTTTAAGCTTAGTATCGACTACCCTGCCCTCTATTTCCTGCATCTTTGGCGCAAGCACTTGTCTTAACGCTTGCCCATCCTGTTTATTCTTCACTGATGAGAATATCGCCCACAGCTCGCTATGCAGTCTGGGTAGCTGCTTATACTCGGTATCCATCGCGTTATACAGACCCTTAAGATCTTTGATATCAAAGCCACCTTGCGTACGTTCTGCTAAGTCTTGATATTTCTCAATGGTAACATCCAGCTCTTTTAAAATGCCACGATAATCAATCAGATAACCAAAGCGTTTCTTCTCGTGCAAGCGGTTTACCCGTGCAATCGCCTGAATCAGGTTGTGCTGCTTTAAGGGCTTATCGATATACAGTACGGTGTTTTTTGGCTCATCAAAGCCCGTTAGTAGCTTATCGACAACGATCATAATGTCAGGACCATCATCCTGACTAAAAGCTTCTATGATAGCTTTGGTATAAGCCTTTTCATCACCGCCATACTCTTTGGCAACATTGGCTTGCCACCAATTCTGAACGATGTCTTTTGATTCACCATCAACAGTGTCATGCCCCTCACGAGTATCAGGTGGCGACATGGCAACCACTGAGGTCACTTTGCCAATCTTATCTAATGCCATCTTATAGCGGATAGCTGAGGCTTTAGAGTCACAAGCCAACTGGCCTTTTAAATGCTGCTGTTTAAAGTTTTGGAAGTGATCAGAGATGTCATGAGCGATCAGCTCAATACGACCTTCAACCTGATAGATTTGACCTTTTTGGGAGAACTTACGTTTGAGGTCAGTCTTTTGATCATCGGTGAGCTTTTGGGTAATACGGTCAAACCAGCTATCGATGGCTTGGTCATTGGTATTCAGCTCAGGGATACGCTCTTCGTATAACAGTGGCGTGACCGTTTTATCTTTGACCGCTTGCTGCATGGTATAAGAGTGAATGATGCTACCGAATTTGTTTTCGGTCTTATCATCCTTAAGCAATGGCGTACCCGTAAAGGCAATAAAAGCAGCGTTTGGCAGGGCTTGCGCCATACGGATATTATTCTCACCATTTTGGCTACGGTGACCTTCATCGACCATAACGATGATGTTTGGGCTGTCGTTATAGCACTCATCGTATTTAACGGCCGAGCCAAACTTATTAATAATAGAGAAGATAACACGCTCGTTACCGTGACCGATTTGCTCAGCTAGACGGCGACCAGAGATTGCCATGGCATCGGATTTATCGCGATCGGATAATACGCCACCAGAAGCAAAGGTTTGACTAAGCTGAGTTTCAAGATCGACACGGTCGGTGACAACAATAACGCGGCACTTCGCTAGCTCCTCTAACCAAATAAGCGCTTTAGAGAAAAAAACCATCGTAAAGGACTTACCACTACCTGTAGTATGCCAAATGACACCGCCCTCACGACTGCCCTTTTCATCGAAACTACTGATACGTTCAATCAAAGCTTTGATACCAAAGACTTGCTGATAACGAGCAACAATTTTGCCAGCCTTTTTGTCAAACAAGGTAAACATGCGCGTCATCTCAAGTAGACGCTGGGGCTGCAAAAGACTGATGATTAAGCGGTCTTGGTCAGTGACAACTAGATCACCGCCATCAACTAATGACTGATATTCCTCGTTGATAGAGGTAGGACGATCACCAAACAAATTCTCAATTTGCTTAGGACTGAGTGCTTGGTTTTTTAGACAGGCAAACTCAGGCTCAGAGATTTCTTCTTCGACCCATTTTGCCCAAAACTTCTCAGGCGTACCGCAGGTGGCATACAGACCATCATTACCATTGACCGCCAGTAATAGCTGGCTATAGGCAAATAGATGCGGGATTTCTTTCGGCTTTTGATTGCGAATATGCTGGGACACCGCTTGGGCATTGGTAGATTGCCACTCTCTACTGGAGTCAGGGCGTTTGGCTTCGATCACTGCCAGCGGTAGACCATTCACAAAGCAGACGATATCAGGTCTACGACTACTCGCACCCTCACTATTGAGTACTACCAGCTCTTCGGTAACGTGAAAGCTATTATTGTCGATGTTATTCCAATCTATCAGAGCGATAGTCTGTGAGGTTTTTTTACCATCGATAAACTCAGTCACGGTCACGCCGTATAGTATAGCATTATATAGTGCCTCGTTTGCTGCCTGTAAGCCTAAGTTCATCGCTGGGGTGAGCGTGTGCATGACCTTATCAATGGCACTATCTGATAAAGGATGCGGCTTGCCTTCAAACGTAAAGGTTTGCTTTGCTAAAAACGCACGCATGATGGGCAATAATACCACTTGATCAGTGGCCTTATTCGAAACCACTTTTGAGCGCATGGCACTGCATTGACTTGGCGAAATAAACTCATAGCCCAATGTAGTAAGCAAGGTTAAGGCAGGAATTTTTGAGCTGAATTCTTCGGCAAAGTTGATACTTGCACTGGCGCTAATATTAGAGATTGGATTAGTCATATCTGCCTACTTTAGACATAGCGTTTGTTTGATTGCTTGTTTGGTTTTATCGATTGTAGCCCAAATCGCTACTAAAGGCGCCATAAAAAAGACAACAAAAAACCGCCAAGGTTGCGCGTGGCTCAAAGGGCACTAAGCGTGGTAGTTATGTTGGATATAAAAAAGCTTGCTGGCTATTAGCTACAATCAGAACATAATTACACTTAAAAAAGCTAAAGAATCTAAAAATCATCCGTGTGTATTATTACACACACAATCATTGCCAAATCAATATTTGTGTGTAATAATACACACAAGTCAAGTTGGCTTATTGAGTTAATTTCTCGGAGGACTTATGAAAAGTTCGACACTCATTAAACTACTTGAGGAAGATGGTTGGAAAGTTATTAGGAAAAAGGGTACAAGTCATCATATTTTAAAGAAGGAGGGCATTGATAAAATAATTTCAATTAGTCACCCTGAAAAAGATGTGTCTCGACTCCAATTGACTAAAGCTAGACGGATTTCCGGCTTGAAACTTTGAGCGTTTACCAATCTCCATTTGGAGGTTGGTTTTTCTCAAATTCCAAAGGAGTAATTATCTATAAGCATAGATAGAAAATTTTAATTCAAATTAAGGAAGTTAACTAAAAGAGAGGTGTTAATATGCTTCATTATCCTATTGCCATCTTTAAAGATGAAGATATGGAAAACTATGCAGCTATTGTGCCAGATGTCGATGGCTGTTTCCCGCTTGGAGATACCATAGCAAAGACTATTGAAGATGCCGAAGATTTAATTTTCGAGCATATCGAATTCATGATAGAAGAAGGTATGAGTTTTGATTTCAATACAAGTGAGATTGAAAGTTTAAAAAACGAACCAGACTATAGTGATGCCTTGGCTTGGGCAATAATTAGTATTGATGATACTAAGCTTTCCACTAAGCAAGTGCGCTTTAATGTAAGCTGGCCTGATTATTTACTAAGAAAAGTGGATGACTATGCAGAAAAAAATCATGAAACACGTTCAGGGTTATTGGCTAAAGCAATTCAGAAAGAAATAAACACAACGTTAACAACGTAATCATGAAATGATATAGTGAATGAAAAAATTTCTAGTGTTACTTAAAACCTCACCTAATATCAATTAGGTGAGGTTTTTACATAAAAATAGTGCATGAATAAATTCTATATACTTCTATCAACCACCACCCGCTTCTTACCCGTCAACAAAACCTGCATCAACGCCTTTTTCTCTTGCTGCAAATCAGCCAGCTGCTGCTCAAGTAACTCAATTTCTTTATTGGCATTAGTTAACACAGTGGCGATTTTTTGTTGTTCTGGATAAGTAGGAAACTTAAACTTGAGTGCCATAAAGTCGGATGGCTTTACATTAAGCAGTCCGTGAGCACGACCACCCTCAGCTGCAACCTTTGTCAAACCTCTATTTAGCAAACCAGAATCAAAGTACTGCTCAAGAAAATCAGTATCAGTTTTCGAATGATCTTTAATTTCAAAACAAATATAAAGCGTGGTAACTACTCCGTCTTCATATCTGTTCAAACGCTTAATAGCTCCCATCGGATACCCATTTGAGTAGCTTTTATTATAGGCAAACTGCCCTTTTCTAAGAACGTAATAGTTGTCCAATATTTCTGAAGCAACGCTCTTTTTAAAAAATTCTTCTTGTCTTATTAATCCTTGTTGAGCTGATATGGTCACAACGTTTGTACTTTGACCATTATTTTTTTCCATGACTCGGCTACAGATATCTCCTAATTCAATTTCCTCCCACTCACCCTCAAACCGCTGACCTGACTCGTCAAGCAAACGCTTTTTACCCGTCAGCAATTGCTGCATCAACGCTTTTTTCTGCTGGATACTATTCTCAATCAAACGCTCAGTCGTGCTAATCGCTTTATCCCAAGTCGATAGGATTTTGGCGATTTTTTGTTGTTCTGGGAGTGGTGGAATCGGAACTTGAATTTCTTTAACAATTCCGCCGCTTAGATTTTGCTGACCACCACTATTGGCTAGCTCTCTGATATTTTCATATTGGCTAGTCAAATATTGATAATAATAATCTACGTTAAATCCTGCATTCAACTGTAACGCAGCACATGCTTGATTTGTAGAAGCTTCAATCCCAAGCTTGGCTACTTGACCACGAGTTTTTCCTTGACCATACATAGCCATTAAAATAGTATCTTTCGGATATAATTTTGCTGATGATTTTTGAAGACCTTCTTCAGTAATTTTTTGCTCAGTATCAGTAATCACATTGAACTTGACTTCAGCAGTAGTTACCCAAGGAATAGTGCCATTAACCCAGTAAGAATCTTTTTTTCTGCTAGGAGTACCACCCGAAGAAACTTGTGCTATGTCCTCTATAACGCCTGACTCCCAACCATTAGGCATCATAACCCAACTCCTTTAAAAACCCTGCCATTTCTGCTTCTAGCGCATCGAGTTCAGCCTTTAACTCAAGACGCTCAGTACGCACCGCCTCCAGATCAATCTCCGCCTCTTCCTCAAAAGTATCGACATATCTTGGAATATTTAAGTTAAAGTCGTTTTCTTTAATTTCATCAAAGCTCGCTAGATACGCATATTTATCAACGCTTTCCCGCGCTTTATAAGTCTCAATGACTTTAGCGATATTGCTATCGGTGAGCTGGTTTTGGTTTTTGCCTGATTTAAACTCATTACTGGCATCAATAAACAGTACCGTGTCATCGGTCTTATTCTTTTTAAACAGCAGAATAGCGGCTGGAATACCCGTACCAAAAAACAGCTTTTCAGGCAGACCAATCACCGTATCGAGCAGGTTTTCTTCGATCAGTTGCTGACGGATTTTGCCTTCACTAGACGCACGGAACAGCACGCCATGCGGTACGACCACACCCATGCGACCAGTAGCAGGCTTAAGCGTTTCGATCATATGACTGATAAAGGCATAGTCGCCCTTGGTCTTAGGCGGTACACCGCGATGAAAGCGACCATAGGGATCGCTACTGGCATCCTCATGGCCCCATTTATCCAATGAAAATGGCGGGTTGGCGGTCACCACATCGAACTGTAATAAGTGCTTGCCGTCCTTATCGAGTAGCAGCGGATTACGGATGGTATCGCCCCACTCGATACGGTGGTTGTCCTCACCGTGGAGGAACATATTCATCTTGGCCAGTGCCCATGTCGAGCCAATGGCTTCTTGACCGTATAGCGCATACTTCTTAGAATTTGAGTTTTTGCGTACCATCGCCCCACATTTAATGAGGAGCGACCCTGAACCACAGGCTGGATCACAGATTTCATCGCCTTCGACAGGCTCAAGGATAGTCGCTAACAAATTCGATACTTCAGGCGGTGTATAGAACTCACCAGCTGTCGCGCCACTACTCGCAGCAAAATGCTTGATTAAGTACTCATACGCATTACCAATCACGTCCAAACTACCGACACGCTCAGCGGAGAGGTTCAGAATATCTTTGCCAAAATCTTCTAACAGATGGCGTAATAGCTCGTTCTTTTGCTTTTCTTGACCGAGTTTATCGGTATTAAAGCTAATATCTTGGAAGACGTTTTTGAGCTTGGTACCGTTGGCTTCTTCAATGGCATGTAGCGCCTCATCGATGCGCTGACCATTACCCGGCTGATGGCGCTGCTCGTACAAGTCCCAAAAGCTTGCGCCTTCAGGCAACACAAAACGCTGCTTGGACATCATGGCATGTATCAGTTCGGGGTTGTCGCCGAACTGTTCGACCAGCTTGTTGTACTCATCGCGATAGACGTCAGACAAGTACTTGAGAAACAGCATGGTTAAGATAAAGTCTTTATACGTATCGGCGCTGATGACCCCACGAAAAGTATCGCAGGCGTTCCAGACGGCTTTATTGATATCGTCTTGATTGATTTTGCTAATATTATTAGTGGTACTGGCAGGCATTGGTTATTCCTTAACGCGCTGGAAAATTGCTGGTTGTTATAGTGAGTCTTTATAGTTTGATGAACTGGTTTTGCTTGGGAGTATAGCGCACATTACTGTTTAGGATAAGACTCAAGACACTGCTACTTGTGAGTTTGAAATTTTTTAATGATTTAAACATTCTCACTTTATAAGGTACATAGTAATTGTAGCGACAATGTTAAAACTGAAAGTTTGTTTTGCAATTTGATGTACCTTTAACTATGATTACTTTCTTACGGAAAGCTAACGATAGGTAACAATATGAAAATAAATAAATTGTATGCCAGTATCTTATTGACAAGCGCCTTAATGCTGACAGGGTGCGGCGGCAATGATGATAATGGTGAATATGTAGTAGGTAGCGGTGATAGTACTGGCCCTATCATCGACAATAAGCTGAGCTACACAGCATTTGACCCGTTCAGTGATGTAATTGACGGAGAATATAAGACAGGATGGGGAAAGCTTGCCTATCGATTCGATAGCAATAATTTTTTGCAGACAATTTCTACTGTCGTAGGAAGCTCACCTACTGCTTATCAAGTTAGTAGAGGTGATGAGGAAGATAATTTAGACTACTATGTTGGCAATAAAGTATTTGTAAAAGTAAGTGATGAGTTTGACAGTCGATTCTATAAGCTCAAATTTACTGATAGTGATAGCTTTGAGTTAAAAATTCAGACCGATAACGCAGCCATTGAAAGCATTTACGATATCGAAACTTTAGATCTTAGCGGCATTAAGAAGTTAGCTCGTAATGCTGATACGGGGATTAATACTGTCTTAGACTATGACTACTTCCCAGATAATATCGCCTTTCCTACTGGCTCTCAATGCTATATTTTTCAGGAGACACCATCTCAGTCCTATTATTCTTTTTACGAGCTAGCTTCTAGAAACGACATCACTATCAGTGAATGGATCGCTGACCAAAAACAATACAACGTGGTCAAAAACCTCGTTGAAGAAAAAGTTGGTCGCAATAACGAACTCTCAGCTGCTAGATATACTTCTGAAGATGGCGATATTGTAGCTGCTGTTGAGTACAATGGTTTAGTCTATGACTCTTACTACTATCAAAAAGGTGTTACAGAAGATACTGATACGGACTTTACGGTCGATGTGGTCAATTGTGATCAGTATAATACTGTTGCCGCTGATTTTGTAGAATCACAAATCAAAGCCAATTATTAGAAATAGTTGTGTACTAAGAAGTAGCTGTAATCTTGAGAGCTTTTATAAATCAGAAATCATGAACTTACCTCATAGAAATGAAATAAAAATAGCGCCTGCAATGGGCGCTATTTTTATGAGTCAAACTCTATAGTTGAGTCAACGTTTCAAAGACTTTATTCAACCAATAAGTACTAATGAATAGCACGCACTATCACTTGATAGCTGACAAATAGCATCACAAAAATCAAAGCTACATGGTGTCTCAAAGCCATATAACACACTTTTCTCACCAGTTTAGTAAAACCTCCTAGCTTTCTTATCTCATCATAAACACCTTTTAAATTCTTAACATTGAGATTTTCGGTCTATTAACAGAATTGTCATCAGTTTTGTCTATAAAAGCTCAGAGCGTAGCAAGGCGTCATCAGCTGTCGCTTAATTCAAGTGTTTGACTTAAAACCTCATAAATTGGCTGTCAATTATTAGTTGGTCCTCGTAAAGTATTAGTGGAGGTCATCTGAAGGATATATGTAAAGAGTAGTTCATCTACAAGACACTGAATAATTGAGGAAGATATGGATAGGATATCAATAGCTAAGCTTCAGAAAAACACAGTGACGATACATCCAGATATCATTAGTTTGTTCGATATTTATGTTAATCATATTCGACCTTCAATGGGTAGTCATAATATAGAAATGGAGCAGAACCGAGTCTTCTTCAGACCTACATTATTTATTAAAGAAAAGACAGTATGGTCGATGGTCAATAATTTCGAACTCTATTTCTTAAAACCGTTTAAAATAGATCAGGAAACAGCCAGAAAAGATGTGAGTATAGGTAGCATAAGTGAAGATCAGTTGGTGTTTGGCATACCTTTTTATGAATTGGTTGACATCATCGCACGGTATAAAAAGAGCTTAGATATAAAACTTATCTATAGTTGCTTAAATGAGATTTTAACTACGAGTATCAATCAAGACTTATTCAACAAGAATACCTTTCCTATCACTACATTTTGTCAACTCATAAACATCAATGAGCAAACCTATCATAAACGTCCTTCTGAGAGTGTTTTATGATGGAAAATACTGAAAGTATTGATGAACAGTTAGAATGGCTTAGCACTCAAGCAATGACAGATATTGTTAATACACTTAACGATGATGAGACATTTACATATCCAGAAGAAGTTTTAGCTGCCATATCTGCCATAGTGATTTCAGTAAATGATAGCTATGTATATCCGGATGGCTCTGTTCAAAATTTGTTCGAGCGTATCGTACAGATATTACAGAAGGAACCAGTGGCTCGCCGCTATATGGAGACTAGCAAATCAGCACTGGCACAAAAGCCGCTGATGATGCAGCTACTCATTCTCATGCAGAACCCTATAAACAGAGTCCCCCATGATTTTCTAAGAAGAAATCTGATTTGGCTAGCTATAGCAATGCACACCAGCGTACTGCTGATGCCGAATGGTATAAAAAAGCACACTGATAATATATTAATGCAGTTTAAACAGGCTCAGTTTTCAAGCTCTATAAGACGAACGTGGATTTGGCATGAACTACTCGACTTGTCTCAGATGACCATAAGTGTGGAGTACATATCTACCCTTCTCAATAATCTATTAGAGCAGAAAAAAATTGAGCTTGAAGCATTAACTAACAACCCTATAAGTGACTCAGTCAAAGCAAAAAACGAAGAATCTATAGCAAAGGCTAAGCTTGGCCAAATAGATAAGATAACAATTGCCTACCAGCACGCATACAATTTACAGGCAGCAAAACCTAAGCGTAAAAAACCACCAAAAAACAACAGTATCAAGCCTATAAAATTATCCGATGATACTCCGATATATTTGGCTGGTCCCAATACATTGACTCATAACTGGGGTAGTACACATAGCGATAACAACTGGAGCAGTACACCGGATGATATCGAGCATAATACTACTGCTGTAGATCTGGAATTTTTGGACGCCCATACCGAAACTCACGAAGGGTTGACGACGAGTTTCGAAGAGTATGTCGATCACAATGGAGCACCATATATTAGCTACGACAACTATCCTGACCCTCTCATACAACAGTCTATACCACTACAAACTATTGATTTGTCACTGCAGCAAAACTATATGTCCCAGCGCAATCTTGCGCTCAATTCTAATACACGACTGCTCCCTCTTGTCGGTTACCAATCGTTATTTGCCGCTCTACACCAAGATGCCAAATCTTTACCAGAAGCAGAAACGAATAAAGTCTGCGCTGGTATTCTATTGCTCTCAATGCTGACTGGTCTCCCAGTTAAATCGTTACTCATATCAGGTTATATCGGTCATCCTAGTATTTTTGGTATCTACGATAAAAGAGCTTACATCAAACACAGCCTTGGTATTACTAAACGCTCTGTTAGTCAGACATTAACGAAGCAAGATTACGAAAACCACTCTGATGACATCAAAATCCCACTACCTTTATGGCTAATTGATAACCTGATTGCTTGCAAATTGCCTGTGAAAGCGGACTTTATAGCTTATCTCGCTGACTTACGTAGTAGTCTTGGTCTGTCTTACCTTTCAATCAATCGAATAGAAACGGCATTACACGTCGTACTCTCTCGCTATACGCCAAATTGCCATGCACATATCGCCGATATTATTTGCCGCACGGCCGCGCCTCACGCTCCAGCAATGTACTATAGCAGCCATACCAGTGAGGAAGTTCTTACACACTATAAATCAGCACTGAGCGTATTTAATAGTCATAGTGACTTTGACTTAACTTATATCACCCCTTGGCACAAATATATGGTGGGCTCAGCGTTTGCGCTGAAGATTGAAACAGTTTGCGACATCTTGAATGAGATGAGGTACTGGACCGATCAAAGTTCAAACGATGAAAAGCACTTTAATAGAACCAGTATCTTTGTATGGTTTGTATTTTGCCTTTTAACCGGCGTGCGACCAAATAACGGTCTTGGAAAAATGTGCGATATCGATCTCGATATGGGCTGGCTTGTTATCAATGATAAACCCGTTAAAAAAGTGCAAACTGATCGACTAATTCCATTGTGCCCTACTGTTGTACGCCTTCTAATAGAATATAGAGACTATTTGAGTGACTATAAAACTAGACATCCATCAAACCAAAAAATCAGTGAGACTATCAAGAAAATCGGCTTAGGTAACGATGAAGCACTGTTGAAGCTCTTATCTGCAAGTGTAAATAATCTAAAAGATATCAAGCGAGGCGATGCCTATCATATGACAAAAGATATTATTGATGCCAACCCTTATTGGACACGTCATTTCGTACGTACTCAGCTTGAGAAACGTGGCGTTCAGCTTCCACTCATCAACACCATTATTGGTCATGAAAAAGCTCGTCAAGAAGTATTGGGACGTTTCTCATCAAGTAGTAAAGCAGATATCAGACGTGTTGCACCTATATTTGAGCAGATGGCTGAGTATTTAGGGTTAAACCTTGTAGAAATAAAAAGCTATTCTAAACTCAGTCGTATACAGAGAAGACATATAGGGGTAGATCATGCTAATAGATAATATCCATCTGCCAAAAATTATTGATGGTTTAGCAAAATTTGATGGTAGGAAAAAGCGCTACGTGCCTTACTCATCTATACTCAAGGACAGTGACACAGCAAGAACACGTGAGATACAGCTACTCGCCGACTTACAGACCGAATGGGAACTCCTACTTGAGATATATCCTGGCAACGTTAGGTTCGTCCAATCTTTTAATAAACATTACAAGCAAATGCTTTGGCCAGATAATCGCACCTTTTTAGCTATGCCGAGGCCTGTAAGTTTTACTGATAAGTTATGGTTGCCAGAAAGTCAAATGCTAGGTCAGTTTCAGCGTAATTTTACTAATAAGCGAAAGCCTTTATCGGGCGAAGGGTTCGATAAGTTTCAAGCGATTGTTCAGAATAAAATTTCTCAAGCCTATAAAACTACCAAAACACTAAAACAAGCATGGCAAACCGTTAGTCAGTTTATCGATTATCAAAATCAGTGTTACATGCTTGCTGAGCATCACTATCCCAAGATCATCGCGCCGCAGCCCATAAAGTTCAACCCATTAATTACTAATAAAAGCTGGGTTAAAAACGGTAAGGTACTGGTCAAAATTGTTCGCGCAGTAGAGCATAATTGGGAGCAAACAGCCGATTATAGCCAAGATCAGATTATAGGCTGGCTGATATTCTCAGGAATTGTATATGGCGGTATCAATGAGGTTCAAATGCTTGAAGGGTGGCTTACCTCATTGCTTGCAAAAGAGTATCAGCCATTTATCAAAGACAGGATAATGGTCTCGCCGCGCTTTGTGCAAAAGCGCTTTGGTAACGAGCGCGAAGAAGGTAGTGACAAGCTTTATAACACCAAGCAAATCGTTGTAGATATGGTCAGTCAGTGTTGGTTGATGAATTACCATAAAAGCAGCAGTCCAGCAGAGACCACACATATCATTGCCAAGCTGTCAGAAGATAAGATCAAACAATACTTGACCATGGTTTTGTCTGACGTGATCAAGCCTTTGAATATTGACTTGCCTCCCTTTCTAAGGTTTTTACGTTACGCCAGTTATTACTGGGAGGGTCTCGATGACGCTGATATTGATCATGCTTCAGTGGGGGTACTGCGAGGTATGCATAACACTGCAGGACTGAGTACGCAGGACTTTTATCGGTTTTTGAATCAGAAATATCAGCATACAAATGAAGCTTATGATCTAGAACATATTTTAACGCTGTCTATCAGCAAAAACTCTGTTAAGCAAAACGAGACATCTAGTAGTAGTTCTACCAAAAAGATAGAGGTTAGAAAGTCTGATTTAATTATGAATCTGACTAAAGACTTCAAAATGGATGAAAAACAGAAAAAGAAAAAAACTAGCAAAAAGCCGCCTACCCTTATCGAAAGAGTACAAAAACGTTATAAGCAATACGATGACTTAAGTGAAAAGATTTTATTGGATTGGGTACTAAGTCTGCTAAGCCGAAAAGGACCACCGAACAACGTAACTATTTTGAAATATATTAGAACTATAGGCTATGAATGGTTATATTTCACAACAGCGCAGCCGCTTGATATTTGGTCAGAGGAAGAGTTTGAGGAGCTTTATGAAGATATTTTAGAGTATAAAGCTGTCGTACGTAATAATACTGACATTGTATATTCTGCCAATTTATTGAAGAGTATGCACAACTTTGCTAAGAGCAAATACAACCTACCCTCCGTGAACTTCCAACATACCAAAAATGGTCGGCGTGTACGTGCGGAGCTGATATCACCGCAAGCATACCAAGCCATTATTACGCAGATACTGGGTTCCGTAGATATATTGGAGCGGGAGATGTTCGCGCTTTTATTTATCTTAGTCTATCGTACTGGGATGCGCAAAAAAGAGCTGTTGGGACTTAAGTATAATGACATCGAAGGCTTAAAAACAGCTGTGCCATCAGTGGTAATAAGACCCAATAGCTATCGTCCAACCAAGACTCAAAGTAGTATTCGCCGCGTTCCCTTATTTGCCCTCCTCAAACCTAATGAGCTGAATTTTTTTATGAACTTTGTGCAGAGTAATATTGGCGATAGTTCAAACAAATTTATCTTTACCTTATCATCGGATCAACGCCCTATTGATGACCATGTTCCGTTGCAGTTACTTAAACGAGTCTTAAAAGACATATCGGTAGATGATAATGTAGCAGAGCATACCTTCCATGGTTTTAGGCATACGGCAGTGAGCAACCTATCTTTAGCGCTAGTAGGCCATTCAGATCTCGTAGAAGCACTCACCGATTATGACGAAAGCGACGTACTGCGTATAAAAGAAGGCCTACTCGGCGAGCATATCAATGCACAAGATCGCTGGTATGCTCTCTCAGGTATTATGGGACACTTATCGCCTGAGCGTAGCTTTGAGTATTACAACCATTTTGCCACGCTGATGGCGACCTACGCGCTTAGTAAAGCAGATATAACATTGCTAGAGCGGACGCTGTATAACGTAACAGGTTTTACGAATAAAAAGCTTAAGGAGAATAATGCGACTGTCCATAATAGTAGCGTCAGCATACCTAGTATTCGTACGCTGTTATTTAAAAATATCGTAGAGGGCAAACGCAAGTCACCGAAATTTACGATCGAGAGCTGTGATAAACATTTTCTCTTGAGTACCAATACGCAAGCCAATAATGAGCTGTTTGGTCGTTATGGTCTAAACCGAGTACAACTGCTACTACAGACCTATGATAAAAAGATGCCTTTAAGTAAAGCAGCCCAGTTGGCAAATATTTCTATTCACGATGCAAAGGTTCTAATAGAACGTGCGAGCGAGGTTGCCAACATCACTACCAAACGCAGCAAACCTCGCTTTGTTAAGCTATCAGATTCAAACACCCCTGTACTGAGTCCACTGAACATTCAATACCAAAGTGATTTAAGGTTGCTATCGTTTTTGTTAAGTAGTGCCTATCGTCTACGAGAAAATTCAGGGGCTGACTGGATTTGGTTTGTTGAGATATGTCGTGAAAAACTGTCTGTTAGCAGAGCATACCTACCATTTAGAAAAGGAGATGAGAAGGCGTTACAGCGGTTCATTGATATTGCTGAGAAATTGCTGCCTTTGAAACGTTGGCTGGTGAGTAGCAACGAAGCTTTATTGATGAAAACTATGTCATCTACTGACTATCAAGATATTAAGCAGCAATCTAATGATTCGAAAAATGCTCTACATATCGGTATTGCTAGTCAAGACCATAGAGAATGGACGAATAAGTGACAGTACTCACCGCTACTACGTTTTTTTGTACATATGATGCTGATTACAGATGAAAAGCTATCTATTGCAGATTAAGCTTCTTGTACTAGCGTCCTTTGTCATAATGACTTTTGTGAAATGATAATCAGTTTTCATACATTTTGCTGAGCATCAATGCTGACAGGGCTAGTTTTTATATCATTGATTCGAGTATCTACCTGTATGTTTAAGTCATTACTTGCAGCTGACGTACTACCCTCATGGCTAAGTACACGATTCTTGTGATCCGACTCGATTTCTTCATCTTTTAGGGCATCTTTAAAACCTTTTACTGCACCGCCTAAATCTTTGCCAGCATTTTTGAGCTTAGCAGTACCAAACACGACGACTATCAATAAAATCAGCCAATGCATAATAGAGAAACTGCCCCTAACGGTATCCTTATACTCTGAATTATTCACAGATTTTTTTAGAGTCAGGCCCAAGCTTAATCACCGTAAGAACTATGATGCGCCTGAAAATCTAATCAGCATATATATTCCCATACCGACCATCATAATGTTTTCGGTCAAAGATACAAAACCAAGCGGTACATTTGAGTTACCACCAACACAGGCACATTTCAGCTCACGCTTCTCTATATAGACGGCCTTAAACACTGAGAGGCCATTGATACCACCTATAAATATAGCCACGATAGCCGCTATGACATTAAGCCATGCAATACTAGCCAACATTGCGATACCGACAAACGCCTCGGCGAAAGGATAAACGTAGGCGTAACGGACCACCTTACGTGCTAACAAATCATATCCCAAAAATTGATTGGTAAAACTCTCTAAATCTTGCAACTTTTGAATAGCGAGTACAATCATGGATAAGGCAACAAACCAGATGATAGTTTGTACCGAAAATAATGTGCTGCTAAACCTCCAAGTCAGTGCAATACTAGCGAGTGCTGTAGTTGCGAATATTGCGATCACTGGCGTATAGCTGACCTCAGTACTCTGAGAAACCTCTTTGCCAAAAAACGCTTGCAGATCGTCATACCCGCCTATGCGCTCGCCATCGATAAAAATCTGTGGTGTAGTTTTGACATTAAACTTATCTTTAAGCGCTTGAGTTTCAGTATCATTAGTCAAATGCTTGTCTTCGATCTGATAACTATGACGCTCTAAAAGATCGAGTGCTTTTAAACCAAATGGACAAACATGATCAGGTTTGACCATACGATAAACCACGGCTGTTTTCATAATACACACTCCTACCTAATTTCTAACCTCTAAATCCTACCTTTTAAACCCTTTATGCTTTATTCCAGCTCATCAATCAACTGCTTCATTTCATCAATTTCACGCTTTTGTGCTTCTATGATATCGTCGGCAAGCTGTTGGACTCTAGGATCTTCGATATCTGCTCTTGAGCTGGTCAGAATAGCAATCGAGTGATGCGGTATCATGGCCTGCATCCAATCGACTTGATCGACTGTTGCTTGTGATCTAACACCCCAAATACCAACAGCAAACATCAATACGCTCAGACCATAGATCATCAAGTTAATTTTGGTCTTCTTATACATGTTGGTCATAAAGGCCAACATGACCACTGCCATACCGGCACCCATATACAGTGCCATATAGGCTCTGGTCTCACTAAAATAAATATGATCCCACTCATAAGTATTGAAATACATCATGATGTACATCACAATCGTAGACGTTAGAATCATCAGGGTGAACTTTACATACGGGTTCATGCCCTGTTGATGATTCATGTTTTTCTGATCTGAAGCATTCATAGTATATCTCCTATTATTTTAATGATATTAGAACCAGAATTTGACCCCCGTTGTCAAACTATTGCTATCAATTGATTCATTATGTTGACGTCGTTGACCACGGGCACTACCAAGCGCCGTCTCATAACTCACACCAACGTAAGGCGCTAATTGACGGCTTAGTGTCTCATAAGTCAGCCTCACTTCAGCCTCAAATTCATTAAAGCCTTTAGTAATATGGTTGTCGCTATCCTCTTTGCTAAATGCCGTTAGTTCTACTTCTGGTATCACAACCCAATGCTGATTCAAACGCCACTCGTATTCTGCGCCAAGGTCCAATCGGATTTGTCCATCAGAGTACAGATAAGCCATTGCATCGGTTTCAATAAAATAAGGTGCTGTGCCCTCAATACCCGCCATAATGGCAGGCTTATCGTTCTCGGTATCGTAGGCTACCCCTGCCAAACCATTCCAGAAGATACTTAGTGGTTTCCAATAAGACAACGAGGTCAGACTATCAATTTCTTTATCACCCTTGGTCTGAACACTACCTTCGCTGCGTAAAGAGAGGCGGCGCTCATCTAGGCCATACCAAGCACCAACCTCATAATTAATCTGATCGTCATCAAACTGATAACCTAAATCATCTACAGAAACGCCCCATAATGGCATACCACCCATCATCATAGGCTTGCCATAACGTCCATAGGGAACGCCGTTTGAGTAGTCAGGACTGCGAGCATCAGCTGGAGCCTTACCACCTTGCATACCTGACATGTCCATGCTGCTGTGATCCATACCGGACATATCCATACTACTATGGTCCATACCTGACATATCCATACTGCTGTGATCCATGCCTGACATATTCATGCCGCTGTGATCCATACCGGACATATCCATACTACTATGGTCCATACCTGACATATCCATACTGCTGTGATCCATGCCTGACATATTCATGCCGCTGTGATCCATACCGGACATATCCATACTACTATGATCCATACCTGACATATCCATACTGCTGTGATCCATGCCTGACATATTCATGCCGCTGTGATCCATACCTGACATATCCATACTGCTGTGTTCCATGCCAGACATATCCATGCCGCTGTGATCCATGCCAGACATATCCATGCTGCTATGATCCATGCCAGACATATCCATGCTGCTATGATCCATGATGGGCATCTCAGCAGCATTTGCTAAAGGTAACGTTAATAACATCAAAGATGACATGCCAATAAACGGTAGACTTACTTTATAAATTTTCATAATAAGGCTCATATTCGAAGGTTTATTAAACGACGGCCACTTCTCTGAACATACCGGCTTCCATGTGATACAGCAGATGACAATGCCATGCCCATCGTCCAGCTTCTCCTGTCACATCGAAGCTAATCTTTTGCGCTGGCTGTACCATAATAGTATGCTTGCGCACCTGAAACTCACCATTAGGCATACGTAAATCACTCCACATCCCATGTAGATGCATCGGATGATTCATCATCGTGTCATTAACCAAGGTAATACGTACGCGCTCACCCGGCTTAATATTCACTGGTGTCGCGTCACTAAATTTGACCCCATCAAACGCCCAGATATAGCGCTCCATATTACCGGTTAAATGTAGTTCTATCTCTCGGGTAGGCTTGCGCTGCTCCGCAAATATTGCCTCATCGACAGAGCGCAGCTGACTATAATTCAATACCTCTCTATTAATATTGCGCAGGTTGATACCGGGATCATCAAGATTCATACGTGGACTGTCCACACGCATATCACTCTTAAAATCGTATTCTGTTTTGGCATGACGGGCTTTATAACCATCAGCACCCATAGCGCCCATCATATCTGCCATTGTGAGCCATTCAACTTTGTCCATAGCAGGTATCGCAGCACGAGCGCCTTCTTTGGTTGTAAGTGTTGCTGCAACATAGCCTGAACGGTCTATGTTTTGGGCAAATATGGTATGGGCATCTTTGGTCGGGGTAACGATGACATCATAAGTCTCAGCCACACCAATACGAAAATCATCAATCGCAACTGGTGCGACATCGATACCATCGGTTGCCACTACAGTCATTTTGAGACCGGGTATGCGCACATCAAAGATAGTTTGCGCTGAGGCATTGATAAAGCGTAATTTAACGCGCTGTCCTGCTTTTACTAGTTGTGTCCAATTAGCCGCCGTTGTTTTACCATTCATTAGATAGGTAAAGGTCTTTTCGCCAGATAAATCAGTAAAATCCGTTGGCATCATGCGCATCTGATTCCACATTTTGCGCTTATCAAACGCGGTTTTCATATCTGTTTCGGCAATATCAGACAACAGCTTCTTGAAATCTGGCAGATGATAGTTGTCAAAGTCTGCGCGCTGTTTGAGCAGCTTCAGTAGATTATGCGGGTTACGGCTGGTCCAATCACTGAGCACGATCACGTGGTCTTCTTCGATAGGATGACGCTCGCGACCTTTGGGTTCAATCACCATAGCACCCAGCATGCCAGTTTGTTCTTGGAACCCACTGTGTGAGTGATACCAATAGGTGCCTGACTGCATGAGCTTAAACTTATAAGTAAAGGTGCTGTGCGCAGGAATGCCCTCAAAGCTAATTCCAGGTACACCATCCATTTCAAACGGCACCAGCAACCCATGCCAATGAATAGAAGTTGATTCATCCATCTGGTTATGAACACGTATCACTACCGTATCACCTTCACGCATCTTTAGCGTTGGTGCTGGCAGTGAATCATTGATGAGCGTCGCCATGCTCTTTTTACCGTTCACAATAGCAGACTGTTTACTGACGTATAAATCAAACTCTTTGCCTATCAATACAGGTACTTTATGAGTGTTTTGATCACTATTAATGGTGGCCGCCTGACTGCTCGAGCGACTCGAATGTCCTAATGCGCCACTGGCAATGGTCGGTATCAAGGAAGCACCAAGGACAGCAGAAGATCCAGTCAAAAAACGTCGGCGGTTCAATATGTTCTGTTTATTCATAATGATGACCTAATTTAATTTGCGAGATGGTGGTTAAGCTTTTGGCTGTAATATTTTTTATATTTAACGAATAATTTAATCATAGTTGCTGCTGAGGAGACTCAATATCGGCATAAACTTCTGTAGTGCCGTCTTTGTTAAGTTGCATTACCTTGTAAGGCATAAACTTACCTTCATACTCCATACCGGGGCTACCAACAGGCATACTTGGTACAGCAAGTCCAATGGCTTGTGCAGGAGTATTTGCTAAGAACTGTGCCATGTATTTTGCAGGAACATGTCCTTCAAAAACAAAGCCATCGGTGGTAACGGTGGTATGACAAGAACGCATCTGCTGCGGTACGCTATAGCGTTCTTTGAATAAAGACAAATCTTCAACATCGTGTGCGGTTGCGCTTAATCCATTATCTTCTGCATAGCTTACCCATTCTTTGCAACACCCACAGTTGGCATCTTTATAAACCGTCGCTGAAACATTCTTAAGTAGGTCTGATTGGTTGACTACAGGCGTCGTAACCGCTGTAGATTCAGCTTGTGTTTCTGTCACCTGATTGGTTGATGTGGCAACAGTTGGCTCAGGTTGTACGGGTTTTGAATCAGAAGTGCCCGTATTTGATTGGCTACAAGCCGCTAGTAACAGTGAAGATGTCATCATCACTAAAAGCGTACGACCAGATAACTGGTTGTGCTTACTAGAAAACATATTGGTATAGCGTCTCATAAAACACTCCTAGGCATGTATTTGTCTATTGGACATTTTAAAATTTCTACAACCTATCACTAAACAAAGTAAAACAGGCCAAACTTAAATTGCAAAAGGTAGCACTATTTTAGTGCTACGCTTTTTATTAAATAATTAGTGCTGCATTTCGGAGCCATCTTCCGACATATCCATATTTCCATCAAAGCTCATGTCCATAATGTCAGTATCTATCCTCGTGGTCAGCATCGTGTACTGAGCGTCATTCAATTCAGGCAACGATCTAATGAAAGCCACCATTGCCCACATTCTGTCATCGTCGTGAGAGGCACCCCATGCTGGCATTCCAGACGCCATGATTCCATGCTTAATCACCCAAAATCCTTGCTGTGCGCCAGCTTTCGTTTGATAGCGCTTCACCACATCAGCGTTGGTAAAGTTGGGCGGTTTAGGGTATAGACCTGCGCTAAAATCGGTGCTTTCTACCCCAGGAGATAAGTGACAGCCTGCACACATGTCTTTATAATCCGCACCGCCTGTACTGATCATATCTACTTTTGCTAGGTTTGGAACGATGATGTCCTTGCTAGCATTTGCTACTGAGCGCGTGCGGGCAGTCTCTAAAAATTTATAAACCAGTGGGCTATGGGCTTGATCAGCGCCAATATTTATCACACCACTAGTCACTACCGCAAAAATACCTACAATAGCGACAAAGACAGCAAAGAGTATTCCTAGTAAAAACTTCATAGGCTCATCCTAAAAATCCATTTTTATTAATATCCGATTAACCTTTGATGAAAATCATCTAGCAATAATCATGAGCGTATAAAAGGAATCGTTAAGAGTCGCTATCACTGCTCACACAGTGTTTTTGGTACATCTGTTTCATTTTACCCATATTAGCCATCATGGCTTTCATGGCAGGATCATTCATGTCCATCTTGCTGTGATCCATCTTTTGCATCATCTGCATATGCTTTTCCATTTTTTCACAGTTCATCTGATCCTTTTCAGCATGCATCTTAGGGTCATGTGCCATAGCAGACGTTGAAACAACTAAGGCGATAGCGGTTGCTACGATTGATTTAAATAGTGACATGATAGATCCTTATTTGATTGGTATGAAATCGACAAGACTTCAAAGTATTAAGTTACTCTAAAGCATACTTTATTGATTCTGACAGAGACATGACCGCAAGATTACAATATTGTCATCTTGAGAATTTTTGATGTTCAAAGCGGGGTTATGCTTTACTATGCTAGGTAGGCGTGAAATGTATATGGGAAGCTATTATGAAAGTACTGCTGGTAGAAGATGAGTTGAAACTTGGCGAATATATAAAAAAGGGCTTAACCGAAGCTGGGTTTATTGTGGATCATTATCTAACAGGCCTAGATGGCTATCACGCATTGATGACTGAAGAATTTAGCGTGATACTGATGGATGTCATGCTACCGGATATTAGTGGCTTTGAGCTGGTGCGTAACTACCGAGCTGCAGGTAAACATACTCCCGTGCTATTTTTAACAGCAAAAGATGACTTAAGCGATAAGATAAAAGGGATTGAGATTGGTGGCGATGATTATTTAACCAAGCCGTTTGCGTTTGCAGAATTGGTAGTCAGGATGAAAAGTCTATTGCGACGTGCTAATCAAGTCGATTATCAAAGTACGATCATGCAAATAGCAGATCTCAAAATGGATATTGCAAAGCGTACCGTACATAGAAGAGACCAACCTATTAAATTGACCGCAAAAGAGTTCTCGTTATTACAGTTTTTATTAGAGCGCCGAGGTGAAGTCCTACCACGCTCAGTCATCGCCTCTCAAGTATGGGATATGAATTTTGAAAATGATACGAACGTGATTGATGTGGCAATCAGGCGTCTTCGCATAAAAATAGACGATGAACATGAGGCAAAGCTGATTCATACTGTGCGTGGTATGGGCTACCGATTAGATGCTGTCAATACAATCGCTGATAGCCAGCCATCTTACGAAGCTGACGATATCTAATATGAAATATCGGTTAGATAGTCGACGCCTGCCATTACTGTGGCGCACCGTTTTTCTGCTAACTGTATTCGTAATTATCTCTCAAGTGATTATTTACGCGTGGGTGCAGCGTTCTGTCAGTGGACATTTTGAACAAATGGACTCTGAGATTATCACGCATGCAGCTTTTAACCTGCGCAAAAGTATCAATGATGTTGATGCTCAGACAAAGTCATCAGCAGCTTCAAAATCTCAGTCATTAACTAGCGCCAACCATCTACATCCTTCTCGGCTTGACTATGACTTAAAAACTGTCATTGCAAATAAGAGCGGTGCACTATTATCTAGCGATCCAACCAGCTTCATCAACGACCTACCTTCAGATTTTAGCCTGCCACAATTGTGGCAAGTCTATCGTGATCAGCAATTCACGATTGAGATAAAGGGTAGGAATTACCGAGCAATCATCATCGAAAACCAAGAGGTTTTGGCACTTATTGCATTGCCCATCGATGTTCATCACCACTATCTCATGCATTTCAATCGTCAACTCAGTATGATTTTATTCGCTATTACATTACTGTTGGTGTCAGTAGCTGCATTAAGTGTGTATTGGGGTTTTGCACCTTTAGCCACTATCGTACAAAAAATGAAAAGGATTAACCCTGAAAGACTGGATGAAAGAATAACCGTCAGTGATATGCCTTTAGAGCTACGACCACTAGCAAAATCTTATAATTCAATGATGGTTAAACTTGAGAGTAATTTTGAATCCTTGTCTCGGTTTTCAGATAATATTGCCCATGAGCTCCGTACCCCAATTGCGACGCTGAGTACGCAAACGCAAGTCATGTTGAATAAGCCAAGAGATGGCAATGAATACATTGAGCAGCTACATCATCAACATGACACGTTAGAGCAGCTATCGGCTATGATTAATAATATGTTGCTACTGGCAAAAACTCAAAAAGGTTTAAGCGACACGCAAGTTAGTAACGTAGATACCGAGAGTCTAATCACAAAGCTGATCGACTACTATGAAATGCTTGCCGAGGATCGTGAGATAACTTTTGCAAAATCGGGTGAATTTGCGACAGTATTAGGTGATGAAGGTTTATTGCAACGGTTATTTGCTAATCTGCTGTCAAATGCCATCTATTACGCCGCTAGTGCCAGTACTATCACAATATCAGCTACCATCATTACCTCAGATATCACTCTTGAGAACTCAAAAGAATATCCTCTATCCTCAAAACAATCATTATTAAGAATCGCCTTGACTAACCGCTTAGACAAACCGCTAAATCAAAGCGCGGCCGATAAATTATTTGAGCGATTCTATCGTCATGATAAGACAAGCAATCAACATTCAGGGACAGGACTAGGATTGTCTATCGTTCGGGCTATCGCCAATGCCCATAAAGGCAAAGTAAATATTGCGATCAAAGATGAGTATTATTTTGAGGTTACTGTAGAGTTATTGATGGCCAAATATTAACTATCTTCATACTACGATGCTTGGATTTTATGAACTATAAAAATCGATGAGTTAATAAGATATTAAGATATGACCCCTGCCGTCAATCCCGTATATATAAACTTGGGAGATTTTGATTACGCAGCCTGACGATAATAATCAAACCACACCTGTCTTGGCGATTTATAGCCTAAACCCTTTTGAATCCTAGTCTGATTATAATATAACTCAATATATCCAATGATATCTCTGATAGCTGCAAACCTTGTTTTATAGTCTTGGTGATATACTAGCTCGTTCTTCAATATGCCCCAGAAGCTTTCTATGGGTGCGTTGTCAAAGCAGTTGCCTTTACCGCTCATTGAACCTGTAAACTGATGCTGCTTGATGATCTTGTGGTAAGCATGGCTACAGTACTGACTGCCTCTGTCAGAGTGAACGACTAGCCCTTTGCTTGGTTGTTTATTCTTGATGGCCATGTTCAATGCTTTGCATACTAGATCTGCGGTCATTCGCTTATTGATCGCATAGCCGACCAGCTCTTTGGTATATAAATCTTTGACTCCCGCTAAATACAACCAGCCCTCAAGCGTCCAAATATAGGTGATGTCACTGGCCCACGCTTGGTTAGGGCGACTGGCATCAAACTCTTGATCCAACACGTTTGGATAGACCAGTTTGTTGTGATTGGAGTCGGTGGTGACTTTAAAGTGTTTGTGGCGACGGCATTTGATGCTGTATTCCTCTTTGATGCTTCTGACCATGTAGGGACTGATGTTATGACCTTGCTCACTTAGATGCGCATGCAGACGCTCAACACCATAGCGCTCATGAGTTTCACTGTGAGCGGCTTTAACGAGTAGCTCACAATGGTTGCGATGTATCTGCTGCTCGCTGATATCGCGACTCAGCCAGTCGTAGTAACTTGAATGCTTAACCCTTAGCACGCGGCACATAGTGGTGATGGTAAAGAAGTGCTGGTTATCTTTGATGAAGGCGTACCTGACTAGCTGTTTTTCGCGAAGTACGCCGTCGCCTTTTTTAATATCTCTCGCTCCTCTTCGGCTACTTTAAGCTGCCGCTTGAGCTGCTTTATTTCTTGAAGAGCACTCATGAGATCAGGATCATATTGCTCTGTGCCAATCAGCTTGCCTTGATTGGCTTTGTTGTTCCAGTTCGATAAGGTTTGCATGGCGATGCCAAGCTGCTTTGCAGTCGCTGAGATATTGCCATTATTGTCTGATATCTTCTTAACGGCTTCAGCTTTAAATTCTGTGCTATAGGTTCTTATTTTCTTGACCATGATAAACTCCGATTAATATGCTTAGTTTACCAAGTTTACTTGTACGGTTTCTTCAGCATAGCTCAATAATAATGACGGCACCCTAGTGAGGACTTGAATGTCCGGCTGTAGGCTATATACGATAATTGATCAAACTATTTAGGGAGACATAGTGTACTTAGTAATGTACATCATGTGAGCTTTTCGAAAAAAATTATCTCTATGATTTGTTATAACGAACCTAATTTCCACTTGAGCTATCCATAAAATTATGAAATTTTACTATATTATTCTAATGAACTAGCTCTAACAGAGAAGGAAAATGGAGTTAAATAATCGCGAAAAATTAGCACTACTGAGCTATGCTGAAGAAACCGTACAAGTAAACTTGGTAAACTAAGCATATTAATCGGAGTTTATCATGGTCAAGAAAATAAGAACCTATAGCACAGAATTTAAAGCTGAAGCCGTTAAGAAGATATCAGACAATAATGGCAATATCTCAGCGACTGCAAAGCAGCTTGGCATCGCCATGCAAACCTTATCGAACTGGAACAACAAAGCCAATCAAGGCAAGCTGATTGGCACAGAGCAATATGATCCTGATCTCATGAGTGCTCTTCAAGAAATAAAGCAGCTCAAGCGGCAGCTTAAAGTAGCCGAAGAGGAGCGAGAGATATTAAAAAAGGCGACGGCGTACTTCGCGAAAAACAGCTAGTCAGGTACGCCTTCATCAAAGATAACCAGCACTTCTTTACCATCACCACTATGTGCCGCGTGCTAAGGGTTAAGCATTCAAGTTACTACGACTGGCTGAGTCGCGATATCAGCGAGCAGCAGATACATCGCAACCATTGTGAGCTACTCGTTAAAGCCGCTCACAGTGAAACTCATGAGCGCTATGGTGTTGAGCGTCTGCATGCGCATCTAAGTGAGCAAGGTCATAACATCAGTCCCTACATGGTCAGAAGCATCAAAGAGGAATACAGCATCAAATGCCGTCGCCACAAACACTTTAAAGTCACCACCGACTCCAATCACAACAAACTGGTCTATCCAAACGTGTTGGATCAAGAGTTTGATGCCAGTCGCCCTAACCAAGCGTGGGCCAGTGACATCACCTATATTTGGACGCTTGAGGGCTGGTTGTATTTAGCGGGAGTCAAAGATTTATATACCAAAGAGCTGGTCGGCTATGCGATCAATAAGCGAATGACCGCAGATCTAGTATGCAAAGCATTGAACATGGCCATCAAGAATAAACAACCAAGCAAAGGGCTAGTCGTTCACTCTGACAGAGGCAGTCAGTACTGTAGCCATGCTTACCACAAGATCATCAAGCAGCATCAGTTTACAGGTTCAATGAGCGGTAAAGGCAACTGCTTTGACAACGCACCCATAGAAAGCTTCTGGGGCATATTGAAGAACGAGCTAGTATATCACCAAGACTATAAAACAAGGTTTGCAGCTATCAGAGATATCATTGGATATATTGAGTTATATTATAATCAGACTAGGATTCAAAAGGGTTTAGGCTATAAATCGCCAAGACAGGTGTGGTTTGATTATTATCGTCAGGCTGCGTAATCAAAATCTCCCAAGTTTATATATACGGGATTGACGGCAGGGGTCACTACTGAATAATTTTGAAATCGACTTCGAGTATGGTGAGGTTACGCTTTTGGATAATTTCGATTACTTTTTGATTTTTAATAAAGAAAGATTCTCTAGAAATACAGACTTTGTAGCAAAGGTATATGATAAAGCAGGTACTTATGTATTAACTATCCCATTTCCCGAGGTTGAAATGCATTATCAAAAGCTTAAGCTTATATTTAGCTGGTGTTGGGAGGTTGAACGTGGAGTTAGGATAGTATTCAATGCAGATGACAGAATCATGTGGGATTTCTGGTATGAATTTGATTTAATAAGTCGTAAATACACTAATTGTAATAGAGCTTATTAATGTTAAATCCTGATCGGTGCGCTATACAGGCATCGAACTACTCATGTTAGATATGGATTGCATGATTACGAAATCGATAGCATAGGTTATTATTAAACAACTTATTACAAAGGTAGTAACTATGTCAGTCTTTTCCACAAGTTATATAACAAGTCCTGAAGAGGGTGATGAGTGTATATCTTTCGATTATAGTGAGTTGGCTGGTAGAGCGTTTATTAAGCTTTTGGAAGAAGCTATATTGAATCTATATCCAGAAATTTTTAATAAAATAATTGATCGTAAATGTGTTGAATTCTTTCCATATCACGAATTCTATCGATTGGATAGGAATGAAATTAAGCTGGTGATAGAGAAAATAGATGAGTACTTAATTAAAAATACATCTGCTAGCAAGGCAGAGTCCTATGCAAAAGATATCTGGGAAAAAGATTTGCGTACTGAATTGATTAAAAACTATCTTTCTAACTAAATTCAACTAAGAGTACCGCTACATCAAGTGAAGTAAGGCTTTCACAAATCCCACCATTTCTTCTTCTCAGCAGTAGTGACTTTGAACAACATCAGCTCTCTCAATAAGTAACCTTTTACTATCTCAAAAAATCAAACTCTTGATAACAATATTATAGAGTCGAATTTTCAGGTTCTTACTAAGGAACCGAATCAGTGAAGGCACCTGATTGGTTCGCCATAGGTATACCCCAGCGGAACCAGTTATTTCGCCCTTCAAACCTATTAATAGACTACTTAAAACAGACTGGTATAATGGAACCACTTATACCAGTCTGCTGAACTCACTCTTACTGTACCCAAAGTCATGGTACCTTGCATCATACTCTTTTTATTACATCGTCTACTTTTTACATGCGTTTTAGTATTTTGTAGTAGTCATTACCCTGTTTAATAATTTGTGCTGACATACTATAAAAGTGCTAAGCACTATTATCGCTTGGCACTAGTATGCTTCTATCCTACGTGACAACCTCCAAATTACTGACTAAATTATGACTGCTAACAACGTTTTGAACGTCAATAAAGGTACTTTTACCTAACGCCCCAAGATTGTAGCTTGCAAACTCATAGTATAAATTAACCACATCACCCATAATCAATAGCGCAGGGGTTGGTAGTTTTGCCTCAGCTTGCTGCTCGGCGATATTACCAAGCGTACCGATAAGAAGCTGCTGCGTTGGCAAACTGGCATGACTAATCACAGCAAAAGGTGTATTACTGTCGCGCCCTGCGGCAATTAGCCCTTGAGTCATCTCATCTAGTCGATTCAACCCCATATAAAAGACAACGGTTTGCGTACTGTCCAAAAGTTCACCATAATCATTATTGGGTGCACCTGATTTTTTGCATGCTGTTACAAACTTCACGGCTTGTGCATGATCACGGTGTGTCAATGGAATACCTGCTCTGCTTGCAGCCGCACTAGCAGCAGTGATACCAGGAATAGATTCAAAGTGGATACCATGACGCACCACTTCTTGCAGTTCTTCACCACCTCGTCCAAAAATAAAGGGGTCGCCACCTTTGAGCCTAACGACCGTTTTACCCGCTAACGCATGTTTGACTAGCAGCTCATTGATACCTTCTTGTGGTAGCGCATGATTGGCACGGCGCTTACCAACGAATATCTTTTCTGCTGTCAGCGCACACATATCTAAAATATCCTCTGAAACCAAGCTGTCATAGAGCACGACATCTGCTTTTTGCATCACTCGCAGTGCTTTTAACGTGAGTAGTTCAGGATCACCAGAACCTGCACCAACCAAATGTACCGTGCCTACTTTCATATTTTTGTCTATACCTAATGGCTTGTCGCGCCCTGCGGTATGACAATTAGTATTAGACAAATGATTTGCAATCAATGTGGTAATAAAGGGAGATGAATCAGTCATGGTAATAACTCCTAATAACACTGTTAATAACGCGCAAACCTGCACCTAACAATGGCATACCTGAGAAAAGAAGAGCCTACAAGATACAGTGCAAACCCTATGCCATATTAGTAAGCAAGCCTGATCTTAGAAAGTTTTTAAGACGCATACCTATCGATCAAGGCATTAATTTGACTCACACATGAACCGCAGTTAGTCCCTGCTCGGCATGCCTTTCCAACCGCATGGGCACTCATACACTGCTGCTTGGTAATCGTCTCGATAATAATATTCTCTCCAACTGCCATACATGAACATACTAATGCACCTGGATCAACATACCCTGTCGCTGGACGACCTGCTAGCAACCACTTATAGCGTTGATTCTCTGGTATCGCATCAGTACTGGCGAAGCAATTGTTAAGCCAATGAATACTGGGCAGCTGCGCCACCTGCGGTGCAAAACAAACGCTCAGTAGTAGCTGATCACTTGGTATGTCAGACTTTGACGTACTAATCGATGCCCGATCTATCGCTTTATTATTTGCTTCTACCTGCGTCGAGACGAAGCGAAGTTGCTTTGCTTGCTTGCTGCAAGTAAAGGCACTATTGATCGGTTTATCGGTGAGAGATGCTTGATAGGCATTGATAAAATTTTGCCAGTACTCAGGGTCAAGCAGTTTACTGACGACTTTGTCTATAGGACTGGCTAAAGTAATCAAGACGCTATTGGTTTGACGACTTAAGCTCCATGTCAATGCGGGTAATGAGTTTGATCTTTCAGAAGTTGTATTTGTATCAGAAGAAGATATCAGCACTCCTTGATCCTCAGACTCTTTCTCAAAATCCAACAAAGTCTCACGCAGATGCACTATCATGGTGTCTTGTAGATCAGGATGCACCAAAATCTTGCCATAAGTTTTCATCGGCACAGGTATCACGCTGATTGCAGAATTTTTTAATTCAGGCTGTCCTGAATGCGGATCAACGACCGTTGGAATAAGCGCACCTACGCGAGCAAAACGAGCAAAGGCGTTGCTCCAATGCATCGGCATAAAGGCATCGCCTGCACTCATACTGTCGCTGATGGCAACTTGGGCGAGCACCTGACTGTCTGTAGTGGTGCTCGCGACCGTACGCGGCGGCTGGCTCTGTATTGATAAGTTTTTCTCATAGCAGGGACGTAGCTGTACATAATCGCCTTGGTCAACACCGAGCTGCTTGGCATCATTTGGATGCACGGTGAGCGTTGGTACAGATTCGTGTTGGTTGAGCTGCGGTGCAAGTCCTGTGCGCGTCATCGTATGCCACTGATCGCGAAGCCTACCTGTAATCAGCCGTAAGTCTACTGCCCCTGAGTCATCCTGATAAAACATACGACTGCCGTTATTTTTTTTACTATCAGTGCTTTTTGATCTTAATCGTCGCGGATGCCTGTTGGGTATACTCACGTGACTGGGCGGCGTAATGGCAATGAAACGTGTTTTGATTGGTGCGATACGTGCGCCGCCCCACTGAAATGGTGTCATGGCATCATATGCGTCACGACTGAAAGAAACGACGTCTTTATTTTGCTGCTCAAGATGGTTTGGGCTTTCCTCTATCGATGCTATCGAACCGACTACCATTGGAGAAAGATCTTTTGCTAAATTAAGATAGCGCGGTTGATTGCTATCTGACAGAGCTTGGCTGGCATCATTTCTATAAGCAGTTAGGGCGATATGCTCATTAAATATATCCCTAGGATGCTGATAATCAAACCCTGCCAAACCCATGCGTTTAGCGACTTGAGACAGTATCCACCAGTCAGGCTTTGCTTGTCCGAGTGCAGGCATTAAAGCCCGTTGGCGCGAGATGCGGCGCTCCGAATTGGTCACTGTGCCTGATTTCTCCCCCCAACCCTGTGCGGGCAAAACAATATCTGCACACTTAACCGTGTCGCTGTCGACGGAGCAGTCGGATACTATCACCAAATCACAGGTAGCCAGTGCGCGGCGAAACTTATCAGCCTCGGGCAAGCTGACGACAGGGTTGGTCGCCATAATCCAGATGGCTTTGATACGGCCATCTAGTATGGCATCAGCAGCATCGCAAGCTTTTACCCCAACCTCTGCGGCAAGCGGTTGCGGCGCTTGCCAAAAATCAGCCACCAAATGACGATGCTGCTCGTTGTCTAGGTCTAGATGCGCGGCAAGTAGGTTCGATAACGCGCCCACTTCACGCCCTCCCATCGCATTCGGCTGACCGGTGAGTGAAAATGGACTTGCACCTACTCGGCCCACTCGCCCAGTATACAAGTGAGTATTGATAATGGCATTGACCTTGTCGGTACCACTTGCAGATTGGTTGACACCCATGCTAAATGCCGTGACGGTTTTATCATTTGCAGCAACCAGCGCATAAAACTCCTGTACCAGATCCGCACTGATACCACATGCCGTCGCCACTTTATCAATCGTCCATGTTTTTGCGGCCTCTAAGGCGGGCTTAACATCATGACACTGCTTAAGATAGTCTTTATCACCACAGCCTTCTTGCTCAAGATAATGCAGCAGTCCGTTATATAAGTGCGTATCCGTGCCAACAGCAACGGGCACGTGCAAATCAGCAAATTCACAAGAATCAGTACGACGCGGATCAATCACGATCAGTTTTTTATTAGGATCACGCTTTTTGGCGGCTAAAAACCGTCCGAATAAGATAGGATGACACCACGCCATATTGGAGCCCACCAGCACCAATAAATCACAAGACTCTAAATCTTCATAATTACTAGGCACTAAGTCTGCACCAAAAGCACGCTTATGCCCTGCAACCGCTGAGGACATACAAAGACGCGAATTGGAATCGATATTATTATTACCAATAAAGCCTTTAATGAACTTATTGGCAACGTAGTAATCCTCAGTAAGCAGCTGCCCTGACACATAAAACATTACGCTGTCACGCCCGTGTGTCGCGATAGTGTTATTCAAACGACTGGCAATATCATCCAATACTGCCTCCCACTCGGCAGGCTGCGTATCTGTCGGTTGTCCTTTTGCTATTGTTCGCTGTTTGTCTTGATAATAAGGTTGAGTCAACCTGCGCTCAGTGCCCAATGTTTGTGCCAATGCGCTGCCTTTTGAGCAGAGTTTGCCGAAGTTTGTTGGATGATCAGGATCGCCTGTCACGCTGACTACACCTGCCTCATCGATGTTTGCTAGTACGCCGCAGCCTACGCCGCAGTAAGGACAAGTGGTGCGAATAGGACTGATCAAATCCTCAGTGTAAGTTGTAATGCGAGAGGACGGTACGACACTGAGGGCTTGATCGTCATTTAAGATGGTGCTGCTCATGAGACCTCTCCTATTAGGTTTGCGTCACTTGGCAAGACCGATTCGGGCTCAGCTGCTTCTATTTTCTCTACATCGCAATAGGCTTCGCCAAAGATAAGGTCTTCTTTTATCGAGGATATGTCACTGCCATCAGTGATCAGCTGACTATAAAACCCGCTTTCACTCACATCACCGTATAGTACCGTGCCAATAAGTTTGCTTGCTTTGATGTAGAGACAAAGATAATGATCGAGGCTCGTTTGCTGATAAACCACGCGCTCTATCTGTGCCATTTCAATATCATCAAAAGCAATCTGACCTGCTGAAAAAGCGGCGATGCCAGATACTTTTAATTTTAAAGATAAAGGCTTGCTGATAAAGGGACGCCAGTGGTTTTTGTATTCGGTTATTCGTGAGTCACTATTGGCTGTCTTACGACTTGAGATGTATGGCGCTTTTAAGACAGA
Organism: Psychrobacter sp. H29; assembly: GCF_059073055.1. Lineage (NCBI taxonomy): Bacteria > Pseudomonadati > Pseudomonadota > Gammaproteobacteria > Moraxellales > Moraxellaceae > Psychrobacter > Psychrobacter sp. H29. Next base: position 244,616 of record NZ_JCACRY010000001.1, on the reverse strand, counting down.
CACCAAGGTATCGACCTGTTGATTGACAGGAGCCACCATCCCGAATAGCTCCCCGTCCAGCTCGACACATTCACCGATCGCATAGACATGAGAACAGCTCGTATGCATAAAGTTATCTACAAGGATACCTCGGTTAACCTCAAGACCGCTTTGCTGGGCCAGTGTCGTATTGGGGATGACACCAACGGCCATGACAATAAAGTCTGCTGGCAGTGTGCGGCCATCCTTTAACAACAGACCATTAACCTCGTGTTGATCATTGACCGTAATACATTCTGTGTTGGCTAACACCTCCAGCTTGACACTTCGACTTAAGAGCTCTGCTTGTAGCAGATGAGCGGCGGGCATATCAAGCTGTCGGTTGAGAACATGACTATCAACATGAACCACTGTCATATCTGCCCCTTGAGACGCCAAAGCACAAGCGGCTTCCAGACCCAGCACCCCGCCACCAATGACAAGACCCTTTTTTGCTTGGCGCGCGTACTCCGTCAATACCTGCACATCAGCAATCTCTCGAAATACATGAACCCCCTTAGCATCATGATTGGCAAAAGGGATGACGCGAGCTTGTGAGCCAGTAGCCAGCACCAGCTCGGTATAATCCAGGGTTTGTCCATCACTCAATTTGACACGCCGCTTATTGGTTTCGATTGCATCTACCGACGTGCCAGCCAATACCGTGATACCCAATTGCTCATATTCTGCTAGCTCGTATAAATATGTCTCTTCAAAAACCGACTCTCCTGAGAGTACGGGTGACAGCATGATACGGTTGTAGCCCACTTGCGGTTCTTTGCTAATCAGCGTGATGGGTAAATGAGCTGCGCCTTTTTCTTGGCTGCTTTGCTGCTGAGCACGTGCCAGCTCAATGGCAAAACGACTGCCTGCCATCCCAGCGCCTATAATAACGATACCCGCAGTAGTCTGACGTCTAGAAGAAGAAGCATTGGTAGAGAAAGCAGTATGGGTTGGTTCTGGTGAATCAAGTGACATAGGAAAATCATTCCTTAGCCGCAACACGCAGCGTTGAGTAAAATGGCTTGTCGTACTATTTACGTTTAACAAGGTTTTATGAAAAATAAATCAGCAACGATATGATAATGACAAATTGAATAAAGCAAATGCTGTGCCAAACCAATAAGGGATGACGTATGATCAGCGGTTCAGGGTCTCTGGTATTGTTACTATTATCGGGATTAAAGTCTTGTAAGAACTCGCCAATCGCTTGATACCTTGCCTGCGTACTAGAGTGTAGTGCACGCATCAACGCTTGCTGGCTGGTAGCGGGCACTCGGTTTTGACGCAGGCGCTCGGCAGGTACAACTAGTGAGACAGATGGGTTCATCAACTCTTGCGAGCTAAATGGTAGCTCACCTGTGAGTAACTCATAACCAATCACGGCAATGGAAAACAAATCAGAATGCACGCCTTTTGGGGCATCGGTGTAATATTCTGGTGCAGCGTAGTGCAAATCGCCATTAGGAGGACGCGTACTGTCTTTTAGTATGGAGGAGCTAGCAGAGCCAAAGTCGATTAACTTGACCGCACCTGATTGAGTTAATAATATATTTTCAGGCTTGATATCTTGATGCAGTAGGTAGTTTCGATGCATCACACGGACCGCCATGCCGATCTTAGTGAGTAAATCGTAAGTTTGCCAAATATCACAAGGGGCTTGACGATCCATAAAAACTCGTAGGCTCTCCCCTTCGATATATTCCGTTAAATGATATAAATAAGTGCTACTGGCAGGCACTGGGTAGTAGCGCAAAAGCCCCGATGCATTAGACGCATTGAAAGTAGCATTCAGTTTTTTAGAGACATCACTGGTTAAAAGCGGATCATGGGAGGATACGCTATTGGGGTTCACTTGATTGTAAGCGGGCTCACCAATACGTTTGTGCTTGGACAGGCTCAAACCGATTTTACGTTCCTTTAAAAACTCACGTAGATAATACCCATCAGCAATGACATTGAGACTTGGCGACTTCAAAACAAATGCATGCTGGTCGTTATCCTCTACTAAATACACCTCACTGCGAGCCGTACGCGCGATGATTTTTTTGACCACAAAATTATCAATCTGTGCCCCTACTGCCAAGCCCGTTGGTAAGCGATAGTGATTGATATCCTGAGCATGACTACGGTCGCTATCCAAACCTTGATCAAGCGCAATGGCGTTGTCTGTTTCTCTGTGCGTTTTGGTTTTCGTGATTTCATCGTTCATACCCAGCATGATTACACTGAGATTATCATAACTACCCTCGCTAAAGGCGTGCTCACATAAACGCTGGCTTATCTGAAGATGGTCAATGATTTGATTGGGATATCCCACTGATTGGTGCATGACCTGTACCGCAGCACACAGCTCAAACTGTAACTCTGCGGGCGCGATAGACTCATAAACCCCATCAGTCATGAGCGCCAGACACTCGTTTTGATGCAAGGTAAACACCGACTGTTGCAGCTCAACTCGGGTATCAGCACCGATAGCAGCAGACAACGCCCCTTTGTCTCGTCCGTGGTGAATGTGATGGTCTTTGGTCAATAGCACCATACTGTCGATACCGATACGATAGATACGAGAGTCGCCTGTATGAAATAGATGAATACGGTCGCCTATGCAGAGCAGTCCTGATAAGGTGGATAATAAAGCTGGCAGGCGCTCATACGCCTGCGGGAAATAAAGCGCATCATTGGCTTGGTGCACCGCCTCCTTAATCACTATGGCAATTTGATTGTCATCAAAGCTGTGTAGCGGATTTAGCGATTGCTCTTGCGCTTTGCTTGCAGAGTGTCTTTGCGATTCGCTTGATGCCTCATTTGCTTGCACCCTATCTGTCTGTACCATCTCTGCAAGTTTTGAGGTGATATAGTGTGTCACTGTGTTTATCACTGACTGACTGGCTTGTTTGGGAAACTGGCAAGCACTGACCCCATCAGCCATTAGCACCAATAAAGGCGCTGTAAAAGAGGGATGATCGCCACTATGCGCTGACGATGGTGAAAAGGATGATAACGATGGGAACCCATAAGGCAAGCAGGTCGTTATGAGTAGGCTATCTTGGTTCTCAGCTTTGCGCCCTGCCATCGTACAAAAATCAGGCAGCCACAATGCAACGTCCGCATTATGACTGCTTACTTGACCTGTCCCTTTAGGAGCTTGTTTGACGCTCTCATACATAATTTAGCTCACTTGTATTTGAGCAAAACTGCCATCTGGCATCTCTTCAATAATAACGCCTTCAGGCTCTTTTAGTAAAAACAGCGCAAAGAAGCCAACCACAGCCGTTGCGGCAATCACAAAGAAGAATGCCTGATACGATACCAGACTCAGTACAGTTAGATAGACCACTGACCCGACGTTACCGTAAGCACCCGTCATTCCTGCAAACTGACCTGTCATACTACGTTTAATCAAAGGAATCACAGCAAACACTGCTCCCTCACCCGCCTGTACAAAGAAAGAGCAGAACATGGTAATCAACAGCGCAAGTGCGATCGGCCATGAAGAGTCAACGACACCCATCAACAGATAACCAACGGCCAAACCTGCAGTGAGAATCAAAAGTGTGATTTTGCGACCAAATTTATCACTCAACCAGCCGCCGCCTGGACGTGACATGAGGTTCATAAAGGCGTAGCTTGATGCCAAGACACCTGCCATGACAATCGATAAGTTAAAGGTTTCTTGATAGAAGAGTGGTAGCATAGAGACCACAGCCAACTCTGAGCCAAAAGTCGCAAAGTATAAAATATTCAAAATACCGACTTGCTTAAAGTCATATCGGTGAGCTTTTGGCACAGGCGTGGTAAATACTTCCTTATTAAAACGATAACTACTGATAAATTCATAAACGTATAACACCACCAACGCAATATAGACGATGTTGACACTTGCCTGACTCAGTAAACTTACGCCAGCTGGTGATAATTTCCACGCCAATAAGGCCAATGCCAAATACATCGGCAGTTTAAATACCATCATGAGCCAGAAGTCACCTGATGAAGTCACCATCATGGCACCAGATTTTTTAGGTTTGAAATATGTGGCACCCTTAGGGGTATCACGTACCATCTTATAAAAAATCACACTATAGAGCATCATAACCAACCCTGAAGTAGCCGTTGCATAACGCCAACCTTCCTCACCGCCGAAAATGGCAGCGGCCGCAATAGCGACTGTCGGTAGTAGCAGTGCCGCGGCGGCAGAGCCGAAATTTCCCCAGCCCCCATAGATACCTTCAGCTGTACCCAGCTCATTGGCAGGAAACCAGTCACTCATGAGACGAATACCGACCACAAACCCTGCACCAACGAAACCTAACAAAAAGCGTGATAGCGCTAGCGTATTGTAATCTTGCGCAAAAGCGAAGGTGAAACAGGGAATTGCGCCAATGGCTAAAATAGCAGTGTAAACAAGCCGCGGACCAAAGCGATCGGTCAACATACCGATGATGACTCGGGCTGGAATAGTCAAGGCAACATTTAATATCAATAAGGTTTTTACCTGGTCTTTGGTGAGGTTCAAGCTCTCCCCTATCGCAGATAAGAATGGTGCGTGGTTAAACCACACAAAAAAGGTGAAAAAAAACGCCATCCACCCAAGATGGAGAATTTTGTTTTTACCACTAAAAGAAAAGATATTCAGCTTGTTTTTATTTGGCACATCAGGTTTCGATGAAGGCATAGACGATTTCCTCAAATGGCTAACATTAAAGTTATAAAAACACGTTATGAGTCAGAAACTTATCAGTTGCGACCATTAAGAGAGTGCAATGGATGTGCCAGCTGCAAATATAAAATTGACATAGATATAAAGCATCATCTTTTTTAATAGGGCTACGCTTTGTACCAGATGGCTCTAAAGGCATCCCAATTAAATAATATTGCTTAGATAAAACTAAGTTACCTCTCAGTTAATTAAAGTAAGCGATGCACCTTTAAAGTAACAATCAAAACCAAATTGGTGCATTTTTGTCACTATTTTGGTGCATAGGATGTAAATGACAACTATTAAAAAGATCATATTAAGCAATTACTTACAACGGAAAATAGCATCACCAAAAGTACTGGCATGACCTTATAAACTGGTAAGGCTACATATCTGTTAACTATATAAGGGTTCGATAATTGAATGTCATTAATTGTGTTTGGCACGATTATTGAGGGCTTAATAGTTATAGGCATCTAAGCATTAACGACTATCTATCATTGAACCATCTAAAAATTAACTTGCGACTTTTGGATGGGACATTAGATGAAAGTATTTAAGCAAACCCATTACTGAGGATAGGCATATGAGTAGCACTATAGTACGTACGATGAATAAAGCTAAATTAGTAGTGATTGGTAACGGTATGGTGGGACATCACTTTATCGAGCGAGCGATAGAAAAAGGCTTACACGATCAGTTTGAGATTCACGTATTTGCTGAAGAGGATCGCCCAGCTTATGACCGGGTGTATCTATCGAGCTATTTTGAACATAAAGATGTGAGTAAACTAAACTTAGTGGACTTGAGCAGGTATGAGGATGCTCAGATTCAGTTGCATCTTAATCAGCGAATCACAAACATCGATGCCGCCAATCAATGTATCAGCACGGAAGACGGTACCCAGATAGACTATGCTGAATTGGTACTAGCAACAGGCTCCTATCCGTTTGTGCCGCCGATTCCAGGGCGCGAGCATCGGCACTGTCATGTCTATCGTACGATTAAAGATTTGGATGATATTCTTAGTACTGCTGAGCAGCAAAAAGTTAAAAAAGGTGTCGTGGTCGGTGGTGGTCTGCTGGGTCTTGAAGCCGCCAAAGCCCTAGTCACACTAGGATTAGAGACTTACGTAGTCGAGTTTGCGCCTCAGCTGATGGGCGTACAGCTTGATGCTGCTGGCGGTGATATTTTAAAGCGTAAAATTGAAGCCCTTGGCGTCAAAGTACTAACAGGTAAAAATACTAAGACCATTATCGACAATACCCTGTCGGATGAAGCATCGTGTCACTTAACCATGCAGTTCGCTGATGATACGTCGTTGGATACCGACATGATCGTCTTTAGTGCGGGTATTCGTCCGCAAGATGGCATTATCAAAAGCAACCCTGAATGCGGTATTGAAATCGGCACCCGTGGCGGTATTCTGATTGATGAAGCCTGCCGTACCAGTGCCCCGAATGTATATGCCATTGGAGAATGCGCCGTATGGGACAACACCGTTTTTGGCTTGGTCGCGCCAGGTTATAGCATGGCCAGTATTTGCGCTGCTCAAATCGCAGGCGATCACGCTCAGACCTTTACAGGCGCTGACATGAGCACCAAGCTCAAACTGATGGGCGTCGATGTGGGCAGTATCGGTGATGCGCACGGTGCAACAGAGAACAGTTTGAGCTATTTATACCAAAACCCTGCTGAGGGTATCTATAAAAAACTGGTAACCACAGCAGACAATAAGCGGCTATTGGGCGCTGTATTGGTAGGCGACACTGAGGATTACAACAATCTCTTGCAGCTATTTCTAAACGATATTGACCTGCCTGCCCATCCTGAAAGCCTGATCCTACCCAACGTAGAAAAACCCACCATGGGTATCGAGAACCTGCCCGATAGCGCCACGATTTGCTCTTGTTACAACGTCACCAAAGGTGCTATTTGTGCCGCCGTTGAAGACGGTGCTTATACCATGGCAGAGGTGAAATCATGTACCAGTGCTGGTACCGGCTGTGGCGGCTGCGCACCTATGGTAAAAGACACATTGGGCTATCAACTAACCGCGCTTGGTTTTGAAGTCAATAATGATCTGTGTGAGCATTTTGCTTACTCACGTCAGGAGTTGTATAGCTTGATTCGAGTACAAGGCATTAAGACATTTGATGCGCTATTAGATGAGCACGGTAGTGGTCATGGCTGCGAGATTTGCAAACCAACCGTCGCCTCTATTTTGGCGTCTTGTTGGAATGATTATGTACTCAAGCCCGAACTCACGCCACTGCAAGACAGCAACGATTACTATCTAGGCAATATTCAAAAAGATGGGACTTATTCGGTCGTGCCACGCGTGCCTGGCGGTGAAATCACTGCAGATAAACTCATCATCCTCGGACAAGTCGCCAAAGAGTTCAATCTATATACCAAAATCACTGGCGGTCAGCGCGTCGACTTATTTGGCGCACGTTTAGACCAACTGCCCGATATCTGGACCCAACTGGTCGATGCTGGATTTGAGACGGGCCATGCTTATGGTAAATCTCTGCGTACAGTGAAATCTTGTGTGGGCAACAACTGGTGTCGCTACGGTGTCGATGACAGCGTGGGCTTAGCACTTAGACTAGAAGACCGCTACAAAGGAGTACGCTCACCACACAAAATAAAAATGGGCGTATCTGGATGTACCCGTGAGTGCGCTGAAGCGCAAAGCAAAGATTTTGGGATTATTGCCACTGAAAACGGCTGGAATCTCTTTGTCTGTGGTAATGGTGGCATGACCCCACGTCATGGCGAGCTATTCGCAACGGATCTTGATACGGATACAGTTGTCAAATATATCGACCGTATTATCATGTTTTATATCAAGACCGCAGATAAGCTTCAGCGTACATCCAAATGGCGCGAGAGCCTTGAAGGTGGACTTGAGTATCTACAGGCAGTCATTATTGAAGACAGTTTAGGTATCGCTGAGGAGCTAGAGTCACAGATGCAATTACTCATCGACAACTATGTTTGTGAATGGAAAGCCACCATTACTGATAGCGAAAAACTCAAACGTTTCCGTCATTTTGTTAATAGTGAGCAAGGCGATGACAATGTGGTATTCGTCACTGAGCGAGAGCAGATTCGCCCTGCAACCGATATCGAAAAGACGCAAATAAAAGTGACCGAATTGGCGTAATCTTAACGTGTCAGCGTCTATTAATATTAGACGCTAAAAAGCATTTTTTGTTGTTGGTCTCATTTATATTTTACTATTAAGGATCTTCTGATGACTCAGCTCACTGTGTGCAAAATCAATGATATTATTCCCGAGACAGGTGTCTGTGCGCTCGTAAACGGCAAACAAGTGGCTATTTTTTGCACCAAGCAAACACAGTTATTTGCGCTTGATAATTATGACCCGTTCAGTCAAGCCAACGTCTTGTCTAGAGGTCTGATTGGCGGCACCACTATTACTAACGAGGATGGCTCTGATGAAAATGTACTATATGTCGCCTCACCTATTTATAAGCAACGCTTTAATCTTGTCACAGGTCAATGTTTAGATGATAAAAGCATTATACTCGACACGTATAAAGTCGAGCTTGAGGGTAGCGATGTCATCGTAAAATATAACTAGGTATTTGTGTGTCTAGTACATACTACCTTCTAGACTATTGAAGCAGCCTTTGACTTTAAGAGTCGAAGGCCGTTTTATTCTTCATCAAACCTTTCGTCATCCCCTAATAAATTAATGAGATTGATGTCTGCTAGTAAGTTATCGATATTAAATAAGATTAGAAAAGCTATTTGTGATTATTCATAAATCAACACTAAAATGACAATGCACATTTATCACACAGGAATAAGGCATCTTGCTTTATTTTCTACAATCAATAACTGCATAGTAGATGTATAGCAAAGTCTAAGCGCTTTTATCATCTTGAACTCTATGTTGATCCCTTGTACATACAAAGAAGACCTTCTAAATGCAACCCTCTTATAAAGTTAAGACTTCCTTATCGTATCGAATATTTTAGACCTTCATAATGGAACCACTTATATTATGTCACTGAATGGGTTGTCTCTCTTGCAGTTTGTTCGAATACTTTCTTGCTGTCATAGCGGAATTAAAAAATACTATTTTTATCGTAAAACCAACTCATAACTCGTACTACGCCCTGATGCTACAGACTTTTGCATCATACCCTTCTCTATTAAATCATTAATATCTCGTAGTGCCGTATCTATAGAGCACTTGGTTATGGTCGCCCATTTTTTAGTGGTAAGCTTGCCATAAAAATCAGTCAGCAAAATATTTAGCATTTTTACTTGCCTATCATTTAAAGCATACTGTCGATGCGTCTGCCAAAAGCCTGATTTACTGATGATTTTATCTGTAGTTTCTTGAGCTACAATGAGGGATTGCTCTAGCGTTTGCAAAAACCACACCAACCAATCTGTGATATCTTTATCACCTTTTTGCGTACGTTCTAGTATTTTGTAATAGTCATTACGCTGTTTAAGAATTTGCGCTGACATACTATAAAAGCGTTGGGCACTGTTATCGCTTCTTGCCAGCATACGTTCTGTGAGTGCTCGTGTTAGTCGTCCATTTCCATCATCGAATGGATGCAAAGTCACAAACCATAAATGAGAAACACCTGCTTTTATGACCAAATCTATATCGTCTTGCTTATTTGACGAAGTGTTAAACCACAATAAAAATTTGCTTAACTCATCTGGCAACCTATCGGCACTCGGGGCAACAAAATGAACCCGCTCGCGACCATACCCACCAGACAGTACTTGCATTGGCCCTTTGCTATCATCACGGATACTACCTGCTCGAATACGATAAAGTCCACTATATCCATCTGGAAATAATGCTCGATGCCATCCAAGTAAATCATCTAACAATAGTGGCTGTTGATAACGATAGGTGGCACTTAGCATCATCTCTACCACGGCATCGATCTCACGAGTAGTGGTTGGCATGCTGGCACTATCTAACCCTAAATGCCGCGCAACTGAAGAACGAACTTGCTCATCATTTAGTGTCTCACCTTCTATCTCAGAAGTTTTGATAATCTCTAAGGTCACCGCATTTAATTGTGCCTCAACATTCAGATCGAACCCTAGTGTTAGCAGCTTTCCTAGTAAATGACCTTGTAATATCCGCACACGACTGACGAGTGGCAATAGCTTTTTGTCCGACCATTGCCATTCAGTCCAGTTTGGATGTTCATGAATATAAGTAACATGCTTCATATGTTCCTCAGAAATATGCAGAGATTAGGACAGTAATCTCTTTATATTATGCAGAGAATAAGTAGTAGAGGCAATAAGAATAGATTCTCAACAAACACACATATTCTTTTATTCTGGTAAGGGCTTGAGTAGAGGTAAAAATACTATAAAAATACAGTGCCCAATTACGAGTTAAATTTTATTCTATTACAATTTACATTGTGATTATTAAATCATATAATATGTACAGGCTATCAATATCGGTGTATGTAAGATAATATCATTTTTTACACGTTCGTTGACCTACTTTGACATGGTAGAGGTCGTTGTTTCGAATCCGATTACGCCTACCAGATTCGAAAAGCCCCAATCTTAAGATTGGGGCTTTTTTTTGTCCGTGAAATATGGGCTTTCTCGATTACTGTTTTTCATTACCAAGGTTACGCCTTTGGGTATACAAATATAGCCGATGCCGAAATGGCGCCTGTCACGCCACATCGACTGTATTGCTATTATTGGTTCCCTACCCACACTCTATAAATATAGTAAGGCGGCTGGCCTTTATCGACGGTGCCGGTGAACTGCGGTGTTTTATGTAATTGATTTACTGCAACATACAACCAACCATTCGTATCTAAAGACACATTATCAGGCCAGTCGAATCGGCTGTCTCGTACTAACGATGTTAGCTGCCCTTTCGTATCAAGCACATCTACGCCATTATCGTTTAAGTTGGTAAAGTAGTGATTTCCATAACTGTCTGTAGTAGCGCCATCTGAAACGGGTTTATCACCAACACGTATAATGCTCTTGCCAATCTGTTCATCACTGGCTTTAGTTCTAAATAAGGTAGCATCTAAGCTATACCAAGATTCACCGTTCATCGCGCCAAAATAAATCGTATTATTATCAGCGGACATCGTAATTGGGTTTATCCCATTGTTTGTCGGCTTGCCACCCATCATAATCTCAACACCATTGATTACCATTTTTGCATCAGCTTCAGGCTGTAAAGCGACATGATTGCCAAAACGGCGTACTTCATTGGTGTTCATATCAATAGCAATAATGGCTGGATTGGGAATATCCGCTAAATAAATCCATCCATTTTCTCTATCAACCACCAAGTCTTGCACAAAACTATTTTTCGGTGCGATATCTGTCGGTATATCGATTTTGCTAATTACTGCGCCAGTGTCAATATCAAATCCCCAAACACGAGTTTTACCAATATGTTGACCCATATCGACAATCCATAACCCACCTTGATCGTCTTTGGTAATACCTAATGGTGTATCAATGGTCGCTTCACCATACTGGCCTTTAGGAGATTGAAATTTGTTTGAAGGCCATGGCTGATAGCGGTTAGGTCCAGTCACTTCAAATAACTGTATCCCCTGTTCACCATCGTTAGGATGCACGGTAGAAAACACCCGACCGCCACTCGTAGCCATAACATTGCCTGGGCGGATAGGTAAACCGATAACCGTTTCTATCTGCCCCACTGTAGCTACATTGCTCTTTACTTGCGCAACGGACATAGCATTGCGCTCAACTAAACTACACCCTGCTAATGCTGTCGTGATTAAACCAATAATAAAAATATTTTTCATCGTGAATTCCTGAGTATTTAAAGAAATCTATAACGATGTCCATTTTAACTTTTCTACCAAATATTTCTGTTCTTTTCCTGATACCTCTAAAGTCATCAGTTCAAAGATAAAAGTGGAAAATAAAAAGTTCTGTTATTTGTAATGCCAGTTTGACTTAATACCAGCTGGATTAGTCATTACATTTTTGAGAGACATAACGCTTCATCAGGATAGTCAATATAGAGTGTTATCAAAGCTGTAATAAACACGGGCAGATAGGCGTAAGTCGTTACTCTTCTTAAATTTTCATCAAACTACGCAACGTTTTAATCCCTTATCATTCTTGTTGTCTGTAAGGGGTTAACAAAGAGACGCCTTAACTAATCGAAATCGCTAATGTTAGATGATTTTGCAAACTTGTTTATTCAACCAAGATATATAAATAGGATAACACTATGAAAAAACTACTATTAGGCTCACTATTAGCTGCATCAACTTGTGTCGCGATGATTGCCCCTGCAACAGCCGCTACCAATACTGCCGCGCCAAATTCAGCAAAAATGCAACATAAAGGCGGTACGCACAAAGGACCACTTTCAAAAATCAATCTAACGGCTAAACAGCAAGCACAAGTTAAATCTATTCACGATAAGTATCGCAGTCAAGGCAAAGATGGTCGCCAACAGGCTCGAGCTGAGATTGCAAAAGTCCTAACAGCACAGCAACGTTCGCAGTTAGAGAAAATGAAGGCTGAACATGAAGGCAGTGGTAAGCATCGCGATCGTGGACATTAATACTAGATAGCTACAGCAAATCCTCCATAAAGCAAAATAGCCCATCTACCATAGATGGGCTATTTTGCTATGTGACAACGAGAACTATTAGAGGCTTTTGCTCCTAAGTAGCATTGAGTTTACTCGCTTGTGCTTTTCATGACTCCTGCTGTCAACCCTGTAGTCTTAAACTTGGGAGATAATCCTATTAAAAAATCATATGAGCACACACGGCAATGATCGGTAATGAAATAAGGGTTCTTAGTAAAAAAATCACCAATAACTGTAAGAAGCTCACAGGAATTTTTGTCCCCAAGATCAACCCACCGACTTCTGACATGTAGATCAATTGAGACACTGACAAACAAGCAATGACAAACCGAGTCAACTCTGATTCTATTGAAGAGCCTATGATGGCAGGCAAGAACATATCTGCAAAACCTACCATAATCGTTTTTGACATTTCTGCTGCAAACGGTATGTTTAATAGCTCTAAGAACGGAATAAATGGCATACCTAAATAGTCAAATACAGGCGTCTCTTCTGCAACGATTAAGCCCATGGTCCCTATCGCCATGACGACAGGTAATATCCCGATCCACATGTCCAAGATGTTTTTTAGCCCCTCTTTTAAGAAAGTAGCAAAGCTTGGACTCCTATCTGCCTTGTGAACGGCTTTGTGTAGACTATGAGTAAATAACGTTTTCCCTTCAGGAATGGTTTCATGATCTCTATCACTGTTTTCTATCGTATAAGTATCTTCAATTCTAGATAACGGTAGTAATCTTGGTACTACTAAAGCGCAAACAATCCCGCATAAAGCAACGACCCCAATCATATTGAGAAAGTAGCTTTCTAGTTTGACTTGAGAGATGACGACCAAACAGAACGTAATCGAAACGGCTGAAAAACTTGTGGCAATAACGGCCGCTTCTTTTTTAGTATAGAACCCGCCTTCTAATTGCTTATCTGTTAATAGGACGCCGATCGTTCCATCACCCAGCCATGATGTCAGGCAGTCGACAGATGACCTACCGGGTAAGCCAAATAAAGGTCGCATTACTTTACTCAATAAAACCCCAAAAAATTCTAATAAGCCAAAATCGAGCAATAGTGGTAGTAATAACCCAGCTAAGAAAAATACGATAAACAGTATTGGCATTAGTTCATATAATATTAAGCCGCCAATATTATCTGAATATATTGCCTCAAACCCAAATTTAAAATAGGTCACGACAACAAAGAACGCACCAAGCATTCTAATCACAAGCCAAGGTGTCGTAACGTTCAGCAAGTTATTTAGAAACGCATTATTCAAAATTAATGAAGGTTTCATAACTTTGGTATACAACGTAGCACACAAGGTAATCATGATTGAGGTGACAACGAGTAAGGGCAAGAGGTCACCGATATACCCTTGGATATAATCCTTTAACACAGATATAGGAATGGTAAACCCTTCTGCATAGGTGACAAACTTACCATCTACGTAAGGAATGGGAAATACGAACAGCATCAAACCTATGATAGATGGGATAAAGAACTTTAAAAACTGTCTGATATTGATGCTGCTGGCCTCTTTGCTTGAGGCATTAGTCTTAATAATGTCCATATTATTTTTTGACTCCCTGTCAATTTCAACTAATATAAATAATGTCGTTTAGATTGGTTTTTGTGAGTTATTCTAAATTTTCTATGCTAGTAATTATTTAAAAGGGAGTGCGTTACTTCTTCTAAAATTCTAAATATTCTGGTTGAGTCATCTTTTGAATTGTTGTACAAAGGATTGATCTCTGCCATCTCCCAGCAGCATACTTTTTCATTTTTAATGAGCTCTATGTTGAGCTGCATGGCTTGCTCATAAGACAGACCATTCATTGCTGGCGTCCCTGTCCCTGGGACATATAAGGGATCAACACTATCGACATCAAATGAGACATAAATATGATCGCAATATTCTAGTTTTTTAAAGATTTCGGCTACTGTGGCGCTGATGCCTTTTTTGGTTATTTCAGCCACACTATATAATGGAATTTTGTGTCTTTTGATTAACTCCATCTCCTCTTCTTGATAGTCTCTAACGGCACAAAACACGACGTTTTCTGGCTTGATTGATGGCTCATCAGATGCCATAAATTTCAATCGCTCCCAATACTCCTTCTCTTTTTCAGAGAGGTCATTACGTTTGCATTCTAGATTATCAATCGCACACGCCATTGCCAGAGGCATGCCATGCATGTTGCCTGATCCACTGGTATACGGCGAGTGAAAATCAGCATGGGCGTCTATATACACCACACCGATTTCAGCATCAGGATGCGCCATTTTGAGGCCATGCATGGTTCCTGCACAGCTGGAATGATCACCAGCGATAACGATAGGAAATTGATTATCTTCTCTAATCTCTTTTATTTTATGTGCCAATTTAGAGATAACAGGCTCAATCACATCAGCGTATTTTGCATGTTTAAATGGCGATTCTTCTTCATGGATATAGTCATTTTTGATACTGTCAAGTTGCAGTTTTTCATAGTAGTCTGCATTCATTTCTTTTGATGACGCGCGCAATGCATCAATGCCTAGTGACGCGCCTTTTTTATGCCCTGCAACATCTGAATACACTTCTACTATTCGCACGTTTTTCATTAGATCATTCATTATTTTGTCTCCATTACATAAAACAATTTTTTTATCTTTTAGATTTAGATTTATTTTTTCTATATTAGGGCGGGTCATCAATTAGCTCATACAATCATTTAGCGGTCTTAAAATGGCTAAATCTTGTCAAACATCATCAAAAATATTGTGAATATACCTATATTCTCTGCAATTTTTTTCCTTGTTTGACTACGATTGATCTCATTTTAAGCCTCTCTATCTAAATGATGACACACCCTAGATTTCTTAAAAAATGATGCGACTTTTCAATATGACGTAAAATGAGAAAGCAGCATCATTTTTTGTATGATTACTTACGCTGTGGCCATGGTTTCGCGCGTCACTGCACTATGATCTTTGCTATGAGCTTTCACTACCGAATATAGGTTTTTGGGATCTTGTTGATGAGGGATCAAATCAAGCAACTCATAGGCATCCTGCTTTTTGATCAAATCACGCAAAAACACTAGAGCTGTAAAGTCTTCTGAGGCAAAACCGACACCATCAAATACCACTAAGTTGTTTTCGTTGGTGCGTACTTCTTTCTCACCGTTTACGATGCGATGGAACTCTGTCACAGGAAAGTCTGGAGAGAGCTGTTGAATATCGCCTTCGATACGGGTTTGTGGTTCAAATTCTACAATGACATGATCGGCTCTTAGTAAAATATTGGCATCCAGCTCGGTTTTGCCAGGGCAATCGCCACCGATAGCGTTGATATAGACACCTTTGTTGACCATATCATCACGCAGGATGGTGGCGTTTTTCTTATCTGCCGTACACGTCGTGATAATATCTGCGCCTTCAACGGCTTCTTCTACGCTTTTGCAAATAGTAATATCCAAACCTGAATCGGCAAGGTTATGCGCTACTTTTTCAGACGCAGCTGGATCAACATCATAGAGACGTACTTTTGAGATACCCACCACTGCTTTCATGCCCATTGCTTGGAACTCTCCTTGAGCACCATTACCAATAAGCGCCAAGGTTTTAGAGTTTTTAGGCGCACAGTGTTTGGCAACTAAGGCCGAGGTCGCCGCCGTACGCAATGCGGTCAAGATGCACATCTCTGTCAATAAAATCGGATAGCCTGTGTCAACATCAGACAATACGCCAAAAGCGGCTACCGTCTGTAAATCCCGTTTGGTATTGATAGGATGGCCATTGACATACTTGCATGCAAACATGTCACCATCGCTGACAGGCATGAGCTCTATGACACCATCTTTGGAATGAGAGGCAAAACGACTGGATTTTTCGAATTGCTCCCAGCGAGAAAAATCCTGCTCTAGAGCATCTACCAATTCTTTTATGGTCTGTTCGATACCATGATTACTGATGATTTCAGCCATCGCCTGTACACTAACAAAGGGTACACCCTGCTTTTGAGATACGATAAATTTAGACATTCGTTTTGCTCCATTCCATGAATATTGTTTGTTGAATCGACAATTAATATGCTACCAACTATAAATGTCAGTTAAAATGTCAATAAGTTATTAAATATTGATATATTTTTGACATATTGATAGGTACTACTTAGCATAATGTCAAAAACTTAATAAGAGAGACATTTTTATGGCGTACTACACTTATGACTCTTTAGACAGCGAGCTGATATCTGAACTGCGACAAGACGGCCGCGCAACCATCTCAATCCTTGCAAAAAAACTTAAAGTCTCGCGTGCTACTGTCCAAAACAGATTGGATAGACTGATTCATAATGGCGCTATTTTAGGCTTTACGATTCGCGTGCATGAGGCACTAGATAACGAAACGGTCAAAGCGATGATGATGATCGAGGTGACAGGAAAATCTACGTCACAAGTGATTAGAAAGCTGCGCGGTATCCCGCAATTGATCAAGCTACATACAACCAATGGGGCGTGGGACTTGGTGGCAGAGATACACACGACAAGTTTGAGAGAATTTGATGAAGTGCTGCGGCAAGTAAGAGAGATCGATGGCATTCTTAATAGCGAAACCAGTGTTTTGCTGTCGAGTTTATGACGCAAGCGTACTTAGGAGGATATAGTTAACACCGTCTAAAAACACCTTCCTGGTGAAGACGCAAGATTATCGCTATCATCAAACAGACTGCCTTGACAAAGGTAGAATAAATGCTTTACTCTTTAAGTAGAACGTTCATTCTACTTTTGGGAGTTTTGTTATCAAAGAAGATATTGCTATTAAGCTCGAAAAGGCATTTAGCCGATATGGTTTTGCCGAGCCAAGTGTTGCTCAGCTCAAGACAGCATGTAATGTAAGCCTGCGAACACTGTATAAGTATTATCCCTCTAAAGAGATGATGGTCGTTGCCTCCTTGGACTATCGCCACCAAAGATATCTCGACTTTTTACTCAATGAATCACCTCCTCCTGGCATAGCCTCTATTTTTCATATTTTTGACAGACTCGAACAATGGATGAAAGCGTTTGCACCACATGGCTGCATGTCTATGAGTGCTGTGGCAGCTTTTCCTGATGATCCAGTGATTGCAAGCTCAGTGCAGAAGCACAAACAAGAAGTCAGGCACTTTTTGGGACAACAAAGTCAGAGAGAAGATCTTGCGACGGCCATTTTTTTGTTACATGAAGGCGTTACGAGTTCATGGCCTGTATTAGGAGCAAAGGCCATCATCTCAGCCCAGCGCACACTATCAACACTTTTAGAGGAAGACAAATGATGCAACCGATCCCAAAGACAATGACAGGTGTCCAGCTTATCGGTCATGGTGGCCCAGAGATGCTCAAATACCGTGATGATATTCCTGTCCCTACTGTCACTTCAGATGATGTACTCATCCGAGTTTCGGCAGCAGCGGTCAATAATACAGATATCAATACCAGAACGGCATGGTACTCGAAAGGCAATAGCAGTAGCGCTGATGCCAGTTGGTCTGGTACCGCAATGAGCTTCCCTCGTATCCAAGGTGCAGATGTCTGCGGTACGATAGTAGCAGTCGGTGCTAATATTAGTCGTGAACGTATTGGGGAACGGGTTCTTGTTGAACCTTGTATTCATGAAATCGATGGTCAACCATTGAAATCAGCTGGTTACTATGGCTCAGAGTGTGACGGTGGATTTGCTGAATATACAGTAGTCGCTGCCAAACATGCCTATGCCGTAAATAGTATGCTCTCTGATGTCGAGCTGGCTTCGTTCCCATGTTCGTATTCTACTGCTGAGAATATGCTCACGCGAGCGAATGTCTCGTCGTATGATAAGGTATTGATATCCGGCGCTTCAGGCGGTGTTGGATCAGCAGCAGTCCAGCTGGCAAAAGCGCGCGGTGCTTATGTTATTGCTATCACCAGTCCAAGTAAAAACCAACAGCTGCGAGAGCTTGGAGCGGATCAAGTGATACCTCGAGATGATGACTTGGTTGATGCAATAGGCGAAAACTGTATTGATGTCGTGATTGATTTGGTCGCAGGAAAGCAATGGCCTGATTTTTTACAATTGCTAAAACCAAGAGGTCGGTACGCTGTGTCTGGCGCGATTGGAGGCGCATTGGTTGAGCTAGATATCAGAACACTTTATCTAAAAGACTTAACTTTTTATGGCTGTACTGTACTTCAACCTGAAGTCTTTCAAAACCTCGTTAACTGCATCGAGCAACGTAAAATAGCCCCAATCATTGCGTGTACCTTTCCGTTAAAAGAGATACATACTGCTCAAGAAGTTTTCTTAGAAAAGAAACACGTCGGTAAAATCGTTTTAAAAGTTGCTCAAGAGTAACCACTTGTCTCTCTTAACTTATTTCACGTAGTCTGTTCTAAGTGCAGCCCAATCAACATAACTGCGGAGCATATATCCGTCTACTACATAGAGGATTCCTTACATAGACATCTAACCTATTGATAAATCCTCTATCATATCGATAATAAAGTTATCAAACGTGCCAATAAAAAATACATGAGTGTAGTTGCCACTCCTGCCTCAAGTCATTCAAGGTCGACCAGGTCAACACCATTACAATCCATTGGGCAGCGTACATGGCAGTTGGTCGTGCTGAGACTGATATCATTCATGTCAGGAAACAAACCACAATGACTGAAAGTCGTATTATTGGGTCTGATGGCAAACTATACACGCATGACACCACGACTTGTTTAATATGCAATAATCAGCTGATAGGCAGTAATGAGCGTAAAGATAGTTTTTACTCGACCTGCTTTTGATAATTGATGGAAATTTTGGTAGTTAACAAATAGTAAAGGCAATACTATGCAGGCATTTGAACGGGCGATGACTCTATGTGATAAAAAAGCCCGCTATTATGACTTATCCGCTTTGTTTAATAATGATGAAAACCTCCCATTATCTCCTGCACATTTTTATGGTGGCAACGGTTTTGCAGTTGGTGTCTATCTACCGCTATTAACCACGCTCAGTGAGCAATTTACTATCAACAGTCTCGCCATGCGTGGTTATTGGTACGATCTACCATCCATCAAAAAGCTGACTCGCGAGCAAGATGCTGATATATTGATTGATTTTTTGGAGAAGACACAGGATAAACCTGTCGTAGGTATTGGACATTCTCAAGGCGCGACTGCTACCGCTATTGCAGCGGCCAAACGTTCAGAACTATTTTCGCAGTTATATTTGATAGAGCCCGTTACTTTTACCAAATCGCAGATGCTCACGATGAACTCAGCACCTGACGACTTAAAGATAAGTCGAGAGCCCTTCAAAAGTACACAAGCTAAACAAGTACAATGGCAAAGCGTTGAATCCTACTATGACTATCTACGGGCACATCGCGCCTTCAAACGCATCAATGACAGCAATCTTTATATCTTTGCAAAAAATAGTCTCATCAAAAACAAGCAAGGGCAATACAGTTTGCTTTTCACCCCTGAGCAAGAATTGGCGAGCTACTTCGACACGCCTTTTGTCAATGACGCCTTAAAAGAGCTTAATACGATTGATTTACCTTACACTATTATCGTTGGCAAACCTTCCATGTTTATCAGCGACGATGTTCGTAAAGTTTGGCAGCATCTGGTGCCCATTAACAAGATCATTGAGCTGCCAGATAATGGACATTTGCTACCGATGGAAGCACCTGAGCAATGTGCTGATATCATCATAAAAAAATTTAGCGGTATGTCCTTGAGTGATTTATAGCAGCAGCCTAAAAGAGTACGTATGAAGAACCGCTATACATCTGAAATAGTGAATCGCTAGAAGTAATGTTCGTAGAACCAACGACTTAGCCAGACATTTTATACCTTAATCTTAAAAATATGGACGGAAAAGCAGACTTTTCACACGGTAAAACAAACCTATAATGCAAAAATCATTTAAAATAAGAGGCAATTTGAATAAAAAATTAGAATATATTACTAAAAGAGGGCATGAATGAAGATAGAAAGCCATAGGAGACTAGAAAAATCTATGAAGGGTGTTCCATCAAACTCCCTTGTAAGACTCATCTATGTTAGTAAAGTAAATACTCTAGACAGGTCTGTATTTGAGCATATTCAGAGCCATTCAGATGTCTATAACAGAGACAATAAAATATCGGGATTTCTATGCAATGACGAAAAAAGTTTTCTTCAATGCTTAGAAGGCGGGAAGGATGTTGTGTTTTCTCTTATGCAAAGAATATTTAAAGACAATAACCATAAAAAAGTAGGCGTCGTTGCTGTTGAACAAGTTAGTCAGTGCCGCTTTGAAGATTGGCGTATGCACAGTCTCAACTTGAGCGCTAGTAATTGGCATAGACTGTCTGATCATGCTCAATTAGGAGAGATCTCACCATTCAAACCTGAGCAATGGCCTTATTGGTTCGTTGAGCACTTCATCGAATGTGTGAGGAATTTTGATTACTCTAACCTCAGTCGTGACGAGGACTACATCACCTTTGATAATTTAGGTTACTCTGAGCTTGAAGAAAAGCTAACCCACAATAATATTTTGCTATTTATATTTCTTGGACTATTAGTCGCATCAACGGCAGCTGTGTTATTGTTCAGATATGACGTCATTACTTAATACCTAGTTTGGGTGACTTGTGACTCACTTGAACATATCTCAAGGGAATAGGAAATTGGGTACTTCATCCTCTTAGTCGATGAATAGCTTGTTTTAATGGGACTACTTGCCATAGGCTCGCGGTCAGTAAAAAGCCTCTACGAAGCTTGTAGTCTTACCATAAAGTTAGCTTATGAAATGTTTTTCTAGATAACCTAAATCGTCCACTTCCTCTCAACCACTTCTTATCTATTAGACAATATTAACTTCATAACTGAACTTTTCTGCTAGTCCATATGACTCTCTATATTCGATGGGATCACCTTCTAGATTTTTGGCAATGCGGCATACCTTTACTAAGTTTTCTTCTTTAGTATTGGCTAGGTAGGGATCTATATGATTGGTTATGAAGAATAGTGTTTCTACAGCAGAAGAAACAAACTGACCGCATTTTGTGTAATAAAATGGATAAAGAAGGTTTTCGAAATCTTCTGGCGCCAAGTCAATAAATGCTTTGAAACGGCTCTTAGGTAACCAAATTTTCTCACTCAGTAGCACTTTATCTTCAATAATACGCATACGCTCTATGTAAATGAGTGCTTTGCTCTTACTGATATTCAGCTTTTGGTTAATATCATCAATACCTTCTATGACGATCACCTTTTTGACTACTCCGTTCGGTGTCGCATAACCAGCATCTTGGTCACGAAATTTAAAAAACCTTAATAAAGAACTTTCAAAATCTGGTCGTTTCAAAAAAGTACCCCTACCCTGGTATTTAGTTAATACGCCATCCTCTACTAGTTTTTCAACCGCTTTGCGAACCGTTCCCACCGATACTTGATATTTATCTGCAAATTCTTGCTCTGTTGGTAAGGGTGTATTTTCATCCCACTTACTTTCTGTCAGTAGCGTCAGAATATGCCATCTTACTTGCTCGTATCTTGGCATTTTAAAGTTTTCTAAATTTTTTAACATTTTGTCACCGCTATTTGGAAAGGTTTATATACCACAATATTCTCTTAGAGCACGCTCTAACCTTAAAGATTGAGACAGGGCTTATTACCCACTCAACATCTAAAAATCTTCTATAGTATTACCATACTAACGCTTGTCTTGCTTTTTACGGTTAATCGTAGCCAATCTGCATTGTTTTTTTGCTATTATTCTACTCAGTCAAACGTAAATTCCAAACTTACACGATTCTCTAATCTAGAACGTCGTTTGTCAATATCATCGTGCTGCTCGTTACTCTATAAAAATTGGTGTGAGTTTTCATAGAATTCATATATTTGAGACCAAGGAGCAGCTATGACTCTCTATGTTCTAGCCGCTATTGTAATATCTATCGCGCTCGGCTATACCACCAAAATTAATATCGGCTTATTTGCCATTGTGTTCTCATACCTGATTGGGTGTTTTGGTATGGGTCTTAGCACTTATGAAATTATTGAGCTGTGGCCTCTTAAGATTTTCTTTGTTATTTTTGCCGTTACACTCTTCTATAACTTTCCTCTAGCCAATGGTGCTTTAGAGAAACTATGCAGTCATCTGATCTATAAATGCAGACATTTCCCATCCTCATTACCTTTGGCTATTTTCTTTGTTGCTACAATTGTGGCAGGCCTAGGGGCTGGTTATTACACTGTCTTAGCCACCATGGCGCCTATGATTCTATTGTTGTCCAAAAGAACCAACCTCAATATTGTGGTGGCCACCCTTTCAGTTAACTATGGTGCCCTAGCCGGAGCTAACTTTGTCACTTCACAAAGTGGCGTTATTTTTAGAGAGCTCATGCGCGGAGCAGGCGTCGCCAATGACAATACGTTCACTTATGCTTTGGGCATCTTTGTGGTTACCTTTTTGACACCAGTAGTAGTATTAGGTATTTATAGTTTTATTAATACCAAAAATAGCAAGATAGCGATCCAAGCTATAGCACCCGAGCCCTTAGATCGTAAGCAAAAACAATCTATTGTACTTGTATTTATTATGGTGGCCACGGTGCTTATTGCACCTATCCTAAACCTACTAATACCAAACGTAGAGGCCATCGAGTTTTTGAACGCTAGAATCGACATCGGTTTTATCGCTATTTTTTTCGCCATGGTTAGCTTGTTTTTGAAACTAGGTGACGAAAAAACAATCATTGCTTTAGTACCTTGGAATACGCTGATCATGATCTGCGGGGTCGGAATGTTGATCAGCCTTGGTGTGGAGGTAGGCGTTATTTATGAGCTAACAGAATGGCTCAGTACCAATGTACCTATCTGGATGATACCGATTTTAGTATTCATCATCAGCGCAATCATGTCAGTATTTGCCAGTACGCTTGGCGTGGTCGCCCCAACTCTATTCCCTATGGTTCCTGCCCTAGCCATTGCCTCTGGATTAAATCCTTTATTACTATTTATTTGCATTGTGATAGGTGCGCAAAGCTCATCTATTTCTCCTTTTTCGTCAGGAGGTAGCCTGATACTTGGCGCCGCCCAAGTACATATAGACAAAGATCAGCTTTTGAATACGCTATTATTTAAAGCCGTCCCCCTAGGTATCATTGTTGGAATGCTAGCAGTTTTAGTCATACAGCTCGTATTTTAGTATCTTATCTCTTAGCTTTCACTTATTTCTTGACCTGCTATTATCTTCATTGAACAACTATATTATAAGAGTCTTCAATACCCTTAGGCTTTCTATCTTATATGTGACTCAGTTTTCTTATTATACTTTTCAAAATAATTACTAACTAAGTAATCACTAATTAAGCAATCCTTTATATCTTGCTATAGCACAGCAGTACATGTAGGTATCACTATCACCTACGTGCACTGCTGTGCTCATATTTAAACATATCTATTTGTTTTTACTGTCTTAATTATCCACTTATAAACACTAATAATATTTCTATTAGTGTTTAGTATTGGTGCAATAGAGTCTTGATTAGCGAATCCTTGAACTACTATATCAAAATAAAATTCATATATACATACATATGTTTATTGTTATTCTTAAAATATTCTGTTACTTTTGCAAAACGCTAAAAAGCGCACTGTTATGAAATTCAGCAACCTATATCGGTGTGACCTGAATTTCTTTTGCAATAACGCTATGGCTTCGCTCAGAATTTTATTGAGTTTTAATTGAAAATACACACAAGGAGTGTCGTGTGAAAAAACTATCCTATCTGGCTCTTGGCCTCTCAGTACTAACCCTTACCGCCTGTAATAAGACCGAAACGACAGCATCTGATGCCGGTTTTGATGCCCCTTCACGTCCAGAATGTATTGCCCCTGCAAAACCAGGTGGCGGCTTTGATTTGACGTGCAAGCTTGCTCAGGCTGGTCTAAGAGATACTGGTCTATTAGAAGATCCAATGCGAGTCACTTATATGCCAGGCGGTGTTGGCGCTGTTGCTTACAACAAAATCGTTGCCAATGATCGCGCTAACAACGACGCCATTATTGCCTTCTCAACGGGGTCTATCCTCAATTTATCACAGGGTAAATTCGGCAAATTCACTGAAAAAGACGTGAAATGGCTCGCAGCAGTTGGTACTGATTATGGTGCCATCGCTGTCAATGCTGACTCACCAATCAAGGATCTAGCAGGATTGGTCGCTGAGCTCAAGTCAGATCCCAAAGCAGTTAGTTTCGCCGCTGGTGGTAGTGTTGGTGGTCAAGACTGGATGCAGACCGCTATTTTGGCTAAAGCAGTGGGGGTAAAGCCTAGCGACATGACTTACGTTGCTATGGAAGGTGGCGGTGAAGCTATTACTGCCGTGATGGGTAACCATATTACCGTCGTTAGTGCGGGTATTGCTGAGATCATGCCGCAAGCCACTGCTGGTAAATTACGAGTATTGGCCGTGTTTGCAGATGAAAGACTGGGCGGTACGATGGCTGATATTCCTACTGCTGTAGAGCAAGGCTACGACGTTACTTGGCCAGTGGTCCGTGGCTATTACATGGGTCCAGATGTCAGTCCTGCCGCTTACGACTGGTGGAAAGCCTCATTTGACACCATGTTGGCCGATCCAAAATTTGCTGAGTTACGCGAGCAGCAAGAGCTCCTACCATTCTCTATGACTGGCGATGAGCTAGAAGCATACGTTTATAAGCGTACAGGTGAGCTACGTGAATTGTCTGCTGAGTACGGTCTTACTGATGCTGCGGCTAAATAGCCTCATTCAGATCATATTCCCTTAATGATTGAATACTGGTTTTTATAGTATTCATCGAAGGTTGACAGATGAGATATCTATCAACCTTTTTATTTTAAAATTTAAGGAGTACTCCTATGACAATGGAACGTGCGTTCTCTGGATTGATGGGACTGTTTAGCTTATTTTTGATCTACTTAGCGATCGGTTATGTCGCTCCCATTGCCTATGACCCTATCGGTCCTCGGCCCTATCCTATTTTAATTTTTTCACTGATGGCGCTTTTAACCCTAGTGATTGCTTTTCGTCCAGCACGGTTTACGAAAGTACTTGATTTGGGCTACAACAATGTAGTGATTCGAAACCTTGTTTTATGTGTCAGCACATTGTTGATTTATAGTCTGATTTTTGAGCCTTTAGGTTTTGTGGTTGCTACGACACTGATGTGTTTTGCGCTTGGTTTACTGTTTGCTGGCAACCCTATTAAAAGCCTTATCTTTTCAATTGTGATCAGTATTGCCTTGTATGCCTTATTTGACATGGCATTGGATGTAATTCTACCACTTGGCATACTATCAGGAATAATGGGATAGCGATTATGGAAACTTTTGATTTTTTAATGCACGGTTTTGCGGTCGCTACCCTACCCAAAAACTTACTGATTGCCTTAATTGGTGCCTTTATTGGTACTATCGTGGGTATGTTGCCTGGTCTGGGTCCTATCAATGGTGTGGCGATACTGTTGCCTTTTGCCTTTGCGCTGGGTCTACCACCAGAGAGTGCTCTTATTTTGCTCGCAGCAGTATATCTCGGTTGTGAGTATGGTGGACGTATCTCTGCTATCTTGCTCAACGTACCAGGATCTGCCGCGGCAGTTATGACCTCATTGGATGGCAACCCACTCGCCACACAAGGCAAAGCAGGTATCGCCTTGTCCATCTCTGCAGTAGCCTCTTTCTTCGGCTCTACGATTGCGACCATTGGTGTGGTCTTGTTCGCACCTCTATTAGCCAAATGGGCGGTGTCTTTCGGCCCTGCTGAATACTTTGTATTGATGGTATTCGCCATTACTTGCTTGAGTGGTTTGGTCGGCGATCAACCGATTAAGACGGCAGTCTCAGCATTGATTGGCTTAGGTCTGGCCACTGTTGGTGTCGATGCAGTGACTGGTATTTACCGCTTTACCTTTGATTCAGTCAATCTGTCAGATGGTATCCAGTTCACGACCATCGTTATTGGTTTTTTTAGTGTCAGTGAGATCTTAATCCTACTTGAGAGAACCAGTACTGGTGGGAAAATCATCGAGCAAGGTAAACGCAGTCTATTCAATCTAAAAGAGTTCACATTTGCTTTTGGTGCCATGATACGTAGTGGCATTATGGGGTTTTTCGTCGGTATTTTGCCTGGTGCAGGTGCGACGATCGCCAGTGCGATGACCTATGCTAGTGAGCGCAAAATTGCGGGCGATAGTGGTAAGTTTGGTGAAGGCGATTTGCGTGGTCTGGCATCTCCAGAAGCGGCTAATAATGCCTCAGCTTGTGGTTCATTTGTACCGATGTTGACTTTGGGTGTCCCCGGATCTGGTACGACTGCGGTTATGATGGGTGCATTGACCTTATACAATATCACACCAGGTCCGCAGCTATTTACAGAGCAGCCTGATATTGTTTGGGGTCTTATTGCCTCCTTGTTCATCTGTAACGTCATTTTGTTAGTAATGAATATTCCGCTAGTTGGCCTGTTCTCTAAACTACTTAATGTACCAAACTATATCCTAATACCATCGATCGCCGCTATTAGTTTCGTTGGGGTCTACTCTATTAATAGCACCACGTTTGACATGGTGTTCATGGTAGGGCTTGGGATATTTGGTTATTTCTTACGTAAGCTACACTTCCCTCTATCAGCGCTTATTCTAGGTTATGTACTGGGAGAAATGATGGAATCCAACCTACGTCGCGCTCTTTCTATCTCTCAAGGTGAGATGTCTATTCTATGGAGTAGCCCAATCACCATGTCACTATGGGTACTTGCTTTACTGATGGTATTTATGCCAATTATTCGCAAAATCTATCGTAAACGCTTCAAAAAGACTGCTGCATAAATTATTGCTAGTACGTCTCTAAATGTCTCTCCGGCGGTGGTTATACTCTATGTATGACCACCGTTTTTTTAGAGATATTTTTACTCTACTTTCAACAGTTATTTAACACTCCTAGCTCTTTTGTCAGCTGACCAAAATCAGCAAAACATCACTACTTGATGTCACTTATAAAATAGGATTTTATAGTGCTCTTTGTTTTAGACTTACTACAACCCATCCCAACTTGGCACTTATCAGGCTTATTTTTCGCTGGTATAGTCGCTTTTATTATCTCCACCATATCAGGTGGTGGCGGTGCTATGCTGCTGATACCAGTCACCTCTTCGATGATAGGGACAGCGGTTGCACCTCCTGTGATCAACGTGGCTACCTTTTTAAGTAATGCCTCGCGGCTCTATTTATTTTGGCATGATATTGATTGGTCATTGACTAAGTACTATGTCCCAAGCGCTATCGTGGGCGCATGGCTTGCCGCATTGGTGTTTAGTCGTTTAGATGCAGGCTGGATTCAGTTATTGGTTGGTGCATTTTTAGTCTCTACTATTTTCCAATACAAGTTTGGTAAAGTAAGTAAAACATTTGATATGCCAAAAGTAGGTTTTGTACCTGTAGGCTTTGCCATTGCTTTTATGAGCACATTAGTAGGCGGTCTCGGCCCTATTCTTAACCCTTTTTATATGAATGCTGGACTAGAAAAAGAAAGCCTTATTGCGACTAAAACAGCTAATTCTTTCTTTGTAGGTATTATACAAATCGTCAGCTACACCTTTTTTGGGATACTCACTGTCAAGATATGGGTGTATGCTCTTATATTAGGACTGGGCGCCGTGATTGGCAATGTCATTGGCAAACGCTTTTTGGCAGGTATTAGCATTAGTCAGTTTAGAATAATGCTGCTGATTTTGATGGTGATTAGTGGTCTAATAATGATAGCAACAAATGCTAAAATCCTATTATAAACGGCTCATTACCACTCCTACTCTTGAACAATATCAATATTAAGTTCAACTTAGTAACCAAAGTAAGTAATGCTATAATATCCTGACAATCGATATTTTATGCAGGGTTTAGATTATGGCACGTACCGCTAGCGCACTACACATTTTAGTAAAAGACCAAGAACTGGCTAAAGACATTATCGGCAAACTTAAAAAAGGCGCTGCATTTGATGTGCTGGCGAAAAAACACTCGACCTGCCCGTCGGGTAAGAAAGGCGGCAGCTTAGGTGAGTTCAAAAAAGGTCAAATGGTAGGACCATTTGACAAGGTTTGTTTCAACGGTGAGCTATTCACTCCGCATCTAGTCAAGACCAAATTTGGATGGCATGTGGTAAAAGTGCTTTACAGAACTTAAGAATTTGAGTTTAAGCACAGGAACTTGAGAGCGAGAGTTTAAGCACAGCAACTACAGTCACAGCCTTAGCGACAAGCCAGCTGTGCTATGCCTCATAAATAAGCCACTTGCTAAGTATAAACAGGTGGCTTAATTTTTGGATAACCAAAATAAAAATAGCTCTCTCTACAACTGTCATCGACTCAATCTACTGATCGCAAGACAGCACACTGTACGAATAACGGGTTTTATAAGACCTGACAAGCCTCATCAAAATCTAATCTTGGCAAGCGCTGATACAACTGATCGGGTTTACCATAGCCTATATTGATGAGTAGATTTGAGGACCAGTTACTGTCTTTGAGAAAGGTTTTATCCACTAGATCGTTATCGAACCCAGACATGGGACCCGTATCTAACCCCAACCCTCTGCATGCCAAGATAAGATAAGCCGCTTGCATAGAGCTGTTTCTAAACGCTGTTTCCTTTACAAGTTCGGTACTAGACGTAAACCATGATCTGGCATCCGTGTGCGGGAATAGTTTGGGAAGCTCTTCATAAAACGCTTCATCATGAGCGACAATGACAGTGATGGGTGCTGTCATTGTTTTTTCAACGTTCCCTGATGATAGTGCAGGCTCTAAGCGCGCTTTCGCTTCATCAGATTTGAGAAATATAAATCGTGCAGGTGAACAATTGGCTGAGGTAGGCGCCATTTTAACCAAGTGATAGATCTCTTCAAGTAACGCATCTGGCACGTCTTTTTGTTGCCAAGCGTTAAAGGATCTGGCCTTACCAAACAGTTGATCAAGACCTTCTGAAGATAACGATAGTGAATCAGTCATAATACTTCCTCATTGACTTTAGTTTTTGGATAAGAATTGCAGGATTTTGCTATTGGTTGAGCAGGTCTCAGTGACTGTACTGCCATGTCCACCTGTCAGCATTAACTCAAACTGGGCGTTTTGCATACTACCGGCTAACGCCAGACCACGTTGCCATGGCACCAAAACATCGTCAAGGTTGCTCAACACTAACGTTTTGTTTTTAATATGTTTGGCGTTTATGAGGGGCTGATAAGCCTGCAAAGCTTTTAATCTCGCTAGCACGTTCTCAATTGGTGCAAAGTTAGCAATGGCTTTATCTTCTTTTTGTGTGAGTGCTTCTATGTTGTCTGAGATCCAGATCGGTGGGTACAAGAATATCGCTTGCGCGCGTACAAACGCCTCTATCCCTGTATCTTGTAGCAAGCTGGTTCGCATACTAAAACATTTGATAGTGTGAGGGTCTAGGCTCTCCCAACCATTCAAGATAACTAACTTGTCTAATAGCTCTGGTGCCTTATGAGCGACTTCCATACCAATGAACCCGCCAAGCGCATGACCGACAAAATGACAATTAGACAGCCCTTCTGCTTCTAAAACTTCAATTAACTGCGCTGCCAAATCTTGCATAGAATAATTGTCAGGTAAGCGTTCGCTATCAGGCAACACCCCTTCTTGTTCGTAACAAACCACATGATAATGCTCGGTAAAACGCTCAATTTGAGGTAACCAAAAGTCAGCACGTCCGCCTAAACCTGAACTAAATACGATCGTTTTTGACGAGTCGTTCTTACAAGGGTATTTTTTGACTAACATAAGTGACCGTCCAATTGTAGTGAAATTTAAATGGCTATAAAAACAGCTAATGGCTTTACTATTCTAGAGTTACGTTAGGTTTACTAACTTGGCTCAGCGATGCGCTCATCGCTTTCACAATACTCATGTGAAAGCGCTTCTTCGATATATTCAACTTTGCCTTTACTATCGACACCCTCTTGAGACTTAATATATTTGATTAACTCATCTATGGTCCCGACCTTTAAACTGTGGGTATCGGCAAATTTGATAAGATCATTTCTACGAGCCATTTCACCATCTTGATTGATGATCTCTACGATGACTGCAGCAGGCTCGAGGCCAGCCAGTCTCGTCAGATCGCAACCTGCTTCAGTATGACCCGCACGCTCTAAGACACCGCCTTCTTTAGCCATAAGTGGGAAAATATGTCCTGGGGTTACAACATCATCACAGGTAACGTCTTGGGACACAGCGGTTCTGATAGTCTGAGCTCTGTCTGCCGTTGATATGCCAGTACTGACGCCTTTTGCGGCATCAATTGAAACGGTGAAATTTGTACTGTAAGGTGCTTTATTGTTTTTACACATCAACGGTAAGTTTAATTGTTTGCAGCGCTCAGAGGTCAGTGTCAAACAAACCAAACCCCTTGCATGTGTAATCATAAAGTTAATATCTTCGGGTTTGGCAAGACTTGCTGCCATAATGAGGTCACCTTCATTTTCTCTATCCTCATCATCCATGAGTATGACCATTTTTCCTGCTTTAATATCTTCAATGATTTCTGGTATCGTATTGATGTTCATAAAATCCACCATTTGCATTTGCATTTACATTTGCTTTTGTATGTTGTCATGTAGGGCGTGCCATTTTTAGGGCTTAATTAATGACACGCTCTGACATGGTTTTCTAGGTTTGCTATGCCGTAGGTCTAGCTCATAGAAATAGTCGTATTGACGCCTTTGCTCGCATCTTCATCGAACCAGCGCGAGATCACAGTTTTGGTCTGTGTATAGAACTGTACTGCTTGCTTGCCATACGGACCTAAATCGCCGAGCTTACTGGCTCTAGACCCTGTGAACGAGAACATAGGTAGCGGTACTGGAATCGGTAGATTGATACCTACTTGTCCGACGTCTATGTCTTGTTGGAACTTATGTGCATGGGCTCCAGACTGGGTAAAAATCGCGGTACCATTACCGTTTGGATTGGCATTGATGATTTGGATTGCTTCCTCAAGCGTGTCAGCGTATACAATACATAAGACAGGGCCAAATATTTCTTCGGTATAGCAACTCATATCAGTGGTTACGTTGTCTAAGATAGTCGGACCAACAAAGTTGCCGTCTTCATAACCTTCTACCTGACAGCCGCGACCATCTAGTCTGAGGGTTGCGCCTTCATCCACGCCTGCTTGGATTAAACGCTCAACGCGGGCTTTGGCCTGTTTGGATATGAGAGGACCTAAGTCTTTGTCGTCATTGCCAGCAGCAACCACCAGTTGTGATGACTTTTCTACAATATCATCGACCCATTGTTTAGACGCGCCAACCATGACGACAACAGACAGTGCCATACATCGCTGCCCTGCTGCCCCAAACGCTGCCCCTGCTAACTGGTTCAAACATTGTTCTTTGTTGGCATCTGGCATAATAACGGCATGGTTTTTTGCACCCATCATGCACTGTACACGCTTGCCCGCTTGACCTGCTCGATCATAGACATGCTTACCCACTGCGGTTGACCCAACAAAGGACATCGCTTTTATGTCTGGATGATCACATAGGGCATCTACGGTATCTTTGCCACCATGAACCACATTTAATACGCCTTTTGGTATACCTGCCTCAAGCGCTAACTCAACCAACCTCATGGTGACAATTGGGTTTTGTTCAGATGGCTTTAAGATAAAAGTATTGCCGGTAGCGATGGCCATTGGGAACATCCATAGCGGGATCATGGCAGGGAAATTAAAAGGCGTAATGCCTGCGCAGACGCCTATCGGCTGCTGGACGGTATACATGTCAACGCTGCTGGCAACGTTTTCGATGTAGCCACCTTGCTGCAAATTACCGATACCTGCTGCATGTTCTACAACCTCAAGCCCTCTAAACACATCGCCTCTAGCATCTGCCAGCGTTTTTCCTTGCTCTTCGGTCAGTAGCGCCGCCAGCTCATCCATATGTGCGCGTATCAACTCTTGATACTTCAAAAAGACGCGAGCTCGTTTGCTGATCGGTGTGGTACGCCAGCTCTGAAACGCCTCAGATGCTGTTTTGATAGCTTGTTCAATTTCATCAGGTGTGGACTGTGGTACCTTAGCGATCACTTCTTGAGTGGCTGGATTAGTGATATCAATCCATTGGGTGGTAGTTGACTCTGTAAACTCGCCATTGATTAGTTGTTGTACGTTGTGTGGTTGTGCATTCATGACACGATTCCTCAAATTGATATAAAACAGGGTTTTAAAATTATGTGTTGAGCTTTAGGAGCGGCTCTGTTGTAGCGGTTTCTTTATCAGTGGTTACGCTTGTCGCTTTTGGTTTGTTTCTAAAGTTGAAAACGAGGTTCATAAGAATGGCTAAGAAAGTAGCGGTGCCGATACCGCCCAAATCAAAGCCGGCAATGTTCAATGAATAGTTACCCGTTCCTAAAATCACTGGTACTGCAGCGACCAACATATTGCCATTCTTACTGAAATCGATTTTTGCATTCATCCAAATGCGCGCACCAGCGATCGTAATTAGACCAAAGACTACGATTGAAGCACCCGTCAAGATAGCCACAGGGATGGTGCTAATCAAGGTGCCAAACTTAGGGGATAAGCCCAATAAAATGGCAAAAACACCTGCTATGACAAAGACAACGGTAGAGTAGATTTTGGTCGCTGCCATCACGCCGATGTTTTCTGCATAAGTCGTCATACCAGTACCGCCTACCGAAGCCGAGAGCGTGGTACAGAGACCATCAGCGAAGAACGCTCTACCCATATACGGTGAGATACTTTTACCAGTCATGGCTTCTACTGCTTTGAAATGCCCAAGGTTTTCGGCGATCAGAATGATAAAGACAGGTGCGATGACTAATATGGCACTCATTTCAAATACAGGAGAATATAGTGTTGGCATACCGAACCAAGCCGCACTCGCTACTGGCGCAAAATCAATAGGCGTGCCCATTCCCATCACATTGGTTAAGAGGAAGTAAACAAAATATGCCGCTACCAGTCCTATTAACAGTAACAAGCGCCTTACCATACCTGTGGTAAATACGGCGACTGCACAGATACACAACACAGTGACCAGCGCCATCCAAGAATCAAAGCTATTACCGATGACGCTTTGTATGGTGACAGGCGCTAAGTGCAAACCGATAATCATGACGATGGACCCAGTGACCACAGGGGGCATCAAGTTCTCAATCCACTCTGCACCTGTCTTCATCACCAGTAGACCCATCAATGCGTATAAAATCCCGCAGACCACGGTACCACCAAGCGCAATGCCGATATTGGGATTCATACCCGTGCCGCTATATCCTGTGACTGCTACTACCGCTCCGATAAATGCAAAGCTCGAGCCTAAGTAACTGGGTACATGACCGCCCGTAATGAGGAAGAAAAGTATCGTGCCTATACCAGTAATCAGCATGGTTAAGCTCGGATCAAACCCCATCAGCAACGGGGCTAAAATTGTTGCACCAAACATTGCGAATGAATGCTGTGCGCCCAAAACAATACTTTTACCCATTGGTAAGTATTCATTGATACCTACCGGTGTCGTTTCTAGGTTCCCAGTGTAGGGACGCCATTTAACAAACCATTTGTCCATTTCAAATATCCTTAAAAAGTAGAGGTGTGATACTTATTTTTTGCACTTACTTAGTCGATGGTAGTCTCGATTGAAATAGATGAGACTTTCACAATCGGGCTTGTGTTTGATATCCAATACTTCACAAATGAGAATATCGTGGGTTCCCACCGAGCTGATGAGTTTGATTTTGCAATCAAAAGAGATAATAGCGTCCTCTAATACAGGCGATCCTGTTGCTAGCGTGGACCAACTGCCTTGCTCAAACCTTTCTTCTGGAGCCGTCTTGCCGCCGAATACGCCGCTTAGATCTTGATGTTCAAGACCCAATGTGTTGACGCATAGCACCATGTTTTCTTTAAAGGTATGGTATACAGAAGCGTTTCTATTCAAACATACCAATAGGGTTGGCGGTGCGTCAGTGACACTGCATACCGCTGAGGCGGTAAATCCTGCACGCCCTGCTGGACCCTCAGTGGTGATAATATTGACGGCAGCCGCAAGCTTGCTCATCGCCTCTCTAAATGTTTTCTGCATGTCAGTTAAGTTATCTGCCGTAGGGGTGAATGATTCTTTAGACTTATGTTTCATTAATGAGGACTGCGTGGCTTGGCTTTCTTTAATTACTGTATTCATCTGTCATTTCCTTTTAAACAATATCTCACCACATATGTGGTCAACTAAATCGCCCTACTACCGTTACATGCTAGGGGGTTAAATGTTAGGTAACTTAAACTCACTAACTGCAGTTTTTAAATAGGCTGTTTTATCCAACGTGTGCTATTGAAGCGATTTCGACTAGCGCGTCTGGTTTTACTAGTCCACATTGAATACAAAATCTTGCTGGCTTATCGTTGGGGAAGAACTCTGCATAGACTTGATTGACCGCGTCATAATCTGCCCAATCTTTTACAAAGATCGAATTAAAAGTCACATCATCCATATCGCCGCCAGCAGTTTGGATTACGTTTTTGATCGTCGTTAAGACATGGCGGGTTTGGGCGGCTGCATCACCCACATGTACGACATCGTTATTTTCATCAAAGGGTAGTGTGCCTGAGACATAAACGATGTTGTCAGCCTTGGTAGCGGGAACATAAGGGGCTAATGGTTTGCTGGTACCTTTAGGGATAATCACTTGTTTAGACATATCTATATTCCTATTAAGTTAGATTAAGTATGAAACGCTTGGTTTAGATTGCTAAAAACTGGCTAGGTAAAACGTTAGCTATCTGAAAAGCACTGCTGCATGCTGGCAACATCAGACACCCAACCAAAAAATGTTTTTACGTTAT
Organism: Psychrobacter sp. H29; assembly: GCF_059073055.1. Classification (NCBI taxonomy): domain Bacteria; kingdom Pseudomonadati; phylum Pseudomonadota; class Gammaproteobacteria; order Moraxellales; family Moraxellaceae; genus Psychrobacter; species Psychrobacter sp. H29. The sequence goes on along the minus strand of NZ_JCACRY010000001.1, from coordinate 209,350 downwards.
ATACTGTGGCCTCATGAGCCTCTACTGGTCCTGCCTGATAACAAGCGTCATCTAACAAAACCCCAAAATACTCAAGGAAAAACCCATCTCGAAGCGTAGATTCAACGCAGACGTTGGTTGCTATACCAGTGAGTAATAAGTTACGTATGCCACGTGATCGCAATACGCTGTCGAAGTTGGTGTTGGCAAAGCCGCTATATCGAGGCTTGTCTATAACGATGTCTTGAGGCGCAGGGCTCAGCTCGTCGACCAATTCGTAATCCCAGCCCCCTTTTGCTAATAACGTTCCCTCAAGCTCGGAGTTCTTACGCATGGTTTTTAGGGCGTTTGATTTGTGATAATTAGGCGATCCACTACCACCCGCTTCTACATATTTATTGTCCCAGCCATTTCTGAAGTAAATGACTTGTATGCCAGCTTGGTGCGCAATATCTACCGCTTGCTTTATCTTATCGATGACGGGTTTGGTTGCTGTGACATCGAACCCAGCCAAATCCAGGTAGCCGCCTTGGCTGGCATACGCGTTTTGCATGTCTACGACGATCAGTGCCGTTTGTGATGGATCTAATTTGATAGGTTCAGGCAACGACTCTAAAACAGGAGAGGATTCCTTAGTAAAGTCTGCACAAATGCTATTAACCGAATTCATATCCACTCCTTTTATTAAGCTTCACTGACAGCTTGGCTGGCCACTGGGGTATCGACATTGATACGGCTCTGCATCAAAGGTTGGATCCTGCTACCAAAATCTTCCACACCTTGTACGAAGTCATCAAAGGTCAGTAAGACGCCATCCGTGCCTTGTACTTCGGCAACTTCGTCCAACATGCTGGCGACATTTTCAAAAGAGCCGACTAGCGTACCCATATTGATATTGACTGGCGAAACGCTTGATGCCATATGGCGAACGTTGGTATCTTTACCTGATGTTTTGTCTTTACCGCCTTGTGATTGCAACCAATCGATGGCTTCAAAGTCCGCACCATCGTTGTATGATTGCCATTTTGCCTGCGCTTTTTCATCGGTCTCATCTGCAATGACCATGAAGAGGACATAGGTGGGAACATTGCGACCCGTCTGATCCGTATGTACTTTTAAACGGTCGTTAATGCCAGCATAGGCAGTTGGCGTGTTCAGACCTTTACCAAATACAAAGTTGTAGTCAGCGTATTTTGCAGAGAACGCCAAGCCCGTATCTGATTGACCGGCACAGATGATTTTCATATCCGCTTGTGGAATAGGCTTCACCTGACAGTCATCCATTTGGAAGAACTCACCCTTCAAATCAGACTGGCCGGTCGCCCACAGGTCTCTTAGGACTTGTACATATTCAGATAAGTAGTCATAGCGCTTACCAAAATAATCATCGCCTGGCCACATTCCCATCTGTCCATATTCTGCTTCTTGCCAGCCAGTCACGACATTCAACCCAAACCGTCCGTTTGAGATACTATCAAGCGTCGACGCCATTCTCGCTACGATTGCGGGCGGCATCACTAACGTTGCTGATGTGGCATAGATTTTTATTTTGGACGTGACTGCCGCAAGCCCTGCCATCAAAGTAAAGCTTTCGAGGTTATAATCCCAAAACTCAGTCTCACCGCCGAAACCGCGCAGCTTGATCATTGAGAGCGCAAAATCAAAACCATAATGCTCAGCACGTTGCACAATTTGCTTGTTAAGCTCAAAGGTTGGCTTATACTGCGGCGCGTTTTTTGAGATTAACCAACCGTTGTTACCAATCGGACAAAAAATTCCTATTTCCATGAGGTCACCTATAAATTTCGAGAAGAAAAGAAGATAGCTATAAAAGAAATAAAAATTCTTTTATGTTTTTTTACATAGCAAAACCTATGCCATAGTTTTTTATCATTATTTATCAATAACTTATGCAATTTTTAGTATAAATTTTTTAGACCATATGGTTTAAAAATATGCATAGAGATAGTGCACCCTGTTATAAAACGGTGCAGTTTGTTATAAAATAGTGCAGAGATACTTGAAAAATAGATTTTGATGGTAATCTGGATGAGGTGAGCTTAATCAACAGTAAAAAAGAGACTGGTAAAGCCGATTGTGGCAACCGACATACCTATAAACCAATAGGATATTCATCGATGCTGAGAGCAATATGTTGACCAATAAATAGTGCTTGTGCCTGAGGGCTTTGCCCCCTTTTTAAATTCAACCAACGATCATCTATAATTGGATTTATGCGACTTTATAATGAAGGACATGACAGTGAAAGACAGCGTGCTAAAAGAAGAGACAGAAACAAGCTCAAAAGTACTCAAGAAAAAAGCGCATATTATCAATGCTGCATTGATTGTCTTTTCGCAAGAAGGACTAAATGGCGCGCGAATGGAGAGGATTGCTGAAGAAGCTGATATTTCTAAATCGAATATATTTTATTACTTCAAAAACAAAGAGGTTCTTTATATTGCTGCTTTAGAAACGGTGCTCAGTGAGTGGCTGTCCCCTTTAAGCAATATCAATATCAACCAAGATCCAAGAGATGCACTAAAAACTTATATTGAAGAAAAATATAAGATTTCAAAGAAGTCACCTGCAGCATCGAGACTATATGCATTAGAGATCATGCAAGGAGCACCTCACTTAATGGGGGTGCTGAAGGGACCTTTAAGATATTTGGTTCGAGAAAAGGTGGCAGTGATTGATGGGTGGATTGCAGATGACAAGATTAAATCTGTTTCTGCTATTCATTTGATTTTTCATATTTGGGCAGTTACCCAGCACTACTCTGACTTTTCCACCCAAATTGAAGCGGTCTGTAGTCATAGCTTAAGAAACAAAAAATTCGCTAATGAGGCATTAAGTACGAGTATTCAACTGCTCGTAGACAGTTTGATTCCGTAATCGTGAGCGCATTATTTAACAGCAGTAATGAATCAAATCAGATTTAGAGATTTTTTGTACTTTTAACTCATACTTACCATACATAAGAAGCGCAGGGCATCATGTGATGACCTGCGCTTTTTGACAGTAAAACTGTGTGACAAATACAACTTCTATTTAGACTACAGCGTTTCTAAATAGTATCTCTAAACTGTAGATAGGCAGTAGTTATCGCTTCAGCATCCTCGATCTGCGGATAATGACCTAACATCAGCATTTCGGTGACATTAGCATTTGGAATCAACGTACGATAATGATTCATCATGTGCTGACCTGATATCGGATCTTTAGCACCAGCGATCAATTTAACTGGTACCGTACTCTTTATAATGGCTCCTACCCAGCGCTCACGATATTGCTTACGCTGCGGCATATAGTTGATGAGTTTGTGCATCACTGCTAAACCCTCATTGTGAGTTAGTAGCTGCCATAAAGTATCGATGACATCAGGTGTAGGTGGTGTGTTGGGTCCAAAGACACGCTGCAGACTGCTCGCAAACTTCTGCTTAGTGATCAGTTTGGATACCAAAGGACCTACTGGCGAGATCAATAGTTTCTGAATTAGGATAGGTTTGTGCGTTTCAGGGAACAGTCCACCGTTTAAAAAGCAAACGCTACCAATATAGAACTCGTTATCGGTATGTACTTGCCTTGATAGCAGTTCTTGAGCCACGGTATCGCCATAGTCATGCGCCAATATATGATAGTCACTGACGCCGCATTGGCGCAAAACAGCCTGACAAATATCAGCTTGCTCACTGATTAAGTAGCGAGCATTCTTTGGTTTATCTGACAACCCAAACCCTAGCATATCGAGTGTGATGACATAGTAGCGCTCAGTGAGCGCCTCCCATATCCCTTCCCAATCCCAACTTGCACTAGGATAACCATGAATCAGTAGCAATGCAGGCGCACTTTTGTCCCCTGCATGCCGTATGAAAATCTGCTGACCATCAACAGTCAAATACTCTCCCTGTCGTTGCCATTCCTCCAAGGTCATCATTACTGGCTTACTCCTCAAATGATGGGTCAGTGCGACGTAGTTTTCTTAACAGTGCAGGCCATGCGATATCACCATTTGCGCCTCTCGTGACTTCCTCAGATGCCGCTTGAATACCTGCCAATATTTGAGCTGGTATCGGTGTCAATGCACCGCCGCCGCTCTGCGCTTTTATCTGAATCTCGCAAGCGCGTTGCATGATGTACATATACAAAAACGCATTGGCCACGGTATCGGCACACGTCAGCAGACCATGGTTACGTAAAATCATAAAGTGAGCGTCACCTAAATCAGCGACCAAACGAACTTTTTCTTCTGGGTTGAGCGCGACACCTTCGTAGCCGTGGTACGCTAGATTAGACAAAGGAAATAGCGATTGTTGGGAGATGGGCAATAATCCTTGCTCTTGTGCCGATACAGCAACACCATCGTTTGTATGCAAATGAATCACGCAGTGGGCATCGTCACGAGCTTCGTGCACCGCACTATGGATGATAAACCCTGCTGGATTGACATCGAATTCTGATGGCGCTAATTTTTCGCCAGCTTTGTTTACTTTGACTAGGCTAGATGCGGTAATCTCTTCAAATAACATTCCGTACGGATTGATCAAGAATTCGTCTTCTGTCCCTGGAACGCGGGCTGAGATATGCGTGAATACCAAATCATCCCAGCCATAAGAGGCAATGATGCGATAACAAGCTGCAAGATTGACGCGCATCTCCCACTCTTGCTCGCTCATGTTTTGGTGTACACTCGAGGTTGAATGCGTTTGTGTGGTGGTGTCCATAGCTGTTTGCATTGTATAGTCCTTTACAATTGTAGATATCCTGAAACATCACTCTACACTATTTTGTAACCCCAAATCTGTCAAAAACATTACACTTATGAATATCACTCATCATCTAGATAATGACCCTTGGTTTACTCACTTGCCAGCCGAAATCCAGACACAACTGGCACATAGCACTGTGCTCAAAACGTATCAAAAAAACCAGATGATTCATGCGGTTGGTGATAATGATGATGCGGCCTTACACTTAGTTTTGGCAGGGACGATCAGGGTCTGTAATGTAAGCGCTAGCGGAAACGCCATGACCCTTACCCATCTGTCTAGTGGCGATTGGTTTGGTGAGATATCTATCATCGATGACAACCCTCGTACCCATGATGCGTGGACTACAAACAAGGTTACTTTACTGTCCATCCCTAGAAAGTCAGTGATCCACACCGCTGAGCAGCACCCAATTTTATACAAGCATCTCGCGCTCATTACCTGCGGGCGGATACGTAGAGCCTTTGACTGGATTGATAATGCGACCTCGCTAAATACATCCGCAAGACTGGCTAGTATGCTCATCGGGCTGATTGGCACTTATGGCAAGCAGGTAGGCGCTGATATAAAAATAGATCTACGCTTGTCGCAAGAGGAGCTTGGCTTCATGCTCGGCACCACCCGACAAACCATCAATAAGATCATCCAATCGTGGCAAAAACAGACCATTATCAATATGCACTATGGCTTTATTACCATAAAGAACAAACCTCAGCTAATGGCTATGATGAACCCAGAATAATTTGAGTATGCTATAGCATCTATCAGTGAACGTCTTAACACACGTCTAAACGAACCATTCAACCTCTCTTCTATTGGCATAAGTATCAGAGATACCACCTTAACACCTTCTTAACAGCCCGTTTGATATGGTAAGGAATGACGTTTCCTACCATTTTGTTGAGAAGTTCTTGTATGTCAATACCTCAAGCCGTCAAAATAAATACGCCCACATCTCATGGAAAAACCCATTTCCTAAGTCAGCTATATCATCGTGAAGTCAATCTCAGTTATCTTCTGATTACCACTGCCTTGTATTTGGTCGCGACTGCTAATACTGGATTTTTCGAGCAGGTGCTAAATGTCTATCCATTTAGCAAAAACATAGGTTTTATACTGTCTATTACGGGTGTGCTATTTGGACTGATGTGGCTGGTATTACAGCTGCTTTGCTATCACCAGATTGCCAAGCCAGTGTTGATAACGCTGCTGATTACTGCCGCCATCTGTGGTTATTTTACTGATGCTTACGGAACGATATTTGACACCAATATGCTAATCAATAGCATGGAGACCGATCAAGCAGAAGCGATGGGATTGTTCACACCCAGTCTGGTGATTCGAGTGCTGATATTGGGGGTGTTGCCAGCGTTTATTATTAGCAAAATTCGCTTAAAGCGCTTTACCTGGCAACTCAGCATTCTACAAAAAACAGTTACGCTGATATTATCTATCGCAGTCATCGCCGCTTGTCTCTTACCCTTTGGTGATCAGTACGCCAGCTTCTTTCGTCAGCATAAAGAAGTGCGCTCTTATGCCAACCCGATTACGCCTATTTACTCAATGTTAAAACTTGGCGAAAACTATATTAAAGAGCTGCGCCGTCCTGATACTTTCACGCTGCATGCGACAGATGCAAGGCGATTAACCCCTGACAACAGCATTGCAAAACCCAAACTGATGGTGTTTGTGGTTGGCGAAACTGCTCGAGCGGATCACTTTGGTTTAAATGGCTATACACGCAACACCACGCCGCTGCTCTCAAAGCAATTAAACCTTTATAGTTTTAAAAACGCGGTCTCTTGCGGCACATCGACCGCCTATTCCGTACCCTGTATGTTCAGTTATACCAATCGAGAAAACTACGACGTAGATACCGCTAAGTATAACGAAAACGTACTCGATACACTCAGCAAGCAAGGGATCAATGTCGTGTGGCGAGACAATAACTCTAGCTCTAAAGGTGTGGCTGATCGTGTGACTTTTGAGGACTACAAGACGACTGATACCAATCCAAATTGTGATATTGAATGCCGAGATATTGGTATGCTTGATGGTTTTGATACACTGGTTAAGTCAGGCAGCTCACAGAAAGAGATGCCTAAAGACACGCTTATTTTGTTGCACCAAATGGGCAATCATGGCCCTGCTTATTACCAGCGTTATCCTAAAGAATTTGAAACCTATAGACCTGTCTGTATGACCAATGAGCTGTCGAAATGTGATGCCCAGTCTGTAATAAATGGCTATGATAACGCCATTCGCTACACTGATTATTTCTTGAATAACGTGATTGATACCTTAAAACCTTATGAACAAGATTATGATGTCGTCATGGTCTATATGAGTGACCATGGAGAAAGTTTGGGTGAAAATAATATTTACTTGCATGGTCTGCCTTATACATTTGCACCAGATACCCAAAAACATGTTCCTGCGGTAATTTGGTCACCGGACAGTAATAACATCGATGCAGATAGTCTCTCTAGTATGAGCAGTCAGCCGGTGTCACATGATTTTATTACGCCGACGTTGCTGAGCTTTTTTGGCATTACAACCAATGAGGTCAAAGGTGCACCAACCTTTTTTAACGTGCATCACTAACCTGTTTTTATATTGCGTTATCCTTTAAGCAACCACTATTTCTTAGGTCAGCATTATGTATAAGATACTCGTTATTGAAGACAATCCCGATATTGTCGCCAACATTTATGCGTTTTTTGAGCCCAAAGGCTTTGAGCTGGACAACGCACATCACGGCTATAGTGGGCTCACACTCGCCTCAAGCAATCATTATGACGTGATATTGCTCGATGTGATGCTACCAGGTATGAATGGCACGCAATTATGCAAAAAGCTCAGAGAAGAATTGCACGACAAGACACCAGTGCTGATGCTCACTGCGCGCGATACGCTTTTAGATAAAGTAGCAGGATTTGATAGCGGTGCTGATGATTATTTGGTCAAGCCTTTTTCGTTGATTGAGCTAGAATGTCGTATAAAAGCGCTCATACGTCGTCATGAGGATGATCATTTTGTACACAGTATCGCCGTGGGTGCGCTATCATTGAATAACAGCGAGCATACTATTATACGCGAAGGAAAATCCATTAGGCTCACACCAACTGGATTTAAAATACTGCATATCCTAATGAGTGCCGCACCGAGAGTCGTCAGCAAATACGAGATTGAAGAAAAAGTATGGGGGCAAGACATCCCAAGTAGTGATGCGCTACGCACCCATATGCATAGCGTGCGAGCGCAGGTCGATAAACCATTCGATAAACCTATGATTATCACCCTGCCTGGTGTAGGTTATCAGGTGATAGATCCCACTTAACTTCGAAAGCGCTCGTGCTCATTGAAGATATATCTTGTGCCACAAACCCTTACCCCCTATCGTTACTATACCGCTTTACTATATAAGTGCCTCTATGCTCAACATACACTCAATCGCCAATAAGTTTCGCTTCTCTTATTTTATATTTGCCTTACTACTATGCAGCGCTTTTGTCAGCATTTTTTTGTATGCAGAAAGCAGAATAGAGCGAGAATTGGTCAAAGCACGTCTATTGCAACAGCTGGAGATGAGTCAAGAAAAACATGGCGATCAGCCTATTTATACGGCTGACCCAGGCATTAAAATCTACCGCTATGATTATGCACCAGTCAGTCTGCAAGCCTCTGCGAATGACACCGTGCAAGAAACTGACGTTACTCTTAATAAAAGCACTGTTAACAAAGGCACTGAGCAGAAGCGCACCCATCTACACTTTTTTGCGTATGAGCAAGGCGATCAAGCATATATTTTGACCTACATAGAAGGGGTTGAGATAGTGATGAGTCACTACCCTGTGTTAGAAATCTTTGAAAACTTAGAAGATATTTTTGCGGACACGCTCAAAGTGGCCGTAATACTGAGTTTACTTATCGCAGCTATATTCTCTCATCTGTCCTCCAAACAGATCATCAAGCCCCTACTCGATCTAAAACAAGCGGTTGAGAGCGATTATAAAAACTTAACGGAACTCACGCACTTGCCTTCTGAAGTCGGGGTGTTGGCGCGAGCGATCGATGAAAAAAACCAAAAACTCGAGCAATATCTAAAACGCGAGCAACTGTTTACAGGGGATGTCAGTCACGAGCTGCGCACGCCTTTGACCATCATTATGGGTGCCTCTGAGGTGCTAGCGTCGCAACTCCCAACAGACAGCCATCTAACCGAGTTTACCAATCGTATTGGTGATACCGCGCGTGAGACTTCTGAGATTATCACAGCCTTGCTCTTACTCTCGCGTGCGCCTGAAAAGCTTGATGCACCGCAAACATCCATCAATAGCATTGTCTTAGCCGAGGTGCAGCGATTGACCTATTTGCTACGCTACAAGACTGTCACGTGTCAGGTAATCGCTGAGCAAGAATATAGTGCCTATGTGCGTCCTGAGCTATTAAAAATGGCATTGGGTAATTTGATAAAAAATGCGTTTCAGTATACCGATGATGGCGAAGTCATCATCACTATCGATGACGAAAAAATTATGGTCACTGATACGGGTCTTGGTATTCCTGAGGCGATGATGCCTCTACTCTACGAGCGATTTGAGCGATTGACTCATGACTATCAAGACGAGGGTAAAGGCACAGCCTTGTCACCGAAGCATGATATCAATCACAAGGTTGAAGGCTCAGGTTTGGGACTAAGCATTGTACAACGCATCATGTCTCATATGGGCTGGCAGCTAACCCATCAAGCCAATCATTCAGGCGGTAGCACTTTTAGTATTTATTACAAGTAGCACATGTTATAGCGCCAAAAAGCCTCATCTAAAAAATACGCTCTTCTCTATTTAATGTTCATTACCACGTATCCCAGCCTCTCTATAGTCTCTTAACACTTTCTTAATCTCTCTCGTCTTATACTCAAGCTATATCGACTTTACCTGACTGTTTTTTTTGGTCGTGCAAAGCCGAGAGTGCACCTTGATATTAATAGATCATTAAGAATTCTATATGAATAAAATTACTCCTATTAATCTTGAAAACAAGCCAGCCGAGCATTGCTCTATCAAGCAGGTAGCACATCACAGTGCGCTCACGCCTAATAGCTTTGCAGAGAGCGCAAAAGGCAAAACGGGCTTTTATCGCATTGTAAAAGCTGCTGGCTATTCAATAGACGGCTTTAAAGCAGCTTACAAATTTGAGGCGGCTTTTAGACAAGTCGTGTGGCTCAATATTGCCCTATTTACTGCTGTCATTATTGTGCCTTTTTCAATTGGTATAAAAATGATGCTGGTAGTTGCTTCTTTTTTATCTTTGATTGTTGAGCTGCTAAACACGGGTATCGAAGCGTGCGTCGACCATACATCGACAGCCAAACACCCACTTGCCAAGATAGCAAAAGATGTCGGCTCGGCGGCGCAGTTCTTGTCGCTGTGTCTTTTAACTGCTTTATGGACAATGGCATTATCAGTCTTATGTTAATAAAGCATGATAAATACCTAGATAGCAGCACTGTAGATCGCAAAACATATGCCACATGAGACATCAATAACCAGACGAAACATCATTAAATAGTCATGCTGCAATCTATCATTATCTGACATACGTTACAGAGGTATCTATGACTGTAGAAGACCACTCAACAGCCTGGCTCTGGCTAAAATTACTGTGCGTAACCATCATTGCTACAATAATGTTTGAACATAGCCAGTTGGACCTACGCATCAGTGAGCTATTTTATAACAATGGACACTGGCTACTAGAAAAGGGCGCGCAGCCTTATGCTTTTATCTTTTATGATTTACCCAAAGCTCTATTAATTCTACTGGCGGTCTACCTCATAGTAGTGTTAATCATAAAGTATCGACAACCTTTGCCCGACCTTGCCTCGCAGTATCGCCATAAGTTCGATAGATTTCTGCTACCGCTACCCGTTCGGGAGATTGGCTACTTACTGATTATAATGGTAATTGTACCGGCTACCATTGCCACGCTCAAAGGCTTTACCCATGTGAGCTGTCCAAACGACTTGGTTTCATTTAACGGTGATCTGCCCTACCTTAACCTGTGGCAAAACATCGTAGCTGCGACTCCTGCCAGATGTTTCCCAGCGGCTCACGCCAGCGCAGGGTTTTCTTTATATGGATTGGCGTTTTTACCATCGTTATACACATACCGTGACCGAATATTTACGATAGTGACGGGACTAGGTTGGACGATGGGACTGTATAAGATGCTCTTTGGCGACCATTTCTTTAGTCATACCTTAGTCTCGATGCTGCTATCGCTGACCATAGCCTGTGCGCTCGCTACTCTATTGTTTAGAGACACTATCATCAATAGCGTCAGTAGCGCCAAAGGTAGCAATAGCAAACATGCTGATAGACATCTATCTACTATCGACATACCGAACAACTAAAATAAATCTTTAGCTATAAGGGCTTTAAGTATAAGCGGATATAACCTCTATATATTTATCAAAATAGTATGACTCATCATCTAAAAATACTGTATAAATAATGAAGAGCAATTGGTTGGTCACTGTTTAGCACTATGGATAGTGCTTTTTGATGAAATGCTTTATATATTACCCACAAAGGAATGTAGCCATGCGCTTCTTATGCATTGGACAAAAAATCCCGCATGTCTACTATTTATCGATTGTGCCATTACTGCTTGTCAGTACCATAAGTGACGGTCATGCCGCTACCTACTCTATTAATCCCACCAGTACGCACATAAAATTTGCCATTGAACGTTTCAAAAGCTCTGCCACCGCTGGCGGATTTTATAATATTAGCGGTCAACTACAATATGATCCAGATTTAAGAGCTGGCGATATCTCATTAATCATACCGATAGACTCTCTAAATACGGGCAATACCTCTTTTAATAAAAGCTTAACAGGCCCTGATTTCTTTGATGCAAAAATGCATCCTTCAGCGCGCTTTAAATCAACAAAATGGTACTTTAATAAAGCTAAGAAACCACAGGTAACACGAGTAGATGGCTATCTTACATTGCATGGTGAGACGCATCCTATTAGCCTGACGGCCACCAAGTTTGAATGTGACACAAGTGTTGGTCTCAAACAGGAAGTTTGCGGTGGTAACTTTACCGCGATGATTGATCGCACAAAGTGGAATATAAACAAATTTGCATGGTTTGGACTGACCAAAAACCTAAAGTTAAATATCAAAGTGGAAGCGGCCAGACAGTAGCCGTTTCAATGCTACGGCAGTCCCTTTTGAAAGTATCGGCTTTTATTTCTTTGCTTAATTTTAATAGAGATGACTAGTAACTATCAGGCATTTTGCTAGAAGGGAATATAGATGAGTTATAAGGATATTATAAAGACGCTTTGTAGAGCTATGCCAGTTGCGTCATTTTCTGCAGTAGTGGCATTAACATCAGGGCTGAGCGTACTTGCTACCGCTGCAATGGCAGAGACGGTCAGCCTGCCAATGGACACTTTGCCTAGCAGAACAACCCTACCAAATGTCAGTCCAGCCAATAGTCCTCTTGCCAATCGCGGCGCTTATGTGGCACGCAGCGCTGACTGTATGGCCTGCCACCGTGAAGACTATAGTGGCGGTGTACCGATTGAGACGCCGATTGGCAATATTTACTCGACCAATATCACGCCATCGACGCGCTATGGCATTGGAAATTATACCGAGGCAGATTTTAAAAAAGCCTTGCGCAAAGGACGTGCGCCAAATCATCAGATTTACCCTGCGATGCCCTATCCGTCCTATCATGGCATGACAGATGACGATATCAGTGCCTTGTTTGCTTATTTTCAGACCGTCCCTGTGGTAGACAAGCCCCCTGAAAAAACCACTCACCTCCCTTTTCCATTAAATATCCGTAGCTTGATGCTGGCATGGAATGTCATCAACGTACCCTCTACCGAAAACCGCGCAGGACTCACGCAAACCCAGCAACGTGGTGAGTATCTGGTCAATAATTTAGAGCATTGCGGCACCTGTCATACGCCGCGCAACCTAACCCAAGGCCTTGATAAAGACCGCTACTTATCCGGCGCACCCCTTGGTAAATGGTTTGCACCCAATATCACCCCTGACAACGACACTGGTATTGGGCGCTGGAGCGAAATGGATATCGTGACTTACCTGCGTACAGGAACGCTTGATAAGCGCGCTTATGCGGGCGGACCGATGGCGGAAGCCGTGGCACATAGCACGCGCTATCTCACTGATGAAGATCTGATCGCGATGGCATCTTATCTAAAAGTCGTCCCAGCCATTAAGACCGATGACTATCTCATACCAGTCAATATGTCTCGCCTACCGAAGCCAGCCAGCAACTCCATTACTTATGACTTACTGGAGCAAAAAGACTATCTGGCGCAGGCCAAAACGAATACTGTCAGTTATGCTAATGGTAACAGCGCCAACAATAACGGTCTGAACAGCAGCTCGCCAAAAGACTTATATTTAGCACATTGTGCCAGCTGTCACGGCGTCGATGGTTACGCTCAGCCTGATGCGCGCTATGCCTCTATCGTTGGTCTCAGTAGCATTCGCCGCGTAAAACCTGATGCGCTCGTTGGCGTGATTGCCTTTGGGGCAAAAGGGGCATTTAACACTGCACCGAAGATGCCGGGCTTTTCAAAAGATTTGAGCCCTGCACAGATTGCGAGCATCACTAACTATGTGCGCGTCACCTTTGGTGGTTTACCCAACAGCGATGTTAGCGCCGCCGACGTCACACGCGTGATAAAAGCAAAAAGCTAGCCCTAAGAATTGGCATTAGAAACAACTATAAAAAATGTGCTCTAATCTTTGCCCTTTATCATATGGCAAAGACCAGCACGATAAGGATAAACCCATGAATGACCTGCTCCAATCTCCCACACGGCGACAACTACTCTCGATGATCGGCAAGACCGCAGGCGCGACCGCGATGTATCAAGCGATGACCACGTTGGGGTTTGCATCCGAGTCGAGCTTTAAAGAAGAGATGAATCTGAAAGGCGCACCAGCTGGTACCAGTATCGTTATTTTGGGTGCAGGATTGGGCGGACTGACTGCCGCTTATGAGCTACGTAAAGCAGGCTACAAAGTCACTGTGCTTGAGTATCAAAACCGCGGCGGCGGACGTAGTTGGACGCTCAATAGCGGTGACAAATATACAGAGCTGGGCGGCGCTGAGGTCACGTGCGACTTTAAACAAGGCAATTACTTTAATGGTGGGCCATGGCGATTGCCCATCCATCACTACGCGGTCTTTCATTACTGCAAAAAGTTTGGCGTCGCATTGCAACCCTTTATCCAAACCAATGATCGTGCTTATCTACATCGTACCAATCACTTCAATGGTGCACCGCAGCGCTTGGGTGAAGTGCAAAACGATATCCGCGGTTATGTTTCCGAGCTATTGTCTAAAGCCGTCAATAAAGGCAGTCTTGATAATACCGTTGATAAAGAGGACAAAGAAAAACTCCTCGAAGGCCTCAAGGGCTGGGGCGTTCTGGATAACAGCTATCGCTATGTCAAAAGCCATGAGACGGGCAAGCATCGCGGCTATAGTGTGTATCCGGGTGGTGGCTTGATGCCAGATGCCAAACCCTCAACGCCGATACCAATGGACAAGCTAATAGACTCAGGCATGTGGTCGGACATTTATAGCAACTATACCGTCTATGTACATCAGCCAGCGATGTTTCAGCCTGTCGGCGGCATGGGAAAAATCGGTGATGCGTTTACGCGTGAGTGCCGGGATATGATCACCTTCAATGCCAAAGTCACCAAAATCAATCAAGACGAGACGGGTGTCACTGTTGATTATGTTGATAGCAACAGCCCTGACAGTGCTACCAAAACGGTGCGCGCGGATTGGTGCATTTGTACGATTCCTTTATCCATACTGACTCAAATTGACATCAATGTGTCCGCTCCGATGAAGCAAGCCATGGCCGCCGTCCCTTATGACAGCTCGTATAAAGTGGGTTTGGAGTTCAAACGGCGGTTTTGGGAAGAGGATGAATGGATCTACGGCGGCATCACTTATACCGATCTACCCATCACCCAAATCTCCTACCCGTCACAAGATATGTTTAGCGCAGGCTCAGGTGTGTTACTTGGCGCTTATGGATTTGGCGAAACTTCGTACAAGTTTAACTCATTGACACCCAAAGAACGTATCAACGCGGCGCTCGCCTATGGCAAGCAGATTCATCCGCAATATGCCAAAGAGTTTCGCTCGGGCACCTCGGTTGCATGGCACCGTATCCCTTGGACGCTGGGTTGCTACGGTATCTGGAGCGAGTCCAGTCGCAAGCAATATTACGAGACACTCTGCGAGATTGACCACCGTATCGTACTGGCAGGTGAGCATTGTTCGCACATTCCTGCGTGGCAAGAAGGTGCAATCCTATCTGGAATGGATGCCGCCAAACGCTTGCATCAAAAAGCTAAGAAACTTGGCTAAACTACTTTGTATAACCAGTACGGCGTGACAGCAAGGATGATAACAATGAGACTAGGCACATTAGGGACAATCATGAATATGGTGGCAGAAAAACCAATAAAACCCTTTAGCATGCGCAGCTCGAGCAAGACAATAGTAATACTCATAACTGGTGGAACGATAGCGCTGTCAGGCTGTAGTCAGAATAGAACACAAGATGTAGCCACTATCGCCAATCCACAGACGACGCCTGTGCTATTTAACAACCGTTTTGACAATCAGGCCAGTCGCAATCAGGGCGCATGGGGCGGCGTATATATGTCCAAAAGCGAGTTGGCTGAACCCACTAGTAATATCGTCAATGTGCGCTCGATACCGAAAATGAGCGATGATCCTAGCATGCAGCAGTGGCTCGCTAAGTTTGAAGGCAGTACACAAGGCAAAACAGGGTTTGCTACCATCAATGGTAAAAAACTCTATGACGACTCTTGTGCGGGTTGTCATATGCAAAAAGGTGACGGTGCACAAGGCGCTGGTTACTATCCGCCACTGACTAATAACAGTAAGATGGAATCAAAGTACTATATTATTAGCGTAACTATTAACGGCCTGCGCGGTATGCCGTCGTTTCACAGCATGATGAATGACGAGCAAATAGCTGCCGTCACACAATACGTGCATAGCGATCTCAATAACTTCACGGATACGGTCACAACGGATAATGTCGCACAATTACGTCATGACTTTCCACCAGGATCGGACCCGAGTGAGTAAGCAATTGAGTAAGGAAAGCTAGCCAGTTATTAAAGTATGCTATTTCGTAGACAACACTCAAAAAAACGCCACTGGATTTGTTCCAATGGCGTTTTGTAGAAGATAAAAGTCAAACCCCGTGCTAGTTGAATAGACCTATATAATAATATTGGTCGTAATATCAGTCTGAATCAACAGATCGTGCGTTCCATTGGTATCCGAGAAGCTATAAACATCGTAGCTAATACCATCCTGCGATACAGTAGTATTTGTATCCGTCCATTCATCGGTCAACGATACGCTATCAGAACTATCACCATTGATGATCAAATCTTTGTCAGTAAGTACTGTATCATTGATAATATCAAGCACATCATTAGTGGACAGATTGGTAAGCGCTTGAGCGCCATTACCTGTCATACCGATGACTTCAATACTCTCAAACACAGTAGCATCAAAGGTGCCAAAATCAATGGTGGTATTATCTTCGTTGATGAGTATGGTGTCGATACCAGTGCCACCATCCATTAAGATATTGTCAGCAGCAAAGACTATCGTATCATTGCCTGCACCGCCTCTGAGTGTATCTGCTCCCGTACCACCATCAATAATATCATCATCTGCTCCACCATTGACGATATCGTTGCCTGCACCGCCACTAATAGTGTCATTACCTGCACCGCCGTTGATCGTATCGTTGCCCGCATTACCACTTAGGGTATCTATACCATCATCACCATTAAAAATATCGTTTCCACTACCACCGACAAACAAATCATCGCCTGCGCCGCCAGTATATTTAAGCGCAGACGTCTGGTTTACTGAAATTAAAGCATCATCGTCAGGGGTGCCATTGAATACTAAAGTAGGCGCTACATCGATATTAATAGTACTTGGGTCTGTGACAAAAGTATCTCCATTGCCCGTTTCGACTGTTTCTAATGTAATGGTCAGAGGACCAACATAAGATGTCGCCGATTGTACACGCAAATTGTTAATACTTTCATAAGGTACTCCTTCGATAACGTAGGTTTGTATACTGGCATCCCACGTTACGTTCAATGGCGCGCCATCTCTGGTTGTTACCTGTAGTACATCACCATACAGGTTGTCACCAGTCACGATGATATTAACGGTTTCACTGCCATCAATATCTTCCATTGCAGCATTTAAGTTGAGCGTCGTCCACTTACCTTGGAAACCAACCAAAGTAGATGGATTAAATACGATTTCATCGGCCACAGGTGTCACATCTAAGGTCACTACAAGCGGGGTACTAGCCAAACCACTATCACTGATGACGCTGACTTCGATATCTGAAACCGTTCCACTGACATTCTCAGGCGCTTGAATAAAGATATTATCCAGCTCACCCACGTCACCACGATTGATGTTGTTTAGCTGACTGGCATTGATTGACCATGAATTGTTGTTATTGCCACCTGAGACGCCATTGTTACTGGCTAGAACAGTGTCTCCTGCAGTATTAACGTAATACACCAGATAGCCATTAGGCACCTCGTCTAAAGTGACCGCTGCTGCATCGTCTCCTTCATCCACTCTATTTATCTGATAAGGTATGGCTATGAGTGTATCCTCATCCCCCGTTGCAGTAACCATTAAATCATCATCTCTATCCAAAATAGCCAATACATCCGGCTGTGCAGCAACTGCGATATCGTAGCTGTGCTGATACGTGATGACTTTACCATCAACCGTGTCAGGAACATTGGTCACTTCTTTATGAGCAGCATTTACAGTAATGGTAGCACTACCATCAGCATTCGCAGCAGGGGTATATTGAACAGTGACGCTACCAGGAGGATTAACTAAGTCTCCAGCACCATTATTTAGATCAACTACATAGTCGCCATTATCGTCTGGTGTCAACTTTGTACCATTATATTCTAGTGTTCCAATACCGCCTGTGCCTGTCTGTAGCCCTACTTCATTTATCTGGATATAAAGCTTGCCATCAATAAGAGAGACGTATTCACCATCTGCACTGTTGGTGAGATCAATGACAATATCCACTTCGATATCTTCATCGGTTGAAACCGTTGAAGTTTGACCATCATTGTCGAAAGGATCAGTGCTTGGTGTTATCTCTACATTAACATCGTCGACTCTCAAAATTTCTTCTAGACCCTGATCGTTCAGCGCAGTGAATTCAACATTAAAACTGAGCTCTTGACCAACATTAGCCTCATTGGTACTGAAGTTTTCAGGTGGCGTCAAAACAACATTACCTAGCGCTTGATTAGGTGTTAGCTCCTCGCTATCTTCAACGCTGACAATCCACTGACCTGCAACTTGCTGTACACTGACGTCTGGATTACTACTACTCAACACTGTGCCTTCAGGCAGATCGGTTAGTAAGAAGCTATAAGCACTAACTACATCTGGATTGCTTAACTCAGCTTGTACTAATTCAGATAATAAGAAACCTCGAACTTGACTGCCATCTATCTCTACTGTTGCTTCTTCTGACTGAGGCGCAGGAGTAACAGTGAGCGTATCGATCAAATCAACCGTTCCAGGATCACCGCCATTCCCGTCTCTCGTCAAGGTAATAGGGAATATACCTACAACAGTTGCTTCACTACCATCGACGCCCTCTCCATTGATATCTTGTGTGACACCTACTACAGTGACATTGAAGGTGCCTACAGGGATATCGTTGGTGTTTGGGTTGCGAGCCAATACCAGTGTGTACTCTGGCGCTGAGTCGGTAATGGCCGTATCTGGTACGTCGACATACCAGGTACTACCCGCTAGGATACCACCTTGTACAATAATACCATCAGGGACGTCGCGAACCTCTAAGCGAGTAAACAACTCAGACCCGTCCTGGTCAGGTGAGGATATAGCGACAATCGCTGACGCCGTATCGTCTGTACCATTATTATTGATGCTGCTGTCGGTCACATTTACGCTTATCGTTGGTGTATCAGTCACTGCTTGGAAAGTAAC
Organism: Psychrobacter sp. H29; assembly: GCF_059073055.1. Taxonomy (NCBI): domain Bacteria; kingdom Pseudomonadati; phylum Pseudomonadota; class Gammaproteobacteria; order Moraxellales; family Moraxellaceae; genus Psychrobacter; species Psychrobacter sp. H29. The sequence continues at coordinate 190,439 of NZ_JCACRY010000001.1, read as the reverse complement.
ATTTACCGCTTTGCCAGTAATGACTGGTGACGTTGTGGTGATGGTTGAACCATCTGGTAATGTAACCGTGTCAGTATATGTGTAGCCAAAAGGTATGGTGACTGAAGTGTCTAGGTGTTCCACGCCGTACATGACTTCTACTTTATCGGTAGCGTCAAAGACATAGTCTTGATTTGCTAGCTGCTCTGTGACCAATGCTTTATTTTCATCAGTATAGTCCACATCAGTACTATCTCCGTAAACAGTGACCGTACCATCAGCCTCTGTTACTCTTAACATAAGGCCATTACGGATAGGGCCATTACTGAGAATGTCATTACGGATAAGGTCTTGCCCTTTGATAACCACACTCTTAAGTGATTCTTGACCTGTCGTGAGCGCACCCTGATCATTCGTGGTGAATGCTGCAGTGAAGTTAATGGTTTCCCACACATCCTCTGTCGCTAGCACTTGCGGGTTATTGACTACCCCATCAGCAGCATCAGGTGTAATTAGCACAGAGACAGCTTTAGGGTCATGGGTGACACTATTACCTGATATTGTTTCAGTGGTCGTTCCTGTAATAGTAAAATCAACTTCACCAGCAAAGTTTTCAGGCGTTACCAATTTTGCATCACCATTTTGGAGTGACTCTAACGACACAGACCAGCTGCGCGCGAGTTCACTGCCGCCTAAGAATACTGCCCCTGTGATACCAAACCCTACAGGCACGCCTGTCACCTTGTAAGTGACCTGCTCAGCTGCTGGGCTACCGGCATCGTAAGCGGCAATATTGGCAGCATCAGCAAAAAATGCTGATAATGCTATGCTGTCATTGCCAGCGCCTTCGATACCGACATACGTATAATCTTCGGTAACAGACTGCCCATCGCTATCCACTATCGTTGCGGTCTCAGTTGCTAGATCGTCATTTATAATAAGATCTGCTAGACCAACGACACTAATAGGTAAGTTCAATGTCGCGCTAGAAGCACTGATGTTTCCATCGCTTTCTCTACTAACTGCCGATACTTGGAGATTGATTTTGCCGCTATAGTTTTCTGCTGGTACAAAGTATAAATCACTCACTGTATTGGTGTAATTAGCTATGGTTACTGAGCCACCAGTAGTATCCAACAGCGTCAGTGTCCCATCATTATCGGCATATAGCTGAGCGCCTAGCGGAATGTCTGTAATAGTAACATCGTAAGCTTCAGAGCCATCATCGTCACGTGAGCTTGGGCGGATGTTCAAAGGAATACCATCGGTAGGAATAATAACTGCAGCTGTCGATCCATCACGATTATTACCACCGCTAATTGCCTGATCCTCTAAACCTGTAGCAGGGTCGACACCTAGCGTAACTTGGTCAGCAACACCTGCAACTGTGAAAGTTAAGTAACTCTCGCCACTTGTTACTGGCTCGACACTAGTATCTGTATCTTCATCATAGTCGATAGTCACAGCTTCTACTTTGACTGCTGTCTCAGCAGTAGCCGATACCGAAGTGACTGTATAATCGCTATAGTCTTGCGGCGGCGTCACAGTAACCGTATTCAGATAAGCAGCTGGAATGTCGACGCCCGTCCCATTATCTGTCAGCGACAAAGTATTACTACCGTTGTTATAGGTAAATACGGCGCCTTCAATGGCAATAAACACACCATTGTCTCTACTACCAAACGTCAGATGAGCATAAGTCTGCTCAGAATCATTGAGGGCAGTAGTATGGCTTTCTTCTCCAAAATCAACCGTATCATCTTGGTTTGACCAGTTATCGAGTAATCTGAATGTACCGTCAACACCAAGGTCAAATGCAGCGTCCTCTTGCGCTACAGCAGTGTAAGTGTAGTCTGGATTAATGGTTAGGTCAGGCGTACCATCACCATCAATATCACTACCCACAACTTCGGCTACAGGCGTGATGTTAATCGTTTGGGTTAATGTGGTTGTTTCACTGATAGCAACGGCTACATCTCCATCATCATCCAAATCTGCACTGGTTACTTCAAAGTTGATATCAGTATCTGTTGAAGACTGCGCAGGTGGCGTAAGCGACAAGCTACCCAAGTCAGAGGTGTCGGTAATAACAATCACCGTACCGCCACTCGCGCCTACTGTATCGGTGGTACCATCGTTATATGTCCAACCTTCAGGCAAAATAAACCGAATTGCAGTGATGATTTCGGCAACAGCTGAGCTGCCGTCTTGGTCATCAAGTACTGCAAAATTAAACTCATCAAGTGTGAAGGCTGTGTCTTCAGTTGTACTAACATCATTCGCTACTACTTGACCAGCAACAGGTGTTACGATCAGATTAACGTTAACAGTATCGATTAGCTCAACCGTTTTATTTCTTGGAGATGAGTCAGTATCGTGGTCTTGGGTATATAGCGATACAGTGATGTTATCCATATCGAGGGAATTATAATCAGCTGATGTGATACGTATAGTAGGTTGACCAGTACTAGTATCGAACACAAGCTCCTCTGTACTAGTGACAGTAGCAAGGTCATTAACTAGAATAATATTGCCACTACCATCTCTATTAGCGGTAGCTCCTATTGTAGTTGAACCATTGTCATCTATAGCCGCATTTGATGCGATGACATTACCATTAGCATCAACCAGTTCAACCACAGCATCTGGCTGTAATCCAGTAATAACAAAACCGTAAGTCTCCCGATTTCTATTATTGCCTTCTAAATCACCAAATATAGTTGTTATTGGTAAATCAACAGACTCGCCTTCTTCAGCGCTGACCGTATAGATATCACCTACAACCCCTGCTACCGTATCATCGTAGCCAAAGGTACTAAAATTATCACCAACTTGATTATTATTGCTGCTGTCTGTCACAGCTTGAACATCAATATCAATAGTGACGGTACTTTCTGCACCATCAACATCAGAGCCATTTACTTGTGCAATATCGCCATTGTCATCCACTTCATATTCGGTCACTGACATCTCAAAAGAGATGTTAGTAGCATCATCAGCAGGTGGCGTTAGTGTCATCGCTTCAAATTCAGCACTGGTCATGGTGATGGTTGATGTGCCTGCATTATTGATTATTTGGTCATTAGTCAAATAATCACTTAATAATATGGTGATGTCAGCACCAGTTGACGCATAAGTATTACCCCCATAGTTTAGGGTTGCACCATCTGGTATATCCGCTAAGGTAATCAAGCCAATACGTTCAGGACTATCATCAGTGTTTGTTGTGAGATCAGTAGCATCTGTAATGATAGGTGCTTTTAGCCCTAGTAACACAGCAGTATCTTCGTTTGTTGTCACTGATACGGCTGATAAAGTAGGCGCATCTGAGACTGGCGTCACAGTAATACTAAGCGTCTCAGAACCTGATGATCGGTTAGCATTACCAACTGGTAAGCCGTTTGACACATTAGCCGTAATGGTGGGAACTGTGCCACTATAATTGGCAGTTGGGGTAAAGACATAGCTGCCGTCACTATTCATAGTGATAGTGCCAATAGGACCAATACCATCTGGATTTATCGTGGTCGTTGTGCCAGGTGCTATACCTGTTTGGCCTAGAACATCATAGCTCTCTATCGTCAGCATCTCTCCAATATCAGGATCATCATTATCATTAGTAAAGATATTGCCAGTGAGTGTGCCGTCTTCGAGCATTGTCTCACTATCATTAACTAGAGCAATGCCATCATTTGTACCTGTGATGGTTACTTCAACATAGCGGATTTCACTAGTACTAAGCTCGTTACCATCAGCAGCCGTAATTACGTCTTCGTTATCATCAACTTGTACGGCATAACGAATCGTTACCGTCTCACCAGGCGGAATAAAATCAAGTGCAGTAGAGGAAGCGTTGATATTCCAACTCGCCTCATTGTTAGACGTTGACAGTTGATTCACGCTAAATATATTTTCTAGTGCCGCTTGTTGATCAGCCGTTAATGACGTCAATGCGGTATTAGAACCAAAGGTAAAGATGTTTTGATTTGTTAGATAAATGAGTGTTAACTCATTGCTCGTATCAACGTCAGTAAAGTTGATGGTACCTGTTTGCGTAATAACAGAGGCATCTATTTGCTCTGTGATTTGTCTGCTGTCTATGACGCCATTTAGACTAGCACCATTGGTGATTTTTGGTTGGTCATTGGTACCGGTAATAGTGATGGTCAGCGTTGAGTTTGCCAACTCACCATCTTGGTCTCTAAAGCTATAGGTAAACGTCTCGGTCAACGTCTCACCTATTGCCAGTGCTTGTACTTCAGAATTGCCGTTGCTGAGCGCGTAGTTGTAAGTGCCGTCCGGGTTTTTAGTGATACTACCGTAACTTGCAAACTCTGTACCCCAAGTAAAGCTTTGAGTCGGTGTGTTGCCCAAGTTATCGTTGGTTAACACGTTACCAGAATTTGAACCAACGCTCACATTTTCGATTAAGCTTAATGTGTCTGCTACTGCTACTGGCACGATGTTGTCGTTCACCCCGCCTGGAGTCGTGCCATCAGTCGTACCATCATCATAGATCGTAGTGTTTACAGTATTGTTTACAGGATCAATAGTTACGTTGCCTGTCGATACTGGTGCAATACTTGAAATACTGACAGTAAAGTTCTCAGGACCTTCAAAATTTGTATCATCAACTAATGGTACAGTAATATTGACTGACGTTTGACCGGCTGGAATAGTGACTATTTGGGTAACAGGAGCAATATAATCTGTACCATTACCGGTTGCAGAGCCTGCAGCGATACTGACAACCACACTGGTATCCAGGGCGCTTGGATTACTTAAGCTAACCGTATAAGTAGCCGTATTTGCCGACCCATTGGCTGCGGTTTCACTTAGGTTTGCTGTACCTGTGATACTGACCACTGGTTTGTCACCGTCAGTGGTGCTACCGTCATTAGGGTTCCCGTTGTCTTCATCAAGTATAGTACCTGTGGCACTAGCATTACTGCCAACAGTGGCATTAGACGCATTGCTGATCGTAAGTACGATATTTTCTGATTGCTCATAAATATTGTCATCAATCACAGTGACTGTAATAGCAGGGGCGCTCGTGCTACCTGCTGGTATCTTGACACTGTCGCCATTCGTGAGAAAGTTTTGAATATCGATAGTATTATTCAGAGTGATGACTGCACCAGTGGCATCGGTGTAGCTGATGCTATCAATATCAGTAGCGATTAGGCTACTACTGCCCAAACTGACCTTAACAGTGGTATCAAAGTTACTGAGGTTATTCTGAGCCACAGTAAAGACTAAGGTATTGTCTACCCCTTCAACAGCTTGAGCATCAGTGGCAGTAATACCAACCACCGGCTTGTCGCCATCGACCTCATCAGTAACGTTATCTGGGTTGTTCGGGTTGTTGGTGTTGACACGCTGGTCTTCATCTAAAATTACACCAGTCGCAGTGCCTGTACCTACAGTGGCTGCTGTTGGACTGCTTGCATCAACGGCAACATTAAGCACGAGGCTCTCTGATTGCTCATAGACGCTGTCATCAATCACAGTGACCGTAATAGCAGGCGCACTCGTGCTACCTGCCGGTATGGTAATGCTGTCACCATTGTCAAGGAAGGCTTGGATGTCAGTGAGGTTATTTAATGTCACCACCACCCCATCAGCATTGGTGTAGCTGATCGAAGCAATATCCGCCGCTTCAACGGTGTTGGTATCACCCAAGCTTACGTTAACGGTGGTGTCAAGGTTGCTTAAGTTGCTCTGAGTCACGCTAAAGATGAGGGTATTGTCCACCCCTTCAATCGCTTGTGCGTCGGTTGCAGCAATGCTGACCACAGGGGCGTCAATAGCACCATTGTCTTCATCTAAGATCTCAGCGGTCGCGGTTGCGGTACCAAGAGTGGCATTGACTGGGCCAGATAGGCTCATGCCAATGGTTTCTGATATCTCGTAGATCGCGTCTTGTGCTGGGGTGATGCTAAAGGTTGGGTTGGTGGTTGATCCTGCTGGAATGGAAACAGCAACGCCAGCTAAGGCGTCAGCCACACTGATCGTTTGTATACTGCCATCAGCATTGGTGAGTACGATGCTATCAATGTCCGCCGCTTCTGCTTCGGTTAAATCAAGAGTGACAATCACGCTGGTCACACGGTCACTCAGACCGGTCTGGTTAATGCTAAAGACGATGGCATCACCTGCGCCTTCGGTGGCATCACCGCTGGCCGTAATGCTAATCACAGGCGCCGCATCATTGTCGATGATGGTGCCGGTGCCGCTACCGGTGCCGATGGTCAAGGTGGTGGTCTCGTTTAGCTCGTCAGTCGCGTCATCTGCGGTAGGATAGCTGACGGTAAAGCTTGTCACTCCTGCTGGAACGGTGATGGTGCCGGTAGCGGCATCATAAACAATGCCGGGGACACTAAAGACAGGCGGTGTCGCGCTGTCATAATCAGTCCCTGCAGTTGCACTACCATCGGTGATGGCAAACGGATAGCTGACCGCTACCTCAGTTGGGTTTGATAAGGTCACGGTGTGAACGAGATTGCTGCCCTCATCAGCACTAGCAGCAGAGACGCTCACAACAGGCTTGTCGCCTTCTGTATTGCTGCCAGGGTTAGCAGGATCATTAGACTCATCTAGAATCACACCAGTCGCGCTGTCTGTACCAATGGTGGCATTAACAGGAGTGCTGATCTCAAGCACAAGATCTTCTGATTGCTCATACACCACATCGTCGGCAATGGTCACAGTAATCACTGGCGCTGTCGTTTGTCCAGCTGGGATGGTGACGTTTGCGCCGTTGGTTAAGAAGTCTTGAACCTGAGCGCTGGTGGTTAAGCTGACCACCACCCCATCAGCATTGGTGTAGCTGATCGAAGCAATATCCGCCGCTTCAACGGTGTTGGTATCACCCAAGCTTACGTTAACGGTGGTGTCAAGGTTGCTTAAGTTGCTCTGAGTCACGCTAAAGATGAGGGTATTGTCCACCCCTTCAATCGCTTGTGCGTCGGTTGCAGCAATGCTGACCACAGGGGCGTCAATAGCACCATTGTCTTCATCTAAGATCTCAGCGGTCGCGGTTGCGGTACCAAGAGTGGCATTGACTGGGCCAGATAGGCTCATGCCAATGGTTTCTGATATCTCGTAGATCGCGTCTTGTGCTGGGGTGATGCTAAAGGTTGGGTTGGTGGTTGATCCTGCTGGAATGGAAACAGCAACGCCAGCTAAGGCGTCAGCCACACTGATCGTTTGTATACTGCCATCAGCATTGGTGAGTACGATGCTATCAATGTCCGCCGCTTCTGCTTCGGTTAAATCAAGAGTGACAATCACGCTGGTCGCACGGTCACTCAGACCGGTCTGGTTAATGCTAAAGACGATGGCATCACCTGCGCCTTCGGTGGCATCACCGCTGGCCGTAATGCTAATCACAGGCGCCGCATCATTGTCGATGATGGTGCCGGTGCCGCTACCGGTGCCGATGGTCAAGGTGGTGGTCTCGTTTAGCTCGTCAGTCGCGTCATCTGCGGTAGGATAGCTGACGGTAAAGCTTGTCACTCCTGCTGGAACGGTGATGGTGCCGGTAGCGGCATCATAAACAATGCCGGGGACACTAAAGACAGGCGGTGTCGCGCTGTCATAATCAGTCCCTGCAGTTGCACTACCATCGGTGATGGCAAACGGATAGCTGACCGCTACCTCAGTTGGGTTTGATAAGGTCACGGTGTGAACGAGATTGCTGCCCTCATCAGCACTAGCAGCAGAGACGCTCACAACAGGCTTGTCGCCATCAACCTCATCAGTAACGTTATCTGGGTTGTTCGGGTTGTTGGTGTTGACACGCTGGTCTTCATCTAAAATTACACCAGTCGCAGTGCCTGTACCTACAGTGGCTGCTGTTGGACTGCTTGCATCAACGGCAACATTAAGCACGAGGCTCTCTGATTGCTCATAGACGCTGTCATCAATCACAGTGACCGTAATAGCAGGCGCACTCGTGCTACCTGCCGGTATGGTAATGCTGTCACCATTGTCAAGGAAGGCTTGGATGTCAGTGAGGTTATTTAATGTCACCACCACCCCATCAGCATTGGTGTAGCTGATCGAAGCAATATCCGCCGCTTCAACGGTGTTGGTATCACCCAAGCTTACGTTAACGGTGGTGTCAAGGTTGCTTAAGTTGCTCTGAGTCACGCTAAAGATGAGGGTATTGTCCACCCCTTCAATCGCTTGTGCGTCGGTTGCAGCAATGCTGACCACAGGGGCGTCAATAGCACCATTGTCTTCATCTAAGATCTCAGCGGTCGCGGTTGCGGTACCAAGAGTGGCATTGACTGGGCCAGATAGGCTCATGCCAATGGTTTCTGATATCTCGTAGATCGCGTCTTGTGCTGGGGTGATGCTAAAGGTTGGGTTGGTGGTTGATCCTGCTGGAATGGAAACAGCAACGCCAGCTAAGGCGTCAGCCACACTGATCGTTTGTATACTGCCATCAGCATTGGTGAGTACGATGCTATCAATGTCCGCCGCTTCTGCTTCGGTTAAATCAAGAGTGACAATCACGCTGGTCGCACGGTCACTCAGACCGGTCTGGTTAATGCTAAAGACGATGGCATCACCTGCGCCTTCGGTGGCATCACCGCTGGCCGTAATGCTAATCACAGGCGCCGCATCATTGTCGATGATGGTGCCGGTGCCGCTACCGGTGCCGATGGTCAAGGTGGTGGTCTCGTTTAGCTCGTCAGTCGCGTCATCTGCGGTAGGATAGCTGACGGTAAAGCTTGTCACTCCTGCTGGAACGGTGATGGTGCCGGTAGCGGCATCATAAACAATGCCGGGGACACTAAAGACAGGCGGTGTCGCGCTGTCATAATCAGTCCCTGCAGTTGCACTACCATCGGTGATGGCAAACGGATAGCTGACCGCTACCTCAGTTGGGTTTGATAAGGTCACGGTGTGAACGAGATTGCTGCCCTCATCAGCACTAGCAGCAGAGACGCTCACAACAGGCTTGTCGCCATCAACCTCATCAGTAACGTTATCTGGGTTGTTCGGGTTGTTGGTGTTGACACGCTGGTCTTCATCTAAAATTACACCAGTCGCAGTGCCTGTACCTACAGTGGCTGCTGTTGGACTGCTTGCATCAACGGCAACATTAAGCACGAGGCTCTCTGATTGCTCATAGACGCTGTCATCAATCACAGTGACCGTAATAGCAGGCGCACTCGTGCTACCTGCCGGTATGGTAATGCTGTCACCATTGTCAAGGAAGGCTTGGATGTCAGTGAGGTTATTTAATGTCACCACCACCCCATCAGCATTGGTGTAGCTGATCGAAGCAATATCCGCCGCTTCAACGGTGTTGGTATCACCCAAGCTTACGTTAACGGTGGTGTCAAGGTTGCTTAAGTTGCTCTGAGTCACGCTAAAGATGAGGGTATTGTCCACCCCTTCAATCGCTTGTGCGTCGGTTGCAGCAATGCTGACCACAGGGGCGTCAATAGCACCATTGTCTTCATCTAAGATCTCAGCGGTCGCGGTTGCGGTACCAAGAGTGGCATTGACTGGGCCAGATAGGCTCATGCCAATGGTTTCTGATATCTCGTAGATCGCGTCTTGTGCTGGGGTGATGCTAAAGGTTGGGTTGGTGGTTGATCCTGCTGGAATGGAAACAGCAACGCCAGCTAAGGCGTCAGCCACACTGATCGTTTGTATACTGCCATCAGCATTGGTGAGTACGATGCTATCAATGTCCGCCGCTTCTGCTTCGGTTAAATCAAGAGTGACAATCACGCTGGTCGCACGGTCACTCAGACCGGTCTGGTTAATGCTAAAGACGATGGCATCACCTGCGCCTTCGGTGGCATCACCGCTGGCCGTAATGCTAATCACAGGCGCCGCATCATTGTCGATGATGGTGCCGGTGCCGCTACCGGTGCCGATGGTCAAGGTGGTGGTCTCGTTTAGCTCGTCAGTCGCGTCATCTGCGGTAGGATAGCTGACGGTAAAGCTTGTCACTCCTGCTGGAACGGTGATGGTGCCGGTAGCGGCATCATAAACAATGCCGGGGACACTAAAGACAGGCGGTGTCGCGCTGTCATAATCAGTCCCTGCAGTTGCACTACCATCGGTGATGGCAAACGGATAGCTGACCGCTACCTCAGTTGGGTTTGATAAGGTCACGGTGTGAACGAGATTGCTGCCCTCATCAGCACTAGCAGCAGAGACGCTCACAACAGGCTTGTCGCCTTCTGTATTGCTGCCAGGGTTAGCAGGATCATTAGACTCATCTAGAATCACACCAGTCGCGCTGTCTGTACCAATGGTGGCATTAACAGGAGTGCTGATCTCAAGCACAAGATCTTCTGATTGCTCATACACCACATCGTCGGCAATGGTCACAGTAATCACTGGCGCTGTCGTTTGTCCAGCTGGGATGGTGACGTTTGCGCCGTTGGTTAAGAAGTCTTGAACCTGAGCGCTGGTGGTTAAGCTGACCACCACCCCATCAGCATTGGTGTAGCTGATCGAAGCAATATCCGCCGCTTCAACGGTGTTGGTATCACCCAAGCTTACGTTAACGGTGGTGTCAAGGTTGCTTAAGTTGCTCTGAGTCACGCTAAAGATGAGGGTATTGTCCACCCCTTCAATCGCTTGTGCGTCGGTTGCAGCAATGCTGACCACAGGGGCGTCAATAGCACCATTGTCTTCATCTAAGATCTCAGCGGTCGCGGTTGCGGTACCAAGAGTGGCATTGACTGGGCCAGATAGGCTCATGCCAATGGTTTCTGATATCTCGTAGATCGCGTCTTGTGCTGGGGTGATGCTAAAGGTTGGGTTGGTGGTTGATCCTGCTGGAATGGAAACAGCAACGCCAGCTAAGGCGTCAGCCACACTGATCGTTTGTATACTGCCATCAGCATTGGTGAGTACGATGCTATCAATGTCCGCCGCTTCTGCTTCGGTTAAATCAAGAGTGACAATCACGCTGGTCGCACGGTCACTCAGACCGGTCTGGTTAATGCTAAAGACGATGGCATCACCTGCGCCTTCGGTGGCATCACCGCTGGCCGTAATGCTAATCACAGGCGCCGCATCATTGTCGATGATGGTGCCGGTGCCGCTACCGGTGCCGATGGTCAAGGTGGTGGTCTCGTTTAGCTCGTCAGTCGCGTCATCTGCGGTAGGATAGCTGACGGTAAAGCTTGTCACTCCTGCTGGAACGGTGATGGTGCCGGTAGCGGCATCATAAACAATGCCGGGGACACTAAAGACAGGCGGTGTCGCGCTGTCATAATCAGTCCCTGCAGTTGCACTACCATCGGTGATGGCAAACGGATAGCTGACCGCTACCTCAGTTGGGTTTGATAAGGTCACGGTGTGAACGAGATTGCTGCCCTCATCAGCACTAGCAGCAGAGACGCTCACAACAGGCTTGTCGCCATCAACCTCATCAGTAACGTTATCTGGGTTGTTCGGGTTGTTGGTGTTGACACGCTGGTCTTCATCTAAAATTACACCAGTCGCAGTGCCTGTACCTACAGTGGCTGCTGTTGGACTGCTTGCATCAACGGCAACATTAAGCACGAGGCTCTCTGATTGCTCATAGACGCTGTCATCAATCACAGTGACCGTAATAGCAGGCGCACTCGTGCTACCTGCCGGTATGGTAATGCTGTCACCATTGTCAAGGAAGGCTTGGATGTCAGTGAGGTTATTTAATGTCACCACCACCCCATCAGCATTGGTGTAGCTGATCGAAGCAATATCCGCCGCTTCAACGGTGTTGGTATCACCCAAGCTTACGTTAACGGTGGTGTCAAGGTTGCTTAAGTTGCTCTGAGTCACGCTAAAGATGAGGGTATTGTCCACCCCTTCAATCGCTTGTGCGTCGGTTGCAGCAATGCTGACCACAGGGGCGTCAATAGCACCATTGTCTTCATCTAAGATCTCAGCGGTCGCGGTTGCGGTACCAAGAGTGGCATTGACTGGGCCAGATAGGCTCATGCCAATGGTTTCTGATATCTCGTAGATCGCGTCTTGTGCTGGGGTGATGCTAAAGGTTGGGTTGGTGGTTGATCCTGCTGGAATGGAAACAGCAACGCCAGCTAAGGCGTCAGCCACACTGATCGTTTGTATACTGCCATCAGCATTGGTGAGTACGATGCTATCAATGTCCGCCGCTTCTGCTTCGGTTAAATCAAGAGTGACAATCACGCTGGTCGCACGGTCACTCAGACCGGTCTGGTTAATGCTAAAGACGATGGCATCACCTGCGCCTTCGGTGGCATCACCGCTGGCCGTAATGCTAATCACAGGCGCCGCATCATTGTCGATGATGGTGCCGGTGCCGCTACCGGTGCCGATGGTCAAGGTGGTGGTCTCGTTTAGCTCGTCAGTCGCGTCATCTGCGGTAGGATAGCTGACGGTAAAGCTTGTCACTCCTGCTGGAACGGTGATGGTGCCGGTAGCGGCATCATAAACAATGCCGGGGACACTAAAGACAGGCGGTGTCGCGCTGTCATAATCAGTCCCTGCAGTTGCACTACCATCGGTGATGGCAAACGGATAGCTGACCGCTACCTCAGTTGGGTTTGATAAGGTCACGGTGTGAACGAGATTGCTGCCCTCATCAGCACTAGCAGCAGAGACGCTCACAACAGGCTTGTCGCCTTCTGTATTGCTGCCAGGGTTAGCAGGATCATTAGACTCATCTAGAATCACACCAGTCGCGCTGTCTGTACCAATGGTGGCATTAACAGGAGTGCTGATCTCAAGCACAAGATCTTCTGATTGCTCATACACCACATCGTCGGCAATGGTCACAGTAATCACTGGCGCTGTCGTTTGTCCAGCTGGGATGGTGACGTTTGCGCCGTTGGTTAAGAAGTCTTGAACCTGAGCGCTGGTGGTTAAGCTGACCACCACCCCATCAGCATTGGTGTAGCTGATCGAAGCAATATCCGCCGCTTCAACGGTGTTGGTATCACCCAAGCTTACGTTAACGGTGGTGTCAAGGTTGCTTAAGTTGCTCTGAGTCACGCTAAAGATGAGGGTATTGTCCACCCCTTCAATCGCTTGTGCGTCGGTTGCAGCAATGCTGACCACAGGGGCGTCAATAGCACCATTGTCTTCATCTAAGATCTCAGCGGTCGCGGTTGCGGTACCAAGAGTGGCATTGACTGGGCCAGATAGGCTCATGCCAATGGTTTCTGATATCTCGTAGATCGCGTCTTGTGCTGGGGTGATGCTAAAGGTTGGGTTGGTGGTTGATCCTGCTGGAATGGAAACAGCAACGCCAGCTAAGGCGTCAGCCACACTGATCGTTTGTATACTGCCATCAGCATTGGTGAGTACGATGCTATCAATGTCCGCCGCTTCTGCTTCGGTTAAATCAAGAGTGACAATCACGCTGGTCGCACGGTCACTCAGACCGGTCTGGTTAATGCTAAAGACGATGGCATCACCTGCGCCTTCGGTGGCATCACCGCTGGCCGTAATGCTAATCACAGGCGCCGCATCATTGTCGATGATGGTGCCGGTGCCGCTACCGGTGCCGATGGTCAAGGTGGTGGTCTCGTTTAGCTCGTCAGTCGCGTCATCTGCGGTAGGATAGCTGACGGTAAAGCTTGTCACTCCTGCTGGAACGGTGATGGTGCCGGTAGCGGCATCATAAACAATGCCGGGGACACTAAAGACAGGCGGTGTCGCGCTGTCATAATCAGTCCCTGCAGTTGCACTACCATCGGTGATGGCAAACGGATAGCTGACCGCTACCTCAGTTGGGTTTGATAAGGTCACGGTGTGAACGAGATTGCTGCCCTCATCAGCACTAGCAGCAGAGACGCTCACAACAGGCTTGTCGCCTTCTGTATTGCTGCCAGGGTTAGCAGGATCATTAGACTCATCTAGAATCACACCAGTCGCGCTGTCTGTACCAATGGTGGCATTAACAGGAGTGCTGATCTCAAGCACAAGATCTTCTGATTGCTCATACACCACATCGTCGGCAATGGTCACAGTAATCACTGGCGCTGTCGTTTGTCCAGCTGGGATGGTGACGTTTGCGCCGTTGGTTAAGAAGTCTTGAACCTGAGCGCTGGTGGTTAAGCTGACCACCACCCCATCAGCATTGGTGTAGCTGATCGAAGCAATATCCGCCGCTTCAACGGTGTTGGTATCACCCAAGCTTACGTTAACGGTGGTGTCAAGGTTGCTTAAGTTGCTCTGAGTCACGCTAAAGATGAGGGTATTGTCCACCCCTTCAATCGCTTGTGCGTCGGTTGCAGCAATGCTGACCACAGGGGCGTCAATAGCACCATTGTCTTCATCTAAGATCTCAGCGGTCGCGGTTGCGGTACCAAGAGTGGCATTGACTGGGCCAGATAGGCTCATGCCAATGGTTTCTGATATCTCGTAGATCGCGTCTTGTGCTGGGGTGATGCTAAAGGTTGGGTTGGTGGTTGATCCTGCTGGAATGGAAACAGCAACGCCAGCTAAGGCGTCAGCCACACTGATCGTTTGTATACTGCCATCAGCATTGGTGAGTACGATGCTATCAATGTCCGCCGCTTCTGCTTCGGTTAAATCAAGAGTGACAATCACGCTGGTCGCACGGTCACTCAGACCGGTCTGGTTAATGCTAAAGACGATGGCATCACCTGCGCCTTCGGTGGCATCACCGCTGGCCGTAATGCTAATCACAGGCGCCGCATCATTGTCGATGATGGTGCCGGTGCCGCTACCGATGCCGATGGTCAAGGTGGTGGTCTCGTTTAGCTCGTCAGTCGCGTCATCTGCGGTAGGATAGCTGACGGTAAAGCTTGTCACTCCTGCTGGAACGGTGATGGTGCCGGTAGCGGCATCATAAACAATGCCGGGGACACTAAAGACAGGCGGTGTCGCGCTGTCATAATCAGTCCCTGCAGTTGCACTACCATCGGTGATGGCAAACGGATAGCTGACCGCTACCTCAGTTGGGTTTGATAAGGTCACGGTGTGAACGAGATTGCTGCCCTCATCAGCACTAGCAGCAGAGACGCTCACAACAGGCTTGTCGCCATCAACCTCATCAGTAACGTTATCTGGGTTGTTCGGGTTGTTGGTGTTGACACGCTGGTCTTCATCTAAAATTACACCAGTCGCAGTGCCTGTACCTACAGTGGCTGCTGTTGGACTGCTTGCATCAACGGCAACATTAAGCACGAGGCTCTCTGATTGCTCATAGACGCTGTCATCAATCACAGTGACCGTAATAGCAGGCGCACTCGTGCTACCTGCCGGTATGGTAATGCTGTCACCATTGTCAAGGAAGGCTTGGATGTCAGTGAGGTTATTTAATGTCACCACCACCCCATCAGCATTGGTGTAGCTGATCGAAGCAATATCCGCCGCTTCAACGGTGTTGGTATCACCCAAGCTTACGTTAACGGTGGTGTCAAGGTTGCTTAAGTTGCTCTGAGTCACGCTAAAGATGAGGGTATTGTCCACCCCTTCAATCGCTTGTGCGTCGGTTGCAGCAATGCTGACCACAGGGGCGTCAATAGCACCATTGTCTTCATCTAAGATCTCAGCGGTCGCGGTTGCGGTACCAAGAGTGGCATTGACTGGGCCAGATAGGCTCATGCCAATGGTTTCTGATATCTCGTAGATCGCGTCTTGTGCTGGGGTGATGCTAAAGGTTGGGTTGGTGGTTGATCCTGCTGGAATGGAAACAGCAACGCCAGCTAAGGCGTCAGCCACACTGATCGTTTGTATACTGCCATCAGCATTGGTGAGTACGATGCTATCAATGTCCGCCGCTTCTGCTTCGGTTAAATCAAGAGTGACAATCACGCTGGTCGCACGGTCACTCAGACCGGTCTGGTTAATGCTAAAGACGATGGCATCACCTGCGCCTTCGGTGGCATCACCGCTGGCCGTAATGCTAATCACAGGCGCCGCATCATTGTCGATGATGGTGCCGGTGCCGCTACCGGTGCCGATGGTCAAGGTGGTGGTCTCGTTTAGCTCGTCAGTCGCGTCATCTGCGGTAGGATAGCTGACGGTAAAGCTTGTCACTCCTGCTGGAACGGTGATGGTGCCGGTAGCGGCATCATAAACAATGCCGGGGACACTAAAGACAGGCGGTGTCGCGCTGTCATAATCAGTCCCTGCAGTTGCACTACCATCGGTGATGGCAAACGGATAGCTGACCGCTACCTCAGTTGGGTTTGATAAGGTCACGGTGTGAACGAGATTGCTGCCCTCATCAGCACTAGCAGCAGAGACGCTCACAACAGGCTTGTCGCCTTCTGTATTGCTGCCAGGGTTAGCAGGATCATTAGACTCATCTAGAATCACACCAGTCGCGCTGTCTGTACCAATGGTGGCATTAACAGGAGTGCTGATCTCAAGCACAAGATCTTCTGATTGCTCATACACCACATCGTCGGCAATGGTCACAGTAATCACTGGCGCTGTCGTTTGTCCAGCTGGGATGGTGACGTTTGCGCCGTTGGTTAAGAAGTCTTGAACCTGAGCGCTGGTGGTTAAGCTGACCACCACCCCATCAGCATTGGTGTAGCTGATCGAAGCAATATCCGCCGCTTCAACGGTGTTGGTATCACCCAAGCTTACGTTAACGGTGGTGTCAAGGTTGCTTAAGTTGCTCTGAGTCACGCTAAAGATGAGGGTATTGTCCACCCCTTCAATCGCTTGTGCGTCGGTTGCAGCAATGCTGACCACAGGGGCGTCAATAGCACCATTGTCTTCATCTAAGATCTCAGCGGTCGCGGTTGCGGTACCAAGAGTGGCATTGACTGGGCCAGATAGGCTCATGCCAATGGTTTCTGATATCTCGTAGATCGCGTCTTGTGCTGGGGTGATGCTAAAGGTTGGGTTGGTGGTTGATCCTGCTGGAATGGAAACAGCAACGCCAGCTAAGGCGTCAGCCACACTGATCGTTTGTATACTGCCATCAGCATTGGTGAGTACGATGCTATCAATGTCCGCCGCTTCTGCTTCGGTTAAATCAAGAGTGACAATCACGCTGGTCGCACGGTCACTCAGACCGGTCTGGTTAATGCTAAAGACGATGGCATCACCTGCGCCTTCGGTGGCATCACCGCTGGCCGTAATGCTAATCACAGGCGCCGCATCATTGTCGATGATGGTGCCGGTGCCGCTACCGGTGCCGATGGTCAAGGTGGTGGTCTCGTTTAGCTCGTCAGTCGCGTCATCTGCGGTAGGATAGCTGACGGTAAAGCTTGTCACTCCTGCTGGAACGGTGATGGTGCCGGTAGCGGCATCATAAACAATGCCGGGGACACTAAAGACAGGCGGTGTCGCGCTGTCATAATCAGTCCCTGCAGTTGCACTACCATCGGTGATGGCAAACGGATAGCTGACCGCTACCTCAGTTGGGTTTGATAAGGTCACGGTGTGAACGAGATTGCTGCCCTCATCAGCACTAGCAGCAGAGACGCTCACAACAGGCTTGTCGCCTTCTGTATTGCTGCCAGGGTTAGCAGGATCATTAGACTCATCTAGAATCACACCAGTCGCGCTGTCTGTACCAATGGTGGCATTAACAGGAGTGCTGATCTCAAGCACAAGATCTTCTGATTGCTCATACACCACATCGTCGGCAATGGTCACAGTAATCACTGGCGCTGTCGTTTGTCCAGCTGGGATGGTGACGTTTGCGCCGTTGGTTAAGAAGTCTTGAACCTGAGCGCTGGTGGTTAAGCTGACCACCACCCCATCAGCATTGGTGTAGCTGATCGAAGCAATATCCGCCGCTTCAACGGTGTTGGTATCACCCAAGCTCACGGTAACGGTGGTGTCAAGGTTGCTTAAGTTGCTCTGAGTCACGCTAAAGATGAGGGTATTGTCCACCCCTTCAATCGCTTGACCATCAGTTGCCACAATGCTGACCACGGGTACATCACTTCCTGTCATCGGATTGTTAGGATCGACTGGTGTACTACCATCAGTCGTACCATCATCATATACAGTCGTTTCTACAGTGCTATTGGCAGTATCAATAGTAGCTCTGCCCGTGCTGACACTTGTGATCGCTACTTGAAAGCCTTCTGCTCCTTCATAGACATCATCATTGACAATCGGCACACTAAAATCAACAGAGGTCTGTCCAGCCGGAATCGTGACTGTTTGCGTGGCTGGCGCACTATAGTCATCACCATCAGCAGATCCAGGTGTGATCGTTATCGTAACTGTAGTATCTGTCTCACTCACTTTATCCAGACTGACTGTGTACAACGCTGTATTCGCATTATCGGCAGCATCTGCTTCGCTTAGGTTCATCACCCCACTAAGGCTCACTATAGAAGCAGGTTCAGCTGGCTCATTGTCATCATCACTGCCACTACTAAGGGCTGCTACTAGACCAGCTAAGCCAACTCCTGCTGCTGCAGGTATCCACCAAGGTATCGCAGCAGCCGCTATATATTCAGTGCCACCCAATGCCTGACCTTCCACATCCCCTGTCTCTAGCTGCGTGACATAGTCGTAAGTCTCACCAGTATCCGGAATATAGTAATAGTACTCACCATCTTCGGCGATTCCGAGCAGTGCACTGTCTGCCTCGTCGTAGAACCCTTCTATTATAAGATCACTGTTTTCGCCATCTTTTTCGAACGAGACATGCAAATCATTTTTTAGACGCTTGGTAATAATATGATTGGGCGCACGACCGATTGCCGTATCATGAAACTCGTAATTAACCTTGTCCACAGCTTTAATAATAGTAGGCTTTCCATCTTCGGTGACTACTTGTACTTGCGCGACAGTCTGAGTTGCACTATTGGTTTTTACTATAATCGTGTTCATATTTTTCACCTTCTATTTATTGTTATCTGTTTTTCAATTGGGATAATATAACTTGAGAGAGATATCACGCGGCACTCATTGCCAAAGAATAATCGGTCAAAGCCGTTTTAAATGAATAAAATCCACTTGGATGCCTTTTATTATTCATTTTGCGGCTGCTCTTCTACTACAGCGATGACGCGGCGATTAAGCTGTCTTCCTGCTGCAGTATCATTACTTGCTCTTGGCTGCGACTCGCCATAGCCGATAGCACTTATACGCTTGGGTGCAACACCGAACTCGTTAACTAGTATCTCTTTTACTGCGTTGACTCGGCGCTGTGATAATGCTTGATTGTAGTCATTTTGACCACGGCTATCTGTATGTCCCTCGATAGTTACCACAGTATTCGGGTACTGCTTCATAAACGTGACCAGTTCGGTCGTTTTTGCATAATAGGCTGGACGTACCATCGACTTGTCTGTCTCAAACAATATTTCAAGATCAATAGATATTCTTTCGGACAATGCTGGTGTCGGTGTTTTGATAACAGCAGGTGGATTAATTGGTGGTGCGGCTATGATAGGTAATGGGCAGTTAGGAACAACGCGACTGATTTGATGAGACTGATAACGCTTTTTCTTTAGTAGTTGCAATGCGCTAGCGGTAGTGATCTGCTCTAAGGTGCTTTGACCCTTTTGAGCCATATTCACATAAAAAAAGTAAGTTTGACCGCCTACTAACTCATACTCTTTTTTATTTGCCAGCAAGTTATTGTCCTTAAACCCCGTGGCATGAGCGCTTAATTGGTTTATACCAACACATGATTCAACAACCGTATAGTTGCCTGCATGGAGACTCACTTGAAATCGATTGTTTACTGCGATGTTGGCACTCGTTTGTTCAGAGTAACGGTCATTGGATCTAATAAATACCAAACGGGTTTTATCAGAAGATACATTTTGGTCTAATATATAGTTGATATCAGCATCAGTTTGGTTGTTCCATGCAACCTTACTCACATGGCGACTATCTCCATCGTTATCGATACTGTTGTTACCAGTCACAGAGCACGCTGTCATTCCTAATAGCATTACTGGTAAAGCAATGATATTGATAGACTTTCTGAGTATATTTTCCATGACTACTCCCTTACTTACTGTATTCCGAATCACCTTTGAACACTTATGTATACTTTTATGCTACCTGTTACTATAGTTGCATACCAGTACGGTCAAACCATCCAACCGACCGTACATCGCTTTTTACCTGAAAATTTTATCTTAAGTCATTAATTTTATTAATATAAATCAATTATCCAGATCGCTTTATCGTACAAAAACCTCTCATTCTTCTGAGCAGGTGCTATCTTACATGAAAATTCATCCCATCATTAAATAAACTATTGTTTATTTAAATATTTATAAAAATAATAGTTGTTGGTTCCTTAATATTGCAAAATAAATGCCAACTCATACTAACTTTTAGAAATCCGTACTACCATAAAATAAACCTCGCAAGCTGTTATGCTTGGCGAGGTTTGTTTTATGCAGAGTATTCTGTAGTAGTGACTACACTAATGACTGTCATCCAATAATTCAAAGGTAATGATTAAATCATGACGATAAATCATCTCGATGAGATCTAATATTGCAATATTATGGTCTTGATCTCTGAGTCTATAATACTCAATGCGTACTAATCTAACGATAAAAGACTTATTACTCAAGCAATATATACTATGAAGTAGAATTTTATATACGCTGAGGCGGTATGGAGTAAGTACCGACTACGTGTGCGACAATGTCATCCGAGCCTTCTGAATACAGAGACACCTCACCTACTACCAGCGCTCGCCCTACTTTAAGTAAGGTACATTCAGCGATAATACGAGCATCTGCTGATGGTTTACGCAAAAAGTTGATAGTCAAGCTCGTTGTCACCGTCAATGGCACGATGCCGATTTTTCCCAGTATCGCCACATAGATGGCGACATCAGCGACGGCCATCATGACAGGTCCCGACACGGTGCCACCGGGACGTAGCTCATTGATACCAATCTCGTGTGATAAGGTCGCGCCGTCTTCACTGACTGCTTCAACAACGCATTTTGTTTGTGGGAACTCCATTGCCATAAAGGCGTTAATTTCTTTTTTGGTTGCAGACATAATTCTTCCTTGAATGTCACTGTCTCGAATATCACTACCTTAAATGTCGCTATCCTAGATGGAACTACCGCTATTGCCGTTGTTAACACTGCCGACATTGCTATTTTCTTTAACACATCCGATTAATGTATCACAGGCGTGCCTTCGGTACTAAACGCAAATCCTTTGTTGCTAAAATTGCCAATCATGACCGCTTCAATGACAGGTTTGACCGTCTCATCCGCGCCTTCAACTTCGATAATAAAGTTAGCACCGGCGCCGCCCTTGTTCTCTTCTTTTTCAACGATATAGTTGAGCGTGGCCATCGCAGGTAGCTCGATTGGCTTGTCTATATAGGATTTGACAAGAGCGCCATCGGTATCGTAATAATCAATTTTATTGATATATAGTGATTTTTCCAACGTGGTATTACGTACGCTCAACGTCGCTGCCAATAACACTTTGCGATTGTCTTTATCAGTATAGATATCAGAATAAATGGGCACATAAAAGGTTTCTTTATAGCTGAACTCGCTACGATCCACATTGGATGTCATCTCTAACGCCTCAATCGGGTCCTGTTGATTCTCGGATAGGGTGACGTTCGGATCTTGCGCGGACGGATCACAGCCAGACAGTAGTGCCATAGCGGCAACCAATAGAACGACTGCGCTGCGCTTATTCATAGATTTCCCCTGTATCTTCTCATGTCACTACGATGGTAAGCCGTTATTTGATTTTCACACCCACGCTACGTAAGAACTGATTGATGTGTTTGTTCGCGCCATAAATAACCAAAACATCGTGGTCTTTTAATACTTGCTCTGGCGTTGCCAATCCCTGAATGCTCGGTTTGCTCTGAGTACGACCAAAGCTGTCTTCATAATACTCATAGCGCAAGGTACTAAGCAATCGTATATTGAACTTTTGCTCCAATTGCAATTCATCGATGGTCTTACCGATCAATACACTTGGAATATTAATCTCTACCATACTGAAGTTATCGCTTAACTCAAACGAATCGACAAAATAACGTAGCGACAGTCGTTTGGCCCAGCGATTGGCCGCTTCTTTTTCAGGATGAATCAAATCGTCCACCCCAATAGCCTGTAGGACTTTTTCGTGCAGTGGGTTGATACTGCGGCTGATCAACCGCTTTGCTTTTAGGGTCTTAAATAACGCTGTTGCCATCACGTTTGCGCCTTGATCTTCGCCAACTGCCACGATGACGATGTCAGTATCAATGATGGGTAAGCCGCTTACGGTATACTCATCTGTGGCATCCATACAAAGCGTATGAGAGATAACTTCCTTATACGCTTCGACCCTTTGCATATTGCTATCAATGCCAATCACTTCATGCCCTTGGCTAGTCAATGCAGAGCCTAGTGACGCGCCAAAATTCCCCAATCCTACGATAATATACTTCATAACCTTGATGACCTTTTTTAAACTATATTTTTCGCTTCTGAACGTAAAATTATTTATGTATAAAAATTTAGTTAATCGTAATTTCCTCAGTTGGATAGCGATAATTGCGTTGGCGCATGTTTTTGAGTAGCGCAATAAATATCGTTAGCATACTGACCCGACCAACAAACATAATGACCGATATCACCACTTTGCTAAAATCTGACAAATCTGCTGTTAGATTCAAACTCAGCCCTACTGTACTGTATGCTGAAAAACACTCAAACACTACTTTGATCAAATCAAGCTCTGGCTGATCATAGCTAATGAGCGTCACACCCGTACCGATGACCAGCAGTGACAACCACATAATAGAAAATGCGCGGCGCACAGAGATCTCAGCAATTTGGCGCTTGAACACTTCTATCTTTGTTTGCCCACGGGCTAGACTCAGTGTATTCAATAGTGCAATCGCAAAGGTACTGGTTTTAATACCGCCTCCTGTCGAGTTTGGCGATGCCCCAATCCACATCAAAAATATCGTCAGCATGATTGTTGGGAATGCCAGCTCACCCATATCAATCACATTGAATCCCGCGGTTCTCGGCGTGGCAGCGGTAAAGAATCCTGTGACCAGCTTACCAAAAATACTGGTATGGTCAGCGAGCACATTATCGTATTCAAATATCATTACCCCAACCAGACCGACCAGCAATAGCGCACCAGTCGTAATCAAGGTAATGCGGCTATTGATGTTGAGCAACCAAGGCTGATAAAAATAGCGTTGATCATGACGATACAGTAGTCGCTCAATGCGATGCCGTAGATAGCGCAGTACATTGACCACGATGGTAAAACCCATACCACCAAAGATAAAGGTCATCGCCACGATCAGCTGTAGCGGGTAATTAAAGCGTAGCGAATCGTCATACATGCCCGCACTAAAGGTCGAAAACCCCGCATTACAAAAAGCTGAAATTGCATGGAAAATCGAAAAGAACAACTGCTCAGACCAATTCATATCGGGTATATCATAGATACTGATATAAATCAGTGCCGCTGCTACTGCTTCAACACCGAAAGTCACGTATAAGATTGACTTCAAGGTCGAGACCACATCCCCCATACCGCGCATATACGACATCTCGCTGATACTCGCTTGCGTCTCATAACTGACGCCGCCCTTGAAAAAGTAACTAAAATAAGTCACAAATGTCAAAATACCTAAGCCACCGACTTGTATTAAGCCCATAATAATGGCCTGTCCAAACGTCGTAAAATGGGTCGCTGTATCCACGACAATAAGTCCTGTTACGCAAACCGCACTGGTCGCGGTAAAGAGCGCATCAATAAAGGATAACGGCTGCGTTGTGGCATTGGGCATCATTAGCAGCAGGGCACCTGCCAGCACCACCGCCAAAAAGCTTAGAATAAAAAACTGCGCAGGATGTAGAAAGGTACGATTAAGATTAAACTCGTGATCAGACAGTTCACGGATAAAGGTGACAAACACCGCTATTTTTATCGCGACGAAGCCATCAACAGCGGCAGACAACCCAAAACGCATCAGGTCAGTAAAGTGTGCCGCAAGTAAAATAATAATAGCGATACTGGTAAAGGCATCGAATACCGCCACTTTATTGAGCGTGAACGGCTTATTTGTGTAGATATAACGGCCAACCGTCACTACAAAGCTCAAAAAAATAATGATTAGATAAAAAATATGGAAACCTTGTTGTAGCCACATCGGCAGTGTAAAACCACTATCCAATAAAGCAACAACGACTCCGATGATGCTAATAAGAATCGTGACATTATTTAATAACCGATAACGCGTGGCTGCATTCATAGCCTGAATCCAAGACAACAATAACCCCGATACTTATACTCCTTTTTTGCCATATTCACAAAAATTGATTTGAGATAATCGTAACCAATTATTGGATCTATATAGACTGTATGAGTAATTAAGACGAGATATCAAATACTTGCACGATTATAGAGTATTGATCAAATATGCTTACCTATTGGCGCGTTTATTGAGCGTCCTTCATTCTTTTTTTGTTATAACCGTCGACATTTTTACACCGCCCCATGTCACCAGTGCGACGCCAATAGCAATCAGACAACCTCCTAACAGCAAACCTTCAGGCGGATGCTCTCCCTGCAAAAATATTGCAATAGGGACACCAAAGATGGCCCCGACTGCCCCCAACAGACTGAGCAAAACAGGACCGCCTGTTTTTTGTAAGAGAAACAGTAATAAGAATTGTCCAGAAAATACACCTGCCTGTACGGTTATTAATCCTAATGGCAGCCCACTCTCTAAGGGTATCGTGACAGAAAAGTTAAATACCGCACTAAATAGAGCCAGCAGTAGAGAGGCGGCGACTAGCATCCCCGGAGCGAGTGCACTAAATGCAGCATTATCAGGCCAGCGTAGTGTCCGGTATATGTTGCCAATGGCGAGTAGTACTGGTCCACACAGCGCGACCAAAATCCAAAACACGCTGGTATCTGGGGCGGAGAGCTTATGGATAGCCAACACTCCTGCTCCTAAAAGTGCCGCAGCGACACCAAGCGCACGGGCGAGATAGAAGCGCTCTATGCGCAGCAGCAGTGCGCCAAGATACGTTAGCAATGGAGGTAAGGATATAATAAGAGCGACAAATCCTGCGCCAACATGAGGAATCGCTGAAAACAACAGTAAGTTGGCAGCCGCCACACTGACAAAGGCAGCAACGAAATAATACTCGAAGCTTCTGGCACTAAAAGGAAGTGTTTCTTGTCTAATGAAGGCAACTATCATTAGAATAATAGCTGCACCAGTGATCGACCAAAACAAAAACGCTAATGGCGTAAGACCGATATCGACAGCATATTTGGCGAGATTGGTTGAGATACCTGTGAGCGCGCCACCGACCAGCAGGCAAGCAACAGGTACTAGCCAAGTCGCATTATGGTCAGGTTTTTGCTTGAGGGAGTCATTCATCAACTATCCTATTAGATGACGATGTTTTTGTATAACTATAGGGCTTCTGGCGATATTCACTCTTTGGACAATACTGTCGCAGGCAAGCTTTGTACTGCTATGGCTGCCGCATCAATAGCGCCAGCAATATAACCAGGAAACTGTACTGACCACTCACTACCGCAGCCTGTTAGTTGGTCTTGCCATGCGCCTGTTTTTGGTTTGGCTGGTGGTGCTACGGCATGTTGCCCGTTGCCATTAATATCAGCAGGCATCGCTGTTAGTGGGTCTTGCGCCCAGTCCTTGAGATACTCAGCTACCGGACTACTCGCCTGCGTACCAAACAGACGTACCAATTGCGCGCGGCAGTGTTGTTTTAGCACGATATCAGAGACACTTTGCCGTGCCTGCGCCGGTACACCAAAGAAGCCAAATAGGGCACCATGACTGTCTACAGTAGAAGCATCATGTATTTCAGTGAGTGGTCCTATCGCACTACGCGCTGCCCCTGAGAGACCATTATCTCGCCAAAATGGCGTTTCATAGACTGCCACATATTTGGCATGGGGCGCCATCCACGTTGCTGTCTGTTGCCACTGTGTCATTAGCTCCTGTAGTAGTGGTGGCTCAAATGCTATCCGACCCGCTACTAGTCTAGGCGGTAGCGCAAGCAGGACATGCCGCGCTCGAGATATGGTCACTTGTCCAGAGGCATCTACGCTCTGTACGTTGATATACTCACCTACTCTACTTAACTGCTGCACAGTTTGATTGGTGATGATGCTTTTAGCGTCCAAGCGGGCATATAGCGCCTCAATCAAAGTCGCCATTCCACCGACTAGGCGCATAGAAGACGGCGCGCTTTTGTAACCTTGCATTCGTACGGGCGGCTGATCAGTAGCGCGCTCCACCATCATATCGCCAGCTTCAAACTGCGCAAAACGCGATAAGTTCAGCGATTCAATGAGCGTACTTAACTGCGTCTGATAGTCAGGCCAAAACCAAGAGGGACCCAAATCAAATGCATCATCTGTGATTAATGCGTTAGCACTATCTTGATTAGCATTATCTTGATTAGCACTGTCCTTATTAACCATACCTGTGTCAGGGGAAGTCTGTCCATTATGGACCGCACTTGAGAAATTAGCGACTGCAATACGACCGCCTAATCTATCACGTGCTTCTAACAGTCTATAGGCGATACCTTTTTGCTCCAACAAAAAGGCAGCGTATAGTCCACTTAGCCCGCCGCCAACAATTACCACAGGTACATCTTGCATATCAGATTACTCAATTCATAGAGGATTGATTATAGTTGAGACTACTCTGCCAATAGTTTGGTAAGCATCTCATCGATCTCAACCTTAAATTCTTTGTCTTCAATTTTGTTTGCCGTGACTTTAGCATTCTGCAAACTTTGGATGGCCGTTTCTTTCTCACCCATCTCAAGCTGTAGTACCGCCATAGAAAAAGCGATTGAGGACATATGATCTTTTGAGTTGATAGCAGTGGCTTTGGTTAGTGCTTTGTCATAGATAACCAATGCCTCATCTAAATCCTCTGTAAAATCAGCCAAGGTTTCCCATTGCTCTGGATGGTCTTTATCAGTATTTTCGTTGTCGGTACAAATAGCTTTTAGCTCAGCATAAAGCTCGTCAAATTTCGCTTGATTGCCTCTACGATCGGCTTCTAATAGCTCTTCGGCTAACGTATAGATGGCTTTATATATTTTGGTATTGATCATTTTTTTCTCTATTTTTAGTGAAGTGATAAAAGAGTATGTATGTGTATTTATGGTTTAATGGCGAATAGTTTGATGGCGAAAAATTTAATACAGGCAAGCTTAGCACGGTTACTGCTAATGATGAGTGTTTTCAGTTATCAGCAAACACATGGTATGGCTATATAACGTCCACGCAATCAGCGCTCTTGCCAATGTAACCATAAACGCATATCCAGCTCTAGTTGATGATATTCAGGCTCCATATGACAGCACAGCTGATAAAACGCCTTGTTGTGATCATGCTCTTTGAAATGCGCAAGCTCATGCACCACTATCATGCGCAAAAAATCTGGCGGCGCGTCTTTGAACAAACTGGCCACCGTGATGCTATTGTGCGACTTGAGCTTACTTCCTTGTACTCGAGACTGTGTGGTATGCATCCCTAGCGCATGTTTTAGAACTTTTAATTTACTGCTATAGCTGACATTTGATAGCGGGCCAATCTTACGCATGTATTGGTTTTTTATCTCATTGATATAGTGATAGAGCGCCTTATCACTTTGGATCTCATGCTGGGTGGGGTATTTATTTTTGAGATATACCCCTAACCTGCCATCACTCATCATCTCTGCAACTTGAGTTTGGATGTGCTCTGGATAATGAGCAATGTATTTTAATGTAGTCACAACGATATCCTTTGCTTAAATGCTCGAATTTATTGGCTGATCAGCACAGTCTTAGTTAATTTTACCTTATACATGCTGCTTGTACTGCCCTCTTGCTTTATTAATTACTTTGACTGGTCATCACCTGCTTTCTGACTGAATTTTTGTCATAAAGAAACCCCATAAGCTGTCGTCAACTTATGGGGTGTTTTCTTATATAAGCGTTCAATGATGAGCTATCGTACCTATATAAATGGATAGCTATTTATAATCAATTAACGCTCTAGATGTAGATACTGCAAGTGACGCTCGTACTGATTGAGAATATCGACCAGTACCTGCTCTTTGGTATAACCAACCAAGTCATACTCTTGCGACCCTTCTCTTAAGAATACCTCAGCACGATAATAGTACTCTGCATGCTTGCTTGACGTATTCAGCGTAAAGTTAGGGCGCTCAGCTTTGATCAAATGTACTTCATAAATAAAGTCATCTTCATCACCATGACCGACACGCAGTTTTAGACCGTCAACTTGACCGCTGTCTTGATCCATACCAGCATCGATACCTTCACCAATGCTCGCAAGATTATGAATGTCTAGTGAGGTTTTGAGACCACCCGCTTCGAACTCTTTTTCGACATCACTCATGGCAGGCATCACCACAGTGTGCAAGAATTTTTCGACCTGCGCATGTCCTGGGAAGCTCACAATACGTTGCAAGCGGGCTTTCCAGCCTTTACCGTTATCAAGGACATTGGCAGTACCAATAGTGCTTGCTTTGCGTTTGTTGCCTTCTTCTTTTAGTGACTTCCACATCGCTATCATGTAGAGCACAAGAATGATAGAGAACGGCAAGCCTGCGATCACAGAAACCGACTGCAATGAGCCAAAACCACCGGCAAATAACAGTCCTAGCGTAATAAGACCCGTTGCTGCCGCCCAGAATAAACGCAGCCATACCGGTGCATCAGTATCATTAGTCATGCCTCGTGAGCTCAGGTTTGCAAGTACCAACGCCCCTGAATCCGCTGAGGTCACAAAGAATATCAGACCAATCACCACACCAGCAAATGACAGCACCTCGCTATAAGGGAAGTACTCAAATAACGCAAACATACCCATCGCAGCGTCATTAACAGCGATTTCGCCAAGCTCAGTGGCGCCATTGGCAACCAAATCTATCGCCGTGTTACCAAAGATAGAGAACCATGCAAAAATGAAACCCAATGGAATAAACATCACGCCGAACACGAACTCTCGTAGCGTGCGGCCACGGCTAATACGCGCAATAAATAGACCGACAAATGGTGCCCAAGCAACCCACCATGCCCAGAAAAATATCGTCCACCAAGATTTCCACTCGGCACCAGAAGCGCCATCATAAGCATAAACATCAAAGGTCTTATAAATAATGGTCTGGAAATATTGACCGATATTCTGGGTAAAGGTGTTCAATAGGTATACGGTATTGCCCATCACGAGTATGGCAAGCAATAGTAAAATTGATGACAACATGTTGAATTCAGACAGACGACGTACGCCTTTTTCGACACCTGTCATCGCAGAGATAGCCGCCGCCGCGACAACGCCCACAATGATCAGTGCCTGAACCATCTTGCTAGATTCGATACCAAATACATGGGTCAAGCCTGCATTGGCTTGTAGCACACCAATACCTAGACTGGTCGCAATACCCATCAACGTACAGACGACACCAAAGGTATCAATACCATCGCCTAGCCAGCCTTTGATTAAGCGTTCACCAAATACTGGTGTCAGCGGCGAGCGTAGTGCCAGCGGCATGTTTTTGCGATAGGCAAAGTAAGCCAACGCCATACCAATCAAGGCATAAATACCCCAGCCATGCAGACCCCAATGCAAAAAGGTTTGCGCCAGTGCTTCGCGCATGGCCTCAGTACTAGCAGGTTCTAGACCTGTATGCGGTGTCAAATAATGCATCAATGGCTCTGATGCACCAAAGAACAATAGGTCAATACCGATACCCGCTGAGAACAACATGGCCGCCCACGCCAAAAACGGAAATTGTGCTTTTTCGTGGTCTTGACCAAGCTTTATATCGCCGTACTTAGAAAAACCAACGAACAATGCAAAGATACTATAAGCGGCAACCACCAACATGTAATACCAGCCAAACTTGTCTGATACCCAAGTCATGCTAGCGCTCAGCAAGGTCTCACTATAATCTGGAAAAGCAATGGTCCAGATTATCAATAAAATAGAAATAATAGCAGAGCCCAAAAACACCGTTTTGTTTAGGCTCAAAGGTTTCGTCACATCTTGTGATGGCGAACTGTACATAAAAGACCTCAATAGGTAAATTAAACAGGGTCCGATATTGCTTTGTCCGGCATAGTATTATGGATAATTGTCACACAATATATAAATCACCGCATGACGGACAAAGCAGTACCAATAAATAAAAAGCAAATAGAATTATAAACAGCTTCAACCATAACGATATTTATCGTACCAATACGTTAGCGCTGATAAAAAAGACCTCTACTTAGAAAGGCCTTATTGTTAAAATTTCTCGTATTGTTATTTATTCAGTTACTGAAATGTAGGCTTATATCTGACCTACACAGTCGAGAGATAATCACGCATAGGCTCAGCGCGCAGCGGTGCACCATTGGCGACATAGTAATCTGCCGTTGATCGTGGCAACTGTACACCTCTCATTTTATCAACGATTTTTTCTGCCAACATGATCGTGGTGGCATTGAGATTGCCACTGATGATGTTGGGCATGATGGACGCATCGACGACGCGTAGGCCATCGATACCGTGTACCAGACCTTCACCATTGACGACGGAGTCATTGTCTTCACCCATCGCACAAGTACAAGATGGGTGATACGCGGTCTCGCTATGGTTACGTACGTACTCATCCAACTGAGCATCCGTCACCAGATCGTCAGTCGGTGCAATAGCACGTCCACGATAAGGATCGAGCGCTGGCTGATGCATGATCTCACGCGTGATACGCATCGCTGCGCGGAACTCTTGCCAATCTTGATCATGAGACATGTAATTGAACAGGATGCTTGGATGCGCTTTTGGATCACGTGATGTGAGCTTGACGCGACCACGACTTGGTGAGCGTAACGACCCTACGTGTGCCTGAAAGCTATGCGATTTGACCGCACTGCGTCCGTCGTAACGTACCGCCAGTGGTAAGAAATGATACTGAATATTTGGGTGAGTGAATTTCTCATCGGTACGGATAAAACCGCCGCCTTCGAACTGGTTAGAGGCACCAAGACCAGTGCCATTAAACAACCACTCAGCACCAATAGCAGGCTTATTCCACCACTTATTGGCAGGGGCAATCGAGACAGGCAGTTTACACTCATACTGCATATACAGCTCTAGGTGATCTTGTAGGTTGTTACCCACACCTGGTAAATCTAGTATTTCAGTTACGCCAGCGTCTTTTAACCATTGACCAGGGCCGATACCTGAACGCTGCAATAGCTGAGGTGAGGCAATCGCACCAGACGAAACCACCACTTCACGAGAAGCATAAAACTTTTTGGTCTGACCATCGTGCTCTACCTTGACACCGACGGCACGCTTACCATCAAACAAGATTACGTCAGTCAACGCCCCTGTCAAAATCGTAATATTGCTACGTGGCTTGGCACGGTCCAGATAACCGCGAGAGGTTGACGCGCGGCGACCATTAGGGGTCACGAATCGATCCATCGGGCCAAAGCCTTCTTGCTGATAGCCGTTCAAATCTTCGGTACGCGGATAGCCCGCTTGTACGCCCGCTTCGATCATGGCTTGGAACAACGGATTGACCCCTGGCTTTGAGGTAGTCATCTCGACAGGACCGCCAGCACCGTGATAGTCATTTTCGCCAACGTCGCGGTTTTCTGACTTTTTGAAATACGGTAGGCAATCCAAATACGTCCAGTCTGATAGCCCTTTTATCTTAGACCAATCATCATAATCCAGCGCATTGCCACGGATGTAGCACATACCATTGATAAGCGATGATCCGCCAAGCCCTTTACCGCGACCGCAGTCCATGACACGATTGTTCATATAGGGCTCAGGATCTGTCTTGTAACCCCAGTTATAAGTCGTGCCTTGCAATGGCATGGCAAGCGCGGCTGGCATTTGGGTGCGAAAGTCCAATCGATAGTCTGGGCGACCTGCTTCTAATAGCAATACTTTGATACTGGCATCTTGGGTCAAACGCGTGGCCAGCACATTTCCTGCTGATCCTGCACCGACTATAATGTAGTCGTACTCAGGTGTGGTTGATGTCATAACATGCTCCATAATATGGAAAAAACATAAATCGTTTCGTATCAGAAAGGTCAAATAAAGCTGGAGGATGACCTTGCTGTCTTAGTTTCTTTCAATACAAATTGCTAAACTATGAACGATTAAAAGACTGATTCAAACGCGCCCAACTCTACTTGGATAGATTTGGTTTGAGTATAATGCTCAAGCGCCTCAACGCCGTTTTCGCGGCCAATACCGGAGTGCTTGTAACCACCGACTGGCATCTGTGCTGCTGACTCACCCCACGTATTTAACCAGCAGATACCTGCTTCGATCTGAGCGATGACGCGATGCGCGCGCTTCAGATCAGCCGTCACCACACCAGCTGCTAAGCCATAATCGGTATCGTTAGCACGGCGAATCACTTCCTCTTCAGTCTCATAGGTCAAGATAGACATCACTGGACCAAAGATTTCTTCACGGACAATAGTCATATCGTCGCTGCAATCCGTAAATACGGTCGGTTCAACAAAAGCACCGTTTGCAAGCTCGGCTGTCGTCACACGTGCGCCGCCCGCTAGCAGACGAGCACCACTTTGCTTACCTTGCTCGATATAGCCAAGCACGCGCTCCATATGCGGGAAGCTAACCAGTGGACCCATATTGATGTTCTCATCCACCGGATCGCCTAGCTTGATACGATTGACGCGCGTTAAGATGGCTTGCTCAAATTTTTCTTGCAACGCTTTAGGGATAAAGACACGCGTACCGTTAGTACATACTTGACCGGTACTATAGAAGTTGGCCATCATCGCGATGTCAGCGGCGGTATCAATATCGGCATCTTCAAATATAATTAGCGGTGACTTACCACCAAGCTCTAAAGTCACGTCTTTTAAAGACGAGCTTGCTGCGCTTGACATGACTTTTTTGCCAGTCGGTACGCCGCCTGTGAACGATACCTTGGCGATATCTGGATGCTCAGTCAGCGCTTGACCCACTTCGTAGTTACCTTGTACAACATTGAACACACCGTCTGGCAGTCCTGCTTCTGTAAAAATCTCAGCCAGCTTTAAGGCGGTTAAAGGAGTAACTTCTGATGGTTTAAAGATCATTGCATTGCCAGCAGCCAGTGCAGGTGCTGCTTTCCACATGGCGATCTGAATAGGATAGTTCCACGCACCGATACCAGCAACCACGCCCAGCGGCTCACGACGAGTATAAACAAAGCTGCTGTCACGCAATGGAATCTGGCGACCCTCGATCATTGGTGCCAGCCCTGCATAGTACTCAACGACATCAGCACCAGTGACGATATCGACATATTTTGTCTCGGAGTATGCTTTGCCCGTATCTTTTGTTTCCAGCAATGCCAGTACATCATTACGTGCACGTAATATCTCAACAGCCTTTGAGAGGATTCGACCACGTTCCACAGTCGTCATCGCAGCCCAAATTTTTTGACCTTTATGTGCAGCTTTTACCGCCTCATCAATCTGCTCATTGCTTGTTTGTTGGATGGTAGCCAATACCTCACCAGTCGCTGGGTTGATATCTTCAAAAGTGGTTAGCGTGTCATCTACCGCCAAGTAACGACCATTAACATAAGCAGTTTGTACTTGTTCTAGATCGATAGTATCTGTCAAATTATTGATATCTGTCATGAATATTCCTTAGGACAATGGGTAGCAGCAGCGTTGTAAAAGCGCTGACCATGTGATGTCGTTATGAGTTAAATTTGTGAATATAGTCTTTCGTCGTTAGATGTTTATTAAGTGGTTTATCTATGCCTATCAGAGCTTCGCTGCCTAACAGCTGAACCCTTATCAGTCTAAATATTTTCTGATTTAAGCTTTTATTTGGTTGTTACTTCTATCTGACCTGTGCGCTGTCATTTAGTCAGCATTGTCATTTAGTCAGCATTGTTATCTAATCAGTGCTGTTATCAAAATCACGCTGCGTCATTTTTATCAGTCGATCACGCAGCCTCTTTTTGTCTGCTATATCGACACCTGAAAAGTCCGAGAGCCAAATACCATCAGCAGTCAGACGAACCATGCATAGGGTTTCGGTATCGTCAGTTGCGGCATGTTTCTTTAATTGGGCATTGGCCCACTGAGCCCACATTTCACGTAATTCGCTATCCCCTAGCATCAACACATATAAGGTTGCTTGATTGTCATATTCTGCCTGCGCTTTTTCGCCCAAACTGATAGTGGCATCGATATAAGCACGGGTGAAAGCACCATAACTCACAGGATCCTTTGCCATAGCAGCATCTACTTCTGCCTCAAATTTGGCCATCGCATCATTGAACACTTCGATGACAAGAGCGTTTTTGGTAGCGAAATGATGCATAACGCCGCCTTTGGTTACCCCTACTGCATCAGCGACCGCCTGAAACGTCACCTTAGTCAGCCCTTGCTCTAGTGTTATCCGTGCCGCTTGATCCAGCAGCGCCCGACGAACCACTTCTGGCTGTTTTTTACGCTTATGAGCATTTTCCACTTCTATATTCATACTAATGCACCACAGAATTAGACAATAAGTTCATGACAACAACACCGCCAACAATCATAGCAATGCCGACTACTGCTGCCGTATCAAGGGTTTGCTTGAATAGCACCACACCCACAAGCGAAGTTAGCACAATACCCAACCCGCCCCACAATGCGTAGGCAATGCCCAGCGGTATGGTCTTGAGCGTCTGTGCCAATAAATAAAATGAGACCGTATAGAGCGCGCCCATCATAATGGTCGGCACCAGACGGGTGAACTGCTCTGATTTCATCAAAAAAGTCGTGCCAATCACTTCACATATAATGGCAATGGTCAGGTAACCGTAGGCAATTGTTGTAGGACTCATCTTTAGCACACCCGCCTTTGTTCAAGCATTTACTAACAATATACTCGTTAAATACATATCAAAGATACCGTATGGT
This sequence comes from Psychrobacter sp. H29, assembly GCF_059073055.1. Lineage (NCBI taxonomy): Bacteria > Pseudomonadati > Pseudomonadota > Gammaproteobacteria > Moraxellales > Moraxellaceae > Psychrobacter > Psychrobacter sp. H29. The sequence continues at coordinate 155,572 of NZ_JCACRY010000001.1, read as the reverse complement.
AGGTATTTTATAGCAATACTCTAGCAATGTGAAGGGCTGTCTTGCGTCTTTATTGTGTCAAATAGTGTAGTGACTGCTTTGATATTTGAAAAACCGTATATTTTTGCAGTCAATTAGCATGCCGTTTTGATATCCATCTGAACTTTTCTGTATGCTGGACGAGATTTTTATAGATGTCCGTCATTGCTACAGCCAATTGCTACCTTTCGGTAAATATCAGTATCGAAATAGCTCATTTGGTAAGGCACAAACGCCTATTTTTGATAATTGTAATAATATTTCTGATTAATGGCATAATAAGGTTGACAGCCCTTAATGACTTGGCTAAAATGTGCCCCACATAACGCAAACAAGCCAAGAAATTGATTGGTAATAAAGCTAAAATGCTTAGTGTTATGACAGCTTATTCTCCAATAGCTCAGTTGGTAGAGCAACGGACTGTTAATCCGTGTGTCCCTGGTTCGAGCCCAGGTTGGAGAGCCATATACTAAAAACCTTCATCACTATTTGATGAAGGTTTTTTTATTGTTGCCTCTTTTATAGGCACTTATAATAATATTAATATGTACTTATAAGTTTAAGCGTATTGCATGGCTATAGTGTTATTTTAGGCGTTTTTGTTGTATGGTAAGATTAATTTGGATTGGGTTCGTTTTTGTTTGAGTGCTTTGCTCCTACTCACTAAAAGTAATGGTTTATTATGATACCTGTACGTATAAAAAATAAGTTTTCTGATCATCCGCAAAAAATTATGCGCCCGATCAGTATTCGTTTGTCTGAAGAAATGATTGAGCTATTAGAAACAACGTCATCAGACTTAGGTTTCAAACGCATTCAAGGGCTTATTCGCTTATATATTCGCCAAGGTCTCGATCGTGACCATCAAGACTATACACTGGCTCATGATGAAGTTTTTATCGAGACACTACGCAAGCGCGGCGTGAGCCAACGTATCATTGATGAAGCTATTGTGGTTACTCACAACAATCATATCACGCACTCTTTGTCTGAACTTCAAGACAACGATCAATAATGCTGTCGATATCGAAATGAAAGTCAATATTGAAACGACAGCATAGACATCATCACTTGGCACATAAAGCCTAATAACGAGTGTCAAAAAAAAGACCACGTTTGCTGATGCGAATGTGGTCTTTTTTTGTCGATTGCTTTATTACTGTTAATGAACAATGCACCTTTTTTATTCTTGCACTCTCTTTTATTTATGCTGTTATCTGTCCTATTTAAAGGTATTCACTTTTTAGTACTTTGGACATTTTACTACTACAGTTAGCCATAATTAAACACAATCTCCCCTTAAACGAGGTATATTAAGAAAATAGCCATCACTATTAGACAGGCTTTATCATAATAAAAATGCATAAGGGGGTATACGATGAAAGGTTTACAGCGGCGTTTTAACAAGGCTTTGTATTTGACCATGACGGTTACGGTGCTCGCGCTTGCCTCTGGCTGCTCGTCGCCGCAAACAGATCCAAGCCAAAAAACCATACCTACTGATTCTGACCAGTGGCAAGACGAATTAGGACAAACCTTTGAACAACTACCTGCAGCCGATCAGCAAGTCCTCAGTCGCTATATGCTGCGTATGAAACTCAGCGATGCGTATGAGTCAGGTGCCATGCCGCGTACCACGATCAAGCAAGCCTTGATACAACAGCGTGAATACGAGCGCCTGCATCCTGATAATCCAACAGGTAAGAAAAGCCCTATTGTCACTGGTGAGACAGCAAATGCGACAGCTCAGAAATATCCTGTCGCCCTGCTGCCCATCAAAACCAGTGATAGTGACAGTTTAAACCAAGTCAAAATGCAGTTTATGCTATCAAATCATGGGACAGTACCTATTGAGAGCTTCAAAGGTACGCTGACGATGCAAGACGATAACCTTGAGCAAGGCAAGAACTTCAATGTCCCTTTGATCACATTTGATCCTGCTATTGAGCCTGAGCAATCCGGAAAGATAGTCATCGATAGCAGTATCGAGGACATCAATGTCATGCGTGCGATCAAAAACACCACAGGCATGACCATTGAGATAAAAGAAGGTACCCTAGTATTAGTGGATGACCAGACCATCGAGTTTGGCAACTCATTGGCAAAATAGCCATCCAAAGTAGACTAATAAAGACATCTATGAGATGTATGACTTAAACCTTTATAAATGCCCATAAAAAAATCCCCAATCAGTAATGATTGGGGATTTTTTGAATTTGGCGGAGACGGAGAGATTCGAACTCTCGAAGGGCTATTAACCCTTGTCGGTTTTCAAGACCGGTGCATTCAACCGCTCTGCCACGTCTCCATTGGTGCATCATTATATAGATATCATTTTATAATGCAAGCCCCTAATCTAAAAAAATTCAATTAATTTTCAAATACGTTCTAATCAGATGATTATCGCTTGCTATAAGCCAGATGTAGGCACATATCTAGCAGCCTATTGGCATAGCCCCACTCGTTATCGTACCACGCAAAAACCTTGTATTGGTTGCCTACTTGCATGAGCTGCTGACCATCGATGATCAGCGACTCGGTCTGATGAATAAAATCACTAGAGACCAACGGCTCATCGGTATACGCCATGATGTCATGCAGATGTGCCTGACTGGCCGATTTAAGTGTCTCACGGATATCCTCAATACTGACATCTGGCGTATCAAATACAAAAGTCACATCAATGGCTGCCACATCGATAGTAGGTACACGTATCGAGTGCCCATTTATCTTGCCGACCATGGCTGGCAAGACACGCTCTGTTGCAGCGATACTACTGGATGTCGTTGGGATAATATTATAGCCAGAAGCACGCGCGCGTCTTGGGTCTCGATGCGCCTGATCGAGTACAGTCTGATCGGCAGTGACCGCATGAATCTCTGTCATCATGGCAGACCTCACACCAAATGCCTTGTCCAGTGTGTCAATCAGCGGCACCAATGCCTGCGTGGTGCAAGACACGCTAGAGATAATCGGTAGCTCAAGTGTCAGCGCGTCTGTGTTGACCCCCATAACGATACAAGCGTCCACATCATCAAATGGCGCGGCACCAATAATGACCTGCTGCGCGCCTGCATCGATATGTAACATCGCCTGCTCGTAAGAGCGAAAATGACCGGTACACTCTAGTACCACATCGACGCCCAGCGACTGCCAAGATAGGTTTTGTGGATCAGGCTCTGATAGCATATTGATACAATATGTTAGATTGTTTTTGGTTAGACAAAGCTGGGTTTTGCCTCCATTATCCGCGTTACTTTCTATGATCTCAGCATCGACGCCCAATCGACTAAGGCGACCGTGTGTACTGTCGAATTTTAGGAGATGCAGCAAAATATCTGCCGGTGCCAAATCATTAATGGCGACGACATGGATAGCACGTCCCAATACCTCAAAGCGCTCTAGCAAGGCGCGCAGTACATTGCGTCCTATACGTCCAAAACCATTGATGGCGACTCTTAGTGGCTGTGAGTGCTGACCAGTCGTACGAAACGTCGTCGCGATGGGATCGGAGGTCAACTGGTAAGTAGCATTAGAAAAATCAGGCATAACAAGGTATCGCTATCAAATAAGAAAGATAAAGAGTGAGCGCGGTCACTCTTGGCACGCTCTAATAGTGGGTTTGGTACTGTCGTACCATAAGATCTGCAATGACATTCTGTGCGGCAATAGATAGCTACCTATGCAGCAACAAACACCTATGGCGTGATAAAAATCAGAGCCAAGCGAATGGTATTGTAGTCGATGCTCTGCTTAAGATGATCAAATATGGGGCGCAGCTTGATACTACCATCATCATTGAAGTCATTTGGGTTGTTAGCGACCTTGATGGCGACATATGCATTGCCTACAGCTGTCATCACCTCATCGTCTGGGCGCAGATGATCACAGGCAAGGCTGGGGTCTTGTGATTTTAGCTCACCGATATGACGCATGATGGTTGATTGTGACAGCTGACGCGCTTGTGAGATCTCTGCTATGGTCAGACTCTCCTCTAACAGCACTCTAGTCGCAAGCAAAGTACTCTCTGATTTATCAGAGACTTGATTGCCTAATTTTTGTTTTTTGTCTATTTGCGCTTGCTGCTGCTCTCGGCGCTTTTTTTGCAGCGCAGCATAGGCATCAATGACAGATTTACTCAGCGTTCCACCTGATTTCAAAACAAACTTCTCGTGTGCCTGCTGCATACTCTCTTCATCTAGCATGGCGTAGTTGGCATCTGCCTCTGCAGACAGCACTAAGAATCGCTTGTCCGCCCCGCGTGCTAGCGGATCAAGTTGCAGACTCATGTCATTCATACCGAGCAGCTGTAACCCTGCCAGTGACTTGAGTCGTGACAATGCTACGTAGCCTTGACCCAACTCAAAGGTGCGTGACAGATCAATTTCAGCCGCATCAAGGGTCATGCCCTGTGATTTGTGAATCGTAATCGCCCAAGCCAGACAGAGCGGAACTTGCAAGTAGCTTGCCAGCACATCGCCCGTTTCATCTTCGATGATCCATTCTTCAGGTTCAGCGATGACTTCACGTCCTGAGTTGAGCCGCACCACAGGCATTTTTTGCGTGGTTGTTTTCTTTGTTTTTGGTTTTTCTTTATCTTTCTTAGCAGTGGACTTCTTACCTTTCGTCGTTTTTTCGCCAGCAGCATCTTCATCAATGTCATCGCTGCTATCGTCTTTGATTAGCGCATCACTATTGTCCTTGCTATCATCTATTTTGACTGCCGCAAAACCAATCAGCTCACCCATCGTACCGTTAGAGACACCAAGCTCGGCATTGTTTTTGATAAACATGACCTTTGCACCAACTTTGAGGATCAGCTCATCTTGAGTCCGTACAGTCTTTTTTAGGGTTTCAACCAACTTACTGTCGCCTGTGGCAGTCGCCTCAAAGCGCATCGTCTCTCCCTCTAGAGAAGCAAGCTCTTTGTCATTAATTTTGTTGACATTGAGATTGTGCGTGTACAGACGTGTGCGCTTGATATCGACGCTTTGATCATAAGTCGCCTCCAACGCCGCAATCGCCTCAAAGGTCACTTCTTGTCGACGGATTTGGTTAAGGATATCGTCCAAATCTAGTCCGCCATTGGCCGCTTCGCTAACCTGTCTGTGCTGCTCTGATAGGTAGCAAATATGAAATTTGGCATCGAGCCATGCCTCAGACATAAACGCGAACTTTTCACGATTGCTCTCGCCCTTGCTACCGATGGGCGGCAACTGAAAGAAGTCACCTGCGACCACCACCTGAATACCACCAAAGGCTTTGTCACTTTTGCGAATGTGCTTGAGTACTTGGCTGACTAGATTGAGCTGCTTGGCATGTAGCATCGATATCTCATCGATGACCAATACTGCCGTATCTTTTAGTCTGTCTGCCAAGAACTGCTTGCGTGATAAGGTGGTTAAATCCCGATCCGTCAGCTCATCTTTGATGCCGATCCCTGACCAACTATGAATCGTTGTGCCATTCATATGCGTGGCTGCAATACCCGTACTGGCCGTCACCGCGACGGGCACACGGCGTGCGCGCAGATAGTCGATATACTGGTTGAGCGTATAAGTCTTGCCTGAGCCTGCTGAGCCAGTCAAAAAGACGTTTTGACCTGTTTTTAGGATATCAAGAGCAGAAGATTGACGCATAGACCCAAACCAACCAATATTATGAAAAAGAATAGTATAAGAAACAGTAAAAGAAGAAAGCTGCCACGGTTAATTCGATAACCATAGCCAGCCAAAATCGATGCTCACAATTATAGCAGCTGCAACCACTTTGCGGACCACTTTCACCCGCTCATATCACATAACTTAAAGTTATATGATACAAAATATATCATTATAAAAAGTCATTATCGTTCTGCAAAAAAGCTCAGTACGATAGGATGGTAACTTGGTCAGGAAGACCAAGGATTATTTTTAAATGGCCACACACCAGTGACCATATTTTAGATAACCATAATACACAACAAGGAGTGGTTAATGTTATACGCTTATCCCAATACTGAAGACAGCCCCGTTCAATTCCGCGAAAAATACGACAACTTTATTAACGGTGAGTGGACGCCTCCTATCGATGGTGAGTACTTTGATAACTCCAGCCCAATCGATGGAAAAAACTTCTGTCAGATCGCCCGTTCAAAAGAAGCCGATGTAGAAGCGGCACTAGATGCAGCACACGCAGCAAAAGACGCCTGGGGCAAAACAAGTGTCACTGAACGCTCCAATATGTTACTCAAACTTGCTGACGGTATCGAAGCCAACCTAGAAGCCATCGCGATCGCCGAAAGCTACGAAAACGGTAAACCTGTACGTGAGACCCTCGCCGCTGATATTCCAATCGCTATCGATCATTTGCGTTATTTTGCTGGCGTTATCCGCGCACAAGAAGGCGGCATCAGTCAGATTGATGAAGATACCGTCGCTTATCACTTCCATGAGCCACTAGGTGTCGTCGGTCAAATCATTCCTTGGAACTTCCCTATCCTCATGGCGATCTGGAAAATCGCCCCAGCACTGGCGGCGGGTAACTGTATCGTCCTCAAGCCTGCTGAGCAAACCCCTGCTTCTGTCCTATATATGCTTGAATTGATAGGGGTAGCTGATATTCTGCCTAAAGGCGTACTAAACGTCGTCAACGGCTTCGGTGTTGAAGCAGGCAAGCCTATCGCCTCCAACCCACGTATCGATAAAGTCTCCTTTACTGGTGAGACCACGACTGGTCGCTTAATCATGCAGTATGCCAGCGAAAATATCATTCCAGTCACCCTAGAGCTGGGCGGTAAAAGTCCGAATATCTTCTTTGCTGATATTATGGATGAAGATGATGACTTCTTGGACAAAGCGGTCGAAGGTCTGGTGATGTTTGCCCTAAACCAAGGCGAAGTCTGTACCTGTCCCTCACGCGCGCTCGTTCACGAAAGCATCTACGATGAATTTATGAAACGCTGTATCGCTCGCGTCAAAGCCATCAAAATGGGCAATCCGCTCGATACCGATACCATGATTGGCGCGCAAGCCAGCTCAGATCAATTAGAAAAAATCCTATCTTATCTGGATATCGGCAAAAAAGAAGGTGCAAAAGTCTTGGTAGGTGGTGAACTTGCCAAACATGATGGCGATATGGCAAACGGTTATTACGTACAGCCCACTATTTTTGAGGGCACCAATGATATGCGTGTGTTCCAAGAAGAAATCTTTGGTCCTGTGCTTGCTGTCACTACTTTCAAAGACGATGAAGAAGCGATGACGCTGGCCAATGACACATTGTACGGTCTGGGCGCTGGTATCTGGACACGTAATGGCACTCGCGCTTATCGTTTTGGCCGTGGTATCCAAGCGGGCCGCGTATGGACCAATTGCTATCACCTCTATCCTGCGCATTCAGCATTTGGCGGTTACAAGCAATCTGGTATTGGCCGCGAAAACCATCTGATGATGCTCGATCATTACCAGCAGACCAAAAACATGCTGGTGTCGTACAGCCCTAAAGCGATGGGTTTTTTCTAAGCAGATTTTGACAACTCTTAATTTGTGACCATGCTGAAACAAGCATAAAAAATGCAATCTGTCGCAAGGTAGGTTGCATTTTTGCTTTAATAAACCATTAGAGTGCTGTTTTTGGTGATTTATAGACTGGTGACTTATAGATAGAGGAAATATGAGGAGTTAATGATGAAAATTATGGCAACAGAAGCGTGTGAGGCGTTGATTGCGCTATTGAAGTCCAAGCACGGTGAGCTGATGTTTCACCAATCAGGTGGCTGCTGTGATGGTAGCTCGCCGATGTGTTATCCACTAGGAGAGTTCAAGGTAGGCGGTCAAGATGTGCTGGTTGGCAAGCTTGCTGGCTGTCCATTTTACATGGGGCGCGCGCAGTACAACTTATGGCAACATACCGACCTCACTATTGATGTCGTCAATGGGCGCGGCGCGAGTTTTTCGCTAGAGATACCTGAAGGCAAGCGCTTCATCGTACGCTCAGAGGTCTGTGCGGTATGAGACTATTGGGGACAAGATGAAAGATTATTTGAAACAAGATGATATGACATCAACACTACGCCATGCACCCAACGCTGCCGTATGAACTGTTATACCCTATCTATATACACAGACACCGCCGAGTCATTTTTATTTTATTATTTCAGCAAAATAATAGATACTGTAAAGCATAGCCTATTTTAATTAGCATGGATGCTATAAGGAATATAAAATGGAATTTGACAAAACATTTGATTACGTCATTGTGGGCGGTGGCTCGGCAGGTTGTGTACTTGCAAGCCGTCTGACCGAAAACCCAGATATCAGTGTCTGCTTATTGGAGTACGGCGGTGATGGGAAAGATCTGGCTGTACGCGTACCTGCCGGACTGATTCTGATGGTGCCGGGCAAGCCGCTCAAACTGAACAACTGGTGCTTTCATACCACGCCCCAAAAGCATCTTAATAACCGTAAAGGTTTTCAACCACGTGGGCAATGCCTAGGCGGTTCATCAGCAATCAATGCCATGATCTACACACGCGGCAGCAAACTAGATTACGAGCGCTGGGTAGAAGAAGGCTGTACTGGCTGGGGGTTTGATGATGTGCTTCCTTACTTTATAAAAGCTGAAAACAACGTCCATGGTAGCGATGACTTACATGGCGATGGTGGACCACTGCATGTCAGCGATCTGCTCAGCCCGCGAGACATCTCAAAGGCTTTTGTAGAGGCGGCTATAGCGAACGGTTTGGACCATAACAAAGACTTCAATAGCGAAAAACAAGACGGTGCAGGGTTATATCAGGTCACTCACTTCCATGGTGAAAAACAAGGCCAACGCTGCTCCGCGGCTGCCGCCTATCTACATCCCGTACAAAACCGCTCAAACCTAACTGTCATCACACATGCCCAAGCCAATCGTGTCATTATTGAAGACGATCAAGCGACTGGTGTTGTCTACGAAAAAGACGGTGTGGAGCACACGGTTCTGGCACGTCACGAAGTTCTCTTGTCAGGTGGTGCATTCGGTTCACCTAAGGTCCTTATGCTCTCAGGTATTGGTCCCGCCGAGCATTTACAGTCTCATGGTATTGAGGTCATAGTAGATGCCCCTGAAGTTGGCGGTAATTTACAAGACCATTTAGATGTGGTCTTTGATTACGAGGTCAATACTACGGATGTCATCGGTATCGGTATAGCAGCACTCTCGACACTGACCAAAAGCATTCGCCAATGGAGAAAGGACGGTACAGGCATACTCTCTACTAACTATGCAGAAGCAGGTGCGTTCTTTAGTGTGGGTGATGCGCCAAAAGAGTGGCCAAACACTCAGCTGCATTTTGTCATCTCACGTGTGATTGAGCATGGTCGAGACCTCAGGCGTGGCTATGCGGTCTCTTGCCATAGCTGCTACTTACGACCTGAGAGTCGCGGTACGGTAAGACTGGACTCAGCGGATCCCTCTGCTGCCGTCTTGATCGATCCAAACTACCTCTCACATCCAAAAGACGTTGAGCAGATGGTGGCAGGCGCCGAGCGTACTCGAGCCATCATGCAAGAGTCAGCACTCGCCAAGTATATTACAGAAGACTACCCTGCCCCCTATCTCGAAAAAGATGGCATGCTCGGCTATATCCGCAATAAATCTGACACCATCTACCATCCAGTAGGCACCTGCCGGATGGGCTCAGATGATAGCTCGGTGGTTGACTTGGCGCTAAAAGTGCGCGGTGTAAAAGGACTACGGGTTATTGATGCCTCAGTGATGCCAACGCTTATCAGTGCCAACACCAACGCACCGACGATTATGATTGCCGAAAAAATAGCAGACCTTATCAAGGCAACTCATGATCATGCCAAAAATATCTCTGCATAAAATATAGCTAAAGATAATGTCGTCACATAGATAATTACCTTAAAAACATGTCATAACTGGTTACGTCAGATGTACGTAACCAGTTTATTTCTCGTCGTCTGTATTTAGTAAAAAATCATATAACACTGGATCTTAATCACTTTTTGGCACAAATTAAATGTATAGACAAAAATCAATAAAATTTAGCATATTCTACTAAATTAGTGCTATTGACAGCATAATGATGCAATTATTATCAAAATTAGTTCATTTATAGCTTGCACTACTGCAGATTAAGAGAGTATATTCGAACAACTTGTTTATATTTTTAGTTTCTATCGATATAAATTAAAGTTATAACAACCCATAATATGTTTCTTTTTGTATATACGAAAATATATAAATAAACATTCCAAGGTCATCAAACGCTTGCTCATGGTATCCGTAGTTGAACACCACTATCTGGATATCATAAGTGACTACCTATCACTACATAGGATGTAATAATGCAAAAATCTCTCTTTAAACTTACCCTGTTGACGACACTCATCTTAGGCGTTAGTGCCTGTAGTGGAGACAATAAAACCACTGATGACTCTGCTGCCAGCTCTGATGCAAAAGCTGCCAAGACTTTGCTTTATTGTTCAGAAGGTAGCCCTGCTGGTTTTGATCCGGCGCAGTATACTTCGGGTACAGATTTTGATGCGAGTGCATTCCCTATTTATAACGGTTTGGTAGAGTTTAAAAGAGCGGAAACTGAGATTCAGCCAGGGTTAGCTGAGAGCTGGGAGATTAGCGAAGATGGCAAAACCTATACGTTCAACCTACGTAAAGGCGTTAAATTCGGTAAAACTGATTACTTTACCCCGACTCGCGATTTCAATGCCGACGACATTGTCTTTACGCTAGAGCGTATCACCGACCCAGACTTTGAATTTAATAAATCTTATCCTGCTGAATTCCCTTATTCTGTTGGCATGGGGCTACCTGATATTATCTCTGATATCGAAAAGGTCGATGACTACACGGTAAAAATTACCCTGAGCGAAACCAACGCCCCATTTTTACAGAACCTAGCGATGCCATTCGCTTACATCAACTCTGCTGAATATGCAAACACACTGATGGAAGCTGGTAATGCCGCTGATATCAATACCAAACCAGTTGGTACAGGACCATTTGTCTTTACCTCTTATCAAAAAGACGCACAAATTCGTTATACCAAAAACCCAGACTACTGGAATAAAGACGATATTCATATCGATAATCTTGTGTTTGTCATCACTAAAGACTCAGCAGTCCGTGCTCAAAAAGTACAAGCTGGTGAGTGTCATGTATCGGCCTATCCAAAACCTGCCGAGATTGAATCTGTCAAACAGTCTGGCAAGGCCACGGTTCTCGACCAACCTGGTTTCAACGTGGGCTATGTTGGTTACAACGTTGAAAAACCTCAGCTTAGTGATCTAAGAGTCCGTCAGGCATTAGATATGGCTGTGAATAAAGACGCGATTATCAACGCGGTTTATCAAAGTGAAGGTCTCAAAGCGACCAATCCAATGCCACCAACACAGTGGGGCTATGACGAGTCTCTAAAAGATGCGCCTTATGACGTCGAAAAAGCAAAGGCCCTGATTAAAGAAGCTGGTGCAGACAATCTTTCTATCGACCTATGGTATATGCCAGTCCAACGACCATATAACCCAAATGCCAAGCTGATGGCTGAGATGCTACAAGCAGATTGGGCTAAGATCGGTGTCGATACCAAGCTGGTCACTTATGAGTGGGGCGAATACCTCAAGCGCGCTGCTAAAGGCGAGCCTGATGTCATTCTAGCTGGCTGGACCGGTGATAATGGTGACCCAGACAACTGGCTAGGCTCATTACTGTCTTGTGATGCTGTGGGTGGCAATAACTACTCACGCTGGTGTAATAAAGACTTTGATAGCTTAGTGACCAATGCCCGTCAGATCAATAATCAAGACGAGCGTGTCGCTGAATATGAGCAAGCACAGCAAATCTTCAAAGAACAACTTCCTTGGACGACAATGGCACACTCGGTCGTAACCGTATTCACTGCACCAAACGTTGTCGACTATAAGATTAGCCCACTTGGCTCAATACGCTTCGATGGCGTAAAAGTTGAATAACCTTGGCTGATTACGTCCTTGTATGACAAGCACTTTTAATTCATTAATATTTTTATTTATTGATATTCGGCTGGGTCAGATACTCTGCCCCAGCCGCACTTATATGAATGATATCAATAATATGGGTTAAATACTTGGTCACGAATACGCTCATCACTGCTAATTTTCTAATCATCGAACCACAACTATTGAGCAGCCCATGCTACTTTATATTCTACGTCGCATCGCCATCCTAATACCTGTCTATCTTGGTCTCACCCTATCCACCTTTACTCTAATTCGCCTCGTCCCTGGAGATGCAGTCGAGATTATGATGGGTGAGCGTATGGTCGACCCTGAGCTACACGCTCGCGCGCTAGAGAGACTGGGACTAGATAAACCCCTCATCGCCCAGTATTGGGACTACCTAACGGGTATTTTGACAGGTGATTTCGGTCAGTCCTTCCGTACCCGTACCCCTGTACTGCAAGACTTCTTTGCACACTTTGTGCCCACGTTAGAGCTGGCGCTATGCGCTATTGTCATTGCTAGCGTCGTTGGGATAAGTTTGGGTATTTTTGCAGCGCTACGCCGTGGCACATGGATTGACTACACACTCATGTCAGGGGCACTGGCAGGCTATTCTATGCCCATTTATTTGCTGGGGCCTATTTTGACTGGCATATTTGCCCACTACCTAGGACTTTTACCTGTCGCTGGGGTGATCTCTGTCGCACAGTTTTTGGATGTGCAGCCGCTATATGGCTCATGGCTACTCGGTTCCCTGACATCTGGCGAGCCTGGTGCGTTCTGGAATGTGGTCAAACACTTCATCCTGCCTTCTATTGCGCTATCGACCATTCCGTTAGCGATGATAGCGCGGATGACGCGCTCTGCGATGCTAGAGGTGTTAGATGAAGACTATGTACGTACCGCGCGTGCCAAAGGCTTGTCACCGCGCCGCGTGATACTGGTACACGTCATGCGTAATGCGTTAATCACTGTCGTTACAGTTGTTGGCTTACAGATGGCAACATTGCTCGCAGGTGCGATCATTACCGAGACAATCTTTAGTTGGCCAGGTGTTGGCAACTGGTTACTCGATGGGTTCTTCACACGTGACTATCCAATTGTACAAAACGGTATTCTACTGGTCGCCACCGCCCTGATTTTGGTCAGTTTATTTATTGATATTTTGTATGGTCTGATCAACCCACGCATTCGACATACGTCTTAAATCAACAGTGATAAATACACATATTATAAATAGTGAGGATTAGCGCTTATTTGGTTTTAAAGGTTTGTAGTAAATTTCTAATGATTGTTAGAAAAAGAAGCCTAAAAATCTAATGCACTAGCCACTATAGGAACTGCTCATGAAGCCTTCTGTTCTCCCCTCCGATGTCAAGCTTATGGCCGCCACACCGCCATCTTCTTGGCAGCTATTTTTGTCGACGTTTTGCCGAAACAAAGGCGCGGTGCTTGGTTTTATCGTACTGGCACTAATGGTGCTTGTTGCCATACTCGCGCCCGCCATTGCACCCCATGACCCTTATGAGCTATTTACCGGTCAAGAGCAATTGCCCCCTGCTTTTTTGGATGGTGGCAATACGATGTTTTGGCTAGGTACTGATGATGCTGGCCGAGATACCTTGTCGCGAGTGATGTATGGCGCGCGTTATTCACTGTTTATCGGTTTGAGCGCGACCACCCTTGCTATGCTGGTCGGTATTTCTTTAGGACTTAGTGCCGCATTTTGGCCAAAGGTTTGGGGCAAGGCGGTCATGCTGGTTAATGATATTTTGATGTCCTATCCCAGCTTGCTTTTGGCCATCATTATTGCCGCTATCTTAGGCCCTTCTATGACCAATACAATTATCACGATTGCACTGGTCTGTACACCGCCCTTTATTCGTCTGACTCGCGCCACCGCGATGGTAGAGCTTCAGCGCGAGTACTTTATTGCCTCACAAGTCATGGGTGCTGGCGTACTGCGTCTACTGTTCGTGACCATTCTGCCCAACTGTATGGCACCGCTTATCGTGCAGGCAACGATGATCTTCTCCTCTGCTATCTTAGAAGCAGGTGCGATTGGTTTCTTAGGCTTTGGCGTACAGCCACCAGATGCTGAATGGGGCGCGATGCTCGGTACGGCTCGTCAGTATATTCAAAGTAATGTTTGGCTCGCTATTTGGCCAGGTGTCGCTATTTTCTTAGCAGCATTGTCGATCAACTTGACGGGGGATGGCTTGCGTGACGCGCTAGACCCTAAACTCAAACAGGTGACCTAACATGACTGAATCATTAATTAAAATACCTACCAACCACACGTCTATGAATGGCGCATCAACAAAAGACTCACCATTGCTGTTAGATATCGAAAATCTGTCTGTCACTTTTGGACAAGGTGTGCGTGCCTTTCGCGCAGTGGATGATGTGTCGTTAAAAATTACTCAAGGTGAGGTCATCGCTGTCGTAGGAGAGTCAGGCTCAGGTAAGTCGGTCACGATGATGGCGCTGATGGGACTACTGCCACCGTCTGCCAGCGTGCGTGCCAAGCGGGTGATGTTTGATGGTAAAGACATGCTCGGTATGCCGCCGAAACAGAGACGCGGCATCATTGGTAAAGACATCTCTATGATCTTTCAAAACGCCATGTCTTGTCTTAATCCAAGCTTTACTGTTGAAATGCAATTGGGTGAAGTTCTGCGCAAGCATCTTGGTTTGCGCGGCTCGGCCGTACAAACACGTATATTAGAGCTGTTAGAACTGGTCGAGATGCCTGACGCCAAAAACCGTCTCAAGGTCTATCCGCATCAGCTATCAGGGGGCATGAGTCAGCGGGTTATGATTGCAATGGCGCTTGCTTGTGAGCCAAAACTACTGATCGCCGATGAGCCGACCACTGCGCTTGATGTCACCGTACAAGCGCAGATCATGGACTTACTGAGCCGTTTGCAACGTGAAAAACAAATGGCAATGGTACTAATCACTCATGATTTGGGTCTGGTCGCTCAAAACTCGCGTGATGTAGCGGTCATGTATGCGGGACAAGTGGTTGAAACCAGTACCGTGCCAGAGATTTTCCAACATCCTGCACACCCTTATACAGAGGCTCTATTACAAGCCATCCCTGAGCTGGCTATCGGTCAAGACCGTCTGAATAGCTTACCAGGGGTTGTGCCCAGTCAATACGATCGCCCAACGGGTTGCCTATTGTCTCCACGCTGCCCGTATAAAGAATCCGCGTGTGATGTGCCACCGCCTATTTTGGATACACCGAATGGCAAAGTACGCTGTATTCATGCTGATCCTTCTTCTCGCACGTCTACCTCTCACACTGCTACTTTGGAGTCACAAGTATGAGTAATAAAGTGGTTTTAAAAGCAGACAATTTACACAAGCATTACCCAGTATCACAAGGTCTGGGCAAAGCAAAAGCATACGTGAAAGCGCTCAATGGTGTCTCATTTGAACTTGAAGCTGGTAAGACACTGGCAGTTGTTGGTGAGTCAGGCTGCGGCAAATCAACCCTTGCCCGCCAGCTAACATTGATCGAAGCGCCTACGCAGGGCGAGCTATTTATCAATGATGAAGGCACTACGGGCTATAGTAGAAAGGCGCTAAAAGAGTTGCGTACTGAAATACAAATGGTCTTCCAAAACCCGTATGGGAGCTTGAACCCACGCCATACCATTGGCTATCAATTGACTGAACCATTGGATATTCATACCAAACTGTCCAAAGAAGAGAAGCGCGACAAGATAAACGAGATGATGAGAAACGTAGGTCTACGTCCTGAACATGCTGGTCGTTTTCCGCATATGTTTTCGGGTGGTCAACGGCAGCGAATTGCCCTCGCCCGCGCCATGATGCTCAATCCAAAAATTGTCGTCGCTGATGAGCCAACTTCCGCGCTCGATGTGTCGATTCAAGCGCAAGTCTTGAATCTATTTATGGATTTGCAGGATGAGTATCGTACTGCCTACGTCTTTATCTCGCACAACTTATCGGTAGTACGCCATGTCGCTGATGATGTCATGGTGATGTACTTAGGTCAGGCCGTCGAGCATGGCCCCAAAGAAGCAATTTATAATGCGCCAAAACATCCGTATACCATCGCGTTATTGGCTGCTGCACCCACGGTAAATGGTCATAAAAATGATCTAACCCTGCAAGGTGAGCTACCAAGTCCGCTTAACCCACCAAGCGGCTGCGCACTACATAAACGCTGCCCCTATGCCAAGCAGCAATGTAGCGAAGTAGAGCCACAACTGCGCGAATGGGATGGTCGATTGGTCGCTTGTTTACGTTTGGAAGAGATATATGGTTGAGATGACTAACAGTTAAGCTACATTCACCACGCCTCGGCACTTAGGAAACTGCGCGCACCCATAAAAGGACTGTCCTTGGCGTGCGCCTTTTTTCGCAGTGCGTTCAACCATCTCACCATTACATCTTGGGCAGGTTGGTGCTTGGTCGATATCAGCGGCGTTGTCTGCCGCCTTAAGTAACTCAGGCTCATCCATTTGTGATTCAGACTCTATACTTTCAAATGGCGTAAGGAAAACCTTATTAGCCATATCATGTGGTGTAATTGTCTGCTGAGTGTCTGCTTGCTGAGTATCCATACTATCAATTGATAAATCTTTAGATTCGATCTCAGTTTGACCCGACCATCGCTGCACTTCTCTGCTTTTTAGAATAGCTCGTTTAGCGGTCTCTTTTACTATCGGCTCTGGTGTAGGCTTATTAGCCACTTTAGCAACAGCAACTGGTTTATCATTAGCGTTACCGCTAGGCTGCTTATTCGTATTCTGGCTTGGATTGCTATGCTTGTCTTTTAGATAGGCTTTATGCTCTCGATTGGTGCGCCAAGACTTACTAAATCTATTGCTATTAATCTGCTCAACAATGGATGTAACCTCGTCTTCAGTCAGTAGCTTATCTTGTTTCTTCTTTACATAAGAGACCATACCACCTGTCAATACGTGCTCGGGCAACTCATCGCGGGTTTTCAGCTCACATTCACCAATGAAAGCAATCATCGAGTGAAAGTAACTCAGATCCAATCCCAACAAATCAGCCAGTGTCTTAATGTGCAAGTAGTTTTGGCGCAATGGATTTTGGAATTTGAATTTGCTGCCATTTGGGAATACTTGTGTCCACTGTTTTTGCTTCTCGCTACCATATATCCAGCCTTTATAGTTCTTGGTCTCAATCACAAAGATGCCGTATACAGAAACGATAATATGGTCGATTTGGGTACTGCCATCTTTGTCTCTCGGCAAGGTAATACCGTTTAAACGGTGATAAACATCTTTTTCAAGCTTTAGCCACATGGCGACGTTGATGACGGTCTCGCCTAAGAAGCCTTTAAAGGTGGATTTTAGGGACATTGTTTTTTATCTAGTAATAGTGGTAATAATGTGTGGATTAAATGAAGTTTGTAATAACCACTGAATTGAATTTTTACTTTTCAATACTGATAAATATCGTAGACTTCACCCAGCCTACTCTCACTATTGCGCCATTTGACTGTCAACTACAGCTTAAATTGTTCAATGTATTTTAGTCTTAACTCAGTAATTTTATACACTGCAATCCAATGACTAGCCAATACTTGATACCAATTCATACGGTATACAAAAAGCTGTGGAACTATCAATTGGCTTGAAGCATTGCAATAACTTAGAGCTTTCAAGATCATTTATTTTTGATTCAGATATTTTTTTTAGGGTTATTGGTTGCAGGTATAAAATTTCTGCTGGACTGCGATTTACGGAAATATCAGATTCTTGCCATAGCCGCTCACCTTCATCACTTTGTTCAAACCAAAGATTGTCTACTGTAGAATATATATCACCATTAGATAATTTAAACCTCAACTCCATAATTCCATAACTTTGGCTTGCACCTACTCTTCCAGTATAAGTACAAGGCATACTTTTAAACTGCTTTTTATCTAGCGAGTAGACTTTAGTACAGATGGACTTTCCTTTGGCTTCACCTGTACCAGCAATAGCACTGAAAGGGGCTAATATAAGAGAGATTAAAGTCAATATCGCAATATTTTTCATAAATCATCCTAAAGCTTATTTAAAGTAATGATGTGCTAATTAGTATACAAAGTTCAATTAAAACCTGATTTTAGACTAATTTATCACAAAATAGTCGCCCTAAAACGCTTTTTGGCTTTAATTGCAGCTGTTATTTTACAGATAACCATATTGACGGAAGCAGACCAAAAGAAAAGCCAAAGATTAAGCCATAAAAAAAGCCACCAGATTTCTCTGATGGCTTTTCCTTCGATACTAACTCAGTTAGGTCTATTACACCAAACTATTTACCGCTTCGATCACAGCATCAGTCGTGATACCAAACTCTTTATATAGATCGCTAGCTGGAGCAGATTCACCATAAGTCGTCATACCGATGACTTTGCCATCTAAACCAACGAACTTATACCAATAATCTACATGTGCCGCTTCGACTGCGACGCGAGCACGGATATTGGTAGGCAATACCGCTTCACGATAGCTAGCATCTTGCTCAACGAAAATCTCTGCACATGGCATAGACACTACACGGACACCAACACCGTTTGCGCTCAACGCCTCATACGCTTCCATCGCTAGGCCAACTTCTGAACCAGTAGCGATGATGATGGCTTGTAGCTCGCCTTGCTCTTCTGCCAGTACATAACCGCCTTTGGTAATGTTCGCTACTTGCTCGCTATCACGTGCTTGGTGTGGCAGACTCTGACGGCTAAAGATCAACGCTGATGGGTTGTTTTCTGATTTGATTGCTTCTACCCAAGCACTAGCAGATTCAGTTGCATCACACGGACGCCATGTACGTAGGTTCGGCGTGGTACGTAGGCTAGTCAATTGCTCAACTGGCTGATGCGTTGGGCCGTCTTCACCCAGACCGATAGAGTCATGCGTATAGACATGGATGACACGCTGCTTCATGAGTGCGCCCATGCGTACCGCGTTACGTGCGTATTCCATAAACATCAGGAACGTCGCTACGTAAGGGATAAAGCCGCCATGCAATGCAATACCATTGGCAATCGCAGTCATACCGAACTCGCGTACACCGTAATAGATATAGTTACCATCAGCGTCTTTTTCGATGCCTTTAGCGCCTTTGAATAGCGTGAGGTTTGAGCCAGCTAGGTCGGCTGAACCGCCCAATAGTTCTGGCAATAATGGCTGCAAGCTATTGATTGCATTTTGACTGGCTTTACGACTAGCGACATCGCCGCCCGCTTCTTGAGTTTGCTGAATATAGGCCTGTGCTTGGCTGTCAAAGTCAGCAGGCAATTCACCATTTAGACGACGTGATAGTTCTGCTGCAAGCTCTGGATAGGCTTTTTTATATGCTTCAAAGTCCGCGTCCCAATTCTTTTGCTGTACATCGCCTTTGGCTTTAGCATCCCACGCTTCATAGATTTCGTCATCTAATTCAAATGGGGCATGCTTCCAAGACAGCGCATCACGAGTCAAGGCAATTTCGTCATCACCAAGTGGTGCACCATGACTGGCGGCTAGACCTTGTTTGTTAGGGCTACCAGCACCGATCGTGGTTTTACAAATAATTAGACTTGGCTTGGTAGTCTCTGCAATCGCTTGCTCAGTCGCTTGCGTGATTGCATCAGTATCATGACCGTCAACTTTGATCACTTGCCAGCCGTATGACTCAAAGCGCGCTTCAGTATCATCTGTGAACCAGCCTTCGACGTTACCATCGATAGAGATTCCATTGTCATCATAGAAGAATACCAGCTTGCCAAGCGCCAACGTGCCAGCCAGTGAGCAAACTTCATGACTGATACCTTCCATCAAGCAGCCATCGCCCAAGAACGCATAGGTATGATGATCGACGATGTTATGACCGTCACGGTTGAACTGTGCGGCTAGGGTTTTTTCTGCGATTGCAAAACCAACGGCATTAGCAATACCTTGTCCTAGTGGACCAGTGGTCGTCTCGACACCAGGCGTGTAACCAAGTTCAGGATGGCCTGGAGTTTTTGAATGCAGCTGACGGAAGCCTTTTAGGTCATCAACGCTGACATCATAGCCCGATAAATGTAGCAATGAATAAATGAGCATCGAGCCATGACCGTTTGACAGTACAAAGCGATCACGATTGTGCCAATTAGGATCTGCTGGATTGTGCTTCAAAAATTTGCGCCATAAAACTTCGGCAATATCAGCCATACCCATTGGCGCACCCGGATGTCCAGAGTTGGCTTTTTGAACCGCGTCAAACGACAGTACACGGATGGCATTGGCTAGTTTACGTTCGCTAATTGGAGCTGGCATAGAGTGTCCTAATATTCGAATGAGTAGTATAAAGATAAGAGGAGAGTTTACTCAGAGGATAATCCATCAAAAACGCGACAGGCGTCCTCAATGGATAGGCTATAAAATAAAAATGCAATATTAACATATTTGCTATGAGCCTAGCCAAAAATGCGGTGACAATACCGTTTCTATTTAGCAATGACTCACATCAGTTTTGTTAACCGATAGACAGTTATAGGTCTTAATTTAAGTTATCAGCAACAAGCTGCGAGTGACCTAAGTGACAAGCAGCTCATTACTTATAGTCAATTTATTAAACTGAAATAGTCTCAGCACCGCCCATAAACGGACGCAATACTTCTGGAATCGTAATGCTGCCATCAGCGTTTTGATGATTTTCCATCACTGCTAGTAGCGTACGGCCAACCGCTAAACCTGAACCGTTTAGGGTGTGCGCAAGGCTGGTTTGCTTGCCATCTTTGACACGCGTACCCATACGGCGCGCTTGGAAATCACCACAGTTAGAGCAGCTAGAGATTTCACGATAGGTATCTTGGCTTGGTAGCCATACTTCGATGTCATAGGTCTTTTGTGCGGCAAAACCCATATCGCCGGTACAGAGTTGTACAGTACGGTATGGCAACTCAAGCTGCTGCAAGATATATTCGGCCTGTCCTGTCATTGCCTCTAACAGGTCATCAGATTGCTCTGCGGTGCCAACATTGACCATTTCTACTTTTTCAAACTGATGCTGACGAATCAGACCGCGCGTATCACGCCCGTGCGAGCCCGCTTCACTACGGAAACATGGCGTATGTGCGGTGAGTTTTAGCGGCAGCTCTTTGATATCCAAACGCTCGCCGCGTACCAAGTTGGTCATTGGTACTTCAGCGGTTGGGATCAAATAAAAATCCATCTCATCATTATTCGTATGATTGCTTAGCTTAAACAAATCATCTTCAAACTTAGGCAACTGACCCGTACCTTTTAAGCTATCGCTATTAACGATATAAGGCACATAGGTCTCAAGATAGCCGTACTTCATGGTATGGGTGTTGAGCATAAATTGAATCAGTGCACGATGCAGCTGCGCCAATTGACCTTTTAGCACGTTAAAACGGCTGCCAGTCAACTTGGTCGCTGCCTCAAAGTCCAGCATACCAAGCGTCTCACCGATATGAGTATGATCTTGAATTTCAAAATCAAACGTACGCGGCGTGCCCCATTTGCGCACTTCTACGTTATCATCTTCTGACGTACCGACTGGTACATCCGCCGCCGGAATATTTGGAATCTGTAGCGCTGCTTGAGTGATGCGCTCTTGTAGCGTACGTAGCTCGTCTTCCGCAGCTTTGATCTCACCGCTAACGCTTTGCATCTCAGCCAATAGCTCACTGGCATCTTCGCCTGATTTTTTTAGAGCACCTACTTGCTTAGCACCCGCGTTACGGCGCGATTGCAACTCTTCAGTTTTAACTTGTAGCGACTTACGCTCGTTTTCAATCGTCTGCCAGAACGCCATATCAAGCTCATAACCACGGGTGGCTAGCTGCTGCTGTAGGTCGCTCAAATCGCCGCGTAAGAGTTTCGGATCAATCATAGTAGTTGCCTGTAACACTAAAGGTGAATAAAAGGTTTATTAATATAATAGTTGCCCAACGTCTCGCTATCACTGTCTTTGTGACAACGGGCTATGGCGTTATGTCTTGTACCAACATATCTTGTAGCCGCTATAATACCAAGACCCAGCAGATTTGACCATGTTTTGGTCATTTTTGGCGGCTGTAGGTTTATTTTTGAGCGACCATTTCCGTTATGGTTAGCAGGTTGCATTTATCTCAGGATCATATTCAAAGGTTTGACCGACCTAAACGCCCCTCGCTTACCCTTATAAAATCATTAATATCACCCCTATCAGCGAACAGCCTTGCTTATATGTTTCATTTAAGAGTACTTTTCGGTAAGATAAGCGCATACCTTTATTCGCCTCCAGCCAAGTGGCGCATCATAGCTCGGCTTTGGCGATACAAACCCAACACTTTTAACACAAGTATTTGAGAAACCTTTATGGCCCTGTACCCTTACACGCTCCAACCTGTCGCCTTAAATCTGACTGAGGCGGAATTTCACCAAGCACAGTATGAACTGTTTGCCAGTGCCAGCCCTTCTTTTGGTTTATCAAGCTTTAAGACCAAAGAATGGATCATTATGGCAGTGGTTGTGATACTTGCCATTGCAGGACTCATCTTTGTGACCGGCTACTCAACCATTATATTTTGGTTAATGCTCGTTGGTGTAGTGATTTATCTATTGGCTCGTACGTTGGGTTTCAAATGGTATGTAAAAAGAGAGTTTGAAAAACAAGTCGCCGATCAGGAAATGCCAGATGAGATGAGTCAGATGAAGCTGGGTGTACAAAAGCATGGTTTAGTTATGGCAATGCCAAGCAACCAACCTGATATGATGAAAAACTCACAAATGCGCGGTATGCAGATGCGTGCAGGCGCAACTCAACAAGCCGTTATTCCTTGGACTGCTATCAAAAGCTGGGATGAGACTGACGACTATATCTTTATGATGTTTGAGTTGAAAGGTCAACAAGGCAGCCAAATCGTACCGAAACGCTTGCAAGCGCAGAAATTTCCAATCGACACTGTTCGTCAACATCTACAAGAAGTGGTTCCTGTGAAAGGATTGAACCCTGAAAACTTGCAGCCACCAGCATAGCTGTAATTAGGGCTCTCTATCGTTTAGGACAACGATAGAGAAATTTGATTTTACTTTTATAAAACCAATCGTAAAATTGCATTTATTAAATTTAACTTATTAATTATAGTTTGCTACTATTATAAGCATCAAAAGAAGACAGACATAGAGAAATAGCTGGTATGAACAGTGATCAGTAGAATTGAACCACTTTTTCTACCAACCTGATCTCTATTGATTTAAGCTACCAAAACTCTTCTTTATTACGTATCACAACACTCACATTATAAGGATAATACTATGAGTAATTCTAACAATGCTACTAACCAGATCGGCTTAGAAAAATCAGACATGAGCGAAGTTATTGTACAACTAAATAACTTACTATCGACATACCATGTATTTTATTTGAATGTACGTGGTTACCACTGGAATGTGAAAGGTGAGCACTTTTTTACGCTGCATCCTCAATTTGAAGAGCTATATACTGCTTTACAACTACAGATTGATGAAATTGCCGAGCGTATTTTGACCCTAGGCGGCACACCGCTACATGCTTATAGTGATTTTTCTCAATATACTAGCATCAGTGAAGACAAAAACGTCAAAGATGGCACAACTTGTGTAAAAGGCGTAGTAAACGGTTTGCAAGCCCTAATCACTGAACAGCGCCAAGTATCTTCATTAGCAGCAGAAAGTGATGACCAGGGTACGGCTGACCTTGTAGATGCCTACGTACAAGAACAAGAAAAGTTGGTATGGATGTACAATGCATTTTTGGGTTAATGTTAATAACGATTAATTTTTATTGAACTAAATAACTATCATAATTTAGACAATAAAAAAGCACCTTATTAGGTGCTTTTTTATTGTCTAAATTATGAAAGAAGAAGTTTATTTTTGCATCCATTGACGCATTTTTTCACGCTCTGCAGGCGTTGCTTGTAGCCATACTTGCATAAATGCATCCAATGTATTAGTAGACGTACTTACATTTGCACTTTGCTGGACAGCAGGCGTCGTGCTTGTATTAGCAGTATTGTTGGTTCTTACAACTGGCTGATCCAATGATGCAATCGCGCGCTGGTTCTGTAACTCAGCATCGCCTGCACCGCCGAACACTCCACCTATTGCCTTACCCAGACCTGAAAATAAGCCGCCTTTGTTACCAACCATGCCTTGTTGACTGGCGATAACCGTATTATTTTGTTGTATAGCAAGCGTTGGCTGATTGGCATAATCTTTGGCTGCCTCATAGTCCTCTGGCTGATTAGGCATGGTCAAACGATACGTCTGGTTATCAGCCAGTTGTGCAGTCACGCTGACATTGCCCGAACGTAGGTAGTCATGCTCGTCACGAGGTAAGTTATACAAACGGTCATATTTAGCCGTGATTGCATGCTGACCTGGCTGGAGTGTAAATGTCTTCGTTAGTGGCTGAAACGCACTCTGTTTGATTTCCTGTCCATTAATGGCAGTGACTTTGATATTGTCATCAACCAATACTGTCACTGCTGCCTGTGACGTCATAGAGACCGAAGTGGCACCTACCAATAACGACCCAATAGTTAATTTTTTTAGCAAAGAAATATTCGATTTCATAAGGCGTTCCATTAATAGTAAAAGCATGTTGGATAAACAATTCGTATTCTTACGGTTATTCGTGTTCTGACTGCTAAAATTCTGACTACCAAAATTATAAATACTAAAAATCAAGCGGCATTGTATGTTGATCTTGATCCGTTGTCTCGTTATCTACTTGTGTCTCTTGAGCGATATCAGCAAGCTCTGCTGCAAGCGTCTGCTCATCGATCGTTTTGAGCGCATCACTTATCACTGCTTTTGATATATTGCTACGCCCAAGATTAGAGAACATTGGCTGAATGTAGTTGAGCACGTCCATCATCGCACCAATCCGGTGTGGACCTTCTGTCAATAAATAATCAATGATTCGATCATCAAACTGCCAACCGCGTCGACGCAAGATAGACTGTAGCAACGCTTGCCTGTCTGCCAAATCATGCCCAGTAGGCACTTTAAAGGTAGGCGCTTGTGCCAGACGCGTCAACAAATCCCTCAATTGAAAGGGTAAATCATCAGCAGGTTTATTGGCAGCAAACAACAGCTGACGCTGCCCCTCGCGGCTACGATTGATCAGATGGAATAAGGCTTCTTGCCATTGACTGCTTTGCTCAAGCACTTCTAAATCATCGATAGCAATAAGATCAAAGTTTTCTAAAGAAGATAGTACATGGACATCGGTATGGATCAACTCATTAAGCGACAAGCAGATTGCTGACTTGTCCATCTCAATAAACGATTCGCAAATAGCAGAAAGCAGATGAGACTTACCTGTGGCAGGGCTACCAAACAGATATAGCTGACCAATCAGGCCGACATGTAACTGCCGTACTGCATCAATAATAGACATCCAACCAGGACCGGCAAAGTCGCTGAGACTTGCATCATGCTTAATGTCCAGATTGAGACTTAGCTGTGCTTCTGCCATGAATCATCAACTCGTGTTGCGTAGCGCAATATAAAAGTACAATAGAAAAAGGATAAACTGCTTTAACACTACATTAAGTGCTATTGGCGCCATCCGGTATAAATGTATGTGATAAATATAGTTTTTTGATAGGTCAATTCAATGACTAAAAACATGATGATGAAAAAGCCACTAATGAAATTCAATCTTTATGAAACGATTATCGTAGCGACTGATACTATCAACACTGCGCCTATATATAACATATTTGCAAAATGACTGACAAGTCTTTTACCTACTCAGCCTTGTCGATTATGGCTATATCATAACGCTATGATCATTTACACCCTATTTATCCGGAACATCCAACGCTATAGTATTTACTTCTTTTCAAACAACGCCAGCTGCTTGCGACCTCTATAAAAGTCAGTCGTACGATAATGGGCATACAAATGGCGGAACAATACATTCAAGACAGCAGATACAGGTAGCGCAATTAACATACCAACAAAACCCAATAAACTTGCCCCTGCTAATACCGCAAATATGACCCATAGTGGTGATAGTCCAATCTTATCACCTAATAGCAATGGTTGCAGAATATAGCCTTCTGCGGCTTGTCCAACCAAAAACGCCCCAACAACCAATGACAAATATGTCCAGTTGAGCCCAAACTGAAATAAGCAGGCAATGATAGCGGCGATAAACCCGATACCAAAACCTAAGTAAGGCACAAAACTAGCGATACCGGCTACCATACCGATAATAAGACCAAGCTCCAACCCAATGAGCTGTAACTGTATCGCATAAATAGCACCCAGTAGTACCATCACCAACAACTGACCTTTGATAAAAGCCATTAATGCTTGATCGCATTCTTTTGCGATACCAATAACTTGCTTGCAATAAGGTCCTGGTATGGCCATCTTCCATGTATGCAAACGCTGATCCCAATTAAACAGGAAGTAAAAGGTCAAAATCGGCACCAATACAATAAGGCCTGCATTGTTAATGAAATTCATACTTGACGTTAAAATTTGGCTCATCATGGTACTGGCATCAGCGAACTTATAATTCGTTTGCATATAGTCAACCAATGTATCAGAGAACTCTTTAGACTGTAATTGAGGCAATTGGACACGAGTATTGCTATTAAACCACTCTCGCACAACTTGGTTGTACCAATTAAATATCTTAGGCAGATAATCCCAGGCCGCTTGCAGCTGACTCCATAATGTCGGTATCAACCACCATAATAATAGCGCCATGCCCAATGTGATCGTCGAGTAGACAATAATAATCGCAACCCACCGCTTAAGATATCTCGATAGCCGCTTTACTAAAGGATTAAATAAGTAAGCGAGCATAAAGGCAAAGATGAATGGCACAATCACAGGCAGCATTAGATATAAGAGGAATACAGCCACCACCAGAACCACGACAATGAATAAACGTCGAAAAAAAGGATCTATTGACTGATTCATCATGCTGGATGCTCCTATTATTAAGCGGGTTTGAGATAGTGACAAAGCTTGAGACAACAGCGATTTATTAAATGATTGTGTACTTTTTGGTCAAAGAACTCGGTATGTAATCGACGAGCATCTTTAACAAGATTTTTTTGATATGGCTGTGTATTCTTTGGTGCTCATCGACTGACATACTAATGATACTTAAATCATCATTTAGACAATCATTAGCAATAAATTTAGCGTTCTATTATCGCAGAATCCAACGAAGAATCAGTCATTTTTTGTTTCTTAGCAACTTATTTGCCACTTAATGCAAAACTTAGCCAAATATCGGTAAGTTGCTTTGCGAGTACGGTCTATTTTTGGGTATAATGCGCCCACTGTTTGTAAACTTTGCCTTTAAACTTTATAGCGCTGATTGTAGCGTGATTGACTCCCTTACTTTTTAATCCCAATTATCTACCCCCAACTGTGAGATGACTATGAGTGACAAGCCTTCTTTAAGCTACAAAGACGCCGGCGTTGATATCGATGCAGGTGATGCTTTGGTTCAGCGTATCAAGTCCGTTGCAAAAGCCACTACTCGTCCTGAAGTCGTGGGTGGACTTGGCGGTTTTGGTGCGTTGTGCCGTATCCCAACAGGTTATACCTCGCCACTATTAGTTTCTGGTACTGATGGCGTGGGCACCAAACTAAAACTAGCATTACAACTCAACCGTCATGACACTATTGGTATTGATTTGGTCGCGATGTGCGTCAATGATCTATTGGTTTGCGGTGCAGAGCCATTATTCTTTTTAGATTATTATGCAACTGGCAAGCTGGATGTCGATGTTGCGGCGACGGTTGTGACTGGTATTGGTGATGGTTGCAAACTAGCTAACTGTGCGCTCATCGGTGGTGAAACTGCTGAAATGCCAGGCATGTACCAAGACGACGACTATGATCTCGCTGGATTTTGTGTGGGCGTGGTTGAAGAAGCAGAAGTCGTCACTGGTGAAAATGTCGTAGAAGGTGATGTACTGATTGCACTTGCCTCGAGTGGCGCACACTCAAACGGCTATTCACTGGTACGAAAAGTTATCGAAGTCAGCGGTGTTGACGTGACCAATAGCGATGAGCAATTAGATGGTCAGCCTATTCAAGACGCTCTCATGGCGCCTACTCGTATCTATGTAAAAGCCATCAAGGCGCTACAAGATACTCTTGGTAGCTCAGCGCTTCATGCGATGTCACATATCACAGGTGGCGGCTTAACAGATAACTTACCACGCGTATTGCCTGATGACCTAGCGGCCAGCATTAATACAAACAGCTGGCAGTTCTCAGAACTGTTCACTTGGCTACAGACCCAAGGTAATATCGCGCAAAGTGAAATGTACCGCACATTCAACTGCGGCGTTGGTTTTGTCATTGTCGTTCCTAAAAACAAAGCAGAAGCAGCTATCAAGACATTGACTGACGCTGGCGAAAACGCTTGGCAATTGGGTGAAATGATCAAACGTAGCACTGATGACCAAGCGGATGCGGTGGTATACCGTTAATGTCTATTGATCAGACAAGCCAGCCTATCAAGCCATTACGTATTGCTGTTTTGGTATCAGGGAGTGGTAGTAACCTACAAGTGCTGATAGATGCTATGCAAGCAGGTGCGCTACCGATAGAAATTGTCGGCGTCATTAGTAATCGCGAAGATGCTTATGCATTGACACGTGCTAAAGATGCCAATATTCCAGTTGCTGTTTTGTCGCACGTTGCGAGTGGCAAACGCATGGGCATCAAGACCTTTGAAGCCCATGCCAATGAGCAGCTTGTCGCATGGCAACCAGATCTGATTGTTTTGGCTGGATTTATGCGGGTATTGAGCGGTTCATTTATCGATAATGTACCAGCACCCATGATTAATTTACATCCATCTCTACTTCCCGTTTATAAAGGTTTAGAGACTCATAGACGAGTCATACAAGCGGGTGATCGTTATCATGGCTGTAGTATTCACAAAGTGACAGCCGAGCTGGATGCAGGTCAAGTGCTGACGCAAGCAGTACTAAGTGTCGGTAACAGTGATACAGCGGAGTGTTTACAGTCACGGGTACAGAAGCTTGAGCATCAGCTACTACCGTGGACGATATTACTACTGGCAAAGAATGTATTATCCCTTGAAGTAAATAATACTTCATCACAAGCTAAGCAATATTTACCAACCCTACCATTGCAATTACTCATTGACGAATAAGAATGTTGGTGCATTGATATATAATAATATCAATTACTTGAGCTATTACTTTTGAATTACATAAAGAAAAGCCCAGTCACTCATTATGAGTCACTGGGCTTTTTTTGATGACCATTTACAAACTAAATCATAAATGATCGCTTATCACGCTTACACGGCATTTTAAAATACATGAACTGCTTTAATGTTAACAAACTCTTTGATACCAAATCCACCATGCTCACGACCGTAGCCTGAATCTTTTACGCCACCAAATGGTAGTGCAGGATTTGCTAAGCCATAGCCATTGACATAGACCATACCTGTATCGAACTGCTCACGAGCCAAGCGCACTGCTTTTTCTTCGTCTTTTGAGAATATTGCGCCGCCTAGGCCGTAACGACTGTCGTTAGCAATACGCATTGCGTCGTCTTCATCTTTGGCACGAATTAGTGATGCTACAGGGCCAAATAATTCGTCGTCATAGGCAGGCTGACCTTTCTCGACATTTTCTAAGATAGTTGCTGGATAGAAGCTACCTTTACCTTCTGGTACTTTACCACCAACGGCAATCGTTGCACCTTTCGCTACACTTTGTTCTACTTGCTCATGCAGCTGATCTCGCAAGTCTGCACGTGCTAATGGACCGATGTCTGAACTGTCATCCATTGGGTCACCAGATTTGGTACCTTCAAACTTCTCTACGATACGCTTGCGAAATTCATCATATACGCTGTCAACTACAATGAAACGCTTCGCTGCTACGCAAGTTTCACCATTGTTGATCAAGCGAGCTTGAGTACAAGTTTCCACAGCGGTATCTATGTCTGCATCTTCTAAAACGATGAAAGCATCGTTAGAACCAAGCTCTAATACAGCTTTTTTGATTGCTTTGGCTGCTTGTTGTCCAACGATACGGCCGGCATCATCACTACCAGTCAGCGTCACACCGCGTACTTTATCGTTTCCGATTAGCTCTTCTGATTGATCATGATCAATCAAGATGGTGCGGAATAAATCATTTGGTAATTCTGATTCATGAAGAATCTTTTCAATCAATAAACCTGAGCCAGTGACGTTAGAAGCATGTTTTAGCAATACACTGTTGCCAGCCATCAGGTTAGCAATCGTATAACGGAACACCTGATACGCTGGAAAATTCCAAGGCTGCATACCATAGATGATACCAATCGGTTGATATGTCACAAGACCTTTTTTCATGCCTTCGATATCACGTACATCATCAGCTAAAGAAGCAACACCATTTTCAG
The DNA here is from genome assembly GCF_059073055.1 of Psychrobacter sp. H29. Taxonomy (NCBI): domain Bacteria; kingdom Pseudomonadati; phylum Pseudomonadota; class Gammaproteobacteria; order Moraxellales; family Moraxellaceae; genus Psychrobacter; species Psychrobacter sp. H29. Next base: position 125,136 of record NZ_JCACRY010000001.1, on the reverse strand, counting down.
CTGTGTAGTCGCAAATCGCTTTGCACAGACCTAACTCTTGTACGCTTTGGCTATATAGCTTACCGCGCTCTTCAGTCATGAGCTTAGACAACTCTTCTTTATACTCCATCAGTTTGTCACCGATAGTTTTGATAATACGTCCACGCTCTTCGTGGCTCACATTACGCCACTCTAAAAACGCATTATGAGAAGCCTCAACAATTTTGTTGACTTCTTCATTACTCATGTAGTCGTAGTTTTTAATGTCTTCACCAGTAGCGGGGTTTACAGTAGTAATATCTGACATATTATTGTCCTTGTTATTTGATTTTATGTGTTTGTATAGTTTTATGTGCTTGGTTATTCTGTATTTAGTAGCAGTGCTACTTTTGATTTTTAATTATTTATTGTTACATCGATAGCGGCGTTCGTTAATCACTCGTTCTCTATCTGCAGATATATTACCAAGTGTGGACGGCGAAGAGTTTTACAATATATTGTAAAGTGTGTTGAAGATGTTAAGAGTGTGACCGTCTTATTAAGAACGGCTAAATATTAGAAAAGACTTTATAGCAGATCTAAACAAAAAGACCAGCCTAGTGGCTGGTCTATATAGAACAATCGAGTTTTTAAAACAGATGGTTGATAACCGGTATTTCCTGTGGTGGGTTTTCTTCTTCAGCTACTACTTGGCGTGCTACATGCATGATGAGCTGACGTAACCATCGATGCGCCGGATGATGCTGCAGCAGTGGTGACCAAGCCATCGTCAGCTCAAATTCAGGAATAAAAAACGGCGGATCTTCCATCATAATGCTGTCGTTGTTGGCTTGCATTCTCGCCACACGGGTGGGCAATGTTGCTATCAAATCTTTATTTGCTGCAAGCATGGCTGGCATCTGATAATGACGAGTAAACACACTAATTTGGCGTTTTTGCCCAAGGCGCTGCAAGGCCTGATCGATTGATCCAAGTCCACCTGATTTTTCTGGATTAACACCGAAGCCCACTCCCATACCTGTCTTAGATACCCAGACATGCTGCGCTTTTAGATAATTTTTTAGATTAAAACGGTTGGCATAAGGACTCTCAGAAGATAATAGACAACTAAACGTATCACGCCATACCAGCACCTGATGGAAGCTTTGCGGTATCTCATTAAAACGGTTGATTGCCAAATCAACACGCCCTTGCTCCATATCACGATAAGAGACATCTGATGGGGTCAAAAAGTCCAAAATAACATTGGGCGCCTCAGAGCGTAGCGCTTTTACGAGCTTGGGTACCAAGGTCGCTTCGGCATAGTCTGAGGTCATGATACGAAACACACGTGACGTACTATAAGGACGGAACTCAGTACGCGGCTCTAGGACTTGAGTCAGGTCAGCGAGTATCTCCCGAATACGCGGCTGTAGCTCAAGGGCGCGCTCAGTCGGTGTCATACCTTCAGATGAGCGCACCAGTAGCGGATCATTAAATAACTTGCGTAAACGCCGCAAAATATTACTCATGGCAGGCTGGGTAATACCAAGCTGCTCTGCTGCGCGAGTGACGTTTTTTTCTCGTAGCAACACATCTAAATGGACTAATAAATTTAAATCAACCCGCTGCAAATTCATATCTATTTCTCTTGGCTTTTGAATAAGTACTACTGCAAGTTTGGTATTCTCAATGCTGTAATGGCTAGTACTGTAATAGTTAATGCTGTGATGACAGATTGCGGTTTATAACAGCACTAGTCTTACAATTTTTTATTGATCTTGCTATACCAATCGCTAGGTATAACCCAATTCACCTATCGCAACATACTGTTATACATGCATTATAACCTATAAAAATACTAAAGATAACTATCATAAATTAGATAAATCTTGGTAAGACAGTTATAGTAAGTTCCATAAAGGATTTGCGAAAAAAAATAATCAAGTTGAGTTTTATGAGCTGAGTGCAGGCCAAAAAAACTCAATAGCAACTCAATAACTAAGTAGCATATTAATAGTTTTTATTAGCAGTGAAACATTACCAAGCGACTGTATTATTGTAACATCTCTTGTTACCCATTATGACATCGCTGCCCATTAAATACTGATCTGCCTTAGCGATAAACGAATTATCATCTATAAGATAGTCATTATTTTCAACTGCTGAGTTTAGCAATTCCCTTGTATTAGTGCATCGGTTTGTTTAGGGTAAATAGAACTTAGACAGATTAGTAATGACCCAAATTCTACATATAGCTTTGTTAGTTTAATAAGAATCTTAGTAATAAACGTTTTTATTACTTTAATAATTAACTTATTTTTTACACCCCACCAAGGAGACTATAGATGTCAACTGCATATAAATCAGCGATCGACTTAGTACGTGAATTGAAGCAAAAGCACGGCAACTGGCAAAACATTAGCGAAGTTGATGCTGCACGTATGATGTCACAAAACCGTTTTAAGACGGGCTTGGATATCGCAAAATATACTGCAAAAATCATGCGTCAAGACATGGAAGATTATGACAATGATACGTCTCAGTACACGCAGTCTTTAGGTGCATGGCATGGTTTTGTAGCACAGCAAACTATGTATGCTAAGAAAAAATATTTCGGTACAACCTCTAAAACTTACATCTACCTTTCAGGTTGGATGGTAGCTGCCCTACGTTCTGAGTTTGGTCCTCTACCTGACCAATCTATGCATGAAAAAACATCAGTACCTAAGCTAATCGAAGAGATCTACACGTTCTTACGTCAAGCTGATGCTAAAGTATTGAACGACTACTTCCGTGAGTTAAACGCTGCTGAAGAAGCGGGTCAAGATACTTCAGCTATCCTAGAAAAAATCGAAAACTTTGATTCACATGTGGTGCCAATCATTGCTGATATCGATGCAGGTTTCGGTAACGAAGAAGCCACTTACCTATTGACTAAGCAAATGATCGAAGCTGGTGCTTGTGCCATTCAGGTTGAAAACCAAGTATCTGATGCTAAACAATGTGGTCACCAGGCTGGTAAAGTAACGGTTCCACATGAAGACTTCATCTCTAAGCTAAACGCTATTCGTTATGCATTCCTAGAGCTTGGTGTTGAAGATGGTGTTATCGTTGCTCGTACTGATAGTGAAGGCGCATCACTAACGCAAAAAATCCCAGTATCAAATGAACCAGGTGATCTTGCTTCTAAGTACATCGACTTCATCGAAATGGAAGAAGTATCTCTTGAAGATGCAAAAGAAAACGACAGCTTGCTTAAGCACAACGGTAAACTAGTACGTCCAGTTCGTTTGCCTAACGGTCTATATCAATTCCGTGAAGAAACTAACATCGACCGCGTTGTACTTGACTGTGTAACTGCTCTAGAAAACGGTGCTGATCTACTATGGATCGAAACACCTACGCCAGACGTTGCACACATCAAATCAATGGTTGACCGTATTAAAGAGCAACAGCCTAAAGCGAAGCTTGTATACAACAACAGCCCATCATTCAACTGGACGCTTAACTTCCGTAAGCAAGTTATCGCACAGTGGGAAGAAGAAGGTAAAGACATCTCTAGCTACAATAAAGATGACTTGATGAGTGCTGATTATGATGGTACAGAGCTTGATGCAGCAGCTGATGTTGCCGCTAAGAACTTCCAACGTGATGCATCACGTGAAGCTGGTGTATTCCATCACTTAATCACGCTACCGACTTACCACACAACTGCTCTTAGCGTTCATGAACTTGCTAAAGGTTACTTCGGTGAAGAAGGTATGCTTGCTTATGCAGCTGGCGTACAGCGTAAAGAAATCCGCGAAGGCATCTCTTGTGTTAAGCACCAAGCAATGGCCGGTTCTGACCTTGGCGATGATCACAAAGAAATCTTCTCTGGTGATAACGCACTAAAAGCTGGTGGTGGCAAAAACACGATGAACCAGTTCTAATAACTGACAGATTAGCAGTATTTATCAAAAAACCGCCCTACGTCATGTAGGGCGGTTTTTTATTGCGGTTTAAATAATCAGAGAATGGTAGACTAATAGTAATAAAGCTATCAATCAGAGCCGTCAGTCAGAATTATTAGGAGCCAATATGCAAGAGATAGAGCTGAAGTTTTTGGTACCAGAGTCACGCCTAAAAGGTTTAATGCGTCAAGCAAAAGTTAAATCTTCCCAAGTGACGCAACTGGCTGCACATTACTATGATACGCCTGACCAGCAGCTTGCACAGGCAGGCATTGGTTTGCGCATTCGAAAAGAAAACGATACTTGGGTCCAAACCATCAAAGCCGCTGGTGACGGTATTGCTGCTCGCTTAGAGCACAATGCTGTACTCGATAATGAGCAAGTACAAGCGATGCTCGACGATAATGAATTGATGCCTGATTTAACGATATATGAAGACACCTCGGTCGCCCCTGCACTGGCGGACTTTAAGCTCAAAAAACTACAAAAATTATTGACTCGGTTGTATGTTACTGATGTACAGCGCACTACGCGGTTGCTAACAGAAACTAGTGATGACGATATAAACAGCTGTATCGAAGTGGCCTATGATCAGGGGGAGATTATTCATGGCACTGATAAGAATCAGCGAAAAACCATTCAAGAAATAGAGTTCGAACTGGTGTCAGGAGATATAGACTTTTTGTTTATGACAGCAAAAACATGGTGTAAACGCTACAAGCTGTGTCTATCTACCGTAACCAAAGCTGAGAATGGTGGCTTATTGATCAATGAACAAGACCATAGTCCAGCCGTTGATGCCGATCTTAACCAGCTCCAAGTAGATAAAGACAGTAGCGCGCCCGCCTTCATAAGATCAGTAGTACATAACTGTCTATTACAGATATTGCCCAATAGCAGTGCTATCATCGCTGGAAGCACTGATCACGAGCATATTTTACAGCTAAGAGTTGGGGTAGATCGCCTGCATGCTGCCCTAGACGCATTTGCTGATTTCTCTGATGAGGTCAACCCTGAATGGCTTTCGATACTGAGACAAACGGCAAATTTGCTTGGCACTTATTATCAACTTGCTTATATTGGTTCACATATCGAGCCTGCGCTACAGGCACTCGGCGCGCCTGCTGTTGACTGGACGACAGATATCGAAGATATAAAAATCACACCTATCAATACGCTGCAAGCCAATGATTTTCAGATCACTTTGTTAGAGTTGATTGCTTTTACTATGAGTGATCCAAGCATTGAGCCTCACACTGATCAGCTTGCCTGCGATAAGTTGGCAAAGATTCTAACTAAACAGTATAAAAAGTGCATTAAAACCAGTAAAAAAATTGAGGCATTCAGCAGGCTTGATGACAATGACGATATAGATGAAGACGTGGTTAATGACAGTCAATCAGAAGACAAGTTGTGCAATCATCTAAAAGAGCTGCGCTACGTTAGTGAATTTTCTATTCCCTTGCTAAGTAAGAAAAAATCTAAGAAAAAAACCAAACGTTGGCTAAAGCGGCTGGCTAAAGCGCAAGCAGCATTAGCACAGCGCAATGATGATAGCAAATATCATGCGTTTTATGCTCTAAAATCAGCCACAGATACGAACGCATTATATGGAGCAGGTTGGTTTGCCGCCATGCTTACTGATGACCCCAGTTATATTGAAGCACGTTTGGCTAAATTCAAAGATAGCGCTACGTTTTGGTAAAGTTGTCATCTAGCACTGATGCTAATGACGATACTAACAACGATAGAAAAGACAGCTTACTTAATACGAGCTGTCTTTTTTATCGTCCATTTTTCCTGTTTAGTAGCCTCTCTCATCGTCGAATGCTCAGTATTAGTGGTTATGACTAGAATCATATGACTATAAGACTTTCTTATCTAAAGATAAGTTATCCACTGACAGTCAATTGGGCACGATGGTTACCGGCGTACCCTCTTCGACTTGTTCAAACAATTCAACAATATCTTTATTGCGCATACGCACACAACCATGTGACAACGGTATGCCCATCGGCTCGGTATCAGGTGTACCATGAATATAGATGTACCGATCATAAGTATCACAGCCGCCTTGGCTGTTGCTGCCTTTGTTTGATCCTTCTTCCAATCCGCTTAGCCATAGGATACGGCTCAGTATCCAATCGCGGTTGGGGTGACGCGTACCCAGCTCATCATCATATATTTCACCAGTTGGTACACGTCCTACAAACACGGCACTCATGGGCTCACTACCCCCTATTTTCATCTCGATAATATGCTTACCCAGTGGCGTACATCCACTATCCTGCTGACTTCCGATACCGTTTTTTGCAGTCGATATCGTGTATCGTGCAGTCTCAGCGTGCTGCTGATAAACCGTTAACGTTTGCTCAGCAATATTGATCACCAACTGCTGATCAGGTGTTTTGTTATGAGTCATAAATGTATCCAACGATCAGTCATTAATAAGATTACCATTAGCATAATCCGTAAGATGATTAAAAATTTCTATTATTAAGGGATTGTATCAAGGCATTGGGCACCGTAAGATAGGGGCACACTTTTTGATGCTAGCAGATTATGACGACTATTTCACCGACACGTGTGTCGATGTATGATTTTTTATATCATGATACCAAGCCAATGCTGTCGCTATTGGCTGATGCCTCACAGCTCTCGTTGCCACAAGCGCGCTTGGCAATGGATGCCAGCCTACAAGCAATTCTAAGTGCGCTACTTGCCTATCAGCAGCAGCATCAAGGACAGGTACTTAGCAAAAGACTCTTCGGACGTGCTGCTGTCAAAGAATTGCGACAGTATAACTCTATGAATTTTGCAACCATGAAGGCAACACTATATCACCGTCACGATGCTGCAGATGCTGTATTTAGTGACAATGCACGTGTCATAAAAGCGAGCGATCATATTGCTGAAAAAATTGGTGCCACGACGCAACAAGTTCAGATTTTACTTACCTCTTTGTGCGTGATTGTGCTGCGCGAATTGGCTATTCTGGCAGAATATAGCCAACTTGATAATGACGAGCGAAATAAATGGTTTGCTATGCAGCCACAGTTTTTGTCAGCAGCAAGATTTAGTACAGATGAGGTGCAAGCAATACCCGCTGAGACAGAAAATATCGATAATGAGCCTGATACGCTGACAGAGCGCTCAGATAATAGTGTAGATAGCGCCGCAGAGCTCACACTATTAAACACTGAGCAACTATCAGGTACGCCGCCGCCATTTGATACTTACTGGTACGAGTTGACTGGATTTAAGCCTGAAAACTATGAGCCTGTACAGGACATGCAGTTAGCAACTGGCAATTACTTAAAAGCCATTGGCCGCTCACCTGATAATTTACAGCAAGGTCGCCATAACGACATGCTGGTCTTTACAGAGATGCATGCAGTTGTATTACCGCATCAACGCTGGCTATTACAATTGGCGAAGATCTCTGATATCTATCTTAGTCGGAATCGACTGCGTGTTAACTCTGAACCTGCCAACCCGCCCAAGCCGCCTTTGGTAAGTTTAGGTTTGATCGGTGGTAATCACGATAATACCCCGACGACGACAAGTGAGAAGCCCATAGAGTATGAGAAATCTACACCGCTTTGGAAAAACCCTGTCATTCTCATCATCATACTGGTCATCGGTGTGCTTGGTGCGCTCGCTGCTCTCAAATATCAATCGCAAAAGTCTGATGGACTCATACTGGCCACCGAAGAAGTATTAGAACAAGATGCTATTGAAGAGCGTCAGCAGCAGGATGTTGCTATTGTCATGGTAGATGATGAAGATTCTGACACTACAGAAGCGGCTGAGTAGGTATTTACTCTCGACAAATTTGTGTTCGAAAAACTCAAGGCAGAATCATGAGTAATACAATAAAAAGTGACTAGCAATAAAAAAAGAGGCTCTATATTAATAGAGCCTCTTTTTTGTGTGTCATTCAAATTAGCCAATAGATAGGACAGGCAAATCTATTTTGATAAATCGCGACCACGGCTAGCTTCGATAGCTAAGCGTAGACCATTTAGACGAATAAAGCCTTCTGCATCTTTTTGATCATAAGCGCCCGCATCATCTTCGAAAGTGGCGATTTTTTCGTCAAATAATGAGTCGTTTGACTTACGGCCAACGACACTCACGCTCCCTTTATATAGTTTTACACGTACAGTACCGTTGACGTATTCTTGTGATTTGTCAATCAATGCCTGAAGCATCATACGCTCAGGGCTAAACCAGTAGCCATTATAGATAATTTTTGCATAGCGTGGCATGAGCTCATCTTTTAGATGTGCTGCCTCACGGTCAAGCGTTAACGACTCAATGCCGCGATGCGCTTTTAGCATAATCGTACCTGCTGGCGTCTCATAACAGCCACGTGATTTCATACCGACATAACGGTTTTCAACGATATCTAAACGACCGATACCATGTTTTCCGCCCAGTTCATTCAGCTTGATCATTACTTCATACGGCTTGAGCGTCTCACCATCGATAGCAACGATATCACCTTTTTCGTATTCTATTTCTAAATATTGTGCTTCATCAGGTGCTGCTTCTGGGCTAACAGACCAGCGCCACATGTCTTCTTCTGCTTCGGTATATGGCTCTTCTAAAATACCACCTTCAAAAGAGATGTGAAGTAGGTTAGCATCCATTGAATAAGGCGATTTTTTCTTGTTGCCAGCGTAATCAATAGCAATATTATGCTCTTCAGCATATCTCATTAAGCTTTCACGGCTTGACAAGTCCCACTCACGCCAAGGGGCAATGGTGACCACGTCTGGAGACAGAGCAACTGCACCCAGCTCAAAACGAACCTGGTCATTACCTTTACCAGTTGCACCATGGCTGATAGCGTCGGCGTTGTGTTCTTTGGCAATCTCAACCAAACGCTTAGCAATCAATGGACGGGCGATAGACGTACCGAGTAAGTATTCACCTTCATAGATGGCATTGGCACGGAACATAGGGAATACATAGTCACGAGCGAACTCTTCGCGCAAGTCTTCAATATGAATATGCTTGATACCCATCGCTTGAGCTTTGGCTCGTGCTGGCTCAACTTCTTCGCCTTGTCCGATATCAGCGGTAAAAGTGATCACTTCCGCATCATAGGTTTCTTGCAGCCATTTAGCGATGATTGAGGTATCAAGACCACCTGAATATGCCAATACGATTTTATTAATATTTTTTGGATCAAGTTGAGCCATGAAAAACTCCTGTTATGAGAATGTAGTTTTGGGAAACGCGCTAAGATCAAATCGAAAGCAAATTGAAATACAATTACCCGCTCAGTGTACATCATATTTACTATAGGCAAAAGTCTAACTGCCACACAGCGTACGGTTTTAGCTCAATTTTCAAACCATACCATTTCCTAATCCCAGCACTTATATTTTATGTGATGAAAAAAACCAAATAACGTTCCCTAAATTATGTACAGATATTTAGCCTTATATTTAGTCAAGTGAGCAAATCTGTTATGATAGGCACACAGCATCACTCCCTTTTGTTTCCTTTATTTGACGATATAGAGCGCTTTGACACTATGACTGATTCGATTAGAGAATTGACCATCCTTCAACCAGATGACTGGCATATTCACTTGCGTGACGATCTAGCATTGAGCACGACCGTACCTCATGCAGCAAGTAGTTTCAACCGCGTGATCTGTATGCCAAATCTGGTACCACCTGTCAAAAATGCTCATGATGCGCAGGCCTACCGTACGCGTATTATGGATCAGTTAGCCGCCAGTGACTTGAGTCTGGAGCGAAAATCGGCTTTTGATCCACGTATGACTTTATATTTGACTGATAATACCACTGCTCAAGATATTGAGTTGGCAGCACAGTCAGGCATCGTACAAGCTGTCAAACTGTATCCAGCTGGGGCGACTACCAACTCTGCCGATGGCGTCACTAATATCAACGCTTGTGTCGATATATTTGAAGCATTAGAAAAGCACAACTTACCACTATTGATACATGGCGAAGTCACCCAAGACCACGTAGATATCTTTGATCGCGAAAAACGTTTCTTAGATGAAGTGTTGGCTCAGATCATCGTCAAATTCCCCACACTAAAAATCGTGGTAGAGCATATCACCACCAGCGATGCTGCGGATTTTGTATTGTCCCAAGGCAACCATGTTGCAGCGACTATCACGCCGCAACATTTGATGTTCAATCGCAATCATCTGTTGGTTGGCGGTATCAAGCCACATTTTTATTGCTTGCCTATTCTGAAACGTGAAAGCCATCAAAAGGTGCTGCTGGATGTTGCAACCAGTGGTAATCCGAAATTCTTCCTAGGCACCGACTCTGCGCCACATGCAACGGATAAAAAAGAAGCCGCTTGTGGCTGTGCTGGCTGCTATAGTGCAGCGACTGCCCTACCGTTATACGCCACTGCTTTTGATAGTGTGGGAAAAATAGACAAGCTAGAGGGGTTCGCCAGTCGTTTTGGTCCGCAATTCTATGGTCTACCTCTAAACGAGAGTACCATTACACTCGTTAACACCCCTATGCAAGTGCCAACTGACTATCCTTATTTTGATGGTGCTTCTCTGACGCCGCTTATGGCAGGTGAAACATTGCCTTGGTCTCTAAAGGCATAGTGATCGCAGATTTTAGCACTTATAAAGAGATCTATTAACATCATGATATTAACGATGCCTTTGTACTATATTATTTAGTATTAAAGGCATTATTAATATCATAGGATGCTTGTTTCTTATTCAATATACCAGTACGACTGATAAAAGTGATTTAACTTGATATGACCAACCAAAATACAGTAACTTTGCCAAGCGAAGAGTTATCAAACCCTACTGACACAAGCCTCAATGTGACTGTAAATACTGCGGCGGATGACAAGGTAGATGACGAACACGCACCTATGCGTTTAAAAGATCGTTTTCGCAAATTTTTACCTGTTGTCGTCGATGTTGAAACAGCGGGTTTTAATGCCCAGACTGATGCGCTACTAGAAATCGCCTGTATTCCTGTGCTACTTGATGAGCAAGGTGTATTTTATCCGGGCGAGGCACTTAATGCTCACGTTGAGCCGTTTGAAGGAGCAAATTTAGAACCAAGTGCTCTTGCCTTTACTGGTATTGATCCTAATAATCCCATGCGTAAAGCCATTGCTGAAGACGAAAAGTCTGCCTTGCGCCGTATTTTCAAGGGATTAAAAGATGTGCGGCGTGAGGAAGACTGTCGTCAGTGTGTCTTAATTGGTCACAATGCGCATTTTGACTTGGCATTTTTGAACGCTGCCGTATTACGTACCAATAGTAAAAACCACAATCCTTTTCACAACTTTTCAGTATTTGATACCGTGACTTTATCCGCACTGGCATTTGGTCAAACTGTGCTAGCACGTGCTTGCAAAGCAGCAGGGCTTGAATTCGATGGTAAAAACGCACACTCAGCACTATATGATACTCAAAAAACTGCTGAGCTGTTCTGCCACATACTCAACCATTACCCTATGTTGGCCAATGCCATGCATAATGAAGACGCCAAAGAAGAATCAGCCGACAATAATAGTGAATAAGTCACATATCATGTATTGCCAACCACACGTAATAGTGCTATTTGTAATACTTGATGACTTTGACATCTTGATTTGATAATCAATAGGGATATGATTGATATCACGATAAGCAGGCGGGATTACTTTTATGACAGTAAGTATCATATTCTAGGATGAACAATATGATTAACTTATAGTGAAATATCGCTTTTGAGCGATACAGTTATATCCTATAGATGATTTGAGTTGCTCACACTGTCTTGGTAGCCAATACTACTAAGACCTAATTGGAGGGACTTCATTATGGATCCACAACTGAAACTATGGGGGACTATCATTGGTTATATGCTACTTGCTTTGACCATCAGCGCTTGTACTTCTTTATGGATTCGACATCATTTAAAGCGTAAAGACCTACACCCTCGCCGTGCAATTAAAAAAAGATATTTAATTTTAAAAAGACGTAGAAAAAGGCTTGACAGGAAGCGCCGACGCTATTAAAATACGCACCACTTCAGCATAAACGGTGAAAGCAGTTGGAGTGTTGTTACTAGTCCCCATCGTCTAGAGGCCTAGGACACCGCCCTTTCACGGCGGTAACGGGGGTTCGAATCCCCCTGGGGACGCCACTATTCGGCGTCACTTATTAGCACAAATACTTAGTATTCGATTAGACTAATAAGCGTACCACTAAAAGCCCCCTTCATAATCTATTATGGAGGGGGCTTTTTTTATGTTGATTTTTAGTGCTCAAACGATTCATTCAAACAAGAAAGCCAGCATCTAGTGCTGGCTTTTTTCGATTATATTCTAAGCTAAATATTACCTACTATGATATAGGTCTATCGATTACAGCATTAGCCACAACAATGTAGCAGCTATCATCAAACCCAGTACCGTCTGAATCAAAAAGAACGCCTGATGCTGACCAACAACTTTGCTCAAAGTTACCCCCAGAGTACTATACTTAACAGGTGGCGTATCGATTTCACCTGTTTTACTTCGTTCTTCGTAATAGCCCTGCAAAACATCTAAGAACCTCTCCCATTCACTAGTGTTCCAAGTCTGGGGCTTAAACGGCATGAGCTTTTTGAGTTCAGGGTCTTTGGTCATCCAACGCTCAAGTGTGATAGAGCGTAATGACCAGCTACCAAATCGGCGCTCAGTAATTTCCGAAAAATCTAAAATCTCTAAATCCTTGTGTCGATCATCTACTAACAAGCGATTTTTTAAGTTTGTTAGCGCCTGTTCTGAACCTTCTACGCATTGGAAAAAGTAACCGTTGCCGTAGCAAAGGATACCCGTAATATTATTGGTATGGTTACTATCAACTGCGGTCTCTGAAATGTCATTAAGCGTGCTAGGACTTGAAAGACCAGTAGAGGTAATCCGGCTTATATATACAAGACGGCAGAGATCTGTCGTTACTGGATTTGTCGAATCGTTGATTGTTGACAATCAGCTTCTCCCTATTATTAGGTAAATGTCGCTAAAACAATCATACTAACTTCAGAAAAATATAGAGACAACGCTTCTATGCGTGATGAATGAGTCTGATATATTATTGATTTTATAAGTTTTTATATTAATTGTATTAAGTTAGTTACATCATAGGTTAGTTTAGTCATCAAAGCAACCTCTTTCGATTGATAGTCTCATCTCTGTACAAAAAACATGTAACAACAATATATTATATTTCAAGTTAATATATGCGAGCTGGTATATACCGTGATATAGGCTTTTTACTACTTACTATGATTTGATATTTGAGAAGGCATTAAGACACCAACTAATGATTGATGTTTATAGAATATGTGAATCGAGAATGGTAGCTGCCTTATATAAAAAGCAACTTGATCGTGTTGAGGGGAATGGAGTTAGGATTGAATAGTCAGAATTGCTGAGAGCAACACCGCATCATCGGGATACGTAAGCTTTATGTTTTGTCGACTACCAGACACTAGACGTATCGGTAACTCTAAATATTCAAAAGCACTGGCTTCGTCAGTAATACTGAGCTGGTGTTCCGATACATAATTTAGGACCCGTCTGAGCTGCCCTAAACGAAATACTTGCGGCGTTTGTGCTTGCCATATATTGCTACGGTCAATAGTACGCTTGGCATAAGGGCTTTTACTGCTGCCCTCTTCTATCGATACCGGCTTTGTATGAGAGGTTTTTAACGTATCTGCTACTGGTGTTGCCAAGATAGCGCCATAAGGCTCCCTCATCGCCGCTTCAATAACTTGATCTATATCAGCAACAGGCACTGCAGGACGAGCCGCGTCATGAATTAGTACCAGATCTGAATCATTCGCGCCTGTCTGACTGATTGACTCAACCCCTGCTTTTACCGACTGCCAGCGCTCTTCTCCGCCGACTGCGTAGTATATAGGGATAGCAAACTCTAGCTGCTGCGCTGTATTATCATCTGCCGCTATAACCAACAGACACTTATCGATATAGGTACTACGACCGAGCCGTGCCAAACTATGCTGCAATAATGTCTGATCTTGCAGTGTCGTATACTGTTTGGCGATAGACGCACCAAAGCGGCTGCCGCGACCAGCTGCGACAATCATAGCGTGAATGCTTGGGGGTTTATTCATAGTGGTGTACTCATGGTTGGGGCCATGACAGTATATTTAAAGGGGAACGCTGAAGAGGTGAAAGGTAATTACTGATTTTGTGATAGGTCATAACGTCCGGTAGTACTTCATACAAACTAGTAAGCGCTATGGGTCGTAGGTGCAGTAGACACTTGAACGAAGGTCTCATTGGGCTTAATCAGTCCCAGGTCTAGACGCGCATGTTCCTCTACCGCTTCAAGTCCGGTTTTTAAGTCTTGAACATCGGTACGTAATAGGTTGTTTGCTGCCACTTGATTGTCATTCATGCGCTGTTGATCTTCAATTTGAGTGGTCAACTTATTATGTTCAAACCGACCATTTTCACCCAGCCAATACTGATATTGCAATCCCAAAAGCACTGCAACGGCTAAAGCAAGTAGTATAAATTGGCTAAAGTATTTCATAAGATGATAACGCCAAACGACATAGAAAGAATGATATTAGGGTTTTGAGCTGATCAAGCGATACATAAGTGATTATATACCGCCTGATTTTGACTGTCATCTCAGTTTACGATATCGGGATCTTTGACGTACAATACACATCAAAAATCCCAGTCAATCTCTTAACCACGTAAACCGATAAACTCTTCACGGCCACGATAGCTTGCACGTACTTGCTGCTCGATACGTAGCAACTGGTTGTACTTTGCAACGCGGTCTGAGCGGCATAGCGAGCCTGTTTTGATCTGACCTGCTGCCGTACCAACTGCTAAATCTGCGATAGTGCTATCTTCAGTCTCACCTGAACGATGCGAGATAATAGTAGCGTAGCCATTTTTCTTCGCCATATAGATCGCATCTAGCGTCTCTGACAAGGTACCAATTTGATTAAACTTAATCAAAATAGCATTGGCAATATGCTTATCAATACCTTCTTGCAAGATCGCAGGATTGGTCACAAACAGATCATCACCAACCAACTGGACTTTATCACCGATCTGCTCAGTCAAATACTTCCAACCATCCCAATCCGACTCATCAAGACCATCTTCAATAGAGATAATAGGATACTGGCGTGCCAGCCCAACTAGGTAGTCTGAAAATCCTTGGCTATCAAACGCTTTGTTGCCTTCGCCTGCCAAAACGTATTGACCATCTTTATAAAACTCACTGGCTGCACAATCTAGCGCCAAATGGATATCTTCACCGGCTTTGTAACCGACTTGCTCGATCGCCTGCATAATGACGGTAATGGCTTCTTCGTTACTACGTAAGTTTGGTGCAAACCCACCTTCATCGCCGACTGCTGTATTTAGACCTTGTGATTTCAACACAGATTTCAAGCTGTGGAAAATCTCTGTACCAGCACGCAGCGCTTCTGAAAAGCTAGTGAAGCCTACAGGCTCAATCATAAATTCTTGGATATCAACCGTATTGTCTGCGTGCTCACCACCGTTCAAGATGTTCATCATCGGTACAGGCATAGTCAATGACGTCTGATTACGCAGGTTGGCAATGTACTGATGTAATGGTAGATTTTGTGACTTAGCTGCCGCTTTGGCAGTAGCAAGTGACACCGCTAGCATGGCATTGGCGCCTAGGCTTTCTTTGTTTTCTGTGCCATCTAATGCAATCATGGCATCATCGATACCTTGCTGCTCAGTCACATCTTTGTCCATCAAAGCACTACGAATTTGACTATTGACATTAGAGACGGCTTTTTTGACGCCTTTACCCATATAGCGAGCATTATCGCCATCACGTAGCTCAAGCGCTTCACGTGAGCCTGTTGATGCGCCACTCGGAGCAGCAGCACGTCCGACAGTGCCATCAGCTAAGATCACATCAGCTTCGATAGTTGGGTTACCGCGTGAATCTAAAATTTCACGAGCGCGGATGTCTTTAATTGCGGTGACGTTGTTGGTTTCTTCAGCGTACATAATGTCTGTTAATTCCTTTGGTCATGCCAAGTTTGTGAGATAAATAACGGCAACTAGAATACAAAAAAGATAAAGCAAAATATCATATAGCACATACACCAAGAACACCCTAACCCTATATGTCATATAACTATACTGACATAGTAATGACAGGTTTTTTGAGCGCGTTAATGGTTGGCTATAGTGCTTGGCATCATAGCATATATTTTACCAAACTTCCCTTATCTTACACTGACTTGCGGTCATAAATATAATCAGAGATAAGCATATCTACTATAATGTTTCGGTCTGTATTCATACAACCCTACAGCCAAGCCAACACTTTTACTTATGCTTATGTTTTTATTAAAGGGTCTTTGTCCGTAGGGGAAACGGGTACTACCTGCTCAAACTCAACGGCTGTCTGAAAACGTGTCAACCGTAGTGCATTCATTAAGACAGAGATGGAGCTCATCGCCATAGCAGCGGCTGCAATCATTGGATTCAAAAACCCAAGTGCAGCAAGCGGAATACCAAGACAGTTATAAACAAAAGCAAAAAATAGATTCTGTTTGATATTGCGTAGTGTTGCTTGAGCGATTTTTTGCGCTGCATCGATATGCATGAGCGACTCACCCATCAATCGTGCAGAGGCGCTATGCTGCGCCACGTCCGTCCCCTCGAACATAGCAAAGCTGGCATCAGCGGTCGCCATCGCTGGCGCATCGTTAACCCCATCTCCTGCCATGGCTACTTTATGACCAGCCGTTTGCAAACGTGCAATTTGGCTAGCCTTGTCACGTGGACTCATCTTGCCATAAGCGTTGTCGATGCCAAGCTGTGCTGCCACATGATCGACGACAGATTGCTTATCACCACTCATCAAAATCACATTGATACCCGCATCTTGTAGCGCAGTGATTGCCTGCGGCGTATCTGCTTTTAAGTCGTCAGCGAGAGCGAATGCCCCTAACGGCTCATCGTTAATACTGATTGCAACCGTACTGGCAATTTGCCAGACCTTTGGCATCAGTTTAGGTAACGTTAAGTTCGCAAACTCTGGCGTACCAATTTTTATCAGCCCAAGCCCTTCGATATTTGCCTGTATGCCAGCACCTTTTATCACACTAACATCAGTCACATCGAATAGTGACAGCTGACGGGCTTTGGCTGTATTGACTAACGCTGTCGCTAATGGATGACTGGCATGCGCCTCGATACTGGCAGCGATCTGCAACACATCATCAACAGCAAGCGATCGATCTACCATGACATGATCGACGATAGTCGGTCTACCGATGGTCAATGTACCCGTTTTATCAAGTACCACTGTGTCAATATCGCCTGCAGCCTCTAAACTTTGCGCATCTTTAAACCATACGCCATGACGCGCCGCCACACCCATACCAGCCATGATAGCCGCTGGTGTGGCTAGACCCAGGGCACAAGGGCACGCAATGACCAATACCGATACGGCATGCATCAACGCAGTATCAACCATGCCTGTTAGCCACCACGTGACTCCAAAAGTAATCAACGCAATAGCAACCACGATTGGAACAAATACTGCGGTCACTCGATCAGCAAGACGAGCTAAGTTGGCTTTTGAACCTTGGGCATCACTTAATGCTCTTACCATATCACCAAGTTTTGTGTCACTGCCCTTGGCACTAACGCGATAGAGCAAGCTGCCATTCTCTACCAATGCACCTGCTAGCAACTCATCACCCTGCTCTTTTTTGAGCGCTACTGATTCACCCGTTAGATGACTCTCCACACACCAGCCACTACCGGATATCACGGTGCCGTCAGTAGCGACACGGCTGCCTTGCTTAGCACGTAGGACGTCATCCATTTGCACATCAGATAACCCAATATTATGAAATTCACCATTTGGTTGCTGCTGCTCTACTTCATCAGGTGTCAATGACAATAATAAATCAATACTGTTTAGGCTGTGCTTCTTGGTACGTTCCTCAAGATATTTACCTGTACGCACAAAGGCAATGACCATCACCCCTGCTTCAAAATATACGGCTGGGCTATTACTCGCACCGTGTCCACCTGCATGTCCACTTTGCAAAAGACTGTTTAAAGTACCATCGCCATGCGTGAGCCAAAGGTAAGTCGAATACGCCCATATGGTGACAGTACCAATAACTACCAGTACATCCATATTGGCAAGACCACCTTTGATCGATGCCCAAGCACTTTTGTAGAACGGTAGCGCAAAGCCAAACTGCACAATCGTTGCTAAGATAAACTGAACCCAGATATGTGGCATCCACGCCATGCCAGAACCTGTCAGCATGCCTGCCATACCAACCAAAAATGGTATCAGACAAATCCACAATCCAATTAAACGCCATGGATACTTAGTTGCCGTACCCTCATCTGTCTGTGCAAATAAGCTATCGCTGGCTTGTAGGTTGGCGACAAATCCCGTTTTGTTCACCCATTCTGTAACTTGTTCAGGTGTCGTCTCAGCTGGATCGTATTCTACATTGGCAGTCTCACCAGCAAAACTCACGCTCGCCTCGTAGACCGACGGTTTCTTGTTAAGCACCTTTTCAATTCGTGACGCGCAGGCCTGACACGTCATACCATCAATGGCTAATTGTAGATGGGCACGTTGCGGCGTGATCGGTGTGTTTGACTCCACATCAGTATCGACGTCGTAAGGCTCTTCAGTGGCGGTATGGGCGTTCTTATTCATAGAAATAACTCGTCATAGCACCTATAACTACATAAGCGCCATCATACAATATCAGTGGATTAATAAAATATTCAAATAAAACAAGCACAGCAATGATTATAAAAAGTGCTGTTTAGGGTCTATTCCTATAACGCAAAGACATACAGCAATAGCCTCAAACAGTACGTTGTAGACAGTCATTATTACCCAGCTACTCAAACGAAGCACTGTTACTTAGTCAACAGCAGTAAGCTAAAGAAATCTGAAACACAGCCTTAAGTTTAGAAATGCTCACCATTAAAAAACCAGCTAACATGCTAGTAATAACAGGTTAGCTGGTTTTTTGGGAAATAACATGATCTACGAGTTGGCAACTGCTGCTTCAAATCCAGCATCACTGATAGCTGAGGCAATAGTCTCTGCGCTGGTTTTGCTATCATCAAAGGTGGCCGTGGCTAAGCTGTCAGCCAAATCAACTGTGATGATATCTAAACCGTCAATGTCAGCGGTAGCCGCATGTACACTTGCCACACAGCCGCCACAAGTCATACCATCAATTTGAATAATACGTGTTTGGTCTGCCATATTAGGCTCCTTATTTTTATAAATAAAAATGGCTAATAGTGAAAATGTCTATAATCGTTGTCTCTCGACTATTTATTCTTGTTACCTATCTTTATAGACCCTATTAGGTCTTTAGACACACTATCAGAGTGGTGTTAAATAAGCATAAACTTTATCATTTTCACTAACAAGACTGTTTGGTTGTTACTTTATTACTGACACGATATTTCACGACTAAACAGGCAAGGACTAACCGTGCATTTAAACAAAATGATGCACACAAACTAATCGTGATGGTGCGGGTTCTGCGGTGCCTCAATAGGGAATGGCTGCGTCACATAGTCCACCATGCTGATTGCCGCTGTTAGA
This sequence comes from Psychrobacter sp. H29, assembly GCF_059073055.1. Classification (NCBI taxonomy): domain Bacteria; kingdom Pseudomonadati; phylum Pseudomonadota; class Gammaproteobacteria; order Moraxellales; family Moraxellaceae; genus Psychrobacter; species Psychrobacter sp. H29. The sequence continues at coordinate 105,564 of NZ_JCACRY010000001.1, read as the reverse complement.
GCATGGATACTGGTATCCGTATCATCATAGCTCACTATGGCGACGTCATGAGCAGGATCAAGATCTATCTTGATCACGCCTGAGATATTTTTGAGCGCTGTCATTACGCTATCTAGACCTTGCTCATCATTTATATTTTCGATACTGACTTTAGCCATTTGAATTGCCATGGTACAACCCTCCTATTATTTCGATATCAATGAGTATCCAAGACATCAAAACCTTTTACCAAATCATCAATTTGCTTGAGCTGGCGTAAGAACGGCTCTAGTTGGCTCATACGCAACGCACAGGGTCCATCACACTTTGCAGTTTCTGGATTTGGATGCGCCTCCAAAAATAACCCTGCCAATCCTGTCGCCATACCCGCACGGGCAAGCGTTGTGATCTGCTCACGGCGGCCGCCTGCACTATCACTACGCGCACCTGGCTGCTGCAAACTGTGCGTCACATCAAAGAATACAGGGATATCCATCTGCTTCATGGTATCAAAACCAAGCATGTCAACGACTAGGTTATTATAACCAAAGGCACTACCACGCTCACATAGTATGAGCTTATCATTACCACCCTCTAAGCACTTATTGACGATATGGCGCATCTCATGCGGCGCCAAGAATTGTGCCTTTTTGATATTGATAATCGCATCTGTCTTTGCCATCGCATGGACTAAGTCCGTCTGACGTGATAAAAAAGCTGGCAGCTGAATGATATCAGCGACCTCAGCGACTGGGGCGGCCTGATGCGGTTCATGCACATCGGTAATGATGGGTACTTGGAACTTTTCTTTTATTTGACCTAACCAATCAATTCCTTGCTCAAGTCCAGGGCCTCGGTATGAGTGCAGGCTTGAGCGATTGGCTTTATCAAAGCTCGCTTTGAACACATAGCCGATACCTAGACGCTTGCAGATATCTACATACTGCTCTGCAATCTCGAATGCAAGCTCTTTAGACTCTAAGACGTTCATACCACCAAATAATACAAAAGGCTGGTCGTTACCAATGTTAATCGTACCGCCAGTAGGCGTGCTCAGTGCGATGTGTGATTGTGCTGTCAATAAATTTTCCATGAAGTCATTACCTCTTATATTGTTATTAATATACTTATCCCATATTGTAACCGATAGCCCAATTAAAAAAAGTATGTAAGCGTAATTAGCCATTATCGATAGAGAGTACTATAAGGCCGTTATTAGACAACCAAACTTATGAGCTGTCATTGCTTGTCATTGAGCAAAAAAAAGACCGATCCGAAGATCAGTCTTTTTAAGAATAGCGATTCTACTTTACACTACATGCCAAGCACTATTTAGCTTCGCTATGGTTTTTTGCTGCTTTTACAAAACTATTGAACAATGGGTGACCACCGCGTGGTGAGCTGGTGAACTCAGGATGGAACTGCACCGCGACAAACCATGGATGCTCAGTAATCTCAACAGACTCTACCAAATGCTGCTTGGCAGAGTAGCCAGAGATCGTCATCCCTGATTGCTCTAATGGCTCGATATAGCGATTATTCATCTCATAGCGATGGCGATGACGCTCAGTGATGTTGTTAGCGCCATAGATCTGGGCAAGCTTACTACCAGGAACGAGTTCTGCTTGCTGTGCGCCTAGACGCATGGTACCGCCAAGGTCTGAGTCATCACTACGAATCTGTAGCTCGCCGCGCTCATCTAACCATTCGGTGATAAGCCCAATGATTGGCTCAGCTGTCTTACGATCAAACTCAGAAGAGTTAGCGTCGATACTCAGTACATTGCGGGCGTATTCAATGACAGCCAGCTGCATACCAAGACAAATACCTAAATACGGCACATTGTTTTCGCGAGCATAAGTGATGGCTTTTATTTTACCCATCGTACCGCGTTCACCGAAACCGCCTGGTACCAAGATGGCATTGGCATCATTAAGACGGGCAAATAACTGCTCATCACTTTCTAAAAGCTCAGCATCGATATAGTCGATCTTGACATCTACTTTGTGAGTGATACCTGCATGCAATAAGGCTTCATTGATAGACTTATAGGCATCCGGAAGCTCAACATACTTACCAACCATAGCTACCGTCAAGGTGCCTTCAGGATTTAGCTGTGCTTCGACAACCTTGTCCCAATCGCTCAAATCAGCTTCAGGCACATCCAAACCAAAACGCTCACAGATAAGATCATCTAGGTCTTGCTCGTGTAGCGTACGCGGTATTTGATAGATACTTTGTGCGTCTTCACACATGATAACCGCGCGCTCTTCAACGTTAGTAAATAGCGCAATCTTGCGGCGGTTATCTTGAGAGATATGATGATCAGAGCGACAGATTAAGATATCAGGCTGTAGGCCAATAGAGCGCAGCTCTTTTACTGAATGCTGTGTCGGCTTGGTTTTGGTTTCACCTGCGCTAGCAATATACGGCACTAAAGTAAGATGCATCAGCATGGCGCGATTGCGCCCCAGCTCTACTTGCATCTGACGTACAGCTTCCATAAAGGGAAGTGATTCGATATCACCAACCGTACCGCCAATCTCGATAATAGCGATATCATACCCTTCGCCACTGGCCAGAATTTTGCTTTTGATCTCATCAGTGATATGCGGGATAACCTGTACAGTACCACCTAAGTACTCACCGCGGCGCTCTTTATTTAGAACGTTTTGGTAAATACGACCACTGGTGAAGTTATTACTTTTACTCATTTTTGAATGACGTAAAAAGCGCTCGTAATAACCCAAATCCAAATCCGTCTCTGCACCATCTTCGGTAACGAAGACTTCACCATGCTGGAACGGACTCATCGTACCTGGATCGACGTTGATATACGGATCCATTTTGGTCATCGTGACGGTCACGCCACGTGCTTCTAATACCGCTGCAAGAGAGGCTGCGGTGATACCTTTTCCTAGTGAGGACACTACCCCACCGGTCACGAATATAAACTTGGTCATAGTACTCTGTCGGTAATTGGTAAAGAAGGATTTTACTAAAAATACACCATAAAATATAGGGCAAAAATGCAAACTGTCTGAAACTCTTATTCTTTTGTATAGGTAACAAACATTTTTCTATTATTAAAACGCCATACAACAAAAAACCCACCCCGAAGGATGAGTTTTTCGATATTTACCGTAGTAGCTATACTAGAGTAGCTATACTAGAATTTGTATTCTAAGCCGCCACCGATAGCGAATACATCTGCATCACCGCGCGCAGCAACTTCAGCAACCGTATCGTCATCATAATTTCTGACTACTAGGAGACCATTGTCTAGATCTGCAGAGTTTTGCCCGATATAGGCATGAGCAATAATGTTGTCTTTAAACATATATTTGCCACCCAGTACAATCTGGTCTGAATCATTACCATCAAGACCCGCTAAGTTTTCGGTCTTGTCATACTGTAGATAAATAGAGGCAGGACGTGCAAAATTGGTCAGGCCCATCTCAGCACTGACAACCAATCCTTTTTCTTCTTCGTCTTGCTGATCAAAATCTACTTGCTGATATAGCGCGCCTAGTGTCACTGGATAAGCCATATATTTGCTCAAATCGATACTAGTAGTACCGCGAAGAATTTCGCCACCATCTGAGACAGACATGTCTTTGTCATAAGCCACACCAGCTGTAAAACCAGCACCTGGGTCAAACATCAAAGACGCACCAAAACCGCTGTCACGGTCATCGTTGTCAGAGACAAATGACTCGTCAGCCCCATACTGTAAAGACAGCTCTAGCGGTAAACCATTGTATTTCGGTGCAATCCATACGATAGAATTGTTGATACGGCCACCATCAGTAAGGGTCAATGCTTCGCTCAATGTCCCTTCATCAAGAGAGCTTGAGCCGATGTTGTCCCAATAGCCTTGGTTTACGGTGACGTTGTTGATGTAATCAGAGACTGAGTAGTTACGACCGAAGCGGAACTGACCATAGTTTTTGTTTTTTAGACCGAGATAAGTATCACGGCTTTTGAAGCCAATGTTACTACTACCGCTGTCATCAATGCTAATGCCATATTCTAACTGGTAAATAACATCAGTGTTGGCAGTAATGGCTTCAGACCCTTTGAACCCTATACGTGAAGAATGTGAATTGACCTGCACCGAACTATTATCTTCGTTGACGTTGATAGTATCACCAGGTAGATCCATAGACTGACGGTCAAGTTCAGCATTGACATAGTTAGCAGTCACGAATGCTTTACCGTAGACAGTTGGCGCTGCCTGAGCGGCAGAAACTGATAGCGTTGCAATTGCTGAGGCTAAAAGTAATTTTTTCAAAGGGTATCTCCACTTTACGATTTGAGTGATAAATTGGCTAGGATTGGCCGATACATATAATGGTTGGGTGACTACCCTATAAAACATTCATATATATGAGCCAGAAGCATTACTTAGACACAACTTTACCAACCAAATATTACAGTAAGGTGAAAAAACCAAAATTTACACGGTTGTTACTATTAATTTTACGGATTCTGTTATTTAAGACACGCTGTTGTTTGAAACACGCTACTGATTATAGAACAAAAAAAACTCACCCCGAAGGATGAGTTTTTATATGCTATCTATTTACGTGTGATATTAGAATAAGTATTCTAGACCAGCACCGATAGCGAATACATCAGCGTCGCCACGTGCATCAATCACGTCACCAGCTTGATCAGTCTCAGCATCTCTTACGATGAATAGACCGTTGTCTAGATCAGCTGAGTTTTGACCGATATAAGCGTGAGCAATCATGTTGTCTTTGAAAGAGTACGTGCCACCCAATACAACTTGGTCTGAGTCGTTGCCGTTAAGGCCACTCAAGTTTTCAGTTTTGTTGTACTGAAGATATACAGTTGCTGGACGAGCGAAGTTAGCCAGACCCATTTCAGCACTTAAGATTAAACCGTCTTCTTCGTCTAAACCATCATAATCAGCTTGCTGATATAGTGCACCCAATTTTACTGGATAAGCAACATACTTGCTCAAATCGATAGTCGCACTACCACGTAAGATCTCACCATCAATACTCATATCGTCATCTAATGCGATACCAGCAGTGAAACCGTTACCTGGGTTGTATATCAATGAGGCACCATAGCCATTGTTGCGATCATCGCTATCATCAACAAAACGCTCATCAGCGCCATACTGTAATGCTAGCTCTAATGGTAGGTCGTTGTACTTAGGTGCGATCCATACGATAGAGTTGTTTACACGGCCACCATCAGTTAGTGTCAAAGCTTCAGCCACATCACCACTGCTTAAAGAACTTGCACCAATGTTATCCCAGTAACCTTCAGTAACAGTGACGTTGTTGATATAATCAGATACTGAGTAGTTACGACCAAAACGGAACTGACCAAAGTCTTTGTTTACTAGACCAAGGTAAGTGTCACGGCTTTTGAAAGCGATGTTGTCTTCGCCAGTATCATCAATCTTGATGCCATACTCTAACTGATAGATAACATCAGTGTTAGCAGTCATTGCTTCAGAACCTTTAAAACCAAGGCGTGAGATGTTTGAGTTGATTTGTACTGAATCGCTGTCTGTACTGATGCTAGTATCGCCGTCCATAGTTTCGCGATCAAGTTCAGCATTTACGTAGTCAGTAGTAACGAATGCTTTACCATATAAGGTAGGTGCTGCTTGTGCGGCAGATACAGATAGGGCTGCGATTGCTGATGCTAAAAGTAGTTTTTTCATGGGGTATCTCCACTTTACAATTGTAGTAATGAGCAAGCTATAAGTAGCTGGCGCCCATAATGGTATCGTCACAAATCCTCAAAGATATAATGTGTAACTGGCTACCGAGATTAGTCAGAAACAAGTGTGGCGAATTTCTATTACAGTAAGATAAAAAACCATGACTCACATGACTGGGATTAAACAACGTAACTGCCATGTAAACTTAATTTTTTATTGCTCCGTGCGTAACATCCGTTACCAAACTCATACTTCGAATACAAGCATAACAACTTTGACATAATTTGCAACATGTTTTTTTGCTTTTTCGATACATCCAGTATCGAATACATAACCACTATCAAACTTTGGCCACTCACAAAAAAAAGCCCTATCTACTCAATTAGATAGGGCTTTCATTGGTTAATATCATTACTAACAATGTTAATAAATACGGCTAAATGAACCGTTACAAATGCTAATTATCGATAAATAATTAGCATCGATAGAAGGTCTATTGTCTTATTTTTGACATATTTGATAGTCACAAATAAGCAATATTGGCTTCTATACTTTAGGGATTAGGAGATTTTGTTACATCTAACTTGAAGCTTAAGCATCTGCTTTTAGATCAAGACGCGCTTGATGCAATAGTGGTTCAGTATAACCACTAGGCTGCTCGCGACCTTTAAATACCAAATCACATGCTGCTTTGAAGGCATAAGAGCTATCAAAGTTATCTGCCATTGTCTGATAATCACTATCGCCTGCATTTTGCTCATCTACGACTTTTGCCATGCGCTTCATGGTATCCATCACTTGCTGCTCGCTGACGACACCATGATGCAACCAATTGGCAATATGTTGACTAGAGATACGCAAGGTCGCGCGATCTTCCATTAGACCGACATCATTAATGTCAGGTACTTTAGAGCAGCCAACGCCTTGATTTACCCAGCGTACAACATACCCCAAGATACCTTGAGCATTGTTTTCAAGCTCTTGCTGCTTTTCTTCGTCAGTCCAATTGGTGTTCTTTGCCAATGGAATAGTCAGGATATCGTCTAAGCTGGCGCGCTCACGTGATTTTAGATCGTCTTGTACGTCGGCCACACTGACTTGATGATAGTGGATGCTGTGCAAGGTAGCACCTGTTGGTGATGGTACCCACGCCGTGCTGGCACCAGACTTAGGATGAGCCGCCTTAGTGTCCATCATCTCTTTCATTTCATCAGGTTTCGCCCACATACCTTTACCAATCTGAGCATGTCCCTGTAGACCTGTCTCTAAACCGATATCCACGTTCCATTGCTCATAAGCTGGCTGCCATGCTTGCGATTTCATTTCACCTTTTGGTACAAATGGACCTGCATTCATGCTGGTGTGCATCTCATCGCCAGTACGATCTAGGAATCCTGTGTTGATAAAGATAACGCGCTCTTTTGCTTGGCGAATGGCTTCTTTTAGGTTGACCGTCATACGGCGCTCCTCGTCCATAATACCGATTTTGAGCGTATTGCGCTCTAGACCCAGCAAGTCCTCCGACGCATCAAACAAATCGTTGGCCATTTTAACTTCTTCAGGACCATGCATTTTTGGCTTAACAATATACATAGAGCCTTTACGTGAGTTTGATAGCTCGTTTTTACCTTTGATATCGTTGAGTGTCAATAATGGCGTGATTAGACCATCCATTAGGCCTTCAAACACTTGCTCCTGACCGTCGCCCAAATCAACTAAAATTGCAGGGTTTTGCATCAAATGACCAACATTACGGATCAACAGTAGCGAGCGACCTGGTAGGATTAGCTTGCCACCATCTGGTGTATTGTATTCACGGTCTGGGTTTTGTTTACGAGTACGTGTCTTGCCACCTTTTTCGAAGGTTTCTTGTAGATCGCTGTTCATCAGGCCGAGCCAGTTATGATAGACTTCAACTTTTTCTTCTGCATCTACAGCAGCAACTGAGTCTTCACAATCTTGAATTGCGGTCATGGCTGACTCAAGTAGCACATCTTTAATATTTGCTGGATCATCTTTGCCGACTGGATGGTTGGCATCAATCTGAATCTCAGCATGCAAGCCATTATTTTTTAGTAGCACGCCTGTAGGCTCGTCAGCTGCACCAACGAAACCGACAAACTTACTGGTGTCTTGTAGCGCGGTAGTGCTATCGCCTTGTACGACCTCAAGCTGACCATCGATAATCTTAAAGCCAGTCACATCGTTATATGACCCTGATGCTAATGCGAAATGTTCGTCCAAGAATGCCTTAGCATAGGCAACAACGGCTGCCCCGCGAGTAGGGTTATAGCTGCCTGTTGCTTCTTGACCATTTTCGTCACTGATCACATCGGTGCCGTACAACGCATCATATAAGCTGCCCCAACGCGCATTGGTCGCGTTGAGCGCGTAACGAGCATTACGTACTGGTACGACTAGCTGTGGACCTGCGATATGAGCAATTTCATCATCGACGTTTTTTGTATCGACCGTAAAGTCATCACCCTCTGGTAACAGATAACCGATTTCTTTTAAGAATTTTTTATAAGCTGGGTAATCGATCTCGCCCTCTTTGGCAGGGTTTTGCAAGTGCCACTCGTCAATCTGCGCTTGAATCTTGTCTCGAGTCGCAAGCAGCGCTTTGTTACGTGGTGTGAATTCTTTAATAACTTTTTCAAAGCCTGACCAGTAACTGTCTGAGTCGACGCCGACTTTTGGTAGCACTTCATTCTCAATAAAGTCATACAACTGCTGGTCGATGGCAAGAATACCTTTTTGAATACGATTGGCGTTAGAAGACTGGCCCATGTTGTTATCCTTATTTGTTTGTGAGGTGTGGTAATACTAAGTTGTAATGATCACTATTGAAAAATACGTGTTGCCAATGGCTATGTATATAAGTTAGCAATCAGCATATATACCAACATATAATGTATGTTCAATATCGTAGCAGGGATTTTCGACCATTTATAAAGAAAGACTGTATAAATCTTATATTTTGATACAGGATTAGCAGTTGCTATAATACACACTACCCGCTACTAAATGACAATCAGTAGTAAGACACTATGCCTAAAAAGCAGAATATCATCCTACTATCAAATAATAAAATAAACAAGCAATCCTCATTTAGTAGATAAATACTGAGGTTGTATAATAATGATACCGTACAGAGCGTAAGCTATAGAGGCTATGACTGCCCAACACAAACTTGTGAATGCTCAGTTTCATCTGAATAGTAAGTAGCCATTGCTATGTAAAGTAGTGTTCAAATACCCTCTATCATTCAATACATAGACTGGTAGATAGAAGTTAATATCAATCGTGTTGCAAGCGCTTGCCAACCAGTTTTCCTAAACCCACACTTATAAAAAAGTTCTTTTATACTATGACCACAAACCAGCCAGAACTCTCAACATTAATGCCGTCAGATACGATTAACAAATGCAAAGCTCATGATGATAGCTCTCAAGAAGCAGCTGAACACAGTATCTCTAAAGCAGATGTTTCCAAGACAGACGTTATCGCACAGGGCAATATCGAGATGGAGGAAGACAGTGTCGATATCGCGCATCTGCGCTCCCCTATCAAAGTAGATCTATCTCCTGTTTATAGTTTTTTGGGCGCGCGCACCACACAAGCTTGGGTATATGCTGCCCTTAATAACTTGCCACTGATCATTCAAGATCATGCCAACTGCGAAAAGAAGGCTGCGGGTACCGCGATGAACTTAATATTCCGTTATGAGTTCTCCTATGACTTGCAGCGTAAATTGGCACAGCTGATACGTGAAGAGATGCTGCACTACGAGCAAGTGCTAGGTATCATGAATGAGCGTGGTCAGGACTGGAAATATTTGAGTGCTGGTCGCTATGCTAAGGGTATGCTAAAGCACAAGCGCACTTATGAGCCAGCAGCGATGGTAGATGTTTTGATTATTGGTGCATTTATCGAGGCGCGATCTTGCGAACGCTTTGCAGCATTGGCCGAGGTTATCGATGATGAACGCCTAGCAAAGTACTACCGCTACTTACTAAAGTCAGAGAGTCGTCACTTCGAGGACTACCTTGTGCTTGCTCAATCGTTATCAGAGGATAATATCGATGAGCGGGTTGCATTTTTTAAAGAGGTAGAGGCTGAACTGATAGACAGTCCTGATGCTGAACTGCGCTTTCATAGTGGCACGCCTGCCTAGAAATGCCTATATAACCGATATCTTGTCGCTAATATTTCGTTACTACCATATGCAACAGACATAGAAAAAGGCACTGCAATTGCTTGAGTGATAGACTCTTTTAATTGCAGTGCCTTTTTTATTTATGCTAATACTGAAGCTGATATCGAGGCTAGTATTGGCTACTAGTGCTATTTATTATTTTCCATAAGCGAGCTGTCATATTGCTTATTGCTTTTGGCAACATTGTGCGGGTCATGATCTCCAGTTGCTTCGTCTGCTGCTGGATTTACTTTCTGTAGCGCGTCGTCTGGCACGATACCGTTGTTGTCATCTGCATCTTTTAAACTATATTCGTCAGTAGCATGCTCATCATGTGATTTGGTCATCGGTATCCCCTATTATTTTTATTTGTTGCCGAGTACATCTTCGGCTCAGTGCAGTTTTGCTTGATACGTTAAATACAACCGATGGCGTTATGGACGCCATTTGTCTTCACTTGGTTCTGCTCAGTGCATCTAGTTCTCAATGCAACTAGTCTTTGTCATCAGGGTTCAAAGTGCGCGTTTGGGCATTATCAATGTTTGCATAGCGATTCATATTATTGATTTTATCGCTATCAGGCCCTTCACTACGGACAGTTTCTTCATTGATATTATCATCAAAACCATTACCTGGCTGATCACGGCGATCAGGCTGACGTGCTGGATTGTCATTTTTGTTGACATGTTCAGACGCTACCACACCTTCTTCAAACGTATCAGTGCCTTTATTTTCGCTAACGTTTTCTTCTAATTCATCGTGATTTTCGACTGTTTGCGAATCATCTAGTGTTTCATGAGTATCAGTTTTTGCTATTTTAGTTTTACTTAAAGCGGGATCTCTGGTTTCCATTATCTTGTCCTTATTATAATTATCGTTTGTATTACTAAAATCTTAATGTACCATTTATGGCGATTTTAATATGCCATTTATAGCAATTATCAGCAATTATCAGTCGGCTTTTCTGCTTAAATCATGAGCATTCAACTCTCCAACGTTTTTGCCACCCGCCGGTAAGTTCTCTTCTTTACGTGGGTCAGCGTATATTTCGTCAGTCTCTTGAGAGTCTTGTTCAGGACCATCTATTTCTGGCTCGTGCTTGCGTCCTTCGTAACTGTCTTTAGGGTTATCTGATACTGTTGCTGCTGGATCGTCCACAACCACTTTTTCTTCATTATTTTTCTGTCCTTGAATCGTCATGGTCTCTCCCTCGCACGATTATTATTTATTAGTTGCTAATTTGGTATTTTAATTTGAGTGCCAATATGGACTGTTATTTATCGGTACGTAATGCATCATCAATAAAAGGTGTTTGCTCTTCTTCACTTAGCTGCTCAGGAGCGTCAGTTTTACTACTGTCTTTTAGGTTCTTTTCTATTTCTTGACTGTTCACTTGATCAACCGCTTTTTTGATATCCGAAGTGTTATTATTTTCAGTACTCATAGTGTATTCCCTGTTCTTTATAGTTCGATTATTTTAGAAACTTTATGACACTATATAATTGTATGAAGTACAAACAAATAAGTCTTCGATTACAGATCAGATAGCGTCACAATCGAGATTAATTATAAGTAGGACAACGTATATTGCACCAGTGTACTGCCGTATCAATATGTGAATAAATGTGAGGTTACAAGACAGTTTGTAACTTTTCCAGTTGGTCAGCACAAAAAAAACCAAGCACTGGTATTCACCAGTGCTTGTTTGGATAGCTAATTAAATAGATAATTAAAGCGCTAGAAATCTGCTAAATGCATTTTGACAAATTAGTTAGACTCTTCAACACGGTTGATCAGTTTTAATAACTGCTCTTGTGCGACGTGAGGCTCTTCGCCTGCCACTGGTTGTCGCTGCTGCCATACACCTGTGCCATTCAGTGTCCATGCTTGCACATTGTCTTGTAAATAATTGATCAACCCATCCTGATAAATCTGCTTAAACAGCTTTCTATTCTCAATCGGGAATGCGACTTCTACGCGATGGAACAAGTTACGATCCATCCAGTCGGCACTACCACAATACAGACGCTCATCACCGTCGTTGTAAAAATAATAGATACGGGTATGCTCCAAAAACCGACCAATAACAGAGCGTACGGTGATGTTCTCAGACAGCCCTTTTACTTGCGGACGTAGACAGCACATAGACCGTAGTATCAGCTCGATTTTGACGCCTGCCTGCGACGCGTCATATAGTTTATCGATAAGACGACGCTCAGTCAGGGCGTTTGCCTTGATAATGATATGGGCGCGCTTGCCTGCTTTGGCATGAGCGATCTCATCATCGATAAAGCTCATCAGTTTGTCGTGCAAGGTAAACGGCGCATGTAGCAGTTTTTTGAGATTGGCAGGTTTACCCATCCCTGTCAGCTCTTGAAAAATCTTATGTACGTCTTCTGAGATATCAGGGTCGGCGCTAAACAAACCATAATCCGTATAGACTTTAGCGTTAGCCGCATGATAGTTACCGGTTCCTAAATGTATATAGCGGCGGATTCGATCTTCTTCACGGCGTACGATGAGCATGAGTTTGGCATGAGTTTTGTAGCCGACGATACCATAAACCACAACGGCCCCTGCCTCTTGCAAATAATTGGCAACAGCAATATTAGAAGCCTCATCGAAACGGGCACGCAACTCGATAACAGCCGTCACTTCTTTGCCGTTGCGGGCGGCCGCGGCTAGCGCTTTGACAATTTCTGAATTGGTACCTGAACGATATAGTGTCTGCTTAATCGCCAACACTTTGGGGTCGCTCGCTGCTTGCCAAAGCAAGTTGATAATGGGCGAGAAGGCATGAAAAGGATGATGCACGAGCACATCGCTCTTACGCAGCGCAGCAAACATACTGGTCGATTTGTCGGACTTGTCCATCTCTCGGCGGAATGGTTTTGGCACGACATGAGTGAATGGCTGATAACGCAGTGCAGGAAGATTAAAATCAAAAAGCAAACGCGTCAGATTAACTGGTCCGTTGACACGGTATAGCTGATTGTCATGCAACTCAAACTCATTGAGTAAATAATCGCTAATATGGGCAGGACAGTTTGTGGTCACCTCAAGACGAACCTTGTCACCAAAGCGGCGGTTTTCAAGCTCACCCTCCAATGCTTTGGCAATATCTTCAACGTCATCTGCCAAATCTAAATCGGCGTTGCGTGTGAGTCTGAACTGATGACAACCGGTCACGCTCATACCCGGGAATAACTCACCGATATGCTCATGAATGATGGCGGAGAGCATCACATGATGTTCTTTGCCGCCAGTCAGCTCATCAGGCAGACGAATGACACGCGGTAGACTGCGAGGTGCAGGTACAATGGCCAAGTTAATATCACGACCAAAGGCATCCTTGCCCTCTAGTGTCGCGATAAAGTTCAAGCTTTTATTAACCAAGCGCGGGAATGGGTGGGCAGGATCAATACTGATGGGGGTCAATACAGGCAATACTTGCTCAGTAAAATAACGCTTCATCCAAGCAGACTGCTCAGCATTCAGCTCATCACGCTTTAGATAGCGAATATCTTCGAGCGCAAGGGCGGGCAAGATATCTTCATTAAGAATACGATACTGCTCACTGATCGCAGCATGAGTAATGATGGATATCTCATTTAGCACTTCACTCGGACGCATACCATGGGCGCTGGTTGACACATCACCGATATTGAGCTTTTGCATGATACCAGCGACACGAATCTCAAAGAACTCATCGAGGTTGGATGAAAAAATAATCAAAAAGAACAAACGCTCAAGCAACGGGTGGCGACTACTGGATGCCTGTGCCAACACACGTAGATGGAACTGTAATAGAGACAAATCTCGATTGATATAACTGCTGGGTGAATAGCTGCCATCTTCTGAGCGCTGCCACTCTATTTCGGCTAGTTCCTCACGATGACTGCTTACACTCATGTCTTGATTTGTATTTGCGCCCGTATCTTCGCTGTGATGATTGACATCAATCATCTCGCTCGCATCACCACTACCCTGATTGTTGTTTGTCTCTACCACGTTGTTACTCCTTTTGCGTTATCGATACGCCATCATCTTATGTCTATCTAAAATCATCTCGCCCACAATACGACTGAACTAATGGCTTATTAAAGGTCATCGGCTGTTGTTGTATTTTTAACCGATATCTCTTCTATTTTTCGTCATCCTTACTGCTTTACTCTGTCTACGATGGATTTACACTGCTATATAAACGACTGTAATGACAGTTCGGCTAATACGGTTGTTTATTCCTAATTTATTTCCAATTTACTCCTAAGACGCTTGTGGCAATGCAGCGTTTTTCATTCGCTTCTTGATAATTGCCTGTTTGTTACGCAGACGTCTGTCCCCTTGGTTGTCCTCGTAATACTTTGGGTTAGTGAGCATGGCAATCAGTAGCGCTGACTCATCTCGATTCAGATTGGCAGCTGACTTATCGAAATAATGATGCGCTGCCGCGTCGATACCATAAATGCCGTTACCGAATTCTGCCACGTTAAGATAAGCGGTCATAATACGCTGCTTATCCCATAGCGTTTCAATCATGATGGTGATGACAGCCTCTTCCGCTTTACGGACATAGGAGCGATGCGAGGTCAAAAATAGGTTTTTTGCCAGTTGCTGCGTAATGGTTGAGCCACCAGCAGACGTCGTGCCAGTCTTTTCGTTTTTCTTTTGTGCCGCCTTGATACCTTTTATATCAAAGCCATTGTGCTGACTGAAGGTCGAGTCTTCACTCACGATTGCCGCTTGCTTGGCAGACTTGGCAATAGCATCATACTCAGCCCATGTCTGCGTCACTGTGCCACCCGTGAGACGATGAGTCAGCATAAACATGCTGTTATTGATCGGCTGAGTTTTCCAGATTAATAACAGCCCAGCGACCAAGACATGGAAGGCGACGAGTAATAACATGATTGCCAATAACAGTCGTTTGATAAATGTGCCAAAACTTGTCATGTGCGATATCCGAGTGATTAAAAAAGTAATAAGATGAACGCTCTATTGATGACCAAGAAACAGCGACGAGCCCATCGTCATAAGTCTGTTTTTGCTCTTAGTCATGAACAGTCAGCTATTGGTCTTCAATAATGACCAATAGCAGGTCATCTTACCTAATCTCACAATCGCTGTCATTATTTACCCCACTTCTTTATGATGTAATGATCATTGGGGTATTTTAAATTTTAGCTCAGCGCGTACTACTAGCAGGTACTGTCAGCGCTTGCTATCAGCACGTACTAAGAGTAGGCGCCTTTTAACCAGTATTAAGATAAGAGAATAACCATGTCCGACAATAACAATTCTCATAATAGCTCACACAACAGCTCGCATAACGACTCACATAATAATATAGAAATATTACGAGCGCGTGTTATTGCACAACATCCTAGCCTTGGGACTGATGAAAACAGTCATAAATGGTGGCTACTGGGTACCTCTGGGTGTCATTTATGTGATATCGCTGAGCAAACACTCGCACAGTTTCAGGCGGTACAGCCGATCACTTACCATAATGTCGATATTGCAGACTTTGATGAGGCACTTATGATGGATTTTGCCACAACTATTCCCGTCATTTTGACGCCATCTAGACGATTAAACTATCCGTTTTCGGTGATGGATTTACAGCAATTACTTGTTTGATAGCAGTAGTCCTATAGTAAAGACACCGTATTACGATGATAGAGTGGTGAGAAACGATGCAAGATTTAAAGAAGGTAACCGAAATCGAAGATTTACGCCGTGTCGCCGAGCGTAAAGTACCTCGTATGTTCTATGATTATGTGGATTCCGGCTCATGGACTGAGACGACTTATCGTAGTAACGAGACTGACTTTGATCGTATCAAGCTGCGCCAACGGGTGCTGGTCGATATGGACAACCGTAGTCTGGCGACTCATATGATTGGCGAGCCTGCCAAGATGCCAGTAGCCATCGCCCCAACAGGATTTACGGGTATGATGTGGGCAGATGGCGAGATCCATGCAGCACGCGCAGCAGAAAAGTTCGGCTTGCCCTTCTCACTCTCTACCATGAGTATTTGCTCTATCGAAGATGTTGCCAGTCATACCAGTGCGCCGTTTTGGTTTCAGCTCTATGTCATGCGCGATCAAGACTACGTCGCCAATCTGATCCGGCGGGCAAAAGAAGCCAATTGTTCGGCACTGATATTAACTGCCGACTTGCAGGTCATGGGACAACGTCATAAAGACATCAAAAATGGGCTATCTGCACCGCCCAAGCCGACCCTTACCAATATCATGAACCTAATGACCAAGCCGCAGTGGTGTATGAATATGCTGGGTACTAAGCGTCGCACGTTTGGTAACATCGTGGGTCATGCTAAGGGTGTCGAAGACTTGTCTTCTCTGAGTGCTTGGACGGAAGAGCAGTTTGATCCACGCTTGAGCTGGGACGATGTCGCACGTATCAAAGACATGTGGGGCGGCAAGCTCATCATCAAAGGCATTATGGAGCCTGAAGACGCCATCATGGCAGCTCGCAGCGGCGCAGATGCGCTGGTCGTCTCAAACCACGGCGGTCGTCAACTAGATGGCGCACTCTCCTCTATATCGGCCCTGTCAGACATCGTGCAAGCCGTACAAGCCGAAAATAGTAATATCGAGGTCTGGCTAGACAGTGGTATCCGCTCTGGGCAAGATGTGCTAAAAGCCATTGCATTGGGCGCAACAGGCACGATGATTGGGCGCTCTTTTCTCTATGGATTGGGCGCTTATGGTGAAGATGGCGTACGCCGTGCGCTCGAGATCATCTATAAAGAATGTGATATCTCAATGGCATTCTGCGGTCATACTGATATCAATAAAGTGACGGATGATATCTTGGTAAAAGGTACTTATGAGAATCTTAAGGTTGGTCACTTTTAGAGCTATTCATTTTTAAAAGCTATCTAGTTTTGAGAACTATCTAGTTTTAAAAGCTATCCGCCATCAAGGCTATCAAGGCTATATAAACTTGTGCCATGATGACTTGCGGATACATAACATTATTTGGCCATACCCTTTATACTGTATATACAATATTTTGATGATATCTTGCGTTTATGACCATTTTGCAATTATTAAAAACAGCCCCTATCACTACCCTGCTATTAGCCAGCTTTATTGGACTGTTTGTCTTGCAGATAGTGTCGGGGGTCGATGCCAATAACCCATCGACTGAAGCATTGCTCTCATGGGGTGCCAACGCCCTACCTTTTACGATGAGTGATCAACCGTGGCGGTTGGTCAGCAGTGCGTTTTTGCATATTGGTCTCATGCATCTGCTATTTAACGGCTTTGCCATGTATTTCTTTGGGCAGGTTGCCGAGCCGATGTTTGGCTCAGCCAAATTTTTGGCGTTGTTTTTGTTGGCGGCAATCGGTGGTAATTTGCTCAATAACTACGTCACATGGCAGGGTATTATAGACGGCACAGGACAGCCTGGCATATCAGCTGGTGCCTCTGGCGGTATCATGGGTATTGGGGCGGCATTATTAATCGCGGCACTGTTTAAGATATCGGTCAATGGCATGGTTCTCAATCTCAAGAGCTTGGTATTTATCATGGGCATTAACCTTGTCTACGGGTTTGCCGTACCCGGTATTGATAATGCCGGACATATTGGCGGTGCGATCACAGGACTCGTCATTGCCTTGGCTTTTGCGATTGGTTATCGTCAGCGTCTCGCGGTCGCTATGCAAAATGCTGCATCTAAGCAAGCAAAGCGTGCCCACCCTTATCAAACCACCTATCACTATGGTGACCAAGGCAGCAATAAGTATAATAGCCAGCACAATGACCCACTCGATAACTCAGACCGTTATGGCAGTAGTCCTATTGATCAACCGCCGCCTCTTAATGATGATTTGACCAATCAAGATATTATTAATCAAGATGACTTCACGCAAAATGCTAAGCTGAATCACAACGACTCTAGACTGAATAACCGCAATATAAATACGCCAAATATGCATGACGGCGATATGGAAGGCGGTACGGTTGTAAACTTAGCATCAAACAACAGCACCACTCATAGCAACCCCATTCACAACGTAATCGAACCCACAGACCCTATAAAACCTTCGGTTATTTGGCAAATATTGCCATGGCTTGCGATGCTACTTATTAGTATTGGCTTTGTTTGGTGGTGGCAAGATATTCATCAGCAAATACTACAAGTGCTAAAAGCCATTGAGTAAATGCGCGTATTTATCTATCATTGCTAAATAGCTTCCGATAACAGCGTACTGATATAGACCATTTATTCGCTTTTTGCTCGCCCTTTTATCTGACGTCCCTTTTTAGTTATCTATACTCACTCACGAGACCCCATTATGTTAAAACTTGCAGCGCAACCTCACTTCTCTACGCGCGCCATACTCAGCACGTTAACCGCTACTGCATTACTCAGTGTGTCTAGCATGTCTAGCGCCATCCCATTTCTTAATAAAAACCTACCGACTGTTCAAGACGCTGAGCTGAGCGTTGGGGTCAATGTGATGGCCGTCAACTCCGCCTATGATCTCGAAGACAGCACCGAAATACGTGTATTACCGGGTGCATTTTATGATAATAATCGGTTTTATGTGCGCGGTGCTCAAGCGGGTGCGTACTTGATCAATGATGGTGTCAATCAGCTGTCTGCTTACGCGCAGCTCGCAGGAAATTCGTTTGATCCTGATGATGCTAATGGTGCCCTACAAGGTCTCGATGAGCGCAAACTATCCGCAGAAGCAGGTATAAGCTACCAGCGTCGCACGCCTATCGGTGCGTTTCGCGGTCAGTTTGCGACCGATGTGTTGGACGAAAGTGGCGGTAATACTGGACGCTTAACTTACCTTGCCAAGATCACGAGAAACAAGCTGACGGTCTATCCAAGCATCGGCTTTGAGTATCATGATGCTGACTATAACGAATACTACTACGGCGTCAGTGAAGAGGAATCAGCGGAAACAGGCGTTGCCGCTTATAAATCTAACTCAAGCTTAAATCCGTATGTCAGCGTTAGTGCCAACTATGACTTTAATGATAAATGGGCAGGATTTGCCAATCAAAGCGTGAGCTATGTACCCAATGAGCAGTACGATAGCCCCATGGTCGACTCACGTACTGAATCAACCACGACGCTTGGTTTGCTTTATAAGTTCTAATTGAGATTTAATTTTTGATAAAAAAAAGACCTTGTCGCATGGTGTGGCAAGGTTTTTTTTAACGATTAGATCTAATAAGACAATCTGGTGTATCACTAACTTGATCTATTTTTACTTTTCAATCGATAAGTTGTGAACGTAGTTTATTTATTTTTTTCGCGCGTGCGTCACTTTCGTACATCTGAATTTCACCATTAATTACCTTTTTTGCATCAGAAAGAAAACTCTTCTCAATCATGCCTAGTAGATACTGAGTTTTTCCTAACTTACCTTCAGCTTCTCTAAAATCTACGTTAGGGTTAGAAAAAGTTGCCTCAACATCATACTTTTCATACCAATGACTAAACTTCCCATCTAACCCTTCTACGGAAATATGCATTAAGCACATAGTAACAATAGATTGGTAAAGTTCATAATATGAGTACACTAACTCACTTGAAAATACTCTTTTGGATCTTGCTTGCGACTGTTTCACCCAATCGTTGAAGCTATCTAGAGAAAATTGTCTTAAATCTCTTTCTATATTCATATTAACGATAAATTGTTCATGAAACTCAGAGGGCATAAGCTCTAAAACTGAGACAAATCCCGGAATTAGCTGTCTCAGCTGCATCATTTCAATCCAAAGAATTTCTATCGCCTCAATTTGTTTTTGTCTGCCAAAGTCTAAAGCTGTTAGATTACTGCTAACTAAAGCTTCTACCTGAGCTCCATTAGAACTAAGTTGAGAATCCATTACTTTAAGTTCAATATCTATCAATTTCTGATTATCTTGTAGTTTTTTATCGAAATTATAAGTAATAGTTTTTCCTACCGATTCAATTAAAGTCTCTTTTAAAAGTACCCAAAGACCTCCAACCGTTATAGCACTAGAAACTATACTGATCAGTACGTCGTTCAACTAAGACCTCACTTTTTTTATTAGAAATAGTTAATATATTATTACTTTGCAAACTTGGGAGCAAGCGGTGTGTGGTTCAAGCTCAATGATTGTATATATGTTCTTTGAAGATGCTGTGTAAGAAATACTTAATTAAATTTAAAAAAAAGACCTTGCCACATTACATGACAAGGTCTTTTCTATTTCTAAGCTCTCAGTGGAAAAAATATGACACTGTTACCAGAAAGACGAGCGCAAATTGTACTTATCGTACATTAACCGAGTCTGACGCCGTAGCAGGTCATTATTTGGTCTACTGCTTACTTAGGATGCACCATATCAGCAGGAATGACCCACTCATCGAACTGCGCTTCAGTTAGTAGTTCTAGCTCAACCGCCACTTGCTTCAACGTCTTGTTTTCTTTATACGCCGTCTTAGCAATTTTTGCTGCATTTTCATAACCAACATGACGGTTTAATGACGTCACTAGCATCAGTGAATTGTGCAAGAAATCATCGATTTTGTCTTTTACTGGCTCGATACCAACGGCACAGTTTTCGTTGAAGCTGTTGCAAGCATCACCAAGCAGTTTGATAGACTGCAACAAGTTAAACGCGATCACTGGCTTATACACATTTAGCTCGAAGTTACCTGATGCACCAGCCATGCTGATAGTTGTGTCGTTACCCATGACCTGAGCAACAACCATGGTCATTGCTTCTGACTGCGTTGGGTTTACTTTACCCGGCATGATAGAAGAGCCTGGCTCATTTTCAGGAATCGTCAACTCGCCAAGACCACAACGAGGGCCAGATGCTAACCAACGTACGTCGTTAGCGATTTTGTTTAAGCTAGCGGCTAGCGTTTTTAGTGCGCCTGAGGCGAATACTTCTGCATCACGAGCCGCTAGTGCTTCAAATTTATTTGGTGAAGTAACAAACGGTAAGCCAGTCAAAGTCGCTAGTTGCTCAGCTGATTTTACTGCATAGTCAGGATGGGCGTTTAGACCAGTACCAACCGCAGTACCGCCTAGTGGCAACTCATATAGACCTTGTAGCGCGTTGTCGATACGAGTTAACGCGTGGTCAAGTTGGCTCACATAGCCACTGAACTCTTGGCCTAGCGTCAAAGGCGTCGCGTCTTGTAAATGCGTACGACCGATTTTTACGATGCTATCGAATTCTTTTGCTTTTTTGTCTAAAGTATCACGCAATGCTTGTACCGCTGGGATCAACAAGCTGTTGATCTGACGAGCAGCCGCCACACGAATCGCCGTTGGGAAACTGTCGTTGGTAGACTGTGCATGGTTGACATGGTCATTTGGGTGAATTGGCGTGTAGCTGCCACGCTCAGAACCAGCAATTTCGTTGGCGCGGTTGGCGAGTACTTCGTTCATGTTCATGTTTGACTGGGTACCAGAACCTGTCTGCCATACGACTAATGGGAACTGATCGACCAGACCACCATTGATGATTTCGTCAGCGGCTTGTACGATGAGATCACGCTTGTCGCCTTCGATACGCTCTAGGCTTGCATTGGTAATCGCAGCGGCTTTTTTGACCAGTGCCATCGCTTCAATCATCGGACGCGGCAATGTTTCGCCACCGATTTTGAAGTTTTCGCGGCTACGCTGAGTTTGCGCGCCCCAATAAGCATCAGCTGGGACTTCTACGTTACCCATGGTGTCTTTTTCGGTACGAGTTGCCTGATTCTGTGTCGACATAACTACCCTCTTTGATGGTTTGTTGTTTTATGACTGCTCTAAAAAATGCAACATCTGCTGCACATAAAGGAGAATACGATATAAAGTGGCGTTATGATAGCATGACTAGGGCGTGTTGAATATTCACAAATCGCCTCGGTCAACGCCTAAAAACGAATGTCTAAAAATGCTCTTTATCAATCTGATATCTCATTGGATAGTCTACTTATGCACTCTGAAACCATACCCACTGAGCCAAAAACGCTTAACTCACAAGAATCGGCGTTAAGTAACCCACCTAGACGACACTTTACCCGCCAGCGTCGCCAGCTGAGTGAAGGTGCCCGTAGAAATTTGGCAAAGTCAGCGAGCTTGCATTTGAGCAAATTACAACAGCGGCTACCAAAACGTGCGCGTATTGGGCTTTATTATGATGGGTTCGGTGAGTTGCCCACTCAGCCACTACTGGACTGGTGTCAACGCTTAGGCTATTTTCCTTATTTGCCAGTCGTCGGTTCGCTCGGTCGTACCAGTAGTGGCAATGAGGATAAACGTTTACGTTTTGTCCCTGTTTATCATTCAAAACTGGTCAGTATCCCTACCCGTATTCATCAACTCGGCATGAAACAAAATCATAGCCGCGCTCTGCTATGGGCGACAGAACTAGACGTGATTATTTGTCCACTTGTGGCTGTAGACTTAAATGGTAATCGTATGGGTATGGGTGGCGGCTTTTATGACACCACACTTGGCAAAAGCTATCGCTCAGGGGCGTCAAGGCCGTTAAAGATAGGCTGGTGCTATGATTTTCAGGTCGTTGAGCAATTAGCGCGTCAACCGTGGGATGTGCCCTTAGATGGCCTAATTACGCCAAATGGGATAAGGTGGTTTTGATGAAAGATAATAAACAACTTGAAAAAGACTCTAGCGCTGCTGATTCCAGTGCAGACAGTGTAGATGAGTATTTGCAAACGTTAGGCAAAGAGGACGCTAGAGAGCAACGTTACTACAGTCAAGAGCAACCATTTAGCGCTGATGAAATGACACGGCTAGTCAATGAAGATCGCTTAAATGCGTTGCTGGCGCAAAGTGATGCGTTTTTGAATGGTTTAAGTGACGAGTTGAAAGATTTTGATGAGGATGATAGTAATTAATGAACTGTAGTAGCTGTCAAAAAAACTTACCAAATCGCTTTAAGCTAATGATGAGTATTGACGATCGAAGCAGCGATGGTTATAGATGCCCTTACTGTTCCTATAACTTGGTAACGAGGATACAGCTTTACCGATTTAGATTGTTATCTATAGTGACTATTATTGTCGTCATGCTATCTACGAAATTTTTAATAGAAAAACACCTTCATCACTCCCCCTTATCATCTGATATACAGTTGTTTCAGATAGGTGTTTTTATCTGTTTGATTGCAATTGTAATGTTTCTAGTCATTCTATTCAGATTACCGATAAATAAGAGAACACCTTCCTTAACAAAAAATAGTTTATTTTTCCTCGGGATATTTCTGTTCTTATTGAGCTTTATCATTTTAATAATAAGTTCTCTCACTGACTCATCATTAATGTCTACTGCTGGCGGCCTTTTATTTATCGGTAGTTTACTTTGGGTGCATATTTTCTATTAAGTTTAACGAACTAAAGCACCATCGCCGCAATCCAACCAAATGCCAGTAGCGGAATGTTATAGTGCAAGAATGTCGGCACCACACTGTCTTTGATATGGTCATGCTGTCCATCAATATTAAGACCAGAGGTTGGTCCCAATGTCGAATCTGACGCAGGCGAACCGGCATCACCCAGCGCGCCAGCCGTACCGATAATCGCAACCGTGGCCAATGGCGAAAACCCCAAAGAGATACATAGCGGCACATAAATCGCGGCCAAAATAGGAATGGTCGAGAAGGACGAGCCGATACCCATGGTCACAATCAGACCAATCAATAGCATGATAAACGCCGCCATCGCTTTATTACCACCGAACAATGACGCCGCCCCATCAACGAGTGGCTGAATCTGCTCAGTGGCTTTCATGACTTCCGCAAAGCCCTGCGCCGTAATCATGATAAAGCCAATCATCGCCATCAGCTTGATACCGTCATTAAAGACGCCATCAGCCTCATGCCATTTCACCACGCCCGTCGCCATAAACACACCAAAGCCAAACATCGAGCCGAGCAGTAGCGAGTCAGTATAGAGCTGTACCACAAACGCGGTGACAATCGCAGCCAATGCCACCAATGTTTTTAACTTACTTTGTGACTGAGCGCCAGCTGCGGTTTTGCTTAGGGCATCCCCTTCGACAGCCGCATCATGGGCTTGTTTGTCTATCGCTATGTGCTGATACTCGCGCGGCTTACGGTAGCTAAAGAATACAGCGACTAGCAAACCAAGTAGCATGCCAAGCGCAGGAATTGCCATGGCCTTCACCACAGAGATATTACCAACATCAATACCCGCTTCACCCACGTTTTTTAGCATAATCTGATTGAGGTAAATATCACCAAACCCATAAGGGATAAACATGTAGGTGGTGACCAGTCCAAACGTAATCAAACAGGCAATCAGGCGTCTATCAATGCGCATACGGTTGAACGCCAGTAGCAATGGCGGTACCAACAACGGAATAAAGGCAATATGAATAGGGATTAAATTTTGGCTAAAGCAGCTCATGGTGATAAGACCTGCAAACAGCATATACTTAATCATGCCACTCGTACCAGCAGCATCAATGCGTCTAATCACCGCCCCTGCCAACGACTGCGGCAAGCCTGAATGGGCAATGGCTACTGCAAAAGCTCCCAGCAAAGCATACGATAGCGCAATCTGTGCGCCATTGCGGATACCTTCTTGAAAGGCATCGAGCGTATCGGTGATACCCAGACCCGCTAATAGCCCACCTGCCAATGCCCCGATTAATAAACTGAGCACTACGTGCACTCGCGACAGTGACAGTCCTAGCATAATGATAACTGCCAGCAGTACCGCATTGATGGCCATGTATTGCCCCTTGTTCTTTATACTTTGATCTTATTTAGACCTATGAATATTGCAACTGATGAATAGCGCTACGCCGTCCAAAATGCTTCCGTATTAGTGCTTTTTTAGACGTGTTTTTAGACGCGCGCCAGTTTACCTTATTTTGGGTACAAAGCCCACGTATAGAACCAAGTAGACATCAACACATAATGATTATTTAACAAAGATAAGCAGACGACTTTGCCACCAAGCCTTGCAATTTTATATGCGGACACCATTTATCTAAACATGAACCACGAACTTGACTTTACAAGTCTGGGGAACGAGGAAGAATATATGAGTGAACATAAAATAACCCAAGACAATATCGACATTGATGTTGACGTTTCAACGACTGACGTAGAAAACAACGAGGCAGATACCTCGTCAACTGACACGCGAGAAGCTGTAACGACTGATGCCAAAGATACTGATCTTGATGACAGTACGCTTACTGATACTGACAACAAAGCAAACGATGATCAAGACGAAAGCTATCTGCCACTACTGGCATTACGCGATGTCGTCGTCTATCCGCACATGCAGATTGCCTTGTTTGTAGGACGTGCGCCGTCTGTAAAAGCTGTTGAGCTGGCACAAGCTGAGTATGGCAATAAGGTACTGGTCGTCGCCCAAAAAGACTCACTGACCGAAGACATCGATCAAGACAACTTGTATCAATACGGTACGGTGTGCCGTATCGTCAGCACTATGCCGCACGATAGCGATGAGAACTGCATTAAAGTACTGATCGAAGGTCAATATCGCGCCCGTGTCGACAACATAGAGGGCCATGACGAGTTATTGATGGCAAGATTTGAGCGTGCTGATCTTGATATCAGCATGGATGAGAGCCAACAGAAAAATACCATCCAAGCGTTGACTACCCTGTTTGAAAGCTATGCAGATGCGCGTTTGCGTAATGCCCGTGAGCTGACTCGCGTCGCCAAGCGTATTGATGACTTGCTTGAGCTGGTGTATTTCATCTCAACTCGCGTGTCGATGGATCTTGATATCAAGCAGTCGTTCTTAGAAGAAAACGATATCAAAACACACATCAACACTTTGACGGAATACCTGGTCAAGCAAAGTGCTGAGCAAAATATCGAACAAGATATCCAAGATGCTGTGCGCCAGCAGATGGAAGACAATCAGCGCGAATACTTCTTGAACGAGAAGATGAAAGCCATCAAAAACGAGCTGTCAGATATGAATGACGGTGCGTTCGATGGTGAAGATGACGTGGCTGAGCTAGAGCAACGTCTCGAAGATGCTGATCTACCAGACGATGTACGCAAAAAAGCAGAGCAAGAGTTCAAAAAGCTCAAAATGATGCCGCCTGCATCAAGCGAGTCATCAGTCGTACGCAACTATATTGAGTGGATCTTAGATACGCCGTGGAATGCGACGACCAAAGTGTCTATTAATTTAGATAAAGCCAAAACCGTCTTGGACGAAGATCATTATGGTCTAAAAGATGTGAAAGACCGTATCTTGGAGTACCTCGCCGTACAATCACGCGTGAAAAAACTGCGTGGTCCGATTCTATGCCTCGTCGGTCCTCCAGGTGTCGGTAAAACCTCATTGGGTGAGTCAATTGCTCGTGCAACGGGACGTAAGTTTGTGCGTATGGCGCTTGGCGGCGTCCGTGATGAAGCCGAGATTCGTGGTCATCGCCGCACCTATATCGGTGCGATGCCAGGTAAAATCGTCCAGTCATTGGCCAAAGTAGAAGTCAAAAACCCGCTATTCTTGTTGGATGAAATCGATAAGATGGCGCAAGACTTCCGCGGTGATCCAGCATCAGCATTGCTTGAAGTATTGGATCCATCACAAAACGACACCTTTAACGACCATTATTTAGATATGGACCTAGATCTGTCACAAGTGATGTTCATCTGTACTGCCAACAGCATGGATATTCCACCTGCGCTACTTGACCGTATGGAAGTGATTCGTCTACCCGGCTATACCGAAGAAGAAAAAGTCAATATTGCACAGAAGTACCTTGTGCCAAAAGCTATTAAGAATAACGGTCTCAAAGAAGGCGAAATTGAGATTGTCGAAGCCGCACTGCACAGCATCGTTCAGCGCTATACCCGTGAAGCAGGTGTGCGTAACCTTGAGCGCGAAGTCAATAAAATCTGCCGCAAAGTAGTTCGCGGTTCAGTTGAAAACCACGGCGCACGTGCTCCGAAAAAAGCGGAACGTCAGCTCGTCACAGTTGATGACAAGAACATTGATGACTATCTAGGCGTGCATCAGTATGACTACGGCCTAGCAGAAGAAGAGCCTGAGATCGGTCGTATCACTGGTCTGGCGTGGACACAGGTTGGTGGTGAGCTGCTCACTATTGAAGCGGTCGCTATGAAGGGTAAAGGCGAACTTAGCTTTACCGGTTCACTAGGGGATGTGATGAAAGAGTCGATTCGTGCGGCGATGAGTGTGGTGCGTGCTCGCGGTGACAGTCTTGGCATTGACTATGAGACAGTCAAAACCACAGATATCCATGTGCACATGCCAGAAGGTGCCACACCAAAAGACGGGCCCTCTGCTGGTGGTGCATTGACGACGGCACTCGTATCTGCCTTGACGGGTATCGCCATTCGTCCAGACATCGCGATGACAGGTGAGATCACCTTGCGCGGCAAAATACTGCGTATCGGTGGTCTCAAAGAGAAGCTACTGGCAGCGCATCGCGGCGGTATCAAGCATGTCTTGATCCCAGCGACCAATGAGCGTGATCTGGCTGATATCCCTGATAACGTGAAAGAAGGCTTAACCATTCAGCCAGTTGCGACGATTGAAGAGATATTAAAGGTTGCCTTGGTCAGTATGCCAAAGCCACTGAAGCCTGCAAAAGTAACGGTTGATAAAACCTCAGGTAAAGCGCTACATAACTAATTGCGTATTTGTTAGTTAACTCGAAAAAGTAAAAAGCCGCTCATCACAATGATGGGCGGCTTTTTTATGCTTATTAGCCGTTCGTTTACTAATAGCTTATTCATTGCCAACTCGTGTTTTTTGAGTAGTCAAATGCATTTTGTTGTTCAATTGATTTCATAGGTTTTTTGTACCATCTGGTTTTGTAAACCCATACGAAACTTACATATATTAACTGATTGTTGCGCATTTGATGAATAACTACGAGCATCGCTTAGCTATACTGACCCTGTTGTTAACGAATATTGATACCTGTTTTAATACAAAAACAGTTCTGAATATTTGTGACTTTGACGACAGCTATAATGACGATAATTACAATAATGAATAAAACAATCGGAGATAATAATGAATAAGACAATGCTAGCAAGTGCCCTACTATGCGGATCAGCGTTGGCGATGACTGGTTGCCAAACGGTACAAAGCCAAATGCAAACGGGTAACCCTTTGGCGCAGCCTACCCTAAAATCAACCATCAACACAGTAAGCGGTGACAAAAAAGAAGTCGGCCAAGTTTTTCTACGTCCAGTCGATGGCGGTGTACAGGTCTATGGTAAGTTAATGAACTTACAGCCAGGCCAAACAGTCGCGCTCCATATTCATGAAACAGGCAGCTGTGCCGACATGGGTAAAGCGGCAGGTGGTCACTTCAACCCTGACAACAACCCACACTCTAATCCAGATGATATGAATGGTCACGCAGGTGACTTACCTAACTTGACAGCCAGTGAAGACGGCGTGGCTACTATTAACTATGTGAATAAAAAGATCACTGCTGATGAAGCAGGTAAATATAGTGTCAATCGCTTAGCCTTTATCGTTCATGCTGGTACTGATGACTACACCAGCCAACCAGCAGGTGATGCAGGCGATCGCGTTGCTTGTGGTATTATCGAAAAGAACTAATAGCATCTACATTTAAGCTATTATGGATAGCATAAAAAAACCTCTTAGCATCTAAGAGGTTTTTTTATGCTCAATAGAAAAACTTATTCTTCTACCCATTCACCTTTACGCCAGTACACACCCCAGCGTGTGGCTTTGCCATTCTTTTCAGAGCCGATATACTGCTCTTTTTTCTTACGTGACCAACGCAAAATAGTTGGATTGCCATCTGGATCTTCATCTGGCCCTGCGAACAGATACTGGAACTTGTCTTCCATTTTATCTTTAACATCGCGTAGCTCAGCAAGCTTTGGTGCGCGGGTCTCACGCACTTTTGGGAACTTAGAAGCCGCAAGGAACATGCCAGCCGCTCCTTCACGCAAGATGAAGTAATCATCATGCTTGGTTGATTTCAGTTCTGGGAGATGGATTGGATCCATACGCGGCGGCGCAGCTTCGCCTGTCTTTAGTACCTTGCGTGTGTTATCGCAATTCTGACAAGCAAAGTAAGGACCAAAGCGACCTGTCTTTAGCTCCATTTGCCCATCACACTTGTTACAGTCGATGGTTGGCGCATCTGAGCCGGGTACTTCAAATTTACCTTCTTCTAAGATATAGCCATCGCAATCAGGATTGTTACCGCAGATATGTAGTTTGAGACCGCCATCGACAATATAACCATTCATCGCTGTGCCGCATTTTGGACAGCGTTTTTTCTCCATCAAATCTTTAACTTCTGCCGCTTCATCATCACCTTCTGGATCATCCAAGTTGGCAAACGCTTCAACAGGCATCAAGTTTTTGGTGCCTTTACAGCGCTCTTTTGGCGGCAAGTTGTAGCCCGTACAGCCTAAGAATACACCAGTTGAACCTGTACGCAGCTGCATCGGACGATCACAAATATCACAGTGAACATCTGGCACATCAGTTGGATCATTTGGACGCATACCGTCTTTTTCTTTGGCGCGCTCAAGCGTTGTTTTGAACTCGCCATAGAAATTATCGAGCACATCTTTCCAATCTTGATCACCTTCTGCCACATGATCGAGCTTGTCTTCTAACGCCGCAGTAAAGGTATAGTCCATTAAGTCTGGGAAGCTAGCCGTCAACCTATCCGTGACGATATCACCCATTTTTTCGGCAAACAGGCGCTTATTCTCAAGTTTTACATAACCGCGATCTTGAATGGTTGAGATGATTGAGGCATAGGTCGATGGACGGCCAATACCTTTTTTCTCAAGCTCCTTGACCAGACTCGCTTCAGTATAGCGAGGCGCAGGCTTGGTAAAGTGCTGACTTGGATCTAGTTTATCTAGGTTTAACTTATCGCCTTTTTTGACATCAGGCAATAGGGTATCGTCAGTCTTGGCTGGTGGCATCACTCTTGTATAGCCATCAAACACCATGGTACGACCACGGGCTTTTAGCTCGACGTCATCGGCACCAACAAATAGGTTCACTGATAGATATTTGGCAGGCAACATCTGACACGCCACAAACTGACGCCAGATCAGCTCATATAGACGAATAGCATCACGCTCCACGCCTTTTAGCTGCGTTGATTTCATGTTGACGTTAGAGGGACGAATCGCTTCATGGGCCTCTTGTGCGCCTTGCTTGTTGCCATAGAAGTTTGGCTTTTCTGGCACATACTTTGCGCCATAGCTGTCTTCGATATGACCGCGGACCGCAGCAAGTGCATCACCAGACAAGAATGTCGAGTCGGTACGCATATAAGTAATATGCCCCGCTTCATACAGACGCTGCGCCAAAATCATGGTCTTTTTGACAGAGAATCCCAAACGCGTACTGGCGGCTTGCTGCAAAGTTGAGGTGATAAAAGGCGCGCTTGGACGCGATTGCGTTGGCTTCTCTTCACGCTCTTTGACAATAAAGTCACTGGCTTTGAGTATCTCTAAGATTTTATCGGTCTGCTCTTTATTGCCAAGCTTTAGGGTTTTGCCGCTTTGCTTGGTAGCCTCTAAGCGTATGCCGATTTGTTCAGCGTCTGAGGTTTTTTTGGCTTTGTCATTAGCAATATGCGTATCCGCATGAATCTGCCAGTACTCTTCTGGAATGAACGCACGAATCTCATGCTCACGCTCAACAACCAAACGCATGGCGACTGACTGTACACGACCTGCTGATAGTCCGCGAGCAATCTTTTGCCATAACAGTGGTGATACCATAAAGCCAACCACACGGTCTAAGAACCTGCGCGCTTGCTGCGCATTGACACGATCGATATCGAGCTTCGATGGTTGTTTAAAGGCATTTTGGATGGCAGATTTAGTAATCTCATTAAACACCACTCGCTGGTATTTGCTATCAGCACCGCCGATGACTTCTTTTAGATGCCAAGCAATCGCTTCCCCTTCTCTATCCATATCCGTTGCCAGATAGATTTTGTCAGCGTCTTTGGCGAGTGCTTTGAGCTCTTTAATGACTTTGGTCTTATTCGGCAGGACTTCATAGACAGCTGCCCAGTCGTGCTCTGGGTCTACGCCCATACGACGTACCAGCGCTTGCTGTGCTTTTTCTTCTTTCGTCAGACTGTCATCTTTTTTGGCAGTTGTCGCTTTCTTTGCACTCTTACTTGCACTGACTGGCAAATCGCGGACGTGACCGATACTTGAACGTACGACAAAGTCATTACCAAGGTATTTATTGATCGTTTTTGCCTTGGCTGGTGATTCTACGATCACCAAAGACTTGCCTTTTGGGCTATCAGCAGTCGATGCTGCGGCTTTTTTGGTTGTGGTTTTTGCCATATTTGACGACACCATAATATAAGTAGATTAAAAGTAAATTTAGCAGCACGGCGATTTATGGAAGCGGATACTCATAGTTTTGCTATGGTTCAGCGATTTATAGTAATAAGTGCTGCTAATAAAAAAGGTTATAAAACAAATTATAACCATAAAATAAAGATATAGTTATAAAGACGTTACACTGCTAAGCGTCAAAATGTCAACTTTAAATAAATTGAATATGACGAATCGCATATATATTGCTCTTAATGGAGACAAACAAATGCTTTACTAGGTTTATGACTGCTGCTGCATTTGTAATGCCCATTTCTCTAGGTTTGCTTTGAGCACTAACAGATCTGCCTCAATCATTTTTTGCTGGTACGCAGGATTGGATGATGGACGCACATACGCAATATCTTCCCAATAGATGACAATACTATTTGCTTTGGTCAATAACCCTTTAACAAACGGCTCAATACTTACTGGCAAGTCTAATGACGCTTTGTCCAGACTAAAATTGGTCTTACTGACCGTTACTTTCTTGCTTTGAGTAGAACGAATAGCACTTGGAATAGTTAGTATCTTGTCATCAGTACTGGTATCGACAAAGCTACTGTCTGGTCGCCACTGCCCATCAATCACTTGATAACGGGTGTGCGGCAGCTTGGTCTCTTCTAATATCAGGCAATACTGCCCAAGCATACCGCGACCATACTCATTATCCTTCCCCTTTATCCAATCAGGACAAGTAACGAGCTTTGGGTTTAACTCTAACCGGCGCGCGGTCATACGCAGCTTATCCAAACGCTGATCGATACCGTTCGGTTTGAGCGCCATCATACTCCCTAATACGAATAGTACAATGACAATACCAATCAATGTTCCCATGAGGCTCTGACCTTTTGACTAAATAAAAGTGAAGCTAAATAATATAAGTATAACCACTGCTAGCTATGCTCAGCCTGAACACCACTGTCTTATAAATAGCTAACGCATAAGCAAGACAATATTATCTTACCTGCTCAATACCGAATAACAGATAACGATATAGCAAGGCTTATAATGAGCCCAAACCCTGAAAAATCAAGCATAGTAGCTCATCCATGGCGCAACAGACAGCGTCACACCTCACTACCTATTCATTAATTACACTGTTAAATCAACTATTTAGCATACGTAGATATACGTATCATAGTCCTATACAAAAACCAGATACGAAACGTGGTCGGCGCAAAAAAGTGCTATGATAAACCATAATTTTAAACGCGCGCAGGTTTATTATGAATTATCTTATCAAGTCGAACGCATCGAGCGCTTCTAATGCTAGTAACGCTCGCAAGCTGACCAGTAAACTTATGAGCAAAACGGGTATGAGCCTGTCATTGTTCGGTGCCGTTGTACTAACACTATCGGGCTGTGCCACCACCCAAAACCTGACGCTCCAACAATGTCAAAGCAGTAACTGGCAGGACGTTGGTTTTGCTGACGGTCTACAAGGGCGCTCAGGTGCTCACTTCGGTCACTATACCAACAGCTGCGCTAGCGTAGGCGGCGCTAGCCCCAACCGCATACAGTGGGAACAAGGACGACAGCAAGGGCTCAAAAACTACTGTACCGAGCTAAACGCCTATAAGATTGGCCGCGAAGGCTATGATTGGCAGCCTGTCTGTCCACTAGAGGGTATCGAGAAATTAGAAGAGGCTTATTCTCAAGGGCGCTACTACTATATTCGTCAGCGCGATCTAGACTACTTGCGATCGCCTTACCCATTTGGCTATGGACATGGGGTCTTCGGCTACGGCTATCGCCCATTTGGTTATGGCTGGTAAATGGCTAGTAAAAAGAAAACCTCACTGATGACTTAATTTGAGGTTTAAGTCGTCAATGAGGTTGGAGAAAAACTTATTATTTTAATTGTTCTTTTTATTGCGGTTATGGTCGTTCTACTGATTGGCTTTTTGTTCTATCTAGCCCGCTTTTTGCTATAGCTATGTGATTTGTCACTAAACACTTCGGCATCGATACGGCACTTTATTATCGACATTGTTTTATAGATATTGCGCCTTATAGACATCATGAGCCACAACTATGATTCACAAATAGCTATAGCTTTTGTGAGCATAATAGCCCTTATAAGTATAGTGTCTACTTCCTACCTGCCACTATTGAGCACCAAGACTATTCATTGACGAAAGCAATTTTGGTCAGTCCAGCGTTACTTGCCGCTGCCAAGACTTGAGCGACCGTATCGTATTTGCCTTCTTTATCTGCACGCAGCTGTACTGGAATATCCTCATCTGTTGCGCCTTGCTGTTGTAGACGCATCTCTAGCGCTTCCATACTGATGGGATCACTGTCCCAAAATAGCCCTGCATCCTTATCAATACTGATCTGAATGGCTTCTGGCGGGGTCTGACTTACCTCAGCACTGGTTTTTGGCAAGTCCAAAGGCACCGTCGGGTTCAGCACAGTTGCGGTCAATAAAAAGATAATCATCAATACCAGCATGATATCGATGAGCGGAATGAGGTTCATCTCATCCATGCTGCGTACGTCATCATCACCCAATTGAAATGCCATAGTTACTCTCAATACTTGTGTTTATTTTCATACTACTAAAAGGCTGCGCCGTACTTATTCGCTGTTTGGTATTTTTGCTTTATGCCCAAATACTGCGCTGCTCTCACATCTCTATCCCGTATTTCAATACTTCTTATAGCTGCTCTGGCTTATAGCTGTTCCGGAACTGAACTGTTGTAATGACTCGTTTGCTGAGGCTTCGCGGTTGTCTCAAGCGTATTTGAGCGACTGGTTTTTGCGGCTTGTACTGATGTTACGCCAGCATTATTATCAGTAGATACTGCCAGTAGGTCATGTGCTCTATCGTTGGCTTGGTACATGATGCGGCGATTGATCCGTACCGCTACGTTATAAAAAACGACAGCTGGAATGGCGACGGCGATACCTAGACCTGTCATAATCAGTGCCTCACCAACAGGCCCTGCTACTTGTCCTAGACCTGCTTGTCCACTCATACCGATATTATGCAACGCGTGGAAAATACCCCACACAGTCCCAAACAGTCCAATAAATGGTGCGATGGCGGCCGTGGTACCAAGAATAGGTAAACCGCGCTCGCTCGCAAACCGGTAGCGGCCTATGTGCTTGAGCAGTGTCTGCTCAGTAATCAAACGTCGAGCCGCCGAATCAGAGCCGACCAAGTCAGCTTGCCTAGCTTGCAACTGTTGGCTCAAGTCGTCTGCCACACTGTTTGCCAATTTGCGGCTTTGCAGCACACGTACGATACCCGTCACCCAAGAGAGAATAGATAACGCAAGCAACAAAAAGAACAATGTTTTTGTCACCATGTCGCTGATTTGCCAGTATTGCATAAAGTCCATGTCAGACTCCTTAATGTGTAATGCAAGCACATGCTACTGAGATAAGTATCATGTTTAGTCTTATTATGAAAGATTATCAATAAATACGTTGTTATAAAATATAAACCATCAAGGAACCGCGTAGCTGATCGGCAAGGTTACATTACCCACGACCGGTACACCATTCTTGGTAAAGGGTTTGAACTTGCCAGAACGTACCTGACGCTGGGCTTCTCGATCTAGCAGTGAGTTACCTGATGACTGAGCAACGCTAACACTGTCTATCCCGCCTTGCTTATTGACTCGCAATACTAGAACCACGTTTAGTGTATCCCCTGATCGGGCGCGACGTGCCGCACGCTCAGGAAAACTAAAGTTTGGTGCAGACGCCCAATTGGCCGCGCTAGCAGTAAAGCTCACTGGCTCATTACTCTGAGCTGCAGCTTCTGCCTCGGCTTTCGCTCGTGCAGCCGCCTCTGCTGCATCTTTAGCAGCTTTTGCTTGTGCAGCGGCTTTGGCATTTGCAATGCTTCTGGCTTCTTGGGCAGCTCTCGCGGCTTTGAGCTCAGCTTCTTTGAGTTTAGCCTTTTCGATTCCAGCCGCTTTTGCTTCAGCGTCTTGAGCGGATTTTTTTGCTTGAGCGGCAGCTTCTTTGCGACGTTCATCAGCAGCTGACGTATCAACTATCGGTTCTGGGCTTGTCTTTTTTGGCACTGCTTGTTCTGGCAGAGGTTTTTGACTGCTGTCAGGAGCATTCTGCTCTGTTGCAATAACAGGCACCGCTTCAGGTGCTTTCTTTTTCACAACAGGTTCTATGGGTGTCTCGACACGCTGTTTGGGCGGCGTCTCAGTTTTAGGCGGTGTTGTAGACTGCGGTTCTACTGTTGGTTGCGCTGGTTTTTGGACGCTGACTTCTTGTGGCAATACTTCAGCTTTGGGCGCTGCACTTTTGGTAGGTAACGTCACAAACTGAATTTCAACAGGTGGTGTCTCTGTTTCTGGCTCAGGTTTTATTGTAGGCGTTTTTATGGTTACCAATGCAAATGCTGTCAGCAGGTGTAACCCTACCACTGTGATGATGGCTAACAGTATCGATCTGATTGGCGGCGCGTCTAACTCTGTTGAACTCATAACAGCCTAATATTTATTGTCCAAGACGGAATGGCGTAGATAATAATGCAAACGATAATTATTATCAATAATAATTTACAATATTTTCTCCTCAGAGCCATATCCATTAAGCTCTCTACACGCCGTCCTATAATTGACTGAAGCATTTACTTTGACCATGTACTGCAGTTATATCCAACCTTGAGTAAGCAAATACCCCTATCGGAACGTGACATTAGCAGCTCACTTTTTGGGCAGCTACCTATTCTTTAGACAATCATTTATTGGTAATAAAAACCATTATCATTTTTATTGATAATGAGTCTCAATTAATTTATCATAACGGCTGTTTTATTATCCATATATTTTCGTAAAAAAGGGGTATAGCAATGCCCTATTTATAAGAACATAATTCGCTAAGAACAAAATAAGCCGAAAAATTAAATATCGATAGGAGCAGACATCCTATTGGCATACCTATACCCAGTCGATTCTTGTCATTTTTATTGTCATATATTGTTATGGTCTAATACTTGACGTTATCTTCTAAAAAGATCATCCAAACATCTGATATACCGAGTCCATTATGTCTATTAGTTCACTATCAACACGCCCTACCAGCCCTCTTTTTAAACGTCCATTGTTGACAGCTATGATAACCGCTTTAGTCGCGACTATCGGCGTGACAGGTTGTAGCTCAAACGAAGCGAACGATTCTGAGCCAGCCGATGCCAACACTGCCAACCAGACGGCTGATGAATCATCAAATGTCGCCAGTAATGATGCGGTCTCTGCCGAAAAGATTACGGTAAATACCGTAAAAGGCGATGTCGAGATGCCCATCAACCCATCACCACTCGTCGTGTATGACATGACGTTGATGCAAGATTTGGCAGCATTAGATGTGGCTGTTGACGGGATGCCTGGCGGGATGCTTTTGGATAACCTACACTCCGACACGCAGCCTGAACCAAAATCAGTTGGTACGGTGTTTGAGCCAGATCTTGAAGCATTGAATGCGATGCGCCCGCAAGCCATTTTGGTTGGCTCACGTATGGCAGAAAAATACGATGAGTTATCCAGCATCGCACCGACGTTGGATATGAGTATTGATACAGCCAATATCTATGAGTCTAGTAAGCAGCGCCTACATGACTTGGGAGCTTTGTTTGGTAAAAGCGATAAGGCAGCCACACTACAACAAAACATAGATGACCTCATCGACGAGACTAATAGCCTCACCGAAGAAAACAAAGGTACTGGTCTGGTCGTTATGGTTAATGGCAACAAGATGTCAGCTTATGGCGACAAGTCTCGCTATGGCTTTATCCATACTGTACTGGGTGTACCAATGGCAGATAACCAAATTGCTGATGCGCCTCATGGTCAGCCAATATCTTTTGAATATTTACAAAAGGCCAATCCAGATTGGTTGTTTGTCATCGACCGCAGTGCGGCAATCGGCGAAGACGGTATTGGTGCCAAAGCCGTATTGGACAATCCATTGGTCGCCCAAACCAATGCGTGGAGCAAGCAGCAGGTAGTCTATCTCAGCCCAGACTCTTACCTTGCATTTGGTGGCTACTATCAATGGATGCAAGATCTGACCACTATTAAAGGTGCTTTTGCTAGCGCCAAATAACGGTTAATTAGACTTTCGTTTTTAGTCAGCCGTCCCTGTTCAGACAGTCACTAATCACAATCACTAAGCATAGTCACTGTAATGATCTTTTATTTTTTAGCCAGTAGAGATTATGTCGTTATTTTCACACCGTACTCACGCTAGGCTCAAACCTAACACTTCTTTGCCAACATCATCTTGGCGAAGAAGTGCCAGCCACAACCTAGGCACAGAAGCTCGACGTGCTGCCATACCACCATGGTTAATAAATACCGCAAGCCTCATTATTATGGGGCTTTTGGTGTTGTTAAGTTTATCTATCGGGGTGGCAGACTTTTCGTGGTCAGGTATTTTGCAAAGCATCATTAGCCATAGTGCCAACTCCGACAGCTCACTACTGATGGTCAGCCGTATACCACGCACCATTGCGATTATCTTGACTGGTGTTGCGATGGCAGTGGCTGGGATGATCATACAGGTGGTCCTAAAGAACCGTTTTGTAGAGCCATCTATGGTTGGTGCCACCCAAAGTGCGGCGCTTGGATTGTTGGTGGTCAGTCTGCTATTTCCTGCCAGTGCACTCATCATAAAAATGGGCGTGGCGACTATTGCCGCTGTAGTCGGCATGATGCTTTTTATGCTACTGATTCATCGTATACCGCCGACTGATTTTTTGATGATTCCGCTGATTGGGATTGTCTTTGGTGGCATTATCGAGGCTGTGACGACATTCATTGCCTACCAAACCGAATCGCTACAGATGCTCAGTGTGTGGCAGTTTGGAGATTTTTCAGGCGTACTGGCAGGTCGCTATGAGCTGCTATGGCTGACAGGCGGTCTGTGTGTGCTCGCTTATATCATCGCAGACAAACTAACCATCATCGGTCTAGGCGACAATATCGCGCTGAACCTGGGTATCAGTAAGCGGCAGGTCACATGGATCGGCGTGGGAATGGTCGCGATGATGAGCGCTGTTGTCGTCGTGACGGTCGGTATGATTCCTTTTATTGGCTTAATTGTACCCAACATCGTCAGCCGTCTGATGGGTGATAAATTACGTCGCAGCTTGCCAGCCGTTGCCCTACTCGGTGCTTCAGCGGTATTGCTGTGCGATATTATCGGTCGCTCTATTCGCTATCCATTTGAAGTCCCTGTCGCCACGGTCTTTGGCGTGGTGGGTACGGTGCTGTTTTTGTGGCTGTTATTACGTGCGCCATCTGAGCGATAGCGGATTGAATACTCAGTGTTCAACGCCTTAAAAGCTGAATGACCATTGCTCATTTTTTTATTACTAGATAGGCTTGGCACCATAGGATTTTTTATGTTCTCATCGACTAAGCTTACTTCCACCAAGACTGATGCTACCAAAACTAGCGCCGCGATAGATAATTCATCTTTAGCAAACGGACAGTATTCAGCCGCTGCACAAGGTCAGTTGGCAAAATTTTGGGAATTCATAGCGGCACATCCAAAGTCTATAGCAGCTGTCACCCTACTGATCTCCATAACTTTATTTTTGACGTTAAATGTCAATGGCTACTGGGATTTTGCGCTACCACTACGGGGCAAGAAACTGTTGGCATTGATGGTGGTTGGCTATGCCATTGGCGTATCAACCTTGCTGTTCCAGACATTGACCCACAATCCTATTTTGACGCCTTCTTTACTTGGGTTTGACTCACTTTATGTGCTGCTGCAAAGCTTGCTAGTGTTCTTTTTGGGTGCGATTAGCTTTACCAGTTTTGACCCTATCGCTAAATTCACGCTAGAGATTGTCCTAATGTTTGGGGCGTCTTTGTTATTATTTAAGCTGCTATTTTCTAAGAGCAGTCAGGATTTGACGCGCTTGATACTGGTGGGCGTTATCTTTGGCGTGTTGTTTCGCAGTTTATCAGCGCTTATTGCACGACTCATAAATCCAGATGACTTTATAGTCGTGCAGTCTGCAAGCTATGCTCAGTTCAACACGGTCAATCCACAACTGCTTGGCATTAGCCTGATTATCTGTGCCATCACGGCAGTATTTGTCTGGCGCTGGCGCTATCAGTGCGATGTCCTGATGCTCGGTCAGTCGCAAGCCATCAATCTTGGTATTAATTATCAACGTCTGGCATTTGGTTTATTAACCATCATTGCCGTATTGGTCGCTACTGCCACCGCATTGGTCGGTCCAGTGACTTTCTTTGGGCTACTGGTTTGCGCATTGACCAATCGTATGGCTCGTCATATGTATCATAGTGAGCGGCTGATATTGGTGAGCTTGGTTGCTATGATTTGCTTGGTACTAGGGCAGACTATTTTTGAGCAAGTGCTAGACATGGCAGGCGTATTGTCCGTCGTCATAGAACTGGCAGGTGGCTTGATGTTCTTGGCATTGATATTT
This sequence comes from Psychrobacter sp. H29, assembly GCF_059073055.1. Taxonomy (NCBI): domain Bacteria; kingdom Pseudomonadati; phylum Pseudomonadota; class Gammaproteobacteria; order Moraxellales; family Moraxellaceae; genus Psychrobacter; species Psychrobacter sp. H29. Next base: position 65,845 of record NZ_JCACRY010000001.1, on the reverse strand, counting down.
ATGTCTCAGCGCCGTACGTCCTGATCGATTAGCCAGCATTATTATTTAAAGCTCATACAAGACCTTTTTGAGATAAGACGCATTATGATTCGACTAAATAACATCTCTCACCATATTGGTAAGCAGCAAATCCTACATGACATCACGCTGTCCTTACCTACTGCGCAGGTCATTGCGTTGATTGGCCCTAACGGTGCGGGCAAATCGACATTGTTTTCGGTGATGGCGCGCTTGCAACCACTACAGGCTGGACAAGTAAGCTTTGGCGAGCATGATATTGCCAGTTGTCAGGCGCGTACGCTTGCCAAGACCGTCGCCATGCTCGGACAAGACAATCAAGTACAAGGACGCCTACGCGTACACGAGCTGTTGATGTTTGGTCGTTACCCTTATCATCAAGGACAACCAACCGCAGACGATGTGCAAAAAGTCCAAGAGATCCTCGAACGCTTTGAGCTTGAACCCCTTGCCGAGCGTTTTTTGTCAACGCTATCAGGTGGACAGCGGCAGCGCGTACTCATTGCCATGATTGTCTGTCAAGAAACACCCTATTTACTGCTTGATGAACCACTCAACAACCTAGATATGTATCATGCTGGTCGCCTCATGCGTGAGCTGCGCACACTTAGTCATTCTCAGCAAAAAACCGTGGTGATCGTCCTGCATGATATCAACCAAGCGGCGCAGTTTGCCGATACGGTGGTTACGATGAAATCAGGTCAAGTGACTGCTATAGGTCGTCCTGCTGAGGTCATTACCCAAGAGACAATGAAAGATCTGTACAACGTCGATGTTACGGTCCTAAGCCATCAAGGACGCCCCGTGATTGTCGATACAGTTTAGAGACTAGTAGTTGATTGATCAGTAATCAGACGGCTCGATACCCTGTCAGTACGCCTACCGCTACATCTGTATCGGTATTATATTTAGCCTATCAAACGTACTGACCTTACATCTCAGTGATAACCACTATCTACTTTTTTGCAATGCCTTTAAACGCTGTTGTCGACCTTTCCACCACAGATAGACGCCTGTCCCTGACAGTACTGCAACGGCCAGTCCAATCATCGCTAAGAATACTTGGTACAGTCTATGTCCCCAGCCTTGACCGATATGCCCCATATGCAAGGTAGATAACCATTGGTCTGCCTTAGTACCAAAGGTAGTTTGATACCCAAAATTGACGCGCTCAACCCTGCTTGTCGCGGCATCAACCGTGATAGATGATGCCCCACCTTTTTCACCAATATCCTTATTTGTTTTAAAGCGCATTTGCCATTGTTTGTCTTCTTCAACCCAGCGGATACCTAATAGCTGCTGTACAAATACGCCGTTCTGCTTAGCAGCAATCTCGGCTTGCGTGCTTAAGTAGGCAATGCTATTGGACTTGCCGACAACTTGCGTGCTTATATGCGCGTCATTTGTACTATTGCTGACAGGCGTATGCGAATTTGCCGCTCTCTCTGTTCTACCCTGCTGCTCCGCTGGTTTGTTCGGTTCAGATTTGGTAGGTCGGCCCTCTCTTGGTGTTAGCCCGACCACGGCTTGCATAACTGGTTGATAGACGGATTTTAGATTAAAGCCGACGCTCGACCATGCGATGACGAACAACATGACCCAAAGCCATAATCCAAAAGCATGGTGCAAATCATAATTGAGCTTAAAGGTATTGGTCTTGCGACGAATCTTCCAAGCAGGTAACCAACGCTTAAAGAATGATGCCCGTTTTTTGTGAGAAGGCTGCTTGTTTTTGGATGGTTTGATGGCTCGTGGAAAGGTCAGATAAAAGCCAATAAAGCAGTTAATCGTCCAGACCAATGAGACAATACCTAATACCCATTTACCAATATCACCAAGCAGTAAGTCGCGGTGTAACCAAAACACCTTCCACATGGTGTTGTTCCATGCCCACGCGTCTTTGTCACGCGTGCCAATGATATCGCTAGTATAGGGGTTAATATATACTTCTTGGAATGCTGGTTTTGGTTTATTGCCGCTCCTGCCTCGGCTCCTATCGACCGAAAACACAACTGCCTTATCGGGTTCTATAGATGTGGGCATACTGGAGAATTTTTGTGCGGGGTAGCTCGCTACAACCTTATCATGTAGCGCTGCGATAGACAGAAGCGGTGACTTTTGGGCGTCGATACTGACCAGCTTGCGATTGAATACATCATCAAGCTCATGATGAAACGCCAGTAATGTCCCAGTGATGCTGGCAATGATCAAAAAGGCTGCCATAGCAAGCCCAGTATAACGGTGAATCCATAAACAGACTTGGCGCGGATTGAGTGAAGTCATGAGTTTTTGTTCTTTATTCATATAATATTTTAGTAGGTACTTATCAATGAGCATTTGTCAGTAGACACTTATCAGCGAGTGCTCATTAGCGCATACGTCATCGCTGTTGTGATAATTTAAAACCTATCCACAATAAAAAGTCAGCTCCCATATGTAGACAGCTGACTCTATTGATACGATTAGATTTATATTAAATTAAACCAGATAAGTGAGATTAGAACTGATACGTTAATGAGGTTTTGATGTTGCGTCCCATCTCAAAGTCAGTATAGTCATCATCTATAGAGTTACGTGATGCATGGCTGGCATAGGTCTCATCAAAGATATTGTATACCCCAAGCGTGGCTTTTAAGCCTTCAACTTGAGTTGGTGTATAGCTCATAAAGATATCATGCACGTCATAGTTTGGTTTTTCGTTGTCATCGCCCGCGGTGTTCGGCGTCACTGAGGCGACGTAAGTGCTGCGCCAGCCAAGCTCAGTAGTCTCAGTGGGTGCATAGCCAAGGTTGACCATGTACTTGTCACCAGACTCAGAGCCACTACCGCTCACTGAAGCGATGTTATAACCCGTATCCTCACCCTCGCTACGTGCACGCGCATAGCTTAGACCCATATTGAAGTTATCTACTCTATAATCCGCTGACAGCTCCACGCCTTTGATTTTGAAATCTTCGTCGTTATTAATAACGCCTTGACACAGCTCAGGAGCAGCGCTCGTACCCAACTGTCCCGTCGTACAGTTCAGACCAGTTCTGCTACCACCAGCACGTACAAACTCGATGTAGTTTTCGATATTGGTTTCAAAGTACTTACCGCTTAATTTTAACGAATCATTTGCTGTCGTTAGACCACGCAAAGTCGTTGCGATACCAACTTCGGCATTGTCGCCTTCTTCTGCTTTTAGATCATCATTGACATAGGTGCCAGCACCATCAGTATTGAAAATCGTTTGGCTCAGGTCTGGACCATTAAACAACTGGGTATAGCTTGCAAATAGCTGGGTGCGTGGTGCAATCTCATAACTGGCCGCTAGCGCGCCAACGACATTGTCATAAGTCTTGCCTGCCGATACAAACTCAGGAGACTCGTAGCGGTCGTAACGAACGCCTGGCGTTAAGCTAAGTTTGCCGATTTGCCATTGGTCTTCTAAGTATACCGATGTATTGGTTGCTTCATCGGTACTAGCATCCGCAAAGTCTCGTGACATCTTAGATTCTTTTTTGTAATGCTCAACACCTGCGATTAGCTTATGAGTGCCTTTGATACCATCAATGATGCTGCTATCGACAATACTGGTGTTTTGTACTTTTCCGCCAGTGGTTTTGACCTCTGCATCAAACTCGAACCCAGGCTCGCCATCAGAGTTACGCAAGATCTGCGTGCTGGTCTGATAGACATTAGTGTCTATATCAACCAATTGATTGGCAGGATTATAAGTATGATCCAGCGCGTAAGTGTCGCGTTTGACTTCTTGCGGCAGGATTGGGTTCCAACCGCCAGCAGGGAAATCTGGACGTAATGGGAATAGCCCTTTGTTTTCGGTACGGCTAAAGCTAGCACCCGCATGATGATCCTGACCAACATATGCGCCTGCTTTTAGAAGAATGTTTTCGCCTTCGCTGTCTTCGGTTTGAATTTTGCGGCCGCTACCATCTTCGCCAGCATTGGCATCACGCTTGCCATAATAAGCAAGTAAGTCGATGTTTTCTGTTGGGGCGCCATAGACGGTCGCCGAGGTCAACAGCTCATCGTTATTACTGCCATAGCCTGCGTGGATTTTGGCGCCTACTGTTTGACCAGGCTTGAGTAGATCTGCTGCATCGACGGTTTCAAAAGCAACCGCGCCGCCGATGGCATCGTTGCCAAGCGTTACTGAGTTATTACCTACTGACACTTCTGCTTGCTTGAGCAAGTCTGGATCGATAGTGACATCGCCCATATGGTAGAACAGCGCACCCTCTTGACGGGCACCATCGATAGTGACTTTCAGATTGGTATCATCAAGACCACGCACACGTATGCGCTGATTGACCGATGAGGTACCGCCTACATCTACTCCTGGTACCACATCTAAAAAATCACTCAAATGGCTTGCTTGAGCAGCTGGGGTATAGTCATCTATATAAACAGAGTCCTCTTGCACACTATCGCGTACCGAGCTGTTGGCTGTCACTGTAATGGTCTGTAGTGTGGTATTTGGCATATCATCTGCCGTAGCGGCGCTGGCCGCTTGTGTCCACAATACCGCTGCCACGCCTACAGATAGCACAGTCAATGGGCTAGATAACCTTACTTCACGCATAACACACTCACTTTATTTACTATTAGAATTTTTAAGCCGTCGATAAACGGTCTCTTATGACACTACCCTTTAAACTACATCTTCTTTTATATATTCAAGCTGATATGCGAATAACATCATTAATGTTAATGATAATGATTAGCATTTAATTATGTGGGGCATAATAACGAAGTATTAACAATTTGGCAATAATTAATGTGCAGAATTTACATGAATGACATTGGCTAAGGGTAAACCTAAGATGTGAGGTTTCTATATCGGTTAGCACAGCGGTATCAACAGCTCGAGTCACTATTCAACTCTATGCTCACTCATACTCACTTGGCTTTGATTGTTCAGCCTTCATTGCTTGGTTCTGATGACATATGACAGCGAAGAACAGCTCAAGACTGTATTGATGAATGACAGATCATATCGATAGACAATAGTAGGTCACCTAGCCCTTGTTTTTCTTGTACTACTGTACTAGAATACTGAAACAAGGCAGTTCTTTGCAGAATAGCTGCTTGACGAATGTGCTGTCTCCTTTTTTTAAGATGACTACTATGACTACCGATCCTTATCAGAGCTTACTAACCCATTTGACAAACAGTACTGATAGCAAAGACATCGATAAGCTATTGAGTGCGCTACTGACAAATAAAGAGCAACACGATATTGCCAATCGTATTCGTATTTTTGACTTGCTCGAGCAAGGCGTTACACAACGTGATATCTCTGAGCAACTGGGCGTTGGTATTGCCACGGTCTCTCGCGGTGCTAGAGCCATGCAAAGCCATGATGTAAGCGCGTTACTTGCTACTCATAGAGCGCGCTCTTAAACCACTATATAGCGCATTTGCTACTCTTTTACTAACTACCTTCTTAATAACTACTTTATTAATTGCCTAATCGACACCTATTTGATGAATTTCGGACTTTGTTATGACTTCTAGTACACTTGCACAGACCCAGCCTGCACCTATCGATATCCCTAGCAAACCACAGCGCATTAAGCTCACACAGGATATTGACTTTTTTGCGTTATTCAAACGTATCGAGAGCTCGTTTAATACCTGTTATTTGCTCGAATCGTTGGGTGAAGACAGTCATATTTCGCGCCATCATGCGATCGGCTTCGACCCTGTGACTACCATCGCAGCGTTAGACCGCCATACGCTTGCTATCACTGATAACAAAACCACTGAAACACGCCATTACCAAACCGAAAACCCTTATGAGCTACTACGCGCCATCACGCCGCAACATGTTATTGCCCGTGATCAGAGCGGCGGACTTGTCGGTTATTTGGGTTATGACTGTGTGAACTTTTTTGAGCCAAGCCTGACGGCAAAAGCCAGTGAAGACTTTGAGCCGTTTAAGTTTGGTGTGTATCTAGATGGATTGACGCTTGATAAGATGACAGGCGAGATTTTCTACTTTTATTATCCAACTGCGCAGCAAAACAACCGTATCGAACAGATCAAAGCGCTACTTAATGACCCGATTCCAAATTATGAAGCGCCTACCGTTGAGTTCTTGGGCGATGGTATGAGCCAAGAAGAACATGCCAACGTCGTCATGCAAGTCAAAGAAGACATCATCTCTGGCCGTATCTTTCAGTGTGAAGTTGGGTTCAAATCCAAATATCGTATCGCTGGTGACAAGATGCCTATCTACGAAAAACTGCGTGCGGTCAATCCATCACCGCACATGTATTTTATGAAATTTGCGCAACAGTGCATCATTGGCGCGTCGCCTGAGCTGCTGTTCCGCTTGCGTCAAGGCGAGATGGAGACTTACCCACTAGCAGGGACGGCTAAGCGCGGCGTCGATGTAATAGAAGACCGTAAGCTTGCCCGCGCCCTACTCAACGATGACAAAGAAATTGCCGAGCACAACATGCTGGTCGACTTGCACCGCAATGATATCGGCCGTGTGGCGCGATTTGGTACGGTAAAAGTCCGTAGTCTCATGGATATCAAACGCTTCTCGCACGTGCAGCATATCTCCTCTGAGATCGTCGGTATCTTGCATCCTGATGAGGATATGTTTAGTGCCCTTGCCAGCAACTTCCCTGCGGGCACGCTATCAGGCGCACCTAAGGTAGAGGCCATCAAAGTCATCAATGAGCTAGAGCCAGATGGACGCGGTGCTTATGGCGGTGCGCTAGGATCATTCAACTTCAATGGCGATTGTATCTTTGCCATTCCTATTCGTAGCCTGTTTATCAGCGGCGAGTCAGCCTACGCCCAGACCTGCGGTGGCAATGTCTATGACTCAAATCCAGCCGATGAGTATCTGGAGATTCAGCGCAAACTGTCTGCGATGAAAGTCGTATTAGACAGCTTTATGCAGCCGTAATTGGCACTAAGCATCGTGCGCCAACTGACCCTATTTTACCTCGTTATATTTTTACAAAAGAGTTTATGTCCCATGAATGTTTTAATTATCGATAACTACGACTCGTTTACCTTTAACCTCTATCAGTATGTCGGCGAGATTTTACAAACTTTGGACGGCAGCAATGAAGCCAAAGTCACTGTCAAACGTAATAACGAGATCACTCTAGCTGACGTACAAGCCATGAATTTAGATAGAATCATTATCTCACCCGGCCCTGGTTCGCCTGATGATCCAGCGTATTTTGGCATCTGTGCGGAAGTTATTGAGACATTGGGCAAGACAGTACCACTACTAGGCGTCTGCTTGGGTATGCAAGGCATTGCCCATGTATTCGGCGGTGATGTGATACGCGCCAGTGTGCCGATGCACGGCAAAGTATCCTCTATTCGTCATGATGGCACAGGCATCTATCAAGGATTACCGCAAGAGCTTGAGATCATGCGCTATCACTCACTCGTCGTAAAAGCAGACACCATTCCAGATTGTCTGACCATTACCTCAGTCGTCGCCAATGACGAACGCGCGACGTTGAGCTTTGATGAGTCTGCGTTGACAGGCGATGAGATTATGGGGCTGGCACACAAAAACTACCCGATTCAAGGCGTACAATTCCACCCTGAGTCCTTTGCCACTGAAGGTGCTAAGCGTTTGCTAAGTAATTTTTTATTGCAGGTGTAAACCGATATGTCTATTGCTAGGTCTGTCTCAAGCCTTCATAAATACCGCTCACTCAAGCGTATTATGGTGTTCTTAAGCCTAGCTTTAGTGACTACGGTAGGCTCGGCAGTAACGCCAATACAATCAAACTTTATTTTGGGTATGGATATCCAAGGTCAGCGTCTTAATCTATATAAAGGCTGCTCAGAAGGACATGTGACCTGTAGTGATATGCTATTGGTCGCGCCTGATCTGGGACGATTACTACAAACAAAGCAACTAGGAGAAAAGCTCGATAACGCACCCTACTCAGTTACGTTTTATCCTGCCAAAACTACGCATAGCTTATGTAACGATGGTATTACGCCTTGCCAATTTCAGGGTTATCGTTTTGAAGGAGAGGATTTCAACGGGTTTATAGATCCATTAAATAATGAGCTGTATTTATCCAGCAACTGGACGACAGATAACGATACTTTTACCTACACAGAAAATACCACTTATTTGCCATTGGTTTCGCAAACGGCGTTAATTGACGATAGCTACAACATATCAGATCAAGCACTAAACAGCAGCTATGGCGCTACGCAGCAGGAGGTTCGACGTCTTTATGGTAAACAGACCGCAGCCGACCTCAAAAAAGAGCAAATTCAATGGATAAAGCAGCGATCAAAAAACTGCGGTGCTGATGCGGATCATCTACCAAGGACTCAAGCCGAAAAAGTGTGCTTTATTCAACAAAATAACCTGCGAGCGCAAAGTTATTTTTTATGGATTGATGAAGAGGATTTAAAAGCAATCACGTCTAAAAACAACCAAATTTAAAAGCATTTAGATTTTAGGGCTCCTCCTAGTAGCTACTCATTATCTTTTAGTGATAAACTGAGAGAACCAACAAAAGACAGCCTTTAATCAGGTTGTCTTTTCTTATTTCAGTATTGCTCAGAGCGTTTAAATCACTGGTAATCTGACAAAACTTTGTGTCATTTAGATCGTAAGAAGACAACAGTATGGCAAACATTGACAGCGGAACGACGGTACAATACTCGCATCAGTCATGGATAGGCACTATTCAAATCATTACCGCAGCAATTTGCTGGGGCACGCTTGGTATATTTTCGACCTACCTCAATCAAATTGGATTCAGTGGGTGGCAGGTGACGATATTACGTATCGTGACGGCAGCATTTATTATCTTAGCTATGCTACCAAAACTATGGCCAGACCTAATCAAACTACAACCCAAGCAATGGCTTGGACTAGCAATGCAGTCTTTGATCGGTGTGCTTGGTATGTCAGTGTGTTATTTTTTTGCCGTCAGTTATGTTGGGGCAGGTCCTGCGGTGGCACTGCTGTATACCGCACCTGTGTTTAGCCTGCTGTTTTCAAGGTTCTTACTGAGTGAGTCGATTACTCGCAAATCAATACTGCTAGCACTAATGGCGGTATTTGGTGTTGGTTTGACGATGCTGGGTGAACAAGCACAAGTCAATTGGGGTATTTTACTCGGCTTGGCAGCTGGGATGTGCTATTCCTTATATGGGGTATTGGGCAAGCGGGCGATGCATTACGCTCACCCTGCTCCCTTGGTGTTTTTTACCTCTATCGTCATTAGTGCAGGCGGATTGCTGCTCCTGCCTGAGACTTATCGTACTTATGGGCAGCTGTTAGATCTTCCTTTAATGACTTGGGGTTATGTCCTAGGGCTGTCCCTATTAGGTACTGTAGTCCCATTTGGGCTATATATGAAAGCGTTAGAAAAACTGCCTGCCACGCGTGCATCAGTCTTTACTATTTTTGAGCCATTGACGGCTATTGCACTTGCGGTACTGTTATTGCAGCAGTCTTTATCTTGGATTCAGTATCTAGGTGTCGGACTTATCTTGCTAGCAGCGTTATTGAATGCAGTGCTAAACGGTACTGCCACTCGCGTACCTCGCTGGCTAAAACAACGACAAAAGGTATAGCGCTATTATCCGATGTTCAAGATATAAGCTCGTTAAAATACATGCTAATTGAAATACATTTTAGTTATATCGATAAAAAAGCCCCAACCATGACCGCATGATTGGGGCTTTTTAGTTTATCGTTTTTTGCTTTAGCAACTGACTTAATAACAGAGACTGTAAGCGCTAAACGTTCGATAGACTGTTGGAGTGATCTCGATTCTACTTCTGATCAATACGCTGCAAAAATGCCTGCGTACGCGGATGCTTGGAGTCTTCAAATAACTGCTTGGCACTGCCCTCTTCGACGACAACACCATCTTCGATCAACACCACATGATCAGCAACATCGCGAGCAAAGTTAATTTCATGAGTCACCACGACCATCGTCCAGCCCTCAGACGCGAGCTGCTTCATGGTTTCAAGGACATCTTGTACCAGCTCTGGATCAAGTGCTGATGTTGGCTCATCAAACAACAGTAACGACGGCTCAATCGCAAGCGCACGGGCAATGCCAATACGCTGCTGCTGACCACCCGATAGCTGAAATGGATAAAGATCGGCTTTGTCAGACAGTCCCACCTTATCGAGCAAGACCAATGCCTGCTCACGTGCTTGCGCTTTGCTTTGTCCTTGTACCACCGTAGGACCAAGCATCAGATTCTCGATAGCTGTCTTATGCGGAAATAAATTATAAGACTGAAAGACCATGCCTGATTTGCGCTGCAAAGCGAGCAGCTTTTTTTTGTTTGGTTTGGTCGCAAAATCAACGCTTAAGCTGTCATCATCAAACGCAATCACGCCTTTGTCAGGAATCTCTAGCGCATTAAGACAACGCAAAAACGTGGTTTTGCCCGATCCTGAAGGCCCTAATATAACAACCACTTTGCCTTTATTGATAGTCAAATCGATGCCTTTGAGCACCTGATTGCTACCAAAGGTTTTATGGATATTAGTGACTTTGATCATAAAAATTCCTGTTGAGCTGGTCTATATTTGCGAGTATCTATTGAGCCATGATTTGTTTTGCCGCATGACTTATTTTGCCACGTAGCGATCAAGGCGGGTTTCAAGCTTACCTTGGATAAAGGTCAAGAACAGACAGATACCCCAATAAATAACCGCCGCTTCTGTGTACACCAGCATAAACTCGTAGTTACGAGCGGTAATGATTTGCGCTTGTTTAAACAGCTCAGTGACCAACACCAGTGACGCAAGCGAGGTATCTTTTACCAAACTGATAAAGGTATTAGACAATGGTGGCACCGACACGCGTAGTGCCTGCGGTAAGATCACATGACGAAACGTTTGCAAGTACGTCAAGCCAACGGTAGAACCTGCTTCCCACTGTCCCTTTGGAATCGATAAAATCGAAGCTCGTACTGTCTCTGAGGCGTATGCGCCAATATTTAGAGAGAACGCAATAATCGCTGAGGGAAACGGATCGAGCTTGACGCCGACACTAGGCAAACCATAAAAGATAATAAATAGCTGCACCAGCATCGGCGTACCGCGAATCGCAGACACATAGATACGTGCCAAGCGATAGACGATCTCATGAAACCAACCAGCACGCGGTACAATCCGAATCAAAGCGACCGTCAGAGCAATCGCCATACCAATCGCAAACGAGATTAACGCCAGTGGTATCGAATAATAAATACCACCTTTGAGCATTGGCCAAAATGACGAGATGACAATCTGCGCCCGATCAGGACTCATAAATGGCAATAATGCCAACAGTTCAGCGAGCACAGCGGTGATAGACGCTAACATTATTTTTGTTGACTTACATCAGCACCAAAGAACTCTTCGCTAAGCTTGGTGAGGGTGCCATCAGCGGCAAGCGCTGCCATTGCTTCATCCAATTTTGCCACGACTTCGTCATCGCCTTTGATGAGTACTAGACCTGAGCCTGTTTGCTCACTAGCAGGTGCGGTCAGTTTGATCTCGAGATCAGAGTCTGGGAATTTTTTGAGATAATCGAGTACGGCAAGATTGTCGTTCATCGTAAAATCAGCACGGTCTTGCTTGACCAATTGGATCGCTTGCGCCATACCGTCTACAGGGACAATTTCTGCGCCATATTTTTCTGCCAGCTCGCCATAGTTACTGCTGAGTGATTGGGCGGTACGTAGGCCTTTTAGATTATCCCAAGAGCTGTAACGATTGTCATCCGTTGGTGCTAGTGCAACCGCACCTGACCAGCTATAAGCCATAGATTTGTCATATTTAGCCAAACGTTCAGGAGTCGTTAAGCTCACTTGGTTAGCAACCATATCGAAGCGTTTTGAGTCCAAACCTGCCAGCATGGCATCCCACTGGGTCTCTTTGAACTCGACTTCTACGCCTAGCTTATCGGCAACGGCACGCGTCACTTCGACGTCATAGCCTGTCAGCTTGCCACTCTCATCATGATAGGTGAACGGAGGATACGTACCCTCTGTACCGACGTTGATGGTACCGCCGTTATTGATACGTTGCAGCAAATCAGAACCGCCTGTCGCTGCACTGTCAGTTGCGGTAGTATCGGCTTCATTGGTAGATGACTGACCACAAGCGGCAAGGAATATAGTACTAGCGGCAAGGGCTAAAAGAGTACGACGTTTCATAAGACGTCCTTATAAGAATGAATAGAGTGAATATCAACAAATAGGAAAAAGCCGATACACAAGGACAGTACAATAGCTGCTCTATAATATTCGGCTTTGGCTGCTCGATTTGAGGTTACTCAGCATATTTTTCAATGCTGTTTGGATATTATTTTTCAAAAGTATGGATGTACAATTGCGGCTACATAAGAAGCCATGACGGCTCAATAAATAACAACTTATGGATATAGTAGCTCATTTTGGATAGCACAAACGTACAAAATCAGTGAGTATACGTAAGACAGTCACTATAACCTACCTGAGAACTGGTAACGATCGCCAGCATGCCACATTTTGACAAAGGTCACTACTTGACCTGCTGAGTAAGTTTGCCTGCGTAGTACTAGAGTTGGGGATTGCGGGGTAATCTGCAGAGCGTCTGCCACCTCGTTTGGCGCTGCAAGTGCGCGGATGGTATAGCTGCCACTCTCTAGCGGTATTTTTTCAACCAGATAATCACTAGTATTGACGACCGTAAAGTCCTGCTCGATAAACTCTGGTGCCCTCTTAGCATCAACCCAGCGCTCTTCAAACTGTATAGGCTGACCATCTGCGAAATGGATGATCTTTACCTCATAAAGAATAGGCGCATCGCCCAAGCTGTCTATACCAAGGTTACTACCCGTTTCATTTGCATCAGCGCTTGGACTAACAGGCGCTGCTACTTCATCAATACCGAATTTGCGACGTAATTTATCACCAATCATAGCAGCAGTCATCGCACGCTTGCTCACGACTTTGGCTTCATAGTCACGATTGGCTGATTTGAGGTCCTCTGCGATATTACGCACTTCTACAAAGGTATGGTTAAACTGCTGCTGCGCGACAAACGTACCTGAGCCTTGACGGCGTTCCAATACCCGCTCCTCGCTCAGCTCTTTGAGCGCGCGATTGACCGTCATCCGTGATACGCCAAACTCTTCAGCCAATGCCATTTCAGTAGAAATCGCCTTACCTGCCTGCCATTTACCAGAATGAATATTGTCTAATATGGCATTTTTTATACGTTGATATGCTGGAGTTGTCTTCGTCATGTTCGTCTTTAACCGTCAATTCTGCTCACAATAATGACAGCATAATATCATGAGACCACTGTGCAAACCTCAGCCAAAATGCCTGAGCAGTAAGCAATTTGCTAAATCAATAACAAAAATAATGAGTGGGCAAATAAAAAATCCTTGCATGAAAAAATAATCTTTGATAATTTGTATATACAAATATATAGCAGCACTTAAAATATTGATTGAACTACTCGATATTTCGATGAATTTATAGGCTGCTTGTCAAACACTGACTATGACTACTCTATTGCCCTATTTGTTATTACAAGGATATGACCATGACTACCGATAATGGAACCAACAATAAGCTAACTCGCCGTGATGAGTCTCGTGATATCGCTGCGCCTACTGGTGGCACACTACATTGCAAAAGCTGGCTGACCGAAGCGCCTTATCGCATGCTGCAAAACAACCTACATCCTGATGTCGCTGAAAACCCAAAAAGTCTGGTCGTCTACGGTGGTATCGGACGCGCTGCCCGTAATTGGGAAAGCTATGATCAAATCTTAGAGTCACTAAAAGAATTAGAAGATGATGAGACGTTGTTGGTGCAATCTGGTAAGCCTGTAGGTGTTTTTCAGACGCATGAAAATGCACCACGCGTGTTGATTGCAAACTCTAACCTTGTGCCGCGCTGGGCGACATGGGAGCACTTCAATGAGCTCGATCGCAAAGACTTATTTATGTACGGTCAGATGACGGCAGGTAGCTGGATTTATATCGGTACGCAAGGCATCGTACAAGGCACATATGAGACTTTTGTGGAAGCCGGTCGTCAGCATTATGACGGTAGCTGGGCAGGTCGTTGGATTTTGACCGCCGGTCTTGGCGGTATGGGCGGCGCACAGCCACTAGCCGCGACTTTTGCAGGTGCAACATCACTGAATATCGAGTGTCAGCAGTCTAGTATCGATTTCCGCTTGCGTACGGGTTATGTCGATAAGCAAGCAGATAACCTCGACCATGCTTACGAGTTAATCAAACAACATACCGATGCTGGCGAAGCTGTTTCTATCGCCTTACTTGGCAATGCCGCAGATATCTTACCTGAGATGGTCAAACGTGCCAAAGCAGGTGGCGCTGGTGGCATGAAGCCTGACTTAGTCACCGATCAAACCTCAGCACATGACTTAATCAATGGCTATCTGCCAAGCGGCTGGACAGTAGAAGAATGGAAAGCCGCGCAAGAAGATCCAGAGCAACATGCCGCACTGACCAAAGCCGCTGCCCAATCTTGTGCCGTACACGTACAAGCGATTTTGGATCTGCAAGCGATGGATATCCCAGCGACCGATTACGGTAATAATATCCGTCAGGTAGCGTTCGATGAAGGGGTCAAAGATGCCTTTAACTTCCCAGGTTTTGTGCCTGCGTATATTCGTCCACTATTTTGCCAAGGTAAAGGCCCTTTCCGCTGGGTAGCGTTATCAGGCGACCCAGAAGACATCTATAAAACCGATCAAAAAATCAAAGAGCTGTTCCCTGAAAACCAACATATCCATCGTTGGCTCGATATGGCAAAAGAGCGTATTCAGTTCCAAGGCTTACCTGCTCGTATCTGCTGGTTAGGGCTTGGTGAGCGTGACAAAGCAGGTTTGGCATTTAATGAAATGGTCAAAAACGGCGAGCTAAAAGGCCCAATCGTCATTGGTCGCGACCACTTAGACACGGGTTCTGTTGCCAGTCCAAACCGCGAAACCGAAAGCATGAAAGATGGCTCAGATGCGGTATCTGATTGGGCATTATTGAATGGCATGCTCAATGTTGCGGGCGGCGCAACGTGGGTATCACTGCATCATGGCGGCGGCGTTGGCATGGGCTACTCGCAGCACTCAGGCATGGTTATCGTTGCAGACGGTACGGACGCTGCAGCTAAACGCTTATCACGCGTGTTAGTCAATGACTGCGGCTCAGGGGTTATGCGTCATGCCGATGCAGGTTATGAGCTGGCGATTAAAACTGCAAAGGATTATGGTCTAAATCTGCCGATGATCAAATAGTTTGTTCCTTGTCCTTATACTCTGTAGCTGGGTATAAGGACATAATCGGCGTTTTATCAAGGAGGATAATATGATTGAGCAAAATACAGCATCTAATCTGCACGATAAAAATGCAACGACATCATCGAAAAAACTACTATCAACCCCTATTGCTTTAATACAGCTTATCGTATTTAGTGCTATCGGTTTGATCATGTTTTTTGTGCCATTTACCATTGGTGAGAAAAGTACGATTTTGTTCGATCATGGCGCGACCTATCTGGTCACTCAGCAGCATACTCTGTCTGTAGCGCTGTTATTTTTACTCATGCTATATGGCGTGAGTAAGCCATTCATCGATGGCTCGTGGCGTACAAATATCACTCACATGATTATGACTACTTTTAAAATCATTGGTCTGATGTTGGCAGTGATGTATGTGGCTGACCTTGCACCTGCCTTTATGATGGAAAAGGACATGCTCCCATTTTTGTTTGAAAAGTTGGCCTTACCAGTCGGTATGATTGTACCGCTTGGGGCGCTGATTTTGGCATTCTTGGTTGGCTTCGGCTTACTAGAAATGGTTGGTGTACTCATGCAGCCAATTATGAAACCTATTTGGAAAACACCAGGTTCATCAGCGATTGATGCCGTTGCTTCCTTTGTCGGTAGCTACTCTATTGGCTTGCTCATCACCAATCGCGTGTACTTGCAAAAGCAATACTCAGCGCGTGAAGCTATTATCATTGCGACTGGGTTTTCGACTGTATCAGCGGCGTTTATGGTGATTGTTGCCAAAACGCTTGGTCTAATGGAATTTTGGAACGTGTTCTTTTGGTCTACGCTAGTAATTACCTTTATTGTCACTGCGATTACAGCTCGTATTCCACCTATCAGTCTCTTTGATGATCATGTCGAACGTCCCGCTTTAGATCATAAAGGTGGTACACGGTTAGCAGCAGCATTTGATTTAGGCTTGTCTACTTCGCGCCGTGCCACTGACCTCAAACAAATCTTATGGTCTAACTTTCGCGACGGTCTAACGATGGCAGCCGCCATTGTGCCATCTATCATCGCGGTCGGCTTAACTGGATTGCTATTGGCAAAATATACGCCCGTATTTGATGCGTTGGGCTTGCTTCTTTATCCCTTTACATGGCTTGGCGGCTTACCAGAGCCGCTCGTCGCTGCCAAAGGTATGTCAGCCGGATTGGCTGAAATGTTCTTGCCAGCGTTGTTATTGAGTGAAGCAGATATTCTGACACGCTATGTCGCAGGGGTCATTTCCATTAGCAGTGTGCTGTTCTTTTCAGCCATGATTCCATGCGTGCTTGCCACCGAGATTCCTATCTCTGTCGGCAAAATGGTCGTCATTTGGTTCGAGCGCGTGGTACTCAGTATTTTATTGGCTGCAGCCTTTGGACAGCTAGCTATGCACCTCAATTGGATTGGTTAGAAAATTCAAACCCGATAATACGTATTGCGTTAACTAAAAATACTTAAAAACTCCATTTTTATAAAGATACGAGTTAAAAATAATATAGCCCATATAGTCGATTCAATTTAAGAGTAGTACAAGGCAACCGTGTGCAGATATATATGTGATACTTCAAGCAAGGTTAACGCTGTAATACTTTTGTAGTGGAATGACTATATGACTTACAACACTAGGATTACCCTTATGAGCAACATCAAACAATTGACCCTACATCCACGCCAGCTTAGCTTTGAGATGCTACGTGAAATCTATGATCAGCCCGTGGTATTGAGCTTGCCTGAGAGCGCTTATGAGGCGATTGATGCCTCGCACGAAGATGTGCGCACGATCATTGCCCGTGATAAAAGCGCTTATGGCATCAATACTGGTTTTGGCTTACTTGCCAAGACACGTATCAGTGATGACCAGCTTGAGCTGCTACAGCGTAACCTGATCATTTCTCATTCGGTAGGTACTGGTGACGCGCTACCAGACGGTGTGGTACGACTGATTATGGTGATGAAGGTTGCTAGCCTAGCACAAGGCGTTTCTGGTGTACGCCGCGAGGTGGTTGATAGCTTACTTGGTTTGATCAACAATCAAATCACGCCAAACATTCCCGCCAAAGGATCGGTTGGTGCATCTGGTGACTTAGCCCCACTATCACACATGACACTTGCAATGATGGGTGAAGGTCACGTCTATGTCGATGGCAAAAAAGTCCTTGCCGTTGATGCGCTAGCCCAGCATGGACTAAAGCCAATCACATTGGCCGCCAAAGAAGGCCTTGCTCTCATCAACGGTACGCAAGTATCAACCGCACTAGCATTACGTGGTTATTTCTTAGCACGGGATTTGCTTGAGACAGCGACTATCGTCGGCTCGCTATCGATTGATGCTGCCAAAGGCTCAGATTCACCATTTGATGCCCGTATTCATGAAGTACGTGGTCATCATGGTCAGATAGAGATCGCCAAAGCGCATCGTCAATTGATCAAAGGCAGTGCTATTCGTGCCTCGCACGATGGCGAACAAGATGATCGCGTACAAGACCCTTACTGCCTACGATGTCAGCCGCAGGTCATGGGTGCTTGCCTTGATATCATCAACCAAGCAGGAAAAACGCTACTCATCGAATCCAATGCGGTGACAGACAATCCGCTTATCTTTAATAACGAAGATGGCCCGGTCGCCATATCAGGTGGTAACTTCCATGCCGAGCCAGTCGCTTTTGCAGCGGATATTTTAGCCTTGGCAATCGCTGAGATTGGCTCGATGTCTGAGCGCCGTGTGGCCTTACTAATTGATGCAACGCTGTCAGGTGGCTTACCGCCATTCTTGGTCGATAACGCTGGGGTCAACTCGGGCTTTATGATTGCGCATGTGACCGCCGCAGCACTGGCATCGGAAAACAAATCTATCGCCCATCCAGGCAGCGTCGATAGTATCCCAACTTCTGCCAACCAAGAAGATCATGTATCCATGGCAACATATTGTGCACGCCGCCTATACGAGATGGCGCAAAACACGGCCACTATCATCGGTATTGAGCTATTGGCTGCTGGTCAAGGTATCGACTTCCATCGAGGACTCGAGACGTCAGAGCCGTTGACAGTGGCACATCAGAAACTACGTGAGCAAGTGACGTTCTATGATAAAGATCGCTACCTAGCCCCTGATATCGAAGCCGCCAAACAGCTAGTACTAGACGGTACACTTGCTGAGCATTGGCAAGAACTGCGTCGCGACTGGTACGAGTCTAAGTAACCGTTAATTGGTTAAAGGAGAGCAACGATGACAGTAGCAACCACACCCATTAACCATACACCTGCTGATATGACCCAGTGGACAGGCCGTGCTGAGCCGTTTGAGACTGCGCGCGCCCGCTACTGGTATCAGCTTGCCCAGCCTTATGAGGCTCAAAATGTCGGGCTGGTTGGTTTTGCATGTGACCAAGGCGTCAGACGCAATCAAGGGCGTGTGGGTGCAAGGGCCGCCCCGCCATTGATTCGTCAAGCTTTTGCCACGCTACCAGTCATTGCCGAGTTGCAACAACGCTTTGACGATCAACTACCATCCTTACTCGGTGATGCGGGTGATATTCACTGTCATGACAACGACGGCTTTGCCGAGAGCACTCTTGAGCAAGCTCAGATCAAATACGCCGATGCAGTCGGCACTATCATCAAACAAGGTGGCCTACCCATTGGTCTTGGCGGTGGTCATGCCATCGCTTACGGTAGCTTTTTGGGATTATGGCAAGCGTTAAAAGAAACAAATGACACGACTGTCAGCACATCCGCAGCACCGACAATCGGAATCATTAATTTTGACGCCCATCTTGATATTCGTCAGTCTGATGTGGCGACCTCTGGGACACCGTTTCGCCAAATTGCTGAGTATCTTGACGCACACGAGCAGCCCTTTCATTATTGCTGTATAGGCGTCAGTCGCTTTTCTAATACCGCCGCACTTTTTGATCGCGCCGAGCAACTGGGCGTACAGGTCATTAGCGATGAAGACTGTCATTATCAGCCTTGGGATACACTTGCCAAGCAGGTCAAAAGCTTCATAGATCAGGTCGATATCGTGTATCTCACCATCGATATGGATTGTTTGCCATCTAGTGTCGTTCCAGGTGTGAGCGCACCTGCCGCCTTTGGTATTGAGCTTGGTTTTGTTGAGCGTATAGTCAAGCTGATTATGTCATCAGGTAAGGTGAAAATGACCGATATTGCTGAGATCAACCCGACCTTTGATGTGGATAGTCGTAGCTGCAAAGTCGCTGCTCGACTGCTGGCAACGATTGTAGAACAGCACTTACTTGTCAGCTAGCTCTTACAAAAAAAGGTCTTAACAGGTTACTCGCCTCCCAATCATTAGGAGCATACTATGAATGAATCAGAAAATTTTAGCGAGCAGACGCTCGACAAATCTACTATGACCTCGTTTGATCAACTCATTATCAATGCCAACATTGCGACGTTCTCGGCACAACATGGTTTTGATATTTACGAAAAAGGAGAGACTGATAGCGTCCCATATGGTCAACTACATGACGCGGCTATCGGTATTAAAGACGGCAAAATTGCTTGGCTTGGGGCACAGGAACTAATCTCTACTCATCTGCATCATTATCAAGAGAACCAAATCACAGACGCCGATGGTAAATGGATAACGCCTGGGCTCATTGATTGTCATACGCACATTGTCTATGGCGGCAACCGCAGCAATGAGTTCGAAGCGCGTTTGCAAGGTGCCAGTTACCAAGACATCGCAGCACAAGGTGGCGGTATCGTCGCGACCGTGAGCGCCACCCGCGAGGCTAGTATTGAATCGCTATTTGCCCAAAGTGAAAAGCGTTTAATCGCCCTCATTAAAGAAGGCATCACCAGTATCGAGATCAAGTCGGGCTATGGTTTGGACTTAGACACTGAGCGCAAAATGCTTACCGTCGCTCGCCAGCTTGGCGAAAAATATGACATTCATGTGAGTACTACTTACCTTGGGGCACATGCGCTACCGCTAGAATACAAGGACCGTGCGGACGACTATATCGAGCAAGTCTGCGAGTGGTTACCGATTCTGCATGCAGAAGGCTTAGTGGATGCGGTCGATGGCTTCTGTGAAAACATTGCGTTTAGTAGCGATCAAATCAGACGCGTTTTTGAGGTCGCGCGCTCATTAGAGCTGCCCGTCAAACTACACTCTGAGCAGTTATCTGATATCGGCGGTAGCGCATTGGTTGCTGAATATAAAGGGCTATCTAGCGACCATTTAGAACACTTATCAGAAACTGACATAGCAAAGATGGCCGCTAGCAACACGGTTGCGGTGATATTACCCGGAGCGTTTTATACGTTACGTGACACCAAGCTGCCACCAATTGAGGCACTGCGTAAGCACCACGTACCCATGGCGATTTCGACCGATTGCAACCCCGGAACCTCACCCTTAACGTCGCTGTTATTGACGATGAATATGGGCTGTACGCTATTTTACCTCACCCCTGAAGAAGTATTGGCAGGATCAACAATTTATGCAGCGCAGGCTCTAGGATTATCTAATAAAGGAAAAGTAGAGGTTGGTTGTGACGCTGATTTGGCGTTATGGGATATCGCCCGTCCTGCTGATTTGGCATACCAAATGGGGCTCAACCTTATCCAGGGTATTATGGTTAAAGGAAAATGGCGCGAGACCATATAGTCAAGCTACCTTTATTTATCTCAATTAAAAAGCCCCAGTCATTCAATGATTAGGGCTTTTTTTTGGCAAAAATATTAAAAATTTTATGAGATCAAAGAAAAAAAATTCATAACCTTAGTTTAAATAGGGATTTACTATATCAATATTTTTAGTAAGGATTTATAATACCCTTTTTTAAACAGGGTTATTTTTGGCTAACTATAGTTCATAAATAAAAATTAACACACAGTATAGAGAAAGCGATATGCGTACAGATTCATTTCAACAGATATTGGAAGACTTAAACAGCTCATCAGCAGATGTTGAAGCATCCGCCCTAATCTCTAACGATGGTCTGATGATTGCTTCAGCTCTACCTACAGGCGTTGACGAAGACCGTGTTGGGGCGATGTCAGCGGCACTACTATCACTGGGTGACCGTGCAGGCCGCGAATTGGCACGCGGCAGTATCGATCGCATCATGATTCAAGGAGAAAGAGGCTATGTGATCATGACTTCATCAGGTGATGAAGCAGTGCTCACAATCATGGCAAAACCCAATGCCAAGCTTGGCTTGATATTCTTAGATATTAAGCGCGCCTCAGAAGCCCTTGCAAAACTCATTTGATTGGTAAATTTAGCTTTTAACAAGCACCTTATCTATTTGCTTTTTAATTATTATAAACATAGTCGGTTCAATATGATTTGGATACAAGCAAGCTGGGCGAAAGCCCTATAACTAGTAGACTAAGCAAGGCTGACACCGTATCCAATTTATAGAGCATTGACGACATAACGACTAACGAAGGAGATGACCATGGGTTCTCCAATCCCTGATGCACACAAGCCTGACCTGCCTGCTGAGCAAATCACCCTAACCTATTATGATGGCACGTCACGGACTGTCTATGATACAGGAATAGAACGTCCCTATCCCGATGGCAAACTGATTGTCTCGCGTACCGATTTAGACGGTATCCTCACTCACGTCAACGATGCCTTTGTCGAGATTAGTGGGTATAGCGTTGATGAGCTCATCGGTCAACCGCAATCTATCTTGCGCCACCCTGATATGCCAAAAGCCGCCTATAAAGACCTATGGGATACCGCTGAATCTGGACAAAAATGGCATGGCTATGTCAAAAACTTATGCAAAGACGGTAGTCACTATTGGGTATATGCCACTGTCGTACCCAATGTTCGCCGCGGCGAAACCGTTGGCTATACCTCAGTACGCCGCAAGCCATCACGCAGCAAAATCGAAGCGGCGATGTTGCAGTACGCCCAAATGAAACAAGATGAGGAAGGCTAAATCATGACGACACACAATATGTTAATCGCCCCTGATTTCTCGCCTGAGCGCTTTGCAGGCTGGCACATGTTCAACACCTTGATTCAAAAACGTGCCAACCTAAACATGCACCTAAACATCCCAGCATCACATGCTGAGCAAGAAGCATTGATTGAGGCAGGTGATATTCAAATTATCTACGCCAATCCTTTTGATGCAGCCGCCCTGATACGTGAACAAGGCTACCGCGCCATTGCGCGACCTATCGGTAAGTCTGATGAAATGGTCATTGCAGCAGCAGCCAATAGCAATATCAACTGCTTAGAAGATATCCATGCGGGTGCAACTGTCGCCATGGCAGACAACCGCGACGTCAAGCTGATTGGTTTACGTTTACTAGAAGCTGTCGATATAGAAGAATCTGATCTCAACTGGGATGTGACTGAGACCTATCAAGCCGCCGCTCGAAAAGTGATCAAAGGCGATGCCCAAGCTGCCTTTTTCTTAGCGGAGATCTTCCACAGCTTTTCACGCTTGACCAAGACTCAGCTATCGGTACTGATTGAGAGTGATTTGGCGGATATTAGCCATGTCCTGCTTATCAAAGATGACTTCCCAGATGCACAACCCTTTATAGATGCCGTTCTTGATCTGCATAGCGATGACGATGGTAAAGAAGCCTTGACTGAGCTTGGTATGCCTCAGGGGTTTGAGGCAATGAGTGAAGAAGATGCTGAGTTTATGATTGATTTGATGCAAACGCTATTGGACTGATCGCTTATTCGCTTTATTGATATCGCACTTCGTTTTACGGAATTAGGCTGTGGCTTGTTGCGCTTATTGCCATCACGGCTATGATACAAGGATACTATGATGTCTGATGTAGACCTGATTAAAGAAAATGAGAAAGTGGCGCACCGAGTATTTCGACTTTACTCGCGCAAGGTATTTTTGGCACCCAATAACCGTCACTTTCATGAGCAGCGCATCAACGCCGCCTTACTGATGACTGAAAAAGAACCGTTACAAGGCGCTGTAGCGGACTTTTTCTATGGGTGTTGGTTTGATATTCCGTACGATGTCAACAATCTCTTTACGCGTATCAAGGATCGCTTGTATCCGGATGCCCAGCAAGGGTTTCGCGATTGTATTGATAAAAAGAGCTACATTCAGCGCAATAGTATGCTTGCTACTCGCTGGAGTGTACTGGTGTCGCCGTCGCTCAATGAGCAGAAACAGCGACTGCGTATCAGTAACGATGATGCCAAAGAAATCGCTAAAGACATCACAAGCGAGTTGATGCAAGCACGTGCTAATCAAGACTGGAACACCATTGAGCAAATTGAGAATGAGTTTTTTGCCTATTGCACGGCACGCAACGATCGTCTGGCATTTTCCTTAGTATGGTTTAGCTTGGGCAAAAGTGATTGGCAGTTTGATAAGCGCTGGGACAATTGCCAACAGCATCTTGATCAAACCATTAGACCTTCTACTACAAGATAGATTGTCATTCGTTTATCACCTTAAATATTTTTTGTCACCCTTTCATCACTACGGTAGCCGCTATGTCCTCTTACTTGAATGCTGATAAAACCTATCTAACCCTCACGCCCGCTGGTATTTTTGAGGCATTTTCACAGAATGAGCCGACTGACGAGCAGTTAGCACTACAAGATTTATTGTCTTACGGACAGACATTACTCGCTGCTGATTGGTTACAGCGTTATTCTGATATCTGGCTACAGAGCTTTATCGAGCAAGGCTGGATTGAAAAACTGTCCTTGCTTTTACCTGCACCCAACTTACCTTTAGATCAGTTTTTGCCTTATGTGGTGGCAAGCTTGTCTGGCAAACGCCGTGCAGCGATCGGCTCTGATGAAGGGTTTTGTCTGGCACGGATTGGCTACAGTCAAGAAGAAGCGGACATGCTCAGTGTCGCAGCTGCTGACTTTTCAGGTTTTATGCTTCGCCAAAAACAGCGCGGCTGGGCAGTAGAAAGCCAAGCGATTTCGTTTTTTCAGCAAGTTGATTTGCTCATTCCTGAAACCAGCTTTGTATTTTTATGGATTGACGGCGCGGGCTATGTGCTTATTATCGATGGTGAACCTTTAACCAACAGTCGCGCCTTTGTAGAGCTAGTATGGGCATTAAAAACTTCTGGGCTAAAGTTTCTAAATTGATTCAGCAGCACACGCCAGCTTTAATCCTCTCTTGTATGGGCTTGTCAAAATAAACGACAAGCCTATCATGCCAGCATAAAAGCCATTCAACATCTCTCATACGCTTCTTTTACCGTCCGCTTTCACCAGCCCTTTTATCCAGCAATAACAATACCTTCAGAATTAACAATAACTTGTCACCATTTAGGTCATACTCTTCCTGCACCTTTAAGAGGACTGTTTTGACAACATGTGTTTTTGTCAAATAATAACCTCTACCAAATCACAGTCAATACTATATCCAAGATGCACACCCACCTTTGTATGCCCTACCTCACCGAAAGCGGCAATCTTTGCCAACCTTTGCACTTTTGCTTATTTTTTAGGACAGTTTATGACTTCGCTGACCACCGTGCGCGTGCGCTATCAAACGATCGAAATTGGCAACACTGACATTCATGTTTGTACTTTGCGTGACAATCAACAATTTAGCGACCCTAATGATGAGGCGTTAAATTTGGGTATTTGCTCGGCGTCTTGGCCGATGTTTGGGGTAATCTGGCCGTCAAGCTTGGTATTAGCCAATCACATGCTTGATTACGATATCGCGGGCAAACGAATTTTGGAGGTGGGCTGCGGCATGGCGCTATCGAGTCTCCTGCTCAATCATCGCCATGCGGATATCACAGCGACTGACTACCATCCAACGGTTGAGTATTTCCTTGATAGAAATACCACGCTTAACAATAACAAAGAGATTAATTTTGAACGTTTAGACTGGGCAGAGGACAATAGCCACCTTGGCAAGTTTGATATGATTATCGGCAGCGACTTGCTCTATGAAGACCAGCATATCGATATACTGGCGGAATTTATCGAGCGCCATGCCCTACCGATCTGTGAGGTTATCGTGGTCGATCCTGGCCGTGGCCGCAAAAACAAACTGACCAACAAGATGATTGAGTATGGCTATAGTAGTCAACACATCAAACCTGAAAATACAACTTATCTAGAGTTGCCGTTTAAGGGGCATATTTTGACGTTTTCAAGAGCAGCCGTATCAGATGAATAGTCAGATAAATAGAATGCGTTATGCTCTAAGGACTTGCCATTGCTGCCGCGTAATTTTGTACAGGACATGCTCAGCAAGTGGGTGCTTAGCATTAAGCATAGGATGATAAAAATCTTGCTGTGTATTACTCATACCTAGGCGTCGCATAAGTTTTTGCGAACGCTTATTGATAGCGGCAGTAAAGGCAACGACGTCGCTAAGTTCTAATACCTCAAAAGCATAGCGCAAAGCAGCATGCGCTGCCTCTGTCGCATACCCTTGTCCCCAATACTCACTATGCAAGCGCCAAGCAATCTCGACAGTAGGAGCAAATGGCATATCAGCATGTACCTCATTTAACCCAACCATACCGATAAAGTCATCACTTTTATCTGAGCTGTCTTTGCGACTCACCGCCCAAAACCCCCATCCATTATCCTCAATCAGCGTCTGGCATTTTTTAGCGATAATGTTACTCATAGAAGTGGTTAATAGTTTAGGAAAATATGCCATCACTTCAGGATCAGCATTCATCTCGGCAAACCGCGCAAGATCACTTGTTTGCCACTGTCTTAGGTACAGACGCTTTGTTTCTATCATGCTTGTCATGTCAGTCGCTTACTATTCATATTCGTTCAGAGTGCTGATCAAGCCAGCCTTTTTTTTGAGCAAACGCTAGCTGTGCTGGCGTATCGATATCATAACTGAGCTGCTTATTGATCACTGTATGTATTTGGCCTGGCGGTAATGCTCTGATTAAATGACGCAAGCCTTTATCACCTGTCAATTCAGTTTGCCATTGTCTGAGTAAACCTGTATCAATTACTAGCGGTAAGCCGATGATATTTTTTGGCTCTGTAGTGCTTAATTCATCTGAATACGTCCAGCTATGATAACTACTGGCTACCACAGACCGATCACCAGCCAACAATGCGGTTAAATGCGACTCATCTAATAAAACTTGATCAACGCCCATAATAAGCACGCGCTCGATTGAATCAGCATCAAGACTGGCAATTTCAAAACTAGCAATGGTCTCAATACCCAAATACAAACTGTCCGCCATGCCGGTGTCAGGTTTTGAATTTAGCACCGCTTGAACCGCTGGATATTGTATGGCCAGCTCTGTGACTGCATTGGCAATTGCAGGATGCTTATCAGGAATCACCACGACAATGAATTGCGGATTGGTGCTCGCCGCCAATCGGATCATATAATTAATCAACGGATCGCCATTCTTAACAAGTAGCTGTTTAGGTTGACCTAGACGCTGACTGAGGCCACTTGCCAATATGATGACCGCATGATTTTGCCCCTGTCTATCATTGTCTTCTAAAACGATACTATTCATACGGTACTCGGCACAATATCAGCATCCGTATTACCAACGCTTGCTACATTCAAGCCCTCACTGTGAGAGCCTTCTACTGATGCAGCTTGCCCATGCATGACTGCATTTATCTGCGCCATGATGCCAAGTGCGAGGGCTTCAGGGCCATCTCCGCCTAGCTTATAGCCAATCGGATAATGCAACTTACGGATACCAGCAGCCAAGACGTCAGGTTGTGTGAGAGTGGCGCTGATTTCATTGATCAAGCGTTCGGTACGATAACGCGGCCCCAACTGACCTAAATATCTATAATTTTGCGAATGTCTTAGCAGTATCGCCAAGCGAGCGCGGTCTTGGGACAGACTGTGAGACATCAGAGCAACCGCTGCATTCTCACTTAGCTTCAGCAGAGCATCGCTATCCTCTAGAGATAACGACATTACTGCATCTGCCTGAGGAAAACGCATACGAGTCGCATATTGGGTACGACTGTCTATGACCGTGACATGCCAGTCTTGTAGCTTTGCCATCGTCACCAGTGACATCACGTCATTGCCTGCGCCGCAAATTAATAAACGCACTTGTGGTTGCAAGCGTTGTACGAGCCACTCAGTAGTTACCTCATTCGTTTCTATGGTCACGTATTCGGTATTACTCTCAGACAGCTTGTACTCTACTAACTTTTCTACAATATCGGTAATTATATTCGAAGAATTTATTGTCTCATGTCTTGCTAAGTCTCTCGAATGGGGATATTCCTCTAAATTGATACGCATGCCTATTTTTAGCTCAGCACTTTTCTGTAAACTATCCGTTTGATACTGGGAATCCTTAGTACGAATCAAAGTAGCGACCGTAATCGGCTGCTGAGTTCGCCGAACCTGACGAACTGACTCTAAAAATGGTACAGCTGTTGCCAAACGCTCAAACAGTACATGTACACGTCCATTACAACCGAGTCCAAAGTTCAACTCATCAAAGTCTAGGCCATCCAAGTCATCTAAGTCGTCTGACTCAGCATCTGTATCGCTTGCTTCTTTGTTTATCACCACCTGCGCTTGACCGTTTTCTGTATATTCAACGTCATCGCCTGTCTGATAGACTTGCACAGTAGCGCCGTCACGCGTGAGCCAAAAGGCACGCTTGATAATATGTGGCTCCAAGCAGCCTCCACTAATCATCCCCACTGAGCGGCCATCTTCACAAATGAGCATCATCGCACCAGCACGGCGATATGCTGAGCCCTCAGTATGTACGACCGTTGCCAATACAGCCTCGACCCCTTGCTGCTGAGCGTTACCTGCCAGTTTAAGAATATCAGCGACTTGATTCATAACGTCTCTTATTTAATGATTATTTTTTGATAATGTTGAAACATACTACCGATTAATTTACAAAAACCCGCTCAGTAAGCGGGTTTTCGTCATATATAAACTTATAAAGTTACTCTGGCATCTCATAAAGCAGCTTGTCGAGCGTAATTGGGAAATCGTAGACACGAACACCGACAGCGTTGTAGACGGCATTGGCAATCGCGGCAGCCGCACCTGCGATAGCCGTCTCACCGATACCTTTGATATGCATTGGGTTGGTATACGGATCATCCTCTTCTACCAAGATAACTTCCAACTGCGGTACGTCTGCATTGACTGGCACATGGTACTCGGCGAGGTCGTGATTGCAGAGGCGACCGTCACGTTTATCATGGATAACTTCCTCCATTAGTGCTGAGCCGATACCGAACACCATGCCGCCGTAGCATTGTGAGGTTGCTGTTTTGTGGTTAAGAATACGACCAGCGGCAAATGCACCTGTCATACGCTTGACCCGAATCTCACCAGTCACCTTGTGAACAGCGACTTCAGCGAAGTTAGCACCAAACGACGACTGACGATACTTTTTGCCATTCTTGCCTGGCTTTATCTGACCTTTAGCACTGACTTTTTGCTCATCATAGCCAGCGACTACTTCTGCAAGCGCGTAAGCATCTGTATTATCAAAGTCATACTCTTGTGATGCCGACTCTCCTGATAATGAAAGCCCTGTGGTTTGCGATAGCTTATCAATAGTACTATCAGCAAATGATTGACCACCCTTCTTAGCCGCTTCTACTACCGTTAAATCATGCTCGCCTGTTTTCTTGATTTGACCATTGTCCAACTGAATGTTATCAGGATACAGACCAACTTTTTCTGCTAGCATTTCACGCAGCTGCTCGCAAGCTAGGTAGACACTACTACCAGAACTCGCAGCGCCCCAACTACCGCCTGAGCCTGATGCTGGTGGCAATGCACTGTCACCTAACTTCATTTCGACATGATCGATAGGCAGTCCTAGCAGGTCTGCAGCTACCTGAGAAAACACCGTATAAGACCCTGTACCAATGTCTGTCATATCTGTCTCGATAACAGCTTTGATACCGAGTGCTTTTGACTCATCTACCTGTAGGGTTGCACGTGCTTCAGATGCCTGTAATTGGTTGCCGCGGGCAGCAGCAGCCATGCCTGTACCTATCCACCAGTCACCTTCTAGCTGACTGGCAGGTTTTGCATTTCTTTTATCCCAACCGAACTGCTTAGCACCTTGCTCCATACACTCAATCAGCTTACGTGTCGAAAATGGAATGTCTTTGCTAGGATCTTTTTCAGGTTCATTGCGACGACGCAGCTCGATAGGATCAAGCGCTAACTGGGTAGCCAACTCATCCATTGCACACTCAACGGCAATCATACCAACCGCTTCCCCAGGCGCACGCATTGAGCCGGATAACACTTGGTTCATGTCTACCATTTCATAATTTACACGGCGGTTTTTGCCACTATATAGATAGTGTGTAGACAAGGCAGTTGGCTCAAAGAAAGCCTCATCTGGCAAATTACTAGAGATCGTATCGTGAATCAATGTATCGATCACACCGTCATTGTTCGCACCGATTGCGATACGCTGACGCGTGTTTGAGCGTCGGATTGTCGCCTCCATCACTTGTGGACGCGTCATAGTGATCAGCACAGGGCGACCAAGATCTTTTGCAGCAATCGCCGCCGCAATAGATTCAGGAGCAATACCAAGCTTACTACCGAACCCACCACCGACATAGTGTGCGATCAGTTGTACCTGATCTTTGTTCAAATCTAGAGCATCCATGACCTGCTGTTTGCAAGACGCGAGCATTTGATTGGCGGTATACAGGACTAGCTTATCGTCTTCCCAATGAGCCAATGTTGCATGGGGCTCCATCGCCGAGCTGTTTTGACTTGGTGTATGATAAAAGCGATCAACAGTCACTGCCGCATCAGCTAAGCCTTGTTCTGGATCTCCTTGAACATAGTTTTTGTCAGAACCTTTCTGCTCATCGACCGCGTGTGCATTAGAGAGCTCTTGGGTAAAGTTTAATGCTGCCTCATCAGTCTCGTCTGTATAAGTAACCTTGAGCGCCTTCGCGCCTTCTCTCGCTGCTTCAAAAGTCTCAGCAATGACTACCGCGATGGGCTGACCATGATAAAAAATCTCAGTCGCTCCCTGCGTCGGTGCTTTTTTTAATCCACCTTGTTGAGAGTTACGTAAAAAATGCTCAGGATCGGTCACAACCTTAATAATATTAGGAATGCCTTTGAGCGAATCGTTATCAATGCTCTCAACTCGCCCTTTGGCAATTGTCGCACCTACCAAGACACCATACGCTTTGTTGTTTAGATGTATCTCAGCACTATAATGCGCTTGCCCGCTGACTTTTAATGAGCCATCGACACGATTGATCGGCTTGCCGACTAGCTTACTTGCCGTTGAGCTAAATAGCGTTTCAACAGGCTCATCCATGGTCAGTTTTTTGGTCGGTTCTGACTGCGTGATTGATTGTAATAGTGCCATGATTATGCTCCCTCGCCCGCTAGTGCGCGCTGAATGACTTGTTTTAGTAGGCGACGCGTCAATGGTATCTTAAAGTCGTTCTGACCATTACCTTTGGCATCACTCAATAGCAGATCGGCTGCCTGTGTGATGACGTCATTGTTGCCATCGGTATCTGTCAATAATGCCTCTACCGCTTCATTGCGCCATGGCTTAGTACCAATACCACCAAATGCCAAACGTACTGTGTTCAGCTTACCACTGTCATCAACATCTACCACTGCAGCACAAGAGACCAGTGCAAAAGCATAAGAGGCTCGGTCACGTACTTTGTCATAAGTATGTATACCCTTAATAGGAGCTGGCAATACAACATGCGTAATCAGCTCACCTGCCTCCAATACATTTTCGATATGTGGCGTGTCTTTTGGCAAGCAATAAAAGTCTTTGACATCGATAGTGCGAGTCGAGCCATCTGCTTTAACCGTCTCTATCGTCGCATCTAGTAAGCGCATTGCCACTGCCATATCGGATGGATGCTGAGCAATACATGAATCACTGGTACCTAAGACAGCTAGGGTACGGTTCTCCCCATTGATAGCAGGACACCCTGTGCCCGGTTCACGCTTGTTGCAAGCGCTGTCTGTTTGATAGAAATAGTAGCAGCGAGTGCGCTGCAAGAAATTGCCGCCTGTAGTCGCCTTGTTACGTAGCTGACCGGTCGCCCCTGCCAAAATTGCTCGCGACAATACTGGATAATTGGCAATCACGTCAGGGTGGGCGGCTAGATCACTATTGGTGACTAGCGTGCCAATACGTAAACCACCATTATCAGTAGTCTCAACCTGCTCTAATTCTAAACGGGTGATATCGACCAGTTTGATTGGGCTCTCGATCTCTAGTTTCATAAGATCTAATAAGTTGGTACCACCAGCGATAAAAGAAGCATCTTTGGTACTTGCAGATATTGCGGCTTGCTCTGGTGCATCAGCACGGCTGTATTCAAAACGTTTCATGAGCGGCCTCCTGTCGTACCAGTTGCTGTCGTGTTGTTTGTATTCTTATTGGCTGCTGAAGCTTTACCAAGTTGCGTCTCGCTTGGTGGCGGTGACCAAATACCTGTCACGCTTGAATTTTGTGTGGAGGTGTTATTGGTCTGGGCAGTAGACTCTGACATCTCACTTTCAAGTACTTGTGAGATGGCTTTAATAATATTTGGGTAGGCAGAGCAACGACAGATGTTACCGCTCATACGCTCAGCGATTTCTTGTACCAGTAGACCATCAGGATGTTGTAAGTCTGTGCTCACATGGCTTGGCCAATTTTGTTTTACTTCTTCTATCAATGCAGTGGCCGAACAAATCTGCCCTGGTGTGCAATATCCGCACTGAAAGGCATCGTTATCTTTAAAGGCTTGCTGCAATGCCGAGAGCGAATCTGGCATGCCGATACCTTCAATCGTCGTGATATCATCACCATCATGCATGATGGCAAGTGTGAGACAAGAATTGACCCGGCGACCATTGATAAGCATGGTACAAGCGCCACATTGACCGTGGTCACAGCCTTTTTTGGGTCCAGTAATTTGTAGGTGTTGACGACAGACGTCGAGCAGTGTCGTACGGGCGTCAAGATTCTCGAGCTGATAATCCTGCTTATTGATTGTTAACGTCAAGGTAGACATGCTGGCTTCTCGCTGGCAGATGAATATAATGGGTGAAAAAAGTGCCTTATAGCTACAGTGACAATAAGTTTAGCTACAGCGGCAATAAATCCATTATGACGTACCAAAAAACTTGTTTTGTTTTTACTTTGTAGTTATTGCAGTGTAGTTTTTAAACCGTGGCAATTTCTGAAAGCAAGCATTACCAATAGCTGCAGGGTAATTGATAATCATTTGCATCAAATATTTTAATTACCCACTGATGCCTAACATTACTCGGTTGTTGTCTATAAGCACTCAAACCTAGGCTCTGTTATCTGAATAATATATTTTGTGATGCGAGCAATACGTTCTTAGAAAAACAGCATACTAAATAAATTTCGATAAGAAAGAGCCCCATAAACGAGAGTTTATGGGGCTCTTAAAAACTAATTTGAAATAATTGTTGCTAAGATTAGCGGCGAACAAAGCATGCTATACTAAGCTTTGGGAATAATATATTAAGCCTTGGTGATAACTGTCTCTTCGTCAAAGCGAGATTTGGGCAATTCAGCATTAAAATCATCTTCGCTACGGTAGCCAAGTGAAATAACGGCAACGGCTGTATAGCCTTTACTACGTAACTCAAACTCTTCATCAAGTGCTTTTAAGTCTGCGCCTTCCATCGGCACAGCATCGATACCCAAAGTAGCAGCGCCCAGTAGCAGTGCACCCATATTGAGATAGAGCTGTTCAATCAACCAATGCGGCTCATCCTTTTGCTCATAACGGCGAATATCCAAGAACATTTTGCGCGTTTGATGCATTTGCTCTCTGAATTTTGGTTCTGCAAAGCGACCATCACTATCTTCTTTATCTAATATTTCCTGTAAAAACTCATCATCAGTATAGACACGGCTACAGAATACGATGACGTGCGAAGCATCTTTTACTTTGGCATCATTAAACTCATACATACCTTCAGTGCCTTTGGCGACTCGAGCTTTGCCAGCTTCATCATCAGCAATCACAAAATGCCAAGGCTGAATATTAGTGCTTGACGGACTGAGTCGCAAAATGTCCTTTAAACTTTGAAAGTCTTCTGCTGATATTTTTTTATCGGTATCAAATTCTTTGGTGCTGTAACGCCATCTCATTGCTTCAGTGATACTTTTCATATATGACTCCTATAATTAAAATTTTATTTGTGGTTAGAGCTCTATTATTGATTAGGTATCCGATATTAACGTGGTTTATTTGTTAGCCTACGTTATCAGTTGTCATTGCTCATATATAAGATCATCTCAGACAACCACCTTTTTTATGACCGTGATAAATGGGTTAATTTTTCATATGCTTTATTATTAATACTTTAAACCATCTTAGACACCAGTCAGAGTTTGCAAAAGACTCATTTGTCTCATTGGTGACAGTTACAATTAAGCTACCTAAGTGGTAACGCTGGCTGCGCAGACTACATTGTAATCACTCGATCATTCTCTTAGTATGAACTGACCTATTTTGCAGTGAGCAGGGTTATCTAGACAACTGTCCCTTATAGCCCTGTCATCGCACTATCACACAACATACCAATAAAAATCCCTGCGAGGACTTATGAAACCATCAGAAAACACGCTCCGTATAGACATCGTCTCTGACGTTGTCTGCCCATGGTGTGTCATTGGCTATCGTCAATTGGCAGCAGCACTTGAGCAAACCAATACAGAACATACTATCCACTGGCATCCGTTTGAGCTGAACCCAAATATGCCAGACGAGGGTCAAAACTTACGCGAGCACATCATCGAAAAGTATGGCTCGACCAAACAAGAATCAGATGCGAGCCGAGTCAGAATGACCGAAGCTGGTCGTGAGGTTGGTTTTGAGTTCAACTTCAATGACGACACGCGCATGCACAATACCTTTAATTTGCATCAGCTTCTGCATTTTGCAGATCAACAAGGCAGCATGCATGACTTAAAACAAGCGTTATTTACCGCGCACTTTACTAAAAATAGAGACATCTCAGATATCCATGTACTTGCTGATATTGCAGCAGAGACTGGTCTTGATCACAGTGAAGCGTTAGCAGTATTAGAAGGTCAGTTTTTTGCAAAAGAAGTACGGGCTGAAGAACAACACTGGCAACAACAGGGCATCCAAAGTGTACCAGCGATCATCTTTAATGAGCGTCATCTGGTCAGTGGTGCTCAAGGTGTGGAGAACTATGTCAGTATCTTAGAGCAACTGGCTAACATGACTGAGTAAATCACTTGTCGTTATAAATACCTTATTATAAAAAGGGATACTTTATGTCTTCTAAAAACCTTCCTTCGATTATCGTGTTCGATGTCAATGAAACGCTACTGGATATCGATACGCTTACGCCATTTTTTACGCGAGTTTTTGGCAAGCAAATAGTATTACGCGAATGGTTTGCTCAGCTGGTGTTGTACTCTCAGACAATGACACTCTCTGGTCTGTATGCGCCTTTTGGCGAGATTGGTGTTGGCGCATTGCAGATGGTGGCTGATATCAGACAAGTGACGCTGACAGACAACGATATCAATGAGTTCAAAGAAAGAATGAGCGCGCTGCCTGCTCATCCTGATGCGGCGCCTGCCCTTACACGTTTGCGCGAGGCAGGACTCCGACTGGTGACGCTCACCAACTCAGCGAGTAGCCCGTCTCCTACGCCGTTAGAAAAAGCAGGGCTAAGCCAGTTCTTTGAACAACATTTTAGTGTTGAAACCGTTAGTAAGTTCAAGCCAGCGCCTGAGACCTACCAGATGGTAGCTGATACGCTTGCTGTTGAGACGTCGGACTTGTGCTTAGTTGCTTGTCACCTTTGGGATACCATCGGTGCCCAAGCGGCAGGTTGCCGAGGTGCCTTTTTGACGCGGCCTTACAATGAGATGCTGAGCGCGCCAAATGTACCCGTACCAGATCTGACCGCAGCAGACTTATTGACACTAACGGACCGAATCATTAGCAAGCAAAACACTTGATACACCAAGCTAAGAGCCTGTGTTTAGACATAACATACAAAAAAGCTGCTTCGATATTGAAGCAGCTTTTTTATTATGCAGTCGTCGAGTTAAAAACTTGATTCTGATATCATCATCAGTAGCGACGCTTAAAAATTGACAACCGTACGGATGCTCTCACCTTTATGCATCAAGTCAAACGCTTCGTTGACATCTTCTATTGGCATCGTATGCGTGATGAAATCCTGCAATGGGATTTCGCCCGCAAGGTAACGCTCGACATACCCTGGTAGTTCTGTGCGACCTTTGACACCGCCGAATGCTGACCCTTTCCAGACGCGACCTGTCACTAACTGGAATGGACGCGTTGAGATTTCTTGACCAGCACCAGCGACACCGATGATGACTGACTCGCCCCAGCCTTTATGACAGCACTCTAGCGCCGAACGCATGACATCGACATTGCCAATACATTCAAATGAATAATCAACTCCGCCATCGGTCAGCTCAACGATGACTTCCTGGATCGGCTTGTCGTAATCTTTCGGGTTAATACAATCGGTTGCGCCTAGCTTTTTGGCCAGTTCAAACTTGCTCTCGTTGATATCAATGGCAATGATGCGTTGGGCTTTTGCCATTGCAGCGCCAATTACTGCTGATAGTCCGATACCACCCAGACCAAAGATAGCCACGGTTGCGCCTTCTTCGACTTTTGCCGTATTCATGACTGCGCCCATGCCAGTGGTCACACCGCAACCTAGCAAGCAAACTTCTTCTAATGGTGCTTCTTTATTAACTTTGGCTAATGAGATTTCTGGCAACACCGTATATTCAGAGAACGTTGAGCAGCCCATGTAGTGATAGATTGGTTCGCCGTCTTTGTAAAAACGTGTGGTACCATCTGGCATCAGGCCCTTACCTTGAGTCTCGCGCACCGCAGAGCAAAGGTTAGTTTTGCCTGAGCGGCACATTTTACAAACGCCGCACTCTGCTGTATATAACGGAATAACATGGTCGCCAACTTCTACGCTAGTCACGCCTTCGCCAACTTGCTCAACGATACCACCACCTTCATGACCCAAAATCGCAGGAAATACGCCTTCTGGATCTTCACCAGATAAGGTGAACGCATCTGTATGACAGACGCCGCTTGCGACGATTTTGACCAGCACTTCACCTTTACGCGGTAGCATCACGTCCACTTCTTCGATAGATAGTGGCTCATTTGGTGCCCAAGCGATGGCAGCTTTTGATTTGATAAATTTATCTGACATAGGAGTCTCTCTTTTAGTTGATTGTTATTTGTGGGTTGCGGCGTAATGCAGACTTAGCAAACCATCATCACCGTCACCCTTTTTCATTATTTCATCCGATTATCTACTCGGCTTGATAGCTACGACTGTCATCGCTGAGACGACTAAAGATAGATTGAGCTTATCTTGCCTGCTGTCTATAGGCAAGCTTCTATAAAAGGAAAGCACCATCTCTATACATTGTTGTTAATCATTATATTTATCTCTAAATAGATAACAATATGCTATATTTGCAAATATCTTTTACATATTGGTAATAATCATGCACTGGGAAGGAATCAGTGAGTTTGTTTATGTGGCAGAGCACGAGAGCTTTACACAAGGGGCAAAAGCGCTTGGCATCTCAACAGCTCAAGTCAGCCGGCAAATCAGCGCTTTAGAGCAGCGTTTGAATATCAAACTGCTCTATCGAACGACGCGCAGAGTCTCACTTACCGAAGAAGGTCGCGTCTTTTATCAGCATTGCCGCGGTGTACTCGATGGGCTAGATGCCGCTGAGCAAGCAGTGAGTAATTTACAATCCAAACCTCAGGGCAAGATCAAACTAACTGCACCCGTGACTTATGGTGAGCAGCAGTTATTACCACTCATCAATGATTTTATGGTGCAGTATCAAGATATTGAAGTGAGTGCTTTTTTGAGTAATCAAAAAATCGATTTGATTGAAGGAGGTTATGATTTGGCCATTCGTATTGGCAAATTAAACGACTCAACCATGATGGCAAAAAAACTCAGCCAGCGTACCAACTTTGTCTGTGCAGCGCCTGCTTATCTTGATAGATATGGGATACCGACAGCGCTCAATGATCTCAGTCAGCATAATTGCTTACTTGGCACTCGTGACTACTGGCACTTTATAGATACTGACCCACGTATCAGTGAGGATGCAGGTAAAGAAAAAAACCTGCGCGTCTCTGGTACCGTACAATATAATAGCGGCTATAGTCTGGTTGACGCAGCCCTAAAAGGGCTTGGTATCGTACAGTTGCCTGACTACTATGTACAAAAGCATCTCGCATCTGGTGAGTTAGTGAGCTTACTTGATGATTATAGAGAACCCACAGAAAACATTTGGGCCGTCTATCCACACAACCGTCATCTATCACCAAAGATTAGATTATTGGTTGATTATTTAGCAGAGCAGCTGGTTTAGTCATCTATGAAGGTGTGTTGCAATAACCAAATTGATTACGCACAATGACTATTCGACGTTACCAACTTATGGATAACCTAAAAGGATATACCTATGATCAAAATTATCTCTATCACTGCTCTAGCAATCGCCGTATCATCCTGTGCCAGTATCAATACGCTATTAGATAACACGGATACTACAGGCGCTATGACCAAAACCACGATGTCTATGAATGCCGAAAAAGGCTTGGTCACTTTACAGAGCAATCACTCTGTCCAAGCTACTGCTGATAAACTGGTCTCAGTTATCGAAAGCAAAGGTATGAAAGTATTTGCACGCGTTGATCATCAAAAAAATGCGCAAAGTGTCGATCTGTCATTGCGACCCACACAAGTCATTATGTTTGGGAACCCTAAAGCAGGCACACCCTTGATGAGCTGTGAACAGACCGTTGCTATTGATTTACCACAAAAAATCCTCATTAGTGAAGATGCTGATAACCAGGTATGGTTGTCATACAACAACCCTGACTATCTTAAGACACGTCATAATATCAAAGGCTGCGATACTGAGATTGCCAATATCTCAAAAGCACTCAATGCCATCAGCACGGCAGCCGTAAAATAAGACGCTTCGCTATTCACTTAATTTGGCAAAAGCGCTAGCGATTGATTCAAAAAATCGAAATGAACGATGACCAGGTCACCTTATCTGGTCATTAAGTTCTACTTTTAACTTTTTGGCGCATTCAATAATTTTTTTCCTATCGGCAGCAATAGCGCCTTGGGCAATAGCTGTTTCGCGCATTTGTACCGTAATATCATAATGAGGATAGCTGGCATTACGGTGGAATAAACGCGCATCTACCTCGATCAGTGCCGCAAAATCATGCAACTCTTGCAGGCTGTCCGCAAGCATATGGCACCATTTATAGCCTTTGAATGGTATCTGCACAAAATCTACATATATCGCCATATCTCAATCTCTTACTTATTTGCTGACCTAGCATGCTGTATCGAGTTCTACTCTAACAACTGCTCTAATGTTGGCATGAGTATTTCTGATCACAAGTAAATCAGTGACACCAAACCCAAAAACCTTAGAGTAATTCACGTACGTTTTTTTTGAGTTGCTGGAGTGCTTTTTGATACTCGCTATGATTGGCATCAAAGGTACTCAATCGTCCATAGCGTAACTGACGGTAGTCTTGTCTAATTTCAATGAGCTTGGACTGAATCGTTATCGGGTTTTCACTATCTGTTAACTTACTTGTTGCATGATGAGTGTTACCGTCAAGCCGACTATCAATAGCAGTAGCCAAACGCTCTAGCCACGCCAGTTGCCCCTCACTGTCCTCTCGAGCCAGCGATTGATCACGTTTACCCACACGTTTTGAGAGCTGTGCAAGTGGCAAGTCCGCTGGATGCCAGCGCTTGCGGCGGCGCTGCCATATGATAAATACTAAGACTGTCATAATGATAACAGCACTGGCTGCTAACCAAATGATTTGCTGCGTGATTGAGCTGATATTGAACCATTTTAATAGCGAGTCTGCCTGCTTGTCTTGATCATAGCCAACGACATCTTTTTGCCAGTAATAGCTTGCTTGGTCTGATAAGCGCCTTAATGTTTGTAGCATTTGATACTGCTGATAGCTGATTTGAGCACTAGCACCACTGCCAAACATAGCGGCCCCTTGCTGCTGGGTCATCGTATTCATACCCTGCTCAACACGCTCAGGTGCGACAAATGCCGTCGGATCCACACGCACCCAGCCTTGGCCCTCAAGCCATACCTCAGTCCATGCATGTGCATC
The DNA here is from genome assembly GCF_059073055.1 of Psychrobacter sp. H29. Classification (NCBI taxonomy): domain Bacteria; kingdom Pseudomonadati; phylum Pseudomonadota; class Gammaproteobacteria; order Moraxellales; family Moraxellaceae; genus Psychrobacter; species Psychrobacter sp. H29. The sequence goes on along the minus strand of NZ_JCACRY010000001.1, from coordinate 26,331 downwards.
CATTTGACGCACTTCCCATACGTTACCATTACGACTCGGCTCACCGCCTTGATAGCCTGCTACTACTCGCGCAGGGATACCAGCTGCCCGCATCATAAAGGTAAAGCTTGAAGAATAGTGCTCGCAAAACCCCGCTTTGGTCTCAAACAAAAACTCATCGATACGATTAGTATTCAGTGGCGGCGGCGATAAAGTATAGCGAAACTCTGTCTGATTGATCCAGCGCTCGATAGCAGCCATATAGCGCACCGGATCTGAGCCTGACTGCGCAAACAACTGCTTAGCAAGCGCGTGTGCCTGAGGATTACCTTCATTAGGCAGCGCAAGGTTCGAGCGCCGGGATGCTTCTGCTAACACTGGATCTATACGCATCGGCGCAAACTGCACTACATCGTAGCGAAGCTGCTGCGTCACCGGCTGGTCTTTGGATAACGTAAAGTTGGACGTGATGTTGATATCTGGTTGCTGAGAGAAAGGATAATCTAGTCCAAACAACCAGTTTTGTTGTGTAGGTTCTAGAATAACTTGATAACGAGTAGGTGCTGCTTGCACTTGTTCAGGAACAGTAGCAAAAGCATTTTGGATCCACATAGGTGGTTGTGATCTTACTGACCACTTGCTTGCCTGAGGGCTTGGACGCCAAGTTACCCCATCAAAATCACTAAATACCAAACCGCGCCAGTAAAGCTGCTGCTGCGGTGGACGCTCATCTGCAAACTCTACGCGAAAAGCCAGCTCGGTCGACTGACCTAAATTAGCAAAATCACCAGGTGACATGCTATCAGAGACCCCTGTAATCGCTTGCTGACCTGACAACTGTACGGACCACAGCGGTGGCAATCTCGGGAAAAATAAAAACAGCACTACCAATAAAGGTAACGCGCCAATACCCAATACCCCCAAGGTACGCATGCGTCCATCACCGCGAGCATTACTATCATCGTTGAGCGCGATAAATGCCAATAAGACGATGACGGCACCAATGATGACCTCTAGCGTGGTAATCAAGCCTTGATCCATCAAAAATAAAGCAGCCAACACAAACAATGATAAATTCAGCACCACGTAAGCATCACGGCGCTTGTACAATTCCCAAAGTTTACTGACCAGGCATAGCACCAAAAATGCCACGCCCATGTCCAAACCAAAAGCGGTGTTATAAGTCAGCCACAGACCGACCAACCCCAACAAAAAGCCCAGCATTTGCATGCCTTGATAGACACGCTTTAAATGAGATAGTTTTTTGAATCGACTTTTGATACGTGGCAATTGCCCAATAATACTGACAACAGCAAACCCTATTAACCACAACGGCAAGTGAGCAGCATGCGGTAGTATGACTGCCACTTGAGCGATTAGGACCCAGTAGTACGCTGGTAATGCCAGCAGCTGCCGATACCATTTTTTGTTATCTGCTACGCGGTGGAGCGTTTGAGTACTATTTTTCGCTCGAGTGCGAGACCCAAGTGACAACTGCTCAAAGCTCGCCGTGTCTGTAACATCACTCGCATCAGTCGCTGGAGATTGCTTGAATTGGGTCATGGTGCTTTCGCTAGCCTTAGCAAGCACGCTTGCGCAAAAACCTCACCGTCACCCATCACCGCGGTAGCAGGAGCATCACTGGGTAACCGCATTTGAAAAGGCACACCAAGCTGACCGAGCGTTAACGCACCATGAGCCAGTTGCGCCAGTTTTTGTTCATGATGCGCAGCTGGCATATCTGCATAATCTAATGTCTGCTCATGACCGACAGGATCTGCAAAATGCTTGGTAAACATTCCTTGGCCCCGTGCTACGTGACTCCAAGAGACACGTGCCAATGACTCCCCTTCTATATAGTTATCTAGGCGCTCAAAGTCGTCTTGCCCTTGCCTATACTGACTGCCTGTTGGCAAATCCTCCATGCTTGCAACTGCATACTGAGCTTGCCAATCAAAGGCTTCAGGTTTGGGGTATACCCAAGCTTTACGCGCAAAATAGACATAAGACCATGCCCGCATGATACCCAAAGGATAAACGGTTTTGATGGTCAACCGTGGTAACTCAAATTGACCACGGTTGCTCGTTTGCACGGGTAGCCTTATGACTTGCTCACCTTGTAGTCTGGTAATGAGGATAGCGTTTTGATCATTCGTATCTGCTTTATCTTTACGATAAGTAGATGTCTCAAATTCAAATAACAGCTGCCTGCGTGGTTGACGACTCTTGCTATCTAACTGTAACGTCACCCAAGCCGGGCTACCTGCCTGAGTCATCGTAACGTCTAATAGCCGAATCTGTAGACCAGATATGTGCGCAAAAGTCACATGGAAACTAATCAGCCAGACACTGACCAGATAAAAACATAAGCCAAGCACCAGGTTGTTGCCGTAATTGACACCCGCAATAAAGGTAATCACTAATAGTACAGCGAATAGCATGCCTTCACGGCTAAAAAAAATATAAACATTGCGTAGATTGAGGGTGGCACTATCGTTTTTGGGTGCACGAGAGGCAAACCAACGGCTCAATGCTGACTTGATTGGTACGGTTAAGGCCTTTGGTAAAAAGCTCATGACTACCCTACTCTTGCCATGTGATTGACTGTGATACTCGTCTTCAACCGACGAATGTAGCCATTTGTTGTAGCCACTATTCGAGCTACAGTATAGACAGTTAAACAGTAACTGATACTTCTGCCAATATACGCTGTGCGATCGTTTTGGTTGCCTGTCCACCGCTCACATGTGCAGGCACGAAGCGCTGACCCAGACGATGATCCACTACGGCTGCAAACACCGCTTGGATGTCTTCAGGTACCACCTCCATATGCCCCGATACATAGGCATGAGCCTGAGCAGCACGCTGTAGCGATAGTACGCCACGCGGTGATAGTCCATGATATTCCTGGCTTGCTCGAGTTTTTGCAACGAGCCTTTGTAAATAATCCAACACAACATCTGCCACATACACTTGTCTGACACCTTGCTGAGCCATCAGTACCGCGTCAGTATCAAGTACTGCATCTAAATCTTTTAGTAGCTCGCGGCGATCTTGACCTCTTAACAGCTCACGCTCTGCCATAGGCGAAGGATAACCTAGTGATAAACATAATAAGAACCTATCTAGCTGTGATTCAGGGAGTGGATAGACACCTGCTTGCTGTAATGGGTTTTGGGTGGCAATGACAAAAAACGGTCGAGGTAAGGGATACGTTTGGCCATCTTGAGTCACTTGTCGCTCTTCCATTGCTTCGAGTAGCGCACTTTGCGTTTTAGGACTAGAGCGATTGATCTCATCAGCGAGTAATAGCTGGGTAAAGACAGGCCCAGGACGGAACTCAAAGCGTTGTTTACTTTGGTCGTAGATGCTCATACCTAAGATATCAGCAGGTAGCATGTCATTAGTGAACTGCACGCGGCTGAAGCTAAGCCCTAATAGCTGAGCCAATCCTTGCGCCAGCGTTGTTTTACCCATGCCCGGCAAATCTTGTAATAACAGATGCCCACCTGCCAAGATACCACTGAGTGCAAGTTTAACGGCTTGAGGCTTGTCCAATACGATTTGATTCAACTGGGTCATCAGCTGTGCAATTTTTTGCTGATTATATTGAAAGTCAGCAGTAGTCGGCATGGACTGATTAGGCGTCGCTGCTGTTTTTTGAGAGTTGGATAATGATATATCGTTCGCGGTCTGGGTCATAGTCAGTTATCGGCTCATTTTTATGTCATAACGTTCAACAGTTAGCATCAGTTTGTATCCTCTGCAGCTGCTGGAGGCTCAGCGCGGAGGGTAGATAGATAAGCAATGACGTCTGCACGCTCTTTGGCATCTGGCATGGGGTCAGATAGCATTTTTGAGTTTGGTATGGCTTTTTGTGCATCCGCAATATAAGGGTCAAGCGTTTTGGCATCCCATACCCACCCTGATGACTCTAGTCCTTTGCTATAGTCATAATCTTTTAGTTCGGCAGCTGGCGCACCATATATATTCATGAGCTGTGGGCCTTTTCTATTCAGACCTGCATTGAGCTGATGGCATTGACCGCACGCCTCTTTGTAAACCACCAAGCCATTTTTAACATCACCTTTTGTATATAAAGGTAGGGTCACTGGGTCTCGATGGTCAGGCGGAATACTGCTCTCACACGCGGTGAGCAACAAAACAGCGGCAAAAAGACTGCTTATTTGATATTTACTAATAAGTGGCATTTGGGCAATCTTTGGTTGGTAAGTGTCAGTGATAAAGAGTCTATGTCATTACAACTTTAGCATCACAACTTTCTAACTTGCTGCATGGCTTTCTAGTTTTATCGTCTGACTAGGCTCTTCTAAGTAGTACCCTTGTAGATAGCGCGCACCAACACTCCATGCAACAGACATGGTCGCTGCCTCTTCGATATAAGGCATCAACACATCCACTTTCACCTCGTTGGTACTTGTGATGAGTGATTTGACAGTATCTAGGTTATCTGCTGAATTGATATCTTGTACGTAACTGCGCGCCAGACGCACCATATCTGGCTGTACCAAACTAGCAATTTCAATAGATTTGGCAGAAGATCCGAAGTTGTTAATGCCCATTTGGCAATCAACTTCACTCAAAGCGGAGAACTGAGATTTGGCTACAGTTAGGTGATCAACGATGTCTTTTTCGTTGAATTGTAATGTTAATACACCGGCGGCACCGCCTACTGCCTTGATCAACTGGCTTGCAACGTTGGGTAGTTTTTTGTCGACCAAGGTTGCACTCGTCAGCTGTATCAACAGTCTGGCTTCAGGATGGTGCTTGCGTACATCATTGATTTTTTTGCAGGCGTTAATAAGTACCCAGCGATCTATCTTTTCTAGTAGGTTGTGGCTCTTGGCCACAGTCATAAATTGATCTGGTGTCAATACGGTGTTTTCGGCATCGGAGAGCGGCAGGCGTAGATACACTTCAAAAAAGTCACTGCGATCCCGATCAATATCATAGATTGGTTGAAATGACAGCTCAAAGCGGTTGTTAGTGATAGCGTCAACTAACGATTCAGCAAGCGCATGGTCATCACTGTTGGCGTGTTCGCTTGGATCGTATATATGATAGGTACCGCCATGATTAGAGGTTTCTACCATAATATGGTTGATGGTTTCCATGGCACGCTCAAGTACAATGGTAGGCTCAGCGGTATTTTTCTCGATTTTGACCACTGCGATACTGACGGTCGTACTGGTCGTACGCTTATCGACTTCGATGAGCATCTCACTGATACGAGAGCCAATATGTGCTGCGAGCTTTTCAAGATCAGCGGTACTTTTATTTTTGACCAGTATCATAAATGCAGTATCACTAAAGCGGCTGACGTGCCCATCAGGTATGAGCTCATCTAACATATAAGCCACTTGTTTGACGGTTGCATCAATCCCTTTCAAACCAAGACTGCTTCTAATCTTACCAACGCTATCGAGTTGCACATACAGCAGCCCTGCTGTCAGCTCACCTTGAGTCGCTTGCTGGTGTATTACCACCATTTGTTCCTCAAAGCCGCGACGATTATCGAGACCTGTCAGATTATCTGTGCGCTCAGCTTCAGCTAAGCGCTTAGCAACCTCTGCACTGTTACTCTGGTTTTGTTGAATGATAATCTGAGTGACCGGCTCACCCTCGAGCGTCGCTGAAGCCATTTGTAACTTTGCCTCAAAGGTGCTGCCATCAGTACGTACACTCTCAAAATTAAACTCTACATCTTTGCGACTGCCTTTATCAAACTGACGCAAAAATTGCTTGAAACCTTTGACATTACTTCCACCCGAAATCAAATCAATTACTGGCACACCAACGACATCATTCATCGATTTAAAGCCAAATAGTTGCAGATACGGGTCGTTGGCATAGATGTGGATGCCTTCATCGATATAAGCAACGGCACTTTTTGAGTTCTTAATCAAAACATTGGCACGCTGTTCTGATTCGGAGAGCACTTGGCGTAAGGTTTTTAGCGTACGGCGACTGCGCAAGTTACTGTGCTGCAGACAGATAGCCATAACTACTGGCAGCTCTTGATCAAACCTAAGCGCTTTAATCATCGTGCCACTAACAACAGCAGGTAGCCCTTCATCATTAGAGACCGCTGCTGCCGTCTCTTCATTCACTAAGCAAATCATTGGCAAATCGATACTTTGCTCTTGTACGATACTCACCACATCCGTAAAGCTCATATCATAGGCTTTGCCAAATACGAGAACGTCCCACTGTTGACGTAGTACTTTTAACAACTCTTCTTTATCGTCTAAAAATCCTAAGTTCACACTGTCATAATAACCGCTAAGCAATTGCACAAGACGTTCCGCGTAAAGCTGATCATCATTGATAACTAACAAGTTTAAGGTAGACTGAGTGCGCATAGGAAGCCTTTTAATCTTATGGACGTATTTTTATCTATTATTTCTAATAACCTGACACCTTTTCCAAAAATAAAACTAGCACAGAAAACACTAAGCTTGGCGATTATCATAATAATAACTGAGCCTTGCTCTGTATAATACGCTTGGTTAACTAATTTTGGTCACATTAAATGGGGTATCAATTAGAATAACAATATCCATCATTATAGACAATAACTCGGCAAGCTGCAGATTAACTTATGACCTTTCTTGTTTATTAGGATTCTGCGAAGAAACCCTCCAAAACCTCCACATATCAACATGTGTCTGCTTTTTGACAAAAATACCGTAGGCTACAACTGAACTATCTCATACTGACTAAACTCATCAGTCATCAGTATCTTGTTTCCCAAGCGTAATGGCGTTTGCTTGCTACCAATACGCATAACGACTCGGTCATTGTTCTGAAAGTAAGAAGGCGGTACGATGAGCGTACTCGTGGTTTTTAGTTGCTCATCCCTACCCAAGATAAATGCAGGTACAAAGTGACGGTTTCGTAACTCTCTACCCTCCAGACGCAAACCACAAGCCACCAGTTTGTGTCCAAGCACCTGCCACTCTATTATTGGGTCTTTGCTATCAAGATTCGTCCAGCGCACGACACCTATTGACCAGTCAGTTTGTTCTGTTGCCGTAGAGTGGCAGATCAAAAACAAACGCATGAGATGTAATAGTGGCGGTGCATTTCTAGAAGTGTCATCTTCAGCTATCACTTGATCAGGGCTATCAGCACTTTCTTTCTCGGGCCCTTCTGCTTCTGGCAACAGTTGCAATACACGAAATAATGACAGATGATCCTGGCTATCAAATACTCTAATGTTTAACGGATTGTTGCTATTTTGCTCTTTACCAAATGTGTCATAACGAGGTCTCTCCTCCTCTGCTAGCTCTTTTATTGAGACCAAATTAGCAAAGCTGTTGAAATCACCCACACGGTAATGAATGTCATTAAAACCTGTGACCAATAGCGCTTCTTGTTTTTTGCTATATTTGGTAGGCAAAGTAAGCGGAGGCTGTAAGTAACGATAACTGACTGTTGATGCGATTGTATTGAGCAAACCGTACTCTAACGCTGCACCACTATCTCCAAGTAGAGCCTGCTTGCGTGAATCAAAATACTCAATCATCGGTGCCAGCTCTAAGAACAGACAAGTGCGATGTTCTTCATAAGGGTTTATCTCAGAGTTGGCCGTGAGATAGCTTGGTGGGTAATGAGCTTCCAAATCAACAAATACGCGTGTTCTGGTGGTAGGCTCTGTTGTCGCGACCATATGCTTTGCCCATTCAGGCAAAAAACGCTGCACTAGCAAAATATTGGTGCGACGCATACCGCGTAGGTTTAGCAGACTGTGTAAACAGATTTGACAATATAGCTGATAGATATTGTTTGCATGAGGGACAGCCGCGTCTATGCCCAAATCAATATCGGTTATGCGGTGCTGATAGGCCAGATGATACAGCTGATTGACTTTTGACCACAGATAACTTGCTGGTGGTCGATAGCAGAGTACCTCTTCTGCCAGTATTTTTTGATAGCTTGACAGAGACTGGTAAATAGCAATAGCAAACGTATTAGAAGATTTCTTATTATTGAAATAACGCTGCCAGCCATTGCCCAAAGAGCGTTTAGACCCAGTATTAGGCTCTGAATCTTGTTGGCGTATGATCCTATCATAGACCATGATGATGAGATAATGTAACGACTTGGTTTGTGCGACATAGCCTAGCTGAACCTCATCGAACACCCCTGTGTCATAAATATACTGTTGCCGTAAAGCAGCAATCAATCGAATTGAAGCGTCAAGTACTGATGCCATCAACTTGAGACGCTGATCTTCATCTATATGAGCCTCTCGTAATGCTATGAGTACACTCTCTAAATGCTGGTATTGCTCCTCAGGCGTTTGTGATGGTAGCGTGGTAAGTAGCTTGACTAAGTAACGCTCTTGACCGTTTACTGATCGATTTGACGATACTGGCAATGGTACAGTAGAAGACAAATGCTCTTGAAACATGGATAACGTTATCATTGGTATTACTACTCACTATCAGTCAATATCATTCGCTTTGAACGAACGTGCAAAAGTACGCAATCACAAAAAATAGCGTCCTATGAGATACAAAATATAAATGTAATAACGCTATAAAGAGCAGTACCTACACTCATAAGTATTTATACAATCGAGTTGATAGATACACATTATCAAATATAAGGACAGGCTGTATTACAGATTTTATTATCTAAGCACAACGAGGTAGCTTTTATAAGCAAATACAACTCCCTTACGCACTATTACCATATGCACTATGTTGTCACAACAACTGGCACACTCGCTTTTAATAGTACGCGCGCTTTTAATAATTGCTTTTTGTTTGCTATTCAAAACACCATATTGCCTAAACTAAGTCTTGCTGTAAATGTCAATCGGCACTTTAAACGGTCTATTCGGCAGCTCTCTCACCAGCTTAGGTACCAAATATCCTGGTAATGCTGATAATAGTGACCAGTAAAGCTCAATTGACGACCGCTCGTCGCTATCGAAATGTGCAGCACCAGCCACTTTATCTAGCACATGCAAATAGTATGGTAATACGCCAGAAGCAAACAAACGCTGACTAAGCTGCACTTGTGCGTCGACAGTGTCATTGACACTTTTTAATAACACTGCCTGATTCAATAGCGTAACGCCAGCTGCCCGGGCACGTTGCAAGTATTCAGCTGTTAATTCATCAATCTCATTGGCATGATTGCAATGGATCACCATGACGATACGGCAACGACTTTGAGACAGTCTATCTAATAGATCGGTATCTAAACGCGCTGGGATGACGAGTGGCAAGCGGGTATGCAGCCTAATCGTAGTGAGCTGCGCAACAGACTCAAGAGCATCTAACCATGCAAATAAGCGTCTGTTGGTCACATTTAATGGATCACCTCCACTTAAAATCACTTCATTAATCTCGGGGTGTTCGCCAATATAATTGATGATATTTTGTTTTGCCTCCGCAGTAGGCATATTGGCGCTATAGTCAAAGTGCTGACGAAAGCAGTAGCGACAATGAATGGCGCACGCCCCCGTAATTGTCAACAGGACTCTCGACTGGTATTTATGTAGCATGCCCTTGATAGGGTTTTGAGTATTTTCACTCAAAGGATCGGCCACGTAGCCTGTGACGTTGATTTGTTCCTGCTGAGCCGGCAGTACTTGCTTTAATAACGGATCATCACGGTCACCCACGACCATTTTTGCTACAAAAGCGCGCGGCACACGTAGCGCAAAATGCTTGGGTATATAGACATCGGCACGCAATGACTCCAGCTGTAGGATACTCAGCAGCTCGTCAACGGACGTAATGGCTTCGGATAATTGATTTTGCCAGTTTTTTTGTGTGATTAAATGGTTTATCATGACAGCCTACTACCTGTACCCAAAATCCGATATTATACGCCCTTAGTGTCTACCCTATCAAAGTATACCCGCTGATACGTAAATACTTGGCTGAACAATAGCTTTTGGTATAGTCAGCCTCATCTATTACAACCCCTAGGAGTCTCTTGTGGCAAGTTTTTCTACTAATGAATTCAAAGCTGGTCTAAAAGTTATGCTTGATGGCAACCCTTGTGCCATTCTTGAAAACGAGTTTGTAAAGCCTGGTAAAGGTCAAGCCTTTAACCGCGTTAAATTGCGTAACCTTCGTAGCGGTAAGGTATTAGAGCAAACATTCAAATCAGGCGATAGCTTAGAAGCCGCTGATGTGATGGATACTGAAATGAACTATCTATACAACGATGGTGAGTTTTGGCATTTCATGCATCCTGAAAGCTTTGAGCAGATTCAAGCTGACAAAAACGCCATCGGTGATGCTCCTAAATGGCTAAAAGAGAATAGCAATGCATTATGTACCATCACTCTGTTCAACGGCTCTCCATTATCAGTCACGCCGCCTAACTTTGTTGAATTGCAGATTACGGAAACTGATCCTGGCGTACGCGGTGACACGTCAGGTGGTGGCGGTAAGCCTGCCAAGCTAGAGACAGGTGCCGTTGTACGTGTTCCTCTATTTGTGCAGCAAGGTGAAGTTGTTCGTGTTGATACTCGTACTGGCGACTATCAGACTCGTGTGAGCTAACCGATCTGTAAGCCTAGCTGGCAGCTGATACTGGTATCACTATCATCAACAAAAAAGCTTAACCACCAATAGAGTGGTTAAGCTTTTTTGTTTTTATAACTGTCGCTTTACTAGTAAATTAGTCGTTTACACCATGACGTTACTATAAATGCTGCCTACTGTTTACTCTTCTTCTAATGGCGGCTTCTGCATCAACCAGTATTGTACCAAAGCGTTCAGCTGCTCTTGTTTAAAGGGTTTGGTGCAATAATCCTGCATACCAACTTTTAAATATTTTTCGCGCTCGCCATCCATAGCATTGGCAGTCAGAGCAATAATGGGCGGCAGATCTTGAGGGTCATAAAGCTCATGGAGTTTGATCGTTGCCTGTACGCCATCCAAGATCGGCATATGATGATCCATCAAAATAACATCATAGCGGTTAGGAAATAGCGCAAAAGCATCAATGGCTTGTTGACCATCTGTCACATGCGTCACCTTGTGACCACTATTGGTCAATGCTTTTTTGGCGATGATTGCATTGACGGCATCATCTTCAACCAACAAGATATGTCCTGCACGCTCATGGCTCGGCTCTGTCAATGTTAGATCATTAGAGTCTTGCCATGTCTCGTACTTATTCTCATCAATCGTTGGCAAGGGCAATAGAACACGAAAGGTCGTACCCACTCCCACTCTACTCTCCACATGGATATAACCTTCCATCAGATCAACCAGAGACTTACAGACCGAAAGACCTAGACCGGTGCCACCATAGAGGCGATGCGTAAACTTATTGGCTTGGTCATAAGCATCAAATATTGCTTCTAACGATTCAGGTTTGATACCAACACCCGTATCTGTCACCTCAATACACAAGGTCATATTTTTGTCAGACTTATTGTTTACCACACTCTTATTGCCGCCAGTCTTGTCAATCTCCTCGCAATAACAGTTGTCCATATGCCTGACATCAATGCTCACGCGCCCACCCTCACGAGTGAACTTTATCGCATTGTTAACCAGATTTGCTATGATTTGCTTAAGGCGTACTGGATCTCCTTTCACGTAAGGCGATAATGACTCAGTATAATGATAATCTAACGTCAAACCTCGTTGACGTGCTTTGATAGAGAACAGACTGACCACTTCGTTACATAATGTCGATAAATTCAATGGGATAGAATCAATAGTCATTTTGCCTGATTCAACCTTCGATAAGTCTAAAATACCATTGATAATCACCATCAGATGCTCGTTTGAGACCTTAATGTTATCCACGTATTCTCGTTGTTCAGCACTAAGCTCGGTATCACCCAGCATTTCTACCATACCAATGATGCCATTCATTGGCGTGCGTATTTCATGACTCATATTGGCCAAGAAACTAGATTTCATTTCATTGGCATGCTTGGCATCACGCTGTTTGTCTTGTAATTGCAATGCGTCTGCTGCCATCATGGCAAACTGCGCTAATATTTGCTCTTGCTGGGCATCAAAATTATGGTTTGGCTTGATATCCATGAGACACAACGTACCTAGACGATAGTTTTTATTGTCTTCATGTAGCAAAATTGGGGCACCAACATAAAACCTTAAGTATGGCGACCCTGTAACCATTGGGCTTTGGCTAAATCGGCTGTCTTCCAATGTATCGGGTACTATTAACACATCATCAGACAGTATGGTGTAATTACAAAAAGCCATTTCGCGTGGTGCTGTACTGACACTCTCAGACATCGTCTCAAATTTGCAGGCTGGTTTTAGATACTGCGTTTCTTCGTCCATAAAAGTGATCGTGACCACGGGTACGTCAAAGAATAACTTTACAAGGTCGACCAGTCTATCAAATGCTGGCTCCTCATCTTCATTGAGCACCTGATATTTTCTGAGCTTATTGATGCGCTCTATTTCATCTACCGCGACTGGGTAACTTTGTTTAGGTGAGTTAGATATAGACAAGGTAGACTCCATTAAATAATATCAGACGCTCGGTTGAGGGCTCGTCTGTTTTATCAATAATTGTAATGCTTCATTGACCATAATCATTGCTACTACCGATGTGACAACCACTGCTGACCCATAGCCTCCACACTGTAAACCGCCTGCTTGGCAACTCTTGTCTACATGTGGCGGCTCTATAGAATAAACGCACTTGATACCGAACTTGTCTTTTAGTGCGCTATTGATGCCTTTTTCATGACGTAATTTATTGCGCAGTTTGGCCAGTAGTGGATCTTGATAGCTGTCGCGCAAATCGCTTACTCTAACTTGACTTGGATCTATTTTGCCACCTGCACCGCCCGCACAGACGAGCTTTAGTTTATTAAAACGGCAATGCAGTGCGATTGCTAGCTTGGCATTCATGTCATCTACACAGTCTAACACTACTATGGGCTTACCTTGCTTGGCAGCAGCTTTTGCATCATCAAGACTTGGTAGTAGGGCAGCGACGTTATCTACTGTCAAAAAATCATCAATAAGATTCAACGTCACTTTGGGGTTAATCTCTTTGATACGTGCTGCCATTGCCGCAATCTTACTTTGACCAAAGCTACTGTCTAAAGCAGGTAGCTGCCGATTGACATTAGAGGCGACCAATACATCCAAATCAATCAAAGTGATGGTACCTACTGCTGTTCGAGCCAGTGCCTCAGCGGCCCAAGAGCCCACACCCCCTACGCCAATAACGTAGACATGAGCTGCCGCAAAAGTATCTACCGCTGACGTACCATAGAGCGTGCGCGTCCCTTGAAAACGGCGATCATACTGCTCACTTTCTTGATCAGCGTCGCGTTGTACTAGAGCGTTTTCTTTTAATTTTGGCGGCTCAAATTGTTGTGTTTCATTCATAACGGTTCGAATTACTCTTTTTAATGATAACTATTGCTTTATGTGCTAACCACGACATTTATGACTTGCGTTTTACCCCTCGCCTTTTCCATTTTCCTATCGTCTCTCATGGTCATGCTAGACCAATCATACAAGATTAGTCATGCCGGATAGGTCCATGTTATTTTTAGGGCGTCACAGCTATTTTGCCACAACTGCTTAGCAAGTTTATCACGTGATACGCCCAATAGCTCACTCAGACTTATTAGCACCCAAGGCAAATTAGCAGGGACGTTTCTATCATGCTTATGGGCATTTTCTCTTTCATTATAGGGGCTCTGTCCAGACTCTGAATGCTCATCATGCGATGTTTGACACATCATAGGCGTCATATCTGGGCAGTCAGTCTCTATCACCAAACATGCTATACCATACTCTTCAACAACGGCTGTAATCGCACGGCGGAGTTTTTTGGCATTTGGATTGGTAATCTGACCGGTAACACCCAGCTTAAATCCCAATTTTACAAAAGCCTTGGCCTCTTGTTCACCGCCGCTAAAGCTGTGGGCAATACCGCCCAATTCATGTGCATCATAATCATGCGCTTTTAATATAGCGAGTGCTTCGGCATGCGCCTTACGAATATGCAGCATCACTGGCAATTCATGGGTCACTGCAATATCTAATTGCGCCTTAAAAAAGCGCTTTTGCCTAGCAAATACACTAGGCGCTTTCATCGCATCAGTAAATGTATCTAGGCCAATCTCACCAATAGCTAAAGGGCGGCGCTCTGTCATCATCTGTGCCAATGCTATCAGGTGCTCGTCAGTATGCTGTTCGATATAAAAAGGATGCAAACCCAGCGCAATATGAGTATGTATATAAGGTTCGTCCTGATATTGAATATCGCTGGCAGAAGACTGTGATGCTTTTTTGTTCAGTACCTGCTCAGTGTCGTACATCCGCTCAAAATACTGATATAAGTAACCTACCAACACTAAATGGCGTACACCTTGACTATAAGCACGCTGTACCTGCCAAGCTCGATCATCATCAAATACTGGCGTATCAAAATGAGTATGTGTATCAATGAGGGGATACATCCTGACTGATGTTTTTTTATCGAGAGTCGATGACTCGGTAGCCGCCATTGATATGCTCCAAAATAACTGTTTTAGCAAAATACCTTATCAATCATCATATTATACCAATGACTATATTAACAGCTGATGCGCTAACTATAAAACCCAATATAAAAAGCCTGCACTGCCTATTTAATACGTGATCTAATTAGCGTTCGTATCATCATGAGAGCTACTTTGATCACTGGCTTTGTTGCAGTCTTTATTGGATACCTCTGTGTCAGCGTTGCGGCTGCTGCGCCGAGGAATGAGCGTCAAAGCGGTAGCAATAGCGCTCAGGACTAGCCATTTCTTAAACATTTTATGATTTGCCATTTTGGCTCCATTTACTACCTGAATATAAATCATATCAACAGATATCGGATACGCGATATTATTCTACTAATGTTTAGTATAGTAGTGGCTATATTGTGAACACGCAAGCCAATGTACGACATAACTATACAATTATATCGTGCATTGGCTCATAGTAATTAAGGGACATTGGCGATCTACAGTAGCAAATAACTAGTAGCGAACTACGTTAGCTTTAACGACTTAGCGGATAGGTCGTTATACCACTATTAGGACTGTCTACCTTGGTAAAACCTTGAGAAGTTGAATTTGGGGTCTGATCACGCTTAGGAATGAGCGGGTTGAGTGGCATTAACTCGTAGTCTGCACTGACATCGCCATCCCAACCTTGTGTACCACTCAGTGGCAGTTGTTTAATCGTGCCGTTTTTGTCAATGACCAGCTGCAGTACACGCATCTGATTGAACTTGCGCTCAGTCACACTCGCTACCGCACCACCATCACGCAAGATAGTTGGCTGCAAAAATATGATCAAATTGCTCTTTTGGGTACTGTCATTATCAGAGCGGAATAATCTTCCAATTAGCGGAACATTACCAAGACCTGGAACTTTTTGTTGGCGAGTGGTGCTGTTGTCACGCATCAAACCGCCTAAAGCGATGGTTTGCTGATCATCTGCTAAAATCGTCGTATTAATAAGGCTTTTATTAGTGATTAAGCCACTAGCATTGCCAGTACTGCCTGGTACGACAGACGAGACTTCTTGAGACACCTCCAAACGTACTGTGCCGTTATCGCCAATGTGGGGAATGACATTAAGGTTGATACCAATGTCTTGACGGTCGATGGTCTGGAAAGGGTTGTTTGAATCATTGCCGCTAGTGGTGAATGAGCCTGTGACAAAAGGAACATTCTGTCCAACCAGAATACTGGCTTTTTCATTGTCTAATGTCAAAATAGACGGCATAGATAGTAGATTGGCACTGGTAGAAGAATCAAGTGCCTGCAAAATAGCACCATAAAACTCAGTATTCCCTTGACTGTCTGTTCGACTGTCACCGATACCGACCAATGCACCAACGATAGAGCTGGCAGCCGCACTTATACCCGTACTGCTCCCTGCCAGTGCAGCGGCAGCCAGCGTCGTTGCACTAGCGCCGACATTATTAAAATTTACAACGCCGTAACCGCTGTTGGCATTGCCAAGCGCCCACTGAACACCGAGCTGAGTCGCATCATCTCCTGAGACTTCTACAATAGCAGCCTGAATCAATACCTGCGCGCGGCGACTGTCTAATTGATTGACGGCATCTTCAATCTCAAACATGAGCTCAGGCGCAGCGTTTACGATAACGGCATTTTGCGTCTCATCAGCAATGATACTAAACGGTCGGCTCCCGACGCCTGTACTCGCTACGCCTGCATTGCTGGTGGGTACCACTGAGGGGCTGCTATTATTAATACTTTCATTTGCAGCACTATTGATGGATGCGCCTATGCTGCTTGCATCATTCAAAGAGGCTGATTCTAATGTGGATGTTGCACCAGCGCTATTGATTGACTGATTGGCCAGCAACCCTCTTAGCATATCGGCAATGTGAGTGGCACTAGCATACTTTAGGCGAAAGACACGGAGGCCACTTAGGCGTCTTGTAGGCGTAGTATCGAGCTGATTGACCATCTCCTGAACTTTGGCAATCATCTCAGGACTGCCTTTGACCAGCAGTCTATCGCTTGAGGTATCAGCGATGACCTTTAGCTGATTGTTACTACCTTGCGCTTGACCGCTACCAGCATTTGCGACCAACGCACTAATGAGCTCCATCATACGTTCGGCATCGACGTGACGTAATGGAATCACTTGTAAACTATCATTGACGTTGCTGTCCAAATCACGAATAAGCGCTGTCAGCTGATTGAGGCTATCTGCTCGATCCGATAGCACAAGCGCATTTACGCCAGGTACCGCAGCAGCGTGGGCTGACTGCGGCATCAGTGGCCGTATGACCCCTAAAACCTCCGCAGCTTGGGTATTTGTCAAATAAATCACTCGGGTTGCCAATGACTCCCCAACACTGTTGCCACGCAAATCAACAGCAACGCCAGATTGCTTGGCAACATTATCCGGCACTAGCTTGGTCGTCGTACCCGACTCAATCGCCGCGATACCATTGACCTGCATCACACTCAAAAACAGCTGATAAATTTCATCACGGGATAAGGCTTTGTTGGAGATGACGGTGACATTGCCATTGATACGAGGATCAAGGACAAAGTTTTGATCAGTGATGGTTGCCACTTCATTGATAAAAGCTTTGATATCGGCATCTTGTAAGTTGACCTTCCAACTCTCAGCACTCGCAAGGCCCATACTGGCTGCCCACAATGGTACCGCTAGGCAGATAGGACGGCTTAGACGCATCAAGCGCTGCAGAACACGATGTAAAGGTGTGGCTGAAAATTGATGAAAACTTACCATATTTATAATTACCTACAATGATATTGCATAATATGTACTGAGTTTTTAACGAGCAACCTGTGCTAAAGAGCCGCCGTGCTAGAACTGCTGGCGAATCGTAATGACTTGCTCACCACGTTGAACCTCGATCTGTGCTTCACCTGCTTGCTGTACTTGCTGTAACACGCCCGCATCTTGAGCCGGATTGTTACCCACGCTTTGTCCATTTACCGTCAGTACTTTGTCACCCGGCTCAAGCCCTAATCGGTTACGTAGTTTTGACGGCATCGCGGCTGTCACTTGATAGCTCTCACCTGACGCCATCACCCCCATTCTACTCAAATAACTGGCAGGGTTCTCTTGCAACGCCGTGACCGCCTCCTCAATAGCTGACTGCGGACTACTTTCACTCGTCTCTACTGCGGGCTCAGAAGGTGTCTCTTGCAATGCCTGAGGAGCAGTTGGTAATAGACTGTTACTAGGCAAGCGCTGATTACTAACGCCGCCTGCCAGCATTTTGCTTTGATCTAGTATCATGGCATCTGGCATGCTAATGATGGTCTCTTTATCATTAGCATCAGCGATAATAACTGAATTCCAATCAACAGCGACAAGAATATAGTCACTATCTTTTAGTCCATCACCGATTCGGTAGTTTTTCACCTCACCATTAATATTAAGTAATGCCGAAGACATACTCTCAGGTATCGCTAGCAACACCCCTTTGAGCTCAACGTTGGGTGGTGGCTGGACTGCCTCCGCAATGGGATCGGGATCAGCAAATATCGCAAACAAACCACTGTAATCATTGGTAGACTTTGCATTACTTTGCAAAGGGGCTAGCGGTAATGCAGGTGCTAAGGGCGCTGCCAACAATAACCACAAAAGACGGGCAGCTGTCCAACATAACCAAGCAATGGCGAGTAGCAATAACCATCCTGAAAAACGATTGAGAGTATTTATAACGGGTTTTAGGCTTGCGGTCATATTGGCCATTTAGTTTGCCCCTAGACCAGTTAGCAACGGTTGACGCACACTAACGACTGGCGTATCTTGCGGTGCCTGTCCTTTGTACTCAGGCATGTTTTCTAGTAGGCGCTGGGTCAGACTGACATCCAGCATATTATCACCGTCTATATACAGATCACCCAGACGCTTATCTTGATTATTCAACAAGTTGATATGCAGAAGGTTTCTATTGTTTTTCTGCTCTGCGCTCAGCTCTGCCCGTAATGCAGGCATAGTCAGATAAAAAACTTTGCCACCACTGGGATAGCCCACCTCACCGCCTACCCATGTCAGCTGCCCCTCTGCAGCACTGAATCCAGTAGTACTCTGAGTAGATGCATTGTTAGAAGTTTCTGATGTTACCTTGTTGTCGGCGTCATCAGATAAGCGCGTCAATGAGACGCCATTGACCTGAATAGGCGTATTGGGTAATTGCCAGTCAACGACACTTTTTAGAGTCTCAGGCGCGATTTTCCCACTCATATCGTCGACTTGCCATGAGTTAAAACCAAGCTTCACCTGTCCATTCAGTCTTGTTTGCTCTGTTTTTATGTTGATATCTGCGCCAAGCTTACCTGTGAGCAGTTGCCATGGCTGCCACGACCAGTCGGCCATGCCTATGAGCGGTGTCGATGATATGGGAAGTTGCCAGATAGCAGAGCCCTGCCAGACATTGCCTGACACATGCTGTACATAGGGGGTATTGGGCGCATATTTCTCAAGTAGCCACGCCGCTGGCATCTGCAACACGGCAAATAGTGCAAACAATACGAACCCGATCAGCCACCAAAGCTTACGAGGACGTTTATGAGACAACTCAGATACTTGGGTCACAGTTGCACAACTCTTATATAAGACCAAAACGTCATTATCATAACAAACAATGGCCTATAGATGACAGAAAAAAAGCCAGTATCTTTTTGCCAAAATAATGGCAACATAGATACTGGCTTCTCTGTTTTGCGATGTGACGTCACTTACGACTAAATACTTGTAAATAAACCACTATCTACAAGACTGCTAAGCTCGTCTGCGTACTGTATGGCGACCTAGGTCTACACCATTAGATCGCAAAGTCTTCAAGATCACGACCTGCTGCGAGTGCTTCGACCAACCACGTTGGTTTACGTCCGCGACCAGTCCAAGTCTCTTCGTTGTTATCCCCATTGCGGTACTTAATACTGCGTTTTTTCTCTAACGTCTCACCAGCTTTTAGGATCTCTTCGATAGTCGCATTGCTCTCTTTTGCGATTTTTTCGAACTGCATATACGCGTCATACAAACGCTGGTGTTGTTTTTTGGCGATAAGCTGTTGTGCATTTTCAGTAATAGCACGTAGCTCGTCTACGTTTAAGTTGTCTAAATCGATTGCGTTGTTTTTGCTCATAATAAATCCAATTGTATAAAAGTTATTCACCTCAATAGAGCTATCATTCCTATTGAGAACCTGAATGAATATTCATTCATCATTAACACTGTTTTTAACTAAGTCGATATTACATCTTCAAAAATTTGCTTGATCATTCATTTATCAAAAACCATCGTTGCTGTTTTGATATTTCGTCATACTAACAATTGAGCGTTATTGGCAATGCAGCATTATTGGCCACAACAAATATTCATTATATTAGATATAATTAAAGTCAATCGACTGTTATCCTAATTATTATCTCAAAATATTTTTTGATTAACTTCAGGGTATTTGACTGCTATCGAGACCCAGATATTTTATCTAACCTTTTTGAGCACTCAGCTCATTCATCAAGCCATTGGCAGAGTCGGCATTCAACAAATATGGATTGAACCCATTCGTAGTAGAGTATTTTAGATACACAGCAGCGTTCTCTTCGGTTGGAGATGCGTAATTCATAGACCACTTTGACCATTCTCTGTGCTTTAATTCTCGCGTTTCAATAACCTGTAAATCATAATGACGCTCATCAGCAATCAGGCTATATAGCAAACGATTAATTTGCGCTCTTGGACCTTCTACGGTCTGCAAAAAATAATCTTTATTAAATGTCAGCATGCCAGTAATGCCGTTGGCGGCGTTATTGATCTGTGCTTGCTGCAATATCTCGTTGAAGTCAGTAGCCGATACATCTGGGTTTGCGCGACTGGCATAGGTCATGCTCATTAAGATGTGAGCATCTGTATTTACTGATGTCATATTTTTTCTCTTATAAAAAAGTTATGGAAGCAGGTAGACTCTATAGGCATCAACCAATTAGCCAAAAGCATACCAAGGTTTTTTCTTTTGAGAAGCATGCTGTCCTTCTTGCTCTTGAAGCTCCGATAACGTATCAATCAACATCATAATTTGGTTGGTACTCATCAGGTAAGGGTTGAACTCATTACCTGTCGAAAACTTCAGAGCAATCCCTTTGTTCTCATCGCTTGGAATCAAGTATTTCATTGACCATTTGTTCCAGTGACGCTGATCAACTTCGCGGCACTCAACGATCTGTAAAGAGTGGTGGCGATCGTCTTGGACAAGTTTTCTAAGCAGTGCATTGATCACTGGTCTTGCCCCTTCAATACTCTGCAAAAAGTAGTTGTGGTTAAATACTAGGGCACCAGTAATACCATTGCGCTCATTGTTTTGCTGCGCTTGCTCAAGAATACGAGTCACCTCACCGTTGAGATTATTATTGTTATAACGGCTAATATAAGTCAAACGTACAATGAGATGCTCTCCATGTTGCATTTTTTGACGATTTGACTCTGAAAGATCGACTGATTCCATAGGTTTTTCCAATTAGTTTGTTAAGCTTGTAAATATTTAATAGCTTGTAGATATTTAATAGTGTGTACATATTTGATAGCCCAATAAGCAAAGACAGCTTATTTACTTTTGATAATGAGCCAGTTGTTTTATCCACTCTACTACTGAGTTCTTTTGATAAACTCATTCATACCACGTGATAAATTTGCGTTGCTGCTCTTTTGTATCTCTTGTGCCAATCGCAGCAATTGTGAGCTGTCATTGCACTGCTCCAAACTTAACAGATAACCCCAAGCCTCAGCAGGCGGGGCGTTTTTTTCAATATAAGTCGCCAAGTCCGATTTTATCGTTCCATAATTGCTATCAGATACTTTTGACTTAAAAATACCGCCTAACGATTTTTTACCAGCGTCTATAACGCTGCTAGGTGATTTACTATTAAAAGTACGATCGAACTCTGTCTCGGTACTGGTATCAAACGAGTTTTGTGTTGATTGAGATCGCAAGGTCTCTGGCACTTGCGTGCTGCTAGATGCTTGAGGTTCTGTCTTGATACGGGCACGCGTATTCGTGGTATTCGCCACTTCGATACACTCGAGCTCTAAAAGCAGCTCGAATAGAGGTGCAACACCACCAAAGTCAGCAAACATTTTGCTATTATCGAGTGTATCTAGGTAGTTTTGGTAGGTTCGCTTACCGTCGATCATAATTAACAACGTTCTTGCTTCTCTTGGTAATACACCAAGACTTTGAGACTTTATCTCTTCTCTACCCACATCACTTTTGCGAAACACATCACCGTCATTCATTCTTTATACTCTGTACTGGCAGTCAGATAAGCACCCTGCCTGTAAGATGCCAACCCAAATAATTTTATGTTTTAAACCGTCACATGATCGAACTTTAATTGATTCGTATTTATTGCTAGATAACTTTTTAGTAGCAGCATCAATACTTAAAGTCGTGTGCAGTTTTATTTGAGCTGAGTATATCAATGTCATCAATAAACTGTTAGTCTCAATTAAACTGGATAGAACAAACGGTTTATATGAGGTATGAAAGGTAGTTTTTATAAATTTCAATATAAAAAATGATAATGAAAACAGTCATAAAAAGTAGTTTATGGCATTAATTTTATTTGCAGGTGGCTATTGTCCATTTACTTGTGGCAAAAAAATGAATAAAGATAATGAATAATTTAAAAATATAAAGCAGGCAAAAACAAACAGAAGTCTTATCTTTATGTATTTCTAAAGATAGATGCTTCTATATGTCTTAGCAACCAACTTGTAATATGACCAAAGCTGATATTAGAATTTTAGCAGTGACTGAATTTTTAAGTATTTATGATCACACATTAAAAAACCCCGCCAGTGACGAGGTTCTTTATCTATTCAATTAACTTTACACTTCCTTTCTTATATAAATTAGAACGGAATATCATCATCTACAGGACCATCTGGCATCGCTGTAGGCTTAGACTGTGCTGGCTTTTGTGCTGATTGATTGAACTGATTTTGCGGCGCAGGCGCGTTTTGATTATTAAAACTGTTCTGCCCACCATTCGCTTGGTTATTGTACCCGCCTTGCTGAGCTGGCTGACCATAGTTGTTTTGGCCATTTTGATTGTCATAACCCTGATTTGAGCCACCTTGGTTGTTACTGAAACCACCACTATTGCCTTGTCCCTGACCACCGCCAGTCTGACCATCAAGCATCTGCATTTGCTCAGCGCGAATCTCAGTAATGTAACGATCTTGGCCGCTTTGGTCTTGATATTTACGCGTACGCAGACTGCCTTCGATATAGACCTTGCTGCCTTTACGCAGATACTGCGCGGCGATCTCACCCAGACGATTGAATAGCGAGATACGATGCCACTCTGTCGCTTCTCTTTTTTCGCCGCTTTGTTTGTCTGTCCACTGCTCTGATGTCGCAACTGAAATATTGGTCACGCTGCCACCATTATTGAACTGGCGTGCCTCAGGATCTGCTCCAAGGTTACCAATGATGATAACTTTATTAACTCCGCGCATGATACTGTCCTTTTATTGATGAATAATTTAATACGTTGTTTTAATCGTTATCTAATAGCAGCATTTGATGCTATCAACTCTTAGTAATATCAATTATATGAGTTTACTTTAACCAATTTTTATTGAAATATCTACAGTCTACTTAGGGTAGACGTCAATCTATGTCGCCTAAATAATTTCTCAAAACTATCGTAGTTCTACTACTATTAGGGGCATTTTGCCATTTTCAAGATGCGCTGAATACTGGGTACTTTTAAGCATATTTTATTGTGCTTAATAATTTATCGCATTATCCAAATTCAGCGCTATCCATTTATAGTGTTATCCAATCGCAGTCCTATAAACCATTACTTGACAATAGTTACTTAAGAATAGTTACCTGACAGTAATTACTTATCAGTAGCGTTTTGACGGTGCATACTCAGCGTCACACTGCCCAGCTCCACGCCAAACTTTGTCATCACTGAACGATTGAGCATGACATCTTCATTGATAAGATACATCCAATCATCAAAATTGACATTATAAGTCTTATCTTCAACAGGTAGCTCTAATACGTAGTTCCAGTGCAAGGTATTGCCTACCACCTCACCTGTTGCCGCGCCTACGACGTCTCCAGCGGTACCAACCCAGCGACCGTCTGATTGTTCAGTCAGACGCCATATGCGTTGAGACTTTGTGCCATCTGCCCATGAGAACTTTTCATTTAAGACGATGACATCATCGCCTTCATGAGTTGCATCGATGTCGACATAAAAACGTTTTTTGACCTCACCATTGCGACTTTGGAACATTCCCCAACCCTCAATTTGACCTGAGAAAAACTCATGCATATCGAGCGTCGGCGTCGTGTTCTGATAGGCTTGAATATTCTGTGTCGCACAGCCAGAAGCCAATAGCGTGGCTGACAGTCCAAAACCCATCGCTAGCTTTTTAAACTTACTCATATCAATTCCTTGTAAATAGAGATAAAGGGTTAATGTCTACTTACTCATAATGGCCATCTATAGGAGTATTGTCTACTCAGCGCTGCACATTTATCTTCGTTTCTACAATAGTCCCGCTTCTACGAATTTATGAGTCTATAAATAACGTACTAGAGGTCGAGTGGACTCTGTGCCAAACCTGACAGCTGCTGACGCGAGTCGTCCGTCAATTGCGTCTTATCTAATTTTAAATAAGCCACCTGCTCTTTTGCCATCACGACCAGCTCATCAACGCCATCTACCGCGAGCATTTGACGTGACCACTCTTGGATATTGATGTTTTTGGGTATCGTCACTGTCGTACTTGATAAATAAGGCGGCTGCGCAATCGGAAGAATGATCAATAGCGCGGCGCCCATAATGATAGCCAAGATACCCCATGCCAATAAGTTCGGCTGATTTAGCAGTAAACCACCCATCGCACCGCCAACGAACGCACCAAAGAACTGACTCGAAGAGTTAAGCCCCATTGCCGTTGCTTTATTGGCAACTGGTGCACGCTTAGAGATCCATGAAGGAATGGTGGCCTCAAGTAAGTTAAAGCCCATAAAGTACAGTAGCAAACCCAAGATGATGCCGACACCAACCTGACTGCCCAGTGCAAGCAGCGCCAATGCTGCGGTCATTAGCGCTATCGCTGCCAAGAACACCTGACGCATCTTACGTTTCTTTTCGGCGATAATAATAAAAGGTATCGCGATTGCAAAACCAATGAACAACAGCGGCAAATACACCAGTCCTTGCTGACGTACTGATAGCCCCATCACTTCGCTCAGCTGGTGTGGCAGTATGACAAATATAGCCGTCATCGTTAAATGCAAAGCAAATATAGCCATGTGTAAGCGGTTAAGATCGCCAATCTTGAGGACAGTTGCCAGTTGCTGACCGATGGTTTTGTTGTCTAGATTGTGTTTGAGCACACGCATCGGTGTTGGCACAGCAAGCAGCAATAACATCGCCAATACGGCAAACCCTGATGTCAGCCAAAACAGCCCAGATATACCGAGCGAACCGACTAACAATGGACCAAAGGCAAAGGCAAGCATGATAGAGGTCGCAATAGTCAGACCCATGGTAGCCATTGCTTTGGTGCGCATCTCCTCACGCGTCACATCGGCTAAGAGCGCCATCAATACCGCAGAGACCGCGCCACTACCCGCCAGCGCCCGTCCAATGATTACCTCATATATGTCGGTTGCATTTGCCGCAATTATCCCGCCAATCGCAAACAATACCAATCCCAAAAATATAATGGGTTTGCGCGGGAACTTATCAGCAGCAAGGCTCATTGGTATCTGAAAAATAGCTTGCCCCAAACCATATATACCGACTGCCAGCCCAATCAAAAACGGCGTCGCATGTGTATAATTGCTCCCATAAACAGAGAACACTGGCACAATCATAAACAAGCCAATCATTCGCAAGGCAAAGATACCACCGACCCCGAGGATTGCCCGTTTCTCTACGCTATTCATAATTGCCTCACTGGTTGATCACTGCTGGTTTTTCGCTGCTGGCATTTCTACTACACCATGATTTATCACTACTGGTTTATCAAGGCATCAGCCTACAAATCAAGCCCCCTAGTATAAGACATTCGCCGTTTGGTTGCCGAGACTTTTGGGTTTTTGTGCTGACGCTACCATTCAAGCGAACATACTCTAGTGACCGCTCACGCTCAAGCCGTTCATATTACAAGATTATTTTGTTACCAACTGCATCATATACCTTATTACACCTTGAATAATGCTGTCGCCATGACAATAAAGTAAGGCGTCGCAAACGTTATTAGCACTCGACTCAGACGATAATTTGAATGACAAACCCCTTCAAAAAATGACACTTTTGGTCAAAACCATAACAAACGATGCCTGTTACTTAACAGGGATTTGATTTAGATTTGCTTAGACGCACAAGGCAGATATACAGAATCAATTGCCTCGCGAAATAAATAGTAAGTAACCATATAAAGCACTGGTAGTCAGCAGCGAAACTATTAATAGTAAAATTATAAGTGGTAGCACAATTACAAACTGAAAACTTATTCGCATTTTCAACCAACCACTGCATATCTTTAATATGCCACTATCAAATAAACATTGTATTGATCTGTATTTAGCTTTTTATTTGACATATTTTCACTCCCCTTTTAGCAAATAGGAAACCCATAAACGATGGCACATGACCATATCGCAATACGCGGCGCACGTACTCATAATTTAAAAAATATTGATTTAGACATTCCGCGAGATAAGTTCGTGGTAATCACAGGCTTGTCTGGCTCTGGTAAGTCTTCATTGGCTTTCGATACCCTCTATGCCGAAGGACAACGTCGCTAT